>NZ_RBWX01000006.1 GCF_003634215.1 Sphingosinicella microcystinivorans | reverse complement strand
GATGGCCGGTGTTGAAGTGATCGACCGCCACCCAGTCGAGCTTCGTGCCCAAGTCCTCCTCCATGTCGGTCATCAGCCGCCGCACCAGCGGCTTCAGGTCTTCGTACTTGTCGCCGTCCTCGGGCGCGACGATGAAGCGGAACTGGTGACGGTCGCCCGCCGACCGTTCGAGGAAGGCCTTCCCCGAGACGCCATCGCTATCTGCCCCGTAGAGCCGTCCCTTCTCGCCCTCGCGCGTCGTACCGTCGCGCTCCAGGTAGCGCACGTGGGCACGCGCCGCCGACAGTCCCTTGGCGAGCTTCACGATGCGCGCCTTCACCACGACGCGGCGATGGCTCGGCCCACGCGTCCGCAGCACGCTCGCGACCCCGCCGCCGCGCCCGATGCGTGCGCCGGTGAACTTTGAGCGTGATCCGCCCCGCTTCGCCGTCCGTCCCGCGCGCGATGCCGCCTTCGAGAGCCGCGAGCGCATCGGCGGGGTTCCGATACGCCCGAGCCAGAGTTCGAAGTCGTCGCCGCCTGCCATCGCCCGTCTCCGGCATCAAAAGCCAGGATGAGGCGCACTGCTGCCGTTCCCGTCAAGAACCTCCAAAGACCCTCGCGCTATAAGCCAGTATTGCTGCGGCTTTCCGCGTAATCGGTCTCGCAGATGGAGGGCTGGGTGCAAAACCACCTCTAACAAAAACGATGTGCAGACAAACACTTACCACCCAAAGGGAGGCGCGGCTTTCCATCTTGCCGTTCCGTCCTTCTGCCCTCTCGGCCCCATTCTGCCATTCGTCCTCCGCACCCCTTCGGACGGGCATGGACACCGACGGTCACCTGCAGACCGACAAGCGGTCATTTTGCCAGTGTCGTGGGGTATCTCGGCAGGATTGGATGAGTATGGACGCGGCGTTTCGCGCGCTTTCCGCCAAAGTTTGCGCAAGGCCCGCCAGAAAACGCCGATTGCTGCGCAGCAGAAACGCAGCATGATGCGGGGCGATTCGTGTGTTCGGGCACGCTTTTTTAAACGGCCGATCACATTAACGACATGTTCGTTTGACAGCGATTCCGCAGGCCGTCAGACGGGCTTTCCACAACGATATTGGAGCTCAGACATGAACAATGCCGACCTCGCCGAAGCGCTTGCCGAGACGCTCGGGACCACCAAGACCGATGCCCGCAAGGCCGTCGATGCGGTGTTCGCCGCGATCACCGA
>NZ_RBWX01000005.1 GCF_003634215.1 Sphingosinicella microcystinivorans | reverse complement strand
AACGTCCTATGTTGGGAAGGCGTAGCGTGAAAAGGCCAGCAGGTCTCGTTGCGCCGAGGGTGATCGGCGCTGGTGATTTTATGATCCAGATGGCTTCCATCGTCAAGGAAAGCACTCTCGGCCATAGCAAACACAGGATCCATCGATCGTCGAGATCGTGGTCCTCACCGTCCTTAAGATGAGATGCGCATGCCAGATGGAAGGCCCGAACATTATCTACAGGGTCGCTGCAGCGCCCTCATGGCTCCACAGAGAGGGGTCCTTCCATCTGGTGTCCGCCCGTTCGACGAACGGACGGTACTCGGTTCCCGTCTTGATGACGGCGTGTGCGACGCGCGCCATCTTGGCGGTAAGCGCAGTCATCGCCTTGCGGCGGCGATCGGGATCGTCGGCATGGCCAGCGACATAGCGAGAGAGCTTGTCACGGAAGCTGTTGTTGGGTTGCCGGATCGCGACCTGAGTTGCCATCCAGAAGGTACGCCGCAGCCGGGCGTTGCCGTACTTCGACAGCTTCGTCCGCCCGCGGAACATCCCGGACTGACAGGTCGCGAGGTCGAGGCCGCAGAACTTGAGGAACTGGCGATGGTGGCTGAAGCGGCGTAGATCGCCGGCCTCGGCCAGAATCGTCAAGGCATTGATCGGACCGATGCCGGGGATCATGCGCAGGAGCTGATAATCGCGGTTCGTGGCCAGCGCGTCATGGGCGATCCGTTCGATCTCGTTGCGCTGCCGGATAAGGGTGCGCGCCTGGGCGATGACCATGCGAAACATGGTGACCGCGGCGGAATGTTCATCGATCGGGAGCGCGATCGATGAACAGGCGGTCTCGTAGATATCGTTGACTACCCGTGCCTTGGAAACCTTGCGTCCGATGAGCGGCCATGTCTGTTCGGTGAACGCTTCTCGCCCGATTGAAGTTATGCTGCCCGGCGTCGGGAAGCGTTCGATCAGCGCCAGAAACCAGTCGGACCGGCTATTGCCGGCGAAGCGCTCGATCTCCGGGAAATACAGCGGCAGATAATGCGTGAGAATCCGATGCCAGGTCTGGGTCTTGGCCTTGGAAATGGCTTCGTGCGTCTTCGACATCTCCTGCAGATCGTTGATGCCGGCGGCCAGCGGATCTACATAGCGCTGGGTCGCACCGATCCGGAGCATGTGCAGGATCACCTGGGCATCCTTGGAATCATTCTTGTCCCAGCCATTGTGCAGGGCTTCGCGTGTCCGGGCCAACGCGACCGACGAAATCAGGCGCAGCTCGAAACCGGCGGACAGCAATCGATGTGCCAGCGTGCGGTGATAGTTGCCCGTCGCTTCGAATCCGACAATCACGGGCCTGCCGATGGCCGCCAGATCATCCGCCAAGCGATCATAATCCGCCTTCGTCGCCATCACCGTCATGCGGCGCCGGCGGCCGCCCTCCGGTCGTTCAAGGAGAACCTCCTGGCGGTGCTTGGACATATCGATGGCTACCAGCACGGCATCGCGTGACGTAGAATGAAGCTTGGTCATGATCGGTCAGCCTCCAAAGGGTTGTGTCGACAACTTCACTTTAGAGACCTGCTGGCCGGTCATGACTGCCTTGATGAAGCCGGCGGGCGCTACGCGCCCTTGTCTCCATC
>NZ_RBWX01000004.1 GCF_003634215.1 Sphingosinicella microcystinivorans | reverse complement strand
CCGTATGTTGGGATTGAAAAGAAAGGGAAAATCGTTTCATTAAAAGCTGTTACTGACCTTGCGAGGGGGAGGACCTCGCGCTCCACACGACGCAGCGTGGGGGGACAAGCGGAAGGGTGAGGTGAACCGGGTGCTTCCGGGGAGCCATAAATGAGTAGAACCCATCAAAGCCGGGGACAGGAGAACTTCCGCGATCCGACGCGACCCGGCGAGCGAACCTGCCAAGGGAAGAGCAATCGAACCGATGGTTGACGCCTCGTTGGAATATGTATGTCGCCGATGCGGATGTGGGCGGCATGGCCTTCGGGCCTGTGGTGTGCCGGGCCAGCCTTGGGGTGTGCGGCTCAGGGGCGCGTGGTCATCCACGCGCCAGCTTGCGACTAAGTCTGTGGTGGTCGCAGGCCAGTTACCACACGGGGTAAAGTCGGTCCCTACAGCAGGTAAAAGGTCAGAAACGGAACCCAAGAACCAAGTTGCCGCATCTCCTTGGGAGATGATCGAAGCGACCGATGATCGCGGCAGAGTGGGGCGGAGCCCTCGTAGTAGTCCGGGAGCGGGAAAGCCGCTCACATGGCGAAGGGGGGCAGCGGATACAGTGAGCCGACAGGAGGTGGGCGGAAGCCCGGCCCGGTGAATACCGAGTTCATCCTCGACATGCAGTGCAAGCTGTATCGGTGGAGTAAGGCGGCCCCGGACAGGCAGTTCGGGGACGTGTTCAATCTGGTGTGTGATCGCCGAACGCTCGATTATGCTTGGCGTCGGATGGCCCGCAATGCGGGTAGCAAGACGCCCGGCACGGACGGCATCGGCAGAATACAGGTCGAACAGCGTACTGGCGGGGTGGAGCGCTTCCTTGATGAAATCGAGGCCGAGCTTCGCGCCGGAACCTACAAACCTCAGCCTGTGCGGCAACGGTGGATACCGAAGCCGGGCAAGCCGGGGCGGTTCCGACCGCTGGGTATCCCTACGCTGAAAGACCGCTTGGTACAGATGGCTTTGAAGCTTGTTCTGGAGCCGATCTTCGAGGCGGACTTCTATCCGACCTCGTTCGGCTTCCGGCGTGGTCGTAGCACCCACGACGCCATCGCGACGATCCAGCGGCAGGTTAATCCGACCCGCTGGGGCAACTCGCGGATCGCTTATGTGATCGAAGGCGACATCAAGGGATGCTTCGACAACATCGACCACCACCGGCTGATGGAGCGGGTGCGTAGCCGCGTCCGGGATCGAAAGGTCCTGCGGCTCGTGCTCGCCTTCCTGCGGGCGGGGATCATGGTCGAGAGCACCGTTCGCCACCCCGTGGCGGGAACCCCGCAAGGTGGCATCATATCGCCGTTGCTGTCGAACATCTTCCTGACGGCAATCGACGAGCGGTATAAACGGTGGACGCCCGGCCCACACGAGAGGTTGGCCTGCGCCACGATGCGTCGCAATCGCGACTATAACAGTGGCAAACCGATCTTCTACATCGTGCGATACGCCGACGACTTTGTCGTCATGGTATCCGGGTCGAGAGAAGCTGCTGAGGCCGAAAAGGATGCGTTGGCGACGTTCCTCCGCGAGGAACTGCGTCTTGAGTTGTCGCCTGAGAAAACCTTGATTACCGATATCCGAAGGGGCTTCGACTTCCTCGGCTATCGCATCGTGAAGAAACGATCCTCCCGATCCGGGCGGTTCGTCTGCAAGCTGCTGATCCCGTTGGACAGGTTGCAGCGTCTGCGCGACACGATCAAGGGGCGGACGAAGAGGCCGAGCCTTCGGCTCTCGCTCTCCGCAATCATCGACAACCTCAATCCGCTCATACTGGGGTGGCGAACCTATTATCGTCACGCCATGCGGGCATGCCGCGAGTTTAGGAAACTGGACTGGTGGTTGTGGTGGCGCATCTACAGATGGCTGCGAAAGAAGCATCCGAAGACCACGCGAACGATCCCCCGGCGCTTCTTCCGAAGAGAGCCGAAGGGTCCGATGCGCTGGACCGAGGGCAACGCAGGCCTGCGCTGGTTCTGGGAGGGAGCGACTGCGCCCTACCCGTTCCGGGGCACCAAGATCACCAATGGATGGGACACCATCGAGGAGGCTTGGACGGGCGACCGTCAATATGACTTCCACACGATGATGCGGCAACTTGCCGTCGCCTGACAGACACCCATGACCTCGGTCATGCGTGGAGAGCCGGATGCGGTGAAAGCCGCACGTCCGGTTCGGCGAGAGGGATGGTAAAACCAGCCTCTGCGAGGGGGTATGGCGTGCCATCCCTACTCTCC
>NZ_RBWX01000003.1 GCF_003634215.1 Sphingosinicella microcystinivorans | reverse complement strand
GCACTGGACGACCTCAGCCCCGCGCAGTTCGAGGAGCATCACGCCCGCGCCATGGTCAAATCAGCCGCATAGCCTCTCTCCGACCCAAGGGGCCCACTCCACTAAAAGGTCACATTTTACGGGATAGGGTCAGTTCGCCGGTTGGATCGCGCGTGCGGCAAGTGCCCAGATGGACTTTCAGTGGGGCGGTGCAATATGATTTTGATCTCAAAAGCAACCTGGCTTTTGTCAACGCTGATTTTGGCTACACAAGCGACGCATTGAGCAGACCAAACTCTGTCAATCGCTTGAGGCGGAGTTATACTGTTGCCGGCGCGCGCGAGACTTCACCTTAACGACTGGGAGCTAGCCGTTTTCGCCAAAAAATGTTGAATGAACATGCGCACTATGCGGACGTTATCCCATTATGCGCAGAATTGCCTGGGTGGCCCCGGTTGCAACAAACCGTCCGCGCACAATTTGTGCGGAAGTCCGTTATCGTCTCTGACGTTTTCGCGGAGCTGCGGTCAGCAGCTCGGCGATCCGTTGAGACTTTTCAGAAATGTCAGACGGGAAGGTTTCGTAAGGATGCAAAATTTTTAGCCAAACCAAGCTGACCACATCCACCAAACCATCCCGATCTATCCGAAGATCAACCAAAAACTGTTGCAGTTGTTTATCCAAATAAACGACTAGTTTACGGATTAAGTCATCCACCATTCCGCCCAGCAAATATACAAGAAGTATTGATTCCTCGCTGCTATTATTATGCCAAGTCGAGCGCGCAATTCGTATATGCCATTCGAAGTTTCTGCGTTGCATTTTGGCACCAAATGCGGAGTCTTCATCGGCGAACTGGAGCAGGCATCGAAACAGGCCAGGATTATCGAAAGCTAGATCAATCCAAAGCCGGTTACTGTTGCGGATAGCTTCAAAGGCCGAAGCAGCTGGTTTTGCGGAAGCCGCAAGATGGGGGCCTACAAAATTATCTGCAAATTCATCTAGAACAGTTCGCGTAACATCTACCTTGTCTTTGAAATAAATATAAAATGATCCCTCCGCGAGCCCAGCCTCAGCGCTTACCGCTCCGGAAGATATTTCATGATAACCTCTTGACGCGAGCAATTGAGCGGCAGCAATCTTAAGCCTTTCGCGTGTTCTTTGAGACTTTCGCGGAGGAGGAGCCTCCTGAAGACGGCGTTCGAGATACTTGGTAAAGGAAAGATCGTCAGTCCGAGGCTGCACCGGGTTTTTGCTCCACCGTTTGCGGTAAGTTATAGCAACGTGCTTATACCCCTATCGAAATCTTGGCAAACAGGGCCGGACCCAGCGGGCAGGCCCCGGGGGGGGGTACTGTCAAAGCAAGTTCATCTGATTGCAACGCGAGTCAGTAAGAGGGTAGGGGTTTGTGATGGCCAGACCTTGCAAAGCAGCAAGCCCGTTTGGCTATTTCAATTCTTTGCCCGAGATCATCCGCCTAGATGCGATAATGGACTGCCCGCGATGATTGGTCCGATTGCATAGTTAGCTGATCTGGATTTTGAAGCGCTTGGGAATGAGCTCGAGGCTGACGCGCAGAGGGTACGGCAATCTCGTCGACCTGCTGATTGAGCCGGTGAAGGAACTGGCGGACAAGGTCGATCGCCTCGAGGCGTGCGCATAACGCCGCACAGTTCTTGGCAGATCATCAGGGCAGGCTGGCCTGCCCTGATGCAAAAGAGCTGATCTTTTTCACAATGACAGGACCAGAGATGAGGCCGACTACCCAAGAATCAAACGTAAATCCAACAATCAGCCCGTGCCATGGCTGCCACCCTCATCGCCGCGAGCAAATCAAGGCAAAACCGTCTGGCTCTTCGAGGTCTCCAGTCCTAAAAAAATATGAGAAAGGATTCATTTTAATTGACACGCTACAGATATGAGATTTATATCATATTTAGCATATTGTTATTTCGACATAGCGCGTGATCGCCGCGCGTCCGGAGGAGTTCAATGGCCTATTCAGCCAGCCCCGCCCCGCTGACGTTCGATTCAGTCGGCGTTGCATTCAACCGCTACGCCCCGGGCATGGATCTTGGCTGGTCTGACTGGTTCACGATCACGCAGCAGATGCTTGACGCATTCGGGGCGCTGACGTTCGATCCCGACCCGATGCACGTCGATCCGGCCTGGGCGGAGGAATATGGCCCGTTCAACGGCACAATTCTGCGCGGCTTTTTCACGCTGAGCATGCTCGTCGCAATGATCCATTCGGCGAACAAGGTGCCGCGCCCGACCGGTGCCGTCTCAGGCAATATACTTCAACTACGGGTTCAACCGTATCCGTTTTGTTACGCCGGTGCCGGTAAATGCGCGCATTCGCGGCGCGTTCCGCGTGCTCGGCGTCGAAGATCGTCCCAACGGCAAGCGCACTGTGACCTTCGAGGCGAAGGTCGAGATCGAGGGTCAGAACAAGCCGGCTCTCGTGGCCGAGTGGCTGTCGGCGTGGATGCCGAACCGAGCGGACCGAATGAGGACCGCGCGGACGACGTGACATTTAAAAAAGGGGGGGCAATAATGAAGGCTCTAAGAATCATCTCCATTATGCAAACGTCGGCGATCGCCGGCGCAATCGCGTTGCTTGCGTCCACCGGGGTAGCCGCGCAAACGTCGGCCCCGGCCGCCAGCAAGACCGCGAGCGAAGAGGTCGGCGAGATAGTCGTCACCGCCCGCAAACAGAACGAGTCAATTCAGTCTGTGCCGCTGTCGATCAAGGCGTTTTCATCGGCCGATATCGCGCGCTCGGGCATGACCTCGATCGCGGACATCGCGCGTCGCACCCCGAACCTGACCTTCGGTGACTTTGGCGACATCAAGCTTTCGCCAACTTCGATCCGCGGCGTCATCTCATCGTCGGGTTCGGCGGGTGCCGATCCGGCGGCCGGTTATTATGTCGACGAAGTGTTCGTCGGTCAGGGCGCCGGTGCCAGCGTCGACCTTTACGACATTGAGCGGGTCGAGGTGCTGCGCGGCCCGCAGGGCACGCTGTTCGGCCGCAACACGCTGGCGGGAGCGATCAGCATCACGACCACCAAGCCGTCGGATGAGTTCAATGCTTCGGTCACCGGCACATACGGAAATTATGATTACAAACGGCTCGGCGCCTCGGTGTCCGGCCCGATCGTGCCGGGCGTGGTGCAGGCGAAAATCTCGGGTATATTCAACAAGCGCGACGGCATCTCGTTCAACGAAATCCGCAACGAGGACGCGAACACGCTCAATTCGTGGATCGTCCGGGGCGCGCTGAACTTCATCCTGTCGCCCGACACGACGCTGCTGATCAGCGGCGACCATCAAAAAGTCGACCAGAGCCCGCTCGCGTTCGAGGTGCTGCGATACAACACCAATCCGAATGTTGGTACCAACAGCTTCCTCCAGACCGCGCGCGACATCCCGCTTAACCGAGATCCGTTCGACCGCGTCGTCCAGTCCGCGATCCGCAACGTCGAAACGCTAAACGCCAGCAACGTCACTGCGACGTTCAAGACGAAGATCGGCGGCATCGACATCACGAGCATCACTTCGCACCATTTTCACCGCTATTTCAGCGAGGGTGACACTGGTCGCGGCGCCGTCCGGCTGCTGACTGACGGCGATCCCGAGCGGGTGACGCGCGACTCCCAGGAGTTGCGCGCGGCGATCAGCACCGACCGGGTTGACGTGATCACCGGGCTCTATCTCTATCGCCAAAAATCGGCGAACCAGAGCTTCGTCAAGGTCGGCCCCGATCTCGCCGCGCTGTTCGGCGATCCTACCCTTTCCGGTCTCGTTACCGGCTCAGACGGCACGCTGAACACTAAAAGCATCGCTGGCTTCACAAACGTCAACGTTCGGGTCGGCGACAGCATAGAGATCACCGCCGGCGCGCGCTACACCCGCGACCACAAATCGATCGACTATACCCAGTCAGACCCGATCGCGCTGCTCGGCGGCAATGTTGCGATCAAGGCGAGCGACAGCTGGACGTCGTTCACGCCGAGCGTTACCGCGCGGTACCGCGTCAGCCCCGACTTCATGACCTATGCTACGATCAGCACCGGCTTCAAGAGTGGCGGCTTCAACGATGCGCTCGGCGACGCCACTGGCATCGCGTTCAAGCCCGAGAAGCTCACCAATTACGAGCTCGGCTTCAAGGGGCAGGCAGCGAACCGGCTCATCACTTACGACGCTGCCATCTTCTACATGGACTGGACGAACGTCCAGGTGGCGCAGATCGTGCCGCCGCGTTTCAACCCGACAATCACAAACGGCGGAAGGGCCTATAGCCTGGGCATCGAGGTCAACACGACGATCCGTCCGGTTGAAGGGCTGACGCTCGGCGTGAGTGGCGCGCTGCTGCAGTCGCGCTTCAACAACAATGTCCGGCGCGGGCCGACCGCGTTCGCGCCGGAATACACCGCGAATGTCAACGCCGAGTATCGCTTCCCCGAAACGAGCCTCGGCCAGTTCTCGGTGTTCGGCGAAATGCTGGCGCGCGGCAAGACCTATCTCATCCCGCCGACCGGCAACACGATCGACCTCGACGGCCGCGTCTCGCCCTACACTCTCTTCAACTTGCGCGCCTCGCTCAGCGCGCCGAACGAACGCTGGAAGATCAGCATTTGGGGAAAGAACCTCACCGACAAGACCTACAAGACCCGCGTGTTCGATCTCTTCAACGTGCCGCCGATCGGCG
Source organism: Sphingosinicella microcystinivorans (assembly GCF_003634215.1). GTDB lineage: Bacteria > Pseudomonadota > Alphaproteobacteria > Sphingomonadales > Sphingomonadaceae > Sphingosinicella > Sphingosinicella microcystinivorans. The sequence goes on along the minus strand of NZ_RBWX01000003.1, from coordinate 3,257 downwards.
AAAAACTGATCCAGCTCAACGAGCCGCGCACTTATGGTATCGAGGTGAAGTTCAGCTACTGACCAGCAGGGGGGGCTGCAGTAACATTGCCGCCCCCTGTCAATCGCTATCGCGGCGTCATATTACGCAAATAGGCGACGTCGCTGTTTCTGGAACCGGTGAACGTTGATGCAACCCGCCGGTCCAGTCATCATCGGAGTCGAGGGGGGCAACACATATGCCGGGTGATGGACGCAAGTTGGTTCGGTCGATTTCGGCGCGGCAGTTTTTCGCCATGTCGTTCGGCAGTGTTGTCGGCGTTGGCTGGATCGTGGTGCTCGGCGATGCCGTGGGGCAGGCGGGGCCGGGTGGCGCTGAGCTGGCGCTTGGGCTGGGTGGGCTTGCAGTGCTGCTAGTCGCCTTCTGTTATGCCGAGATGGCGGCGCGGCTGCCGGCCGCCTTTGTCGCACCGGACGGACGGCCACTTGTCATCACGGCGGCAGCCGCTTCGTTGGTTATCGCCGGTGTCGCATTGATCCAGCCTTGGTTCGCCGCCAAAGGTGCCATCCCAGCTGAATCGCTCGCGCTCGCCGGCTGGACAGGTATCGCCCTGATGATGTGGTGGGGGAGCCGGGCCACGCGCACGAGCCTCACCCACGCCGAACGCGCCCTTGTCCTTCGCGGCGACGCCGTCCACCCAGCCTGAGGAAACCAACATGATGCGAATCCGATACGTCCTTGCCATCGGCCTCCTGTGGAGCAGTACGGCGCTGGCGGCCGCCGCGGACCCCGGTGCGTCGGCTGCGCTCGCTGCACTGACCCGCGACTATGGCGCACATGCGCTCCAACGCGACGTCTATGGCCAGGTCTCGCTCGGGCAGGTTGCCGGGGCGCTGCCGGTCCGCGACCGCGCCGATCTGGAGCGGGAGGTTGCCTATGCCGACGGCGTGCGTGCGAGACTTTCGGCGGTTCCGGTGGCCGGGCTGACAACGGAGGAACGGCTGACCGCGGCGGTGCTGCGCTGGCAACTCGACGATACGGCGACCGCGCTGGCTGGCGACGCCTTCGTCTTCCCAGGGCCTTATGGCATGTCGGAGCTCAACTTTGTCGGCACGGCGCTCGCTGCCAATCCGTTGCAGACCAAGGCGGATGAGGCTGCCTATCTGGCGCTTGTCGGTTCGGTCGGGCGCCAGCTCGACGCGATGGCGGACCGCTTGCGGCGCCAGGCCGCGAAGGGCATTTTCATGCCCCAGGCGCAGGTGCCCCGCGCGTTGAAGGCGCTGGTGGCGCTACGCGACCAAGCAGCAGCCTGGGCGAAACCGGCCCGGTCCGCATCGCCCGCATTTGCGGGGCAGGCCGCTGCAGAAACACAGGCGGTTCTGGCGGCGCTTGACCGGGTCAGCGGGGTGCTCGGTCCCGACTATCTCGCACGGGCCCCCGTCAATGCCGGTCTCGCGCAATATCCGGGAGGCAAGGCCTATTATCGGCAGCTCGTCAAAAGCTATACGACAATGGAGACGACCCCCGAGGCGTTGGCGGCGATCGGCCGCGAAGAGCTGACGCGCAACAGCCGCGAACTCGCGTCGCTTGCTGACAGGCTCGGCATCACCGGTGGCCATGCCGGGCTGAAGCATTTCGTCGAGACCGACCCGGGGTTCTTCGTCAAGACACCCGAGGAGCTTGCGGCACGCTACCAGCACTGCATGGATCGCATTGCGCCGCTGCTCCCGGCCTGGTTCGATCCGCTACCAAACGCGCCCTATCACACGCGCCGTCTCGATCCGGCGCTCGAGCCGGGCATGACCTACGGCTATTATGAACAGCCCATCCCCGACCGGCCGGAAGGCGAGTACCGCTTCAACGGCAGCAATCTTGACAAAAGATCGCAGTTTAATGCCTGTGGCCTGATTTTCCATGAACTGATGCCCGGCCATCATCTCCAGGTCGCCAGCCAGCTCGAAAATACCGCCCTGCCGAGCTTTCGCCGCACCCTGAATATCGGCGCTTATGCCGAGGGCTGGGCCGAATATGCGTCAAACCTGGCGCGCGACATGAAGGCCTATCCCGATGACCGTGACTTGCTGGGTCGGCTGATGATGAATGCCCAGATCTACAGCCGGCTCGTTGTCGATGTCGGCCTTAACTATGACGGCTGGACGCTCGCCGAAGCCGCCAAATTCCTGCGCGAGAATACGTTCATCTCTGAACCCGAGATCGAGTCGGACCTATTGCGCTATGGCACCGATATCCCCGGCCAGGCCCTCTCCTACGGCGCTGGTGCTGTCGAGATTGCCGCCATTCGCCGCGACGCTGAAAAGCAGGCAGGGAAGGACTTCGACATCCGCCGCTTCCACCGCGAGGTCATCGAGCATGGGCCGTTGCCGATGGCGGTCCTGCGCGCCCATGTCCTTGGCGAACGCGCGCCGGTGATAGCGCGGGAAGTCCCCCGACGCTAAGACCGACAATGGTTGAAAATTTCGAACTGCACTTCAACGTGCTGCCCAGCGCTCTTTGGGCCGATTTAAAGCGCCTTTACGTCAAGGGCGAAAAGTTTTCCAGTTCGGGGTTCAACGTCGTCCCGATAGCCGATGATCCCTTGGCCTATCTGGGCGGCACGCGGATTAGCAAGTTGGGACCGTCGGGCAAGGTAGATCAAGTCATTGCGCGCTACACCACGATCGACGATTCGAAGATGTTCCTCGCGCTCACCGCGTCCTATTCGAACGGCACGGAATGTCAGGTCACCTATGCGGTACGGCCTTCAGGCACGGGCGCGGACTTTCAGTTGATCGTGCACGCGGCTCAGGACCTACCATCGGCACCCGGGGAGGTGCCGACTCCGGCGCAGATGGCGGCCAGGGTGCGTGCACTGGTCGCCCTTCAGGACAAGGACTTGAAGGTCTATTGGGAAGGGGAACGAGCACGGCTCGAGGCCAGCCAATGATCGCCCGGCGCAGCTTGCTCGGAGGGGCGCTGGTGGTCGGCGCGGCGACCAGCTTTGTCGCTCTTGATGCGGCGCTGGCGGGACCGGCCGACCCAATGCCGCTATCGTTGCCGGAACCATCTGGCTTGCAGCCGTCGGCGAAGGCGCTTCGGCTGGTGCGTGATAATCTGCTGTGGGACAATCATAGTTGCATGCCACTTCGCCCCGGCGATGTCAGCTTTCTGGACCAATTGTGGAGTGGGCCCCTTGGGTCGGAGAGAGGCTATGCGGCTGATTTGACCATGGCGCGGGCGTGATGCTCCTCGAACTGCGCGGGGCTGAGGTCGTCCAGTGC
>NZ_RBWX01000002.1 GCF_003634215.1 Sphingosinicella microcystinivorans | reverse complement strand
GATCGGTGTGGTCTCGACATAGGCTCTTCTCCAAGAGCCCGACACCAAGGTCAAACAATCTCATCCCGCGTGTCCGACCCAGGGGGCCCACTCCATAGAATGAGAGATTTCTGGCAAGATTGAAGCTAATGCATCTGGAAGTTTTGCTGATGAAGAAGTCGAAGTTTACGGGCGAGCAGATTGCCTACGCCTTGCGCCAAGCAGATCTGGGAGTGTCGGCTGCTGAGGTATGCCGGAAGATGGGCATAACCCCAGTCGATGAAGCGCCAGATCGCTCGTTCTGGGCGGATACAAATGCGGGGCGAGGTCAAGGCAATTTTACACTAACAAACAATGCGGTCCTCTCAGCGAGGGACGGCCATTTTAGGTATCAGAGGAAGCGCCAGTATACAGAGGGCGGTTGGAACGACTAAAACGAAATAAGCGCTTATGTTGGGCTCTTGCCTCTCGAAGACGCTCAACGCTGCAGCACCTAGGGCTGCGCCAACCGCCAGGCCTGACTTCTCGAGCGATGTCCAAACGCCATTTAAGAAGGCGCCGCTGCCCCTAGAGGTGTCGTTGATGATGTGCGCTACAGCCGTGAAGGGCAGCACTTGCAGGCCTGCGAACGAAAAGCCGCAAACGATGAGAGATAGGCAAAACAGATACCAATTCTGCAAAAGCAGAAACGCACAAGCGATCAGGACACTGGAGACAGCGTAGAGAAGGCTGGCTAGTTGCAGTGCACCACGATCCCCTAATTGACGTGCGATGCGCGCCCAAATGGGCACAGAAATGATTGTGACACCGATCATGATCGCCAATGATGTCCCAACATTGCCCTCGGAACGGGCGAAATCGATCGTCACAATATAGGGGATCATCGCCATGAGCCCCCCAACCGCGCTCAGCTGAAGTACGAAAGAAATCGAAAGCCAAAGGAATTTTCGGTTCTGCATTAGCAGGGCGATCGGCGTCTCTCTAGGCAGGTCTGCTTCAACGCCGTAAGTCTCCTTGAAGGGGGGGCCAGATCGGATTGATGCTAGGGCCGTGGTCATTGCCAATACGCATATGGCTGCCAGAATGGTTGCCATAGATGAATAGCCGAACCGCCCGCCGCCAGCTGCTTCAATAATCAAGGGCGCGGCAGCGGCTCCGCAAAAAACGCCCAGCATCACAAACATCATACGCCGACTAATCAGGCGCACACGATCTTCGCGATGAGAGGCGATTAATGCGGGGTAAGCGGTGTAGGGAACGGCAAAAAGAGAGTAGAGCGTCGTCATTAGGAAATAGCTGCAGGCGACCCAGAGAACGACCATCTTTTCAGATAGGATAGGCGTCGAAAATAATGCCACAAAGACAGCGATCAGCCCGAATGCACCCGTTTTCATAGCCGCCATTTGGCGCTTTGAACGATCAAGCCAGCCGCCGACCAAAGGATCCCAAAGCAGCGACCATAATTTGGGAACGAGAATGACCAGCCCCGCGGCAGCCGGCGCGATCTTCAAAATTTCCGTGCAATAATAAAGCAGCAGCACAGACGGCACGGTCGAATATAGACCAGTCGCAAATGAGCCCAACCCATAGCCGTTAACAAATCGCTCCTTGAATTCGCCCTGCGCGCTCATCACTTTCCCCTCCCAACCATGTTCCTCTCGAGACGTTTCCCATAGACAGCTTGCAAGATTGGAGATAGCCATAAATGAGTAATGACTCAGAAAAATTGGAGCAGGTGACGTGGACATATTTCGAACCCCTGATGAGGCATTTGAACGTCTCGATTATCCCTTCCGTCCCAACTGGCGCGAGGTCGAGGGGCTTCGCCTGCATCATCTCGATGAGGGCCCATTAGACGGCCCCATCGCATTACTTGTCCATGGCGAGCCGACTTGGAGCTATCTTTACCGAAAGATGATCCCGGCTCTGGTGGCGCGCGGCTTTAGATGCATTGCGCCCGATCATGCTGGATTTGGCAAGTCAGACAAGCCGACCGACGAGACTTGGTACGATCTTCGGGGGCACGTCCGTCGCCTGAGCCATCTTGCAGCAGATCTCGATCTGAAAAATGTAACTCTTTTCGTGCAGGACTGGGGCGGGCCCATCGGGCTTCGACTACTGGTGGATGAGCCCGAAAGGTTCGAGCGAGTGGTTATCATGAGCACTTGGCTTCATCGCGACGGATACAATTATTCAGCAGGAATTCGGCAGTGGGCGGCGCGTGCAAATGACCCTGCCGAGCTCGGCGGCGACATGGATGTCGGCAGGATCGTCGCTGGATCTTTGCTTAATCCGAAGGTCAATCGTCGAGAAGCTTTTGCCGGCTATTCGGCACCATTTGATGGTTATGAGTCAAAGGCTGGAGCGCGGCGCTTTCCAAGCATCTTGCCATTCCGAGGCGGGCAGGCCGGCGATCCGCTGGGACAACAGCACTGCTTTGAGACGTTGCCCAAGTTAGGTCTACCGATGCACTTTTTCTGGGGAGACGGTGATATCATTTTTCCGCCATCGGATGGCGAGCATTGGTCGAGCATGATCCCCGGATCTACTATCGACATTATGAAAGACGCAGGCCACTTCGTCCAAGAAGATGCAGGACTGGATATCATCAATCGGATGGACAAATACTGGTAGTCACATGCCTCAAACATCCGATCAATATGTAATAGTCATGCACAAATAGGAGGCTCTGATTGTGAACGGAGCTGAAGCGCTGATAGAAACATTGCAGGGTTGCGGGGTAGACGTTTGCTTTGCAAACCCCGGGACCTCTGAAATGCAATTGGTGGCGGCGATTGATCGTCAGCAGGGGATGCGAGCAGTTCTTGGCTTATTTGAGGGTGTCGTAACAGGCGCTGCCGATGGCTATGGACGTATGGCCGACAAGCCAGCGATTACCTTACTTCATCTCGGGCCGGGGCTGGCGAACGGACTGGCAAATCTTCACAATGCTCGGAAAGCTGGTAGCCCAATAATCAACTTGGTCGGCGACCATGCGACCTACCACTTACAGTTTGATGCGCCTCTAACCACGGATGCTGCGGGAGTTGCCCGCCCCATGTCAGACTGGACGCGGGTTTCAAGATCGAATCGCGACCTTGCGCAAGCTGGCGCCGAAGCATTCAGCGTGGCAATGGGCTACCCAGGCAAAGTGGCCACGGTTATTGCGCCGGCAGACCACGCTTGGACAGATGGCGCAGCGCCGGTTGCCTCGCGGACAGTCCCAGCTGCGCCACATTCACCCAGGGGTGCAATTTCGTCTGCTGCAAATGGCTTAAAAGCAGTCAATGGCCAGAAATGTCTGTTTCTTGGCGGGCGGGCTCTACGAGCCGACGCACTGCATTTGGCAGGCCGCATCGCGGCAGCAACGGGCTGTCGCTTAGTAGCAGAGACCTTTGTAGCTCGTCACCAGCGTGGCGTAGGCCGAGTTTCAGTCGAGAAATTACCCTATTTTGGTGAACAGGCCGAGGCTTTTCTCAAAGACTTTGACACGATTGTGCTTTGTGGCGCGGACGCGCCCGTCTCTTTTTTCGCGTACCCTGGCAAGCCAAGCTGGCTGTCTCCCAGCGGCGCGACCATCATTAACCTTGCCTCAAAAAACGAGGATGTACAGGCGGCATTGGCCGAGTTGGCGGATCTGCTAAACGCACCATCCAACCCGGCTAATCTTCAGCGATCGTGCATCACTCCAGCGAAGCCAGGAAAACTCGATGGAGCCAGCCTTGGAGCCATAATCGGCGAGCTGATGCCCGAAAATGCGATCGTTTCCGACGAGGGCGCGACCCAAAGTGCAAATGTCATGAACATGAGCGCTGGAGCGAAGCCCCACGATTGGCTTCAACTGACAGGTGGCGCCATTGGTCAGGGCCTCCCACTCGCCGTTGGCGCAGCGGTGGCGTGCCCCAACCGGAAAGTCATTGCGCTACAAGCGGACGGCTCAGGGATGTACACGCTACAGGCTCTATGGACGATGGCGCGTGAGAATTTGGATATCACCACCATCGTGCTCAATAATGGCTCATATGCGATACTCAACATTGAGCTATTGCGCGTGGGCGTTGAGAACCCAGGGCCGAAAGCGCTCTCGATGCTTGACCTGAAAAATCCCAGTTTGACCTGGACTCAGATATCGGAAGGCATGGGCGTTCCTGCGGTCCGCGCTACAACGACCGAAGATTTTCGCAGTGCGCTTATCGCGGCACTTTCGCAAAAGGGACCACGTTTGATCGAGGCGATCTTGGAATAGAACCGGTGCTTCTGACATGATCGCGAAGACATGATGAGCTTCAGCTCGATTATCCTGATACGGTCGCCTTTGGAACATCATTCAAAGGTTTGATGATAGAATCCCTTGCACGATAATTATACAACGGCCGAGAAGATCAAGAAGGCATAGGCTGTGCCGATCTTGATCTATCGGAGGTTAACGATTGCATTCCCGGCCTACGAGAGGCCTGGATAGAAACCGTTCGCGCAATCACTGAGATCCCCTATTGTTCCCAGCGGCAGGCAGGAAACCGCGCCCTCAGGCCTCCTGGTTGCTGGTCTCGTGCAGTTGCCGCGCACTAGCGATGGGCACCGGGCCTTCATCGCCAGGGACGAGCCGGGAGAATCACGTGACTGCCTCCCTCGCCTATGCTGACGTCGAAGCGCTCGCTCCCCCCGTTCGAGTAGATGGTGAACCAGTCCTTGTCGGCTCCAGCGATGGCAAGGCGCAGCCGGTGGCCCGGACGTATCAGTGCGGCGACTGGCATGAGCGGAAACTCGAGCGTCATCGTTTCACCCGGGTGTACCAGCTCAGCATCTTCGCGCTTAAAGCTGTGGGCAGCGGGACCCTGGTCGTACGGCAACGATGAGCGATCCGCCGGTCGACGATGGATTGCCCGAAACATTCCCTCCGTCACGTAAGTCACCCGCCCATCAGGGGCCACGTCCTCTAAGTATGCAAACACAGCGGGATCATCGCTTCGGGTAGATAACACCAGCGAGACAACTGGCGTCCCAACAATTTCCGTAGCTTTGTCTACCGGTGCCGAGTCAAACGTGAGCAGACGGCGATCTATTTCCTGCCGGTCGCCGTAGGCCGGCGGGGTGCCGTTCTGGGTCGACCAACGCGTCCGCGGACCCGTGCCGACCGTCAGATCGACGTCGTGGATTACACGACCTGCAGCGCCTGCCTGCTCGGCAAGCGAGCCGTCAGCGGCGAGATGTAGCTTCCAGGGCTGAGCATCCGGCACGGGCCAAACGGATGTCGTCCTAAACTCGCCGGCACCTAGCACGTAGTAATGAATCTGTCGGGCTATCTTCTTCCCGGCCAGCCGCTCGCGCACGAATCGAGTCTGTAGGTCAAGCTGGTCCGACAAGGCCGGTTTCGGCTCGGTTACATCGGGAAAGAACGGATCGGCATTACGGAAGTTGCTGTGGTCGTTCGCCGTGATCCAGACCTCCATCGGAACCTGCGGCAAGGTTCGGAAGCGCGCGAGCACCGACTCGGCGGTTCCGCCGTCGATCCAGGAACCCCAGTATTGGACCGGCACCTTTGCCTGACGCAGACCATCCAGTTGCGCGACTGGAGAGATGTCAAACAGTCCGTAGCCGTTGTGTCCCTTATCGTCACGGAAGGTGATGTTCAGCAGATCCTCACTCAGCCAGCGGTTCTTGCCGGCCAGTGCCGCACGCAGCCGTGCGTAGTCCTTATCGTTGTCCACTGGCTGAAGGATAGGATACAGCGCGGCGCAGTCGTTTACCTGCACGAGGCAGTTGCGTGGCGGCGCATCCGGGTCGAAGCCGCCGCGCCCCAGGTCCATGCCGCGCGTGATTTTTCCCCATTCAGTCAGAAACCCGCGATTGATGACGCCACCCGGGGCCATCAAATGCGCATAGATGTCGAATTCCGACTCGTGAATGACACCGCCGAGAAGGTCGGCTGCCGGACGTGAAGTTGCCAGATCGGCCGTGTCGGCCGCGTAGGACTGCCCGGCAACGAATACTTGGCCGGAGCTCCAAGGCTGCGACTTAACATGTCGCACAATTTCGTCGACGTCGGCGATCTCCTGCGGCGACAACTCTGTGAGTCGCTGGCCAAACGACGCGGTCGACCCGCGCGTATCCAACGCGACAACGACGTATCCGTCGTCAAGCCAGCGCTGCGTTCTGACCCAGGTCCCGAGTCCTGCCCGTCCGTAGCGCGTCTGCATCAGCACGGCGGGAACCTTTGCGCCGGTCTGCCATGACTTAGGGAAATAGAGACTAATGGCCAGGGAGACCCCGTCGTGCATCGCCAAGTAGTATGACTGATCGCTGTGGCGCTTCGCCGAACCTTCACTGGCAGCGGCGACACCGGCAAACAATGCAGCGCAGCTCACGAGCAGTGTGATGGTAAAATCACGGAAAATCTGAATCTTCATCATACTACTCCCTGCCAAGTCGCCTGTAACTGCACGCACTGGCGCGGCGCGACACGTGACCTATCTGGCGTGATCCAGCTGCATGCCCGAGAGCATTCGCCGGACATACCGTCACCCGAGCGCGCGACTATCAAAAAGATTGAGGTTTAAACCTTGAATGGCATCGACCAAGGAGATCCGCCTTTGAAGCGGCAATCTACTCCCACGGCTTTCAAGCCGATAAACCGCTTTCACCACAGCTTTCGGGTGGGAGCCAAGCCGAAAGCCACTCACAAACGAGTGCAGGCCGTTCTTGACCCTCTACTTCGACTTCACACAGGATTTTGACGATACGGCGACCGCCATCATCTTCGCGAATGCCTCCATGCTCGAACCGCCCCCGAATGCGCGAGCCGCTTGGCACAGGTGAGACAAGCCTCAGTTTGTCAAAGCCATAGTTCAGGAATAGCCCAAAGTCGGTGTTGCGCAAATCCTGCTCGACCATGGATCGAAACAGGTGCGTGAGCATCGAAATGGTCAAAAAGCCGTAAGCGGTGGTGCCCCCGAAAGGTCCGGATCTGGTCGCCCATTCGGGGTCCATATGCATAGGATCAATGTCATGGGTCAGCTCGCCGAATTTGTCAATCATCGCCTGATCGATTCTTACCCAGTCTGATATGCCGAGGACATCTCCTGAGCAGCCAGACAAAATCGGATTATAAGCCTCTTTAGCAATGTTCATATCGGACTCCTTCAATGTAAATGAGGTTGACCTCATTAAATCCGCATGTCAAGCCTTACTTCCACCATGACGACCGGAGGGACAATGACGGACTTCAACGATGTAAATGCAGTTGGCCATAGGATTTGCGATTTCGTGCGCTCATTCGCGAATGCATTTCCCGATCGGGAAGCACTCATAGCAGACGGTGGCGATCGGCTGACATATTCCGAATATGCCAGACAAGTCGACGCTGTCGCCAAGTCACTCATCGCGATGGGCGTCAAGCCCGGCGATCGGGTCGCGATGCTCGACACACCATCCCCCAGATTCATGGTGATGTTTGCGGCAGCTAGCGGGATCGGCGCGATCTGGATGGGGCTAAATCCCCGTTATCAACTTGGGGAATTGTCCTATGTTGTGGGTGATGCTCAGCCCGTCTTGATTTTTGCCAAGTCGCGAGTTGGGTCTCGCGATTATTATGACGATCTGGTCAGTCTCTCCCAGCTCAACGGCCGCAACGTTCCTGTTATCGAACTCTTCGATCAGAAAGACAGCAAGTTTGGGGGTTATGATGCATTCATAGCAGCCGGTTATGCGGTCACAGATGATCAGTTATCAAGTCGCCGTTTCGCATCTGGCGGTCGTCAGCCCTGCCTTCTTGTCTACACATCGGGTTCAACAGGGAAGCCGAAGGGCGCACTGCTGCATCATGAAGGGATCATTGCCTTTAGCCTAGAGCAAGCCCGGCTCTGGCAGGTTAACCCGCATCGATGCCTGAATTACTTCCCTATCAACCACGTAGGTTGCACGGTCGATATCTCTGTCCCGGCTATCGTGCAGGGCGGAACCATTGTTTTCATGGAACAGTTTGACGCGAAGCGCTCTATTGAAGTTGCTTGCGAAGAGAGGATCACTTGGCTTGGCTCTATTCCAAGTGTTTTTGCGCTGCAAATGGCCTGCCCGGAATGGGAAACCTCTGATTTATCCGCTGTGCAACTCTGTATATGGGAAGGTGCGGCGATTTCGGAGGACATGCTTGATAAGTTATTGGCACGCTTTCCCTTACTCGCGACTAATTACGGTATGACTGAGACAACAAGTGCGATGGCGGCAACCCCGCCCTGCCGAGACCGTGACATGCTCCTTTACTCCGTAGGAATGCCATTCCCAGGAGTAGAGTTGCGCATTCTTGATGAAAATGATCACGACGTTGAGTTGGGCGAAATTGGAGAAATAGTCGCGCGCTCCATCTACAATTTTACAGGTTACCTTAACTTACCAGAGGTCACATCTTCGTCCTACACCAATGAAAATTTCTTCAGGACGGGTGACTTGGGCATATTCAGGGCAGACGGAACCTTGAAGATCTCTGGACGAATAAAGGAAATGTTCAAATCTGGCGGATACAATGTCTACCCACGAGAAGTGGAGATCACCCTGGAGAGTCATCCGCAGGTGGACTCTGCGGTTGTCGTGTGTGCACCCGATGCGACATGGCAGGAAGTCGGCATAGCTTTTGTCGTCGCTAATTCACCCTTAGAGCCAGATGACATTATTTCCTGGTGCCGAGATCAACTGGCAAATTACAAAATCCCGAAACGCTTAGTCATCGTTGATGAACTTCCATTATTGCCAATTGGGAAGGTTGATCGAAATAAGCTTAAAGAAACCGCAAAGAACTTGTGATGTAAATGCAAATGGCTGGGAGGGTCATGTTTGAGGCCTTAAAAGGCAACGGCCCGCCCATTCCCATACTTTGGTGATACAGCGCAAAATCGACCAGTCGGATCGCGCCCAATGCCAACCCAAAGCCCCTGTGAGAAGCGGGCTCCCTTCGGTGGAAGGCGCTTCACGTCGAGGCCGAACGCCGCGAGCACTTCCTCCGAGAATTTACCCTCTACCACTCGTAGACGCAAGTGGGTTTGTTCACGATCCGGCGAGGAAGGAGACAACAGCCGCGGCATTGCTGAAACTTCTTCAAGCGGCAGATGGAATTGCATCATGGCGAGCAGTGACTGCGCGGTCATATAATGAAGGCCGCCCCCCATAGAAGACCATGCCGTATGGACCTGTCCATCACGCAGAAGCATCCTTAACTGCATGGGGTTCGCAAGCGCTGAGACAGGCGGGATCGCCGCAATCTGTGTCTGTATATAAGAGGCGAGATCGCCAATCGTTATGCCGACCACAACAATCGCAGTTCGGCCCCACATCAGGCAATTGATGCTATGGCACAGCGACACCATGTTGCCCCATCTGTCCGCTGCAACAACATCATCAGTATGGGTGCCGGCCCGGGCTAAATGGATGGGGCCATCGGGACTGTCGAGCCGTTCCCAAAGGCGCTCAGCATGATTTTTCTCCAACGTTGCTTCCGCCGACATATCGATACCTGGAAACATCGCAGCTAGTTCAGCCGCAGATTCGTACCGCATGCCGCCGGTTGCGCCACAGCATAGTGCGATGCGCCGCAGACTTTCGGCGCTCTGCCACCAAGGCCCAAGCGCCGGTATCTGCGCCGCGGTCGCAAGGTTAAGGCATTCTGCCGCAGCGAGTCCGCCCTCACTTGGCGGGCCAAAAATTGTAAGCTCGAAACTGTCTTGCTGAAAAATAGTCGGCGCGGACCAAATCGGTCTGTAAGCACTCAAATCCGTGTGCGTCATATTGCCGCCATCAGCTCGCACCGCGGCAACACAGCGCGATGCCCATTCGCCCGTAAAGACATAGTCGGCACGGTCATTGGCAAGCCAATAGACCGGGGCCCCAAGCCTTCCGATGTAGAGGGCCTCCGGTTAGGGTGTTAGGTCTCTGCGCGAATGGCCCGATTCCAGCCTTGGGCCATGCAATCAGGCCCGGCCGCTGATTAGCATCGCTCGCTGATTTTCCGGCAAGGCTCGGATGTCATTTCGCAACAAGATCCAAATCAGGCCGCTGATCGCAAACCAACCTGCCATCGTCAGCCATTCGGGCGGCACACCTACGATCAGATAACGTCCTATGTTGGGAAGGCGTAGCGTGAAAAGGCCAGCAGGTCTCGTTGCGCCGAGGGTGATCGGCGCTGGTGATTTTATGATCCAGATGGCT
>NZ_RBWX01000001.1 GCF_003634215.1 Sphingosinicella microcystinivorans | reverse complement strand
CTGCGTCGTGTGGAGCGCGAGGTCCTCCCCCTCGCAAGGTCAGTAACAGCTTTTAATGAAACGATTTTCCCTTTCTTTTCAATCCCAACATACGGAGTAGTCTCATGAAACTCGACTTTATCGACCTTGGCAAGCTGTCGATCAGCAAGACCAATATGCGCTACAGCAGACAAGCACCGGACGTGTCGGACATTCTGCCGACGATCCGCAAGCGCGGCGTCCTACAGACCTTGCTGGTCAAGCCCGCCAACGACGAAGGCCGCTTCGGCATCGTCGCGGGAAGCCGCCGCTTCCGCGCCGGTTCCTTGGTGGCAGACGAGAAGCGCGCGGCGGGTGAAACCGACCCCGATGCATTCATGCTGCCGTGCGGCATCCTCGAGCCCGGCGACGATGCCGCCGCCATCGAGGCGTCGATGATGGAGAACACCCGGCGCGATCCCGACGAGGTGACGATGTGGGAATCGTTCGTCCGGCTGGTGAAGGAGGGCGGCGACGTGGAGGATATTTCCGCGACGTTCGGCATCCCCGAGCTTGGCGTTCGCCGCATCCTCGCGCTCGGCAATCTGCTCCCGCGCATCCGCGATCTTTATCGCAAGGAGAAGATCGACGCGGCGACCGTCCGGCACCTGACCTTGGCGACCAAGAAGCAACAGCGCGCATGGCTGGTGCTTTATGACGACCCGGACGGCTATTGCCCTAGCGGGCGGCAGCTTCGGGCTTGGCTGTGCGGCGGTCAGGAGATCAGCACCGACAAGGCGCTGTTCGACCTTGCCGAATACAAGGGCCGCGTCATGGGCACCCTGTTCGAGAAGGAACAGTTTTTCGCGGACAGCGAAGAATTCTGGACCGCGCAGAATGCCGAAATCGAGGCGCGCAAGGAGGCGTATCTGGATGCCGGATGGCCGGATGTCGTGATCGTCCCCGAGAGCGAGCATTTCCAGTCGTGGGAATATCGCAAGGCTCCGAAGCGCAAGGGCGGGCGCGTCTATATCGATGTGCGCGCAAACGGCGAGGTGACGTTCCACGAAGGCTATGTGACCTCAAAGGAAGCGCGCCGCCTTGACGCGGGCGAGCGTATCGACACGCCCGCCAAGACGCCGCGTCCCGAGGTGACGAGCACGATGCAGACCTATATCGACCTGCATCGCCATGCCGCCGTGCGCGCGGCGCTGCTCGGCCATCCCAAGGTCGCGCTGCGCCTGATGGTCGCCCATACCATTGTAGGTTCGTACCTGTGGAGCGTGAAACCCGAGCCGCAGACCGCGCGCAATGACGAGGTTCGGGAATCGGTCGAAACCTGCAAGGGCGAAACCGACTTCGACGTGAAGCGGCGCGAGGTTTTGGCCTTGCTCAACTTCTCGCCCGAGGAACCGACCGTGACGGGCGGCAACAGCGATGAACATGGCCTTGTCGGGGTGTTCCTCGCCTTGCTCACCTTGTCCGATCATGCCGTCATGCGCGTTATCGCCGTCATTATGGGCGAAACGCTGGCGTCTGGTAGCGCCGCCGTCGAGGCGGTGGGCGGCGAAATCGGCGTCGATATGGCCCGCTACTGGCAGGCCGACGACGCCTTTTTCGAGTGCTTGCGCGATAAGGGAGGTGCTGACCCGCATCGTCGCGGAGGTCGCGGGCGAAACCGTCGCCACCGGCAACGCGGGCGAGAAGACCAAGACCTTGAAGCGCATCGTCCGCGACCATCTGGACGGCACGAACGGACGCGCCAAGGTTGAAAACTGGGTGCCGAAATGGATGGCATTCCCGCCATCCCCCTACACCGAGCGGGGCGGCGTCGGCACCGTCGAAGCGGCGGCGCTGGTCGCGGCGGCGCGCGCCGAAAACGAACCGGAGCCGACCGGCCCCGGCCCGGTCGCGGCGCTGCCTGTGCCCGCGAACGAACCGGAACGCGAGCCGGAACCGCTCGCGGCGTGAGCGATTGCGGGCGGCGGCGATCCCGCCGCCCGCCTCTTTCTTCCTTAAAATCCGGCCGCGCCGCTGCGCGGCGCGGCTGATTCCTTACCGGAGGCCGGTTGGAAGAAGCGTGTAGCGATCTTCCAGCCTCTGCCGAAGGCGGTCCAGACGGCATGTTCCGACGCCAGATGCGGCACTGACGCCGCCACACGGAACCGCCAATGGACGACGATACCGACCGGGCCGAAGCCGCGAAGCGCGGCAGCCCCTATCTCAACGCGCGGCAGGCCGCCTATTTCCTGAAAATGTCCGCGCGCACCCTGCAACGGCTGCGCGCGCGGGGCGAAGGCCCGACGCCGCGTCGCCATGCGCGCATGGTCCTTTATCATATCGACGATCTCGAAACCTGGTCGCGCCAGCGCGCCGACCGCCGCGCCGTGACCGGCGACGATGGAGCGCCGTCGTGACCCGGCGCGACACGCGCGGCGGCGACCTGCCGCTGATCGCATGGGGCGACGAGCTGCGCCGCGCGCGCTTCGCACGCCGCCGCCTCATCCGCCGAACGGGCGCGCTCGCCGCGCTGATCGGACTTGTCGGCACGACGATTGCCGTCCCGCCCGCGCCGCGCCTCATATGGAACGCGAGCGCCAGCGCGCCGATCGGCCTCTACGCCGTCGCGCCCGACGCGCCTCCGAACGCGGGCGACATGGTGATTGCATGGGTGCCGGAGAGCGCCCGCCGCCTTGCCGCGACGCGCCGCTACATCCCCATGAACGTGCCGCTGGTGAAGCGCGTCGCAGCGGTGCCGGGAGACACGGTTTGCGCGATAGGCGATGCCGTTTTCATCGACGGCCGCCGCGTCGCGGTGCGACGCGCGGCCGACCGAATGGGCCGCGCGATGCCGTGGTGGACCGGATGCCGCACCTTGCGCGGCGGCGACTATTTCCTTTTGATGGACGCCGCGCCCGCGTCGTTTGACGGGCGCTATTTCGGCATCACCGACCGGCGCGACATCATCGGCACGGCGCGGTTGCTATGGGCGTCGTGAAGGCTCTTGTCGCGCTGGCGCTCGCCGCCGCGCCGCTCCCGGCGGCGGCGCAGGGCCCCCCCGACCCGGTTGCGCGCTGGCGGCCGTGGATCGCCGAAGCGGCGGCGCGCTTCGCCCTGCCGCCTGACTGGATCGAGCGCGTCATGCGCGCCGAAAGCGCCGGACGGACACACATCGGCGGCCGTCCGATCCGCAGCCGCGTCGGCGCAATCGGCCTCATGCAGCTCATGCCCGCGACTTGGGGACAGATGCGCGCCGCCTACGGGCTCGGGCAAGATCCCGACGACCCGCGCGACAACATCATGGCAGGCGCGGCCTATCTTCGGCTCATGTATGACCGCTTCGGCTACCCCGGTCTGTTCGCCGCCTATAATGCGGGGCCGGGCCGCTACGCGGCCGTTCTGGCGGGCCGTTCGGCGCTTCCCGGCGAGACGCGCGCCTATCTCGCGGGGCTAACAGCACCGCAAGATAGGGCAGCAATCGCCGTCGCCGCGCCGTCCAATGAGGCGGCGGACGCCCCACCTCCGAGCCTCTTTCTGCTACGTTATGATGCGCCCGAAAGCCGCAAGCGCGAGCCGGATTCGGCCGCCAAAGGCGGCCTATTCATCATCCGAAAGCGTGACCAATGACGGCGCGATTTGCCTTGTTTAGCTTCATGCCAGAGCCGCCTTTTGCGGCGCTGGCGCGGGGCGCGGCAGGCGCGCTAGCGCGCTTCGCCTATGCGCCTGGCTTGGGGTGGGCGCGGGCGTTGGGGGCAGGACAGGCAGGAAAGGAGGGTGTGCAAGATAAAGGCAATGCCTCCGGGGCATTGCTAAGCGGCTGTCTGCACATCGGTTTTTCAGGAGGCTATCGCCTCCTGGGCAGAGGCCGCGCCCGCAGGCGCCGGCCATGAGCGACGACGACGAGTTCACGCCGAAGCTCGGCAAGCCCAAGGCGCGCGGCAAGGGCCGCAAATATCTCGGCGCGGTGGTCGGCACCGCAGCGCGCGCGGGCAAGAAAACCGGCGTGCGCTCGACCCGCTACGACGGCAGCCGCATCGGTCGCGGCGCGAGCATCGGCCGCATCCTGTCCAGCCGCGATCGGCTTGCCGGTTTCCGCAGCCGCCGCGCGATCGTGAAGATGAGCTATACGCACATTGCCGGCGGCGGCCTTCCCGCCGCGCGCGTCCATCTCTATTATCTCCAGCGCGGCGGCGTCAGCCGCGACGGCGGGCCGGGCCAGCTCTATTCGGCCAGTGAGGATACCGCCGACGGACGCGCGTTCCTCGATTGCTCCGCCGACGACAAGCGCCAGTTCCGTTTCATCGTGTCGGCCGAGGATGGCGACCAGTATCGCGATCTCAAGCCCCTCGTTCGCCGGCTGATGACGCAGGTCGAGCAGGATCTAGGCACCAAGCTCGATTGGGTCGCGGTCGATCACTACGACACCGGCCATCCCCATACCCATATCGTTCTGCGCGGCGTGGACGATCGCGGCCAGAATCTCCTGATCGGCCGTGAATATGTCAGTAACGGGATGCGCCAACGCGCCATCGACCTCGTGAACCTCGACCTCGGGCCACGCACC
Organism: Sphingosinicella microcystinivorans; assembly: GCF_003634215.1. Taxonomy (GTDB): domain Bacteria; phylum Pseudomonadota; class Alphaproteobacteria; order Sphingomonadales; family Sphingomonadaceae; genus Sphingosinicella; species Sphingosinicella microcystinivorans. Next base: position 13,860 of record NZ_RBWX01000001.1, on the reverse strand, counting down.
ACGCTCGAAATCGAGGAGCGATTGCGTCACGACATCGGCGCCGAGCGACTGACCGCGATCGACCGCCGCATGGTGCGCGACATGGACGCCGACCGCACGCTCGGTCAGTCGATGCGCGACCCCTTTCAGCAATCGCTCCGCACCGGGCGCCTCCGCAAGCTCGAGGACATGGGGCTTGCCGAGGAGATCGGCGGCGGCCGCTGGCGGCTTGCCGAGGGGCTGGAGAAGACGCTTCGCGGCATCGGCGAGCGTGGCGACATCATCCGCACCATGCAGCGCGAAATCAGCGCGCGCGGCCGCGAGGGCGGCGAGCAGACAATCTACGACGCGACCGACCCGCAGGCCGCGCCGGTCATCGGCCGCGTCATCGCGCGCGGTCTCGCCGACGAGCTGAACGACCGGCACTATCTCTTGGTCGATGGGATCGACGGGCGCAGCCATTACATCGACTTGGGCTACGGGGATGCCGTAGGGCCGACACCGCAAGGCTCGATCGTGCAGATTGCGCCGTCGCGCGGCGACGTTCGCGCAGTCGATCGCACCGTGGCCGAGATCGCCGCCGCTAATGACGGCAGCTATTCGACCGACCTCCACCTACGCCATGACCCGTCCGCCACCGAGCGATTTGCGGAGGCGCATGTCCGCCGCCTGGAGGCCATCCAGCGCGTGACCGGCGGCACCGAACGCCGGCCGGATGGAACATGGACCATCGCCGCCGATCATCTCGACCGCGTGGCGGCCTACGAGGCGCGCATCGCGCGCGACAAGCCCGTTGTCGTCGAAGCCGTCTCGCCGATGCCGCTCGACCGGCTCGCGGGCGCCGACGCCGCGACCTGGCTCGACCGCCGCCTTGCCGGCGATGAAGCGGCGCCCGCTCGCGATGCCGGGTTCGGCCGCGAGCTACGCCAGGCGGAAACGCAGCGCCGCCAATGGCTGATCGCCGAAGGGCTTGCCGACGAACATGACGGGACGGTGCGGCTGCGCGCCAATACGCTTGCCGTACTCCAGCGGCGCGAGTTGCTGCGCATCGCGGGCGAACTCTCCGGCGAGCTGGAACGGCCCTTTGCCGAGGCGAAGCAGGGCGAGCGCATCCAAGGCACGCTGCGCCGCCGAGTCGATATGACGAGCGGGCGCTTCGCGCTGGTCGAACGCGCCCGCGACTTCACGCTCGTCCCGTGGCGTGACGTACTGGAACGGCATGTCGGCAAGAATGTCTCGGGCGTCATGCGCGAAAGCGGCATCAACTGGACGTTCGGACGCCAGCGGAGCGGGCCGAGCATTTCGTGATCGGTCAGGCACGAGTCCCCAACGGATTTTGGCAGCTCGTGCATCTAGGGTATTGCGAAGGCCGCATTGCGGGCGTGGAAGGTGACGGGGTGACATCTCGGAATTGGCAGTTGGCTCATGGACAGGGTTGCTCGGCAGCCCGCTCCTTGGCGCGCGCCAATGCCGTCCGCGCGAACCCTTTCAGCCGAATTAGCAACGGGCGCCGACTTACGGGCGGTCAGGCTTGAACGCCTGACCTGCGCCGAACTCGTGCGCGGACGCCGATCGCGAGACCGGCTCCAAACTCGTCCGATCGCTATTCTATTTTGCTGGATAATCCTCATGGTGAATGTAACCCGCTCGATCGACATCGAGCGCGCACGTCCAACACGCTTCCCGCGCTTCGAGATTCACGCCGACCGCTGCCCGCAAGCCTTCGCGCGAGTCGTCGACCTACTCGCCGCGCGCTCGCTTCTTCCCTCCGAGTTGCACGCGCGCCAGAGCTGCACCGGGCTTTGGATCGGTCTCCATCTCGACATCGACCGCCACGCGGCCGAGCGCCTCGCCGCGAAGCTCCGCGCGATCGTGTCGGTTGATGTCGTGATTTTAATTCATGCCCCGACGCCCCCTGTCGAGGCCGGCGCGACCGGGGGAGACGCACCCGACCTCTGCGCTTCGCGATGTCAGACCGATCCGGCCGAGAGGCGCGCGCATCAAAGCGCCGAATGAGCTATGATCGGAAAAAAATATGCGGCGCACGAACGAAAAATCGTCTGCCGTGCATCATAGTTCCGAATAGGGGCGTTGAAGGCGCGAAGCGTGAACGGCACAGACCGGCACAGAGTAACGGCATGGGTGGGAAGCGAAATTCTTCCCCACGAAGCCGACGTGCGCGCCTGGCTTTGCCGCACACTCAATCCCGACGACCTCGAAGACATCATTCAGGAAACTTATGCCCAGATCGCGGGGCTCGAGAATGTCTGCCACATCCGCAACCCGCGCGCCTATTTCTTCACCGCGGCGCGCACCTTTGCCCTGATGCGGTTGCGGCGCGCACGCGTCGTGAACATAGAATCGGTAACGGAAATCGACGCGCTGAGCATCTTAGAGGAGGAACCATCGCCCGAACGCATCGTCGCCGGGCGTCGGGAACTGGCGCGGGTGCGTCGATTGATCGAGGGGTTGCCGGAGCGGTGGCGAAGGGTCGTCGAGCTGCGAAAGATCGAAGGGCTCTCGCAGCGCGAAGCGGCCGAAGCGATGGGCGTGCCGGAACATACGGTCGATAACGACCTGCGCAAAGGGCTGAAAGCGATACTCAAGGCGATCGCAGAGGGGGACCGGATCGCGGAACGGAAATTGGATGGACTGGAACGAGATGAGCGAGCGCGAAACACCCCAAGCGATACATGACAGTGCCGTCGCATGGGTCGTTCGCCTCGATCGGTCGGGCGACGATCCGCAGGCGCGCGCCGAGCTGGACGCTTGGCTTGCCGGCGACAAGCGGCGACAGGGGGCGTTCTTCCGCGCGCAGGCGGCATGGAGGATGCTCGACCGCGCCAGCGCCTTGCGGGGCGGTCAACGGAATGAAGGGCCGCAGGATGTTGATCGCAGCGCATGGCTGTCGCGCCGCAAAGTGCTATGGGGCGGTGGCATGGCAGCCGCGAGCGTCGCGGCGATCGTGTCCGGCGTCGCCTTGTGGCCGCGATCGGCGACGCAGATCGCGGGCGAACGGATCGAAACGGCGCTCGGCGAGATACGCCGGGTGCCGCTGAGCGACGGGTCGCTCGCCGCCGTGAACACACAAACCAAGCTTGCCGTGCGGATCGAACCCGAGGTGCGCCACATCGCGCTCGATCAAGGCGAGGCGTGGTTTCAGGTTGCCAAGGATCGTGCGCGTCCGTTCATCGTCGAGGCCGGGGAAGCGCGTGTGAAGGCGGTCGGCACGGCCTTTTCCGTTCGCAGAACCGACGACGGCGCGGACGTTCAAGTCACTGAAGGCGTGGTTGAGGTTTGGAAGGTAGGCGACGAGGGGAATGTTCGTCGCGTTTCCGCCGGTGCGCGCACATTTGTCAGCGATGCAACCGGGCCGGCTCCGGTAGTTGAAGCGAGTATAGAGATCGACCGCACGCTTGCCTGGCGCAATGGCCAGCTCATTTTCGATGGCGATACGCTTGGCGAGGCGGCCGCCGAATTCAATCGCTACAACCGGGTCAAGGTCGAGGTCGCCGATCCCGCACTTGCGGGCGAGAAAATGATTGGTCGCTTCCGCACAAACGAACCCGATGCGTTCGCTCGGGCGGCCGCTGGGCTGCTCGGCGCGAGGGTCGACATCTCCGCCGATCGGATCGTCCTGTCACGAATCTGAAAAAAATTGTTAGGGCTGCAACGAAAAACGCGCCGCCGTGCATCGTTAGTCCATGAGCCCAATAAGGGGCGTTCAGGGGGGTATGACATGGCCTATCGGGATATGCGTGGAGCGTTAGGGATTTCGGTCGCGGTTTGTGCGATTGCGGTTTCCGGCCCGGCCTGGGCGCAATCGAAGCAATTCGATGTGCCGACGCAGTCCGCAGCGACGGGCATACCCGAGCTTGCGCGGCAGGCGGATATTCAGATCTTGGTCAGTGAGCGCGCGGTTCGCGGAAAGACCACGAAAGCTGTCCGTGGCGCCATGACGGTTGAACAAGCGCTGCGCCGCTTGATCGCGGGCACCGGCCTCAGAATCATTTCGAGTGATGGCCGAACATTTACGTTGGCGGCTTCTGATGGTGCTGACGCGGCGACCAGAAGTGATACGGCCTCGTCATATGAGGATGACAGCGGTGAAATTATTGTTACCGCACAGAAGCGCGACCAGAGACTCCAAGACGTGCCGATCAGCGTCACTGTGTTGTCCGGCAGAACTCTGGACAGGTCCACGTCCGAAGGTGTTCGAGATGCCTTGACGGCAGTACCAAGCGTCGCTGTCTTCACCGACTATCTGGGAAGCGGTACGAACACAACTATTCGTGGCGTAAGCGCGGCATTTCCGCACTTTGCGGGCTCAAGTCCAGTGGCCTATTATTTGGATAGTGTGCCATTTGGTCTGGTGACGAGCGCATTCAGTCCGGACTCGAATGCATATGACCTGGATCGAGTCGAGGTCCTTCGCGGCCCCCAGGGAACGCTATACGGTTCGAGCGCTCTAAATGGCGTGGTGCGCGTGCTCACCCAGGAAGCTGATCTCAACAATTACGAGGTCAAGGCACGGGGTCTCGTTTCCGGCACCTATAGAGGTGGCGCTAACTACCGTGCGGACGGTGCTATCAACGTGCCACTGATAGAGGGCAAATTGGCGCTGCGGGGCGTCATTGGCTATCAGAATAACAGTGGCTGGATCGACCAGCCCAACAACAAAGATGCCAACGAGAACGAGACTCAAACCTACCGCTTTAAGCTCAATGCGCAGCCGACCGACCGCCTCTCGATCGGCGCATTCACGTGGATATCACGCTACGATGCAGGCGCACCATCGTTTGGATACACGAACTATAAAATGTCTTCGGTCTTGGACCAAGCGGTAAAGACAGACTACGACGCTTATGGACTAAATATCGCCTACGACTTTCCCGGCTTCACCGTATCGAGTGCGACAAGCTACTTAAACTACTACAATATTGGCCATCTCGGTCTAGACGTGCCGGGCTTTGGCGCTTCTGACACCGACTACATCTCGTTTGTCGAGTCGGACATTTTTTCGCAAGAGGTAAACATTCATTCCTCGACCGATGGCAACTGGCGTTGGTCCATCGGCGGAATCTATCGCAAAGGCCGCGACAAGAGCGGACTTATCTTTACTGGAGTCCTGGCTGCTATACCCTTTCCCTCCGGAACCAACACTTCAGAATCCTATGCTTTTTATGGTGAACTGACTCGACTGTTCTTTGATCGGCGACTCGAACTAACCATTGGAGCAAGGCATTTTCACGACACTGAAACCGCTACGAGTCGAGATAGCTCAGTTCAATTTCCGCCTGGCAGGAGTGTCGCGAAAGCCAATACGCCTCGTGCTGTTCTGACTTGGCATGCGACAGACAGGCATATGCTGTACGCGTCATATGGCCAAGGGTTCAGAAGCGGTTATCCGAACAACGGCAGTCTTCTCGCCTTATATCCGGATTTCCCACCTCTTCGCCCCGACCGCCTATACAATTACGAAATCGGAGCAAAAGGGGATTTCTGGAATAATCGTCTCGGCTACGACTTCGCGGTCTACTATACAAAGTGGAAGGACATCCAACAGCAACTAACCCTTCCCCACCCAGAATCGCCGGCCGGCGTAAACGCGCTATACAATTCTGGAACCGCGAGCGGGAAGGGATTCGATCTCTCTATTTTTGCGAAGCCCATCGATGGCCTCACACTCAATGCCAGTTTCAGCTGGAACGACCTGTCCTTCGACTCGGATGTTCTGTCCGCTGGGGAAGTGCTTTTCGCCAAGGGTGCTCGACCGAGTGGGTCGCCTAGCACGACGGCGAGTGGGTCCGCCGAATATCAGTTCCCGCTCGGCGAGAGCGGATACAAAGGTACATTCTCGGCCTCGGTGAGCTACACATCGAAGATCACCTACCGTGGCATTTTTGCAGGAGCCGCCGCCCTCACGGATTTGGGCGCGAGCGACGAAATGACGGTCGCGAAAGCGAGCTTCACCATCGATGCGCCGCAAAATTGGTCAGCCACCTTATTCGTGGACAACATCAATAACTGGGATGGCATCGCCGCAAGAACCTTCGTCGGCATCGATGATTGGAATGCGCGAGTGCGACCGCGGACGATCGGTTTGCAAGTCGCCTACCGATACTGAGTGAGGGGCGGCCTGATTGATTGTCTGTCGACAGCTGCCGCGCCGTGCCGGGCGTAAGGCGTGCGCGTGAACTAAGGGATTAGAGAATGACAAGCGAGATCATCGAATACCGTCCGGCTGTTTTTCAAGCCGAGAGCCACATTCAGACGGATATGGATACGGCCTGGCGGAAACTGTTGGATTACGAGGCGTGGAATCCGACGTTCGCGGGAGCCACCGTGACGCGAGTAGAGGGGGAACCACAGGCGGAGGGCGAGTCCGTCCGCATCACAAAAACCTATCACGATCCCAAGTCCCCCCCTTTTCCTCCGTTCTATGCCGACACGGTGAAGCTGATCCCGGGCCGTCGCGTTGTGTGGTACTGCTATCCCGAGCGCGGCGAGGAATATCATGCGCAGGCCGACGCCTTCCGAAACTTCGTCGATTTTTCCCTATCGGAAGATGGGGTGGGTGTTCGCTTCAACATCAACTACTTTGCGCAGTTTCGCCTGACGGGGGCCGCCCTTTCGCAAGAACTGGGGGTATTCCAGAACGGTTTGCACGAGCTGGCATCGGCGTTTCGCGATTTCTGCGAACGAGAAACCGCGTGAACAGTACGCAGCTGACGGAGGCTCACCCGCTCATCAACGGGAAGGCGGTTCAATCGACGGGAAGTGAGAAGATCGAGGTCGTTAATCCCTCCGATGGAAGCACGCTATTCGAGTTGCCCTCAGGCACTCCCGCTGACGTCGATCATGCCGTATCTTCAGCCCGAGTTGCATTCGACCGCGGGCACTGGTCGGCTGGACCACCATCCTTTCGCCGGCAATGTCTTCAGCGCTTTGCAGAGCTGATCGAGTGCGAAAGCGCAGATCTCGACGCTCTTGACGCTTGCGAAATGGGCAAACCGATCAGCACGGCAGCATTCAATGCCGCTGGTGCTGGCGCGCTGATGCGGTTCAACGCGGAGTTGATCGACAAGATTACCGGCGATGTCTACAATAGCGATCCGGATACTTTCATTCTACAGCGCCTTGTTCCACGTGGTGTGGTCGCCGCTGTCGTCCCCTGGAATTTCCCGACGTTCAACGCGGTACTGAAGATCGCGCCAGCTTTGGCGGGGGGCAATTGTGTTGTGCTCAAGCCATCGGAGCTGGCTTCTCGGTCAGCTATTCGGCTTGGGCAACTGGCATTGCAATCGGGTATTCCCGAAGGTGTCCTGAATGTCGTGCCAGGCGCGGGTGAAACCGTGGGGTCCGCCCTTGGTCTTCACTCTGACGTCGATATGATCGCGTTCACGGGATCGAGTGATGTCGGCAAGCTGATGCTGGAGTATTCCGGACGCTCGAATATGAAGGTCGTGCAAGCCGAGTGCGGCGGGAAGTCACCCCACATCGTGTTCGACGATGGCCTCGATCTTGATGAAGTCAGCGCAGCGATCGCAGGTCATCTGCTGACCAATCAAGGTCAGATTTGCAGCGTAGGTTCACGACTTCTAGTCCAGCGCACGATCGAGAGAACGCTAGTCGATAAGATTGCAGCCCGGATGGGCGACGTCGTTGTCGGAGATGCACTAGTGCCGCAGACAACCTTCGGTCCCGTGGCGTCTGCCAAGCAGCTTGAACGCGTAATGCGCTTTATTGCCACGGCGCGCGAGGATGGAGCAGAACTCGTAATCGGCGGCGTTCGCATCAATGAGGAGAGCGGCGGCTTCTTTGTTGCTCCAACACTCTTTCGGAACGTGCCACCCGTGGCGCGCATTGCGCAGCAGGAAATCTTCGGACCGGTTCTGTCCGTCATTCCGTTTGATACTGTGGACGAGGCCATCTCGATCGCGAACGGGACGGTCTTCGGTCTCGCAGCGTATGTCTGGACCACGAAGCTCTCCACCGGAATGAGGTTGGCCAACGCCGTCCGGTCCATGGTGCTGGTCAACGCTGCCGCGCCCCATACCGAAGGCGCCGGACACGCAGTTTCTTATGAGCCGAGCGGCCAGTCGGGATTGGGCGTGGAGGGCGGATTGACCGGTATGACGTCGTACATGCGCCGTCAGCTGGTCTGGTTCAATCATTCCTAAGGGCTCGTCCATGCCGACGCACAGATACCGGCGATACTTGCTCATATTGCTTACCGTAAATCTAGGGTTCGCGTTCCTGGACCGCGTGGCCCTTGGCATGTTGCTGCAAGACATAAAGGTTGACCTGGATCTCAGCGATACGCAGCTTGGAGTGCTAAGTGGGATCGCTTTCGCGCTCTTCTACGCAGTCATGGGCATTCCGCTTGCACGCTGGGCGGACACCGGTAATCGCGTGACCCTCCTGACGCTAACGACAGGCTTGTGGAGTCTGGCAGTCGGACTTTGCGGCGTTGCCAGCTCGTTCGTCCAATTGATCTTCATTCGTGTTGGTGTCGCAGTGGGCGAAGCAGGGGCATTTCCTGTCGGGATCTCGATGATTGCCGACTACTTCAATCGAGCCGAGCGGCCGCGTGCGATGGCAATCTACACGCTGGGTGGTCCGCTTGCGCTTGTCGGAGGCTACCTGCTGGCAGGTGTGCTGAACGAACTCGTTGGCTGGCGCACTACATTTATGCTGATGGGCGCCCCAGGGCTGCTTATCGCGGCCTTGGCTTGGCTCACGCTAAAAGAGCCGCGAGCCAGTGAATCCCCAGCCGCCCGCGGGGCATCTTTGAACGCTGACCAGCGCTCCGGGGCGGATGTGCTCCCCACAGTCCCTCAGGAACAGATTCCAAGTTTGCGGATGGTGCTCAAAGTGCTGGCCTCCAACCGGACGTTCCGGTGGCTCTTGCTATACATCTCCATCGCCTTCTTCTTCGTGTACGGGAATCTGCAGTGGCTGCCCAGCTACTTCATGCGAAGCTGGTCCTTCTCGAGCGGTGAGGTTGGTCTCTGGTTCGCCCTGATTTTTGGCGCTGTAGGCCTGTTCGCAACCTGGCTCGGCGGCGAGCTCGCTACTCGTTTTGCGCCCTGCAACGAGCGGCTTCAATTGTTGACCGTCTCCTTTGTGATGATCGCCTGCGGACTTCTGTCGACTCTCGTATTCGCCTCGTCACACATACCTGTTGTTCTCGTCGCGCTCACCGGCGTGAGCCTTGCAATAAATGTCAGTTCTGGACCGATTTATGCGATTATCCAGTCGTTAGTGCCCGAGCGCATGCGCGCCGTCAGCATGGCGCTGGTAATGCTCTTCGCCAACCTCGTCGGAATGGGGCTTGGGCCTCTGGCTACGGGCGCCTTGAGTGATCTGTATGGTGAATGGGCCGGCGCCGAGTCTTTGCGCTACGCGCTGCTGACCATGTCTCCCGGTTACATCGTAGCAGCCTGGTTCGCGTGGCGAGCGAGTCGAACTGTCGCGGAGGATTTGACCGCGGTCGATGACAAGCCAGTGCTGTCGGCTGAATCTCAGATTCCCAAAGCAAGCGCGGTCTAGGCAGCGTGCGCAAGCTATTCATTTCCGCCGACATGGAAGGGTGTCCGGCACTTGCCGCGCCGCAGGGATTGATGCCGGATCGATGGGCATGGGAGTGGAACGACGCACGCCGGTGGATGACAGCGGATGTCGCGGCGGCGGCGGAAACTGCGCTTGCCGTCGGTTATGGCGAGGTTATCGTGTCGGACGGGCACGGGCACGCGCATAACATCCTGCCGGACCAACTCCCCTCCAATGTGCGACTGGTACGTTCGTGGCCTCGACCCCTCATGCAAATGCAAGGCGTCGAGAGTCCGGATATCGTTGCCTGCGCGTTCATCGGGTATCACGCCGGATCGCATGTCCAAGATTCCATACTCGCTCACACCTACAGCGGGGCTGCCCTGCGAGGGGTGAGGCTGAATGGAGAGCCCTGCTCGGAGGGCTACCTCAACGCAGCACTGGCTGGCGAATTCCACAAACCGGTAATATTCGTCGCCGGAGACCAGCATGTCGCTAAGGACGCGCAGCGATACGCGCCTCAAGCGGGGGCGTTTATCACCAAAGAGTCGATTGGGTGGCGATCCGAGATGTCTCTTCCACCGGCTCAGGTTCGTGCTGAAATGCAGCAGGCATTGCGGGAGGCTCTGCGCAATCCGTTACCAGAACCGTTCGTAATTGACGGGCCTCTATACCTTGAACTTGAAATGACCAGCCAGCCGGCCGCTGAGATGCTGTCATATTTGCGTGAGGTCGAACGTCGAGGTGCCTTTGGAATAGCTGCGGAATTCACAAACATGACGTCGCTCATGCGCTTCCTATCCTTCGTCATTCTCTATTCCCCAAACGGGGTTCCGGCAATCTGATGTTCTCGGGACATCATCCTTTTCTCTATCACTTGGATGGATCATGCCGATTGTAATGAGCTGGGAGGAATGGGCGAGCCGCGACACAATTGCACTCGCCGAGCTTGTGCGCGCGGGACAAGTTTCGCCGCAGGAACTCGCGGAACAAGCCCGCGCTGGCATAGAGCGCGTGAACGAGATCTTGAATGCCGTCATCGAGATATTCGACGACGTCGTAGCAGACCCTTCGAAGGATGGGCTGAATGCCCAAGGTATATTCGCCGGTGCGCCTTATCTCATGAAAGACATCGGTCCAGCTCTCAAAGGGCGTAAGCAGGAAATGGGCAGTTTGCTCATGAAGGGCTACGTCACGCCCGAAGACAGCTTTCTCACGAAGAAGATACGCAGCGCTGGCCTGAACATCATAGGGCGCACCACGACGCCCGAATTCGCCGTGTGCGGTTCTGCGGAAAATCCGCGGATATATATTTCTTCAAATCCTTGGAATGTGACCTACACCACTGGAGGTTCCTCTTCCGGAAGTGCGGCGATCATCGCGAGTGGTGCTGTACCGCTGGCGCACGCAAGCGATGGCGGCGGATCGATCCGAGGGCCAGCCGGAATCAATGGAAATATCGGCTTGAAGCCGTCGAGAGGTGTGCTTTCGGCTGCACCAGAGGGGTCCGATCTCACCAACGTCATGGCCGTCCAAGGGTGCAACAGTCGGTCCGTTCGTGACACCGCGGCGTTCTTTGATGCGTGTCGCGGGGGTGCGCCCGGCGAGTTCATGCCTTACTGGCAGCCACCGGAGCCATATTCTGACCTGATCAGGCGCGATCCCCCGAAATTGAAGATCGCGCTATCACACCAGTGGGGCGACTATCGGGCAATTCCACATTTTATTGATGAGCTTCAGAAGGCGGGGAGGCTATTCCAAGAGCTTGGCCATGATGTCGAGTGGAAAACCCCCGATGTAGACTTCCGGAAGGGCTATGCTGCCCAGACGACATGCTACATCACCCATGTCGCGGCATCGCTTGATCGCCTGATAGCGCTCAACGATTCGAAAAACCGAATCCTTCACGATTTGGAGCCGATGAACGCGAAAATCTGGGAAGCAGGCATCGACCGACCTTATTTTGATCGTGCGCAGATGCAGATCACTTTCAATCAGCTTTCCCGCGCCTTCGGTGCTTTCTTTCAGGATTGGGACATTCTGCTCACGCCGGTCATGGCATTGCCCACACACAAATTGGGTGCGCGCGAATACCTGACGCTGAATGAGAGCGACGAACCGGAAGTTTGGTTCGATCGGCTTTGGAGCCTCTATCCTTATACCGCTCTTGCCAACATCTGCGGCCTGCCCGGCATCTCACTGCCCATGGCGTTGCAGCAAAATGGGTTGCCACTCGGTATCCACGCGATGTCAGGACAGGCGAATGACGGCTTGCTGTTGCAATTGGCCGCACAGGTCGAACGCGCGCTTGATGGTAGATGGAACCTTGGCCGGCTTCCTGCGGTCCACGTGACCATGCCCGTATCGTAACCCTCTAGCTGACGTCGAGCTACGCCGGCGCCAGCGGAGAATTGAGGAGCCCGAGATGAGCACGACATTGTTGCCACATGAGATCGTAGATCGCCAGCTGAAGGCTTATAATGCCCGCGACATTGACCTGTTCTGCAGCCACTATGCTCCAGATGCTGCCCTTTACAATCTTAATACCGGTGAGCCAATTGCTCGCGGACTCGATGCGATAAGAACTCGCTACATCGAGCGCTTCCGCAGCCCGGATCTTCGTTGTGTCATCGAAAGCCGAATCCAACTTGCCAACCTCGTCGTCGATCATGAGAGCGTGGAGGGCATCAGCGAAGAACGCCAGGAGGTGGTCGCGATCTACGAGGTGACTGACCACATGATCGGATCAGTTCGCTTCCTCTGGCCATCACCCAAACCAGAATGACGTGCATGGAGATATACGGCCGGCCTGCTCACTCCGTCGGCCAGCATGCTTTGCGCGCCGGTATTGGCCGTGCGAATGCAGCGTCTGGTTCACAACTGTCGGAGGCACAGGGAAGGGCAAAGCAATTCAGCTATCGTTGCCAACAGATATTACTGGCGGCAACCCTGACTACGGCCGGAATTTCGGCAAGCCCTGCGATGGGCCTTGGCCAGAGTCCCGTCACGGCTGCCAACCACACGTTGCGCACGGTTGCAGGAGACGGCGACACCACAGGTCGTTCGCAGGAAGTCGATCCCAAGCCGGAAGCGACCAAGTCGATGCCGTCAGCTAGTGAGCAACTGGCACAAGATCTGCCCCGATTTTTCCCCGGAATCACGAGCAAGGACATTCAAGCATACATTCGCGATGGGGGAAATTATGAACCCTCGCCGCTGCTTCAGCGAGAATTAGGAACCCCCGCAGGCGTCCTTACCAAACACAGCATTGAAAGAAGCACGATCTTTCCGGGTTCAAAGCACGATTATTGGGTCTACGTCCCCAAGCAGTATCGCGGTGATAAGCCAGTGTGCGTGATGGTCTTTCTCGACGGTGAGAGCTTTCTAAAGACAATGCCACCGCTGCTGGACAACTTGATTCAAGAAGGTTCGTTGCCGCCAGTGATCGGGATATTCACCAATTCGGGAGTGGCGGGTCCGGGCTATCCGATCTACGGCGGCAAGGGGAATCGCGCGGTCGAGTACGACATGGTCAATGGCCGGCTCGCGAGTTTTCTCGACAATGAGATACTCTCGAAGGTGCGGGGTCAATACAACATAAGCAACAAAGCCGGCTGTCACGGCATTCTGGGGTTAAGCTCAGGCGGCTCTGCCGCTTTCGGCGTGGGATGGCACCGCCCTGATCTCTTCGGCAGGGTCGTAAGTATAGTTGGCAGCTTCGTGAACATAGCGGGCGCAGACGCTTGGCCGTCGATGGTTCGTCGAGCCGAGCGTAAGCCGCTTCGCGTCTGGATGCAGAGCGGTTCCAAGGATCTCGATACGGTTTTTGGTAATTGGCCACTTGCCAATCAGCAGATGGCGTCTGCCCTTGCCTATCGCGAATATGACTTTGTCTTTGAATTCGGCGAGGGTGGGCACAACCTGCGACATTTTCTATCCGAAGCGGACGATGTTCTCCGCTGGCTTTGGCGCGATGTGCCCGCCGACGTGAGACTGCCTAACCGCCCCTGACGGGAGAAAGATTTTGCGGCAATTCTTAGCCAGAATTTTCTTCGCGCCCGCGGTTAGCTCGCCGCAAGCTACTCTCGCTCTCGACCAGGAGTGCCTACGTGGCTGACCGAGCGCTGATGGTGCCACCAAATCATTCGCCATAGCTGAGCCCAATGTCATCTAGCACCTTCGACCTATTCAAAATCGGCGTCGGTCCGTCGAGCTCGCACACGATGGGGCCGATGGCCGGTGTTGAAGTGATCGACCGCCACCCAGTCGAGCTTCGTGCCCAAGTCCTCCTCCATGTCGGTCATCAGCCGCCGCACCAGCGGCTTC
>NZ_RBWX01000015.1:2281-24698 GCF_003634215.1 Sphingosinicella microcystinivorans | reverse complement strand
ATGGCGACGTAAGCAAAGCCGCCCGTGATCGCGACATAGGTGAGATTGGCAACCCAAAGTTGATCAGGGCCCGTCACATGAGTGCCTTGTCCAAACCCGGGAAAATCGGCAGGTTATGGGCGCTGTCAGTGGTGGCGATATAGCGCCGCCGACGGCGCGGCTGCAGATCATGCTCGCGCATCAGGCGACGGATGCGCTTGTGGTTGGCAACGATGCCCTGGTGTCGGAGGGCCGCGCGCACGCGGCGCCAGCGATAAGCCTCGAACTCATGGCAGATCGCCTTGATCGCGTCGAGCAGTTCAGCCTCGGAAAGGCTTGGCGGCGGCTCGCGGTAGTAGGTCGAGCGGGCGATCTTCATCAGCTGGCAGCCCCGCTCGATGGATATACCGCTGGGCCGGCGATCGCGGATGTAGGCGCGCTTCTCGCGCGCTGTGTGCTGCGAACAGCCCCTTTTAAAAACTCAAGCTCGAGCGCCTGCTTGCCGACCAGGCGTTCGAGTGCGGCGATCCGCGCCTCGTACTGCTGGATCAGGTCGGCCGCGTGGGCATCGTCGTCGAAGGCCCCCGCTTCGTACTTCTCGATCCAGACACGGACCAGCTGGCGGGAAATGTCATGGCGCTTCGAGAGCCCATGAAGCGTCTCACCCCCGAGGTACTCCTGGACGACCTGCCGCTTGAACTCGAGGCTGTGGGATCGGTGTGGTCTCGACATAGGCTCTTCTCCAAGAGCCCGACACCAAGGTCAAACAATCTCATCCCGCGTGTCCGACCCAGGGGGCCCACTCCAATCCAGAAAATGACATCCTCTGCGTCGGAATGAGTCATCGCCTGCGCATACAAACGGAACTGCGGCCGCCCGAGGTCGTGGCGCAGGAGATGGTCTATCGTGCGCTGCGCAAAGCCTGAGCAGGAAGAAAATCGATAATGACGAGCGAGCCGCGGCCCCTGCGTATATTCGTTGCAGGCCTAATGCACGAAACCAACGGATTTTCGCCAGTGCCAACCAGTATGGGGAGCTTCGAAGCGGATCTCGCCTATGTTCCACCGAGCGACATCATGCGCGATCTTGCGCTAGCCTTTGCCGGATATGGAGATGCCATCCGCAGTATTCGCGCGGCCGGGGACGAAGCCATCAAGGGGCCGTGCTTTTGGGCTCAGCCTTCCGGCTCTATCTCGTCGATAGTCTACTCCCACCTGAAGTCCAGCGTCATTGAGGCTTTGCGCGAGACAGGCCCCATTGATGCTGTCCTCCTGGTGCTTCACGGAGCGATGATCGCGGAAGGTATCGAGGATTGCGAAGCGGATCTGCTGCACGAAGCGCGTGCGGTGGTTGGACCAGAGGTGCCCATCGGTGCGCTTCTGGATTTGCACGGAAACGTAAGTCCCGCCATGCTCGAAAGCGGTGCAATCGTTGTAGGCGTAAAGGAATACCCCCACGTCGATTATCCCGACCGCGCGCGCGAGTTGCATGGCATGTTGAAGGAGCTTGCGCGCGGGGCGCGCATGAGCATGTCGCTCCGTACGATTCCCAGGCTCAGCCTGCAGGGCACGGTCGAGCAGCCGATGCGCGGCCTCGTTGACTGCATGATCGCCGCCGAGGGCAAGGACGGCATCCGATCGATTTCATTGATGCATGGGTTCCCCTGGGCCGATTGGTCATACGCGGGGGCGTCGGTGCTTGTCGTGTCCGAAAACGCTGACCCGGCAGTGATCGATGCGTTGACGGACGATCTGGCAGAGGCATTCGTTACGATTGCAGACAATGCAGCCGTTGAGCGTATGAGCGTCGGTGATGCAATCGAAAGGGGTTTTGCGACGCCGGGACAAGGCCCCGCTGTGATCGCCGACAGTTCGGACAACCCGGGCGGGGGGGGCGCATGTGATAGCACCTTCGTCCTCCGCGAATTGATCGACCGTGGCTGCGAAAATGTGGCGCTCGGCATGATCTGGGACCCCCAAGCCGCACAGATCGCTGCAAATTCAGGCGTGGGATCCAAGTTGTCCCTGCGCCTTGGTGGCAAAGTAGGCCCCATGTCAGGCGATCCGGTCGATCTGGAATGTTCTGGCGGTGCGTGACGACGTCAAGCAACGCATGTTCGCAGCCGATCCTAACATGCCGATCGGGCTTGCTGTTGGCTTGCGTGCGGACGGCATTGATATTGCTGTGAACTCCATCCGACAGCAAACTTTTGATCCGGACTGTTTCCGCGAGCTTGGGATCAATGTGGATTCCAAGGCGCTCGTCGTGGTCAAGTCGAGCCAGCATTTTCGCGCCCTTTTCGATCCCATCGCGCGCACTGCACTTTATTGCGACGCACCAGGTTCTCTCTGCATGGATTTCGCGAAGCTTCCATATAGCGGAATAAGACTGACCCGTTCGAACGCGGGGTATCATAGCGATCAGCCTGTAAGGCGGGTCACAGGGGCCATTGCGTCGCGATCGAAAGAATAAGCCATTACCCTGCGGACACTGTCTCAGAAGCTCCACCACGGGCTTTTTCTGCGTCAGCCAGCCATGCCAGCCGTCGGGTCGTCCGACGACGGTGTGGCGATCCTTGCAGGACGGAATATCGGGGTTTGCTTCAACGGTGAACGAGGCGAACGCCTCGAGCCAATCGTCCTCTGCCGCGAGCGGTGCGTGGAGGTGGACCGTGATATCCTCACTGTACATCTTCGTCAGTGAGCGACGGCTCATTGTCAAGGCTGCAGATGCCTGCAGTATGATAATTTGCGACCAAGGGATGGTAGGGCTGCTCCACGCTCCGTGAGCCGCTCGCCCCCACGCGTTTACACCGATCGCTATAACCGACCTCTCGTCTCCTTTCGGGTCGAAGCTGAATGAGCGTCACTATTGGGATTCGGAAATCTGCGCTGAATGTCGCCTTTGCTGGCGAACGGCGGCTATTTTGCGAGAACGCTGTTCCAGGAGAGCTGCGGTACTCTCCCAGCGGCCAAGCCAGCCGAAGGGAGAAGTGTTATGGGACATTCAGACCTTGACCCTCCCATTCATCGGCGGCGTCCTTGGAATGCTGGGCAACATGTAGGCGCAAAACGCCCTCCCGACCGCCTGCGGCCGAGTGCCTTGGGAACGGCGTAGCGCAGCAGTTCGCGCGCTGAATCGATATCTTGAAGCACGCCGCGGCGGAGCGGCCGTTTGACCTCGAGATTTCCCGTGGTGCGATCGACCATTGCCTGCGCGTTCATGCCCGCGGCGATGAGACCCGGCGCGACCCCGGACTTGCTGAAGCAGCACAGCGAGGGCTCGTCGAAGACGACGCCTTCGTCGCGCCGTATCACCCGCAGGTTGGCGGTCCCGAAATCGATCGCGAGATCGGGCTTCCGTGAGAAAAATGAAGCCATGGAAGACGCTTATCAGGCGGCCTTGCGACTGTCTCTCGATATTCGAGCGTCGAACATCCTCCGCGTCAGGCCTGCCCCGGAAGTGTCTAACCGCCGGAAGAAGCCGGAACAGCTGGGCCGTCAGTAGCTGTACCAGACGTTCGAAAAAGGGAGAGAGACCATGGCTTGATTGTCAGCTGGCGTGCCGCTTTTCCGCGTGGTGCTCTGCGTATGAGAACAGCGCTTCGAGATCTTCGCGGCTGATATCGAAGCTTTCATGCATGTCCTCGAGGGCGGCATCGATATCCTGCAGTTTTACACCGTTCTGGACGCGGACCGGCACCGCCGGTTGATGCGGGTAGCTGTGGCCGCTCAAACGGTGGAACAGCACGGCAATCCCGACAAGCGCGATGGAATTGATGCCGACGGGCATGAAGGCAAATTCATAGCCCGACGCATGGACCGCGTGGCTGCCGATGACCGCCGTGAGCGCGGATGCGCCGCCTGGGGGATGCAGGCACCTGAGGAGTGACATGACGAGGATCGCAGCACCGACGGCAACCCCTGCCGCAAGCACGAGGTCGGGGATCGCCCGGAAAACGGCGACGCCGACCAGCGAGGAAATGATATTGCCGCCGACGACCGGCCAGGGCTGCGCCATCGGACTGCTGGGCACCGCGAAGACGAGCACGGCCGATGCGCCGAGCGGCGCGACGATGAAGGGGAGGTCGGACCTCGTGTAGGGAAGGGCCGAGCAGATGAGAATGGTGAGCAGGATACCGATCGCCGCGCCGAGGCTTGCAATGGCGCGGCCACGAAAATCGGCACCTGTCAGAATGGGACGGAAAAAGCGCACGGGGAGATGGCCACTCGATAATGTGTAGGAATAAACGCTGATCACGAATGCTGCGGCCGCGCATTCGTGACCAGAAAGAACTGTTTGAACGGACTAAACAAACGCCTTCCGGGTCGTCTTGAGTCAGGCCGCGAGCAGCTCATCGGCGGGGCCGAAAAACTCATAATGGATGCGCCCAGCAGGCACGCCCGCGAGCGACAAGGCCGACACGGCGTGGCGCAGGAATGGGCGCGGCCCGCAGATATAATAGTCGGCTTCGGCGACCGGTGTGTTCGAAATCAGCCACGCGTCGGTGATGATCCCGGCGATGTCATAGTCGCGGCCCGCGACTTCATCGGCCAGCGGTATCTGATGGAAATCGACGACACGCACGGCCGTGCCCTTCGCGGCGAGCGCGCGCACGTGATTGCGCATCGCATGCGTGTCGCGGTCATGGGTGCCGTGGATATAATGGACGGGCACGCGAGCGCCTTGCGCGACCAGCGCTTCCAGCATCGCAACCATCGGCGTCAGACCAACGCCGCCCGACAGCAGCACGACCGGGCGCGCCGGTTGGTCGTCGAGGAAGAACTCACCTGCGGGCGCCGCGACCTTGAGAATTGTGCCTGTCCGCGCCGTGTCATGCAGCCATCCCGAGGCAAGGCCGTGCGGCTCGCGTTTCACCGAGATTCGATAGGTTTCACCATTGGGTGCCGAGGAGATTGAATAGTTACGCTTGACGGGGGCGTGGCCGGGAATCTCGAACCAGAAGGTCAGATACTGTCCGGGCCGGTGCGCCATCACCGCGCCGCCATCGGCGGGCCTGAGGATAAAGGATGTGATGACGCTGCTTTCAGGCGCGATCGTCTCGATGCGGAAGTCGCGCCATCCGTTCCAGCCGCCCACGGCATCCTTTTGTGCCTCGTAGATACGCCCTTCGCGGGCGATGAGAATATTGGCGAGGAACCCGTAAGCCTCGGCCCAGGCCGCAAGAATTTCCTCGCTCGCCGCATCGCCCAGCACCGCTTTGATGGCGCCGAGCAAGGCCTCGCCGACATAGGGATAATGTTCGGGCAGGATTTGAAGTCCGACATGCTTCTGCGCGATGCGCTCCACGGCGGGTGCGAGCGCACCGAGATTGTCGATATTGGCGGCATAGGCCAGGATCGCTCCGGTCAGCGCGCGCGGCTGCGACCCTGCATCGCCGTGATGCGACTGGTTAAAGAGATCGCGGATGGCCGGGCTTTGGAACATGCGCGCATACATTTCATTCACGATTTCGAGGCCGTGCGCTTCGAGTGCGGGAACGGTGGACTTAACGCAGGCGATCGTCTGCTCGCTGAGCGGCTGTGACATGCAAACTCCTTTGAATGACGTTGGGAGAAGAGGTTGGGAGGCGATCAGCTGCCGGGCGGCGGCTGGTCGTAAAAGTCGATCTGCATTTTCATCGCGCCGAGGGGCGTCACGAAATGCGGCTGCTGCGGTAGGATGAGGCCGGGGGTGAGGGCATCGAGAAAGCTCACCGACGGAGGGTCGTCGAGCCTGGTGAGCTGAAGCTGCCCCTCGATGACGCGAATGACGCCCCACACCCCCGCCCTGGTGTTATGGCATGCGCGCAAGGCGGCCGGCAGCGTGTCCTGATCGAACACCGGGGTCGATCGATAGGGCAGAACCTCAGCCATGGTCGGCCTGCAGGACCGACGATGTTGGACACGGATGAGGAACCGGCCGACCGCCCAGACGGATAAACATTGCAAGTTGCAGGCTCTGGGCAATGCGCCGTGCGCGGTCCTGCAGCGCAGCAGCAGCCTCGGGGATCATCAACGCATCGGTGGTTTGCGCCCAAAGCGCGAGCCAGCGCGCGAACAGCTCCGGCGTTATCTGCGCCTTGTGCTTCATATGCGCGGGAACGGGCTGTCCTTTGTAGCGGCCGCTTGTCAGCATCACCGACGACCAGAAGTCGGTGAGTTTCTCGAGATGCTCGGGCCAGTCGCCGATTGCGTCGTTGAAAATCGGCCCCAGCGCGGCATCGGCGCGGACGCGGGCGTAGAAGGCATCGACCAATGATTCCAAGCCGATATCATCAATTTCCAGCTTCCCCACCGAGACGCTCCAAATCATGTATTATTGATGCATCTATATCTGCACACAAAACCATGCAAAGACAATGCATCATTAGGAGCTGGGACAATGCGCCTCACCCGCTACACGGATTTTGCCATGCGTGTGCTGCTCTATCTCGGGCGGCAACCGGAACGGCTTTCGTCCATCGCGGAGATTGCCCGCGCCTATGCTATTTCGCAGAACCACCTGATGAAGGTCGTGAACGACCTCGTGAATGCCGGTTATCTAGAGAGCGTGCGAGGGCGGAACGGCGGAATTCGGCTGGCGCGTCCGCCCTCGGAAATCAATGTCGGTGCGCTCATCCGGCACACGGAAGATAGCTTTGATCTGGTCGATTGCGGGTCATGCCTGATCGCGCCCGCATGCGGCCTCAGTAGCGTGCTCGACGAAGCTCTGCTGGCCTTCCTGCGTGTGCTCGACGGCTATTCACTGGCGGATGTGTTGGAACGCCGCGGCGATTTTTCGCATCTGCTGCGATCGACTTTCGTCAAGTCGGAGCCCAAGCGGTCGGCGCTCCCCAAAACCGCGAATGCATAAGGCCTCATCCTTCTTCAAGGAACGAACGATCCGCCGGCCCTTTGCTGACGAAGAGCTGGCGTTCGAGCAACTCGGTTCGGGCGCGAGCAGACGTCAGCAGATGCACGGCTATAGTCGATGTCTCGGTGCATCGGCACCTAGGCCTGCGATATGGGACGTGTTCGCCGTATCCAAGGCTCCGCCGTCCGTTCGATTTCGGTAAGTTCAGACGGAAAGCATCGGTCCTGAAACGCTCGCACGTCGTCGAGCGAGCCGTGCAGCCAGCGGTCCCATTCGTCGGGCAGCAACAGGACCGGCATCCGGTTATGCACCGGCTCGACGGTCGCATTGCAGTCCGTCATCAGCCCCGAATAGACCGCGCCCCACTCGTCGCTGTCCTTCCATAGGCCCGCCCACGCGAACACGGGCTGACCTTTCACTCGAAACCACGTCCGCGTCTTGGCGCCTTGCTCGCCTTCGGCTTCGGCAAAGCCCGTGAGCGGGATCAGGCAGCGGTTCTCGGGGCGCGGGGCAATGTGTCTCCACATGAAGCTCGACAGGTCAGCAATGTTGTTCACGGGCTTCGGCTTGATCGGGAGGCCGGTTTTCTTACTCTTTTGCGGGAGCGGGAAGCCCCATGTCATGGCCTGCACCACGCGTCCGCCGTCCGCCTCGCGCACCACCATGCCGGGAGCGCCGGGATACACGTCACCCTGCGCGGCGTTGAAGGCGGTCGGCATCCGGGCCTTGAACGCGTCGGCGATGGCGTTGGCGCTTACGTTGACGGTATAAAGGTTACACATGGGGGACGAGCCTATCACGGCGCGTGCAGGCGGCAATGGCTAGAGAAGCGCGCTCACGACCGCGCCACCCTTAGCGGGGTCGCTGATCTCGAAACTCCCCTTCGGAAATGGCCGCAGAAGCTCCGCCACGGGCCTTTGCTGCATGAGCCAGTCCTGCCAGTCGTCGGGGCGCACGACGGCCATGTGATGGTCCTTGAAAGGCGCAATGTCGGGGTTCGCTTCCACGGTGAGCGCGGCGAACGCCTCGGGCCATCCGTCCTCTGCCGGACGCCAGACGCCAGCGAAGCAGAAGAACGGCTCGTCGGTGATCAGCCTGGCCGTGTAGCGCTTCCTGCGCGCGCCCTTGCCCGCATCGATCGTGAAGTCGGATGCGATGATGAGGCAGGGGTTCGTGATCGTGCGCCCTTCCGAGCGCAGCAGGTGGGCGGGGTTTCCGTACATCTCGATGGGCTTCAGGCCCCACTTGCATTGAAGCTGCGTCGCCGCGCCGTTCCGCCAGAGAACGATCTGCGCGGTCTTGCCGGGACCGTCGCGCCAGCTTTCGGCGGGCGCTCGTCTCTGTGCCTGGGCCGTCATATAGCACCTCCCTCAGCGCCGCCGCCGTAGCTCCTGCTTCCATACCGTCTCGCTCGGCATCGGCAGGGTGTCGTCGTTGGGTTCCTCATGTACGAGGTCCAACGTCGGCCTCCGCGCCCCGCAGGACGTGCAGCGGCACTTTTCGCGAACGTCTGGGAGCCAGTCAGGCAGGCCGCGCTTGTGGAAATGATACCAGAGCGCGTGCGGGTCGAATATCCGCTGATTACGGCATCGTGGGCAGGTGAGCTTGACGGCGTAGTGGCGGACGGCCGCGTCAAACAGGTCGCGGATGGGGTTCGCCAGATCGCGGGGCTTTGAGGGCATGTCACGCGCACGGGTCCGGTTCCGTGACGCCGAACTGGCCTGCACTCAACCCGTGGACCCCGACGCCCTGCTTCACCATGTCGGCCGCAATGACCATCGTTCCGCTGTTGTCGATCAGATCGCATATGCGCTCGGCAAGCGCGGCCGCGCCTTCGTCGGACTCGTGGGGCAGCTTGGACTTGTATTTCCGCACATCGACCTTCGAAGCCGTTTTCAGGCTCACGCTGATCGACGTTTTCAATTCGTCTCGTCCGATTCGTATCATGTGTCGATTATGAGAACGAAACAGGAACGATGGCAAGAGGTGACGGCGCCGCGATTTTCTGCCGCATCTAGAAACGGCTCCGAAATGATGTAATATGCAGGCAGGGGGAACTGCATATGCTTGGTAGAACTCCGCGATGGGGAAATATCCCTCGCTGCCGCGTGCATAAAATCGCGCCCGACCTGATCGTCGAGGATGGTATTGGCGCGATAATACGCTGTCCGCATGGCTGCGACCGAGCGGAGGCAGACGATTTTGTTCATGCGCTCGCAGAGTGGAAAAGCAGAAACTCGCGATTTCTCGGTCTGTTCTAGATTCGTCCGCTTGGATAGAGCTTCAGGAACCTCGGCGTGGCAAGTCCGCGTTCGGCAGCGACCTGCGCCAGAATGAAATCCCCGAAGGGGTTGTCCTCGATGATCATCGGCCCCCGGTCGGTGAACGCCACGTCCCAGTTGTGGATCTTGAGGCCGGGGGCGTGTTTGCTGGCACGCAGGACAAGCCGGAGTGCATCGGACCAATCGGGCAGCTGAAAGCCGGCGAACGGTGTTCCGGTGTCCGGATGCGCCTCGATCGGGTGCCAGTTGAGCCCGATCCCTGCCAGAACATCCCGAACCTCTCCCGTATCGGGGTCAAGGCGGGCGAGCATGTTGCCGGATGCACCGCCCCGGAAGTTGTCGACCATGCTGTTCCCTGCAGGAAGGCGAAGGCCGACGCGGAACACTTCGGGCGTGTCGCTATCGTTCAGCACCACGAAGCGCGCCGTCGCGAGGCGCGGCCCGATCAGTGCGGCAATCGCGGGATGCGGGCGCAGGACGTTCTGAAACACAAGCGTTGGGGCGCTTTCCAGACCGTGCTGCGCCGCGAACTGCTCGACAGGCACGCGCACATCGTCGCCGAACACGATCTCGTCGGCCTCGCGGTCGAGCGCCTTGGCGAGCTTGTTTCCATAGCCGCGGTAGCTGACGGACGGCTTCGAGAAGAAGGGATAGGGCGCTTCGTCGCGCAGCCACGATGCCAGCGCAGCGGGCGATCGCAGTGCCTTCACGCCCGGCACGTCGAAGGCCGGGTTTGTTGCGGCCAGAATCTCCGGGGTCGGAATGTCATGAGCGCGGAAGAAGGTGAGTGCCCGCAGCTTGTCGGCGAACAGGCGCGCCGTCTCGGGCTCCTGCACGCTGTAGAAGCGCGGCTTGATCCATGAGCCGACGAACTCCGCCTTGCGGTCCCAGCCGAGCTTGGGATCGAACAGTCGCAGGTCGTAATAAACGTCGGCAAGGACACCGTGCCCGTGCAGCCTGAGCCGCGCGATGTCGATAAGCTGCCCGAGCAACGACCGCCCCGTCTGCTGCCTGGCTTCAAGCGCGCATCGCAAGAGCTGCCCGATCGGCATCCCAAAGTGCATAAGGTCCCCACCTGTTCCCGCCATAATAGCAAGGCGGGACGGTCACTGTCGCACGAAATCGTTAGCGATCCGTCACAACCGTAGAGGCCAGACTGCTCTTGAAGCCGTCGAAACGCGATCCAAATAGGCAGTGCCGAGCCCTTCAGGTCGGCACGAACAGAGTCAACTTTTGCATGGAGTAGGCGATGTCCAATCATCTCTTGAACTATCTGCGGCGCGAACATGCACGCCTCGAAGGTGAACTCGCGAGGGAGGCGGCACGGCCGCTCCCCGATCAGGTGCTTCTGGCCCGGCTGAAGAAACTGAAGCTGGCCGTGAAGGATCAGATGGCAGAGGCGGAGAGAGAAAGCCGTCAGGTCGCGGCCTGACCGGCACTGGCGGGGTCATGCGGACCCCGCCTTCCTTTCAAAACAAGGCCCACAGGGACGCAGCGGGCGCGGGGATTTGGACGTCCTTAATCTGACAGTCAGCTTGGCACGGATAACGCGAAGTATGGCAGGCATTGCACCATTGAACGCGGGTTCCGCAGGACGCGGGCGGAAACGCAAAGGCGAAGCGCAGGAGCGAACGCGCGGTCCCAACAGGGCCCGTGCCCGGCAACTCGGAACGACCCTCAAGGACCTTGCGCTGATCACGCTGAGCGGGCTCGTGCTCTGCGCGTTCGTCCTGTGGTCCATAGGGCTGGCGAACGGCGCCTCGTAAACGAAGGCGCACGGCATTGGCGCCGGCACTGCAACCTTTTGTCCAGAGCGGGCGGACACGTCGGCACATGGTCTTCCGTCCGGCGGCACGTCCCGGACCAAGAAAGACGCGGCGGGATCAACGCCGCGACGAACACGGCTTGCGCAATGTCCATCGCGGAGACGGCGCGGCCGCTGCCCCCCCCCGGGGCGCCCGGCACCACCGGGGCAAATGCGAAAATCATGGCCCACTGATCAACGCGCGCTGCACGCATCACCCTGGGCGGCCCTGCCGCGACCGCGCGCGGGTCCCGCCGCGTGGATGACGTCTCCCTCTTTCTGTGCGAGGAAATCCGGCCGCATCTCTCTTCCGCAGATGCCTGGGATGCCAAGGCGCAGCAGCGCGGCCACGGCGCGGAGTCGCAAACCGGTGCGCCGCTTTTTGACTCTCCCGGGGTGCCGGGTTTCCCGCCATTCGATCAGACGGAACGGCCGGGAGCTGCGCATATGGAACACCGTTCGAGAGGCGCCGAACCGAGGCCGGGCCGCACGAGCCCTTTTCTCAATACGCGCCAGACGGCGCATTATCTGCAGGTCTCGGTCCGCTTCCTCGAGCGTTTGCGCAGGCGGGGCGGCGGGCCGCGCTTTCGGCGGCACGGCCGCTTTGTCTTCTACCATCGGGACGATGTCGACGCCTGGTCGCTCGCAAGCGCGGGCGAGGGGGCCGGGCGATGACGGCGCGCGGTGTGTGGGGGACGGGTACGGACCGGCGGCGATCACGTGCGCGCACCCTCGGCGTTCTCGGCGTTGGTGCGCTGCTCTTGCCGTCGCTGTTTCCGCCAAAGCCGCTGCTCGTGTGGAACACGTCCGAAAGCGCGCCTGTCGGACTCTACCTGATCGGTGAAGCGCGCGCGCCCGCTTCCGGCGACATGGTGCTGGCGCGCGTGCCGGCGCGCGCTCGCCGTCTCGCCGCGGAACGGCGCTACCTCCCCGCCAACGTGCCGCTCGTCAAGCGTGTGGCGGCGGTGCCGGGCGACACGGTCTGTGCGGTCCACGCGTCGATCGTCATCAATGGCAAGGTTGCCGCCGTGCGTGCGGCGCGCGACGCCCGCGGCCGCTCAATGCCGTGGTGGAACGGCTGCATGATCCTGGATGAGCGCACGTATTTTCTGCTCATGGATCACCCGCGTTCGTTCGATGGGCGTTACTTCGGGCCGACGCCGCGCGCAGACATCCTCGGCACGGCGGCACCGGCGTGGCTGCACTGAACGTCGTCCTCGTTCTTGCTGCTGCGGCTATCGGCGCGCCCGCAGGCCATGACGTATCACGCTGGTCCGATCACATTGAGGATGCGTCGGTGCGCTACGGCGTGCCTGCCGCGTGGATCGCGCGCGTTATGTACGCGGAGAGCCGTGGACGCACGGAATGGGCCGGCCGCCCGATCACGAGTCGGGCCGGCGCGATGGGGCTCATGCAGTTGATGCCTGGAACCTGGGCCGCGATGCGCGCGCGGTTGGGGCTCGGCGCCGACCCGCATCACCCGCGTGACAACATCATGGCAGGCGCCTTCTACTTGCGGCTCATGTACGACCGTTTCGGCTATCCGGGACTGTTTGCCGCCTACAACGCGGGGCCTGCGCGCTACGCGCAGCACATTGCCGCCGGAGTGCCGCTTCCGCGCGAAACACGGGATTATGTCGCGCGGGTCGCCGGTGCTGTTGAGGCGTCGCAGCAACCGCCGCGCCTGCCGACCGCGGAGCGGGGGCTTTTCTTTCCGCTTTCGAAACCGGAGCGGCCGGGTGCGGTCGGTAAGCGCGGGGGCCTCTTCGTGCGCTGACTGGGATATTGTGCCCGTTGGCGGGCGGCTGCATTCGGTTGAGCGGTCGGCGCGAAGGCCGTGCAGGCAGGGCTACCGGCCGCGATACGGCTCGCACGCGATTCCGTCGCCGTCCCGGTCGAGATGGGGGCCGTAACCCGCCTCGCCGATGCGGATCGGCGCTGCGCCCGCGGCGCGCGCTTCGGTGCAATTCCTGTAAGCCCCGCCCGCGCTGCCCAAAAAACGCGTTTGCGTCTCGGCGCTCGGGGACGCAGGCGATCGGTGGCAATGATAGTCACCGGTCTTTCGGTTGTTGTGGCAACCGTCAGCGTTGAGGCCGCCGGGATGCGTGAAGGCCGGTGCCGGTACAAATGCCAAACACAAGGCGGCAATATAACGCATGTTCGCTCCGATATAACGGTTGCCACCAGTGTGACTCCGCGCGTGTTAACTTGAGGTTTCCTTTGGTGGAATTCGAAGAGCCGGAATTTCTTCTTGGAGAAGCACTCCTCCAATGCCGAAGATGTGCCGGCGTATGTTCGGATTTGTTGTGCCGGACGTCGATGCCACTTACAGTGCGACCGGGAACCGGAAGGGGGATCTTTCGATGGTGTCGTTGCTGCTCAGCGATTGGGAGCTCTGGGCCGTTGCCCGGCGATTCATCGAGGATCACGGAGACATGGCGGCGGGCTATGCAAGCCTGAAGGCGACCGAACGCGATGCGCAGGGCGATGCGCGCGGACGCGAGGTCTTCCTTGAAGTGGCCGTCCGGATCAATCAGCTGTGCTCCACCGAGGGCACGTGTCACTGACGGCGCGCGCCTCGTACGGAAACGCAGGCACCGCCTTTTGCCTTTTGCGCGAACGGCGATGCAACACGAGACAGGCTGAGCCGCGTCATTCCCTGGAAATTGTGCGGGCCCTATAGTCCGGCATCCTCAATGCTGACGGCGCGCGCACGCAGTGCGGGCTCTTCAAACGTCGCGCGTGCGGGCGGCGCAAAGCCGAGCCGGCGCGCGGCGAGCCACAACATCAGTCGCCGCTCTTCCTGCACTTCATTTGCAATTGCGGCAAGTAGCGAGGAAACACCGCGCTCGTATTCGGCAGTCGAAAGGCTCGCGACATCCGATCGGCCAAAGTGCTCGGCAATGATGGCATCTGCAACCATCGGGCCTCCATGAGACTTCAAGTCCTTATTTTACGGCTCGGACGTATGAACGGCAAGTTAAAGCAGGCCGAGCGATTTGAAGCTTTGTATCCCGGTCTCGCTGACGATGACATGATCATGAAGATGAAGTCCAAGTACGCGCGCCGCGTCACGGACATGGTTCGTCAGCTGCATATCGTCCCGGCTCGGCTTCGGATCGCCGGACGGGTGGTTGTGGACGAGGATGAGCGCGGTTGCTCCGACATCGAGGGCGCGGTGGATGACTTCGCGAACGTAGACCGGGGCCTGGTTGACCGTGCCGACGCCCATTTCCTCGTCGGCGATGAGGGCATTCCTGGAATTCAGAAACAGTACGCGGAAATGCTCGCGCCGGCTGTGGGCGAGGCTCACGTGCAAATAATCATTGAGCGCCTTCCAGCCCGACAGGAGATTGCTGTGCGTCAGCTCACGGTAAAGTGCGCGTTCGAGGCTCTGCGCGACGGTTGCGAGGATATCGAGGCCCTTCGGCGGCACGCCGAGCTTGAGCAGCATCGAGGGGGCGCTCGTGAGCACGCGCGGATAGCTGCCGCGCTCGGCGATCAGCGTTTCAGAAAGCCGCGCGGCTTTGGCGGCGGGCATCGCGAAGCCGAGCACATGTGCGAGCAGCGCCCGGTCCGCGTCCGCTGCGCGGTCGGTTTCGCATGCGCAGGAACCGTCCCTCACCTCCAGTAAGCTTCTCACGGCACGACTCCCAGAAGTTCCAGGACGCGGCCGCGCAATTGTCGCCCCTTAGTACCGACTGGATGAACCCAGTTCCTCGCCGGACGCCTTGCGGCGCGGCAATCGTCAATGCGCGGTTTCTTCAGTTCCCCGACTGTCAAACCGACCAGAGTTATTCGTTATTGTTGTAACCGATGGCGTGATGACTCGCGAAGACGGGCCAAGTCATGATCTCCAGCATTTTGCGCTCCTCCGCTGCATTTTTGATTTAGCATTCAGGAGAAGGCGGGATCATAACTCATACGTATCGATTCGCCAGATGCGAAAGTCAGCGTTCAGGCGCCGCGCCGCTTTCACAATGCAAGTCCTGTATTGCGCTTTAAGGCGGACGCGGCGTTGCTTGATGGGAACCCGCGATCTGCAGACGTGTATTATGGTTTTTTGCTCAGCAGGGCGTCATCTCTTCCACCGAAAGCCTGTCGAATCCGATCCGAGACGCGGTAATCCGGATGCGGCGCCCCAGAAGTGCTTCTGCGTACCGCGGGGCATCGAGCTGCCACGTGCCGCCATCGTCGCGTACGAGGACAAAAGCGGTGCCGCGGCGCAAAAGCCTGCCGGTTTCGGTGACGCGCCTTGCCATCAGCGCCTGCAGGCCCTGTAGGCACCTCGGGAATACCGCCGCCATTCGCGCGCGGCACCGAGGGCGATGAGCCGGCAGCCAAGGTCGCTGCCGTCGGGGAGATTGCACCGAGCCGCGGTGCGGTTTCCGCCGGCGCCGCCGTGAGACCGGCAGGCGAGCGGCGGGGCCTCTGAAATGCGGATGTGCCCGGTTGCCGTGGCGTCGCCCGCCACCGCGCCGAGGAGGCGGATGAGCGCGCGCCTCGCCGGGATGGGCGGCATGTCCGGACACGGATGGCCCGCGCGGCATGTGCCGTCCATCTCACGCGCAGCGATCCCGTGCAGCCGGATGCGCGGGCCTTCGGCGCACCAGATCGGACCGTCGGCATCCCAGACCTGCACGGGTGTGCAAGTGAAGGGCTTGGATGCCGGCACGATCATGACGGCGGCAAGAACGATAGAGAGCATGCGGACGCTTTTATCGCCTTTTCAAACCGGGCGAAGCCTCCTGCGTGCAGGCTCACGGTCCGCAAATTTCAGTTGGCGCGGTTCGACAGGATTTGGCGCCCGCGAAGGCGCGCCTGATTGTCCGTGTCTGTGCAACAGGTGCCGAGGGAGGGCAGCACGGCTGCCGCTCCCTCGTGATCGTCAGAAGCGGAACAGAACGCCGATGACGCCCTGGTTGTTGATGACGTCGTCCTCGAAGTTCACGTGGTTGAACTCGGCGCGGAGCGAGGCCGTGTCGCTGATCGCGGTCTCGACGCCGCCGCCGAAGCGAACGCCGTCGCCCCACGCGCTCACGCCGCCGCCGCTGATCTTGTTGCGCTGGTAGCCGACACGGCCGTAGAGGCCCGTCGCGTCGTTGATCTTGAAACCGGCGCGCGCGCTCGCGCCCCAGCCCCACTTGGCTTCGAGCCCGGCCGCGTCAGCGGTGTTGAGGTCGATATTGCCTTCCACGCCGACGAATGCGCCGCCCAGCGGCATGTCATAGCCGACGAAGCCGGTAAGGCCCGCGCCGCTTGCGCCGAATCCCTCGAGGCTGCCGGAACCGTTCACGTTGTCGAGGGTCGCGCCGAGACCGGCATAAGCGCCGTTGAACACGTCAGCAGACGCAGGCGATACGACAGCGAGCGCCGCGAGCGACGCCAGAACGAATGTCTTCATTTTTATGCTTACCTTTATTTGAATAAACGAACAGCGCCGCCGTGCGAGACCTTGTTTTTTATCCAGCGGCGGCGCGGAAATAGGCACCGGTTCGCGGCGCGGCAAGGCTGCAAAGATATTGATCTCAATCGATAAAGCGCGATGTTGCCGAATTGCGACACGCCCGACGCGCGCATTTCGATCGAGATGATGTGTAAGTATTCTGCCGGATACCTCGCCGGCAGGCAGCGTGGTGCGAAGTCAAGCCCTGACGTGTGACCGTATTGTACAAATGTATTATCACGCAAAATGGATTGCCATCATAGTCGTCAAGAAAAAACTGTGCCGCCCTTCCAAAAAATACTTGCCCGCCGTTCAGGGAAAATTGCGAAGCGCATATCGAATATGGAGCGGGGACGGCCGCTCGAAGATCGGTTCAGAAAAGGGGCAGGGGCGTATCCGGATCGGCCGCTGGAAAATTTGAAACCGTCACGCCGACAAGCCTTATCCCCTTGCGTGTCGGCAGCACGCTGCGAATGAGCGCGAGGCTCAAGTCATGAAGCCGGTCTCGGCTGGTCACGGGAGCCGAATCGCTGCGGCTGCGCGTGACCTGCGTGAAATCCTGGTATTTCACCTTCACGGTGACTGTGCGTCCAAACGCCTGGGCCTTTTCACACCACGCCCAGACGTCGTCGGCCTGTCCGAGCACGCCGGCTTCAATCTCCGCCTTGTCGGTGAGATCGCGGTTGAAGGTGGTCTCGCTGCCTGAGGATTTGCGGACCCGGTCGGGGTCGACGGGCCGATTGTCCTCACCGCGCGCGATCGCATGATACCATTCCGCGGCGCTTCCGAAATGCTGCCGGAGAAAGGCGAGGGGCTTTTCGCGAAGATCGCGCCCGGTCTCGATGCCGAGCCGCTTCATCTTTGCCGCCGTGACCGGGCCCACGCCGTGAAAGCGCGCGACGGGGAGCGTCTCGACCCAGGCCGCGCCCATGTCGGGCGTGACCGCGAACTGGCCGTTCGGCTTGCGCTGATCGGAAGCGAGCTTGGCAAGGAACTTGTTGTAGGAGACGCCCGCCGACGCGGTGAGCCCGGTTTCGGCAAGAATGCGCGCCCGGATCTCCTTCGCCGTGTCCCAGGCCGTCGCAATGTCGCGGCGATTCGCGGTCACGTCGAGATAGGCCTCGTCGAGCGAGAGCGGCTGGATGAGATCGGTGTAGTCGGCGAAGATCGCGTGAATCTGCTTTGAGACGGCGCGGTAAACGTCGAAGCGCGGCGGCACGAAGATGAGGTCGGGGCATCGCCGAAGCGCCGATACCGACGGCATTGCCGAACGCACGCCGAACACGCGCGCCTCGTAGCTTGCCGCCGCGACGACGCCGCGCGCGGCACCGTGACCCACGGCAACGGGCTTGCCGCGAAGGGCCGGATCGTCGCGCTGCTCGACCGACGCGAAAAAGGCGTCCATGTCGATATGGATGATCTTGCGCACCGGGCTCACATGGCGCGTTTTAACGCTTCGCGAACATATTGTGAACAATGACCGGGCCGACGCGCGGCGCAGCGGGATGAATCGGCAATCGCAGCCGGTCGATGTCCCGTGCACCTTCGCGCCGCCGGACAGCGCCTTTCGCAAGCGCGCATGCGGCGGCCTGCGGCGCGGCGGGCACCGGACGCACGATCTCTGGATCGACTGACGTTGCCGCAATTGCCCGGCGGTTACCTCACGGCAAAGCGGCCGTCACAATGATCTCGACCTTGTAGTCGGGGGTCGCGAGGCGAACCTCGCCCGTGGCACGCGCCGGCGCGTGGACGCCGCCGATCCATTTTTCCCACTCGACGTTCATCGCGGCGAAGTCCGCCATGTCCGCAAGCCAGATGGTGGCCTGAAGAATCCGCGAGCGGTCGGTACCTGCTTCGGCGAGAAGGCTGTCGATCTGTGCGAGCACGGCACGCGTCTGCGCTGGCACGTCGGGCCCGAGCGCGACCTGGCCGGCCAGATAGACGATGCCGCCGTGGATAACGGCCTGGCTCATGCGGGAGCCGGAATGCAAACGCTGAATGCTCATGAATAGTCTCCTTCTCGCTGTGTCCGTCACGATGAATAACGTTTTATGTCAAGTCCTTCGGGATCGATCGGGGGCATCGTTCCGCTGATGAGGCTCGCAATCAGCCGGCCGGAACCGCAGGCCATTGTCCAGCCGAGCGTGCCATGGCCGGTATTGAGGAAGAGGCCCGGAACCGACGTCGCGCCGATGATCGGTGGACCGTCGGGCGTCATCGGACGGAGCCCGCTCCAGTATCCCGTCTCCTGCAGATCGGCCGCGCCGGGGAACAGGTCGTTCACGCAGTGCATGAGCGTTTCCTGGCGGCGGGCCGGCAGGCTGTTGTCGTAACCCGAGATCTCGGCCATGCCGCCGACGCGGATGCGGTCGCCGAGCCGCGTGATGGCGACCTTGTAGCTTTCGTCGAGCAGGGTCGAAACGGGCGCCCGGTCCGGCTCGGCGATCGGCAACGTTATCGAATAGCCTTTCACGGGATAGACCGGCAGGCGCACGCCGAGCGGTTGCACCTGCCGCGGCGCGTGACTGCCGAGCGCCACGAGCACGGCATCCGCTGCGAGTCGGCCCTGCGTCGTCTGCACCGCGCTTACGCGGCCTGATGCTGTTTCCACCGCTTCGATGTCGGTATCATACCGGAAGCACACACCCCTTGATGCAAGCCATTCCGCGAGTGCAGCCGTGAATTTGTAGCAATCGCCGGTTTCATCGCCGGGCAAACGGAGCCCGCCCACGAAACGGTCGCGCGATGCCGCAAGACCGGGCTCCGCGCGCACGCAGCCGTCGCGGTCCAGGACTTCGTAGGATACGCCGTAGGACTGGAGCACGGCGATGTCGTCCGCGCTCGCATCGAGTTGCTTCTGTGTCCGGAAAAGCTGCAGCGTGCCGAGCGTCCGCTGGTCGTAGTCGAGCGGCAGCCGTTCGCGCAGCGCGGCAAGCTCGTCGCGGCTGAACTCGGCAAGGCGCACCATCCGGCTTTTGTTCAGCGCGTAGCGCGCCGCGGTACAGTTGCGCAGCATCGCGACGATCCAGCGCACCATTGCAAGATCGAGCTTCGGGCGCAGGATGAGCGGCGCATGGCGCATGAAGAGCCAGCGCATCGCCTTCAGTGGAATCCCCGGTGCGGCCCACGGCGAGGCGTATCCCGGCGAAACCTCGCCTGCGTTGGCGAAGCTCGTTTCGAGTGCCGGACCGGGCTGTCGATCGATCACCGTCACCTCGTGGCCCGCTTCCGCGAGATAATAGGCCGATGTGATGCCGACGACGCCCGCACCCAGGACCGCAACCTTCATTTTGCTATCTCCAAAGTCGCCGCTGCGGCAGTTTGATGCCCGATAACGATGCGTTCCGAGCGCGTACCGAGCCGTGTGAGAATTTCGTAGGCGATGGTTCCGGCATCGTGCGCGACGTCTGCGAGCGATTGGGAAGGGCCGAGCAGTTCGACGAAGTCGCCTTCTGCAAGTGCATCGGGCGCAAGCGCGGTCAGATCGACCGTCATGCTGTCCATCGAAACGCGGCCGACGATCGGCAGCCGCTGTCCCGCGTGCCACGCCGATCCCGTGTCCCCGAGGCTGCGCGGCCAGCCGTCGGCGTAGCCGATGCCCAGCGTTGCAAGACGGCGGCGTGACGGCGCGGCATAGTCGAGCCCGTAGCCGACGCCGACGCCGGCCTCGACATCCCGTATCTGAAGTATGCGCGCGTCGAGCCGGACCACCGGGTGCATCGGTGCGCTGCGTGAATTGGGCTGCACGCCGTAGAGCGCGATGCCGGGCCGAACGAGATCGCAGTGAAAGGCGGTGGACAGAAAGGCCCCGCCGCTATTGGCGATCGAAGCCGGTACTGCGGCAAACAGCGAACGCAGTTCCTGAAAGCGTGCGCGCTGCTCGGCGTTCGCTGCGCGGCCCGGTTCGTCTGCGCAGGCAAGATGCGTCATGACCAGGCGAAGCGGCACGTCCCGTGCGAATGCCGGATCCGCCGCCAGCGACGCGGCGGCAGTCGCATCGAGCCCGAGGCGCGACATGCCGCTGTCCACCTGGAGCACGGCGGGAAGCGGCCTGCCCTTCGCGCGTGCAAGGCCGCGCCAGCGCGCGACCTGGCTCAAAGCGTTCAGGACGGGCAGAAAGCCATGTGCAGCGCAGGCGGCTTCAGCGCCGGGTTCGAGGCCGTTGAGGATCACGATCTCGGCGTCCTTGCCGAGCGTATCCGTCACGTTCAGGGCCTCGCTTAACTGCGCGACAAAGAAGACGCGGCAGCCCGCGTTGTAGAGAGCGGGGGCAACGTCCCGCGCGCCGAGGCCGTAGGCATCCGCCTTGATCGCAGCACCGCAGGCGGCGGGCGCGACGTGGCTGGCCACTGCGCGATAATTGGCGCGAATGGCGCCGAGATCGACAGTCAGCCTGGAAAACGCCGTTTTGAAATGTCCGGACATGCCGCCTCCTGAAAGGAGTGTATCCGCACCACGTTCGAATTTTTTGCTTCTGTGATGTTTGAAGTCGCAATTATTTTAGATTATCGAAATAATATTCGATGTTCTGGAATAAAATTCATGATCTCGCTCGACGATATCGACCGCAAGATTCTCACCGAACTCAGGCTCAACGCGCGCATCCCCAACAATGCACTTGCGCAGAAGGTTGGGCTTTCCGCATCGGCATGTCTACGCCGTGTCGGCCTTCTCGAAAAATCCGGCGTGATCCGCGGCTATACGGCGATCGTCACCGGGGCGTTGCCCGAGGAAGGGACCGTCGCGATCGTACAGGTCGAACTCGAGAGGCAGACTGAAGAATTTTTGTCGCGCTTCGAGACGGCGCTGCGGAAGCACCCGGAGATTGAGGAATGGCATCTGATGACCGGCGCCGGCGATTATATCTTGCGTATCCAGATCGCCGGCATCGACGATTACGGGCAGTTCCACAGGGATGTGCTGTCGCGCCTGCCGGGCGTGTCGCGCATCACGTCGAGCTTCGCGATGCGAAGTCACAGGCGCGCATAGGCCGCCGGCTGCGATGCCGGGGCAGTCTTGCCAAAGCCCTGCCTAGTGGAGCAGCATTTGATGCAGGCCGTTCGGTACGCACTGCGCGGGCGTGTCTGCTGCCATTACCCGGAGCCCGGTGGCGTTTTCGATCATGGACCGGATAAGCGGAACCACGGCGCTGCCGCCTGTCAGCACAATGCCGTGATTGTGGATGTCCTGGCTCAGCTCGGGCGATGTACCGCCAAGGACATCCAGAACGACCTCGACGATTTCCCCAACATGCCTTCCGACGACCGTATCGAGTTCCTTGAGGCTGATATCGATCGTGGTCGGCATTCCCGAGGTGAGGCTGCGTCCCTTCACTGCCATTGTACCCGCTGCTCCGGGCCTGGTCTGCCGCTGCGCGACATAGTCCTGTTTGACCCGCTCCGCCGTCATGTCGCCGATCAGGAACTTGTGGCGGAAGTGCAAGGAATCCGCGATCGCCTGGTCGAGCGATGCGCCGCCGATACGCACCGAGCGCGTGAGGCAGATCCCGCCGAGCGAGAGCACCGCGACTTCGGTGGTTCCCGCGCCGCATTCAACCAGCATCGTTCCTGTCGCTGCCGAAACCGGGAGTCCGGCGCCGATCGCCGCCGCAAACGGCTCGGCGACGAGACGGACAGAACCGATACCCGCGTCGCGCGCGGCTGTCAGCAGCGCGCTGCGTTCGGCCATTGTCGCATCGGCGGGAACGCCGATCACCGCGCGAACCGGACCCGACCGCTTGCGACCGAGTGCCTTGGGAACGGCGTATCGCAGCAGTTCGCGCGCTGAATCGATATCCTGAAGCACGCCGCGGCGGAGCGGCCGTTTGACCTCGAGATTTCCCGTGGTGCGATCGACCATCGCCTGCGCGTTCATGCCCGCGGCGATGAGACCCGGCGCGACCCCGGACTTGCTGAAGCAGCAAAGCGAGGGCTCGTCGAAGACGACGCCCTCGTCGCGCCGTATCACCCGCAGGTTGGCGGTCCCGAAATCGATCGCGAGATCGGGCTTCCGTGAGAAAAATGAAGCCATGGAAGACGCTTATCAGGCGCC
>NZ_RBWX01000015.1:0-2186 GCF_003634215.1 Sphingosinicella microcystinivorans | reverse complement strand
CGTCGCGCCGTATCACCCGCAGGTTGGCGGTCCCGAAATCGATCGCGAGATCGGGCTTCCGTGAGAAAAATGAAGCCATGGAAGACGCTTATCAGGCGCCCTCGCCCCTGTCTCTCCGTATTGCGGCATCGAACTCTCTTCGCGCGTGGCGCCGGCAGCGATTTATCGCGGCCGCCGCCTGGAAATGGCGGCGATCCCGGCGGGGATCAAAATACCGTGTTCGGGAGGGCGAACGCCCCCGATGTCAACACGTGTCAGCTTAACAAGCTTTCGCTCCATGCTTCCGGGAAGCGCGCGTTCGCCTTTCCTGATTCCGCCTTCGGATGTCCGGCCACGTCTTGCCGGTTCGTTCTCCGTGACTCCTGAAGCGGTCGAAAGCGCCCGGGCTTTGCGGAAGACGCGCTGCGGTCTTCAGCCCGCGCGCGTCGCGGCTTTTGGAGGGGCCTGTCCCCGTGACCGCGGGGGTGGGCGGCGCTCACCGCTGGGCGCGGCCCGGCGCGCGCCAAGCCGGGCCGTGCGGCCCGGCGCCTCCACGTGCGTTCCGGCCCTTCGGGTGACGCGCGCCTCGCAGGCCGCGCCCTCAGGATCGCGCGTCGCCGCCCACCTCCCGCGTCCGGGGGGAGGCCCCGCGGGCTTTTGGGGGCGGCGCTTGGAGGCCCCTCATGCGTCAGCCATCCCGCCGCAGCACGCGCGGAGACGATGCGCCCCGCGCCGCGCGCGGCGACCTTTACGACGCGGTGACGCGCCGCATCATCGCCGAGCTTGAAGCCGGGCGCGTGCCCTGGGTACAGCCGTGGGAGGCGGGCGGCGCCGCGCCCGGCCTGCCGCGAAACGCGCTCACCGGACGCGCCTACAGCGGCATCAACATCCTCATCCTCTGGAGCGCGCTCACCGAGAACGGCTGGCGCGCGCACGCCTGGCTTACATTCCGCCAGGCGCTCGCCGCAGGCGGCAGCGTCCGCAAGGGCGCGCGCGGCACGTGCATCGTTTATGCCGACCGCTTCACCCCCAATACCGAAGCCGAAAAGACCGGCAGCGGCGACGCGCCGAAGACGATCGCGTTCCTGAGGCGCTTCACCGTGTTCAACATCGATCAGTGCGAGGGACTCCGCGCCGATCTCGCGCCCGATCCCGCGCCGCTTGCCGATGACGAAATCCTGCCGCAGGCCGAGGCGCTCATCGCCGCCTCGGGCATCGATGTCCGCATCGGCGGCGACCGCGCCTTCTATGCGCCCGCCGAGGATGTCGTGCAGCTGCCGCCGCGCCGCGCCTTCTTCGATCCCGTCAATTTCTACAGCGTTGCGCTCCACGAACTCACGCACGCGACCGGGCACAAAGCGCGCCTCGACCGCCAGATCCTCAACCGCTTCGGCACCAAGGATTATGCGCGCGAGGAACTCGTCGCCGAGATGGGCAGCGCCTTCCTCTGTTCGGCGCTCGGGATCGCGCCGACCGTGCGCCATGCCGACTATCTCGGCGCATGGCTCGACGTGCTGCGCGCCGACAATCGCGAGATCTTTCGCGCGGCAAGCGCGGCGAGCAAGGCTGCCGACTGGCTGCGCGCGCGCCACGGCGCGCGCGAAGCGCACGCGGCATGATCACGCTTCCCCATGCGCTGCACGTCACGCTCCGCGCGAACGCACGCGCCGGCCGCATATGCGAGGAACGCGGCGAACGTTTCGACCCGCTTCCCGTGCTCAAACTGTTCAACCCGCTCGGCGCGGCGACATGGATCGCGACCGAACTCGATGACGACGGCGACACGCTGTTCGGTCTTGCCGATCTCGGTTTCGGATGCCCCGAACTCGGCAGCTTCTCGCTCCGCGAAATTGCCGGGTTGCGGCTTCGCTTCGGCCTCACCATCGAACGCGACATCGCCTTTATCCCGCGCGCGCCGCTGTCGGTCTGGGCCGAAACCGCGCGGCGCCTGGGCTCGATCCTTCATGCCGAGCAGGCGCTTCGCCGCGCCGTGCCGCCCGGCAACATCCTTCCGTCCCGAGACGGATGACGTGCGGCGCGTTTCGCCGCGATCAACCGGTCCCGTTCCTCTGCGCGTTGGATTTCAACATGGAACGGGACCGGCGCTCACAAGGAGAGTAGGGATGGCACGCCATACCCCCTCGCAGAGGCTGGTTTTACCATCCCTCTCGCCGAACCGGACGTGCGGCTTTCACCGCATCCGGCTC
>NZ_RBWX01000014.1 GCF_003634215.1 Sphingosinicella microcystinivorans | reverse complement strand
GAGCCGGATGCGGTGAAAGCCGCACGTCCGGTTCGGCGAGAGGGATGGTAAAACCAGCCTCTGCGAGGGGGTATGGCGTGCCATCCCTACTCTCCTTGTGAGCGTCGGTCCCGTTGTGTCTTGAAGCGTGGCGGGACCGACTATGGTTGACGGCGAAACGCGCCGCCTGCGTCATCCTTCACCCCTGATGCGCAAGGGTTTCGGAAGCTCGTTGTCGGGACAGCTGCTCGCCGATCGCTGCTTCGGCATGGCGCGCAAGCAGCCAATCGGCGGCCTTGCTGGCTAGGCTCGCGGCGCGAAAGATCGCGCGATTGTCCTCGCGGAGCACCTCCAGCCACGACCCGACATAATCGGCATGGCGCACGCTCGGTTCGATGCCGAGTGCGGCGCACAGGAACGCGCTCCCCATCTCGGCGACCAGTTCCTCGCGCGCATAATCCTTGCTGCCAAAGCTATTGAGCAGTTTACGGTCGAGCCGCGAGGCATGACCGGTGGCGTGGGTGAGTTCGTGGAGGGCGGTGCGGTAATAATTGACCTGATCGAAGAAAGCGGGCTGCGGCGGAACCTGCACATAATCATGGACGGGCACGTAAAAGGCCCTGTCTCCGCCGATGCGAAAATCGATTCCGCTCGCCGCGATCACCGCTTCGGCGACGGGCACGATCTCGCGTTCGAACAGCGGGGCAGGGTCGGAAGCGATCCCTTCGCGCAAGCCCTCGCATTGCGCGACATTGAACACGGTAAAGCTTTTGAGGAATGCCACCGCGCGCGCATCGCCGCCCTCGCGGGCAGCACGGTCGGCTTCGCCCTTGGGAATGAAACGGTCGGCATAGACGACGGTCGTGCCGCGCTCGCCCTTGCGGACATTGCCGCCCGCCTCCAGCGCTTGACGAAAGGTAAGCCAGCCTTGGCTCGGCCATCCCGCCTCGATCACGGCTCCCCACAGGATCAGGATATTGATGCCCGAATAGGCGCGGCCCGAATGTGCGTTGTGGGGCAGCGCCGCCGATGCACCGCCGCCGCGACCCCAAGGCTGCACCCAAGGAAGCCGTCCCGCCTCCAGTTCGGCAATGATCCGGTTCGTCACGCTGTCATAGAGCGACGCGCGCGGCTCATCGCCGCGAGATTGACGATGGCTCGCCCTGTCACTGTTCTTCACCTTCTGGCGCATGTCTCGATCTCCATCCCCGCCCCAAAACCAGCAGGCCCCCGGCGGAGCGGGGGTGGGCGGCGACTGGCGACCTGCCGGGCGCGGCCAGGAGGCGGTCCGCACCCGAAGGGCTAGAACGAAGAGGAAGAGCCGCGAAGCGGCTTGCGGGACGCCGGGCCGCGCCCAGAAGGAAGCGCCGCCCACTCCTGCGATCGACGGGAGGCCCAAGAAAAACGCCGGCGCGCTCGGCGCGGCGACCCTGCTTGCTTTGACCAAGATCCGGCGCTCCGACGGATCCCACACGAAGACGCGCTCTCGGCGCGGCCGCCGGTGGTGGGGCGTGCGCGCGCAGATGTGCTTAGCCGTCGCACCGCCAAGACAGGCGCGTCGAGTGCGCAGCGCGATTCAAACAAGCATGCGATCCCTGTTGGCGCCTGTCGCCGACAGAGAGCGCCCATCCACAACCGCGCCCATTCATGCGGGGGCGTCGCGGGGGCGGCCAGCCCACGCGGAAGGGGTATGGCCAGACCGGGGCTGGCCATCAGGGGAAGGCATTCCCCTTCGGGTCCCGGACCTGCGCTCGCATGCGCTTGATTGTAACCAATTGTTGCCTGCCGCGAATTGACACAGGAAGCCTCCGCGCCGAAAAAGGGAATTTGTGAAGCACTGGCTTACCTTGATGCTGCTCGCGGGCGCACTCCTTGGTCTCTTTGGCCAGGAGGCGGCGTTCGCGACGGCCAGGCCGATCGCGCAAGAGGTGCAGCCCGCTGCATCGCCGGCGATGAGTCCCGAGTGCGCCGAGATGATGGGCGTCGACACCTCGCAGTCCGATCAGCCGTGCAAAGGCATGACGCTCGACTGCATCGCCAAGATGGGCTGTGCCATTCCGCTGGCCGTCGTCACACCCGCTGCACCGCTTGCCGTTGCCAGCCATCGGTGCGAACTGGTCGATCCGCTCGCCGTGCAGCGGCTGGTGGGACGCAACTTTGGCCCCGAACCCGAGCCACCGCTAACCCTCGGTTGAATCGCGCATTGCGCTCCGCCTCGTCGCGGCGCGCAGTTCCCTGCTTTTCAATCGAGGAATTCCAAAATGAAAATGCTATTATTCGCCGCAGCGATTGCGGCCATCGGTTTTGCAACGCCGAGCTTCGCCCAGGAAAAATCGGGCGGTCACTATGAATGGCGCGAGCGCCAGATACCCGGACCGAACAAGTCCAACATCTCGCCGCGCGTCCGCGTCTGGGTTGTCGACGCCTTGCCCGAGATGGCGAACTGCGACGGGGACATGATGAAGTCCGATGCGGCCGACTGCATGAAGACCATGTCCGCTCGTCAGATGATGCCCGCGAAGGGCTGACGCTGTGCCGCCCCCGGCGCACGCGTCGGGGGCGGACCTGCCTACGCCCGAAGAGGGGAACATCATGCGCATATTGCTTGCAACCACCGTCCTGGCGCTGCTGCCCTCGGTACTTCGCGCCGAACCCATGTCGCTGGACGAAGCGCTTCGGCGCGCCGAAACGCAGGCGCCCGAACTCCGGGCGCGCGAAGCGGGCGTCGACGCGGCCACATCCGCGGCTATCGCGGCGGATCGCCTGCCCGACCCCAAGCTCGATCTGGCGATCAAGGATTTTCCGGTCACCGGCCCCGATGCGGGGCGGTTCAACCGCGATGACTTCACGATGCAGGTCATCGGCATCAGTCAGGAATTCACCAATCCCGCCAAGCGCCGCGCCCGCGCATTGCGCGAGCACGCCGAGATCGGCGTCGCCGAGGCCGAGCAGGCGGTCGCGGCGCAGGATGTTCGCCTTGCCACCGCGCTCGCGTGGATCGATCTTCACTATGCGAAAAAGCGGCTGAAGGAACTCGATTCTCTCGATGCCGAGCTCGACAATCTGCAGGCAACGGTAACCGCGCGGCTCGCAAGCGGTGCGGCGCGCCCGGCGCAAGCGCTCGAACCCGAGCAATTGCGCGCCGAAATCGCCGACCGGCGCAGCGGGCTCACCGCCGAAATCGCGCGGTACCGGGCGCAGCTCACCCGGTTCACCGGCGATCCTGCGGCCGATACGGTGGTCGACCTGCCTCCGCTCGCGGTCGATGGCGACGCGCTGCGCGCCGGCCTCGCCGCCTTGCCGCTGCTGCGCGGCTATGACGCACGGACATTGGCCGCCGATGCCGAGACCGGGCTGGCGCGCGCCGACAAGCGACCCGACTATACCGTCAACGCCGCCTATGGCCGGCGCGAACCCAATTTTGGCGATCTCGTCACGGTCGGGGTGACGATCGACCTGCCGCTATTTGCGAAAAAACGACAAGACCCCAAAATCGCCGCGCGCGCGAGCGAAGCGACCCGCGCGCGGCTCGATCGCGAAGCGGCCGAGCGCGCGGTGGAGGCGTCGCTGTCCGCCGACCTTGCGATGCACCGCATGCACGACGAACAGCTGGCGAATGCGCGAACCAGACTGGTGCCGCTCGCCAAGAAGCGCGCCCAGCTCGACCTCGAAAGCTTTGGGGCGGGGCGTCTCGATCTCGGCACCGCGCTCTTGTCGACACTGACGCTCGCCGAAGCCGAGGTCGATGCGCTGGCGCGCGAAGCCGAAGTGGCGCGCGACGCGGTGCGGATCATTTACACTTATGGGGAGACGCGGCGATGACCGATGCGACGACGACGGCGGCGCGGTGGCGCGCCGCGCTGATGGCCGCAGTTTTGGTCGCCGGGGGCGCGGGCTATTGGTTGGGGCAGCGCGGCGACAACGCGACGGTGGCCGGGTCTGCGACGGACGATAGCGGCAAAGTGCTCTATTATTATGATCCCATGTTCCCGAACCAGAAGTTCGACCAGCCGGGCAAGTCGCCCTTCATGGACATGCAGCTGGTTCCCAAATATGCCGACGGGAGCGGCGGGACCGATGCAGCGCCCGGCATTTCGGTCGATCCATCGGCCGGGCAAAGCCTTGGCATCCGGGTCGTCGCGGCCGAAATGGGAAGCCTCGCTGCGACGCTCGACGTCACCGGCACGGTCGACTTCAATCAGCGCGACGTCGCGATCGTCCAGGCAAGATCGGGCGGCTTCGTCGAGCGCGTCTATCGGCTCGCGCCCGGCGATGTGGTTCGCGCGGGCGCTCCGATCGCCGACCTGCAATCGCCCGAATGGGGCGGCGCCCAGACCGAGTATCTGAGCGTCAAACGCCTTGGCCGGCCCGAACTCACCGCCGCAGCGCGGCAACGCCTGCGCCTGATGGGCATGCCCGAGGCCGTGATCGCACAAGTCGATCGCAGCGGGCGGACGAGCGGCACGGTTACGGTCCGTGCGCCGATCGGCGGTGTCATCCAGACGCTCAATGCGCGCGCGGGCGTGACGCTCGCCGCCGGGCAGACGCTTGCGGAACTCTCGGGGCTCGGGACGGTGTGGCTGAATGCCGCGCTCCCCGAAGCGCAGGCCGGCGCTGTGGAGGTCGGCCAGCGCGCGAACGCCAAGCTCACCGCCTTTCCCGGCGAAAGCTTCGGCGGCCGTGTCGTCGCCATCCTGCCGACTGCGGCGGCGGACAGCCGGACGCTGACCGTGCGCATCGAACTTGCGAACCGCGGCGGGCGGCTACGCCCCGGCATGTTCGCGAGCGTGGCATTGGGGGGCGATGCCAAGCCGGCGCTGCTCGTGCCGAGCGAAGCCGTCATCCGCACCGGGACGCGCACGATCGTGATGCTCGAGATGGGCGACGGCCGCTATCACCCCGCCGAGGTCGCGACCGGGCGTGAAGGCGGCGGCAAGACCGAAATATTGCGCGGTCTCGCCGCGGGCGAGAAGGTCGTGGCGTCGGGCCAGTTCCTGCTCGATTCCGAGGCGAGCCTGACCGGCATCGCCATCCGGCCGCTGGACAATGCGAAATGATCGAACGGATCATTCGCGCATCGGTCGCCGCGCGCGGCCTCGTCGTCGCCGCGGCGCTGATCCTGGCATTAATCGGGATTGCCGCCGTCCGCACGACGCCGGTCGACGCCCTTCCCGATCTCTCGGACGTGCAGGTCATCATCCGCACCACCTATCCCGGCCAGGCGCCGCGCATCGTCGAGGACCAGATCACCTATCCGATCACGACAACGATGCTGTCGGTTCCGGGCGCGCGCGTCGTGCGCGGCTACAGCTTCGTCGGCGACAGCTTCGTCTATGTGTTGTTCGAGGACGGCACCGACCTTTATTGGGCGCGCAGCCGAGTGCTCGAATATCTGAGCCAGGTGCAAAGCCGCCTTCCCGAAGGTGCCCGGGCGTCGCTCGGTCCCGACGCCACGGGGGTTGGCTGGATTTACGAATATGCACTCGTCGACAAGAGCGGACGCCATGATCTCGCCGAACTTCGCAGCCTCCAGGACTGGTTTCTGCGCTTCGAGCTCAAGGCGGTGCTCGGCGTCGCCGAGGTCGCGAGCATCGGCGGCATGGTGCGGCAATATCAGGTCCTCGTCGATCCGACGAAGCTCGCCGCCTATGGCGTGACCGCGCAAGAGGTGACCGAGGCGCTCCAGCGCGCCAACCAGGAGAGCGGCGGCGGCACGGTCGAAATGGCCGAGGCCGAATATATCGTGCGCGCCGGCGGCTATCTTAAAAACCTCGACGATTTCCGCGCCGTGCCCGTTCGTAGCGCGGCGGGCGGCATTCCCGTGACGATCGGCGATGTCGCCACCGTCCAGATCGGTCCCGATATGCGGCGCGGTATCGCCGAGCTTAACGGCGAAGGCGAAGTCGCGGGCGGCGTCATCGTGATGCGCCAAGGCCAGAATGCGCGCGAGGTGATCGAGGGGGTTCGCGCCAAGCTCGCCGAACTCAAGCAGGGCCTGCCGCCAGGCGTCGAGATCGTGACCACCTATGACCGGTCGGGCCTGATCGACCGCGCGGTCGACAATCTCACCTCGA
This sequence comes from Sphingosinicella microcystinivorans, assembly GCF_003634215.1. GTDB lineage: Bacteria > Pseudomonadota > Alphaproteobacteria > Sphingomonadales > Sphingomonadaceae > Sphingosinicella > Sphingosinicella microcystinivorans. The sequence goes on along the minus strand of NZ_RBWX01000014.1, from coordinate 52,045 downwards.
AGCTCGTCGAGGAATTCATCATCGTCGCGCTCGTTTGCGCGCTGTTCCTCTGGCACGCGCGCTCGGCGCTGGTCGCGATCCTCACCCTGCCACTCGGCATCTTGATCGCCTTCATCGTCATGCGGTTTCAGGGTCTCAATGCCAATATCCTCTCACTTGGCGGCATCGCAATTGCGGTCGGCGCGATGGTCGACGCCGCGGTGGTGATGATCGAAAATGCCCATAAACATATTGAGCATTGGGAAAAGGCTCACCCGGGCGAAGAGCTCGCGGGCAAGGAAAGGTGGCGCGTCATCACCGACGCCGCTGCCGAGGTGGGACCGGCGCTGTTCCTCAGCCTCCTGATCATCACCTTCTCGTTCCTGCCGATCTTCTCGCTCGAAGGACAGGAAGGCAAACTCTTCGGGCCGCTTGCCTTCACCAAAACCTATGCGATGGCGGCGGCGGCAACCCTGTCGATCACCCTCGTCCCGGTGTTGATGGGCTGGCTCATTCGCGGACGGATTCCGAACGAACAGGCCAATCCGGTCAACCGCTGGCTGACCCGCGCCTACCGCCCCGCGCTCGACCGGGTTCTCTGTCATCCCCGGCGGACGCTCGCGGTCGCCGGCCTCATCTTTGCGACCAGCCTGTGGCCGCTGACCCAGCTCGGCGGCGAGTTCATGCCGCAGCTCAACGAGGGCGACTTGCTCTATATGCCCTCGGCGCTTCCCGGCATTTCGTCGGCCAAGGCGTCGAGCCTGCTCCAGCAGACCGACCGGCTCATCAAGACGGTGCCCGAGGTCGAGAGCGTCTTCGGCAAGGCCGGGCGCGCCGACACTGCGACCGATCCCGCCCCGCTCGAGATGTTCGAGACGACGATCCGCTTCAAGCCGCGCGATCAATGGCGCGGGGGGATGACCCCCGAAAAGCTGGTTGCCGAACTCGATGCCCGCGTGAAGGTCCCCGGCCTCGCCAATTTCTGGATTCCACCGATCCGCAACCGCATCGACATGCTGGCGACGGGGATCAAGAGCCCGGTCGGCATCAAGGTCGCGGGATCGAACGTCGCCGAGATCGACCGCACCGCGAAGCGGATCGAAGATATCGTCCGCAAGGTTCCCGGCGTCGCCTCGGCGCTCGCCGAGCGGCTGACCGGCGGGCGCTATATCGATGTCGACATCGATCGCGCCGCCGCCGCGCGCTACGGTCTCAACGTTGCCGATGTGCAATCCATCGTCGGCGGCGTCATCGGCGGCGAGACGATTGGCCAGACGGTCGAGGGGCTGGCGCGTTATCCGATCAGCGTGCGCTATCCGCGCGAGCTTCGCGACAGCTGGGGCAAGCTCGAGAATTTGCCGATCCTCACCCCGTCGCGCCAGCAGATCACGCTCGGCACGGTAGCGGCGGTCCGGATCAGCGACGGACCGCCGATGCTGCGCAGCGAGAACGGCCGGCCGGTGACCTGGATCTATGTCGACGGCCGCGACCGCGATCTTCAGCGACTGGTGCAGGACATCCAGCAGGCGGTCGCGCGCGATGTCAAACTGCCGCCGGGGATCAGCATCTCCTATACCGGCCAGTTTGAATTCCTCGTGCGTGCGGCCGAGCGGATGAAGATCGTCATACCCGTCACGCTCGCGGTCATCCTCATCCTGCTCTACCTGACCTTCCGGCGCTGGGACGAGGCGCTGCTCATCATGGCAACTTTGCCCTTCGCACTCACCGGCGGGCTGTGGCTGCTCTATTTGCTCGGCTACAACCAGTCGGTGGCGAGTGCGGTTGGCTTCATCGCGCTTGCGGGCGTCGCGGCGGAGTTTGGGGTGGTGATGCTCATCTATCTCAAGCATGCGCTCGCGGCGCGCGGTGACGGCCCGATCGAGGACGCGGTTCGCGACGGCGCGCTGCTCCGGGTCCGGCCCAAGGCAATGACCGTCGCGGTCATACTCGCGGGCCTGTTCCCGATCCTCATAGGAACCGGCACCGGATCCGAGGTGATGAGCCGGATCGCCGCGCCGATGGTCGGCGGGATGATCACCGCACCGCTCTTGTCGATGTTCATCATCCCCGCCGCCTATCTGATGATGCGGCGGCGATGGCCCGATCGACCCCCGTTGAAAACCGAAGAGACGTAACATGAAAGCAAGGAGAAACGACATGAAGACGAAGTGCATATTGGCTGCGAGCGCGGTCGTGCTGATGGCCGTAGGCGCCTGCAGCCCGGAGGCCGACAAACAGCAGACCCCCGCCCCCAAGGAAACGACCGCAGCCGCTCCGGCTTCGGTGCAGCGTGGAAAAGGCGAAGGAAAAATCACCGCGATCGATACAGCCAAGGGGACCGTCACGCTCGATCATGGCGAAATCGCCGCGCTGAAATGGCCGCCGATGACGATGGGGTTCGAGGCCTCGGCGGACTTGCTGAAGGGCCTCAAGGTTGGCGACCGCGTCGCCTTTGAGCTCGACTGGGATGGCGCCAAAGGGCGCATCACGCGGATCGAGGCGCTTCCCGCCTCCTGATCGCGCGCCGGCCTTTGGGCGGCGCGTCAGTTTCGCGCGGCGCCGCGCATCGGCCCGAGCGTCTGGATGATCTTGCAGTCGCCGACTTTTCCCAAGCGGCAGCCACCGATAATGCGCGCGAGTTCGTCGCGCATCTGGGCGAGATCGGCGATCTTGCGCTCGATCGTCGCGAGATGGCTGCTTGCGACCGCATCGACGGCGCCGCAGGGCTGGTCGCGGTCGTCGGCGAGCGCTAGAAGCTCGCGAACCTCCTCGAGCGAAAATCCGAGATCGCGAGCGCGGCGAATAAAGGACAGGCGCTCGAGATCGCCGGTTCCGTAGGAGCGATAATTGCCGCCGGTCCGTGCCGGAGGCGCCAGCAGGCCCGCGACTTCATAGTAGCGGATGGTTTCGACCTTCGTGTCGGTCGCGCGCGCCAATTCGCCTATTTTCATCGCTTGAACCTATAGTTGCTGGAGGGTGCATATAGAGCGCCGACTCGAGAAGGGAAAGAATGACGGAATGAGCGATTGCGGCTGCGAAGCGGACGAAAAGCGCGCGGGTGTTGACCCCGCATATCGGCGCGCGCTCTGGATCGTTGTCCTTCTCAACCTCGGCTTTGGCGTGATCGAACTGGCGGGCGGCTTCCTTGCGCGGTCGCAGGCACTCAAGGCCGATTCGCTCGATTTCATCGGCGATGGATCGATCACCCTTGTAGGACTGATCGCGCTCGGCTGGTCGGCGGTTGCGCGCAGCCGAACCGCGCTGGCTCAGGGCTGCTTTCTCGCTGTCCTCGGCCTTGGCGTCATTGGATCGGCGATCTGGCGCAGCTTTCACGCCATCCCGCCTGAGGCCGACCTGATGGGCGGCATCGGCATCGCCGCCCTGCTCGTCAACATCTCGGCGGCGCTCGTCCTTAGCCGCTTCCGCAACGAAGGCGACGCGACAGCGCGCGCGATCTGGCTGTTCTCGCGCAACGATGCCCTCGCCAATGTGGCGGTCATCGTCGCGGCTGGTCTGGTTGCGGTGACCGGCAAGGCCTGGCCCGACCTGCTCGTCGCGGGCGTCATTGCGCTGCTCTTCCTCCATTCAGCCTATGATATCGTCCGCGACGCGCTCGGAGAGATTTCTTCGCACAAGGCGGGAGTGGCCGCGGAGTGACGTGCGGGAAGTCGGCCGTTGCTCGTGCCCACTGACGGCATGCTGATGATGTTCCTCGCGGCGCGCAGCTAAGCCGCGCGCGGCGCCCTTGCCCGATTGAACCAGAAGCCTGCGGCAAGGATGATGGCAGCCGCAAGCTGCGCCAGGACCGTCTGAAGCGTCGGGTATACTCCCAGGATCGGAACCCGGGGAAATCCGGCCAGCGGCGTAACGCCGAGTAGGCCGGCTTCTTGCAATCCGCCGACACCCTTACCGGCCAGGCCAATGGCCAGGACTGCGATCAGCGCCGCGCTCCAGGAGAAGAATTGCGTGATCGGGAGCCGGGCGCTGTAGCACAGCATTGCCCAGGCGATCAAGCCAAGCAGGACAGCAGCCGTCGCAGCCCCCGCCAGCATGGCGCCGCCATTTCCCTGCGCCCACAGGGCTGCGTAAAAGAGGATCGTTTCGAACACCTCGCGATAGACCACGAGGAAGGTCAGGCCGAACAGAAACCATGCCGACCGGCGCGACAGCGCAGCGGAGATTTTTTCCTTGATATAGCGCTGCCAAGCTTCGGCATTGCTCTTGCCATGCATCCAGATGCCGACCGAGATCAGGATAATTGCAGCGAAGAGCGAACCAAAGCCTTCGGTGAGTTCGCGTGATGCCCCGCTGACCCCGATAAAGTAGGTTGCGACGAACCAGGTCAACGCCCCAGCGGTGAGCGCCGAGACCCAGCCGCCATGGACATATCCCATCACGTCGGTTCGGCCAGTTTTGCGCAGAAAGGCCATCATGGCGATCACGATCAGCAGCGCCTCAAGGCCTTCGCGCAAAAGGATTCCGAAAGCACCGAGAAAGCTGGAAGAGACGCTCGCCTGCTCAGGGGCGAGGGCAGCTTCGGCTTCGACGAACAGCCGGGCAACCTCGGCATTTGCCGTCTCGACTTCCGCGACCGGGCGGCCCTTCCCGATGGTCGAACGCAAATTTCCCATCGCCAGCTCGATCTTCGCCATGAGGTCGGGATCGCGCGCTGCTAGAACCGGTTCGACTGGTTCAAATCCGTCGAGATAGGCGGATAACGCCAGATCGGACGCGGCGCCGCGGTCGCCTGCCGAATAGGCTTTCAGGCTCGCTTCGAGGCGCTGGCGGGACAGCGCCAGCGAGCCGGCCGGTTTCGCAACGGCGGCTTCGGGCTGGCGACGCAAAAAGGCGGTCAGCGGCCCGGCCTTGTCATCTCCTATCTCACGCGCAAGCTGCGCAGGCGTCTTGGCCACGAGGGTTGCAAGATCGGGTATGGCGGCCCGAACGGGCGCCTCCGCATCCCATATCTGCCGACCGACGGTTTGCGAAGATTCGGGAAAGGCGAGGCTGCCGACATAAAAGGACAGCGCCCAGCGATCGCCGTCGGGAAGGGCTTCGAAACTTGCCATCGACGTTCCCTCAAGGCCTTGCGAAATCACTTGGTAGAGCGCGAACAGGCTACGCTCGCGCGCTCGCGCCGCGTCCGTGAAAGCGATCGGCGGCGGATCGAGCCCCGCGGCGCCCGGGCCGTTTCCGGCACCGGTCGCGCCATGACACATGGAACAATTTTCCGCGTAGAGCTTCGCGCCGCGCGCCAGATCGGGAGCCGACCGCGGCGCCAGCGGCACGGGGTAACTTCCAAGCAAAGCCTCGGCGAGCCCCCGCGATTGTTCTTCGATCGTCGCCGGTGCGGATTTCGCAGCGATCGATTGGCGCAAGGTGGCGGCGCGAGCCACCAAATTCGGCTTCGCGGCCTTCTGCGGCAGTCGCTTCAAACGCGCTTCGACCTGCGTGGCAAACTCGGTCATCTCGGCATATTCAGCCGCACTCATAACCTTGTCGCCGGACACCGCACCGGGATAATCAACGGCAACATAATCGAGCAGCCGCCAAATGGTCTGAACCTCGGATTCGCTCGCGCGGGCCGGCTGGAGCGCGAACAGAGCCAAGAGCAAAATGGCCAGAGCGCCGCGCCCCAGCGCCCGCATCGGCGCGAATGAATTTCGGTTCAGGGTCATCGCCACGCCAGCCACCTTTATTGAGAATGATTTGCAATGACTGATTGGGGCCTGGCAATCAATATAGAATCGGCGTCTTTGGCTAAGCTGCGATCAACAGGCCCAACCGGAGGGCGCCTATTCAGAAGCATATGAACGCCAAGCGAGTTCGTCGCCCGGGGTGACGGCGAGGTAGACCTGCTGCTATCAGAATAGCATGACCGACCTAGCTCATTGGAAAGGCAGACTTCGCATTGGCGATTTCCTCGCCTGCTGGTCGGGTTCGGTCGGAGATGCCGTTCCCCATCGGCACTTCGCCGCGCAGGCGGTCTTTGCCGACGATCCGGTCGAAGTAACCGACAGCCACGGGCAGCGCTACATAGGTCGGTGCCTGCTCATCGAGCCCGAAGTCGTTCATTGTCTTCTTCCGGCGAGCGAGGCGGAGCTCTGGTATGTCGAGCCGACGATCCAATTCGGTCCGCCCGTCGATCTGAGAGCGCGCCCGAACGGCGCGAAGCCGATCCATGTCGTGAGCGACCGTGGCACGGGCTTCTGGAAGGCTTGGCTCGCACTTGAACCGCGCCGACCGCTCGATGCGCGCATCGTGCAAGCCGTCCGGCTTGCCGACGCAGGCCGGGAGAGCGGCCTGTCGCTCGGACGGTTCCGCCATCTCTTTACCGCCAAAATCGGAATGCCATTCCAACGCTATGTGCTGTGGCGCCGTTTGCTGATCGCGTTCGAAGCGATCGGCAGGCAACGGGGCGCAACGGAGGCGGCGCACATGGCGGGGTTCAGCGACAGTGCCCATTTCGCACGCACGATCAAGGCGATGTTCGGCATTTGCGCGAGTGATCTCATGATCGAGGGATAGCCCCTTCGTTCAAGCGCGGATGCGATGGCCGTCACTAAAGAAGGGTCATGACCGACACCGACAGAGATTTCGTACCCGCGCTTGGCAAAAGCGGTTCGCTCGACCGCTATGATGCCGCAATCGCGGCGGCCAGAAATCCTCTCTTGTCGTTGAATGACCTCTGAATATGCGGCTCTTGCTGGCGGCCCAGCGGCGACCCGGGTCGTATTCGCGGCAAGGCGGCAGGACTGGCGCGTAAATTCCGGCACAGAAGGCCCGCCCCGACATTTCGCCGGGACGGGCATCATCACTTTCCAGCACGACCCGTCGCATGTCCTCCGCGGATGATCGTGTTCACGACCGCCGCCCCTTCTTCGACCGCATGACCTTCGCTGCCGGTTTGGACCGAGGCCGAGCGAGATATTGTGTCAGGAGGCGGTTGGTTTCGCTCAGAAGGACTTCAAAGTTCCGGCGTATCTTGGGAAGCCCGAGACGAGCGATCAGCCCCTTGCAGCTTATGCTGTGGGTCAACCGCGTACCTTCCGGCGCCGGCTCGATCTTGAAATGCTCCTCGATCGACAGCAGCATCCCGCCGAGCTTCACGTCGAACGCGAGATGCTCTCCGGGGTCGCATCGGGATATGGTTGCCGTTACCCGCCAGAAGCGCGGGTTTGCCGGGTTCATGCGGAAGGAAAATTCGATCTCCGCGCCGCGCTCAAAGAGTCCCTTTGGCCGTACATAGGGTTTCCAGCGTTCGTATCGGTCGAAATCCGCCAGTACTTCCCAGAGCTGGTCGGGCGATCGCAGCAGCAGCGTCTCCCTTACAATCTCGAACACGTCCATCTCCCCTAACCGCGCCAAGTCCCAGCGCGCAGCTATTCGCGATAAGCAAGCAGCCGCAGTGCATTGGCGACAACCACGAGGGTCGAGCCTTCATGCGCCGCGACCGCCGGGCCGATCCCCAGGCCAAAGATCGTCGCCGGGACCAGGACGACGACGACGCCAAGACTGACGACCATATTCTGGCGGATGATCGAGCGGGTCCGGCGGCTGAGCCCAATCGCGAAGGGCAGATGCGCCAGATCGTCCGCCATCAGCGCGATATCGGCCGTCTCCAGCGCGACGTCGGAACCCGCTGCGCCCATCGCGATTCCGACGGTGGCGCTCGCCATCGCCGGCGCGTCATTGACCCCGTCGCCGACCATTGCGACGGGCATTTCGGCGCGTAGCTTCTTGATCGCGTCGACTTTCTGCTCGGGCATCAGGTCGCCCCAGGCTTCACTCAGACCCACTTCGGCGGCGATGGATTCGGCGACGCGCTGATGATCGCCCGAAATCATGATCATTCGGCCGATGCCCAATTCGCGCAGCCGCGAGATCGCCTCGCGCGCCGCGGCACGCGGCGTATCCATGAGCCCGATCGCGCCGAGGTCGCGCGTGCCCTTGCGCACCACCATCGTCGTGCGGCCATTTTCGCGCAACCGCTCGATCGCCTCTGCCATCTCGGAGGAAAGAGGCGCAATGCCATCGGCGCCGAACATCTCCGCTTTTCCGATGCTCACGGTTTCGCCGTCCACCTGCGCCCGGACGCCGCGCCCGGTCAGGTTCTTCAGGTTGGTAGCAACGGGGAGAGCGGCATCCTTGAGCATTTCGCGGCCGTCACGCACGATCGCCGTGGCGAGCGGATGGTCGCTCAGGTTCTCGACCGCCACCGCGATGGCCAGCAGTTCGGTGTCGGTCGTGCCGGTCGCCCGCACCACATCGGTGATACGCGGCCGTCCCTCGGTCAGCGTGCCGGTCTTGTCGAACGCGAGCGCCGTCAGCGAACCGAGATTTTCAAGTGGGCCGCCGCCCTTGACGAGGACGCCACCGCGCGCGGCGCGCGCGACCCCGGACAGGACCGCGCTCGGCGTGGCGATCGCGAGCGCGCAAGGACTCGCTGCGACGAGCACGGCCATGGCCCGGTAGAAGCTGTCGCGGAACGGCTCGTCGACGACAAACCCCGCGAAAAGCAGGAGGAAAACGAGCCCGAGGACACTCGGTACGAAGACGCGCTCGAACTTGTCGGTAAAGCGCTGGGTCGGCGATTTCTGGGTCTCGGCCTCGTTGACCATCTTCACGACCTTCGCGAGCGTCGTGTCGGTGGAAAGCCGGGTGACCGCGATTTCGATCGCGCCTTCGCCATTGATGGTGCCGGCAAACACGCGATGTTTCGCATCGAGCGTGTCGGCGCGTAGCGCGGCCTCTTTAGCCTCGGCGACTGGTTCCTTGTCGACCGGCACGCTCTCGCCGGTCACCGGCGCCTGGTTGACGCTCGATCGGCCGAGGACGATGAAGCCATCGGCCGGGAGCCGCTCATTGGGCTTGACGATGACGATATCGCCGACCACCAGTTCCTCGACCGGAAACTCGCGCACTTCACTGTCGCGGCGAACAAGCGCGGTTTGCGGCGCCAGTTCCGCCAGCGCCTCAATGGCCCGCTTGGCACGCCCCATCGCATAATGTTCGAGCGCATGGCCGAAGCTGAAGAGAAAGAGCAAGAGCGCCCCTTCGGCCCAAGCGCCAAGCGCGGCGGCACCCGCCGCGGCGACGAGCATCAGCGTGTCGATCTCGAATCGCTTGAGCTTCAGATTCTCGATCGCCTCGCGCAGGGTGAAACAGCCGCCAAGGCCATAAGCGGCAATATAGAAAGCGAGCGAAACCCAGGTCGGCGCGTCGGCCACCTTCTCGATCGCGAAGCCGACCCCGAGCACCGCCCCGCACAGCAGCGCGACATAAAGCTCGGTGTTCGCGCCAAAAATGCCGCCATGGGCATGTACATGCTCCCCTTCGGCATGCTCGGCGTGATCATGGCCACTATGATCGCCGATCTCGTCGTGTGCGTCCTTCACCGGCGTCGCCGCTATTGCGGTCGCCGATTTCGGATAGACGCTCATATCGGCCAGCGCCGCGCGGATCCGGTCGAGCGATATGTCGGTTCGGCTGAACTCGACGCGGATCATCCCCGCCGCGCTCGCCTCGGCTTCGACGACGCCGGAAAGCTGGCGCAAACGATCACTCACCGTTCGGGCGCGCCGCGTGTGTCCGAGCCCCTCGACGTCGGTCCAGAGAAGATGCTGATATTGGTCGGTCAGTGCCGCCCCGGCACTTCGGGCGAGCTGGCGCACCCGTTCGAGCGGCACGACGTCGGGATCATAGTGGATACAAAGCTGGACGGGTGCGTCGCCCTGCGCGGCAACGACATGCGCCTTTTCGACGCCCGGCCGGCCCTGCAGTTCGCCGGACAACCGTTCTATGCAGCGGTCCGCCTCATCGGGCACCTCCGGAAGCAAGAGTTCGATATCGAGCCTGACCGTTTCCGTCATCTTTCGATCCTTTTAGTTGACCACTTGCGCATGCCGGGAACCATTCGTGTTCCCGCTATATCGAGCCGCCATTAGAACTTTTCTCTTCGCCGTGTGCGTCGCGCAGAATCTCGACGGCGCCTTTGATCGCGATCCCGGCGGTGGCGAGGCCGACGAGCAGGTCGGGCAAGTTGCTGCCGAGCCACAGAACGAGCGCGCCGGCGACAAGAATCCCTCCGTTGGAAACGAAGTCGTTGAAACTGAACGTCTTCGCCGCACGGACGTTAACGTCGGGCTTCTCCAACCGTTGCAGCAACCGCAGGCAGATGTAGTTCACGACTGCGGCGACCGCGGATATGATCATCATTGTCGCTCCGATAGGCTCGCTACCCATGATATAGCGGCGGCCGACATCGATCGGGATGGCGATCGCGAACAGCAGTAGCATGACGCCCGATGCCTTCGCAGCGCGGGCTTTCCACTGGTCGCCGCGAGTCAGCGCGGCCAGGCTGATCGCATAGACCGCGACATCGGCCGTGTTGTCGACCCCGTTGGCGACGAGCGCGCTCGAATCGGCGAAAATGCCGCTGGCGAAGAAGCCGCCGGCAATGGCGGCGTTAAGCAGGAGGACGGCCCACAAGGTGCGCCGTTCTTCCGGGCGTTCGCCGCCGTCATCGGGATCGATTGCGGCGGCGGGAGGTTCGGGTGCCGCAGCCAATTTAGTTCGCCGTGCCCGGACTTGGGCGCCCCGCCTGGTCGCGCCGTTCCAGCCAGTTTAGTATGACAGCGATCTCCTTTTTCTGCGCCGCGATTACCGATTGGGCGAGCGCGCGCACTTCGGGGCCCCTGCCATGTTCAAGCACGACCTTGGCCATCGCCACCGCGCCTTCATGATGCGGGACCATCGAGCGCATGAAGTCGGTATCGGCGTCGCCGGTGAGGACGACCGCCATATCCTTGTACATCCCATCGGCGACCGCCCCAAAGGCCTTGCCCGCGGAAGTGGAGGTCGCCGCCGCATGCTGCATGGCGCCATGCCCCGCGCCGTCCGCGGCGCTATCCTGTTTCGCGGGCGCGCACGCAGCGAGGAACATTGCCGGCAGGAGAATTTGAAACTTCATCGGACGGCCTCCGGAAAAGCCGATGGCGGCGGATAGCCGCCATCGGTTTCGCCATATCGCGCAGCACTAACATGAACTTCGCTCACTCGGGCTGCCCGCCCTTATTGTCGTCGCCCGGCAGGAAGACCCGTTCGCCGAGCGCGGTAACGTCGGTGTAGTCGCCAGCCACATGCTTGTTATGTCGTCCGCGGAGCAGCAGATGGCTGATAGCGGGGAGGACGAACAAGGTCAGCAGCGTCGAGGTAATCAACCCGCCGATCACGACGATCGCGAGCGGTTTTTGCACCTCGGCGCCGGTCCCGGTGGCCAGCGCCATCGGCACGAAGCCGATCGCGGGGACGATCCCCGTCATCAGCACCGCCCGGACACGCTCCATCACGCCTTCACCAATGGCGACATCGACAGGTTTGCCTTCGTCGATGCGCTGGTTGATGCTCGACATCACGACAAGACCATTAAGCACCGTCACGCCCGACAGCACGATGAAGCCCACCGCCGCCGAGACCGAGAAGGGAAGCCCGGTCAAGAGCAGCGAGAAGACGCCGCCGGCGAGCGCGAGGGGAATTGCCGAGTAGACAGCAATCGCCTGGCGCACGCCGCCCAGTGCCATGAACAATATGCCGAAGATGGCGGCGAAGATGATCGGGATAACGATCGACAGACGCGCCGACGCAGCTTGCAGATTTTCGAACTGCCCACCCCATTCGATAAAGCTCCCGGTGGGAAGCTTGACCTGCGCATTCACCTTTTCCTGCGCTTCGGCGACGAACGAGCCCAGGTCATTGCCGCGGACATTGGCTTGCACCACGACGCGCCGCTTGCCGTTTTCGCGGCTGACCTGATTCAGGCCTTCCGAAAAGCCGAACCTCGCCAATTCGCTGAGCGGCACCGATGCCCGCGCGCCACCTTCGCCCGGAAGGAGCACGGGAAGCGCACCTACCGCGTCGAGATCGTCGCGCGTGGCCCGGTCGAGCCGGACGACGATATCGTAGCGCCGGTCGCCTTCGAACACGATCCCCGCCTCGCGCCCCCCAAGGGCCGCGGCGACCGTATCGCTGACATCCTGAAGCGTCAGGCCGTAACGCGCGATCGCGTCGCGGTCGAACTGGACATCAAGCACGGGGAAGCCCGCGGTTTGCTCGACCTTGACGTCGGCGGCACCCGGAACGGTGTTCAGGATCGCCGCCACCTGCTGCGCGGCGCGGCCCATTTCATCGAGATCATCGCCGTAGAGTTTGATCGCGATGTCACCTCGTACGCCCGCGATCAGTTCGTTGAACCGGAGCTGGATCGGCTGGCTGATCTCGAAGGCGTTGCCGACGAGCGGTTCGAGCTTCTTCTCCACCCGCTCGATCACGTCGTCCTTGGTGCTCACGCCATCGGGCCAGGCATCGCGCGGCTTCAATATGATGAAGGTGTCCGACGCGTTGGGGGGCATCGGATCGCTGGCGACCTCCGCCGTACCCGTCTTCGAGTAGATGAAGGCGACCTCGGGAAGCGACGAGACCGCCTTTTCGACCTGCAGCTGCATTTCCTGCGACTTGTTCAGCGATGTCGAGGGGATGCGCAGCGCCTGCATTGCGAGATTGCCCTCGCCGAGCACGGGGATGAACTCACTGCCAAGCATCCCGAAGACGAGGATGGCGGCGGCAAAAGTCCCGCCACCTGCACCGATCCACGGCCAAGGGCGCGCGATGACGCGCTTGAGCACGGGCTCGTAGCGCGTCTTCACCCAAGCGATCGCGCGCACTTCCTTCTCAGCGACTTCGCCGCGAATGAGCAGCGCGACCATTGCCGGGACGAAGGTGAGCGATGCAACGAACGCACCGGCGAGCGCCAGCAGCACCGTAATCGCCATCGGCGAGAAGGTCTTGCCTTCGACGCCGGTGAAGGTGAGCAAAGGCACGAATACGAGAAAGATGATTGCCTGCCCGTAGATCGTTGGCTTCACCATTTCGCGCGAGGCTTCGAACACCTCGTGCAGCCGCTCGCTCAGCGAAAGCAATCGGCCTTCATGATGTTGTCGTTCCGCCAGCCGCCTGAGGCAGTTTTCGATGATGATGATCGAACCATCGACGATCAGTCCGAAGTCGAGCGCGCCAAGGCTCATTAAATTGCCCGATGTCCCGGTAATATTCATGCCCGTGCCCATGATCAGGAACGAGATCGGGATCACCAAGGTCGCGATTACCGCGGCGCGGAAATTGCCTAGCAGCCAGAACAGCACCGCCGCGACGAGTAGCGCGCCTTCGGCGAGATTCTTCTCGACGGTGCCGATCGTGGCATCGACGAGCTGCGATCGGTCGAGCACCGGTTTTACGACGATGCCGGGCGGCATCGACTTTGCGACATCCTTTAGCCGTTCGGCGGCCGCCGAAGCCACGATCCGGCTGTTGCCGTTCGCGAGCATCAGCACGGTGCCAACGACAAGTTCTTTGCCATTTTCCGACGCCGAACCGGTGCGCAGTTCACCGCCGATCTGCACCGTCGCGACGTCGCGGACCACGACGGGAACACCGCCGCGGCTAGCAACGGTCGCACGGCCGATCTCGTCGAGCGAGCGGATGCGGCCGTCGGCGCGGACGAGGAAGGCCTCTCCGCCGCGTTCGATGAAGTTCGCGCCGACCGAGATGTTGGCTCGCTCGAGAGCTTCGGCAAGCTCGGAGAAGGAGATGCCGTAGCTCGCCAATTTGGTCGCGTCGGGCTGGACGACGAACTGTTTTTCATAGCCGCCGATAGAATCGACGCCGGCGACACCCGGCACCGTTCGCAGCTGCGGACGGATAACCCAATCCTGCACGGTGCGCAGATAGCCAAGCTTGGCAACATCATCGACGAGGATTTCGCCGGTTGGAGTCATGTAGGAGCCGTCGGGCTGGAAACCCGGCTTCCCTGGAATTTTCGGATTGTCCTTGGTCGCGGTCGGCGCAAAATCGACCGTGTACATCAGCACTTCGCCAAGGCCCGTCGAGACCGGCCCCATCTGGGGTTCGGCGCCGTCAGGTAAGGTGCCCTGAGCCTGATTGAGGCGCTCGGCGACCTGCTGCCGCGCGAAATAGAGATCGGTATGATCTTCGAAAATCACCGTGACCTGGCTGAACCCGTTGCGCGAGATCGATCGCGAACTTTCCAGTCCCGGAATGCCAGCCATCGCGGTTTCGATGGGGAAGGTCACGAGGCGTTCGATGTCGAGCGGCCCGAGATTGGGCTGGACGGTGTTGATCTGCACCTGCTTGTTGGTGATGTCGGGCACGGCATCGACGGGCAGCTTCAAGAGCTGCGTGAGGCCATAAGCCGAGATGATGAGGGTGAGGATGACCACACCCCAGCGAAAGCGTATCGACGCGTCGAGGAGTTTTTCGATCATCTCAATGCTCCGCCTCGCCCTTGCCGATTTCGGCCTTGAGCAGGAAGGCACCGCGCGTTGCGATGACCTCGCCAGGCTTTACGCCGTCGACGATCTCGATGCGGCCGCCGCCGCGCTTGCCGGTGACCACCGTGGTCGCCTGGAAGCCCATGGCGGTCTTGACGAAGACAACCTCGCGGCCTTCGACGGTCTGCACCGCCTCTTCGGGCAAAGCGATCAGGGCGGAGTCTGCACCACCCTGCGGTTTGATGCGTGCGCGAAGGCCCTGACCGGGCGTCAGCCCGGCAATGCCACCGGGAATGAGTATGATTGTGGCGCTTTTGCTCTCGGGATCGAGGCTGGGGGTTGCCGAGCGAACCCGTGCGTCGACCGTCTCGCCACCGAGAAGTTCGATGACCGCGGTATCGCCGGGCTTGATCCGACGCGCATCGGCCGCGAGCACCGAGGCATTGATCTGGATACGATTGGGGTCGGAGACGCGGAACAATTCGGTTCCGGCGAGCACATAGGATCCGAGCTTGGCGTCGGATTTCGTGATTCGCCCGGAAATAAGGCTCGTCACCGCCAGGGTGCGACCGTCGCCCGAAACCTTGGCGGCAGCGGCAGCCGACTGCGAACGCCGTGCTTCGGCCTCGGCTTCGGCAAGCGCGGCGGCGGCGGCTTCGAGATCCTGCTTCGCGGTAATCCGCGCATCAAATAGCTTCTTCTCGCGCGCATAGGTTGACCGAGCGAGGGCGAGGCGGGCGCTGGCCGCACTCCGTTCGGAGGCAATCGCGGCCGCATCGCGGCTTTCCATCACTGCTACCGCTTCCCCGGCACGCACGGCGTCGCCGAGACGGCGGTTGATGCGCGTAATCGCTCCATCTGCACGCGCCGTCAGAACGGCCTCGCCTTCGGGCGTCGCTGCCACGACTCCCTGCGCAAGTATTTCCGAGCCGAGACCACCAGCCTGGATCGTCTCGGTGACGATGCCCGCGCCTTTGGCGCGCGCCTCGTCCATCAGAATCTGCCCTTCGACATGTCCTTCCTCTTCTTCCTCGGCGGATGCCGCGGGTGCGGCGGCCTCGGGAGCGGTCATCGAGCGACCGATCAGGATACCGCTGCCGCCCAACAGGAGAGCCCCGACCGCGACGGCGGCCATGAGGCGATTCTTGGTTTCGAAGATTTGCATGATTTTCAGTTCCCTATTGCGCGTTCGCGCGGCCCAGCGCGGCAAGGGCGCGGGCGCGATCAAGCTGCGCTTCGATCAGTTTGAGATTGGCGCTGGTCAGCGCCTCCTGGGCGTCAATCAGTTCGATGAGCGTGAACTTGCCTTGTTGGTAGCCGATCTCGGCGACCCGCGCGGCTTCACTCGCCTGGGAATGACCGGCTCCCGACAAGGCGGAAACCCGTTCGTTCGCCGCCGCCAGCATCAGTTCAGCGCCGCGCCGCGAGAAGCGGGTATCGAGGCGCGTCTGGGCCAGCTGCGCTTCGGCGGCTTCGCCACCGGCGCGCGCGGCAGAGATGTTGCCGCGATTGCTGTTAAACACTGGCAGTGGAATGGAAACACCGACGATGAAGGCGGTATCCTTGTTTTCGCGGAAGTTGCGAACTCCTCCCGATGCCGTGATGTCGGGCACGCCCTCGGCCTGAGCGAGGTGCACTCGTGCCGAAGCGGCATCTCGCTCCGCCGCCGCGAGGCGTTCGTCGAGGCTCTGCGCATCGGCCGGCAAGGCGGGCGGCGGCGGAAGATCCTGAGCGATGACCGACAGCTCGGGATCTTCGCTGCCGATGAGCAGGGCCAATTCTTGCCGCGCCGACAGAAGTTCTGACTGCGCGCGCAGACGTTCGGCCTTTGCCTCCGCCAGCAGGGCGTCGGCCCGCAGCTTCGTCAGCGGCGGGTCACGACCCACGTCAACGAGCGTCTCAGCGATGCGCGCCAGCTCGACCGCCCTTTCATGGACACTGTCGGCGAGCGCTTCCCGATCCTCCGCCGCGCGCAGTTCGGCGTACGACACGGTAATGTCGTGGATGAGGTCGGCGTCGGCCATTCGTAGCGCGATCTCGGCGAACGACCGCTCGGCGGCGGCGACCTCCTTGCGCGCGCGCCTTTTTCCCCCGAGCTCGAAAGGCTGCGACACCGCAATTGTGGTCTCGGTCTGGCGAAAGGTTCGATAGGGTCCGGTGCCGCTGAAATTCTCGACTTCGGCGGATATGGTGGGATTCGGACGCACACCCGCCTGCATGGCACGCCCCACGGCCGCCTTAAGTTCGGCTTTGGCCTTGGCGAGCCGTGGCGATACGTCTCGTCCGCGCGCCAGCGCGTCGGACAGAGAGACAGGTTCGGCGAACGCAGGTTGCCCTGCCATTGCCAGCGTCCCTGCGAACAGCAGGACGCCCAGTGATTTCGACATAAGTACTCCTGATCAATGCAAAAGGGCGCAGGCAAATGCCAGCGCGGAGCAGTGATCAGGCGGCGGGAGGCTCGGTTGGGGGAGCGGGCGCGCGTGAAGCGAGCACAACAGTTGCGCGCGCGAGATGGATATCGCGCGCCGGCCAGCTGCCAGGCATCTCGGACTCGTCGGAAAGCAGGCCTGCGGGGCAATGATGATGGTGGAGAAGCGCGTTGCCGTTCGGAGCACTGTCGTCGGGGGTCGCGTCGTGCGCGACCTCTACAAAAACATGCTGATGCACATCAACGCCCACCGGTGCGGCGTCATAAGCCATGGCCAGCGTATCGAGGCCCGCCATAAGCGCTACAATGAGCAACAATAAGTGGACCAAACGGTTTCGCATCTAACGCCGGTTAGCAGCCGTACAAAATGCAGGCAAGTCAGGAATCCGCCGCAGCCAAGACTGCAAATCCTGTGGCTGGTGTCCGTGCAAAGTGGCTGAGACTAGAACATTGTTCCCAGAGAGCTTTGCCCAGGCCGGTTATCCAGCCACACTCCAGCCTGCCAATGCTCGGCGTATCCGCGCCAACGCCAAGCTCACGTGATGTTGGACGCCCTTGTCGCCGATGCCGAGTTGTTTCGCAATCTCCATGTAGGTCATGCGCCTCATCCGGTGCATCATGAAAACACGCCGGGTTCGGCGCGACATGGCGCGGAGCGCGCGTCCGTAGGCTCGCCGCAAGTCGGCTTCCTCGATTCGCCACGTTTGCTCCGGGTAGACGGGGGCGTCGCAGCCTTCGTCGAAGGGAAAGATGAGGGCTTGCGACTGCTGTTGCTGGCGCGCGCGGTCGATCAGCAGATTGCGGGCGGAGCGGGTCAGGTAGGCCTGCGGATTGTCCATCCGCTCGAAAGCGCCGCTGCGCAGCAGGCGAGCGAACGTCTCCTGCACCAGATCGGGCGCCTCGTCGCGACCGACCCTCGTCCTGAAGTAGCGCAGCAGTCGCCCGTGCTCGGCCCGATAAAATGCCGCGAACGCGGCGGTCGAATCGCGCGTCATGGCCGTGCTCCCCGGCGTTCACGCGCATTCAGCGGAGCGTCGCGCGAGGCGCGGTACAGCGTGATACCCGCCTCGATGCGGTCGAGAATGAACGTGTCCCGTTCTGCGCGGGCGGTGCGAATGTCTGACTTGGCGTAAATTTGAAGATCGACTGCGCAGCGGTCGCCGAGTTCGCGGTCGAGGGCGGCGCGAGCGCGGCGCCAGCAGCGGTCGTCGGTGAAAAGCGGATGGTTGACGACGATCCAGAGTTCGTAGTCGGAGAAGGCGATCGTGTGCCGGTCTTCATACCAGGAGCGCCGCGCATAGGGGCCGATCAGAATGACCCGCTTGATCTGGCCCGGCGCGGGCGCCTGTACCTGTTCGGGGTCGAAGCAGCCGCGCACGATGCGCGTGATCCGTTCAACCTCGCTCTGCTTGCGGCGGATGAGATGGCCAACGCGCGCCATCACGACTTCGCGCGCGTAAACGTCAATAGGGGGTGTCATATGCAGCTCGCACACCAGCGGTCCGCGCGTTCATGCGCGGATGTGCAAGCGGTGTCCGCTGCGTGCCGCTGATGCGGCTTGCAGCAACTGCCCGACCATAACGGCCGAGCCTGCATGATGCCTGGCAGGGTTATCCCGGAGATGGCCGCCAGTCATTCCATCCCGTGGCCGGGAATATGCCAGAATCGGGTTGGTTCGGCAAGTTGCCGGACGGCGGCGGTGTTATGTGTTCGCGGCCGATTCCAATTCAGCGATACGTTCCGAGCAAGCCTGAAGGACAATGCGGCCAAGTTCTTCGATCCGCGCGCTAAGCCACATCAGCTCTTCGTCGTTGATCTTGTAGTGCTTGGAGTAGCGGGCTTTGGTGTAGGCCTCTTTCAGCTTCTGAAACATGGCGCGGTCACGTCGATTGTCCTCGGGCCATATCCGGAACAGGCGCCGGTCCAGTCCTTCAGCGAGTGAACGCAGGAAAGCGATATTGTGATTGTAAGGCGTATAGAATGTCAGTGTGAGCAAAAGGCAGGAATAAAGCCGTTCTGTGGCTTGATGCAGCAGAAAGGCTGCTTCTTTGGGGCGTTTCTGTTTCGCCAACTCTCTCGATGTGTTCAGCCAAACAACGGCGCCGGGATAATATTCTTCAAAATATTCCCTAGCCGTCCCGAGTGCTTGTTCGGGCGTCTTGGGTTTAGGTGTCGCTAGTTCTCGTCCATCGGCTTCATAAAGCGCGACACCGTCCTTGGCGACTTCCATGAAGAATACGCGACCATGCGCCAGCCCATCGTTCACCTCATGCAGCGAGTGGACAATGAAGTTGACCGGCGTACGCAGCGTCTTCTCGATTGTATAGGCCCGGATCAGCCGTTCCTCGGCCTTCGCCCAATAGGCGGCGCGGTCAGTCAGCTCCTTCTGGCTGACGATGATGAGAATGTCGTAGTCGGACTTGTACTGGTTCGCCGAAAGCGGCGCATCGACCCAGTCGCCGCGCGCATGGCTGCCGAACAGGACGATTTTCAGGATGCGCGCACCCTTGCGCCGCCCGACCGCGTTCTCGGTCGCCTCGCGGAACTCGTCGAAAATGATCTCGACGATGCGCTCAAGCTCACGCTGCTTCGCGGCAGGCAGATGGTCGATGTCGGTGCGCATGGCCAGGATTCTTCGCCATTCTCAATGTTTTGGCAAGCGCTATCGCCAAGAGCTCCTTCGGCGGCGAGAAGTGCTTAAATCGCTATTCTCAGTTTATTCCGAACTCCCTCTACCTCGACGATAAAATGTGCAATCTCGTTAGTCTTTACGGGGGATCAGGTACTATATTCTGATCGCGTCCAGTCATGCTGATGATCGCCGCGTGTGTGCCAGGGCCGACACGCCAGACAGGCAAACCAGTTATTTTCGCGTCGCCCGGTCCTTCAACCAGTTGGCGCATTTCCTCTCAATGTCAGCTTCACATCGAGAAGCACGTTTGTGGTGTCACACATGGCGACCACAACCGTATGGCAATAACCACCCTGCCGACCACTACATTACAGGGTCACGCCAGCCCTGCCCAGATAACCCCAGTGATCGCGGTGCACGCCACACCTCGGTGCTATTCCAAAACCAACTATCAAGAGACGTCTATACAGGCAGGCGGAGAGAATCGGTCACTCTGCCCACAACAATAATCGATACGTCTACAAGCGCATCTGTTGCTGGGCGTTGCTATCGCGACAAGCTGAACCTTCTCTCCTCAGGGGTCTGGATTGATTCTGATCTCGACGAGTAGACGGGAAACCTCCGTTACGTCATTCACGTTGAGCTCGCCGTAGAAACTCTTGCCCACGAATGGGTGGCTAATCATTTTTGGCAGATAAGTATCGGTCTTTGCGATGATCTCTCCGGATTTGGTCAGGGCTTCCAAGTGGATATGACCATGCGTGTGACCGTAGTTTCCGCGGCGCACTTTACCCCAGATTTCAACACCCTGTTTACCTCGATAGGCGTGGACCCATTGGATGGTGTAAGGCTCGCTGAAATTCTGCGTAATCGGAACTTCGAGCTTAGGTCCTAAAGCGCAACCACCGGTTGCGAGACCGACTGCCATTGCGGTTACGAAAATTCTCGCTCTTGATAGCATCGTACTATGCCTCTCATGTTTTGGAGTTATCGGCGCGGACCCTCCTTCGGGTTTGCGCGTCGTTCTGCCCTGAATCCTCAAATTTCTCATGTCGATGCACCGGCAGGAAAGGTGCCGGGACCGACAACAGTGTCAGGAGCGTTGGCGAGATGGTCCGGCCAATCACCGATGGCGAGTGCACGCCGTACAGCCTTCTCAAGGCTGATTGGTTCGGCTCTTGCGGCATTTGGCAAATGCAGCACCCTCCCGGCCAAAAAGCCGGCGGCCATTTTCAATAGCATGGGATTAGCTCCTGAAACGTAGCACATCACGGGCCGGAATTTTCCCGACCCAGCGAAGGGGCGCTTCAGGCTAGGGGCGGTTCCGTCGGTTGGTCCGGCGTCAGTGAGAGAAGCACCGTGGCTTCTCCCGGCCAGAGAATTTTCCTGTTAAAAAAGGCGAGCCCGGTGGCATCCCTCGCATCACCTACCACCGTCATGGGACAATGGATGTGATGCGCGATTGGTTGCAATTTGTCGGTAGCGCCATCCTGCGGGGATTGTTCATGGTCATCTATATGATGCACGCCCGCAACTTGAACGAATTCCACTCCAAGACCACGCTGCTCGTGATGGGCTTCTACGGGCGTGTGAAGTCCGGCGCACAACACCGAAAACAGAACCAGAATCTGAAGAACAATGCGCCCCATCGACTAACTTTTAGCAAAGCGCATCAATTTTTCAAAACAAAACATCAATGGTAGTCCCACCATCACTATGGTTCTGAAATGTGCATATGCCAGAGCATATGCTGGGCGATCGCGCGGTCACCATCACCGCGAGCGCGAAGCGAAGCGATTTGCTCTGGACCATGATGGCAATCAACTGCAGTCATGTTGCCGTACCCGCGCCGGAAAGTTCGCGCCGTGCTTGCTTTATGACTTCCAGACCGCCTTGCAGGCCCAAAAAGGCAATAATGAACGCTGCAATGATGTCGGGCAGACCGCTACCCGTCAAAAGCACGGCGAAACCTGCTGCAATGACCAGCAAATTGTTGATCGCATCGTTACGTGAGCATATCCAAACGGAACGCATATTAGCATCGCCTGACCGAAACCTGTAAAGCATCCGGGCAACCGTTACGTTGACGAACAGCGCAAGTGCGCCGATGCCGCTCATCATCCAGGGTTCGGGCTGGCCTCCAGCGAATAATCCCCAAATGGCCGAAATCAGGACGCCGAGAGCAAAAGTAAATATAGTAAAGCCCTTGATCATCGCGGTCCGCGCGCGCCAGGCTAATGCCATTCCCGTCACGCCGAGGCTAATCGCGTAATTTGCCGCATCACCCAAAAAATCGAGCGCGTCAGCCTGCAGGGAGCGGGAACCCGAGACGGCACCAGCTGCAATTTCGATCAGGAACATGAGGGTGTTGGCTGCAAGGGCAATCCAAAGGATGCGTCTCCACGCCGGATTGGCCTGTGACTGAACAGTTTCACACGAACTGGTGCAGCACGTACTGTCCATCGCCAAACTCCTTGGTTCATTCGAGTCGGCCGATTATATGGACCCTGTAGCAACTACAGGGTCAAGTCGTGAAAATTGGGAAGCTCTCGCTGACCACCGGCACTAACATCGAGACGATCCGTTATTATGAGCGGATCGGCCTTTTACCCTTGCCCGACCGCACACCTGCCAATTATCGGTCCTATGGCGAGTCACACCGAGCAAGACTCGCGTTCATACGTCATTCGCGTGAACTTGGCTTCACCATCGAAGACATTCGCTCGCTTCTTGACTTGGCGGACCATCCAGACCGGGAATGTTCGGCAGCCGACCGCATCGCCAGTCGCCATCTTGAGCGGGTCGAGACCAAGATTGAGCATTTGCTCAGACTTCGTGACGAACTGATGCGCCTGATCGGCGACTGCCGGGGCGGTCTGGCGGCCGATTGCCGCGTCATCGAAGCGCTTGGCGACCACGCTTTCTGCGAAGGACATCACGCATGACGTACATCACTGCTAAGATTTCGCTCTCCGCCGCCATCATTGCCTGGGTAGCGCCGAGCGAGGTCGCAATGGCCGGCATCTGCTACTCGATGCCGGCCCCCCTGGCTTTAACGGCGGCGGGGGAGGGCACGACCATCTGCGCAATGGCGGTCTGCACCTGTCCCGCCCGTTCGGTGATCGCGGATACCAGTCTGCCGCGATCATTGGTGAACACGGTGGCGGAGGCCTTCGCGCGAGAGATTCCCACATAGAAGCTCTTCTGATCGACAAGGTTGGTGGCCCGGCTGTCGGCGTGGATGATGACGTGGTCGGCGGTACGGCCCTGGGCGACGAACGTGGTCTCGACATAGGCATGGGCGATGTGCCTGTCGCGCGCCGCGTCGAGATTCAGCGTCTCAGTCTTTCCTCTCGGCGTCTGGATTGTCGCGGTGCGGGATTTCTCGTCCACGTCTACCACGACGCTGCGCCCGCCGTTGACCCGGCCCATTTCGCGATCGTTTCGTGTGAACCGAATGCTGTCACCGGCCTTCA
Organism: Sphingosinicella microcystinivorans; assembly: GCF_003634215.1. Taxonomy (GTDB): domain Bacteria; phylum Pseudomonadota; class Alphaproteobacteria; order Sphingomonadales; family Sphingomonadaceae; genus Sphingosinicella; species Sphingosinicella microcystinivorans. The sequence goes on along the minus strand of NZ_RBWX01000014.1, from coordinate 29,185 downwards.
GCTCAAGCGGCTGCGGGGCAAAAGCCTGGCTCTTGCCAGCGCCCCATTGCCGTAAACGCCAATCCACCTCGCGCCCGTCCTCAGATTTGAGCGTTATGGCGGACTTCGCCGGGTCGATGCTCTCCACCCGGTAAGCTTCGCCGCGCGCCACGCCCTTGTCGGCATAGTCGCGGGTGAACCGGACGACATCGCCCTTGTCATAGCTCAAGGGATCGCGCGCCTCGGCGCGGGTCAGCCCCTTGTTCGCAAGGCTCTGCAGGGTAACGGCCGGACCGGTAAGCACGCCCGACCGTGTCAGCGCCGCACGAATATCGGCGGTCAAAGCGTCGCGCCCCTCGCGCGACGGCTCGATGACAAGGGTGCGGACGCGGCCAGGATTGTCCAGCGCAGCATATGTCTCGGCAATGGCGGCGAACCTTTCGGCCCGGTCGGCACGCTCGATGATCTGCCCGCCACCCCGATCGAGCGCGTCGAGCGCCGCCTTCGCGTCCCCGGCGATCGATGCCAGCACCGCCTCCTTTGTCGCCGCATTGGTCTGCCGGACGATCTCCGCGAGCCTCGCGGTTTCCATACCGGCGCCCTGCAACTGCACGAACGCGGCACCTGCTTCGACCGAGCCAAGTTGCTTCACGTCGCCGACAAGGAGGACGCGGGAATTGTGCCGGTCGGCGAGGTCGAGCAGCCGGGCGGTGTCGCGGGCCGAGAGCAGCGAAGCCTCGTCCACAATCCAGGCGGCGGGTTGCCCGTGAGGGGACCGCTCGGGTGACATTAGATGCCGCGCGACCGTATCGCCGCGCGTGCCGAGCGCCTCCCCCAGCACCATCGCCGCCGATGCGGTGGGCGCAAGCGCGATGACGGATACGCCGCGCGCCTCGGCCTCGCGCGCGAACGTCGCGAGAACCGTGGTGGTCTTGGCGGTGCCCGCATAGCCCTGCAAGGCGGTGACCCGGTTCCGGCTGCCCAGGAGCTGCGCGGTGGCTTGGCGCTGGTCGGCATTCCAGCCAAACCCCGCGCGTTCCGCCTTCGCCGCTGCATGGGCGACGGCCTTGGCGGCGGCGAGAGGCGATGCAATCGAGGGAAGAGCGCCGCGGCCCTCCGCCTCGATTCGCAGCATCCGGGCTTCAGTCTCGACATTCTGGCGGGTGGTGAGCCCGGCGAACGCCGCGCCGCGCCGGTCCAGAAAGGTCCGGTCGATCACGTCGCCCCTTTCCGTCGCCGCCGTCAGGGCCGCGCCGATCTGCGCGTAGCTGACCTTGCCGAGCCCAACCCGTCCGGCTTCCTCATGCAAGGCGGCAACGGAAAACACCGACTGCCGTTCGCCGAGCTTGTCGGCGGCCTGGGTGATCGCGTGGGCGGCGGCCCCGTCGCCCTGCATTTGTATTGCAACGCGGTTCGATGGATCGACGGCCCTGGCTTCGGCCTGCCGGATCATCGCCAGCCGTGCCGCCCGCCCGAACCCTGCCTTGTCGGCCGTCTGCCGCCAGCCCGCGACGAGCGCGGCATGATCGGCCGCGACCTTGGCTTGCCGCGTGTCGAGCGCCGCGACCTGCTTTTCAGACGCGCTCGCCGCGTCGCGCGACGTGCCGCGCGCGGCGAGCGCCGCCTCGATCTCGGCGCTGCGCGTACTGAATGCGGTCATCACCGCGCCGGACACGCCTTTGATCTCGAACAGCGAGTCCTTGCCCACCTCAATCTCATAGCCGAGTTCGCGCACCTTCAAGGCGAGCTCCTGCCGGTAGATCGCGCCGATCTGCTTCTGAAGCTGATAGAGCGCGCGCGGTTCAAGGCTGCGCCAGCTGCCATCCTCGCGCTGCGTCGCATTCATGATGACATTGTGCGTGTGAAGCTGCGGGTCCTGCGCGCGGCTGGTGCCGTGCTGGAAGCTGGCGATGATGAGATTGCCGGTCGCCTCGCGGATGACTGCGCCGCCGTCGCGGACGCGCGTTGCGGCCATGTGCGCCTCGACATGCGCCATCGCGGTTCTGACCGCTTCGCCGTGTGCGGCGATCAGCCGCCGGTCGCCCGCAACCTCCGCCATGATCGACACTGACTTGGGCGCGCTCAAGGTCACATCCCAGCCGGGGCGGTGTTCAAGCTGGCCGCCACGCATCGTGCCGAGCTGCGCCCCCGCGACCTTGCCATCCAGAAGCGCGCGGAACTGGTCGCGGTCCACCTCGCCGGAGAGGTCCAACGCCTCGGCGCCCTTGCCCTGCCATTCCGATGGCGAAAGTCCGCCTTCGGCGTAATAGTCATCGGCCTCGTAGTAGCTGCTCGCCTGCGCCGAGCTGGTGAGCGCGGACACCGACGCGACCATCACACCGGCCCCTGGCTCGTGGGGGAGGGCGGGGACGCGGACGGGGGCTGCGGTTCGGGCGCTGCGCGCCCCGCCTGCCAAAGCGTGGTGCCTGGATCGCCAGCGACGAAGCCCGGCTGGCACGGCGGCCCGCGCCGCGCGACATGATCGGCGGTGAGCTTCACCCGCGCCACCGGCAAGCCGTCCGGCAGCAGCAGGAAGCCTTCATGCTTGGGGAGGCGCAGTTCGCTTTCGAGGACGGCAGGCCGCGTCTTGCGCATCCGGCCGAGCGTGGTGCGGGCCTCAGTGTCGCCATCGGCGAGCGCATCGGTCATGGTCTGGATTTCGACATCGCACGTGCCGATGGTCTCGCTGGCCCATCGCCGGGTCTCGCCATCGATCGTCTGCAGGAACAGCTTGGTGTTGCAGCAGCCGAGCATCGACTCGGCAAGCTGCGGCCCGTAGCGGTGCCGCATCTGGCCAAGCGCCTGAAAGGTGAGCACGACGGCGGCGCCGAACTTGCGGCCCTCAGGGAGAAGCCGCGCGAGATTGTCGACGCGGGGGAGGTCGGCAAGCTCGTCGAGCACGAACCAGATGCGCCGCTCAGGAGAGGGCGCGAGCCCCAGCACGGCGCTCGCCGCGCATTCGAGCCAGCAGGCGAGCAGCGGCTTCGACGCTTCAAAATAGTCTTCCTTGCGCGGCACGAAGATCCACGGGCGCGGGGCCTCCCGGGCATCGAGCCGGCTCATGAAGTCACGGAACGCGAACGGCGCGCCGCCGCTGTCCTCGGCGCGCAGGAACTGGATGAGGTCGGCGGCCTTGGCGAGCATGAAGAGCACGCTGCCCGTCGCCCGGTCGGCATCGTCGGCGAAGGTCCGCGCCGATGAGGTGTCGGTCAGCCATGCCTTGAGCTCGTCCTTGGTCTTCACCTGAAGCGCGGCGAGCAGCGCGGGGAGGGTGGTGTTGCCCTCGTCCCAGAGCTTGCGGATCATGTTGGCGACAAGGATGCGCGCGGTCTCCAGCCACACGTCGTGGTCCTGGCTGTTCGTCTCGGTGATGAACTGGTGCGCGATGCGCGCGGCGTCGGCGGGGTGAGAGATCTCCGCGAAGGGCGTCCAGAACGCGCAGCGCGCATCGAACGGGTTCAGGATGACGTCGCCGCGCTCGGACCGGTAGTAATGGGCGACAAACTCGCCGCTGGTGTCATAAACCAGTGCGGCGTCACCGCGTGCCTCGATCCCGTCGAGCAGCTGCCGCAGCGCCGTGGTCTTGCCGCTGCCCGTCGTGCCGATCATCGCCATGTGGCGGGTTTCGAGCGGTGCGGGGATCGGCACCTTGCCGATCGACAGGGCATCGGCACGCGCCTCTTTGGCGGTGAGCTTCGCCAGCCGCCTCTCGGTGGTGACGAGGGTTCCGGCGATGACGCGATCCTCAAGCGCGCGCTCGCGCCGCCGCGCGCCGACATCGCGCAAGAGGACAAGGCCCAAGAGCCAGGCGGCAAAGCCGAGCGCGCATCCGCGCCCCGCGTAAACCAGCACGGCGCCTGCCGCCTCGCGGTAATAGCGGCTCGCGACGACGGCGCGAGCGGAAACGCGGTAAGCCGCTCCCTGATATCGGACGCTGATCTCGGGATCGGCGGATACGCCGCCCGCGACCCATAAGCTCGTGCGCGCGTAAGCGTAGACGCCCGCCGCCCACTGCGCATCCTTGTTCAGCAGCGCATAGGGCGCGGCGACTGAACCTAGGGCAACCGCTGCCAGCATGACGCCGACCTGCCGCTTGAAGCGCCGGGCATGATTGCTGCGAAGCTGCCGCCGCATGGCGTCGGCATGGATGCGCCGGTCGTGGGTCACGGCCGGGCCTCCTGCGAGAGCCGCCGCTGGCGGTCATAGGCGGCGTTGATCTCGGCGGTGATGACCTCATCGTTCTTGCGCGCATCGAGCGCCGCGCTGCGGGCGTAGGCATAGGCGGCGCAGGCGGTGAACAGCGTGCGGTCGAGCAGCCGCTCGACGTCCACGATGCGGGTGCCGAGCGATGCCAGTTCGGCGACGAGTTCGCGGTCGTCGGTGCCCGGCGCGGGTGGGTTGGCGAGCGCCGCGATGCCCGCTTTCACGCTCAGCTGAAGCGCCGCGTAGATGCTCGTATCCTGCTGCCTGGCCAGCGACCGCAGCGCATTGGCAAGCGATGCTGGCAGGCGGACGGTGTATTGAATCGGCTTCATAGCGCTACCGCGCTGAGAGTGCGCCGCGCACTCGTGAAACGCCGCGCAATTGCGAGGGTTTGCCAATCCGCTGAAAGCGCGCACTCTCGGCGCACTCTCAAAAAACGGCGGAAAAGCGGGATGCACACGTGCGTGAGGTGTGTATCCAAATTGCGGGCTCGATGCAGAGCATCGCGGCCCTGCAACGCTGCCCTTTGCACAACCGGATCAGACATGGTGCGGGCCTTTCGCATCGTCGGCGGCGGGTCGGCGGTTCCGCTCCTGCCGCGCCGCCCAGGCCGCGATCATCGCCTTGGCAACGCGGTCGGCCTCGCGGCGATCGAACTCCACCAGGACTGCCGGCTGAGCACGGCGACTGCGATCGGCAAGCCATGCCCGAATGGCCCGTTCGACTGCGCCTTGCATATGTTCGTGCAATGCCTCGGCCTCGAACGGATCAAGGTGCGCGGTCACGCCGGGACTGAGGATCAGCCCGCCCAGCGGAAACGGATGATCCCCCACCCATTGGCTGGGGCCATCGATCCGGCAGAAGCTGGTGGTTCCATGATAGAGGGCGAGGGGCGGCCGCTCCGCCCGGTGCCAGTCTTTCAGCGCGGTGCGGTAGGTCTCGCCGTCGTCGTCATCGGCGAGAAGCTTTCGGACGAGCGGACGGACGTAAGCCGCGGTGCGCGGATGGGCGATGAAGTGCAGACTGATTCGCTCAGGCGCACCAAGAAGGCGGCCGAACCAGCCAAAGGCTTGTCGGAATACGCACACGATTCGACCTCACCTAAGGATATGAAGGGGAAAGGCGCGGGCAGCACATTGCCACCCGAGCGTCAGTTTGAGCGATGCACCTCGGTGAGCCGGGCAATCGATTCGGTCGTGATCAACGTCCGCGTTCCGATTTTGAGCGCATCGACCTGACCGGTCTTGATGAGTTTGTAGATGGTGCTGCGGCCGACACCGAGCGCTCTGGCTGTCCGATTTATCGAGTATGCGATTTCATCCATGGTCGCCTCCGTGTGTGCCGCGATGCGGCGAATGACCGGATCATTCACGTCTAAGCGCCGATGGTTCCAACGGCGTGCTAATGCGTGGGGAGACCGCCAAATTTGGCGGTCACACGATAACAATCAAATTTGGAAGTCGCGGATTTGTGCCATTCCTCGGGAATGGCGGCTAGGATTTCGTGGCGCGATTTTTCGCGATCACGTCCAATATCTGCTTGGCATAGAGGCTCAGCTGGGTTTCGCTGGGCGCTGGCCTGCGCCGGCTATGATACCAGTCCTCCAAAAGTGCGACAATCTGCTTCTGATTACCGCGTTTTCCGATCTGGAGCGAGCGGACGAAGGGATGCTCGATCAGCGACATGACAGCATCCGTATAATCATATGTTTTCGGCGCCCCTGTACGACTGGGTCTGGCCTTTGCGCTCGTAATGAGCTGATCGATATCGGCTTCCAGAAATAGTTCACGCGCGAACCAGAATCCCGTGGGCCCGAAAAGCGAGTCGCGGAGAGCGCTGCTCTTGGACACGTGTGCCGCGCGCAGGCTGCCAAAGAAATAACGCTCGTCCACATAGCGACGCGTGTCGTTGCGGAAGCGGTAGAAGGCCCGCGGTGTCGATTCGAGCTGAAGGACGGCAAACAGGCGTTCCAGATTACGCGCAGCAGGATCGTCAGCATCGGCATAAACAGCCTTCTGCGGCTTAGATGCTTTCAAACCGCCATACTGGAAGGAACGCCACACGGAGAGAACAGCCATAAGCAGGGCGAAGCATACCAAGCCCACAATAAGGGCCACGTCGGCGCCCGGCGTCTCGCTAGCGACGAGCAAAAGTCCAGGAATAAGTGTAATAGCAGTTGCCAAAAGTGCGACGGCAAATGCAGCTAACAAAATGGTGTATCTCTTGTGAATAACGCGGGAGGCGCTCTCTGTAATGCGGTCAAGCTCGGCGAGACCCACTTGCTCATTGATGTTTATGAAGCGGGCAGCAACTATGCGAAGCGGCAATACGTCCTTGTGGTCGTCCACGAGTTACCCCTCACGAGACGATCACATTGCCCTGTTTGCCGCGCGCATACAAACACTTGCTTAAGCATCAAACGCTGGCACGCACGGGACGCAGGCATTTCCGAGCGTGGTAGCCCGGTGGTAGCCCAACAGAAGACGGCTGATTCACGCCCTGCGCCGATGGCGCCTAAGTGATTGTAATCGCTTGAAAAATTGGAGCGGGCGAAGGGATTCGAACCCTCGACCCCAACCTTGGCAAGGTTGTGCTCTACCCCTGAGCTACGCCCGCTCGAACGTATGCGAAGGCTTGCCTCCGCCAGAGGTCGCGGCTGCTAGCATGAGCGTGGCGAAAAGCGCAAGCGGATTCGCGATTGGGGTTGGACGGCGTGCGCGCACTTCCCATATGAACGCCGGAAACCAACCTTTGTCTTTCGAAAAGGGCACGCATCTTGGCCACTCTCAGCACCCCCGAATCCGAGCGGGCTTCGATCGAGGCCTTCAAGCGCGACGTGATTGAACCGTCGATGACGTCGCTCGTCATCCTCGATTTCTATGCGGACTGGTGCGGCCCGTGCAAACAGCTTGCCCCGGTTCTGGAAAAGGTCGCGGCGGACTATGCCGAGCGCGGCGTGAAGCTGGTGAAGATCGATGTCGACAAGAACCAGATGATCGCTTCGCAGTTCCGCGTGCAATCTATCCCCACCGTTTATGCGTTTTTCCAGGGCCAGCCGGTCGCCGACCTGACGCCCGCGCGCACCGAGCGCGAACTGGTCGCGTTCCTGGACCAGATCCTGCCGCAGTTGCCGATCAATGCAGCAGACGGCCATGACAAATCGCTTGCCGCCTATGTGGAGGCCGCAGCCGCCGCGCTGGAGGCGGGCGACTTCGCCCAAGCCGAGCAGATTTACACCGCGCTGCGCGCCGAGGAGCCGGAGCAGGAAGCACACGCGATCGGCCTTGCCCGCGCGCTCGCCGGGCTCGACCGGATCGACGAGGCCGAAGCGGCGCTCGGCTCCGTTGCCGCCGACAGCAAGGCGCCGGGGCTGGCGCAGGTGCGCGCCGCGATCGAGATGGCGAAGAAGCGCGTTCCCGCCGGGGCGCTCGGCGCACTGGAAAGCGCGCTCGCCGCGAACCCGGACGACCACGCGAAGCGGCTGGAGCTTGCCGCCGCGCTTGCCGCGAACGGCGACCGCGACGCCGCAGCCGAACACCTGTTCGAAGTGATGCGCCGCGAGCCCGGCTGGAACGACAATGCGGCGCGCGCGCAGCTTTTGAAACTGTTCGAGGCGATCGGCCTTGAAGACCCGTGGGTGAACGCCGCCCGCCGCAAGCTTTCGGCGCTGCTGTTCTCGTGAGCGGTTTCGGGATCAGTTCGCTGCCGGAGGTGATCCCGGTGTTTCCGCTGGAAAATGCGGTCGTGCTGCCGCGCGGCCAGCTGCCGCTCAACATCTTCGAGCCGCGCTACCTCGCCATGGTGAAGGCCGCGATGGGCGGCGATCGCCTGATCGGCATGATCCAGCCCAAGGAAGACGGCAGCCTGTTCGAAATCGGCGGGCTCGGCCGTATCACGCAGTTCACCGATCCGGAGAACGGCCGGCTGCTGATCGTGTTGACCGGCGTCACGCGGTTTCGCATTGCCGAGGAGATCGAAGTGGAAACGCCCTATCGGCAGGTGCGCGCCGACTACCGCGATTTCGTGGAGGACTTTCAGGCGCCGCAGCCAATGGCGGCGGTGCTGCGTTCCGACCTTGAATCGACGCTGCGCACCTATCTCGATACGCAAAACCTGTCGGCGGACTGGGAAGCGGTTTCGAGCGCGGACGACGAATCACTGGTGAATACGCTTGCCGCCGTCTGCCCGTTCGACGTGGCGGAAAAGCAGGCGCTGCTGGAAGCGAAGACCGTGCCGATCCGCGCTGCCACGCTTTGCGCGCTGATGACGCTCGCGCAGACCGGTGCCGAAAACGGATCGGGGATGGTGCATTGAGCCGCGACGTCGATCCGCGGTTGCTCGCGATCCTTGTCTGCCCGCTGACGAAAGCGCCCCTCACCTACGACCGTGAAAAAGGCGAGCTCGTCAGCAAGGCGGCGGGCCTCGCCTATCCGGTGCGCGACGGCGTGCCGGTGATGGTGATCGAGGAAGCGCGCGAACTCGGCGAGGACGAGCGCTAGGGCAGATCGCCCCGCAGCAGTGACGGCAGATCACCAGAGGCGCCGCGCGCCTCCGCCATGAAGAAGCGCTTGAGCGGCGGCATGCGCTGCACGCCCGCGAGGCCAAGGCGGCGGATCGTTGCCGCGGGGCGCCCGGGAATCGCGAACAGCTTGTTGAGCACATCGGTCGCGCCCATCACCGACATGCTGTCGAAACCCCGCCAGCGCTGATAGCGCGCGAGCACCTGCGGATCGCCAAGATCGAGACCCAGCCGCACGGCTTCCGCCAGCACATCGGCGAGCGCGGCGGAATCGCGGAGGCCGAGGTTGAGGCCCTGGCCGGCGATTGGGTGCATACCGTGCGCACTGTCGCCCACGAGGATCAGGCGGCGGTCCGTGTAGCGCTCTGCATGGTGGAAACCGAGCGGGAAGGAACTGGGCTTGGCGGCGAGGCGTACCTTTCCGAGAAAGCCGCCCATGCGCTTATCGATTTCGGCGATGAAGGCGCGTTCCGGCAGCGCCAGCGTCGCAGCGGCATCGCGTTCCCGCACGGTCCACACGATCGCCGAGCGCGTACCCGGCAGCATGGGCAGCACTGCGAACGGCCCGGCAGGATAGAACAGCTCGAACGCGACATTGCCGTGCGGCACCTCGTGCTCGATCATGCCGACAATGGCGGTCTGATGATAACTCCACCCCGCGATGCGGATGCCGGCATCTTCGCGAATCTTCGAGCGGCGGCCGTCAGCCGCGATGATGAGCGGCGCGGTGAGCGTACCGCCGCTTGCGAGACGCACGGTGACGCCCGCCTGGGTGCGGTCGATCGCTGCAGCTGCATCGGGTGCGTGCACGTCGATATGGGCGGACGCCGCACCGGCCGCGACCAGCGCCATGCGCAGATGGCGGTTTTCGAACATGTAGCCGAGCGGTTCGTCTGAGCCGTCGCCGGTGCCGTCGAAATGGAGATGCAGCGGCGAAAGGCCGTCCGTGACGCGAATCTCGCGGATCGGGCACCCCTTCGGCTCAAGCTCTGCACCAAGGCCGAGAGCGGCGAGCATCCGCCATGTCGCGCTCGCGATCGCGGAGGCACGGCCGTCGAAGCCCGCCGCCAAAGTCGCATCGAGATCGGCGCTGTCGATGACGGCGGACCGGATGCCGGAGGCCGCGAGGGCAAGCGCCGTCGTCATGCCGACGAGGCCGCCGCCGATGATGATCGTATCGTGGGTATGCCGCATGACCGAACCCTAGCCGGACATCGCACCGTGCGAAAGAGGACGGAGACTGCACAATTTTCAGGCGTGCGCTTTCGTGAGCCTATTTATTGTGCAATTCATATTTCAAAATCCACGAAAGCGCGCCATTCCGCGCTTGGCACGGATTTTGAAGAGACGCCGACGAGACGCATTTCGCGTCTCTGCTCGCTCGGGAACCTGGATTTTTCAGGACCGTTCCTGTCGGCCGGCCTCACCGCCGGCCGACTTTTTCTTGACCCCGGCGCCCCACGGACTCAATCTAGGCATGTTCGCGGGATGTTCCGCGCGAACGTTGCAGTGGAACGGGGTCGGCAAAGGGTCATGGCGCGCGGGGCAGCAGGTAAGTCGACGGCGATCATGCCGCAAAGCTGGGTGGTTGCGCTTGAACGCGCTGCCGTCGTGGCAGGCGGCGGCGTGCTGGTGATGATCGCGCTGGCGTTGATGCTCGCCTTCGCGAGCTACGACAGCACAGACCCTTCGTTCAACCGCGCCACAATCGCCGCGCCGCAGAACTGGCTTGGTTACACCGGCGCCTACGTATCCGATTTGCTGCTGCAGCTTGCGGGGCTTGCGAGCCTGCTTGTCGTGCCCGTGGTCGCGCTCTTGGGGGTGCGGCTGATCCAGCGGCGCGGCATCGACGGCTGGCGCCGCCAGCTTGCCGCGACGCTCGGCGCGGTGCTGCTCGCCGCAGCTGCGCTGGCGCTGCCGGGGCGCGACCTCCTTGGCGACCTTCCGGCAGGCGCCGGAGGCATCGCCGGGCTTCTGCTCGGCCGCATCCCCGAAGCTGCGGCAGGTCTCCTCCCGCCGGACGTGAGCCACGCCGCCGTGACGGCACCGATCGGCGTGCTGCTCGGGCTCGGCGCGATCGCGCTTTTCTTCTACGCCCTTGGGATCAGCCGCGAGGATATCGCCGCGCTCCGCACGCGCCTTGCCAAACGCAGCAGCGAGCGCGCCGAAGCGCCGCAACCGCGCGCTGCGCCCCGCGCGCAGCCCCGTCGGGAAACGCCGCGAGATGCCGAAACCGTGCCGGAAACCGCAGCCGCGCCGACCAAGCGCATCGTTACACCCGAGAAGAAAGCCGCGCCTTCGAAGCGGGAGGCACGCGAGAAGCAATCGCGGCTCGATCTGCGCGATTCCTTCCAGCTGCCGCCGCTCTCTCTGCTGTCGCCGCCACCAAAAGCCGCCGCGCGCAAGATCGATGCGGCGAGCCTGGAGCAAAACGCACGCCTGCTCGAATCCGTGCTCGACGACTTCGGCGTGAAGGGCGAGATCGTGGAGGTGCGCCCCGGCCCGGTCGTCACCATGTACGAGCTGGAGCCCGCGGCAGGCATCAAGGCCAGCCGGGTGATCGGCCTTGCCGACGACATCGCCCGCTCCATGTCTGCACTCTCCGCGCGCATCGCCGTGGTGCCCGGTCGCAACGTGATCGGCATCGAGCTTCCGAACGTGAAACGCGAGACGGTGTCGCTTTCCGAAATGCTCTCTTCGGACGCGTTCGAAACGCAGTCCGCCGCGCTCCCCATCGTGCTCGGCAAGGACATTGCGGGCGATCCCGTTGTCGCCGACCTTGCGCCGATGCCGCACCTCCTCATCGCGGGCACCACCGGCTCGGGCAAGTCCGTCGGCCTCAACGCCATGATCCTGTCGCTGCTCTACCGGCTTAGCCCGCGCGAGTGCAAAATGATCATGATCGACCCCAAGATGCTGGAACTTTCCGTCTACGACGGCATCCCGCATCTGCTCTCGCCGGTCGTCACCGAGCCCCCCAAGGCGATCCGCGCCCTGAAATGGGCCGTGGAGCAGATGGAGGACCGCTATCGGATGATGGCATCGGTCAACGTCCGCTCGCTTTCCGGTTTCAACGCGCGGGTGAAGGAAGCGCGGGCGAAGGGCGAGCCGTTCGTGCGGCGCGTGCACACCGGCTACGACAGCGAGACGGGTCAGCCGATCTACGAAACCGAGACGCTGGAATTCGATACACTGCCGCTGATCGTCGTCGTCGTCGACGAGCTTGCCGACCTGATGATGACCGCGGGCAAGGAGGTGGAATTCCTGATCCAGCGGCTCGCGCAGAAGGCGCGTGCGGCAGGCATCCACCTCATCATGGCCACGCAGCGACCCTCCGTTGACGTCATCACCGGCGTCATCAAGGCGAACCTGCCGACGCGCATCAGCTTCTCGGTCACCTCCAAGATCGATTCGCGTACCATCCTTGGCGAGCAGGGCGCCGAGCAGCTGCTCGGCAAGGGCGACATGCTCTACATGCCCGGCGGCAAGCAGATCGCGCGCGTACACGGACCGTTCGTGTCCGACGAGGAGGTCGAGCGCGTCGCCATTCACTGGCGCGAGCAGGGCGCCCCGGAATATATCGCCGCCGTTACCGAGGAGCCCGAAGGTTCGGACGGACAGTTCGGCCTGCCGATCGACGAGGACGATGCCGAGGCCGGCCTCTACCGCCGCGCCATCCAGGTGGTCGCGGAAAGCCAGAAGGCGTCGACGTCCTATCTCCAGCGGCAGCTCCGCGTCGGCTACAACAACGCCGCACGCCTCATCGAGCGGATGGAGAAGGACGGCTACGTCGGCACGCCGGACCACGTCGGCCGCCGCGAAGTGCTGATCGATCCGGACGGGAACCGGATTTAACAGAAAAGGCTGAGCATTAAATGCTCAGCCTTTTTTTCCATCGCTAAAGCCGAGCACACTCACTGCACAATGGCTTGCCACCGGTCCCTGAACGCAAGTTTTCGCGTTCAATATTATTTCCGGTGTTACAATCCGTATTGTTGTGATGAACGTGAGCTTTAACCGAATGCCATGGCGTGGTCCTGGCCATGATAGTCCTCCGTCAAAACGGAACGGCAAGGCTTGACCAGCATAAAAACGTTCGCATATTCGAACGCAGCAATGGGCTGGAGCGCCTTAACCGCTCTGGTTGCTATAAGCCGGATCGCGCTGCAACGCGGTCCGGCTTTGTTCTTCTGACTCGATTCGCGATTCGATTCAAGTGGTTGTATGGCTAAAGCTTAGGCTTACCATCAGTTGTGGTGAATCGTTGCAATGATGGTTCACCTGCCCGCAAATGTTCAATGTCAGTTCAAATACGGTGGGGCATGTTCCGCCGATGTTTGCCGCACCTCCGCATCGGCGCTACAGGACCCGAGATGAAAAAAGCCCTTTTTGCCCTTGCCGTGACTTTCGGCCTTTCCGCGCCTGCCGCCGCCTCGATTCCCGAGGTGAGCGCACACCTCGCCGCGACGCGGACGATGACGGCGGATTTCCGCCAGACCGCCGAGAGCGGCGCGGTGGCGACCGGCAAACTCACGCTGGCGCGGCCAGGGAAGGTGCGCTTCCAATATCAGAAGGAGGTGCCGCTGCTGGTGGTCGCGGACGGGCGCAACCTCACCATGATCGATTATCAGGTGTCCCAGGTCTCGCGCTATCCGATCAAGCAGACGCCGCTTTCGGTGCTGCTGGACGCGAACGCCGACCTTTCGCGCTACGCCCGAATCGTCTCCTCGACGCCGAAAGCGCTGACCGTGGAGGCCAAGGACCGGAAGCATCCCGAATATGGCGTCATCACCATTTTCTTCGATCGCGACCGGGCCGCGCCCGGCGGCCTTGAGCTGAAAGGCTGGCGTGTTCTCGATGCGCAGGGCAACACCACGCGCGTCGATCTTTCCAACATCGCCTTCAATGTTCCCGTGAACGACAATGCCTTCCGCTACCGCGATCCGCGCCCGCGCAGTCGCCCAGGCAGTCGATAAACGAGATTCGGAGGCGGAACGGTCGAATTTGCTGACCAAGCGCCTGGCCGTTCATTGAAGCGACAGGATCGACTCCTTAGATTGTCATTAGTCGGCTGGTGTTCGGGATTTGCCCCCTGTTGCCCGGACCCGCCGCCGACTTGCGTGACGAGCGCAAAAAGGGCCCCCGTCTTCACCTCGAAGGCGGGGGCCTACGCATTTCTGAGGCTTTGCCTGTAGGCGCAGGCCTTGCTAAGCCGCTCGCCATGTCCCGTCTCAAGATCGCCAGCTGGAATATCAACTCCGTCCGCATCCGCCTGCCCATCATCGCGCAGCTGGTGAAGGACGAATCGCCCGACATCATCTGCCTGCAGGAAACCAAGGCGCAGAACGCGGACTTCCCGCTCGCCGCGATCCAGCGCATGGGGTACCCGCACGTCATCCTGAACGGCCAGCGGATGCACCACGGCGTCGCGACCCTTTCGAAGCTGCCGCTTGTGGAAGAACGCCGATTCGATTGGCAGGATAATGGTGAGGCGCGGCACATCGGCGTGCGGCTGCCCAGCGGCATCCTGCTTGAAAATGTCTATGTGCCCGCGGGCGGTGACATTCCCGACCGTACGCTGAATCCGAAGTTCGGGCAGAAGCTGGATTTCGTGCAGCGCATGACGCGCTGGTCCGAACGCTTGCGCGACCCCACGATCATCCTCGGCGATTTCAACATCGCGCCGCTCGAATGCGACGTGTGGAGCCACAAGGCGCTGCTCGACGTCGTCAGCCACACGCCGATCGAGGTGGATGCGCTCACCGGCCTGATGCAGAGCCACGACTGGGTGGACATGGCGCGCACGCTCGTGCCCGCGCCGCAGCGGCTCTACACGTGGTGGAGCTATCGCAACAAGGACCACACGGTGAACGACCGCGGCCGGCGACTCGACCATGTGTGGGTCTCGCCCGCGATGAAAGACACGCTTGCCGGCTTCCGCGTGCTGGAGCCCGCGCGGAGTTGGGAGAAGCCCTCCGATCACATCCCGCTCATCGCCGAGTTCGCGCTTTGAAGAGCACTGCGCAATGCGCAGAACGCGCGATCGACGCGCTGCGGCGCGGCCATCCAGTGCAGGTGACGGACGGGGAGGCCACCATCTCCGTCCTCGCCATCGAACTTGCCGATCCCGAATCGCTCGCAGAGTTCGAAGGCGCCGCCCGCGCGAACGTGCTGCTGACCGACAAGCGGGCCGCGTTTCTGGGGCTCGGCAACCAGCTTGCTGCGGCAGGGATGCAGGCGGTGCTGATCGAGCGCACGGCTTGGCTCGATCTGGATACGGCGCGCGCGGTCGCCGACCCGGTGCTAGACCTCGCAACGCCGATGAAAGGCCCGTTCCGCAGCCTTCCGATGGGCGGCGTCGATCGGGCGGCTCGCGCCGCGCTGAGCCTCGCCAAACACGCCGGGCTGCTGCCCGGGCTTTTCGTGATCGCGGGCGGCGCGGCGGAAGACACCGTGACGGCGGCGGACATCGAGCAGTTTGCGGAAACAGGCGCGCTCAAGCTCGTCAGCCGTGCGCGCCTGCCCATCAAGGTGCACGAAAAAACCGAAATCGTCGCCTTCCGCCTGCCGGGCGGTCCCGAGCATCTCGCGCTGCTGATCGGCGACCCGTATGGTACCACGCCCCTCGTCCGCCTGCACAGCTCGTGCCTCACCGGCGATCTGCTCGGCTCGCTGAAGTGCGATTGCGGGGATCAGCTCCATGCCGCGCTGCACGCAATCGCCGACTCCGGAGGCGGCATCCTGCTCTATCTGCAGCAAGAAGGGCGCGGGATCGGCCTGATCAACAAGCTGCGCGCCTATGCGCTGCAGGATCAGGGCTTTGACACGGTGGACGCCAACCTGCGCCTTGGTTTCGAGATCGACGAGCGCGAGTTTGCGCTCGCCGCCAACATGCTGAAGGCGCTTGGCTTCGGCACGATTCGCCTGCTGACCAACAACCCTGCCAAGGTCGCCGGGCTGGAGACAGAGGGCATTACCGTCGCCGAACGTCTGCCGCTCAAGGCCGGTGAGGGCGCGCACAACGAGGCGTACCTGCGCACCAAGCGCGACCGCACCGGGCACATGCTGTGAGCGCCATCCGCGTCGACACCGCCGCGCGCACGCTGACAGCGTTCGGCGAGACCATCCCATGCCTGATCGGCAAGGACGGCGCGACAGACGCGGCAGACAAACGCGAGGGTGACGCCATGACGCCGCGCGGCACGTACGCCATTCGCGCGCTGCTGGTACGCCCCGACAAGCTCGCCGCCCCGAACACAAAGCTGCCGTGGCGCTGGTTGCACGAAAGCGACGGCTGGTCCGACGATGCGCGCGACCCCGCCTACAACCGGCCGGTGCGCCACCCGCACCCGTTCTCGGCAGAGCACTTGTGGCGCGAGGACGGGCTTTACGACCTCATCATCATCCTCGGCCACAACGACACGCCGCCGGCGCCGGGCATGGGCAGCGCGATCTTCCTGCACTGCACAGCGGCGAAGGACTTCACGCAGGGCTGCGTTGCCATTCCGCGCGAGCGGCTATCGGCGATCGTGGGGCAGCTTGCGCCGGACGACCTGATCGAGATCGTATAGGATGCGGCCGCTGGTTTCGCTTCACCTGTATGCAACGGTGCGTACCGCCTGAAAAGGCTGGTTGGGCATTGCATGCGTCACATCAACCTTCACCGCGTCATCACCAATCTCCAGCGCATTCCATTGAGCCCCGAGAATCTCGGTGTGTCCAATCCCTCCGGAGATAAAATTCGTCAGTTTCTGACGGGTTACGTCGTCGCCAAAATCGATCCGATACGTGATCTGCGGGTCGCCCTTGGAGGAAACGCGAGCAGAAGCAAGCGATACCCGGACAGTGTATGGCCGGGCAAATTGGTCCGGTGTCAGGAGTGAATATTTGCCCGAGGCCGGTTTGGGATTGCGCGGCTGCTTGCCGCTGATGAACGGAACGCCTCGCATAGGGTTACCCCCGTTGAAATGCCCATCGAACACTCCATCATCGTCGCTGTCGATGAGGCAGAGTTGGAGATTGCCTCCACCGAGCATGAATGAACGATAGAAGCTGGGGCGCGGCACCTCGACAACGCAGAACGTCTTTCCGCTCGCCACGCCGAGCCGGAAGAGCTGCCTGCCCTTTTCGACCAGCACGTCTCCCGACGCTGATCGAATGTCCTCTACCGTCTCAGCCAATCCGAACGGCAGCAAACGCTGTTCGATGATGGGGCTTCCCACCGCGACGTTGCGTGTCCCAGCCTGGCTCTCGTCAGCATGGATCACCCATATAGTTTCGTATCGCCTGTCCGGATTTTCGGAGGCAGCCACAGCAAAACTCAGTGCCCCTCCCATAAGACTGAGAGCGCTCACCGTTCGCACAATCGTCCAGACCATCACTGCTCCTGCACATCAATGGATAATACCGATTTCGTATGATCGCCCGCCTAAGACAGATCCCGGCGTTTCACACCGCTGAAGCCAAGGATGAAGTCGGGGCCGAAGGCGCTCGAGGGTGTGTGGAAGCCGGGCGCGACCTCGCCGCCGTGGATGCGACGGGCGATCTCGACCGCGGTGAGGGCGGTGAGCGTGTAGCCTTCCGGGGTTTCGAGCTGGCTGACGGCGCGGTTTCCTTCGGCGTCCGTCGCATGGCCCACGAGGACGCTGCGTCCCCGGCCGCGCGCGTCCGCATCGGGGCCGGGCGGCATCCGGTCGATGGCGCGTCCCGCAAGCCAGCGGCCCGGCGCGCTGGCGATCAGCGACCGGAGCAGGCGCGGCATGCCAAGCGCGCGTTCGAGCGGCGGGCTCGCTTCAAAGAAAACGCGGATGTCAGGGATGCCGGTGGAATGCCACGCGGTGGAAACATCGCCCCAGCTGACGCCGACGGTCGGCTTCAGGCCGCGCCCGAAATCCGCCGTGCCGCGCGGCACCTCGGAAAGTTCGACGATCGCGCCGCCTTCGCGCACGCGCGTGCCCGCCGCCATACCTTCCAGCATCGTGCGCGTGGTGCCGCGGCTCGCTTCGTGAAGACCGCCGATGACGAGATCGAGCGAGACGGCGCCGGGGAGGCGGCGCTTCAGATGCGCCGCGAGACAATCGGACGGCACGACGTCAAAACCCGCGCCGGGGAGAACGGCGATGCCGGCCGTCTTCGCGGCGGCATCCTGCGCGGCAAGCGCCTCGAACACGTCGATCTCGCCGGTGATGTCGATGTAATGCGCCCGCGCGGCGAGGCAGGCCTTCAGCATCGGGGCCGATGTGCGCGAGAACGGCCCCGCGAGGTGGAGCACCGTACCGATGCCCGATAGGTCTCCCGAAACATCACCCTTGAGATCGAAGATGCGCGAAGGAAGGCCGGTTTCGTCTGCAATCGCCTCGACCGCCTGACGGTTGCGACCTGCCAGCACCGGTTTCAATCCACGCGCGAGCGCACGTTCCACGACCAACCGGCCCGTGTAGCCGTTTGCGCCGTAGATGAGGATGTCGCCGCCCATACGGAGCAGCCTAGTGTGTTTCGCGCGTTCCGAACAGAGCCGAGCCAACGCGCACGTGTGTGGCACCGAGTTGGACGGCAGTTTCGAAATCCGACGACATGCCCATGCTGAGCGCGGAGAGACCATGACGCGCCGCGAGTTTCGCGAGCAGCGCAAAATAGGGCGCCGGCTCCTTGTCGGCAGGCGGCACACACATCAGCCCCGCGAGGGGAATCTTCGCCCCGCGCGCTTCGGCAAGAAGTGCGGGGAGATCATCGATGGCAACACCGCCTTTCTGCGGTTCGTCGCCGATATTGACCTGAACGAAGCAGGGCACCCGGCGCCCGGAGGCCTCCATCGCCTTTTGAAGCGCAGCAACGAGCGATGCACGATCGAGCGAGTGGATGACGTCAAACAGCGCTACCGCCTCTGCCGCCTTGTTGGACTGGAGTTGGCCGACGAGGTGGAGTTCGACACCGGGAAACGCATCGCGGAGCGCAGGCCATTTCGCGGCGGCTTCCTGCACGCGGTTTTCGCCGAACACACGCTGGCCCGCTTCGAGCAGGGGACGGATTTCGTCCGCGCCGAAGGTCTTGGAAACGGCGATCAGTGTCACAACGGGTTTTCGGTCCGCGATCTTCGCGGCCTTTTCGATGCGGGCGCGAATGTCGGCGAGTGTCTCGGCAGCAGTCATGCGCTTCCCTATAGAGAGGGGGATGCGACGCCGCCACTCCCAGCGCCTGCCGGAAACCTGGCTCTTTACCGACCCCCGCATGGGCGAGGCGCTGTGGGATGCCATCCGCCGCCTGCCGCGCGGCAGCGGCATCGTGCTGCGACACTATAATGAGGCGGATCGCACGGCGATTGCGCGGCGGGCGGCAAGGCTCGCGCGGCGATACGGGCATATGCTGGTGGTCGCTGGAGATTCTCGGCTCGCGCGTGCCGTCGGCGCGGCGGGGGTGCATATGCCTGATGGCGGCCGCCCGACAGGTGACGTCATAACGGCAGCGTCACATGATCGCGCAGGGCTGGTGCGTGCACGGCGCGCCGGCGCAAGCCTCGCGTTCCTGTCTCCCGTGTTCCCGACGGCCTCGCACCCCGGCGCCCGGACGCTCGGCCCCCTCCGGTTCGGGCTGATGGCGCGTGGAACGAGTATCGCCGTCGCAGCGCTCGGCGGCATCACCCCCAAGCGCTACGCGCGGATGCAAGCGCTCGCCGCGCAGGCATGGGGTGCGATCGACGCCTGGAATAAGTGAAGCTTACCGTTTGCAGCCCGATACGGGCGAAACCGGAGCCGATCCTAGAAGCTGAAGGACGTACCCAGGTAAACCGCGCCCGCTTCGCCATCGGTGCCGAGGCGTTCGCCGTTGCGCAGCAGGTAGCGGCCCGAAGGATCCGGTTCGGAGAGCTGGTAACGCACGCCGCCGATGACCGAGAGGCGCGGATTCAGCGCATAGGCGCCGCCGAGTTCGACCGTGTAGCGCTTGTCGAGGCTGAGCGGGTTCACCCAGCCATCGGCATCGCGTTCTGCGTTCAGCTGAAGCGCTGTCTTCCAGCGGCTGCCGCGATAGGAGAGGCCGAGATCGACACCTTCGCGCTCGTCGCTGAGAACGCTGGAGATCTTGCTGTAGCCGCCGGTGAGCGCGAAGCCCCGAAGTGCCACGGACACATCGAAGTTGTACGCCGTCGCCATTTCGGTTTCAGCCGGACGCGCGGTCTCCGGCGCGGCAGCGCGAACGACGCGCGCCGTGACGCCCAGTGCCAGCGCCTTGTTGTCGCGGCTCTTGCCTGATGGCGTGAAGCGGAACGTGCGCTCCTGCGATGCCCCGGCAACGCCTGCGCGGCGCGCACTATCGAGCATCGGCGGGGTGAAGGAACCGAGCGTTTCAGCCTTCAGCGGCGTCACCACACCCGCGGTGGTCGTGAGCTTGCGGCGGGGCTCCGAAGTCTTCACGGCAGCGGCCCTGTCGGCGGCCACTTTCTCGATCGACTTCTTCGAAGAGGCGGCGGCGGGAAGCGCGCACAGCATCAGGCCCGCGGAAACCGCGACCATTGCTTTTGCTGCGTATGTCCCAACCCGAATCATAACCCCCGCGCTTCTGTCGCGTGCCTGTGACAACTACGTGACAGAACTACAGTTTCCTCCGCACGAATCCGAGTCTGAATCGCTCGTTTGGCGGCGACCGACCGGGTTCGTTCGAACCTGTTGCAACATCTCAACAGCGAATGCAACGCGAAGAGGGGCTATGCGCCCACACAAGCGCTGCCTATAACGGCCGCCGAGCAAGCCTGATGGAGCGGATATCCACGTGAAGACGAGTGTACGCATTACGGGTCTGGCGATCGCGCTGGCCCTGCTCGCCGCCTGCGGAGGCAAGAAGGACGCGCCGCGCGCCGACCTCGCCGCTGCGACGACGACGACGATTGGCGTCAATTCCTACCTCTGGCGGGCGAGCCTCGAAACGCTGGCGTTCATGCCGATGGCGCAGGTCGATTCGAACGGCGGCGTGATCGTGACGGACTGGTACGCCAACCCGCAGGCACCCGGTGAGCGCGTGAAGGTCACCGTCTACATCCTCGACCGGGAGCTGCGCGCCGATGCGCTGCGCGTTGCCGCCATCCGCCAGCAGCAGCAGGGCGGCAACTGGGTGGATGCGCCGGTGCGTGCCGGCACCGTGCAGAAACTCGAGGAAACCATCCTCGCCCGCGCCCGCGACATGCGCAGGGCCGTTTATCAGGGCTAAACGCCAATGACGCGATTCAATCCCGCGGTCGCTGACGGCCGCTGGCAACGCATTTGGGACGAGCGCCAGGCCTTCGCGGCCGACAGCGCATCTGAAAAGCCCAAGACCTATGTGCTGGAGATGTTCCCCTACCCGTCGGGGCGCCTGCACATGGGCCACGTGCGCAACTACACGATGGGAGACGTGATCGCGCGGTTCCGCCGCGCCCGCGGTTTCGAGGTACTGCACCCGATGGGCTGGGACGCCTTCGGAATGCCCGCCGAAAACGCCGCCTTCGAAAAGAAGACGCACCCTGAAAGCTGGACGCGGCAGAACATCGCGGCGATGCGCGAACAATTCCGCAGCCTTGGCTTCGCGCTCGACTGGAGCCGCGAGTTCGCAACCTGTGACGCCGAATATTACGGCCACGAGCAGGCGCTGTTCCTGAAGATGTACGAGGCCGGCCTCGTCTATCGCAAGGAAAGCTACGTCAATTGGGACCCGGTCGACATGACCGTGCTCGCCAACGAGCAGGTGATCGACGGCAAGGGCTGGCGTTCCGGCGCGCCCGTCGAACGCCGCCTGCTCAGCCAATGGTTCCTGAAGATCACCGCCTTTGCCGACGAACTGCTGGACGGGCTTTCCAGCCTCGACCAGTGGCCGGACAAGGTGCGGCTGATGCAGGAGAACTGGATCGGCCGCAGCCGGGGCCTGAAGTTCCGCTTCGCGATCGAAGGCCGCGACGACGGCCTCGAGGTGTTCACGACACGACCCGACACGCTGTTCGGCGCAAGCTTTGCCGCGATTGCCGCCGACCATCCGCTCGCTGCCGAGCTGGCCGCGAAAGATGCGGGCCTTGCCGCCTTCATCGAGGAGTGCCGCAAGACCGGCACCTCCGCCGAGGCGATCGAGACCGCGGAGAAGAAGGGCTACGACACGGGCCTCCGCGTCGTGCATCCACTCGACCCGACGTGGACGCTGCCGATCTTCGCGGCGAACTTCGTGCTGATGGAATACGGCACGGGCGCCATCTTCGGCTGCCCGGCGCATGACCAGCGCGACCTGGATTTCGCGCGCAAGTATCAGCTGCCCGTGACACGCGTTGTCGGTGACGCCGACGAACCGATCGTGGACGAGGCCTATGTCGGGCCGGGGCGTCTCGTGAACTCGGGCTTCCTGACCGGCATGGAGGTGGACGACGCCATCGCGGCGGTGATCGCGCGGGCCGAGGGCGAGGGCTGGGGCGAGGGGACGACACAGTTCCGGCTGCGCGACTGGGGCGTTTCGCGCCAGCGTTACTGGGGCACACCGATCCCGGTGATCCACTGCGGGGACTGCGGCGTGGTGCCGGTGCCCGAGGACCAGCTACCGGTGCGTCTGCCTGCTGACGTCACCTTCGAGACGCCGGGCAATCCGCTGGAGCATCACCCGACGTGGAAGAACGCCGACTGCCCGAAATGCGGCAAGCCGGCGCGGCGCGAGACCGATACGCTCGATACGTTCGCGGATTCGAGCTGGTATTTCATCCGTTTCGCCAGCCAGCCGAAAGACAAGGCGTTCGATCGCGCCGAGGCGGAGAGCTGGCTGCCGGTCGATCAGTATATCGGCGGCGTCGAGCATGCGATCCTGCACCTGCTCTACGCACGCTTCTGGACGCGCGCGCTGAAGACCTGCGGGCTCATCGACCTCGACGAGCCGTTCCGGCAACTTTTCACGCAGGGCATGGTGACGCACGAGACATACCGCGCCGCCGACGGTCGCTGGCTGCTGCCGAGCGAAGTGGAACGGCGCGACGGCAATCTATTCGAAGTAGACGGCGGCGCGGTGACCGTCGGCCGCGTCGAGAAGATGTCTAAATCGAAGAAGAACACGGTCGATCCCTCACCGATCCTCGACCAGTACGGCGCCGATGCCGTGCGCTGGTTCGTGCTTTCGGATTCCCCGGCCGAGCGCGACCTGCAGTGGACCGAAGCGGGCATCGAAGGCGCGTGGCGCTTCGTGCAGCGCGTGTGGCGCCTGGTCAATGAAACCAAGGAAGACGCCGGCGGCGAGGACGAGGCTTTGACGCGTGCGGCGCACATCGCCATCGACGGCATCACCGCCGACATCGAGGCGCTGCGCTTCAACAAGGCCGTCGCCAAGAGCTACGAGCTGGCCGCCGCCATCGAAAAGGCTGCGCCGTCGTCTGCGCGCCGCCACGCGGTGAAAATGCTCGTGCAACTGGTGTCCCCCGCGATGCCGCACCTTGCCGAAGAGGCCTGGGAAGCACTGGGCGAAGCCGGGCTGGCGATCGATGCCGCGTGGCCCGAAGCCGACCCCGAAATGCTGGCGCAGGACACGGTGACGATCGCCATTCAGGTGAACGGCAAACTGCGCGACGAGGTGGAAGCCGCGAAGGGTGCGACGCGCGAAGACATGGAAGCGCTGGTCTTGACCCGCGAGAAGGTGCAGCGTGCGCTGGATGGCAAAACCCCGCGCAAGGTAATCGTTGTGCCCGACCGGCTGGTGAACATCGTCGCATGAAACGCGCGGCCGCCCTGCTGCTCTTGCTGATGGCGGGTTGCGGGCTGCAACCGGTCTATTCGGGCGGCAGCCAGGGGCCGAGCGCGACGATCCTGACCGGGATCGACGTTCCGGTGATTCCGGAAAAATCAGGCTATCTGGTGCGGCAGGCACTGCTCGACCGCCTGCCCGACGCGAGCGGCGAGCGGCGCTACAAGCTGATCGTGAAACTCGATGACAGCCTCTCCGGCTTCGGCGTGCGCGGCGACGATTCGATCTCGCGCGAACGGCGCCAGCTTCGCGCGCGCTGGCAGCTGGTGGAAGACACGAGCGGCGCCGTGCTGATCGATGCTGTCGCGCGATCCGACGCGGGCATCGACATCGTGAGTTCGGAATATGCGGTGATCGCGGCGGAAAACGCGGCGCTCGAACGGCTTTCCGAAGAGATCGCCCAGCAGATCATCGCGCGCGTCGCACTGTTCGCACGCAGCGAAGCGGCGCGGTGATGGCGTGAAGGCGGCCGATCGCAAGGCGATCGATGCGGCGCTGACACGCTTCGACCCCGCCACCCGGCTGGTTCTGCTTTACGGCCCCGACGAAGCGCAGGCGCGCGAGATCGCGAACCGCTTCACGGCCCTGCTCGCGCCCGCAGACGATCCGATGGGCCGCATCGATTTCGAACCGACCGCGCTCGCCGGCGATCCTGCGAAGCTTGCCGATGAGGCCGCCGCGGTTTCGATGTTCGGCGACCGCCGCCTGATCCGCGTGGACGGCGCGGGCGACAATTGCACCGCGGCGATCGAGGCGCTGCTGACCGCGCCTGCCGCAGGCAATCCCGTGGTGATGGTGGGAACGGGAAGCCTGAAAGCGACGTCAGCGCTGATCAAGGCCGCCGTCGCGTCCCCGCTTGCCATCGTCGCGCAGTGCTTCGTCCCCGACGGGCGCGAGGCGGTGGACATGGTGATCGACGCCTGCGTGCGGCACGGCCTGAAACCCTCGCGCGAGGCAGCGGAGGCGCTCGCCGCCGGGTTCGGCGCCGAGCGGGGCGTGCTGGCCCGCGAACTCGAAAAGCTCGCGCTCTACCTTGATGCTGCGCCCGACCGTGTGCGCGCACTCGAAATGGAAGCGCTCGCCGAACTCGGCGCTGCAATGGCCGAATCGGATTTCGACGCTCTGGTAAACGCGGTCGCCGACGGCAATTCAGCCGAAGCGGAGGCGCAGGCGGCAAAGCTTGGTCGGAACGGCATCGTCGGGATCCCGCAGCTACGCGCCGTGGCGCGGCGGCTGACGCTGCTCGGCGAGCTGAGACGCACGATCGACA
Organism: Sphingosinicella microcystinivorans; assembly: GCF_003634215.1. GTDB lineage: Bacteria > Pseudomonadota > Alphaproteobacteria > Sphingomonadales > Sphingomonadaceae > Sphingosinicella > Sphingosinicella microcystinivorans. The sequence goes on along the minus strand of NZ_RBWX01000014.1, from coordinate 4,484 downwards.
GCGGACGGAGCGCGAAAGAAGCCGTGGAGGCCGCGCGGCCCCCGATTTTCTGGAAGGCCCGCGACCGAATCGCGCGGGAGGCATCGGCATGGAACATGGCGTCGCTGCGCAACGGGCTTTCACGTTTGCTGGAAGCGGAGCGCCAGATCAAATCGCCGGGTGCGGCAAGCCCTGAACTTCTGACATCCCGCGCGCTGCTGGCGGTCGCCCATCTGGCGCGGCGCAGGCGCTGAAGCCTTCCTGTCGGCGCCGGGTTTACTGGCGCCCGGAAACGAACGTCGCAAGCCTGAGCAAACCGCGGTCCACCACAGACTGATCGAGGGGGCGTTCCAGCTCTTTCAGCAGATCCTGCAAATCGGTGTTCTGCAGCTCCGGACATTGCGCCGACGGGGAGGAGGCCCCCCTGCCATGTGTGCTGCCATTGTCCTTCTCGGCCATTTTGCTTTCCACCTCGGCGCTCACGGCCCCCATCAGGCGGGACGATGCACCGTTTTTCTTAATGTTTCCTCACGGCGATGAACGCATAGCAGGGGATTCGGGTCCACGCCTATGCGACCGAGTGCGCAACCACGTTGCAAGCCTGCATCACAGGGCCGCGACACGTCAACGCCGGGCGCAAACGAAAAGCCGCCCGGCCCGTCGGAGTTCACGGACCGGGCGGCGATCAAGGCCGGGGCGCACGGGGGACTTGGCGCCGCAGCCCTTTCGGGCACCGTTGGGGCACTTGGTTCGCCGCGGGGCGCGGCACTGTGCCCTTCTTCTGCAGACCGCCCGGCGGGAACGGAGAGGAACCAGGGGACGACCCGTTGGCTGATCAGTCTGCACGCACAGCTTTAGCCCCGGATTCGTAAACAAGCCGTAAACGGCACACGCATAAGTTGTTTTGAGCGCACGAGAAGTTGCGCGGAACGACTTTCCGCGCGGACGGGTTAGCGGCGCAGCGCCGCGCGAAGCCGGGCGAAGGTTTCAAGATGACGCGCCCGATCAGCCTCCGCGGCCGCGCGCAGCGCCGCACCCGATTCGGACCCTGCCAGCGCCTCGGCAACCTCCGCGAACGGCACCGCTGCGCGTTCGAGCCGGCTGAGCTGAAGCTCTGCCGCCGCCCAGGCGCTTTCGCCCGCTTCGGCACGAGCGGCCGCAGCCACGGCGCTCTCCGCAGCCTTCATCGTATCGGCCCACGCCCCCCGTGCCGCCACAAGGCGCGCTTCAAGCGCGGGAAGATCGGGCGTGGCGGCGGAGACCACCGGCGGCGCGGCCACGCAGGGACGGGCTCCGGTCGGCGCCGATTCGGCCGCAGGGCCGCAGGGCGGGGTCGGCGATCCCGGCACGCGCGCAAGCGACGGCCATTCGCCGCCGCGATCCGCACAGGCGGCGAGCATCAGGGAAACGGCCAGAAAAGCAGGGAAAGCAAGGTATCGCATCGCGGCGGGACGATAGAGATGCCGCCCCGCAGCCGCAAGCGCGCGCAAACCGCCATGACAGTGCAAACACGGGCTTGAACCCGACGACGGACGCGACTATGAAGCGCCCTCCCGTGCGCGCCCGTAGCTCAGCTGGATAGAGCATCAGACTACGAATCTGAGGGTCGGACGTTCGAATCGTTCCGGGCGCGCCAATTTTCTCTTTTTTGTTTTTCCTCAGGCGCCGGGCGGCCGCGTCCGCGGCCTTGGCTTTCCTCGCATAAGCTCGGGCGGCCGGTCGGCCTTGCGAACCCTGACGGGTTCGGGGTTTTGCCCCTCAGGCGCCGGGCGGGTTTGTTTGTTGTCCCTCAAGCGCCGGGCGGCGACATCCGTCGCCTTGGCTTTCCTCGCATAAGCTCGGGCGGCCGGTCGGCCTTGCGAACCTTGGCAGGTTCGGGGTTTTGTCCCTCAGGCGCCGGGCGGCGACATCCGTCGCCTTGGCTTCCTCGCACAAGCTCGGGCGGCCGGTCGGCCTTGCGAACCCTGACGGGTTCGGGGGCGCTGCTTTCTGACTATCGTGTCGGCGTTTGCCCCGATAAAGCAGCGGCATGGGCGATTACCGCATCATCGATGTCCAGCTCGACGACCGCACGATTCTGTGGCGGAGCGCCGATATCGAGCAGGAGCGCCGCGTTGCCATCTTCGATCTGCTGGAAGGCAACAGCTTTCGGCTGGTGACGACGCGCGGTGCACCGCACGACGGCCCCTACCGGATTCGTCTTCGCGTGGAGGACGGGCGGCTCGCCATCGACATCGCGGACAGCGACAGCGAGCATATTGAAACCATCGTGCTGGCGCTCTCTCCCTTCCGCCGCGTGATCCGCGAATATTTCGCGGTGTGCGAAAGCTATTATCAGGCGATTCGGCAATCGACCGCGAGCCAGATCGAAACCGTCGACATGGCGCGGCGCGGTATCCACAATGCTGCCGCCGAAACACTGATCGAGCGGCTGAGCGGCAAGATCGAAGTGGATTTCGATACGGCACGGCGGCTATTCACACTCATCTGTGTGCTGCACATTCGCGGCTGACGCTGTCTTCAAGAAGGGCCGGGTTACATGGCGGTGATGTCCGACAAATGGATTCGCGGGCAGGCGCTTGAGAACCGCATGATCGAGCCGTTCGTGGACAGCCAGCGCCGCGAGGGCACGATCAGCTTCGGCCTTTCCTCTTACGGCTATGACGCGCGCGTCGCAGACGAATTCAAGATCTTCACCAATGTTGATTCGGCGGTGGTCGACCCGAAGAATTTCGATTCGAACAGCTTCGTCGACCGCAAGACCGACGTGTGCATCATCCCCCCCAATTCGTTCGCGCTTGCCCGCACGGTCGAATACTTCCGCGTGCCGCGCGACGTGCTCGTCATCTGCCTCGGCAAATCCACCTATGCGCGCTGCGGCATCATTGTGAACGTGACGCCATTGGAGCCCGGCTGGGAAGGCCACGTGACGCTGGAATTTTCGAACACCACGCCGCTGCCCGCGCGCATCTATGCGAACGAAGGCGCGTGCCAGTTCCTGTTCCTGCAGGGCAACGAGCCGTGCGAGACGAGCTATGCCGACCGGGCAGGGAAATACATGGGCCAGCGCGGCGTAACGCTGCCGCGGCTTTGAGGCCGTGACCGACGAACAGACGCGCCGCGGCCTAGCGGCGGGTGTCGGCGCTTTCCTGATCTGGGGCACGATGCCCCTCTACATTCACATGTTCGCAGGCATTCCAGCAGCGGACGTTCTGGCGCACCGCGTACTCTGGGCGTTCGTGCTGCTCGTCGCCGCCGTCGTCGCGTTAAGGGGCTGGCCCCGGCTCCGAATGGCAATGGCCGCGCCGCGCCTGATGTTGATGCTCGCCGCGAGCGGGGCGCTGATCGCGGTCAACTGGCTGATCTACACATGGGCGGTGCTGAACGACCGGGCGCTCGACACCAGCCTCGGCTATTTCATGCAGCCGCTGCTCAACGTCGCCATCGGTGTGCTGCTGCTGAAAGAAGCGTTCCCGCTTTCCAAACGCATCGCCGTCGCGCTGGCGGTCATCGGCGTCGGTATCGTTACCGTGGCGCACGGATCGCTGCCGTGGGTTTCGATCGGCCTCGCGCTCTCGTTCGGATTCTACGGGCTGATCCGCAAATACACGGCGGTCGATCCGGTGACGGGGTTGCTCCTGGAAACCGGGTGGCTGGCGCCTGTCGCGGCCTTGTGGCTGGCGATGGCGCCGCGCGATCTCTTCGGCTACGGCACAGCCATCGACATCGCGCTCGTCGGTTCGGGTCTCATCACCATCATACCGCTCGGCCTCTTTGGATATGCGGCGCGGCGGTTGCCGCTCTCGACCATCGGAATGCTTCAGTATCTGGGACCGTCGCTTGTCTTCCTCGCTGCGGTCTTCGTTCTCGGCGAACCGCTCGACATCGGGCGCCTCGCCGCTTTCGGCTGTATCTGGGCAGGCCTTGTCGTCTTCTCGATCGGCGGCTTACGTGCCGCTGCAAATCCCGCTAGACCATAACCCCATGGACAAGATCATCATTCGCGGCGGCAGGCCGCTTTCGGGGCGCATCGCCATCTCGGGCGCGAAGAACGCCGCACTCACGCTGATGCCGGCAGCGATCCTCACCGAAGAGCCGCTGACGCTGCGCAACCTGCCGCGCCTTGCCGACGTCGATACCTTCGGCCACCTGCTGAACCAGCATGGCGTTTCGACTCTGATCGAGGGGCACCGGCGCGGCGAGTTCGGGCGCGTGATGACGATCAAGGCAGCGCGGCTCACCTCGACGCTCGCGCCCTACGATATCGTGCGCAAGATGCGCGCTTCGGTGCTCGTGCTCGGGCCGCTACTCGCGCGCGCGGGCGAGGCGACCGTGTCGCTGCCCGGAGGCTGCGCGATCGGCAACCGGCCCGTCGATCTCCACCTGAAAGCGATGGAAGCGCTCGGCGCCGAGATCGAAGTGACGTCAGGCTATGTGAAGGCGACGACCGCCAACGGCCTCGTCGGCGGGCGCATCGATTTCCCGATCGTATCGGTGGGCGCCAC
>NZ_RBWX01000013.1 GCF_003634215.1 Sphingosinicella microcystinivorans | reverse complement strand
CTGCGTCGTGTGGAGCGCGAGGTCCTCCCCCTCGCAAGGTCAGTAACAGCTTTTAATGAAACGATTTTCCCTTTCTTTTCAATCCCAACATACGGAGCAAGACCATGAAACTCGACTTTATCGATCTTGGCAAGCTTTCGATCAGCAAGGCCAATATGCGTTATGCCAAGAAGGCGCCCGACGTTTCGGACATATTGCCGACCGTTCGCGCGCGCGGCGTTCTCGTTCCCCTCATCGTGCGGCCCAATTGCGCCGAAGGCGCCTATGAGATCGTCGCGGGCGCGCGGCGCTTCACCGCCGCGTGTGTGGTCGCGGGTGAAAAGGGCGAAGCCGAGCCGCTGCCATGCGCCATTCTCGAAGAGGGCGACGATGCCGCCGCGCTCGAAGCGTCGCTGATCGAGAATGTCGCCCGCCGCGATGCCGATGAGGTGACGCAATGGGAAACCTATACACGGCTGGTCCGCGAAGGGCGGAGCATCGCCGACCTTGCCGATACGTTCGGGATGCCCGAGCCAATGGTGAAGCGCATCCTTGCGCTCGGCAATCTGCTCCCGCGCATCCGCTCGCTCTACGCGAAGGAGAAGATCAGTTCGGGCACCGTGCGGCATCTGACGATGGCATCGAAAGGCCAGCAGCGCGCATGGCTGGCGCTGTTCGACGATCCGCAGACCTATTGCCCGCAGGGGAACCAGCTCAAAGGCTGGTTGTTCGGCGGCGGCGCGATCAAGGTTGAACATGCTCTGTTCGACGTCGAGGCGACCGGCTTTGCGATCATCGCCGACCTGTTCGGCGACGATCGCTATTTTGCCGACAGCGATGCCTTCTGGGCCGCGCAGCTTGCCGCCGTCGAGACGCGGCGCTTGGCGTTTGTGGACGAAGGGTGGAGCGACGTCCTTGTCTTACCGCGCGGCGAGCATTTCCGGTCGTGGGAATTTCGCCAAGCGGCCAAGCGCAAGGGCGGGCGCATCTATATCGAGGTGCGCGACACCGGCGAGATCGACATTCACGAAGGCTTTGTCACGGCGAAGGAAGCGGCGCGGCTCGACAAGGGCGAAAAGATCGAGGCCGCGCCCAAGACGACCCGCCCCGAACTGACCGCGCGGACGCAGACTTATGTCGATCTTCATCGTCATGCCGCCGTGCGCGCAGCGCTGACCGGCCATCCGGCCGTGGCGCTGCGGTTGATGGTTGCCCATGCCGTTGCGGGATCACCGCTCTGGCATGTCCGGGTCGAGCCGCAATCCGCAAAGGACGATGACGTGCGCGAAAGCGTCGAGGTTTGCCGCGCGGAGACGGTGTTCGACGAGAAGCGCCGCGCGGTGCTGGCGATGCTCGGTTTCGATGCCGAGGAATCGAGCGTGACCGGCGGCAATCCGATGCCGCTCGCGGCGCTGTTCCAGCGATTGCTCGACCTTCCCGACCGTGCGGTCTTGGACGTGATCGCCATCGTGATCGGTGAGACCTTGTTCGCGGGAAGCGCCGCAGTCGAGGCCGTGGGCCTCCACATCGGGCTCGACATGGCCAATTGGTGGAGCGCCGACGATGCCTTCTTTGAAGGTCTTCGCGACAGGGAGGTGCTGACGGCGCTGGTCGCCGAGGTTGGCGGGGCCGAAGTCGCCGCCGCCAATGCCAAGGAGAAGGGCGCGACCTTGAAGGCGATCATTCGCGACCATCTGGACGGCACCAACGGCCGGACCAAGGTCGAGGGCTGGGTCCCGAGATGGATGGCCTTCCCGCCCGCCGCCTACACGGCGCGCGGCGGGGTCGGAACCGTGACGGCGCATGGCGAACTGACTGTGCCGGACGCAGAGGACGAGCCGCAGCGCAAGCCGCGTGACGGTCGCGGGCGGCGGCGCGTTCCGCCGCCCATTCCATCCGGGCGAAAATTCGCGCGCCGCGCGCCCTGAGGGCGCACGGCGCAATACCCTATCGGTCAAATAGTCGTGGCCGGAGGGCAAGGCAGGCGATAGGGCGTGGGTCGAAGAGGAGATAACCGATGGCCGAAGACACTCAGGATATGCTGCTCACGCTCACCGCCGATATTGTCGCGGCGCATGTCTCGAACAACGCCGTCGGCCTCGCCGATCTTCCCGACCTGATCGCGCGCGTTCATGGCGCGCTGGCGGGACTGGGTTCGCCGGTCGTCGAGCCGGTCGAGGAGCAGAAACCGGCGGTTTCGATTCGTTCGTCGGTCAAGCCCGACTACATCGTCTGCCTCGAGGACGGCAAGAAGATGAAGATGCTGCGCCGTCATCTGATGACCGCTTATGGCATGACGCCCGACGATTATCGCGCCAAGTGGAATCTGCCGAAAGACTATCCGATGGTCGCGCCGAACTATGCCGAGACGCGGCGAGCGCTCGCCAAGCAAATCGGCCTCGGCACCAAGGGACGCGGCGGCGGCCGGAAGTCGGCAGCGAAGGCTCCGGCTCCTCGCGGGCGCGCAAATTCCGGCGCCTGACGACACCCTTGCCTTAGAAGCGGGTGAGCCGGTCGGCCTTCAATTCTCCCGCCGTTCCACTCAAAGCCGAACGCGCTAGCCAGTCTCCTTTACCCTCGCGAGACCATGCCCTTCACGGCCTCTTCGAAAGGCTTGATGACCGAAAGCGGCTTTGCCTCTGCCGCTCGGGGCCGCAACGGCTGTGCGCGGCTTTTTTCCCCTGCCGGCTTCGCCAACATTCCTCGCGGAACAAAAAAGCCGAGCGGTGCCGTCCTCCAGCTGCGCTTGCGGGCCTTCGGCTGCGTCCGCGGCAGTCCCGGTCATGTCCCAAGCCATCGAGGCCATGAAGGGCACGGTCTCGGGACAAGGAAAGGATATCAACATGGCTACCATCGGAACTTTCAAGAAGACCGCCAAGGGCGAATTCGTCGGCGACATCGTGACACTCAGCCTTCAGGCCAAAGGTGTTCGCATCGTCCCCGATCAGAACCCGCCCAGCGAGAACGCGCCCACACACCGGGTTTTTGTCGGCAACGCCGAAGTTGGTGCCGCCTGGGCCAAGCATTCGAACGAGGGCCGCGCCTACCTCGGGCTCAAGCTCGACGATCCGAGCTTCAATGCTCCGATCTACGCCAACTTGTTCGACGACGATGGCGGCGAGGCTCACAGCCTGATCTGGTCACGTCCCGGTCGCCGCGGCGGAGACTGAATGGCTCGACATCCCGCCCGGTGCGCCGGGCGGGATTAAGCCGCTTCCGCGGCTTCCATCTTTTCCTTCCTCATCGGGACCGGTCGACCCAGCGCTTCCGCGATCGGCGCGGTCACGCGATCGGCCGCCATGCGGGCCGGGTCGTGCGAGATATGAGCATAGATGGCGGTCGAGCGGGCATTGGCGTGCCCGAGAAGCGATCCGACCATCAGGAGCGCTTCACCCGCCGAGGCGGCCGCGCTTCCCAATGTATGACGCAGGACGTGCGGCGTTACGCCGGGCAGGTCAGCCTTCTTGATCGCAGCCTGCCACACGGTTTTCGTCCCCTGATAGAAGCCATCGCCGCGCTCCGCCGGAAAGACATAGCCCTCAGGCTCATCGGGTCTCATGGCTTCGAGAAGCGCAGTGGCTGCCGCACCAAGTGGGCGAACGCTTCGGCCGGTCTTTGAATCGTCAAAGATCAGCAAGCCCCGCTCGAGATCAACCTCTGACCATTTCAGGCCCGCAATCTCGTTGCGCCGACAACCCGATAGCGCCCACAGCCGCGCAATATTCACCGCTTTAGGATTAGCACCTTCGGCCTCGACTGCGTCGAGCGCGTCACCCAGCAGCTTCACTTCCTCGATCGAGAGGAAACGCGTGCGCTTATTGTCCGTCTTTCTCACGCTCGCGTCTTCGACCGGGTTGTGCGTGACGCGCGTTTTGCGCTTGTGCGTTTTGAGGAAGGAATAGACCGCCGACAGGTCTCGCACGACCTTGCGCGCCGCGCCATCGCCCCCGCGCACAATCACGCGCTTGCGCTTTCCCGTCTCAGGATCGACGATCCATTCGTCGCGAGCGGTCTTTCCGGCGCTGACATCGCGGACGAAAGTCGTGATGTCGCCTTCGTCGATCTCGGTGACGCGCCTTTTGCCTAAAAGCCGGACGACGTGATGGCGGAGGCGCGCGAGAGTGTAGGCCTTGGTCATCGGCTTCATCGGCTCTCCCTGCCGAATGCCTCGCTGCACGAAGCAGCCTTCATGCTCATAGAAATCGATGGCTTCCGCCAACGTCATTTCGGCGCGCTTAGTAATGCGCTCTCCACCGGGATCTTCCCCGAGCCGCACCCGAGCGAGCGCGAACTCGGCCGCTTTTCGCGCGTCTGATGCAGAAATCTCGGGAAATGGGCCAATTGTGTACCATCGGGCTACCACGCCTCGGCCGCCTTCGCCGGCTCTGTACTTCACGACCCAGGTTTTTATTCCCGCCGGGGTCACCCGCAATCCGAACCCGGAAATCTCAGAATCCCAGATATTATAACGTTTTGCTCGGGGTTCGGCGACGTCAGCGAGGGTCTTAGAGAGTTTCGTTTTCATAGATCGGCGCATAGCACGTCTGTTCGTTCTGGGCTACCACCGGGCTACCACGGAAAAAGTGCGCGCCGATGACTGCTGATGGCTAAATTGGCAGAAATCTGCAGATAATGGCGAATCAAGCAGTCAGAGGCAATCAACGGAAAACAGCCAAAAACGCTGCAATGCAACCTTGCCAAGGTTGGGGTCGAGGGTTCGAATCCCTTCGCCCGCTCCAGAATGTCTTTCCGACATCAACATGATACCGGCCGTTTTACGCGGCGGTTCTGTTGTGCGTCTCTTGCGCGTATACTGCTGGCCAGTGTGGCGACATATCGCCCCAATCGATTACTGTGACGATATAAATCGGATTGCCGAATAATTCGGGCGGCGTCACACTCGTGCGATCGAATGACATTATTTCGCAATGCCGGAGGATAACGATGAACGAAATGACGAGCCCGAAGGGCAAATGCCCGGTCATGCACGGCAGCAATACGGTGTTGTCGTCCAGCACGAACTGGTGGCCCGAGGCGCTCAATTTCGACATTCTCCACCAGCACGACGGCAAGACCAACCCGCTGGGCAAAGGCTTCAACTACCGTGAAAAGCTGAAGACGCTCGATATCGCGGCGTTGAAGCAGGATCTCCACGCGCTGATGACCGATAGCCAGGATTGGTGGCCCGCCGATTGGGGCCACTACGGCGGTCTGATGATCCGCATGGCGTGGCACGCGGCGGGCAGCTATCGCATCGCGGACGGTCGCGGCGGCGGCGGCACCGGCAATCAGCGGTTCGCGCCGCTCAGCAGCTGGCCGGATAACGTCAGCCTGGATAAGGCGCGGCGCCTCCTGTGGCCGATCAAGAAGAAATACGGCAACGCCGTCAGCTGGGCCGATCTCATCATCCTCGCGGGCACCGTCGCGTATGAATCGATGGGTCTCAAAACCTTCGGCTTCGGCTTCGGGCGTGAAGACATCTGGCATCCCGAAAAGGATGTGTACTGGGGGTCTGAAAAGGAATGGCTCGCGCCGAGCGGCAGCGAAGGCAGCCGTTATTCGGGAGACCGGGACCTGGAAAACCCCCTCGCCGCCGTGATGATGGGCCTTATCTACGTCAATCCCGAAGGCGTGGACGGACAGCCCGATCCCCTGCGCACGGCGCGTGACGTGCGCGAAATCTTCGCCCGCATGGCGATGAACGATGAAGAGACCGTCGCGCTCACCGCGGGCGGCCACACCGTCGGCAAGTGTCACGGCAATGGCGATGCGGGGGCGCTCGGCGCGGACCCGGAAAGCGCGGGCGTCGATCAGCAGGGCTTCGGCTGGGCCAATCCGGGCGGCACGGGTGTGGGCCGCGATGCGATCACCAGCGGCATCGAAGGTGCGTGGACGACGCATCCCACGGTGTTCGACAACGGTTATTTCGAAATGCTGCTCAATCACGATTGGGAGCTGCGGAAAAGCCCCGCGGGTGCCTGGCAGTGGGAGCCGGTGAGCATTCGGGAAGAGGACAGGCCGCTCGACGTGGAGGACCCGTCGATCCGTCACAACCCGATCATGACCGACGCCGACATGGCGATGAAGATGGACCCGATCTACCGGGAAATTTCGGAGCGCTTCCATCGCGACCCAGCTTATTTCCGGGACGTGTTCGCGCGCGCCTGGTTCAAGCTCACGCACCGCGACATGGGTCCGAAGGCGCGCTATTTCGGCCCGGATGTTCCGGCGGAAGACCTGATCTGGCAGGATCCCGTTCCGGCGGGCAGCACGTCGTGGAATGTCGATGCTGTGAAGGCGAAGATTGCCGCGAGCGGCCTTTCGATCAGCGATATGGTGACCACGGCGTGGGACAGCGCGCGCACCTTCCGCGGGTCGGACATGCGCGGCGGCGCCAATGGCGCGCGCATCCGCCTCGCGCCGCAGAAGGATTGGGAAGGCAACGAGCCAGCTCGCCTCGCGCGCGTGCTCGCCGTGCTGGAACCGATCGCGGTCGAAAGCGGCGCGAGCGTTGCGGATGTCATTGTTCTTGCCGGTAACGTGGGTGTCGCGCAGGCGGCGAAGGCCGCAGGCTATGATGTTGAGGTGCCGTTCACGCCGGGTCGCGGCGACGCGACCGACGCGATGACCGATGCGGAGAGCTTCGCGCCGCTCGAGCCCATCCACGATGGCTATCGGAACTGGCTGAAAGAGGACTATGCCGTGAAGCCGGCCGAGCTGATGCTGGATCGCACGCAGCTCATGGGCCTCACCGCGCCGGAGATGACCGTGCTCGTCGGCGGTTTGCGGGTGCTCGGCGCCAACCATGGCGGCACCAGCCACGGTGTCTTTACGGGTCGCGTCGGCGCGCTGACGACCGATTTCTTCGTCAACCTCTGCGACATGGCCAACAAGTGGGTGCCCGCCGGGGACGGCATTTTTGAAATCCGCGACCGCAAGACGGGTGCGACGAAGTGGACCGCGACCGAGCTTGATCTCACCTTCGGCTCCAATTCGATCCTGCGGGCCTATGCGGAAGTCTACGCGCAGGATGATAGTGCGGAGACGTTCGTGAAGGATTTTGTCGCCGCGTGGACGAAGGTGATGAACGCCGACCGGTTCTGATAAGCCCGCCGCCGCTTAGTTTTTCCCCGGATAACACGCGTCGGGAGAAGGCTGAGCGGCGGCATCCCAGCTCAGCGTATAGCGCACGCGAAGTCCGTCATGGTCTGAAAGCATCGGGCTGCCCGGACGCCCGTCGAACATTGCCTCCACGCGCGCCGGGCGAATCTCCACGCGCCGGCCCGGCGAGAAAAGCTGCAGGTCCTGCGTGTCCATCCACGGCGCGTCCCCGTCCCACGACATATGGACCTCGCAGCCGCTGTCGTCCGACAGGCAGTAGCGATGGACCAGCGCCAGCGGCTGCAGCGCGTAAAACGTATCGAAACGCAGAAGCGACCGGCGCATGTTGAAATCGCCGCCGAATATGGCCGGGTTTTCCGGCGCGCGGCGCGCTTCCAGGAACGCGGCGAGTTCTTCGGCTTGAATATTGTGTGCCGGTGTATGGCGTTCCTTCGAGACGCCGGACGCGCGCTGGGCGTTCATATGCGTGTTGAAAATGTCGATGGGATCGGGAACCCCGGGGATCGCAACGCGCGCGTGCAGGACGCCCTTGTTGCTCAGGCAGTCGAACCCCGCGCAGCTTCGACGCGAAAAAGGTTCCGAGGAGTCGGTTACGATCGGATAGCGGCTGGCGATGACAAGGCCGGACGAAAGCACGCGGATGCCGATCTCGCCCTTTCGCCACTTCCGGCTGCCCGGCACCTTGCCCGCCGCATCCAGCGTGCGTCTCTGCGTGCGCTCGGGTCCGGCGACAAGTGCAGGGTATCCCGCCGCTTCAGCCGCCTTCGCGGCTGCGCCCGAAAACACCTCTTGAAACAGCACGACGTCGGGCGCCTCGCCTGCGCGGCGCAGCGCGTCGAGATGTTTGCCGATCGCGCGCAGATGCGCCGTGCGCCCGCTGCGCGCGGGCCATGGCAGGCCTTCGACATTATAGGTCAGCACGTCGAGTGCGACCGAGGCTCGGCCGTCGGCAGCGCGCTGAACGGGCGGCGCTTCGCTCATTGCGCAGCTCAGAGTGCGCGGAGCGGGTAGCGCGGCGCACCCCGTCAGAATGGCAGCGCTCGCTGCAACGACCGGAGATCGGAATGATCGCAGGAGGTGCCGTCGCATGGTCGGCTGCGTGCCGGAACCTTGCCGGAAACTCAAGTCGGTCCTTCGCGTGTCTCCTACACCGAATTGCAATGTTTCCTGCATCTTTGCGTCACATAAAGAACGCCCGCGCGTAACGCCCTGTCCCTAATGCCTCGCCGCGAAGGGGCAGCATCGGGACTGCCCCGTACAAGGGGTATTTCATGTCGCACCGTATTCGCGCACGCTTCGCAGCGGCGCTCTTTGCCGTTACCGCGCTTTCCACACCCGCCTTCGCGGGCACGCTTGTCGGCACCGTTATCGACGCCGGCGGCGTTCGCGGCCTGCAGGGTGCCGAGGTCGAGCTCGTCGAACTTGGCCGCCGCACGTCGGCGGGCCCCGATGGCAGCTTCCGGTTCGCAGACGTGCCCTCGGGCAGCTACACGCTGCGTGCCGTCTATGCGGGCGCGGATGAAAGCCGCACGTCGGTCAGCATCACCGAAGACGGCACCACGCGCACCGACATCGCACTCAGCGCAGGCGACGACAGCCTCATCCTCGTCATCGGCCAGCAGGCGAACCTTGGCAGTGCGATCTCTCGGCAGCGCGCGGCGGACGGTGTCTACTCCGTGCTGACGCGCGACGCGGTCGGCCAGTTCCCCGATCAGAATGTGGCGGAATCGCTGCGCCGCCTTCCCGGCGTCAACATCCTCAACGATCAGGGCGAAGGCCGCTTCGTCTCGATCCGCGGCCTCGATCCCGAGCTGAATTCATCGTCGCTGAACGGTGTCCGCCTGCCTGCGCCGGAATCGGATGTGCGCTCGGTCGCGCTCGACGTGATCTCCAGCGATCTCATCGAATCCATCGAGGTGAAAAAATCGCTGACGCCCGACATGGACGGCGACACCATCGGTGCCTCCATCGAGATCAACACGACGAGCGCGTTCGCGCGCAAGAAGGATCTGCTGAAGCTGAGTGCGGAGGGCAGTTACAACGATCTCACCGATCATCTCTCGCCCAAAGGCGCGGTCGATTTCTCGACCAAGCTCAGCGACAACATCGGCGTCGCAGGCGGCATCTCCTACTACAAGCGCAAGTTCGCGACCGACAACATGGAGATGGACGGCTGGGACGAAGACGATGGCGTCGTCTATGCCGACACGGTCGAGTACCGCGATTATGATGTGGAGCGCGAACGCATTTCGGCCTCGCTCTCGTTCGATTTCAAGGCGGGTGAAAGCACGACACTTTACGTGCGCGGTCTCTACAGCCAGTTCGACGATCAGGAATATCGCCGCCGTCTGACCTTCGAGATGGATGAAGCCCCCTCCGACGGTTCGGACACGACGGCGGAATTCCTTTCCGACGGTGGCGAGATCAGCGTGCAGCGCGATCTGAAGGATCGCTTTGAATCGCAGAAGATCCGCTCGCTGACGATGGGCGGCGAAACCGATGCGGGCCCGTGGAAGCTCGTCTATTCAGCGAGCTGGGCGAAATCGAGCGAGCGTGAGAATGGCTCGATCGACCCGGTGAAATTCGAACGCAAGTTCGAAGATGCAGGCGAATTCGGCGTCCGTTTCGATTACAGCAAGCCGATGTTCACCGGCCACACGATCACGGCTGGAAACGATCTCTTCCTCGACCCGTCCGAATATGAATTCGACAAGGCGGAGATTACCACGCTCAGCGACGCGCAGGACGAGGAATACGCCCTGAAGGCGGATGTCTCGCGTGTGTTCGCGCTCGGCACCGGCGAGTTCACCGTGCAGGGCGGCGTGAAGTCGCGCTGGCGCGAGAAATTCTACAACGGCACGTTCGAGGTTTACGACGGCTTCGACGGCGACAGCGATCTGACGCTTGCCGATGTGCTCGGCAAGCAGGATTACGGTCTCGCCCTCATCGAGCCGATGCCGGGGAAAAAATCGTTCCGGAAATTCTTGAGCACCAATCGCGACGCCTTCGAACTCGATCCGTTCGACACAGACCAGATGTCGGCCGAATCCGACTACAGTGTCGATGAGGATATCCTCGCGGCCTACCTGCTCGGCCGCTGGGACAGCAGCACGGTTCGCATCATCGGCGGCGTGCGCATGGAGCGCACGAAGAACCGCATGACCGGTAATGTGGTCACGCTCGTCGAGGAAGGCGGCGAATTCGGCGGCGAGCCGGTTGAGGACGACACCGTCTTCGTCACGCCGCAGAGTTTCAGCCGCAGCTACACCGATTGGCTGCCGAGCCTCACGGTCCGCTACGAGCCGGTACCGAACCTCGTGCTGCGCGCGGCGGGTTACAAGAACCTCATGCGTCCGAAACTGTCGAGCCTCGCGCCGCGCGCGGTGATCGAAGACAACGAGGGTGAATTCGGCAATCCCGATCTGAAGCCTTACCGGGCATGGAACGCCGATCTTTCGGTCGAATATTATTTCGGTCGCAACGCTGCAGTATCGGCAGGCGTCTTCTACAAGGACGTGAAGAACTACATCATCGAATACACGGTGGATGGCGGCGACACGGGCATCCCCTATAACGGTCAGCTGCTCGATGAAGCGAAGACTTGGATCAACGGCGACACCGCCAAGATCCGCGGCTTCGAATTCAGCTACAGCCAGGCATTCGATTTCCTGCCTGCGCCGTTCGATGGTCTGCTCGCACAGTTCAACTACACCTACACCGACGCCAAGGGGCGGGTGACGACGGACGGCGATCTCGGCGATCTGCGCCGGGTCGGCCTGCCCTCCTCCGCAAAGCACACGTTCAACGCTGTTCTCGGGTACGAAAAGGGTCCGATCAGCCTGCGCGTGGCGGGCGCCTATCGCAGCAAGTATCTCGATGAGCTGAACGACGAAGCCGATCAGGATCGCTACGTCGCCAGCCACTTCCAGCTCGATCTCAGCGCCAAGTACAAGGTCACCGAAAACGTCCAGCTGTTCGGTGAATGGGTGAACGTCACCGACGAGCCTTATTTCGCTTACCAGAACTTCGGCGGTTCGCGGCGTCTGCTGCAGTACGAAGAGTATAGCTGGACGGCGAAGTTCGGCGTGAAAGCCACGTTCTGATGATGCGTGTGCGCGGCCATGCCGCGCACACCGTCAGCCATGCGTCAGTCAGGCTTCGCTAAGGAATCGCCATGCTGCGAACCGTCATCTTCTCGCTATTGCTCACGGCGGCCGCGCCTGCTTTCGCAGAAACGCAGGTCGAAATCCCGCGTTCGCCGGGGCTGCCCTACGCGGCGAAATCGCTGCCGGATCGCATTGTGCTGACGGCGGGCGCAGACCCGTCCCGCGAGATGGCGGTCGCCTTTCGCACCGATGTTGCGCAGGCGACGGCGGAGGCGGAGATTGCCCCGGCGATCGATGGTCCCGGCCTCGCCGCTCGGGCGGTCCGCGTTGTCGGCGTCAGCGCGCCCATCGAGAACGAAAACGGCAAGGCGCTCTATCACCAGGTCCGCTTCACCGGCCTCGAACCCGGCCGCGCCTATGTCTACCGCGTGAAGGGCAGCGCGGGTTGGAGCGAATGGCTGCAATTCCGCACGGCGAGCGCTGAGGCGCGGCCGTTCCGCTTCCTCTATTTCGGCGATACGCAGAACAATATCCTCAGCATCGCCTCGCGCGTCATCCGAGAGGCGTTTCACGCCACCGCGAGTCCCGCGCTTGTCGTTCACGCGGGCGATCTTGTGGCGCAGCGCGACAATCTCGCGCACGATGACGAGTGGGGAGAATGGACGCAGGCTGGCGGCTATAATTACAGCATCGTCCCGCAGCTTCCCGCGACCGGAAATCACGAATATCTCGACAACGAATTGCCGGACGGCACCGAACAATATGTGCTTGGCCCGCACTGGTCGCGCCAGTTTGCGCTCCCCGGCAACGGCGCCGATGCCGCGAAGGCGACGACGTACTACGTCGATTATCAGGGCGTCCGTTTCATCATCCTCGATGGCACTGCGGCGCTCAATCTCGGCGCGCTTGAAAGCCAGACGCGCTGGCTCGACAGCACGCTCGCGGCGAGCAAGGCGCGCTGGAACGTGGTGCTGTTCCACCAGCCGATCTTCACCTGCGCGCGGCCGAACGACACCGCGAAGTTGAAGGCGGCGTGGAAGCCGGTGTTCGAAGCGCGCAAGGTGGATCTCGTGCTGCAGGGCCACGACCATTGCTACAGCCGCCTCACCGCCGAAGCCGGCAAGACGGCGTCCGCGAAGGCGCGCGCCGACGGCAAGGTGCAGGGCCCCGTGTATCTCGTCTCCGTCACGGGCTCGAAGATGTATGGCCTCAACGATCGTGCGGACACGCAGCCCGACCGCGTGGCTGAAGATACCGAACTCTTTCAGACGGTCGATGTTGCGGCAGACAGGCTCCAGTTCCGCACCTTCACCCCCACGGGCCGCCTCTACGACGGCTTTGATCTCATCCGCCATGCAGACGGAAACCGCCTCGTCGAAATCCCGGAGGCTTCGGGCCCGGTGCGTCGCTGCGCGGGTCAAGTGGGCCCGGATGGCGTACCCTGCACTGCAGACCCGAAGGACTGATCGATGAAGATACTGACCGCCCTCCCCCTCGTCCTGCTCGCTGCGTGCGCTGCGCCGGAGATCGAGCTGCCGCAGGGCACCGCGGCGCGCGGTGACCCCGCGAAGGCCGTGCCCGCCGCGGTCGAGACTGTTGTCACTACCAACCCCGCCGTCGATGCGGACGATCCGGCGCTCTGGGCCGACCCGCGCGATCCCGCGCGCGCCGTACTGTTCGGCACGGACAAGACCGAAGGGCTCTACGTTCACGATATGGATGGCAAGGTCCGCCAGTTCCTGCCTGACGGTCCGCTCAACAATGTCGATCTTCGGCCCGGCTTTACCGTAAACGGCAAGGACTATGTCCTCGTCACCGCGACCGAGCGGAAAAACTTCACGCTGGTCGCCTATCTCTTCGATCCTGAAACGCTGGAAACGCGCCGCTACGGCGTGCTGCCGCTCGGCATGGGCGAGCCCTACGGCTATTGCATGGGCAAGCTCGGCGACGATTTCTATCTGATCCCGAATAACAAGACGGGCGAGATCCGCGCGCTGCGTCTCGCGAATGGCGCCCCGCTCGAAGCCGCGAAGCTCGCATACAGCTTCAAGGTCGGCAGCCAGCCCGAAGGCTGCGTCGTCGATGATGAAACCGGCAGGCTTTATCTCGGCGAGGAAGACGTCGCGATCTGGCGTTTCGACCTGAAGCCCGGCGCACCCGCCGACGGCATCAAGGTCGCCGCTGTCGACGGCGAACGCCTCACCGCCGATGTCGAAGGCATGTCGATCCTGCGGGATCGGGGTGCGAAATATCTGATCGCCTCCAGCCAGGGCGACGCCACCTATCCCGTCTGGCAGATCGACGGCGACAGCTACGCCTACAAGGGCCGCTTTGCTGTTGAAGGCGGCGCGATCGACAATGTGACGGGCACCGACGGTCTTGATGCCTGGAGCGGTTCGATCGGCCCCTTCCCCGAAGGCGCGATCGCGATGCACGACACCGACGACGGCGGCACGCAGCAGAACTTCAAGATTGTGGACTGGCGCGCGGTACGCGACGCGCTGTCGTTGCCCTGAACGCAACCGTTCACCGCAGGACTACGCGCGCCCGTCGCGATGGGCCTTGCATCCATTCCGCTTGCGGTGCGTTCGCGGCAACGCAATGAAAACACGGATGAACCCTGATTGCGCCCGCTGGTCGCGCCGGGATGCCCTTGCCGGCCTCGCGGCGCTTGGCCTCCTGCCTGCGCTCCCAACGCTTGCCGCGCCCCGCCTGGGACGCGCCGAAGCCTTTTCGTGGGATACGCTGAAGCAGCAGGCAATGGCGCTGTCCGAGCGGCCGTTCGTGCCGCTGCGCCGGGTCGAGGCTGCGGCAGCCGTCGACTACGATGCGCTCAATGCTATTCGCTACCGCGATTCCGCCGCGCTCTGGCCGGATCGGCCGGGGCAATCGGTGCGCCTGTTTCCGCTCGGCAAATATGCGCGGGAGCCGATCGCCATCCACGTTGTGGAGGGTGGCCGCGCCCGCGCCCTTTCCTATTCCCCCGATCTCTACGACATGCCGGAAAACAGCCCGGCGCGCGCGCTTACGGCGGAAAAAGGAGGCTTTGCAGGCTTTCGTGTGATGAACCCCGGTGATGTCGGCGATTGGCTCGCCTTTCAGGGCGCCTCCTATTTCCGCACTGCCGGACCGCTTCACCAATATGGGCTTTCCGCGCGCGGCCTTGCCATCGACACGGGGCTTTCGACGCCGGAGGAGTTTCCCGTGTTCCGCGCCTTCTGGCTGGAGCCGGGGCAGGATGCTTTCACCGTCTACGCGCTTCTCGATGGGCCGCGCGTCGCGGGCGCCTACCGCTTTGTGAACCGCGTGATCGAAAACGAGATGGTGCAGGAGGTGACGCTCTCCATTCGCCTGCGCGCCGATGTGGAGCGGCTCGGCTTTGCGCCCATGACGAGCATGTATTGGTACGGGGAGACGGAGCCCGGCCCGCGCCGCGACTGGCGTCCCGAAATCCACGATTCCGATGGGCTTCTCATCGCGAACGGCGGTGGGGAACGGCTCTGGCGCCCCCTGCTCAATCCGCCGCGCACGGCGCTAAACGCGTTCGTCGACAAGAACCCGCGCGGCTTCGGCCTCATGCAGCGCGATCGGAATTACGACAATTACGAGGACGACGGCGTCTTCTATCACAAGCGCCCGTCACTCTGGGCAGAACCGATCGGCGACTGGGGCGAAGGCACGGTCGATCTCGTCGAAATTCCCACGCGCGGAGAGACGGACGACAACATCGCCGCTTTCTGGCAGCCGAAGGCTCCGGCGCGGGCTGGTATGCGCTACGACCTCGCCTATCGCCTTCGCTGGCTCGGCGGAGAGCCCGATGCCTCGCCGCTGGCGCGTGTGGTCGGCACCTACCGGGGTCTGGGTGGGCGTCCCGGCCATCCGGCGCAGGAAGATATCATCAAACTCGTCGTCGATTTCGAAGGCGAGGCGCTGAAAAACCGGGCGCGCGAGGATGTGACGGCGCAGGTCGCGACGAACGGCAAGGTCCTGATGCAGGTCGCATATCCGGTCGCCGAGCGGCCCAATCGCTGGCGGCTGATGATCGATGTGGAGGCGCGAAGCGGCTCCGCGACGGATTTGCGCGGGGGGCTCGTCTGCTGCGGTGCACAACTCACCGAAACGTGGCTGTATCAGCTGCCCGTGATCGGGAACGGGTGAGCCGGGCGCGCATTAACAACCGGGCCGGTCTGGCCGCGTGAAGACGGCGAACCGGGAACGGAACCAGAGTCGAAGTTGAAATATTATGCGTCATGAAGTTCTGCTGTCTGAAGGTGTGTCCGGCGGCTACGATACGGTCTCCTTCGATACGCTGCACAGGCGTGCGGAAGGTCTCCCACCGCAGACACCGCTCGAAATGCCGCTTCAGGATTGGAACGTGTGCGAGTCTGTGCCGCTGCGTTCGGAGACCGCGCCCCGTCATATCGCGCTCCGCCGTTTCCTGCTGATCGCGGCAACGCTGGTTCTCGCGCTCACAGGCGGTTTCGAGATGCTGCGCGCCGCCGCGCCCGGGGGCTTCACCGCCGGAGAGCTGCTGCTTGTCGCGCTGTTCGTACCCCTCTTCGCGTGGATCGGCTTCGGCTTTCTCACCGCGCTCGCGGGCTTCGCTCGCCTGATCGCCGGCGCCCGCGATTTCAATCTCGTGGCGGAAACCGTCCCGGAAGGACGCACCGCCATTCTCGTTCCCGTTTACAATGAAGATGTGTCAGCCGTTTTTGGACGCATCCGCGCGATGGCGCTGTCGCTTGCTCGCGAAGGCCGCGCGCGCGATTTCGATATCTTCGTGCTCAGCGATTCCAGCGCGGAGAACGGACGCGCCGAATATGCGGCGTTCCTGTCGCTTCGTGCCACGCTCGCGCCGCGTCTTTTCTATCGCCGCCGCGAACAGAATATCGAGCGCAAGCCCGGCAACATCGCGGACTGGGTGCGCCGCTTCGGCGGTGCCTACGATTACATGCTCGTGCTCGATGCCGACAGCCTGATGGATGGCCGAACGATGGCGCGGATGGCGGCCACGATGGATGCCAATCCCGGTGTCGGCCTCATCCAGACCGTGCCGGACGTCATCAACGCAAGCACGCTCTTCGCACGCTGGCAGCAGTTCTCGGGACGTCTCTACGGTCCCGTCGCAACGGCGGGCATGATCTGGTGGTCGGGCAGCGAGGCGACCTTCTGGGGTCATAACGCGATCATTCGGACGCGTGCTTTCGCCGAAAGCTGCGGGCTCGCCGCGCTTCCCGGCGCTGCACCCTTCGGCGGCGCGATCATGAGCCACGATATGGTCGAAGCGGGCCTGCTCCGCCGTCGCGGCTGGGCGGTGCACATGGTTGCAGCGCCCGGCAGCACGGAGGAATTTCCGCCGAGCATCGTCGATTTCGCGAAGCGCGACCGGCGCTGGTGCCAGGGCAATCTCCAGCACCTGCGCATCCTCGGCAGCGCGGGCTTTCACTGGGTGAACCGTTTGCAGCTTCTGATGGGCGGTTCCGCCTATCTCACCTCACCGCTGTGGCTGCTGCTCATCGTCGCGGGTGTCGTGCATCATGTCACGCAGGGTGCGGGCATCGCGCCTGCGCCGTGGCTGCTCGGCTTCACGCTCGCGCTGCTGTTCGGCCCGAAGCTGCTCGGTCTTGTCTGGACGCTGATCGATCGCCGCCGCCGCGCCGCGCTCGGCGGTGTACGGCGGATCGCGGCGAGCGTGCTGGTCGACGTGCCGCTTTCGGCGCTCGTCGCCCCGCTGATGATGCTCACGCAGACGCTGAACCTTGCCGATATCCTGATGGGTCGCAGCAGCGGATGGTCGCCGCAGCGTCGGGAGACGGACGGCATCGCCCTTGCCGAGGCGCTGCGCCACTATCGCCCGCATGTGCTGCTCGGCGCCGTCATGCTGGGCTTCGCGGCTGCCGGGCTCGGATCCTCGCTCTGGCTGCTGCCCGTCGCCGTCGGTCTCGTGCTCAGCCCGTGGATCGAGATGCTGACTGCGCGTCAGTCTGCGCTTGCCGCGCTGTTCCGCGTTGCGGACCGGCCCGTGCTCGCGGCGTCCGCTAGCGCGCCTGTTCCGCTTCGCGCTCAGCACTCGGCCTTGGCCGCGTAACCACGAACAGCGCGGAGGCGATCAGCCCCGCCGCGGCGAGGCCGCGCCACAGCGGCGCAGGGTTTCCCGTAAGGTGGAAAACCGCATATCCGAAGGCCATGCCCGTACACGCGGCAATCTTCGCGCGCGCGCTGATCGCGCCTTCGCGCCGCCATGCGATCACCGGCGGCCCCAGCCTCGGATGCGCCAGGATCTTCGCTTCCAGCCGCTCTGAAGACCGTCCGAAGAAATAGGCGGCGATGATGATGAAGATCGTCGTTGGAAGCAGCGGCAGGAACGCCCCGATGATTCCCAGCGCCAGCGAAACGAAGCCAAGCGCAAGGTAGAGGTGCCGAGTCATGCCGCCGGTTATGACTGCGCACGGCGCCTTCGTCGATACGCTACCGCCAATCATTCGCGCTCGGTTAGGGCTTGTGGCGGCGCGCACATTATGATTTGGTCTTTTCGCTAATAGACAAACGAGGTTTCGTGAACGCAGTTTTCGACGCATTGGCACATCCCATCCGCCGGCAGGTGCTGGAGATGCTGAAGACCGGCGGCAAGTCCGCCGGAGAGCTTGCCGATGCGTTTCCGGTATCGAAGCCCACGATGTCCGCGCATTTCGCGAAGCTGAAATCGGCGGGTCTGATACAGGGTGAAAGCCGCGGCGGCAGCATCATCTACACGCTCAACCTGTCGGCGCTGGAGGAGGTCGTGATGGCTTTCATGGGCCGGGTCGGGGTGGGCGAAGCGGAGAAGGAAACAGCGGAATGCGCGAGCACGCACTGATCGTCATCTCGTGGGTCACGGTCGCGGTCCTCGCCGCGATTGCAACGCTGGCGCTCGCGCTCCTGCCCGAAGGTGCCCAGCTTGCCATGCACTGGAACCTCGCGGGAGAGGCAGATCGCCACGGCGATGCGGCGTTCGCGCTGTTCACGCCGGTGGTGATGTGTGCCGTGCTGTCGCTGGTCCTCGCCGTTCTGCCGCGCCTCGAACCGCTGCAGAACCGCATGGAAGGCAGCGCCGCGCTGTATCGCGCGGCCTGGATCGGCCTCCTCGGCATGATGATCATGGTGGAGCTTCTGGTCGCCGCTCCCGCCTTCGGCTGGACTATACCGATCATGATGCCCCTGGTGGGCGTGGGCCTGCTGCTCATTTACGTTGGCAACGTCCTGCCGAAATCGCGCCCGGGCTTTTTTGTCGGCATCCGCACGCCGTGGGCGCTGCTCGATACGGACAACTGGATCGCCACGCACCGCCTTGGCGCGTGGACGACAATGGCGGGCGGTCTGGCGCTGCTTCTTGCCGGGCTGCTCCCGCTCACCCCTGCGCAGCGCGGCGCGCTCGTCGTGGGTGCGCTGCTGGTCAGCACGCTTCCGCCCGTTTTCTACTCCTGGTTTCTCTGGCACCGCCGCAGGGCGCGCTGAGCAAAGCCGACGAAAACGGGGGGAGGCCGGCGCTTGCGTCCGGCCTCCCTTCGTCGTCAGAGCTTGAAGGCAACCGTCGCGCGAACGCCGTGGTCCTGGCCGTGGTCGCCAAGGTTGCCGGTGTAGCGCGTGCTGAGCGTCAGGCGCGGCGTGGCGCGCCAGTCGAGCCCGGCCTCGGTGTGTACGCTGTTCTTCGAAAGCGGCGTGCCTTCGATGCGGAAGGCGGAGCCGCCCGCGGCGAAGCGCAGATCCGAAGTCACGTCCACGTTGCCGAGCGCGTGTTCCCAGCCCATCTGAACGCGGCCGACAACGGGTGCGCCCGCGTCGCCGATCGTCGCCCGCAGGCCGAGCGAGGACCAGCTGTAGCTGCGACGGCGGCCATCGCCTTCAAGCGCGGCGATGCCGCCCGTTTCGGCGAAGTCCTTGTCCTTCAGCCACAGGCCGTTCACCCCGGCGAATGGCTCGACCGAGCCCTTGCCAAGCGGCAGCGTGTAGCCGATCTCGCCGAACACCTGCACGGCTGATCCGCCGTAGCTCGCCGTCAGCTCCTCGCCGAAGCTGCGGAAGTCGACATTGCGCGTCGTGTCGGTGTCGAGGTCGGCATAGCTCGCCCCGGCACGCAGCGTCAGCGCCCCAAAGGCGGCGCTGCCGTAGACTGCGCCGTACACGCTCTGCGTGTCCGCCTTCGATCCGCGTGCGTTCAGCTTCACGTCCGCTTCGGTCGTGCCGCCCGCGATGCCGATCTTCACGGTGTCGCCGACATTGGCCTCGATGCCGAGCAGCAGCGAATAGCCGGAGCTGCTGACGTCGGCGGCATTGCCGTTGCCGTCGCGGTCGATCCAGTTGCCGCCCGCTTCGGACCACAGCACGATATTGCGCCCGTCGGCGGCTGCCGACACCTGCGAGCGACCGATCAGCGAGCGGCGAAGCTGCGCCGCGCCTTCGGACGCGATCGAAAGGCTCGATGCGTGGATTTCGCCCGAGAAGGCATCGAGGCCGCGACCGGCTTCGGCCGTCGAGGCGCCGACAAGTGCTGTATAGACTGCGCTTGCGGGGCTGAACGCGCTGTCGATGGCGTTGCCGGTGGCGATCTGGTTCGGCGTCGTGCCCGCGCCCGCAAACGTGATGTCGTTGCGCGTCATCGTCAGCGTCACGGCATTGGGGCCGTAGCTCAGCGTCGGCGTCAGGAAGGCGAGGTTGCTGGTCACGTCCGTGAATGTGCCGGTCACGCCGTCGCCTGCCGTCACGATCTGATAGGAGGTTTGCGGCAGATAGTCGCCGTCTTCCGCCAGCACCGACACGGTGCCGCCCTCAATCGTCGCCGTGGTCGTGGCCACGATCAGGTCGTTATTGCCCGCCGCGTCGACTTCCACTTCATAGGTCGATCCGGCTTCGAAGATCACGAACGTCGCCGACGTCAGCTCACCGATCGAATTGCCCGGCGCTGCGGTCCCACCGTCGAACACGATGAGCCCGCCGACAGTACCGTTGCCACCGATGCTGGCCCCGCTCTGCACTTCGACGTCGGACGCAGCGAGCGAGCCGTTGACCACGAGGCGGCCATGCTCGACGAGCATACCACCACTGAAGTCGTGTGTACCGATCAACTGCAACGTGCCTGTGCCACGTTTAGAAACCGAGCCGTTCCCGCTGATGGCGCCGGAGAAAGTCTCGTCTGTGTTCTGTTCGAAGATGAGCGCCCCATCGTTTATGATTTCGCCCTGCAGGCTGGTTGCGTTGCCAGCAATTATACCGCCCGAAATGGTTGTGCCGCCCGAATAGGTATTCGCGCCGGTAAGTGTGAGAGTACCCCCAGCATAATGGGTGAGATGACCCGAACCTGAAATGATACCTGAGAAGGTGCCGTCTACCAATTGATCGAAAACGATCTCGGCATTGTTCAAGATGTCTCCCTGCAGGCTATTGGTGTCGGCTTGAAGGGTTCCCTGATTAACCGTAGTGCCACCGGTATAGGTGTTTGTGCCCGTAAGAATGAGCGTACCCGTGCCGTCCTTGGTGAGGCTGCCCGAACCTGAGATGTCATCGGCGAAGGTGCCGTCCACAGCCTGGTCGAAGATGAGCGCCGCGTTGTTCACGATGTCGCCCTGCAGGCTGGTCGTGTTCCCCACGAGCGTGCCGCCCGTGATCGTGGTCCCGCCCGAGTAAGTATTGGCGCCCGTCAGCACGAGCGTGCCCGCGCCATCCTTGGTGAGCCCACCCGAACCGGAAATCACGCCCGTGAAGGCGGCGTTGTTGCCGTCCGTATCGATCGTGCCGTCATTGTCGGTGATGCTGATATCGACGCCGTAGCTCCCCGGCGCATCCACCAGCAGCGTTCCACCATCGAGTACGGGCTGGACGGAGCCGTTGGTGAGGTCGCTCGTCGTGCTGGTGCCGGTGATGTTGTTCTGCCCGATCGCAGCGCTGATGTCGGTGCCGAAGATATAGGAATAATCGAACGTGATGGTGGCGCCGGTCAGCAGATCGCCAAGGTCGAAGCCAAGGCCGATCGTATTGTCGCCGTTGCCGATATCCGTGCCGCTGAGATAGGATGCGGTGTCCTTTGTCCAGAAGGTAACTGCCGAATTGTGCGTGTAGCTGGTGTCGGTGTAGAGGCCGATCACGTACTTCGAAACCAGCGCCTCGGCATAGACGAGGTCGCTCGCGGAAACCGATCCGTTGCCCCGGAAATTGTTGGTGACGCTCGAATCGCCCGACGCCGCGACCGCATCGGGATCGAGCTGACGCGAGAAGGTGATGTCGGTAAGGTCGCTGAGCGCGGTGATCGTGGTGCGGATTTTCAGCCGCTGATCGCCCTCATCGAAATAATAATCGTTTGTGATCGTGAACAGGCCGGCGGCCGTTCCCGTCCACACGGCGCGCTGATCGTAGGTCGCACCGTTGAAGGCGACGCCGCTGTAATCGGTTAGCGTACCGCCGGTGATGTTGAGTGTGCCGTCATTATTGTTGGCGAGCATGAAGGCCGAACCGCCGTTGCCTGCAACGACGAAGCCTTCGAACGGCGTGCCCGGCGTCAGATAATCATAGGCGGGATTAAAGGTTCCCGTGCCCGTGCCGTCATAAAGAATGCCGGGTGAAGTGTTGCCGGAATAACCGAGCGTGCCGCCGTCGTTCAGGCCGATCTTCATGTAATCGCCGCTCAGCACGAGCGAGGCGGCGAGGGCGGGAGAAGCAGCCAGAAGGGCGATCGCCGCGCCGGAATAAAGTGCGGCCTTCCGCGAAAGGGACGCGGATTTCAGCAGTTTCACGAGTAAGGACTCCTGTGTTGGACGGGGGAAGTGTCGTCCAGCAGCGGTAAGTCTCGATGATTAAAAAGGTATTTACGATGAGTTGAACGGTTTTCGGTTCGGCCTTGACTCTTTTGTGCGTGGAAATGATCTTAGAACAAATAGTGAACAAAATGATCGATTCGCCTGCATCTCTTGCCGATCTGCGCGGCCTCGTTGCTGAAATGGAAGGCCGTGTGCAGGGGCGCGGGAAGGGGGTCTCTACAGGGCATCGCGGCCTCGATGCGGCAGGCGTGGTGCGCGGGCGGGTGCATGAACTGTTCGGCGACGGGGGCAGCGGCGCGGCTGCGGGGTTCGCGGCGTTGATGGCGCTCTGCGCAGCGGAAGATGCGCCTGTCGTGTGGTTGAGGACGGATGCGGCCGCGCGCCGGGCGCCGCTGTATGGGCCGGGGCTTGCCGCGCTCGGCCTCGATCCGGCGGCGTGCATCGTCGCGCAGGCGCCGGACGAGGCGGCGCTCATTGCCGCGGCGGCGGATGCGCTGCGTGTTGCCGCGCTTGGTGCGATCATCGCGGAAAGCGTGGGCCGCACGCGCGTGTTCGGGCTCACCGGCACGCGAAAGCTGACGCTGGCCGCCGAAGCCTCGGGCGTGCCGCTGTTTCTGCTGCGGCTGGATGCGGAGGCAGCGCCGAGCGCGGCGGAAACGCGCTGGCACATTGCGGCGGCGCCTTCGCAGGCGCTCGCCGCGGATGCGCCGGGCCACCCGGCGTTCGATGTGGAATTGCTGCGCCGTCGTGCCGGCCCCGCCGGTATGCGCTGGCGCGTGGAGTGGGATCGTGACGCACGTGTCTTTCGTGAAGCGCCGCTATCTGGCGCTATGGTTTCCGTGGCTCCCGGCGGAGCGGCTGGCGCGCGCCGGGCGCACGGGGTCGCCTGAACACCCGCTCGTCCTCGCGGAGTCGGTGAAGGGTGCGCTGCGTCTCGCCGCCACGGATCGTCATGCCGAAGCGCTCGGGCTGCTGCCCGGCCTGCCGCTGGCCGATGCGCGCGCGCGTGTCACGGGTCTCCGCGTCGCGGATCATGATGCGGAGGCGGACCGGCATCTGCTCGAACGCCTCGCCGATCTCTCTATTCGCTACACGCCGATGGTGATGCCGGAGCCGCCCGATACGCTCATTCTCGACATCACGGGCACCGCGCATCTCTTCGGCGGCGAGGACGGGCTCGTGCGCGATGCCCGCGCGCGGCTACGGCGTCACGGCTTCACCGTGCGCACGGCCTTTGCGGATACGCCCGATGCGG
Source organism: Sphingosinicella microcystinivorans (assembly GCF_003634215.1). GTDB lineage: Bacteria > Pseudomonadota > Alphaproteobacteria > Sphingomonadales > Sphingomonadaceae > Sphingosinicella > Sphingosinicella microcystinivorans. The sequence continues at coordinate 52,660 of NZ_RBWX01000013.1, read as the reverse complement.
CGTGGGCGCTTGCCCGCTTCGGCGCATCCTCCGTCGCCGCGCTGCCCGTCGCCGCGCTGCGCCTCGGCGAGGCGCGGGAAACCGCGCTGCACCGCGCTGGGCTCTACACCGTCGGCGACATCGTCTACAGGCCTTTGTCGGGTCTCGCCGCGCGCTTCGGGGCGGAGGCGGCGACGGCGGTGCGCCGCATGGTCGGCGATGCCGAAAGCCCCATCGCGCCGCGCCGTGTGTTGCCGCCGGTCGAAGTCGAGCGCCGCTTCCCGGAGCCGGTTGCCCGCACCGATTATGTGCTCGGCGTGCTCGCCGATCTGCTTGCCGACGCGTGCCGGATGCTGGAGGCGCGCGGGGAGGGCGGTCGCCGTTTCGAGGTCGCGTTCTTCCGCAGCGATGGCAAGGAACAGGAGGTCGCCGTCGAAACCAGTGCGCCCGTCCGCCACGCTGCCCCCGTCGTCACGCTCTTCGCGCACAGTCTCGCGCGCCTTGAAGATCCGCTCGATCCCGGCTTCGGTTTCGATGCCGTGCGTCTCGCCGTGCCGGTCACCGAGCCGCTTGCCCCCGGCCAGCCCGATCTCGATCGCGCCCCGCCTCCCGGGCCTGCGCTTCATGCGCTTGTCGATCGCCTGGTAGCCCGGCTCGGGCCGGATCGTCTGCTGCGCTTTCACGCGCGCGAAAGTCACGTCCCGGAGCGCGCCTCCCGGCTTCGTCCCGGAAGCCCCTCCGGTTCGTGGCCGGTTCCGCCCCCGGATGAACCGCCTTTGCGTCCGCTTGCGCTCCTGCGTCCGCCGCGTCTACTTTCGCATGTCGTCGCAGACGTACCCGACGGCCCGCCCCGCCGCTTTCGCCTTGGCCTCCACTTCGTCCACATCGTCCGTGCCGAAGGGCCGGAGCGCATTGCCGCCGAATGGTGGCGCCGCCCCGGTCTCACGCGGGACTATTACCGTGTCGAGGACGAGAGCGGCCGCCGCCTCTGGATATTCCGCCATGGCCTCTACGGCCGCGAGGAGACGAGCCCGCGCTGGTATCTGCACGGCCTCTTCGCATGACCGGAGCCTTCGCCGAGATGGTCGCGGCGACCAATTACTCCTTCCTGCGCGGCGCCTCGCATCCGGCGGAGATGGTGGCGGCGGCGCTGTCGCTCGGCCATGCCGGCATCGGCATCGCAGACCGCAACAGCGTCGCTGGTGTGGTCCGCGCGTGGGCTGCACTGAAAGGCGAGACTCGGGCCTTCAAACTGGCCGTCGGCGCCCGCCTCGTCTTCGCGGATGGCACACCCGACATCGTCGCTTATCCCGAAACGCGCCACGGTTGGGGGCGGCTCACACGCCTGCTGACGCTTGGCAATCGCCGCGCCGCGAAGGGCGATTGCATCCTCATGCTGCGCGACCTCCTCGATCACCGCGAGGACCTGCTGCTCATCGCGATGGCGGACGATGCGCACGAGCTTGCGCTCCGGCAGCTGGCGAAGGCGTCTCCCGGCAATGTCTGGCTCGGCGCTGCAATGCCGCGCGCGGGTGCCGACCGCCGCCAGCTCGCGCAGCGGATGGCGCTCGCCCGGCGCGTCGGCGTGCCGCTTCTCGCCACCAACGACGTACTCTACGCCACCCCCGCCGCGCGCCCACTGCACGACATCCTCACCTGCATCCGCGAGAAGACGACCATTCACGCCGCCGGCCGACACCTCACCGCCAACGCCGAACGCCACCTGAAGCCGCCCGCCGAAATGGCGCGTCTGTTCCGCGATTGCCCGGAAGCGGTGGCGGAGAGCGTCCGCCTTCTAGAGCGCATCCAGTTTTCGCTCGAAGAACTGAAATACGAATACCCGCACGAGCCCGTTCCCGAAGGCTGGACGCCGCAGGCCTGGCTTGAACATCTGGTGATGACAGCGGCGCGAGAGAAGCATCCGGATGGCATCCCGCCGAAGATGCAGGCGACGCTCGACGAGGAATTCGGCCTCATCGCCAAGTGCAACTATGCCTATTACTTCCTCACCGTTCACGACATTGTCCGCTACGCACGCAGCAAGGACATTCTCTGTCAGGGCCGCGGTTCGGCGGCGAACTCGCTCGTCTGCTATTTGCTCGGTGTTACCGCCGTCGATCCCGTGAAGGAGAACCTGCTCTTCTCGCGCTTCCTTTCGGAAGAACGCCGGGAGCCGCCCGATATCGATGTCGATTTCGAGCACGAGCGCCGCGAGGAGGTGATGCAGTACGTCTACGAACGCTACGGGCGCGAACGTGCGGGCATTGCCGCCACCGTCATCCATTACCGCGCCCGCAGCACGCTGCGCGAGGTCGGCAAGGCGCTCGGCATCAGCGAGGATGTGACAGCACGCCTCTCCTCATCGGTCTGGGGCAGCTACGGCGGTATGGAAGACCGGCGCTACGAAGAGGCCGGGTTCGACGGCGACAATCCGGAGATCGCGCGGCTCCGCGATCTCGTCGGCCAGCTCCTCGAATTCCCGCGCCACCTCTCGCAGCATGTGGGCGGCTATGTGCTCACCGAAGGGCGCCTCGACGAGATCGTGCCCATTCACAATGCCGCGATGGAAGACCGCACCTTCATCGAATGGGACAAGGACGATATCGACGCGCTCGGCCTCATGAAGGTCGATGTGCTCGCGCTGGGGATGCTCACCTGCATTCGGAAGAGCTTCGATCAGATGCGTGCGCACGGCCTTGGCGATTGGCAGCTCGATACGATTCCGGGTGAAGATCCCGCCACCTACGAGATGCTGTGCAAGGGCGACAGCATCGGCGTGTTCCAGGTGGAAAGCCGGGCGCAGATCAACATGCTGCCGCGGCTGAAACCGCGCGAATTCTACGACCTTGTCATCCAGGTCGCGATCGTCCGCCCTGGCCCGATCGAGGGCGACATGGTGCATCCCTATCTGCGGCGGCGGAACGGCGAGGAGCCGGTCACCTTCCCGTCTCCAGCGCCCCCGCATGATCCCGACGAACTGAAAGATGTCCTCCAGAAGACCTGCGGCGTACCGCTGTTTCAGGAGCAGGCGATGAAGCTTGCCATCGTTGCCGCTGATTTCACGCCTGACGAGGCGAACGGCCTGCGCCGCGCGATGGCGACGTTCCGCAATGTCGGCACCATCCATCATTTCGGTGAGAAGCTGATCGGGGGTATGACGGCGCGCGGCTACACGCATGATTTCGCCGAGCGCTGTTTCAAGCAGATCGAGGGGTTTGGCAGCTATGGCTTTCCGGAAAGCCATGCGCAGTCCTTCGCGAAGCTCGTCTACGTCTCGGCGTGGATCAAATGCCATCACCCGGCGGTATTCACCTGCGCGCTCCTCAATTCGCAGCCGATGGGGTTTTATGCGCCCGCACAACTCGTGCGCGATGCGCGGGAGCATGGTGTCGAGGTGCGCGCCGCGGATATCAACGCAAGCGATTGGGATAGCAGCCTTGAAACCCGCGCCGACGGCAGCCTCGCGCTCCGCCTGGGTCTTCGCCAGATCGACGGTTTCCGACAGGATTGGGCGACCGGCATGATGTCCGCGCGCGCAGGCGGCGCCTTCGTCTCGGTGGAAAGCCTCGCCCGTCGCGCCGCATTGCCGCAGCGCGCCTTGCGGCTGCTCGCCGATGCCGATGCGTTCCGCTCCATCGGTATCGATCGCCGCGCTGCTCTATGGGAAGCGCGGCGAATGCCGCAGGATGAATTACCGCTGTTCGCCGCCGCCGGCGCGCGCGAACTCGGCGACGAGCCCGATCCGGCGCTCCCCGCGATGCCGCTCTCCGAACATGTCGCCACCGATTATCAGGTGACGCGCCTGTCGCTGAAAGCGCACCCGATGCAGTTCCTGCGCGATGTGTTCCGCGCCGAGGGTATTCTCACCTGCGCCGAAACCGCGGCAGCGCGAAACGGCGCGCGCGTGCGTACGGCAGGCGTGGTGCTGATCCGCCAGCGTCCGGGCAAGGGCAATGCCATCTTCATCACGCTTGAGGATGAAACCGGTATCACCAACGCGCTTCTGTGGGCGCGCCTGTTCGAGCCCTATCGCCGCGCCGTCATGTCAGCGCGGCTCATGGCGGTGGAAGGCGAGGTGCAGAAAAGCTGCGAGGGTGTCGTCCACCTGATGGCCTCAAAGATCATCGATCGCAGCGACGAGCTCGCCCGCCTCTCCGAAGCCGCCGCCATGCCCGTGCGTGCGCGCAGCCGGGGGCATCCACGAAACGTGCGGATTCTCCCCGGCTCGCGGGATTTCCACTAAGGCCTAGGCGGCTGCGCCGAAGCGCTTCGCGTAGCGTGCTGCGATGGCATCCACCGGCATCATCATGAACACGTCGATCGTGTTGAACTGCCGGTCGATGAAGGCGCCGCTACCGACCATTGCGCCGACACGCAGGTAGCCCTTGATGAGCGGCGGCAGCGCGCGCCAGGCTGCCTTGGGATCGTATCCGCCGATGGAAAGCCTTGCCATGTCGGTGAAGTGCCTGGCGTGCGCGCTCACGCGGCGATCCTGCGGCGCGAGGTGATTGTGGTGGAGATAGGCGAGCGCGGCGGCGTGAACATCGGGATCGGTGCCGGGGAAGCTTGCGCACCCGAACATGTGGCCGATGCTCCGCTGCGCCAGATAATCGCCGATGCCGCGCCACAGCAGCTGGATCGTCGCCGTGTCGCGATATTCCGGCGCCACGCAGGAGCGCCCGAGTTCCAGAAGCTCGCCGCCGTGCCGTGCGGCGTGCGCCTCGAGCGGGGCGAGGTCGTATTCGGAGGCGCTGTAGAAGCCGCCGTGATGATGCGCGACACTTTGGCGGAGCAGCCGGTACGTGCCGACGACACGCGCGCCGTCCGCCCCCGTCTCTTCAACCAGCAGGTGATCGCAGAACCGGTCGTAGGGATCGATGTCGAGACCGCTCGCGCCGCTGCCCGGTGCAGCCCCCATGTCGCGGAAAAAGACCTGATAGCGCAGCGCCTGCGCGGCGCGAACGTCGGCCTCGCTGTCTGCAAGGCGGATGCTGAGACGTGTGTCGCGGGCCGTGTTTTCAATGAGACGCATGGCGTATCCCCCGGATGTGTGACCATGGCGGATTTCGCACGCGCGTGTTTCGGCCAAGCGTCGCTCTGGTGACGGAAATGCGTCAGCGAAGGTGCGTGCGCAGGGCTGCGAAAGCGCGGCCGTGCAGGGGGTCGCTGGCGATATTGGAAGGAAGCGGTGTCGAAGCGAGTCGGATGATCGCAAGGTCGTTTTCCGGCTCGATATGCAATCGCTGGCCATACACGCCCATCGCTATCAATGCGGCCGGCGGCGCGTGGTTCACCCACCAGAAGCCGCGATAACTATGGTCGGGGCGCATGTTTGCCGCGCCCACTGCGAACAGCCCGCGGTCGCCGCCCGCGATCAGCGCGTCCGCCACCGGGCCGCCGGCCATCAGGAAACGCGCCAGCCGCGCCAGATCGCGGGCGGTGGCGTTCAGCCCCGATCCGGCGATCTCGTGGCCGCCCGTATCGAGCAGGAAATGCGCTGCGTCGCCGCATCTCGCCGGCCGCCAGACATGTTCGGAAACGAGGCTCGCCAGCGAGCGTCCTGTGGCACGGCGCAGCACCCATGCGGCGGCATCGGCGACCGGCGTGCGGTAGCGGAACGCGGTTCCCGGCGCGGCCTCGCGGCGGTCGAGTGTTGCGAGTGCGGGCAAAGTCCCGCCCGGCGCCACTTCCGGCGTCCAATAGCTCGCCGAATAGCGATGCACGTCGGAATTGAGATTGGCGTAGTCCTCGTCGAAGGCGATGCCGTCCGTCATGTCGAGAAGCTGCCGCAGCGTCGTTCCCGCGAACGCGCTTGTTCCAAGTTCCGGCACCGCCGCCGCGGTTGGCAGGTCCGCCGTAATTGCACCGTCCGCGATCAGCTGTTCCGCGACCAGGCCGACAACCGACTTGGTCACGGAGAACAGGTGATGCGGCGTCCCCGCGGTCATGCCGTTGCGATAGGTTTCGTAGATCACCGCGCCCCGGTGCAGCACGATCATCGCGTCCGTGTAGGTGGAGGCGACATAGGTTTCCCAGTCGATCGTCTCGCCGTCTTCGCCTGCGAAGCGCAGCCCGGAAAGATCGGCGGGGCTTTCGGGAAGCGGCGCAGGTGTATCCGCGCCCGCGAGCGGCACGGACGGCACCAGCATCCGCGTGTGCTGGAATGCCCAGCGATTGAACGGCCACGTCCGCCAGTTCGCGCCCGTCACGCGACGATCCTCGGGCACGGTCTCGCCGATGCCGAGCCCGGCCTCGCGCCAGTCGATCGGCGGCGGCAGCATCAGGCGCGCTGGATCAGCACTCGACAACGTTGACAGCGAGCCCGCCGAGGCTGGTTTCCTTGTACTGCGAGCGCATGTCCTCGCCCGTCTGCCGCATCGTCTCGATCACCGCGTCGAGGCTCACCACATGCTGCCCGTCGCCGTGGAGCGCGAGGTACGCGGCATTGATCGCCTTGATTGCGCCCATCGTGTTGCGCTCGATGCAGGGAATCTGCACGAGGCCCCCAATGGGATCGCAGGTGAGGCCGAGGTTGTGCTCCATGCCGATCTCGGCGGCGTTCTCGATCTGTCGGTTGCTGCCGCCGAGCGCCGCGACGAGCCCGCCCGCCGCCATCGAGCAGGCGACGCCCACCTCGCCCTGGCAACCCATCTCGGCGGCCGAGATTGACGCGCGCTTCTTGTAGAGGATGCCGATCGCCGAAGCGGTCGCGAGCAGCAGCCGGCTTCCGGCGGGCGTCGGCGCGCTCGTGAACACCTCGTAGTATTTAAGCACGGCCGGGAGCACGCCCGCGGCGCCGTTCGTGGGCGCCGTCACCACGCGGCTTCCGGCGGCGTTCTCCTCGTTCACCGCGAGCGCCCACAGGCTCACCCACTCAAACACGGCCGACGGGTCGATGCGCGGTCCGCGCGCCGTCAGCGACCGCTGGATATCGCTTGCTCGTCGTTTCACCTTCAGCCCGCCGGGGAGTACGCCTACCGACTGACAGCCGCGCTCGATGCAACCGAGCATCGCTGCGCGCACGCTATCGAGGAAGCTCTCCGTCTCCTCGCGACTCCGCCACGCGAGTTCATTCTCAAGCAGCATGTCGCCGATCGAAAGGCCCGTCGCCTCGCCGAGCCGCAGCAGATCGGCGGCGGATTCGAACGGATGCGGCAGGCGGATGTTGACGCGCTGCGCGGTTTCGCCCTCGCGCAGGATCGCGCCCCCGCCGATCGAGAAATAGGTCGCCATCCACGTCTCACCGCCCTCGTAATGCGCCTCGAAGCGCACGGCGTTCGGGTGGCCGGGCAGGAACTCGCCCATGCGGAAGCGCAGGTGATCGGCCTCGCGGAATGTCACCTTGCGCCCGCCGGCGAGCGGCAATTTGTCTTCGCCGCGGATTTGCGCGAGCATTGCCGGGGCAGCATCGGGATCAAGGCTCTCCGGCGTGTTTCCGGCAAGGCCCAGGATGATCGCCGTGTCCGTGGCGTGCCCCCGTCCGGTAAGCGCGAGCGAACCGTAAACGTCGCAGGCGACCGCACGCACCTTGCCGCGCTTCACCGCGGCCTCCGCGAAGGCGAGCGCGGCGCGCATCGGCCCCACCGTGTGCGAACTCGATGGCCCGATGCCGATCGTGAAGACCTCGGTCACGCTGATCGGCCGCTCGGCCATTGCCTTGCGCGCGGCGCTCATCGTCGCCGTGCTTGTCACTGCCTGCTCCAAAGTCATGCGCGTTCCGGTCCCTCGTCCAACTTCGAGGGTCTTTTAAGCGCAAAGCCCGCGCCTCGCCACCTGCGCCGTTCAGGCCGTCGCGATCGTAGTGCCCTTTGCCAGCCCCGCTGATGTTGTCGTGCCGACTTCTTGGTCTTGCCCCTTGTCTCCTGCGATATGCATTTATATAATCAGTTATATATCTACTTATGGATTGAATGAATCATGGTCGAAGATGTCGTGCGCGCGCTCGGTCACTTGTCTCTTGGCACCAGGCTGCGAAGGATCGGGGAACAGCTGCAATCGGAAACGCAGCGCGTTCTCGATGCGGGAGGACTATCCGTTCAGGCAAGCCAGTGCCCGGTGCTTGTGGCCGTTGAGCGGCTCGGCCCGGTCACCGTCGGCGATCTCGCGCTTGCGCTCGGCATTACGCAGCCAGGGGCCACGCGCGCGGTGGGGCTTCTTGTCGAGGCGGGCTCTCTTGAAGTCCTGAAATCCGAAGGCGATGCGCGTGTCCGCCTCGTCGCGCTCTCGCGAGCCGGAAAGGCGCTCGTGGCACGTCTGCGGGCCGAAATGTGGCCGCAGATCGATCGCGCGGTCGCCCATCTGTGTGCACCGCTCGCGGGGCCGCTGCTCGATCAGCTCGATGCGCTGGAGGCAGCACTTCACGCTATCCCCCTGCCCGAGCGCATCGCCGCGCTGAAAGAGGAACCGTCGCTGTGATGGCGCCTGTTCTCGACCGGCCGATCTGGCACGCACTCAGCACACTACATGCCGATGTTGCGGAGGGCAGTGCCCTCGCGCGCCGCTACCGCACGTCCATCGGCCCAATGGCAGCAAGCATCGACAACAGCCCGGCCGCGCTCGCCGCGCTTGGTGCGCTTGCGGCTCCGGGGGAAACTATGGTCCTGCTGATGGCCGATCCCATCGTGCCGCCGCCGGGCTTTGGAACCGTATCGACCGCGGATGCCGTCCAGATGCTCGCAGTGCAGCCGCCCCACCCGCTTCCCGATCCGGAGATCGTGCCCCTCGACTGGGACGATGCAGAGGCGATGCTCGCCCTCGCGGAACTGACGAAACCCGGCCCCTTCTCGCTCGAAGCGTTGGCGCTCGGCCGGTTCTGGGGCGTGCGCCATAACGGCGCGCTCATCGCCATGGCGGGGGAACGGATGCGCCAGCCCGGCTACACGGAGCTGAGCGGCGTCTGCACGCATCCCGATCATCGCGGCGAGGGCCTCGGCAAGCGGCTCTCGCTCCATGCCATGCAGGCGATCTTCGAAAGCGGCGCGCAGCCCTTCCTCCACGCCTTCGCATCAAACACGCCCGCGATCACGCTTTACGAGTCAATCGGCTTCACCCTGCGCCGCCCCATGAACGTCGCCTTCCTCCGCCGCCCGGACTGAGCGTTCGCCGGGAGACGAGGAAAACGACGTCCACGTTATCGCCCGCATTCAACGCGGCCGGTCCCGCCAAGCGGCCGTCAAACGGCTGACGCGCCAGACATCCACTCGCGGCGCAGGATGGCGTATTGCATGGTGTTTTCGTAGATCGGATTGCCCGCATCGTCGTTGGTGAACGATACGAACTCGATGAAAACGCCTTCCCGGCGCATGCCCAGCTTTTCGCACAGGCGCTGCGAGGGCGTGTTGTGGTCCTCGACATAGGCATAAAGTCGGCGAAAGCCCATTACGCGGAAAAGATGGTCGAACAGGGCTTTCGCGGCTTCAAACGCATATCCCCGACCACCGAACTGCGGATTGAGGTGCCAGCCGACTGAGGCGGTCCCGTCCTCCTCCTCGTCTCCGGCTCCGCCGAACAGATCACCGATGACCTGACCGGTCTCCTTCAGGCATATTGCCACGCTGCCCTCGTCAACCGCGCGCTTCCTGACCTCGGCCTCCGCCTGGGCGAGGTCCGAGAGTTTAAGCGAGAGGAAACAAGGGGCGGTTGGCGCGCGCAGATAAGCGAAAAGATCCGCTGCATCGCCCTCCCGGAAGGGCCTGAGGATCAGGCGCTCGGTTTCAATGATCTGCATGTCCGATACTCTGAAAAAGCCTGTCAAAGCCTGTCAATGACGCGCACGGGGGTGATTGAAAATTAAGATAGATTTTTGTCTTTTTGATTCCGCCCCCGCGTTTCAAGCTAGCCGCATGGCCAGTCTGAACGTAGCGCCGGCTTCCGACGGATCCAGGCGCAGGTCCGCATCGTTCGCCAACGCCAATGCGCGTGCAATGGACAGCCCCAAACCGCTGCCTCCCTGATCTCGTTTGCTCGTAAAAAACGGCGAGAAGACCCGGTCGCGGTCCCCTTCAGCTATTCCGGGGCCGTTGTCGACGAAGTCGACGCGAATTGTGTCCGCATCCTGCCCCGCGGCGATCCTCATCGAGGTCGCGCCCGCTTGCCGGCTGTTCTCGATGAGCGCGGTCGCGATCGCTTCGAACGCTGTCCCTTCAATGCGGGCGCTCGGCAAGTCGTGCGGACAGACAATCTCTATGCTGAATGCGGTACTCCGGAAGCTGTCGGCAACATGGCCAAGCGCGGCAGCAAGGTCCGTACACGAGGCGGAGTCCGGAACGCGCATGTCGGCCTTGGCGAGTTCCATCAGCCTGCCGACCAGAACGGAGAGGCGATCGGCATCTGCCGACATGTTGGCGAGGAACGTGTGCCGGTCCTTTGGGCTCATCGCGTCCCCGTGGTCCTCGATCAGTTCGATCGCGCCGCGGATGCCTGCCAGTGGCGTCTTGAACTCATGGCTGACGGAAGCGGCGAAGTCCCTGATGTAGCTCGATCGGCGTTCGAGGCTTTCGGCCATTGTTCTGAAATCCGCATACAACTGCCGAATTTCCACGACCGAAAGCTCCGGTTCCGGCGGAACCCTGCCGCGCCCTTCGGCGACATCTCGAGTGGCGCGGCTGAGCGCCTCGACTGGACGAACGATCGCTCGAGCGAGAACACCTGACAAAAGGACAAGCAGGAAGAAGATCACCGCTACCCCGACAAGAATTTTGCCCCGGTCCTCGTAGAGCCCTCGGAAGAGTGCGCGCGGCGAACGCGAAAGCAGCAGCACGCCTTCGACCTGACCGTTCACGACAATGGGGTGGGCATGGTGCAGCCGCAGCGCGGAGGCCCGGCTCAACCATTCAAACGAATACCGCGGCTGGTAACCGCCATTGCGGCGAAACACCGTTCGCTGTTCCCCGCGCAGGGCAGCCTCGACTTCAGGCACACCTGCATAGCGCCCACCCGTTTCATAACCGGCGATGATCCGTCCGTGCCGATCGATCAGCTGAATCGACGCAAGCGTCTTTCGCTCGGTCGCCTCCAGAATCGGCGCCAATATTTTCGCGGCCTTTACAGCTTCAGGACTTGCGGGCGTTTGCATGCGAACTGCGCGTGGTCGTTCCGGCAGGACCTCCGACGTGCGCAGATCGATCGCCGTGCGCATGGTCCGCAGCTCCGGCACGCCTTGCCGTGAGTTCACTGGCGTGCTCGCGCGAGGCCAAAGGCTTTCCGCCGTCGCGGCAAGTGCGACGGCCTGCGCGACGAGTTCCGCTTCGGTCTGCCTGACGAGCGTGTTCTCGTAAACGCGCAGAAACAGCGCGCCGAAGCCCGGTAGCGCCGCCACAAAAAGGAGGATGGCGAAGATGAGCGTGCGGAGCCTGAGTGCCGGCCAGTGCCGCTTCACAAAAGCCTTTGCGCGGCCGATCATACCGCCGGGCCGTCGCAGCTCCCGAGGCGATAACCGATGCCCGGACGCGTCTCGATGAGATCAAGGCAGCCGGCTGCTTCGAACTTCTGGCGAAGGTTGCGGACGTGACTGTCGATCGTGCGGTCGGTGATGGCAAATCCCGGCCCATGCAAATGGTCGATGATGGCGTCCCGGCTGAAGATGCGCCCCGGCGCCGATGCGAGCGTCCGCAATATGCTGAACTCGGTGACGGTCAGCGCCACGTCTCGATCCTGCCATCGTGCCTGCCAGCCATCGAGGTCGAGCGACAGTCTGCCATGGCGCATGCGGCTCTGTTCAGGCAAGTCCGCCTTCGGTCTGGTCCGCCGCAGGATCGTGAGAACTCGCGCGACAACCTCTCGAGGGCTGAAAGGCTTCACGACATAGTCGTCGGCGCCAAGCTCGATACCCACGACCCGGTCGATCTCCTCGTCACGGGACGAGAGAAAGAGGATCGGCGTGTCGCCCAGGCGCCGCAGGCGGCGGCACACCTCAAGCCCGTCCATCTTCGGCATGTTGATATCGAGGATCACAAGGTCGGGCTTGCCCGTCGCGGCGGCCTCCAGTCCGGCTTGTCCGTCCGCAGCGTCCGCCGTCTGAAGCCCCGCTTTCTCAAGCGCGAACGCCAGCAGTTGGCGGATATGGGCATCGTCGTCGACGATCAAGATCTTGCGCGGCATGTCTGCATGATCATTGCGTAGCCGGCGCTGTCAACGGCGCTGGCGGTGCGGGAGAAGGCGCGGGGCGGATGAGCCGGCCTGCGCAATCCCAGTTATCGTACGGCAACGGGACGGGGTTGCCGAGCTGCCGCTTTGCATTCTGCAGCCGCAGGGCGTTGCGGACCGTCCAGGAACCGTTCTGCTGCTCCCGGGCCACGTCCCCCAGCACGTCGTGGCGCACGCGTTGCACGCGGGCTGCAAAACGCGGCGCAAGGCGCTGCTGTTCGAGGTACACGAGCGAAAGCAGCGCGGAGCCACCGAGGCTGTTCAGATAGCAGAGGTCAAGCGCGGCACCTTTCCCGCCGACCTCCCGCGCGTGGCGCACGTTCCAGGCGGCGGCCATTGCCCCTGTGTCGACGAAGCAGAAGGCGGCGAGGACAAAGGCCGCAACTGCGCAGTTGGTATTGATCAGCCAGGACGTGCTTTTGCTGCGCAGCATTCGCCAGCAGATGAGCGCGAGGCCGATCGCCACGAGCGCCATCCAGGCAAGCGCGGCAATGCGCATGCGGGTCAGCGAATAGGCTTCCACATAATCGAGGGTGCGCAGCATGGTGGACGCGACCAGAAAGATGTTCTGTCCGATCCAAAGCACAAGCAGTGTGCGAATGTGCGGGTGCGAGGCAGTCCGCGATCCGGGGCGCAGCGTCACGATGACAAAGCCGCCGGCGAGCAGCGCCGTGCCGATCAGCGGATAGGCGCCTCTATGGGCATACTCCGCAAGCGTCATCCCGTCCGGAAGTGGAACGCCGCCCCAGAGGTAGGCGATATCCAAAGCATTCTGCAGCAGGAACAGCATGTTGAAGAGCGCGAGCGAGAGCAGGATCGAGAGGACGTTGACGCCAGGCAGGTCCATGTCGCCCGTGCCGTCGAACGTTGAGAGCAGCCTGTTGGTACGGCGGGGCCGAAACGCACCCCAAACCACTGTGAACAGCATCGCCCAGAAGATCGCCCGAAAAACCTGTGACGCCGACAGCGCAGGAAGCGAAAGTCTGCTGAACATATCGCCGATCACGGGGTTTGCAGCCGAGAACAGGGTAAGGATGACAGCGCTACCGATGAGCGGCAGCACAAGTATGGGTAACAGGCCGCGCATACCATGTTGCCAGGACGGAAAGCTGTGCAGTCGGCGAAGCTTGAAGCTGTCGATGGCCGGTCCGATCATGTTGAGGCACCCGTGCACCACCAGGCGTTGCAGCCAGCGCCATGCATCATCAAAGGCGGCGGTTCCCGGAAGCAGGGCGGCCATGCTGAGTGTGGTCCAGAACAGCACCCACGCCAAAGGGCTTGGGTTGAGGACCAGCGCGGCGGCGAATATTCCGGCAGCGCCGAGGCAAATGAGCGCCCGCCTATCGTGGCGCATGGCCCGACCAGCCGCCAATGCAGCCACCAGCCACGCGCCTGCAAACACGCCGATCGTGCTTCCTCCGCGGTCCATTTGATAAAAAAGCGCATCGCCGAGTGCGACGAGGGCCAGGGCCGCGCCGAACTTGATCCAGAAGCTATGATAAACAGCGCGGATTCCAAACATTCGGCTCTCCCTGCTGACGGGAGGGCGTTGTGCAGCAACGATGTCGAGACAGGACGGGAGGACCGATGCTCATTCTGTCGAGCGGCTGTGCAGATTCAGTGCAGACGCGCCGAGCCCGCCGCCACCCGCGCTGTCACCAGGGCTTTCAACGCTACGCTGCTTGCGGCTCTCCCTTGCCGAAATCTCCACGCTCGAGAAACTGCAAGCAATGCGCGATGACGCGCCCTTCCCACGGCATCAGCATGTGAGGGACAGGCAGCACCGCGAAGTCTTTCATGCCCCAGACCCGGGTTGCGGCGACGCTCACCTTTCCGTCATTGGGTGTGGGCAGGATAAGCCTTGAGAAGAGAGGGGCGATCGCCCTGGTTCCGGCGACAATCCCCAGGTCATAGTCGACCACGCCGAGCACACGTTCGTGCTCTGGTGTGCGGCCCAAAGTCAAAAAGCGCCTGGAATGGCCAAGGACAATATGATCCAGCCGTAGCCTTGAAAGCAGATCGGCAAGTTCGCTGCCCTTGTTGGGCGGGGCCAGCATGACCACCCTGCCAAGTCTCTCCGGGCGATGCTTGGCGATATAGGCGCGGGCCACGAGGCCGCCGAGCGAATGCGTGATGAAATGGATCGGGCCGTCGGTATCCCGTTCAATCGCCGTGATTGGACCGTGGAGCCCTGCAAGGATGGTCTCCATCTTGCCGTGGCCATTGTAGCCGAGCGCGAAGGAACGGTAGCCTGCGCGGCGGCAGGCCTGTTCGAGTTTCCGCATGGAGTGGCGTGTACGCCCGTGGCCGTGCAGCAAGACCACACTTCCTCGCGTGTTTTCAGCGGACATCGGGAGCATTTCGCGAGCCTAATCGGGCGTCTTTGCCGCGATCAGACGCGATCGCCGAAACGGGTAGAGGAATTGGGCGCGGTAGCCGTTCGGGACGCGTTCCGGCACGCCGTAGCCCGTAGGCCATGCGCTCGGGGGCAGGTGGTGAGTACCGAACAGGCGGTCAAGGAATGGAAAGTGGATCGCGAAATTCTTGTCGATCGCTTCGGTCTCGATCGCGTGATGCCAGTGATGGAAACGAGGCGTGACGAGGAACTGGCCAAGCGCATTGAAATCACCGCGCAGGTTCGCGTGCACGAGCGAGGAATAGATATACACGAACGCGATGTAGGCCTGCATGACCGACGGGCTGAAACCGACCGTGAGCAGTGGCAGCGAGGTGACGCCGCGTAGCGCGATAATCTCGACGAAATGCATGCGCGCGCCGGCGAGCCAGTCCATGGATTTCGCCGAATGATGGATGGCGTGAAAACCCCAAAGGAAGGGCACGCGGTGGAACGTGCGGTGGAACCAGTATTGCGCAAGATCGGTCAGCAGCATCACTTCAAGGAACTGGAGCGGCCAAGGCTGGCTCGCCACGGCCGCCCTGAAGTCTGCGAGCCCGCCCGTTGCTGTCATCACCCACGATGACGGCGCAAGCGCAAGGAAGGTGATGATCTGAACGAGCATGGAGCTGACGAGATAATAAAACAGGTCCTCCCGCCATTCGGTCCGGAACAGGCGCTGATCGGCGCGGTGCGGAAACAGTCTTTCGATGGGTGCGAACATCAGGCCGGTTGCGACCATGTTGACCGCGAAGAAGTCCAGCCCGAAGAAAATGCCGCCATTGCCCGTGTCGCGCGCGTCGACGTTCGCCCCGCCGAGCAGCGACGCGCAAAGGGCAATGACGAGCGCCGTCGCCCCAAGGGCCTTGCGTGGGCGCAGGAGCAGGCTGAGCAGCGCAAGGGCATAGCCGCCGATGAGAAGCGCGTGGACAGCGCCCCGAAATCCAGGCCAATCGCGAACGACCGCCAGTTCCGGTGTCGCGAACCAATCCGGCCAGCGCAGCGCGGCAACGAGACAGAGTCCCGCGATCGCGAACACCAGCGCGAAGAAACCGGAAAACCAGCCGCTACCGAACCTGCGGACCGCCAGCGGCGATTGCAGATCGTGCTCCAGCCTGTCGAACCAGCTTTTCATGCGTGCCTCCCCCACTCCCGCCTCACTTAAGGTATCGGTTTTCCAGTCTCGGCGGCAGCCGCCGCGAGTGATTCGCGTACGCGCGCCAGCGCTGTTTCCATGGGCTCGGTTTCGCCGAGCAGTGCGAAGCTGCCGTTGAGCGCGAAGGTGCAGTGACCGTGCACCGTGGCGACGAGCGAGCGCGCCAGCCGCGGCGCGCGGTGGCGCGCGGCTTCTGGCAGGACGGCGGCAACCTCCTGCACAACGATCTCGGTCAGCTCGGAACGCTGTTCGGCATACGCCTCGGGCATCGTTTCGTCGGGAGGAAGGCGGTGATCGTAGATCGCCATCCAGATGTTGGTGTTGGCCTCGGCGAATCCGAAATAGCCCTCGACGAGAACGCGAATGCGGTCGCCGGGTCTGTTCGCCAGTTCGGTCCGCATATATTCCGCCCACAGCTTGAACGTGCGCGTGTTGATGGCAAGGATCAGGCGGTCGTAGTTGCCGAATACGTTGTAGATCGTGCCGATCGAGTAGCCGATGCGCTTTGCCACCTCGCGCGCGGAGAACCGGGCGAAGCCGACTTCCCCCATGTGCTTGTGCCCCTCGACAACGATCATCCGTTCGAGTTCGGCACGTGTATGGTCGGAGCGGCGGGCCATGTCGGGGTCGATACGCAAAGAATTGATCGCTGTCTAATTCTTTTATTGAACACCGATCAATTTTGACGTAAAGGCGATTCTCGAAATGGTCTGAGGGGGAATTCGGACAATGGTCTTCACGCTTGTGCTGCTCGTGATGGCAGCGGTCGTCATCGACATGCGGCGCCGGATGACCCGGCTTGAAGCCCGCGTTGAGCAGCTTGAAGACATGCCGCAACGCGCGACGCCTTCCGCGGTCGATGTCGCCCCGGCCTTTGCGCCGCCTGTCGCAGAACAGTATGCGGCGGCGTCTGAGCCCGAACCCAAACCCGAGCCTGAGCCTGAGCCTGAGCCTGAGCAAGTAGCGGTGATGGAACCGGCGCCTGTGCCTGAACCTGCCGCCAAACCCATGGTTCTTCGCGTGGGCCGCCCGTTCGAGGCTGCGCCCGAGATCGCTGTCGATGCACAGGACGATGCTGAGCCCGCGCGCACCTTCAGCTTCGAGGATCTGTTCGGTCGGCGCCTACCGATCTGGGCGGGCGGCATCACGCTTGCCGTCGCCGGTGTGCTCATCGTCAAATACTCGATCGACGCCGGCCTGCTGTCGCCGTTGGTGCGCGTTCTGCTCGGACTGTTGTTCGGCGGCGGCCTCATCGGTGGGGCGGAGTTCGCGCTCCGGCGCGAGGACACGGTGCGCGATCCCCGCGTGCGTCAGGCGCTTTCGGGCGCAGGCCTCGCAACGCTTTACGCGAGTATCCTGATTGCCGCGAACCTCTACGCGCTGATCGGTCCCGTAACGGCCTTCGTCGGCCTTGCCGCTGTCACGGCGCTCGCCATGGCGCTGTCCGTGCGCTTCGGCGCGCCGAGTGCTGTGCTCGGTCTGGTTGGCGGTCTCGCGACGCCCGCGCTCGTCGGCACCGGCGACCCCCACGTGCCGCTGCTCAGCTGCTATCTTGCGCTCGCGGTGGGCGGGCTCTGCGCGCTGTCGCGTCGGCAGCGCTGGATGTGGCTTGGCGTGTCGGCGCTTGTCGGCGGAATGGGCTGGGGGGCGATCCTCATCCTGGGCGGTGTCCTCGATTTCGCGTCCTCGCTATCCATCGGCCTGCTCGTGCTGGCGATGGGTATCGGCTTGCCGTTGCTGGCCTTCGGTGCGGCGGGCGGCGCTGTCATACGGGTCCTCGCCGCCGTCGGTGCCGCCGCGCAAATGGCGGCGCTCGTCGCCATGGGCGGTTTCACGATGCTGCATTGGGGGCTCTTCGGCCTGCTTTCGGTTGCGCTCGTCTGGCTCGCGGTACGCGAGCCGTCCTTCGGCCGTCTGCCGGCGGTCGGCCTGCTCGTCGCGTTGTTGCTGGCCGGCGCATGGCCCAATCCCGAAGCGATTTCGTTCGCTCTCGTGCTGGGTGCCGCGGCGATCATCTACGGCGCGCCCGCGCTCTGGCGGTTGTGGCGGCAAAACGGCGGTCTGATCGAAGCTGCGCAGATCGCCATGCTGGGGCTCGGCGGCATGGCCGTGGTGATGCTGCAGTTCTACCGCGTCGACGAAGGCCTGGATGGTGGTTTCGCACTGCTGGCGCTCGTTGCAGCGGGCCTTCCTGCCGCCGGTCTTGTCACCGGCTGGAACAGTCCGGCGCGCCAGGGCGATGCGCGCTTCCCACTGCTCGCTACGGCCGCAGCCGTGCTGTTGATGCTCGCCGGCGGCCTTGCTTTCCCCGAATGGCTGCTCCCGGTGACGATCGCCGCGATCAGCGCCGGGCTGCTCATGTTGTCGATCGCGGCGCGCGATCCCCATGTCGAACGCAGTGGCTGGGCTTTCCTGCTCCTCGCCATCGTCATTCTCGCCCTTGGCGAACACAGCGGGCGCGAACTTGCGCGTCTGGTGGAACACACACAGCTGATCGGTATCAACGCCGTCGTGCGCTGGGCTTCGGTCGCGCTTGCAGCGGGCTTCTATGTGTGGCGCGGGGAACTCCGGGCTGGCCGGGTCGCGGCCGAGGCTGCGACCGCGCTTCTCGCCTACGGTACGCTCGCGCAGGTCGTCCCTGCGGACTGGCTGGCATTGACGGCAGCGGTCATCGTGGTCCTTGCTGTCGAGCTTGGCCTGCGCGTCCGCCGAACGTTTCCGGTCGCGGCTGCCGCTGCGACCGCGGTCGTGCTTCTCTGGGCGGCACTGCCGGCACTGGAATGGCTGATGCAGGCTATGCTTTCGCTCGCCGGCACGGCAGTGCGGGCCCGCGCGCTCCCGGACCTGGGCGAAGCGATCCGGCAGCTCCTGCTTCCGGCTGCGCTTCTCGGCTTCGCGCTCTGGCGTCTCGAAGGCCTCCCCGCCATCGTGCGGCGCGGTGCCGTGATCGGCATCGGCGTGATGGCCGGTATCGCGGCGCACATCCTCTTCAAACAGATTTTCGACCTTCGCACGGCGTCCGATGTCGAAGCCTTGGCGCTTGCGGAACGCTGCGTATGGCAGGCGCTGCTGATCGGGTCTGGCGCCGCGCTGTGGCGGTTTGGCCGCTGGCCGCGCGCGGCCAGCGCACTTGTGGCCGCCGGGCTCGGGCATGCGCTGCTCTACAACGCCGTGCTGCTCAATCCGCTGTGGGCCGAGCAGGCGGTTGGCGACTGGCCGCTTGTGAACCTCGTCGTGCCCACCTTCGGCCTGCCTGCCGCCGCGCTATGGCTGCTCACGCGGATGGAGCCCGAGATCATGGCGCGCCTGGCCCGACCGGTGGAAATCATGCGGATGCTGCTCGTCGCGATCTTCGCGTTCGCCACGCTGCGCCAGCTGTTCCACGGCACGCTGTTGACCGAGGGCGGGCTGACGCCGATGGAGGATATCCTCCGCTCCGTCCTCGCGATCGGGCTCGCAGGCGGTTTCCTGCTCTGGGGCATCCGCCGTCAGAATCGCGACTGGCGGATCGCTTCGCTGGTGTTGATGGTGGCTGCCGTGGGCAAGGTGTTCCTGTTCGACGCCTCGGGTCTCGATGGGCTGCTCCGCATCGCATCGTTCATCGCGCTCGGTTTCAGTCTGATCGGCATCGGCTGGCTTTACAGCCGGCAGCTGAATGCTGACCCACGTTAACGCGCTCTCATTGTTTGCCAAATACTTGGATTTCCTTGACCAAGGGAAGAATCATGTCCGCACCCAATCTGTCGTTACTTGGAAAGCGCCGCTTCGGGCCGTTGTTCGCGGTCCAGTTTCTGGGCGCATTCAACGACAATCTCCTGAAATTCGCCCTTCTGTTCCTCGCGAACTTCGGCATCTACGCGGCGGAGCCCGACAAGGCGGAACTGCTCGCGACGATCGCCACGGGCCTGTTCATTCTTCCCTACTTCCTGTTCTCGGCGATTGCCGGGCAGATTGCCGACGCCTGGGACAAGGCGAAGCTCGTCCGTATCGTGAAAGCGGCCGAAATCGTCATCATGGCGATGGCGCTCGCCGGCTTCTGGTGGCAACTGGTCCCCTTGCTTCTGCTCGCCCTGTTTCTCATGGGGCTGCATTCGGCGATCTTCGGCCCGGTCAAATATTCGATCCTGCCGCAGCATCTCAAAACCAACGAGATCGTCGGCGGCACTGGGCTTGTGGAGGCGGGCACGTTTCTCGCCATCCTCGGCGGACAGTTGCTCGCCGGGGTCATTCCGCCGTGGGAGGCGGGGATCGTCGCAACGGGCCTCGCCGTCCTCGGCTTCCTCGCGGGCCTCGCCGTGCCCTCCGCGCCGGCGACGGCGCCGGGCCTGAAGATCGAGCTCAACGTCTTCCGAAGCACATGGCACATCCTCGGCGCGGCGAAGCGCGGACGCGGCATCTGGCTGTCGATCCTTGGTATCAGCTGGTTCTTCGCGGTGGGCGCCGTGCTGCTCTCCATCTTCGCACCACTTGTCGCCGGCGTGCTGAATGCGACGCAGGAGGTCGCGACGCTGTTCCTGCTGATCTTCTCGATCAGCGTGGCGCTCGGCTCGCTGCTCGTGAACAAGCTGCTTCGCGGCGAGGTCTCGGCCCGCTACGTGCCGATATCGGTGCTCGCACTGTCGGCATTCATGGTCGACCTGTGGCTCTCTGCGCGCGGCTACGTGCCGGCTGGCACTGAGGCCGGCCTGTCCACCTTCATCGAAAGCGCGGGCAGCTGGCGGATCATGGCCGATCTCGTCGGCATCGCATTTGCGGGCGGCATGTTCGTCGTGCCCCTGTTCGCGATCCTCCAGACGCACGCCGCGCCTGAGGAACGCTCCCGCACGATCGCCGCGAACAATATCGTCAACGCCGCGATTACGGTGGCGGTGGTCGTGGTGGTGACGCTGATGCTCGCCGGGGGTGCCAGCATCCCGGGCGTTGTCGGCACGATGGGTTTCGCGACGCTCGCCGTCGCGCTCATTTCCTGCTGGCTTCTGCCCGAAACCGTGTTCAAGGCCCTCATTCGGGGCGTGCTGCAACTCCTCTACCGTGTGGAGGTGAGCGGCACTGAAAACATGCCCCAACCCGGCCAGCCCGCCGTCGTCGTGGTGAACCACGTCTCGTTCCTCGACGGGCTGCTGCTTGCCGCGTTCCTTCCCGGCAAGCCGACGTTCGCGGTGCACACGCGCATCGCGAAAGCATGGTGGGTAAAGCCGCTCCTGCCACTCTTCGATGCCTTCCCTGTCGACCCGACCAATCCGCTTTCGGCGAAGGCGATGGTGAAGGCCGTGCGCGAAGGCCGCACGCTGGTGATCTTCCCCGAAGGCCGCATCACCGTCACCGGCGCGCTGATGAAGATCTTCGACGGCCCCGGCATGGTCGCCGACCGCGCCGACGCGCCGATCGTCCCCGTCCGTATCGACGGTGCGCAGTTTACGCCGTTCTCGCGCCTGCGCGGCAAGATCCGCCTGCGTACATTCCCGAAAATCCGTCTCACCGTGCTGCCGCCGCGCCGCTTCAGCATCGAGGGCAAGATGAGCGCGCGCGAACGCCGCGCCATCGCGGGGCGCCGTCTCTATGACGAGATGAGCGACATGATTTTCGCGACCTCGACAACCGACACGACATTGTTCGAAGCGCTGCTTGAAGCGCGCCATATCCATGGCGGCAAGGCGCTGGTTCTCGAAGACGTGAAGCGCGAGCCGATGAGCTACAGTCGCCTCATCGTCGGCAGTCTTGCGCTCGGGCGTCCCTTAGCGCGCGCCGCGCGGCAGGGCGAGGCGGTCGGCGTCTTGCTGCCGAACGTCTCGGGCGTCGTCGCGACGATCTTCGCGCTTCAGGCCACGGGCCGCGTGCCCGCCATGCTCAACTACACGGTCGGCCTCGCGAACCTCAAAGCCGCATGCGCAGCCGCGGAAATCAGCACCGTGGTGACGGCGCGCGCCTTCGTCACGCAGGCCAAGCTCGGCGATCTGATCGCCGGGCTGGAGGCGGAAGGTATCCGCGTGCTCTGGCTCGAGGATATCGGTGCGGAGATCGGCCTCGCGGCGAAGCTGCGCGCCATGATCGCCGCACGATTTGCGGGGCATATCCATCGGCGCCACCGGATTTCCGCAGATGATCCGGCGGTGATCCTGTTCACCAGCGGCTCCGAGGGCTTGCCGAAGGGCGTCGTGCTCACGCACCGCAATCTGCTGTCGAACTGCCGCCAGCTTGCGGCGCGTATCGACTTCAATTCGGCAGACACGGTGCTGAACGCGCTACCGGTATTCCACAGCTTCGGCCTCACCGGCGGTACGTTGCTGCCGATCTTCCACGGCGTGCGCACGCTCCTCTACCCAAGCCCGCTCCACTACCGGATCGTGCCGGCGCTCGCCTATGATGCGAATGCAACGATCCTCTTCGGCACCGATACGTTCCTGTCCGGCTACGCGCGTATGGCGCATGGCTACGATTTCTATTCGCTGCGCTACATCTTCGCAGGCGCCGAGCGCGTTCGCGACGAGACCCGCAAGACCTACGCCGAGAAATTCGGTCTGCGCATCCTCGAAGGCTACGGCGCGACCGAGGCGGGCCCGGTGATCGCGGTCAACACGCCGATGCACTTCCGCGCCGGTTCGGTGGGCCGGCTGCTCCCCGGTATCGAAGCGAAGCTGGACGCCGTGCCCGGCATTGATGAAGGCGGCAGACTCTCCATCCACGGCCCCAACATCATGGCGGGCTACATGAAGTCTGATGCCCCCGGCGTGCTGCAACCGCCGGAGGGTGGCTGGCATGACACGGGCGACATCGTCATCATCGACGATCAGGGCTTCGTCACCATCAAGGGCCGCGCCAAGCGCTTTGCCAAGATCGGCGGCGAGATGGTCTCGCTGCCCGCCGTGGAAGGTTATGCGGCGGCTGTCTGGCCAGGTGCGATGCATGCCGTCGTCACGCGGCCCGATCCGCGCAAGGGCGAACAGCTCGTGCTGTTCACGACGCAGGCAGACGCTAAGGCCTCTGCGCTGCAGGAATGGGGCAAGGCGAACGGCGTCACCGAACTGTCGATCCCGCGCGACATTCGCGTGCTTGAAACCCTGCCCGTCCTCGGCACCGGCAAGCTCGACTATGTCAGCCTGGCTGCGATGGTTCAGTAGAAGGCACGCTTCCCGGGTGCGCTTCATCCGTGGGCGCATGGAGCCACCCGCGATAGTGAACAAGGCGGCCCAGAAGGGGATGGTCGATCGGCACATCGAAATGAAAGCGGCCGTTTTCCATCCACTCACTGGCCGTTGACCGCGGCGCAAGCCATTTAGGGAGCGGCAGCGGACCGAACCACCATCGCTGCATGACCATCATGAGACCTTCGTTAGTTCCCGGCAGTGCGAACGCGAAACGCAAAGGCCCGAATCGTTCCACGAGCCACGGGCCGTGCCGGCTGAGATGACTGCGAAAGCGCTGGCCACTGAAATCGCGTGTCCATGTCTCGCGGCCACCGTTTTCCTCAAAATGCACGTGGAGGCGGTGACGTCCGGGCTTCGGAAAACCCACGATGCGTGCGACGAGCCTCGCGATTGGGTTGGATGCGCCGGCAACCTCGGCCTCGCCGATGGCGCCGCCGTCCCGCAGAACATCGTGCATGGCCCGGACAGCGCCGGGAAGCGCTGCGAAATGCGCGCCCATCACCTGCGCGTACAGTGGCGGCGGCATGGGAAGCTCTTCGGTTTGATGATGGATCGCGAGTTCGCTGAACGGTACGGCGAAGTCGCCCAGCGTCAGCGTCTCGCCGGCATCCCGGGCCCCTGCTGGCTCCTTGCCGGCAAGGATGCGCGCCACAATCGGCGCCACGGCGAGTGTCGGGATTTCCGGGCCGTCGCCATGGTCGGCGATCAGCGTCCATCGCCGTTCCACCCTGCACCCATTTCTGTCGCCAAAGAGGCGCACGATCATCGCGGATCGATCGCTGCCCAACTTCCGGGTCAGGGACTGGAGTGGGCGGAGCCAGCGCGCAAAGGGCGTAAGTGTGCGAAGCACGCGCCACCGGACGAACCAGCTGGCAAGCCAGAGCGCACGGTTCTGAAATCCGAGTTCGGTTCCGGCACGGAAGCTGACGGCAGGATGGCCTCGCAGGCGTTCGGGTAGCAGTGCCAGATCGGGCACGTCGACGAGACCGACCATCCGGCCCCGGATCGGTAAGGTGCCAGCGCAATCGAAGGATTGCGAACGGGGCTCTTGCCACCCGAAGGCCTTCGTCCAGCGCCGGCCGCGCCAGAGCCGGATAGGTTGGCCGACCTGCCCGAGAATGGCGGCCGCGACCGACGGACCCGCCGTTGCCTTGTTGGAGGCGCTGATCGCTATCTCCACGGCGCGGACCCGCTCCACGCCCGATGCAAGGTGTCGGACCGCCGCGCCCGACAGAGCAGGCACGCTGGAGGCGCCCGACAGAACGACGACACCGGCCGCCCTGGCCGCCGCGTTCAGCGCGCCGATGCCGCACAGGAAATCGCGGGCGTCGGCGATATCGACATAATGAACACGCGCCGCGATGCAGGCGGCAGGAATGTCATGGGCCATCGCCTGAAAGGGGCCGGACGCGTCAACGACGATGTCGGGGCGATGGTCTTCGAGCGCGCGGGCAATCGCGCGCCGATCAACCGCCAGCGGGACGAGGCGTGGGGATTGTGCACAGAAAGCACGAGCCCTTGCGATGGATCGGCCCGCGACCAGAACCTCGTGGCCGGCAGCCGCCAGGCGATGCGCAATGCGGCCGCCGAAACCGCCATAGCCCCCAAGCAGCAGGATGCGGCTCATGAAATTATCGGGTTGCCGTTGAAGAGCGGCGAGACATCATGCCGCTTCCGCCAACGGCGCTTCGCTCGGCAGGTCATCGCTGAGACCGAGCGGCCCGAGCGGGTCCGCAATCAATCCGCTCACCATCGCAGCCTGTATCCAGGTGGCAGGCCACAGCTTTGAAAGAGGCCCCACAAACCGGTCGCGGACGAATGGCAGCAAGCGGCTGTCGGATTGATAGGCCGGCGTGAACAGCGCCGTCAGCCATTGATAAAGGCGCACATGCCGACGCCGCAGCGCGATGGCCTGCGCTATACCTTCGTCAACGCTTTCTGCCGCGGCCAGAGCTTTCGCGAGTGCCCACGCGTCAAGCAACGCCATGTTCGCGCCCTGGCCCAGCTGCGGGCTGGCGGAGTGCCAGGCGTCGCCGATATGGATCAGTCCCGGTTCCGCGGGCATTGCCAGCGTCCGGTGGGCATAGCGCGCGAAGATCAATTGCTCGGCATCGGTTATCTGGTCGAGAAGGGGCATGCACGCCGGCCAGAGCGCAGCGACCTGTGCTTTCCACGGCGCAAGCCCGGCATCGCGCCATTCCTGCAGCCTGTCCCCGCGCAGCGACCAGAAAAACGCTGCCTTGGCGGTCCCAGCGCCCGGAGGCGTGCCGAACGGCAGAACACCCACCATGATACTCGCACGCTCGTAGCGCTGTTCCAGCGTATGCGCATCGAGGTTCGCGCGCTCCGGCCAGTCGAGGCTGGCCCAGAGCGCGCCATAGGCAAGTTCCCTGCCCGTTGCGGGCGCAAGCGGCGTTCGCGTGCCGAGGGCATCCACGACAAGGTCGAACGCTGGGCTTGTCTCGCCGCCAGTGAATTGAAGCACGCGCCGATTGCCGATCTGGCGGCTGCCGGATAGTTCGCGCCCGGTATGGATGGGAATGCCTGAGCGCACGACTGCATCGTAAAGCACCGCGAACAGACTCGCGCGGTGGATGCCGATCCCGAATTTTCCCGGGCGGGGAAGGGCGGCGTAGTGAACATCGAGCACGACGCGGCTGCCGGCCTTGCCGAACAGCCTGTCGATACGCGAAACCATGCCCAGAACCGGCGGTAACAGGCCAAGTTCGGAAAGCACCGCCATTCCCGTCGGCTGCAACATCAACCCTGAACCGATCGGCCGCGGTGCTTCGAAGCGCTCGAACAGCGTGACCTGATGTCCCGCACGGTGGAGCATAAGTGCCGCGGACAAACCGCACGGCCCGCAGCCCGCTATCGCAATGTCCAGCCCCCGCATGAGCTCTGTCTAGCCGACGGACGCGGCCGTTCCAATCCTGACAACGATCTCTGCGCGCCCTGGATTTTTTGCACGAATCCTGATCGCGCCAACCGGCATTTTGCCCCCTTACGGACGCCGGTGTCCGCCAGTGTATATTGGACATTTATTGGACAAACCGTCCGGAGGCTGTCGCTAAGTCATTGAAAAATGGCGCACCCGAGAGGATTCGAACCTCTGGCCTCTGCCTTCGGAGGCACAAAAATGGCGGCACTTTCTGCACCGCAATAGAACGACGTGCAAAAATAATCTAATGATCTAAAACGAGAAAATACGTTCTCGATTTTGCAAATCGTTCGCATTTGTTGCACCGCGTTTGGTCACTTTGCACTTACATTTCACTTACGGATCGGCATAGAGTCCGAATGCAACCCCCGTGCCGCAGGTCCAGACGATGAACAACAAGATCGCTCAGCAGGCGCCACCAAAGGCGAAGCCCTATGAGCTGCGCGATGCCAAGCTGAATGGCCTTCTGCTGCGGGTACAGCCTTCGGGCGTCAAGACATGGTACCTTGAGTTCGAACGCGGCAAGCGCATCCGGCTCGGGCGGCTGAGTAGTATGGGTCACAGCGAAGCTGTTGAGGCCGCCAAGAATGCACTGGGCCCATATTGGGCGGGGACGGACCCGCGCATCGAGCGCCAGAAGCGTAAGCAGGTGTCGACCTTCGGCGACTTCATCGACGAGCATTATGCGGATTGGGCTGCTGCGCATCAGAAAACGGCTACCGCTACGATCAAGCGCCTGAAGGTCTCCTTCAGTAAGTTTCTGAACATGCCAATGGCGACGATTTCGCCGCTCGACATGGAGCGCTGGCGCGCCCAGCGAATGAAGGACGGCGTGAAGACCAATACGGTCAATCGCGACATCACCGCCATCAAGGCAGCCCTCAACCGCGCGGTCGAGTGGGAGCTCATCGCGGTCAACCCGATCGCCAAGGTGAAAAAGGCGCGAGAGGACAAGGAAGTCCGGGTCCGGTATCTCGATGAGGCAGAAGAGCATCGCTTGCGCTCGCAGCTCAAGAAGCGCGAGCAGGAGGCAAGAGAGGCACGGGAGCGGACCAACCAGTGGCGTCGGGATCGCAAGATGGAGCCGCTGCCAAGCCTCCATGCCTTTCCCTTCACCGATCACCTGATGCCGATGGTGCTTCTTTCGATCAACACCGGCATGCGCCGTGGCGAGCTGTTCGATCTTAAATGGTCCCATGTGAACTTCGACCGGCGGATCGTGACGGTGTCGGCGCAGACGGCAAAGTCGCGAAGGACGCGGCACATTCCGCTCAATGCCGAGGCCTTCGAGACTCTCAAGGCGTGGCGATCGCAATGCGATCTGGGCAACAGCCGCGTGTTCGAGAGCGAGGACGGCGCGCGCTTCGACAACGTCAACTCGTCGTGGAAGAAGCTGCTCGAAGATGCGAAGATCGCCGACTTCCGCTGGCACGATATGCGCCACCATTTCGCCTCACGCCTCGCGATGGGGGCCGTTGATCTCAACACCATCCGAGAGCTGCTGGGTCACAGCGATTATGGGATGACGTTGCGCTACGCCCACCTTGCGCCTGAGCATCGGCGCGAAGCGGTAGAGGTTCTCGACAAGCCGAGGCCGCACCTCAAGATTGTGGCGACGAAGTAGTTTGCTTCAGTGCGATCTCCGCTGCGATCTGAGCCCAAGGTCGCCAGGTTACGGACGCACTCATGAACAGTTTTCCAGCTCAAGCGCCAGGTTGCGGGCTAGCCGCGCCTAAGGGGAGCAATCTTGCGGCCTATGCCATCAGCGGGCTGGAAACTTGTAACGAATGAGGCCCCCGCTTGAGAAAATGAAGCGTACCACCTCAATGAGAAATCCCACAGGCCGGAGTGGCGAAGGCGAGAGGATGCTCAACTCCGTGCCTGTCGTTGAACCGCAAAGTGTCCGGTAAGCGATCCCTTTCGGACTATGTGGAAAGTGACTCCACAGTGCCTCATCAGCAAGGAACGGTCATAACTGACATTCATCGGCACTCGTGGGGCAACCTGCTATCGAGCAGATTATGCCACAAAGACTTTGGAGTGACATTTATGGGTGTCGAGGTCAGAGTAATGGAATATGGCCGTATGGTTCTTCCGGCGGCCATCCGGAAACGGCTCGGCCTTGAAAAGGGCGGGACCGTGATCGTGGAGGTAGGCGACGAGGAAGTAACCCTTCGATCCGTTGAGCAGGTGCTCGACAAGGTGAAGGCGACCTTTGCCAATTATGCCGATCTGCCGGGCACGTCCGTCGATGACTTTCTGGCGAACAGGCGTGCGGATAGCGGCGAATGAGCACGGTTGTGCTCGACGCGTCCGCGCTCCTCGCATTTCTCAAGGATGAGCCCGGCGGCAGCGCTGTCAGGCAGCTGCTGCCGACGTCCGTAATGTCTGCCATCAATCTGGCGGAGGTTGCGACGACGTTCATTCATGGCGGCATGCCCGCTGACGAGGTTGAGCTTGCATTACGCGAGCTGCCAATTCGCATTGTGCCGCTCGATGAAGATCAGGCTTACCAGGCGAGTGCGCTTCGGCCGCCTACTTCGGATAAGGGGTTGTCGCTCGGCGACAGGTGCTGCCTTGCACTGGCCCGCTGCCTTGGGCTTCCAGCATTGACATGCGATCGGGCATGGGGAGGGCTGCCGCCTGACATCGGGGTTGAAGTGAAGCTCGTCGGGTGAGCGTCAGCCTCCGGCGATACAATCGCGATGTCCGGAAGCTGTCGAGAGGGGGCCGCAAAGCTGGTTTTGCGGCGGCCTCCGCTTCCTTCGGCTCTAAACTTCAGGCCGAGGTCCGCGGCGCATTTAGTGTTACCCAAGCCATGATCATGTGGCCTAAGGCTGGAACACCGGTAGCGAGAGCTACAATCACCAACGCGGTAGCTTCATTCTGTAACCTTGTTGGGTCGAACCGAATGAAGTCGAGGTAAACGTAGCTGGCCCCTATGGCGATCGCAGAGCCGAGCGCGCGCTTCGTCCCAGTCCGCCGGTCGATTGCGGCAATTTTATCGTCGGCGCGCCTTGTCCATTCCTCGGCCTTGCGACCCCACTAGATCGCCGCGGCCATGCGCGCTGCTGCCCGCAAGCTGCCGGCGAACTGGGCGTTCAACGCTGCGGCCTCGCCATGCCGTCCCAACCCAGCCCAGCCCAGCCCAGCCCAGCCCAGTTTAGGTCACTCCGTCAGCTGTGGCTGGAAACGACCTTTCAGTGTATACTGGTTGGCTGGGTAGTGAAATATCACGTCAGTCACCAACCGGTCATTGGCCCAAGTTCTTCGTTCCAGTACTAGGCACGCGCTGCCGGGCTCTACACCCAGAAGCTTGGCCATTTCGGGGGTCGCTATCGTAGCGCTGATAGTGTGTTCTGCTTCCGTCCAAGGCACATGCGTCAACAGCCATGAGCTAGGGGGCTTGTCGTCGAAGCTTTCGCTCCCGGCTTCGGGTACCGCATCCAAGGCGATCGTTCGATTTTCCACCGCAATCACGCTCCCGTCGACGAGATGTCGGCACCTGAGCCTTATGGCGTACCCGCCGGCGGAGGCTTCGATCCGGGCAGCCTCCTGCGGTGTCAGGACCACCTTTTCCCGCAGCAGGAGTTCGTAGCGATACTCCTTGCCGCGCCTTTCGGCCTCGCTGCCGAAGTCCTGAATGGCCATGAAGGTCATGGCAAAGGGCGGCGCGGCCACGAAGGATCCTGCCTTGCGCCGCCGCACGATCAGACCTTCGGCGGAGAGCGCTGCCAATGCGCGGTTCACCGTCATGCGCGCACAATCGTAGTGCACCATGAGCTCGTGCTCGAAGGGTATGCGATGACCCGGTTTCCATTCCCCGGTCATGATCCGCTGTTCGATCTCCTGACGGATCAGGGTGTGCAGAGGCTTCTTCTTCACGATGGCCAGTTCTCGAGTTCCCGCATACTATGCTTGCAGGCCCATGTCGCACGCCGTGCCCGCCCCGGATAGCCCGATTTCCGCGACCACGCGTAGAGCGGGATCCAAAGCCATCCAGCGATCGACGGTGTGAGCGGAGGCGGGTCAGCGGCCCAGCAGCTTTTCCATCGTCTTGCGGTATCGTGCCTCTGCGCTGCCGCGCGCGACGTGCCGCCTTGCCACCACCACATGCCGACCGCGCCGCCAGACGTGATGCACCGCATCGCGCGAACCCGAGAAGATCCAGCTGTCGAGCAACTGGTCTGTCCGGCGGCCCAGCAGCGATGCCGAGCCCATGTCGAGCGCCACGATATCGGCCGGCGCGCCGACCTCCAGCGCCGGATGAGGCTGACCGAGCGCCCTCGCACTCCCGGCCAGCGCTGCGGCGAAGAGCCTCGTGCCGGTCGATGGTTGGTCCGGTGTTGCCAGCAGGTTGCGGCGGCGATGGGTCAGCCGCTGGGCATATTCGATCATCTCGAGTTCGCGCGCGGCATCGATTGCGATGTTCGAATCGGTTCCGATACCGAAGCGACCCCCAGCTTCAAGATAGGCCGGCATTGGGAAAATGCCGTCACCGAGATTAGCTTCGGTGAGCGGGCACAGGCCGGCGACGGCACCGCTCGCGGCGAGCCGCGCGATTTCACGGGGATCGAGATGCGTCGCATGGATCAGGCACCACCGCTCGTCGACCGGCAGGTTGTCGATCAGCCATGCCACCGGCCGGGCACCTAGCGCGGCGATGCAATCCTCGACCTCCCGGATCTGCTCGGCAGCGTGGATGTGGATTGGGCCAGCCGGGGCGAGCGTCAGAATGTCGCCCAGTTCGACATGATCGACCGCGCGCAGGCTGTGCGGCGCGACACCGATGTTCGCGTCGGGCAGCGCGGCGATCGCGTGCCGGCTGGCCTCGAACAATCTCGCGAACCGCGCGGGGTCATTCAGGAAGCGGATGTGGCCCCTTTCGGGCGGGCGGCGCCCGAACCCGGCATGGCGGTACGCTACCGGCAGAAGCGTGAGGCCGATGCCCGTCTGTTCGGCCGCGGCCGCGATCCTTTCGGCGAGTTCGGCAAGGTTCGCATAGGGCGTGCCATCGGGCTGGTGATGGAGATAGTGGAACTCGCCCACCCGGGTGAAGCCGCTCTCCAGCATCTCGATATAGGCTAGCGCCGCGATGGCCTCGACATCGTTGGGGTCAAGCCGGTCGAGAAACCGGTACATGATCTCCCGCCAGCTCCAGAAATCGTCATCCGGATTGCCGCGAAATTCGGCAAGGCCTGCCATCCCGCGCTGGAATGCATGACTGTGCACGTTGGCAAGGCCGGGGATGGCGGCACCCAGGTTTGCCGAGCCCGCGGGCGGCGCGCCGATGTCGATCGCAGCGATCGTTCCGTCAGGCGCGAGCCGGATCGCGACATGATCCGCCCAGCCACCCGGCAAGAGCGCCGTCTCGAACCAAAGCCGCATCTCATGTCTCCCTCAATCATTTTTATGTCTAGACATTATTGGTGAGCTGCGCAACAAACATGCCATGAGGGGCAGGAACGTTGACACGATCTGGATGAACGCGCGCCTTCTGACGATGATGCAGGGCGCCGGGCACGGGGCCGTCATCGCCGATGGGATGATCGCCTGTCATCAAGGCCGGATCGTCTATGCTGGTCCTGCCGATGCCGCGCCCGATCTCGGCTCTGCCCGATTCGTGGACTGCGGCGGTCGGTGGATCACGCCGGGATTGATCGATTGCCACACCCATCTCGTTCACTGCGGCAATCGTGCGCACGAATTCGAGGCGCGGCTGGCGGGTGCTTCTTACGAGGAGATCGCGCGGGCGGGCGGCGGCATCGCTTCGACGGTCGCGGCAACCCGCGCCGCGAGCGAGGTCGAGCTCGAGGCGCAGGCGCTCGTCCGACTCGATGCGCTTCTTGCCGAGGGCGTGACCACGGTCGAGATCAAGTCGGGCTACGGGCTCGACCTCGGGACCGAGCGCAAGCTGCTGCGCACGGCGACCGCTCTGGGCGTCCAGCGGGCCGTAAGCGTGACCCGGACCTTCCTCGGCGCGCACGCCCTGCCGCCCGAGCATGCCGACAAGGACGCCTATATCGACCATCTTTGCGACACCATGCTGCCCGTTCTGGCGCAGGAAGGTCTGGTCGATGCGGTCGACGGCTTCTGCGATACGATCGCCTTTTCCCCGGCGCAGATCGAGCGGGTCTTCGCTGCCGCGCGGCGGCTTGGCCTGCCCGTCAAGCTTCACGCCGAACAGTTGAGCAACAGCCACGGCGCAGCCCTTGCCGCCCGGCAGGGCGCGCTTTCGGCCGATCATCTCGAATACCTCGACGCTGCTGGGATCGCCGCTATGGCGGCGGCGGAAACGGTCGCGGTGCTGCTTCCGGGCGCGTTCTACTTCACCCGCGAGACGCAGGTCCCGCCGATCGCCGCCTTGCGCCGTGCGGGCGTGCCGATGGCGATCGCCACCGATTGCAATCCTGGCACCTCGCCGCTCACCTCGCTGTTGCTGGCCATGAATATGGCCGCGACCCTGTTCCGGCTGACCGTGGCGGAATGTCTTGCGGGGGTCACTCGTGAAGCCGCCCGCGCGCTCGGAATGCTGGACAGGATCGGCACGCTCGAGCCGGGCAAGTGGTGCGACCTTGCGATCTGGGACGTCGAGCGTCCGGCGGAGCTGGTCTACGCCATGAGCGGCAACCCGCTCCATGCACGCATATGGAGAGGTCAGGACACATGATCGTATTGTCACCCGGCAAGACCGGCTTTGCCGATTGGCGGGCTATTTATGAAGGGGCCGCAGCCAGGCTCGACGACAGCGCGAGAGGCCCAGTCAAGGCGTCTGCCGATGCGGTCGCGGCCATTCTCGCGCGGGGCGAGCCGGTTTACGGGATTAACACCGGCTTCGGCAAACTCGCCAGCATCGGCATCGCCCCGGACGAACTCGCCGCCTTGCAATTCAAGATCGTGGTCAGCCATGCGGCGGGCGTCGGCGCGGCGCTACCAAAGGATATCACGCGGCTGATGATGGCGCTGAAGCTCGCCAGCCTCGGCCATGGCGTGTCGGGCGTCCGCCTGGACACGATCGCGATGATCGAGGCGATGCTCGCGCATGACATCGTGCCGGTCGTGCCTGCCAAGGGATCGGTCGGCGCCTCGGGCGATCTGGCGCCGCTGGCGCACATGGCCTGCGCGATGATCGGGGTGGGCGAGGTCCACGGCGGGAAATGCGCAGCCCAAGCCCTCGCCGAGGCAGGGCTGACCCCGCTCGTGCTCGGGCCGAAGGAGGGTCTGGCACTGCTCAACGGCACCCAGTTCTCGAACGCCTGCGCGCTGGCCGGACTGTTCGCGGCCGAGCGGCTGTTCCAGGCGGCGATCGTCACCGGTGCCCTTGCGACCGATGGCGCCAAGGGCACCGACGCGCCCTTCGATCCGCGCATCCACACGGTGCGGGGCCACCGCGGCCAGATCGAGGTTGCGGCCAACTTGCGCCGGCTGCTCGGCGGTAGCGCCATCCGCGAATCGCATCGGCTTGGCGATGCACGGGTCCAGGATCCCTATTGCCTGAGGTGCCAGCCGCAGGTGATGGGTGCGGTGCTCGATATTCTGCGGCAGGCGGCAACCACGCTGCTGGTCGAGGCCAACGGCGTTTCGGACAATCCGCTGGTCTTCGCCGACACACTCGAAGCGCTGTCGGGCGGGAATTTCCATGCCGAGCCGGTCGCTTTTGCTGCCGACATGATCGCGCTGGCCGTCTGCGAGGTCGGCAGCCTGTCCGAACGCCGCATCGCGATGCTGGTCGATCCCGCGCTTTCGGGCCTCCCCGCCTTCCTCACGCCTGCGCCGGGTCTGAATTCGGGCTTCATGATCCCGCAGGTGACGGCGGCCGCGCTGGTATCCGAGAACAAGCAGCGCGCCCATCCGGCCAGCGTCGACTCGATCCCGACCTCGGCCAATCAGGAGGACCACGTCTCGATGGCTGCACACGGCGCCCGGCGCCTGCTGCCGATGATCGAGAACGCCATGAACGTCGTGGCAATCGAGCTGCTGGCCGCCGCGCAGGCGTGCGATTTCCACGCCCCGCTGCCCTCGAGCGTCGCGCTCGAGCGGGCGAAGGCGATGCTGCGCGGGAAAGTACCTAAGCTCGGCGAGGACCGGTTGATGGCCCCCGACATCGCCGAAGCCTGCGCTCTCGTGCGCAGCGGGGCGCTGGTGCAGGCAAGCGGGGTCGATCTCCCCGCGATCGCGGCATGAGCTTCGCCCTGACTCCCGGCAAGGCGCCGCTGATCCTGTCGATGCCGCATGTAGGCCTTGCTCTGCCGGAGCGGTGGCGGGCGGGGCTGATCGATCCGGCCGCCGCGACAGCGGATGCCGACTACTGGATCGACGAGGCCTATGCCTTCGCCCGGTCGCTCGGCGTCACCATCGTCAGGGCCGCGCTGCCGCGGGTGGTGATCGACCTCAACCGCCCGCCCGACGGTGCCTCGCTCTACCCGGGGCAGGCGACGACCGGGCTGGTGCCGCTCGAGAGCTTCGACGGGGTACCGCTGTACCATCCCGGCGCGGAGCCCGGCCCCGCTTCGATCGGCGACCGGCTGCGGGAGGTGCACAAGCCCTACCACGATGCGCTCGCGGCCGAGATCGCCCGGCTGCGCGGGATGCACGAGCGCATCGTGCTGCTCGATTGCCATTCGATCCGCAGCCACGTGCCGCGCCTGTTCGAGGGCGAACTGCCGATCCTCAACCTCGGCACCCATAATGGGCGCAGCTGCGCGCGCGAACTCGAGCGGCGGCTCGCCGCGCTGTGCGCCGCATCCGGGCTGAGCCATGTCGTCAATGGCCGCTTCAAGGGCGGCTGGATCACGCGGCACTACGGACGGCCGGAAAGCGGCGTTCATGCCGTGCAACTGGAACTCGCCCAGCGCGCCTACATGGCCGAACCCGGCGGGCCCTACGATCCGGTCCGCGCCGCGCCCCTCACCCGAACCCTCGACCAACTACTCGCCGCGATGATCGCTTGGGCACAGGAGCAAGCATGACCGATCTTCCCAACAACCGCATCGTCCGCGCGCCGACCGGCACCGAGATGACCGCCAAGCACTGGACGACCGAAGCCGCCATGCGGATGCTGATGAACAATCTCGATCCGGGCGTTGCCGAAAGGCCGGGAGATCTCGTCGTCTATGGGGGTATCGGCAAGGCCGCGCGCGACTGGAACAGTTTCGACCGCATCGTCGAGACACTCCGCAAGCTGGAGGAGGACCAGACACTGCTCGTCCAGTCGGGCAAGCCGGTGGGCGTGTTCCGCACCCATGCCGATGCGCCGCGCGTGCTGATCGCCAATTCGAATCTGGTGCCGCGCTGGGCGACTTGGGACCACTTCAACGCGCTCGATAGGGCGGGCCTGATGATGTATGGCCAGATGACGGCCGGCAGCTGGATCTACATCGGTAGCCAGGGCATCGTGCAGGGCACCTACGAAACCTTCGTCGAGGCAGGGCGCCAGCACTATGGCGGCAGCCTCAGGGGCCGATGGATCCTCACCGCCGGGCTTGGTGGCATGGGCGGTGCGCAGCCGCTCGCGGCGACCATGGCGGGCGCATCGTGCCTTGCCGTCGAGTGCCAGCCCAGCCGGATCGAGATGCGGCTCAAGACCGGTTACGTCGATGCGCAGGCCAGCAGCCTCGATGAAGCTCTGGCGATGATTGATGCCGCCCATGCGCAGGGGAAGGCCCTGTCCGTCGGGCTCCTCGGCAATGCCGTCGATGTCTACGAGGAGATCGTCGTCCGGGACATTCGCCCCGACATCGTCACCGATCAGACTAGCGCGCACGATCCAGTCAACGGCTATCTTCCTTCCGGCTGGACGCTGGAGCAATGGGAAGCGAAGAAGGCCAGCGACCCCAAGGCGGTCGAGGCTGCCGCGCGAGCTTCGATGGCGCGCCATGTCCGCGCCATGCTCGCCCTGTGGCGCAGGGGCGTGCCGACCCTCGATTATGGCAACAACATCCGCCAGGTGGCGAAAGACGAGGGCGTGGCGGATGCCTTCGACTTTCCCGGATTCGTGCCTGCCTACATTCGACCGCTGTTCTGTCGCGGCATCGGTCCGTTCCGCTGGGCGGCGCTTTCCGGCGATCCGGAGGACATCTACCGGACCGACGCCAGGGTGAAGGAGCTGCTGCCTGATGACAAGCATCTCCACAACTGGCTCGATATGGCGCGCGAACGCATCCGGTTTCAGGGCCTGCCTTCGAGGATCTGCTGGGTGGGTCTGGGCGACCGCCACCGGTTGGGTCTCGCCTTCAACGCGATGGTGGGGAGCGGCGAACTGAAGGCGCCTGTCGTCATCGGCCGCGACCATCTGGATTCGGGTTCGGTCGCCAGCCCGAACCGGGAGACCGAGGCGATGCGCGACGGCTCAGACGCGGTGTCGGACTGGCCACTGCTCAACGCCCTGCTTAACACCGCCTCGGGCGCGACCTGGGTGTCGCTCCACCATGGCGGCGGGGTCGGCATGGGCTTCTCCCAGCACGCGGGCATGGTGATCGTCGCGGACGGCACCGAGGCCGCGGCCCGGCGGCTGGCGCGTGTGCTGTGGAACGATCCCGCCAGCGGCGTCATGCGCCATGCCGACGCGGGCTATGACATCGCGCTGGCCTGCGCACGGGAAAAGGGGCTCGATCTGCCTGCCATACTTCCGCTGTGATGTTGTTCAGAGGCTGACTTATGTCCGCCTTGCTCCGTGACCTCGTTGAGATCAAACGTCGTGTTCTGTGGTTGGCGGAATGATAATCAATTAAGCGTTGGGCGTTTCAGTACAATCGAGAGGATATCGGAAATGGCAAAAGAATCGCTACCGATCATTGACATGTCTGGCCTTCAGGTGCCCGGCCGCTCGGCAGAGGCCATGGCGGTGGCCGAGGCGGTCTATCGTGCCTGCGTCGAAGTCGGCTTCTTCTACGTCAAGGGTCATGGGATCGATCAGGTCATCATCGACGATGCGCTTGATGTCATGTCGGAATTCTTTCACCAACCGCTTGATTGCAAGCGGCGTTACGCGGTGAATCGGAACCATCGCGGGTTCCACGCCATCGGCGGCGCGGTGATGCCGGGGGCGGCTCATGCCGATTACAAGGAGTTCTTCCAAATCGGGCTCGAGCTGGCCGAAGACGATCCGGACGTTCTGGCAGGCGAAGCCTTGCGCGGTCCCAACCAGTGGCCCGACCAGCCTGCCGATTTTCGCCGGGCGATGTCGGCGTACTTCGACGCCGTGGGCGCGTGCGGCCGGCAGTTGCTGGGGGCTGTCGCGCTCGCGTTCGATCTGCCCCGCGATTTCTTCGCGCCGCGCTACACGAAGCCGCTGCAGCGCACACAGGGGCTTTACTACCCCAAACGGCGCGACGGGGGCCCGGCGGACGAATTCGGCCTTGCGCCGCACACGGACTACGGCTGCCTGACCTTTCTGTATCAGCAGCCCTTGCGCCCCGGGGAGGACACGACCGGCGGCCTCGAAGTCCAGACTTTCGATGGCGACTGGATCAGGGTTCCGGCCATTCCGGGCACCTTCGTCATCAATGTCGGCGATCTCCTTCAACGCTGGACCAACGACGTGTTCCGCTCGACCTGGCATCGCGTCATCAGTCGCAATCACGGCGAGCGTTTGTCGATCGCGACGTTCTTCGATCCGGACTTCAAGGCCGCGATCGACGCTCGCGATCTGTTCACCGAACCCGCATTCGTGCCCAAGTACGCGCCCACGACGTCGGGCGGCCACATTCTCGGGCGGATTGCCGAGTCGTTCGACTATCGCCAGGAACTGAACGTGTGACAGCCCGTGTGCCTTGCAATTTTGAGCTGGCTTGAGATCGAAGCCTTCTGGACCGATCGAAGGCGATCATGATGCCAATCGGTTCGCCAAGCAGCACCGTCCCACAGGACTGATCCGAACAGGTTCGAGGACCCCAAAGAACAGCGCGGTCAGCTACGGCGCAAAGCGCGGCGGCGCGACAGGCAAGTGGCTTCACTCTCTGCCGATGGCGTTTTGCAATGACATTCCCTCCGGGCAAAGGGCACTGTCGGGAGGCTTGGAATGCTATCCCCCGGACCCACTTGGCCTGTCGCTAGAAATGCCAACCGATTGCAATATCATCGCGTCGCATCGCCGCTTTTGCGTTGGGGGGTCCGTCTGCGACGCTGTGTGTCTTGCAGCGGACAAGGATGTAGCGCGATCGACCGGATAGCTTCACCTGCACAGACGATGGGAGGCGGCGATCAAGCGCGCCTCACCGTCGTCGTGATCCTCGGCGCCATCGCGATCCTGGCCGCCATCGGGTATAGTCTTCCCTCCATCCTGTTGCAGCCAACCAAGGCCGATCTCGGTATGACCGATACCGAGATCGGACTGATCAACGGGCTGGCCATCACGATCGTTGCTGCGGTTGCCGCCTTTCCGATCGGCTGGGCGGCCGACCGGTTCGGGCGCCGGCGCGTGCTGGCGCTGT
This sequence comes from Sphingosinicella microcystinivorans, assembly GCF_003634215.1. GTDB lineage: Bacteria > Pseudomonadota > Alphaproteobacteria > Sphingomonadales > Sphingomonadaceae > Sphingosinicella > Sphingosinicella microcystinivorans. The sequence goes on along the minus strand of NZ_RBWX01000013.1, from coordinate 14,469 downwards.
CGATCCTGACCTGGTCGGTCTTCGTGGGGGTCATGGCGTTTTCGGGATCGGTCCTCACCTTCGCGATCGGTGCGGTCGGCTTCAACCTGGGGGATGCCGCCCTCTTGCCGCTGATCTACGGCATTCTGGCCACCACCTATCATGGCAAGCAGCGCGATACGGCGAACGCCATGCTCGTGTCGCTGCTGCTGGTGGGCTCCTTCGGGGTCTACGCCATGGGCGGAGGCATGCTGGAATTCTTCGCGCGCAACCCGCTGTTCGGACTCGCGCCGTGGAGGCTCACCTGCCTGACGGTGGCGGTGGCGGGCCCGCTTGCGGCTGCGCTGCTGCTATGGGTGCCGGACCGGCGCGCGCCATTGCCGCCTCCGCCCGGCACGAGCGCGCCTGTCGCCGACGCTGAGACCTTCCTTGCCTATCTCCGGTGCAACGGCGGGTTTCTGTTCCTGCTGATGGCGGGAAGTTCATTGTACTTCACCGCCTTCACGGTCTTCATGTTCTGGGCGCCGGCGGTGCTGGAACGCGCCTTCGGCATGCCGGCGAGCGAGGCGAGTTCCGCGCTGGGACTTTATCTGACCCTCGCCAGCATTGCAGCGATTGCACTGACATTTGCGGTTCTCCCGCGGTTTACCGCCCGGTGGACCCATTCGGCCCCGCTGATCATGGTGATTGTCGGATGCATGATCGCGCTGGTGCCGGCGTTCGGGTTTCTGGTCGTGACTTCCGCCGCTCAGTTTCTGATCGCGGCCTCGGCCATTGCATTCGGGATGAGCGTTGCGATGATGCTCGCTCCCGGGCTCATGCAGTCCTGCGCGCCCGACCGGTTCCGCAGCCGGACAATCGCTCTGTTCCCCCTTTTTGCTGGCCTGATGCGGATCGCCCAGCCCGCACTGGTCGGGTGGCTGTCGACCTATTTCGGGGAAACTGGCGATGTGCTCCTGACGATCCTTGCAGTGCTGATGATCGTGTCCTTCGGTGCGAGCGTCGTGATCCTGACGTTGTTGTCAGGACGCTATTCGAGGCTCGCGCAGCAGAACGCGGATTGATCCGCCCCGAACCCTCGGACCATTTATCAGCTTGCCGGGATTGTCAGGCCGTTCAGGCAGACGTGCTCGATGCCGATCAGCCGGGCCGCCTTGTTTGCAAGTATCTGCGCCGGATGATCCCCAAAGCGGTCAATCCACATTTCTACTGCCATGGTTTCCTGATGGATTGTGACGGTCATCTGAGGAGCCGGGAGATCAAGCTGCGCCAACAGGCCCAGAATGCGGCACAGCAGGCCCGAGCTTGCCTCGCCATTGACCACAAGCCATGTCGTATCGGTCACGCGGCACCTGCAGCCTGTGGAAGTGTAGCGAGCCCGGCAATGCGTTCGCGGGCAAGCGCATTCGCTGCCCGGTGCGGAGGCACGGCTAGCGCACATGCGAGATCGAGCACCTCTCCCAGCCTCGCGCCCGTCTGGCGTACGCGGCTTTCCGCTTCCTGTGCGCTCCAGCCGAGATATTCAGCAGCCACATTGATGATGCCGCCAGCATTCACGACATAATCGGGTGCATAGAGCACGCCGCAATCAGCCAGCCGGTCGCCGTCCTCATCGGTTGCCAGAATATTGTTTGCAGCGCCGCACACGATCCGGGCGCGCAGAAGCTTTACGGATTTCGCGTCGATTACCCCCCCAAGGGCGCAAGGCGCAAAAATGTCGCACCGGGCCGAGATGATTTCATCAGGGGCGACCACTGCGGCGCCGAACCGTGCGGCAACATGATCGGCGAAATTCGCGCGCATATCGGCTACAACGAGCCGCGCGCCCTCTTCGTGCAGCAGCGCGCACAGGTGCGAGCCGACATTGCCAAGGCCTTGGACGGCGACCGTCAACCCTTTGAGCGACGAGCATCCGTGGCGCCGCGCTGCCTCGCGCATCGACAGAAGTGTGCCGAGCGCCGTCCATGGTGAGGGATCACCGCCCGGCATGCCAACTTTCGGCTCCAGCCCCGCCACAAAGGGGCAATGCTCGCTCACCGTGTGCATGTCGGCCACCGTCGTGCCGACATCTTCCGCCGTCACGTAATCACCGCCGAGCTTCGCGACCGCGCGCCCGAAGGCCGCGAAGAGCCGCTGGCGGTCGAACTGTCCTTCGGGGAGGCGCAAAACCGCCTTGCCCCCGCCCAGCGGCAGGTCAGCCAAGGCATTCTTGTATGCCATGCCTTCAGCCAAGCGCATCGCGTCGCGGGTGGCCGCGCTAACCTCATCATAGCGCCATAACCGGCAGCCACCCGCTGCCGGGCCAAGCCGGGTCGAATGCAACACGATTACACCGTCGAGCCCGCTGGCCTCGTCATGAAGGCGATGGACGGATTGGGGTGTGGCTGGTGAAGTCGAAAAGTTCATGAGGGTGGTATCCGGTGTATGGTGCGAGGATGTTTCTCACGAACCACGAGGAAGTGCTTGCCTAACTTGGGTCAGGATTGCGCATTTGTCGGCAAGATTGACCGGATATAGACGTCATCGAGGTCAAACCATGTCACTGATCGATTCCACCGCGACTTATGCCTGCTGCATCATGCAGGGCAGGGCAGTGCCGACCATCAACTTGCGGGTCGATTACCTGAGGCCGGCAGGCGGCGAGGAAATGATGGCGACTGCGATCGTCCGCCGCGCCGGGCGAACGGTTAGTGTAGTCGATGTCGATGTTATTGCAGGGGGCAAGCTTGTCGCCATAGGGCGAGCCGATCTCGCCACGCCTGCTCAGGAGAATAATTGATGCGCCGCACCATCACCCATATCGGCGATCATGCCCTGTCGCCTTCATCGCTGATGATGAGCTACGGATTTGATCCCAAGCTTTCCGAAGGCGCGATCAAATGTCCCGTGTTCCAGAGCTCGACCTTCGTCTTTGAAAGCGCGGCGTCGGGCAAGAGCGTGATGCAACTCGCCTATGGCCTACGCGAACGCGGTGTCGCCGAGGATCCCGGGCTGATCTATTCGCGGATCAACAATCCTGCGCTGGAAATCCTCGAAGATCGGCTGGCGCTGTGGGATAGTGCGGAACGCGCGCTGGTGTTCGCCAGCGGCATGGCGGCGATCTCCACCACCATCCTCAGCATGGCGCGGCCCGGCGACGCCATCGTCTACACTGCGCCGGTCTATGGCGGCACCGATTTCCTGTTCGAAAAGCTGCTGCCGCAGTTCGGCATCCGCTGCTACCCGGTGTCGGGCGATTTGTCGGCGGCGAGCATGCAGGCCTCGGTCGAGGCGGCGCGCGCAGGGCTTGGCACGAACGGCAGGCTCGCAGCGATCTATGCCGAGACGCCTGCCAATCCGACCAACCGGCTGATCGACCTCGCCATGCTGGCCGACCTGGCACGCGGGATGGAGGCTCAACCCGGCGGGCGGCCGCGGCTGGTGGTGGACAACACCATGCTCGGCCCCTTGTGGCAGAAGCCGCTGGCGCACGGCGCGGATATCGCGATCTATTCGCTGACCAAATATGTCGGTGGCCATAGCGATCTGATCGCCGGGTCGTGTGTCGGCAGCGACGCCGATCTCGCCGCCATTTCGGGCTTCCGCACAATCCTTGGCACCATGACCGATCCGCACACCGCATGGCTGCTGATGCGCAGTCTCGAAACCCTGTCGCTGCGGATGCGCCAGTCCGAAGCAAGCGCGTGGAAGGTGGCAGAAGCACTGCGCCACCATCCGAAAGTCGAGCAGGTGGGCTTCCTCGGCTTTGTCGATCCGGACAGCGAACAGGGCCGGATCTACGCCCGTCAATGCACCGGTGCAGGCTCGACCTTCTCGGTGATCCTGTGCGGCGGCGAGGCCGAGGCGTTCCGATTCCTCGATTCCTTGAAGCTGATCAAGCTGGCCGTCAGCCTTGGCGGGACGGAGAGCCTTGCCTCCTATCCGGCTGGCATGACCCATGTCGACGTCGCGCCCGAAATGCAGAAGGCCTATGGTATCGCCGACAATCTCGTGCGGCTTTCGATCGGGGTCGAGGAACCCGAGGACCTGATCGCCGATTGCCTCCAGGCGCTCGATCAGGTGTGAGACCGCGCCGGGGTCAGGCGGGCACGAAGGTGATCGCCATGCCACCGGCGAAGGGCGCAGCGACATGGATCGTTTCGCCCGCACGCGTGCTCGGCACACCGCCATCGCGTAGCGCGAGGCGGCAGCGCTCCTGCGATTCCACGGTGATTGTGTAGGCAGCCCCGCGCACGTTGCAGCCGTCTTGCAGCGGTTGCGCGCCGGGCAGTTTTTCAGCAGCGGCGGCGGGAGACAGCAGCTCGAAGAACTCGCCGCGCGGGGTGTGGAAGGCGACGCGCTCGGGCGAGGACAGCGCGGGCTCTCCCCCCAGCATCGCCGCATAATAGGCGATATCGGCCTGCGGATCTTGCGCAACGTAACTCATGCCGATCACCCGCTGCGCGGTATTGGGATGGCAGGTATAGCCCGGCATCCAGATGGTTTCGGGCCGGGCGTGATCCGAAATGAATAGCGACCCCGTCAGATGCGCGTGGTTGAAGCAGTACATCGAGCGGCTGGCGGTCTGGTCCCAGCCGCCGCCGATCTGGCGCACCTTGCGGTACGCGTTGAGGATCTGCTCCGGTGCCATGCCCATTTTGATCAGACGCTCGCGATCATCCTCCAGCCGGGCGGAGGTGAACGAGGTTTGCCAATAGACGTACTCGCCAATCGCCTGCCATGGGCCCATCATCGTGCTGATCTGTTCGGTGCGGCTGAACGCGATGTCACCGATCAATTCGAGATACGTGTGCTGGAACTGGACTATGGCGTTCGAAGTGCCGATCTCGACATGCTCCATCGTCGGCATCACCCGGAAGCCCAGCCGTTGGTACATTGCCGCGCCGGTTTCGATATCGCCGACCACGCTGACGAAATGATCGAGCGAGCGCCGGGTGAGGGCGCTTCCGGCATCGGCTGCTGCCTGTTGGCTGTCGACGGTCATGTATGGTCCTCGATCCTGCGCGCGCCTCGGTAGCGGGCGCGTTCCCTCTGCAATCTTTCATCCTTTCCTGAGAAAACCATTCGCGATCCGACGCCGGACAAGCGCAATGCGACCAAATTGGCGCGGGCATTCAGCAGAAAATCGTCGCTGAACTGGCCGTGGCTTGGGAAGCAGAAGCCTGACTATCGGATTCCGAAGGATTGGCTGTGGGACGGGCTAGCTTCTCTGGACAGCACCTCCCGACCACAGGCAGCTTGATCGATAGAACGTGCAAGCACGAGCGCGGCGCGGCTGCGGCATGCAGTGCGCACCCTTGGAGAGCAGCAACCATGACCAACACAACCTTCATCAAGGCGACCCCTGCCGAGGCGCAATTCACCGATGCAATCGCCGTCATCGCGGGCGGCTTCGCGCCCGGGGCGACGGTGCGCCTGTCATCGGAACTAGTCGATGATGCGGGCGTGAAATGGGTCGCATACGGCGACTTCGTGGCCGATGCGAACGGCATGATCGATCTGGCCACTGCGCCTTCGGAGGAGGGGACCTTCACGGGAATCAATCCGGCCGGCCTGTTCTGGTCGCTGCAACCCGAAAGCGGGACCGACCGGCGCTTCATGATCGACGCCGACAACAAAAATCACATGCTCGGCCAGCCTTTGTTCGACCCGCTGGCCCCGCAGACCTTCACCTTGCGCGCCTGCCTTGAAGGCGATGCGGTAGCCGAAGCCAGCCTGACCCTCAACAAGCTTGCCGAGGGCATCGAGGTCATCGAAGTCCGCGACGGGCGCCTGCGCGGCAAGGCCTTCCGCCAGAAGGACCGGTCGAAATCGCGCGGCGCGATCATGAGCCTGACGGGATCGGGCGGCGGGGTCGAGATGGGCTACGCCCCGGCGCTCGCTTCGATCGGTTACGATGTCTTCAGCCTCGCCTATTTCGCCTATGAGGACCTCAGTGAATTTCTCTACGCCATCCCGCTCGAATATTTCGAGGAAGGCTTCGAATGGATGAAGCGCGAATTCGGCGCCACCAGGATGGCTGTGCAGGGCGCCTCGCGCGGGGGTGAACTCAGCGTCGTCCTTGCCGCCTATTTGCCGCACTATGTATCCGGTGCGATCCCGATCGTGCCGATGTATGCTGCTTCTGCCGGGTGGAACCACAAGACCGGCGAGACCGGGCCGAGTTGGACCTACAAGGGGGCCGAGATCCCCTACGGCAAGACGCTCGATACCATGTCGATGGAGGAGATGAAGCGTATTGGTGAGGAATTGCCAAACGGCTTTCCGGCCGCCCCCGGCTATAAGATTGACATGGAGCAGGACTATGTCCGCCGGGATTGCGCGATCCCGATCGAGAACGCCGCCGGGCCGTTGCTGATGATTTCAGGGCTGGATGACGCGATGTGGCCGTGTGCGTGGGGGTCGGATCTGATTGTCAACCGCCTCCGCGCCAAGGGCTACGCGCATCACTACGAACATCTCGCCCTGCGCGAAACGGGGCACATCACGCCGCTGCCCAACGTGGTCACAACCTTTGCGCCTGCGCTTTACCACACGCTGGCTGAGGTATTTCTCGCCTGTGGCGGCACAGCGGAAGGCGCCGGGCGCAGCGCACTCATTATGTGGAACGCGATGCAGGCTCATTACGAGCGCGTTTTCGGGGGGTGATGGCGATGCTGAGGGCCCGATCATCATGAACCGGCACATCGCGCCTGTCGCCTTCGTCGGCGTGGGAATCGCCGATGTCGAGACCGGAGAGACCTTGCCTAACCGCACCGTGATTGTTCGCGGCGACCGGATTGTCGCGGTCGGCCCGGCTGACGAGGTGTCCGTGCCTCCGGGTGCCCAGATCGTTCAGGGAGCGGGTCGCACGGTGATCCCGGGCCTGTGCGACATGCATGTCCACATCGCTCCGCACGCGGCAGGTCACGACTTCGACGAAGCCGAAGCGATGCGGCGCGCGCGCGAATATGTGCTGGTGTTTCTTGCGAGCGGCGTGACGACGATCCGCAACATGGCCGGCACGCCCCTGCATCTGACGCTGCGGCGGGAAGTGGCTGAGGGCAGGACGATAGGCCCACGCATCCTGACCTGCGGGCCGATTCTCGAGACGCGCTTCACCTTTCCCGAAATGGCGGAGTTCGGGGTGCTGGTGACAACACCCGAGGACGCGCGCCGGGCGGTGACCGAACAAAAGCGTGCGGGCTTCGATTTCATCAAGGTCTACAACGATATTGACGCCGCCATCTATGACGAGATCATCGCCGCCGCGCGCGAGGTCGGCATTCCCGTGGTTGGCCATGTCGCCTATCAAAAGGGGCTCGAAGGGGCGCTCGCAGCACGGCAGGCTTCGATCGAACACCTGCGCTCGTATGACTTCGCCGCCGACACCCGGCCGCCGAGCGAGATCGATGGCGCCCGCTTCGTCGGCTGGCTGCATACGACGCCCCGGCGCATCGAGGAACTGGCCGAAAGGACCGCCGCAGCCGGTGTCTGGAACGCGCCGACCATGGCGGTCGAGCGCGGCATCCGGACCGATGAGGAGGTGGCACAACCGATCGAACCCTTGCCTGCGGCACTTCCGCACTGGCTTGCGGCCGAGTTGGAGGCGAGTGTGCTGGAAAGCCTGTTCTCGTCCGTCCAGCGTGCCGTTCTGGCGGAGGGTCGGGCGGCCCGCGGCGCGATGGTTGCCGCGCTGGACCGCGTCGGCGCAGGCCTTCTGGCAGGCACCGATTGCCCCGGCTGCCGCCTCGTTCCCGGTCGATCGCTGATCCGGGAGCTGGAGTTGATGGTGGAAGCGGGGCTGTCCCCGTGGCGCGCCTTGCGGACGGCTACGATCAACGCGGCCACCTTCCTCGGCGAGCCGGGCGCCGGCCAGATCAAGGCTGGGTGCAGGGCAGACATGCTGCTGCTCGATGGGAACCCGTTCGATGACATCGCGGCGCTGCACAGGCAGGCCGGCGTCATCGCGAACGGCCAATGGATCGCCTCGGGCGAAATCGAACGAAGGCTGCTGTCCAGCTGATCGACCATTCATGAAATCGCGGGGAGACACGACATGAGCTGCAACCACGACCATCCGGCACCGGCGCTCGCCTGTCCTTGCCCGACCCACGCCTTCTTGCGCCTGGGCATGATGATGGCGGGCCAGCAGGCCGCGCCCGACCCCAACGTTCCGCCGCCGAGCTATTCGAACGAAACCGCGACCGAGCCGAGCCGCTATGCCGATGGCGATGACAGCCGCACGCGTGACCTGTTCCGCACGGTGGAAGCCGGCCGGGCGCTGGTTATCTCGGGCGCGAGCGTCCTGCCGATGACCGGCACCGAAATCCTTCCCGATCATGACGTAATCATCGTCGACGGCGTGATCCGCTCGGTGCAGCCCAAAGGGCAGGCCTTGCCCGAAGGCGCCGTCACAATCGATGCGGCGGGCCAGTATCTCATGCCCGGCCTGACCGACATCCACCAGCACCCGCCTGTCGCACCGATCATGCTGCATCTGGCCGGAGCCGTGGCGCCCGGTGGTGACCCGGATGAATTCACGCTCCCCTATGATCTGGCGATGTTCCAGTATCTTGCCTCAGGCATCACCCGCATTCAGGTCATGGCCGGCACGGTCGAGGAACTGGCGATGAGGCAGGCGATCCGGGCGGGCCGCTATCGCGGGCCTTCGATGCGCGTGGGCATGCTGGTCGACGGATCGCCGCCGATGCAGTCGCCGATCTTCAGCCTGATCATCAATGACCGCGAAGGGGGCCGCATGGCCGCGCGCCACATCTTCGAGAGCGGGTACGATTTCATCAAGCCCTACACGATCCTCAACCGCGAAGCCTACACCGGGCTGGTGGAGGAAGGCCTTGCGCTTGGGATGGAGATCATGGGGCATATCCCGCGGGCCGTGGGCCCGGACGATGCCTTTGCCATGGGCCAGACCGGGGTTGCCCATGTGTTCGAATATTTCTGGAACGAAAGCGATCCTGACCGCAGCAGCGCGCAGGTCCGGGGCCGCCGCGTCCGTGCGAGCGCCGAGCACGGCGTGAGCGTGCAGACCACTCTGGTGGCGGCCCGGATGCTTGAATACGACACCGGCTGGAACACCGAAGGGGTGTCCTTCGACGAGATGTACGATCCCCTGATCCGCAAGGTGATGCGCGAGGATTCGCCCTTCATCCAGTGGTTCCGCAGCGATCCCTTCCTCCAGCCGAGCGGCAGGGACGCATTGGCCCTGTCGGTTGCGACTTGTCAGGAACTAGTGGCGGTCGGAGTGCCGATCCTGCCGGGGACGGATTGTGTTCCGTCCAGCATCACCGGGGAGCACTCGATCCATCATGAACTGCGGATGTTTGTCGAACAGGTCGGGATGACCCGGCTCGATACGTTGCGGGCCGCAACGATCGATTCTGCGCGCTATCAGGGCGAAGCGGATGTGGCGGGGACTATCGAGGCGGCTAAGCGCGCCGATCTCCTGCTGCTCGACACAAATCCGCTCGACGATATCGGCGCGACCCGCAGCATCGACACCGTCATTCTGGGCGATGCGATCCTCGACCGGCAATCGCGCGAGAAAGGCCTGGCGCGGCTCAAGGCGACCTATGACGCCATGCCCGTTCCCGACTGAGAGAGCACAAGCCGGACATCACACCAGCGGTTCGAGCGCCGCTTTCAGGCGCTCGAAATCCTCCGCCTCGTGGTCGGCGAAGGCCGCGATCCGCAGGGCACCTTCCGCGCCGGCGCCGACATAGGTCGAATAGATCACGAAGATCCCTTGTGCCCAGAGTGCCTGCTGGATCGCGCGCATCCCGGCGGCATCGCCGTGAACAAAGGCCGCGACGGGCGAAGAGTTCTCCTCGACCGCGAGGCCGCATGATCGCAGCATGCCCCTCAAGCAATTACTGTTCGCACGCAGCCGCTCCAGGACTTCTGGATTGGCGCGGACATAGGCGAGGCTGGCCGCCGTCATCGCGGCCCCTGCCGACATGCCCGAGACCGCACCGCGCGCGATCGGCGTTTGCCACAAGCGGGCGATCGCGGCGGCCGATCCCACCGTCATCCCGCCATAGGCGCAGAATGCCTTGGCCATCGAGCCGCCTCTGAGCACCCTGTCTCCCGACAAGCCCGCCACTTCGCAAGCGCCTTGCCCCGTCGGTCCGAGTGCGCCGAATGAATGGGACTCGTCCACCAGCAGCCAGCCGCCGTGGGGATCGATCAGGCGCTGGTATTCTGCAAGCGGCGGGGAGGTGCCGAAGGTGGCGAACATCCCGTCGGTCGCGACCAGCGGGCGCTTGCCTTCTGCCGTGAGCCTGTCCAGCACCCGCGCGAGGTCCTGAGCGTCACGGTGGGCGAAGGTGGCGATCGGGCGCTGCGCCATGCGCGCGCCCTCCACGAGGTTGTAATGCCCGCTCTCGTCGATCACCGCGACGTCATAATCATCGGCCAGCGCGGTCATCGCCATCGGACCGAACAGGTAGCCGGTGGCGTAATAGATCGCGCCCTCAGTGCCGAAGAATTCGCGGGCGGCGTCCTCTGCTGCGAGGTTCGCCGCGAGCACGAAATTGTAGTGGCGCGGCAATTGCCCGGTCGAACCCATCTGTTCGATCGCCCGGACGCCCGCCGTCACCAGTTCTGGCTGCGCCGACAGGCCGAGATAGCACGACCCGCCGAAGTTCAGGATCGGCCGCCCGTCGATAACCATCCGGGCGGCACTGGGGGACTCCAGTCGATGCGGCGCGGTCATTTACCGCGCCGGTCAGTAAGAGAATGCGACCGATACGCCGAAGGTGCGCGGCTGGATCGTTGTCACTTCCTCCCCGGCAAAAAACGCCCGGGTCAGAATCGGGCGTTCATCGAGCAGGTTGGTCGCGAATATGCCCAGATCCACCGCGCCCAGCGTGATCCCCGCGCGCAGGTCGAGCTTGCTGTAATCGCCGTTCTCAAGCGGCTGGCCACCAAACGGCACCAGCTGATCGTCATATGGGCCATAGTAAAGGTAGTCGACGCTGACGAAGCCGTCATTGTCGCCGATGGTGAAGTTTTGCTGGAGGCTGGTGCTCACGGTGAATTCGGGCGAACCGGGAAGCCTTGTGCCGACCGGAGCGACCGCCGCATTGCTCCGGGTGAGCTCGCCGTTGATATAGCCGAAATTCGCGCGGAAGATCGTGTCCGGCGTAAGGTAGGCGGTGGATTCGAGTTCCAGACCCATGATCCGGGCGTCGCCGGCATTGTCGATGAAAGTGAAACCCGTGCTCGCGGTTCGTGTCAGCTGGATGTCCGACCAGTCGATATAATAGGCGGCGGCGTTCAGGATGAAGCGGCCATCGGCCCAGCTCGTCTTGGCGCCGATCTCGTAGTTCCACAGGTTGTCCGAGCCGAAGAACACTGGCACGATGTCAGCCGGGGTGGTCACGATCGGGACATTGACCTGGCCAAGCCGAAAACCGCGACTGGCCTGCACATAAACCGAGCCATCACCGTATTCGTAATTGAGCGCGACGCGCGGGCTGAAGTCGTCCTCCTGCGCTTCGACGACAAGGATGCTAGTCGCAGGATTAGTGAAGAAACCGAAAGTGTTGAAATCGATATTGGTGGTGTAGTCGGTGTAGCGCCCGCCCACAGTCAGGTTCAGATCGGCAGTGAGATCATAGCCGACCTCGCCAAAAACGGCATAAGTCTCGTATTCGTATGACAATGTGCCGTTGAACAGCGGGCCAAAATTGGCATCGTCGAGCGCGAAGGTCTCGGCATAGTCTTCTTTGGAGTAGTATCCGCCTATCAGCCATTTGAACGGCCCGTTACCGCTCGAGACAAGGCGCAACTCCTGAGCGAAGACCTTGGCTGGGGCCAAGGTGTTGGACGTCAGTGGGTTCGGCGGCCCCGAAAGGTTGAAGAAGCTGGTGGTGATGTCCTGCGAGGTGAACGTCTCGCGATCAAAATAGGACGTGGAACTCACCAGATTAGCGCCGCCGAAATCATAATCGATGACCAGCGCGCCAAGCAGGAATTCGTCACTTTGCGCGCCGCCCACGACGAGTGGGCGGGTCTTCAGATCACCTACGGTCGTCGGGCAAAGGTGTCGAACCCATCCGCAGTCAGCTTCTGATAGTAACCCGTAAGGTCGATGGTGAGTGCGTCGGTCGGGCGGAAACGGAACGCGAGGCGCCCGCCATAGGTATCGCCGCTGTTGATGTTTGTCTCGCCGGTCGAGGGATCATCGATATAGCCGCCGGCGCGCTTGTAATAGCCGGTTGCTTCCATACCCAGTACATCCTCCACCAGCGGTGTCGAAATCGAGGCGCTGGCGAGATAGTTGATGCCTCCGTTCTCGATCGCGGCGGCGGAGAAGCGGCCACTCACCCGTGTTTCGGTGAGCGAGGGACGGCGGGTCTGAATCTTGATCGTCCCGCCCAGCGAAGATGCGCCGTAAAGCGTGCTGTTCGGCCCCTTGATCACGTTGATCTGTTCGACGCCGAACACAGAATAATCGAGGTTGATCGCGCCCTGTGACAGCGTGAGCAGCGTGTCGTCGAGCATCAGCGCGACCGGCTGCTGGGTCAGGAAGCTGCTGGTGCCATCGGTCACCCCCCGGATCGAGATCGAATTGCCGAAGACGTTGCCCGCGGGGTTGAATTGTACACCGGGAATGCCGGGCAAATAGTCGCCGAAGCCGGCAGCGTTGGTACGGGCGAGTTCGTCCGCCCCGATCACGGTCACGGCAATGGGGACTTCAAGAATGGTTTCTGCCCGCTTGGTCGCCGTCACGATGATTTCATTGCCGCGCGGCGTTTCGGATTGGTTCGGACCATCAGGCTGTTCATCACGTTGCATCGCGGCGCTGGCCTCTGCCGCGATCGCCTCGGTTCCGGCCAAGGCCGGTGCGCCGATGCTGGCAACAATCGCGATGATCGCGGTGGACGTCGTGCGGGCGTAGTTTCGCATGGTGAACCCCTTTGGCCGTGATCGGACTGACACCGGCGATGGCCACATTCCCATGGCCAAACCAGCGACTTTCCCCTGATCACGAAGCATTTCACGCAGGCGTCACAATACAAAGCAGGCGGGCTCAGATCGGTCGCTTTCCACAATTCAGGCGTCCTGTGGCGACACCGGCTCGCCCTTATGCCCTCAATCCTCGCCCTTGGCAGCGGCGGCGCGGCGTCCTTGCCTGGGAGAATGGCCATAGAACTTGCGGAAAGCATGAGTAAAGCTGGCTGGAAACTCGTAACCCACTGCATAGGCGATCTCGGCAATGGTGAGGTCGCCCTTGGCCAGCAATTCGCTCGCTCTTTCCATTCGCAGCCGCTTGGTGAATTCGTGGACCGTCATCCCATAAACGGTCTTGAAAAGCGCCTTCAGCTTGGTCTGGTTGACCCCGACACGGCGTGCGAGCGCAGGGATTGCAGGCGGACTGCGATAGTTCTCGATCAAGATGTCGCGCGCTTCGTCGATGCGCCGCAGATCGCGTACCGATGATTTCATCGTCAGCATCGGGCTGTTTTTCTGGAGCGCAAGATCGGCAAGGATGGTGCAAGCGATCTCGCGCCCTTTGCTATCCAGATAGGCGCTGTATAACTCACGTGAGAATCTGTTTCCGGCGTTGAGAATATCGTTCGCACCGCGCAGGATATCCGGGCCGAGCGTCGTAACGCTGCCCCTAGTTCGCGATGCCGCTTCCCGAAAAACGTGATCGACCGGCGGCGGCACGCGTTCAGGCGGGATGGCGAGCTGTTCAGTAAAGAAACGCGGATCTCAATTCAGCACCACTAGTCGGAATGGTATGCCGCCTGCCAGCTCATAATCGCTGCTGACGTTTTCCGGGTAAGATTCCAGGAACGCTCCGGTTCCCTCCAGTGTGATCTGCGCGGAGAGCTGGTGCAATCGGCCACTCAGAAGAATGCGTGCCTTGGCCAGCCGGTCCTCTGCAACGCGCATGACCCGTGTGTCCTTGTAGCGGCCACTTGCCGTCATGATGCACATGAACGGCGAAGTGCGCGTAATCTGCCATGAACCTTCACCTACATCGCCGGGGATGTGGATTCTCACGCCGAGTAATGGGCGTCCGGACAGCGCAAGTTTATCGACCAGATCGAACTGGGACGACATCGCAGCCATCGACCCGTCCAGCGCCTCGTAGGGCAAAAGCAGCCATTCCGCGCCCGAGCCATCGGTTTCGATCTGAGGTTGCGATCGTGGCATCAGCGCACCGCTTGTTTGCAGCGCATCGAAAACATCGCCCATCGGAAGGCAAACTGTTTCAATCGGAATCGTACGCTGCGAATTGTTGCGTCCTTTCGAAATCGGGTCCCAATAGAAATCCGCATCGGGCGCGCCAAGTGTCGGGCAAAGCGCAAGATGATGCAAGACCGGCACCGAAGGCCAAAAACCGTGTCTTCGTCCACTGCGGCGAACCGGGGCTATACAAGGAGAGTAGGGATGGCACGCCATACCCCCTCGCAGAGGCTGGTTTTACCATCCCTCTCGCCGAACCGGACGTGCGGCTTTCACCGCATCCGGCTC
>NZ_RBWX01000012.1 GCF_003634215.1 Sphingosinicella microcystinivorans | reverse complement strand
ATGGCGACGTAAGCAAAGCCGCCCGTGATCGCGACATAGGTGAGATTGGCAACCCAAAGTTGATCAGGGCCCGTCACATGAGTGCCTTGTCCAAATCCGGGAAAATCGGCAGGTTATGGGCGCTGTCAGTGGTGGCGATATAGCGCCGCCGACGGCGCGGCTGCAGATCATGCTGCTCTAACTAAGCACGGCAACGTCCGCTTCCAAGCATTTTCGCTCAAGTTGCCATTCCTCAGTTCGACATGGGCGAACTTCAACGTATCTCTTCTTGCCCGCACCTTTCGAGAAACCTCTCCAGCCCTATGACCGGCACAAGCGTCATGCTCCCCACCTTGATCGTGGGTATGTCGCCGGCCTTGATGAGTTCGTAGAGCTTGGACCTGCCGATCCCGGTAATGCGGCAGGCCTCGGGGATGCGCACGGTGATCGGGCGCGGGGCCGGGTCGATGCTCACGGCAGGTCCTCCCCAAGCAACCGCTGCCGCTTGCCCTTGCCGGTGAGCCGCCGCTCGACAAGCTCGAGGAACGCATCGATGCGCTCGCCGCCGAGCCGCTGCGCATTGTCATCGAACGGCGGATGGTGCGCGACGAGGGTCAGCTGGTGCTGGATGAACAGCGCGAGCATCTCGGTAATAGCGTCGATGCCGTGCCGGTTCGCTTCGGTGTATTGAGCGAGCCGGTCGAGCCTGGGTCCGAACCGCGCGTCGAGCTCGCGCGCGGCCTTGCGGTCGATCCAAGCGCGCAGCGCATCGGTGAGGATCTGCGTTTTCGACGCGCCGGGCTTCCTCGCGAGCGTGTGCAGCTGCTCGGTGAGGTCATCGGGAAGGTAGAACTGATGCCGCGTTTTCATGGGGCGGAGTATCGCGCCGCTGCGCGCGGGCGCATACGGCCTCGCCGCCGTCACGAACCGCCTTTCCACCGCCAAGCCTGGCGACGCCGAGCCCTACATGCCGATCGAGAGTCCCCGACTGCGCCCGATCGTCCAGCTGATCCCGCTTTCGCGGACGATACCGGAGACCTGCTTTCCGATGCCGCGCTCAAGCACGGTGCGCCAGGGCACGAGTGCGAACTCGCGGCTCTTCTCGATGATACTGTACTTGTGGTCGCCCACCATGACGCTGCGCGCCACCCTGCCCTCGATGTGTTCGCCGGTGCGGGCGGGTTTATGCGCAAGCCCCAGCTCCGACGACAGCTGCACGGCGACGCGGCCAAGCTCGCGCTGCCGGAGCGCGGTGAGCGCACCGGGCTTCATCGTGAAGGTGTCGGCCTCGACGTGTCCGAGCCCTTCACGCTCAAGCCAGAGCATCCGCTGCCGGAGCGCCGCGCGCACCTCGGCGCCGAACCCGCGTCTGAGCGCCTCGGGGGTGCGGGATGCGAGCTCGCGGTCGAGCCAGGTCTCGCCGTCATGGCCGGGAAGCTGGTCGAGCGGCTTTGCAGACAACACCTCGATGGAGACCGGCCGGTCCCTGGCGAGCGCCGCCTCGTAGTCTTGCGCCCTGCTCAGGTGATCCTCGGCGATGATCCACGTACCGTCCGGCTCGCGCGTCACCCCGCCCGTCTTCCGGCGCATGGCTTCGAGCCGCCGCACATGCGCCTCGGCAAAGTCCTCGGTCGCGCGGGCATCGTGCTTGAGGTGCAGGTCGATGTTGTACCGTCCGCCACTCGCGGCGGCGACCTCGGCGATGGTGCGGTCGGCATCACGCACGCCGTGCGGTGTGGGTGCGATGCGCACGATGCTGCCGTGCCCGGTCTCAGTGCTGGCCTGGCCGATATCGACATAGTGAACCTCGCCGCCGATCCCATCGACGATGAGATACTGCCGGTCGGCGTGCTCGTCGGAGAGACCACGCGCGACAACCTTGCCGAGAATCGTTTCCATAGCCTTCGGATCATGGATGCGCTGCTCGGCGGGTGACCGCGCCAGGGCGTGTGCAGTGAGCTGGCGCTGCATCGTGCGGATGATGTCGCCCTTCTCGCCCATGCGCCGCAGCGAGGATTCCATGTCGGGATCGAGTTTCCACCAGCCGGGGCGCACCTCCTCGGCGAGGCCAAGCCGCGCGAGCTTGTGCAGGCGACGCGTGCGCAGTGCCTGCTCGGTACCGTCACGGTGGCCGGGATGGACGAGGCCATCGTCGCCCTTTGCGTGCTCAAGCTTCCGGTCGAGACCCGTGTAGCGCTCGGCGTCCACCTCGCGCGCGGCGGCCGCGACGATCTCCTGCTCGGTTCTGGGTCCAAGGTCGAGGCTGACGATCGCTTCGGCGCGGGCACGGATGCCGTGCGTGATGTAGTCCCTCGCAATGATGAGGTCGTGGCCGCGCTCGTCCTTGCCGCGAAGAATGACGTGGCTGTGCGGATGACCGGTGTTGAAGTGATCGACCGCGACCCAGTCGAGCTTCGTCCCCAGATCCTCTTCCATGTCGGTCATCAGCCGCCGCACCAGGGGCTTCAGGTCTTCGTACGTGTCGCCGTCCTCCGGCGCGACGATGAAGCGGAACTGATGACGGTCGCCCTCCGATCGCTCGAGGAAGGCCTTGCCAGAGACTCCATCCACATCGGCCCCGTAGAGCCGCCCACGCTCGCCCTCGCGCGTGGTCCCGTCACGCTCGAGGTAGCGCACGTGCGCGCGGGCCGCCGACAGCCCTTTGCCAAGCTTCACGATGCGCGCCTTCACCACGACGCGGCGATGGCTCGTACCCCGTGTCCGCAGCACGCTCGCGACCCCGCCGCCGCGCCCGATGCGTGCGCCGGTGAACTTTGAGCCTGATCGGCCGCGCCTCGCCGTGCGTCCGGCGCGCGCCGCCGCCTTCGCAAGCCGTGTCCGCATCGGCGGCGCTCCGATACGCCCGAGCCAGAGTTCGAAGTCGTCGCCGCCTGCCATCGCCCATCTCCGGCATCAAAAGCCAGGATGAGGGCGAACACAGACGATCCGGTCAAGGACCTCCAATCGATCTCTCGGGGAAGCCAAGGCGCCGTGCGGCTTTCCGCGCAGTCGGTCTCGCGGGTGAAGGCAGGGGTGCAAACCGCACCTCTAACAAAAACGATGTGTAGACAATGACTTGCCGGCCAAAAGGAGGCGCGGCTTTCTATCTTGCCCTCTTAATTGGGCAACGCTCGAGGACCTCTTCCATCCCACTTCTCCTTCTTCCCTGCATCTGAACGACCGCCGCGCGCGAACTGCGAGTCCTGGTGCGCCGTGCACTCTTCCGCATTCAGCGCGGGCGCAAAAGGCCGCATGGGAGCGGTGTCGAAGCCCGTGCGATGCATGTCGACGTCGGATCACCGGGGCCACATCACAGGCACTCGAGCGTGGTCCGGCAAACGTCGGCCACAGGCAAGATGTCGTGCTTCCCGGTTCCCAGATCTGCACCAGTCCTCATCCGCTCAGGCGCGGATCTCCATTCGGTTCAAAGGGGTTAAAATGACAGTCATTTGGAGGCGGCAACCGTGGCCGCTTCGTGATGGTATAGCTTGCGCACAAGATCGCGCGGCCTAGCCTCGGGCGCACCCTGATAGCAGGTCCCGTCCTTCCACATCGCGTGCATTATCACCGCCAGCTTGCGTGCGATCGCGACGCAGGCCTTGTTGCTGGACTTCTTCGCGGCGAGCTTTTGGCCCCATTCCTTGATGCGATCCGGCCGCTTGTACCGATGCAACAGGCAGTTGGCGGCTTCAAAAAGCGCGTGTCGAACGTCGGGATCACCCGCCTTGCTGATCCGTCCTTGGACGTCGATCGAACTGCCCGACTGCCAGCGTTTCGAGGTCAGCCCGAAGTACGCGGCGACGTCCCGTGAGCGGCGGAAGCGAAGCGGATCGTCGATCGCGGTCGTGAACGTCAACGCCGTCACCGGGCCGACACCGGGGATCTCCAGATAACGTCGGCAGAGCTCATCCCGCGCAACGATCTGGAGCACCAGCCGATGCAGCTTCACATATTCTGACCATAAGGCAGCGCGGGCCCGCAACATGCAGTCCATGAGGCCGCTCGAAAGCGGATCGTTCGCCGCAGTGTCGCGTACCGCCTGATCGAATCGGCCTCGGCCGACCTTGCTCAAGCGCACGCCGAACGCCTTCAACGAATGTCGGATCGTGTTCTCGAGGTCGAGAAACTTACGCTTCAGATTGCGCCGCTGGATCAACACGAGCCGCACACGGTAGCAGGCTTCGGTCTTGATATGCGCGGCACGGAACCAGCCCGTGCGCATGATATGGGCGATGCCGAGCGCGTCGGCCGCGTCTGTCTTGTTGCGCTGCGCTGACATCGCCGCACGGACGTGGCGGGTTTCGAGGCAGACCACCGGCAGCCCCATCTCCTTGAGTCCGGGATGCAGCCACGGCGACAGCGCGCCGGCCTCATGGCCAACACGCCGGAGTTGCTTCCGATACGGCACCAGTGCCGCCGCGATCGACGCGGGATCGCTCGGCACGGACGCCGTCATCATCACCTTTCCCGCGGCGTTGACCACACAGATTGCGGTCTCGTCGATCGACACATCAAGTCCGGCAAAACAGTCCATTTGCGTCCTCCTGCGCTCACCAATCACCCCCTGACTGGATGCACGAGTCGGTGCGGAAGTCCGCGCCGGTGCGTCAGACAACGGCACCAGCGCGGCCAGAAGTTCATCATGCCCAATTACCTCGGCAGTCCGCCCTTCCGCCCCTTCGCGCGGCTACTACCCCCAATCGTCCGCACCCCTACGGACGGACATGGACGCCGACGGTCACGCGCGGGCCGACAAGCGGTCATTTTTAAGGTGTCGTGGGGAATCTCGGCAGGATTGGATGGGTATGGACGCGGCGCTTTGCGCGCTTTCCGCCAGATTCTGCGCAATTCCCGCCCTAGCTTGCGGATGCTGCACAGCATAAACGCAGCACGAAGCGTGGCGATTCGTGTGTTTGGGCACGTTTTTTTGAACGCCCGAACGCGTTAACGACGTGTTCGTTTGACAGCGATTCCGCAGGCCGTCAGACGGGCTTTCCACAACGATATTGGAGCTCAGACATGAACAATGCCGACCTCGCCGAAGCGCTTGCCGAGACGCTTGGAACCACCAAGGCCGATGCGCGCAAAGCGGTCGATGCGGTGTTCGCCGCGATCACCGATGCCGCTGCCAAGGGCGAGGAAGTGTCGCTCAACGGCTTCGGCAAGTTCAAGGTGAAGGCCTCTCCGGCGCGCGAAGGTCGCAACCCTGCGACGGGCGCGGCGATGCAGATCGCGGCCTCGAACAAGCTCGCGTTCAGCCCCGCCAAGGCGGTCAAGGACCGGCTGAACGGCTAAGGCCGACGCGGCTTTCGAGACTTGGCCACCAGCATCCGGGGGCAGTTGGATGCTGGCGGCCGCACCGGAAGTCGGTGGAGGTGAGAGGAACGACGGGACGTCTGTCCGGTTCCGCCGCCACGCCCCGAACAAGAAAACGCCGGCCCAAAGGCCGGCATTCAGTTCATGAAAGGGGAGTAATGGCGCCAGCCTATGGCGCCGGATACCGCGCGGCAACCTCACCCTTCCGGCAGTTCAGGCGGCGCGTTCGAGTTCGTCGAGGCGCTTCAAGCAAAGCTCTTCGATGAGGCCGCGCAGGACCTCGACGCGGCCGCCGATCCAGTCCAGCTCCTCGGCGGTGATGCGGTAGTGCCGTGAGTAGCGCGCCTTTACATAGGCCGCGCGCAGCAGCTCGTAACAGCGCCGCTCGAACTTCGTTGAGCCCGGCCACACCTCACGAAGCCGGGGCTCCAGCGCCTCGGTTTGCGACCGCAGCCGGTTCAGGTTGTGCGTCTTCGGGCTGTACAGGGTGCGGACGAGAAAGAGTGTGTGATAATAACGTTCGGTGGCCTGGTGCAGCTGAAACGCCGCTTCTTTCGGCCTGTCGATGCTGATGTAGTATTGAGCGCCCTTCGAAAAGGCGATCGCGCTCTCGAACCACTCGTCATAGTAGTCCTGCGTCTCCTTGAGCGCCTCGGCGGGGGTCAGCTTGCGGGGCGTCTCGAACGGATGGCCGCGCTCTTCGAACAGCACGATGCCATCCTTGACGATGTCGGTGAAGAAGTACCGACCGAGCTTCAGCTTGTCGTTTACGTCGTCGAGGCTGTGGTAGATCACGCTCACGGGCGTCCTGACCTTGCCCTCGCCGACCTCGGCGAGCAGCCGGTCTTCGGTCTTCAGCCAGAACTCGGGAACATCGGTCAGGTCCTCGTGGTCGACGACGACAAGGATATCGTAGTCGGAGAAGTACCGGCCGACCGGGTCTTCCACCCAGTCACCGCGCGCATAGCTGCCGAACAGGATGATCTTGAGCAGCTTGCCGTCGCGGAAGCGCGGCGCGCGCCGCTCGGCGACAGCCTCGGCAAAGCCCTCGCGCAGCAGCGCGACGACGCGCTCAAGCTCGCGCCGCTTGCCCTCGGGCAGCGTAATACCGGGATCGTCAATGCTCTTCATCGTACACAGACTCGCTTCTTATCAGCGCCTTGCCAAGCACAAACGCGCACAGCACCCACCTCTTTCCCATAGTCGCACCCAGCGGAAGAGCGGGGGAGCGCCGACAGGTCCGGCCATGAGGGCCGAGCCTGTCTTTCTGGAATCCAGATCAACACCCTTCCATCGGGCTATTTCAATGCGTTCAGCCCCGTGCTGACCTCCTGCTTCGGGAGGCCGCTCCCGCCGTTTCGCTATAATGAAACACTGAACTTCTCGAGATACGGCGCGATAACTCAATCTGCGGTACGGAAAGATCAGTGCGTTCGGCTCGCCTGCGGCTACGGCGGGCATGCGCCGACGCTGTACGAGACGATCACGATGCTGGGTGGGCTGCCGGACGCGACACGCGTTTACCCGGGGCATGATTATCTGAAGCGGAACCTGGGGTTCACGCTGTCGGTGGAGCCGGGCAATGCTGCCGCGCTGGCGCTGGTGGAACGGATGGAGGGCGAGCCGTACTTCACGACGCTTGGCGAGGAGCGGGCGATCAACAGCTTCCTGCGGCTCGGGAGTCCGGGCATTCGAGGGAACCTGCCGGAGCTGGCCGAGGGGGCCGGCGAACTCGCGGTGTTTCTGGCTTTGAGAAAGCGCCGCGACCGCTGGTGACGCGTGAAGGTCATGCAGGCCTTTGCACTGACGGAAGAGATTCGCGCCGAGGTCTCGACGTATTGTGCACGAAGGTATGGCGCTTGCCCCCTTGCGCGCTTCACCTGGCCACGGCGTACGCGTCTCAACGTCTTTGCGAGAAAGGTCGAGTGCGCAGCGATAAGAACATTCGAAAGCCCATTCCTGGCCAGCTCAAATGCTTGCCGAGACACGGCATCGAGTGCGAGAAAAGCCTCGCTGTAGCGTCGGCCGACGTTCCCGATCCGGCTGATCACATGGACCATGTTTTGCAGCAGCCGGTACCGGAGACATGCCGCTTGAATGATCTTCTTCCTCTCCACAAGCCGCACCCGGCGGAAGAGTGGGGTGGGTGGGGGAGCGCCGACAGGTCCGGCCAACAGGGCCGGGCCTGCACCCGAAGGGCTGGAACGGAAGTGGAAGACCCGCGTCAGCGGGTTGCAGGATCGGCACGGCCGGACCAAAGGCATAGCGACCCGCACACACCGCGCAGGAACCGATCAAACAGGCGCCGCCCGGCCAAAGGACGGATGGCAATGAGCCTGATGACTATGGAGGCAAGAAATCCATGGTTAGCTGGCCTCATTTCGTCGCAATATAGCCACGCCTGGCCGAAATTCATGCATCGAACCAAGAACAGAAAAAGAACGCATGGTATTTTTGGGGGTAGGTACATTATATCATAAATGAACTAATATAAGTATATCATAATCTTATTTGTGTAGTTCGACTCCGTCCCCGGCACCATTAGCCTTTCCGCAGACGTCCAAAAAAGCGGTAGAACTCTGCGCCTTTTTGACGGCGCATCGTCCGCTCGCGACAGCCCCGGTTTGTTGTCGACTTTTGCTGTTGACGGTACATTTTTGGGAAATGTGCGGTCATGCCGGCAAGCGGGGTATTTTGGCGCCGGGCGTTTATCCGGAGGTGTCTTTTAAAGACGCGCGTGAATGCAGGCAAAATGCTCGACAAGGGGCTGAACCCGTCCGCCTACAAGAAGCTGACCAGCGGCATTGCTTCCCTCGAGGGCGGCGATTCGTTCAAGGCGGCGGCCAATGAGTGGTTCGCGAAAAATCGAGGTGGGAGGACGCGCGGCGACCATGGAGAAGCTGCGCCGGCGCCATCATTCTCCCATTATGAACTGAACGCCGGCCTTTTGGGGCCGGCGTTCCTTTGTCCAGGCAGGCGCCTGAGAGCGGCGCTGACGGAACCGGCGCTGTGGCTCTGCGTTCCATAAGCTCCACCGACATGGTGCGGCCGCCAGCTCTTATGCCCCCTGTAGCTGGCGGCCAGTTTTCCTGCCCGTGCTGTTCCGGCCTTAGCCGTTGAGCCGGTCCTTGACCGCCTTGGCGGGGCTGAACGCAAGCTTGTTCGACGCTGCGATCTGCATCGCTGCGCCGGTTGCCGGATTGCGGCCTTCGCGTGCCGGAGAGGCCTTCACCTTGAACTTGCCGAAGCCGTTCAGCGAGACTTCTTCTCCTCGCGCAGCAGCATCGGTGATCGCGGCGAACACCGCGTCGACGGCCTTGCGCGCATCGGCCTTCGTGGTCCCGAGCGTCTCGGCAAGTGTTTCGGCGAGGTCGGCATTGTTCATGTCTGAGCATCCTTTTGTTGTGGAAAAGCCCGTCTGAAGCCCCAAGGAATCGCTGTCAAACGAACACGTCGTTAACGCGGGAAAACGCGCGAAAATCATGCCGAAAGCATCATTTTTGATCGCTATCATGCTGCAGCGACCCCAATAGCGTGTTCTGGCAGAGATTGATTGGAAATCGTTCACAGGCGTGAAGCATGGAAAAGCACAGCGCGCAGTCGCATTATGGGAATGAACCCATATATTTGTTTTTTTCCTTGAACCAGTATTCCCTTGCCCGAAGTTGCCCAAGGTGACAACCCACAAGTGTGTTTTCTTTATTCAATCTAAACGAGAGTAATATAGCTTACATAGGCATAAAAATTCACAAATAAAATATGTGGAGAATTTATGCTATCATGCATGACAGCCTAAGGATATTCGATGAAAGCAGTTCACTGCGCATCGGCAAAATCTTAGAATCGGTGCCCTGACAACAGACTGTGACGCTCGATCTCTTCTGCGATTTTCATACTCGATTAAGGGTCCCAAGCCATTTTTCTGTTGTAATGCGCTCTAGGCGCATTATGCGCCAGAGGAGGGGGAGGGATGAATGTACCAGTCGTTTTTGGGCCGCTTGGCTTTGCTGTTTTCGCTCGTTGGCATACCGGGCGCCGCAATGGCCGATTATGCGCCTATGTCGGCCGAAGACTATAATCGCGGGGTGCTGCGGGAACATAATATTTCACCGGGCACAATAAGATTCACACCTCTGCGCAGCGAACAGGTCGGCCCGTTGAATATAAGTTATTCCGCGATGCGAGGTGAAAATTCCATATCAGCCGTAATCATGCTGACGAACCGAACCGGTAATGCATATTGTACCTATACAAAGGCCCGCATTTTATTCGACGGTTCTGAAAAAGGGGTTTTAGAGGATGGATCGTACAAAGAGTTCATCATTTTACCTCACTCGTCCATCTTAATCAAAAGGGCCGTTATCCATAATGCCGGGCGGCTGGTCGAAACCGAAGCGGGCTATGAATTGGCGGCGTGGCGTGGAGATATGGCCAAGCCCGCGGGTACCGGCCAACGCTGTGGACCAAATGAACCCGCCCAATATAAGTCTTGGAAAGCCAAGCCGTTCGGAAAGGGCGGCGACCTCGTTTTCGATCTCGTGCCCACCAGACCTGCTCCGACATCGGTCGATTATCCGCCGGCAGTTCCGAAGTCGAATCCCGGCACATGGCTTTCGTTTGCAAACCTGGACCCGGAGCTGAAAAAGCGAATGCCGCGTTCGCTCCGGGTGAACGTTCGCCTGACGGTTGGAAAGGACGGGCGAGTGACTGGCTGCACCCATGACGGCAACGGCCCCGCGGGCAAGCCGTTCGGCGATGCCGCGTGCAAATCCATGTCGATTCGAGCACGATTCAAGCCACCGATCGACGCTGCGGGCAATCCGGCGGTCGGCGTTTTCGAAACCCACGCAACATGGCAGTCAAATTAGCGTGCCCACCGGAGACATCATCGGCGCGCCGTCCGATAAAGCCAGCGTGACCGGCGTGCCGAACGCCATGTGGCGCCGTGTATCGACCGCGATCATGACCTGCCTTCTGCTGTGCGCCCAGACCGTGCAAGCGCAGTGGTTTCAGGCGCCCGAATATTCGCGCCAACTTCCGACTGCTGCCGAAGCTGCCGAGATCGCAGGCCTTGCCTCCGCAGCCACGCCGCCGAGGAGCCTGTATCTGGGGGCTGAGGATAATGCTCCATTGCTGTCCTGCATCGTGATGTTGCAGGATCCCGCGAACGGCTATTCGTTGATACTGCAAAACCGCTGCAATTTCGGGCTCGACGTGGAAGGGTTCGTATCGGGCTATCTGGCGAACGGCAAATGCCCTTCGAAAACCGAAGGCGGGCGACTTTCGGAGATCTTTCATTCGACCCTGATGCCGGGTGAAACCGATAGCGATTTTGCTCCTTACCAAAATTGCATTGCCCAAATTCACGATCTGAAAGTCCAGCCGCCGGAACTGTTGTTCGAGCAACGGCTTGGCCCGAGGATTTCCTCGATCGAGGAATGGCAAGAGGATAACAACGGCAATCGGATCTGGTGGCAGGAACTCGCGTTCGACAAGGAAGCGTCCGCCCAGTTTCCCAAAAGCAATCTTTGCTGGTCGAACTTTTCGGTGGATCATTTGATCGGAGGCAGCGGTTTTTATCCCTATAAGCGACAGGAAAGCGGAGCAATCGCCCTCCTCTGGTATGGGGTCAAAAGCGCTCGGATCGGCGAGCGATCCGTCACCGTAAAGTCGTCTGAAATCGAGCGCCGACATTATCGGATCAACTTTCTGCCCGGCGTGGATCGAAAGGAGATTGCCGAAGCCGTGAATCGCATCCTTTACCGGTGCCAGCCACGTTAGGACTGCGGGGGACCACACTTGATCCCCTCCCACACATCGGCCTTCGCTGAACGACGAGATCGCTCACGGCGACGTAGACTACGCCTTGGGGTCGTTTCCCACACCGTACTCTAGGAAGGCTTTCCTGCCTGATGCCCGGAATGTCGGCGTTGCGTTCGCCCCTGGCAACGAAACCTCATTGTCACATTAAACCCATACTGCACTGCGGCAATGAGTTCAGACGCCGCACAGCTGACCGCGCAACGCACAGAATTGCTGCGATATGTGGGGCGGCAGGTACGCGACTCGGTTCTCAGCGAGGATATCGTGCAGGAGGCGTATCTTCGCCTGCTGACTTTCGAGGCCAAGCCGGACAGCGCCGTAAGCAGTGTACCCGCCCTGCTCCGCCGTATTTCGCTCAACCTGATCCGGGACCATTTTCGTCGTGCCGCGCGCGTTCCGGTCGTTGAGCTCGCCGACACAGCCGTGTGTCCCATGCCTACTGCCGACCAGCAGCTGGAACGGCGACAGCTGATCGAGATCGTTGCAAACATTCTCAAGACAATGCCCGGTCTACGCCGGGAGATTTTCATCCGGCGACGTGTGCATGGTCAATCGGCGGCAGAGGTGGGGGAGGCGCTCGGGGTTTCGCCAAGCGCTGTGAGCAATCACGTTGCCCGCGCCATCCTTGATCTTGACGCTGCAATCGAGAGGCTTGAGAAACGAGGCGGCCCTGTCAGAGACTAGCACCATAAAATGGGAAGCCGCTCAATGGGTTGAGCGTCGCATGGACGACGAAGCCTTCGATGAAGCCGCCTTTGATGCGTGGCTTGCGGGAGATCCAGGTCGTCGGCGCGCATTCGAAACGATGTGGCAGCGCATTATGGGGTCTGACATGGACGCTGCCCTACGCACCTACAAGCGCAGAGGCGCGGCCCGCGCCTGGCTGGCAGGCGGCGCAGCCGCTCTCGTGGTTCTCGCGGGCGGCTATAAAATCGTCCCGCTGGTGGAATTGAACCTGGCTTCGCCGCAAAGATATACAGTGGCGGAGGGGCGTATCCGCGAGGTCGTGCTGGCAGATGGCACGCAGCTCACGCTGGCAAGAGATGCCGACGTGAGAGTTCGCTATACCGATCACGCCCGCGTGGTCGAACTGACACGCGGCACGATCTTCGCTGATGTCACCCATGACAAGGCGCGGCCGTTCCGGGTCGAGACGGGCGAGGCCCATGTCGTGGTTCTCGGAACAAGCTTCGAGGTCTTGAAACGGCAAGAGGATGTCCGCGTTTCCGTGGCATCGGGCGTGGTTCGGTTCGGCGAGGATGGCTGGTTCAACAAGCCGATCAGCCTTACCGCGCAACAGGCTGCAGTATTGGACCAGCGGGGCTTGGCCAGAACAGCCGATGTGACAGGCCGTGTCGCCAACTGGCGCAGGGAGTGGGTGGAATATCGGGGCGCATCGTTGCAACAGGTGGTTGCCGATCTGCAGAGTCTCTCTCCGTTGCCCATAGAGATCGCCGAAAGCCTCGGCGACAAGCGCGTAAGCGGCAGGATCCGGCTGACCGATCCCATCGGCCAGCTTCAGAATCTTGCAATCACGCATGGCTTTCAGCTTCGCCAGACCGATCAGGCATTGGTGATATCGCGGAAATAGCCAATGTTCGGCCGCCCGCCGGGCTTGTCACAAAACGACAACAAGAAACTTTGTGAAGTTTGGAAACCTGCCGCGTCTTTCCCCTGAACCCATTCACTTAGGCACAGGGGAATACACAGTGTCCACGTTCCAGGACTCGTTTCGCGCGGGTGTCTCCGCTTTCGCGCTTGCTATTGGCGCCGTTTGCGCAACCGCACCGGCATTGGCGCAAAGCAGCATCACACTTCCGTCTGATAGTCTGGAGTCTTCACTGAATGCACTGTCGCGTCAGACCGGCGTGCAGATACTGGTCGATCAGACGTTGCTTAAGGGAAAGAAGGCGCAAGCGATCAGGAGTGTGTCTTCTGTACAGGCTGCGCTGACGCAGCTTCTCCGCGGGTCTGGGCTCACCTATCAGAAGCGCGGAGATGCGTTCCTGATCATTCAGGATGCCCGGCCCTCGAAATCCAGTGCAGATATCGCACCGATCGAGCGACAGGCGGTGGCAGACACGCAGGTCGCATCTGGCGAAGACATTGGCGCTGCAGGCAATAGTGAGACGATCGTTGTCACCGGATCACGCATCGCGCGACCGGAGCTGGAATCGCCGATGCCGATCAGCGTCGTCAACATGCAGCAGGCGGAACGGGCAGGCCGGTTCAGCGCCTACGACGCTTTGCAACTCAATCCGGCCGTCGCTCCGGGCCTGGGGTTCAACAACGCCGTCAGCAATCAGAATGCGGGCGCTTCGTTCGTTGACCTGCGTGGCCTCGGCGCAGAGCGCAGCCTGACACTGGTTGACAGCAGGCGGCGCGTTTCCGCTTCCAACGGCAGTTCCGCGGTGGATATCGGCATGATCCCCAGCGTGATGATCGATCGCGTCGAAGTTGTTACCGGCGGAGCGGCTGCCGTTTATGGTGCCGATGCCGTCACGGGCGTGACGAATGTGATCACGAAGGATTATCTGGACGGGCTGCATATCTCCTTCAATCAGGGGATCAGCCAAAAGGGCGATGGACTTCAGACCCGTGCCTCGATCGCGACGGGCGGGAACTTCGCCAATGATCGCGGCTCCTTCATCATTGGCGGAACCTATACAAACGTCGGAGAGATTCTCTCGAAAGACCGACGGTTTTCAAGAAACCTGTCTCAGATCTGGGCCAATCCCGCGAACACGGGACCAAATGACGGCATTCCCGATCTCATCATGTATCGCAATCAGCGCAGCCAAACTGTGGGCTATGACCCAAGCTACCTGCTGAACGGCAAGCGCTACACATTCAATGAAAATGGTCCGGTCGCATTTCACGCCGGTACGGTGATCGTACCGGAGTCGATGTTTGATGGTGGCGACGGCGCCAACTTCTATGAACGCCAACGGCTGCAGGGCGATTATGAATCCTACGCGTTCATTTCCAAGGTTGCTTACAAGCTGACTGATGCGATCGAATGGCATGGCCGCATCGACTACGGTCGTTCGCTCTACGACGCGACCTACATCAATCTTTTTCGTCAGGATCTCCGCGCCAATCAGGCGGGCGGCCGCGGCGGAGACAGGGCCTATCTCGACAATCCTTACCTGCCGGATTTCCTGCGCACCATCATGGTCGACAACGGATTGAGCGAACTCGCCATTGAACGGAGCTATGCCAATTTCCCGCTCATTCAGGCCAGACACGACCGCGACACTTTTACCGTCAACTCCGGGCTCTCGGGTGCGCTCGGCAGGCTGAAGTGGGATGCTTTCTGGCAGTACGGTCGTTCAACCGACGAAATCACGTACGTCGGGATTCCCCAGGTTTCGCGTTATGCGGCAGCTCGGGATGCGATTGCCGATCCGCTCACCGGTCAGGCGATTTGTCGGGATTCCACGGCGCGCGCACAGGGCTGCGTGCCTTTCAGCATCTTCAGCCAGCAACCCCTGAATGAAGCGCAGCACAACTGGCTGTTTGGCTATCAGCCGGTTACCCGGCGGACCAACACCCAGAACATCGTGGGCGGCAACATCTCTGGTGACATTTTCGATTTGCCTTATGGGCCGCTCGTCATCGTGGCCGGGGCCGAATACCGCCGCGAAACGATCGAGATGCGCGGAGACGGCCTGGCGCAGCAGGGTGATTTCACGCATTCGCCTCTGGGTATCGACGCCTTCCAAACACCGATCGACGCATCGCAAAGCGTATCGGAAGCCTATACGGAAGTGGTTGTTCCGATCCTGGGCGATTTGCCCTTCGCGCATCGCCTGGAGATTGAAGGCGCCTATCGTTACTCCGACTACAGCACGGGGATCACGACGAGCACATGGAAAGCGGGCGGTTCTTGGGAGCCGATCGAAGGGATCACATTCCGCGGCGTGCGCTCGCGCAGTGTGCGGGCGCCGAATTTCGGTGAACTTTATGCGCCGCAGCGTTTTGTCGCGAGCGGCCAGCCGATAGATCCCTGCAGTTCGATCGGCAATTATAATGCGTCCCCGACCCGCGCGGCGAACTGTGCGGCGCTTGGCATTTCCAGCCCGATCCCGGCCTATTCCGATGGCCCCACGGTTTCCAGCGGCGGCAATCCCGATCTCGCCCCTGAAACCTCAAACAGCCTGACACTCGGTGTGATCGTAAGGCCGAAATTCCTGCCGGGCTTCGATCTGAGTGCCGACTACTGGGACATCGGCATCGATGGCGTGATCGCATCGTTCAGCGCGGCAACGCTCTACAACCTGTGCGTCGATCTGCCGAGTATCGACAATCCCTTTTGCGCCGCGCAGACGCGCGACCCCGCTACGCACAAGCTGGTCTCCGTCAACACCTTCCTGATCAATGCGCAGAAGCTGAATGCCAGAGGGTTCGACTTTAGCGCGAACTACCGCAGCATGCTGGGCGAAGGCAACTTCCATGCGGGGTTGATGGGATCGCTGATGACGAAGCGCCTCTTCGAAACGACGCCGGGGCAACCTGCCGGGGACGTCAACACCCTGGGAAATTCCGTTACACCCAGATTCAAGGCGACACTGCTTCTGAACTACGACGTCCGAGACATTTCTTTCGCGCTCACCAACCGCTTTGTAAGCGCTGGCAAGATCGACCTGACTGACATCGAGGAGCAGTTGGAAGGCAACAGGATACGGCCCTACCTCTACACGGACATCTCCATCGGGCTGGACGTTGCCGAACGATACAAGATCGTGCTCGGCGTGAACAATCTCTTCAACACCGGAGCGCCCCAGGTTCCGAGCGCCAGCGGGGGCTGGAATGTCGGCGGCTATTACGATGTCGTGGGCCGGTATTTCTACACGACCGTCAAGGTGAAGCTGTGATCGCGCTCTGCACCAAGAAAGGTTTTGCAATGCGTTTCAAAACGACAGTCGTCAGCGCGCTGCTCACCTGCAGTGTATTCGTCCTCCCAGCCAATGCAGCTGACCTGCAGGACACGCGAAAAATCGCATTCCCTGTTGCGCAGGATGGAAGCCACGTTCTGGTCGTTGATACCCATACCCATTCCGTGTTCAGCGACGGCTCCGTGTGGCCGAACATTCGCGTGTCCGAAGCGGTACAAAGCGGTCTCGATATGCTCACGGTGACAGAGCACATCGATTATCAGCCGAAATTCGCAGATCTCCCAAATCTTGATCGCAATCGCGCGTTCGAGGTGACACATGAAGCAGCGGCCAGCGGTGCTCCTGAAATACTGGTTGTAAACGGCGTCGAGATTGCCCAGCCGGACGCTTCACTCGGAACCTACAGCGGCCACTTCAACGCGATTTTCCTGAACGATGCGAACGCGCTGCTCCTGCCGACACGAAAGAATCTCCCCCCGCGCGTCGATTGGCGCAAAGCCGTACAGGGTGCGAAAGCGCAGGACGCGGTGATCATCTGGAATCATTCCTGGTGGGATCAGGGGCGAACAGAACCACAGACATTTCACCAGGCGCTCCTCGATGGGAAAGTCATCGACGGTCTTGAAGTGGCCAATGCGGATCAATATTCGGAAAGCGCCTTCCGGTTCGCGCTCGATCATGACATGGCAATTGTTGGCGGCTCGGATCTTCACAGCACGCAGCAGAGCTTCTTCGACCGCACGGGTATTGAACAGCGAACCTCAACGCTGGTGCTGGCAGAGAACAAGACGGAAGCCGCCATCAAGCAGGCGTTCCTGTCTCGTCGAACCGTGGCGCTTTACAACCATACGCTTATTGGTCGGGAACGCGATGTACGCCCCATTGTCGAGGGCGCGTTGACGCTTCACGTCGTCAGTATCTCGCAGCCCGGCGACCCATTTGGCTTTGGTCGGATTGCCCTTCGCAATGCGTCATCGTCGCCTTTCTCTTTGCGCCGTATCGGAGACGATACGATCATGGATGCAGGCGCGCTCATCACTGTTCCAGTGTACGGTGAAGTGGTTCTTGCGTTCAAAAGCAAAGCCGGTGAACAGCGACCCACCATGAGTTTCGAAGTGCTCAATGCACAGATCGAACCGCACACCCCGTTGCGGATCACTCTGAAGTGATCGCCTTTGCTCCAATGGGCGCTTCTTCCTGGTGCGATCACGTGAAAACATACGGTATGGGTCCGCTTCTATTGAGGTCCGAGGCGAGAGCGCGCCCGATTGGCGGGAACGCGCGCTGTGGGCAGGACGGGCGCTCGCAGACCTTGCATCCGGCGCCGATGGGCGTGGCCGAGCCTGAATCTTTTAGGTCGATGCCTTTTGAATAGATCAGCCGTTCCGCGTGGCGGATGTCACAGCCGAGGCCGATGGCGAAGGTCTTGCCCGGCTCGCCGTAGCCGGTGCCGCCGCGCCCCACACTGCGTGCGATCCAGAGGTAGGTGCGGCCGTCGGGCATCTGCGCGATCTGGGTGAGGATGCGGCCGGGCTGAGCGAAGGCTTCGTAGACGTTCCACAGCGGACAGGTGCCGCCGACGCGGGAGAAGTGGAAGTCGGTGGCGGACTGGCGCTTGGAGATGTTGCCGGCACGGTCGACGCGGATGAGGAAGAAGGGGACACCGCGCGCTTCCGGGCGCTGGAGGGTGGAGAGGCGGTGGCAGATGGTTTCGAAGCCGACGCCGAAGTGCCGGCTGAGCCGTTCGATGTCGTAGCGGCTATCCTCGGCAGCCCGGAGGAAGGGAGTATAGGGGAGAAGGACGGCGCCGGCGAAATAGTTGGCGAGACCGATACGGCAGAGACTCTGCGTCTCTTCGGTGCCAAGGGCGGGATCGCACGCAAGCGTATCGATCACGTCGCCGAGTTCGAGGAAGGCGATCTGTGTCGCCATCTGGAAGGCCTGCTGGCCCTGCCGCAGATGCGCGGCGAGATGGAGCGTCCGCGCACCCGGATCGAACCGGCGCTGCAGCGTGTCGGTGTCGTCCGGAACGACGCGGATGCCATGCCGCTGTTCGAGCCGTCGGACGAGCCCGGCATGAACCGAATGCGGGCCGAGTCCGGCCTCGACGTAAAGCCGCTCCGCCGCCGCATCCAGTTCGGGGATGTGATTGCGGCGGGCGTAGAAGAAATCGCGAACCTGCTCGAACGGCGTTCGCGCGGGGGCATCCCCCGTCCAGTCGTCGCCAAGCTGCGCCGCCATCGCCTCCGCCCGCTCCAGGACTTCGCGGTGGCGGCGATGCAGGGACACGAGCGCGCGCGCGATCGCGGGCATGCTTGCCGCGAGCTCGCGCACCTCGGCAAGCGCGACATGCTCCGTCTGCGCCTCGTCGGAGAGTACCTCGCGAACCTCGCCGATAAGCCTCGCCTCGTCGGCTTCCGAAAAGAGCTGCACGTCGACGCCGAACGCGGCGTTGATGCGAAGCAGCACCGGCACCGTCAGCGGACGCTGGTTCTGCTCGATCTGGTTCAGATAGCTCGTGGAGATCCCAAGCGCGGAGGCGAGTTCGACCTGCTTGAGATTCCGCTCCTCCCTTAGCCGCCGCAGCCGCACGCCCATGAATGTCTTGCGCACAGTTCAAAACCTTCGCAAATTTTGCAAAATCATCGGAATCATCCGCTAATTTTCGCAAATTCAAGCCTTATGGGCTCCCCGTTATTGTGAATATTGCGAACTCTCCGCGGGGGCAAGCGTCCGGCTGAGAAGCGGCGACGCGCGACCAGCCGATTCCGAACATTCCGCAACGAAGGACGTATGAATTCATGAAGCTGCACGACGTTCGCACCTATAAATCCGTCGAACCTCTTGCGCGCGAGGATCAACTTGCGTGGAAGCTTGCGTCTGTCGCTACCGATCCGGTGGCGGTCGATCCCGACGTGATCGAGATGATCGGCAACCGCATCATCGATAATGCCGCCGTCGCCGCCGCGTCCGTGGCGCGCGGGCCGGTCCGTTCGGCGCGGGCGCAGGCGCTGGGGCATCGGTCCGATCGGGGGGCGCCGGTTTTCGGGCTCGCGGCGGATATAAAGGTCAGCCCGGACTGGGCCGCGTGGGCGAACGGCGTTGCCGTGCGCGAGCTGGATTTCCACGACACGTTCCTCGCCGCCGACTACAGCCATCCCGGCGACAATATCCCGCCGATCCTCGCCGTTGCGCAGGCGAAAGGGCTGGACGGCGCCGCGCTCGCGCGCGGCATCGCGGCGGGCTACGAAATCCAGGTCGATCTCGTGAAGGGCATCTGCCTACACGAACACAAGATCGACCATATCGCGCATCTGGGGCCGAGCGCGGCGGGCGGCATCGGCGCGCTGCTCGGACTTTCGACCGAGGTGACGTATCAGGCGATCCAGCAGGCGCTGCACGTCACCACCACCACGCGCCAATCGCGCAAGGGCGAGATTTCAACGTGGAAGGCCTATGCCCCGGCGTTCGCCGGCAAGATGGCAATCGAGGCGGTGGACCGCGCGATGCGCGGCGAAGGCGCGCCGTCCCCTGCCTATGAAGGGGAGGACGGCTTCATCGCGTGGCTGCTTTCCGGCCCGGCACACGTGTATCAGGTGCCGCTGCCCGATGCGGGGGAGCCGAAACGCGCGATCCTCGACACCTATACCAAGGAATATTCGGCCGAATACCAGAGCCAGGCGCTGATCGATCTTGCGAAACGCATGGGGCCGAAGGTGGGCGATTTCGATGGGGTGGAGAGCATCCTCATCAAGACCAGCCATCACACGCATTATGTGATTGGCACGGGCGCGGGCGACCCGCAGAAGATGGATCCGAAGGCGAGCCGTGAAACGCTCGATCATTCGATCATGTATATCTTCGCGGTCGCGCTTCAGGACGGCGGCTGGCACCACGCGAAGAGCTATGCGCCCGAACGCGCGCAGCGGCCCGATACCGTCGCGCTGTGGCACAAGATTGCCACGCAGGAGGACCCGGCGTGGACGGCGCGCTATCACGCGAAGGGTGCGGACAAGGCCTTCGGCGGAAAGGTCGTCATCAAGATGAAGGACGGCCGCTCGATCGTCGACGAGCTTGGCGTCGCCGACGCGCACCCGGCGGGGGCGCGACCGTTCGAACGCGCGAACTATGTCGAAAAGTTTCGTACGCTTGCTGATGGCGTGATCGAAACGGACGAACAGAACCGCTTTCTCGATCTGGTTGACAGGCTGCCGACGCTGACCGGCGCTGACGTCCGCGCGCTCAATTTCCAGGTCGCATCCGACAGGCTGGGGCCAGACGCCCCGGCCGGCATCTTCTGATGGAGGGCAAGATGAGCATCAAGCCGAAGAAGTCCGTCGCGCTTTCGGGCGTCACGGCGGGCAACACCGCGCTTTGCACGGTGGGCAAAACCGGAAACGACCTGCACTACCGGGGCTATGACATTCTCGACTTCGCGGGGAGCAGCGACTTCGAGGAAATCGCGCATCTGCTCGTGCATGGCGAACTGCCGACGCCTGTGCAGCTTTCCGCCTACAAGGCGAAGCTGAAGGGGCTTCGGGGCTTGCCGCAATCCGTGAAGGAGGCGCTGGAAGCGATCCCCGCCGCCGCGCATCCGATGGACGTGATGCGTTCCGGCGTCTCCGCGCTCGGCTGCGTGCTGCCCGAAACGCACGACCACAACCTGTCCGACGCACGCGATATCGCCGACCGGCTGATGGCGTCGCTCGGCTCGATCCTGCTCTACTGGTATCACTTCGCGCACCACGGGCGGCGGATCGATGTGGAAACGGACGACGACAGCATTGGCGGGCATTTCCTGCACCTGCTGCACGGGCGCGTGCCCTCCGACAGTTTCGTGCGGGCGATGCACACCTCGCTGATCCTCTATGCCGAACATGAATTCAACGCATCCACCTTCACCGCGCGCGTGATCGCGGGCACCGGATCGGACATGTATTCGTGCATCGCGGGCGCGATCGGCGCGCTGCGCGGCCCGAAGCACGGCGGCGCCAACGAGGTCGCCTTCGAAATCCAGAAACGCTACGCGAACGCCGACGAGGCGGAGGCCGATATCCGTCGCCGGGTGGATGCAAGGGAAGTCATCATCGGCTTCGGGCATCCGGTCTACACCGTGTCCGATCCGCGCAACGTCGTCATCAAGCGCGTTGCGAAGGCGCTTGCCGACGGACAGGGTGCACACCGGCAGTTCGCGGTCGCCGAACGCATCGAGCAGGTGATGTGGGATGCAAAGCGCATGTTCCCCAATCTCGATTGGTTCAGCGCCGTATCGTACAATCTGATGGGCGTGCCGATGGCGATGTTCACGCCGCTGTTCGTGATCGCGCGCACCTCCGGCTGGGCGGCCCATGTGATCGAGCAGCGGCAGGACAACAAGATCATCCGCCCGTCCGCCAACTATACCGGCCCCGAAAACCTGACCTTCGTTCCGCTCGCCGAGCGGCATGAAGGCACCGCTGCCTGAGGAGACGACGATTGCCCTATCTCGTTGCAGACGAATTGCCGAAGGACAGCGCAGGCAGGCGTTTCCGAGCGCGGCTTGAACGTCCGCAAATCTTCCAACTTCCCGGCGCGCACAACGGTCACGCCGCCCTGCAGGCGAAGGCGGCAGGGTTCGAGGGACTCTATCTTTCCGGCGCGGCGATGACGGCGAGCATGGGGCTTCCCGATCTCGGCATCATCACGGTGGACGAGGTCGCCTTCTTCATCCGGCAGATCGCACGCGCATCCGGCCTGCCGCTGCTCGTCGACGGCGACACCGGCTACGGCGAAGCGCTGAACGTAATGCACATGGTGCGCACCTTCGAGGACGCGGGCGCAGGCGCCGTGCATCTGGAGGACCAGATCCTGCCCAAGAAATGCGGGCACCTCAACGGCAAGAAGCTCGTCGATGCGATGGATATGGCGACGAAGGTGGCGGCAGCCAAAAAGGCGGCGCGCGACATCGTGGTTGTCGCGCGCACCGACGCGGCGGCAGTGGAGGGCTTCGACGCTGCGGTCACGCGCGCGAAGCTCTATGTCGAGGCGGGCGCCGACGCGATCTTCCCGGAGGCGCTGGTGACGCGCGAGATGTTCACCGCCTTCGCCGCCGCATTGCCCGGCGTGAAGCTGCTCGCCAACATGACCGAGTTCGGCCGGACGCCTTTCTTCACCGCCGACGAATTCGAAGCGATGGGCTATCGCATGGTGATCTGGCCGGTCTCCAGCCTGCGCGTCGCCAACAGGGCGCAGGCAGTGCTCTACGCCGCGATCCGTCGAGACGGGGGCGCGCACCACATGGTGGAGGCGATGCAGACCCGTGCCGAACTTTACGACACCATCGGGCTGCACGATTACGAAGCGCTGGACGCATCCATCGTGAAGACCGTGGTGCCATCCTGAGCATCATATAAAGATTTCTTTATATATACGTTGACAGGGCGCATGGGATGCATACAGTGCATGCGTCGAGGTTCCCGGTGGGCGCGCGCGCACCGGGCTAAGACGGGAAGCCGGTGGCGCCTGCAAGCAGGCGGAATCCGGCGCTGCCCCCGCAACTGTAAGCGGTGAGCGGCGGTTCATCCTGTGTCACTGGCGCCCATTCGCGCCGGGAAGGCCCGAGCCGCCGTGACGACCCGCGAGCCAGGAGACCTGCCTCGTCGCGATAACGTTCCTCGGGCGGGGTGCTCCGGTGGATCGCGCGAGATGTCGCGCACGGCCCCCGTGCGTTCGCGCGCCATTGGTGTATCCGCCCAAAACGACAGGTGTGAACCGATGACGCGTCCCATGTTCCCCGTCCGAATGAGCAGGCGCGCTGCGTCCGGCTGACGCGGCGCGCCTCTACTTCACAGCATTTCCGCACAACAGCACCCGGCAGGCCGCACGCCTTGCCGGCAGGAGACCTCTTATGCCCGTTTATGTCAGCAACCTTGGCTTTCCCCGCATCGGCCCGCGCCGTGAACTGAAGACCGCACTCGAATCCTGCTGGTCCGGCAAGACGGGACGTGACGCTTTGCTTGAGACCGCGAGAACCCTGCGCGCCGCGACGTGGCGGCGCCAGCAGGCGCTCGGGCTCGATTGCGTGCCGTCGGGTGATTTCTCGTTCTACGATCAGGTACTCGACACCAGCGTCATGGTCGGCGCGATCCCGGCGGCATACCGGTCGCTTGGTGCGCCGGACTCGCTCGACGTCTATTTCGCCATGGCACGGGGGACGCAGGCGGAAAGCGCTGAAAGCGGATGTTCGCACGGGCGCGGCGGCGCCGACGTACCGGCGCAGGAAATGACCAAGTGGTTCGACACCAATTATCATTATCTCGTGCCGGAGATCGGCCCGCGTCAGCGCTTTGAACTGACGACGACAAAGCCCGTGGACGAGTTTCGGGAGGCGAAGGCGCTCGGCATCCATACCCGCCCGGTCATCATCGGTCCGGTGACGTGGCTGCTGCTCGCCAAGCCCGCGCAGGAGGGGTTCGAACCATTGTCGCGGCTAAGCGATCTGCTGCCCGTCTATGTCGAGCTGCTGTCGCGGCTGCGCGACGCGGGGGCGGACTGGGTGCAGATCGACGAGCCGGCGCTGGTGCTCGACCTCGATGATGCGGCGCGCGCGGCATTCCGCACCGCCTACACCGAATTTGCGGAGCGCGTTTCGGGGCTGAAGCTGATGCTCGCGACGTATTTCGGGGGGCTCGGCGACAATCTCGACACTGCGGTGGCGCTGCCTGTCGCAGGGCTGCATGTCGATCTCGTGCGCGCGCCGGAGCAGCTCTACGCCGTCGCGGAAAAGGCGCCCACGAACCTGACGCTGTCTCTCGGCGTGGTGGATGGCCGCAACGTGTGGAAGACCGATCTTGCCGCGGTGCTCGACCGTATCGAGCCGGTGGCGGCGCGGCGCACGAAGCTGCTGATCGCGCCGTCGTGCTCGCTGCTGCACGCGCCGATCGATCTCGCGCTGGAAACGAAGCTCGACCCACGCGTGAAGGACTGGTTGGCGTTCGGCGTGCAAAAGCTCGAAGAACTCGCGCTGCTCGGCAAGGCGCTCAACAACGGGCGTGAAAGCGTCGCGGAAGCGCTGGCGACGAATGCGGCATCGATCGCCGCGCGACGAGCCTCGCCGCTGGTACGAGATCCGGCGGTACGCGCGAGGCTGGCGAGCGTGGACGCGGGCTGGTCCGTGCGCTCCACGCCATTTGCCGAACGTACCGTCATGCAGCGAGCGATCCTCGATCTACCGCCGCTGCCCACGACCACCATCGGCTCCTTCCCGCAGACAGCAGAGGTTCGCAAGGCGCGCGCCGCACACGGCAAGGGTGTGCTCGATGACGCAGGTTACAACGCCTTCCTGCGGGAAGAAACGGCGCGCGCCATCCGCTGGCAGGAGGAGATCGGGCTCGACGTGCTCGTTCATGGCGAATTCGAACGCAACGACATGGTGCAGTATTTCGGCGAGCAGCTCTCGGGCTTCGCCTTCACGCGCGGCGGCTGGGTGCAGAGCTACGGATCGCGCTGCGTGCGGCCGCCGATCATCTACGGCGACGTCTCGCGGCCAATGCCGATGACGGTGGACTGGTGGCGCTATGCGCAGTCGCTCACGCCGCGGCCGGTGAAGGGGATGCTGACGGGGCCGGTGACAATCCTGCAATGGTCGTTCGTGCGCGACGACCAATCGCGCGCCGACACCTGCCGCCAGATCGCGCTCGCGATCCGCGACGAGGTGACCGACCTGGAGGCAGCAGGCGCGAAGATCATCCAGATCGACGAAGCCGCGCTGCGCGAAGGCCTGCCGCTCCGACGCGCCGCGTGGCAGCACTATCTCGATTGGGCGGTGGAGGCCTTCAGGCTCGCGGCATCGGGCGTCAGGCCTGAAACCCAGGTCCACACACACATGTGCTATTCCGAATTCAACGACATCATCGCCGCGATCGGCGCAATGGATGCCGACGTCATCTCGATCGAGACGGCACGATCGAAGATGGAACTTCTGGATGCGTTTGCGACCTGCTCTTACCCAAACGAGATCGGACCGGGCGTCTATGACATCCATTCGCCGCGCGTGCCCTCCACGGCCGAAATGGAAGCGCTGCTCACCAAGGCAGGCGAAAGCCTGTCCGCCACACAGTTGTGGGTGAATCCGGACTGCGGGCTGAAGACCCGCAAATGGGAAGACGTGAAGCCGGCGCTCGAGAACATGGTCACGGCCGCGGCCGCGCTGAGAGCGCGTATTCGCGCATACTGATCGTCCGCAATCCGATTTCCGGGCCAGGCCGGAGCGATCGTTCTCGATCAAGACCGATCGCTTCGGCTTGTGCTGAACGCCGACGTAAGGCGACACTGGCATTTCGACGTCCCGATGCCCTATTTGGGGGCTTTCGATGGACAAGAGAAAAAGGGAATGCGGTCGCAGCAACATCCGGATTGGGACGATCTTTTCATGTCTGCTGCCTTGGAGCCGGACCGCTGGCTGGACGCGCTGGAGGTGCTTGCGCGCACCACGGGCGCGGAGCACGGCCAGCTGATCGGCATCGGCGCCGGGCGCGAGATCGGCTTCAATCTGGTGACGAACTTTGATGAGCAGGCACTGAAGGCGTTCGTCGGCTTCGACGGCGGCTCGCCGTACATCAATTTCCGCGTTGCCGCCGCAGCGGATCACATTGCGCGTGGTCAGTATGATCCTGTCTTGCACGAGCAACACTACGATGAGGCCAGGTCGCGCCTGCATTCCGATATTTACGTCGATTTCTGTGATCACCTCGATATCCCGTTCGGCTGCCAGACGAACCTTGTGCTGGATGGCGGCGGGTTGATCGGTTTGGCAACGCTGCGAACGCGTAAGCAGGGGCGTACCCATGCGGCGGATCGGCGGCATTTCGCCAAAGCCGCGCAGGCCGCCAGACGTGCGGCGCGCCTGCAGGAAAGGCTCGAGGGTGAGCAGGCCAAGCTCCTTGCCGGTGCCTTCGAGGCCATCGGCATCTGCGCCTTTCTGATCGATCAGAGCGGGCGGCTTCTGGCACATACGCAGCGCGCCGACACGCTTCTCTCGAACGGCGATGTGGCGCTTGCCAATGGCGTCCTCACGGCGAACGGACGACCGATGACGCTGCGCGCGGCGATCCAGGCGCTCGTTCAGCGCGAGAACGGTCACGATCATGTGCGATTGCAGATCGATCTGCCGCCTGATCGACCCACGCTGCTCATGGAAGGTTTTCGGCTGCCGCAAAGCCGGTGGTCGCTGGGCCGGTTTCCCTATGCTGTGCTCATCGCCAATCCGCCGCGAAAGGACCGTGCGGGTGTAACCGGTTTCCTGTCGGCGCTTTATGGCCTCAGCCCTGCGGAGGCGGACATTGCGCTGCGCCTCCTGGAACGGAAAAGCCGCACCCTGATCGCGGAGGAACGGGGCGTAACGCGGGAAACGCTGAGAGGGCAGATCAAAACCGTTTACCGCAAGTGCGGCGTTGACGGAGAGGCATCGTTGATCGGCCTGCTGGCGGCGATCATCGCCTGATCATAAACGGCCCCGGGGACATGAAGCCCCATCACCTATCCCCCCGCCGGGGGAAGAGACGGCGCGTAATCCACGCTAAGGTCAATTAAAGACGATCTTTTAATCTCGGCTGGATATCAAATGCGCACGATTCAAAATGGATGTGTCTAACCGCTGATATTTCCACGCAATCTCGTCATCTCCTCGCAAGTCGAAAGTCCTGTCGCCCATGCTACGTGCGCTTATCTTTTTCGCAGCTCTCTGTTTCTCGGCCGCTGAGGCGAACGCAGCGGCCAGAGAGCTGCCGTGGGCCCAATGGATAAAGCAAAACCGCTTCGTGGGCTTCTGTCAGGAGACACGGCAGTTTGGCCCCGGAAGCCTGGTCGGCGCCATGATCAGTTATGAAGAAACGCTTGATCAGGCCTACGCCCGTCAATCGAAACTGATCGCGAAGGCGGCTCAGCGCCAGCGGAATTGCCTTCAGGGATACAAGACCGATCGCGAAAGCGCGAAGGCGCGCGGCACCTTGGCCTTTCCACCGCAGGAAGCGGACGACCTCTACCGTGCGATCGTGAATTCCGTTACGGATCTTGAATATTATCTTTTGCTCAGCAAGGAAGAGATAAAAAAATCGCCTGTCTCCTATTTTGAAAGCACCTCAGGCGTAGGAATGGTCGATGCCTGGCTGGCCGGCGATATTGCGAATCTGAAGAAATACGATCAGTACCTGCGACCTGTGAACGAGGTTTGCGGCACCTTCGATTTCCCGGCCCAGCCCAAAGTCATGGATGCGGAACTCGGCAGGCGCTTGTTGCAGCGGCGTAGTTGCTACATCACCTATCTGATCATGCCGTATCCGATGGAAAATCTGAGCGATGAACTCGTTCGGCAGCGCATGGGAGAGTTGACAAGAGAGGGCATTTCAGCCGGTGGGTTTCAGGGCTCGCCGGATTACCTGCCGTGGCGGTGCGCGGGCAAGAAAGGCACTTTGGCCGAGTGCTTTTCAAAGGCCGGTGTCGATGTTTCGACAAGCAACGGTCGCAGCACCGGAAGTGAAGTCAGTTATCTCGCAACCGGCAAAAAGAAACTGAATGTCTTTCTTCCCTACGCGTGCAGCCGAAGCGCGACACCGGGATGCATTCCGGCATCGAAATTCGCAGTGCTCGTTGATGCGGTTACAGGCGCCAACGGTGAATTCATCCAGAAATGGGAAGCGCGTCTTTCACGGGAGAAGGCCACGGCGAAGGCTGAAATCGCGCGCATAGACGAGTACGCCTTCCTCTGGCGCTACGGGAAAACGCGTGAGGAATACATGCGCGAACAACAATCCGGGCAGAAAAACTGACCGGGCCGATCCGCGCACATCGCATGGCGTCGCTGCCGGGGTAAGCCGGCGTTTCCGGATACGGGAGAGAGGCCGTGGGACAATATTCTCGCCGAACCGGCGTCTTCCTCCTCGGCCTGATTGCGCTGCTTACCGCCTCCCGGTCCGCGGAAGCCCTTCCTGCGGGTTGGATACTGCAGAAGGATACGGTGCGATGCACGCTGGCGACCGATCCGGCGTCCGATGGTCCGCAGGTCTGGATTCGTCGTGAGGGTGAGCTTGCGTTCTCGGCCCTGATTCCGGTGATCGCCCGGCGGAATTTGCAAAATTTCCCCGGTGCAGAGCACGATGGTGTGGCTTCCGGCCTTATGAA
The DNA here is from genome assembly GCF_003634215.1 of Sphingosinicella microcystinivorans. Classification (GTDB taxonomy): domain Bacteria; phylum Pseudomonadota; class Alphaproteobacteria; order Sphingomonadales; family Sphingomonadaceae; genus Sphingosinicella; species Sphingosinicella microcystinivorans. The sequence continues at coordinate 107,481 of NZ_RBWX01000012.1, read as the reverse complement.
CCCTGTGTACTGGGTGGTCAGCACCACGGAAAATGGGCCTCCGATCTCCTCGCTTCGGGCAAAGCGGATCGATGGCGCCAGCACCATCGTCCATGCGGAGATCTTCGGCAGCCTAGACGCGCCGCTGATCCGCCATCTCTCCGCAGAGGCGGATCCGCAGATTTTCGTTCGCGGCAACGTTCTCAGCGCCAGGCTCAGGTTGCCGCCGGGTCTCGATCAGGCACTCGCTGCGCTCGATGCGTGCACACCCACGCTTTTGGAGCCGAATCTGCCGCTTCGCCCAATCGGCAACAGCGCAAACTGGATCAACGGAGAAGATATCCTCAGCGCGCTCTCCGGCGTCGCAGCGAAAAACTGGCGTGCCTCCCGCTTCGCGCTGATGGTGGGTGTCGATGGGCGGGTAACCGACTGCCGGAACCGCCTATCCACGGGGCATTCCGGTATGGACACTGCAATCTGTCGGAGGTTGATCGCACGCGGCAAGTTCCAACCTGCAACCGATGCCAATGGACGCGTAGTCGCCGCGCGCTACGACTACGCGCTGCCGGCGGGGAAAATCGCGCAATGAAGCCACCGCCTCACCGTGCAAGCGATCCCGGACTCCGGCGTCAGCAGTTCGGGCACGTGGTCTGGGTCCATTGCCCGCAATGCGATGGTCCCGCCAAGCACAACGCTCTCGGCGTGAAGTGCATCCGCTGCGGCTACATGACGATTCCCGTCATCAAACCGGCTGCGGTCCAGTGGGCGCGCATCACCATAAGCGATCCTCGCTGCAGCCACTGCCGCAACCCCTTGCCCGATACATCCCGGCCCCTCGCAAGAGGCGGTGATGAAAACCGCCCCGTCGTCAGGGTCCGCTGCCCCCATTGCGCCAAGACGATGGCCTATCCTGCGCGCGCATGGTCCGCGCCGTCCCGCGCATCCCAACAGCAACCGCGACGCCTGAAGCCTTACTTGACGGCGCAGGTGGCCGGGAACCTGCTGATGGTCGATAATCTCGCGCATCTAAGCGCGTTGGAGACCTACCTTGGCGCTGCGCTGCGGGAACGGGGTCCCGTTCGCGGGCTCACGATGATGGCCCGGCTTCCCGCCTGGATGAAATCGTCCACCAATCGTGCGAAGATACTGCGCAGTCTGCGTCAGTTGGCGGACCGCGCCAGCAAGGATGGCATCGACGAATAAAATTGTATCACGCGCGGGAAGCGGAGCCTGCGCGCGGTCAGGCCTTCAATTTTTGCTGGTATCGAGTCGCTGCAGCACCTTGGCGATCGTGCCGCCCTGCACGACCACAGTGAACAGAACGACCGCATACGTTGCCGCGAGAATCAGGTTCCGCTCGTCGCCGGGAGGCAGACCAAGCGCCAGGGCCACGGATATTCCGCCGCGCAATCCGCCCCAGATAAGCGTAACGGGCACGACCTTGCCGGCGGCACGGGCCTTTCCGAACGCCGAAAGCGGCAGCATCACCGATACGGATCGCGCAAGCAGCGACAGCGCGATCGCGCCGACGCCAAGCAGGATCAGGCCCGGATCGCGCGGCACCGTGACGACTTCCAGGCCGATCAGGAGGAACAGCACGGTGTTCAGTATGTCGTCGATCAGATCCCAGAACTTGTTCAGATAGTCCCAGGTCTTGTCGCTCATCGCGTGCGCCACGCCGGCGTTGCCGATGATCAACCCGGCGACCGCCATTGCCACCGGGCCGCTGACATGCAGCGGATTGGCAATGGCATAGCCACCCATCACCGTTGCCAGGCTGATCATCACTTCGACCTTGTAGTCGTCGATCGATCGCATCGCGCGAAAGGCGATCCAGCCGATGACCAGACCCAGCAGAATGCCGCCGCCGGCCTCCTCCAGAAACAGAAGCGCGGCATGGCCTGCGTCGAGCGGTGCACCGCTGGTCGCTGTTGCCAGCAGAATTGCAAAGATCACGACGCCAACGCCGTCGTTGAACAGGCTCTCGCCGGCCACAGTCGCTTCGAGCAGTGGTGAGACGCTGGTCCGTTTGAGCACGCTCATCACCGATACGGGATCGGTCGGGCTGATCAGCGCGCCGAACACGAAGCACCAGATGCCCGGCAGCGAATAGCCCATCGCGCGGGTCAGCCACAGGAAACCCGTACCCACGATGATCGTGGAAAGCACGACGCCGACGGTGCTCAGCAGCAGGATGGCCCAGCGGCCCTGGTGCAGCTGCTTCCACGACACATGCAGCGCCCCGCCAAACAGCAGGAACGAGAGCATCCCGTCCATCAGTGTGGAATGAAAATCGATCCCGGAGATGAAAGCCGTGAACTCACGGCTTACGGAACTCGCCGGCAGCAGTTCGTCCAGTGCCACCACCAGCACCGATGCGATTGCCCCCATCACGGTCAGCCCGATGGACGACGGCAGGCGCAGGAAGCGGAAATTGATATAGCCGAGAACGGCGGCTGTAACGATCAGAACCGCTGCTGCGTTGAAGGGTGTTAACGCCAGACCGCCGATCATATGCCCCGCCTGCGTGGCGTCATGGTGCGGGCCAATAGCGAAGATGAATCTGCGTGATCGTCTCGCGGTCCGTCTCGTTGCTCATGGCCTTCAGGGCACGGTCCAGAGCATTGCGCGCCATCGCGGCGCAGTCGCTGGCGCCTTGGGGTGCCGTTGTCGCAAGCGCTGCCAGGGATTTCTGCAGTCTGATCGAAACCTCAAGAAGCCCCGCGCCGTCGCGTGCGATCGGCCGGTACAGGTCCTCCAGCAGATCGGGGAATGCGAATGCCGGCACAACCACGTCTTCTGTCGGCGCTTCGTCCTCGTCCGGTTCATGTGTCAGCATGGCCGTCAGAACCCGCGTTCCCGCCTCGATCACCGAAATGGCCGTCCCCGGATCGTTGACGGCGGGTGAAAGCGCGCGTGAGGCGATTTCCGAAAGAACCACCAGCCCGAACCGCGGGTCGTTATCGAAGGCGCGGTCGTGCGCGATGGTGAAGGCCGATCGCAGGCGCTTCACAAGCTCGTCATCAATCCGGGCCTTCGTCCAGGCAAGCATACGCGATGGATCGACCATGGTCCCGGGAAGCGCGGACAAGACGATCTCGCCATCAAGGTCCTGCGCGACCTCGTGCAGTGCCGGGATGTCGATATGCGTGATGCGCCCGATGCAATCGTGATGGATGCGCGAGGCATCATCGGGCACCTCGCGTCGCTGTCGCGGGCCGAAGCGCGGCGAGGTGCCCATGGCCAGCGCGGCTTTCATCGCCGCGCTTTCCACACGGTGGATGGTGTCGTTGACCCTGCCGAAACGGGTGATGTGTTCGATCCAGCGCAGGAAGGTGACCACAATGATGGCGATGATCAGGATGGTGCCGCCGAAAAGGATCACCCGGCCGCTTTCCCCGTAAAGCCCGGTCGAAAGCGCGATGATCCCGACGATCGCGAACAGGAAGCTGCCGAGAAAGGTGGCGAGCGCGTTTTGCGCGGTGGAATCGTCGACCAGCAGCTGCACCGCGCGCGGCGTGATGTTGCTGGTCGCTCCGGAATAGGCCGAAACCATCGCTGTCAGCGAGAAGGTGGTCACGGCAAGCATACTGGTCGCCAGCACGTTCAGGATGTTGTCGACCGACTGCGCGCCGACTTTGGATGCAAACTGGTAGGGAATAAGATGCCCGAGCAAAGCGCTGGCGAGCGCGAGCAGTATGGCGAAAACACAGAACAGGGCCGCGCGAAACCACATGCGCCGCGTTAGAAGACGAAAGGCCCACTGCCACCTGTTCAAATGCGCCCCCTGTTCACCCGCAATCGTGCCCGAATACGGAAAGGTCCGCGGCGACTTTGGTTCCGCACCCAGACAGTATCGAAAATCCGATTATCCCTCACGCTTCAGGAAGCCGCGCGTGAACAGCCGGGTCATGAACGCGTTGCGCCGTGTAATCATCGTCTTCGCGTACATCGACTCGCCGAGCGAGTGCTGGGCGAAGGGTTCGATAATGGCCGGGCCGATGAAGTCGAACACCATGTAGATCGCGGCCCATTCGCGGTCGACATCGGGCTGCAGGAAGCCGAGCCTCGCATTATTGTCGATGAACTGGCGCATCACGGCCAGCATCTCGTCGAACAGCGCCTGGCTGCCGGGCGTGCGCTCCATCAGCGACATGCGCGCGTACATGAGCGCGTCGCGGTCGCGCGGGATCCAGTCGAGCGCGTCCTCCACCGCCTGTTCAAGCGCTTCGACGGACGAGTGATCGAGCACGGTCGCGTAAAGCGCGCGAATCTCTTCGAGCACATGGGCATCAATGGCTTCGCGCAGGCCGTCCTTCGATCCGAAGTGCGTGCGGACCAACCCGAGCGAGACACCCGCTTCGGCCGCGATTTCGCGGAGGCCCACGGCGGCGAAGCCTCGTTCGGCGAACAGCTTCATCCCGGCCTTCAGAAGCTGGCGGCGGCCTTGCGGCTCGACCTGACTCACAATCATACCCTTCAAAACAGGACTATACATTCGTATACATTCGATATATACGATCGTATACGTGAGGGGAAATTAGACACGATCCCGATCTGGATTTCCAGCGGGTAGCAGGGAGGGGCTCATGGTTTCGAAGGTGAAAAGCCGCGCAGCCGGCTTGCTGATCGGCGTTGCGGGCTTGGCGATCGCCGCAACCTCGGCGCTGGCGCAGGAGCAAGGCGGAGTGGAGCGCGAGGAGATCGTCGTCACCGCGCAGCGGCGTGCGCAATCGATCCAGGATGTGCCCATTTCAATTTCGGCGCTCAGCACCGAGGATATCGAGCGTGGGGGCTTCTCCGAGTTCGACGACTACGCAACGCGCATCCCGAACCTCAGCTTCTCCGCCTCGGGCTCCAGCTCGACGGATGGCGCGCTGTCGATCGCGATCCGTGGCGTGTTCGGCAACAACACGACCGGTTTCTACATCGACGATTCCCCGCTGCTCGCGACGCTCAATCCGCGCGTCGTCGACCTTGAGCGCATCGAGGTGCTGCGCGGGCCGCAGGGGACGCTCTACGGCGCACGCTCGATGGGCGGCACGGTACGGCTGATCACCACCCAGCCCGATCTCGATGAGACGTCCGGCCGGGCTCGCGCGCTCGTCTCAACCATCCACGAGGGCGGCATGAACTACGGCGTCGATGGCGCCGTGAACCTGCCCGTCGTCCCCGGCGTGTTGGCCGTGCGCGCGGTCGGCTACATTCAGGAGAACGGCGGCTTCATCGATCGCGCCCCGCGCGCCGATGCGCCGACGCCCTTTGCCCACCGCAAGGACATCGACAGCGAGTCGGTGCGCGGCCTGCAGCTTTCGGGGCTCCTTTCGCTCGCGGGCGGCGACCTCACGATCGCGCCGCGCATCATGTATGAGCGCACCGAGCGCGACGGTCGCACGCAGGCCGATTTCCGTGCGGGCAACCGCATCAATCTCCGCCAGTACGACATCGACGAGCCCAGCGAGAACGAATGGACGCTCGCGACGCTCACGGCGACATACAACGCGCCCTTCGGCACCTTCCTCGCCGCGACGTCTTATTTCGATCGCAGCTACAGCGATTCCGAGGATTTCTCGGAATGGACGACCGCGGTGCTCGGCTTCCAGGGTGCGTCGACCACCTATTCGGAAACCGATCAGAAGATCTTCAGCCAGGAGCTGCGCTTCGTGTCGGGCTGGGAAGGCCCGATCGATCTCACCGCCGGTCTCTTCTACCAGCGCTCGAAATCGGACTGGCGCTTCCCCACGACCATCGTCGAGGGCTTCTCCGACGATGCGTTCAACCTCGATAACCCCACGAAGGTCACCGAGAAAGCCGTGTTCGCGGAAGCGACATGGCACGTCACCGACGCGCTCCGGTTCATCGTCGGCGCGCGCGCCTTCAAGAACGAGGTTGATTTCAATCTCCGCCAGGGCGGCGACTTCATCGGCCCAGACGAATTCTACGCGGGCAAGCAGAGCGAGAAGGGCGTCACCCCCAAGGTCGGTGTGCAATATGATATCGATGACGACCGGATGCTTTATGTCACCATGTCCGAAGGCTTCCGCGTCGGCGGAGTGAATTTCTATGCGGCCACGCTCTGTCAGGCGGAAATCGACGGTCTCGGCCTTGGCGATACGACGACGTTCGATTCGGATTCGCTGCGCTCTTACGAGGCGGGATTGAAGTCATCATGGCTCGATCGCCGCATGACGGTGAACGTCGCCGCCTTCCGCATCGATTGGAAGGATCTGCAGCAGCGCCAGGGTCTCGGCTGCGGCTTTTCGCTCAACGTGAATGCAGGCGAAGCGCGGCTTCAGGGCGCCGAACTCGAATTCGATCTGCTGCCGCTTGATGACACGCGCATCCTGTTCAATGTGGGCTACGTCGATACCGAAATCACCGACACGGGCGGCCTGACCACGGTCACGCGCGGGGCCTCGATCCAGAACGTGCCGAAGTGGACATGGAGCGTCGCGCTCGATCAGGATTTCCAGCTCGGGGCGATCCCAGCGTTTCTCCACGCCGATTATTCCTACACGGGCGGCAGCTGGAGCGGGAACAATAACCCGACGACACCGCTGCGCCGCCCCGCGTTCAAGGTCGCGAACGCGCGCGTGGGGACGGAATTCGGGCTGGGCAGGATCGCGCTGTTCGTCGACAACATCTTCGATGAAGCGGCGAACTATGCGGACATTCCCCCGCTCGGCGTGCAGACGCCGGGCCGCCCGCGCATCGTCGTCAATCAGCCGCGCACGATCGGTATCGAGTGGCGCCGCAATTTCTAATGCTGCGCTCTGTGCGGGCGCGCGCCATCACCTTCGGAGAGCATGATGTCTAAGGCCACGCCTCGCAAAGCTGCGGCGCTCGAAAGGCTGCGCGCCCGCACGCCGGGCTCCGCGGCGATGCGCCCGCGCGCCGAGCGGCGGCTTGCGCTCGAGGCCGTGCCCACCTTTGCGATGCCGGTACCGCTTTACATCGAAAGCGGCGACGGGGCCTACATGACCGACGTGGACGGCAACGCCTATCTCGATCTCGCGATGGGTTTCGGATCGCTGATCCTCGGCCACCGCCCACCCGAGGTCGTGGCCGCGATGCACAGCCAGATTGACAAGGGCTGGCACACGATCCTGCCGGGCGTGGCCCAGATCGAGCTTGCCGAACTGCTCGCGGAGGCGGTGCCGTGTGCGGAGAAAGTCGCCTTCCAGAATTCCGGCACCGAAGCCACGATGTTCGCGATGCGGCTCGCGCGGGCATTCACGGGCAAGGACCGCGTCGCCGTGTTCGGCGGCGGCTATCACGGCACGCACGATTATGCGCTCGTGCAGGAAGACCCGACGACACCCGAGGCGGCGCCGGCCACCAAGACGGTCGGCGGCGGTATTCCCGGCGCGGTGCGCGACCAGACGATGCTCGCGCTGCCCTACCGAAACGCGGCTGCGTTCGATCTCATCCGCAAGCACCGGGACGAGCTGGCGCTGGTCGTGATCCAGCCCGTTCAGAACACCGTGCCGCATCTCGACAACGGCGCTTATCTGCGCGACCTGAGAGCGGTGTGCGATGAGGCGGGCGTGCTCCTGATGTTCGACGAGGTGGTGACGGGCTTCCGCCTCGCCTACGGCGGCGGGCAGGTCTATTACGGCGTCACGCCCGATCTCGCGGCGTTCGGCAAGATCATCGGCGGCGGTACGGCGGTCGGCGCGGTCTGCGGCCGGGCCGATATTCTGGGGCTGTTCGCCAAGGGCGGCACGGCGGGCGTGTTCGCGGGCGGAACCTTCAACGGCAACCCGCTGACGATGAGCGCGGGCGCGGCGACGCTGCGGGCGCTGAAAGCGCGCAAGGACACGCTCTACCCGGCGCTCGAAGCGCGCGGTGCGCGCATGGCCGGAGCGGTTGCGGCACACTGCGAGACGCATGAAATGGACGTGACGCTGATGCACGCCGCGTCGATCCAGTGCTTTCATTTCCGCAAGGGCCCGATCCATTCGTTCCGCGAGACGTACCCGAGCAACCGTGCTGCTGAAGAGGCGTTCTACGCGCTCGTGCTCGATCGCGGCATCCTGCTGCCGAGCTTCCACGTCTATTTCCTCTCCGCCGCGCACGACGATGCCATGATCGACCGCGCGACCGGCGCGTTCATCGAGGCGCTCGACGATTGTCGGGCAGACGGGCTGCTGTGATGAAGACCATCGATCTTCTGGCCTGGGATCTGCTGGAGGCGCAGGCGGAAACGCTCGCCGACAAGGATTTCCTGCGATTCCACAGCGGGCGCGTCAGCTATGCCGCGTTCCTCGCGCTTGCCGAAACCACGGCGGGACGGCTCCACACCGCCGGCGTTCGCCCCGGCGATATCGTGCCGACCTTCTTCCCGAACGGCATCACCGCAGCCGCGATCTGGTTCGCGCTCATGCGGCTGGGGGCCGTGTGGGCGCCGATCAATACCGAATTCCGCGGCACGCAGCTTGTCGCCGCGTTGAACGCGACGGGCGCGCGTTTGGTTCTGGTGGAGCCGCGTTATGTCGATCTGATCGCGGGCGTTCTTCCCGAGGTTCCGGCTGTGCGGGACGTGATCGTTTCCGGTGCGGCCGCGCAGGATGTGGACGTCGTGCGCTTCCGCACGCTTGAAGACATTCCGCCGACGGCGTCGCCCCGCGCCGAAGTGGCGCGCACGGCGATCGCCATGATCCAGTTCACGTCGGGCTCTACGGGCGTTTCGAAGCCCGTGCAGCTCAGCCACGGCTATCTCGTCGGGCAGGCGCGGCTCACCTCGCGTTACTTCGATCTGAAAGAGAGCGACGTCGTCTATTGCCCGTTCCCGCTCTATCACTGGGACGCCACCATCGGCACGGTGATGGGGTCGCTTGTCATCGGCGCGACGGCGGCACTCGGCGAACGCTTCAGCGTCTCGCGTTTCTGGGACGATATCCGGGCCTTCGAAGCCACCATGTTCGATTTCATGGGCTCGACGCTCACCTTCCTCTATCAGCGCGCGCCCGATCCGCGCGACCGCGACCATCGCGTGCGTCTTGCGTGGGGGCTGCCGATGCCGGAATTCCGGGCGGATTTCGAAGCCCGTTTCGGGTTTCCGCTCTACGAAGGCTATGGCAGCACCGAAGGGGGTGTCTGCGTCTTCCAGAACCCCGGCGAAGTATATCCGAAGGGAAGCTGCGGTCAGGTCGCGCCGGAATTCGAGCTGCAATTGCTGGACGACGCGCGGAAGCCGGTGCCCACCGGTGAGGTCGGCGAGATCGTCACGCGGCCGCACGATCCCACGCTGATGTTCAGCGGCTATCTCGGGATGCCCGAAGTGAACGCGGAGCTGATCCGCGACGGCTGGTACCACACCGGCGACCTCGGGAAACTGGATGCGGCAGGCAATCTCTATTTCGCGGGCCGGAAGAAGGACATCATCCGCCGACGCGGCGAGAACATGTCGGCGCTCGAGATCGAGCGGGGTATCGAAACGCATCCGGCGGTGTTCGAGGCGGCGGCGTTCGGCGTGCCGAGCCCGGCGACCGAGGAGGATGTCGCGGTGGCGGTGGTGCTGCGCCCCGGCGCCGCGCTCGCGGACGAAGAGCTGCGCGCCTACTGTGAAGGCCGCATGGCGCGCTACATGGTGCCGGAACATGTGCTGTTCATGGATGCGCTGCCGAAGACGCCGACCGAAAAGATCGACAAGCCGGCATTGAAGCGCCTGTTTGCGGAAACGCGCGGATGAGTGCGCCCGGCCTTCGCCGCACGCTCACGCCCATGCAGCTGGCGGCGATCGGCATGGGCACGACGATCGGCGTCGGCTGGATCGTCGTCACCGGCGGCTGGATCGCGCGCGCGGGGCCGCTCGGCGCTGCGCTCGCGTTCCTCATCGGCGGCGCTGTGATGGCCCTCGTTGCGCTTTGCTACGCCGAGGCCGCAACGCGCGCGCCGGAGGCGAACGGTGAATACGGCTATGTCTCGATGGCGTTCGGTCGCGGCTGGGGCTTCGTCGTCGGCTGGAGCGCGCTTCTCGGCTACGTCGGCATCTGCGGCTTCGAAGGGCTGGCGCTGGCGTGGTTGCTTGGCGTGCTCATGCCGGATTTCACCGGGCCGACGCTCTACACGGCGGTCGGCGTGCCGGTGCGCTTGCTCGATCTTGCCGTCATCATCGGCGGCGCGCTGTTCTTCACCGCGATCAACCATTTCGGCGCGCGCGAATCGGCGCGCGTGCAGGTGGCGGTCACGGTCGGCAAGGTGCTGCTCAGCTTCGGCTTCGTCGCGATCGGTTTCGCGGGCGGAGCGCCTGCCAATCTCGATCCAGCGTTCCTGCCGACGGAAACGCCGTGGCAGGGTGTGCTCGCGGTGCTCGTCATGGTCCCGGCGTGGTTCTGCGGCTTCAACGCGCTGCCGCAGGCGCTGGGTGAGGCGCGCGAACGCCCGAGCGCACGCGCGCTCGCCGGTTTGCTCGGCGTGGTGATCCTGCTCACCACGCTCTTCTACGTGTCCGTCATCACCGCCACAGCCTTTGCCACGCCGCGCGGCGTGCTCGACGGCGCGGAGCTTCCGGTGGTTGCGGCGATGGAATCGGTCGCGGGGCCGTGGGGCGGTCGCATCGTGCTTGTCGCGGGCGTCGTCGCTTTGCTCAGTGCGTGGAACGCAGCGATGTTCGCGGCGTCGCGCCTGCTCTATGCGCTCGCGCAGGACGGCGCGCTCCCTGCGCCGCTCGCGCGCGTGCATCCGAAGAACGGCACGCCCGCGGACGCGGTGCTGTTCGTCGGCGTTGTCGCCCTGCTCGGCGGTCTCATGGGCCGGGCGTTCATCGAGCCGCTGGTGCAGATCGGCGCGATGGGGTTCGCGGTCGCGTTCATCGGCGCCTGCCTGTCGAGTCTCTCGCTTGGGCGCGGCATGGGCGGCAGCCGCTTTCCCATGTTCGCGGCATGGGCGGGTGCGCTGGCGCTGGGGGGCGTCGCCACCTATTCGGCGTGGACGATCCTCGCGAACGTAGACGAAAGACTGCCCGAAGCCATGGCACTCGCGCTCTGGGCGGGTCTCGGCGGCGCGATGTGGATATTCGCCCGAGCGCGGAAGGAGAGGGTATCGTGATGGCACGTGGCATGGCCGCGCTCGTTGGCCTGTGTCTGCTCGGCGCCTGTGCCGCGCAGGCCCCTTTGGAGCGCCCCGCAGGCTGGAGCGACCAGTCCTATTATCTGCCTATGCGCGACGGCGTGCGCGTCGCGGTCAGCCTGCATTTTCCGGGCGGCAAGCCGCCGTCCGCGAAGGCAACGACGATCCTCATCCAGACGCGTTATGGCCGCGCCGTGGAGGCGCGTCGGGGCGGTTCGCCCACCGATATCGAGATGTTCCTTGCGCGCGGCTACGTCGTCGCCGTCGTCGATACGCGCGGTTCGACGGCCTCGTTCGGTCCGCGGGATGTCGAGATGGGGCCGGACGAGCGCGCCGACATGGACGAGATCATCGCGCATCTCGCCGCGCGCAAATGGTCGGACGGCCGCGTGATCGGCTACGGCGTCTCCTACATGGCCGACACCGCGGAGTTCGCTTTGAGCCGTCCCGCGCCCGCGCTCCTCGCGTCAGTGCCGCGCCAGATGGATTTCGACGCCTATCTGCAGGGGTTCCTGCCGGGCGGCGTGCAGAACAATTTCCTGCTCTACACGTGGGGCAATTACACGCTGAAGGTCGATCTCGGCCGCTCGCCCCGGAACGATGCGCTCGATTGCCGCCTGCGCGTGGAGGACTGCCCGGGGCTGTTCCCGGATATCCAGCCGGTCGACGAAGACACGGATTTCACGCTGCTGCGGCAGGCGCTCAGCGGCCGCCGCCACTGGACGCCCGAAGACTACGTGAACGCCCCCTTCCGCGACGACAAGGGCGGCAACGGCCATTCGATGCTGGATTTCTCGCCCGCAAGCGAACTCGCCGGGCTCATCCGCGAAAACAAGCCGGTGATGATCTGGGGCTCGTGGATGGATGCGACCACGGCGCAGGCCGCGCTCACGCGCTTCCATTCGACGCCCGATGCGCCCGTCGAGATCGTCATCACCGCCAACAACCACGGCCACGACCGCAGCGCCGATCCCTTCTTCCCCGATCGCGTCGCGCCGGTGCCCACACGCGACGCGCAGTTCGCAACCGTCTTCGATTTCATGGACCGCGTCCGCGCAGGCAAGCCCGTCACGCGCAACATCCACTACTACGTCCTCGGCGCTGACACCTTCCGCGACACCAGGGTCTGGCCGCCCGTCGGGGTTGCCGACACACGCTTCTATTTCGCGCCCGAGGGAACATTGCTGGTGCAGCCTCCGGCACAGTCCGCGTATGCCGATTACACGGTCGATTTCACCGCGGGCACCGGCAAGAACACACGCTGGTCCACTCAGTTCGGCGCGCCGCCGATTTACCCCGATCGCCGCGAAGCGGATGCGAAACTGCTCGTGTTCGACAGCGCCGCGTTCGATACGGATATGGAACTGGCGGGCACGCCGGTGATCGAACTCTTCGCCGCCGCGCAATCGAACGATCCGGTTTTCTACGTCTATCTCGAAGACGTCGCGCCCGATGGCCGCGTGACGTACATCACCGAGGGCCAGCTCCGTGCGATCCACCGCGCGCCCGCCGATCCGGAGACTCTGCCGTACGATCAGGGGCCGGCGCCGCACAGCTTCCGGCGCGCCGACGCGCTTCCCGTCACGCCCGGCAAGACGATGCGCATGGCATTCGCGCTCAACCCCACTGCGGCGCTCATCCGCAAGGGGCACCGCCTGCGCGTCGCCGTCGCGGGCGCCGATGCGGACTTGTTCCGCCGTTATCCGGAGGAGGGTCCGGAGCGGTTCCGCGTGTCGCTCGGCGCGGATGCCGCGAGCGCGATCACGGTGCCGCTGCGTCCCTGGCGTTAAAGGCATTTGTCCTCGCGCCGGCAATGCGGCATCGCTTCCCGCTAGACGAAAGGAAGCGGGCGATGGGTGCGTTGAGGACTTTGTATCCGGAGATCGAGCCGTACGAGACGGGTATGCTCGACGTGGGCGACGGCCATCAGATCTATTACGAGCGTTCGGGGAAGCGGGGCGGCAAGCCTGCGGTGTTCCTGCACGGCGGCCCCGGCGGCGGCATTTCGCCCGCGCATCGGTGCCTGTTCGATCCCGACGTCTACGACGTGATGCTGTTCGATCAGCGCGGCTGCGGCCGGTCGCTCCCCTATGCCTCGCTGGAGGCGAACACGACCTGGCACCTCGTTGCCGATATCGAGCGGCTGCGTGTCATGGTCGGTGCCGAAAAGTGGTTGGTGTTCGGCGGTTCGTGGGGCTCGACGCTGGCGCTCGCCTACGCGGAAACGCACTCCGAACGCGTCAGCGCGCTCATCCTGCGCGGTATCTACACGTGCACGCGGCCCGAACTGGAATGGTACTACCAGTTCGGCGTTTCGGAGATGTTCCCGGACAAGTGGGAGCGTTTCATCGCGCCGGTGCCTGAGGCGGAGCGCGGTGACATGATCGGCGCTTACCGCCGCCTGCTCACCGGAGACGACGAGGGGGCAAAGCTAGCAGCCGCCAAGGCCTGGAGCATCTGGGAAGGCGAGACGATCACGTTGCTCCCCGATCCGTCGTTCTCGGCACCCTTTCACGACGGTCACTACGCGCTCGCCTTCGCGCGCATAGAGAACCACTATTTCCACCACGGTGCCTGGCTGGAGGACGGTCAACTGCTGAATAACGCCGGTCGGCTTCGCGGCATTCCCGGTGCGATCGTGCATGGCCGCTACGACATGCCCTGCCCTGCGCGCTATGCCTGGGCGCTCCACAAGGCGTGGCCCGATGCGGCCTTCCATCTCGTGGAGGGTGCGGGCCATGCCTATTCGGAGCCGGGAATCCTCCACCGGCTGATCGAAGAGACAGATCGCTTCAGAATCGGCTGACACGCAGCTCGGCACTGGTCAGGCGGCGTGTGCGGTCGCCTTGGGCGCAGCGGCAGCTTCGAGCTCATCCTCGCCCACCACGCGGTTGCGGCCGGTCGCCTTCGCCCGGTAAAGCGCCATGTCCGCACGCTCGACGAGCGTGTCGACCGTGTCGTTCCAGCGTAGCTGCGAAATGCCGAGCGACAGTGTGATGCGCCCGACTTCCTTGTTGCTGTTCTTGGCGCGGACGCTGCGTGACGAGATGTAGTCGCGAATCTGCTCGCAAATGTCGTGCGCGGCCTGCAGCGTCTTGCCGGGGAGCACGATCACGAACTCCTCGCCGCCGAAGCGCGCCGGGTAGCCGACGCCGTGCGAAAGCTGTTCGAGACTCTGGCCGACGAGGCGCAGCACCTCGTCACCCATGCGGTGGCCCCACGTGTCGTTGAACTGCTTGAAGTGATCGATGTCGCAGAAGGCAAGGCACAGCGGTTTGCGGTCGGCAAGCGCGCGCCCTGCCTGTGCTTCCAGATACGAGGTGAACGCCTTGCGATTCGAAAGCCCGGTCAGCGGATCGGTGCGGCTTTCGGTACGCGCCGTTTCCAGATCCTGCTTCAGGATGTTGATCTCCTGGCCGGAAATCGCGAGCTGCGCCTCCAGCCGCTCGGTCTTGTCGATCATCGCACCCGTCGCGGAGACAAGATCGGCAAGAAGCGCGCGCTGTGTATCGATGTCGGCGGCAGCGTTGATGCTGTCGGAACTTTCCCGCAGCGTGCGGCTGTAATCCTTGGCGTCGCCACCGGTTTCCTCGACGAAGTGCGACATGCGCTTCAACTGCGCCTGCGTCTGGTCGATCAGAACGCTGAGATCGGCGGGCATGGAGGCGCCGTAGAGTTCGCGGCGGATGTTGTGCATCGCGCGCGTCGATACGCGGCCCACGGTGTGCATAACGGCGTCTACGGCAACGCGAAGTTCAGGATCGGACCCGGTGACGTAACGATACCAGAATTCGTAGTTGGCGGGCGTGGGCGAAATGGCCCCAGCCTCCAAGTGCTGGCGGATATTTTCGAAGATCTGTTTCGAATCCGTCATTTATAGCCCACCGAATGTCCCCTCGGACCAAAGTCGCAGATTTCCATGCCCGTTGCGGCGCACGGAGAACCACCGACCAGCCCATTCGTTGCAAGCTATGGCAGGCGCAGGTTAAAATTTCCGAAAAGGAAGATAAAATCAGCCGCGTGCGGATACGGAAAGGAAGTCGGGAAGGGGTCCATTCCAGCCGCCGTCGTCAGAGTCTTCCTCGCGCGCAGGACGCGCGGCCGGCTTGGGTGCTGCCTTGGGAGCCACCTCTGCGCGCGGCACTTCGGGCTTGCGATCGCCGCCCCGCGCGCGTTTTCCACCCCGCGCACGGCTGCCTGCCGGGCGGGCGTCCTTTTCCGCATTGCTGTCGGCATCCGTGTCAGCAGGCTTGGCGGCACTTTTGGCGCTGTCGTCCTGCTGCGGCACTGCGCCGCGGCGCTCGATGCGAGTACCGATCAGCTTCTCGATGTCGGCGATGAGGTCCGTGTCGGCGGAGGTCACCAGCGTTACCGCAATGCCGGTCTTCCCCGCGCGTCCGGTTCGGCCGATGCGGTGAACATAATCTTCGGCGTTGAAGGGCACGTCGAAGTTGAAAACATGGCTGACGCCCTTGATGTCCAGACCCCGCGCCGCGACGTCGGAGGCGACGAGGATGGAGATGCGGTCCGCCTTGAAGTCTTCCAGCGTCGACAGGCGGTCGCGCTGCTCCATGTCGCCGTGAATCTGCCCGGCGCGGAAGCCGTCGCGCTTCAGCGACTCGACGAGTTCCTTCACATCGCGCTTGCGATTGCAGAAAACGATCGCGCTCGTCACTTCTTCGGCGCGCAGCAGCGCGCGCAGCGCCTGCTTCTTTTCGCGCGGGCCGGTCATCTGCAGCGATTGCGCGATGTTGGCGTTTGTGCTCGATTGCCGCGCCACCTCGATCATGCGCGGGTCTTTCAGGAAGCGGTCGGCCAGCTTCTTGATGGGTGCTGCCATCGTGGCAGAGAAAAGCAGGCTCTGCCGGTTCGGGCCGAGCAGCGAGCAAATGCGCTCCACATCGGGGATGAAGCCCATGTCGAGCATCCGGTCGGCCTCGTCGATAACGAGGATGTCGACACCCGACAGCAGGATCTTGCCGCGCTCGAACTGGTCGAGCAGGCGACCCGGCGTCGCGATCAGCACGTCAACGCCCTTTTCCAGCGCCTTGTCCTGATCGCCGAAGCCGACGCCCCCGATCAGCAACGCCATCGAAAGATTGTGATTCTTGCCGTATTTCAGGAAGTTCTGCGCCACCTGATCGGCAAGTTCGCGCGTCGGCGCGATGATCAGCGAGCGCGGCATCCGGGCGCGGCCGCGCCCGTGGGCAAGGATGTCGATCAACGGCAGCACGAAAGAGGCGGTCTTGCCGGTGCCGGTCTGCGCAACGCCGATGATGTCGCGGCCCATCAGAACAAGCGGAATCGCCTGCCGCTGAATGGCGGTAGGCTCGGTATAGCCGCTGTCTTCAACAGCCGCGAGAAGCTCGTCCGAAAGGCCGAGGGCGTGAAAGCTCAAATTCAATGACCTTGTGCAGGCGTTAACAGAGTGCCTTGCGCCGCGCTTTTGGCGTTTCCCCGCAAAATGTCAAGGAAACTGCGCGGTGCAGCGACAAGAGACCGCGTCCTCAGCGGACGATCTGTACGCGGTCGCGACCGCTCGACTTGGCAAGGTACATCGCCGCGTCGGCGGCTTTCAACACGTCTGCGGCCGCTCGGCCGCGCGCGAGCGCCGCCACGCCGACGCTGATCGTGACCGGCACGACGCCCTCCGGCATGTCGTCGGTGTCGGAGCAGGCCTTGCGCAGCGCCTCGCACAGCCCTGCCGCCTGGTCGAGGCTGCGGCCCGGCATCAGCACGGCAAATTCTTCACCGCCGAGGCGCCCGACGAGGCCGTGGCGCCCCACGATGGCCATCGCGAGCGCGCCGACGTGGCGCAGCACAGCGTCGCCGACGTCGTGGCCGAAGCGGTCGTTGACGGACTTGAAGTGGTCGACATCGAACAGCGCGACCGAAAAGGCGGTGCCGTTGGCGTTGGCGGCTTCGCCGGCGGCCTCGAGCCGGGCGAGGAACATGCGGCGCGAAGCGGTTCCGGTCAGTTCGTCGGTCGAGGCTTGCCGTTCGGCGATCGCCGCGAGCGCGTCGCGCTCGTCAAGCACGCAGGCGACGGGAAGCGAGGGCAGGAAAGCGACCGCGAGGAAGAACTGGAAGAAGTAGATTCGGTCCGCAAGGTCGCCGGGCATCAGCGCGATGGGGCCGGAACCTATTGTCGTGAAGTAGGAGCCGACGCACGCGACGATAACGATGGCGACCGTGGCCCCAGCCGAACGCAGTCGGAAGGTCGTCAGCAGCATCGGCGGCAACAGCAGGAACAGCATCGGCCAGCGCGTCTGCGCGAACACGAGGACGCTGAGACCCGTCACGAGCGCGAACAAGCCTGCCGCCTCCACGGCGCTGCGGCCTTGCAGGAACGAACGCTTGCCGGACCAGATGGCGAAGACGATCAGCAGGATGGGTGTCACCAACAAGAGCCCGAGCGTGTCGGACGCGAACCACGACAGCCAGCTTCGCCCCATTGCCTCGTCGACGGCTGCCGACATGAACGGAGCGCTGAGCGAGGCGGAAAATGCGGCGGCAACGATCGAGGCACCGATGAATTTCAGGAGATGGTCGGGACGCTCAAGCTGAAGCGGCCCGCCGATCAGGTGCCGGGTGAGGAGGGCGGCGAGCGCGGCTTCGGCGATATTGAGCGCGGCGAAGGGCGCGGCGGCGAAGGCTGGATAGCCGCCCAGAAGATTCGCCGCGAACCCCGCGATCCAGACGGAAATCACATAGGGTGTCCAGCGCCGCGTCGGTACGACGACCAGCGCGGCAAAAACCAGGGCGTTCGCCGCCCACACCGTCGCCATGCCGACGGACCAGCCCGTCAGACGGATGTTGATGAGCGCGATGATGAAATGCGCAAGGCCGACGATGAGTGGGCCCGTGGTGAACGGACCTTTCGCCCGCACCGCGCGCTTCTCGGTCATGTAGAAGCCTTGATTCAGCATGAGTCCCCGCCCGTTTGAAGCGCGATATAGCGTGGAACCTGAATTAAGCCTTTATAAAAAACGCGGGCGGAACCGAAGTCCCGCCCACATCCCGGTACGAAAACTGTTCTAGAACTTGAAGCCGGCACCCACACCGTAGCGGCGCGGCTCCAGTGTGAAGATATTGGTGAACAGACCCGAAGAGGCGTCAGTCACGTAAAGACCGGTCGTGGCGTTGTTATCCAGAAGGTTCTGGACGAAGCCGCGGATGTACCAGCGGTCGTTCGCGCCGTTCAGCTGCAACTGGGCGTTGATCTGGGCGTAGCCCGAGATCTTGTTGACCTGCCCGTTGAAGATGCTGCCGTAGCTTTCGCCGGTGTAGGTCAGGTCGACGCGCGGGACGAGCGACATGCCGTTGTCGAAGTCGGCGGTGTACTGTGCGCCCACCGAGAACTTGTAGTTCGGCGCCTGCGGCAGCTTGTTGCCCTTCAGGTTGACCTCGACGCCCGAAGGCGCGACCGAGATGCCCCCGAACAGTGCGCCGGCCGAAGCGGCGGCGGCGTTGAGCACGCTGCAGATGCTGAATGCGCCCGTGGCGTCGATTCCGCTTCCCGACGGGAACGGCGTCGTGCCGGCCAGCGGTGCGGTATTCGGCTGCGCTGCCGTCCGTGGGACCAGCCCGCCCGAGGTGACGATGCTGGGGTTGATCACGTTGGCGTTCACGTAGTTCACAAACGCGTTGGCACCCGCGGCATTGCCGGCGGTGGTCGGCACCACCGCGCAGTTCGAAGCGTTCGTGATGTCCTTGATGATCACGACGTCCGAACGTCCGCCCGAAGGATCGCGCGGGTTCGATAGGTATTTGTCGCTGGCAACCTTGGTGTGCAGGTAGCTGAACCCGACATTGAACAGCAGCCCTGGCGTCGGGCTCAGGATCGCGTCGCCCTCGATGCCGTAAATGTCGGCGTCGACGTTGTCGTTCACGGAGGTGCGGGCGACGATGCGGCTCAGCTGCAGGGCCTTGTACTTGTAGTAGAACGCCGTGAGGTTGAACTGCAGCGTCCCGTCGAGGAAGCTGTTCTTCGAACCGATTTCGAAGGCATCGATGAACTCCGGCTCGAAGCTGTCGGAAACCGCGAAGATCGGCGACAGCGGCGGGTTGATGCCGCCCGATTTATAGCCGCGCGAGTACGAGGCGTAGAGCAGGTTGTCGTCGGTGATCTTGAAGTCGAACACGGCGCGGCCGGTCCATTCCTTGAACGACACCCGGCGTTCCTGAATGATCTGGTTGCCCGCCAGTCCGGGATCGGCGTCGTAGAGGCCGACGAACGGGGAGTCGAAGGCCTGATCAAGGCCGTGGGGAACCAGGAAGTTCGCCAGTGTCGTCCGCGCGCGCACCAGTTTCTTGTCGTTGTTGTAACGAATGCCGAGCGTCAGTTTCGCGCGGTCGCTGAACTCGTAATAGGCCTCACCGAAGAGGCCGTACGACTTCAGCCGGAAATAATCCGTATTGTTGCGGTACGACGGCGTTGCCAGGAAGCTCGGCGGCAGGGCGTTGCTGTAGGAGTTGAATGCCCCGAGGAGGCCCGTCGCGTAGTCGAGGCCGAAGGCGTTCACGTAGTAGCTGTTCTCGCTCAGCTTCAGGTCCGCATAGATGCCGCCGACGAGGAAGTTGAGCGGGCCATCGAAGTTGCTGGTGAGAATGCCTTCGACCGACCAGTCCTTGCTGGTCTGGACGGAGCGGTCGAAATCCTGCGGCGTCATCGCGCAGACGGAGTGGCCACCGTAGCTGCCGGTTCCGCTCGGTTCGGCCTGCGACGTGCAAAGCTCTCCGCCCGGGCCGCTCGGGATGAGCGCGGACGCGACGGGGGCGAGATAGCCCGCAAGGCCCGGCGGCAGCGGGATCAGGCCGTTCGCGCCGGCATAGAGCGCGGTGAGGCCGGGCGTGTATCCGGCCCGGTTCTGCACGGAGAGGTTGTAGTCCTGCATCGAATCGACGCGGCTCACGTGGTAGAGGCCCGTCAGCTGGGCTGTGAACGCGCCGATGTCCTGCGTGATGCGGGCCTGATACTGCTCCTCATCCGTGAAGTACGTGGGCGTGAAGTCCGTATTCACCTTGCGGACGTCGGCGGGGTTGGTGAAGCCTGCATAGACGTCCGTGCCATAGATGCTGCCAAGCGCGAATGCGGTCGGGATGCCCTGGCTGGAGAGGAACTGCTGCGACGTCAGGAGCCCCGCGATCGTGGCATTGCCGTTCAGCGTCTCAAACTTCAGGTTGGCAGGAAGACAGCCGAGAATGCCGGTCGGATCGCGCTGGCACTTCTGTTTCTGAATGCGGGACCGGTTGTCGTCCTCGCGGAAGTAATACGCCATCAGATCGATGGTTGTGGAGTCGGTCGGCTCCCAGCGCAGCGACCCGCGGATCGCGTACATGTCGCGGTCGTCGATGTCGCTGCCGTCGTAGACGTTTTCCGTATAGCCGTCGCGCTTCTGATAGAAACCGGCGAGACGGATGCCGATCGTTTCGCCGATCGGCAGGTTGATCATGCCCTTCAGCTTGTAGGCATTGAAGTTGCCGTATTCGGCGTCGCCCGCGGCGCCGAAGCTTCCGAGATCCGGCTTCGCGGTGATGACGTTCACGACACCGGCGGTCGCGTTGCGTCCGAACAGCGTGCCCTGCGGGCCGCGCAGCACTTCGACGCGTTCAAGGTCGAAGAATTCCGTCTCGAACAGGCGAGTTTGCAGCAGCGGTGTGTCGTTCACGTGGATGGCGGTTGCCTGGTCGCAGGTCACGCCGACGCAGAGGTCACCGATGCCGCGGATCGTGAAGCTCGAAGACGTGAAGTTCGTCTTGCTGAAGGTCACGTTGGGCAGGGTAAGTTGAAGGTCGCTCGAATTCTCGATCTGCTGGCGCTCCAGCGCATCAGATGAAAACGCGCTGACGGCGATCGGCACATCCTGCAGCGATTCCGCCTGGCGCTGGGCGGTAACAATGATGGTTTCGATGCCGGAATCGTTCTGCTCGGTCACCTGTGCGAACGCGGGTGAAGCGGCAAGAACGGCAAGTGCAGATGCGCTGGAAACGAATACACTACGTGCGCGGAAACGAGATTGCATGACGAGTACCCTCCCAAGGTTACCGTTGCATCCGCGCGCCAGTCTGATGTAGCGCGTCGGATCGCGGAGGAAGGGCCGGCCCATCACAGCGACGGCCATTCCTGTACCGCTTGAAGGGCATAGAAACCCGGATTCAAGGGCTTGTCCAGCGGCGCTGCGCTGCCCCCCGGTTTTGAACAGGTATACTGACACCGCTGACAGCAGAGCGTTGCCCGATTGCAACGTTTGTGACCATTCAGCCTATCGGTTTTTGCAGGGTCCATGTCGCCAAACGTTGCATCTTCCGCAATGTAGCGGTTTCGCCTAGAGCGTCGGACCCATGGCGACACACCTTGATATGACAGCCCTCGACCGACTCCGCGAAGCCGCCGGGCCCGGCGGCTGGTCCGACGATCCTGATCGTCTCGCGTCCAAACTTACGGACTGGCGAAATCAGAAAACCGGCGTTTCTCCGTTGCTGCTGCTTCCGCGCGATACGGAAACGCTGGCGCGTATCGTGAAGATCGCGAACGAAACCGGCACGCCACTCGTTCCTCAGGGCGGCAATACGGGTCTCGTCGGCGCGGGTGTGCCCGAGGAAGACGGCGCGGCCGTGCTCGTTTCGATGGATCGCATGAATCGCATCCGTGCGCTCGATGCGCCGGGTTTCACGGTCATTGCAGAAGCGGGCGTCGTCCTGGAAACGCTGCACAAGGCCGCTGAAGACGCGGACTGCATGTTCCCGCTCTCGCTCGGTGCCAAGGGCTCGGCAACGATCGGCGGTCTTATTTCCACAAACGCCGGCGGCGTGCAGGTGCTTCGCTACGGCAACATGCGCGCGCAGGTGATCGGGCTCGAAGCCGTGCTGCCGGATGGCAGTATCCTCGATCAGCTGACACCGCTCAGGAAAGACAACACCGGTTACGATATCAAGCAGCTGCTGATCGGCGCCGAAGGCACGCTCGGCTTCGTCACCGCCGCGTCGCTTCGGCTGGTGCCGGCACCGCGCGAGGTGGCAACGGCATTCGTCGCGCTCGCCGATCCGCACGCCGCGCTTACGCTTCTCGCCCGTCTCAAGGCTGCGACCGGCGACAACGTCGATTCCTTCGAGCTGATCCCGCGCCACGGCCTCGATCTCGTTCTTCAGCATATCCCGGGGGCGCGCGATCCGCTTTCGGCGCCGTATCCGTGGTACGTGCTCGTGGAGGTGACTTCGGCGATGGCCGGCGAAACGCAGCGGCAGGCGCTTGAAACCGCGCTTGCCGCTGCGTTTGAAGACGGGCTCGTGGTTGATGCGGCCCTCGCCGAGAACCGCACGCAGGGTCTCGATTTCTGGCGCCTCCGCGAGGAGCTTCCGGAGGCGGAGCGTCTCGATGGACCTTCGATCAAGCACGACGTCTCCGTGCCGGTTTCCGACATGCCGCGCTTCATGGAAGAGGCGACGCGGATCATCGAGGCGGACTGGCCAGGTACGCAGGTGATGGCGTTCGGCCACCTTGGCGACGGCAACGTGCACTACAACGTCAAGACGGCGGAGCCGGGGCCGCGAACGGAGCTGATGGCTCGCCGTTACGAGCTCAGCGAGCAGGTCTACGATATCGTCGCGCGGTATGGCGGCTCGATCAGCGCCGAGCACGGCATCGGCACGTCGAAGGCGAAAACGCTGGCCCGACTCGGCAATCCGGCGAAGCTCGCCGCGATGCGCGCCGTGAAGGCCGCGCTCGATCCGAACGGCATAATGAACCCGGGCAAAATTTTCGTCTGAAGTCTTAAGCGGGAACGCCGAACAGGTCCGTCTCGTCGGCATCCTCGATGCGCACGCGCACGATGTCGCCCGGCGCGACATCGGCGTCGCGCAGCAGCACCTGGCCATCGATCTCCGGCGCGTCCCACTGCGATCGCCCGGTCGCGCCGCCTTCGTCGTCGGCCTCGTCGACGATCACGTCGATCTCGCGGCCGATGCGGCTTTGCAGGCGCGCGGCTGAAATCCGGGCCTGCGCCGCCATGAAGCGGTGCCAGCGCTCGTCCTTCACCTCTTCGGGGACAGCGCCATCCAGCGCGTTCGCGGCGGCACCTTCAACGGCTTCGTATTTGAAGCAGCCGGCGCGATCGATCCCCGCCTCTTCCAGCCAGTCGAGCAGGTACTGGAAATCCTCTTCCGTCTCGCCGGGGAAACCGACGATGAAGGTGGAGCGGATGGCGAGATCGGGCACGACCTGACGCCACGAGCGGATGCGCTCCAGCACCTTCGCCTCGTTCGCGGGCCGCGCCATACGGCGCAGCACCGCCGGGCTCGCGTGCTGGAAGGGGATATCGAGATAGGGCAGCACGAGCCCCTCGGCCATCAGCGGCATCAGCTGATCAACGTGCGGATAGGGGTAGATGTAGTGCATCCGCACCCACGCGCCGAGCTTGCCCAGATCGCGCGCCAGATCGGTGATGTGCGCGCGATACTCGCGCCCTTCCCACTTCGATGTCGCGTGGCGGATATCGACGCCGTAGGCCGACGTGTCCTGGCTGATGACGAGCAGTTCCTTCGTGCCCGCTTCCACCAGTTTCGCGGCTTCCCGTACCACTGCCGCTGCCGGCCGGCTGACGAGATCGCCGCGCAGGGAGGGGATGATGCAGAACTTGCAGCGGTGATTGCAGCCTTCGGAAATCTTCAGATACGAATAGTGGCGCGGCGTCAGCTTCAGCCCCGCCTCCGGCACCAGATCGACGAACGGCGAGGGCACCGGCGGCGCGGCCTCGTGCACGGCCTCGACGACGGCCTCATACTGATGCGCGCCCGTCACGGCGAGCACATCGGGGAAGCGTGCGCGGATCACGTCCGCCTCGTTCCCCATGCACCCGGTCACGATCACGCGGCCGTTCTCGGCGATCGCCTCGCCGATCGCGGCAAGGCTCTCTTCCTTGGCGCTATCGAGGAACCCGCAGGTGTTCACCAGCACGACGTCCGCGCCCGCATAATCCGGGCTCATCGCGTAACCGTCCGAGCGAAGCTTGGTCAGAATCCGCTCGCTGTCGACCAGCGCCTTTGGGCAGCCGAGCGACACCATGCCGACCTTCGGCGGCGCGGGGAGCGTTTTCACGGTCATGAGACGCGCGCCAGTGACGGAAAACACGCCGGGATGCAAGGGGGGGCTCACCCCGCCCCCGGCAAAAGCGGCATCGGGTCGACCGGCTTCTTGCCTTGCCGGATCTCGAAGTGAAGCTGCGGCTCGTCGACGGAGCCGGTCTTGCCGACGCGGGCGATGGGGTCGCCCTGGCGGACGGTGTCGCCGCGGATCACGAGCAGGTCTTCGGCGTGGGCATAGGCCGTCACCCAGCCGCCATCGTGCTTCAGCAGCACAAGGTTGCCGAAGCCCTCGACTGCGTTTCCGGCATAGACGACCACGCCGTTCGCCGCCGCGCGGATCGGCGCGCCTGCAGGCGCACGGAGGTTGATGCCGTCGTTGTAGAGCCCGCCCGATTTGGCGCCGAATCGGCTGATGAGCTTGCCCTCCACGGGCGCCATGAAGCGACCGTTGAAAGCGGGCGGTGGGGGTAGCGCGGCCACGGCCTGCGGGGGCGCGGTTTCGCCTGCGGGGTGTGCGGCTGCAGCGGCTTCGGTCGCAGCGGGTTCGCTGCCGGTGATCAGGTCGTCGATGTCGATGGTGAAGGCGGCGGCGCGTTCGGCGAGCGTCATCTCGCGCACCTGCGCCTTCGTCGGCAGCCGCAGCCGCTGGCCGACGCGCAGCGTATAGGGCGCCTTCAGTTCGTTGGTGGTGACGATGCCTTCCCAGTCCGCGCCATAGGCGCGCGCGATGGTGATGCCCGTCTCGCCCGCCTTCACCGTGTGATAGCGCCCGCCCGGGATGGTGAGCACCTGCCCCACCTCGATCGTGTAGGGCGGCGCGATCCTGTTCGCCTGTGCGATCGCCTGCACCGATGAACCCGTGCGCTGACCGATACCGGAGAGCGTATCGCCGCGCACCACGGTCACTGTCTGCTGCGGTACGTCCACCGCATCCGGCACCACCTTCACCGGTTTCCAGGGCGCGCGTTTGGGTGCCGTCGGGGGTGTGGGTGCGGGGGTCGCCGTACCTTCGATCGGCTTCTTCGGCGTCGGCACGGGAAACTGCGGCCGCGACGGGGCCGAGCAGGCAGCGGCGAAAAGCAGGACGAGCGGAACGGCGAAGCGGAACATGGGTAAGTCTCTAACCCGGTGCGATACGGATTTGAATCGCCGATCGCGCCTAAGACAGGTGCTTCACCGCATCTTTCAGCGATTCCAGCGTTTCGTAGTGCGTCAGGTCGAGGTGGAGCGGCGTCACCGCGATCAGGCCCTCATGCGTCGCCTGCAGATCGGTCAGATGCCCGGCCTCCGTCGCTTCGCGCCCCAGCCCGAACCAGTAATAGGTGAAGCCGCGCGGATCGACGCGTTCCTCGATGGCGGTGGCGCCGTAGTCGCGGAAGCCCTGCTCGGTCACACGCACGCCCTTCACCGCGTCGGGCGCGACGGCAGGGAAGTTCACGTTCATCAGAACGCCTTTCGGCCATGTCTTCGCGGCAAGCGCGCGCACGACCGTGGCGCCCCATTTCGCCGCCGTCTCGAACGCCTCCACGGCGCGCATCGAACCGAGGCACTGGCTGAGCGCGATCGCGGGCACGCCGTACAGCGTCGCCTCCATCGCCGCCGAGACGGTGCCCGAATAGGTGACGTCCTCGGCAAGGTTCGCGCCGCGGTTGACGCCCGATAGCACGAGGTCGGGCGGGCTGTCCTTCATCAGCAGGCCGAGCGCCATCATCACGCTGTCGGTCGGCGTGCCGCGCACCGCGAAGCGGCGCTCGCCGTGCTTCTGCAGGCGGATCGGCTGCGAGAGCGTCAGCGAATGCCCGGCGCCCGACTGTTCCTCGGCGGGCGCGACCACCCAGATGTCGTCGCTGAGTTCGCGCGCGATCGCTTCCAGAACCGCCATGCCGGGGGCATGGTAGCCGTCGTCGTTGGTCAGCAGGATTCTCATGGCCGCAGCGCCTCCACCCCGCCCATGTACGGGCGCAGCACCTCGGGGATCGTTACCGATCCATCTGTCTGCTGGTAGTTCTCCAGCACCGCGACAAGCGTGCGGCCAACAGCGAGGCCGGAGCCGTTCAGCGTGTGGACGAACGCCGTCCCCTTCTCGCCCGCCGCGCGGTGGCGCGCGTTCATGCGCCGCGCCTGGAAGTCGCCGCAGTTGGAAACGCTCGAAATCTCGCGATAGCAGCCCTGCCCGGGCAGCCACACCTCAAGGTCATGGGTCTTGCGGGAAGCGAAGCCCATGTCGCCGGAGCAGAGCAGCATCACGCGGTAGGGAAGGCCGAGCGCCTGCAGGATGCCCTCGGCGCATTCGGTCATACGCGTATGCTCGGCTTCGGACTGGTCCGCCGCCGCGATCACCACCATCTCGACCTTTTCGAACTGGTGCTGGCGGATCATGCCCTTGGTATCGCGCCCCGCCGATCCTGCTTCGGCGCGGAAGCAGGGGGAGAGCGCGGTGAGGCGCAGCGGCAGGTTCGCCGTGTCGAGAATCTCATCCGCTACGAGGTTGGTCAGCGAGACCTCGGCGGTCGGGATCAGCCAGCGGCCGTCCGTCGTCTGGAACAGGTCTTCGGCGAACTTGGGAAGCTGGCCGGTGCCGTAAACCGCCTCGTCGCGCACCAGCAACGGCACGGCGGTTTCGGTGAAGCCGTTCGCGATCTGCCGGTCGAGCATGAACTGTGCGAGCGCGCGGTGCAGACGGGCGACGCCGCCGCTCATCACCGCGAAGCGCGCACCGGAAAGCTTGGCGGCACGCTCGAAATCAAGGCCGAGCGGCGCGGCGACGGCATCGTGCTCCTTCGCTTCGAAATCGAAGGCACGCGGTTCGCCCCATGTCTTCAGCACCACGTTCGCGGTTTCGTCCGGCCCTTCCGGCACGTCGGCGGCGGGCAGGTTCGGAATCGCTGAAAGCTGCGCGTTCAGTGCGTCGGAAAGCTCGCGTTCCTTCGCTTCAAGGTCGGGAATGCGTGTCTTGAGCTCACTCACCTCTGCCATCAGCGCGGCGGCGGTTGTTTCATCCTTCTGCGCTTTCGCGGCGCCGATTGCCTTCGAGGCCTCGTTGCGGCGGGTCAGCGCGGCCTGTAGGGCCGTCACGGTCTCGCGCAGCGCAGCGTCCCGGCCCAGAATCTCTGCCGACAGGGGCGCGAGGCCCTTGCGTGCTAGACCCAGATCAAATTCGGCGGGGTTTTCCCGGATATAACGGATATCATGCATGGCGAAGGCTCTATGGAACGCGCGCCTTTGGGTCGCAACCGGTTTCGCCATGCTTCGTTGAAGCTTCACACAGAGGCAGAAAAAGGACCCGCCATGATCCTCCAGCACAAGACCGAGATTTGCGTCGCCGACGGGCGAAAGCTTTTGCTGCTCGTCAACGAGGGCGACACGAAGTTCCCGGACCTTCAGGTGATCCGGGAGGAGCAGCAGGAGCTGCTTCCCGACCGCGAACTTTCAACCGACCGTCCCGGCCGCAGCTTCCAGAGCGTCGGTGCGCGCCGCCACGGCTACGAGGAAACCGATTTCAAGCAGCTCGCCGAGGATCGTTTCGCAGCGGACGTCGCCGATATCCTGAAAAAGCGCGCGCTGGCAGGAAAAACAGACCGCCTTGTCGTGATCGCGCCGCCCGCCACGCTCGGCGAGATGCGCAAACATTATCACAAGGAGGTTGCAGGCCGCATCGTCGCCGAGATCGCCAAGGAAGCGACCAATCTGCCGCCCGATGCCATCGCCGCGATGGTGGAGGCCGCGTAAGTCCGCTTGGCGGGCGTGGGCGTCCGCGCTATGCGGGGCGTCCATGCAGCCCGCCATCGAAATCCGCGACCTCGAAAAAACCTATTCGGACGGAAAGCGCGCCCTGAAGGGCGTCAGCTTCGACGTGCCGCGCGGTCAAATCTTCGGCCTGCTCGGCCCCAATGGTGCGGGCAAATCGACTCTCATCAACATCCTCGCGGGCCTTGTGAACAAGACCGGCGGCACTGCGCGCATCTGGGGCTTCGACATCGACGCCGACCGCAGGAACGCCAAGCGCGCCATCGGCATCGTACCGCAGGAGATCCTGTTCGACGCCTTCTTCACGCCCTTCGAGGCGCTGGAGATTCAGGCCGGGCTCTACGCCGTGCCCAAGGCCGAGCGCCGTTCGATGGAAATCCTCCGCGCACTGCGCCTCGAAGATAAGGCGCACGCCTACGCCCGCACGCTCTCCGGCGGCATGAAGCGGCGCCTGCTGATCGGCAAGGCGCTCGTTCACAATCCGCCGATCCTGATCCTCGACGAGCCCACCGCGGGCGTCGATATCGAGCTTCGTCAGCAGCTCTGGTCCTATGTGCGCCAGCTCCATGCGGCGGGCACCACGGTCGTGCTCACCACGCACTATCTCGAAGAGGCGGAGCAGCTTTGCGACCGTATCGCCATCATCAACAACGGCGAGGTCGTGGCGAACGACGAAACGCATGCGCTCCTCGCGAGCGCGCAGGAAAAGTGCCTGATCGTCACGGTGGACCGTGATCTCGATAGCCCGCCCGCGGGTCTCCCCGCCGAGAAGGTCGAGATGAAGGGCACCCGCCAGCTCATCCTCACCTACAATCGCAGCGTGCTGACCGCCGGCGAACTTCTGCAGGCGATCAGCGCCACCGGCCTCGGCGTCGTCGATGTCTCGACACGCGAGGCGGACCTTGAAGACATCTTCCTCCACCTCACGCAGCAGCGGGCGGCGTGAGGTGCGCCTTGCACCCGTCGCCATAGCTCTGGTGCTTGCAGCGTGTGCCACCGGCCAGTCGCGCCGCGCTGTGGTGGTCGACCTCGACAATTTGCTTGCGTTTGCTCGTCCGGAAACCTGCGAGAGATCTCCTCAACACGAGGCTTTCATGAACGCGATGGTCAGGATCGATAACGAAACCGTGTATCCGGGAAGGATAGCGGCGTCCCATGCGCTTTCTGCCGCGTTTGGCCCAATTCAGTACCGCCGTGCGGATGGCTATCAGGTCGTGAGCACCTCGGTATCCGGGCGTTGGCTCGGAATGCGACTGCTGGAAATCTCCCAGTCTTTTCCCGAGGGCGGTGACCCGGGCGATTTCCACTTTGTGCTCGATGTCCCTCTCGAACAGGTTCGCGAACGGCTGAGAGCAGCTGGCTTCCCTGTAACCACCCAAGAAATGATCAGTCTCCCGGATAGTGACGGTTACGAGCACAGCTTGACGCTGGCCCGTTCACCCGCGAACGCTGATCATACGATTTTTGGATGCGGATGGAATTGATGCAGTTCGACGTTCTCGTCATCGGCTCAGGCGCTGCCGGGCTCACCTGCGCGCTCAACCTCGCGCAGCATTTCAAGGTGGGCGTGATCTCGAAGGCGGACCTGTCCGCCGGCTCGACGTCATGGGCGCAGGGCGGCATCGCGGCGGTGCTGGAGCCGGGCGATACGTTCGAAAGCCATATCGAAGATACGATGGTGGCGGGTGCCGGGCTCAACCACCGCGACATCGTGGAATTCGTCGTTGAAAACGCCCCCGCCGCGATCGAGCGCCTCGCCGAGATCGGCGTGCCCTTCAACGCGGGCGGCACCGAGCGCTGGCATCTGACGCGCGAGGGCGGGCACAGCCATCGCCGCATCGTCCACGTCGACGACGCGACCGGCTGGGCCGTCCAGCAGGCGCTCGAAAAGGCCGCTGCCGCCAGCCCCAATATCACGCTGCTGCCGGACCGGGTGGGCATCGACCTCGTGACCAGCCGTCACGGCGAGCGCTATTCTGGCGACGGCCACGTCTGGGGCGTCTATGCGCTCGACCGCGCCACCGGCCGCGTCGAGACGTTGACCGCGCGCGCCACCGTGCTTGCCACCGGCGGCGCGGGCCGCACCTATCTGTTTTCCACCGCGCCGCGCGGCGCCACGGGAGACGGTATCGCCATGGCATGGCGCGCAGGCTGCCGCGTCGCCAACATGGAATTCATGCAGTTCCACCCGACCTGCCTCTACAACCTGGAGGTCAAGAACTTCCTCATCACCGAGGCCGTGCGCGGCGAGGGCGGGCATCTCAAATTGCCACCCGGCGTCCCCGGCGGCGGCGAGCGATTCATGCCGCGCTTCGACAGCCGCGCCGAGCTTGCGCCGCGCGACATCGTCGCCCGCGCCATCGACCACGAGATCAAGCGCCTCGGCCTCGATTACGTGCACCTCGATATCAGCCACCGCGAACCGGAGTTCGTGAAGCACCACTTCCCGAACATCTACGAAAAGCTGCTCGGCCTCGGCATCGACATGACGAAGGAGCCGATTCCGGTCGTTCCGGCGCAGCACTACACGTGCGGCGGCGTTGTCATCGATCGCGATGGGAAGACCGACCTTCCCGGGCTCTATGCGGCGGGCGAGGTCAGCCACTCCGGCCTCCACGGCGCGAATCGTCTCGCGTCCAACTCGCTTCTTGAATGTTTCGTGTTCGGCGAGGCGGCAGCGAAGCACATCACGGCGAACTGGGACGGTCTCGCATCTCCCCCGGCAATCCGCGCATGGGACGAGAGCCGCGTCACCGATTCGGACGAAGAGGTCGTCATCAAGCAGAACTGGACGGAAATCCGCCGGTTCATGTGGAACTATGTCGGCATCGTCCGCACCACCAAGCGACTGGAACGCGCGCAGCACCGCATCAAGCTGCTCACCGGCGAGGTCGAGGATTTCTACGGCCACTTCCGAGTGACACCCGACCTTATCGAGCTGCGCAATCTGCTTACCGCCGCCGATCTCATCGTCCGTTCGGCGCTCCGCCGCCACGAAAGCCGCGGTCTCCACTACACGCTCGATTATCCGCAGCCCTCGCCGGTCGCGGAGGACACTGTGCTCATCCCCTAGTCGCCAATCGGAGCGCGGCTTGCTACACGCACGTCCATGACCGACGCCCCCCAGCATCTCTACCTCGTCGACGGGTCGAGCTTCATCTTCCGCGCCTATCACCGCTTGCCGCCGCTCACCGATCCGGAAGGCACGCCGGTCAACGCGGTCTTCGGCTTCACGGCGATGCTCTGGAAGCTGATCGAGGAGTTGAACAAGGGCGAGGGGCCAACGCATCTCGCGGTCATCCTCGATGCGTCCAAGCACAGCTTCCGCATGGAGCTATACCCCGAATACAAGGCGAACCGGCCAGAGCCGCCCGAGGATCTGATTCCGCAGTTCCCGCTGATCCGCGATGCCGTGCGCGCCTTTTCGGTGCCGTGCATCGAGGAAATCGGCATCGAGGCTGACGACATCATCGCCGCGTACGCCGTGAAGGCGCGCGACGAGGGTATGAAGGTCACGATCGTCTCGTCGGACAAGGATCTGATGCAGCTCGTCGGCGGCGGCATCGACATGCTCGATACCATGCGCGACCTCCGCATCGACGTGGCGCATGTCGAGGAGAAGTTCGGCGTGCCGCCGGAAAAGGTCGGCGAGGTGCTGGCGCTGATGGGCGACGCGGTCGACAACATCCCCGGCGTGCGCGGCGTCGGCCCCAAGACGGCGACGCA
Source organism: Sphingosinicella microcystinivorans (assembly GCF_003634215.1). Classification (GTDB taxonomy): domain Bacteria; phylum Pseudomonadota; class Alphaproteobacteria; order Sphingomonadales; family Sphingomonadaceae; genus Sphingosinicella; species Sphingosinicella microcystinivorans. The sequence goes on along the minus strand of NZ_RBWX01000012.1, from coordinate 75,873 downwards.
GCTCATCCAGCAGTTCGGCGATACGGAGACGCTGATCGCGCGCGCGGCCGAGATCAAGCGCGACAAGCTGCGTGAAATGATCACGTCGAGCGTCGATGACATCCGCATGTCGCGCGTGCTCGTCACGCTGAAAACCGATTGGCCGCTTTCCGAGCCGATCGAAACCTTCGCGCTCAAGGACCCGCCGCACGAGCCGCTTTCGGCGTTCTTCAAGAAGCACGGCTTTCGCACTTTGCTCTCCAAGCTCGGCAAACATGCCGCGATGGAAGCCGCGTCGGGTGAGCCGGGTGCCGCGCTGCCGCCGCCCGATGCCTTCTCACCGCCCTTGCTGCCCTTCGAACACGACAAATACGAGACCGTCGCGACGCTTGAGGCGCTCGATGGCTGGATCGCAGAGGCGTTCGCGGCGGGCACCGTCGCGGTCGATACCGAGACGGACAGTCTCGATGCGATGCGCGCCAATCTCGTCGGCGTCAGCCTCGCGACCGCGCCGAACCGCGCCTGTTACATTCCGCTCGGCCACGTCGCGAGCGAGGGGCTGCTCGGCGAGACGCCGGTACAGGTGGACCGCGTGGAAGCGCTCGCGCGGCTGAAACCGCTGCTCGAAGACGCCGCGACGCTGAAGGTCGGCCAGAACCTCAAGTACGACATGCTCGTCCTCGCGCGGCAGGGCATCACGATCGCGCCGTTCGACGACACGATGCTGATTTCCTATGCGCTCGATTCGGGAAAGGCGCTCGAAAACGGCGGCCCGGCCGGACACGGTATGGACGGGCTTTCGGAACGGCTGCTCGGCCACAAGCCGATCCCGTTCAAGCAGGTGGCGGGCACCGGCAAGGCGCAGGTCACCTTCGACAAGGTGCCGCTCGATGCCGCGACGAAATACGCCGCCGAAGATGCCGACTGCACGCTCCGCCTCTGGCAGCATCTGAAGCCTCGCCTGTGGCGGGAGCATGTGACCGGGGTCTACGAAACGCTCGAGCGTCCGCTCGCGCCGGTGCTGATGCGCATGGAGCGGCGCGGCATCAAGGTGGACCGCGCGGCGCTCGCGCGTCTTTCGGCAGATTACGCGCAGGGCCTCGAACGGCTGGAGGCGGAAGTTCACACGCTTGCGGGCACGCCGTTCAACGTCGCCTCGCCCCGTCAGCTCGGCGAGATCCTGTTCGAGCAGATGGGGCTTCAGGGCGGCAAGAAGTCTGCCAAGACCGGCGCGTATTCCACCGACGTCGATGTGCTCGACCGACTCGCCGGCGAAGGCATCGAGATTGCGCAGAAGGTGCTGGACTGGCGCCAGCTCGCCAAGCTCAAGTCCACCTATACCGACACGCTGCAGGAACAGATCAACCCCGAAACCGGCCGCGTCCACACCAGCTACGCGCTCGCCTCCACGACCACGGGTCGCCTCTCCTCCACCGATCCCAACCTCCAGAACATTCCCGTCCGCACCGAGGAAGGCCGCAAGATCCGCGACGCTTTCGTGCCGGAGGGCGGCAACGTCCTGCTGTCGGCCGACTACAGCCAGATCGAGCTGCGTCTACTCGCCGAGATCGCTGAGATTCCGCAACTCCGGCAGGCGTTCGCCGACGGGCTCGACATTCACGCCATGACCGCGTCCGAAATGTTCGGTGTGCCGATGGCGGAGATGACACCGCTCATCCGGCGTCAGGCGAAGGCGATCAACTTCGGCATCATCTACGGCATTTCGGCGTTCGGCCTCGCGCGCAATCTCGGCATCGATCGCGGTGCGGCCGGGGATTACATCAAGCGCTACTTCGAGCGCTTCCCCGGCATCCGTGACTACATGGAGCGCACCAAGATGGGCGCGCGCGATGTCGGCTATGTCGAAACATTGTTCGGCCGCCGTATCCACACGCCGCTCATCAAGTCGTCGAATCAGGCAGAGCGCGCCTTCGGCGAGCGCGCTGCGATCAACGCGCCGCTCCAGGGCACGGCGGCGGACATCATCCGGCGGGCGATGATTCGTATCGAGGATGCGCTCGAAGCCGAGAACCTCACGGATGCCCAAATGCTGCTGCAGGTCCACGACGAACTCGTCTTCGAAGTGCCTGCGGAAAAAGCCGCAGCGGCGGGTGCCGTTATCAAGCGCGTGATGGAGGATGCCTGCGCGCCCGTGGTGGAACTGGCCGTCCCGCTCGTCGTCGAAGTCGGCACCGGCCAGAACTGGAACGCTGCCCACTGATTGGCACTGTCACGCATCCGACATTTCTCTGTCACCAAAGCGTCATCGAACGCGCCTAGGGGCGGCGTCAGAAACAGGTCATCGTTGAAGCGGAGACGGAATCCCATGCGCATCACCAGCCTTGCTCTTGCCGGTATCGGTCTTCTGGCGCTCGCCGCCTGCGATTCTTCGCCTGCGCCCACGCCGCCGCAGGGCGGCGACACGGCCGCGACCGGTGGCGTCAACGTCTCCGGCCCGGCGCTTCGCATCGTCGGTTCGTCGACCGTGTACCCATTCACCACGGCGGTCGCCGAGAATTTTCGCCGCAAGTATCCGGCGGCAGCCGCGCCTATCGTCGAATCGACCGGCACCGGCGGCGGCATCAAGCTGTTCTGCGGCGGCGTCGGCACGCAGCATCCGGACATCGCCAACGCTTCGCGCCGCATCAAGAAGAGCGAGGTCGAGCTCTGCAACACGAACGGCGTCAAGCAGATCGTAGAGATTCAGGTCGGCCTCGATGGCATCGCCATCGCCCAGTCGAAGTCCGATGCGCATCTCGACGTGACGCCCGCACAGATATTCCTCGCGCTCGCTGCCACGAAGCCGGATGGTTCGAAGAACACCGTCACCACCTGGAACCAGATCGATCCGAAGCTCCCGAGCCGCAAGATCGAAGTGCTCGGTCCGCCGCCGACCTCGGGCACGCGCGACGCCTTCAACGAACTCGTGATGGAAGCGGGCTGCTCCACCTTCCCGAACCTGAAGGCGCTGAAGGACTCGAACGAGGACGAATACAAGACGCGCTGCACCAAGCTCCGTGAGGACGGCGTCTATGTGGAAGCCGGTGAGAACGACAATCTCATCGTCCAGAAGCTCGTCGCAAACCCCACGGCGGTCGGCATCTTCGGCTACTCCTATCTCGAAGAAAACCTCGACAAGATCGAGGGCGTGAAGATGAACGGCGTCGCGCCGGAATACGAAGCGATCGCGAGCGGTGCTTATCCGGCCTCACGTCCGCTCTACATCTACGTGAAGGGCGAGCACGCTCGCGCCAAGCCCGCGCTCGCCGTGTTCCTGCAGGAATACACGAGCGAAGCGGCATTCGGCCCTGAAGGCTATCTCAAATCGCGCGGCCTGATCGCCGAGCCGGATGCCGAGCGCAAGGCGAGCGCCGCTGCGGCTGCGGCGCTGACACCGCTGGATATCACTGCGCTCAAATAGGCGTCAGTTCAGACGGAGTTCGTGGTCGACGAAGCGGTATTCTGCCGGTCGGATCGATGCGCCGTGCATGATCCGTACCGAATGCAGCATTCCGTCGATGCTGTGAGACCAGAAATCGAGGAACCGGATCAACCGCGGAAAGCGCGGCGCCTTGTCCAGCGTTTGCCACGTGAAGCTCTGCAGCACGTGCGGATGATCCGGCATATGATAGAGGATGTTGGCGATCAGCGGTCGCCAATCCTGCATCTGCCGGACGAAATCACCATCAACGCCGTGCGGTCCGTCATCGTGCATCGCAAGCTCCTTCCCTGTGGAACCCAGACACAGCGAATCATGCCGTCACACGACTGTAAATATCCTTAACGAGGCTTTGGCGAAATCTGTCGCTGGTTCCACAGCACTCTGCTCGCACTAAGTTCTTCCAACACGCCACACGTGTCGGCATGTGAGAACGGGCGGAGTGACGTATGGAACTAGCTGGAAGCCGCCTTTCCCTCATCGCCACTGTGGTCGACAAAAAATCCCAAGCCATGGTTGTCCAAGGGGCGCTGTACTGCCATAGCCGCCGGCCGTTCGAGGCTGGAAAGGAAATGCAGTGTCCGCCGACAAAGCCAGCGCCATCGGCATCGATTTCGGCACAACCAATTCGGTGGTGGCGCGCGCCAATGGCGAGGCAGCGGCAGATCTTGTCAGCTTCGCGGGGCCTGATGGGCCGGCGAGCGTTTTTCGCTCGGCGCTGTGCTTCTGGCAGGTCGAGGATGCGCGCGGCGGCCTTGCGCATGAAGCCGGGCCGTGGGCCATCGCCGAGTTCCTCGAATTTCCGCAAGGCTCGCGCTTCCTGCAATCCTTCAAGTCAGTCGCTGCAAACCCCAATTTCGAGCATGCGAGCGTGTTTGAGGCGCGGATGCGCTTCGAGGAGCTTGGGCAGATTTTCCTGTCTCACCTGCGGGCCCACGGCGGCGATGCGCTTGCCGACCTGCCGGAGCGCATCGTCGTCGGGCGCCCCGTGCGCTATGTCGGCGCACGGCCCGATCCGGCGCTCGCGCGAGCGCGCTACGACGCGATGTTCGAGGCCCTGGGCCGACCGGTCCACTACGTTTACGAGCCGCTTGGCGCCGCCTACAGCTTCGCCTCGCGGCTGAGCGAACCCGCGACACTGCTGGTGGCGGACTTCGGTGGCGGCACCAGCGACTTTTCGATCGTCCGCGTCGTGCCCGATGCGGCGCAACGGTGCGTGCCGCTCGGGGCAGCGGGTATCGGCATCGCCGGTGACCGGTTCGACTACCGGATCATGGACCGCCTTGTCCTGCCGCTGCTCGGCAAGGGCGGTCGGTATCGCTCCTTCGACAAGGTGCTGGAAATTCCGGCCGGCCATTTCACGGATTTTGGGGACTGGTCGCGGCTCGCGCTCATGCGGAGCCGCAGAACGCTCGATGAACTGGCACGACTGAAGCGCGCGGCGCTCGATCCGGCCGCAATCGACCGCATGATCGCGGTGGTGGAACACGAACTCGGCCATGGCCTTTACGAAGCCGTCGGCACGCTGAAACGGGCTCTGTCGACCGAGGACCATGCAAAGTTCGACTTCGAGAGCGCCGACTTCTCGATCGATGTCGAGGTTGCCCGCGCCGACTTCGAGCGCTGGATCGCACCTGACCTCGCGCCTATCGCCGAAACGGTGGACCGCGCGCTCGCGACAGCGCGCCTCGCGCCCGCCGACATCGACCACGTGTTCCTGACCGGCGGCTCGTCGCTCATACCGGCGGTTCGCCAGGTGTTCGCCGAACGCTTTGGGGAGAGCCGACTTGCCGGCGGCGAGGAGCTCACTTCGATCGCACATGGGCTTGCGCTCATCGGCGCGGCACCCGACATCGCGGACTGGATCGCGCCAGAGGAGAGCGGAGCATGAGTGTCGCCTTTCGCCGCGAAAGCGACGATGAACATCTGGAACCCAAGTTCGAGCTTCCGATCCCGCCCGGACCAAACCTCGTGACCGCGCGCGGGCAAGCACAGATACGCGCCCAGGTGGCCGAACTCGAAGCCGTGCTGCAGGGCCTCAGCGACGAAGACGCGATCAAGGCGACGCGGCGCGACCTGCGCTATTGGCGCAACCGGCAAGCCACGATGCAATTGATGGAAGAGGCGGACGGCGCCCGCGTGGCGTTCGGCTCCACCGTCACCTTCCGGCTGAACGGTACCGAGCGCACCGTCACCATTGTCGGCAACGACGAGGCGGACCCGGCCGCCGGGCTTCTCTCCTTCTCCGCACCGCTCAGCCGCACGCTGATGGAGGCTGAGCCGGGAGACACGCTGGACTTCGCAAACGTGAACGATGCCATCGAAGTGGTGTCAATTCGTGTCTCCGGGAATTAAGGCAGCCGCCGCTTTTCCCTTCTGTTCGCAATCACCGGACATCATGCTAGGGCAGCAGCATGGCGCTGCTGGATAGTCTCGGAGTACCGCTCCCAATCGTACAGGCCCCAATGGCGGGCGTGTCCACACCGGAACTGGCCGCAGCCGTCAGCAATGCGGGCGCTCTGGGTTCGATAGCCGTTGCCGCTACCGGGGCTGCCGGCGCACGGGAGATGATCGCGCGCGTGCGGACGCTCTGCCCTCGGCCGTTCAACGTCAACGTCTTCGTCCATCAGCCAGAGCAGCAGAATGCCGCGCGCGAAAAAGCGTGGCTCTCTGCGATGACGCCACTGTTCGAAACATATGGTGCGCGCCCGCCGACGGCGCTTCGTCCGATTTACAAGAGCTTCATCGAAGACGACGAGATGCTGGCGCTGCTGATCGATACCGCGCCAGCCGTTGTCAGCTTTCACTTCGGCCTGCCCGATGCCGGACGGATCAGCGCGCTCAAGGGCGCGGGCTGCGCGCTCTTGGCGACCGCCACAAACCTCGACGAAGCGCTGGCCGCGAAGGAAGCGGGGATTGACGCCGTCGTGGCTCAGGGATGGGAAGCGGGCGGCCATCGCGGCGTCTTCGATCCAGATGCGCCTGACGGTCGCCTTGGTACCGTGGCGCTGACCCGATTGCTGGTGCAGCGATGCGGCCTGCCCGTTATTGCGGCTGGCGGAATCATGGATGGCCAGGGCATCCGCGCCGCGCTTGATCTCGGTGCCATCGCCGCGCAATTGGGCACCGCCTTCGTCGCCTGCCCCGAAAGCAGTGCCGATGCGGCCTATCGCGAGCCGCTTGCCGGTCCTGCCGCGATGAGCACGGTCATGACCTCCGCAATTTCCGGTCGGCTCGCGCGGGGCTTGCCGAATCGCTTCACGCAATGGGGCGATAGCGTCGGCCTGCCATCTCCCGGCTATCCGATGACCTACGACGCGGGCAAGGCGCTGATCGCGGCGGCCAAGGCCTCTGGTGAGACCGGCTATGCGGCCCAGTGGGCAGGACAAGGCGCGCCGCTGTCCCGCACTATGCCGGCCGCCGACCTCGTCGCCTGTCTAGCGGCGGAATTACAGTCTTCGGATTGAGGGAAGCGACAGAAATCGCCAACAAGCACTAGCGTTTTCAATCCGTTATGAGCCCTCGTGGTATGGCTGAAATCCAATACACATAATTTCTCTAAATCTTCAATTGGATGAAAATTCGTAGCGCGCATGGCGTACCGTCAGAATGGAGGTCCTCAATGCGATTCCCATGGCGGCGCATTTTTCATGCTCACTGATGACTTTTACATGTGTACCACGCTGATCATGTGGTGTTCGAAATCGGTCCGCACGGTATTGATACTGCCGAGATTTCCAACGAGTGCGATTTTTCTCTTTGTCTTCCGTTCGAATGCTTGGTCATCGCGCATATCGCACGTGCCTCAGTGCCTTTGCATGTCGCTGGAAACAATGGTGGGGCCAGAGTAATTCCTGGCTATATCAGATAAATAGTCGAGAGCGTCCTCGTCGCGCGTACCGGCCAAATGTGTAACGATCACCGAGCCGACCCGGGCACGGCTTGCCATTTTGCCGACTTCGGCAGGAACCAGGTGCTGCTTCTCGAAGTGTTCCGCCATGTGGACTTTGATATGCGGAGGCAGGTCGCGCGCGAAGGCTTCCAGTTTTTTCAGCGTGTTCGGCAGATCGATCATTTCTGCGACGAGTACGTCTGCACCGGAAGCGAGTTTTTCAACCGTGGAAGACGGGCCGGTGTCGCCGGTGAAGACGATTGACCGGGTGGGTAAATCAAATCTGTACGACAGCGATTGATGCTTCTGGTGATCAGCGCTCCCCGGGTCGAAGCTGTAGTGACTGTTGAGCGCGACCGTTATCGTGGCACCGTTCAACTTTACAACAGAACCGTCCGTCAGCTCCACGACATCGATATTCTGCGCGGGGGAAACGAAACGTTCACCCGGTACGCCGTAGCGCACCTCGGCGCTCGGCCCCATGGCCGCAAGTAGCGCGTTCACGATCGTTTTCGTGCCGCGTGGTCCGTAAATCGTGAGAGGGCCTTGCGTATCAAGCTGGAAACGTAGGCCCAGCACCGCGAAAAGACCGCCGATATGATCGAAGTGATGATGCGTGAGAAATATCGCCCGGAGTGAGGGGAAGCCCGCGCCTGCCGCCGCCATGCGCTCCGCGGCGCCATCCCCGCAGTCGATCAGGAACGAATCCGAACCATTGGTCAGCAGATTTGCCGGCTGTCCGCGCACCGGGTTCGGAAGGGGGCCGCCGACCGTTCCCAGCGTGACCAGTTCGAAGGGAGGTGTTGCTGTGGTATTCGCCGAAGCCGGAAACGTCCACCCCGCGACCATTGAGAGAACGACGAATAGTCCTTGTATGTTGCGGCAGCCCATCTTCATTTCATACTCTCCCCGTTACCGTTTCTCATCATCGTGGCGGATGCCGTGGTGAGCAGACGCTCGCCGCTCTTGATGTGCGCCTCCGTATAGACAAGACGCCGTCCCAAAGACACAATTCTGCCCCGTGCAGCGATTGTTCCTGATGTAAAAGGACGCAGGAAATTCGCCTTGAGCTCCACGGTCTGCACCGACTCGTTTTCGAGGGCGCTCATCGCGACACGGGCCATGGCGACGTCTGCAAGCGCGAGAAAGATGCCGCCATGAACAGATCCGAGATCGTGGTGGTGGCGCTCGTCAACGTCGAGCCTCACCACGAACTCCTCTCCTTCTTTGCCGATTATGCGCAGCCCAACCAGCGCATTGAAGCCGCTCATCTAACGATTATCGCGGTAACTTGAGAAGATTAGCGATATTGTTCCTCTGGATTGCGGACGAGCCGCCGAGGATCGGCATTACCAGTATATCGCGCACATAGCGCTCCATGTCGAAGTCGCGGACGTAGCCGTATGCGCCCAGTATCTGCTGACATGTGAGCACAATGTCGCGCGCCGTGTCGCAAACGAAGAGTTTGGCCATTGCCGTTTCCGCAGCGGCGGGTCGGCGTGAATCGATCAGTGCGGCGGCACTGTAGGTCATGAGCCGACACGCTTCGAAGCGCGTCTTCACGTCGGCGAGCATGTGACGGATCGACTGGATCGAGCAGATCGGCTTTCCGAACTGTACACGCTCCTGCGCATAGGCCCAGGCATCGCCAATGGCGCCCTTGGCGATGCCGAGCGCCATCGCCGCCACCTCTATCTTTTCGACATCGAGGCCCGGTCCCACAAGTTTCGGCCAGCCCTGACCAATGCCTTCCGCTCCGCCGACGACGTTTTTAACGGGAACGCGGACATCATCGAAACTCACATCAAACGTGCCGCCGCCTTTCAGGCCCATCGTTTCCTGATGTTCAAGCACAACCCCCGGTGTATCGGGAGGGATCAGGACCAGCGACAGGTTGCGGTATTTTTCTTCGGCCGGCCCGGTCCGTACGAGCGCGTAGATATAGTCTGAAATGGCGGCGCCGGAGCAAAAACGCTTGCTGCCTCTTATCACCAGTTCATCGCCCTCGCGGCGACCACTCGTCCGAACAGAGGCGAGATCGGCGCCGACATCAGGCTCCGTGAAGCCATACGCAAACATAAGGCCTTCCGACGCCACGCGCGGCAGAAGTGTCCGGCGCTGCTCTTCGGATCCCACCTCGACAAGGTTCAGCCCGGCATAACAGCTGGACTGGATATAGGCGCAGCCGACCGCCATGCTGCGCGAACAGAGTTCCTCGATGGTGACGATCGTTGCGGTGATATCGCGTCCACTGCCGCCGTATTCTTCAGGAACGGTCAGCCCGGTGAGCCCAAGCGCGACGAGCTTGTCGTGCACGTCGCGGGGAAACATATTCTCTTTATCCCAGCGACTGACCTGATCGCGCGGCATTTCCTTTTCGATGAATCGCCGCAACGTGTCGCGCAGCATCACGATGTGTTCCGAGTCTTCGGCGACATTCATCGGCGGGTCTCACTCCGGTTTTCTGGTCGAACAATGCTATTCGAGCCTAGGAAGCCGGCGCCTCACATCAAACTCGCAATCGGTGCCGTCTTCGGACCCGCCGACCCGAGCCGCGCGCAATGGGAAAGCGAGTTCAAGCTGAGCGGGCGAGGCGATAGCCCCTTGCCGTCCGGCGCGACCTATTCATCAAATCGCGGTCAATCAGGAGTGAGCTTTTGCAGAAACGCGGTATCATGTCGTTCGGGGCCTATATCCCTCGACGCCGGCTTGACCGACAGGCAATCGCCGAGGCGAATGCGTGGGCCAATCCCGTGCTCGTCGGAGCCGCGCGCGGCCAGCGTGCAATGTGCGCGCATGATGAAGACAGCCTGACGATGGCAGTTGCGGCAGGGCGCGCCGCGCTGATGCCGCGCGTAGGGAAAAGGCAGGTTTCATCGTTAAGGTTCGCATCGACAACCATGCCGTTTGCCGACCGGCAGAATGCAACCCTCATCGGCGAGGCACTTTCGCTGCCGTCGGAGATACGCACGGCCGATGTTGCGGGCTCTCTTCGTTCGGGTGTCGGTGCGCTTCTGAGCGCGATCGAAGCGGGCGGCACCGGGTTCGTTATCGCCGCCGACAACCGGCAGGCTGCGCCGGGCAGCACCCAGGAACTGCGATTGGGAGACGCCGCGGCCGCCGTTCTTGTCGGATCGGAGGATTTAATCGCCGAATATGTGGACTCGCATTCGGTGTCGGTCGATTTCAACGACCATTATCGTTCGCGCGAAGCACGATTTGATTATGTGCTTGAGGAACGCTGGGCACGCGAGCAAGGGCAATTCGAGATCGTGCCGAAGCTGATCGCGGCCCTTCTCGAAAAGGCAGATGTGGCTGCAGCAGACCTTCAACACTGCGTGTTTGCCAATTTTTCGGCCCAGGAATCGCGTGGAATTGCAAAACGTTGCGGAATAGATGACGCCGCCATAATCGCTGATCTCCACGATAAGGTCGGTGACACGGGAAGCGCACACCCGCTGCTGCTGTTGACAAAGGCACTACAATCCGCAGAGCCCGGCGATTTTATCCTTCTACTCGGATACGGGCACGGAGGAGAGGTCATACTTTTCCGCGCTACAGATCGCGTTATCGAGGCCCGGTCGATGATCGGTGCCGATGACCTGCTGACACACGGCTTGACCGATCGGAATTATCTCCGTTTCCTGTGCTTCAACGGCCTTCTCCCCATCGATAGGGGTATGCGCGCCGAGCGTGATAACCGAACGGCGCAATCCGCCTTTTATCGTCATCGCCAAACGGTGACACAGGCGGTCGGGGGCCGTTGCACGAAGTGCGATACACCCCAGTTCCCGCGCACGCGCGTATGCGTCAATCCTGAGTGTCGCGCGACAGATACCCAGGAACCGGAAGGTTTCGCCCACAAACGTGCGTCCGTGAAATCCTTTACGGAAGATTGGTTGGCGCTCTCGTTCAGCCCTCCGTTGATGTACGGAAATATCCGGTTCGAAGGTGGTGGTGTCGCCATGCTCGAGTTCAGCGACTTCGAGCCCGGAGAGCTTCGGGTGGGCGCGCCGTTGGAACTGGCGTTCCGTATCAAGGACATCGACGAGAAGCGGGGCTTCAGACGCTATTGCTGGAAAGCGACGCCACCCGGCGTCCGCCCGGCCTTATCGACATCGGAGGACACGCCCCATGGCTGAGGGAATTCGAGACAAGGTCGCAATCCTCGGCATGGGCTGTAGCCGCTTCGGCGAACGTTGGGACTGCAGCGCTGAGGATCTGATGGTCGAATCCTTCGCGGAAGCATTGGCTGATGCAGGGATAGAACGGGACAGGATCGACGCCGCATGGTTCGGCATGTCCGTGGACGAGCACGGCCTGGGCAAGTCCGCACTCTCGCTGACCACCGCGCTGCGACTGCCGAATATCGCGGCGACACGGGTTGAGAACATGTGCGCGAGCGGTACGGAAGCGCTCCGAGGCGCGGTTTACGGGGTCGCATCTGGCGCCTACGATATCGCCCTCGCCATGGGTGTCGAAAAGCTCAAGGACACAGGTTACGGCGGCCTGCCGGAACGCACGAAGGGCACCTTCGAAGACCTCTGGTTTCCGAGCGTTACCGCACCCGGCAGCTTTGCGCAGTTCGCGAGTGCCTATGTGGCGCGACACGGCATCGATATGGATGGCTTGAAAGAAGCGATGGCTCATGTCTCGTGGAAAAGCCACGAGAACGGATCGCGAAATCCGAAGGCGCATCTGCGGGCACGTGTGAGCAAGGAAAAGATTCTCGCGGCGCCAATGATCGCCTATCCTCTCGGGCTCTATGATTGCTGCGGCGTTAGTGATGGTTCAGCTTGTGCGATCGTCACGACACCGGCAATTGCCGAAAGGTTGGGGCGCACAGGTCCTCTTGTCACCGTCAAATCCATCCAGCTGGCACTCAGCAACGGCTCTGAGGTCGGCTACGACAATTGGGACGGCAGCTATGCACTAACCACCCGCCTGGCTTCCGAGCGCGCATACCGGGAGGCCGGTATTCGAGATCCGCGGCGCGAGCTCGATCTTGTCGAGGTCCACGATTGCTTCTCGATCACCGAACTTGTGACGATGGAAGATCTCGGGCTCGCGGAACCAGGGCAAGGCTGGCGGGCGGTCCTTGATGGGACATTCGACAGTTCTGGTGAAGTCCCGTGCAATATCGATGGCGGACTGAAGTGCTTCGGCCATCCGATTGGCGCCACCGGACTGCGCATGGCTTACGAAATTTATCAGCAACTTCGCGGGACTGCCGCGGACCGGCAGTTGAACGCGCCGCGCCTGGGGCTCACCCATAATCTCGGCGGGTATCCCAACAAGAATGTTTGCAGTGTCTCGATCTTCGGGACGTGCTGATGCGCTCCTCAAGGACAGGATTATTCCGCGCATGACCGACCCGTTTCAACTTCAGGATCGCACGTACATTGTTACCGGCGGTGCGCAGGGCGTCGGCTATGCGCTCGTGGAATTCGGCCTGTCCCGCGGTGCCAACGTGGTGATGGTCGATATCAACCCAGCGCAACTCGACGATGCGGCTGCGCACCTTGATCATCCACGGCTGATGACTTTTACGGCGGATGTCGCAGTTGAAGCCAATGTCGAAGCCATGGTCGAGAGCACCATCGCACGGTTCGGGGACGTACACGGACTCATCAATAATGCCGGGATCGTTCGTGCTGCCATGGCTCAGGAGATGGCGCTTGCGACGTGGCAGAAAGTGATTGATGTGAACCTTACCGGCGCGTTCCTATGTCTCTGCGCGGTTGGTCGTCGGCTGATCGAAAAGGCAGAACGCGGCGATCCTAATCCCGGCCGGATTGTGAATATTTCCTCTGATGCAGGCCGCCGGGGAACGATCGGGCAGATCAATTACGGCGCGGCAAAATCCGGCGTGCTTGGTCTCACGATGAGTGCCGCACGCGAATGGGCGCGACATGGTATCACGGTGAACAGCATTTGCTACGGTGTGGTCGAGACGCCGATGACCGACACGATCCGCAACGAGAAATTCAGAGATCGATATCTGCGGCAGATTCCGTTGGGTCGGTTCTCGGACGCCGCAGAGGTAGCGCCAGCCACCTGGTTCTTCCTCACCGACGCGGCGAGCTATATCACAGGGCAGCATCTTTCTGTTGACGGCGGCTTCCACATTGCCGCTTGAAGCCCTGCGGGCAGCGGAAGGGCTCTCGGTCGAGCGGTGCGGCGCCGTTATTCACCTCAGACTGAACCGACCGGAGGCGCGCAATGCGCTGACCCCTGCGATGTACGATGAAATGCGCAGATCGATAAAGGCTGCCGTAGAAGACCGCGCAACAAGAGCCGTTCTCGTCACCGCCTCGGGGCCTGCGTTCTGCGCTGGCAACGATGCCGCCGGATTCGACCTTGTGCGCCGCCTGCCGAAACATGAGCGGCCCGGGTATCGATTCATGCAAGCGCTCACCGAATGCTCCAAGCCGTTGATAGCAGCAGTTTCCGGCAATGCCGTCGGCATCGGCGCGACGATGCTGCTGCATTTCGATCTCGTCTATTGTACGCCTGATGCGCGGTTTCATTTTCCGTTTACACGGCTCGGGCTCGTCCCGGAATTTGCTTCCTCCTATTTTCTACCCCGCATGGCGGGACATGCGCGCGCGGCACGCTGGCTGCTGCTCGGCGAGCCCATGAGTGCCTCTGAAGCCCGTGATATAGGGCTGGTTTCCGCAATCGTATCAGACGACTTGGTTGAAGCAGATGCACGTTCCGCAGCGGAACGCCTGGCGGCGTTGCCGGCATCCTCGGTCGATGCTTGCCGTGCCCTCATGCGATCGCCAAAACGTCAATGCGTCGCGGAAATCATGGCGGCGGAAATGGATCAACTTTCCGAACTGATCAGCAGCGATGAAACACGTGTACGCCTCGCGGGACTGAAGTCGCGGAAAGAGACGTGAGCCGAATGCGAGGTGCCCCGGAAACCGGCTCTGGTAGTTTTGGCCCAATGGTCCGGCGCCGCCGTCACCATCGGGGAAATGAATGACGTATCTTTCCAACTGGACGCCGATTGATGTCGCTCCCGAAGCCGGCCCCACCCGGGCCGAAGTCAGGGCGCTTATCGATGAGGCTGTCCGTCATCTCTCCACGTCCGAGCGCGCGCGAAGCTGGTCCGCGCGTGACGAGGAATTCAGCCGCACGCTCGGAGCCAGGGGTTGGATCGGCATCACATGGCCGCGTGAATTCGGCGGTGAGGAGGCCGGGCACCTCGCGCGCTATCGCATCGCTGAGGAGTTGATCGCCGCCGGCGCGCCGGTCGCGGCCCACTGGTTTGCGGATCGGCAAAGCGGCGCAATGTTGCTGCGTTACGGATCGGACGCGCAGAAGCGTCGCTTCCTGCCAGCCATGGCACGCGGAGAGCTGTATTTCTGTATCGGCATGAGCGAACCGGGTGCCGGGTCAGACCTCTCCGCACTTTCGACGGGGGGCCGGCGTGTCGAGGGCGGCTGGAAGGTCAGCGGGTCAAAGATCTGGACGTCGCACGCGGACCATTCGCACTACATGATCGCACTCGTTCGAACGGATAACGGGACGGAAAACCAGCACAGGGGCCTCAGCCAGCTTCTTGTTGATCTTGCCTCTCCCGGAATCACCATCCGGCCGATCGTGGACCAGATGGGCGAACAGCATTTCTGCGAAATCTCTCTCGATGATGTCTTCGTCGCGGACGACATGGTGCTCGGAGAGGTCGGCCACGGCTGGGAACAGGTGACGACCGAGTTGGCGTTCGAGCGCAGCGGGCCCGAACGCTATCTGAGCAGTCACGTTCTCGTCGAAACGGCGCTGGCGGCCATCGACATCGAAGCGTCCGATGCTGCCTCGGGCCTCGTCGGCAGCTGGGCCGCCGAGATATGGACGCTTCGGCAGATGTCCTTGTCGGTGGCCGCGAAGCTCGGCCGGGGGGAGAACCCCATGATCGAGGCGTCGATCGTCAAGGATTTGGGTGCGCGCTTCGAGCAGGCCGTACCCCGGGATCTGCAGGCTTTATGTGACGATACAAGTTTCGGCGGTTGGGATGAAGAACTCGATGAGACGCTGAACTTTCTTCTGGGAACAAGCGTGTGCTTTTCACTGCGCGGCGGAACGCGCGAGATCCTCCGCGGGATCATCGCCCGGGGACTCGGTTTGCGATGAACGACAGTCACCAGGCCCTCATCCAGGATATGGCTGACAGTCTGTTTGCCGATCTTGCCGCGCGAAGCGCTGGGAAGGAAGCCAAGGGCAATATCTGGGCAGAGATCGAGGCTTTGTCTTTGCACGACTTGCTGGTCGGGCAGGAGGCTGGCGGTTTCGGCGGTTCCTGGAAGGATGCCGGGGTCGTCTTCCACGCCGCAGGCCGTCACGGTTTGGCTATACCGGTCGGCGAAACCATACTTGCCCGGTCGTGGCTGTCGCGGATGGGTGTTGTTCTTCCGAGCGGTCCGGTGGGCTTCATTCTCGCGGAGGGTATGGGCGGTCGACAAGCGCATCCACATTCGCCAGGAGACCGGCGGAGCCTGGTTTTGGAGCGCCGGCATTGGACGCTCCTGTCCGCGGAGGACGGCGAGATCATCGCTTCCGGCCGCATGACGCTGGATGTCGACGCCTTGCATTTCGAAGCCGCCCTGCTGCGGAGCTGCCAGATCGCGGGTGCGATGGAAGGCATGCTGGGGCTTTCGGTCGAGCATGTGATCGCTCGCGTCCAGTTCGGAAAGCCTCTTGCCCGGCTGCAGGCCGTGCAACAGCAATTGGCCGTCCTTGCCGAGGAGTGCGCTGCCGTCGCTTGTGCATCCGCCAGCGCGTGTCAGGCGGCAACGTACGGTGATGCTCGTTTTGAAATCGCTGCAGCGAAGTGGCGTGCCAACCGCGCTGCGGCGATATCCGTGGACATTGCGCATCAGGTGCACGGCGCAATTGGTTTCACCCGCGAATATCCGCTGCACCGCTTCAGCTTGCAGGCCCTCAAATGGCGCGGCGAGCACGGATCCGAACAATATTGGGCGCAGTGGATAGGTCGCTTCACGCTTGCCGCTCGCCCAATTCCCCTTTGGCATTGGCTGACGGCAAGGAGTGACCGGCTGCTCGAAGCAGAGCGAGAGGCATTGAAATGAGTGCCACAACCGGCCTGCCGATATGCCGCGACAGCGAGCTTGTCCTTGCTGACGGCGTGGCGACCCTTCGTTTCTGCCGCGATGACGTTCGAAACGTCCTGACGGGTACGCAGCTTGCGGACGATATTATTGCCGTGTGCGACTGGGCGAGCATGGACGAGCGCGTTGGCGCGCTTGTGCTGACGGGCGACGGCCGCGCATTTTCGGCTGGCGGCAACATCAAGGATATGGCGTCGAAAACCGGCATATTCGCGGGCGAGCCGTTCGATATTCAGAACGGATACCGCCGCGGTATCCAGAAAATGACGTTGGCCATGCACAGACTGGAGATTCCGGTGATCGCCGCCGTGAACGGCCCGGCGATCGGAGCTGGTCTCGACCTTGCCTGCATGTGCGACATCCGCCTCGGCTCGACGCGTACGCGTATGGCGGAATCCTTCGTCAACGTCGGTCTTGTACCGGGTGACGGCGGTGCCTGGTTCTTGCCCCGCATCGTCGGAGCTCAGCGCGCTGCCGAACTGACTTTCTCGGGCCGTGTCATCGATGCCGACGAGGCACTGGCGATCGGCCTGCTGCTGGAAATCTGCACGCCTGATGACCTTCTGACCCGGGCACAGGATATGGCGCGGGACTTTGCAGCCAAACCACGCCGGGCGCTGCGTATGGCCAAGCGCCTGCTTGTCAGCGGACAGACAGCGCGGCTCGACTATTTTCTGGATCACTGCGCAAGCCTTCAGGCACTCGCGCACAGTGGGATCGAACATGAGGGCGCGCTCAAGGCGTTGCTCGCAGAGATCTCGGTAAAGGGATGAGGATTTCGCCGATGGCAATCGATTATTCACCCTATAACGAGACGTTGTGGTCAAATCCGTGGCCCACCTACGCCCGAATGCAGGCGGAGGCCCCCGCCTATTATATCGACGATCTCGATTGCTGGGTGTTGTCCCGGTTCGAGGATGTCTGGCAGGCCAGCATGGACCGCGCATCCTTCACCGCCACGCACGGCACATCCACGGATGCATTGTTTCTCTCGGCAAATCCGCCGCCCGCCGTTTTTTTGTTCATGGATCCACCGCAACACGCCCAGTATCGCAATCTGATCGCGCGCGATTACACCAAGGACAAGATCGCGACGATCGAAAGCCACGTCCGCGATATCGTCAGGCGCCTGATGGCTCCCATGCTGGAGGAAGGCCGTCTTGACGTGTATCGCCTTGCCAGCCGCACGGCGCTGGAGCTTATCGCAGCATTCATCGGTCTGCGTCTGGAAGAAGTGCTGCAGATACGGGAATACGTGGACCGCTTTTATGAGCGCGAGTCCGGCGTGCGGGGGACGACCGAGGCCGGTGCGAAGGCCTTTTCCGAGGCGCATTCCTACATCGTCGGACTGATCGAACACTATCGCCGTGCACCGCCCGCCGAACACAGCCATCTTGTCGCGTGGATGAACGCCGGGTTCGACGGTGGAATGAGCGTAGATCAGCTGTTCTTCAACATATTCGCTATGGTGATAACGGGATCGGATACGCTGCCGCTTTCGACGGCGGGCTGCATCTATCAGCTCGATCGCCATCCCGATCAGCTTGCCGCTCTGCGAGACGATCCGAGCTTGGCCGGGGCCGCTTTCGAGGAAGCTGCACGCTTCGACCAGCCGACGAACCTGCTCGGCCGCAGGTTGGTTCGCGATCGATCCTTTCACGGCGAGACGATGCGCGAAGGGCAATCCGTGCTGTTCCTTTACGCCGCGGCTTGCCGGGACGAGAGAGAGTTTTTGGAGCCGCACCGGTTCGATATTCACCGTGTCCAGCGGCGCAATCTGTCCTTCGGTACCGGGATTCATTTCTGCCTGGGGCAGCACCTCGCGCGTCTGGAGGGCCGTGTTCTTCTGGAAGAAATGCTGGGCGCTATCGATGTGTTCGAGGTCGAGCGGGACAGTTGCCGCCGCATCGTCGGCGAATTCCTGCAAGGCTTCAACTCTGTGCCTATCTGTTTCGATCCGCGCTGAGCGAACGGGCCGTGACGGCAAGATTAATCGGCCTCGATAATGTACCTCATCTCCTACGGCAGTGCGAAAGACTGTTCCTGCAGGGCACCAGCGGCGAACCGCTCGCGCTCCACGCGGTAGCCGACGTACGGGGCGACGCTTTCTCACACCTTTCGGCGTTGACGTCCTTCGTTGCGGGGTTGAACCGCTTCGATGGGGCCGCGATGCGGGCGGTTCGCGGCGTCGCCGGCTTCTTTCCGGCAGGACCAGGCGGGCCAGAGGTCTATCGGCAGATCGTCGCCACCTATTCAGGGGTTGGTGGTGAAATTGACCGCTTCGCGCCCGATATCGTGTTCGTTCCCGTCAGCCTGCCGGACAGTTCGGGAAGGGTTTCGACCGGCCTTTGCGCCGAGTTCTATGACGTCGCCATGGCGAGCGCCTCATGCCGCGTCGCGGTGATGTGTACCGATCTGCCGACGCTTCCCGGTGGCTTCACGTTCGATCTGGAGGCTTTTACCCATATTGTTCGAGATGATCGGACCCCACCGGCGTGGCCGGAAGGTACGGCAGCTCCTGATCAGGTCACGGATGCGATCACGCTCCATGTCGCCAGCCTTGTCGGCGACGGCAGCGCGCTGCAAACCGGCATCGGGAAAATTCCTGCCGGTGTTTTCGCGCATCTCGCTAAGCGGCGCAGGCTCCGACTCCATTCAGGGCTGCTCAGCGATCCGCTGCGCGCGCTGGTCGAATCCGGGGCGGTTGATCGAAGCGCCCCGATCTGCTGTGCGACGCTCGTCGGGTCGCATGGATTTCAACGCTGGCTTCACGAACGATCGGATATCGTCCTGAGACCGATATCCTATACCCACGCATTCTCGACCCTTTCGGCGATCGATGGGTTCATCGCGGTCAATTCGGCATTGGAGATCGACCTGTTCGGTCAGGTCAATGTGGAAAAGGTCAACGGTCGCCATGTCAGCGCGTGCGGCGGGTTGCCGGACTTCGCGGCCGCAGCGCACAGATCGCGCGGTGGGCTCTCGATCATCGCACTTCCCTCAACGGGAAACGGCCGATCGCGGATCGTTCCCCGGCTTGCACCTGATGTGCCGGTGAGCGTGGCGGGGCACGATGTCGATGCGGTGGTGACTGAGTACGGCGTTGCCGACCTGCGCGGGAAAGACGCCGAAGCGAGGGCGCTTGCAATCATCCGCGTTGCGGCGCCCGGTGCGCGCCGGGCGTTGCAGGCCGCACTCGGGGCGTAATCCTCCGGCTCAGAACCGGAGCGGCAAATCGAGATGACGGCGGGCGATGATATTCCGCTGTACCTCCGACGATCCGGCGCCGATCGTATCAAGCGCCGTTGCGCGATAGGACCATTCCCATTTTCCGACCGCGGGCGCCTTTGGGTCTCCCTTGTGCAGCAATCCGTCCAACCCCAGACTGTCCAGCGCGAAATCCGCGAGACGCTGATGAAGACTGGTGCTGTAAAGCTTGCACATGGCCGCCTCGATCGTCGGCACGCGGTTCTGGGACGCGGCGTGAACGACACGCCGTTGCAGCATTTTGGAAAGCTCCACCTCTGAAGTGAGGCGGGCGAGGCGCCGACGTACGTGGGGCCGATCCGCGATGGCACGCCGATCATCGGCCTTCGCGGAAAGCAACGCGCGAAGCGCCTTGAGTTTTTCTTCAAGCGGGCTGAACGTGTAGAAAGTGAAGCGTTCGTAGTCGAGCGCCTCGCAAATGTAGAGCCACCCTTTGTTCAGTTCCCCCACGACGTAGTCGTCCCCGACGAACACGTTATCGAGAAAGACCTGATTCGTTACGTGTTCGCCCATGGTCTCGATCGGATGGATCGTAATGCGCGGCTGGTCCATCGGCAGCAGAAAAAGGCTGATGCCCTTGTGCTTCGGTGCATCGAAATCGGTGCGTGCAGCGAGCCAGTACCAGTCGGCGAAATGCGCCGAGGTCGTGAACATCTTCTGACCGTTCAGCATCCAGCCGTTTTCGACGCGGTCGGCACGGAGGCGGAGTGCCGCGAGATCGGATCCGGCGTGCGGTTCCGTATACCCCAGAGCGAACTCGATCTCGGCTTTCAGAATGCGCGGCAGGAATTCGCTTTTTAACTTGTCCGATCCATGCCGTATCAATGTCTGGCCTACGCAGCCGACGCCTTTTCCGATCAAGGGCGCTCCGACACGGGAAAGCTCTTCGTTGAGGAGATATTCGTAGATGCCGGGCCGGCCCTGCCCTCCATATTCACGGGGCCATGACAAGCCGAGGTAGCCGCGCCGCGCAAGTTCCCGATTGAACCTTTTTCGGGCAGGCGTATCCGCAAGGATCGAATCCGATTCCCGCTCGGGGCACATGATGTCCGCGGCATCCGGCCATTGCCGGACATCTTCGAGAAATTCGCGAACCTCTTTTATGAATGCCTTCTGATCTGCGTCGAAATCGAAATCCACCCGCCCCTCCGGCTCATTTTGTAAGGTATTTGACAACGGCATCGGCGATGTGGTCGACCAACTGCTCATCGGTGATGAGGATGGAATTGTCCTCGAGATAGGCGTCGATGCTTCCCACAACGAGATGCTGTGCAACGAACATGGCGATTTCCAGATCCTCGACCACAATCTCGTGTCTGTGATGGTGATAGAAGGTGCGGATCGTGTTGTAGAGAAACTTCTCGGTGGTCACACTGCGGGACAACTTGCCGAGCTTCGGAACCTGGCGCGGCAACAGCATGAAAATGAAATTATACTCGCGCCTTGTGGACAGGATTACGGTGATGATCGTTCTGATCGCTTCGGCCAGCGGCTTTCCCATGTTCGCGAGAATACATTCGCGAAGCACTTCGGTTGCTTTCGAGACCGCGTTTTCGACCAGCGCGGCGGCGATCGCCTCCTTGCTGGAGAAATACTGGTAGAGTGATCCGATGCTGACGCCCGCCACCTCGGCGATATGGTTGGTCGTGGCGGCATCGTAGCCGCTCTTGATGATGATCGATTCAGCAGCGCCGAGAATGCAATCCACAGTGAATTGCGCACGTTGCTGCTGAGGAACCTTGCGTGGTGAGAGTTCTGCGATCTGTGGCCTCATCTCTGCTCCTCCCCGTCGTCTAGGGCGGGTGAGGGCGTTCTAAGGGACGCATTTGCCACCCGGCACGGCCGTTTTGGTCTGATTTCGGCCGCCGACAGGCTAACACTAAAACTGAAAAAAGCTCACATTAAAGTCGCATTTTGAATTGGGCGGCATTCCATACACGTTTGAAAGGCTGCGATTACGGCTCGATGAAGCCCAGATCCGCCTGAATCATCGAGCCATTTACTATGGGATTGAGGGCTGCGTGGAGCAGCAGGTCGGCAATTTCGCGCGGCGTGATCAGGCGTTGCTGGGTAACGAGCGAGGCGAGATGCTTCAGCGCATCGCCGCCATAGCTTCGCAGCATTTCAGTATCCGTGAACCCCGGGCAAATGCAGGCTGTATGTATGCCCGTGCCCCCAAGATCCTGGGCTGTGCTTCGCATCAGGCCAGCCACGGCGTGCTTGCTCGCTGCATAGGCTGCCATGCCGCGCGTGGCACGCTGGCTAAGTGTCGAGCCCACATAGAGGATCGAGGAGCCCCGAGGCATGAGGGGGAGCACGATCCTGTTGAGCGCCGCCGGGGCGACGACGTTGACTTCGAGCGAACGCCGCAGGCCGTCGACATCAATCTCCGCGGTGCTGCCGGGTATCTGAAGCGCACTGTTGTGGACAAGACAGATACTGTCACTTCCCGCCAGCGCCGCACATACGGGTCCGGCAGCGGCCGCCGTCCAAGCCGGATCCGCGAAATCTGCCGCAATGTGCGTTGCCCCGTCGAGTGCCGCTGCCGATCGCGACAGGCTTATGACGTCATACCCTTCCTCGGCAAAGCGGCGTGCGGCCGCCAGGCCGATACCACGGCTTCCGCCCGTGATCAGCAAGGTTTTCCTGAGAGTCATTCTGCTTGCTGTTTCCCGTTCCCGACTTGCATCAACTCGATCACGTTGCCGTCCGGATCGGCGATGAGGGCCGCCGATACGCCGGCTCGGGGCTCCACCACATCTTGCACGATCGTCACGCCTTCGCGCCGACAATCATCAACGACAGTGGCGAGATTGTCGATCCGCATCGCGCAATAGCGAAGCCCCGCGACCGCTGACCAGTGTTCGTCTGGTCTCGGTTGAACGGGACTAGGGGGTATGTAGAGGCGCAGCACAGATTGGCCGCAGGCAATGCGGCGAATCCTGGCACCGTTGGGAAGCGTTGCTTCTCCGGCCAGGGAAAGGCCGAGGATACCGCAGTAAAAGCCAATCATCGCGTCTTCGTTGTTCGTGACGATGCCAACATCGACGCTGTTTCCCGCAAGTAATGCGGCCATCTCGTCCTCCCAGTTCAGTTCCTCAAAACCAGCGCACCATTGGGCGTGCTGTCGCAACTGCTTACTAGGCAGCTCTCGGCTCCAGGGACCTGGTTCGCCGCTGTCCCACGCAACTGCCGAACAGCCTCGGTGACGAGATTGACGCCGTGCAGGTAGACTTCCGACAAGCTGCCGCCCGACGTATTGACCGGAAGCTGACCTCCAGGCCCGATCGCGCCGGACGCAGCGAAGGCAGCAGCTTCGCCGCGCCCGCAGAACCCGTAATTTTCAAGGCTGAACAACACGAGAGGAGAAAACGCATCATAGATCTGGGCGACGTCAATATCTGGCGGAGAGAGATCGGACTGCCTCCAGAGGTTGCGTGCGGTCGCGGCGGATGATGAATGGAAGGGGTCAGGTCCGTGATAATCGGTCATCAACTGATGCTCCCGATTCATCCCCTGCGAGAACGCGTGGACGAGGACCGGCTTCTGTTTCAGGTCGCGCGCATACTCGGCGCTCGTGATGACGAGGGCCACCGCGCCATCGCTTTCGAGGCAATTGTCGAAAAGGCACAACGGTTCGGCGATCATGCGCGCATTCAGGTACGTATCGAGACCGAGAGTTTTCTCGCGCATCAACGCGTCCGGATTGGCATTGGCATAGGCGCGCTGCGTAAGCGCGACGTTCGCCAGATCCTCTCGGGTGGCACCGAACTCATGCATGTAGCGGCGCATTAGCATCGCTACTTCGTCCGCCGGGCGCGACAGGCCGTGCGGGCGAGACCATTTCCAGTGGTCGTCTATGCGCGGCTGAACGCCCGCCCATTGCCGTTTCGACGGGTCACCTCGCTTCCGCGAGCGCCACACCACCCCGACCTTGGCGATTCCGAGCGCGATCGCCGAACACACTTGCCCGACCGCTCCGCATATCGCGCCGCCGCCATGGGCTACCTGGCTAAAAAAGTGCAGCTCCCCGAAGCCGAGATTGCGCGCGATTTCGAATTCCGGCGTAGTTTCCTGCGTAAAGCAGCCGAGCGCATCGACCTCTTCGGGATTGATGCCTGCATCTCCGAGCGCCGCGCGTATCGCAATGCAGGCCAGTTGAAGTTCGGTTTCGGGCAGGCTTTTTGCAAAGCGGGTTTGGCCGATGCCGACAATCGCGGTCCGATCCTTGAAGGCGCCGGCGCTCACGGTGTCACATGCTCCGTGGTGACCCCGCCGTAAAACGGATAGGGCTCTCCGAGCATACCGAGCGGTCCGAACTCTCCTGCGAACTGTCGCGAAAAATGCTCGACAAGCGCGTCGATCGTCCATCCGCCTTCACGGATCAACGTCTTGCCATAATGGGGCTGCACCATATGAGAGACGCGCTCCCCGCCAGACCCGAATATCTGGCCACTCACGCCCGCGGCAAGATCGCTGCACAGGAAGGCTACAAGCGCCCCGTTCAGCGTGGGATCGATATAGGGCAGAGGGCTTGCCCCGCCCGCGAACGTGTCCGACATGCGGGTCGTTCCCGTCGGACCGATTGCGTTCACGCGAATGCCGAAGCGGGCGAGCTCCAGCGCCCAGGTGTAGGTCATCGACGCGATGGCACCCTTGGCGGCGGCATAATTCGTCTGGCCGAAGCTTCCGAAATGCGCGCCGGAGGTCGTGTTGACGATCGAGCCGCCGCGGCCGCTGTCCCGCATGGCGAGAGCAGCGGCCTGACTGCACCAGAAGGTGCCCTTGACATGAACCGTCCAGACAGCATCGAACTCTTCGTCGGTCATTCTGAGGAACGTTCGGTCGCGCAAGTTACCGGCATTGTTGACGAGAATGTCGATATGGCCAAAGTGCTCGATGCATCGCGCGATCAACGCTTCGGCGCCTGCGCGGCTATCGATACCGACGACGCCGCTTTCCGCGATCCCGCCCGCCGCGCGAATCTCCGTGACGACGGTTTCGGCAACCTCTTCGTCCATGTCGTTTACGATTACCTTCGCGCCCGCGGCGGCGAGCTGCAGGCAGTGGCCGCGTCCAATTCCGCGTCCTCCGCCCGTGACGACGGCAGCCTTGCCATCAAGCCTGTTCATGCTGTTTCCCATCGTTCTGCCGCGCGGCGGTGTTCGCCGCACCTCCCAATTCCTGTTCGAGCAAGCGCTTCTTCTGCCGCGCCTCAGCCATCGACGCCTCCTTCACCGTATCGAAGCCGCGTATCCCTTCCGGCAGGGATGCGATTTCTACGGACAGTGCGAGGCGATCCGCCGTCAGTTCATCTGCCAAACTGATGATATCGCGTTCGTACTCGACGATCAGCGCCCGCTCTGCTCGGCGATGCGCGGCATAGCCGAAGGGATCGAAAACTGTGCCGCGCAGCCTTTTTCCGTGTGCAAGAAGTTTCAGAACCGGCGTCATCCACGCGCCGAAGCGGCGCTTGGGATAGCGCCCCGTTCGCGGATCGCGCCGCTGCAGGAACGGCGGGGCCATATTATATTCGATCTGGAAATCGCCGTCGAATGTCTCGGAAAGCGTGTCCACGAATGCGGTGCCGGTCAGCAGCCGGGCGACTTCGTATTCGTCCTTGTACGCAAGCACCTTGAAATGGTTCTTTGCGACCGCCCGCGCGAATGCCGTACTGTCCACGCCGAGCCGTTTCTCCGCCCGTCCTGCAATGGTGACGAGGCGGCGATGACGTTCGGCATATTGAGCGTCCTGATAGGCGTACAACTCGGCGGCATTTCGTTCGACGATCTCGTCGACGTTTGTGTTTTCGCGATTCTCGGAAACCGGCGAGACGAGGCTCGAAAGCCGCTCCGGCTGCGCCGCTGCGATTCGGCCCCAAGCCAGTGCCTGCCGGTTCATCTCCACGGATGCGCCGTTGAGTTCTATCGCGCGATCAATCGCGGGGATGGAAATTGGCAGCCATCCGCGCTGCGCTGCATAGCCGACGAGCATGAGATTGGCTGCAACCTCGTTACCCATCAAAGTATAAGCGATCCTGTTCGCTTCGATGAACTCCACCTCGCCTGCGCGCGCCTCGATCATCTCCTCCATGGCTCCGGCGGAGAGATTGAGGTCCGGATTGGTCGCAAAATCGGATGTTGGCGAAACATGGTTGTTGATGATGGCGCGCGTGTGCCCCGGCGAAAGGATGTTCAGTACGGCCGGGCTAGCGCTCACCACGATATCACTCCCGATCACGAGATCGGCACGGACTATGCGGGTCGCGTGAAGGGCATCGGGGGAAGCCGCGATACGGATGTGGCTGGTGACGGGTCCGTTGCGCTGGGCAAGTCCCGTCACGTCCAGAACCGAGCTTCCCTTGCCTTCAAGATGAGCGGCCATCGCCAGAATCGCGCCGAGCGTCACCACACCTGATCCGCCGATGCCGGTGATCAGCAGATTGAAAGGCGTTTCGACCGGTGCGCACGCCGGTGCCGGCAGGGCCGCTGCTATGTGTTCGCCATTGGATGTCGAGCCCGAGCCTGCCTTCTTGCGTAAGCGACCACCCTTGATGGTCACGAAGCTGGGGCAGTAGCCGTCGAGGCAGGAAAGATCCTTGTTGCAGGCCGATTGGTTTATGCGGCGCTTGCGCCCGAAATTCGTTTCGACCGGCTCGATGGCGATGCAGTTGGACTGCACCGAGCAGTCTCCGCAGCCTTCGCATACCCGGCTATTGATGAAAGGACGATGGTCCGGATCGACAGCACGGCCGCGTTTACGGCGACGGCGGAGTTCGGTCGCGCAGTTCTGATCATAGACGATCGCCGTGACGCCGGGAGTTTCGCGCAGCCGTCGCTGTACCTCATCCAACTCGCGCCGATGATGGATGGTGGTGCCCGGCGCGAAAACCGCGTCCTTCGGGTAGGATTCCGGCTGATCGGATACCACCGTAATCGCGCGGACACCCTCGGCTTCCAGCTGGCGCGTCAGAACATCGACCCGCATCTTGCCTGCAATTTCCTGGCCGCCGGTCATCGCGATCGCGTCGTTGACCAGGATCTTGTACGTGATGTTGATGTTCGCCGCAGCGGCCGCGCGGATAGCCAGCAAGCCCGAGTGATAGTAAGTTCCGTCACCCAGATTCTGGAAGATGTGCGAACGCTCTGTGAAGGGCGCCATTCCGATCCACGATGCCCCTTCGCCGCCCATCTGGAAAAGGGTGGGGGTGCTGCGCTCGGGGAGGAAGGTCGCCATGCCGTGGCAGCCGATCCCGCCGAACGCCATGCTGCCCTCCGGCACCTTCGTCGACCGATTATGCGGACAGCCTGCGCAAAAGCTGGGCAGTCGGACAAGCGAAGCCCCGGAGGTCGCAGCGTCGGCATCTGCCCGCCGCACCCGATCCAGAGCGCGCGCGACGCGATCGTCCCCTGTAAGCGCGAAGATCCTTTCACCGACGATCTTTGCGACGAGGCGCGGTGCGAGTTCGCCCTCGGCAGGCACCAGCGGCAACCCATCTTCGTCCTGCTTGCCCAAAAGGCGCGGCCGCTGTGTGAGGTTTACCAACAGTCGGGCGATCTGCTCTTCGATGACCGGGCGCTTCTCTTCGATGACGAGCAGTTCTTGCTGGTTCACGGCGAAGTCGAGAAGTGAAGAGGGTTCGAGCGGCCACGGCATTGCGATCTTGAGGACGGAAAGGCCGATGGCTTCGCAATCCTTCAGCCTGAGCCCGAGGTCTTCAAGCGCCTGCATCACGTCGAGGAAAGCCTTCCCGGTCGTAACGATACCCAGACGTGGGATAGGGGACGCAACAACCGTGCGGTTGAGGCCGTTCAGCTTGACGTAGGCGTGCACGGCGGGGAGTCGTTCCTGATATTGCCGCTTCTCGGCGACGAGTGCGGGAATCCCCCAGCGTGTGTTGAGCCCTGCACCACCTGCATCGATCTTTGGCAGAACGGTGCGAATCCGATCGGGATCGACATCAACCGACGCGCTGCTTTCAATCGTATCGGTGACGCACTTCATGCCAACCCAGCATCCCGAATGGCGGGAGAGGGCGAACCCGTGCAGGCCATAGTCCAGATAGTCCTGCACCGTCGCCGGATTGAAGTAGGGTATGGCGAAATGGATGAAGGCATGGTCGCTCTGATGCGCGATCGTGGATGATTTTGCGCCGTGGTCATCGCCCGCCAGAACGAGAACGCCCCCCTTGGGAGCAGAACCGGAATAGCTGCCGTGCTTGAGCGCGTCTCCCGACCGGTCGACGCCCGGACCCTTGCCATACCAGATTCCGAATACGCCATCGTAGCGTGCCTGCCCGGCCAGGTGGACCTGCTGCGATCCCCACACGGAGGTTGCGCCGAGATCCTCGTTGATCGCCGGCTGGAAATGAATGTGATGCTGAGCCAGCAGTTCCGGGATCTGCGAAAGGGCAATGTCATAGCCGCCGAGCGGAGATCCCGTGTAGCCGGAGATGAAGCCCGCCGTATTCAAGCCGGCAGCGAGATCCCGCTGCCGCTGCATCATCGGCAGGCGCACAAGCGCCTGCGAGCCAGACAGAAAGACGCGGCCTTCGGTTCGTGTATAACGATCATCCAGTCGATAGTCGGTGTCGATCCTGCCCACGGCCATCACTCCGAACCGGGCTCGGCGTGTCGCCGCGCATTCTCGCCGGACTGGATCACCGCTTCGACGAGGCCGTCATGCCCCCAAACATCACCTTCGCAGAATTCGTTTGCTACCCAGGTTTCGTCGAGAATCTTGCCCTCACAGCCGATCTCGACGTCGACCGTCCCCGGCGAGCGCATGTAGAACGAGAGCGTGCCGTCATTGCGGTGGCGCCCCAGCGCACTCACCACTGGAAAGCCTAGACGTTTTGCGCGATCGAGGGCCTTGCCGACATCGTCAATGGTTTCCATCTCGACCATCAGGTGTTGCAGCACGTTGCCCACGCCGAAATCCAGCATGGCAAGACTGTGATGACGGGGGTTGCAGCGCAGGAATTGCAGCGCGGCCTCCTCTCCGTATCGGATGTAATCCGAGAGCTTGAAGCCTAGAAGGCGCGTGTAGAAATCGAAGCAGGCGGCTTGCCGGTCGAGGAACAGATTGACGTGGCCAAGGCCGAGATGGCCCGCGACGAAGCGTTGCCCGGGTACCGGAGACGCAAAATTATAGTCGGTCGTGGGCCCATAGAAGAATTCGAGCACGTTGCCCGACGGATCTTCGCAGAAGAAAAGGCCGGTGACGGCTCTCGACCGCGCTTCCTCCGGCCGGGCATGCCGGACGGCATAGCCCTCGTCCTGCAGCAACACGGCGCATCGTTCGAGACTGATATGGTCATCCAGTTCCAGGCCGAGATACAGGAGTTCACGGCTGCCGTCGGTCGGATGAACGGCAATGCGCCATTGGCGGTCGTCCATCTTGAGAAAAACGGTGCCATCGCGCGCGACGCCGGGAACCCGCCCGTCAACCGCGGCGCCCCATCCTTCACCGGGAATCGCCCGTGCCGGCATCATGCCCAGCATATCGACTCCGAAGCGAAGCCAGGCGCCGGGGTCTTTGCTCCCCAGGCCGATGTAACCGAGCGCTTTGACTGTCATGATATCTTGTCCTTCGGAAGAGCCGTTTTCGTGGGCGTCCAACAAGGTAAGGCGACGTCCTCTGCCATCGACACGAAGCCGACGCGCACAGGCGCGGTGATGGAGAGCGCCCCTGGATCGACTCCGCCCAGCGCGGATGCGCCATCCTGAATCATCGCACCGACCATTCTGATGCCCGGGAAATCATCGAGTTCAACCAGGGCGACGGCATAAGGCGCAATGGCCGCGAAGGCCGGCAGAAGCGGCGGATGTGCGAC
The DNA here is from genome assembly GCF_003634215.1 of Sphingosinicella microcystinivorans. Taxonomy (GTDB): domain Bacteria; phylum Pseudomonadota; class Alphaproteobacteria; order Sphingomonadales; family Sphingomonadaceae; genus Sphingosinicella; species Sphingosinicella microcystinivorans. The sequence goes on along the minus strand of NZ_RBWX01000012.1, from coordinate 46,327 downwards.
CGTGAACGCCCAGATGCGCCCTGTGCCGCAAGCTTCCCGCCAACCGAGATCGGTCGACCGGCAGACAGGACACATCGCACGGGGGGGGTGCTGTGCGTGGCCGCAGGCGATACAAGACTGGACCAGCAGCTTGCCGTTGCGACAACCGCGCCAGAAATCGGCGTCGACAGGATTATCGGTGACAGGCAGGGGAATGGTCTCGATCATCGTCGTTCCTGTCTTCACCCCCGGTAAAGGAGCAGCCAGTCGAAACACAGTGCGGGTTTCGCGGAGCCGACGGTGTGGATCGCGACCTGAATCGTCAGCATCGTCCCGCCCTTTTCCTCGGCGACACGGACCATGCGAGTTCGCCCGTGAATCCTTGATCCGGCCGGAACCGGGGCAATGAAGCGTACCCTCTCGAGCCCATAGTTGAGGGCGCTGCCATGGCCCACGACCACATAGTCGGCGCTGTTCTTGATGACGGCGGAAAGCCCGAGCACCAGAAAGCCGTGTGCGATGGTGATGCCGAATGGACTCTCTTTCGCGGCGCGCTCAACATCGACATGAATCCATTGCCGGTCGCCGGTCATTTCCGCGAAGGCAGAAATCATCGATTGAGGCACATCGAGCGCCTCGCTCCACGGACCATATTCATCCGATATGCGCATCCGGAGTGCGGGAATGTCGTCAAAGCGGATTTCGTGCATCAGGAACAAAACCTTCCGTCAGCGTGATCTGCAGTGCGGCGCCCGTTTTCGATGAGACGTTGTGTTTCTTCCCGCTCCCGCTGAACGGCTTCGCGGAGCATGGCCACGCTTTGGTGGTTCAAGATGCGCTTGCATCCGGCGAGCACAGCCCCGTCGTGCTCAGCCAGTCGGGCGCCAAGCGCAAGTGCGTGGTCGAACAATGCGCGGTCGTCGACGACTTCATGGACAAGGCCGGTATCGAGAGCGTCGTGCGCGTCTATGGTCTTGCCGAGAAGCAGGATCTGTTTTGCCTGCGCCGGGCCGACGATTGCCGGCAAAAGATAGGTGGAACCCATGCCCGGCATCAAACCCAGACCGACGAATGGGAAACCGAACCGGGCACGCGTTCCCGCGATCCGAAAATCGAAGGGCAGCAGCATGGTCACGCCGATTCCCACTGCCGGGCCGTTGACGGCGGCAATGGTAGGTTTGTGCAAGGCGAAGAGCTCTTCGGCAAAACCCGCGATAAAGTGCTCCTCGCCGATCTGTTTGCCCGTTCTGCTCAGCTGCCCGTTTAGAAAGTCCCGGTCCGCGCCCGCGCAAAAGGCGCGACCCGAGCCGGTAACGACGATTGCCCCGACCTCCGTATCGGTGGACAGGGCGCGGAAGGCATCCACCAGCTCGTCTCCCATATCGGGTGTGTACGCATTGAGCCGGTCAGGTCGGTTGAGCGCGACAACACCGACGCTTCCGATCCGTTCGACGGATATGGTGGCAGGGCTACGCATCCGCGTCTTCGCCGTTCCATGGCTGCCAGATCGGGCTGCGCCGTTCCGCAAAGGCCGCGCAGCCTTCGGCGAAGTCAGCGCCTCGATTGTGCCGGGCAATATCCTCCCACGCACGTTCCAGAGCATCATGAAGGGGAAGTTCGAGCGAACGCCAGATCGCGCGTTTTGTTCGTGCCATGGCGCTTGGGGAATTCTTCGTGATGCTGTGTGCGATTGCGAAGGCGCGGGGCATGAGTGCGTCGGCCTCCACGACCTCGCCGATCATGCCGAGGCGGAGCGCGTGTTCGGCGGTCATGCGTTGGTCACGGCCCACCAGCGCGAGCCGCAGCACTGCCTCCATCGGTATCCGCCGCGCCAGAGAGATCGGTTCCAAGCCTGATACGAGCCCGACGCTGACGTGGCTGTCACAGAATTCGGCGTGGCGACTGGAAAGCACGATATCGGAATCGGCGATGAAGTGCAGGCCGCCTCCCACGGTGAGACCATTTACGGCGCAGATCACCGGCTTCCAGACGCGGTTTTGAAGACTCGTCCAGCGAATAGCATCCGCGGCCGTCGCTCGATCGTCGAGCGCGGGCAGGTCGTGCAGGTCCGCTCCCGTGCAAAACGCCTTGTTGCCGCTCCCGGTCACGATAGCGACGATAGCCGATGGATCCGTGCGGAAGCGCTCCCACGCCAGTGGAAGTTCCATGTTCATGCGCTGGTCGATGGCGTTCGAACGGTCCGGCCGGTTCAGGCGGAATAGTGCAATGCCGTTTTCGACATGATAGTCGATTGTCTCAAACATCGGTGACCGCCGTATCGATGGTCAGTCTGGCGATCTCATCTTCAAGAAAGGAATCGTCTCCGTTCAACAGTTGCCATTGTTTGGCACGGCGGAAGAAAAGCTGTGGATCCGCTTCCGTCGTATAGCCGAGACCTCCGTGGATCTGGATGGCCATCGTGGAGATACGGCGGAACATGGCCCCGGCCTGCAATTTTGCCATTGCGGCCGCCGCTTCAAAGCTCAACCCTTCATCATGCAGCCACGCGGCCTGGTGAAAGAGGGTCTGGCACCCCTCGATCTCCACGATTCCATCGGCAAGATAGTGAGCGATCGCTTGGAAGCCGCCGATCGGCTGACCGAACGCTTCCCGTTCCTTTGAATAGCGAAGGCTGATTTCATGCGCATGTCGCGCCGCTCCTACGGCTTGTGCTGCCGTGGCGATGTAAGCGCGCGCGGTTGTTTTCCGCCAGTGGTCCTGAAAATCCTGTATCACGAGAACGTCGTCTGCCGGTCGTTCGACGCCGGCGAGTTCGATCTGGAAATACGGTTCAGTCGCGAGATTCGCTTGCTGCCGGATCGTGATGCCGGTTGCGTCGCGGGGGATCATCACCAGCGCGGGCTCGCCGCTCGTAGTATCGAGCGCAAGGACGAGAAAGCCCTCCGCGATCGAGGCAAACGGCACGAAGTGCTTCACGCCCGAAAGACGAATGCCATCCGAAGTTCTCTCAAACGACGTGCGGCTGTCCGCAATATTGGGCAAGCCGTTAGGTTCATCGGATGCAACCGATACAATTCCGCCCTGAACGATATGGGCCAGCCAATGGTCGCGACGCTCAGTGCCTTTCGATGAAGCCAGCAAAGACGCTGCGGTAAGGGAGCTCGTCAACAGTGGTGTGGTCGCCAGGTGACGCCCGAGTTGCTCGAACACGAGCGCCGTTTCGAGCATTCCCATGCCAAGTCCGCCGTGCTCCCCGGCGATGGGCATGGAGGGTACGCCGATTTCGCAAAGCTGCGCCCAGAAGGCTCGGTCAAGACCGTCGGGGTCGGTCTCAATCCTGCGCAGCGCGGTGAACGGAAAACAATTCTCGCAGAGCTGACGCACCGTATCCTGGAGCAGGAGCTGTTCTGCTGAGAGGTCTAATTCCATACGATTTTACGGGCTCCGCGGGCTCACTGCGGTGCGGACTGTGCGGGTTGGCCCGGAGCGTCTCAACTCGGTTGCCGCTCGCATTTTCCTTTCGATGATCGGTTCAGGGGCGCCATTCCGAGGGATGGCAATGCCAGGGCGATTTCGCGCTGATATATGCGGGCAAAGCGAACTTGACCGATGCCGAAGTCAGAAGCGTGTCTGCGTCGCTCAGCGTGATATCGACCTTGACCCAGGAAATCTGTCCACTGTCCTTGTCGACGGCAACGACGCCGCCGGCGAAACGCACGTCGCGATCGGGATAAATCGGGCGTCGCATCGCGAATTTCAGCCGGCCGATGCGGCCGATAGGCCCGCTCCAATCGGTTATGTAGCGGCTGATAAGACCGGCCTGCGTGTAGTTGTTCATGATGATGTCGGAGAGACCCGCAGTCTTTGCCGCGTCCTTATCGTGGTGTTGGGGCTGCCAGTCTCGGCTTGTCGTCGCTCCGGCGATTATCAACTTTCGCGTTATGCGGATCACAAGTTCGGGCAACCGGTCGCCGACCTTCGGAGTGATCGTGCCTCTCACCGCCTCGTTCATGAATCAATCTTTCCGTAAGCCAGGAAATGAAGATGCTGGATACCGGCAAGGCTTCCATCGGGTTTGCGGTAGACGACGTCGATTTCCCAGTTGCGACCGATGCCGAGCCGTGTTTCCCTTTCATCGCTGACGGAGCGAAGAATCTGTTCGGCACGCACGGACTCTCCCGCGCGCAGCGGAGCGTGAAATTCGAGTTCGACCTCTGTCACGATTCCATTGCGTAGTCCAAGCGCATCCTTGACCATGAAATGCAGTTCCAGCGTACGCATCGTCGGCCGGTCACGACCGGGCGCCCACGCATGTTCGATGGCCCAGCTCGGCAGCATGGCGGGCGGCGCGATGACGGTTTCGGTATGGTCGCGCGACGCAGGATAATCCCAGTAAAGGAGGTTGCCGTCTTCTATGGCGACACAGAAATTGGTCCAGAGGCCCTGCTCTACGGTAACAACGTGGTCCACGACGACCGTCGCGCGGCCGATCCAGTCCTTTATGGCTTCGGGTAGATCATCCATTCGATTTTCTCGGATCTGGGGAAGGGGCAAGGCCGTAGACAGTTTATAAATGCGGGGTATGGATCGCCGCAATCGCATGACCCCGAATATGACTGAGGGTGAGCCGTATGCGAGCAAGTGAAGCCGCTCGCCCGCGTTATTTCGGAGGGCTTGAAGTTCCGCGCGGAACCCTTTCCGGAATCGAGGAGGCGAAACGTGCCGCTCAGCCAATCCCTTTGGCCCGCCGATGCGGCAGCGGGAGGGTGTGATCATCTCCCGCTCGGGCGTGCTCTCGCTCGATCCGCCGCGCGGTGGCCCGATGCGGAGGCTGTCGTCTTTGCCTGTCAATCGAGCGTCGCAGGGGTGCGCTGGTCGTTTTCCGAGCTGCATGAACGCTCGACGAAACTTGCCTATGCGCTGATCGGCGCAGGCTATCGCCCGGGCGAACGCATTGCCTTATGGGCGCCCAATCACCCGAACTGGATTCTGCTGCAATTCGCTATCGCCAAGGCGGGTATGGTCCTCGTCGCGCTGAATCCGCTCTATCGTGCGGCGGAACTCGAATATGCGCTTGCGGCGTCCGACGCCGTTGCGGTTTTCCACGACGGGACCGCCGGCGGCGAAGACATGCGCGCCATCGTGGGAAAGGTAAGGCGCAGTGTGCCACGGCTTCGCGGGCTCTATCATATCGGCGACGAGGTGGATCGGATGGAGGCGTCTGCTTCCTTGAACGGTCTCTTGCCCGAGGTGCAGGCAAATGACCTTCTGATGATTCAATACACATCGGGGACGACGGGCTTGCCCAAGCCGACGCTGTTACCTCATGGCCCGATCGTAACGATCGGCGCCTTGTCCTACGCGGCGTGGGGGTTTGGAGAGGGGGACAGGGTCTGCCACGGGTTTCCGATGTTCCACGTCGGCGGATCGGGGAATTCCACCCCGGGCGCGCTGATGAACGGGACCACGACACTTCCCATTCATATCTTCAAGGCAGAAGAGGCGCTCGACATTCTCGAACGTGAACGTTGCACCGGCTTTATCGGCGTCCCCTCAATGCTTACCGCCATGATGGAAGCCGATCCGGATCGGCGGCGAAATCTCTCCGCCCTTCGCAGGATTATCGTCGGCGGCGCCGCGGTTCCGGCCCCTTTCCTGAGCCGCTGTGAGGGCTTCTTCAATGTGGAGATGCTCAATGGCTACGGCCAGACGGAAAGCTGCGGCGTATGTGCGACGGTGCGGCCGGGTGATCCGTCTGAACGAAAGATTCACAGTTCCGGCCTCGCCCTTCCTGGCGTCAGCCTGAAGGTTGTCGACGACCATGGGCAGATACAGCCTTGCGGAAAGCCGGGCGAGCTTTGCGTAGAGGGCCCCGGTAAGATGATCGGCTACGGCGATCCGGATGAAAGTGCCAAGGCGTTCGATGGGGAGGGCTGGCTGCGTACCGGCGATATCGCGACCATGGACACAGATGGCTACGTGGCCATCGTGGGACGTCTGAAGGATATGGTTATTCGCGGCGGGGAGAATCTCTATCCGGCTGAAATCGAATCCTTCCTGTTGCAACACCCCGACATCAACGAGGTCGCGGTCATCGGCCTTCCCGACGAGAAATACGGCGAGGAACTCTGCGCCGTGATCCGGCCCGCATCGGGGTCGGCACCCGGTGAGGAGGCCATCCGTTCGTGGATGCGGGAGCGTGTCTCGCGTTGGAAGGTGCCCCGCTATTTCGCATTCGTTGATGCCTTGCCCGTCACCGGTTCGGGGAAGGTCAAAAAACATGAATTGCGGCCTGAAATGATACGAAGATTTCTTGGAGAGACACCTGCCTGATCGGAAAGGGAGATCATGGACTATTCCAGTTACAAAGGGCTCAAGATCGAAAGAAACGGGAGAATCTTGACCGTCACGATCGACCGTCCGGAGGTAAAGAACGCCGTCAACCCGCTGCTCCACGACGAATTCTCCCGCATCTTCGCGGACATTGCGCGGGATCCGGAGGTCGGCGTCGTCGTCCTTACCGGAACGGGCCAGGCTTTCAGTGCGGGAGGCGACATAGGCTGGCTCGCCGCGTTGCAGGCCGATCCCGCCGCTACGGCTGCGGCAATAGAAAACGACCGGCGTATCCAGAACAATTTGCTCGATCTGGAGGTGCCGGTCATCGCGCGCGTCGTTGGCCCGGCAGTCGGGCTCGGCTGCTCGCTGGCGCTGTTCTGCGACTTCATTTACGCGACACCCGATGCACGCTTTGCCGATCCCCACGTGGCTGTCGGCCTGGTGGCCGGTGACGGCGGGGCCGTCATATGGCCGCAACTGATCGGCTATGCCCGCGCGAAACGATATCTGCTGACCGGCGATCCTATCTCCGGCGCGGAAGCTGCGGCGATCGGCCTGATCACAGAGGCTGTGTCAATCGAGGAGATCGATGCCAAGGTCCGCGCTATGGCCGAGCGATTGGCAGCGGGCGCCATCCACGCTATCAAATGGACCAAGGCGTCGATAAATGCCGGTTTGAAAGTCACGGCAAACGCAATCATCGATCGTGCGGCGGCCTATGAAAATCTCACGATGTTGATGGAAGATCATCGGATCGCCGTGGAAGCTTTTCAGAATCGCAGCGCGCCGCAGTTCACGGGTCGATGAACGACTTCGCGGGGCTGCGCGACCGTGTCGGTGTCGTCACGGGCGGGGGGAGCGGTCTCGGCAAGGCGCTTTCCGAAGGCTTCGCTTCGGCAGGTGGAAAAGTGCTCGTTGCGGATCTGGATTTCGAGAGCGCCGTCCGAGTCTGTACGGCAATCACGGGCCGAGGTGGTGATGCCACTCCGGCAGCGGTGGACGTTGCGGATTGCGGATCGGTCGAACGGTTGGCCGATATCTGTTTCGATACGTTCGGGCGCTGCGATGTTCTGATCAATAACGCAGGTATCGCCGACTTCGGACCTGCACTTTCGATGCCGCTGGACCGATGGCGTCGGATCATCGACGTCAATCTGATGGGAATCGTCCATGGCGTCACGGCATTCGCGCCGCGCATGACTGCCGCAAGGGAGATCTCGCATGTCGTCAATATCGCGTCCATGGCCGGCTTGGTGCCGTTACCCGGCTTCGCCGCCTATGTCGCAAGCAAGTCTGCGGTGGTCGGACTTTCCGAAGTGTTGCGGCAGGAACTCGCGCCTTCAGGGGTCGTCGTTTCGGTTGCTTGTCCAGGCTGGATAGCCACAGCGATCCAGCCTGCAAGCGGATCGGGAGAAGGGCCGCGTTTCCGTCCTGAGCTCAGTAGGGTTCTGCAGCCGGAGGCCGCCGCTGCCATCATTCTCACTCAGGCACTTGCGGGTGATCTTTACATACTGACGCACCCTGAATGGCAAGAGGAAGTGCGTACGCGATTTGCGGCGCTCGTCGCCCCCGTGATCGCCGAGAAATCATGACAGTCGGAGCTGACGCCCGTTCGAGCCGAACCGATACTCCAGATGAGTATAATGTGAGTTGGAGCGTACGTAGGGTTTTGTCATGCCGTTGAAAGCGCGTGCAGGCTTCCTTGTTCGTGTGCGGCGATGAAAGCGTGTTGGTAATCGGCATGCAAAAAAGAACATAGATAGCCATTGGGGGAGGAAACATGTCCGTGAAGGTCTCGAAGTTCTGCGCCGGGGTTTCCGCGCTTGCTGTCTTGCCGACTGCCGCCGCATTGGCGCAATCCGTTCCCGGCGAAGGTTTCGAGGATATCGGGGAAATTGTCGTCACTGCACAGAAGCGCTCCGAGCGCCTTGCGGACGTGCCGATGTCGATTTCGGTTGTAACAGGCGACGCGCTCAGCCGTGCGGGCATCGTCGATACCGCGCAGCTGGTGCAGGCGGTGCCGGGCTTCAGCTATCAACAGGGCGCTTTCGGAACACCGGTGTTTTCAATTCGCGGTATCGGTTACAACGACAATTCGACATCGGCCGGCCCGGCGGTCACGGTTTATAGTGATCAGGTCGCGTTGCCCTATTCCGTGATGTCGCGCGGTGCCATGCTCGATCTTGAGCGGGTCGAAGTTCTCAAGGGGCCGCAGGGCACGCTGTTCGGCATGAATTCCACGGGCGGCGCCATAAACTTCATTGCGGCGAAGCCGACAGACAGTTTCGATATGGGTGCCAGCGCAGGTTTTGCGCGGTTCAACGAGATCAGCTTCAACGGTTTCGTGAGCGGGCCGATCGCGGATACGCTCTCTGCGCGCATCGCTATGCAAGGCGAGTTTTCCGACGGGTGGCAGTATAGTCGCACGCGCCCGTCCGACCGACTCGGGAAGAAAAACTTTCTCAATGGCAGAGCAATCTTCGATTGGAAACCGAGCGAAAGCCTGAGCTTTGAGCTGGCGCTGTCCGCATGGCGCGACAAGGGTGAAACGCAGGCGGCGCAGTTCGTGGATTTCGCACCGGCAGTGGCCGTGACGCCGCTCACGCAATATATCGCCGATGCGATGGAGGCGTCGCCCGTCGCGCGGAACAATGCCCGCGAGGCGGATTGGGATGCGGGCCGGGACTATGCGCGCAATGATCGCTTTCATCAGGCATCGTTGCGTGCCGACTGGTCGATTTCCGATGACGTCAGCCTGACATCCATTTCCGCGTATAACCGGTTCAAGGGCAGCTCGCCCATGGATATCGACGGAACGGCGTTCGGCGCGTTCGGTATCAACGCGCATGATTCCGATCTTGAGACGTTCGCCCAGGAACTGCGCCTTGCGGGCAGTTCGGGCATGATCGACTGGATGATCGGCGGTAATTACCAGTACGAGAGCGCTGCCGAATCGACCATCACCACCAATCAGGGCACCAACAATCAGATTGGTCCGTTCCTGTTCACACGGCTTGGCCAGATTGCCGATCAGAAGGTGGATACGCTTTCGGCGTTCGGCAGCCTGGACGTGCATGTCACTGATCAGCTGACCTTGCAGGGCGCGGTGCGCTACACGTCTCAGAAGCGCGATTTTTCGGGCTGCATCAAGGATGAAGGGCTTGGCCCGGTTGGTGTTACCGCGGCCACGGCGTTCGAGTTTCTCGGCGGTCTGTTTACCGGAATGCCGGTCAGCATTCCGGCGTTCGGCTGCGTCACGCTGGATGCTGCGACCTTCGCGCCCGGCCTTGCGAAATCGGAACTGGATGAAGACAATTTGTCATGGCGCGCCGGTGTCGACTACAAATTCGATACCAACGTGATGGTCTATGCAAATGTGACCAAAGGCTACAAGTCCGGCAGCTACGCCCTTGTGCCCGCGATCCTTTCCAGCCAGTTCACGCCGGTAACGCAGGAGGCGGTTTTGGCTTACGAGGCTGGTACGCGCTTCACGACACTGGGAGGCGTGCTGAGCGCCGATTTCGCTGCCTTCTATAATGATTACGACGACAAACAGCTGAAGGGAATCGTTCTGACCCCGGTGTTCGGGCCCCTGCCGCAGCTGGTCAATATTCCGAAATCCAAAGTCTACGGATTTGAAACGAACGTCACGCTGCAGCCAGCGAAGGGGCTGCGCATCAAATCCGGCCTGACCTATATCCGCTCAAAGGTGCTGCGTGACCCGGTTGCGCCAGCGGTGCCGCGTGATCCCTATGGCGTCCCGACGAGTTACCTCGGCGAGTCGTTCCCCAATACGCCGAAATGGCAGTTTGTCGGCGACGCCGAGTATCGCTTCCCCATCGGCAGCGGCGGTATGCAGGTCATGGTTGGTAGTGCCGTAACGTATCATAGCAGCAGTCCCGGCACGTTCGGGAATACGCCAGCGTTTAAGCTGCCAGCCTATACGCTGCTCGATGCCCGGTTGGGACTTGAATCGAGCGACGGTCGCTGGAGCGGTCAAATCTGGGGTCGCAACATCACAAACGAATACTACTATAACAATGTCACGCACTTGACCGATTATGTGGCCAAGATCGCAGGTATGCCTGCTACTTATGGTATAACCTTTCAATTTAGATATTGAAAAGGTCGATATATTCATCGGTTCTGACTGCGCGCACGTTGAGCATACAGGGAATATCGACCCAGACGATTGTGGATATTTCCGTTCTCGGCTTGCGCAACTGTGTGCGTCTTGGTCCTGGATTCGTATCGGCCTGGCGCGGCCTTTCTGCGCCCGCGCCACCAACAAGGCTGACTTTCCATCTTTGCCCCACGCATTTCTCATCCTCCCGCGCGTTCTTCATATCGCTATCCGGCATGGTTCGTCTGCTCATTCGCTTTGGGACGGCCCGCTTTGGCCCCTTGGATCACGGCGTCGCAGCTTTGCTTCCGCGCGTGCCGTCAACCCCGGTCGCTTCAAAATTTGGGCTGGTTCAACGCGCCGCGCGCCAACGGCAGGGCGATCGTGACGCGCAGTCCGCCGCCTGCGCGGTTCGCCAGCGCCACCGATCCGCCACTCGCGGCTATGGCGCGGCGCGCGATGCCAAGCCCGAGGCCGAAGCCCGTACCGCTCTGGTGCGCGCCCTGCACAAACGGCTCAAGGAGCCGCGTTGCTTCGCCGTCGGCGATGCCCGGCCCCTCATCGTCCACCGTGACGATACAGCAGTCTGCGCCGTCCCGTTCAAGCCTGAGGCCGACCGCGAATCCCTGAGACGAGAAACGCAGCGCGTTGCGCAGGATGTTCTCGAACGCGCGGTGAACCAGCTGACCGCTTCCGAGGACCAGCCAGTCGTCATCGGCGCCATCCGTCGGCAGGTCGACATTCAGGGTCACGCCCTGTGCCTCGGCTTCGAACTGTGCGTCGTCCGTTACGAGCCGCAACACCTCCAGCAGATCGAAATATTCCTCGCTCCGTCCTGCATCGCTCTCCAGCCGGGCGAGCGTCAGCAATTCACCCACCAGCGCATCGAGTTGACCCGCCTCGCGGTCTATGCGGTCCAGCGAGGCGTCGAGGCGGCCGGGATCGCGGCGCAGCAGGTCCGCCGCCAGTCGCATCCGCGCCAGTGGCGAGCGTAGCTCGTGCGAGACGTCATGAAGGAGGCGGTCGCGCGCGCCGACAAGCTCCTGAAGCCGCTCCGCCATGGCATCGAAATCGCGGGCAAGGTCAGCGACCTCGTCCTTGCGGCGACCCATCGTCGGCCCCAGCCGGACACTGAGGTCCCCCTGCGCGAGTCGGTCGAATCCGAGTTGCAAGCGGTGGATCGGCGAGGAGAGGTATGCGGCCAGCGCAGCACTGAAGACGAGGCCGGCCAGAGCGATCGCGATCAGGTAATCGGGCGGCGCCACCGTTGACATCCAGTCTTCATCTGCATCGGACAACGGCGGCGTTGCGTAGCGCAGGCAATAGCCGTGCGACTGGCGGGTGATGACACGTGGGTCTCCCGTTGGCGCACAGGAATCCGTGGATAAGGGGGCGATGGTCAGGCGCTCCCGATAAAAACCGGGCCAGTTCGCGACCTGCTGCGCCAAGCCGCTCGGACCATCCCGGTCCAGCGCTGTCGCGGCGGTTTCAACGAGTGCCGTGCCGGCCGCGTGGGGTGGGTCCCAGTCCGGTCGAAACGGGGCAGGCTGGAACGACCAATAGGACCATAGCCCCGTTGTCAGCAGCAGGTACGCCGCCCAGAAGCCCAGCCATATCTTCCAGAACAACCGGCGCTTCACGGCGCGACCGCCAGGCGATAGCCGACGCCGCGAATGGTTTCGATCTCGACGTCGCGGGCGCTTGAGAGGCTGAGCTTCTGGCGTAGGTTGCTGACATGGACATCGATGCTGCGGTCGTAACGCTGCCGTTGCCGGCCGAGCGCGGCAAGCGAAAGCTCGTCCTTTGTAGAAACGATGTCGCCCGCCCGCATCAGTGCTTCTAAAAGGCTGAACTCCGTCACGGTAAGCTCGATCGGCCGGCCGTCCCAACGCGCGTCGCGCCGGGCAGGATCGAGCGTCAGCGCCTTGATCGCCAGGGGGCCGGTGGAGCTGGATGCTCCGGTCCGCCGGAGGACCGCGCGGAGCCGGGCGAGCAATTCACGCGGATAATAGGGCTTGGCGATGTAATCGTCAGCGCCAAGCTCCAGTCCGATCACCCGGTCCACATCGTCGCCCCTTGCCGTGAGCATCAGGACGGGCACCTTGCTGGTCTGGCGGATGCGGCTCAAGACCTCGATACCGTTCATGCGCGGCAACATGATGTCGAGGATCACCGCTTCGAACCGCCCGGTCAGCGCCTGCTGCACTCCGTCCTCGCCATTGCCTGCAAGCGTGAGCGCGAATCCCTCTTCGGCAAGATATTCTCGCAGCATTGCGCTCAGTTCAACGTCGTCGTCGATCAGCAGCAGGTTGGTCACGTCTCGTCCTCTATCGCCGAACGATGCTGGGAGTTCCGGAGCGCGATGTCAGCCCTCTTTACGCAATCTTTTCGCTTCCCTTGCGATCAACTTACCCACGGACGGGTCAGCGCTTGGCATAAGGCAGCGCATGAAAACACGCCGCCTTTTTCTCTTCGCGGGCCTTCCCGCCATCCTTGTCCTCGCCGCACTTGCCTGGTGGCTCGCCGCGCGCCCGTCGGCCGCGGAGGGCCTGACCACTGCCGACGTGACGGTGGGCGACGTCGAACAGAGTGTGCTGGCGACCGGCAAGCTCCGCCCCAAGGAGTTGGTGAGCGTCGGTGCGCAGGTCTCCGGTCAGGTCAAGAAGCTCTACGTCGAGCTTGGCCAGCGGGTGCGGGCGGGCGACCCGATCGCCGATATCGACGCAGAGCCGCAACGGCTGGCCCTGCGCAATGCCGAGGCGGCAGTCGGCGCCTTGGTCGCCCAGAAAGAGGCGCGGCAAGGCGCGCTGGTTCAGGCCGAGCTTACCTACCGCCGCCAGAAGACCATGCTTGCGGCGGACGCGACGTCGCGGGCCGACTATGAGGCTGCCGAGGCGGCCCTGACCGCCGTTCGGGGCGAATTGAGCTCGCTTGACGCCCAGATCGTCCAGGCCCGCACCCAGGTGGAGACGGCGCGTCTGAATCTGGGCTTCACACGCATCCTGGCGCCAATGGACGGCACCATCGTCGCGGTCGTCACGAAGCAAGGGCAAACGGTCAATTCGTTTCAGTCTGCACCGACCATCGTCATGCTCGCGCGCCTCGATGTGATGACTGTGCGCACCGAGATTTCGGAAGCTGACGTGCAGAAGGTTCGGGCCGGCCAGTCGGTGCGGTTCACGACGCTGGGCGCGCCCGATCGTCCGTATCATGCCCGGATCGACCGGATCGAACCGGCGCCGGAATCGATCGCTTCGGAGACCGCCGCAGGCGCGACGAGCGCGAGCGGTGCCTCGGCCGGCACTGCGGCAATCTATTACAACGCCTTGTTCGACGTTCCTAATCCCGAGGGGCGGCTGCGCCCGTCAATGACGGCACAGGTGTCCGTCCTGCTTGCGCGCGCGCATCGTTCGGTGCTTGTTCCGCTCGCCGCGCTCGGAGAACGCGGGGCGGATGGCCGCTATCAGGTGCGCGTGGTCGATCCGCGCGGACGGGTCGAAACGCGGCAGGTCCGCATCGGCATCGCCGACGATACGAATGCGGTCGTGCTCTCAGGCCTCTCGCCGCGCGAGAAAGTCGTCATCGCTCAGGAAACGGCCGAGCCTGCGACCGATGGCGGTATGGGGATCGGGTTCTGATGGACATGCCCCCGATCATCGAAACCAAGGGGCTGCGCCGCGAATTTCCGGCGGGCGAAGGTACCGTCGCCGTGCTCAAGGATGTCGATCTGACGATCCATGCCGGCGAGATGGTGGCGATCGTCGGCGCGTCCGGCTCGGGTAAGTCGACCCTGATGAACATCCTTGGTTGCCTGGACCGCCCGACCTCCGGATCTTATCGTGTGCAGGGGAGAGATACAGGCGCGCTGGCGCCCGATGAGCTTGCAGCACTGCGCCGCGAGCATTTCGGTTTCATCTTCCAGCGCTATCACCTGCTGTCCGACCTCTCCGCCGTCGGCAATGTCGAGGTGCCTTCGATCTATGCGGGGCGCGATCCCACCGCGCGGCGCGAGCGGGCACTGGCTTTGCTGACGCGTCTGGGCCTGGGCGAACGGACGCGCCATCTGCCCGGCCAGCTCTCGGGCGGCCAGCAACAGCGCGTCTCGATCGCGCGAGCACTCATGAACGGCGGCGCGATCATTCTCGCCGATGAGCCCACCGGCGCGCTCGACAAGGCGAGCGGTGAGGAAGTGATGCGCATTCTTCAGGAGCTGAATGCCGAGGGGCATACAATCATCCTGGTGACCCACGACATGGCGGTTGCGGGGCATGCGGACCGCGTCATCGAGATCAGCGACGGTGTGATCGTCGCTGATCGGTATACGCGCGTCCCTTCCCGGCCGCAGGTGTTGGCAGAGGCCCCACAGCCGCCGGCCGTTGCCTGGCGCGCAGCGGCAGATCGGTTCAGCGAGGCATTCCGCATGGCCCTGCTGGCCATGGCCGCGCACCGGATGCGCACGTTCCTGACGATGCTCGGCATTATCATCGGCATTGCATCGGTCGTCTCGGTGGTGGCGCTCGGCAATGGTGCGCAATCCAAGGTGATGGCGCAGATCAGCGACCTGGGCACCAACACGATCGACATCTTCCCCGGCATGGATTTCGGCGACCTGCGTGCCGCCTCGATCCAGACGCTGAGCGAGGGTGATGCACGCGTGCTGGCCCGGCAAACCTATATCGACAGCGTGTCGCCCAATGTTTCGACCAGTGTCACCGCCCGGCGGGACAATATCGCCGCGACCGCCCAGATCACCGGCGTCGGTGCAGGCTATTTCCGCGTCCGTGGATACAAGGTTGCGCAGGGCACGCTGTTCAAGGAGGCCGAGGTGGCGCGCGCCGCACAGGTGGCGGTGATCGACACGAAAGCACGCACCACTCTCTTTCCGCATGGAGCCAACCCCATCGGTGCCACGATTTTGCTGGGCCAGGTGCCTGTCCGCGTCATTGGCGTGCTGCGCCCTTCGCAAAGCGGCGGCGGCGGTTCGGGCGTCAATGTCTACATCCCCTACAGCACGGCGACGACGCGGATGACGGGGCGGACGAAGCTGGAGAGCATCACCGTGCGTGTCGCCGACCGTGTGACGAGCGGCGCAGCCCAGGAAGCCGTCACCACGCTCCTGACACGCAGACATGGCACCAAGGATTTTTTCATCTTCAACTCGGATCAGATCCGGAAGGCGATCACGCAGACAAGCCAGACGCTGACCCTGCTGATCTCCTCGATCGCCGTCATTGCGCTGGTCGTCGGCGGGATCGGCGTGATGAACATCATGCTCGTCTCAGTGACCGAGCGGACCCGTGAAATCGGGGTGCGAATGGCGGTCGGCGCGCGGCAGAGCGACATCCTCCAGCAATTCCTGATCGAAGCGGTTCTGGTCTGCCTGATCGGCGGCGCGGTGGGCGTGCTTCTGGCCTTGCTGCTCGGGCTCGTCGTCCGCCTGACGGCGAGCGGGTTCGAGATGGTGTTCTCCCTGCCTTCGATCCTGCTCGCATTCGCGTGTTCGACCGGCATCGGGATCCTGTTCGGCTTCCTGCCCGCGCGTAACGCAGCCCGGCTTGATCCTGTCGAGGCATTGGCAAGAGATTGATGATGAAACCTGTCCTTTCCCTGATGATCGCCGGCTCGCTTCTTACTGGCTGCGCCGCCCGCACCACCTATGTGCGGCCTGCCGCGACGCTTCCCGCCGAATTCATCCACCAGACCTCGGCTGCGCAGGCGACGGAGCGCAATGACATGTGGTGGCGTGCGTTCGGCGACCCAACGCTCGATGCGCTGGTCGATCTTGCCATTGCCCGCAATCCGGACCTTGCCGCAGCAGCGGTCCGCGTGCGCCGCGCCCAGCTCGAGGCAAGGCTCGCCGGCAACGCGTTGGTGCCGGTCCCGAACGGCTCCCTCGCCACCGGGCTGTCGCGGCCGATGTCAGGCGCCGCTCGCCGAACTACCGAGAATGCCTCCGGATCGGTCGGCCTTGCATGGGAGGTGGATCTGTTCGGTCGCCTTGATGCGCGGCGCGACGCGGCGCGTTTCGAGGCACAAGCGACAGCCGAGGACCGCGACGGCGTCTTCCTGACGCTGGTCGGCACGACAGCCTCACTGTACTGGCAGATCGCTCTGGCGAATGAGCGGATCGCGCTTGGTGAGCAGAGTCTGGCTTATGCGCGTCGCACGCAATCTCTGGTCGAAACGCAGTATGGAGCCGGGAACGTCTCCGCGCTGGAGGTTCGCGAGATCGAGCAGACCGTCACCATGCAGGAGGCCGCTTTGACTGAGGCGCGACAGGCGCGGGTCCGCGCACGCGAAGCGCTGATGGTGCTGCTCAACGGCGCTCCTGCACCCTCAGACGAGCCGCAAAGCCTGAGAACCGAGCCCCTGCCGGGCATCGCAGTGGGACTGCCGGCCGACCTGCTCGGCCGTCGCCCGGACCTTCGTGCCGCTGAACTGCGGCTGCGCAGTGTTCTCGCGAGCGCGGACGCGACAAAGGCCAGTTTCTACCCGGCGCTCACCTTGACCGGGGCGCTCGGAACCTCGAGCAGCGCCCTTCTCAATGTGCTGGCCAATCCCGTCGCGACGCTCGGCGCCGGATTGACGCTGCCCTTCCTGAACGTCCACGCGATGCGCTTCGAAACGCAGATCGCTCGCACCCGGTACGAGGAGGCGGTGATCCTGTTCCGGAAGTCGCTATATGGAGCGCTGGCTGAGGTGGAAGTGGCCCTCTCCGCACATGCCGAACTGGCGACCCAAAACATCGCGCTGCGACGAGCCAGAGACGCCGCTGTGGATGCCGAGCGCCTGTACGAAATCCGCTACCGCGCCGGGGCCGTGTCGCTACGCACCTGGCTCGATGCACAGGAACGCCGGCGCGCTGCCGATCTGGCGCTTTCGTCCAACCAGCTTGAGAAGTTCCAGAACCAGGTCACGCTTCATCAGGCGCTGGGCGGAGGCTTCGGGCGGCAACGATAAGAAAACGTGGTCCCGCATGGAGCTCATTCAGGTATCGAAGCGCGGTCCCTCGCCAGGCCACCTTGTCGACGGCCGCCGCTTGATATCTCACCATTGGCGCTATGTACTTCCGCGCCCTGACTCGCAGAGGCGCGCGTCACTCTAACGTTTCAGAAGGGGCGTTGCCTCCGCCGGCCTCGTCGAAGGCAACGCCGAAAGGTCAGAAATCAAGCTGGTATTGCACGCCGATCTGCCGCGGACGGCTCACGACACCGCGCAGCAGGCGTTCATAGCTGCCGTCCTCGAGCAGCTCGCGGCGCTCGAACCCCGACATTGGCTGATCGCCGTAGGTCAGGCGCTTGTCGAACAGGTTCTTGGCGAAGACCATGACCTGCGACCGACCGAACTTCACGCCGACGTTGCCGTTGACGAGATTGATTGGCTGGCGGGTGAAGAAAACCGCCGTACCGTCGGCCACGGACGGCACTTTGGTCGAGCTGGTGTAGCTGTAGTCCGCCGCAATGAAGAAGTCGGCATTGGCGGTGATCGGGGTTTCGTAATAGCCCGAAATGCTGCCGGTCCACTTCGGGACCAAGCCCAGGCGGCTGTTGGCGGGTTGCGGCAGGAAACCGGGATCGAGCAGCGTGGCATCGAGATACCCGATGCCCAGGCTTACCGTCAGCGGGACGTTGGCCAGCGGGCGACCGGCGATTTCGAATTCGCCGCCCTTGATGCGGGCCTTGCCGGCGTTGGTCATGAATGTCAGCCCGCAAGTCGGCAGGGTGCCGACCTGCTGAATGTCCGACCAGTCCATGCGGAATGCGGCCGCCGAGATGTTCATGCGCCCGTCGGCGATCCGGCTCTTGGCCCCGACTTCGTAGCTCCACAGCGTGTCCGACTTGTATCGCCCCGCACCGTCGAGCGTGAGGCCCAGATCTTCGAGGTCGCTGCCGCAGAACGAGGGCAGCCTTGAATTGCTGCCGCCCAGACGGAAGCCCTTCGACGCCGAAGCATAGACGTTGCCCCGATCGCCAATCTCATAGGAGATAACCGCCTTTGGCACCAAGCCGGATTCGCGGTTGTCCTTCGCGGCGTTATAGAACGGGTCGGGCCCGAACAGGGCACCGGTATCGACGCTGGGGTCCTGATGCTGATCGATCCAGTACTGGCGCAGCCCCAGCGTCAAGGTCAGTTGCGAAGCCGGTTCATAATAGACTTCGCCGAACACGGCGGTGTTTTTCTCCGTTTCCCTGGTCAGGACGTTCGCAAGATACGGCGGCAGGAGACCCGCCTCGCCCAGTTCGGGGACGACGACCCCGGGATTGTAGTTCCTGTTCTTGGTCGTCTTGTGAAACACCCCGACGATGCCGGAAAGCCCGGGAAGGAGCGTTCCCTGATCGAACGAGATGCGTGTCTCGTGGGTCAGTGCCTTTTCACGTGAATTGATGATCACGTAAAAGGGCACGCCTGTGAAATCGATGTCGAACTCGCTCTGGAAAAAGAAGTTCGTGCCTTCGGTATTGTCGTCGATCTGCTCGATCTTGCGTTTGAAGAAGCTTGTCGAGGAAACGGCTTCGAAGCCATTCCCGTCATAGCGCAGGACCAAGGCACCAAGGCCCCACCGGTCCTTCGAATATTCCTGAACGTCCACATCGCGATCGAGGGTATAGCTCAGCGGTTTGTAGCCAGGCAGCGGCAGGTAGGCGCCGGGGAAGCCGCGAAGGCGGCTGCTTTGACCCAGGAAGCTCAGATTTGCTTCCAGATTGTCCGTCAACTGCGCCCGGATACCGAGCGAACCCGTCAGGCTGCGGTTGCGCCCTTCGCCGTCCTTCGTCACCCATTCGCCGGATCCGTCGCGGAACCGGCGCTTGATGAAGCCGGAATCCTGCAAATATCCGAAGGCGACGTTCACGGCCAGCTTGTCGGGCACCAGCACGAAATTGTTCTGGATGTTGTTGTCGTGATCGAACCCGCCGTCCTTCGTTTTCCCGACCTGAAGGCTCAAGGTGCCTTCGTTTTCGTCGAGCGACGGTTTCCGGGTGATATAGCGCACATTGCCGCCCATCGAACTCGCCCCGTAGAGGGTGCCTTGCGGTCCCTTCAGGACTTCGATCCGTTCGAGGTTCAGGACCTGGGGGCTGACCGAGGACGGCACCGGCGTATCGTCGATATAGAAGGCCGTCGTTCCAACGCCTACGACGCCGCGTATCGTCGTCTCGCGGTCGCCGCTCCACAGGAACGAGCCGCCCTGGCCATACTGGAAGGACAGGTTCGGCACCTTGGTCGCAAAGTCGACGAAGGTGGTGACATTCTGCTTTTCCAGGAAATCCGATGAAATGCTTGTGATCGCCGCCGGAACTTCGGTGAGCGCTTCAGCCTTTTGTCGCGCGGTGACGATGATGGCGTCGGAATCATACGCGACAGCCACATTCTGCCGGGCGGACTGTTCGTTCTGTGCCGATGCAACGGTCGGCCACAGGAGCGCCGTTCCACAGAGAAGGCCCGTGCGCCAGATCGGTGTGCTCCATTTCCCGACGCCGTGCCGCCGCGCCGAACGGTTCATGTCATCCGATGTCATATTTCCCACCCTTTTCACGTATCGTTCTTCACTGATCGTTCCAGTGAGACGGGTCGCCTCTACCCACCTCACTCTCCGTGCCGGAAGTCGCTTGACGAGCGCGATTTCCAACATCCCGAAAGCCCCCTTTCGACGCCCTCCCAGGCGATACGATCGACAGAACACTTTTGAGAAACAGTGAGCGATTTTTGGGGCTAATCGTTACGACGCGTAAACGTGTGTAACTGCCCGTGAACTGTGCGCGAACGTTTCACGCCTCTCCTCTAACCGGCTATTTTGCCGGCTTTTCGTCAACATCGGTCATCAGATCGACAGTGCCGTCAGCATTCACCACGTCGTGCATGTTGTCGCACACATACTCGGGCACGCGGTAGCCAGGGGCGGCCCGTTCGTAGATCCACCGGAATTCGTAAGGGGTCCGGAGGTAACCCGGATCCTCGATCGAAATATCCAGGTAGAGCCTGCCGTTCTCAGCCAGCCGATAGCGCTCGGTGACGGTCATCGCTTCACTGTGAGGAATCTCGAAGAACTGGACATCCGTCCTGATCCCCTGCGTTTTTATCACCAGCGTGTCACCGTCCCAGCGGCCCGATGAAAATCCATAGTAACTGGGTGCGATGTCATCGAGCGGAGGCATCGGCACATCCATGTAGATACGGCGAGTCTGCATGAAGAGCTCGGCCAGCACCGTGATCTGGCCGGGGGTCTGGAGGATCTGGATCGGGTAGATCGCCTGCATCACTGTCGGCATACCCTCGGGGCGGCACAATGTGCTGGGGTCAACCAGCGGCTTGCCGCTGTCGAACGCGCGCCGCCGCTTCAGGGTTTGTTCGCGCCATTGCGTCGCGTAGGGCTCTTCCAGATCGGGGCCCTGGTCGGGCGGCGGTACATCGTCGAAGTCGGCGAGATAGGAGGGCCAGGGAAGCGGGTATCGCTGCCACACGCCATTGAGGTCGCGAGCCCCTTTGGTGGCTGCGGCCGGTATCGGCTTGTCGGGGCTGGCTTTCGCGCTCCCGGCGGCGGGCTTTGCCGCCAAGGCAGGACCGGCCGACCACATCAATGCTGCGGCGACCACGACAGCAATCGCCCCTGGTGTCTTGTTTTTCATAATGTTCCCCTCAGTTCACGGCACCGGCTGTTCAGACCTCGCGTCTCAAGAGTCGCCCAGCACCGTGCCGTTAGGGAGCGTGGCAGTTTTGAGCGCGCCGCCGGGCTTGCCGCTGCGCAAGGGGAACATCGTGACGTCGATCGTGTCGCCGGCCTTCAGGCTGTTGTGCTTCCACCCCAACGAGTTCATCGCCGACGGGCTGGAACATTCCAGCGCGTAGCGGATATTGCCGCTCTCCACGACGACGAAGACGTGTGGATTGCCCCACCTGAACTGGACGACCTTGACCCCCTTGAGGCTGACCACCGTGTCCTGATCGAACATCGCGAAGGAGTGATGCGCGATGGCAGGGGCGGCGCTCGCGGCCAGTCCCAGCGAAAGTATCACCGCAACCTTGCTGACAAACTTCATTTCCATCTCCATCCCGTTGTCGTCTGCGACGATCGGACGGCACGCCGCCTCAACACCCGGCACCGACTTTTCGACCTGTCGAGCTTCCGGATCCTCGTCTGTGGCTTGAAGATGAGCGGTCGGGACAACGCCGTCATGCATTGAGCAGTCGCGAAACCGTCGCCCTGCGAAGGTAACGGGCGGCAGCTCGGCGTGAGCGGCACGTGTCCGCCGGTCCCTCATTCGATCCGTGGCCCACGTTTTTCGCAGAGTTCCGCGGTTGGGGGGAGGTCGGGCCGATTTCCGCGGGTTACGCACATAAGACGAACGGTTTCAACACCGCTTTCCGGCTTCTCTTCCACCGCCGTGGAAGGGATAGACAGGCAAAGTGGCTCTAGGCGCCTGACGCGACCGCATGGCCACCGCTCTTCGCCCGGACGAAGAGCCGTCAGCGACCGACGATGTCCAGTATGTAAGCCGATCTTTCCGCCTGTCGGATGCAGACACATCTTGCGCCGGGCAATCCTGCCGACCGCACCACTCTCCAAAGGGGGCCAGCCGCATGTCACAGCGACGGGACATACTGCAGTCGATCGCGTTGGGCCTGCTTGCGGCCTTCAGCCGGCCGGCCAGAGCCGCCTTATCGCCAAGGAGCGGGATGGCTTCGGTCCGGTCCCTGCGACGCCGCGACGACACCATCGTGCGCTTGCCCACGATCGGTGACGGTTACAAGATGACGTGGACCGCCGAAGACCGACAACTGGTCGTCGTCAACGACGGCGCCGGCTGGGCGGATCCGCCCGACCGGTTCTTCAAACGGTCGCTGTGGTCGATGGGCGGCCGCGATCCGCGACAGGCCAGAGCGCGTCTTGTGGCGAATTATCCCGCAGTCGATGAATCGCAGGAGTCGGCAGACGCACCGCACTACCACGGGCACGGCCTGCTGGCCGTGCAGGGCCGGGTCTATCAGTTCCTTTCGGCGCTGGACCAGGCCCAGGACAGGCCGCGTCATTGGACAACGGCAAAGCTGATCTATTCCGACGATGGCGGCTCCACCTGGCGGAACCAGGATGGCACCTCGCCGGTGCGCTACGAAAGCTGGACGGAACAGGCGAAAGACAACTTTGCTTTCTTCAACGAACCGGATGGATGCCTGTCGCTACTGACGATCTTGCAGATGGGTCAGGACTACCGAGGCAACGCGGACGGCTATATCTACGTCTACGGCCCGAACGGTAACGTCGACGGGCGGATGAACCAGCTCATGCTCTTCCGTGTCAGGATCGAGAGGATGCTCGACCGGCGCGCCTATTCCTTTTTCGCCGGTTTCGATACGGAGGGGCAGCCACGGTGGAGCAAGGCCCTCGCCGACCGCCATCCCGTCCATGTCTTCCCGACCGGATGGGTCAATTCAACGAACCTGTTTCCCGGCGATCTCGTGGTCGAGACATGGTTGCCCAGCATCGTCTTCAACGAGGCGCTTGGCGTCTACATGATGGTGGCATCCGGCAACGGCCGCGCCGAGGATGGTACGGAATTCGGCAAGCAGAGCTATCTCGGATTTTGGATTTCGCACACGCCCTGGGGGCCTTGGCACCAGGTCCACGAGGACCTCGCATGGATGCCAGGTGGCGATCCAGAAGCGCGGGCCTATTCCCCGCAGATTGCACCCAAATGGATCTCGGCGGACGGGAAGCGCTTCTGGCTGGTGTGGACTGACCTGAAGGGCATCCGGGACATTGCCCAGGCGATGAACGCGCCGGGAGAGGGCGAAGAGGCAGACAGCGCCGCGCCTGACAACGCACGCGATTCCGCTTTGGATGCGAACAGGACGATGCATTCATTCATGCCGGGCTATGGCTTCAATGCGCAGTTGATCGAATTGGACGTGGAGTGATCGCCTTGGGCGACGTGGGGCTGGGGGCGGCTTCTTGTCGCCATACGCGGTCGTCGCTAGAATCAGTGCTTTGGGGGGCAAGACCATATCCATGGCTGACCGAGACAAAGGTCCACGGGGGCGCAACGGTCGATTGTTTGTTTCCGGATGGGTGTTCGGATAGCGCATGAACCGCATGATTTCCCCTGCCGACGATGCCCGTGCCCTGGCCGAGGAAGGGCAGGCGGTTCGCGACTTCATCAAGTCCAACCAATCCGACACCCTGCTTCGACTGTTCGATTTCCTGCTGCAGCAATCCCTGGAAGGCCGTCGACCCAAGGAAATAGAGGTCGCCGAGGAAGTCTTCCGGAGCAGCGCTGAGCCGGCGACGGCACAAGGATCGCGCGTTCGGGTGGGCATCCACCGCCTGCGGCGGAAGCTCGAGCTTTATTATGGAGACAGGACCGGTCCCCGAATCGTCATCCCGCGCGGTGAATACGGGCTGCTGCTCGAGCTGCCGGGCGAGCGCGACGTCGACGAGACAACGGCGCCCTTGGAGCCGCGTCAGAGCGGGAATCGCAAGTCTTCCGTATGGATCTTGGCGACGGCGCTTCTCCTGGTGAACGTCGCGCTGGCCTGCCTCTATTTCAGTGATGAGATTGGGCTTGGGGAAAATGCGCTCGGCTCGACCCTGTGGCGAGGCTTCGACGACACGAAAGGCACGAAAATCGTCGCCGGCGATTACTTCATGTTTCTGAGCAAGAGCGTCGATACCGGTGTGGACGAGCCGACGCAGGACTTGTCCATCGCCGATCTGGGTCAATTTTATGATCGTGTTTCAAAGGACCCGTCATCCAGCTACTACATCATGGATAGCGATCCCCGTCCCGTCGCCATGATGGTTGGCGATGCGAGCACGGTCAGTGTCGACATTCTGGAATCGATCGGCAACCTTTGGCCGCTGATCAAGAAATTCCGGCCGAGTCCGGCAACATCGTCGGACCTCAACGCGGCCATGATGAAGTCATCCAACATCATCTATGTCGGCACCCTCGATGCCTTGAGCCCATTGATCGGCGCCCCGTTGTTCGAAGTGTCGCGATTTCGCTGCGCGGACACGTGCTACGAACTCGTCGACAAGAAGACGGGACGGCATTTCCTGTCGGGAAGCCCCTACGTCCTGGCGGACCAGATCGTCCCTCGCCACGATTACGGTTATATCGCCAGCTTTCCGGGCCCATCGGGAAAGCGGATCCTGGTCATTTCGGGAACCAGTGACGCAGGCGTGAGGCAAATGGTGAACCTTGCCATGGATCCCAAGCGGCTGCGGCAGCTGGGCCAGCGCATTCACGGCGCCTTCGGTTCCTTCGAAGCACTCTATCAAGTGCGTACGATGTTCTCGGAAAACTACCAGAGTTCGTTCTTGGTTGCCCACCCGATCGATATGAAAGGGGTGTGGGATCAGACCAAGCCGCTGAACTGGAGCCCGGCCCCTCGGTAACGGACTACCCCGCCCCGGCTTGGGTCGCATCGGTCTTCAACGGTCGCACGATCAGGAGCTTCGTATCGAAGACGAGCCCACCCATCGTCCGGATCTCGTAAAGCGCCTCAAACGACTCCTTTCCAGCGGTGCGCTTGGCAAGAGTGTCGAGTTGCCGCTTGTCGCCGACGATCTTGATCATCTGGGTCAGGCCGGCGTCGCCAGCTCCGGAGATGAGGAGGTTGCGGCTGCCGGATGCTCCGGGAAAGCTGGCGAGATAGCCGTAGTCCACACCATCGGATTTGGCCGCCGCCGCGCTGCCCCGGTCCGGCTTGCCGGCCGCTGCGGAATGGCGGACCCGGTATACCGTGCCCGATGCAACATCCACGATCTCTTCGAATTCGTCGCCCGGTGCGAATCCCGACAGATGAAGGATGGGAGAACGCAGCATACCCAGCTGCGCAAAATACTGGATATACAGGAAATTGCTGGAATCTATCCGCTCCTGGGAAATGCGCGAAACCGGGGTGATTTCCACCTTGCCCGAGCCGCGGTGCATGGCTGACACCTGATTCAGAACGGTGATGGCGGCTCTCGCCATGCTTCCCGGCACGCGATAAATGTCGCGGGCGTGCACTTTGCCCTGCTGCTGCGGGTTCGACATCAGGTAATCGGAAAGGTCGGCTTCCGACTGTATCGTCGCGTTGAGGGCGACGCGCTCCATCCGCCCGTCATCGCCGCTTTCGGCGATCATGTAGAAGTCGCCCACCGCGATCACGGGCGTTCGTCCATGGGACATGATCGGGCGCCACAGTTCCGTCTGGGCAAGAGGCGTCGGCATGGGCCAATAGTTCGCGAACAGAAACGCGAGCGACCACAGCACGGCGTTGCCGCCGACGAGGATGGCGATCGTCCGTCTCGTTTGCAGGCGCTGCCAAAAGGGCTTCGCCGCAAGCGCCGCTTCCGCCTCGTCATCATCCAGCCCTTCCGTCCGGACCAGACGGTATTCGCCCTTGGGTATGATCAACCGAGGGCCGGTCTTCCCCGCATTGAACCTGTCGAGCCTTTGGCGCAGTCGATGGATATGGCTGCGGACCATGGAGTCCTGCGAGGTGTCGAAGTTTCCGCTCTTGCCGAAAACCTCGATGGCGATCTCGATTTCCTTGGGAGAGCGTTCGTCATCGGCCCGCTCGACAAGATAGTCGAACAGGTTGACCAGGGTCGACGAACGGCTGCTTTCGAGCAACGAAGCCCGGAACCGGGACGCCTCCATGGCAATCGCGGCCCCGGCGTCGTGCGCCCCATCGGCAGCGGACGCGCCTTGCAAAGAGTCTGGATCTTGCGTGCTTTGCCCCTCGCTCGTCACCATCCCGTGCGCCCACCTCTCCACGACATATCGCGCACATGGCCTCCGCCCGCCGAAGGCCACCTGCTGCCCCACGCCCCTGACCCGGCTATTCCACGCCAGAGTGCGTCAACAGTCTCGACCGCGCAATTCCGGCTTTGGGTATTTTGCCGCAGAATGGATTTCCCTCATGTTCCCGAAACCTTGGCGGCCGGGTTCGATGCCCGCCCGGGCGCCTTCCGCCTTCGTGCGACGCATCCCCGCCATGCCCGATGGCCGATGCCGTTGCGATGCGGCACCTGCTAGAACCGGTTCTGTGCGCTGACCGATCCGATCCGCACAGGCCCGAACAGGATGTCGAATTGGGAGGGCCTCATGATCTCTCCTCATGCCCCCGGGGACCTTGCAAAACTTGCGCGATCCCACCCGGGCCGAACTGCACCAGCATCGTATTAAAGGCCAAGTCTTATTGTTGCAATATCGATACTATATGCGTAATATTGGATTGATTGTTGCGTCAAACCTGCGAACAATCGATTCCCAGAACACCTTAACGGAGACGACATGACCGATCTTGTCGAGTTCAATAGCCCGGACACCGTGGTTCCCCCCTACGGAGCCTATTCGCACGCTGCAGTCGTCTCGGCGCAGGCGCGCTTGCTTTTCACGTCGGGCCAGGTGGGCGAGACGCGCGATGGGGTTATTCCGCCCACTGTCGAAGAACAGTACAAGGTTGTCCTCACCAACATCGCCAATACTCTTGCCGCCAATGGCGCTTCGCCGGCCAATATCGTCAAGCTGACCACCTACCTGGTCACGCCGATCGCGCCGGCCCGGATGCGGGCCATTCGTGAAGAGGTCTTCGGTGACATCAAGCCTGCCGCCACGATGATCCCGGTCCCCAAGCTGGCGGCGCCCGAATATTTCGTGGAGATGGAAGCCGTCGCGGCGCTCGACCCCTGCTGATCGGAGCGACCTGCGCACGGATTCCGACACGGCTAGAAACCCCTGGTGCCCACGGCCGGAGTCCAATAAACGTGACTTTGTAAATGTTTTCAAAATGATCAGAGTAGGGTGTCAGTTTCTGATACCGTCAAATGTACCGTCAAATTTGCCCTGTTCAGTTCGATTCCCAAACCATGTGCTTTTCCTGCCATCAAATGTTCTGTCTACGTAGCGTGAGGCAGGTATTGACGGCGGCGTCCGCCGACAAGCACGAACCCGCTCGCGCGGGATTGTCGCGTGGGGTGGCGTAGCGTGATATTTATAGGCTTTGGGCGGAGATAGGTCGTCCCCCGAACATGGAGTTCCTTCAACGAAGAGGAGCCAACCATGTCCACATCTGCCACGCCATCGACTGCCATCGTCCCTGTCAGCCCGCTGCGTCAGCGCATGCAGCACGACATGATGATGCGGGGCCTCGGCCGCATACGCAGCGGGATTATATTCGCCATGTCCGGCGCCTTTCTGCTTTCCTCGGCCGTCCGCCGGACACCGCTACCGAGGAGGATTTGCGTCGCTTCCAGGTTCACCAGCATGAAGCCGGAGCGAGCGTTCCCACGATCAACGGCACTGTCTCGGCTCTGCGCTTCTTCTATGGCGTGACGCTGAAGCGGCGGGATCTCGCGCGCAGTCTGGTCGCCATGCGTCGCCCCTACAAGGCGCCCTAGGTGCTCAGCGTGGAGGAAGCGGCGCGGCTGCTCGAGGCGGCGCCGGGCATCAAGTACAAGGCCGCGCTCGGTGTGGCTTATGGCGCGGGCCTGCGTGTGTCCGAGGTCGCGCATCTCAAGGTCGACGATATCGACAGCGAGCGCATGCTGCTTCGTGTCGAACAGGGCAAAGGCGCGCGGGACCGCAACGCGATGCTCTCGCCGCATCTGCTGGCGCTGCTGCGGGTGTGGTGGCGCGAGGGCAAACGGCGGGGCGTCATGTTCCCGCATGGCTGGCTGTTCCCGGGCCGCAGCTACACCGATCCGATCTCGACCCGCCAGCTGCATCGCGCGGTTCAGGAGGCGGCCGAAGCTGCCGGCATCAAGAAGCGTGTCGGTCCCCATACGTTGCGGCACAGCTTCGCTACGCACCTGCTCGAGCAGGACGTCGATATCCGCATCATCCAGGTGCTGCTGGGTCACGCCAAGCTCGATACCACGGCGATCTACACCAAGGTCTCCACCCGAACGATCCAGGCGGTGGCGAGCCCGCTCGACCGGCTCATGGCGCTGATGGAGGGTCAGACCCCGCCCGGGTGAGCCGGTGCGCGCGATCGAGGTCGCCGACATCTTCCGCGCTGCCGGTCCCGGATATCGGGCCGCCCATGCTGGGCGTCTGAGCCTTGTCCAGCTCAAGGTGATGACGGCGATCGAGACCTGCCGCACCGCTGCTCTTGGCGGTCACGTCGAGGCCTGCGAGGACTGCGGGCACTTCCGGATCGCCTACAACTCCTGCCGCAACCGCCACTGCCCCAGGTGCCAGGGCGCGGCGGCGCGTACCTGGCTCTCCGAACGCGAGGCGGACCTGCTCCCGGTCGGTTACTTCCACGTCGTCTTCACACTGCCCGCAGAGATCGCGGACATCGCGTACCAGAACAAGGCTGCGATCTACGACCTGCTGTTCAAGGCGGCGTCGGAGACGATGCTCACCATCGCCGCCGATGCTAAACATCTGGGCGCCCGGATCGGCATTACCGCCGTGCTTCACACCTGGGGCTCGGCGATGACGCACCATCCGCATGTGCATATGATCGTACCGGGCGGCGGCATCACCCCCGACGGAACGCGCTGGATATCGTCACGGCCCGCGTTCCTGTTGCCCGTGCGCGTGCTCGGCGCCTTGTTCCGCCGCCTGTTCCTCAGCCGGCTGCTGACCCTGCACGATGCAGGGCGTCTCTTCTTTGGCGGGAGCATTGCGCATCTGGCTGACCGCCGGGCGTTCCTGCGTCACCTGTCGCCGGTCCGGAAGAAGCGCTGGGTGGTTTACGCCAAGCCGCCGTTCGCCGGGCCCGAGGCCGTGCTCGCCTACCTGTCGCGCTATACGCATCGCGTCGCCATCTCCAACCGACGGCTGCTCGCGTTCGACGAGTCGGGTGTCACCTTCCGCTACAAGGACTACAAGCGCGACGGCCCGGAGCGTCAGCGGGTCATGACCATGAGCGCCGACGCGTTCATCCGGCGCTTTCTGCTCCACGTCCTGCCGCGCGGGTTCCATCGCATCCGCCATTATGGCCTGCTTGCCGGCTCCGCCCGGAAGGCGAGCCTCGCGCTTGCCCGCAGGTTGCTCGAGGTTGCCTCCGAGCCCGCAAACGACAACATCGCCGAACCTGACGATTATCGCCCACCGTGTCCCTGCTGCGGCGGGCACATGATCATCATCGAGACGTTCGAACGCTGGCAACAGCCGCGCGCGCCGCCATCGACGATGGCGACAACCGGGAAGGTCCTCGCGTGACCCGGCACGACCTGATCCCGAACCGATCCGCAGCGCTTATGCATTGGCGGCCGCGGAGATGTACGCCTTATCCCGATACTGCCTTATCGCGCTGTCATTCCGAAGCCCGAACCAGCCGCCAACAACAATCGACAAAGTGTTCCGCCCCATCCGAAACTCCGCTTCAGCGGTCTCCGCATGGCGTGCGGTCGGCCATGCAGGCCAGCCGAAATCCGAAATCCCCATAGATCATCACGTGCGACCCGCGGGTTCCTGCATGTGAGGCTTTCGTACGCCTGCCGGCGCCCGAAACCCTTCGACATAGCCGTCGTTCGTGGCCTTAAATTCGGGCATCAATAGCGGTCGTTCATTCACCAGTTTGTCGCGCACTGGCAACCCTCTATAGATGGCTGACATCTAAGGGTGAGCGCCTGATCCAATCTGTTGATCGCCAATCTGGCTCCCCGTTAGGGAATCCACGGATCGAACTTATGCGGATTCTCCCAAAAAATCGATCCGCGGCTATCACGGACGACCGGGTGCAGTGGGGATCCGCCCAGTCGGTTGTCGACAAACCTCTTCTGCGCTTCGTCGTGGCCGATCACGAACTCCTCCGCCTGGAGACAGATGGCATGGTTGACGCCGGCGATGACGTCGTCCGGCTTGTTGAGCCGGAATGTCTCAATCGTCTCAGTGCGTCTGGCTGCGATAAAGTAGGACTGCGGCGAGATTGGCAGTACAAGTAAGCTCTCGCGGTGGCCGAGGCCGTTGCTCGTCATCAGCGGACGATCACTCGTTAGAAATCGGAATCTTGTCCGCTGGGCCGCACCAACGGCCCACGTCATTGCGAGAAGCGCGTTACCGACTTTTTCCGAGTCCACGATGCGCGTTAATAACAGCGCGAGCACTCCGTCCTGAAGTCGCCCACGCGAATTGGCGATGTACTCCTCGAAGCTCTCCGGGTCGTCCTTCCCCCTGAGGGACGGATACTGCTGGCGGACGCTCTCGACGGTTTCGTCCATGTTCAGTTCGACTGCCTGACGAAGCAGTGCAATCCTTGCTGGATGGCGGTGCAAGAGCGACATAAGGAACCTCGCCCATGCGCTTGCCCTTCGCCGATCGACGGGGGGTGCCGCCGTACTTAGCATCTCCGCGAGCGCCTCGTAGGCGAGGCCATCGACCCGCTTCAAAAACCGCTTTCGACTCGTTGGCGTAGTTCGGGATCTGCCTCGCTCAGATCAGCGTAGAGTTCATTCTCCCAACCAACCGACTTCTTGGCCTTGCGCTGGATGTCGAGCCTGCCTCCATGGCGCCGCCGGTAGACAGTGACCTTATTGTCGTCGCCCATCCACGCCTTTTGATAGAACTCGGGTAGGTAGTGGTGACGCTTCGGGTTGGACATCCTCGGACGATAGTGACGCGCCCGTCCGAGGCCAAGACTATCGGTATGGACGTGAGAGAAACGCATTGAATCCGCAGGATCGGTCGCCGACAAAGCGGCCGCAGACGGGTCCGAATGGAATGGCTGGAAACTGCCGTCCATTCACACGTCGAATTATGACGTTTCTTGCGCCGAAGCACGAACCCGCTGCGCGGGATCGGGTCAGTGCGAGGTAGAGACGATGGCGTGATCGCCTGACCGGATTGAGTGACACCCGCTGCAGGCAGACCATTGCGGCTCCTTCAACCAAGGAGTCGAACGATGAACGAGCTTATCTCTGTTGCCGTCCCAGTTAGTCCCCTGCGCCAGCGCCTGATCGACGATATGTCGATGCGGCACTTTTCGCGCGAGACGCAGCGCAACTATATCCGCGATGTCGGGCGGTTTGCGACCTTCCTGGGACGCCCTCCAGATACGGCAACCGCCGACGATCTGCGCAGCTTCCAGATCGACCAGCGCGATAACGGCGTGCCGGTGCCGACCATGAACAGCATCGTCGCGGCGCTGCGCTTCTTCTTCAACCACACACTCGACCGGCCGGACCTCGCGCGGCGGCTGGTGCGGATAAAGCAGATGCGCAAGCTGCCGGTGGTACTGAGCCGCGACGAGATCGCCCGCTTGCTGGGCGCCACGACCTGCCTCAAGCACCAAGCCGCGCTGTCGGTCGCCTATGGTGCGGGGCTGCGCGTTGCCGAGGTGTCCATGCTCAAGGTCCGGGACGTGGATAGTGAGCGGATGCTGCTGCGTGTCGAACGGGGTAAAGGCGGGCAGTATCGCAACGCCATGCTCCCGGCCGATCTGCTCACCTTGCTACGGCAGTGGTGGAAGCTGGGTCAGGAGCAGGGCGTGATGCACCGCGATGGGTGGCTATTCCCGGGCCAGCACGCGATGAAGCCGATCAGCACGCGCCAGCTCCACCGCATCGTCGTCGAGGCGGCACGGGCGGCCGGGATCACCAAGCGGGTCTGCCCCCACACCCTTCGCCACAGCTTCGCCACGCACCTGCTGGAAGACGGCGTCGATATCCGGATCATCCAGGCGCTGCTCGGCCATGCCAAGCTCGAGAACACCGCCTTCTACACCAAGGTGGCGACCCGCACCGTGCGCGCGGTGATCAGCCCGCTCGACAAGCTGGGCCTGTTCACGCCGGGAGCAGCACCGCCGGGCTGAGCGGTGCGACCCTCGCTCGAGGTCGCCGATATCTTCCGCACTGCTGGTCCCGCCTATCGGATCGCCCATGCCGGGCATCTGAGCCTTCACCAGCTCAAGATCATGTCGGCGATCGAGCATTGCCGCACCGCTGCCCTTGGCGGTCACGTCGAGGCTTGCACCGACTGTGGCCACTGGCGGATCGCCTACAACAGCTGTCGCAACCGGCATTGCCCCAGATGCCAGGGCGCGGCCGCTCGTGCCTGGCTCGCCGAGCGCGAGGCCGACCTGCTCCCGGTCGGCTATTTCCATGTCATGTTCACCCTGCCGGCCGAGGTTGCCGTCATCGCGTACCACAACAAGGCGCTCGTCTATGATCTGCTGTTCCGGGCGGCCTCGGAGACCATGCTGATGATCGCGGCCGATCCGAAGCATCTGGGCGCGCGCATCGGCATCACTGCCGTGCTTCATACATGGGGCTCGGCGCTGACCCACCATCCGCACGTCCATATGATCGTGCCCGGCGGCGGCGTCGCGCCTGACGGCAGCCGGTGGATATCGTCGCGTCCGGCGTTCCTCCTTCCGGTGCGCGTACTCGGAGCGCTGTTCCGCCGCCTGTTCCTCACCCGGCTGATCGCGCTGCATGATGTGGGCAAGCTCAACTTCCATGGCAACCTGTCCGGCCTCGCCGATCAGCGCGCGTTCCTGCGGTACCTTGCACCGGTCCGCAAGAAGCGCTGGGTGGTCTATGCCAAGCCGCCGTTTGCCGGCCCTGAGTCCGTGCTCGCCTATCTGTCGCGCTACACTCATCGGGTGGCGATCTCGAGCAGCCGCCTGATCCGGTTCGACGTGGCCGGCGTCACGTTCCGCTACAAGGACTATCGCCGGAACGGCGCCGACCGACAACAGCTCATGACGCTCGCCACTGACGAGTTCATCCGTCGGTTCCTGCTGCATGCCTTGCCACGCGGGTTCCACCGCATCCGCCATTACGGACTGCTCGCGGCTCCGCACGCAAGGCCAGCCTCGCGCTCGCCCGCTCACTGCTCGAGGTCGCACCACCGCAGGACGACCCGCTGGAGGAACCGGTCGATTACCGCCCACCATGTCCGTGCTGTGGCGGGCCGATGATCATCCTCGAAGCGTTCGCCCGATGGAGGCAGCCCCGCGCGCCGCCACGCTCGCAGCATCCAGCCGGGAGCATCGCCGCGTGACCCGGCGCGTTCCGTCACATCCACACGTCGCTGCGTCCTTGCTGCGGCCATCGCACAGTCTCGCCCCTGTCCGGTTGAAGCTCCTCCGCAACCCTCGATCCGCGCTGGCCCCATGCCGGATCGAGCTGCCCAACGACGTTCGCAGCATCACATTACTCGCACGCCACACCACCGCGCTGGCCCGAACATCCCGCAACGGGATCAGTCCAAGATCGAAATCCCCATAGCTCAACGTGCTCCACCCCGCGGGTTCGTGCTTCGGGGACTTTCGTACGCCTGTCGGCGCCCGAAACTCTTAACGGAAGCCGAATGGCAGGTTTCCGCAGCTGGCAGACGAAAGGGGACTTTGTCTCTTTGAGCGGAAATCCAAGATGTCGTCGGCAAATCTTGCGTTACTTGCAACGATCTGGAAATTGGCGGCAAGTCTGATTTGGGGCGGCTGGCCGCCGCATTCAGGGGCGCACCCAGATGCCCAGCCATTCGGCGACCAGCGCGGGCCGGTCCAGGCCCTCGATCTCCACCGTCACGCCAAAGGCTACGAGGATGCGGTTGCGCGCATCGTTGCGGACGTGCTTCACGACGAAGGCTCCCCGCACGCGGCTGCCGACAGGCACCGGCTCAATGAAGCGGAGCCGGTCGATGCCATAGTTTAGGTAGTAGCCCTCGGCAGATGGTGTCCGCGCCGGGGCCGTCTTCATCGCCGAATGCAGCAGATGGGTAAGCAGCGACATGGTGCAGAACCCGAACGCGACAGTCGTGCCGAACGGACCGGTCTCACGCGCCCAGTTCGGATCGAGGTGCAATCGGATCGTCATCCAGCGTGGCAGCTCCAAACTTGTCGAGCAGTTGCTGAGTGACAATTACCCACTCGGATGTCCCGATAACATATCCCGCCTTGAGCGTTGCGAAACCGTCTTCGTTCAGCTCGCCTTTGGACGTCATAGGACTCCCTTCCCGCCTAGGTGTAACCGAAACCGCGTCAGAGTTCCATTCAGTAGTGTATGGCTGCTATTTGGGCAAGCGCGGTCGGGCGTCGATGTCGCGGCGATAGGAATACGATTGGGTGACCGGCTGCCCTTATGTATGGTCGGCCTGCTATGATGAAAAGGAAACTGCAGGCTGGTGCGCGCTCTGGCAGGGGCAAGGAACCCAAGTTCTCAGCAGAGGACTGGGTGGAAGTGGCTAAGCGTGTACTGGTCGAGGAAGGCATTGCCGGGGTTAAGGTGGACCGGCTTGCAACCCGGCTGGGGGTTACCCGTGGCGGCTTCTACCACAATTTCGCAAACCGCGATGAACTGTTGGAGAGGCTGCTGGCGGCATGGGAAGCGGACTGCCGGTTCCTGCCACCGGAACAGCCGGGCAACAGCCCTGCCGAGGCAGTCGAGTGGCTGGAGCGCTTGGTCGACCGGCTGATCGAGGAGGACGGCTATGATCCACATTTCGACATGGCCGTACGGGAATGGGCCAGATCGGATCAGCGCGCTGCCTGGGCGGTGGAGCGCCGCGATCGAAACCGGATGGCGAGGCTTCAGCGCTTCTTCTCGATCCTTGGCTATGGGCAGGACGAAGCGGTCATGCGCGCCCGTGTCTTCTATTTCCACCAGATCGGCTTCTACGCGATCGGCGTGAAGGCCAGTATCGCGGATCGACGGCGAGACGCCAAGCTATATAACGACGTGCTGTGCGGGGAGCAGGTGCTTCGCAGTCCAAGGGGGACATCGCCGCCCCGGAAAGGCAAGGCCCACCAGGGCAGTTGACCAGCGCGCCGGTTCGGTGCGCCGCCAAAGGCACAAAAGGCCCGCTCGCCGCCTCCGTGGCGCTGCGGCGGTAATCGGCCTATCGGAAAGGCCGCGTTCAAAATGCAGTATTGCATGTTTAGGACAGATGCGAAATACTGCCCCGAAAGCGCTAACCCTGCGAATGAGGAGCCATTGGGATGGACATGGATCGACGCTCGGCTGTCGGACTGATGGGGCTGTTGGCTGGGTCTGCTGCGCTGCCCGCTGCAGCGTCGGCGGCACCGGCTGTTTCGCTGTCTCCTGACGGCTGGCGCGCCGACTATGACCGCTACATGGCCCGTCAGCTCTTCGACCGCACGACGGCCGGCACCGCGCGCGGCCTGCGCGGCGCG
The DNA here is from genome assembly GCF_003634215.1 of Sphingosinicella microcystinivorans. Classification (GTDB taxonomy): domain Bacteria; phylum Pseudomonadota; class Alphaproteobacteria; order Sphingomonadales; family Sphingomonadaceae; genus Sphingosinicella; species Sphingosinicella microcystinivorans. The sequence goes on along the minus strand of NZ_RBWX01000012.1, from coordinate 10,854 downwards.
GTCACCGTCGCCTACAATGCGCTCGCGGCACGCGCCGGGCTCGAGGCGCTGAAGCGCGGCGGCAACGCCATGGATGCCGCGCTCACCACGGCGATGGCGCAGATCGTCCTGACCGCCGGCGCCCCGGTCAGCTTCTTCGGCATCCAGTCGCTCGTCTGCTACGACGCCCGCACCCGCCGCGTGCACACCATGAACGGCGAATGGAATACCCTGCTGGGCGAGACCGATCCGCAATCGATCCCCCGCACGTTAGGCCAACCCACCGGCCCTGCCTTCCTGTCCGGAAGGCCGACCGGGCGGGCGACCCTCGTGGGCGGCTTCATGAAGGGCGTGGAAAGCGCCCATAAGAAGTTCGGGAGGCTTCCCTTCGCGACGCTGTTCGAACCCGCCATCCATATGGCCGAGGAGGGCTTTCCGGTCAGCCGCGAACTCGCCGGCATGTTCACCCTGCGTCGCGAAGCCCTGGCGCGCCTGCCCGAAACCCGACGCACCTTCCTGAAGGCTGACGGCTCGACCTATGTCGCGGGCGAGGTATTCCGCCAGCCGACCCTGGCCGAGACGCTGCGGCGGGTGGCGCAAACCGGCGCGGGCCACATGTATGGCGGCGAGTGGGGCGAGCGGCTGGTGCGGGCGGTGCGCGCAGACGGCGGCAAGATGACCATTGAGGACCTGCGCCGATACGAGGTGATCTGGAGCGACGCGTTGGTGGCGCCGATCGGCAATGGCTATACAGTGCATGCCAGCCCGCCCCCCAATATCGGCTGCCTGTTGCTGGCAGAGGCGCAGAACCTGGCGCGTGTGTCGGGCCTCGCCAACGGCCCGCACTGGACCGCATCGGGGGCCGCGCTTGCGAAGGCGCTCGACATCTCGTCCCAGTTTGCGGTGGAGTTCATGCCGCCCGCAGAGGCAAAGAAGCTGTATCCCGAGCTGGATTTCTCGCCGGAATCCCGGGTCACCCTGGCGCATGCCGAGAAGATGTGGGCAGCCATGCAACAGGGGCGAAAGGCCATGAAGTTCCTGCCAAACGGCCCGAAATCGTCGGACGACGTGGTCGCGATCGACTCTGAAGGAAACATGGTCGCCATCACCCACTCGATCAACACGGCTTTCTGGGGGGTGACGGGCATCACCATCGACGGAATCACGATCGGCGATCCGGCCGGGTACCAGCAAGCTGAACTTGCGCGGGTCAAGCCGGGTGACCGGCTGCCCGCCCCGACGCAGACCGGCATCCTGTTCAAGGGCGCCGACCCGGTGATCGGCTTTGCCTCGATGGGGTCGGGCCTTCACCAGCGCACCTTCCAGGGCCTGCTGAACGTCACCGCCTTCGGCATGGACGTTGCCGAAGCGGTCAACACGGCGGACTTCTTCATGCCGCAGATCGATGCAGCGGGTAAAGCAACCATGCTCCTGCCGCCCGGCCGGTTCAGCCATCATGTGCTGAACGAAACCGGCTATACCTGGCGGGAATTGCCGCTTGCCGACATCCGCACAGCCGAGGGCAAGTGGGTGGCCATTGCCCGCGACCCGACGACCGGCGAGCTGGAGGCGGCCTCCCACAACCGGAGCAACAGTGATGCGCTGGCGTTCTGACAGGCCGGCACCAACGCTTCGCATCCGATGGGTGTGGGCGCTTGTCGCCGTTGCGGCAGTGCTGTTTGCCGTTCCGGGCCCAGCCGTCGCCAAGGACCTGATCGTACATGCAGGTCGGCTGATCGACGGCACCGGCGCACCGCCACGTGCCGATGTCTCGATCGAGATCCGCGACGACCGTATCCTCCGCATCGTGCCCGGCTTCATCACCCGCGACGGGGCGGAGGTGATCGATCTTTCGCGCAGGACCGTGTTGCCGGGCCTCATCGACATGCATGTGCACATGCTGATGGGCCATTTCGGCGGCGACCAGGTGCGCGAGTTGGTGTCGAACGGTGTTTACGATCGGTTGCTACGCGCCGTGCCGCAGGCGCGTGCCACTCTGCTGGCGGGCTATACCAGCGTCCGCGATGTCGGCTCGATCGACGCGCCCATGGCAGTGGCGCTTAAGCGCGCAATAGCAGAAGGTCGGATCGAAGGGCCGCGCATGTGGGTCTCGGGCCCGTCGTTGGGGCCGACCGCGGGGCCTAGCGATCTGTCGACCGGCCTCGATCCGGATCTGGCGCATCAGCACTGGCCGGGGCTGCTGATCGACGGTGCTGACGCAGCCCGGCATCGCGTGCGCCTGCTGAAACGGCAGGGGGCGGACCTTATCAAGATCTATGTATCGGGTGGGGTGCTGTCGGTGGGGGACAATCCCAAGGCCACCATCATGACCGACGACGAGATCCGCGCCGTGGTAGAGACGGCGCACACGCTGGGTATGCGGGTCGCTGCCCACGCCCACGGCAAGGACGCGATCGAGCGCGCGTCGCGCCTGGGTGTCGATTCCATCGAGCACGGTTCCTATGGCGACGAGGCGACATACGCCTTGCTGCGGAAGAACGGCACTGTTCTGGTGCCGACCCTGCTGGTGGTCCACAGGCTGACCGAAACGGCCCGCAAGACGCCGGAGGTCTTTGGACCGACCATGGCGGAGAAGATGCTGGAGGTCGGTCCCCTGATGGCCCGGAATCTGGGGGCTGCCTATCGCGCGGGTGTTCGCATCGCCGCCGGGTCGGACATCTTTGGCTTCGACGGCGACGGTCAGAACGGAGTTGAGCTCGGCCTGATGGTCGATGCCGGCGTGCCTCCGATGGCGGTAATCCAGGCCGCGACCGGCAACGCGGCCGACCTGCTCGGCGCTGCGGCCGACGTCGGGCGCGTGGCGCCCGGCCGCTATGCCGACCTGATCGCGGTCGACGGCGATCCGCTCGTCGATATCCGCGTCGTCGAGCGTGTGGGGTTCGTCATGAAGGGCGGGGTGATCGTGAAGCGGCAGCTGGACTGACGACTGCGCCGCCTGGCGCCGGCCCCTCCCGCTTCACCGGCTGGGCGGGGGGCCGGGCAACACCAGGCGGACATGCGCATCGAGCAGGTCCATCGGCACGGAGCCGGTCTCGAGCACTGCCGTGTGGAAGGCGGGCAGCGAGAAGGTCGGCCCCATCCGGTCCTCGGCCTCGGCGCGGATACGGTGGAATTCGCGGCTTCCGATCGCGTAGGCTAGGGCCTGGCCCGGCAGATCTGTCGAATAGCGCAGCAGCTCGCTCTCGATCTCGGCATCGGAGGCGAATGTGTTCGCCTTCATGTAGGCCCGCGCGTCGTCCAGTGACCAACCGAGCGCGTTGAGGCCGGTGTCGACAACGAGCCGATTGCCGAGGAACAGCCGCATGACGAGCCGACCGTAGCGGTCGTAAGGGGTGTCGTAGAGCCCCATCTCGCCTGCGAGGTCTGCGGCATATTCCGCCCAGCCTTCGGTATAGGCCGTTACCGGCACGATTTCGCCGACCCGACGTAGGAGCGGCAAGGCGGTGTTTTCCTGCTGAAGGGCCCCGTGCAGATGGTGGCCCGGCAGAAGCTCGTGATAGATGAGCGCTGCCGCATTGGCGTAGTTGCGCGCAGCCGGGTCAGACCCGTTGTAGACGTAGGCGCCGACCGGCTGCCCGGGGGTCGGCAGACGATAGAAGCCGTAGGTCATCCCCTGCTCCACATGCGGGGGTGCACGTTCGACCGTCCAGCCCGCCTTGGGAAGCCGTTCGAAGTAGCGCGGCAGCAACGGTTCGATGCGTGCCATGTGGCGGCGGAAGAGTGCTTCGATGTCGGCGGGCGTCCGCGCCGCGAAGCGCGGGTCTGCCGACAGCTGTCGCGCAAACTCTGTGCGCGTTCCGCTGAAGCCCACCTCTTTCCAGATCTGCGTCAGCTCTGCATCGCCGTCGGCCATGATCCCGAGACCGATCGCGTGGATTTCCTTTGGCGTGAGGTCCGTGCCGGTGCTTTCGCGGGCCAGAATGCGGTAGGCCGCCTCGCCGCCGGGCAGGCGCGAGAGGCCGACTGCGGCCGGCGCGGCCGCTGCATAGGACCGGTCGAGCCGGTCACGCAGGGCGAGGAACGCGGGGCTGATGTCGGTTCGGACCAGTGCCGCAGCCTGGTCCCGGAAGGCGGCACGCTCTGCCGCCGGCAGATGCGCCAGCCGCGACTCGGCCGGTACGAGCATGGCGGCAGCTGCCGCGTAATTCTCCATCACGGTCCGCGCGCCCGGGATGGCGGGCCGCGGCAGGCGGATGCCCGCGGCCGCCTGTGTGTCGAGCTTTGCCCCCTGCGAGCGAACGAGGCGGCCGTAACTTTCGAGCGATGCCAGATAGTCCGCCCGCTGCGCTGCTGTCTGCAGAGGTGCCTGGGCCGCAAGCGCCAGCACGGGCTGATGTTCGAAATTCGCCGTGTAGGGCGTGACGGGGAAGCTGGTGAGCCACAGCGCCGGGCGGTCCTCGATCGTGGCAAGCATCCTGTCAAGGAAGGCTCGGGTCAGGCGCTGCTGGGGGTCGAGCGTGGCCGGATCGATTGCAGCCAGTACTGTACGGTGCTTGCGCGCCCAGCTTGCGTCCGCATCGAGGCGGGCGCGATCGTCTGGGCGGAACCGCGGGAGGCCGAGCCCCAGGTAGGTCCTGATCGCTACATCATGGGGTGTAAGACCCCTGAGGACAGCATCATGCGCGGCGGCAACGCGCGCGGCGGCGTCCTGGCTGGCAGCTGCGGCAGGCGCAAGCGCCGCCGTGCGGTCTGCCTGTGCAGCGGGTGCGCCTGCGGCGGCCGGTCCACCGGCCGATGCGAGCGCGAGGGAAACGGCCCCTCCGATCAGTCCGAGCTTCATGACAACCCTCCTTCGATCCAGCTGCCGATGCCCCGCCCCCTCGTGCGTCGGACTTCAACATACACTATTGCATTTTATGCCACTTATTTGATCCTGTCTACCACACAACAGATCTACGGCGGAGGGAGACGGCAGATGGCGTATAGTGGGGTGCCAAGGTTCGCGCTGGCAGTCACGACGGCGTTCGTGGGTGCAGTGCCCGGCTGGAGTCAGACGACAGCGGAGACGGATCGCCCGGAGCTGTTCTCGAGCGACATCGTGGTGACGGCGAGCCGACGTGATGAGCGGCTGCAGGATGTGCCGGCCGCAGTCACGGCGCTGTCAGGCGATACGCTCGAGACGCTGGGCGTGCGCAGCTTCAGCGACTATGTCAGCCTTGTCCCCGGGCTCAGCCAGCGTGACGTTGGCAACCCAGGGCAAGGCACGTTCATCATTCGGGGTCTCAACACCGGCGCCCAGTCCATCACCAACACTTCGGCCGTCTATATCGACGACACGCCGTTTAGCGCGAGCGGCTTCCTGTCGGCGGGAGCCCTGCTGACGCCGGATCCCGACATAGCGGACGTTGCGCGCATAGAGGTGCTGAAGGGGCCGCAGGGAACGCTCTATGGCGCCAACAGCCTCGGCGGCCTTATCCGCATAGTGTCCAACCGGCCCCACCCGTCGGGCGTCTCGGCGCGCGTTCAGGGCGACGTGACTGCGCTGGATGGCGGTGACGTGGGCTGGTCCACCCGCGCATCGGTCAATGTGCCGATCGTTAGCGACAAGCTCGCGGTGCGCGCAAACGGTGTCTATCGCGTGGCGCCCGGCTGGACGGACAATGTCCAGTTGGGGACGGACAATGTGAATGAATCGATCATCAAGGGCGGCAAGCTGGCCGTGCGCTGGACGCCGGTTGATGCGCTGGTAGTCGATCTCAGCGGCACCATCCAGACGATCGAAAACAAGGGTGCTGCACGTCAGGACAACGAGACGCTGACGCTTGTGCCGCGCGACGGACGTTATCAGTATCGTGCTGCGCAGGACGAAAGCGGCAAGCTCGAATACCGCCTGTATTCGGGCTCGGTCGATTATGATTTCGGTGGTGCCTCCCTGATTGCGACCGTAAGCTAGGGCGAATATCGAACAGACCTCTTTTCTGATCTGACGGAAGTCTACATCCCATTCCTTCGGGCGATCGGTTTCGGCAGTATCATTCCTGCCAATGCCCAGGCCACAGGCGATTTCAGCCCCAACATGGACAAGTTCACGGCCGAAGCCCGCTTGGTCTCCGAGCGGCTGGGACGGTTCGAATTCCTTGCAGGCCTGTTCTACACCGACGAGAGTAACACCTATCGTGCCAATCTCTTCATCGCCGACAGCACTGGAACGCCGCTGGCATCGCCCTTCGACGTGCTGGTGCGCACGACCACCAGTTCGGACTACAAGGAATTGGCGGGGTATGGAAACCTGACCTTCTACTTCACGGACAATTTCGACGTGACGGGCGGCATCCGTGTCGCGCGGAACGAACAGAAGGCGCAGACGGGCGGACCCAACTCCGTCGTATTCTATCGGCCCCGCGCCATCGCGAACTTCGAGTTCGAGGACACCGTCACGACATGGCTCGGCACGGTGCGGTGGCGGCCGACACCAGACATCAGCACCTTCCTGCGGGCGGCAAGCGGGTTCCGACCTGGCGGACCGCAGAACAATCCGGCTCCGCCGCCGGGCGCGCAGACGACCATCCGTCCGGACTCGGTTTGGAACTATGAAGCTGGCGTTCGGGCTACGGTGCTGGAAGGGACGTTCAACATCAACGCATCCATTTATCGGATCGACTGGACCGACATCCAGCTGCAAGGCCTGTTCAACAACATCGTGCTGCAGGCGAATGGCGGCGCCGCCCGCGTGGATGGTGCCGAAATGGAGGTCGTGGCGCGGCCTGTGACCGGCCTCACGCTGGCGGCCAACGCAGGCTACACGAATGCCCGCATCACCGAGGTCGACGCGGGCGTGTCTGCGAACATCGGCGCAGTTGCCGGAGACCCGCTGCCGTTGACTCCGGAATTCACGCTCGCCCTGATCGGCGACTACCGTCTGCCGCTCGCCAATGGGAACGAGCTGAGCTTCGGCTCGACGCTACGGTTTCGCTCAGACATGCCCAGTTCCTATTCAAATACTGTGCTGAACCCCAACATGAAGGTGCCGAGTGCCACGACGCTGGACCTGAGGGCAGGCATCAATTTGTCGGGCTTTGAAGTGCAGGCTCGGGTCGAGAACCTGTTCAATGCGCTGATCATCAACACGCTAGCCGCTCTTATTCACAGACGGTGGCCTGAAGGGTTGGCGGGAGTGGCATAAGCATTTGCATTGTTGTAGGAATGTGGTTGCTTAAGCCAGACCTGCAACGGGGCAAAAAATGCCACAGACCACACCCGCCGGATGCGATGATAGCGCGCCCGTCTTTTCGTTTCCAGCAGTTCGCGGCAAGAAGGTCACAGCTGCGTTTGATGGCGGCAGGCTGACCTCGGATGGGGGCGTGCTGGTGCTGGCTCAAGCCGAGCGGATGATGGGGATCTGCCATCGGCTTGCGGCGTGCCTTGCTGATCCCCGCGATCCTTCCCGGGTGGTCCATCGGCTTGAGGATATCTTCCTTGCCCGAGTACTGGCGATCGCCTGCGGCTATGAGGACGCCGATGATCTCGACGCTCTGCGCGATGATCCCGGGTTCCGCCTGGCGCTGGGCAAGCTGCCGGGGGCAGGTGCGGGACTTGCCAGCCAACCCACGATGAGCCGCTGGGAGAACGCGCCGACCACGCGCGAGCTGGGCAAGATGCTGGCGGCCATGATCGATATCTACTGCGCCAGCTATCCCGCTGCTCCGGAAGCCGTGACGCTGGATATCGACGATACCTGCGATGTCGTTCACGGCTATCAGCAGCTCTCGTTCTGGAACGGCCATCATGGCGAGCGCTGCTTCCTGCCGATCCATGTTTACGACACCGCGACCGGCAGGCCGGTGGCGATGCTGCTGCGCACCGGCAAGACCCCATCGGGCAAGGAGGCGGCGGGGCATATCCGGCGTCTGGTGCGCCATATCCGCCGCCACTGGCCTGATACCCACATCACGATCCGCGGCGACGGGCATTACGGCCGCCCTGAGGTCATGGCGTTCTGCGAGGCGGCCGACGTCGATTATGTGTTCGGCCTGCCGACCAATGCCGCGCTGCGCGCTGATCCGGTCATCGTCACTGCCGCTGATGCCTGCGCGGTCCGCCGCGCAGAGGAAGGCCGGGTGGTGCTGCGGAGCTATGCCGAGACCGCTACGGTGCGAAGAGCTGGAACTGCCAGCGCCGTGTCGTCGCCAGGATCGAAGCCAGCACGCTGGGCATGGACATCCGCTATGTCGTCACGTCGCTGATCCAAGGCTCGGCCGAGCACATCTACGACACGCTCTACTGCGCACGCGGGCAGGCCGAGAACCTGATCAAGCTGCACAAGACCCAGCTGGCCAGTGACCGCACCTCGTGCCGGTCGGCCAATGCCAATCAGATGCGCCTGATCCTGCACACCGCCGCCTACTGGCTCTTGTGGCGCGTCCAGCAGGCGATCCCCAAGACCGCCGCTCTGGCGAGGGCAGAGTTTACCACCCTGCGCCTGCGGCTGCTCAAGGTTGCTGCCCGCGTCATGGAAAGCGCCACCCGCATCCGCGTCGCGTTCGCCTCAGCCTGTCCCGACGCCGATCTGCTGCGCGCCATCGTTCTCGCGCTCAAGCCTGCGCCCACATAGCCCGCGCGGCCGTGCCGCCGAAACCCCGGGGAGGCAGCCGTCTTGTTCTCGTGGTGACGAACGGCCGCTTACAGACAAGCGTCTCGCGGCCAGTTACGGCTGAGACTGGGGCGCTAACTGGCCGTTTCTGGCCCGCACCTTTCCAAGAAGCCCTCCAGTCCCTTGACCGGTACGAGCGTCATGCTTCCGACCTTGATCCTGGGTATGTCACCCGCCTTGATGAGCGCGTAGAGCTTTGACCTGCCAATCCCGGTCATCCGGCAGGCCTCAGGGATGCGCACGGTGATGGGTCGCGGGCTTGTGTCGACGCTCACGTCCTATCCGCCCCAAGCAGCCGCTGCCGCTTGCCCTTGCCGCTGAGCCGCCGCTCGACAAGCTCCAGGAACGCATCGATGCGCTCACCTCCAAGCTTCCGCGCGTCGTCATCGAACGGCGGATGGTGCGCGACGAGGGTCAGCTGGTGCTGGATGAACAGCGCCAGCATCTCGGTGATGGCGTCGAGGCTATGCCTGTTCGCTTCGGTGTATGTGGCGAGCCGGTCGAGCCTGGGTCCGAACCGCGCGTCGAGTTCGCGCGCGGCCTTGCGGTCGATCCAGGCGCGGAGCGCATCGGTGAGGATCTGCGTCTTCGACGCGCCGGGCTTCTTCGCGAGCGTATGCAGCTGCTCGGTGAGGTCATCGGGAAGGTAGAACTGGTGTCGCGTCTTCATGGAGCGGAGTATCGCGCCGCTGCGCGCGGGCGCCTACGGCCTCACTGCCGTCACGGACCGCCTTTCCACCGCCAAGCTTGGCGGCGAGCCCTACATGCCGATCGAGAGCCCCCGGCTGCGTCCGATCGTCCAGCTGATGCCGCTTTCGCGGACGATGCCGGAGACCTGCTTTCCGATGCCGCGTTCGAGCACGGGGCGCCAGGGCACGAGCGCGAACTCGCGGCTCTTCTCGATGATACTGTACTTGTGGTCGCCCACCATGACGCTGCGCGCCACCCTGCCCTCGATGTGCTCGCCGGTTCGGGCCGGTGTGTGGGAAAGGCCCAGCTCGGACGACAGCTGCACGGCGACACGGCCCAGCTCGCGCTGGCGAAGCGTAGCGAGTGCGCCAGGCTTCATCGTGAACACCTCGCCCTCGGCGTGGCCGAGCCCCTCGCGTTCCAGCCAGAGCAAACGCTGCCTGAGCGCCGCACGCACCTCAGCGCCGAACCCGCGCCGGAGCGCTTCAGGCTTTGCTGACGCGAGCTCGCGGTCGAGCCAGGTCTCGCCGTCGTGGCCAGGCAACTGTTCGAGGGGCTTTGTCGACAGCATCTCGATCGTGACGGGCCGGGCCCTGGCGAGCGCGGCCTCGTAGTCTTGCACCCGCTCGATGTGATCCTCGGCGATGATCCACGTACCGTCCGGCTCGCGCGTCACCCCGCCCGTCTTCCGGCGCATGGCTTCGAGCCGCCGCACATGCGCCTCGGCAAAGTCCTCGGTCGCGCGGGCATCGTGCTTGAGGTGCAGGTCGATGTTGTACCGTCCGCCACTCGCGGCGGCGACCTCGGCGATGGTGCGGTCGGCATCACGCACGCCGTGCGGTGTGGGTGCGATGCGCACGATGCTGCCGTGCCCGGTCTCAGTGCTGGCCTGGCCGATATCGACATAGTGAACCTCGCCGCCGAGCCCATCGACGATGAGGTACTGCCGGTCGGCGTGCTCGTCGGAGAGGCCACGCGCAACGACCTTGCCGACGATGGTCTCCATCGTGCTCGGATCGTGGATGCGCTGCTCGGCCGGAGACCGTACCAGAGCGTGCGCGGTAAGCTGGCGCTGCATCGTGCGGATGATGTCGCCCTTCTCGCCCATGCGGCGGAGTGTCTGCTCTAGATTCTCATCGAGCCGCCACCAGCCGGGGCGCACCTCCTCGGCAAGGCCGAGCCGCGCGAGCTTGTGCAGGCGCCGGGTGCGCAGCGCCTGCTCGGTGCCGTCACGGTGGCCGGGATGGACAAGGCTGTCGTCGCTCCTTGCTTGGATCAGCTTCCGGTCGAGCCCCGTGTAGCGTTCGGCATCCACCTCGCGCGCAGCGGCCGCGATGATTTCCTGCTCCGTTCTCGGGCCAAGATCGAGGCTGACGATGGCCTCGGCGCGGGCGCGGATACCGTGGGTGATATAGTCCCTGGCGATGATGAGGTCGTGGCCGCGTTCATCCTTGCCGCGAACGATGACATGGCTGTGCGGATGGCCGGTGTTGAAGTGATCGACCGCCACCCAGTCGAGCTTCGTGCCCAAGTCCTCCTCCATGTCGGTCATCAGCCGCCGCACCAGCGGCTTC
>NZ_RBWX01000011.1 GCF_003634215.1 Sphingosinicella microcystinivorans | reverse complement strand
CCGATCGTATCGGTGGGCGCCACCGAGAACGCGCTGATGGCCGCCGTGCTGGCGAAGGGCGAAACGGTGATCGAGAACGCCGCGCGCGAACCCGAAATCGTCGACCTCGCCAACTGCCTGAACGCGATGGGCGCGAAGATCGAGGGCCACGGCACCTCCACCATCCACGTGCAGGGCCGTACCAGCCTGCACGGCGCGACCTATGCGGTGATGCCGGACCGGATCGAGGCGGGCAGCTACGCCTGCGCGGTCGGCACGGCGGGGGGTGAGGTGGAACTCGTCGGCGCCGATCTCGCCACGCTCGGCGTTGTCGCGGACCGGCTGCGCGACGCAGGGCTGGAGGTTGACGCCACGACCGAGGGTGTCCGCGTGAAACGGAGCGGGCCGATCCGCGCCATCGATATCGAAACGCAGCCCTTCCCCGGATTCCCCACCGACATGCAGGCGCAGTTCATGGCGATGCTGGCGCTGGCCGACGGCACCAGCCATCTGACCGAGACGATCTTTGAAAACCGCTACATGCACGTGCCGGAGCTGGCGCGCATGGGCGCGGACATTCGCGTTTCGGGCCGCACCGCCGACGTGCACGGCGTCACGAAGCTCACCGGCGCGCAGGTTATGGCGACCGACCTTCGCGCCTCGATGAGCCTGGTGCTCGCGGGGCTTGCGGCAGAGGGCGAAACGGTTGTGAACCGCATCTACCACCTCGACCGCGGCTACGAGCATCTGGAAGAAAAGCTCTCCGGCGCGGGCGCCGATATCGAGCGGGTTTCCAGTGACTGAACGCCTGCGGCTGCTCGCTGTGGACGAGGCGGACCTCGAAACGATTTCCGCGCTGGTGCAGGACGCCGCCGTGAAGCGCGGCGATATCGCTTATGATGCGAAGGCACGGCGGCTCGTCATCATCGCCAACCGCTATCGCTGGGAAACACGGCAACCCTCGCGCGTGCGCTGCGTGCTGCGCCTGGATTCGCTCACGAGTCTCAAACGGCGGAACTGGCCGGCATCCGATACGGTACTCGATCTGCTGGCGCTGCGCTGGGAAAACGGCGGCATCGAGATCGATTTCGCGGGCGGCGCCGCGCTGCGCGCAGACGCGGAATGCATCGATGTCGAGCTACACGATCTGAGCGGCCCGTGGGGCGCCAAACGGACGCCGCGCCACACGCTTTAGGATTGTTCCGGATCGTTGCGGAACTTGTCGCGCCCGGCGAAGAGCAGCCGGTCTTCTTCCTCGAAACCGCGATACCAGAGCACGATGCCGTAGGTCGCAAGGATGGCGGGCAGGCCGAGCACGAGCTCCCAGTACGCGACCAGATAGCGCTGCACGAGGATGCCCACAGCGAAGGCCGCGCCGGCCGCAAGCAGCATCGGCCAGCGCCAGCCGGAGACCGGCTCGCCGAGCGTGGTGCGCAGCAACCGCGATTTCACGACGGTCGCGAACAGCCCCGACGCGAGGAGCGCGGCGGCGGGCGCGATGCCGTTCACGGCAGCGTCGGGCGATTCGGGCGGAAACAGCTCTCGGAACAGCGGAATGAAGGCGAGCGTGAGGCCCACCTGCACGCCGAGCGTCGCCACCGACAGCATCAGATTGCGGTGCCGCGCGGTGTAGACGAGGCAGGTTTCCGCGACCGCGCCCGTCACGTAGGCGATTTCGGCGAGCAGCAGCAGATTGAGGATCATCGTGCCGCTGCCGAAGCCTTCGCCGACAAGATCGAGCACCGCTTCGCCTGTCATCCCGAGTGAGAGCGCGATGCCGATCTGCGCGGCGAGAATCCAGAAACCGACCTGCCGCAGATGCCCGGCAATGACGGAGCTGTTGCCCTGCTTCAGGCCATTGGTGATGACCGGCGCCAGAATCGGATCGAACGTCACCTTGAGCTTTTGCGGCAGCGTGACGACCTGCTGCGCGACGTAATAGATGCCGAGCACGGCCGGCGTCGCGAACTGGCCGAGGATCAGGAGATCGATGCGCCGCGAGGCCCATTCGATGGCATCCGCACCCGCGATCGGCAGATTTTCCCGCATCATGCGGAACAGCCGAACGGGATGCGGCCGCCATCCACGCGGCAGGCCGAATAGACGCACGCATGGCACGATCGAGGCGACGAACGCCGCGCCGAGCGAAACGGCGTAGGCGATGATCATCGCGTCCGGCTTCCATTCCGGGATGAAGGCCAGCGCGGCGGCGAAGATCGTCAGCACCCACGGCTCGACGATCGAACGCGCGGTGACCGTCGCCCCGACGCGGTGCCGATAGGCGAGCGCCGCGAGCGTGACGTCAGAACCGACGATGAAGATCGCCGTGAGCGGGAAGATCCTGTCCAGCCCGGAGATCTTGCTGTTCGGGAAGACGATCTGCGGCAGCGCAATCATGATGAGCGCACCGATGAGCGACAGCATCCACGCGAGCACGAGCCCATCGCCGACGACATGGCTTTCCGGGCGATCGCCCTTGCTGAGTTCCTTGGCGAGGCCGCGCTTGAGACCGATGGTGGCAAGCGCCGCCATCAGCTCCACGATCATCGTGGCATAAGCGAAGCGGCCGAGCGCCTCCGCGCCGTAGAGCTGACCGGCGATGAACAGAAAGGGCAGGCGCGCCAGCAGCCGGAGCACGAACCCGAAGAAGTTCGTACGTCCGCCCTTCGCGAGCGCCGCGGTATCAGCGCCGCGCGTCCCGTCTTCCGCCTTTTCGGTCAAACCCGGCGCACCGGGCGGTTCGTCCTCATGGCACCGCTTTAGAGCGTGTCCTGTTGATTTTGAAGCATCGTGATTGCGTTTCCGTGTTCGTCCGGCAAGGAGCGTGGTGCGGCGCGTAGCAGAGCTACGCGCAAACCGCGCGACGCCGTCCGGCGGGCGCGGTAACGCAACCGCGAAGCGGCGGGCGGAAAAGGGCGCATGGGGGCGTCGCTCGTCGGTCACGATGCTTCTGCATCGCTCCCTCCTCGCTCCTACCCATGCGCCCTTTTCCGCTCCGTCACGACGCTTCAAAATCAACAGGACACGCTCTAAAGGATCGCGCGCCAAAGTGTGAGTGGATTTGAAACGCGGCCCGTCTCAGACCGTGTGCCGCTCAGCCCAGAATCGCCTCGGCACGCTCTATATCCATCATGGCGGCGGCGCGGCTGGCGTGAAAACCCGCGAAAGCGACCTGCTTCATCAGCGGGCCTTCCGAAAGCAGCAGCGCGTCTCCGTAGACATCGAGCTGCCCCGCCGCTTGTTCGGCGCGGCGCAGCAGCGGCTGCACCAGCACGGCGTCGGCAAGGCTGGTGTCGCCGCTCTCGGTGCGCGCAAACAGCCGCTCGAGCGCCAGCTTCACCGCGCGGCGTTCGGCATTCGCCTCCACGATCATCTGCTCTTCCTCGGTAAGCACAGGTCCGGTCGGAACCGGCGGCGGCAGAGCAGCAACCGCCACACGCGCGCGCTCGACCTGCGCCAGAAGATTGAGCGGCGGCCCCTTCGCTTCGGCAAACACATCGGCGGGGGGAAGATCGGCACCCGCCGAAAGATCCACGGGTTCGGTTTCCATGAGATCGGCGAGTTCGGCATCGATGTCGAAGGCGGCGACCTGCGCGCTGCCGGTCTCCTTTCGAATCTCTCCCGCCACGCGTTCCACGATGAACGGCTGCATCGCAAGGAAGGTCAGCACGAACAGCGCCGCCGCGGCCGTGAACAGGCCAGCCAGCATCCAGCGTTCGTGCCGCGCGAGCGTGGCGGCGGCCGGAACCGATGGCACGAAGATGACTTCTGGTTTCATGAGCGACCAGCAATGTAATCGATCACGGGAACATCATGGTGAATTATTTCATTGTCGAACAGATTAAGTGATTGTTTACTTCCGTGTCTTGCGATGCCGAAATGAAACTGTTCCGCATATGAAGTAATTAACATCTTGTTAACCCCGTCTTCAGCGACAGGAAGCGCGTTGGCGCTTCAGGCCGGCGAAAGGTCGGCGCAGGCAATCTCTTCGTCGAACGGGCCTTGTTGCCGCCGCGATTGGCGCATACACGGCGCACACGGGGACGGTAACGGATACGCACGCCTTGGGCCGATTTCTAAAATCAGCACTGAAAATTTCGCTCGCCTTCGGAACCCTCCTGCTCGTCATCCTGGCGGTCGCGGTGGGCATCCAGATGTCGTCGCTGCCTTCGTTCGACGACATGATGCGGTCGCCGAACGGCCAATCGATCCGCGTGCTATCGGCGGACGGTGCCGTGCTCGTGTCAGTCGGCCCCTCCTACGGCCAGTGGCTGACTTACGACGAGATTCCCGATGTGATGGTGGATGCGATGCTGGCGGTGGAAGACCGGCGCTTCCGCTGGCACCCCGGCATCGATCCACTCGGCATCGCGCGCGCGCTGTTCGTGAGCGCGAAGACGGGCGACCGGCTGAAGGCGACTTCCACGATCACGCAGCAGCTGGCGCGCAACATTTTCCTGAACAACAACCGCACGTGGACGCGCAAGGCGAAGGAAGGCCTGCTCGCGCTCGCCATCGAGCGCAAGTTCTCGAAGGAGCAGATCCTCGAGCTGTACCTCAACCGTGTGTATTTCGGCGGCGGCGCCTACGGCATCGATGCCGCGAGCCGGCGTTTCTACGGCCATAGCGCGCGGACGCTGAGCCTGCCCGAGGCCGCGATCATCGCGGGCCTTGTGAAAGCGCCGTCGCGTTACGCACCATCCTCCGATCCCGAGCGGGCGCGCCAGCGCGCTGCGGTCGTGCTGTCGGTGATCAACGAAACGAAGCCGCTGCCCGATCTTGCCGCCGCGCAGGCGGACCTGAAGGACATCACGTTTGCGCCGCAGGCCCGCCAGAACAACGTGCGCTACTTCACCGACTGGGTGATGTCGCAGCTCGATATCCTGACCGACGAGACGGTGGAACCGCTCGTGGTGCGGACGACCTTGCTGTCTTCGATGCAGAAGGGTGCGGAAGATGCGGTCCGCACGCAGACGCCCGCGGAGGCGCAGGGCGCGCTTGTCGCACTGTCGCACGACGGCGCGGTGCGCGCGATGGTGGGCGGCAAGGACTATGTCGAATCGCTCTACAACCGCGCCACGATCGCCGAGCGGCAACCCGGTTCGGCGTTCAAGCTGTTCGTCTATCTCGCCGCGATCGAAAGCGGTGTGCTGCCCGACGATATCGTCGTGGACGAGCCGGTGCAGATCGGCGGCTGGAGCCCGCGCAATTCGAACGGGCGCTACGTCGGCGAGGTGACGGTGCGACAGGCCTTCGCGCAGTCCATCAACACAGTCGCCGTGCAGCTCGCGACGCGGACCGGCTTCGACGCGGTTGCAGACATGGCGCGGCGTTTCGGCATCGCGACGCCGATCAGCCGCCAGCCGGCAATGGCGCTCGGCGCCTCGACCGTCCGCCTGATCGACATGACCTCCGCCTACGCCGCCGTGGCGCGCGGCGGCATCGAGGTGCGTCCCTATGCGGTGACCTCCATCGAGACCGCGCGCGGCCGCAAGCTTTATGAGCGTCAGGCTGAAAACCCCCGCGTGCTCGTCGCGCCATGGGTCGCCGCGAACATGACCAACCTGCTGCAGGCAGCGGTCGAGACCGGCACCGGACGCCAGGCACAGATCGGGCGTCCGCTCGCCGGCAAGACCGGCACGACCAGCTCCAACAAGGACGGTTATTTCGTGGGCTTCACCGGCGATCTTACCGCCGGCGTCTGGATGGGCCGCGACGACAACAAGCGCGTCGGCGGCCTTCAGGGCGGCACGGCGCCCGCGCGCGCCTTCGCGGCGTTCATGCGCGTCGCAACGAAGGGCATGCCGGTCGTCGAGCTGAACAGCAACATCCAGATCGACGATACGCTGAGCGAGCCCGATGCCGAGGTCTATGGGCTCGACGGCACGATCGCAGGCTATCCGGACGAGTATTATCGCGGCGGGCCCGATTATCAGGGTGCGATCGAGGTGCCGGTGGATGGTGACGGCAACCCGCTTCCGCGTGTGCACCGGCCGGGCACGCTCGACAATGCGTGGCTGGAAGAGGCAGCGCCGCCCGTGGAGCCTTCAGCGGCGCCCGATCCAATGTAACGCGGCGCCGTGCACCGCGAGCCAACGCGTCGCCTTGCGCGCGGTGGCACCCGACAGGCGGCTGCACAGGGCGTGAAATTCCGGCCCGTGATTGTGGTGGACGATGTGGGCCACCTCGTGCGCGGCGACGGCGCGGCGCACAAATTCCGGCGCCATCACGAGCCGCCAGCTGAATGCGAGCGCGCCCTGGCTGCTGCAGCTGCCCCAGCGTCCGGTCGTGTCGCCCAGCCGGATCGGCGGCGGCGGCAGGCCGATCTCGGCGGCAAGCGCGGTGCAATCCTCGGCGAGCAGCCGCAGCGCCTCTCGCCGAAGCCAGGTTTCAACGCGGCGCGGCAGTGCCTCCGCAGGACCACCGATGTGGAGAACCTCGCCCTCCAGCCGTGCGGTGCGCGGCAGATCGGCCCGCCATTCGATCCTGATTTCGGTGTCGCCATAGGGAATATCGGCCCCCGGCGCGAACGGGCGCGGCGTCGGCCATTTCTGCGTGCACGCCGCGATCCACGGCTTCTGCGTTTCAAGGAAAGCGGCAGCGCGACGGTGCGAAATGCCATTCGGCAACGTAAGCCCAATGCAGCCGAGCGCGGCATCGGCGCGCAGCGTCATGCGCCGCGCGCGCGGGCTGACGCGTACGCGAAGCGGAACGAGGCGGCCATCGATTTCGAGGACGTCGGGGAGAACGGGTTTGCGCGAAAGCGTGCGCCGCAGGAACGCGAGGCTCACAAAACGCGGTCCAGCATATGGTGTTCGAGCGGACCCGCCTCGTCCTCCGAAACCGTCCAGCCGCTCACCGATTCGCCCGCGCGCTTCACGCTTTCCGGGTCGCCCGTGATCAGCGGATGCCATTCGGGCAGCGGATCACCGCGTTCGAGCAGGAGGTATGCACAGGTGGAGGGAAGCCAATCGATGCTGCGCACCTTGGCGGGGGTGAGCCGCACACAATCCGGGATGTGGGCGCGGCGGTTGCGATAATCCGAGCAGCGCCCCGTGCGGCGATCGAGCAGGCGGCAGGCCACATTGGTGGGAACGAGCTCGCCCGTGTCCTCGTCCTCCAGCTTGTGCAGGCAGCATTTGCCGCAACCGTCGCAGAGCGCTTCCCACTCCTCGCGCGACATATCCTCCAGCCGCTTTGTTTCCCAGAAGGGGGTCGTCAGCGCACCCATTTCGCAAGGCCGGCGGCGATCGCGGCTGCATCATCCGCGCGCTCGAAATACATGACGGGCTTTCCGTCCGGGTCCATCAGATAGATGAAGGCGCTGTGATCCATCAGGTAGTTCTGCGGATCGGTGCCTTCGCCCTTCGCGGCATAAACACGGTAGGCGCGCTTCGCGGTGTCGATTTCCGCCTGCGTGCCGGTGAGGCCGATAAGGCGCGGATGGAACGCCGCCGCGAAATCCTTCAGAACCGCAGGCGTATCGCGCGCCGGATCGACGGTGACGAATACAGGCTGCACGCGCGCGCCAAGGGCGGGGTTCGACGCTTCGAAGCTTTTCAGGCCCTGCGCCATGCGCTGCACATCCACCGGGCACACATCCGGGCAGAAGCTGTAGCCGAAATAGATGAGGCGATACTTGCCCTTGAGGCTGTCGTTGGTAACCCGCTTGCCGTTCTGATCGGTAAGCGCGAAATCGCCGCCGATGGGCGCACCGGCGAGCGGCGGCTCCTCCACATTCTGCGCGGCGGGCTTCGGCGCGGCGAGCCAGATGAATGCCGCGACAAGCGCAACGGCCGCGGCAAGGAGCAGCGCGATGCGGAGAAAGGAGAGGCGACGCGGTTGTTTCATATTCAGCTTGTCCGGCCTATAGACCAGCTTTGCCCTCGGGGACAAATCGGATCCGTGCTACATGTCCAGCCTGCGTAAACTTGCCGCTCTTCTCATGACATTCGCCGCGCTGTCGCTTGCAGCGCCCGCCGCCGCACAGTTTTCGGACCGCTACAATTTCTTCAAGGCGGTGAAAGACGGCGACGTGCTGAAGGTGAAGTCGATGATCGACCAGCCGGGATCGACGCTGATCGACACGCGGGACAATGACAGCGGTGAAATGGCGCTGCACATGGTGACCCGCCGCCGCGACGTGCCGTGGATGAACTTCCTGATCGCCAACGGCGCCAGCGTGAACGTCCGCGACAAGGACGGCAATACGCCGCTGCACGTGGCCTCGCAGCTCGGCTACATCGATGGCATCCAGACACTGCTTCGCCGCAAGGCGGACGTGAACGCAGTGAACAGCCGGGGCGAGAGCCCGCTGATCGTGGCCGTGCAGCAGAGGAACGCCATGGTCGTGCGCGAGCTGCTGAACGCAGGCGCGAAACCCGATCTTGCCGACCATGTCGCCGGCATGTCCGCACGCGATTATGCCGAGCGCGACCGCCGCGCCGCCGCGATCGTGCGCATGTTCAAGGACAACGACAACAAGGCGAAAACCGACGAGGCAAAGCCGACGACGGTGCTGCCGCTGCAGAACCCGGGCAACTGACGGGCCGCGGCGTGCCGCAGCCGCAATCGCTCCCGCAGGGGCCGCTCCAGCAGGCGCCGCTGCCGACGGCGCTCGGCACCGCAGGTGTCCGCGTCCGCACGCTCGTCACCATCCGCTGGATGGCGATCGCCGGACAGTCGATTGCCTTCCTTGTCGTGCACCTGCTGCTCGGCTTTCAGGTTCCGCTCGCGGCGGCGGGCGCTGCGATTCTCGCGTCCGCCCTGCTCAATATCGGGCTTTCGACGCTCTATGCGCCAACGGCGCGGCTTGTGGGCGCCGAAGCGCTGCTGCATCTCGCCTTTGATCTGCTGCAACTCGGCGTGCTGCTTTACCTGACGGGAGGCCTCGCCAATCCTTTCAGCGTGCTGCTCGTCGCGCCGGTCACGATTTCCGCGACGCTGCTGAGCGCACGCGCCACGGTGGCGCTCATCCTGATCGCGATGGCGATCCTCGGCGTGCTCTGGCAGTGGTCGCTGCCGCTGCCGTGGGCCGGGCCACCGCCGGTGCTGCCGCCGATCTATGTGCTCGCGAGCATCGTCGCGCTCGGCTTCACCGTTGTGTTCCTGGCCATCTACGTGCTCCGCGTCTCGCTTGACGCGCGGCGCTGGCAGCAGGCGCTGGTCATCACGCAGGCGGTGCTGGAGCGCGAGACGAAGATGTCCGCGCTCGGCGCGCTCGCGGCAGCGTCCGCGCACGAACTCGGCGGCCCGCTCGGCACCATCAGCCTCGTCGCGCGCGATCTTGCCGAAACGCTGGGAGACGACCCCGATTTCGGCGAGGACGTCGCGCTGCTCGACCGGGAAGCCAAGCGCTGCCGCGAGATCATGACCGACCTTGCCCACCGCGCCGAAGTGGACGCGCCCTTTCCGCACGTGCCGCTGCGCGTGCTGCTGCACGAAGTGGTGCAGCCCTTCGAAGCGAGCGGCAAGCGCGTGCATGTCGATGCTCCGTCCACTGTGGTGGCGCGCACGCCCGAGCTGCTGCACGGCCTCGTCAACCTCATCGACAATGCCGTTCGCCACGCGGCGCGCGAGGTGCGGATCGGGGCGGTCACGGACGCCGGAACCGTTACGCTGCAGATCACCGACGACGGCGCAGGCTTTCCGCCCGAACTGCTGCCGCATCTCGGCGAGCCCTATCTCGGCCCGTCACGCTCGGCGCGCGGCGGCACGGGGCTCGGCATCTTCATCGCCACGACGCTCCTTGAGCGCACCGGCGGCGCGCTGACGTTCCGAAATGCCGCAGGGGGCGGAGCGGTAGTCGAAATCACCTGGCCGATCGCCTATATCGCGGCAGGAACGGAAGGACAGGCATGACGACCGAAACCGAATCCGGCGCTCCGCACACTGCTGACCGCACGTTGCTGCTCGTCGACGACGACAACGCCTTTCGCCAGCGCCTGGGCCTTACGCTCGAGCGCCGCGGCTATACGGTGGCCGCCGTGGCCAGCGTTGCGGAGGCGCGCGGGATCGCGGCTGAACTGAAACCGGCCTACGCAGTGCTCGATATGCGGCTCGGCGATGGCAACGGGCTCGATCTTGTCGGGGAACTGCGTGCGCTGCGTCCCGGCATCCGGATCGTGATGCTCACCGGCTACGGCAACCTTGCCACCGCCGTTGCAGCTGTGAAGGCCGGCGCGGTCGATTACCTGCCCAAGCCGGCAGACCCCGACGCGATTTTGAACGCGCTGCTCGCGCCCGGCGAAGCGAAGCCCGCGCCGCCCGAAGAGCCGATGTCCGCCGACCGCGTGAAGTGGGAGCACATCCAACGCGTCTACGAACTGTGCGACCGCAACGTTTCGGAAACCGCACGGCGGCTGAAGATGCACCGGCGCACGCTGCAGCGCATCCTGTCGAAGCGGTCACCCCGCTAGGACAATTCCCCGAAGAACGGATCTTCCGCCCGCTGGAAGCGGCTCGCCGCGAGCCGCCCGAAGCGCAGGATTTCGGTGCGTCGCCTTGCAGCAGGCAGCGGGTTTGCGGGGGCGTTGCGCAGAATCGCCGCATCGAAGCGATCGGCGACGATCACGCCGCTGATTTCCGGCCGGAACGCGGGCTCATCGAGGATCGCCGCCGGAATGTGCGGGGGTACCGCCCAGAAGAAGCGGTCGCAGAAATCGAGATAATCGGGCCACTTCATGTCGCCGCGCAGATCGGCGAGCGACACCTTGACCTCGCAGATCACGATCTCGCCCTTCGCATCGATCGCATACACGTCCGCGCGGCGACCGTTGCGCAGCGGCACCTCGGCGAGCGCGGCAAGGCCGAGATGATGAAACATGCGCGTGACCCCGCGGACGACGTCGCACGCCACCATCGGCGATTCGGCGGGAAGGGCAGCAGGACTCATCCGCCACACTCTACCAGAACAGGACGGGAACGAAAGTGGTCTAGCGGTAGAAGATGTGGCCGCCGATACGCCGCGTCTGTTCCTTCACGCGGCGCCAGCCCGGCTTCACGTAAGTCGCATGGAAGAACGTCGCCTTGTCGGTCACGTCCTGCCAGCCCTGGCCGACGGCGATGATGGCGATGGCTTCGGCGCGCTTCCACGCCGGGCCCTTCACGGCCGGAATGTCGGGCTTCCCGTCAAACGTGAAGGAAAACTGCCCGCTCTGATAGACGACGGCGCAGATATCATTGGGCCACCGCTCGTTTTCCGCGCGGTTCAGAATCACCTGCGCGACCGCGAGCTGACCTTCGAGCGATTCGCCGCGCGCTTCATAGTAGATCGCGCTCGCCAGGCAGCGCATCTCGTCTTCAAGCTCGCTGCGGTGCATATCGGCGACGTCGCCGACAAGCGCGGCGAGATCGAGCGTCGGGCCGGTTTCCTCTGGCACGCTGAGCCCGACACGCGGCGTCTGGTCGACATCGAGTTCGTTTTCAAGGCGGACCGGCGAGAACGGCAGACCCTGCTGGGCCGCCATCGGCACGTCGAGCGTGATCGCGGCAGGTTCGAGGTTGCTGACGATATGATCGCCCGCCACCGGGGCGGCACTAGGCCACACCATCGCGATCATCGCCGCGCAGCACGCGACGAGGCCGATGCCCCGTATGGATTTAGACATGGAAGGGTCCGCTCGTTGTCCGGGGCCGTCCAAGGGGACGAGCGGGGCCGAAAATCAGGCCGCCAGCGCCGGGAGTTCAACATCAGCGCCGGCCCAGAAGGCGTGGCGCATAATCATTTCGCCGTGCGCATTGCCCTCCCGACAGTCGAGAGTCAAGAAATTGTTAATCTTTGGCGACAAAACGCCCTGGATTCTCGACATCCAGTTCAACGATCCACAGATCGGGATCGAATTTTCTGCGCTTTTCGAGCGCCTCTTGTGCGGCCGGATCGCGTTCTTCGCGATTCTCGAAAATCGGCTGCCACGAGACCTTGCCGTCTCCCATATTCACGCGGGAAAGCGCCGTTATCGTGCCGGACGTGTCGCGCAGGAGTAGCAGAACGGCGCCCGAATCAGGCTCACCCTTGGCAATGATGGTCGCGAAGCCGCCCGCAGCCTCGACGCGGCGGCGAAGCGCGCCGACCCATATATGCGTTTTGATTTGCACCCGCGCCGATCAGGCGCTGGCAGCGGCGGCGTGTTTCGGCTGATCCGGCTTGGCATCAAGCAGCCCGAGCATGCGCGCCTTGTCACCCAGCCGCTGCAGCCCGCCCGAATCGCCATCGACGAAGACGAGACCCATCAGCCCCTGGTCCGCCCACGCGACAAGGCACGGAAATGTGCCGTATTTGGGGAGAAACAGGTGAAGCGCGGTGCCCTTGGGCAGCATCTGCTTGCAGGCGATGCGCGCGCCGCTCGTGGAGATATCGCGCACGATGCACCCGAACTGCCGGTCGATCAGGCGAATCTCGCCCTTGAACACGACCTGGCGGCGGCCCGCGAGACGCGCCGCTTTGCCTTCATCCTGGGTGACCTCGATGCTCATGCTGCTTCGCTATGCCCGACTCCGCTTAAAAGCGCGTAAAGAGCATCGCTATTATTGGTCCCCCGAAGCTTATCGACGAGACGACGGTCGCGGAACATGCGGCTGATCTGCGCCAGCGCTTTCAAATGGTCGGCGCCGGCGTCCTCGGGCGCCAGCAGCATGAACACGAGATCGACCGGCTGGCGGTCGATCGCTTCGAAATCGATCGGCGGATCGAGTTTCGCAAACAGGCCCTGCACGCCCTTGAGTTCAGCAAGCCGCGCATGGGGCACGGCAATACCGCCGCCAAGCCCCGTCGAGCCCAGCCGCTCACGCTCCAGCAGCACCTCCATGATGCGTCCTTCGGGGACACCAACGACCGGCGCGGCAAGCGCGGAAAGCTGCTGAAGCAGTGCCTTCTTGCTGCCGGCGCGGAGTCCCGTGTGGACCGTTCGCGGTGTGACGAGATCGAACATGGCTGAGCCTGTACCCCAAACCCTCTGCAAGGGCCGTTAACGCACCGCCGCTCAGGCGGCGGGCGGTTCGACCCAGCCGATGTGCCCGTCTTCGCGGCGGTACACCATGTTGTAGGCGCCCGTGCGGCTGTTGCGGAACATCAGCGCGCCGGTATGCCGGAGATCGAGCATCATCACCGCATCGGAAACGCTGGCGTCGGGGATGTCGACGCGGGTTTCGGCGACGATGAGGGGGTTGTCGGCGCTGTCGCTGGTGGTGTCTTCCACTTCCTCGTCGATCGCGCGCAGCACGCGGTATTCAGCGTCGAAAGCAACGTCTTTCACACCGTTCAGGCGGTGGTGATCCTCAAGCCTGCGCTTGTAGCGGCGCATCTGCTTGTCGATCTTTTCGGCCGCGCCGTCGAAGCCGAGCTGCGCGGTGTTCATGGACCGATCCGACGCCTTCAGCACAAGGCCCTGCGTCAGTTGCATCAGGATATCGCAGACAAAGCCAGCGTCGTGCGGACCCGGCTTCAGCGTGACGTTCGCGCCGGTGGCGCGCACCCCATACTTCTGCACCATCGCGCCCAGCGTGGTTTCGATATGCGTTGTCAGCGAAGCGCCGACATCGATCTGCTGACCGGAAACGCGGATATCCATTTCGGTCCATCCTTTCTTTTTGGCCTCACCCGCCGGTTTGCCGGGCGATGGCGGTAAACACTTATGAGACGCACCTTCCGGCGCATCCCACCCCAACACGAACAACTCAACCCGTGCCCGTCTGCTCCCACAGCGGATTTTTCAGCAGCTTGAGGAAGGCAGCATGCCGCGCCAGCTCTTCAGGCGTCGCGGCGTGCGGGCGGGGCGCCACGTAGCTGCGTTCGACGCGAACCGCAACCGTTTCCTCATGCGTGGCCGCCTGGCCGAGCGACATGCCAATCTGGCGGCCGCCCATGAGCTCCACATAGACGCGTGAAAGCAGCTGGGCATCGAGCAGCGCGCCGTGCTTGTCGCGCGCGGTCAGATCGATGCTGAAGCGCGTGCAAAGCGCATCGAGCGAATGCTTGGCGCCGGGAAACTTCTTGCGCGCCAGGACGAGCGTATCCCCCACGCGCTCGATCGGGATCTGATCGTGGCCGCAGTTGCGCAGTTCCCAGTTGATGAAACGCCGATCGAACTCGGCGTTGTGCGCGATGAGTCGCGCGTCGCCGATGAAGGCCACGAATTCAGCGGCAACCGCTGCAAACGTCGGCTTGTCGGAGAGGAACTTGTCGGAGAGCCCGTGCACCGCTTCCGCCTCGGCGGGCATCGGGCGGCACGGATTTATGTACGCGTGGAACGTGCGCCCCGTTTCGATCCGGCCCACGAGCTCGACGCAACCGATTTCGCAGATGCGATGCCCGTCCGACGGGTCGAGACCCGTCGTCTCGGTGTCGAAGATGACTTCACGCATGACTTGCAATATCGGACTCCATGACGCCGGAGACAAGAGACGAGATGACGGATTTCAGCCCGCGTTTCGCGCAGGCTCTGTCCCGTGTCGATCACGAAATCCGCGCGGCGGCGCTTTTCGCGGTCACGCATCTGAGTGGCGAGGATCGCCGCAAACTTCTCATGGCTCATTCCAGGCCGCGCCAGCACGCGGCGGCGCTGCACATGCGCGGGTGCGGACACCACGATGGTGGCGTCGACATGCGCGTGGCCGCCGCCTTCGAAGAGAAGGGGGATATCGAGCGCGACGATTGCCGCGCGGTTTTGCCGCGCCTCGGCCAGAAACGCCTGCTGCGCCTCCCGCACCAGCGGATGCACGATTTTTTCCAGGCGGCGGCGGGCTTCGGTGTTGCCGAACACCGCGGCACCAAGTTTTGGGCGATCGACGCCCTTGGGTCCGGTCGTGCCGGGGAACGCCGCCTCGATCGCTTCGATCGCAGCGCCGCCGGGGCCTTGCAGCCGGTGCACCTCTGCATCAGCGTCGAACACGGGCACGCCCGCGCGTCGCAACATTGCCGCGACCGTCGACTTCCCCATGCCGATTGAGCCCGTGAGACCGAGAACGATCATTGGGTGAGCAGCGCCTTCAATTCGTCCTCGCAACCTTCCGGCGGCGCTACGCCGAAAAACAGCGAAAAGGCGATCGCAGCCTGGCCGATCAGCATTTCGAGGCCGTCCACGGTTTCAAGGCCGCGCGCATCCGCAGCCTTGAGAAGGCCGGTTTCGAGCGGGCTGTAGACGATGTCGTAGACGACGGCATCGTCGGCGAGCGGCGAGAGATCGAGATCGAGCGGCGGCTGCCCGGTCATGCCGAGCGCGCTTGCATTCACAAGCAGGGCGGCTTGCGGAAGCGGCGCATCGAGCGGCTTCGCCGCGCCTTTGAGGCCGAACGCGGCCAGCAGGCCCATCGCCTTTAGCGGGCTGCGATTGAGAACCGTGACCGGGCCGACGTTCGCTTTCGACAAGGCAAAAAGCACCGCCCGCGCTGCGCCCCCTGCGCCGATCACGGCAACCGGCCGGCCTTCGAGATCAAGACCCGCGATGGGCGCGAAAAATCCGCCCGCGTCGGTGTTCGTGCCGAACAGCGCGCCGTCTTCAGCTCGCGCGATCGTGTTCATCGCGCCGATGCTCTCGCGCACGCCGCCGGGATCCGAGACATGATCCATCACCGCGATCTTGTGCGGAATCGTGACGTTGCACCCGCGCCAGTCGGGATCCGCCCGGCGGCTTTGGATATAGGCGGCAAGATCCTCCGCTTTCACATGCGCGCGGCGGTAGTCGGCGGCGATGCCGAGCCGGTCGAGCCAGAACTTGTGAATGGCGGGCGATTTGGAATGGCTGATCGGATCGCCGATCACCTCGGCATAGAGCAGGGTCATATTGGCATCACACCGCGCGTTCTTAGATAATCGAGCACGGCGAGAAGCGGCAGGCCGCGGATCGTGAACTGGTCGCCGTCGACACGCGCGAAAAGCTGCGCGCCGTGTCCCTCTATATGATAGCCGCCCACCGACCCGAGCAGGACGTCGCCGCAGTTATCGAGATAGGCATCGAGGAACGCGTCCGAAAAATCCCGCATCGTGAGTTTGGCCACGCCGACGAAACGCCAGACCGGGCTTCCGTTTTCCGCCACGACGGCCGCTGAGACCAGCCGGTGCGTGCGGCCGCGCAAGCTGCGGAGCTGCGCGGCGAGTGTTTCGCGATCGGGCGCCTTGTCGATCATCGTGCCATCGTCGAGCGCGACGACCGAATCGCTGCCGAGCACCAGCGCGGGCGGAATCTTGCGCGAGATTTTCACGGCCTTGGCTTCGGCCAGCGCATCCGCCACCCGGCGCGCATCCGCGCCTTCCGACAGAAGCGCGCGCTTCAGTTCAGCCTCGTCGACCATCGGCGCCAGCGCCTCGAACGGCACGCCAGCCGCCGTCAGCATCGCCTGCCTTGAAGCGCTCGTCGACGCGAGAACGAATGACATCATGCCGCCGAACCGTTGGCACGCGCCTCGGCGCGCTCGTTGTAGAGGTTGATGATTGCCGCCGCCGATTCCTCGATCGAACGGCGCGACACATCGATCACCGGCCAGCTGTTGTCTGCGCAAAGCCGCCGCGCCGCAGCGACCTCCTTCGTCACCTCGTCCATATCCACATAGGCGGTCTCGGGCGCCTGCGCGAGGCTGAGCAGCCGGTTACGGCGCACTTGCACCAGCCTGTCCGGATTGGTGGTGAGCCCGACGACCATCGGCTTCGACAAACGGAAAAGCTGCTCGGGCGGGCGGCTCGTGGGCACCAGCGGCAGGTTCGCGGTCTTGTATCCGCGGTTCGCGAGATAGATCGAGGTCGGCGTTTTCGACGTGCGCGAGACGCCGATCAGCAGAATATCGGCTTCCTCCCAATTGTCGGCGCCCTGCCCGTCGTCGTGGTTCATCGTGTAGTCGATGGCCGCGACGCGGCGGAAATACGCCTCGTCCATCTGGTGCTGGCGGCCGGGCCGCGCGGCGGCGCGTTGACCCAAAACCGCCTGCAGACCTTCGATCACCGGATCGAGCACGCCAACCGCCGGCAGCCCCATCGCGCGGCAACGCGCCTCAAGGTGGCTGCGCATATCGGCGTTGACGAGCGTGAACAGCACGAGGCCGGGGCGGCTCGCGATATCCATCAGCACGCGATCAAGGTGGCCCTTCGAGCGGACGAGCGGCCAGAAATGCTTGATCGTTTCCACGTCCTCGAACTGCGCGAGGCCGGCTTTCGCAACAGATTCAAGGGTTTCGCCGGTCGAATCGGAAACGAGATGCAAGTGCAGCCGCATGTGTCGCCTCCTGCCGCGCGGTTGTGGATAAGCCCCCGGACGACTCGATTAAGGACTCACGGGATAACCGGCAAGCGGGTGGTCGTTCATCCCCCCGCCCGGCGGCAAAGGAAGATCATCCCCAGGTGGACAATCCCAAACGCTTCCTGTGAATCCGGTGGATAAGTCCGCCCGTGCCATGCAAACCCGCGCGAGGACTTGATCGGCTGCGTCACGCTTGCCTGTGGACTTCACAGGAAACCCCGTTATCCCCAGCCCAACAATCAACCAAATCCATTTCTATATATTTATAAGAGAAGAGATATGGGGTTCCGATCCTTGCTCGCAGTGCTGAACGGTGA
Organism: Sphingosinicella microcystinivorans; assembly: GCF_003634215.1. GTDB lineage: Bacteria > Pseudomonadota > Alphaproteobacteria > Sphingomonadales > Sphingomonadaceae > Sphingosinicella > Sphingosinicella microcystinivorans. The sequence goes on along the minus strand of NZ_RBWX01000011.1, from coordinate 182,528 downwards.
ACGACAAGCCGTGCCTCCGGTGTGGTTCATGCGTCAGGCCGGACGCTATCTGCCGGAGTATCGCGCGCTTCGTGCCGAGAAGGGCGGTTTCCTGGCGCTGGTGTACGACAGCGACGCCGCGGCGGAGATCACGCTGCAGCCGATCCGTCGCTTCGGATTCGACGGCGCCATCCTGTTTTCGGACATCCTGATCGTACCGCACGCGATAGGCCAGGCGCTGACATTCACGGCAGGCGAAGGCCCGCAGCTTGCGCCGCCGCTTTCCGGGGCAAGGCTTGAGGGTTTGCACCCCGCGCCGGAACATCTTGCCGCGATTTACGAAACCGTCGCCAAGGTCGCGAAGGCGCTTCCGGATGAAACCACGTTCCTGGGCTTCGCTGGAGCCCCGTGGACGGTCGCCACCTACATGGTCGCGGGCGAGGGTAGCCGGGACCAGGCGGCGGCACGCTTGATGGCTTACAGAGAGCCTGAGCGTTTCTCTGCGCTGATCGATGCAATCGTTGACGTCACCGTGGAGTATCTCGCCGGTCAGGTCGCTGCGGGCGTCCATGCCGTGCAGATCTTCGACAGCTGGTCGGGCAGTCTTGCACCGCAAGAGTTTGATCGCTGGGTGATTGCGCCGACACGCGCAATCGTGGAGCGATTGAAGGCGCGCACATCGGTGCCGATCATTGGATTCCCAAAAGGCGCAGGCGGAAACCTGCCGCGTTATGCGCGCGAAACGGGCGTCGACGCCGTCGGGCTCGATGAAACCGTGGATCCGGTCTGGGCGGATGAGGCACTGCCGAAGGGGCTGCCGGTGCAGGGCAATCTCGACCCCCTGCTGCTGCTCGCCGGTGGGGATGCGCTTCCCGGCGCCGTGCGGCGGATTCGCAGCGCGCTCGCGGCGCGACCGCATGTGTTCAATCTGGGCCACGGCATCGACAAGGAAACACCGATCGCCCACGTTGAAGCCGCGCTCGCCGCGATCCGGAGCCCGCTCTAGATGGAAAGCTGGGTCGGCTGGCTCGGCGGCGCCCACCTTTGGGTGCGCGCGTTCCACATCATTTTCGTGATCTTCTGGATGGCGGGCATGTTCATGTTGCCGCGCTACCTTGTCTACCAGCACCCCGTCGCGCCCGGATCGCCCGAGGATGCGCTGTGGATCACGCGCATCGAACGGCTTCGCAAGATCATCGTCGGCCCCGCCATGATCATGGTCTGGGTGCTCGGCCTCGCGCTTGCGTTCAATCTGGGTTTGGCTGGCAACGGCTGGCTCCACGCGAAGCTCGCGGTCGTGTTCCTGTTCTCGGGTTTCCACGGCTGGATCGTCGGCGTTTCCAGGAAAATGGCGCGCGGGGAGCGGCCCGTGAGTGAGCGCAGCCTGCGCATGTGGAACGAGCTTCCGAGCCTCGTCGCGATCGTTGTGGTGCTGCTCGCGGTGCTCCGGCCGTTCTGATCGGCTTGACTTCCACGGGGCGCGTTCCTAAGTCGAAAACCAAGTCCTCGTTCTGAGGCGCCCGCGCAGGGCATTGTTTCGATTTTCCTCGTATCTCCCTGGCGCCAGCTTTTCACACGATTCACTGAAGGCCCACCGATGGTCATGCACCTTAAAGACCTCAAGAAGAAAACCCCCGCCGACCTCGTTGCCATGGCCGAAGAGCTTGGCGTCGAGGGCGCGTCCACCATGCGCAAGCAGGATCTGCTGTTCTCGATCCTGAAAGCGCTTGCCGACAACGATGAGCAGATCATGGGCGGCGGCACCATCGAGGTGCTGCCCGATGGCTTCGGCTTCCTGCGCTCGCCCGAGGCGAACTATCTCGCCGGGCCGGACGACATCTACGTGTCTCCGAATCAGGTCCGCAAATTCGGCCTCCGCACCGGCGACACGGTTGAAGGCGAAATCCGCGGTCCCAAGGACGGCGAACGCTATTTCGCGCTGACCAAGCTCTCGCTCATCAATTTCGACGATCCCGAGCAGGTCCGTCACCGTGTCAACTTCGACAACCTGACGCCGCTCTATCCCGACGAGAAGCTGACGCTCGACACGCTCGACCCGACGCTCAAGGACAAGTCCGCGCGCGTCATCGATATCATCGCGCCGCAGGGCAAGGGGCAGCGCGCGCTGATCGTCGCGCCGCCGCGCACGGGTAAGACCGTCCTCCTGCAGAACATCGCGAAGGCGATCACCGACAACCACCCCGAGGTGTTCCTGATCGTGCTGCTGATCGACGAGCGGCCGGAGGAAGTGACCGACATGCAGCGGAGCGTGAAGGGTGAGGTCGTTTCCTCCACTTTCGATGAGCCGGCGACCCGTCACGTACAAGTCTCTGAAATGGTTATAGAAAAGGCGAAACGTCTCGTCGAGCACAAGAAGGATGTCGTTATCCTGCTCGATTCGATCACGCGCCTTGGCCGTGCCTACAACACCGTCGTGCCGTCGTCAGGCAAGGTGCTGACGGGCGGTGTCGACGCGAACGCCCTGCAGCGCCCGAAGCGCTTCTTTGGTGCCGCGCGCAACATCGAGGAGGGCGGTTCGCTTTCCATCATCGCCACCGCGCTCATCGATACCGGCAGCCGCATGGACGAAGTGATCTTCGAAGAGTTCAAGGGCACCGGCAACTCCGAGATCGTGCTGGACCGCAAGGTCGCGGACAAGCGCATCTTCCCGGCGATCGACGTGGGCAAGTCCGGCACTCGCAAGGAAGAGCTCCTTGTGGAGAAGGACAAGCTTTCCAAGATGTGGGTGCTGCGCCGTATCCTGATGCAGATGGGCACGGTCGATGCGATGGAATTCCTGCTCGACAAGATGAAGGATTCCAAGACCAACGACGATTTCTTCGCGGCGATGAACCAGTAAGCCGAAGGAGCGTTTGGCCCCGATGGATATCAGCCTTCTTTTCTCCGCGGCCGCTGCCGCCGGTGCATCGAGCCTTGGCGGCCCCGCTGACATCTGGGCGGCGATCGTCAACGACTTCTCGAATATCGGTTCGCCGGCTGCGCTCGCCGCGTTCACTCAGGTCCTGCTGATCGACATCGTGCTTGCCGGCGATAACGCAATCGTCGTGGGCGCGCTCGCCGCGGGTCTTCCGGCTGACGAACGCCGCAAGGTGATCGCCATCGGTGTTCTCGCTGCGCTCGTGCTTCGTATCGCGTTCGCGCTTGTCGTCACCCAGCTGATGCAGATCGTCGGGCTCATTCTTGCGGGCGGTCTCCTCCTGCTCTGGGTTTCGTGGAAAATGTACCGAGAGCTTCACCCGGCGGGCGCCGATCACTCTGCGGGCTCTCCCGAAATCGAAGGCGACGAGGATTCCGGTATCCGTCCGGCCAAGAGCTTCGTTGCTGCGGCCTGGGCGGTCGCGGTCGCCGACGTTTCGATGAGCCTCGACAACGTGCTCGCCGTTGCGGGCGCGGCGCGTGACCATCCGGGCATCCTTATTGTCGGCCTTGTTCTTTCGGTCGCGCTGATGGGCATCGCGGCGAACATTATCGCCAAGTATATCGAGCGTTACCGCTGGATTGCCTACATCGGCCTGCTTGTGATCATCTATGTCGCGTTCAAGATGATCTACGAGGGCATCGTCGATCCATCGGTGGGCGTTATGACGCTCAGCATGTTCGGCGGTTGACACCGACCCGGGGTCCGGACAGCATCCACATCATGGGTACACGCAGTCTTTCACGCCGCCTCTGCAGCGGAGGCCAGCTTCTGGCGGGCATCTAGCCCCGGACCCTGACGGCATGTCCCGACGGGTTCGGGGCAGTTCAGCCATGTCCCCAACGCCGTCAGAAAGACCTGTTCCATGACCGACGCATCGCGTCCGCCGATTCACCTCATCGATACCGAAGCCGAAAGGCTTGGAGACCTCGCACTTGCCGCGGAGGCGCGCCTTCCCGAGGCTGCGGGGCTTCTTTTGCGCGAAATCGAGCGCGCCGCCGTGCACGCCGCAGAAAGCTTCCCGCAAGGGGTGGTGCGCATGGGTGCGCGTGTCGATTTCGTGGACGAGGGCACCGGTGCGCGGCGCACGGTCGAGCTCGTCTATCCGCCCGAAGCGGATATCGGCGCGGGAAAGCTTTCGATCCTCTCGCTTGTCGGCGCCGGTCTCATCGGGCTCGCCGAAGGCCAGACGATCCGCTGGCCGGACCGGAGCGGCGCGGAGCGCTTACTGAAGATTGAAAGAGTTCTGTTTGGTCAGGATTGAGATGCGGTCAGTATATAATCACGGATCCGTCGGTTCCAATTTATCCCGAAAATTTATGTGCTTGAGCGCTATGGAACCTTTCATAAGGCTGATTAGCTCAGAACGGCTGGATGCTGTCCAAGTCTTTCCGTTCCAGATTGGAATGCCGTGATCAAATAGACGACCGGTCCAGATGCCTGATACGTTCGAATATATGTGAGCCTCGATCATTTCTCCCTCCATCGCAAGATGTGGGACAGATATCTTTTTGAGTAACAATTTGTAGGGGCTGTATTTTAGGTATTGCGCAATACTATTATTATCGCATGAGTCGAGATCGATCAGAACCGTCTTTTGTTTCATTTAAGCAAGCTGCGGGGTTCTGCGGCCTGACGCAGATAATGGTAAACTACTTAGAAAGGCAGAATATTTATCGGGGAGAATTGATTCCCGAGGTTCCAAGGAAAGGTATACGGCGGAGGTATACGTTCCGAGATTTGGTTATTCTCAGGGCAATATCTGATCTTCTGCGAAAGGGGGTAAGTGTTAAAAAGTTAAAAGTTGCCATAGACAAACTGAGCACTGAGAACGGATTAAAATTCATTCCAAATGGGATAGAGTATAATAGTGAAATTATAAGATACTTTATTACAGATGGTGTAGATATATATTTTAGAGGATCAAAAGGAAATCCACTTTCTATAACAAGTGATGGTCAGATTTCGTTCGCGTTTGTCATAGATTTTTCTGATATTCATGCTTCTTTGAAAAGGGATGCGGGGAAGTATTTCCCTGAAGTATCTCCCAAGAAAACAGCAGCTCGTCGGTGAAAATTCACGGCAGCATGATCGTCGCGCCCGTGGTTTTGCGCGCCTCGAGATCGCGGTGGACCTGCGCGGCGTCGGCGAGTGCGCGGCGCTGGTGGCTATCGGCCTTCAGTTTTCCGGTGGCGAGCATTTCCATGAAGCGGGTGGTTCCAGCCTGGAAATCACTGGGTGTGGCGTAATAGTGCGCGACAGTCGGGCGTGTAACGAACAGCGAGCCCCTGGCGGCGAGAACGCCGAGGTCGACTCCCGTTACGGGCCCTGAAGCGTTGCCGAAGCTGACAAGGAGCCCGCGCGGGCGCAGCGCGGAGAGCGATACGTCCCAGGTGGCCTTGCCGACGCCGTCGAACACCGCGTTGACTCCGGCGCCTTCCGTCATCTCCCGCGCCGTGGTGGCGGCATCGGCATAGTCGCAGACGACATCGGCCCCCGCCGATCGCGCAAGCGCCTGCTTCTCGGCAGACCCGGCGGTGGCGACGACGCGGACGCCGATCGCCTTCAGCCATTGGACGAGGAGCAAACCGACCCCGCCTGCGGCGGCGTGGACAAGCGCAGCATCTCCGGCCTTCATATGGGCGCAGCGTTCGATGAGATATTCGGTGGTCGCCGCCTTCAGCATCACGGCGGCGGCATCTTCATCTGAAAGTGTGTCCGGCAGTCGCAGTGCCTGCGCCGCCGGAATGTTGCGGTGAGTGGCATAGGCACCGGGCTTTGCGGTGAAGTAGCCGATGCGGTCCCCAACTGTGAAACCGCTCACGCCCTCGCCGATCGCCTCAACGATTCCCGCGGCCTCGATGCCGGGCGCAGCGGGAAGCGGAACCGGATACAGTCCGCTGCGATGATAGGTATCGATGAAATTGACCCCGATCGCCGTATGGCGGATCGCGAGTTCGCCGGGGCGGGGCGCGTCGGGCCCGAAATCCTGACGCGCGATTACCTCCGGCGCGCCGGTTTTCTGAAACGCCATTCGATACGCCATCGGATTTTCCTTCACAGCAGTTTCTGCATGAACACGAGCGTCAGCCAGCGATCGAACTTGCGTCCGACCTCGCGCAGCCGTCCCGCTTCCTCGAAGCCCAGTGCGCGGTGAAACGCAAGGCTTCCTGCGTTTTCGGAATCAACTCCGCCGACAATCGTATGAAGGCCGCGGCCCCGCGCGAGCTCGATCAACGCTTCGAGCAGTTGGCGGCCATAACCGTTCTCACGGTATGTATTTGAAATATATACGGAATGTTCTGCTGTTCCAGCGTACGCCTGCCGGGCGCGGAATGGGCCGAAACTGCCAAAGCCTGCGACGCCGTTTGCGACCTCCGCAACAATAAGCGGCCAGCCGTCCGCCAGCTTCGCCGTGCGCCATTCGGCAATACGCTCTTTGGTCCACGGCGCGCAATCGTACCAAGCTGTCGTGTTGAGGATGGCGTCGTTGACGATGGCAAGGATTCCTCCGTCATCCTCGGCCCGCGCGGCGCGGATGATGGCCGGATCAGCCATGGCAAACCTTTCTGGGCTTCGTTTCGAAGCATCTCGGCAAGGGCCGGACTTTCCCGGTTACGCACAGGTCTTTTTCCGTTGCGTCGTTTTTGCGCAAAACCGGTTCCCACTTTTGCACGCGATGCTTTAGCGTCGAAAAACCTACCCGCCAGCGCGCGGCTTTCACAAGAGGAGGGGCGTCCATGAAGGTGAATATCGAGATTGACTGCTCCCCGGAAGAAGCGCGCGCGTTCATGGGGCTTCCTGATGTCCGTCCACTGCACGATCTCTATATCGAGCGCATGACCGGCTTGATGAAGGACGGCCTTACCGCGAGCGATGTGGAGCGTCTGATGTCCAACTGGCTGCCGAGTGCGGCGAGCGGCATCGGCGAGGTCCAGAAAGCAATGTGGAACGCAATGACCGGAGGCGTTACAGGCGGCAAGAAGGGCTAGTTGCCGACGTCATGACGTCATTTACAAATGATTGAAAAGAAAACGATATTCTCCTTGTCGTCGGGACGGCCCCCGGCTGGCGTTGCGGTTGTTCGCGTGTCGGGCCCGGCGGCGGGTGCGGCTTTGCTCGCGCTCGGCGGGCGTGTACCGCCGCCGCGCCGTGCCACGCTTGTGCGCCTGCGGGACGCGGGAACGGCGATCGACGATGCCCTTGTCCTGTGGTTTCCGGCACCCGGGAGTTTCACTGGGGAGGATGTCGCCGAGCTGCACGTCACGGGTGGACCAGCGGTGGTTGCCGCGCTGCTCCGTGCGCTAGGCACAGTCGAGGGACTGCGACCGGCAGAGCCGGGCGAATTCACGCGGCGGGCATTCGATAACGGCAAGCTCGATCTTACCGAAGCTGAGGGGCTCGCGGATCTCATCGATGCCGAGACCGAAGCGCAGCGGTGTCAAGCTCTGCGCCAGGCGTCCGGTGGTCTGCGGACGCGCGCCGAAAGCTGGCACGCACGCCTGCTCTCCGTCCTCGCGGAAACAGAGGCTGCTCTCGATTTCAGCGATGACGAAGAGGATGTCAGCACCCGGCTCGTTGAGGGCGAGGGGCCAGAGATCATGGCGCTCGTGCGCGAGATGGAGGACCATCTCGGCAACTACCACTTTGCCGAACGCCTGCGGCGCGGACTTACGATCGTGCTGCTCGGCGCGCCGAACGCAGGCAAGTCGAGCCTTATCAATGCGCTCGCAAAGCGCGACGTCGCCATCGTTTCACCCGAAGCCGGCACCACGCGCGACCTTATCGAGGTGCATCTCGATCTCGGTGGTGTTGCCGCAACGCTCGTTGATACGGCGGGCCTTCGCGATGCCGCCGGCGCCGTTGAAGCTGAAGGTGTCCGCCGTGCCCGCCAGCGTGCGGATGAATCGGATCTGGTCGTCTTTCTTCTTGGCCCGGATGATCGCGAGGCACACATTCCGGCGGGCGCGATTGTTGTCGAGTCCAAGGCGGACATTCGTCATGGCCACGCCGACACACGGCTGCGCGTATCGGCGGTAACGGGTGAGGGGCTTGCCGCGCTTGAGGCGCTGCTTGTTGAACGGGCAGATGCTTTGGTGGGAGCAGGGCAGGATGCGCTCGTAACACATGCGCGTCAGCGTGATGCCCTCGCCGAATGCCGTGACGCGCTCGCTACCGCTTTCGAGGAGCATGACGCAGTGCTTCGGGCCGAATCATTGAGGCTGGCGATGCGTGCCCTCGGTCGTCTGACGGGCCGGGTAGGCGTCGAGGACATACTGGATATTGTGTTTGGCCGCTTCTGCATTGGCAAATGATGTTTCACGTGAAACATTTGGGGACGAGCTGAGCCCGCAATGTTTCACGTGAAACACGACGTCGACATGAAAGGCCGATTCGGCTAGTCCGTCTCCCATCATGGAACGATTCGACGTACTCGTCATCGGGGCCGGACATGCCGGTTGCGAGGCGGCGACTGCCGCCGCGCGGGCGGGAGCGCGTACGCTTTTGGTAACGCCGGGGCGCGCGACCATCGGTGTGATGTCCTGCAACCCGGCGATCGGTGGCCTTGGGAAGGGGCACATCGTGCGCGAACTCGATGCGCTCGGCGGCGTGATGTCGGAGGCGGCCGATGCTGCGGCGATTCAGTATCGCCTGCTCAATCGCCGGAAGGGTCCGGCGGTCCAGGGGCCACGTGCGCAGGCGGACCGCAAGCTCTACCGCCGGGCCATGCAACGGGCGATCGATACACAACCTGGCCTGCAAGTTCTGGAAGCGCGTGTCGACGATTTGGTCGTGGACGCCGACGGCGTGTCGGGTGTCGTACTCTCTGATGGCGCGACGATCGGCGCCCTCGCCGTGGTCCTCACGACTGGAACCTTTCTCGGCGGCGTCATCCTTATCGGTGGTGACGTGCGCGATGGTGGTCGGGTCGGGGAGGCATCATCTGTAAACCTCGCGCAACGTCTTCGCGCCCTGGGCCTGCCCATGGCGCGGCTCAAGACGGGAACGCCCGCCCGGCTCGATGGCCGGACGATCGACTGGACCCGTGTCGAGTGGCAGGACGGGGATGACGTGCCATCCTTTTTCGCAGCGTCGACGCGCGGGGCGATGAACCCACAGCTGAGCTGCGGAATCACGCGCACCAACATCGCCACCCACGACATCATCCGTGAGAACATTCACGCCAGCGCAGTCTACAGCGGTCGCATCGAAGGCACTGGACCGCGCTATTGCCCTTCGATCGAAGACAAGGTGATGCGCTTCGGTGACCGTGATGGGCACCAGGTTTTCCTTGAACCCGAAGGCCTCGATGATCCGCTCATCTATCCGAACGGCCTTTCCACGTCGCTGCCCGTGGATGTGCAGCGCGCGTTCCTGCGCACACTCACAGGACTGGAGCAGGTCGAGATCGCACGGCCCGGCTACGCGATCGAGTATGACTATATCGATCCACGTGCGCTTTCGCGGACACTTGAGCTGCACGCCATCCCCCGTCTGTTCTTCGCGGGACAGATCAATGGCACGACCGGCTATGAAGAGGCAGCCGGGCAGGGTTTGGTTGCCGGACTCAACGCCGCTCGCAGTGCACGTGATCTCTCGCCGGCGGTGTTTGATCGGGCCGAATCTTACATCGGCGTGATGATCGATGACCTCGTGACGCAGGGTGTCACCGAGCCATACCGTATGTTTACCTCGCGCGCCGAGTATCGCCTGCATCTGCGTGCCGACAACGCCGATCAGAGGCTATCCGAAAAAGCCATCGCCCTCGGCTTGCTTAGCGGCCATCGTGCGCGGCTTTTCCGCGACCGGGCTGAGGCGCTTGTAAAGGGGAGGGCGCAGCTTGATGCCGCGCGCGCGTCTCCAGCCCAGCTGCAACGCGCCGGTCTTGGAGTTCGCCAAGATGGCGTAACGCGGTCGGCATTCGAATGGTTGCGATTCCCGGACGTCGCATGGGCAGACGCCGTCTCGGTCTGGCCGGAACTCTCCGACATCGCGGAGCCGCACGCCGAGCAACTCCATACAGATGCGCGCTATGCCGTCTATCTGGAACGACAGTCGGGAGAGATTGACGCCTTCCGTCGAGATGAGGCGCTGCGCCTGCCGTACGATCTCGACTATTCGGCGATCGGTGGCCTATCGAACGAGATGATCGACCGCCTGAACCGTGCCCGACCTGACAGCCTCGGCGCCGCCGCGCGCGTCGCCGGCGTCACTCCCGCTGCCCTCACCGCGCTTCTCCGCCATGTCAAACGCGCCGCCTGAACCGCCCGAAGAGCAGCGCGCGTGGTTCGCGGCGACCTTCAATGTTTCACGTGAAACATTGGTGAAGCTCGATAGCTATGCCGCGCTGCTCACTGAGTGGCAGGCAAAGTTCAACCTCGTCGGCCCGGCCACGCTCCCACACGTGTGGGTCCGTCATTTCGCCGATTCCATGCAACTTCTCCAGCTTGTCGAGCGCGAAGGCGCGGCGCATCGGCCCACATGGCTCGACATCGGAAGCGGCGCAGGCTTTCCCGGAATGGTTATCGGACTGTTAACGGGTGATTCGGTCACGCTCGTCGATTCGATTCGCAAAAAGACGGTGTTCCTTGAAACCGTGCGCGATGCGCTTGGGTTGGAGCGCAACGTCAAGGTGTTGAATCAGCGCGTTGAATCGCTGGGCTCTGTGAAGTTCGACCATATAACCGCACGTGCGTGCGCACCGCTCGCGAAGCTGTTTGACTGGGGCGAACCCTATGCTGCAAAGTCCTGCACGTGGCTGTTGCTGAAAGGTGCAGCGGTTGAGGACGAGCTTGCGGAAGCCAAGCGCCGCTTCGTTTTCGAACATGAATTGATACCCAGTCTTACCGATTCGCGGGGGCGGATCGTGCGGGCGCACAGTGTACGGAGGCGTCGGTGATCAGAATCGCGGTAGCAAATCAGAAGGGCGGTGTCGGCAAGACCACGACCGCCATCAATGTCGCGACGGCGATCGCCGCGACCGGGCGGCGCGTGCTCATCGTCGATCTCGATCCGCAGGGTAACAGCTCGACAGGCGTCGGTGTCGATCAGAATACACGCCAGCGCACGAGCTATGATGTGTTGATCGGCGCGTGCAGCGCAGCCGACGCTGTCGTTCCTACGGCGATCCCGCGCCTGTCGCTGATAGCCTCAACCGTTGATCTGTCCGGCGCCGAGGTCGAACTCGTCGAGATGGAAGGGCGCATCCACCGCCTCGATACCGCGCTGCAGGCGCCGGCGATGCAGGCATACGACTACATCATCATCGATTGCCCGCCCTCGCTCGGCATCCTGACGATGAACGCGATGGTCGCAGCGCAGTCGCTGCTCGTGCCGCTGCAATGCGAGTTCTTCGCGCTTGAAGGCCTCAGCCAGCTTCTGAATACGGTCGAGCGCGTGCGTGCCGGCTATAACCAGCGGCTCAACATCGTCGGCGTGGTGCTGACGATGTACGACAAGCGCAACCGCCTGTCGGAGCAGGTCGCCGCAGATGTGCGGGCGGTACTCGGCAAGATCGTGTTCGAGACGATCATTCCACGCAACGTGCGCCTGTCGGAAGCGCCGAGCCACGGGCTGCCCGCACTCGTGTACGATCACCGCTGCGCCGGCTCCGAAGCCTATATCGACCTTTCCCGCGAGCTTCTGGGGCGGACCGAACCGCACGCCCGCGCCGCCTAATTCTTTGAAAGTCCTCGTCCATGTCTCAGCCTAAGCGTCCCACCGGCCTCGGCCGCGGCCTGTCCGCACTGCTCGAGGAAATGGGAAGTGCAGCTTTGCCGCCGCGTACCGACACCGCCGCAGCCCCGGCGGTTCCAGCGGGTGACGCAGGCAGCAGCATGGGTGCACAGATGCTGCCGATGGCGATGATCTCGCCAAACCCCAAGCAGCCGCGCCGCCGCTTCGATGAGACCGCGCAGGCCGAACTTATCGCTTCGGTGAAACGCCAAGGCCTGCTTCAGCCGATCCTCGTGCGCCCGGTGGACGGCGGTCGTTTTGAGATCGTCGCCGGTGAGCGCCGCTGGCGCGCGGCGCAGGCGGCGCAGCTTCATGACGTGCCCGTTCTGGTACGGCGCCTCACCGACGAAGAAGCCTTCGAAGTCGCGCTCGTCGAGAACATCCAGCGCCAGGACCTGAACGCAATCGAAGAGGCGGAAGGCTACAAACGCCTGATCGAAGATTACGGGCATACGCAGGAAGACATCGCCCGCATCGTCGGCAAGTCGCGCAGCCACATCGCGAATCTCGTGCGCCTGCTCGAGCTGCCGGATGACGTCCGCGAGCTTCTCATCGATGGCCGGCTCACTATGGGCCACGCGCGCGCGCTGCTCACCGCGCCCGATCCGTCGGCGCTGGCGCGCGACGTCGTGCAAATGGGCCTTTCTGTCCGCGAGGTCGAAGCGCGGGCGAAGAAGCCGCGTGCTGCCCGCAGCAAGGTGGCGCCGCGCGCAGCGGCGCGCAGCGCCGATCTCGAATCGCTGGAAGGTCAGCTCGCCGAACAGCTCGGTCTGCGCGTGCGTCTGGAATTCGATGGGGAGGGCGGGAAGCTGATCTTGTTCTACAGCGATCTCGATCAACTCGACATGCTTTGCCAGCGCCTTTCAGGCGAACGCTTCTAACCGATACAGGCACAAAAAGGGCCGCGCGACGCAGTTCGTCACGCGGCCCTTTGCTTGTGGACGGTGAAGACTATTTTTTCAGCGAATCCCGAATCTCGCGAAGCAGCAGAACTTCCTCGCTCGGGCCTGCCGCAGGCGCCTCTTCTTTCTTGGGGATGAGCCGATTCGCCATGCGCACGAGAAGGAAGATGATGAAGGCAAGGATCAGGAAGTTGATCGCGGCCGTGATGAAGGCGCCGTAACCCAGCATCGGCACGCCCGCTTCCTTGAGCGCAGCATAGTCGGTCATGGACCCGGCATAGCCCTCTGGCACAGCGCCGAGCCGGATGAACAGGCTGGAGAAATCGAGGCCGCCGAAGATCGCGCCGACCACCGGCATGATCACATCCTGCGTCAGGGACGTCACGATCGTGCCGAACGCGCCACCGATGATGACGGCAACTGCGAGATCGAGCACATTGCCCTTCGCAATGAACGCCTTGAATTCATTGAGCATTTTACAGTCCCCTTGTTTCAGCCCACACCAACCGCAACGCGTTTGCGTTCAAGTGCGCCACTTTTCCGCACCAGGCGCTAGATTTCAATCAGCTTATCGGGAAGTTCATTGGGATTTCGGGCACCGGGCGGGAAGTGCGCTGAAAGGACCGTACCGGACATCGTGATCGCCTTGACGAAACCGTCCGCGATCCTGCCGCCACGTACCTCGGCGAGCAGCGCGTCGAGCGCATCGCCCCACACGTCATGCTCAACCTTGTCGTAGATGCCTTCGTCGGCAACGATCTCCGCGACATGGTCGCCGAGCGACAGGAAGATGAGCACGCCCGTGCGGTCTTCGGTGACGTGAATGCCGTGCGAAAGGAAGCTTTCGACCGCCGCGCGGTGCACGGCGCTCCGCTTCAGGGAGCGCGGCGTGAGCAGGTGCAGGACCGGCGGCAGTCGCGCGATGAGAAAGGCGACGACGAATAGAAGGGCCGAAAGCGAGGCATAGAGCGCGATGATGAGGCGCGGCGCCGGGTGGCCACCATCGCTCCATCCGCCGCTCGTGAACCACAACGGATCGGGAACGCCGAACCACAAAAGCATCGGGGGCAGGACGATCGCAGCGAGTGCGGCCCAGGCGAACGGAACGGCGCGGTAATCGTCTGTTCGCTGCGTAACGACGCAAAAGATTTCGCCCGAGGTCGTCTGTTCCGCTGACGTAATGGCGTCACTAATGCGCGCGTGCTCTGCGTCTGTCAGCCGCATTACCAGCTCCCGCTCGCGCCGCCGCCGCCGAAGCTGCCGCCGCCGCCAGAAAATCCGCCGCCACCAAACCCCCCGGAGGAACCGCCGCCCCAGCCGCCGCCGCTGCCCGGCCCCCAGATGATGATCGGGCCGCCGCGCCCGCGCCGACGTTTACCGCCCAGCACGCCCCGCAGCATCCAGAACACGAACCAGATGATGAGAATGGTGGGGATGAGCCCAAGCCCGTGGCGGGTTTCCTCCCGATCGCGCTCTCGTGCGGCGATCAGGTTCGTGCGGGCCTCTTCGGGCGGCAGCGAAAGCTGTGCGACGATAGCGTCGGCGCCGGCAACGACGCCGCCCTCCATGTCGCCCTCCCGAAAGCGGGGCACAATCTGCCGGTTGATGATGACGGACGAGAGCGCGTCCGTCAGATAGCCTTCGAGGCCGTAGCCGACCTCGATGCGGACCTTCCGCTCATTGGGCGCGACGATCAGCAGCGCGCCGTTGTTTTCTTCCTTCTGGCCGATGCCCCAGTCACGGCCGAGACGGTAGCCGTAGTCGGCAATGTCGTAGCCCTGAAGATCGGGGATCGTGGCGACGACGAGCTGGCGTGTCGTCGTGTCCTCCAGCGTCTTCAGCTTTTCCGTAAGCGCGGCTTCAGTCTCAGGCGACAGGAGATCGGCAGCATCGACAACACGCCCCGAAAGCTTCGGGAAGTCCTGCGCTGCCGCCGGGAACGCCAGCAGCAGTGCGGCGAGGCACGCCAGCCTGAACATCGTTATTCGAACGAGACGGTCGGCGCGGTTTCGGCTCCGGCGGTGGTGGCCTTGAACGGCGTGATCGGCTCGGCGCCGTAGATGAACTTCGCCGCGATCAGGCTCGGGAAGGTGCGGATTTCGGTGTTATAGGCCTGCACCGACTGGTTGTAATCGCGGCGCGCGACGGTGATGCGGTTTTCAGTGCCTTCAAGCTGCGATTGCAGCGCGAGGAAATTCTCGTTCGATTTCAGGTCCGGGTAGCGCTCGACGGTGACGAGCAGGCGGGAAAGAGCGCCCGAAAGCTGGTCCTGCGCTGCCTGGAACCGTTCGACGGCCGCCGGGTCGGTGAGCTGGTCGGCGTTGATCGTCGTCTGCGTGGCAGAGGCGCGCGCTTGCGTCACGGCTTCCAGCACCTCGCGTTCCTGCGCGGCGAAGCCCTTCACCGTGGCGACAAGATTCGGAATGAGATCCGCACGCCGCTGATACTGGCTTTCCACCTCGGCCCACGCCGCCTTCACGGCTTCCTCGCGCGTCGGCACGGTGTTGATACCGCACGCCGCGAGCGTCAGCGCGGCGAGGAGCGGGAGCAGGAACTTGCGCATCGGATGAAACCCTTCCGTATCAGTCAACTAATACAGGGCTCTTTTCGCTTATTCTGCAGCCATTAGCAACGGTTCCGCCTGCGGACCGCGCACGACGCGCCCCGGCCGCGCGGACTGCACGTCGCCGTTCCGGAAGGTGATGGCGCCTGACTTGATCGTTGCGGTGTAGCCGTCGGCCTTCTGCAGCAGGCGCTTGCCGCCGGCGGGAAGATCGAACGCGAGCCATGGCTTGCCGAGCTTCAGCCGATCGAGATCGATGACGTTGACGTCAGCGAGATAGCCGGGCGCCAGCAGGCCGCGATCGGCGAGGCCATAGAGCAGCGCCGTATCCCGGCATTGCCGCTTGATCGCGAGCTCCAGCGGAATGCGGCCGCGCGTGCGGCCCTTCACCCAGTGCGTGAGGAGGAAGGTGGGGGAGGCCGCGTCGCAGATCGTGCCGCAGTGCGCGCCGCCGTCCGACAGCGAGATAACCGTGTCGTCGCGTTCGAGAAGGCCCTTCACGAAATCGAGGTTGCCGTCCACGTAGTTCAGGATCGGCAGATAGAGGAAGCCGGTGCCGTCCTCCTCCATCATGACGTCATACGCGACCTCGGCGGAGCTTCTGCCACTCGCCTTCGCCAGCGCGGCGAGGCTGCGGTCCGGCGCGGGCTCGTAGTCCGGCTCCTCGCCGAGCGGGAACTGCATCGTCCACCCCTGCGTCACCAGCATGAAGAGCGCGGCGGTATCCGGGTGCGGCGGCGGCAGGTTGTCCTCGGCCAGCAGCTTCGCGCGGAACGCTGGATCGCGCAGCGTGGCGAGCTGTTCGGCCCAGGGCTTTCCGGCAATCGCCTGCCACGAGGGGCGCATCACGAACGGATGCACGGTGCCGCGCCATGCCATCAGCACGCCGGTGCCGCGTAGCGAGATCTGCGCGCGGATGTTGGCGCCGCCGTCGTTCGCGGCTTTGGTCGCGGCCATCTGGTCGGTCCAGTGCATCGCCTTCAGCGGTGATTGCAGCATGGCGAAGGTCACCGGCATTGCGGTTTCCTTCGACAGGCGCGTCATCCAGTCGAACTCGTTCCACTCGGGCATCAGGTCGGATGCCATTTCAAAGACGCCGTGGCCGACGCGGCCCATGGCGCGGCCGATGCCGATCAGCTCCTCGGCGGTCGCGGTGGTGCCGGGCACCAGCACGCCGTCCACCGATTTGTGGATCACGGTGCGCGAGGTCGAAAAGCCGAGCGCGCCCGCGCGCAGGCCCTCTTCGACGATCCGCGACATCGCCTCGATCTCGTCCGCGGTCGGCGCTTCGTTCGCGGCGCCGCGCTCGCCCATCACATAGGCGCGCACGGCGCCGTGGGGCACGTGGCAGGCCACGTCGATCGTGCGCGGCAAGGCTTCGAGCGCGCCGAGATACTCGGGGAAGCTCTCCCAGTTCCACGTCATGCCTTCGGCGAGGGCGGTGCCGGGGATGTCCTCGACGCCTTCCATCAGGCCGATCAGCCACTGGTGCCGATCGGGGCGTGCGGGCGCGAAGCCGACACCGCAATTGCCCATGATCACCGTGGTCACGCCGTGCCAGGCGGATGGTGCCATGACGTCATCCCACGTCGCCTGCCCGTCGTAATGCGTGTGGATATCCACGAAGCCGGGTGTCACGATCTGGCCCGCCGCGTCGATCTCCTCGCGGCCCGCCTCGTTCACGCTGCCGACCGCGCTGATGCGGCCGCTGTCGATGGCGATGTCGCCGGTGAACGGCGTGCCGCCGTTTCCGTCCACGATCGTTCCGCCGCGGATCACGATGTCGTGCATGTCTCACCTCCCAAGGTTCCCGCTCAGTTTCCGCAGGGTTGTCCGCCTTCGTCAAGCTGACGATAATGGCCGGAAAATGGGGAGGATGGTGATGCGGACCACGGCTTTTCTCGTTTTCCTGCTGGTCTCGGCCTCGCCCGGATGGGCGAAGACAATTTCCGTCGCGCCGGGCGACAATGATCAGGAAGCACTCCAGACCGCGCTTATCGAGGCGCAGCCGGGCGATGTAATCGACCTCGCGGCGGGCACCTACCGGCTTACCAATGGCCTGTCGCTCGATGTCGACAATGTCACCGTGCGCGGCGCCGGGCCGGACAAGACGCGGCTCAGCTTCAAGGGGCAGACAGGGGCGGGCGAAGGGCTGCTCGTCACGTCGGACCGCGTGCTCCTCACCGGCTTCGCGGTGGAGGACACGAAAGGCGACGGCATCAAGGCGAAGGGCGTCGATCGCATCACGATGGACAATCTGCGCGTCGTCTGGACACGCGGGCCCCATAAGGACAACGGCGCCTACGGCCTATACCCCGTCGAAGCGACGAACGTGCTCGTGCAGAATTCGGAGGTCGTCGCCTGTTCCGACGCGGGCGTCTACGTCGGCCAGTCCGAAAACATCATCGTCAGGGGCAACCGCGTCAGCTTCAACGTCGCGGGTATCGAGATCGAGAATTCGAAGCACGCCGACGTCTACGGCAATCTCGCGCACCACAACACCGGCGGCATACTCGTCTTCGATCTGCCAAACCTGCCGAAGATGGGCGGGCATTCCACGCGCATCTTCTCGAACACGGTTGTCGACAACGACACGCCGAACTTCGCTCCGCCCGGCAACATCGTTGCGGAGGTGCCGCAGGGCCTCGGCATCATGGTGATGGCGAATGAAAACGTCGAAGTTTCCGGCAACCGCATCGAAGGCAATCGCACCGCGGCGGTGATGGTCGTCTCCTACGTGCGGCCGTTCGAGGACGCGAGCTACAATCCGCTGGCGCGAAACGTGCGCATCTTCGGAAATACGCTCGGCAAGAATGGCTGGGACCCCAAATTTCCCGGCGGTACCGAACTTGCCGCGGCGCTCGGCGGCGGTCTGCCGCCGGTGATGTGGGACGGCGTCACGCGTTTCGGCGACAAGCCGGATGACAGCACGACGACGCCGGCGAGCGACGTGCCGATGGTGTCGCTCGGTCTCGCCGTTGCCGGAACGCCGCCCACGAAGGCACAGCCCGCGCCCGTTGCGCCTGCGGGCGCTTCCGCAACGCTTGCCGCCGTAGTGCTTCCCGCCGATCAGCCGATGCCGTGATGCTGCGCGCTGCCGCCCTGCTTGCGGCCGCGCTGCTGGTCGCCTCCGCCGCGCCTCCAGCGGTGAACGATGCGGCGCTGGCAGGGGCGGCCGCGCCGGCGACGCTCGCTGAAACCGGGCTGTTCCTCGATAGCGGCGCCATCCGCCCGAACGCCCGCGTCGTGCGCTATGGCCTCGCGACCCCGCTGTTCTCCGATCATGCGGACAAGGCGCGCTTCCTTTATGTGCCGGAGGGCAAGACGGCGCGCTACGCGGGCGAGGGGCTGCTCGATATCCCCATCGGCAGCGTGCTCATCAAGCATTTCGGGTTCGCGCGCGCCGACGGCAGCCTCGATCTCATCGAAACGCGGCTGCTCGTGCATCAGACGGATGGCTGGAAGGCGTGGCCTTATGTGTGGAACGCCGACGATAGCGCCGCGACCTTGAAGCGTGCAGGCGTCCGCATCGCGGTAACGGGGCATGACGGTACGGGAAAGCGGGTCGCGCTCGATTGGCAGGTGCCGAACGTCAACCAGTGCAAAGGCTGCCACGCCGCGGGCAATGCGCTGGTGCCGATCGGCCCCAAGGCGCGAAATCTCAACCATGATTTCCAGGGCGAGAACAATCTCGCGCGCCTCTCGCGCCTCGGCCTTGTCACCGGCGTTCCCGAAAACGCGCCGCGCCTGCCGGATTGGAAGGACACAGGCGAAAGCCTCGAACACCGCGCCCGCGCCTATCTCGACGTCAATTGCGGCCACTGCCACAAGCCCGATGGCCCCGCGTCGAACTCCGGCCTGTTCCTCACCTGGGAGACCCCGGTCGGTCCGCATATAGGCATCGGCAAGGGGCCGGTCGCGGCGGGGCGCGGCTCGGGCGGGCGCATGGTCTCGATCGATCCCGGGCATCCCGATCGCTCGATCCTGACCTATCGCATGGAATCGACCGAACCCGGCGTGATGATGCCGGAGCTTGGCCGGACGCAGCCCGACGAAGCCGGCGTCGCGCTGGTGCGAGACTGGATCGCCGCAATGCGGTGATCCGCTTCCGGGGTCTCGGGAACTGGTGTATCCTCCTGCAATACTGGGGCTTTTCGAGTCGCAGTGACTCGAAGATCCCCATTCAACTGGGGAGAGGGCCAATGCGGGTTACGGGACTTGTCGGTGTGCTGGCCGCGCCGCTCTTGCTTGCCGCGTGTATGGGTTACGAGAATGATCGGCCGACACCGCTTCCGGGCCCGCTGCCCGGCGGCTCGTGGCAGCAGTCCTGCCGCGACGGTCAGGTCCGCAACGGCTACCTCCGCGCGCAGTGCATGACGTCGAACAATGCCTATCGTCAGACCATGGCCCGCATCGGCACCTGCCGCGCCTTCGGCAACCGCAACGGCACGCTCTTCTGCGAAACATCCGGCAGCGGCAATTATCGCTGGCGCGGCTCGTATGAAACAAGCTGCCGTGACAGCAGCACGAGCAGCAACGGAACACTGACGGCCATGTGCCAGAACGCAAGCGGCGGCTGGCAGCGCTCCGCTCTCAGCCCGCGCCAATGCCCATCATACCGAGCAGGCAATCGCAACGGGCGCTTGTTCTGCGAGGGTTAGCGGGGCGTCACAGCCCCATCAGGCTCAGCACTTCCTTGCGGCTGCGTTCGTCCTCGCGGAACACGCCCATCATGCGGCTTGTCGTCATGGTGACGCCCGGCGTGTTGACGCCGCGTGCGGACATGCAGGCGTGCGCCGCCTCGATCACGACGGCGACGCCGCGCGGCTGAAGGTGTTCCCAGATGCAGTCGGCGACCTCGGCGGTCAGGCGCTCCTGCACCTGAAGGCGCGAGGCGAAGCCCTTGAGGACGCGCGCGAGCTTCGAAATGCCGACCACGCGGTCGCCCGGCAGATAGGCGATGTGCGCCTTGCCGATGATCGGCGCCATGTGATGTTCGCAGTGCGACTGGAATGCGATGTCGCGCAGCAGCACGATCTCGTCATAGCCGCCGACCTCTTCGAAGGTACGCGAAAGGTGGCGCGCGGGATCTTCGTCATAGCCGCGGAAATACTCGCGATAGGCGCGCGCGACACGACCGGGCGTATCGGCAAGTCCCTCGCGGGCGGGGTCGTCTCCGGCCCATTCGATGAGACGGCGGACGGAGGCGAGAACGTCTTCCGGGATGCCGTTGTCGCGGTCGTTGGATGCGGTCATGGCACTCCCCTAGACGGCGACAGCGGTTTGCCGCAAGTCCCGCGCCCTTACAGAAGTGTCAGCGCGGCGAGCAGCCGAACGTCGATCATCACGCCTGCGCGGCGCTTTTCGGCGATAAACGCCGGCAGTGTCGAAATCGGAACGCAGTGAACGGTGATGGCCTCGCCATCGACGCCACCACCGGGGCCCACCCGCGCAAGACCCGTTGCCCGTACCAGCGTGAAGTGCTCGCTGGTCATGCCGGGGGAGGAGGTGAACATGCCGAGGTCTTCCACGGCGTCCGCGTGAAAGCCGGTTTCTTCCTCAAGTTCGCGGCGCGCCGCCGTCAGCACCTCTTCGGGCCCGTCGTCGCCAACGAGACCGGCCGGAAGTTCAAGGCACGCCGCGCCGAGCGGCACGCGGTGCTGCTCGACAAGCACGATCTCCCGGGCCTCCGTCACGGCAAGGATCACCGCCGCGCCCATGCCCCCGGGCCGGCGCACATATTCCCAGTCGTTTTCGACGACGGCTTCGAGGAAGCGGCCTTTCCAGACGGTCTTTTCGGTCACGTATATTCTTTCGGGCAAAGAAAAAGGGCGGCGCCAAGCGGAGCCGCCCCTTTCCGGCGTATTGGTGTTTACTGCGCGACCGGTGCCGCAGCGCTTGGGTCTACCGGCAGACCGCCGAGCTGCGTCACGAGCTGCTTGTAGGCGTCGAGATAGGCGAGCGTGATGACCTGACCGATCTCGGTGTTCGAATAGCCGCCGCCGCCGGCACCGCCAAAGCCGCCCCACCAGCCGCCGCCGCCGCCGGCCGCCCACGAAAGGTCCTTCTTGCGGAAGTAACCTTCGGTCAGGCGCTCCTGCTCCGTGGTGCGCGCGTTCACCAGCGTGAGCATCACGTTGGCTTCCTTGCTCTTCGTGGAAAGGCCGCCCGCGATCATGCCGAGCGTGCGGCTGCCGAGCAGGCCGCCCGCAATGGCGCCGATGCCGCCGCCGCCCGAGTTCTCGTTCTTGGAAACGAGATCGGGAACGATGAAATAGTCGGCTGCCTTCACCTGGCGCTTGCCGATGTTGGAGTTCGCCTGCAGTTCGCCGGAATCGGCAAGAGCGCGCTCGATGTTGCGGCTGGCGAGGCCCTTGCCGCGATCGACGAGGCCGAAGCAGCCGGATTTCATCACGAACAGCTTGATGATCGCTTCCGGGCTGCCGAGGCCAAGCTGCTGCCACCAGTTGGTGTCCGGCTCGACGATCGAAACCGTGCCGAGCCGCTTCTGGCAGACCGGGATTTCCTGCATGCTCTTCGTCTGCGCCTTGCGCGCGGAGGACTGCGATTGCGCGGATGCCGTGCCCGAAGCGACGGCCATGGCGGCCACGGCAACGCCGAAGCCAAGTGTTTTCAGGATCTTCATAACATTCCCCATGTTCAAATGTGCTGGTTGGCGAAACCCCAGTCGCCGTTTCCGGCGCCGCCCGCAGCCGGAGCGTATATTGCCGGACTTGGGCGGTTCCGGCAATCGTTCCCGCATAGTTTGCGGACGTTATGATTTGGTTTCGCCTACCGGTTTTTTCGTCCTGCGATCAGGCTGTCGACCACCGACGGGTCGGCGAGCGTCGTTGTATCGCCCAGCGAGCCGAAATCGTTCTCGGCGATCTTGCGCAGGATGCGGCGCATGATCTTGCCCGAGCGCGTCTTGGGCAGCGCGGGGGTGAAGTGGATCTGGTCGGGCGTTGCGATCGGTCCGATCTCGCGCCGCACCTCCGCCTTCAGCTCGGCTTCGAGCGCGGCGTCGCCCTCTACCCCTGCGATCGGCGTGACGTAGCAGTAAATGCCCTGTCCCTTGATGTCGTGCGGGTAGCCGACGACCGCCGCTTCGGCGACTTTCGCGTGCCCGACGAGCGCGGATTCGACTTCGGCGGTGCCCAGCCGGTGGCCCGAGACGTTGAGCACGTCGTCGACGCGGCCGGTGATCCACCAATAGCCGTCCTCGTCATGTCGCGATCCGTCGCCAGTGAAATAGAGGCCCTTGTAAGCGGAAAAATAGGTCTCGATGAAGCGCTGGTGATCGCCGTAGAGGCTGCGCGCCTGCCCGGGCCATGAGCGCTTGATGACAAGGTTGCCAGAGGCGGGGCCGTCCACGAACTTGCCTTCCGCGTCGACCAGCGCGGGCTCGATGCCGAAGAACGGCTTCGTCGCGCTGCCCGGCTTGGTGGGGATCGCGCCCGGCAGCGGCGAGATCAGGATGCCGCCGGTTTCCGTCTGCCACCACGTATCGACGATGGGCAGGCGCTCCTTGCCAGCGACGCGGTGATACCAGAGCCAGGCTTCCGGGTTGATCGGTTCGCCGACGGTGCCGAGCAGGCGGAGCGAGGAGAGATCGTGCTTCAGCACGGGTTCGTCGCCCTCGCGCATCAGCGCGCGGAGCGCGGTCGGCGCGGTGTAGAACGTCGCGGGTTTGTGCTTTTCGATCACGGCCCAGAAGCGGTCGACCGCCGGATAGTTGGGGACGCCTTCGAACATCAGGGTCGATGCGCCGTTCGAAAGCGGGCCATAGACGATGTAGCTGTGTCCCGTCACCCAGCCCACGTCGGCGGTGCACCAGTGGAGCGCGCCCTCGTCGCGCCAGTCGAACACGTATTTGAAGGTCAGCGTCGTCCACACGAGATAGCCGCCGGTGGTGTGCAGCACACCCTTCGGCTTTCCGGTGGAGCCCGATGTGTAGAGGATAAACAGCGGGTCTTCGGCGTTCATCGGCTCTGCCGGGCAGTCGGCGGAGACGGTTTCGCGCTGCTCGTGCCACCACACGTCGCGTTCATGCGTCATCGGCACGTTGGCGCCGGTATGGCGCACGACGAGGACGCCTTTGACGTCATGCCAGGCGTGACAGATGGCGTCATCGATGGTTTGCTTGAGCGGGATCGTCTTGCCGCCACGGCGGCCTTCGTCCGCCGTGATGATGAAGTCGCTTTTCGCGTCGTCGATGCGCCCGGCGACGGCTTCCGCAGAAAATCCAGCGAAAACAACGCTATGCACTGCGCCGATTCGCGCGCAGGCCAGCATGGCGACGGCGGCCTCGGGGATCATCGGCAGATAGATCGTCACGCGGTCGCCCTTCTGGACGCCCATCGCCTTCAGCACGTTCGCGAACCGACACACCTCCGCATGTAGCTCGGCGTAGGTGAGCGTAATGGACGCAGCGTTCGGGTCGTCTGCCTCCCAGACGATCGCCGGCTGGTCCGCCCGCGCCGGCAGGTGCCGGTCAATGCAGTTGACGCACGCATTCAACACGCCGTCCTCGAACCATTTGATATCGACCGGCGCGTAAGACCAGTTGCCCATCACACCCGGCGTCTTGATCCAGTCGACGATGCCGATCTGCTCGCGCCAGAACCCGTCCGGATCTTCAAGCGACCGGCGGTACATCGCCTCGTAAGTGTCGGCATCACAGATCGTCCGCGCGGCTGTATGCGCGGGCACGGGATACGTCGCGGTCGCGGCGTCGCTCATTGCTAAAACTCTCCCCAGGACGTTTCGCGGCACGCCCGCCGCATTACCATAGATACGTATTCGGGTCCGGCATGGGCTCGTGGCGCTGGGCCTTCGCGATCGAAACGACGGCGCGCACGACAAGCCAAATCGAAATCAGCGGAAACAGGAACGCGGCGAGCCCGAAGGTCAGGAGCGTCAACACGCTCAAGGCGATCACGCAAACCACCGTGATCCAGAAACCGCGGATGTGATAAGCGTAGTGGCTCTCCTCCCACGCAGCGTTCTCTGCTGCGCCGCGCCACACATAGGCGAGGATCGCTCCCAACAGTGTCGGCAGGCCGGAAACGGCGCCGACGAGGATCAACAGCGCCACGATGGTCGGCCGGTTGAGATCGAAACCCTGTGTTTCCGGTCTGCTTGCCATAATCGAGACTCCACTGTTTTCAGGCGGCAATTCTGGCGCGCTGCGGCGCATTCCGCAAGGATGGGCTTTCGCAGGTCCCCGCGCCGCGCTAGCGTCCGCCGCCGTGGGCATCCCTCTTCTCGCCGCGCGCCGCTTCGGGCCGCTGTTCGCCACCCAGTTCCTGGGCGCGTTCAACGACAATTTCTACAAGACGGCGATGCTGTTCCTCATCACCTACACGCTGCTGGCGGGAGACACGGCCGCCTCGGCGCAGATCGTCACGGCGGCGGCGGGCGTGTTCATCCTGCCGTTCGTGCTGTTTTCCGCGCTCGCCGGGCAGATCGCCGACAGCGTCGACAAGGCGCGGCTCGTCCGCATCATCAAGGCGGCCGAGATCGGCATCATGCTTGTCGGCGCGGCGGCGCTGACGCTTGGTTCTGTGCCGCTGATGATGCTGGTACTGTTTTCCATGGGCCTGCACTCCACATTCTTCGGGCCGATCAAATATGCGATCCTGCCCCAGCATCTCGCGCCGCAGGAACTGCTCACGGGCACCGGCTTCGTCGAAGCGGGTACGTTCATCGCCATTCTCACGGGACAAGTCGCCGGGGGCCTCCTCGCGCCGCAGGTTTCGGCGTGGGGAATCGTGGCGGTCGCTGTGCTCGGCTATGTCAGCGGCCGGCAGGTGCCTGCAGCGCCCCCGCCCGGCCGCGCGCGTATCGAATGGAACATCCTCGCAAGCTCGCTCCGCATCACGCGCGAGGTGACGCGCGATCCGCAGCTCGGCCGCGCGGTGCTCGCCGTCTCGTGGTTCTGGTCGGTGGGCGCCGTGTTCACCAGCCTGTTCGTGCCGCTGGTGAAGGGCGATCTCGGCGGCGCGGAAACCGTGGCCACGCTGTTTCTCACCATCTTCTCGGTGGGCGTCGCGACCGGCTCGCTCGTTGTCGCGCGGCTCCTGAAAGGTGCCGTCTCGGTGCGCTATGCCCCCGCGTCCGCCGTGCTGATGACCGCGTTCATCGCCGACCTCTACTTTGCGATCCTTGCATTCGATGTTCCGCATGCCGAACTCATCGGTGTCGGCGCTTTCCTTGCCGATCCCGGCAGCTGGCGGATCGTGCTCGATCTCTTCGGGCTGTCCGTCGCTGCTGGCGCGTTCATCGTGCCGCTCTATGCGTTGCTGCAGACGGCGAGCGATCCGTCCGCGCGGGCGCGCACCATCGCGGCCAACAACATTATCAATTCCGGCTTCATGGTCGCCGCGGCGCTCGGCTCGGGCGTGCTTCTGAAAGCGGGACTGGACGTGCCGCAAATCCTGCTCGCGGTCGGGCTCGCCAACCTGCTGATCGTGATTCCGTGCCTTCGGATTCACCGCATTCAGCGCGCGCTCGGCACGGTCTGAAAAGTTGCGCGGCGCAACTTTCGGCTAAGCGCGGATCAGCGTACCCGCCCCCTTGCGCGTGAAGATTTCAAGCAGCAGCGCATGCGGCACGCGGCCATCCAGAATAACAGCGGCTTCAACGCCGCCGGTCACTGCAGACAGGCAGGTTTCGAGCTTCGGGATCATGCCGCCCGAAATCGTGCCGTCGGTGATCAATTCCTCAATGCGCGCGGGCGTCAGGTCGGTCAGCAGCGACTTGTCCTTCGCCAGCACGCCCGGCACGTCGGTTAGCAGCATCAGCCGCGCCGCGCCCACTGCGCCCGCGATCGCGCCCGCCATCGTGTCGGCATTGATGTTGTAGGTGTGGCCTTCCGCATCCTCGGCGATCGGCGCGATCACCGGGATCACGTCTGAACGCGTCATCAGGTCCAGGATCTTGGCGTTCACGGAAATCGGCTCGCCCACGAAGCCCAGGTCGACGACCCGTTCGATGGCGCTGTCCGGGTCGCGCGCCGTGCGCGTCAGCTTGCGCGCCGTCACGAGCTTGGCATCCTTGCCGGAAATGCCGACGGCGGTGCCGCCTGCACGGCCGATCCAGCTGACGAGGTCCTTGTTGATCGCGCCTGCCAGGACCATTTCAGCGACTTCCGCAGTGGCCGCATCGGTAACGCGCAGGCCGTCCACGAACTCCGACTTGATGCCGAGCCGCCCGAGCATGTTGCCGATCTGCGGCCCGCCGCCATGCACGACGATCGGGTTGATACCGATCGCCTTCAGAAGGACCACGTCCTCCGCGAAATCGATCGCGCGCTCAGGGTCGCCCATCGCGTGGCCACCGTATTTCACCACGAAGGTCTGGCCGACATATTTCTGGATGAAGGGCAGCGCCTCCGTCAGCGTTTCGGCCTTGGCGAGCATGGCCGGATCGGGCGTGTGGTCGGCGGACATTCGGCAGGACTCCTCAGGCATGATCGTGCGCCGCTATAAAGGCTCGGCGCGAAAGGGGAAGAGAAGATGACAGGGTCCGCCGCGGGCTATTCAGGAACCCCGCTTGCCCGCAAGCTCGGGGTTCGCGACGGCGAAACCGCGTGGCGAAAGGGGATGCCCGAAACGGTTGCGGAGGAGATCGCCGCATCGGGCACCGTTCAGCGCCTCGTTGCGGTGCCTGAACCCGGGCTTGCGTTCGCCCATGTTTTCGAAACGCGGCGCAGCGCGCTGGAAGACGATCTTGCAGCTTTGCGCATCCTCCTCGCGCCCACGGGTATGGTGTGGGTTTCATGGCCGAAGAAGAGCGCGAAAGTCGAAACCGACATCACCGAAGACGTCGTGCGTGCCGCCGCGCTTCCGCTCGGCTTCGTCGATGTGAAGGTCTGTGCTGTCGATGCAGTCTGGTCAGGCTTGAAACTGGTGGTTCGAAAAGAGCTGCGAGCCGCACGGTGATATCACGTAACATTCTGTTTTTATTGACGCTGCGTCCAAAGAGCGTCAGAGTTTTCGCATGAGCCGCGACCACGACCACCCGCACACGGATCATGACCACGGCCATGATCACGGTCACGGTCACGGACATAGCCATTCGCACGCGCCGACCGTGAGTGTCGGCAACGAGCACCGCGTCGGCCTTGCTGCGCTGCTCACGGGCGGCTTCATGATTGCCGAGGTCGTGGGCGGGATCGTTTCCGGTTCGCTGGCGCTGCTTGCGGACGCGGGGCACATGCTCACCGATTTCGCGGCGCTCGCGCTCGCCTGGTTCGCGTTCCGGCTGGCGCGGCGGCCGGCGGACTGGCGGCGCACGTTCGGTTTCGATCGCTTTTCGGTGCTTGTCGCCTTCGTGAACGGTCTCACGCTGTTTGTGATCGCCGCGTTCATCGTCTGGGAAGCCGTGGAGCGTCTCCAGAATCCGCCCGCCATTGCGGCGCCGACGATGCTGGGCATCGCGGTCGCCGGTCTCGTCGTGAACATCCTTGCCTTCTGGCTGCTCTTTGGCGCGGATCGGGGCAATCTCAATGTGCGCGGCGCGCTCGCGCACGTCGCGGGCGATCTTCTTGGCTCGGTCGGGACCATCACCGCCGCGATCGTCATTCTCTATACCGGATGGACGGCGGCCGATCCGCTGCTATCGGTCTTCGTGGCGCTCATCATCCTCCGAAGTGCATGGGCCGTGACACGGGATGCCGCGCATATTCTGCTCGAAGGTGCACCGGCAGGGCTCGAGGCGGATACGGTTGTCGCGGATCTGTCAGCGAACGTCGACGGGGTGGAGAGCATTCATCACGTCCACGTCTGGTCGATCAGCCAAGAGCGGCCGATGGCAACGCTGCACGCGCGTATCCGTGCGGATGCCTCTTCTGCACTTGTGAAAAGGGCCATTCGCGAAAGGCTGCAATCACGTTTCGGCGTCGATCACGCCACCGTCGAGATCGAGGACGGCGACCACGCGCCAACCTGTCGCTAGCTGTTCGCGTCGAGTTTCCGGCCCAGTACGACGAAGCCGTGGATCAGCGGCGGCACCAGCACGACCGACAGCACCACCTTCGTCAGCATCTGGCCGATCATCAGGTCGAGGATCGGGAACACGCCGTAGAAGGCAAGCGTGATGAAGATCAGCGTGTCGACGATCTGAGACAGCACGCTCGCAAGCGCGCCGCGCAGCCAGAGAAGTCCGCCTTCGCGGCGCATCAAACTGAAAAGGCCGACGTTCAGAAGCTGCGAGATGCCGTAGGCGACAATTCCGGCGCCCATCAGCCGCGGGCTCTGCGCCAGCACGAGCTGGAAACCGGCCAGCCGCTGCGGGTCCATCTCTGGCGAAGCGGGCAAGGCGAGCACGGTAAGGATCAGCAGCATCGACACGATCAATGGCACGAAACCCAGTACCACCAGCCGGTTCGCGGTCTCGCGTCCATGAAGCTCCGCGACTGCGCTCGACAGCACGACAAGCAGCAGAAACGCGAAGATGCCGGCCTCCACCGCGAGCGGCCCCAACGCCACCTGCTTGTTGCCGAGGATACCGGCAATGCAGGTCATGCCGCCGTAGAGGACTGAGAGCACGAAGAGCGAGCGGGATATCGGCGGCGCGGAGGTCGTCATCGGCCCTGTTGCTAACCGCTTTTCGCAGTCCGAGAAAGCTATATAGCTGGATGCTTGGGCGCGGATATTTGCCGGGGGAACAATGCGCATACTGATCGGCCTTGGCGGCATCGCACTCATTCTCGCCATCGCCGTTCTATTCTCCTCCAACCGCAAGGCTATCCGCCTGCGTGTTGTGGGCGCCGCCTTCGCGCTTCAGGCGGGAATCGCTGTGCTCGTGCTTTATGTTCCGGCTGGGCGGCGCGCGCTCGCCTGGCTCTCCGCGGGCGTTGGCGAACTGCTCGGCTATGCACGGGCGGGCTCCGAATTCCTGTTCGGAAAGCTGCTCGGCGATCCGCTCGGGCAGAGCTTCGCGTTTCAGGCGCTGCCGACGATCATCTTCTTCGCCGCGCTCATCGCCATTCTCTATCACCTCGGTGTGATGCAGCTCGTCATCCGCTGGATCGGCGGTGCGCTTGAAAAGATCACCGGGATCAGCAAGGTCGAATCGCTGTGCGCGGCGTCGAACATCTTCGTCGGCCAGAGCGAATCACCGCTCGTGATCCGGCCCTACCTCGCGGGCCTCAGCCCCGCGCAGCTGTTCGCGGTGATGTCGTCCGGCATGGCCGGCGTTGCGGGCACCATCCTTGCCGCTTACGCCTCCATGGGGATCAGCATCGATTATCTGCTCGCGGCGAGCTTCATGGCGGCGCCGGGCGGCATATTGATGGCGAAGCTGATGATGCCCGACGATCCTGCGGATCTCGCGCGCACGCAGGGCGAGGTCGTGGAGATATCCGACCACGACGAGGAAAAACCCGCGAACATCATCATGGCAGCCGCGCAGGGTGCGCAGACCGGCGTCAAGCTCGCGGTCGCCGTGGGGGCAATGGTGCTGGCGTTCGTGGCGCTGGTCGCGCTGGCGAACGGGCTGCTTTCGGGCGTCGGCGGCTGGTTCGGGCTGGAGGGGCTTACCTTCCAGCAGCTGATCGGCCACGTCTTCGCGCCCATCATGTACCTGCTCGGCGTGCCGTGGGACGAAGCCGGCATCGCGGGCGGCCTCTTCGGCACCAAGGTCGTGCTCAACGAATTCGTGGCCTACATCGATCTCAGCGCGCAGCAGGCGGCGCTCTCGCCCGCGACCGTGGCAATCGTGACCTTCGCGCTTTGCGGCTTCGCCAACTTCAGCTCGATCGCGATTCAGATGGCCGTGACGGGCAGTCTTGCGCCCAGCCAGCGGCCGATGATTGCACGACTCGGCATCAAGGCGCTCGTTGCGGGCAGCCTTGCGAACCTGATGAGCGCGGCCCTCGCGGGCCTTCTGCTCTCGGTTTAGCGGGTGGGAACGGGCGTCTCGCCGGAATAATCGTAGAAGCCCTTGCCGGACTTCTTGCCGTACCAGCCGGCCTCGACGTACTTCACGAGCAGCGGCGCCGGGCGATACTTGGGATCACCGGTCGCTTCCTGCATCACGTGCATGACGCTGAGCAGCGTATCGAGGCCCACGAAATCGGCGAGCGTCAGCGGGCCCATCGGGTGATTGGCGCCAAGGCGCATGCCCTGGTCGATATCCACCACGGAGCCGACCCCTTCGCCGAGCGCGAAGATCGCCTCGTTGATCATCGGACAGAGCACGCGGTTGACGATGAACGCCGGGCTATCGAGCGCTTCCACCGTGGTCTTGCCGATCGCCTTGCAGAAGGCGTGCATCGCCGCGGTCGTGGCGTCCGACGTCGCGAGCCCGCGGATGATCTCCACGAGCTTCATCACCGGGACGGGGTTGAAGAAGTGCAGGCCGACGAAACGGTCGGGGCGATCTGTCGCTGCCGCGAGGCGCGTGATCGAGATCGACGAGGTGTTGGAGGCGAGAAGCGCGGAGTCTTTCAGGGCGAGGCCCTTGAAGATCGCCTTCTTGACCGCCTCGTTCTCCGTCGCGGCCTCGATCACGAGATCGCAATCGGCAAAATCGGCGGGGTCGGTAGTCAGGCGGATGCGCGCGAGCGTGGCCTCCACCTCTTCCACTTGCATCGTGCCCTTGGCTACGGCGCGGCCGAGATTCTTCTCGATCACTGCCTTGCCCGCCTCGGCGCGTGCCAGTTCGACATCCGAAAGGATGACGTCGAAACCGGCGAGCGCGGAGACGTGCGCGATGCCGTTGCCCATCAGGCCCGAGCCGATGACCCCGATCGTTTTCATGGTGCTACAGCTTCTGCGTGAGTTCGGGGACGATGGTGAACAGGTCACCGACGAGGCCGAGATCCGCGACCTGGAAGATCGGGGCGTCCTCGTCCTTGTTGATGGCGACGATCACCTTCGAATCCTTCATGCCCGCAAGGTGCTGGATGGCGCCCGAGATGCCGATCGCGATGTAAAGCTCCGGCGCGACGATCTTGCCGGTCTGGCCGACCTGATAGTCGTTCGGCACATAGCCCGCATCGACGGCAGCGCGCGATGCGCCAACCGCCGCGCCGAGCTTGTCGGCGAGCGGGAAGATGACCTGCTGGAACGTGTCGCTGTCCTTCAGCGCGCGTCCGCCCGAAACGATGATCTTGGCGGAGGTGAGCTCAGGACGCTCAAGCTTGGCGATCTCGGCGCCGACGAAGCTTGAAAGACCCGCGTCGCCGCTGCCGGAAACCGCCTCGACGCTCGCCGAGCCGCCGTCAGCCGCCTTCTCGAAGGCGGTGCCGCGCACGGTGATGACCTTCTTCGTGTCGGCCGACTCCACGGTGGCGATGGCGTTGCCTGCATAGATCGGGCGTTCGAACGTGCTCGCGTCGACGATGCCGGTGATCTCGGAAATCTGCTGCGTATCGAGCTTCGCAGCGACACGCGGCATGATGTTCTTGGCAGACGTCGTGGCGGGCGCGACGAGCGCGTCGTAGTTCGCCATCAGGCCTTCGATCAGCGGCGCAACGTTTTCGGCGAGGCCGTTGGCATAGGCCGCATCGTCGGCGAGCAGCACTTTCGAGACGCCAGCGATCTTCGCGGCGGCGTCGGCGGCGCCTTGTGCACCCTGGCCGGCGACGAGCACGTGCACGTCGCCACCGAGCTTGCCGGCAGCCGTTACGGCGACGCGGGTCGCGTCCTTGATCGAGGCGTTGTCATGTTCAGCGAGGACGAGGACGCTCATGCGATCGCTCCCATTTCCTTGAGTTTGCCGATGAGGGTGTCGACCGAATCGACCTTGATGCCCGCCTGCCGCTTCGGCGGCTCGGTGACTTTCAGCGTCTTCAGCCGCGGCGTGACATCGACGCCGTAGTCGTCCGGCGTTTTGGTCTCGATGGGCTTCGACTTCGCCTTCATGATGTTCGGCAGCGACGCGTAGCGCGGCTCGTTGAGGCGGAGGTCGGTGGTGATGATCGCCGGAGCCTTGAGGCTCAGCGTCTCAAGGCCGCCATCGACTTCGCGCGTCACATTGACCTTGTCGCCTGCCACCTCGACCTTGGAGGCGAAGGTGCCCTGCGCCCAGCCAAGCAGGGCGGCGAGCATCTGGCCGGTCTGGTTGGCGTCGTCGTCGATCGCCTGCTTGCCGAGGATGATGAGGCCGGGCGCTTCGGCCTCGGCGATCTTCGCAAGGATCTTGGCGACCGCGAGCGGCTCCGTGGTAACGTCGGTGGTGACGAGGATACCGCGGTCGGCGCCCATCGCGAGCGCAGTGCGGAGTGTCTCCTGGCACTGCTGAACGCCGATGGAAACCACGACGATCTCGGTCGCGGCCCCCTTTTCCTTCAGACGGATGGCCTCCTCGACGGCAATCTCGTCGAAGGGGTTCATGCTCATCTTGACGTTTGCAAGTTCTACGCCCGACTGGTCGGACTTCACGCGCGCTTTGACATTGTAGTCAATAACCCGCTTCACGGGCACTAGGATCTTCATCGGCATCCTCCGGAAAGCTGGCCCGGCCTCTGGGAGCCGGATCGCGGGAGGACCTGCGTCAAAGGGACGTATGTGTCAACGCCCAAGGCAGACAACTCACCGTTTGACGTGAAGAATTCGCGTGCCAAAATGGCGCAACTCCAAAAAGAAGCAGTCGGGGTCGGTCGTGAACAGGGAGACATCGCCGGGCGGCGATGGCGTGCATTTGCGTTTGCAGCTCCTGGGAGAGGTGCGATTCAGCGTCGGTAGCGCGGATGTCACGCCGCGTTCCAAGCGCGCGCGCGCACTCGTTGCCTATCTTGCGCTGTCGCGCGGCTATACAGCCACGCGCGCACGGCTTGCCGACTTGTTCTGGGGTGATCGCGGCGAAGCGCAGGCGCGCGGAAGCCTGCGGCAGTGCCTGCTCGAGGTGCGCAGCGCCGCGGGCGATACAGGCGTCGAGATTCTCTCCTCGGACCGGGAAAGCGTTTCGCTGGGCGCTGGCTGGACGAGCGATATCGCCGAGATCGAGGCAGCGATGGCCGGGCCCTGTGCCAGCATCGCGGACGCGATTGAAACCGCGGGGCGGGAACAGCTGCTCGGCGGGCTGTTCGTCAGCGATGAATATGATGAGTGGTTGACGCTCGCGCGCGCCGATTTTGATGCGCGGCTTGCTGATGCGGCGCGGCGCGGCCTTGCGCGGGCGATCGAAACCGGCGACGCGGAGTCGGCCCGGCGCATTGCCGATCACTATCTGCTGCGCGATCCGGGCGACGAAGAGGTCACGGTGCTCGCGATGCGCGCGGATGCGATGCGCGGCGCGGCGCCGATCGCCCACCGCCGCTTTCAGAAACTGCGGGACTATCTCGCTGCCGAACTGGGCACGGCGCCGGGCCCCGCGGCGCTCGATGCGCTTGCCGCCGTTGCCAGCACGCCGGTGGCTGAGCCGGTTGCGCCGACGGCGCCCACCCTTCCTGTGCTCCCCACTCACGACGGCCCGCCGCTGCTGCTGGTGTGCCCATTCGTCGAAACGGGTTTCGCGAGCAATCTGATGCACCTTGCTGACGGTGTGCGCGAGGAGGTCTTGTCGGGGCTCTCCCGCTTCAAGGATCTGCGCGTGCTTGTGGAAGACCGCATGCCTTCGTCGGATGAGGCGACGATGTTCGGCGCTGGAACGATCGCGTATGCGCTTACCGCGACGCTCCGACAGTCGGGCACGCACATGCGCGTGACCCCGGTGCTCACGCGCCTTTCCGATCGTTCGGTCGTCTGGTCGAATCCGGTGTCGATCGAGGTGAGCGACCTTCAGGAAGCGATCGACGCGATGGTGGACCGCATCATCGGTGCCGTAACGCCGCGCGTCGAGCGCGATGCGGTTCCGCGCGCGCAGCCAAGCGCCGTCTACGACCGCTACCTCGTCGCCCGACACCGCGCCCGAACGGCGACCACGCTCCACGAAGGGAAGGCGGCGGCCGACCTTCTCGAAGGCGTGATCGCAGACGCGCCGGAGCTTGCGGTGGCCTATCCGCATCTCATCCGGCTTTATAACACCAACTATTTCTACAAGATCGCAGGTATCGATCCGGCGCCGAACCGTGTGCGCGCCTTTGAACTCGCGAAGACCGCGCTGTCGCTCGATCGCGGTCATATCCACGGTTACACGGTAATGGGCTGGTGCCAGCTCTGGCGCGGCGGATGGGATGCCGCGCGCGCGCATTTCGAAAAGGCGGTGGAGCTCAACCCCTATCATTCGGAGCGGATCAAGGAGGCGGCGTTCGGCCTTATCTTCCTTGGGGAGCACGCGAAGGGCGGCGACTATCTGCAGCGCTGTCTCGATCTCGATCCGTTGCCCAACGACAATTTCTTCGAGGACCTCGGCTTTCTGAAGCTGATGCAGCGGAAGCCCGAGGAGGCGGTGGCCTATTTCGATCTCATCGTGGAGCCGACGCTGTTCGCCGATCTCTACGGCGTGCTTGCCAGCTGCGCGGTCGGGCATCCCGCCGGGCCGACGATGGCGGCGGCGTGGCGGCGGCGTATCGCAGCGATCTGGTCGCCTGATGTGCCGATGACGGACGCCAACATGGTGTCGTGGCTGCACACGCACCTGCCGTTCCGGAAACCCGAACACTGGTCGCTGTTCTCCTCCTACCTCGGCCCAGTGCTCAGGGACGCTCATCCCGAAGCCGCTTGAGGAACAGCGTCTCGGGCGGTGGTTCGCGGCGGCTGGGCGAAAACGGCACGGTGCGCGCTGCGGCGATGGCACCTTGCGCGTCGCGGGCCTTCTGGGAGACGAAGCCGGTGGACAGCCATGCCGTGAAACGCTCGGGGTTCGGCAGCAGCGCCCCGGCGGCAGCGATCAACGCCGGCATCGTGCGGTCTTTGAAGAAGATGGCGCGCGACGCGTCGCGCAGGCGATTGGCCTCGTCCCTGCTCAGTATCCGTAGCCGGAGCGCTGCGGCGAGCGTGGCGCGCACATCGACCTGCGCGAGCGAAAGCGCACGGTGGCCGAATTCAGCCGGGGCATGGGCGACGGCGACCTCGTCGTCGCCGATGATCCGTCCGGCAGCATAAGCCCGTGCGATGGCCCCGTGGGGGCGCATGCCGAACGTGTGAAGCTCGGCGGCGCGAAGCGCGCCGAGGCTGGCGGCACCCCAGACATCGAAGCCGTTGGCGAGCAGCACGAGGATTTCTTTGTGCCACGGCGCTCTCGCGGCCTCGAAAACCCCATCGATAAGGAGCACGCGGTGCGGCGACTGTTTGGCGAGCGAGAGCATGTCTCCGGCGCTTGCGGGGGGAAAATATGTGATGTCGTCATCTGCGGGACGATTTTCGGGGGCGAGCGTGGGGCCGAGATAAACACTTAGAGGCATTGTTCGGAGCCCAGCATGCCCGGTATCCAGAGCCTCACGACACTGACACCGTCTTGAGGCGGGGAGAGGTCGCAGCGCGCCATGTTTCGAATGCCGTCCGCCGCGAGGCGCGCGCACAGCGTATCGAGAGACGGGCGCTCGGCATACGCGCTCTGGACACCGCGCCAGTCCACGCTCTGGCCTGTGGGCGCGCCGAGGGCCCGATGCCCGAGCTGCTTCGGTTCTTCGGGCGCGATGTCGTCGCGGGCGCCGCTGATGATGGTGAGGCGCGATTGCGCTGCCTCGGCGAAGGCGCGAAACAGCGCGTCGTCGGGATCGAAACGGCACGCGGCACCGAGAAACGAGGGCGCATAGCCCGGATCGTCGAGACGGCACATGACCACGGGCAGCTGCCCGGCGCCCTCGACCACATAGACGGCAATCGCGATCCCAAGTCCCGCGAGATGATCGGTGAGTGCAGCGAACCAAGGAACTTCGATCGTCTGCGGATCGACGCGCGCGCGCGCTTGGCCCGCCATGCCGCTTTTCAGCCAGTAGGCCTGTGCGTCACGCTCAATGCGTTCGAGGATCGCCGCAACGGTTGCATCCTCAAGGCTTGCGCCGGCCCCGAGACCAAGACTTGAACGCGCGAAGGGGCTGTCGCCGTCGAACGTGAAGTCCACCGAAACGGTGTCGAAGGGGACAAAGACAGTCCCGCCTTCGGGAAAGCGCTCGGCCCTGTGCCAGCGGATGGGCGTATCCGGCCACGCGCGGCGGCTTGGACGGAGTTCGCCATAATCGAGGAAGCGAGGTAGCCGTTCCTCTTCGGGAAGCGCATCGAAGCGGCAGCAGGGCCCGTCTGCTTGCACCGATTCCGCGCAGGCCCCTTCGATCGCTTCCATCACGGCGGATATACGTGCGTCGGCGTCGCACCGACCCTTGCCCTGATGCACGGCGAGCGAGCGGCTCATCGGCCGCACCGCCTGAAACACCGGCAGCCCCACGCGATCGAGATGCGTCACTTCGCCGATCCGGGTGATACCAGCCCAATCGCGCACCGGGCCGAGCCGCGACAACAGCGCTTCCGACTCGACCTGTCGCCAACGATCGGACGGCGGTACCAGCGTCAGCCATTCGGGAAGGCGCCGGGCATAATCATCCATTCGCCGCCGGGCTCCGGCAGCGTTACCGCGCGTCACGAGTCGCGATCCGTTCTAGTTGCCGCCGCCCCAGGTCTGCTGGAAGGACATTACGTTGTTTGCCTTCGGCAGCTTCACGGCCTCGACCGAATCGCCAGCCTTCTTCGCGGCTTCGAAGATGCGGACGAGGTTTTCGACGTCGGTCTTTTCCTGTTGGGTCTTCGCCTGGGCGAGATCGTAGGTCGCGACCGACTGCGTAACGTAATACGTCTCGCCGTCCTTGATGATGAACGTCGGGTCGCTGGAGCCGCCGAGCTGCACACGTGTGATTGTCGGGGGTATGCTCATGGTTTCTGCCTCCTGCCTGTTGGATTCAGTCCGCATTGCCTACGTCCAGCGCCGGGAAAGCGCCAGAGACAAAGAGGATGAGCATCAGATTTCGAGGAGGTTGGTGAAGGGGATATCCTCATCGCCCGCGCATTTTCCAAGCCGGATTCGGCTCGGCCTATGCTCTGCCAGGAAGGTACGCGGCGCCGCGTCGGCACCGGCGAGCAACGCAGGCGCACTGGGCATGTCAATGACGCGACTTGCGGGTGCAGTGGCGTTGAATGCGGCGGCGGCGAGCGCGGCGGCAATGAGGACGCGCTTGAGATCGGACGGCATGGTTTCGTGCTTTCGAAGAGAATAACGTGCCGGCAGCAGCTGCGACCACCACTACCGACACTTGTTCTTCTAGGCCGCCCGCGTCAGCCGCCCCGCCAATGCTCCGTCAGATCATCGTCAAATCGCGCCTTGGCGCCTGCGCCGTATTCGCAGGAAAACCGCTCCGCTTTTCCGCGATATTCTAAGGCTCCATTGCGTCCGCGTCTCCGCGCCACAGGTGGAAGCTGAACAACGCACGCGCGTCGGTCCAATAGCGGACCGGTCGCCAGCCGGCGGCGCGGGCCAGCAGCCGCGCCTCCTCGATCGTGTATTTGTGGCTGTTTTCGGTGTGAATCGTCTCTCCTTCGCGCAGAGAGAATGTCTCGCCGCCCGCATGGAAGCGGACATCGCGCGTCGCAGCGAGATGCATTTCGATACGCCCGAGGTCGTCGTTCCACGGCGCACGGTGTTCAAAGGCATCAAGCGGGATATTGCCATCCAGTTCGCGGTTGATCCGTGCCAGCAGGTTGAGGTTGAACGCCGCGGTCACCCCCGCAGAATCGTCATACGCCGCCTCGATCAAGCGCGGGTTCTTGCGCAGGTCGATGCCGATGGCCAGCCACGGCTCGCCCCCGAGCGTGGCACGGAATGCGCGCAGCAGGTCGACGGCGGCAGCGTGCGTGAGATTGCCGATCGTGGAGCCGGGGAAGAAGCCGATCATCGGGCGGCCCTTAACGGCACTGGGAAGTGCGATCGGCTTCGTGAAGTCTGCGGCCACCGGCAGGATATCGAGTTCCGGCAGCATCCGTGCCAGGCGGGCGGCGGCATCGCGCAGGAAACTCGCCGAAATATCGATCGGCACATAGGCGGCGGCGCGCAGTGCCTCCACGAAGACCGGGGTTTTGGTCGAGGAGCCGGAGCCGAACTCGACCACCACCTTGCCGGTGCCCGCTATGCGTCCGATTTCTGGTGCGTGCGCATTCAGGAGGCCGGTTTCAGTCCGGGTCGGGTAATATTCAGGAAGTTCAGTGATCTCCTCGAAAAGCTCGGAGCCGCGACGGTCGTAAAGGTAGCGTGCGGGGATCACCTTGCGAGGCTGCGAGAGGCCGCGCACCACGGCATCTGCAAAATCACTGTCCAGCAGGGTATCGGCGACTGACGTCATGACGCATCCGTTCCTAAATGTCCTTCGCCAGCCGCACGCCGGTGAATTGCCAGCGCTGGTGGGGATAGAAGAAGTTGCGATAGGTGGGGCGGGCATGGCCTGCGGGCGTCGCGCACGACGAACCGCGCAGCACGAACTGCCCGCACATGAACTTGCCATTATATTCGCCGACCGCCCCCGCCGCTGTGCGGAAGCCGGGGTAGGCGGTGTAAGCGCTTTGGGTCCACTGCCAGCAGGCGCCGAACATTTGGGACAGCGCCGGATTTTCGGGCATCGCTTCCCATTCCGTCTCGCGTGGCAGCCGCGCCCCTGCCCAGCGTGCGAAGGCGTCGGCCTCGAAATAGCTGACATGTGTTGCGGGCGCCGCGGCATCGACCGGCTGCCGTCCGGCGAGTGTCATCGTGGACCAGCTGCCGTCTTCACGCTGCCAGTAGAGCGGCGCGGTGACGTCATTTTGCTCCACCCACGCCCATCCGTCCGAAAGCCAGAGCGTCGGCGTGCGGTAGCCGCCATCGTCGATGAACGCCGCCCATTCGGCGTTCGTCACGAGTCGGGATCCGAGCGCGAAGGGTTGTAACAGCTCGGGGTGGCGGGGCATTTCGCAGTCGAACGCAAAGCTGTCTCCCGTGTGGCCGATGGAGACGATACCGCCGGGATGTGTCAGCCAGTCGTGGGCATTGGCGCCTGCCGCCGGGAAGGGGGCGTTTTCTGCATAGACGGGCGCTAGCGGGTTTTCCGAGAACAGGTGCAGGATATCGGTCAGCAGCAGTTCCTGATGCTGCTGTTCATGGTGGCAGCCGAGCGTGATCAGTGCGTGAGCGGTTTCCGGCAGGCCATTGAGCGCTCGCTCAAGCGCGTCGTCCACATGCGCGCGCCACGCGAGAATATCGGCAAGCGCCGGACGTGTCAGAAGCCCGCGACGATCGCGGCGCAGGCGCGGCCCTGCGGCCTCATAGTAGCTGTTGAACAGGAAGCCGTATCCCGGATCGAACACCTGATAGCTCGGCTCATGCGTGGCCAGCACGAAGGTTTCGAAGAACCATGTCGTGTGCGCCAGATGCCATTTCGCAGGGCTGGCATCGGGCATCGACTGCGCGCTCGCGTCCGCGTCCGAAAGCGGCGCGGCGAGATCGAGGCTGTGCCGCCGTGTTTCTGAAAGGAACCGGCGGAGCGCGGCGTGCGCAGAAACCGTTGTTGAATCCATGCGTCCTCCCCGTTCGGGAAGGGCCGCGGGTCAGCCGTCCCGGTTAGCGCCCGGAACCCAGAGCACGTCGGCCCTGCCCTTGTCGTTGCAGTGACGTGCCATGACAAACAAATGATCGGACAAACGGTTCAAATATTTGATCGGCAGATCGCCGATCGCATCGGTTTCATTGGCTTCCACCGCGATGCGCTCGGCGCGGCGCACGATGGTGCGCGCGACGTGAAGATGCGCGGCAAGCGCAGACCCGCCCGGCAGAATGAAGCTCGTCAGCGGCTCAAGATCGGCGTTCATCGCGTCGATTTCGCGCTCCAGCCGGTCGACCTGCGCCTGCGTGACGCGGAGCGCGCCCGTGATCTCTCCTGGCGTCGCGAGGTCGGCGCCCAGATCAAAAAGGTCGTTCTGGATGCGTGCGAGCATGGCGTCGTCCGGGCCCTCGGCATGCAGCCGCGCGACACCGATCGCGCTGTTCGCCTCGTCGGCGGTGCCATAGGCGGCGACCCGCGCGTCGTGCTTGGCGCGGCGGCTGCCGTCGACGAGGCCGGTGGTGCCGTCGTCTCCCGTGCGCGTATAAATCTTGTTGAGCTTGACCACGTCGTCAGCCGCCGTTCCGGGTCATCATGATCAGGATAATGACGAGAATCACGGTCACGCCCTGCAGCAACACACGGTAGCTCATCAGCTTGTTCGATTGCTGACCCGTGATGTCCTTGCCGCGCGCCATCACGATGATGCCGCGCACAAGGACGGCTGCGGTCGCTAGGGCGCCGAGCACGATGAGGGCGATGACGAGTCCGGTCATGGCTCAAGACTAATACGGGTTTCGGCGCGCATGTCACGCCGCTGCGTATCCGCGCTCAGAATTTGTAGACGAGGCTGGCGCGCGTCACCGTATCGGTCTTCACGCGGTCGTCGGGCGGATCAGTCTCGTGTTTCACGTCGAACGACAGGCGCGTCGAAAGGCTGCCGATCAGTTTCGTGGTCAGTGCGCTGTTCGCAAACAGCGTGTCGTTGCCGTTGCCCACGATGAAGCCCGCTTCTTCGGTGAAGATCAGATCGCCCACCACGGTCCAGCGCAGATTGGTTTTGCCGCGAAGGCTCAGCTCGCTGCGGCTGCGATCGGCGTCGGGTTCGAGTTCGTCGAAGACGAAGCGTGTCTGCCGAAGCGCCGGACCGCCTTCAAGCACAAGCCGCAGGCGCGGCTTTTCGGCCGCGATCCAACCGAAACCGGCGGATTCGGTGAAGCGGCGGCTGAAACCGGCGAAGCGATCGCTTTCCCAGCCGACGAAGCCGAAGGTGTAGAAGCGCGGGCTGAAACGGTGGTCGCCCTGATAGGAGGCGCCATAACGTTCGCGTGTGCGCTCACCATCCGATTCTTGGAAGTCGGCTTCGGCGAGCAGGCGGTGACGCCACGTCAGGCCCTGTTTCACAAGATCGATCTTGCCCGAAGCGCCGCGCTGGTCGGTGTTGCCGGTGGTCAGGGTCGCACCGAGTGCCGCC
This sequence comes from Sphingosinicella microcystinivorans, assembly GCF_003634215.1. Classification (GTDB taxonomy): domain Bacteria; phylum Pseudomonadota; class Alphaproteobacteria; order Sphingomonadales; family Sphingomonadaceae; genus Sphingosinicella; species Sphingosinicella microcystinivorans. The sequence continues at coordinate 141,488 of NZ_RBWX01000011.1, read as the reverse complement.
TCGCCCTCCCAGCCGTTGGTGAAACCCTGCGTTGCGAGGACCCGCTTGCGCTGCTTTTCGGCTTCCTGCGCGGCCCGGATTTCCGAGACCATCGCATCGATTTCAGCCATCGCCTGCGGCTGCGTGCGGCGCGCAAGCGCTGCGATCGTATCGAGCTGGCCGGGTTCGGCCGCTCGGATCATTTCGGCGACAGGCGCGGGCAGCACGCCTTCGGCGGGCTTTTCTTCGGCCGGGGCCACGGCAGGAAGCTCCGTGGCGGCAGATGTCTGCGCCGCAGCGGTGGCGGCAAAGCAGAAGGGAGCGGCGAGCGCGATACGCCACACGTGTCGATCTCCTTGTCATTCACCCCCCGGCGGGAACCGCCTAACAAAAGTCGGCGCGTCAGGCAAAACCCAGCTGATGCTTTATTGCGTCGGGGCTCACGCCGCGCGCGCGAAGCGCGGCAAGCGTTTCCGCGCGGTCGCGCTTGGCAAAGCGTTTGCCATCGGGGCCTCTGAGCAGCCCGTGGTGGTGATAATGCGGCGTCGGCAGGCCGAGCAGCGCCTGCAGCAGCCGGTGAATGTGCGTCGCGGAAAACAGGTCCTCACCGCGCACCACGTCGGTGATGCCCTGCAGCGCGTCATCGACCGTCACGGAAAGATGGTAGCTGGTGCCCGCGTCCTTGCGTGCGAGCACGACGTCACCTTCGGCTTCGGGCGTGGCGACGATGTTGCCGTGCGCTGCGTCGTGCCAGGAAAGTGGGCCGGTCAGGGCAGCAGCGCGGGCGATGTCGAGGCGCCATGCGTGCGGCTCCGTCATGCGACATGCGCGCATCTCCGGGTCCAGCGCGCGGCAGGTGCCGGGATAAAGCGGCTGCGCGCCGTGCGGCGCGGTCACCGCGGCGGCGATGTCGGCGCGCGTGCAGAAACAGGGGTACACGACCTCCATCGCCTGCAGGCGCGTGAGCGCCGCGGCATAGTCGGCCATGTGTTCGGATTGGCGGCGCACCGGCGTTTCCCATGTCAGGCCAAGCCAGGCGAGATCTTCGAAAATGCCGTCGGTAAATTCAGCACGGCAGCGCCCGGTGTCGATATCCTCGATGCGCAGCAGGAAGCGCCCTCCCTGCGCCTCTGCGAAGCGGAAAGCGGTAAGCGCCGAAAATGCGTGGCCCAGATGCAGGTGCCCTGTGGGGCTCGGCGCGAAGCGCGTGACGACCTTTATGTGGGCCTCCCCTGAAAATCTTGGTGCAGTCTGCACAAAGCGCATTGACCTAACCCCAGATCAAGTGGTGTCATAGCGGCGACACACAAGACGCTGTATGATGCGTGCAGTAAGGTTACGGACGGCCGGTGCGGCCGCCTTGCGTGCGACAGGGTACGGGTAGCGCCCCGGCAGTCCGCGAAAATGCGGATTGGGGCTCAATGTATACGACAGACCTTCTCGATGCGCGTGCGGTTTCGCCGGAAAGTTGTCCGGCATTGGTACTGAACGCCGATTACACACCGCTTTCCTATTATCCGCTCAGCCTGTGGTCGTGGCAGACCGCAATCAAGGCGGCTTTCCTCGATCGGGTTTCGGTGGTCGCCGAATACGACCGCGTTGTGCACAGTCCGCGTTTCGCGATGCGGCTGCCTTCCGTGATCGCGCTTCGGGACTATGTGAAGCCATCGTCCCATCCAGCGTTCACGCGCTTCAATCTGTTCCTGCGCGATCGATTCAGCTGCCAGTATTGCGGCACGCGGCACGATCTCACCTTCGATCACGTCGTGCCGCGCGCCTATGGCGGGCGCACCACATGGGCGAACGTCACCACCGCCTGCGCGCCCTGCAACCTCCGTAAAGGTGGGCGAACACCGGCCGAGGCGCACATGGCGCTGCGCTCGGCGCCGCGCCAGCCGACCGCGCACGAACTGCAGGTAAACGGTCGCGCCTTCCCGCCGCACCACCTTCACGAAACGTGGCGCGACTACCTCTATTGGGATACCGAACTCGAAGCCTGAGGCGATCTGCTGTTGCGGTGCAGCATCGGGGGGCATAGCCTTGCCGCATGACTTCTGTTCCGCTTCGCAATCCGTCCGCCATGCTCTCTGACCGCGATGAAGTGCGCCACCTCGGTCGCCTTCTCGGTGACGTCATTCGTGATTTCGACGGCAAAGCCGCGTTCGACACGATCGAGGCGCTTCGGCAGGCCTCTGTCGCGGTGCACCGCGACGACGGGCCGGAGCGGCGTGCCGAACTGGCGCGGCTGCTTGCCGGGCTGAGCCTTGATGACGCGGTGCGCTTCATCCGCGGCTTCCTCAACTTCTCGCTGCTTGCGAACATCGCTGAAGACCGGCAGGCGGCGATCGTACCGGAGGGATCGGAAACCCGGCCCGAACGCCTCGAAGGCGCGCTTGCCGAACTGGCCCGGCACGGCGTTGCGCAAGGCGAGGTCGCAGCCACGCTCGCGGGCGCGCTCATTTCGCCGGTGCTCACTGCGCATCCCACCGAGGTGCGGCGCAAGAGCGTGATCGACCGGGAAAGCGCCATCGCCGAACTCGTCGCGCGCCGTCCGTCAGCCGCCGATGGCGAGGCCGTCGATGCAGAGCTTTACCGCCAGATCGCGCTGCTCTGGCAGACGCGGCCCCTGCGTGCGGTTCGCCTGCTTGTGGTCGACGAGATCGCGAACGTGCTGTCAGTGATGCGCGATAGTCTGCTTCCGGTGCTGCCCGCGCTGCATCGCCGCGCCGAGGCGCTGACAGGTGCGGATGTCGGCAGTTTTCTGAAGCCGGGAAGCTGGATCGGCGGCGACCGCGACGGCAACCCGTTCGTGACCGCTGAAACGCTGAAGGCTGCGCTCGGCGGGCAGGCGCGCGCCGTGCTGCAATATTATCTGGACGAGGTGCACAGGCTCGGCGCAGAGCTTTCGATCAGCGCATCGATCGCGGGTATCACGCCTGAACTCGCGGCGCTTGCCGACGAAAGCGGCGATGAGTCACCGCACCGGCAGGACGAGCCTTATCGCCGCGCGCTTTCGGGCGTTTATGCGCGGCTCGCCGAAACGCATGTGGAGCTCACCGGCGCCCGCGCGCCGCGCGCCTCGGCGCTGATCGCGGAGAGCTACGGCACACCGGAAGCGCTGATCGCCGACCTCGAGGTGGTGCGCGCAAGCCTCGTCGCGCATGGTGGCGAGCGGCTGGTGGGCAATCGTCTTGGCGATCTGATCCGCGCCGCGCGCATCTTCGGCTTCCACCTCGCCTCGCTCGACATGCGGCAGAACAGCGGCGTGCACCGCGCCGTCGTCGCGGAGCTGCTGCGTGAGGCGGGTGTATGCGGCGACTACGAGGCGCTTGGGACGGACGAACGCACCGCATTGCTGCGCGGCGAACTCGCGCACCGGCGCCTCCTTGTCAGTCCGTTCGCGGACTATTCGGAAACGACCCGAAGCGAACTCGCTATCCTCCGCGCCGCCGCCGAGGCTCACGCGCGTTACGGTGCCGCGTCGGTCCGCAACTATTTGATCTCGCACTCGACCTGCGTCGCCGACCTGTTCGAGGTGTACCTGCTTCTCAAGGAAGTCGGCCTCTATCGCCCCGGCGACGTTCCCGTGTGTGACGTCATGGTGTCGCCGCTCTTCGAAACGATCGAGGATCTCGAAGCCGCGCCCGCCGTGATGCGCGCGTTTCTGGCGATGCCCGAGGCGCAGGCGCTCGCCGTTGCACGCGGCGGCGTGCAGGAGGTGATGATCGGCTATTCGGACAGCAACAAGGACGGCGGCTATCTGACGTCGAGCTGGGCGCTCTTTGAAGCCTCGCGCGCGCTTGCGGGTGTGTTCGCCGAGGCGGGTGTGCGGCTCCAGCTGTTCCACGGGCGCGGCGGAACGGTGGGGCGCGGCGGTGGCTCCGCGTTTGCCGGCATCCGCGCGCAGCCGCCGGGTACGGTCGGCGGGCGAATCCGTATCACGGAGCAGGGCGAGGTGATCGCCTCCAAGTATGGCACGCCCGCACTGGCCGCGCTCAGCCTGGAGACGATGACGTCAGCAACGTTGCTCGCGACGCTCGCGCCGCCCGAAACCGACCCCGCCGACCTGGCGCGCTTCCGCGCGGCGATGGAGACGCTGAGCGGCACGGCGCGCGCGGCTTATCGCGGGCTCGTTTACGAGACGCCTGGCTTCAACACGTACTTTCGCGCCGCAACGCCGGTGGGCGAGATCGCCGAGCTCAAGATCGGCTCGCGGCCCTCGTCGCGCACCAAGTCCGACCGTATCGAAGATCTGCGCGCGATCCCCTGGGTGTTCAGCTGGTCGCAGTCGCGCGTGATGCTGCCGGGCTGGTACGGCGTCGGCGCCGCGCTTGCGGCGTTCGAGGACAAGGGCCTTCTGCGCGCGATGAACGCCGAGTGGCCGTTCTTCGCGGCGACGCTTTCGAACATGGCGATGGTGCTCGCGAAATCCGACATCGATATCGCCGCGCTCTACAGCGAGCTGGTCGAGGACGAAGCCCTGCGCGGCACCGTGTTCGGCGGGATCAGCGCGGGTTGGCACCGCACCTGCGACGCGCTGCTCGATATCACCGGCAACGCCGATGTTCTTGGCGACGATCCCGTCCTCGCGCGCCGCATCCGCATGCGCCTGCCTTATATCGAGCCGCTGAACGCCTTGCAGGTGGAACTCATCCGACGCTACCGGCGCGGCGAGACGGATGCCCGTGTGCGCGAAGGCATCCACCTCACGATCAACGGCATCGCGGCGGGTCTCAGGAACAGCGGTTAGGCGAAATACGTGCGGAGAATGCGCCCGTAGATGCGGGTGAGCGTGTGGAGATCGTCCACCGCGACATGCTCGTCGGTCTTGTGCATCGATTGGCCGGGCAGGCCGAACTCGACAACCGGGCACAGCCGCCGGATGAAGCGCGCGTCGGAGGTGCCGCCGCTTGTCGAGAATTCGGTTTCAGCGCCTGTCTCAGCGCGGATCGCATCGGCGAGAAGCGCGCTGAAATCGCCGGGTTCGGTGAGGAACGCCTCGCCCGAAATCTTCGCCTCGACGCTGGCACCCGCCGTTTCCCGCGCAGCGACCTTTTCGATCCACTGGACCAGCTCCGCGCCGGTATGCTCGTCGTTGAAACGGATGTTGAGCCGCGCTTCCGCCTGCGCCGGGATCACGTTCGTCGCCGGGTTGCCGACGGTCATGTCGGTGATTTCGAGGTTCGACGGATCGAACCACGCATTGCCGGTATCGAGTTCGCGCGCCTGCAGCGCGTGGAGGATGTTGACGAGGTGGCGGACGGGGTTGTCGGCCATGTGCGGATAGGCGACGTGGCCCTGCGCGCCCTGCACGCGAATCCAAACGTTCACCGAGCCGCGCCGTCCGATCTTCACCATGTCCCCGAGACGCTGACGGCTGGTGGGTTCGCCAACGAGGCAGTGATCGGGGACGTTGCTGGTTGCCTCCATCCAGTCGAGCAGCGGCTTCGTGCCGAACGTCGCCGGGCCTTCCTCATCGCCGGTGATGATGAAGCTGAGCGAGCCCTGCGCGGGAATATTCTCCGCCGCCGCCGCGACGAACGCGGCAATGGCGCCCTTCATATCGGCAGCGCCGCGCCCCACGAGCTGGCCGTTTCGCACCTCGGCGGCGAACGGCTCGACGGACCAGCCGTCGCGATTGCCCACCGGCACGACATCGGTGTGTCCGGCGAAGGCAAAATGCGGGCCACTGCTGCCGATGCGGGCGAACAGGTTGTGCACCGGGCCGTCGGGCGCCTCGCCCCACACGTGCCGCCACACCTTGAAGCCGATCGCCTCCAGCGCTTCGGCGAGCACGGCCTGCGCGCCCTCGTCGCGCGGCGTGATGCTGGGGCAGTGGATGAGCGCGCGGGCAAGCGCGAGCGGATCGATGGCGGCAGACATGAGAGGTGCTTATAATGGCGCCGCCAGCTTAAGGAAGCGCCATGCCAAAACTCGATCTCGATGCCATCCCCGAAGTCTGCCGCACCGGCTATCCCGCACCCTATAACGCCGCCGTCGCGGGGCGGCACTACCGGCGCCTCACGGGGCCGGGCGGCCTAACCGATTTCGGCGTCAATTTCTGCAGGCTTGAGCCCGGAGCATGGTCGAGCCAGCGCCACTGGCACAGCAAGGAAGACGAATTCGCCATGCTGATTTCAGGCGAGGCGGTGCTGGTGACGAATGCGGGCGAAACGGTGATGCGGCCCGGCGACTGCGCGGCCTTTCCCAAGAACGACGGCGATGCGCACCATTTCGTGAACCGATCGAATGCGGACGCGGTGCTGCTCGTCGTCGGTACGAATGTGCCGGACGATATGTGCACCTATCCTGATATCGATATGCACCTGCCGCGAAACGATGGTCCCTTCACGCGCAAGGACGGCAGCGCGTTTTGATCGCGGACGCACGCGATGCGGAAGCGGCCGGCGCGATCATTGCGCGCGCGTTCCATGACGATCCTGTCAATCGCTGGGTGTTCGGTTCCCGCCCGATGGCGCCGACGTTCACCGCGCTGGCCCGTCATCTCTATCTGGTGCGGGGCTTCGGGCATGTGGCGGGTGCCGATGGCGCAACGCTTTGGCTTATGAATGCGCGCGACAAGGATGCGGGGCTGATCGCTACGCTCAAGGTCGCGGGCGCGCTCGGCCTCAGTGCGGGGCTCGGTGCCATGCGGCGCGGTCTCGCGCTCGATGCGGTTTTCAGCAAGGCGCATCCTCCGCAGCCGCACGCCTTCCTGTTCGCGGTCGGCGTGGTTCCAGAGGCGCAGGGCAAGGGTCTTGGCGGCGCGCTGATCCGTGCGGGCCTGCAGCGTGTCGATGCCGCGGGTCTGCCCTGCTATCTCGAAAGCACGAAGGAACGGAATCTGCCGCTTTACCGACACTTCGGATTTCAGGATCTGCCGCGCCTCGAAGCGCCGCGCGGATGCCCGCCGGTCTGGCCGATGTGGAGGCCGGCTAGAGCTGCCTGAGAAAGCTGTCCATTTCCGCCGCGACCTTTTCGCGGACGGGATCATGGAACAGCCAATGCCCGGCGCCCGTGATCTCGCGATAGTCGGTGTGGCCGGTGAGCGCGCGTGCGGTCGCGCGGGCGACGGCGATGGGCGTCACCCGGTCGCGATCGCCGACGACGACCAGCGATGGCATCGACAGCCGCGAATATTCGACATGCGAGGCGCGGCTCTTGTCGGCCCATGGGATCGAAATCTGGAAAAGAACGCGGCCCGAATCCCAAACCAGCTTCGCGATTTCCGCATTGGCGATGTCGTGCGGCACCTCGTTGAAGATACCCCAGCGCGCGCGCTCCGCATCGATCTTCGTAGGCTGTTTCCACCATTGACGCTTCATGGTGATCCCGAACACCGTGCGCATCGGCGCAAGGGAAATACTCTGCGCCTGCGCGGTCGGCGCGGGGGAGAGCAGCACCAGCCCGCGCGCGCCAGTGGCCTCCGCGACCTTCTGCGCCAGCATGCCTCCCATCGAATGTCCGATGATAACCGGGCTTTCGGGCAGGGTGCGGACAACGGCCGCAACGGCATCGACATAGTCCTGAACGCCGATGGTGGCGAGGATCGGTGAAGGCGGCTCGGCAGGGTCGACGTCGTGATACGGGAGCGCCGGAACCTCAACGGTATGACCGGCGGCCCGGTAGCGGTCCGCAAACCAATCCCACACATGCGGCGTCGACCACATGCCATGGATGAAGAGAAGCGGCGGCTTGCTCATGGACGGGCCCTCCGGTTCGCCAAACAGGGGCAGGTTAGTCGACAACGCCGCTTGCCGCCAGCACTGCCATCGTAACAAGATCGCTCGTCGTCGAGGTCATCGGCACGATCTGTACCGGCTTCGACATGCCCATCAGCAGCGGCCCGAACACACGGCCGCCGCCCAGCTCCTTCAGCAGCTTCGCGGAGATGTTCGCGGAATGGAGCCCCGGCATGATCAGCACGTTGGCGGGCCCCGTGAGGCGGCTGAACGGATAGAGCTTCGCCATGTCACGATTGAGCGCGACGTCGGCGGACATCTCGCCCTCGTATTCGAAACCGACGCGGCGATCGTCGAGCACGGCGACCGCTTCGCGCAGCACGTTGGTGATGTCCCCCGGCGGGTTGCCGAAGTTCGAATAAGAGAGGAACGCGACACGCGGCGTCTTGCCCATGCGGCGTGCGACGCTCGCGGTCTGCTCGGCGATGTCGGCGAGCTGCTCGGCGCTCGGGCGCTCGTTCACCGTCGTGTCGGCGATGAGGAAGCTGTCGGAGCGGCCGACGATGAGGTGGATACCGAAGGGCACGTGGCGCGGCGCGGGGTCGATCACCTGCTGCACCTGGCTCAGCGTTTGACTGAAATGGCGCGTCACACCGGTGACGAGCACGTCGCCGTGGCCGAGCGCGACGAGGAGCGCGCCGAAGATGTTGCGGTCCTGGTTCACCATGCGCTGCGCGTCACGGTAAAGCACGCCTTTGCGCTGCAGCCGGCGATAGAGATACTCAGCCATGCCGGGGACGAGCGGGCTGATGCGGCTGTTGTGAATCTCGAAGGCGGCGGCGTCGTCGACGCCGAGTTTGCGCAGCCCCTCCTTCACGCGGTCGTCGCGGCCGACGAGCACGGGGATGCCGTAGCCGGCGTTCTTGATGGTGATGGCGGCGCGCAGCACGGTCTCTTCCTCACCCTCGGCGAAGACGATGCGCTTCGGGTTCGCTTTCGCGGCATCATAGCTGTTTGAAAGCACGGCGGTTGTCGGGTTGAGCCGGGCGCGCAGTTCAGTGCGGTACGCGTCCTCATCGATGATCGGGCGCTGCGCCACGCCGGTGCGCATCGCGGCGCGGGCGACGGCAAGCGGGATCGCCTCGATGAGGCGCGGATCGAACGGCGCCGGGATGATGTATTCGGGACCGAACACGGGCTGCTTGCCATAGGCGACCGCGACTTCATCGGGCACGGTTTCGCGCGCGAGGTCGGCAAGCGCTTCGGCGGCGGCGATCTTCATCTCCTCGTTGATCGTCGTTGCGCGCACATCGAGCGCGCCGCGGAAGATATACGGGAAGCCGAGAACATTGTTGACCTGGTTCGGATAATCGGAGCGGCCCGTTGCGATGATCGCGTCGGAGCGCACGGCATGCGCGTCTTCGGGCAGGATTTCGGGAACCGGGTTCGCCATCGCGAAGATGATGGGGTTGGGCGCCATCGCCTTCACCATTTCGGGGCTCAAGGCGCCAGCGGCGGAAAGGCCGAGGAAGACGTCCGCACCCTGCATGGCATCCAGCAGTGTCCGCTCTTCGGTTTCGATCGCGTAGGCGGATTTCCACTGGTTGAGATTTTGGCGGTCCTTGTGGATCACGCCTTCGCGGTCGCACATGCGGACGTTGGTGCGCGGCATTCCCATCGCGATGATAAGCTCGGCGCAGGCGATGGCGGCGGCGCCCGCGCCGTTAACCACCATCTTCACGTCCTTGATCGATTTGCCGGTGATCCTGAGCGCGTTGATGAGGCCGGCGGCGGAGATGATTGCGGTGCCGTGCTGGTCGTCGTGGAACACGGGGATGTTCATCATCTCGCGCAGGCGGCTTTCGATGATGAAGCAGTCGGGGGAAGCGATGTCTTCAAGGTTGATGCCGCCAAAGCTCGGCTCCATCAGCGAGATGGCGCTCACCAGTGCATCGACGTCCTCGCTCGCCAGTTCGATGTCGATCGCGTCGACGTCGGCGAAGCGCTTGAAGAGAACCGCCTTGCCTTCCATCACCGGCTTCGAGGCGAGCGCGCCGAGGTTGCCGAGGCCGAGGATGGCAGTGCCGTTGGAGATGACGGCGACCAGATTGCCCTTGGCGGTGTAGTCGTAGGCGAGCACGGGATCGGCGGCGATCGCTTCCACGGGCACGGCGACGCCGGGAGAATAAGCGAGGCTGAGGTCGCGCTGAGTCGCCATCGGCTTCGATGAGATAATCTCGATCTTGCCCGGGCGGCCCTGCGAATGGAATTGCAGGGCTTCCTGATCGCTGAACTTGATCGAACTGCCTTTTGACAAATGTTTTCTCCACCAAGGCGCCTGAGATCGCTATTAGCGTCCGCATGTGCGCTGACGCCAGTCCTCAATCCGTGAAATCTGTAAAAGCGGATTCCCCCTCGCCCATGATGGAGCAGTACCTCGCGCTGAAGGCAGAGGCTGGGGAGAGCCTGCTGTTCTTCCGCATGGGCGATTTCTACGAGATGTTCTTTCAGGATGCTGTCGCGGCGGCGGGTGCGCTCGATATCGCGCTCACGAAGCGCGGCCAGCATCTGGGCGAAGACATCCCGATGTGCGGCGTTCCCGCGCACAGTCACGAAACATATCTTGCGCGGCTCATTTCAAAAGGCTTCCGCGTGGCCATCGCCGAGCAGGTCGAAGACCCGGCGGAGGCGAAGAAGCGCGGTTCGAAATCGGTGGTGCGCCGCGCTGTCATTCGCGTCGTCACGCCGGGCACGCTGACCGAGGAAAATCTGCTCGATGCGCGCAGCGCGAACCGGCTTGCCGCAGTGGGCGAGGCGGAAGGCCGCATGGGCCTCGCGTGGTGCGATCTGTCGTCGGGCGAGTTCATGACCGCGCCCGTCGATGCCGCGCTCGTCGGCGCGGAACTGGCGCGGCTACGTCCTGCCGAGCTCCTCGTCGCAGACGGTCGGGAAGCGCCTTCGGGGCAGCTGGTCGCCATGCGTCCGCGTGGCGACTTCGACAGCACGGCGGGCGAGCGCAAGCTGTGCCATCGCTTCGGCGTCGGCACACTCGACGGCTTCGGCACCTTCACGCGCGCTGAACTCGCGGCGGCCGGAGCGTTGCTCGCGTTCGTCGAGGCAACACAGAAAGACGCCGCCGTCCGCCTGCGTCCGCCCGCGCGGCACCTCCCTGAAAGTGCGATGCTGATCGATGCGGCGACGCGCGCCAGTCTGGAGCTTGCCGAGACGATGGCGGGCAGCCGCAAGGGCTCGCTCCTCGACTGCATCGATCTCACTGTCACGGGTGCGGGGGCGCGGCGCCTCGCCGCCGACCTCGCAGCGCCGCTTACCGATCCGGCGGCGGTTGCGCGTCGGCTCGATCTCGTCGGCTGGTTCGTCGGCGCGCCGACCATCCGTGAACGCGTCCGCGCTGCGCTGAAGCGCATTGCCGACATCGAGCGCGCACTCGGCCGGCTCTCCGCCGGGCGCGGCAGTCCGCGCGATCTCGGCCTGCTGCGCGATGCGCTGCAGGGCGCGCTCGATCTGAAGCGCATGCTTTCGGAAAGCCAGCTCGGCGTGCCGGCAATGCTTGCGGAATGTCTGGATCGGATCGGGCCGCACGGCGCACTTGTCGAAGGGCTTGCCGCCGCGCTCGTACCGGAGCCGGGCTTTTCGGTGTCCGATGGCGGTTTCGTCGCCGAAGGCTTCGACCCCGTGCTCGATGAGCTGCGCGGGCTCGCGCAGGATGGCCGCCGCCACATCGCGGCGCTCGAGGCCCGCTACCGCGATGCGACCGGAATCGCCACGCTCAAGATCCGCCACAACAACGTGCTCGGCTATCACGTCGAGGTTGCAGCGCGTCATGCCGATCCGCTGATGGCGGCGGACAGCGGCTTCACGCATCGTCAGACGCTCGCGGGCGTCGTGCGTTTCAACAGCGTGGACCTGGCCGATCTCGCGGCGCGCATCGCCGAGGCGTCGACAAAGGCACTTGCTTTGGAAACCGCGCACTTCGCGACGCTTCGCGATACCGTGATCGAAGAGGCGGAGGCCGCCGGAGAAACCGCCGCCGCGCTCGCGCGCATCGATGTCGCCGCCGCGCTCGCCGAGCTTGCCGCGCGTGGCGGCTGGGTACGTCCGGAGGTGGATGCAAGCACGGCATTCGACATTCGCGGCGGCCGTCATCCGGTCGTCGAGGCGGCACTCGGCGCGAAGCGCGAGGCGTTCGTCGCCAACGATTGCGATCTCGGACCGGAATGCCGCCTGTGGCTGCTCACCGGCCCCAACATGGCGGGTAAGTCGACGTTTCTGCGGCAGAATGCGCTTCTCGCGGTGCTCGCGCAGACGGGAAGTTTCGTGCCTGCGGCGTCAGCGCACATCGGCATTGTCGACCGTCTGTTCAGCCGCGTCGGCGCGTCGGACAATCTCGCCGAGGGGCGCTCTACCTTCATGGTCGAAATGGTCGAGACGGCGGCGATCCTGCGCCAGGCGACGGCGCGCTCGCTTGTCATTCTCGATGAGGTCGGGCGCGGAACCTCCACCTACGACGGGCTCGCCATCGCGTGGGCCGTGGTGGAGGCGGTGCACGACAGCCTTGCCAGCCGCTGCCTGTTCGCGACGCACTATCACGAGCTGACAGCACTCGCCGAGCGCCTCTCCGCCGTCCACCTCGCCACCGTGAAGGTGCGCGAATGGAAGGGTGATCTCGTGTTCCTGCACGAGGTGATCGCCGGCGCGGCGGATCGCAGCTACGGCCTCGCCGTCGCGCGGCTCGCGGGGTTGCCAGAGCTCGTGACGCACCGCGCATCCGAAGTGCTGGCACGGCTGGAGCAGGGCAAGGCGAAGACCGGCGGCATCGCTGCGGGGCTCGGCGACCTGCCGCTGTTCAGCGCCGCGGCACCGGCGGCGCCAGCCCGCGATGCGCTGCGGGATGCGCTCGCCGCGCTTCGGCCGGACGAAATGAGTCCGCGCGCCGCGCTCGATGCGCTCTACGATCTCAAGCGCTTGGCAGACGGCGGCGGAGGGGCGATATCATGAGCATGACCGACCGTTTCCACCGCGTCACCGACCGGCGCGCGATCATTGACCGCCGCGAGGTTGCCGAGGCTCTGGCCGCGATTCCCGCCGACCGCAACGCGGCCGTCGGCGTGCTTCGCGGCGCGCTTGCGGACGCGCGCACCGAACTCAAGCGGCGTCTGGAAGCTGCGCCCTACAAGGGGCTGGAGCTTGCGAACGGCTACGCGTTCCTCACCGATCAACTGGTGCGGCTGGTGTTCGATTTCGCGACGCAGCGCCTGTATCCGGCGAGTAACCCCAGTGCTGCAGAGCGCATCGCCGTGTGCGCCGTCGGCGGCTACGGCCGCGCCGAGATGGCGCCGTTCTCCGACGTCGACATCCTGTTCCTCACCGCGCAGAAATCCACGGGCTGGATTGAGCAGGTCGTTGAGACGATGCTCTACACGCTGTGGGATCTCGGGCTGAAGGTCGGTCACGCCACGCGCTCCATCGCCGATGTCGTGCGCCTCTCGCGCGAGGATGTGACAATCCGCACCGCGATGCTGGAGGCCCGCTACGTGTGGGGCGACGAGGCGCTTTACGACGAGTCGAACGCGCGGTTCCTGAAGGATGTTGTTTCCGGCACCGAACGCGATTTCACGCAGGCGAAACTCGCCGAGCGTGAGGCGCGGCACACGCGCATGGGCGACAGCCGCTATGTCGTCGAGCCCAATATCAAGGAGGGCAAAGGCGGCCTTCGCGATCTCCACACCTTGTTCTGGATCGGCAAATACGTGTTTCGCGTTGAACGCGCGGCGGAGCTAGTCGACAAGGGGCTGCTGACCCCGCGCGAATACCGTCAGTTCAACAAGGCCGAGAATTTCCTGTGGGCCGTGCGCATCAACCTGCACGACATCGCCAAGCGCGCCGAGGAGCGGCTGACGTTCGACATGCAGCGCGAACTTGCCGAGCGGCTCCACTATCAGGACCGCGCCGGCATGTCGGCGGTCGAGCGCTTCATGCGCCATTATTTCCTGATCGCGCGGCAAGTGGGCGACCTCACCGGCCTGTTCCTCTCGCATCTTGAGGAGACGTACGCGGAAAGCCGCATACGCCTGCCGAGCATGCGGCGTGCGCCGCGTAAGCTGAACGGCTTCACCGTGCAGCGCGGCCGCCTTGGTGTGCCGACAGACGATTTCTTCGCGAAAGACCCGGTACGCCTCATCGAAATGTTCGCGCTCGCCGAGAAGCACGAACTCGAAATCCACCCGCAGGCGATGCGCCAGGCGGGCCGCGACGCGAAGCTGATCGATGCGCGCGTCCGTCGCGACCCCCGCGCCAACGCGCTGTTCATGGAGGTGCTCACCAGCCGCCGCGCGCCCGATACGGTGCTGCGCTGGATGAACGAGGCGGGCGTGTTCGGCCGCTTCGTGCCCGATTTCGGCCGTGTCGTCGCGCGGATGCAATACGACATGTACCACCATTATACGGTGGACGAGCATACGATCCGTGCCATCGGCCTGCTTGCGCGCATCGAGAGCGGCGAATTGACGGCGGAGCATCCGACAAGCGCGGTCATCATCCACCAGATTGCCTCGCGCCGGGTGATTTACATGGCGGTGCTGCTGCACGATATCGCCAAGGGGCGCGGCGGGGACCACAGCGTTCTTGGCGCCGATGTCGCGCTCGCGCTCTGCCCGCGCCTCGGTCTCACGCCGGCCGAAACGGAAACCGTTTCGTGGCTGGTCCGCTATCACCTGCTGATGTCGGAAACCGCGACGCGCCGCGACCTTTCAGACTTCAAGACGATCCAGGATTTCGTGGGTGTCGTGCAGGACGTGGAGCGTCTCCGGCTGCTGATGATCCTCACCGTCGTCGATATCCGCGCGGTCGGCCCCGGCCGCTGGACGGAATGGAAGGCGCAGCTTCTGCGCGATCTTTATGTCGCCGCCGAGGAGATGCTGCGCCTTGGCCACCAGCAGCGTGGACGCGCAGAGCGCATCGCGGCGAAGAAAGAAGAATTGAAGGCCGCGCTCGGCTGGAGCGACCGGGTGTTCAACGCGCATGCGAAGCGGTTTTTCGACAGCTACTGGGTCGCCGAGCCCGCCGGTTCGCTGCTCGCGAACGCGCGGCAGATTGCGGAGGCGAAGGACGAGATTTCGGTTTCGATGACCAGCGATGACGCGCTCGGCGCCACGCAGGTTTCGGTCTACGCACCCGATCATCCTGGCCTCTTCTACCGTATCGCGGGCGGCATTACGCTTTGCGGCGCGAATATCGTCGACGCGCGCATCCATACGACGCGCGACGGCATGGCGATCGACAACCTCGTCGTGCAGACGCCCGCGGGCCGAGCGCTCGAGGAAGCACACGCGCTCGAACGGCTGAAGACGACGATCATCGAAGCTGCGTCGGGGCAGGTGAAGCTCGCCGAGCGACTGGCTGCGCGGCCGCTCGCCCGTCACCGTGCCGATGTGTTCAAGGTGGAACCAAACGTGCTCGCCGATAACAAGGCTTCGAACCGCTACACCGTGATCGAAGTGCACGCGCTGGATCGACCGGCGCTGCTCTATGGGATCACCCGCACGCTGTTCGATGCGCGGCTTTCGATCAGCTCGGCGCACATCGCGACCTATGGCGAGCGCGCGGTCGACGTTTTCTACGTGACCGATCTTACCGGCGACAAGATCGAGAACGCGCAGCGCCTGAAAGGCATTACGCGGAAGCTCTTGGCGGTGGCTTCGGGCGACACCGAAGCGAAGGCCGCCGCTTGAAAAAGGACCCGCGCCCCTCGGGGCACGGGTCCAACTCCCCGGGTCAGCGTGGAGTGTCTCCGAATATCCCCGTCCAGCCTGCGATAATCGGAACTGCATCTGGACGCACAAGTGGAACCTGCCGACAGCTTCCCCTCGCGTAAAGGCCTAAGTTGGGGCGAACCGAGCAAACCTGCAACAACTACGCATGGTGAGGCAGTGTTGTTGCCATGCATCGCTGTCGGGTGTTGCCGGAACGCCACGGTTTTTATCACGCCGCCCGCCGGAACCTGCAGGCCGGCCCGTCGCTTGAACCTTCGGGGGCACCCGAAAGGAGCGCTCTGTGCTGGAAGTCGTAAAGTGGATCGCGTCGATCAGCGGTATGGTTGCCGCGCTCGCGGTCGCAGCCGATCTCGGCCGGCGTATCACCGGCTGGGGTTTCGTGCTCTTTCTCCTGTCGAGCGCGGCGTGGATCACCGCAGGGCTGCTGGACGAGGAGGCGGCGCTCTCCACGCAGAACGCCGTGCTCTTCGTCATCAATTTTGTTGGCGTTTACCGCTACCTGATCCGAAAGGTCAGTGCGAAAGCACCAGCGGCAACGCCGCGTCCGCCAGCAGCGAGCGCGTTACGCCGCCGAGGATAAACTCGGCAAACCGCGAGCGCCCGTACGCGCCCATCACCAGATAGCCGGCGCTCACCTCGGCGGCGATGCTGCTCAGCGTGTCCGCCACCGTGCCGCTTTTCGCGCGTGCATGGACTTCGGCCTTGATGCCGTAGCGGGAGAGGTAGGAGGCCGCTTCGCGTGCCGGAATGTGCGTGTCGAAATCCTCTTCGATGCAGGCGATGTGGACGCCTTTCGAGGCGGTCAGCAGGCTCATCGTGTTGCGCACCGCCTGCGCGGCTTCGGGTGATCCGTTCCACGCGATCAGTGCGGCGCCCGACGGATCGAAGCCGATCTGGTCGTCGCGGACGGCCAGCACCGGCGCGCGGACCTTCGTTGCGATCTCCCCGACGATGGGCAGCGCCGCATCGGGATCGGTGAGCTTGCCGGTGGGGCTCAGCACGATAAGGTCGGTGAGCTGGCTGTGCATCATCACCGCGACCGAACCGCTGCCGCGCGAATCGATCCAGTCCCACGGCACGCCTTCGTTCTGAAGCTGCGCTTCGATGCGCGTGCGCGTCGCCTCCATCGTTTCGGCGTAGGCCTCGTAGGCGATCATCGCGCCCGTGAAGGGCTCGCCCGCATAGGCCGCGAACGGC
Source organism: Sphingosinicella microcystinivorans (assembly GCF_003634215.1). GTDB lineage: Bacteria > Pseudomonadota > Alphaproteobacteria > Sphingomonadales > Sphingomonadaceae > Sphingosinicella > Sphingosinicella microcystinivorans. The sequence goes on along the minus strand of NZ_RBWX01000011.1, from coordinate 124,840 downwards.
ATCGCCTGCAGGCAGGTCAGGTGGCCGCTGTAATAGCGCGCCGTGTCGAGCGCGGCCTGCAGCCGTGCGTTCTGTCCCGCATCCTCATGGATATGAACGAGAATCGATTTCATTTTCCGCTCTCCCACTATTCACCCGAACGAGTGATACCACCGGCAACGCAAGCGACATTGCGGCAGATCAAGAAGGAGAGCGAGCCGCCTAAACGTCCAGATTGGCGACGTTGAGTGCGTTCTCCTGAATGAATTCACGGCGCGGCTCCACCACGTCGCCCATCAGCCGCGTGAAGATGTCGTCGGCAAGGTCGGCCTGCGCGATCTCCACCTTCAGCATCGATCGCACGGCCGGATCGAGCGTCGTTTCCCAGAGCTGCTCGGCGTTCATCTCCCCGAGCCCCTTGTAGCGCTGGATTGCAAGCCCCTTGCGACCGATCTCGAAAATCGCCTCCAGCAGCGCAGAGGGGCGCGTCACCTGCCGCTCGCCGAGGCGGATCGGCGTGCGGTAGGCGGCGGCTTCGCCTGCGAGCAGCTGGTTGATCTTGCGGGCCTCCGCCGAAACGATGAATGCGCGGTCGATCGCGTAATGATCGGTCACGCCGCGGAAGGTGCGGGCAAGCTTGTAGCCGCCGTCGACATGCTCGGCGCTCCACTGGGCATCGTCGTGGCCATTCAGCCACACGGCGACGTCCGCTGCGGCATCGCGCTCCGGATTGAGCCCGCCGGAGATCGCCAGCGCCTCGACAATGCGGGAATCGTAGCGCCCCGGCACATAGGCCATCAGCGCGCGGAGCTTGCGCGCCTGCTCGACCAGACCGCGAAGGTCCTCACCCGTGCGCGGGCCGTCGGCCGTCTCGGCGACGAGCCCGTCGAGGCCGGTGCGGATCAGATAGTCGTCGAGCGCCGCCTGGTCCTTCAGGTACACTTCGGAGCGGCCGCGGCTCACCTTGTAGAGAGGCGGCTGCGCAATGTAGACGTGACCGGCCTCGATGAGCTCGCGCATCTGCCGATAGAGGAAGGTGAGGAGCAGCGTACGGATGTGTGCGCCGTCCACGTCGGCGTCGGTCATGATGACGATCTTGTGGTAGCGCAGCTTCGAAATATCGAAGTCGTCCCGTCCGATGCCGGTGCCGAACGCCTGGATGAGCGTGCCGATCTCGCGCGACGCCAGCATCCGGTCAAAGCGCGCGCGCTCGACGTTCAAAATCTTGCCGCGAAGCGGCAGGATCGCCTGGAAATGCCGGTCTCGCCCCTGCTTTGCAGAGCCGCCTGCCGAATCGCCCTCGACGAGGAACAGCTCGGACTTCGCCGGGTCCTTCTCCTGGCAGTCGGCGAGCTTGCCGGGCAGCGAGGAAATCTGCAGCACATTCTTGCGGCTCGCCTCACGCGCTTTCCGCGCGGCCTCGCGCGCAACTGCGGCCGAAACGATCTTCTCGACGACGGTGCGGGCCGGGCCGGGGTTCTCCTCCAGCCACTCTGCGAGCTTCTCGCCCATCAGCGATTCAATCGGCTGCCGCACCTCGGAGGAGACGAGCTTGTCCTTGGTCTGCGACGAGAACTTGGGATCGGGCACCTTCACCGAAACGATCGCGGTCAGCCCCTCGCGCATGTCCTCGCCCGTCGGTGACACCTTCTCCTTTTTCAGGATGCCCGAACTTTCGGCGTAGTTGTTGAGCGTACGCGTCAGCGCGCTGCGGAACGCGGCGAGATGGGTGCCGCCGTCGCGCTGCGGGATATTGTTGGTGAAGGGCAGGACCTGCTCATAATAGCTGTCGTTCCACTCCAGCGCGACATCGATGGAGATGCCGTCGCGTTCGCCCTGCATCAGGATCGGCTCGGGGATCAGCGGCGTCTTGGTGCGGTCGAGATACTTCACGAAGGCCGCGACACCGCCTTCGTAGAACATCTCGATCGACTTCGGCTCGGTGTGGCGGGCGTCGGTCAGCACCACCTTCACGCCGGAATTCAGGAACGCCAGCTCGCGGTAGCGATGCTCCAGCTTTTCGAAATCGAACTCGATGACCTTGAAGGTTTCCTCGGAGGCGAAGAACGTAACGTGCGTTCCTTTGCGGCCGTTGGCGTCGCCGACGACCTTCAGCGGCGCGACGGCATCGCCGCGCTCGAAGCGCATGTAGTGTTCCTTGCCGTTGCGGAAGATGCGCAGGTCGAGCCAGTCTGAAAGCGCGTTCACGACCGAAACGCCCACGCCGTGCAGGCCGCCCGAGACCTTGTAGCTGTTCTGGTCGAACTTGCCGCCCGCGTGGAGCTGGGTCATGATGACCTCGGCGGCGGAAACGCCCTCGCTCGGGTGAATGTCGGTGGGGATGCCGCGCCCGTTGTCCGTCACCGTCACGGATCCGTCGGCGTTCAGCGTGATCGTCACCGTGTCGCAGTGGCCCGCGAGTGCCTCGTCGATGGCGTTGTCCGAAACCTCGAACACCATGTGATGCAGGCCCGAACCGTCTTCGGTATCGCCGATGTACATGCCCGGCCGCTTGCGCACGGCGTCGAGCCCCTTCAGGACCTTGATCGAATCGGCGCCGTATTCGCCGGAAGACGCGTTGCTGCTCATGATTTCCTTAAAGTCTGCTCAGGCGACCGTTTGACACTTCTATATAGGTAGCGTGCGCACCGATTGCACGGAAAAGTGACGCATCGGTGCCCGTCATCCACACCTGCATCGCATCGGCCTCCAGCATGCTGAAAAGCGCCGCGCGCCGCGTCTCGTCGAGGTGTGCGGCGACCTCGTCGAGCAGCAGCACGGGACGCCGCCCGGTGCGAGCGGCGACAACGCGGGCATGTGCGAGGACAAGGCCCAGAAGCAGCGCTTTCTGCTCGCCCGTGGAGGCGCGCGCAGCGGGCTGATCCTTGGCGAGATGCGTGACGGCAAGGTCGCTGCGGTGAGGCCCCACGATGGTCCGCCCCGCCGCCATGTCTGCGCGGCGGGACGCCGCGAGAGCAGAGGCCAGCGCGTCGGCGCTCCATGTCTCGCCTTCCAGCGTCAGGGCGCTCTTGGGGAAGGAGCCCTCGCTTGAAGCCGCAATCTCCTCACCAAGCGCATCGATCGCCATGCGCCGCGCGGCATCCACGGCCGCACCGTGCTCGGCCATCTGCTTTTCGAGCGAGGCGAGCCAGTCCGTATCGGGCGCGCGTTCGCCGCCGAGCAGCTTGTTGCGCGATTGCATCGCGGCATCATAGCGCTGCGTGTGGCCGGCGTGCTGCGGCACCAGCGCCAGCGTCAGCCGGTCGAGGAAACGTCGGCGTCCGCCCGCGCTTTCCAGGAACAGCCGGTCCATCGCCGGTGTCAGCCACAGCACGGAAAGCCATTCGGAAAGCGCGTTCGCCGCCGCGCTCGCGCCGTTCACGCGCACCAGCCGCCGCCCCGGCGCCTCGACCTGCGTGCCCGTGCCGATCTCCACGGGCGCATCCGCGCCGCAGCCGAGCGTCGCGGAGACGGCGAAGCCGCCGCTGCCGCCGATACGCGCCATTTCAGGAAGCCCCGCACGCCGAAGGCCGCGCCCGGGTGCGAGCAGCGAGATGGCTTCGAGAAGATTGGTTTTCCCCGCCCCATTGTCCCCGGTCAGTACGACCGCGCCTGGCCCGGCGGTGATGTCCGCGAGCGCATAGCTGCGGAAATCCGTCAGGCGCAGCCGGTCTATGGTGCGGGGCTGTGTCGGCATGGCGGCCCCGTCTATCGCGTGCTAGTCTTGGGCGAAAGGGAGACGTCCATGATCCGTGCCGCTGCGTTTGCCGTCGCCATGTTGTTTTCGTCCACCGCGCTTGCCGACCAGACGGTCGTCTACAAGGGGCAGGATGGGAAAAATCTGACATTGGAGATTGCCGATAGCGGCATCGTGCATATCACCGGGCCGGTGCCGGGGCAGACCGGGCTGGTTCAGGATGGCGAGCTTTTCCTGATCGATACGGCGCAGGAAAAGCCCCGCGTCACGCGGCTTACCGATGTCGCCGCCGTGTTCGGGGAGGTTATCGGGCCGATGTTCGGCGCGCTCTTCGATGCCGCGGCGAAGGCCGATCCGAAGCCCGCGCAGCCGCTCGTTATCGAGGCGGCGGGCACGACGACCGTCGCGGGCTTCACGGGCGATGCCTATCGCATCAAGGGCATCGACAAGATGAACCCGGAGACCGCCATCGAATGGGTGGCGACGCGCGATCCGGCGCTCGCGCCCGCGGGCAAGGCGATGCTGCAGTTCATGGAAGCGACAATGGTGATGGCTGCACCGATGATCGGCGAAGTCGCCGCGAGCATGATCGGTGACATGCGTCAGGCCTTCACGCTCGGCACGCCGCTCAAGGCCGGCACGCGGTTCGAGCTTGCGAGCGTGAAGGACGGTGCGATCGACCCTGCGCGCTTCCAGCTTCCAGCCGCGCCGATGAGCCGTGCCGACCTTCTGAAAGAAGTGAAGGCGGGCGCGCCCGCCAAATAAAGGTCAGCCGCGGGCTTTGCAGGCCGGTGTCGCGGTCACCGCTCCGTCTGCCGCGAACGGACGGACCTCGAGCAGTGCGCCAAGCACGCGTCCCGGCTCTTCCGTCACCATGAAGTGCGCGGAATTCTCGATGAAGATCATTCGCGTCTGCGGCGAACACAGCTCCGCAGCAAGCCGGGCCGCTGCGGCCGCGGGTGTCTGCAGGTCGTGACGGCCCGAAACGAAAATCATCGGCACATCGAAATCGCGACCCAGTGTCTCGCGGAAGTCCCAGTCCGCCACGGAGGCCATCAGCGGATCGAGGGCAAGGTCCGTATCGGTGTTCAGCATGCGCCACATGGCGCGGAGCGACAGCGTGGGCGAAGCAAACGCCGTCGCGAGCATCCGGCTGGCGATGTCTCCCGCGCCGGCGCTGTTGTACCAGGACCCGCGCGCAGCGGAGAGGTGCTTCTGTATTTTCGCCGTCCACGCCGAAAAGGCCTCGGTATCGTGGGCGTCGGGCGCCGGACCTGCATCGGCCATGGCCCTCGCAAGTGCGGCGTTGCCCGTGGTGCGGCCGATCTCGGCAAGCGCCGCGCGCGTTTCCTCCATGTTGCGTTTCCAGCCCGTCAGCTGTCCGAAGCCGACGTACGCATAGAGCAGGTCGGGCCGGCGTTTCGCGACCTCGGCGCCCAGCACCGTGCCCCAGCTATGGCCAAGAAGGATCACTTTCTGTTGGCCGGTGCGGCGGCGCAGATGCTCGATAAGCGCGATGGCGTCGTCGACGAGTTGGGTCTTGGTTATGGTGCCGCGCAGGGCCTCGCCATCGATGGCGGATCGACCAAAGCCCCTTTGGTCCCACTGCACGACGGTGAAATAATCCTCCCACGGTCGCTGGAAGCTATAGGCAAGATCGCTCGTCGTTCCGCCCGGCCCGCCGTGAAGATAGACGAGGATCGGCTGTCGGCGATCCTGTCCGCGGATCGTCACCCACTGGCGCGCGCCGCCCAGCCGCACATATCCAGCCTCTTCTATTCCGCGGGGTGAAACGATGCGTGCGTCGGCAGAATTGGCGCTTTGCAGGAACGCTCGTATGCCGAGCGCCGTGCCGATGGCGACGGCAAGCAGCAGCACCGGCAGCAAGACAAGGTAACGCAGCACAAACCGCAGCACTTTCCGCTTCCGCGATACGGAAGTTTGCGGGGCTACGGTCACGTCCGGTGGGGATGGCATCCACGCGTCAGACGCGCATCGGCATCAACACATAGAGCGCGGGCGAGGACTGGCCTTCACGAATCAGCGTCGGCGCGGCGGCGTCGGCGAGATGAATCTCGATCTCGTCGGTCTCGATCTCGCTGAGGATGTCCAGCAGGTAGCGCGCGTTGAAGCCCACATCGAGGCTCTCCGATGCGTAATCCGCGGGCACTTCCTCAGCGGCGGTGCCGGTTTCCGGGCTCGTCACCGACAGCACGATGCGGTCGCGGTCGATGCTCATCTTCACCGCGCGCGTCTTCTCGGTGGCGATCGCCGCCACGCGGTCGACGCCCTCGGCGAGCGATTTCGTGTCCACCTTCAGCAGCCGGTCGTTCTTCGTGGGGATGACCCGCGAATAATCGGGGAAGGTGCCGTCGATAAGCTTCGAGGTGAGCACCGCCGTGCCTGCGCGGAAGCGGATCTTGGTGGAGGAGAGCGAAACCTCGATCTCGCCCGTCACCTCGTCGAGGAGCTTGCGCACCTCGGCGACGCATTTCCGCGGCACGATGATGTCGGGCATTCCATCCGAACCCGCAGGCGCGTCGAGCGCGACACGCGCCAGGCGGTGGCCGTCGGTCGCGACCGCGTAGAGCTTGCCCTCAACCACGTGCATGAAGATGCCGTTGAGGTAATAGCGTGTCTCTTCGGTCGAAATCGCGAAGCGCGTCTTGTCGATGATCTGCTTCAGCGTTTCGGCGGGAAGCTGGAACTTCGTCGGCAGGTCGCTTTCGGCGATCATCGGGAAGTCGTCGCGCGGCAGCGTCGCGAGGTTGAAGCGCGCGCGGCCTGCCGCGATCGACATCTTGTCGCCCGAAACCGCGATTTCGACCTGGCTGCCCTCGGGCAGCTTTCGCACGATGTCGAACAGCGTGTGCGCCGAAACCGTCGTCGCACCCGCCGTTTCCACCTGCGCGGCGATCGAATCGACGACCTGCAGGTCGAGGTCCGTCGCCATCAGCTTGAGGCCGCCGTTCTCAACCTCGATAAGGACGTTCGACAGGATCGGGATCGTGTTGCGACGCTCCACCACCGACTGGACGTGACCAAGGCATTTGAGCAGCGTCGCCCGCTCGACCGTCGCCTTCATGCGTTTCCCTTCAAACCCCCGATTGTGAGCGCGAGACTATAGCGCCTGATTCAACCTTCGGTAGGGGGAATCCGGGGCCAAATGCAAGCCCCCGCGACCTCAATCGATGCGTTCCACGCGCCCGTCGAGCATGTGGATGCGCCGGTGTGCCGAGGCGGCAACGTCGGGGTCGTGTGTCACGCAGACGATGGTGCGGCCTTCCTTGGCGGCAAGGTCGTGGAAGATTTCGATGACACGCTTGGAATTCAGGCTGTCGAGGTTGCCGGTGGGTTCGTCACCAAGGAGGAGGGCAGGGTCGTTGGCGAGCGCGCGGGCGATGGCGACGCGCTGGCGCTGTCCGCCGGACATCTTGTCGGGGGTCTTGTGTTCCTGCCCCTCAAGCCCCATCGCGGCCAGCAGCTTGCGTCCGCGCGCGTCCGCCTCCCGCTCGCCGAGGCGCCCTAGTCGCCGCATGGGCAGCGTCACGTTTTCCAGCGCAGTGAACTCCGGCAGCAGGAAGTGGAACTGGAACACGAAACCAAAGCGCGCCAGCCGCAGATTCGCGCGTGTGTTGCCGTCGGTGCCGGTCGTGTCCTCGCCGTCGAACAGCAGGCGGCCTTCCGTCGGTCGATCGAGCAGCCCGAGCAGGTAGAGCAGCGAGGACTTCCCGCACCCCGAAGGGCCGATCACCGCAACGAACTCGCCGCGGTTGATCTCGAACGACACGTCGCGGATCAGCGTGACCGGCGGCTCGACCGAGAGCACGCGTGTCAGCCCCTCGGCGCGGAGCAGCGGCGTGCCCGTCATACCGCACCCCGCAGGATATCGACCGGATCGACCTGTGCGGCCTTCCGCGCGGGTAGCCACGCTGCGATGATTGCGGAAAACAGGCTGGCGCCCGCTGAGATCGCGTACTGGAAGAACGAGCGGTCGAGCGGCATCGTCTCGGTCGAGCCCTGGATGTTGAATTCGACGCTACCGAGAATCTGCATCAGCGCGAAGCCGAGGCCCCAGCCCGCAAGCACGCCGATACAGGCGAGCGTGAAGCCCTCCATCACGAACACGGCCTGAAGGTCGCCTGAGGAAAAGCCCATTGAGCGCATGATCGCGATGTCGCGGCGCTTGTCGGCCACGCTTGTCGAAACGACCGTGTAGATGCCGAACGAGGCGACGAGCAGGATCGCCGAGATCACCGTGTACATGATGACGTTGCGCGTCACGAGCAGGCTGAGGAAATCGGCCGAACGCTCCTGCCAGCTTTCCGCCTTGTAGCCGTAGCGCGCCTCCAGTCGTTTCGCGATGTCTTCGGCCGCATAGGGGTCGTCGAGCCGGATTCCGATGCGGTTGATCACGAACGGCTGGCTTGTCAGCGACTGCGCCTCGCGTAGCAGCACATAGCCGGATGAACCGCCGAACTGGCCGCGCCCGCGTTCGAATAGGCCGACGATCTTCAGCGTCCGCGTCACCCCGCGCGCCGAGGTTGCGGCCATGATGTCGCCCATGCGTACGCCGAGCCGGCTCGCCATTTCCTCGCCGATGATGACCCCGCCCTGAGTGGTTTCAAGGTTCCGAAGCCGGCCTTCCTTCAGATATTGCTCGACGTCCGACACCTGCGCCTCGATGCCCGGCTCGACGCCGACGATGGCGAGCGCCTCCTCGCGGCCGCCGACGCGCAGCGTCACAGCGCCCGACAGCGAAGGTGACGCCACGGCGTCGGATCGCGCGCCGATCGTGCGCATGATGCCCTGCCAGTCCTTGATGCCGCGGACTTCGTTCCGCGTCTTGTAATGCCGCACCTCGACAGCGGCATTTGGGAAGGCACGCACGGCGGGCTGCGGCGTGGGGCTGCGGATCTCATCGGAAATGATGATGTGCGGCGCCGCGTCGATCAGCGTTTTCACGAAGTCGTTCTGGCTGCCGATCATCAGCGCCGAGACGGCGAGGAAGAAACCAACGCCGATGCCGACGCCAGCGATGGCAACCAGCGTCTGCCGCTTGCGCTTGGAAATGTGGCGGAGCGCGATCCCGAGCAGCAGGGAAAAGCGGCGCAGCACCGGCTCAGCGCGGCCCGGCGGTCTTCTTGGTGGCGCTCGCCTCGCTGCTCACGCGCGCACCGTCGCTCAGCCCCTCCGGCGGGTTCACGATCACGACGTCACCTGGGGCGAGACCTTCCGTCACTTCGGTGCGGTCGGTACCGACGATGCCGGTTTTCACGGGTGTGCGTTTCGCGCGCCCGTCCGCAAGGCGCCAGACCTGGCCGTCCTCGACCGCGCCGTCGGGCACGAGCAGCGCGCCTTCCTTCTCGCGGGTAACGATATTGACTTCGAGCGTCAGCCCGACGGGCAGAGGTTCGTTTGAAAGCGGCTCCAGTCGCACGCGGAATGATCGCTGATCCGGGTCGCCGCCCGGCGTGATCTCGCGCACGCGCGCCGGGAAAATGCGCCCCGCATAGGCATCGCTCGACATCAGCGCCTGCTGGCCGACGCGGATGCGCGGAATATCGCGCTCGTCGACGGTGGCGGTGATCTTGATGCGGGCCGGGTCGCCGATCACGAAGAGTGTCCGGCTCGGGCTCGCAAGGTCGCCCGGCTCGGCATCGCGGCGCAGCACGATGCCGTTCACGCCCGCGCGGAGTGCGTAGTTTTCAAGCCGCTCGCGCGCGGCCTTCTCGGCGGCGCGGGCGGCATCGCGGTTCGCGACCACGTTGTCGCGGGCGGCTTTCGATGCGAAGCCGCGATCGACGAGCGTGAGCGTGCGCCGCGCTTCGGCTTCCATGCCCCGCGTCACCGCGGCGAGCCTGGCGATCTCGGCATTCAGATCGGCGATGTCGAGTGTGGCGAGCAGCGTGCCGCGCGTCACGCGGTCGCCTTCCTTCACGCGGATATCGACGACGGGGGCCGTGACCCGCGCAGCGATCTCGACGGGTTCTTCGACCTCGACGAAGCCGGTCGCGTAGACGACCTCCACGGCCTTGCCGCGCGTAACCCCGGCGGTTTCCACCGGCGTCGGGCGGAGCGTGCGATAAGCGAAGGCCGTGGCGACGAGCGCCACCAGCAGTCCAAGAAAGATCCAGCGCGCGCGCATGTGCGTTAGCTAGGCCGAAAAACCTTGCGTCGCAACGACGTGGATCAAAATGCCGTTGGCCTTACAGCGCGACTTCGTAGTGCGCTTCCGTCTTGGCCGCGACCTCCTCCAGCGTCACGTCCGGCGCGAGCTCGATCAGGCGGAACGGCTGGCCCTTCGCCGGGCGTTCGAACACGCCGAGGTCGGAGATCACCACGTCAACGACGCCTTGGCCGGTCAGCGGCAGTGTGCACGCCTTCAGGAACTTCGATACGCCCGCCTTGTTGGTGTGGTCCATGAGCACGATGATGCGCTTCACGCCGGCGACAAGGTCCATCGCGCCGCCCATGCCCTTCACCATCTTGCCGGGGATCATCCAGTTGGCGAGATCACCGTTTTCCGCGACTTCCATCGCGCCGAGGATGGAAAGGTCGATGTGACCGCCGCGGATCATCGCGAAGCTGTCGGCGGAGCTGAAATAGCTCGTGCGGCGCAACTCGGTGATCGTCTGCTTGCCCGCGTTGATGAGATCGGCGTCGACCTCGTCTTCGGTCGGGAACGGCCCCATGCCGAGCATTCCGTTCTCGCTCTGCAGCGTGATGTCGATGCCGGGTTCCACATGGTTCGCGACCAATGTGGGCATACCGATGCCGAGGTTCACGTAGAAGCCGTCTTTCAGTTCCTTCGCGGCGCGCGCCGCCATGCCGTCGCGGTTCCAGGGCATTAGTGGTTTCCTTTGTACGTCCAGCGTTGGTCGGGCGCGACGACCTCGTCGCGGTTCATCGGCGGGTTGTTCCAGCCGCCGTAAAGGGGATTGGGAAGCACGAACCAGTCGGCGCCCCAGTGCGCGCCATAGCGCGCGACGGCGATCTCCCGCCGCTCCGCCATCGGGCGCTTGCCTGCGGGGCCATTGTCGATGCTATCGGTGAAGTCGCCGTTCTGGTCGCCGACGAGTGCGAGCACGCAGAAGCGCTTGACGATCTCGGCGCGGCGTCCGTCCTTGCCTGATTTGCCGTCGACATCGCCCTTCAGGAACAATGTCTCGCCGTGCACCGCCGGGCCGAGGCCCGTGTGCGCGAGCGCCGCTTCGGTGTGCTTCGCGTTTTCCGCGCTGCGGTTGGTGTTGAACACCGGCGTTACGCCCATCGCGCGAAGCGCATCGAGCGCGGCCTTCGCGCCGGGGATCGCCACTGTCTGCGCGGGGCCCTCGCGCTCCCACGCGGCCCAGCTTTTTTCGTCGAACGGCGCATCGCCGCGCGCCTCATAATAGGCGTGGCCGACGTTCCAGATCAGCGTTTCGTCCACGTCAAACACGGCGGCGGGACGCTGTGCGGTCTCCGCCGTGCAGGGCAGCGGCGTTCCGTCCGAACCCAGGATTGCGGAGGGCATGCCGGCGGCCGCCGGCAAGCGAGCTTCAACGGATTGTACCAGTGCGCGGTAAGTCTGCGTGGCGATCGCGCCGGCTTCCACCGAACCCAGCGTCCACGCGAGCGGCTGCGTCGTGCGCGGCACGCCCGTTGCCGCGCAGCCATGCAGCGCTGCCATCAGGCAGACCGCTGCGATACGTTTCACGCCGCCTGCCTCACGGTGCGCTGTTCGATGCGCTTTTCGTAATTCTTTCCGACGAACAGCCGCTGCACGAAAATGCCCGGCGTGTGGATGTGGTCGGGGTCGAGCTCGCCGGGGCCGACAAGCTCTTCCACCTCGGCAACCGTCACCTTGCCTGCGGTCGCCATCATCGGGTTGAAGTTGCGCGCGGTCTTGCGGAACACGAGGTTGCCGTAGGGGTCCGCCTTCCACGCCTTCACGATGGAAACGTCCGCGACGAGGCCGGTTTCGAGAATATAGGTCTCGCCGCCGAACTCCTTGTGCTCCTTGCCCTCCGCAACGAGCGTGCCGACGCCCGTCTTGGTGTAGAAGCCCGGGATGCCCGCCCCGCCCGCGCGAATGCGCTCGGCAAGCGTCCCTTGCGGGTTGAATTCGAGCTGCAGCTCGCCCGAAAGATACTGGCGCTCGAACTCCTTGTTCTCACCCACGTAGGAGGAGATCATCTTGGCGACCTGGTGTGTCTTCAGCAGCAGGCCGAGCCCGAAATCGTCGACGCCGGCGTTGTTGGAGATGAATGTGAGGCCCTTCGTGCCCGAATCGCGCAGCGCCGCGATCAGGTTTTCCGGAATGCCGCACAGGCCGAAGCCGCCGGACATCACCGTCATTCCGTCGAAAAGCAGGCCATCAAGGGCGCTCACCGCGTCGTCGTAAAGCTTGTTCGCCAAGGGGCATCTCCCGCGCTGCAGCAAAGAATGTCGCCCTGCTAGCGCACGCGCTTCGCTTAGGAAAGAGTAGGTTTTCTGTAAAAATCTTTGCATAAGCGCGGCGCCATGACCCTCACGACCCCCACGCTCTACCTCGCCCGCCACGCCGAAACCGTGTTCAATGCCGCTGCGCGGATGCAGGGGCACATGGGTCACACGCCGCTCACCCGCAACGGTATCCGTCAGGCGGAAGACATGGGCCGCGCGCTGCGCAATCTGCTTGGCCCCAAGCCCGATATCGATCTCTGGGCGTCGCGCTCGGGGCGCACGATGCAGACGGCGGCGATCATCGCCGAGCATCTGGAGCGCGATTTTTTCGATATCCACGCCGACGATCGACTGCTCGAGATCGACGTGGGGGACTGGGAAGGGCGCAGCTATCAGGAGATCGTCGCCGAATCCGGGCCGATCGTTTGCCCGGACCGCCGCGTGTTCCTCAGGAAGCCGCCGAACGGCGAATGGTATCCGGATATCGCACGGCGCCTTGCAAGCTGGATCGCGGACCTAGATCCTGCACGCCCCGCGCTCGTCATCAGCCACGGCGTCACCGCCCGCGTCCTGCGCGGCGCGCTTGTCGGCGGCACGCCGTTCGAGCCCGGCTGCGTGCCGCTCGCACAGGACGCGCCGCAAGGCACGGTGTTCCGTATCGAAGCCGGTCGTGAGGAGCCGATCCATGTCGGTCACGGCAGCGTCGACGGGAAATCGAAGGGCTTCTAGGCAAAACGCCCGAAAAGCCTTACATGGCGCGCCATGCCGACTGCAGCCATGACGATTCCCGGCGGGGCCGATCCCGTCCCCGTGCCGCGCGCACCCACTGCGCGTGAGGACGGACGTGTCGATCTCGTCGGCCTGAACAAGGCCGAAATGGCAGCGGCGCTGGTCGCGGCGGGCGTTCCCGAAAAGCAGGCCAAGCTACGCGCCAAGCAGGTGTGGCACTGGATCTACCACCGCGGCCTGACCGATTTTGCGGGCATGACTGACATCGCGAAGGAGACGCGCGCGCTTCTCGCCGAGCGCTTCGTCGTCGGCCGCCCGGAAGTGACGCTGCAGCAGGTCTCGACCGACGGCACGCGCAAATGGCTGCTGAAGACTGACGACGGCAACGAATACGAGATGGTGTTCATTCCGGATGCGGACCGGGGCACGCTCTGCGTGTCGAGCCAGGTCGGCTGCACTCTCAACTGCCGTTTCTGTCACACCGGCACGATGAAGCTTGTGCGCAACCTCACGGCGGGCGAAATCGTCGGGCAGGTCATGCTCGCGCGCGACACGCTCGGCGAATGGCCGCAGCCGGGCGAGGATCTGACCGGCGAAGCGCGCATGCTCTCCAATATCGTGATGATGGGGATGGGCGAGCCGCTTTATAATTTCGATAATGTTTCCAAGGGCCTCGGCATCGTCATGGACGAAACGGGCCTCGCGCTCAGCCGCCGCCGCATCACGCTTTCGACAAGCGGCGTCGTGCCCATGATGGCGCGCGCGGGCGCCGAGATCGGCGTCAATCTCGCCGTCTCGCTCCATGCCGTGACGAAGGACGTGCGCGACGAGATCGTGCCGATCAATCGCAAGTACGGCATCGAGGAACTGCTCAAGGCCTGCGCCGCGTATCCCGGCGCCAACAACGCCCGCCGCATCACGTTCGAGTACGTGATGTTGAAGGACAAGAACGATTCGGACGCGGATGCGCACGAACTCGTGCGGCTGATCCGCAAGTACAAGCTGCCCGCGAAGGTGAACCTCATCCCCTTCAACCCTTGGCCGGGCGTGGCTTATGAATGCAGCGACGACGACCGCATCGCGCGCTTTTCCGACATCATCTTCAAGGCGGGCATCTCGGCGCCGGTGCGCACGCCGCGCGGGCGCGACATCATGGCAGCCTGCGGCCAGCTGAAAAGCGAAAGCGAGAAGTTGTCCCGCGCGGAGCTTGATCGGATCGCAGCGGAAAAGCAGGCCGCGCTCGGCTGATACAACCAGCGGCGCGTAAAAAAGTCAGGCGGTGGGAAGCAGTTCCAGCGTCACGTCGGTGAGGCCGGCATTCAGCATGCCGAGCTCGCGGGCGGCGGCTTTGGAAACGTCGATCACGCGGCTGCCGGTGAAGGGGCCGCGGTCGTTGACGCGTACGGTCACGCTGCGGCCGGTCTTTTCGCAGGTCACCTTCACCAGGCTGCCCATCGGCAGGGTGCGGTGCGCGGCGGTCAATGCGTCTTGGTCGAAGATTTCGCCGCTTGCGGTGCGGCGGCCGTCGAACTTGTCTGCGTAATAGCTAGCGCGACCGGAGCCGAGCAGCTGCAGTTCCGCTTCGCTCGCGAAAACCGCGTCTTCGGCGTCAAGGGTTGCGGAAAGTTCGTCTGAGAGTGGGGCAGGTGCGGAAGCTTCGGCAAAGGCGCACAGCGCAAGCGCCGTGGCTGCCGCCGCTGCCGCGCGGATCCAACGTCCGCGAATCTGAATGAGATCGGCCCCAATCACGAGTGTGTCCCTGACGACTTCGCTTCGTCGCATCCACTCGCCTGCGATGAAGCGTTTCAAACCCGCGTTCCGGCGAGAGGGTTAACGGGGATTTGCATGGCCCAAGTTCTTGATTAGGGTCGCGCCATGCTGCTGCTGGATCGTATGCTGAAGCGTCTTGTTCGCGACGGCGAGCTCACAGTCACCACCTCGGATCGGCGTGTCCGCCGCTACGGCAGGCCGCATCCCGCGTTGGCGCCGGTATCCCTGCATTTCACGGATGCGCGCACGCCGCTGCGCATCGCGATGAACCCGGCGATCGGCGCTGGCGAAGCCTTCATGGACGGGCGGCTTCAGTTTACCCAAGGCGGCATTTCAGAGCTTCTCGACCTCGTGGCGATGAACGCGCGCTGGTCGGATGACAATAATATCCGCAGCGAAACCCGCCGCACGCAGAGCATCGGCGCTTATCTCTATCAGCTGAACTACCGCCGCGCCGCGAAGCGCAACGTCGCGCACCACTACGACCTTTCGGACCGTCTGTACGACCTCTTCCTCGATGCGGACCGGCAATACAGCTGCGCCTACTACCGCTCGGACGACACGACGCTCGAACAGGCGCAGGTCGACAAGAAGGCGCACATCGCCGCGAAACTGGCGCTGAAGCCGGGGCAGAAGGTGCTCGACATCGGCTGCGGCTGGGGCGGCATGGCGCTCTATTTGAACCGGGTCGCCGATGTGGATGTGCTCGGCGTCACGCTGTCGGAAGAACAGCTCAAGGTCGCCCGTCGCCGCGCTGAGGAGGCCGGCGTCAAAGACCGCGTGCGTTTCGAACTGATCGATTACCGCGATGTGGAGGGCCCGTTCGATCGGATCGTGTCCGTCGGCATGTTCGAACACGTGGGCCTGCCGAACTATCGCACGTTCTTCCGCCGCGTGCGCGAGCTGCTTACTGTGGACGGCGTCGCGCTGCTCCACACGATCGGCCGTTCGGACGGGCCGGGAGCGACCGACGCATTCACCGCGAAATATATCTTCCCCGGCGGTTACTCGCCCGCGCTTTCAGAGATCGTGCCCGCCATCGAGCGTGAGATGCTCTGGGTCACTGATGTTGAGGTGCTGCGCGTCCACTACGGCAAAACGCTGGACGAATGGCTGCGCCGTACGGAGGCCGCGAAGGCGGAGATCATCCAGCTTTACGACGAGCGGTTCTACCGCATGTGGACGTTTTACCTCGCCGCCGCGCGCGGTGCTTTTCGGCACGACGGTCACGTCAATTTCCAGATCCAGCTCACGCGCCGCCGCGATTCGCTGCCGATCACGCGCGATTACATGGTCGAGGCCGAAGCGCGCTATCGCATGGCGCCATGACAGACCGTCCTTTCGGGCGAACGCGCGCGGCCCTTGGTCTTGCCGGGGCCGCCATGCTGGTGCCGCCCTGGCTCCTGATGAGCCCGAAGAGCATCCCTGCAAAGGCGCTCGAACGCCGCTTCCACCGTACGATCGCTGCAGGTTTCGGCCTGCGCCCGCAGGTTCTGGGAACGCCGGGTATGGCCGGCACGATGTTTGTCGCCAATCACATCAGCTGGGCGGATATCATCAGCGTCGGGGCGGTGGTGGATACGGATTTCGTCGCGAAGGCGGATGTCGCGGCCTATCCCGGCATCGGCGCGCTCGCCGGGCGCACCGGCACGATCTTCGTGGAGCGTGAACGGCGCTCGCAGGCGGGTAGCCAGATGGAGGCGATCCGGCAGCGGCTTATCGCCGGGCGGCGCGTGCTGATGTTCCCGGAAGGCACGACTTCCGACGGGCGCGGGCTGCTGCCGTTTCGCAGCAGCCTGTTCGCCGCTGCGGACGCCGCCCTCGCCGTGCAGCCCGTCACCATCCGCTACACCGCGCCCGGCGGCGGCCCGCTCGATCCGGCGGCGCTCGATGCGATCGCGTGGATCGGAGACGAGGACATGCTGCCGAACGCACTCGCGCTCGCGCGCCAGCGTGCGGGTGTCATCCTGCATTTCCACGAGCCGGTAAAGCCTGCCGCGTTCGACACGCGCAAGGCGCTCGCCGAGCATTGCCGCGACGTCATGCTGCGTCATTACGTTCCGTGAGGGTCGCGGAAGGACGTTTTGCAAAAAATTCTTCAACATATTCATGCGCGCTGCAGGGAATAGCCTGTACGTGGCACGTATGGCGTTTGTGGCGATGGGCCGTGGCCGCTGAATTCGAAACAAGGTGCGCGTGAAGAAGCTGTTTCCCCTCATCTCCGGGCTTGCGCTTGCCGCGTGTGCTGCCGGACCGGACTATCGCGCTCCCGCGCCCGCGGCGCTTGCCGTGCCTGCGGCATGGAGCGACGGCAGTGCCGCCCCCGAAGCCGATGCCGCGCTCGCAGAATGGTGGCGCGTCTATAACGATCCGGTGCTCGACGGGCTGGTCGCCCGCGCCGTGGAAAGCAATCTCGATATCGCGCAGGCGGTGTCGCGGCTGCGGCAGGCGCGCGAATCCCTTCGGCAGTCGCAGGCGGATTTCCTGCCGTCGGTCAGCGCGTCGGGTAGCGGCGGACGCAATTTCCGCGAAGGCGCGGCCGATAACAGCAGCTATTCGCTCGGCGCCGACGCGTCGTGGGAGATCGACCTGTTCGGCGGCACACGCCGCGCCGTGGAGGCCTCGCGCGCCGATCTCGCCGCCGCGGGTTACAGCCTTGCGAACGTGCGCGCGGCGATCATTGCCGAAACCGTCAGCAACTACGTCACCGCGCGGCTCGCGCAGGAGCGTCTCCGCATCGCGCGCGACACGCTGAAAACGGTCGAGGACAATTACGATATCGCGCGCTGGCGCGTGCAGGCCGGGCTCGTCTCGTCGCTCGATGCGGAGCAGGCGCGCGCGCAGCTTGCGCAGAACCGCGCATCGATCCCGTCGATCGAGCAGAGCCTCGCGGGCGCGCTCAATCGTATCGCGGTGCTGACGGGCGATGCGCCGGGCGCGGCGACGCGCGCGCTGGAAACCGCGGCGCCGATTCCGGCTGCGCCCGATGCGATCACGGCGGGCATTCCCGCCGATACGCTGCGCCAGCGGCCCGATGTACGGCAGGCCGAACGCGTACTCGCGGCTGCGACGGCGCGCATCGGTGTCGCGGAGTCGGCGCTTTACCCGTCGCTCCGCATCAGCGGCAATGTGGGCACCAGCGCGCTTTCGCTTGGCAGCCTCGGGGACGTCATTACCGGCGGCCTGTTCGCTTCGATCGGGCAGCTGATTTTCGATGGCGGCGCAACGGCATCGCGTGTCCGCGCGCAGAAAGCGGCGGCGGAAGGCGCGTTCGCGTCCTACAAGGCATCGGTGCTCGGCGCGCTCGAAGATGTGGAGAACGCGCTCGTCGCGCTCCGCGCCGCGCGCGAACGGCAGGTCCAGTTCACCGAAGCCTATGACGCGGCGAACACCAGCGCCATTCTGGCGCGCAGCCAGTATCAGGCAGGCCTCACCGATTTCCGGACGCTGCTCAGCGCCGAACAGTCGCTGCTGTCGGCGCGGCAGGGCCTCGCCGACGCGGACGCCGACGAAGTGTTCGCGGCGGCGCAGCTTTACAGCGCGCTCGGCGGCGGATGGCAGACAATGAACCCGATTGACGGATGGCAGCCCGAATGAACGACACCAACACCCAGACGCTCGATGATTTCCTCGGCGCGCAGCCGGAAAAGCCGTGGCGGAAGTGGGCGATCTATGCGGCCGTCGCCGCGGCGCTGATCCTGTTCGTCATTGTCGTGCGCAGCTTCCTCTCCGACGATGCGCCGCAATACGACACGCGCCCCGTTGAGCGCGGCGACCTTACCGTCACCGTCTCGGCGACGGGCAATCTGAAGCCGATCAATCAGGTCGATGTCGGTTCCGAACAGTCGGGTCTCATCACCAAGGTGTTCGTCGACGTGAATGACCGCGTCACGCGCGGCCAGCAGCTTGCCGAGCTTGATCCTTCGCGGCTCCAGGATACGGTCACCCAGTCGCGCGCGCAGGTTGCATCCGCCGAAGCGAGCGTCGCGCAGGCGAAGGCGAGCGCCGCGCTCGCGAAGGCGACGCTCGATCGGCAGGAGGAGGTCTTCCGCCTTTCGGGTGGCCGCGTCCCGTCGAAGACCGAGCTGGACACGGCGCGCGCGAGCCACAGTCAGGCCGTCGCCAGCCTGCGCGCGGCAGAAGCGCAGGTGCTGGTCGCGAAGGCTCAGCTCTCGTCGTCGCAGACCAATCTTTCCAAGGCACGCATCGTTTCCCCGGTCACGGGCGTCGTGCTCTCGCGCGATATCGAGCCCGGTCAGACGGTGGCCGCCTCGTTCAACGCGCCGGTGCTGTTCACCATCGCCGAAGATCTGAAGCAGATGGAGGTCGAGGTCTCGGTGGACGAGGCGGACGTCGGCCAGGTGAAAGACGGCCAAAGCGCGAACTTCAGCGTGGATGCCTTCCCCGGCCGCAGCTTTCCCGCGAAGGTCACGCGCGTCAACGTCGGCTCGAACGCCAGTTCGAGCAGCAGCAGCAGTTCGTCCGCGTCGTCGAGCAGCACGGCAGCCGTCGTCGCCTACACGGCGGTCTTGAACGTCGACAACCGCGACGAGACGCTTCGCCCGGGCATGACAGCGACGGCGGATATCGTCGCGAGCCGCGTGGAAAACGTGCTGCTGGTGCCGAATGCCGCACTTCGCTTCAACCCGGCGACACAGGCGGGGGCGTCGCGGGGCGGCGGGATCACCGGCCAGCTTGTCATGCGCCCGCGGCGCGGCGGCAATGCGCAGAAGTCGGTGGGCTTCGGCGCGGGCAGCACGCAAACGGTGTATGTCGTCGGCGCGGAGGGTGAGCCAAAGGCCGTGGAAGTCGTCGTCGGCGACAGCGACGGTACCAACACCGCGATCCTGAGCGGCGACATCAAGGAAGGCATGAAGGTCATCGTCGGCCAGCTCGTCGCCGGGCAGGAAGCGCCGCCCGCGCGCGGTAATCGGCGTTCGGCGGAAAAGGCCGGCAATGGGCGATGATCCGATCATCCGCCTGCGCGGCATCTCCAAGACCTACGGTACCGGCGCGACGGCGTTTCAGGCGCTGAAAGGTGTCGATCTCGATATCGCGCGCGGGGATTTCGTCGCGGTGATGGGGCCGTCGGGGTCCGGCAAGTCGACGGCGATGAACATCCTCGGCTGCCTCGATGTGCCGACGAGCGGCGAATACCTCTTTCACGGCCACCATGTCGAAACGCTGGACCGCGATCAGCGCGCGCTGCTCCGTCGCCGCTATCTCGGCTTCGTGTTCCAGGGTTTCAATCTCCTGTCGCGCACCACCGCGCTCGAAAACGTCGAGCTGCCGCTGCTCTACCGCGGAGAGGACCGGCGCGCGCGCTACCAACGCGGCATGGCGGCGCTCGACAAGGTCGGCCTCAAGCCGTGGTGGGACCACACACCAGCAGAGCTTTCGGGGGGGCAGCAGCAACGCGTCGCGATCGCGCGCGCCATCGTCACGAGCCCCGACGTGCTTCTTGCCGACGAACCGACCGGCAACCTCGATACCGAGCGCTCGTTCGAAATCATGGAGCTGCTCACCGATTTGAACCGGACCGGCATCACGGTACTCATGGTCACGCACGAGCCCGACATGGCGGCGTACGCACGTACCATCGTGCATTTCCGCGACGGTCTCGTCGAGCGTATCGAAAACACCGGCAGGGCGGGGGTGTAACCGATGCTCGGCACCACGATCACGCTCGCCTTCCGCGCCATCATGCGCCACAAGCTGCGCTCGTTCCTCACCACGCTCGGCATCATCATCGGCGTCGCCGCCGTCGTCACCATGACGACGCTCGGCAACGGCGCGACGGCTGCCGTGCGCGAACAGATCGCCAGTCTCGGCGCGAACATCCTGCAGCTCCGCCCCGGACAGGGCTTCGGTCGTGGCGGTGGCGGTCCGCGCCCACCCAGTTTCAAACCCGAGGATGTGACAGCGATCGCCAATCAGCTCACCGGCGTGCGCGCCGTTGCTCCGATGGCGCAGTCGTCGGGCACGGCGATCTACGAAGGCAATAACTGGAGCACGACCGTCAACGGCACCTCGGCGTCTTATTTCGAGGCGCAACAATGGCCGCTTGCGGGCGGCCGCCTGTTCATGCCGGAGGAGGAGCAGGCGGGAAAGCCGGTCTGCATCATTGGGAATACGCTGAAAAACAACCTGTTCCGGCAGGTGGATCCGCTGGGCAAACGCTTCCGCATCAGGGGCGTCTCCTGTCAGGTCATCGGGGTGCTTGGATCACGCGGGCAGGGCGGTTTCGGCCAGGATCAGGACGATGTCGTGGTCATGCCGATCAAGTTCGTGCAGCGGCGCTTCACGGGCGACCGCGACATCGGCCAGATCATGGTCGCGGTGGACGATGCCTATGATACGCAGACCGTGCAGGCCTCGCTCGAAGACCTGATGCGCGAACGCCGCAAGATCAAGCCGGGCGATGCCGACAATTTCAACGTCTTCGATACGAAGCAGATATCGGACACACTGACCGGCACCACCACGATCCTCACGCAGATCGTCGGCGCGGTCGCTGCGATTTCGCTGCTCGTCGGCGGCATCGGCATCATGAACATCATGCTGGTGTCGGTCACGGAGCGCACGCGCGAGATCGGTATCCGCCTCGCGATCGGCGCGGTGGCGCGCGAGGTGCTGCTGCAATTCCTTGTCGAAGCCGTGGTACTGTCTTGCCTCGGAGGGCTCATCGGCCTCGTCATCGCGCTGTTCGCGTCGCTCGCGATCGCGCCCTTGATGCAGGTGCCCTTCATTTTCGATCTGAAGATCAATATGCTCGCCTTCATGTTCTCGGCGGCAATCGGCGTGGTCTTCGGCTATTTCCCGGCACGGCGTGCGGCGTCGCTCAACCCCATCGACGCGCTCCGCCACGAATGACACCCGCCCGTAGCGCAGAGCTTCGGGCTTACGCGATGCTCGTGCTTGTCATGCTGTTCTGGTCGGGAAACGCCATCGTCGGGCGCGCGGTGCGGGGCGATGTCCTGCCGTTCACACTGGCCTTCGGGCGCTGGCTCGGCGCGTTTCTCGTCCTCGCGCCGTTTGCGCTGCGCCATGTCGCGGCAGATAGGGAGGTGCTGCTGCGGCATTGGCGCCCTGTGCTGTTCCTCGGGCTCGTCGGGGTCAGTGCGTTCAACGCGTTCATGTATTCGGGGCTGCGATACACGACCGCGACCAACGGCCTCCTTTTGCAGGCCGCGATTCCGGCTCTCGTGCTGATCATCGATGCGCTTGCCTTCCGCGTGCGCGCACCGGCGTGGCAGATCGTGGGCGTCGTGCTTTCGATTCTCGGCGTCGGCGTCGTGCTGTTCCCGGATTTCGCTTCGGTGCTCCGCCTTCACTTCGGGCGCGGCGACGCGCTCGTCCTCGTCGGGGTGGTCGCGTGGGCGATCTACACCAGCCTTTTGCGGCTTCGCCCCGATGTGCACGCCCTGTCGTTTCTCGCCGTCACCTTCGCCATCGGGGTCGCGGCGATGCTGCCGCTCGCGATGCTCGAATGGCGGCACGCGCCGGCCATCGATTGGCGGCCGGAGATCGTCGGCGCGTTCATGTATGTCGCGCTGTTTCCCTCGCTCGCCGCCTATTTCCTGTTCAACGCGGCGGTGGGCATGATCGGGGCCGCGAAGGCAGGCCAGTCGATCACGCTGATGCCCGTGTTCGGTGCGCTGCTTGCGGCGGCGCTCCTCGGCGAACCGCTTGGTCCGCGTTATTTCGCGGGCATGGCGCTTATCCTCTGCGGTATCGGCGTTTCGGTGTTCCTGGTGCGGAAACCGGCCTGAAGAGCATCATCAATTGCCCTCTGCCACGGCATTGCCTTATTGCGGCATCATAGGGGGACCATGCTTTCTCAACGGACGCGGTATACAATTCGCGCGCTCCAACACCTCGCCGACCATTATGGCGAGGGGCCGATCCGGCTCGTCGACATCGCAGACGCGCAGAACATCCCGAAAAAGTTCCTGACCGTGATCCTTTCGGAGTTCAGCCGACTCGGCATCGTCGGCACAAAACGCGGCCCGGACGGAGGCTATTGGCTTGCCGTACCGCCGGTTGATGTGCGCTACGGTGACATCGTGCGCCTGACGCGCGGTTCGGTGGCGCTGGTGCCCTGCGCCAGCCGGTTCGACTACAAGCCCTGCGAGAACTGCGTCACCCAGGAAGAATGCCGCCTGCACCGCCTGATGGTGATGGTGCGCGATGAAACCGCGCGTATCCTCGACACCGTTACCCTCGCGGACCCGATCCCGCTGCCGGAGTCGGAGCTGGCTCTCTAGCCGCCGCAATCGCGTCCTTCACCAGCGCGTCATTGCCGATCTGGTTGATGAGCAGCAGGATGAGCCGCGCCGAGAAGCGCAGGCTTTCCGCCTCGTTCATGCCCGTCTGCGCGGCGATCAGCGCCTCATAGATATCGTCGGGCCGCGCGACGTTCGGCTTCGTTTCAAGGCTCATGCGGCGGCTCCTTCGGCGCGTGCGATCGCGGCGCTGATCTTCGCGGGGCTGGGATGCCGCCAGCGCGCCGCGACATACTGGTCCGGCCGGATCAGGCAGGCGCTTCCCGGTGCAAGATCGTAGCGGTCCACGATCAGCGCCTCGCCCTCAACATCGATCACCGGTACGGGCGCCTCGCCCTTCCAGCCGTTTGCGATCAGGCGGAAGCCGCCGCCGAGCTTGCCGAGCAGCCAGTCCTCTCCAATGGGCGCATCGAGCGCGGGGGAGCCAGGTGGCACGCCGTCCCAGTCCCCATCCTCATCCGGCGTCGAAAGCGGGCTCGCAGGATACGAAACCGCCATCGAAAGACGCCCGCTATTCACGAACGGTCGCGCGAATGGATGCTCGCCCGCAAGGCTCAGCACGGCGTCGCGGTAAGCGGCGCTCGCGGTGGACTTGGGTGTCAGGAAATCGGTCGAGCGCGTCGAATTCAGGATATTCTCGTCCGCGGTCGTGATCGCCTCGTGGTTGTAGCTTTCGAGGAAGCTTTCGAGCGCCTTGCCCTCCAGCACGCGTTCCAGTTTCCAACCGAGGTTATCGACGTCGGCGAGACCCCCGTTCGCGCCGCGCGCGCCGAATGGGGACACGAGGTGCGCGCTGTCTCCCGCGAAGAGTACGCGCCCGTGCACGAAGCGCTGCATCCGCCGGCACTGGAAGGTGTAAACGCTGTACCACTCGCGCTCGAATTCGATCGTGTCGCCCAGCATCGCGCGCACCAACGGCTCGACATTCTCGGGCCGCATCGCCGCCTCGCGGTCGATGTTCCAGCCAAGCTGGAAATCGAGCCGCCACACGTCGTCGGGCTGCTTGTGCATCAGCGCGGATTGGCCGGGGTTGAACGGCGGGTCGAACCAGAACCAGCGCTCGGCCGGGTGCTCGCCCTTCATTTTGATGTCGGCGATCAGGAAATTGTCCTCGAACACGCGCCCTTCGAAATCGAGGCCCATGAGCCCGCGCACGGTGGACTTGTTGCCGTCGCACGCGATCAGCCAATCCGTGTTGAGAGTATAGCGCCCGCCCGGCGCCTCCACGCTCACGCTCACGCCGTCCGCCCGCGCATCGAGCGCGGTCAGTTCATGCCCCCAGCGGATATCGACATTCGGATACCGGCCAAGCGCATCCACGAGTATCGCTTCCACATGATATTGCTGCAGGTTGATGAACGCGGGCCGCCGCTGATCCTTCACCGGCAGCAGGTCGAATTCATAGATCGGCGTCGTGCTTTCGCCCCAGAACACCTTGCCGAGGTTCCACACGACGCCCCGGTCCACCATCGCCTGGCCGACGCCGAGCCGGTCCCAGATATCGAGGCTGCGCTTCGAATAGCAGATGCCCTTGGAACCGGCGGCGATGAAGTCGAGCCGGCTCAGCACCGTCACCTTGCGCCCCCGCCTTGCGAGGTCGAGCGCCATCGAAAGCCCCACCGGCCCCGCGCCGACGATCAATGTTTCAAGATGCGCGCCATCCGTCCCCACCGGCGAAGCGCCGATGGAGCGGTGGACCGGAATGCCTGTCGTCATCGTGTCAGTCCTGAAGTTCAGCCCAAACCTCGCGGTCGCGCTCCATCGTCCAGATGCGCGGCCAGTCGATGCCGTCGAATTCGTCCCACAGTCGCTGCACGTCGAAGGGCAGGCAGTGCTCGAAGATCGGCCAACGTCCGAATTTCGGGAACAACGCCTCGTGCGTCGCCTCGAACGCCTGCTTCAGCGTGCCGCCCGCGCGGTGCACGGTGCCCACCTTGTCGATCATGGTTTTCAGGAATTCGCGCGTCTGCTCGATCGCGGCGTCGGTTTCGGCAAGGCCGCGCGGCACACGCCCGCGCCCGCCGATCAGGTTCTCGGCGCGATAGGCCTTCACCTTGTCGAGCGTGCCCGCCGCCCAGTCCATGTGGAAGGCGTCGCCCGTGTAGAGCGCGGCCTCCGCCTCCACGAGGTCGCCCGCGAACAATGTCTTCGATTTGTCGTGCCACACCACGATGTCACCCGCCGTGTGCCCGCGCCCGCAGAAGGCGAGGTCGAGCTTGCCGCGTGTTCCCCCGAGTTCGATTTCGAACGTGTCGGTGAACGTCTGCGTCGGCCACGTCAGCCCCGGCACCGAATCCGGCTCCTTGAACAGGCGCGGCATCCGGCCGAATTCGCTCGCCCAGTCTTCCTTGCCGCGCTCCTCGATCAGTTTGCGCGTCATCTCGCTCGCAACGATATGCTCGGCCTCGAAGGCGCTCGCGCCGAGCACGCGCACCGCGTGGTAGTGCGTCAGGATCAGGTATTTCACCGGCTTGTCGGTGTGCTCGCGCAGTTTCGCCAGCCAGTCGCGCGCGGCAACCGGCGTCGCCCGCGCCTCAATGGCGACAACGAAATCCTCGCCCTCGAACGCGCCCACATTGGGGTCGCCCTCGGCGGTCAGCGCGTAGACGCCGTCCGCCAGGATTTCGAGCGTTTCAACCTTCTCGGCGGTGTCCGCCGAAGATGCGAAAGGTTTTGCCACGGGTAAGCCTCCTCATGTGCCGCGCTGTGTTCGCGGGCCTTGAGGCGCAGTGTAAACGAGGTGGGCGCCGGCGTCTGTCATCAGCTCTGATGACAAGGGGGCCTCGCGGTTAGCGCAACCCGCCCAGCATCTGGTCGATCACCGTCTCGGCGAGTGCGTCCACGGTAAAGCGGCCGGTGGGGCGGAACCACGTGTGCGACCAGTTGATCATGCCGAAATAGAGCATTGCACGCACGCGGGCGTCCTTTTCGGAAAGCGTGGGCGCGATCTCGCCGAAGGTGTGCGCGACAAGGTCCACAAGCATCCGCTCGGTGTCCACGATGTGGCGCCGCCGCTCCTCGGGAAGCTTGTCGAGATCGTTCACCAGCACGCGGTGCCGCGCCGATGCGTCGGCATAAAGCTCAAGGAACCCGTGCGTCAGCTTGCCGAAGCGCGCGACCGGATCGGCCTCACCCCGATACGCATCCGCCACTTCGGCGAGCGCGCCGATGTGCCCGTCCATGATCTCGAACAGGATGTCCTCTTTGGACGCGAAATAATGATACAGCAGCGACTTCGACATGCCGCACGCGGCGGCAAGGTCAGCGATCGAGCAGCCGTGAAATCCCGAATGCGCATAAAGCTCGGCAGCCTTGTCGAGAACGGCCATCCGCCGCTCGTCATAATCCGCCGCCTGTGTCCGGGCCACCCGTACGCCTTTCCTTCGGGAATAACAGAGCGTTCGTGTCTAGGCGGTGCACGCGGTGCCCGCAACGGCTTCGTCCGGAGAATTGCCGCCGGTATGACGATGCCGCGATTATGCCGGAACGTATGTCAGCCTGACCACCTGCTCGCCGATACGGTCGTGCGCCACGAGCCGCAGCGACGGCCGCGACCCGGCGAAGAACGTTTTCCCCCCGCCGATCACGACGGGATGAACGTACAATCGATATTCGTCGATAAGGCGCAGCGCGGTCAGGCTTGCGGCCAGTTCCGGTCCGGCGACTTCGATCTCCCCGTCGAACCGCTCTTTCAGCGTGCGGATTGCCGTCTCCACGTTGTTGTCGACAAGCGTGGCATTCGGTCCGACCGACTTTAACGTGCGCGACACCACCCACTTCGGCAGGCCCCGCCATGCCGCCGCATATTCCCGCTGCGCGTCGTCCCAGTCGGAATGCTCCTCGTCCCAATAGCGCATCGTCTCGTACATGCGGCGACCGTAAACGGTAGCGGCCAGCCCGCGCACATCGTCGATGAAATGACGAAAAACCTCTGCGTCAGGCGCAAACGCCATATGGTCGACATAGCCGTCCAGCGATTGGTTCAAGGCATAAACGAGCTTCGACATATGGATTATCTACCCCGTCGCCCTCGACTCCCAAGTCTTTGTCACCATAATAAACGGCCAGTGAACATTGTAGTTATGAAACGCGGACGGGGGCAACGTAGCTAAGCTTTCGTATGACTGATCGATTTGAGAGATTGTTCGACCGTGCCGAGGCAATCTTGGAAGGGCGTCAGAACGGGCTTGGCATGCCAATCCTGCGACACTTGGCTTTCCGGCGGTATGGCCCGGCATTGTTGAGCCTAGCGTGTCGAATGACACAAAAGGGTACCCGCTTTGAATGGGGTCGTATCTGCCGAGCGTCCAGCGCTGCAGGAATGATGTATCGCGCGTACCGAATTGGCGAGATCAATGCGGCGCAAAACTTGGCAATGACGCGATTCAATATGGGCGACATGCAAGGCTATCGGCATTGGATGCACCGCGCTGCGAAAGCCGGTGACACCGATGCAGCTTATGAGTTGAAGCTGTTTGAAATACGGATGCCTCATCCCCTCGCGCGCAGGCTGCGTCGATTAAGGTCGTATCGTCGCGACGGTAGCTGACGAACGCAACCATCGCCACAAATACCCTACCCCCGCGGTCGTTTATCGACCACCCGCGCTGCCTTCCCCTGCGAGCGCGGCAGCGCTCCCGCAGGCTGGATGTCGATCTTCACGGAGATGCCGACCATGGTCTTGATGCGGTGGGCGAGCGTGTAGGCGTGCTCGGTGTGGCTGGAGGCGTCGGTGTCCTCACGCGCCTCGACCGAGAGGCGCACCATGTCCATCCGGTCCGGGCGGGTCAGTTCGATCATGAAGTGCGGCGCGAGTGCGGGGACCGAGAGGATGTGCTCCTCGATCTGGCTCGGGAACACGTTCACGCCCCGGATGATCATCATGTCGTCCGACCGGCCGGTGATCTTCGCCATGCGCCGCATGCTGCGCGCCGTGCCGGGCAGAAGCCGGGTGAGGTCGCGCGTGCGGTAGCGGATGATCGGCATCGCCTCCTTGGTGAGCGAGGTGAACACGAGCTCGCCCTCTTCGCCGTCGGGAAGCACGTCGCCCGTCTCCGGGTCGATCACCTCGGGGTAGAAATGATCCTCCCAGATGGTGAGGCCGTCCTTGGTCTCCACGCACTCCTGCGCCACGCCCGGGCCCATCACCTCGGAGAGGCCGTAGATGTCCACCGCATCGATCGCGAACGCGCTCTCGATCTCGCTGCGCATCGCCTCGGTCCACGGCTCGGCGCCGAAGATACCCGTCTTCAGCGAGCTTCTCGCCGGGTCGATACCCTGCCGGCGGAACTCGTCGAGGATCGCCAGCATGTAGCTTGGCGTCACCATGATGATCTCAGGGCTGAAGTCGGTGATCAGCTGCACCTGCTTCTCGGTCTGCCCGCCCGACATCGGGATCACCGTGCAGCCGAGCGCCTCCGCCCCGTAGTGCGCGCCGAGGCCGCCGGTGAAGAGGCCGTAGCCATAAGCCACGTGCACCTTCATCCCCGGGCGTCCGCCCGCCGCATGGATCGAGCGCGCGACGAGGCCGGACCATGTCGCGATGTCCGCCTTCGTGTAGCCCACCACAGTGGCCTTTCCCGTCGTTCCCGACGAGGCGTGGATGCGCGAGAGCTTCTCCTGCGGCACCGCGAAGAAGCCGAACGGATACGCATCACGCAAATCCGCCTTCGTCGTGAACGGGAACTTCGCGAGGTCGCCGAGCGACTTCAGATCATCCGGGTGCACCCCCGCCGCGTCGAACTTCGCGCGGTACGCAGGGTTCCCCGCATACGCATGGGAAAGGCTCGCGCGCAGGCGCTCCAACTGCAACGCCGATATCTCGTCCCGGCTCGCCGTCTCAATGGCGTCGAGACCAACCTTGTCTGTCATGGGTTCAATGTGCCCTTATTCGGCCGGGGGCTGCAACACGCGGATCGGGTCGCTGCCGTCCCAGTTTTCCGACGCGGTCTTCATCATCGTGAAGAAGGCCTCGGTCTGGTCGGTCATCTCGATGAGTTCGATCATGCCGGGCAGCACGTCCGACGTGTCCATATAGGCCGCGCGCGCGCCGACGCCCGCGACGCCGTACAGCGCCATCTCGTGGCCGAGTGCCTTGTATTTCGCAACGTCCGCGTCGAAATCCGCGCACGAAACCGCGAAGTGGTGGAAGCCCCAGCCGCGCTTCTGCTGCACTTCGGTGTAGACCGA
Source organism: Sphingosinicella microcystinivorans (assembly GCF_003634215.1). Taxonomy (GTDB): domain Bacteria; phylum Pseudomonadota; class Alphaproteobacteria; order Sphingomonadales; family Sphingomonadaceae; genus Sphingosinicella; species Sphingosinicella microcystinivorans. The sequence continues at coordinate 95,764 of NZ_RBWX01000011.1, read as the reverse complement.
AGGCGTCTCCCAGTTGTTCTGCTGGATCAGTTCGAAGCTCATCGAGCCCGAAAAGCCGATGGCGAGCGTGATGTCGAGTTCGGTCGGCGCGCCGCGATACTGCGCATCGAGCAGCGGGAAGTGTTCGATCACGAACCACGGGCCGCAGTTCAGGCGCGGCATGTAGTGTTTCATCGCGGCCGTGATGTCGGGCACGATGTAGGCGATCTGCATGATGCCGCCCATCGGCTGGCCGAAGTCGAGTGTACGCACGGGTTGTCTCCTAATTGGTCAGGCTCATGCCGCCGTCCACGACGACGGCGGTGCCGGTGATGAAGCGCGCCTCGTCGGAGACCAGGAACAGCACCGCGTTCGCGATATCCACGGCCTCCTGCCACGTCTTCATCGGCACCTTGGTGAGGAAGGCCTGCGCGGCGTCATCCTCGCTGATGCCGTGCTCGGCGGCGGTGCGCGCGATCAGCACGTCGTGCATCGGCGTGCGGACCTGCCCCGGGTGCACGCTGTTGCAGCGGATCGCGTAGTTCTTCTCGCAGCAGTGGAGCGCGAGCGAGCGCGTGAACTGCGCGACCGCGGCTTTCGATGCGCCGTACGCGGCGATGAACGGCGTCGGCACCAGTGCGCCGATCGACGACATGTTGACGATGGCGCCGCCGCCGCCTTTCGCGATGGCGGGCATCGCGTATTTGCAGGCGAGGAACACGCTTTCCACGTTCACCGTGTTGATGCGCCGCCAGTCCTCGAGTTCGGCCCCTTCCGGGTCCATCGGGCTTTTGCTCGAAGAGATGCCGGCGTTGTTGACGAGCCCATCGATGCGGCCGTGTTTCGCCATCGTGTCGGCGATCAGCGCCTTCCAGCCCGCCTCGTCGGCGACGTCCTGCTGGATGATGCCTTCTCCGTCCGCGATGTCGGTGCGGATCACCGTGGCGCCTTCTTCCGTCAGCCGGTCCGCGATTGCCGCGCCGAGGCCCGCTGCCGCGCCGGTGACGATGACGACCTTGTTTGAAACACGTCCCATGTTCAGCCTTTCGTGTGCGCGCTGGAGGGGCCTGCAAGCTGCGCCCCGTCGATGATCAGCGGCGATCCGCTCAGCATGGCGGCTTCGTCGGAAACCGCGAACAGGATCGCGTTCGCGATGTCCTCGGGCTTCGCGATGCGGCCCATCGGCACAAGGCTCGCCATCGCCGCCACCATCGCCGCGCGGTCTCCGATTGCTTCGGCGACAGGATCCAGCATCTCGCTATCCACATACGTCGGATGCACCGACACGCACCGTATCGGTAGTCTGCGTTCCGCGCAGTAAAGCGCGACCGATTTGCTGAGTGTCGTCACCCCGCCCTTCGAAGCGCAGTATCCCGCGACGTCCGAAATGCCCACCAGTCCCGCGAGTGACGAGACGTTCACGATCGCGCCGAAACCGCCCGTCTCCGAGATCGCGCGGATCGCGGCCTGGCAGCCGAGCATCACGCCGGTCAGGTTCACCGCGATCATCTTGTTCCAGTGGTCGATGGTCAGGTCCATGATCGTGCCCGGGAAACCGATGCCCGCCACGTTCGCGAGGCTGTCGAGCTTGCCGAAGCGCCTGACTGTGGCGGCGGTCGCCTCGGCCCAAGCCGCTTCGCTCGTCACATCGAGCGGGAGGGCGATCGCCGCGTCGCCGATCGCGGTGGCGGTCGCCTCCGCGCCCGCAAGGTTGATGTCGCTGACGCCGACGCGTGCGCCTTCGCGTGCGAAGGCGATGGCGGTTGCACGGCCGATGCCGGATGCCGCCCCGGTCACGATGGCGACTTTGCCTTGAAGGCGCATGATGTTCGAACCTCTCCCCAACGCCCCTGAAGGGCAGTCCTCGCAGTGTCGCACGAAGGCTAGAGGGGTGGCCGCTCATTCCAATAGCGGGAAACACCTAAGCACCTAGGTGTTTCCCGCCATTTCGGGACTCGGATCGCCGCGTCACAATGCACGCCTGAAAATCCGATAATGAGGGAGGTTTGATCATGGTCCTGCTGACGCGCGAGGATGCGCCCGATATCGAAGAGACGAAGCGCCACACCCCGGCGTTCTACAATCTGAAGGACCTGCCCTGGCATGATTGGGTGATGCCGGAAACCTGGTTCAAGCTCCTCAACGTCAATCCGTTCACCGGCGGTTTCACGATGCTGCTGAAGGTCGGGCCGAACAACACCGCGCCCGTTCACGGCCACATCGGTTCGGTCGAGGGCATCCTCATCGAAGGCGGCTTCGGCTACGGCGACGATCGCGGTCGCGCCGGGGATTACGTGCGGGAAATGGGCGGCATCAACCACATCCCCGACACGGATGGCGACGGCATGGTGATGTTCGCGGTCGTGAACGGTCCGCTGGTGGGCTACAATGCCGATGGCAGCATCGCCGCTGTTGTCGATGCGAAGTTCATGTATGGTCTTGCCGCGGCAAAGGGCGCTGCCGATCACATCGAAAAGCCTGCCGACTGGTAAGGGGGACAATGCTGGGTTTGATGCAGGCGAGCCCGCTGCTCATCAGCGGGCTGCTCAGCCACGCTGCCGCCGCGCACGGCAAGCGGCCGATCGTGTCGCGTCTCGTGGACGAGCCGGTGTGGCGTTACGACTATGCCGGTCTCGCCGCGCGTACGGCGCGCGGCGCGCATTTGCTGCGCGGCATGGGCGTGGCGCCGGGCGATCGCATCAGCTCACTCGGCTGGAACACGCACCGCCATATGGAGCTGATGTTCGCCGCGCCCGGCATCGGCGCCGTGCTGCACACAGCGAACCCGCGTCTCACCGACGAACAGATCGCCTATACGATCGAGCACGCTGGCAGTTCGATCCTGTTCTATGAACGCAGCTTCGCCGATCTCGTCGAACGACTGGCGCTATTGCTACCGCAGCTCACCCGCTTCGTGATGCTGAGCGACGCCGAGCACACGATCCCCGGCAGCGTTGGTGCGGAATCGTGGGAAACGCTGATCGCTGATCAGCCCGATGCGATCGACTGGCCGCGCCTCGATGAGAACGCGGCGGCGTTCCTCTGCTACACCTCGGGCACCACGGGCTATCCAAAGGGTGTCGTCTACAGCCACCGCTCGACCGTGCTCCATGCGATGGCGGCGAGCCTGCCCTCGGCGTTCGGGCTCGACGTGTTCGATTGCATCATGCCCTGCAGCAGCTTCTATCACGCGACCGGCTGGGGGCTGCCGTTTGCGGGCGCGCTGAACGGCTGTGCGTTCGCGCTGCCCTGCGACCGCATGGACCCGGCGAGCCTGCATGAACTTGTCTTGGGTGAAGGCGTCACCTTCTCGGGCGGCGTCCCGACGATCTGGACGATGTACCTCGACTACCTCCAGCGTACTGGCAGCACTGCGGGCAAGCTGCAGCGGCTGGTGATCGGCGGTTCCGCCGTGCCGCGCGCGATGGCGGAGGCGTACTCGCGCACGTATGGCGTCAAGGTGCTGCAGCTCTGGGGCATGACCGAACTCAATCCGCTCGGCGTCGTCGCGACGCCGACACCCGCGCTTGCCGAAGGCGGCGTGGATCATGTCGACGATATCATCTGGACGCGGCAGGGCCGGATGCAGTTCGGTGTCGAGCTGCGCATCACCGACGAGGAAAATCGCGTTCTCCCGCACGACGGCGAGACCTCCGGCGCGCTCAAGGTGCGCGGGCCGTGGACCATTGAACGCTACTACCGCGCGGACGGAAGCGCGCTCGACGAAGACGGCTGGTTCGACACCGGCGATATCGCGACGATCGACGATTACGGTTTCATGCGCATCACCGACCGCGCGAAGGACGTCATCAAGTCGGGCGGCGAGTGGGTCAGCTCGATCGACATCGAGAATATCGCCGTCGGCTTTCCGGGCGTGAAGGTCGCGGCGGTCATCGGCGTGCATCACCCGAAGTGGGAAGAACGCCCCGTCCTCGTCCTCGATCTCTACGACGATGCCGATGTGACCGAGGAAGCGATGCGCGCGCACCTCGCCCCGGCCATCGCGAAATGGTGGATGCCGGATCGTGTCTACTTCGATGCCGTGCCGCTCACGGCGACGGGGAAGATCGACAAGAAAACACTGCGCGCGCGCTATTTGAACTGTCTGGAAAAGCCGGCGGCCTGAACGGGCCTCAGACCTTGCGGCGTCTCAAGGCAAACCCTGTCAGCCCAAGGCCGAAAAGCGCGAGGGTGGCGGGCTCCGGGACGGTCTCAATCACGATGCGCATATCCGAAAGCCCGATGATCGTGTCGGCATAATTGTCGGTCGCAAACTGTATCCCGAGAAAGTCCACTTTCTCCTTCAACATCGTATTCAGCAACGCTGTGATGTCGAAGACGCCGTCGAGCCCGTAGGAACCATCGTCGTCATTCCATTCCATTCCAAAGGAGTAGATTTCTGACTTTCCTGCTGGTGTATAATCGCCGAGCGTTGTGACGCCGTCTCCCGTGTAGGCGAAAATGCAGTTTTTAGAATTGCCATCGCCGTATTGGTCATATGCGCTGAATCTCAGCGTGGCGTTCTTCACCTTCTTTTTGAAGGTGGAAATATCAAACTCGAAGCTGGCACGGTTGTCGTCGACGAAGAAGTAGCCGCCCATGTTGCCGATCTCGCCGTAATTCGACGTACCAGCGCTCCATACCACGGGGCCCGGCCGCACCGTGTTACAGTTGTCACCATTTTCAGGATCGTAGCCCTCTTCGGGCACGTCTCCGACAAACCATCCGGAAACGGTGGGGCTCGTTGTGACTGACTTTGCAATCGCTGGCGAAGCAACACACACGACAATCGCGGCGCACGACAGTAAACGCATAGTAAGGCCCTCCCTGTTGCAAGAGAGGCTATGGTTAATCAAATACTGCGGCAACGATTCGATTTAGGCGTTACGCTGATGCAGCCCGCGAGGGCGCTTACCCATCACGCGTCGTAGTCGACCGCCACGTTGTCGGTCAGCGGTACGGCCTGGCAGGTGAGGATGTAGCCCTGCGCGACCTCTTCGGGGGAGAGGCCGTAGTTCGCCTTCATGTGCACCTTGCCGTCGATCAGCTTTGCGCGGCAGGTGGCGCAGACGCCCGCCTTGCAGGCGAACGGGGTCTGCAGCCCGGCGGCGCGCGCGTTTTCGAGGATGCTGCCCTGCGCGCTGTCGAAGGTGATGCGGCGGCGGCGACCTTCCAGCGTCACCTCGACCTTGCGGCCTTCGGCTTCGCGCTCAAGCTCGCGCTCGACAGCCGCCTGCTCGGCGGTCGGGCGGTCGATCGTGAAGCGTTCGACCTTGATGCGGTCGGCGGGAACGCCTGCTGCGGTAAGCGCGGTTTCCACGGCGTCCATCATCGGTCCGGGGCCGCAGATGAACGCGGCGTCCACGTCGTCGGCGTCGATGAGGCCGCCGAGAAGTTCGGTGAGCTTCGCCGAATCGAGGCGGCCGTTGAAAAGCGCGATGTCCTCGTCGTCTTCGTCTTCAAGGAAGTGGTAGGCTTCGAGCCGGTCGAGGAAGCGGTCCTTGAGCGCGGCGATCTCTTCCAGGAACATGATCTCGTTGCTGGCGCGGTTGCCGTAGAAAAGGGTGAAACGGCTCTTCGGCTCTTCGAGAAGCGTGGTCTTGAGGAGCGAGAGCACGGGCGTGATGCCTGATCCGCCTGCGAAGCCCACGTAATGCTTCTGCGCGTTCGCATCGAAATCCCACGAGAAGCTGCCATGCGGCGGCATCACCTCGATCGTGTCGCCCGCGGCGAGCGCGGTGTTCGCCCAGCGCGAGAAACGGCCGTCGGAGATCGCCTTGATGGCGACGCGAAGCTGGCCCTCGTGCGGTGCGACGCACAGCGAATAGTTGCGGCGCAGATCCTCGCCATTGATGTCGGCGCGCAGCGTGATGTGCTGGCCGGCGCGGAAGGCGAAGGCATCGCGCTCGGCTTCGGGCACGTCGAACAGGATCGAGACGGCGCTCGGCGTTTCGCGGCGGACTTCGGCGATTTTAAGCGTGTGGAAATGCGTGGACATTCAGGGCCTCAATGGCATTTGAAACGATCGAAGGGTTCCCGGCAGCTGTCGCATTGCCAGAGCGCCTTGCAGGGAGTGGAACCGAACCGACTGATCTCGTGCGTCTGTTTCGATCCGCAACGGGGGCAGGTGGCCGGTTGGCTGTTGAGCGCGGTGCTCGCGGGCGGTGGATCGATCCCGTAGGCGCGCAGTTTCTCGCGGCCGTCTTCGGTGATCCACGCCGTCGTCCACGGCGGCGACAGCCGGGTTTCGATGGCGACATCCTGCATCCCCGCCGCGTCCAGCGCCTCGCGCACGGCGAGCTGGATGTAGGCGGTCGCCGGGCAGCCCGTGTACGTCGGCGTGATCAGCACGCGCGCCGGTTCGGCATCGGTGAGCACATCGCGCACGATGCCGAGATCGACGAGCGATACCGCCGGGATCTCGGGATCGGGCACGGAGGCAAGCACGGCCATGATGGCGCGTGCGTCGTTCACCAGACGGCTTCCGGGTAGGTGCGCGGAATATGCTGCATCACGGCGAGCATATGCCCGAGATGTTCGGAATGATGACCCTTGCGGCCGCCGACGATGGGGCGCGGCAGCTTTATTTCAGGCAGGCCCGCCTCGGCGAGCACCGCCGCGACGCGCGCCTCGAACACCGGACGCAGAGCGGTAGGATCGACCGCGATGCCTTCCGCGACGAGCGCGTCGGTGACGGCATCGGTCTGGAACAGCTCGTCGACGAAGCGCCAGTGCCAGTCGAGGCCATCGATCATGCGCGTCCGGCTCTCTTCGGTGCCGTCGCCGAGACGGATCACCCACTCCGCCGCGAGATCGGCGTGATAAGCGACCTCCTTCACGGCCTTGGCGGCGATTTCGGCAAGGCGCGCGTCCTTCGAAAGCGCGAGCTTGTCGAACAGCGCCTTCTGCCATGTCGAAAACAGGAACTGCCGGGCGATGGTGCGTCCGAAGTCACCGTTCGGCTGCTCAACCATCAGGCAGTTGGTCCATGCCAGGACGTCGCGATGGAAGGCGAGGCGGTCCGCATCGCGGCCCTTGCCTTCGACTTCGCCGGCATAGCCGAGGAACAGTTGTGCCTGCCCGACGAGATCGAGCGCGACGTTGGCGAGCGAGAGATCGACCTCGATGGTCGGCGCATGGCCGCACCATTCGGAAAGCCGCTGCCCGAGCACGAGGCTGTCGTCGCCGAGACGCAGCGCGTATGTGAAAAGCGCGTTTTCCATCACATGTGCTTCACGGCGTCGGGGAGTTCGTAAAACGTCGGGTGACGATAAATCTTCGTCTCCGCCGGTTCGAACATCGGGCCTGCCTGTTCGGGGTCAGACGCCGCGATGTCGGACGAGCGCACCACCCACAGGCTGACGCCTTCCATGCGGCGCGTGTAGGTATCCCGCGCGTGGCGGAGCGCGATCGTCGCGTCGGGCGCGTGCACCGAGCCGGCATGGCGGTGCGAAAGCCCGCCGCGTGCACGCACGAACACTTCCCAGAGAGGCCAATCGGTCTTCATGTCTTGTCTTTCCTTCAGGCTGCGGCCTTGATGCGGCGGCGGGCTTCATGGGCATCCGCGGCTTCGCGCACCCAGGCACCGTCGTCCCATGCCTTGCGGCGGGCTTCCATGCGTTCCTTCGCGGTCGGACCTTCGCCGCGCACAACGGCGTAGAACTCTTCCCAGTCGATCGCGCCGTAATCGTAGTGGCCGCGTTCCTCGTTCCACTTGAGATCGGGATCGGGCACTTCCATGCCGAGCAGGTGAACCTGCGGCACCGTGGCGTCGATGAACTTCTGGCGTAACTCGTCGTTCGTCTCGCGCTTGATGCGCCAGCGGATCGACTGCGCTGAGTTCGGCGAATTGTCGTCGGAGGGACCGAACATCATGATCGCGGGCCACCACCAGCGGTCGATCGCGTCCTGCACCATCGCCTTCTGCTCGTCCGTGCCCGCGGCCATCACGAGAAGGGCGTCATACCCTTGGCGCTGATGGAAGCTCTCTTCCTTGCACACGCGGACCATGGCGCGCGCGTAGGGGCCATAAGAGGTGCGCTGCAGCGGCACCTGGTTCATGATCGCGGCGCCGTCCACCAGCCAGCCGATGGCGCCGATGTCGGCCCAGGTCAGCGTCGGGTAGTTGAAGATCGTGGAGTATTTCGCCTTGCCGCTGTGCAGCGCGTCGATCATTTCCTCGCGCGAGGCGCCCAGCGTTTCGGCGGCGGAATAGAGGTAGAGGCCGTGGCCGCCCTCGTCCTGCACCTTCGCGAGCAGGATCGCCTTGCGCTTCAGCGACGGTGCGCGCGTGATCCAGTTGCCTTCGGGGAGCATCCCGACGATCTCGCTGTGCGCGTGCTGCGAAATCTGGCGGATCAGCGTGCGGCGGTACGCTTCCGGCATCCAGTCCTTGGGTTCGATGAACGCATCGTCGGCGACCCGCGCCTCGAATGCATCGACAAGCTCCTGCGGCTCCCGCGTCGGGGCCTGCTGCGGATCAACCTTCTGAAGTTCAGTGGTATACACGGGGGCGCTCCTTCCTCCCTGCGAGTCCTATAATAAATCGACCGATCGATCAATTATTATTTGTGGTCCGTCAAATGCGCTCGATCAGCAGGGCAATGCCTTGCCCCACGCCGATGCACATTGTGGCGAGGCCGTAGCGCCCGCCGCGATTCCTGAGTTCGATCGCCGCGGTCATCGCGAGCCGTGCGCCCGACATGCCGAGCGGGTGGCCGAGTGCGATGGCGCCGCCATTCGGGTTCACGTGCGCGGCGTTGTCAGGCAGCCCGAGCTGGCGCAGCACGGCAAGGCCCTGCGCGGCGAAGGCTTCGTTCAGTTCAATGACGTCAACGTCGCCGATCGACACGCCCGTCCGGGCAAGCAGCTTCTGCGTGGCCGGGGCGGGGCCGATGCCCATGATGCGCGGCGCAACGCCTGCGACAGCGCCGCCGACGATGCGCGCGATGGGCGTCAGGCCGTGCTTCGCGGCGGCAGCTTCGCTCGCGATCAGCAGCGCGGCAGCGCCGTCGTTGACGCCGCTGGCATTGCCTGCCGTGATCGTGCCGTCCGCCCGCACGATCGGCCGCAGCTTGCCGAGTGCTTCCATGCTCGTTTCACGCGGATGCTCATCGCGGTCGACGACGATAGGATCGCCCTTCTTGCGCGTGATCGTGACCGGCACGATTTCCTGCGCGAAGCGTCCGCTGGCCTGCGCGGCGGCGGCGCGGCGCTGGCTTTCGACCGCGAACCGGTCTTGATCCTCGCGCGAGATGCCGAAGTCGTCTGCGACGTTCTCCGCCGTCTCGGGCATCGAATCGATGCCGAAGCCCGCCTTCATCAGCGGGTTCACGAAGCGCCAGCCGATGGTGGTGTCGTAAACGGCGTTGCTGCGCGAAAAGGCGCTGCCCGCCTTCGGCATCACGAAGGGCGCGCGCGTCATGCTTTCAACGCCACCCGCCACGATGAAATCGGCATCGTCCGCGCGGATCGCCCGCGCAGCCATCGCCACGGCATCGAGGCCGGAGCCGCACAGGCGGTTGATCGTCGTCCCCGCCGCGCTTTCGCCGAGGCCTGCGAGCAGCGCGGCCATGCGCGCGACGTTGCGGTTGTCTTCGCCCGCCTGGTTGGCGCAGCCCATGATGACGTCGTCGAGCGCGGCCCAGTCGATGCCCGGGTTGCGCGCGGCGAGCGCCCTCAGCGGCACCGCGGCAAGATCGTCCGGCCGGACCTCGGCGAGCGATCCGCCGTAACGTCCGATGGCCGTGCGCGCGGCGTCGCAGATGAAAGCGTCGGTCATTCCTGTTCCTCTTCGATCACGGGGCCGCCGATCGTGCGGCTCAGCCCCTGGAATTCAGCGATGATGCGGCCGTCTTCGCCGAAGACGCTGACGGCATAAACCCCTGTGCGGCCCTTCACGGCGCGCTCCTGCGCCTCGGCGACGATTCGCTCGCCCGCGCGGCCCGCATCGATGAAGCTGATGCTGGCGTGCTGCGCAACCGTCTGCACGTTGCGCGAATTGCACGCGTAGGCGAAGGCCGTGTCGGCGAGCAGGAAGATCATGCCGCCGTGAGCCATGCCGAAGCCGTTCAGCGTCCCCGGCGAGAGCCGCATGGCAACGCGCGCGAAGCCTTCACCGGCCGCTTCGATTTCAAGGCCCAACGCGGGCGTGGTGCCTTCCTTCGCAGCCATTGCGCGCGCAATGCGGAGCGCCTTATGGTCGGCATCGGAATCGGCCGGAGTCGGCAGTGTAGAATCAGGCATGGCAGTGCAGATAGCGCGCGATTTCGCGCTTGCCAATAATAGTTCGACCGTTCATTCTATCATTAAGCATTGCGGATGGGGAGGCTTTCTCGTGTCTTTCGAAACAATCATATTCGATATCAGCGAGGGTGTCGCCACGCTCACGCTGAACCGCCCGGATCGCCTCAACAGCTTCACGGTGAAGATGCACGGCGAAGTCGCCGAGGCGCTGGATCGCACCGAGAAGGAAGGCGCGCGGGCACTGCTGCTGACCGGCGCCGGACGCGGCTTCTGCGCAGGGCAGGATCTTTCCGACCGCGCCGTGGCGCCGGGGGAAAGCGCCGTTGATCTCGGCGATTCCGTCGAGCGCTTTTATAATCCGCTGATCCGCCGCCTGAACACGATTGCCATGCCCGTCGTCTGCGCGGTGAACGGCGTCGCGGCGGGTGCGGGTGCAAACATCGCGCTTGCCTGCGATATCGTGCTCGCCGCCAGAAGCGCGAAGTTCATCCAGTCGTTTGCCGCCATCGGCCTCATTCCCGACAGCGGCGGTACATGGGCGCTGCCGCGCCTTATCGGGCAGGCGCGCGCGCTCGGCCTTGCAATCACCGGCGAGCCGCTGAGCGCGGAGCGTGCCGAGGAATGGGGCCTCATCTGGAAGTGCATCGACGACGAGGCGCTTGCCGGCGAAGCCCGCGCGCTCGCCGTGCGGCTTGCTGCCGGGCCGACGCAGGGCCTTGCGGCGACGCGGACGGCCATTCGCGGCGCGTGGGCGAACACGCTCGACGAGGAGCTCGACAACGAGCGCGATCTGATGCGCCGCCTCGGCTTCTCCGCCGACTACAAGGAAGGCGTCGCCGCCTTCATGGAAAAGCGCAAACCCAAATTTACCGGCGCCTGAGCCGGTTTCCTCAGCTGACATTCGGAGCCATTCCCGCATGACCAAGATTCTTGAAAACTACGTCGAAGGCCGCTGGGTGAAGAGCGCGGGTGGGCTTTCGCCCATCCATTCCGCGCTCTCCGGCGATGTCGTTGCTGAAACCGGCAGCGATGGTCTCGATTTCGTCGGCATGGCGGACTTTGCGCGCAAGAAGGGCGGCAAGGCGCTGCGCGCGATGACCTTCCACGAGCGGGCGCTGATGCTGAAGGCGCTCGGCCAGGCGATCATGGAGCGCAAGGAAGAGCTCTACGACATGTCGTGGGACACGGGCGCGACGCGCACGGACAGCTGGATCGATATCGAAGGCGGCGCGGGCACGCTCTTTTCCTACGCCTCCAAGGGCCGCCGCGAGCTGCCGAACGACCGTATTCTCATCGACGGCGACACCGAAGTGCTGGCGCGTGACGGCACGTTCATCGGCCAGCACGTCTACACCTCGATGCAGGGTCTCGCGCTCCACATCAACGCATTCAACTTTCCCGTGTGGGGCATGCTCGAAAAGCTGGGGCCGACGCTGCTCGCCGGTGTTCCGGCGATCGTGAAGCCGGCGTCCGCCACCGCCTATGTGGCCGAAGCCGCGTTCCGCATCATGATCGAAAGCGGCGTGCTGCCCGAAGGCGCGCTGCAGTTCATCGCCGGGATGCCGGGCGATCTGATCGATCATCTGACGGGGCAGGATTCGGTGGCCTTCACCGGCTCTGCGGCGACCGCGGCGAAGCTGCAGCAGATCCCGGTGATCGCGCGCGAAGCCGTGCGCTTCACGGCAGAGCGCGATTCGCTCAATGCCTCGATCCTTGCGCCCGATGCGGTGCCCGGCACGCCCGAGTTCGACCTGTTCGTGAAAGAGGTCGCGCGCGAGATGACCGTGAAGGCGGGGCAGAAGTGCACCGCGATCCGCCGCGCGCTCGTGCCCGCCGCGCTGATCGACGCGGTGCAGGACGCGCTTTCCGCGCGCCTCGCCAAGACGGTCGTCGGCGATCCGCGCAGCGAAGGCGTCACGATGGGCGCGCTCGTCAGCCGCGGCCAGCTTGCGGACGTGCGCGCGAAGGTGGCCGAGCTTTCGGCGGTCGCGCCCGTGGTCTACGGCGACCCGAACGGGGCGGACGACGGCAAGGGCGCGTTCTTCGCGCCGATCCTGATGCGCACCGACGACCCGTGGAAGGCGGAAGCCATTCACGAAGTGGAGGCGTTCGGCCCGGTTTCGACGCTCATGCCTTATGCCGATCTCGCTGACGCGGCGGCGCTCGCCAACCACGGCAAGGGCTCGCTCGCGATTTCGGTGTTCACGCACGACGGTGCCACGGCGCGCGAACTCGTGCTTGAATCGGGCGCGTTCCATGGCCGCATGGCGTTCCTCAACCGTGAGTCCGCGAAGACCTCCACGGGCCACGGCTCGCCGCTTCCCGTTCTCGTCCATGGCGGTCCAGGCCGCGCGGGCGGCGGCGAGGAGATGGGCGGCATTCGCGGCGTGAAGCACTACATGCAGCGCACCGCGCTGCAGGGCGATCCGGGGCTGCTTTCGAAGGCGCTCGGCGAATATCTGCCCGGCGCACCGATGGCCGAGGGTACGGTGCATCCGTTCCGCCTGCGCCTAGGCGAGCTGGAGCCGGGCTATACGCTGAAGACCGGCTCGCGCACGATCACGCTCGAAGACATCGAACATTTCGCGGACTTCACCGGCGACAATTTCTACGCGCACATGGACGAGGAAGCCGCGAAAGCGAGCCCGATCTTCGGTGGGCGCGTGGCACACGGCTACCTGATCCTGTCGTTCGCGGCGGGCCTCTTCGTCGATGCGCCTCCGGGGCCGGTGCTCGCGAACTACGGCCTCGAGCACCTGCGCTTCGTGAAGCCGATGAAGCCCGGCGATTCGATGAAGGTGTCACTCACCGTGAAATCGAAGTCGCAGCGTTCGCCCGAGATGGGCGAGGTGCGCTGGGCCGTGCGCGTCACCAATCAGGACGACGAGCTCTGCGCGACCTACGACCTGCTCACGATGAACGCCGTATAGGTTTGTCGCGCTTTCCGGCCTGACCGGAAAGCGCGACAATCCCTAATCGAGGATCGCGGGCAGAAAATCCGCCGCGCCTGAGAAGCCGAGCCGCTGGTAGGCGCGCTGGCGGTAGGTGAGGACGCTGCTCGGGCGGATGTCGAGCGCGTCTGCCGTGCGTTCGGCGGTCCAGCCCGCGACGGTGCGCGCGGCGACCTGGCGTTCGCGCAGGGTCAGCACCGGAAAGGCGCGCGCGATACGGGTTTCCAGCCGTTCGACGAGACTGGTTTCGGAAGCCGGAACAGCCTGCCGGGCGAGCGCGGTGAGGCCGACGTTCGCAAGTGCGGTGAGCGCGGCAGTGCCTTCGCTGTCGCGGCGGCGATAGAAGCTCAGCACGATCGCCCGCCCGGCGCCGCGCCAGCCGAAGCAGAGCTTGTCGGCGAAGCGGGGCTGCTCGAAGCAGATCGCACGGTAATCGCGCAGGCCGATCTCGGCCGCACGCACGCAGGCGACGAAACCGCGTCCCGCTGCCGTGCGCTGGCGGGCGTGGACGACGGGATCGTGATGATAGAAGCGCTCGGCATAATGGCGCGCGCGCCGATCGTGGTCGCCGCGTTCGCTGATCGAGGAGAGCGCGACCGGGCGTTCGCCGTCGCGGATGTGATAAGCGAAAATCTCGTCGACCCCCGCCTCGCGCTGGGCGGCATCCAGCATCAATGTTCCGAACGCTGGCGTGCCGACGGCGTCGACGAGGGCGGCGCCGATATCGGGATCGAGGAGTGGAAGTTCGGCCATCGCCGAGACGCTACCCCGGCTACTGGATGTGCAGCAAGCGCGAGACGAGCTGCGTCCGGCTGCTGACACCGACCTTGCGGTAGATCGAGCGGAGGTGGTTCTCGCCGGTCCGCAGCGAGATGCCGAGTTCGTGGCTGAGCGAGGCATTGCACTTGCCAGAGGCGATCTGGCGCGCGATTTCCGTCTCCCGTTCGGTGAGGCCGAAGCGGCGGCAGGCGTCGCCGATCGCGTGGCGGGGCCCGCCGCCGCTCGTGACGACGAGATGGAAATTGCGACCGTCAGCGGTTTCGAAATTGCGCACCTCGACGTCGAACGTCCGCAGGCCGCTCGCCTTGAAGCTGAACGAAACACCCGGCGCGCGATCGGCGGCGAGCAAACGCGCCTTGATTTCGCCAAGCACCGACGAGCCGCCCTGCGCCCCGCCGGTAAGGCCCAGATCCTCCATGCCCTTCGCGTTGCCGTTGCGCACCACAAGATCCTCGTCGAGGATCAGGAAGCCCATTTCCGTTCCCGCCTCGCGTGCGGCGATGGCGATGGTTTCCGAGAGCGCCAGCGCCTCCTTGCAGGCGAGCGCGTAGAGTACGGAGCGAATCGCGGGCACCAGACGCTGGAACCACGAAAGCTGCTCGGGGAGGAAGGCGATGTCGCCGTGACGGCGATGAAAGCCGACGCAGGCGAGTTGCGTTTCAAGCCCGGTGCGCATCGGCATGGCGACGGCGACGACGTGGCCGATGTCGTAGGGGCGGAGGAACGTATCGCGATATTGGGGGTCTTCCTCGAGATCGCGCTCGAACGAGCCCGTCAGCAGGCTCGGCGCCGGACCGCGCTCGTCGTCCAGCCAGTCCATCACCGGACGGATCACCGGATCGAGCGCATAAAGCCCGTCGACATAGACATCCACCGAAGTGGGCTTGCTGCCGACGTAGCTGCGCGCACCGAAATGCCGATCGCCATAGGGCGAGGAAAAAATCTGCATGAAAACGCCGCTGCGCGCGCCCAAGGCTTCGACCATCGGTTCGAGCAGGGTTTCGCTGACTGCATCGGCGGTCTCGCAGGACAGAATCTTCTCGAAGAGTTCCGCCGAGGGATCTCCCCCGAAATTCGCGCTGGGCACCTCCGCCTCCCCTCATCTATCGGCCAGGCGCTCTTTAAGGCGCGTGTGCATAGATCGACCGATCGTACAATTAATCTACTGCCCCTGCAGTATGCATTCAATCAGAAAACCGGTCGCAGGGAAAGTGCCGGATATTCGCGGCTTTCGTGCCACACTCCCCATGAGTGTTTCCCGTTATAGCAGGGGCGCCGCAAGCGGGGCATGAAGCACCCCGAGAAGCAAGATGCCGGCCGCCATGGGGCGTGACCGGCTTTTCGGGGGAGGTACCAGACTCATGAAACGGACCAGCGGCTTGAACATGGGCGCCGGCGTTCTCGCGCTTTCGATCGCCCTTTCCGCAAACGCCGCAGCGGCGCAGGATGCGGCGACCAGCAACGATGCAATCGAGGAAATCGTTGTCACCGCGACGCGCCGCGCTGCGAACGTGCAGGACATCGGTATTGCGGTCACGGCACTCGGCGGCGAACGCCTGACAGAGCTTGGCCTTCACGACACGACCGAACTCGCCGCGATGACGCCGGGCCTTCAGTTCAGCGCGCCGGGCGGCCCGCCGGTGGCTGGCCTCATCTCGATTCGCGGTGTGTCGCAGAACGATTTCGCCGGTCATATCGAACCCGCCAACGCGTTCTATATCGACGAAGTCTATCAGCCTTCGAACGGCACGAGCGTGCAGCAGTTGTTCGACGTCAATCGCGTCGAGGTGCTGAAGGGGCCGCAGGGAACGCTGTTCGGCCGCAACGCGACGGGCGGTCTTATCCACGTCATCACGAACCAGCCGGGCGACACGCTCGATGGCTACGTCGATCTTACCTACGGCAGCCATGACCAGTTCCGTGCCGAAGCCGCCATCGGTGGCCCGATCGCGGAAGGCGTTTCCGCACGCGTGTCGTTCCTGAAGGATCGCCACGACGGCTACGTGAAAAACGCGATCGGGCCGGATCTGCTGGCCGACGACACGATCGCCGGCCGTTTTCAGCTCCGCCTGGAGCCGAGCGAAGCGCTGACGATTAACCTGTTCGCCGACTGGTACAAGATTCGTCCGGTCGCAACCGGCGGCGCGATGATAACGGGTGCGACGCAGGATGCCGACGGCCTTGGCGTGCCGCTGCCACCGGGTTCGCCCACCGGCTTCGGATATGCCGATGCGGATGGCGATCCCTACACCGGCGAATTCAACTATGCGGGCAATTTCGCGCGCGAAACCTGGACCATCGGCGGCAAGATCAATTACGATCTGGGCGGCGGCTATTCGCTCGCGACCGTTACCAGCTATCAGAAACTCGACAGCACCTACGCGGCTGATAACGACTTCTCGCCGGTCGACATCGGCGTTTTCGAACAGGATGCGAAGGCGAAACACATCACGCAGGAAATCCGCCTGATCGAGGACGACGGAGCGTTCCGCTGGACGGCGGGCCTCTATTACCTCAACATCAAGGGCGACTACTTCCAGGGTTTCAATCTTTCGGGCTTCGCCACCTATCCGCGCGCGGATTACCGGGTCGATACCAAGTCCTACTCGGGCTTCGCGCAGGCCGAATACGATCTTTCCGACCAGCTCAAGCTGTCGGCGGGCATCCGCGTGACGCGCGACGAGAAGGACTATTACTACTCCGAAGTCTGCGACGGCCCGCTCTGCCCGTTGTTCATTGCACCGGGGTCGCTCGCGGCGAACGGCGTCACCACGGACAAGCACAGCGAAACGGGCGTCTCCGGCCGTCTTGCACTCGATTGGAAGCCGAACGACGACACGCTGCTCTATGCAAGCATCAACCGCGGCTACAAGGCGTTCAACTATAACGCCGGCTTCGTGGGACAGGCACCGCTTTCAGGTTTCCGCTTCAAGGGGGAAAATCTGATGGCGTATGAAATCGGCGGCAAGTTCGAATTCTTCGACCGCCGTGTGCGCTTCAATGCGGCGACGTTCTATTACGACTATTCGGACTATCAGGCGTTCGACCAGCGCGGCTTCAACTTCACGCTGTTCAACACCAGTGCCGAAATCTACGGCGCCGATTTCGAACTGTCAGTGGCACCGGGCATGGGCTTCCGCTTCGATGCGGGCCTCGCGCTCCTGCACACGAACGTCGAGGATATTCCGATCGGCACGCGTCTTGTCGACCGCAAGGCGCCGCAGTCGCCGGGCCACACGATCAACCTCGCCGCGACGAAGGATTTCGATCTCGGCTTTGGCGAGCTGAGCACGACGTTCAACGCCGTCTACACCGCGGACTTCTACTCGCAGCTCACCAACGCGGCGGTCACGAAGGTTCCGGGTGGCTGGCTCGCCAACGCGCGCATCTCGCTGAAGACGATGGAGAACAAGCTCGAACTGTCGGTGTTCGCGAACAACGTGTTCGACAAGGCGCGCAAGGTCTTCTCGTTCGACGTCTCCGCCCCGCCGCTCGGCGGTGCCTACGACACCTACACGCAGCCGCGCTGGTTTGGTGCGCAGGTGCGGTACAACTTCTAGTTCGATACGAAAACGGCCGGAGGCAGGGCGCTGCCTCCGGCCGATACCGGCGATCCGAAGGGGATCGTCAGAAACGCGCGGTGAGTTGCAGCCCCCATTCGCGGGGACGGCCGACCACCATGTTCTGCACACCGAACGCGGGCACGAATTCGGCGGCGGTGAAATAGTCTTCCTTCGTCAGGTTCTTGCCGAAAAGAGCGACCTCGAACGCCTCGCTCGATGACGTCCAGGCGAGACGTGCATCAACAACCGTATAGGCCGGCTGCACGATCGTGAGCGAATTCGCCGGATCGTGATAGGTCTTGCTTCGGTGGCTGAGATCGCCCCGCACCGTCAGCCCGCCCATCGTTCCCGGCAGATCGAAACGATACTGCGCGCCGAGCGCGAGCGTCCATGCGGGCGCCTTCGGCAATTTGTTGGAGATCGGATAGCCCGTGCCCGCCGCGAGCGACTGATATTCGTTGTGCAGGTAGCCGATGCTTGCGTTGAGATCGAGGCCGGGCACCGGCGCGGCAAGGATCTCCGCCTCGAACCCGTAGAGATCGACGCTGCCCGCATTGTCGACCGTCAGAATGAGACCGCCCGTCGTCGGTGAGACGCTGTTGGTCTGCAGCTGCAGATCCTTGTACTGGCTGTAGAAGCCGGCAAGGTTGAAGGTCATCAGCCCATCCAGCAGCCGCGACTTCAGGCCCGCCTCATAGGCCGTCAGCTTCTCGGGATCGTAGGACTTGAACTCCTCGGGCGTCAGCGGCCGCGGGTTCCAGCCGCCGCTCTTGAAGCCCTTCGACCACGACGCATAGAGCAGCACGTCATCGCTGGCGCGGTAATCGATGCCGATCTTCGGCGTGAAGTTCTTCCACGTGCGCTCGTCGTGCGTCGGCGGTGTCGCGATGCGGCCCGAATTCGGGTAGATCGAATCGATGAAGTAGCGTTTGCTTTCCCAGCTGTAGCGCCCGCCGAGCGTCAGCGTCAGCGCAGGCACCACCTCGTAGCTCGCCTGGCCGAACACCGCCCAGTTGTTGGTGGTTAGCGCGGTCTGCGGCCGCACGTCGAGATCGAGCAGTGCGTTGAACGGATTGCCCGCGCCGCCCGCGCACGGAAGCCCGGCGACCGGCGGCGGGCAGGGCACGCCCGCAACGAGCGGGATCAATGCATCGGGGAGCAGTTCGAGCGCATCGTAGAGGCCCGAGGCGAGCAGCGTCTGGTTCACGTCGTGCGCGCGTTCACGGAAATAATAACCGCCGACCAGCCAGTTGAGACGCTTGTCTTCGGTCGCGCCGCTCAGCTGCAATTCCTGGCTGAACTGGTTCTCGCTCTGCACCTCGTCGGTGTGGATGATCGGGAACGGAGACTGGTCCATGTCGACCTGGATTTCCGCATCCATCTCGCGGTAGCCGGTGATCGACTTCACCGTGAGCGCCGGGCTTGCCTCCCACGCGATGGTGAGGTTCGTGCCCCACACGTCGGCCTTGTCGCGTGTCGGCCCCGTGCCGTTGCTTACGCGCCGGTCGGACGAGACCCAGCGGTCGTCGAACAACGAGCCTGCCGGGAGACCGTCGCGTGCGGTAACGAGCGGCGCGGCGATGGCATTGTAGAGATCGTAAAGACCGCCCGGGAACGAGAACGTGTCCGAAAGGCGCTGCGGCGATCCGTTCTGGCGGATGCGCGATGCATCGAACGACAGGTCGACGGTCCAGTCTTCGGATGGGTTCCACGCGATCGCGAAGCGGCCCGCATCGACATTGATGTCGCCAAGGTCGGTGCCGTCCGGGCGGATCACATAGCCGTCCTGGTTCTTGCTCGCGGCGGCGATCTTGATCGCAAGCACATCGGGAATCAGCGGCACCGAGATGCGGCCTTCCACATCGATGCGGTCGCGCGCGCCCACTGTCGTGCGGACCTGCCCGGAAAGTTCGTTGCCGGGCCGCGAGGAGATGATGTTGATCGCGCCCCCGATGGTGTTCTTGCCGTAGAGCGTGCCCTGCGGGCCGCGCAGCACCTCGATGCGCTCGATGTCGGAAAGGTCCATCATCGCGCCGATCGAGCGCGCGATATAGACGCCGTCGACGTAAACGCCGACGCCTGGATCGGTCGGGAAGATGAAGTCGTTCTGGCCGACGCCGCGGATGAAGATCGCCGCGTTGGTGCTGCCGCCGTCGCCCTTGCCCGAATTGATTTCGACGTTCGGCACATAGGCCGCGACATTGCCGATGTTGGTGACGTCGCGCGCGTTCATCTGCGCCGCGCCGAAGGCGGAAACGGAAAGCGGCGTATCCTGCAGGCTCTGCTCGCGCTTCTGCGCGGTGACGATGATCTCGGCGATGCCGGTTTCATCGGTGTCCTGCGCGGCGGCGGGCAGGGCAATACAGCCTGCCATCATCGCGGAAATGGAAATGCCGGCCCTTATGGCACCGGCAACAGACCTTCGAACCATGATGCAATCCTCCCTTGTTCTGGTGCTCTCTGCTTCAGCGTGACAGAACCGCCACGGTGCAGGATTTCGTGTCGCCGGCGAGGTCGCCGCCCATGCACTGAGCGAGGCCGACCCTGGCGCCTTCGACCTGACGCGCACCGGCGGTACCGCGCAGGTGTGCGGCGATTTCGGCGATCTGGGCGACGCCTGTCGCTGCGACCGGATGGCCGCGGCTCAGAAGCCCGCCGGAGACGTTGACGGGAATGCGGCCGCCGAGCGACGTCGCGCCGCTTGCGGCAAGAGGCCCGCCTTCGCCGGGCGCGCAGAGGCCGAGCGCTTCGCAGTGCAGGATTTCGGCGATCGAGAAGGCGTCGTGGCACTCGACGAGATCGAGATCGTCGGGGCCTATACCGGCGCGCGCATAGGCGGCGGCGGCGGTTTCGCTGTCCGTGTCCCACCGCGCGAGATCGACCGGGTTCTCGTAGCCGCCGCTTGCGAGAACGATGCTGTCGATACGAACGCCCGCACCCAGTTCGCGCGCCAGGCGATCGGAACCGATGACGATCGCGGAGGCGCCGTCCGCGATCGGGCAGCATTCGGAACGTGTGAGCGGATCGGCGACTGCCGGACCGGCCAGAACATCGGCCACGGTTTCGGCGCGCTGAAACAATGCATTCGGATTGAGCGCGCCATGGCGGCGGCTTTTTTCGACGACCGCAGCCATCTGTTCGCGCGTGGTGCCGAATTCATGCATGTGCCGCTGCGCACGCAGGGCGAAGCTCGCGGGCGTGACGAGGCCGAGCAGCGTGTCGATCTCGGTGCGCCCGGAATTGATGAGGCCGAGCGAGGGCACGCACATGCGCTCGACGCCGAGCACGAGCGCCGCCTCCATCTGCCCGGCGCGCACGGCATTCCAGGCGAGCCACAGCGCGCTCGATCCCGATGTGCACGCGTTCTCGACATTCACGATCGGCAGGCGCCGCAGGCCGACGTCGCGCAGCAGTGTCTGGCCGATCGTCGTGTCGCCGAACAGCATCCCGCCGAGCGCGTTCGCGACAAACGCACCTTCGATGCGGGCTGGCGCGAGACCGGCGTCGGAAAGCGCCAGGCGTGCCGCCTCGACACCGAGTGAAACGATCGTTCGTTCTAGTTTCTGCGTGAAGCGTGTCGTGCCGACACCGAGGATCGCGACCATGCGGGGATCAGTCTTTCAGTGCAGGCGTGAAATAGGGGCGGATGCAGGGTTCGCCGCCAAGCCCGACGCCGAGCGCGCCGCTTCTCAGATCGAGCGGCATACCGATACGGAAATCCTCCGTGTGCGCGGGATCGAGCAGCATGAAGATACGCAGCGGGTGCGCATCGAGATCGACGTAGCCGACAGCATAGGGCGCGGGCAGGCCGAACGGCGGCTTGGTGCGGATCACCGTGGCGCTGTAGAGCGTGCCGCTGCCGCCGAGGTTCACGGTTTCGGTTTCGGTCATGTCATCCGGGCAGTGCGTGCGTGCCGGAAAATGCTGCGCGCCGCACGCGGTGCAGAGGCTGCCGACGAGTTCGGTAATCGTGCCGTCGCCCGTAAAGATCCCCTCGGCGAAGGGCAGGAGCGTGTCGCCGCTCATGCCGCCGCATCCTTCAGCAGCGCATGCCATGCGGGGTCTGCCTCGCGGTCATAGGTGTCGGGCGTCACGCCCTCGGCGCGCAGCGCATATTTCTGCACGCGTTCGGTCGGCGTCTTGGGCAGGCTCGCGAGGATACGAACGTAGCGCGGCACCATGAAGCGCGCCATTTGGCGCAGACAATGCCGCATCAATTCGATCGGTTCGAGGCTCTGGCCCGGACGCAGCGTCAGGCAGATCATTACCTCGTCCTCGCCGAGTTCGGAAGCGACGGCGACCGCAGCGGATTCGAGCACGGCGGGGTGGGCGTTGACGCCGCGCTCCACCTCGTAGCTCGAAATATTCTCGCCCCGCCGGCGCAGCGCATCCTTCTTGCGGTCGACGAAATAATAATAACCGTCGCTGTCGCGTTTCAGATAATCGCCCGTGTGGAACCAGAGATCGCGCCACGCCTCCACGGTCTTTTCCGGCATCCGGTAATATTCCAGCATCATGCTGTTCATCGCATTCGGCCGGATCAGCAATTCGCCGGGCATATCGTCGGGCACGTCGGCGCCGTCGTCATCGACGAGCCGGACTTGATATTGCGGCAGCGGCTGGCCGCAGCATCCGGGGCGGCGATGATCGATGCTGTTGTTGAGCGGAATGCCGATCTCGCTCATGCCGTAGCCTTCGACGAGACGGACGCCGAAGCGCGTCTCGAATGCTTCGAACAAGTCCTTGGGCGCGCCCGCGCCCATCATCAGACGGAGGCTGTTGTTCGCATCGTCCGGTGAGGGTGGTGCCTTCCAGAGAATCGGGAGAATACCCCCGATATAGTTGAACGCCGTGCAATTGTATGTGCGCACCTCGTCCCAGAATGCGGAGGCGGAGAAGCGCCGCGCGAGCACCATGCGCGCGCCTGAAAGCAGCGCGGGAATCGTCGAGAGGAATTGTGCATTGCCGTGGAACAGCGGCAGCGCGTTGTAGAGGCAGTCCTCGGGCGTGTAGCGGCAGCCTTCCGCGATGATCGCGGCCTGCATCAGCACGTAATTCTGCGGCAGCACCGCGCCCTTGGACGGGCCGGTGGTACCGGAGGTGAACATCACCGCGACGGGGTCGGCGGGACCGACCAACGGCGCATCGCCGAGAGGCGCGGCGTTTTGCAGCGCGCTGAAACCGACGACCTGCTGCGAGATGCCGTCCAGCCCTGCACCATCCAGCAGCACAATCGTGCGCAGTTTCGGCAGATCGGCGGCGATGTCCTGAAGGCGGACCTGAAATGCGCCTTCCAGGATCAGCAGGGAGCAATCCGCCTGATCCAGCATGTAGTGCAGCAGCGTGCCGCGATGCGCCGTGTTGATCGGCACTTCGATGGCACCGAGCTGCGAAAGCGCGAACCAGGAGATGAGAAATTCGGGCCGGTTCCCCATCATGATCGCGACCTTGTCGCCGCGCCCGATGCCGAGCGCGGCAAAGCCGCCCGCAACGCGCGCTGCCGCGTCGTTCAGCGCGCCGAACGTGAAGTCCGTTCCTTCGAAATGAAGGAACGGATCGTTCGGGCGTTCAGCGGCCCGCTGTTTCAGCAGGCCGTGAACGGTTCGTTCGGCAACGTTCGCGAGCATGTCTACCGGCATCTCAGGCGGCGCGAAGCTGCACGACCGGCTGCATCCCGTCGCGCGGGTTCGGCCAGCTGCCGTAGTAGCGGAGCGCCTCTTCCGGCGGCGAAAGCTTCGACCAGCCCTTCACGAACGCGCCGTAGGGTTTCGCCCGGGCGAGACGCTCGGTGCGTGCCGCCTTGCGCAGCGCATCGGTGCCATCGGCATCAAGGCGCATCGTCTCGAGATCGTAGGCGATCTTGTAGATGTTCGCCGCCGCCCAGTGCGACACGCGTCCGTTGCGCAGATCGCCAAGCACGCTCGCCGGATCGCGCTCCAGCGGATCGCCGTAGCCGCCGCCGCCACCGACGCCGACATAATAGGTGTCGCCGTCGTTGAACGGCTGCACGACCATGCTGACGTCCATCGCCTGCTTCTTGCCGATCTCGGGATTGTCCGCCGCGAACACGCCGGAAAGGTCGTGCGGCAGCGGCGTTGCGCCGTCCGCCATCAGCGCTTTCAGGTTGCTGTCGTGCACGGTCTGCACGAACACCGGCGGCACGGCATAGCCGCCGAACAGGCCGAGCGTCGTCGGGAAGCGTGAACCGCCGCCCATCGAGCCGAGCATGAAGCGGTTGGTATCGTGCACCATCAGCCCGAAGCCGACGCCGCAACCGCCGCGCTGCTTGCCGTGGCCGTAGCTGTTGTTGAAGAGATTGCGGAACGTGTAGAGGAACGGCCGGTCGCTCTCGGTCGCCTCGACGTCGGAGCAGTCGCTCATCGTCGCGAAGAAAGCGCCCGCCGCTTCCACGCCGTCCATGTCCGGCCGCGCGCCGCAGCCCGTCGCGTTGATCTCGGGCGTGATGTCCGCGATGCCTTCGCCGAACTGGTTGATCCCGCCGAAGGTCGGGATCGCGAAGCCGGAGAACCAGGCGGCGACTGCGCGCGAGGAATCGTAGCTGTAGGTCATCCGCGCGCCGGTAAGGAAAATGCCCTGCGTGAAGCAGGTCTGCACCAGCGGTGCGAGCGAGGTGGAGGCGTCGCCCTTGGCGTTCACCATGCAATCCTCCGGGAAGCGCCAGTCGATCGCTTCCAGAAGGCCGTTGTTGGCGGGCAGGTCGTGGAACAGCCAGCCGCAGTAATAGACGCACGACAGGCCGAGGATACCCTGGAAGAAGCTGTTGATCGGTCGGCCTTCGACGAGCGGCGAGGTGTTCTCGAAATCCATGATGATGCGGTCGCCCTGCTTGATCATGGTGAGATTGATTTTGGTGAGGCCGGATTCGGTGCCCACCGTGTCGAGGAAGCGCGGCTGCCGGTAGATGCCGTCGTTGAGTTCGGCTACGCGGCGCTTCGCGGCTTCGCCCGTCTGCGTCAGGATGCGGCGCAGGCCGCCGATGAAGAACTCCGGCCCCTTTTCCTCGATCACTTCGAGCACACGGCGCTGCGCGATGCGCGCCGCGGCAAGGCGTGCTTTGATGTCGAGGATCATCGTGCGCGGGTCGCGCGTCATCGCCGCCAGCATGTTGAGGATATCCTCGCGCAGCTGGTAATTCTCGCCGATCTTGATCGGCGGCACGAGAAGCCCTTCGTCGTACTTGGTCTTCGCGGTGTTGCAGGTGCCGCCGGGCTCGGTGCCGCCCGCCTCGCCGGTATGCACGGCGGCCGCGATGAAGCACATCAGCTCGCCCTTGTAGAACACGGGCACGGCGAGACCCATGTCGGCGTTGTGCACACCGCCGTAGAAGGGGTCGTTATAGAAGAAGCTGTCGCCGTCGCGCACGCCCACCGATGGTTCGTCCACCCAGTGCTTCACCGCGTATTTCAGCGGAAGCTGGCCGAGCACGGCGTGGTGATAGATGCCGGTTGCGCAGACGCTGAGATCGCCCTGCCGCGTGAAGACGCCGAAGGCGACGTCGCCCCAGCGCATCGCGGTGGAGGCGCCGAGCTTCATCGTCGTCTCTTTGCCCTCAAGCGCGATCATGTGCATCTTGTGCTTGAAGATATCGAACTCCACCGGGTCGATATGCGCCTGTGCGGCGGCTTCGGCCTCGGTCATAGGTTCGGGGCGCAGACGCTGAACCACCTCGTAGTCGCGGGCGTAGGCTATGCCGGTCATGTTCTCTCTCCCTCAGGCGCTGCGTTCGAGGACGCCGTTCCGCCAGGCGTCGATGTGGAAGGTCCAGCCCGGCGCGACCACATGGGTGGTGTCCGGGCTTTCGATGACGGCGGGTCCGGCGAGCCGATTGCCGGGTTTCAGGCGGCGCGCGTCGTAGATCGGCGTGGCGACGAAGCCGTCCGCCGGGTCCCAGTAGACGGGGCGTGTTTCGGTCTTCGCGCTTGCATCCGGCTCGGCCGCGGCGAGCGTCTCGGCCGGCAGCGCGAAGGGGTTCTGCGCGACGGACGCTGTGAGGAAAAAGCTCTCCACGTTGATACCGCCCGCCGGGAAGGTCGCCTCGGGCGAATAGACCTCGGCGTAACGCGCGGTGAACGCATCGCACAGCGCCTTCACGTCGTCCGCGTTATCGAGCCGCAGCTTCGGCGCGGTCACGCGCGTCATGTTGTACTGGCTGCCGTAGCGCATATCGAGTTCGAGCTGGAACGCCATGTCGCGCTCGTTGAAGCCTTCGAGCTTCAGATCGCGCGTCGCGAGATCGACGAGTTCCGAAACGAGATCGTTGAACGACGCGAGATCGGAAAGATACGCCTGCTCCGACCAGTTGAAGAGCTTCAGTGAACGCGAGCGTTCCCACACCTCCTTGATCGCCATCGTCGAGGCGCCGAATGCGCCGAACACGGAGGATTGCAGCGGCACGACGATCTTGCTGACGCCGATGAACGGCGCGAAGCCCACCGCATGCGCGCCGCCCGCGCCGCCGCAGGCGTAGAGAACGAAGGTGCGCGGGTCGTGACCCTTCAGCGCAACCTCGTTGAACACCTCCTGCCCCATGCGCGCATCGATCATGCGGCGGATGCGCCATGCGGCTTCCTCCACGGGAATGCCGAGCGGCTGCGCGATCTTCTCGTTGATCGCCTTTTTTGCGAGATCGATGTCGAGCAGCATCTCGCCGCCGAGATAATTCTCGGCATTGTAGAGGCCGAGCACGAGATCGGCGTCGGTCACGGTCGGTTCCTTGCCGCCCTTGTCGTAGCAGGCCGGCCCCGGCATCGATCCGGCGGACTGCGGACCGACTTCGAGCGTGTCGCCGAGCGTGGCGTTGATCCACGCGATCGAGCCGCCGCCCGCGCCGATCGATTTCACTTCGATTGCCGGAATGTTGGTGCGCCAGCGGTCGATCACCGGGATGAAATCGTGCGCCTTGATCGCGCCGCCCTCGATGAGGCCGATGTCGAACGAAGTGCCGCCCATGTCCGTGAACACGATGTTGCCGTCCGCCGAGAGGCCGCCGAGCGCCGCAGCGCCGTGCAGCCCCGCGACCGGCCCGGCGTTGTGCGTCAGCACGGCGCGGGTGCGTGATGCCTTCTTGGTGCCGCCGGTGTTGTGGACGAGCGTCAGCGGCTTCTTGTAGCCGCCGTCGCGCAGTTCGTTGCCGAGCTTGTTGAGTTCGTCGGCCATGAGCCCGTGGATGTAGGCATTGACGACAGCGGTCATCGTGCGCGTGTATTCGCCCGCCTTGGGCGAGATTTCCGAAGATAGGATCACCGGCATCGAGCCGAGATAATCCTCGGGATATTCCTCTTCGATCACCTGCTTGATGAACTGTTCGTGCTCGGGGTTCACAAACGACCAGAGCAGCGACACGACGAAGCCCTGCGCGCCGCGATCAACGAGCGCCTGCAGCTTTTCAAGAACCTCCTCGCGCGAAAGCGGCGCGATGATCTTGCCCGCATAATCGATGCGCTCGCGCACCCCGACGACCATGTCCGGGCTGATCAGCGGCACTGGCTTTTCGATGCGCGCAAGGTCGCGGCCCTGCTGCCAGCCGAGCCCATCCGCCCAGCTACGGCCGCGGCCGATGAAGATCGTGTCCTCGAAGCCTGCCGTGGTGATGAGCCCGAGCTTGGGGCCGGTGCGCTCGATCAGCGCGTTCGTGCCCACCGTTGTCGAATAGCGAACGCTCGAAAGACCGCTCAGGAATTCCGGCAGTTTCAGTTTCAGCCCCTTCGCGAGCAGGCCCATGCCGCGCATGAAGCCGACCGAAAGATCGTAGTGCGTTGTCGGCGTTTTCGCCGTGTGGAAGCCGCCGCCCTCGTGGGCGCAATAGAAATCGGTGAACGTGCCGCCGACATCGATGCCTACCGTGTAACTCATCGAAACGCCCTCGTCCTCAAGGTTGGCGGGCGCCGCTGAAGGCGCCCATGAATGCGTGCATGGTCTCGACCGGCAGCGGATCGGGTCCGCCGCCGAGCGTCGTGATGATGAGCGGCCGTGTCGCCGCGAGCGCTGCTGCGTTACTCGCTGCCGCTGTGTCGTTTGCCGCTAGCGCGATTCCCGCGACAGGGCCTTCGGCGGCGATGCGGTCGAGAAGGGCGGCGTCCGCTGTTCCTGCGGCGATCACCGCCTCGGGTTTCAGTCGCACCGCTGCATCGGCGGCGTCTTCATCCGGGATCGCCATGATGATGCCGAGCGGCACGTCGAAATAGGAGGTGACGTTGCGCAGCGTGTTGAACAGCTTGCGCGCGCCCATGCCTGCGAGTTCCGATGCGGGCACAGTGCTTTCATCGAACAGCAGAAGCGCCGGGCGCGCCTCACCGATCCCCTCGACGATGCCCGTCAGCACCTCCTTCGCGGCGTCGGCGTCGCTCGTCGCGGCAAGCGTCACTGGACCGGGCAGAATGGGGACGACCGGGCGGCCACCTTCGGCGGCGAGGCGGCGGACCGCTTCCACCGTGCTCGCGCTATCCGACGCATCGATTTCGATAACGATGGCATCTGTCGCGAACAGCGCGGCGATGCGCTTCGCCGCCTGCACGATCTGGCCCGCATCAGCGGCAAACGCGTTCCACGGCTGGCCGCACACTGGCGCGGCGAGGGACGCAAGGCGCGGCAGCACTGCTGCGCCTGCGTCGCCGCCGAGAACAGAGGCCAGCCGGTTGGTCATGCAGCGGCATGGCGGCGCTTCAGCGCAGCGATATCGAGTTCGATCTCGTGCGTGATCGGGTGTCCCGGCGGTAGATACTCGTTTTCCAGCATCGTCGCGCAGCCGGGGCAGTAGAATTCCACGAGACGGCAATAGGTGCTGTCCGGGGTGAAGCTGTAGCTGCCCTCCGCGACGAGCGGGGGATGCACCTCTTCAAGCGGCGGCTGCGCCACGACGCAGCCTTCCTTGTAGTTGCGGTGCGCGGAGCCGAGATCGTGGCCGCAGCGGTTACAGCGCCACGTTTCCGTGGGCAGGTCGATATCGAGATACTCGGTGATGCGGACTTTGCTCATCGCTTAATTCCGTTCGAGAAGCGCGTTGTCGTAGGCGTCGATGGCGAGGCTCCAGCCTTCGGGCACCAGGATCGTCGTCTGGCTCGATTCCACGATTCCCGGGCCGGAAAGTGCGTGGCCGGGCCCCATGCGCGCGCGGTCGTAAACCGGTGTCGCGATGCGCGCGGGACCGCCGAACCATACCTGCCGGTCGGCAAGGCGCGCAGACGGGAAATCCGCCGCTGCCGTCTGCCCGTGCCGCCATTCGAAATGGGGCACGCGCGCGGAGGCGCTGTAGGCAATGCTGGCGAGGCGCAGCGGACCCGCGGTGCCGAGTGCGTCGCGTGCGGCGACGAGCGCAGCTGCTGCAGCATCGGCGTCGGAAATCGCGGCGGTTTCCGCGGCGACGAGAATTTCGGGCTCGCCGCCCGCGCCGGTCCAGAAGAGCTGGAGCCGTGCCTCGGCATCCGCCGGTTCGAAGCCCTCGCCGCGCATGTCACGCGCGGCCTCGGTCGCCATTTCCGCAACAAGCGTGCCTGCGGAGAGAAGGTCGCTCGCGCTTTCCACAAGAAGGTCCGCGCGGCGGTAATAGATATGGCCGACGTCCATCAACGATGATCCGAACGCCGAAGAGACGGCGGAGAAGGGCGTGATGATCACGCGGCCGACACCGGCGTTCGTCGCAATGTCCGCAGCGTGGATCGCGCCCGCGCCGCCGTAGGCGATGACGGGAAGACCGCTCGGGCGCCCGAGCCGCTCGGCGACCGCGCCGACCGCCTTGCCCATCGCGGCTTCCACGTTGCGGCGGATGGCGAGCGCGGCGTCTTCGATGCTGAGCCCCAGCGGCTGCGCGACGGCGGCGTCGATCGCGGCGCGCGCTTTACCCAAGTCGAGCGTCATGCCGCCGCCGAGGAAGCGTGCGGGATCGAGGATGCCGAGCACGAGGTTCGCGTCCGTCACCGTCGCCTTCGTGCCGCCAAGCCCGAAGCACGCCGGGCCGGGGAGCGCTCCCGCCGATTGCGGCCCCACCTTCAGCACGCCGCCCTCGACCTCGGCGATCGATCCGCCGCCCGCGCCGAGCGCGTCGATCGCCATCATCGGCAGGTTACACGCGAAGCCTTCGACCTCGGGCTGCAGCGCGTAGCTCGCCTGTCCGCCGTCCACGTAGGAGATGTCGAAAGAGGTGCCGCCCATGTCGGTGGCGATCAGCGTGTTGGCGCCGTAGAGCGCGCCGATCGCGCGAGCGCCATAAAGCCCGCCTGTGGGGCCGCTGTTGTAGGTGTTGATCGCGCGCGTCTTCGCGACACGGGCGACCGCGCCGTTGTTGTGGCCGATGAAGAGCGTGCCGCGATAGCCGCGCAGCCGCAGCTCTTCGCCCGCCTTGTAGAGCAGCCGCGCGAGCTTGCCGTGGATGTAGGCGTTGAGCACGGCGGCGTTGATCCGCTCGCGCGTGCCCGGCCGCGCCGAAATGTCCGAAGCGAGGAAGGTGGGCACCGAGCCGAGGTAATCGCGCGGATACTCGGCCTTGATGACGGCGCGCACGCGGCGCTCGTTCGCTGGGCTCAGATCGGAGTTCGCGAGCGCGACGACGATGCCGCGTGCGCCCCGGTCGATCAGCGTCTGCGCCGCATCGAGAATGGCGGCGGCGTCCGGCGATGTCGTCACCGTGCCGTCGGCGGCTACGGCTTCGGCGATCCCGATCACCATGTCCGGTGCAACGAGCGGCGATTTGCCCTCCTCGTCATGTGTCGGCGCCATCGCTTCCGAGCCCGCCGTGACGATCAACCCGATCTTGGAGCCGTTGCGCTGGATGATCGTGTTCGTGCCGATCGTGTTCGAGAAGCGGATGATGTCCGTCTCGCCCAGGAAATCCTCGATGCCGCGTTCGAATGCCTCCGCGCCTGCGCTGATGCAGTCGAGGAAGCAGGCGGTGAGGTCGTGCGGCGTCGTCGGCACTTTCACGGTGCGCACGTCGCCGTCCCGCACGATGAAGCCGTCGGTGAACGTTCCACCGGTGTCGATGTCGATGGTGATGCCCATGAGGTTTTTGTTTCCCTGGCGCCGGCCTGTCCGGCGATTTGCCTATTGTTCCGAGCCGGCGCCGCGCAGGATGAAGGCGAGCACCTGATCGACGGTCTGCTCGCGCTTCGCCTGGCTTGCGGAGGGTTTCGACCAGCGCAGATACCAGTTGATGACGCCGAGCATGTTGAACGCGGTGATGCGGATGTCGCCGTTCGCAAGGAGGCCCGCAGCGCGCAGGCCTTCGAGTTCGGCGACGTAGATCGTGAGAATTTCGCGCTGGATACGCTTGTTGGCCTTGTTGCCGGTTGCGGACAGGCGTTCTTCGTCGATGAAGAAGATGCGCGATTCCCGGCGGTACTGTTCGGAGACGTCGAGATGTTCGCGCACCAGCGCGGCGACCCGGGCGCGCGGATCGGCAATGCCGTCGATCGCGCCGCGCAGGCGGGCGGGAAGCGCCTTCACCGAGCGTTCGAGGATGGCGAGCCAGAGCGCCTCCTTGTTCTCGAAATAATGATAGACGTTGGAAACGCTGCGCCCCACCGCATCGGCGATGTCGCGGATCGAGGTTCCCGCGAAGCCGTTGCGGGCGAACAGCTCCACCGCGACTTCCACGAGCTCCTCGCGGCCCCGCGCTTCGCGGGCGGCGGGTGAATTCTTCAGGCTGACGACGCGCGCCATACACTCTCCCCAGGTTCCAGTCCGCCGAATCGCGGATCTTGTCTGTTCTATCACGGCTTCGAATCAAGCCGACTCGAACGATCGTTCTATGATTGACTGATCGGTCGGGGATTTGTCAAGAGACAAGTTCTCGGCCTCAAAATTATATCTAATTATATGTTTTTACGTTATAAAAAATTGTGTTGAGCAACACGCCTCATCGCGTCATATTCTGTTTATCCAAAAGATCGACCGATCGGTCTATTTATAATTTTCGTTTCGTAGGGGGAGTGACAGCATGGACGGCGCCTACTCGCGGCTGATCCCCATCGGTGCTGAGCGCATGCATGTGCGCATCTGGGATGCGGACGGCCCCACGGTGATGATCGCGCACGGCGTTACCGGCACCAGCGCCGATCATACCCCGCTCGCGCGCAACCTGCGGGCGCGGGGCTTCCGCGTGATCGCCCCCGATGCACCGGGCTGCGGCCGGTCCGATCCGTCGATCGATCCTGAAAACGGTTACGGCCTCGGCGCGATGGCGGTGACCGTGCGCCGCTTGCTCGATTCCGTTGCGGACGGTCCCGTGCACTGGGTGGGCGCCTCCAAGGGCGGCGCGCTCGGCATCCGCATGGCCGGGGAAACGCCAGCGCGTATTGCCAGCCTCGTGCTCTACGATGTCGGCACCACGCTTCCCGATGCGATGCGCAGCGTGCTCGGCGAACGCCTCGGCGGCCCGCCGCGCTTTGCAAACATGGGCGCATTCCGCGAACACGTCGGCCGCTTCTTCGAGCGCGCCGGCGCCGGCCTCTCATCCGATCGCCTCGACGAGATCACCATCGGCTGGTCGCGCCGCCTTGATGACGGCGGCGTCGGCTATCACTACGATCCGGCGCTCTCCAATCAGTTCCGCAACAACCCGGAAGACTTCGCGCTCTGGCCGTGGTGGGATCGCGTCGCCTGCCCGGCGCTCATCATGCGCGGCGAACGCTCGAACGTGCTGAGCGCAGCCGAGCTCGCCGAGATGGCCGCGCGCAACCCGCGCGCCACTGCGCACACCGTGCCGGGCGCGGTGCACGTCGACATGCTCGACAGTGCGGAGATGCAGACCACGATCATTGATTTCATCGCAGCCCATGCCGGGCAGGGGGAGGAGGTTTAAGCATGACAGGACGGGTTCAGGACAAGGTCGCGGTGATCACCGGCGCGGCAGGCGGCCTCGGCCTCGCGATGGTCGAAGCGCTCGGCCGCGAGGGCGCCGTTGTCGTCCTCACCGATATCGACGCCGCGCGCGGGGAGGCTTCCGCCAAGGCTCTTGCAGGCAGTGGCATCCCCGCCCGCTTCGTCCGCCACGACGCGACCGTGCCCGAGGAATGGGAGCGTCTGACGGCAAACGTGCTTGCGAACGAAGGCCGCATCGATGTGCTAGTCAACAACGCCGGCGGCGGGCTCGATATGGACATCGAGAGCATGGATTTCGCGCACTACAAGCGCATGATCGCGCTCAATCTCGATACCGCGTTTCTTGGGTGCAAATACGGTATCACCGCGATGAAGGGTCAGGGCGGATCGATCATCAACATCTCGTCGGTCGGCGGCCTCATCGGTACGGCGGCACTGCCCGCATATTCCGCCGGGAAGGGCGGCGTCCGGTTGCTCACCAAGTGCGTCGCGGCGCACTGCGGCCAGCGCGGCTACGGCATCCGCGTGAACAGCGTCCACCCTGGCCTCATCCGCACCGCGGCGGGCGTGGAGGTAACGCGCATGGCGACGGGGCTGGACGAGGAGGGCGCAGTCGCCGCTTTCGCCTCGCTGCACCCGATCGGCCGCGTCGGCCAACCGCACGAGATCGCAAACGGCGTCGTCTTCCTCGCGTCGGACGAATCGAGCTTCATGACTGGTTCGGAACTCGTCATCGACGGCGGCTACACCGCCGTTTAGCCGCTGAAGGCGCGGATCGTCTCCAGGAAGCGCTCGCCATAGGCGTCCAGCTTTCGCGCGCCGACGCCGGAAATCTCGGAAAGGCCTGCGCGCGATCTCGGCTGCGCCGCCGCCATTTCGCGCAGCGTGCTGTCGTGGAAGATCACGTAGGGCGGAACCCCCGCTTCCTCGGCAAGCGCGCGGCGGCAGGCGCGCAGCGCCTCGAACAGCGGATCGCCCACCGGGTTCTCCGCCTGCTGTTTGCGCCGTCCCCCGCGCTCGCGGCGCGGCGGCAGCACCAGCGACAGGCTCTCTTCGCCGCGCAGGATCGCGCGCGCGCCGGGCCCGAGCGCGAGGCCGCCATGCTCGGTGGGCGTCACCGCCTCATGCACCAGCAGCGCGCGCGACACCGGCTTCAGCAATGGCGCCTCTTCGGCGGAAACGATGCCGAAGACCGTAAGGCTGTCGTGCCCGCGCGCGCGCACCTTGTCGCTCGCCTTGCCGGTCAGCACCTCTTCCAGATGGCCGATGCCATAGCTTTGCCCGGTGCGGTAGACGGCGGAGAGGAACTTCCGCGCCGTCTCCGTGGCGTCGATGCTGGCGGGCGGGTTCAGGCAGTTGTCGCAGTTGCCGCACGTCTGCGGCGGGTTTTCGCCGAAGTGTTTCAGCAGCACCGCGCGGCGGCACCCGCCGGTTTCCACCAGTGCGCCGAGCGCTGAAATGCGCGCACGTTCGCCCGCCTGCCGCGCCTCTTCCACCTCGAAAACCCGCGTCCGCGCGCGCGCGAAATCCTCCGCGCCCCAGAACAGATGCGCCTCGGCGGGCTCGCCATCGCGGCCCGCGCGCCCACTTTCCTGATAATAGCCCTCGATCGATTTCGGCAGGCCTGCGTGCGCCACGAAGCGCACGTCGGGCTTGTCGATGCCCATGCCGAACGCGACTGTCGCGACCATCACCATGTCCTCGCTGGCGATAAAGGCGGACTGGTTCGCCGCGCGAACCTCCGGTGGCAATCCTGCGTGATAGGGCAGCACGCGCCGTCCGCCGCGCGACAGCGTTTCCGCCAGGCTTTCGGTCGCCGCACGCGTCTGCGCATAGACGATGCCGGGGCCGGGGTTCGCCGCCAGAAGATCGCCGAGCTGCCGCGTCAGCCCGTTTCGCGGATGCACGGCGTAGCGGATATTGGGCCGGTCGAACCCGGCGACGATCATGCCCTCTTCGGGAATACCGAGCGCCGCGAGCACGTCGATCCGCGTGTGCGCGTCGGCGGTGGCGGTCAGCGCCAGGCGCGGCACGTGCGCGTAGTCGTCGAGCAGCGGGCGCAGCAGGCGGTAATCGGGCCGGAAATCGTGGCCCCATTCCGAAACGCAATGCGCCTCGTCGATCGCGAACATCGAAATATGTGCGTCGTCGAGAAGCTGGCGGAAGCCATCGCCGCTCGCGCGTTCCGGCGCGACATACAGCAGATCGAGTTCGCCTGCGCACAGCCGCCGCTGCGTCTCCCAGCGGTCGGTGTCCACGGAGGTGAGGCTGGCTGCGCGGATGCCGACGGCTTCAGCGGCGCGAAGCTGGTCGTGCATCAACGCGATCAGCGGCGAGATGACGACGCAGCAGCCGTCCATGGCGACGGCAGGAAGCTGATAGCATAGCGACTTGCCCGCGCCCGTCGGCATGATGGCGAGCGTATGCTGCCCGGCGAGCACGCGCGACACGACGGTCTCCTGCACGCCCCGAAAGGCGGGAAAGCCGAAAACCTCGTGAAGAATGGCGGCGGGATCGCGTCGCATTGCAGCGCGTGTAGGGAAGCGGCGCGGCCTGTGCAAAGCGGAAAACCGCAGGATCAGCGAAAATGAAACGTCAACGTGAAGCGCAGCGCATCATCGGGCAGGGCTTCGGGCGGTGGGGGGACAGGCGCTGAAAGACGCACGGTCCGCTGCGCCAGCCGGTCGAGCGACATGCTGCCGCTCGGCTGCACGAGCTGAATGTCGGAAATCGAGCCACTCCGCGCGACGCTGAACGCGACCACCGCCTCGCCCGCCAGTCGCAGGCCCCGCGGCCGCCGCGCAGCGATCCACTGCCACAGCCGCCGGGCATAGTCGTCGCGGACGGCATCGGTGTTCGAAGGCGGGGGCATCTCGGGTCGCGGCGGGGGCGTGATCGTCAGCACGGCGGGCAGGGCGGCGGGCAGGATTGCGGGCGGCGAAGGCACCGCAATCTCGGGCGCGGCTGTCGGCGGCACCGTGCTGCGTGCCGGCGGAGCGGCCCGCGTGGGCGCGGGCGTCACCACCGCGTCGGGTTCCGCAACCGGCGGCAACAGCGTGATCGCAGCCGTGTGTAGCGCGGGCACGGGCGGCGTGTCCGCCCGCCCGCTGACCACGAACGCGGCAACGGCAAGGTGCAGCGCGGCGGACACGAGGATCGGAGTGATCCTCGCGCCGCCCGCTTGCCCGCCGGAACCGCGCCCGCGCATGGACTCAGAACGCCGCCGAAAGCCCGACGTTTACCGATCGGCCGCGCCCCGGCACGGGCCGCAGCACACCGGTCGCGTCATAGTCGCCAAGCGACTTGCCGCCGAGCGGCAGGTCGTAGCCCGTGTCGAACAGGTTCTGCACATCCAGGCTGATGCGGTAGCTGCTGAAGCGGTAGCCGGTCGACACATTCACCAGCGCGTAGCCATTGGTGCTGGGCTCGTTGCGTGTCGCATCGACACGCGTCTTGTCGTCGACCAGCTCCACCTCGATCAGGTTTTCCCAGCCGCCGAGCGCGTGTTCGATGCCGATCCGGGCATTCAGCGGCATCTGGTGATAGAGCGATCCGCCGTCGTCCCGGTTCTTGCCGCGCAGCCAGCTCGCGCTCGCCGTCAGCTTCGCCTGGCCTGCCGCGCTGCTCGCCCAAAGCGGCAGTTCGCCCGACACGTCGATGCCGTAGAATTCGGCGTCCTGGTTCACGAACTGCAGCTGCGCGAACGGGGTCGGCATCCCCATCATGTCGGTGAAGTCCTGCAGCTTCACCGCGTCGATATAATCGTCGACGCGCGTGTAATGCGGCGCGATCTTCAGCGACCAGCTCTCGGCGCCTTCGCCCTTCAGGCTCAGTGCAGCGCTCAGCGTGTCGGCCTTCTCGGGCTTCAGTGCCAGATTCCCCACGTAGCCGTTGCCGTCGCCGTACCAGCCGATCATCCGGCTCGACATCGAACCCCGGCCCCAAGAGTAGCGCACGTAGACGTTGGGCGAGCGCACCTTGCGCGCGTAGCCGATTTCCAGCGCCGCGCGGTCGCTCGCCGCATAGCGTGCGATCGCGCTCCAGCCCCAGTTGCTGTCGTGGCGTTTGTGATCGGCGGCGTTGAACGCCGTCGCCGCCATCGCGTCCGCCATGTTCATCATGGATGTCGAATAAGGCTGCACGTCGCCCGTGTTCATCCACACCTGGTCGTTGCGAATGCCGATCGTCGTCGTCAGTGCGGGAGACCATTTCGCTTCCCATTCGGCGAAGCTGCCGAGCCGGTCGCGTTTGGAGGCGTTCACGTTTATGTAGGTGTCCGGCCCCATCATCATGCTTCCCGCGACCGGCGGCCAGTAATCATCCAGCCATTGGCGGTGGAACTCGCTGCCTGCGCGCAGCGTGTCGCGCGCATTCAGCGGCACGTCGATCTTCAGCGTGGAACCGAGTGTATGCACTTCGGTGTTCATCGGCATCCCGCCGCTTGCCGTGCCGCCCTTGTCGGCCAGGAAGTTC
This sequence comes from Sphingosinicella microcystinivorans, assembly GCF_003634215.1. Classification (GTDB taxonomy): domain Bacteria; phylum Pseudomonadota; class Alphaproteobacteria; order Sphingomonadales; family Sphingomonadaceae; genus Sphingosinicella; species Sphingosinicella microcystinivorans. Next base: position 58,938 of record NZ_RBWX01000011.1, on the reverse strand, counting down.
ATGCGGTGGTCGGTGTCGCGCCAATAGCCGCGAAGGTCGATGTCGCCCCAGTCGAATGTGCCTTTCCAGCCGCCGTTCAGGAACCACGAGCGGTTCGATGTCATGTCCATGTACTGGTTCGGGAAGCCCTCGTAGGGCGAGAAATGATAGCCGCCCTTCAGTGTGAACAGTCCCACGTCTGTCTGCGCCGCGAAGCCGAGCGCGTGGTCGGTCTTCTTGTATTCGGTGGATCGCACCGTGCCGTCGTTGCCGCCGCCCTTGTAATTGTCGCTCTGCGTGAAGGATCCATCATAGGTGAAGCTCGTCTTGTCGCCCGCGATGGTCAGCGATGCGGCGCCGCCGAAGCCGTCGCCGTTGCTGCGGAAGAAGGTGGAGACTTCGCCCGTCACCAGCGTCTGGACCGCCGCCGCGAAACGCGGGGTTGCGGTCTCGACCGAGATGACGCCGCCGATGCTGTCGCCGCCCATCGAGACGGGCGATACGCCGGTGATCACGCTCACAGCGTCGATGGTCTGCGGGTCGGTGTAGGACAGCGGCGGGTTCATGTCGTTGGGGCAGGCGCTGTCGATCGGTGCGCCGTCGATGCGGATCGAGATGCGCGGGCCATTGAGACCGCGGATCGTCGGCAGGCTGGAAAACCCGCCCGCGCCATACGCGGAAACGCCGGGGATGCGCGAAAGCAGCGCGCCGGTGTCGCTGCTGCGCGTTACGGCAATGCCGTCTTTCGAGAGCGTTTCGGCAGCGGCAGGGGCTTTTTCGGAATCGACGTCGATGTCGGGAAGCGCGGTCGGATCGGCGGCTGCGGGCGTAGCAACGGCGAGCGCGGCCGCGAGCGCGGCAAAAGAGGTGCGGGACATGAAAACTCCATCCTGTGCTTTGGGGCAACGGCCGGGCGCGGATGGCCCGGCAGGCGGTGGAGATGCGTCCGCAGAAGAGGGGGCGCCGCGCGGCGCCGGTGGTAGCCTAGCTGCGGACGCTAAGGCCCGGCGGTCCGCGCAGCGGCGGCCTCAGCCGCATCGCGGCGGTGCGCGGCGCTTGCTGTGGGGTGTGCAGCGCGGCGGCGAGGATGAAAACGAGCGCCAGCGCAAGCAGGGCGGGGTCGATCGCACCCATCATCGGTGCGGCAAGCTCCGCGAAAGCGCACGGCATGTCGTTGCCGCCCTTATGTTTGCTCTCGGTGGGTGTGGCGACGGCGACCGATTTCAGTCCATCGCCCGTGCAAAGCTCGATGACCATCACGCCGTCGACGACGGCAGGCATGAAGCCGGTGGGCACCAGAATCTTCACAAGCAACGTTGCGGCGGCCAGCCAGACCGCAAGCCAACGGTATCGCAGCAAGGTCGCGTGCATCGTGTTCACGCCTGCTCCCCTAGCCCTCGCAGGCCTCTGTTGTCGCGAGGAAAGGGTGTCGCACCCTCACCCCAGGCGGCGCGTCACCGAAAGCGCGTGCGCGGGCAAGCCTTCCGCTTTGGCAAGGCGGGCTGCGGCGGGGCCGATGGCGGCGAAGGCTTCGGCTGAGCAGTCGAGGAAGGTCGTGCGCTTCATGAAGTCTGCGACTGAAAGCCCGGATGAGAAGCGCGCGCGGCGCCCTGTCGGCAGCGTGTGGTTCGGCCCGCCGAGATAGTCGCCGATTGCCTCGGGCGTGCGGTAGCCCATGAACACCGAGCCCGCGTGGCGCACGCGCGCGAACATGGCCTGCGGGTCCGCGATGCTGAGCGCGAGGTGTTCGGGCGCGAGCGCGTCGATCAGCGCGGGGGCTTCGTCGAGGCTGCCCACCGTGATGATCGCGCCGAAGCGTGCCCAGCTTTCGCGGGCGACATCGGCATCAAGCTCGTCGAGCGCCGCGTTCACGGCCTTCGCCGTCCGTGCGGCAAGGTCCGCATTGTCGGTAATCAGGATCGCCTGCGCGACGCGGTCATGCTCCGCCTGGCTCAGCAGATCGGCAGCGAGCCAGTCCGGGTTCGCGGCGCTGTCGGCCACGACCAGGATTTCCGAAGGCCCGGCGACCATGTCGATGCCGACGCGCCCAAAAAGTTGCCGCTTGGCTTCGGCGACGTAGGCATTGCCGGGACCGGTGATCTTGTCGACGCGGCGGATCGTGTCCGTCCCGAAGGTCAGCGCCGCGATCGCCTGTGCGCCGCCGACGCGGTAGATCTCGTCGACACCCGCGAGGCTGGCGGCATAAAGCACCAGAGGATTGACTTCACCGCCCGGCGTCGGCGTCGTCATCACCAGCCGGCGCACGCCCGCGACCTTCGCGGGGATGGCGTTCATCAGCACGGTCGAAGGATAGCTGGCGAGCCCGCCCGGCACGTAGATGCCCACGTCGTCGATCGCCGACCAGCGCCATCCTGCCCGCACCCCGGCGGCGTCCACCGCGTCATGGTCGGCGGGAAGCTGCCCGACGTGGAACGCGCGGACGCGCTCCGCCGCGAGCTCGAGCGCAGCGCGAAGGTCGGGTTCGATCTGATCCTTCGCGGCGCTGATTTCAGCTTCAGTGAAGCGCAGCGTCGTCACATCCGTGCGGTCGAAGCGCCGCGTCAGTTCGAAAAGCGCCGCATCGCCGCGTTGGCGAACATCGGCGATGATCCCGGAAACCGCCGCTGAAACATCGGTTGCCGTCTCGCGCCCGGCCTCGACGAAGGTCGCGAAGCGTGCCGCGAAATCCGCGTCGGCGCTGGAAAGCTCAAGCGGCACCGGCGGCCTCCCGGAAGCGCTCGATCCACGGCGTGATCGCTGCCGCCTTGGTCTTGAAGGCGGCGCGGTTGACGATCAATCTGCTCGTCACCTCGGCGATCTTCTCCACCTCGACAAGGCCGTTTTCCTTCAGCGTCCGTCCGCTCGACACGAGATCGACGATGCGCTGCGTCAGGCCGAGCTTCGGCGCGAGTTCCATCGCGCCGTTCAGCTTCACGCACTCCGCCTGCACGCCTCGCGCGGCGAAGTGCTGGCTGGTGAGGTTCGGATACTTCGTTGCGACGCGCACGTGGCTCCAGCTGCGCGGATCGTCGCCCGCTGCCATCTCCGCGGGTTCGGCCACCGAAAGCCTGCAGTGTCCGATGCCGAGGTCCACGGGCGCGTAGATCTCGGAGTAAGCGAACTCCATCAGCACGTCGTTGCCCGCGATGCCGAGGTCTGCTGCGCCGTGCGCCACGAAGGTCGCGACGTCAAAGGCGCGCACGCGGATCAGTGAAAGCCCCGGCACGTTCGTGGCGAACTGCAGCGCGCGGCTGTTCTCGTCCGCGAATGCGGGTTCGGGCTCGATTCCAGCGCGCGCAAGCAGCGGCAACGCTTCTTCAAGGATGCGTCCCTTAGGGATTGCAAAGACCAGTTCCGTTTTCATCGCGACTGCCTGTAAAGAAGGCGGTGCTGCGCCGCAACGGAGTCGGCGGTTCGCCGGTGCGGATAAACATGCGGGGTGTGTATGGTCGACTGGTGGTATTCGGGTCCGCAGATGGTCCGATTGTGGCGTATGTCGATGGAAACCTGGTCGGCCTCGATGGTCGTGATCGCAGAGCGTAGCGCCATGTTCGGCAACGCGGCGATCTTCCCGGAAGCCTTCGATGCCAAGGAATTCAATCGCATGGTGCCGGAAAAGGTCGATGCCTTCACGCGCGGCATGATGGGTGCGGCGCGCGCCCGCGACCCCATGGAGGCTGCCGAAAACGCGCTTGCCCCCGTGCACAGCCGCGTCACCGCAAACGCGCGGCGTCTCCGGCGCCGCTGAACCCTTCGCCAACAGCAACCTTGCGTTTCTGCGCCTTTTCCGCCAAGGGCAGGCAGCATTTGCGGGCACGCTTGCCCGCGCAAGGAGACTGAATGGCGAAGGAAGAACTTCTGGAAATGCGGGGGATGGTCACTGAACTGCTCCCCAACGCGATGTTCCGGGTCAAACTTGAAAACGATCACGAGATTTTGGGCCACACCGCCGGTAAGATGCGCAAGAACCGCATTCGCGTGCTCGTCGGCGACGAAGTGCTCGTCGAACTGACGCCCTACGACCTCACCAAGGGCCGCATCACCTACCGCTTCAAGTAACGGAACTGTCCTGTGCCGGCGCTGGTCCTTGCCTCATCGAGCCCGCGCCGCCGCGCCCTTCTCGAACAGATCGGTCTCGTTCCGGCGCGCACGCTTTCGCCCGACATTGACGAAACGCCCCGGCGCGGCGAACTGCCGCGTGACTACGCCGTGCGTCTTGCCGCAGAAAAGGCCGCCGCCGTGCAGCGGGAGCCCGGCGAGGTGGTGATCGCCGGCGACACCACGGTCGCCGCAGGCCGACGTATTCTGCCCCCCGCGGACACCGACGAGATCGTCCGGCAATGCCTCACCCTGCTTTCGGGGCGGCGGCACCGCGTTTACAGCGCCGTCGCGGTCATCGATGCCGAAGGGCGCCTGCGGGAGCGTGTTGCCGAAACCATCGTCACCTTCAAGCGACTCTCGGACGCCGAGATCGATGCTTATGTCCGTGCGGGCGAAGGACGCGGCAAGGCGGGCGGCTATGCGGTCCAGGGCAGTGCCGCCGCCTTCGTGCGCTTTCTCTCGGGCAGCTATTCGGGGGTCGTCGGCCTGCCGCTCTACGAGACATCGGCGCTTCTCGCCGCGTCCGGCATCGCCCCTTCCGATGGCTGAATGGCTGATCGAGCGCGGCATCGGCGAAACCCGCGCCGCGCTTGTCGAGGCTGGCGAGATCGCCGAAATGCGGATCGGTCGCGAAGGCGCCCCCCGCGTGGGCGAAATATGGGATGCGCGGCTGACAGCGAAGCTTGGCGCGCGGCGCGGCATCGTCCTGCTGGGCGATCATGAAGCGCTGCTCGAACCCGTTCCCGCCGATCTTGCCGAAGGCGGGCTCGTGCGGGTCATCGTGGCGCGCGAGCCGATCCCGGAGCGTGGCCGTCCGCGGATTGCAAAGGCGCGCGCGGAAGGCGTTGCGGGCGCTACGCCGGGGCTGATCGCGGCGCCTGCATTCGATCCTCCGGGCGCGCGCGTGCTCGGTCACGGGGAAACGCTGGATGATTATGGTTGGGGAGACGCGATTGCGGACGCCGAAAGCGGCCATGTCGCATTTACCGGCGGCAGCCTCGCGATCGTGCCGACCCCGGCGATGACAACCATCGACATCGATGGCGATCTCCCCGCGGTCGATCTCGCCCTGGCCGGGGTTCGCGCCGCCGTTGCCGTGATCCGGCGGTTCGACATCGGCGGCTCCATCGGCATCGACCTACCGACGCTGCGCGACAAGGTCGCGCGTCAGGCGGCTGCCGACCTTGTCGACAGCCTGCTCCCGCAGCCCTTCGAGCGTACGGCCGTAAACGGCTTCGGCTTCCTCCAGATCGTACGCCCGCGCCCGCGCGCTTCGATCGTCGAGCTTGTGCAGAACGCACGGCTCGAAACCGCCGCGCTTGCGCTCCTGCACCTTGCCGCGCGGACGCCGGGGGCAGGGCCTCGCACGCTCACCGCCGCACCACGCGTCACCGCGTGGCTGCGCGCGCACGCGCCGTTGGTCACCGAACTCGAACGCCGTATCGGTGCGCAGGTCGTGCTGGCCGAAGATGCCGCGCTCGCGCTACAAGCCGGTCATGTCCATGCCGCCCAAAGCTGACTCGCGCCTCGGCCGCTGCCCCGTCTGCGGCAAGCCCGAAACGCCCACGCACAAGCCCTTCTGCTCGCAGCTCTGCCGCGACCGCGACCTCATTTCGTGGCTCGACGAACGCTACCGCGTGCCCGTGCATTCCGATGAGGAACCCCCTGCAGAGGATTGATGCGCAGGTGCTGGACAAGCCCTGCGCAGGCCATTAAGAGGCGCGCTTCATTCCGCGTTCGCAGGAATGTGCCCGGGTAGCTCAGTTGGTAGAGCATGCGACTGAAAATCGCAGTGTCGGCGGTTCGACTCCGTCCCCGGGCACCATTTGTTCTCCACAGCCGTCCGTAGCCGTCCAAGAAAGTACGCATTTCTGCGGCTCTCCGGAGATTTGAGTCCGGCGCAGTTCAGGGCCGGTTGTTGGTATCCAGAGCGTTCAGTGGTAAAAATGATGGTATCTGCCAACACTCGAACGGGAGATACCATCATGGCGCTATCCGCAGCGGCGGTGCTGCACGCGAAGGGCAGGCAGCAGCCGTACAAGCTGACCGATTCTCCGGGTCTCGTGCTTCTCGTGAACCCCGACGGCCGGAAGTATTGGCGCTACAACTACCGCTTCGACGGCAAACAGAAGACGATGGCCCTCGGCGTCTATCCGGACATCGGCCTCGCTGAGGCGCGCGAGAAGCGCGATGCTGCACGGAAACTCGTGGTTTCGGGCATCGACCCGATGAAGCAGCGCAAGGAAGCCGAGCGTGAAAAACGTGTCCGCGAACAGGAAACCTTCAAGGCTATTGCCGAAGAGTGGCTGGAACGCCTCGAGCTCCAGGGACGCGCAGCAGCGACGCTCAAGAAAAACCGGTGGCTGATGGAGTTCTCCTATCCGCGCCTTGGCGATCGTCCCATCGCCGAAATTACAGCGACGGACCTCCTGGAGGTGCTTCGTAAAATCGAAGTTCGGGGCCGCTACGAAACTGCGAATCGGTTGCGCGGGACGTTCGGCACGCTCTTCCGTTTTGCCGTCGCGACTGGGCGCGCGCCGCGCGACGTTGCCATCGACCTTCGGGGTGCCCTCATTCGGCCACAGGTCACGCATCGTTCCGCGCTGTTGGAGCCTGGAGACATCGGCGCCCTTCTGCGAGCGATCGACGGGTATGAGGGTCAGCCTACGGTTCAGATTGCGCTTCGCCTCGCTCCACACCTTTTCGTTCGTCCCGGCGAGCTGCGACAGGCTGAATGGCAAGAGTTCGATGCGGATGCAGCGATCTGGACCATTCCCGCTCACAAAGCGAAAATGCGCCGCCCGCACCGTGTGCCTCTCGCCAAGCAGGTCATGGAAATGCTCGAAGAGCTATGGCCGATAAGCGGCGACGGCCGGTTCTTGTTTCCGAGCATTCGCTCCTCGGAGCGGCCAATCACTGACAACACACTGAATGCCGCCTTGCGCCGTCTCGGGTACGACAAGACCCAGATGACCGCTCACGGGTTCAGGGCGATGGCAAGCACGCGGCTTAATGAAATGGGGAAATGGCATCCGGATGCGATCGAGCGCCAGCTTGGACATGTCGAAAGCAACGATGTCCGCCGCGCCTATGCGCGGGGAGAACATTGGGCCGAGAGGGTCAAGATGATGCAGGCATGGTCGAACTATCTGGATGATTTGCGGACAGGAGCCCAAGTCATTCGTGCAAGCTTCGGACGCAAGCGGTTCGGATAGACCTGAAACCTGCATTCGCTTCATCGACCTTCTAACAGGCGAGCCGCCCAAGATGGTTGGCCACGGCGTGTAGACTGCGATCGCCGCCGGCCGCCCGAGGCTGGAAAGCGATCACAGTGTCCGCCAACAAAGCCATCGACACGACTTCGGCGCCGCTTATTGGGTGTTCGCTCGCGCCAAATAGTAACCGACCAGCCGATCTTGTCAGGTTCTCGGCGCCTGAGATGATGACCTCCTTTCGTTGACCATCTTCCCAATAAGACCATAGGCGCGTTTTAGTCAGGATCATGCCTTGATGGCGCCGAAACTGTTGAAAGGGGATGCATGGGCAAGTTTGCGCTGTATCGGCAGATGATCGGAAGGCTGGATGAAGCGATTGAAGGCAGGCATTTCTTCGAGGCGTCATGGTATGTCTATGCGCTGCTCGAAGATAGGCTAATTTCGTTACTTTCAGCCAATTCAGGGTAATTACTTCCCAATCGGGAAATAATCCTCTTGAACCCGATAGCCCACATGCAATCTTCCCGTTCGGTAACAATGGCATAATCGACAACGCAACCCAGTTCGGCGCCGCCGTCGCTGCTGCCCGCAAGGCCCTCGGCCTCACCCAGCGGGAGCTGGCTCTCGCCATCAACAGCGGCGAACGCTTCATCGTCGATCTGGAAGCGGGCAAGCCTGCTGCGCAACTCGGCAAGGCGCTTGCTGCCGCCAAGGCTGTCGGCCTGCGCCTTGCCGCTACCGGAATTTCGCAGGCCTGACGGTGGAGCTGCCGGTTCATTACGAAGATCGCATGGTCGCCACGATCAGCGCGGATGCGCAGGCAACCCGCCTTGCCTACGCTGATGCCTGGCGTTCGTCCCCCGACAGGTTCCCGGCCTCACTGGCGATGCCGATCCGTCCGGAACCCTATGAGGGAGAACTGGTCCTTCCCTGGCTGATGAACCTCCTGCCGGAAGGCAAACCGCTGCGCGCCATGACGCGGCCCTCGTTCTTCGCAAAAGAGATCGAGGAACGGGCAACCGAAGTCAGGGCGTATGCAGCACAGGAAGGTGTGCCGGACGTCGCAGAAATGCCAGAACCAGAAATCAATTCATCGCCGACTGCCTATGAATGAGAACCTAAGGCCGACCCTGACAACACGCCGCACCGCCTCGCGCACGAAGGCTGTCGCGCTGGTCTCTGGGGTAAACGGCCCGGTTTTCGCCGCCTCGATCGAGCGGTCGAGAATGGCCGTGTTGGCGTTGGAGGGGTACGTCATTGGGAGCAAACGTCTCCTTTCCACCCATTTCAGACGACGGCGAGGTACCAGGTACTGGAAAATAGATTTCCCGACGTGGCCGGCCCTTGCGGACAAGAATAGAATGGGTATTCTATAAAGTGCGCGCGAGAGGAGCTGAACTTTGACGATTTCCGGGCAAGTGCAGTGGGACGGGTCGGGCCGGATTTCCATCGGACCCGATGCGCCGGGGCCGTTAAACGCCATCACCGACGTACCTGGCGTCCAGGTGGGCCATGCTACCGTGATCGCCGACGCGCCCGTGGTGGCGCGCACGGGCATCACCTTCGTCCAGCCGGTGCCCGCGCCAAGCTGGGAGCAGCATGTCTTTGCCGGCTATCATCGCTACAACGGCTTTGGCGAGGTGTCCGGGCTGCAATGGCTCGACGAGACGGGCGTCCTGAATTCGCCGATCGGGCTGACCGGCACCTTTTCGCTGGGCATGGTGCGCGACACCGTCCTGCGCCTGACCACGCTCGCCGGGCCCAAGCGGCGCTTCCAGATTCCGGTGATCGGCGAGACCAACGATTTCCTGCTGTCCGACGGACCCGCTGGCCCCTTGCGCCCCGAGCATGTCGAGCAGGCGCTGGCCAATCTCAGGACCGGGCCCGTCGCGGAAGGCAATGTGGGCGCAGGAACCGGAGTCGTCGGATATCTGGTCAAGGGCGGCATCGGCACGGCGTCAAAGATCGCCAACACCGCTTATGGACAATTTACCGTCGGTGCGCTGGTGCAGACCAATCACGGGCGGCGTGAGGATCTTCGCTTCGACGGCCTGAACGTCGGCGACCATATCGGTGCGGACAAGGTGCCGTTTCCGCGTCTGTCGCCCGACGATCCCTACATTCAGCTGCCCCCGTTCATGCGTCCCTCCGACGCGGAGAGCGGCTCGGTTCAGATCGTGATCGCGACCGATGCGCCGCTGATCCCGATTCAGTGCCGCCGCCTGGCGCAGCGCGCGATCGTCGGGCTTGGCCGCGTCGGCGGCACCGGCAACAACGGCAGCGGCGATTTCGCGATCGCCTTTGCGACCGGCAATCTGCTGCCCGGTCAACCGACCAACATCATCAGGCAGCTGAACATGATCCCCAACGAGGCGATCTCGCCCCTGTTTGCCGCGACCATCGCCGCGGTGGAGAGCGCCGTCCTGAACGCCCTCATCGCGGCCGAAACGATAACCGGGCGGGGTGGTAATACCGTCTGGGCGCTGCCCGCGGACCTGCTGGCCGACACCGTGGCCCGGTGCAGAGGACGGGACAGTGCCGGCTGAACCGGGTGCCGACGATCTATCCCTGAGCCCTGCCTGGAGACCGTGATGCCCGTTGAGACCATCCATACCGATTACGCGCCGCCGCCCGCCGGACATTATGCGCAGGCCTGCCGCGCGGGCGACCTGTTGTTCGTTTCGGGCCAGCTGGGCATCGCCCCCGACAGCGACCCGGCCATACCCGTCGAACGCCAGGCCGAGCGCGTTCTCGATGCACTGGCCGCCATCGCCGGAGCCGCCGGGGCCGCGCTGCACGACGTCGCCAAGGTCACCGTCTATGTCACCGACATTGGCGACTGGCCGACGATCAATGCGATCTACGCCAGCTATTTCGGCGCGCATCGTCCGGCGCGCGCGATCGTGCCGGTACCGGCGCTTCACTATGGCGCCAAGATCGAACTGGAAGCTGTCGTCAGTCTCTCTTTCGGCCCGTGACATTTTCGTCTAGCCCCGCGCGGAAAGCCTTGAGCGCGGCGTCCAGCCTGGCCTGGTCGGCGGGGTAGCGATTGCTGAGGTCGTACGATTCATTGTCGCGGTGAATGTCCGTCAGTATCGGCCGGGAAAAGGTGGAATGGATCGGCATCGGCGCGGGATAGTAGAAGTCCCCCTGTTCCATGAGCGCGGGCGCACGCCATTTGAAATGCTCGTCCCGAACCGCTTCCGCGCCGCCGACGTAGGGCGTGAAATTATAGAGATAGTCGTGGATCGACGCGGTCTTGCCCGTCAATAGCGGCATCAGGTTCCGGCTGTCGATCACGCGGTATGCCGGCGGCACGATCCCCGCCACCAACAGCAGGGCCGGGAGCAGGTCGATCTGCATCGCCATGCCGGCGCGGACCTTGCCCTTGGGCAGGCGGCCGGGCCAGTGGAAGATGCCGGGCACGCGCATCCCGCCCCCGAACGTGTCGCCCTTGCGGCCGCGCAGATTGCCGACGCTCGACACAAAGCCGCTGCCATTGTCGCTGGTCACGATCACCAGCGTGTTCTTCGCGACGTCCCGCCGTTCGAGCGCCGCCATGATGGCGGCGACGTTCCGGTCGAGATCGGCGATCATGTCGCCAGATTCGCCGCCGGGGGTATGGCCGCGATGGTCGGGATCGGCGTGGTGCGGCTCATGCGGGAAGGTATGCGACATATAGAGGAAGAAGGGCCCGTCGCCGGTCTTTTCGATGAATTTCACTGCCTCGCTCTTGTAGAGCGCGGTCAGCCTGCTCTGGTCGACATCCTTGGTGGCGATCTCGACGGTGCCGTTGCGATAGATGTTGAACGGCTTCTTGTTGTTGCTGTGCATCGGGCCGAATGCGCTCTGGAAGCCGAGTTCGTTGGGGAAGAAGCCCGGCTCCTTGCCCAGATGCCATTTGCCGATGATGCCGGTCCGGTAGCCCGCGGCCGAGAGGATCTCCGGCAGCCGGATCTCGTCGGCCAGGATGTGGGTGATCAGACAGTTGGCGTGGAGCGCCATCTCCTCCAGCGATCCCTTGGGGGCGAAGACACAATGATGCGAGAGTGCGCGGACCGGATAGCGTCCGGTCATCAGCCCGACCCTAGACGGGCTGCACCGCGGCGAGGTTGCATAGAACTGCGTGAGCTTCACGCCGCCGGCGGCAAGGCGGTCGATCGCCGGAGTCCGCGCGAGGGGATTGCCGTATGCGCCGATATCGCCATAGCCCATGTCGTCGAACAGTATGACGACGATGTTGGGCGCGCCGTCATTCGCCCGGCCGACCGAGTCGAGATAGACCCGCTTCTGCGGCAGGCGTTCGGGCGGTGGGTCGCGGTAACGGGCGGCGGCGGCCTCCAGATGGCGATTGGGGCCGAGCGTCAGCGTGACCGTCCGGTCGTCGCCCCCCGCCACGGCCATCGGCACCAGCCTGGTCTCGCGATCAGGGCGCGACGCGGAGAGGACGTATTCGCCGGGGGCACGTCGGTGATCGCGAAACTGCCGTCACGCTCGGCCACGGCCGCCAGAAAAGTGTCGACCAGATAGACCCGCGCCCCCGGCACGGGTTCGCCCGACGGCGAGACGACCTTGCCGTCGATGCGCGCAGTAGCGCCGCTGCCGTTCGTGGCGTTGCTGCCGGATGACAGGCCCACCAGCAGCAGCGCGATGAGCGCGGTCATGAGGGTGCGAAGGGGTCAGGGAAGAGTCAAATCGCATATCCTTTGTCGATCGGTGCGGCGGGGCGGGGCCGATCTCACGCGCGTTCGTAAAGCCCGACGACGCAGGCGCCGCCGAGGCCGATGTTGTGCTGCAGTGCCAGCCGAGCGACCTCGACCTGACGGGGGCCAGCCTCGCCGCGCAGCTGGGTGGTCAGTTCGACGCATTGCGCGACCCCGGTCGCGCCGATCGGGTGGCCCTTGCCGATCAGGCCGCCGGAAGGATTGACGACGTAGCGACCGCCATAGCTGTTGTCGCCGTCGAGCGCCATCCGGCCGCCCTCACCTTCGGGGACAAGGCCCAGTGCCTCGTAGCTGATGACTTCATTGGAAGCGAAGCAGTCGTGCAGTTCGACAATGTCCAGATCCTCCGGTCCGACGCCGGTTGCTTCGTATAGGTCGGCGACGCATTGCTTGACCATGTCGAAGCCGACCACCTTGATCATGCTCTTCTCGTCCTGTGCCGACGGCGAGTCGGTGCGCATCTTCTGGGCCGACAGCCGCACATCGGTCCGCAGGCCGCGCCGCTTTGCGAAGTCCATGCTGGTCAGGATCACGGCTGCCCCGCCATTGGTGGGGGCTGAACATTCGAACTTGGTCAGCGGATCCACGATCAGCTTCGACTCGAGGATTTCTTCGACCGTCAGCAGATCGCGAAACGCCGCGTTGGGGTTGTGATGCGCGTGACGGCGCGCCTTGGCGGCCACTTCGGCGAAGATCCTCGTGTCATAGCCCGTTTTGTCGAGATATTCGCGGCCCGCGCCGGCAAACCATCCGACCGTCGAGACATCGGCGTCCACGCCCACCAGTTCGCGCGTGCGATCGTCGATCCAGCCGACGGGCAGCGTGCGGTCGGGAAAGCCGCGGATGAACTGCCGCCCCATCTGTTCGAACCCGACCGCGAGCACGGCATCGGCCTCGCCGGAGAGGATCGCCTGGCGCGCCAGGTACAGCGCCGTCGATCCCGATGCGCAGGCGTTGGACACATTGACGATAGGGACGCCATGCAGGCCAAGTGCGTATAGCGCCACCTGGCCCGAACAAGTCTCGCCCATGGCGTAGCTGGCGACCGCAAGGTCGATGTCGGTCATGGCCAGCCCCGCATCGGCGAGGGCTGCGCGTGCCGCCTCCGCACCCGACCGTTCATAGGGCACCGGCGCCGACACCTTGGTGAAGCGGGTCATGCCGATTCCGGCTACGCAGACCTTTGCCATAAGATTCTCCTTGATTTTCGAATCGAGTTTCTATTTCTAATAGGGAAGAGGTGACGGATGAACAAGATTTTTGAGGTGGCTGCGCGGGCCGAGCTGCTGGCCGTGCCGCCCGGCGTGACCGGGCAGAGCGACTGGCTGGTCGTTACGCAGGAGATGGTCGACGGCTTCGCCGACGTGACCGGCGATCATCAGTGGATCCATGTCGACCGGGAGCGGGCGGCGCGCGAACTGCCCAGCGGCGGGACCATCGCGCACGGCTTTCTGACGCTCTCGCTGCTGCCGCAGCTGCTTGAAGCCTCGTGGACCGTCGACAATGAACGGCAGAGCCTGAATTATGGTGCCGAGCGTTTGCGCTTCATCTCGCCCGTGCCCACCGGATCGCGGATTCGCCTGAACACCAGGCTCGTGTCGGTCGAGGAACGCGAGCAGGACGATGGCCTGAAGCTTGCCATAGACTGCGGCTTCGAGCTGGAAGGGCAGCCAAAGCCCGCGCTGGCCCTGACCGTTCTCGCCATCTTTTACTTCGACCGATAACCGGCGAAGGAGAGGACGGGGCATGGCCACCATCGTGCTAGGAGCCGCTACCTCCCATGGACCCATGCTCGCGCTTCCCGCGAAGTTCTGGGTGGAACGCGCGCAGGACGAGATGAAATCAGATGCGCGGATGATGAACACCCTTGACGGGCGGCGGCTGACCTATGCCGAGCTGTACCGCGAGCGGGGGGATCGCCATCGCGACGACATCGATCTGGCGACCTTCGAGAAGAAGGAGGCGCTGTGCCGGTCCGCGCTCGACCGCTTGCGCGCCGACATCGAGGCGGCCCGACCGGACGTCATCCTGCTGATCGGCAACGATCAGAACGAACTGTTCGCGGAAAACAACGTGCCCTCGCTCGCGGTGTTTCACGGCGACGCGATCACGACGCATCCGCGCGACACCTCGCGCATGCCCGAATGGCGGGTGCGGGTCACCCGCGATTACGGCATGGACTGGCCGCGATCGTACCCCGTCGACCGGAAGATGGCGGAGTATCTCGTCGGCGGCCTGATGGATGCCGGTTTCGACGTGTCGGCGCTGGGTTCGGTGCCCGAGCCGGAGAAGCTGGGGCTGGGCCATGCGCACGGCTATGTCCTGGAACGCTTTTTCGACGGATCGCCGCCGCCGGTGGTGCCGGTCTTCATTAACACCTTCACGCCGCTGCATCCGATGCGGCCGGGCCGCTGCCTGGCGCTGGGGCGGGTCTTGCGGCAGCTCGTCGAGGCGGACGGGACATCGCGCCGCGTCGCGATAATCGCTTCGGGCGGGCTCAGCCATTTCATCTGCGAGGAAGAATTCGATCGCGAGTTTCTCGCGCTGATCGCGGCGCAGGACTGGGACGCGCTCGCCGCGATCCCGGAAGCGAAGCTGTCCGCGGGCACGTCGGAAAATCGCAGCTGGCTGGTGCTGGCGGGCGCGATGCACGGCCGCGCGCTGGTCTGGCAGGATTATGTGCCCATTCCACGTACGCCGGCCGGCTCGGGGCAGGGGATGGGCTGGTCGGTCTGGTCTTGAGCGACCGGGGCTATGGAGAGGAAGCTATGCTGAACGAAAAGAACGCCAATCTGCTGGGTGACATCAGACCGGGCACGGCGATGAATGCGGTTTTCAAGCGCATGTGGCTGCCGGTGATGACATCCAATCATCTCGCTCCGGGCAGCGACCCGGAAAAGATCAGGGTGCTTGACCAGTCCTATGTGGCGTTCCGCGCCAGCAACGGGCAACTGGCGGTATTCGACGAAAAATGCCCGCATCGCGGTTGCTCGCTGGAACTGGCGAATGTCCAGGACGATTCGCTGCGCTGTATTTTCCACGGCTGGAAATTCCATGTGTCGGGCAAGTGCGTCGAGACCCCGAACGAACCCGACCCGCGCTTTCCCTCAAGGGTCCCGCTCAAAAGCTATCCGGTGAAGGAAGCGGGCGGCGCGGTCTGGGTCTATTTCGGCGAAGGCCAGGCACCGGAACTGCCCGACCTCATCTTCAACCTGCTTGTCGACGACCAGCTGTGCTCGCGCCGGGCGGTTTGCGACTATAACTGGCTGACCGGGCTGGAGGCGATCCTCGACCCCTCGCACCTCGGCATCCTGCACAGCAGCTGGATCCAGAAGGCCCCCGACAGCAGCAGCAGCGTGGATCTGGGCGCGGCGGGTGCCAATCTCGCTCCGACGCTGGAATGCGAGGAGACCGATCACGGCTTCCGTTACGTGACGTTGCGCAGCATGGGCGACGGCTCCAGCTATATCCGCGTGTCGGAAATCGTCGCGCCGAACGGCGTGTTCATCGCCACCACCGATCCGGGCCGCAAGCTGTTCATCATGTCGGTGCCGATCGACAACTATACGTCGATGCAGTGGTATTTCCGGCACAGCCCGGACGGCCCGATGCCGGAGTCGGACCGTTCGTGGGCGATCGGCCGGTCCGACCTGGACGACAACGACTTCTACCAGACACCCAAGACCCAGCCCCGCTGGGGGCAGGACCGCGAGGCGATGCGGCGCGGCGAGAGCTTCACCGGCTTCACTGACATCATGTTCGAGGACTTCATCGTCGGCGAATCGCAAGGGGCCTGGCCCGACCGCACCAAGGAGTTCCTCGGCACCGCGGACAAGGCGATTCACTTTGCCCGCCAGTATCTGCTGGAGCGTCTGAAATCGGACGTGCCGCCGCTGCCCAAGCCCGGCACCCCGCTTTACCATCTGCAGGCCCTGGCGGCGCGCATCCCCGGCGACGAGGACTGGCGCCGGGTGACCGAGACCGAGCAGGCGGCGCGTGCCGAACGCTATGCAGGACTGCGCGGCTGATGGATGCGCTGCTCGCCCTGCTCGCCAGGACATCGACCTCGGTCATGTCCGACGCCTTGCAGAAATGTGGCATCGACGGCCAGTGCCGGGGCATCGGCCCAATCAATCCGGGCGACCGCGTACATGGCGTGGCGGTGACCGCGCGCATATCGCCCTATAACGCGGCGTCCAAGCACCATGCCGAATATATGGACCTGCTGGGGCCGGGCAGCGTACCGGTACTCGACGGCCGGGGCATCCGCGAAGGCGCGCTCTGGGGCGATCTCCGTGCGACCGTCGCCAAGCGGGTGGGTGCCCACGGCACTGTCGTCGACGGCATGGTCCGCGACCGCGACGGCTGCCGCGAACTCGGCTATCCGGTGTTCGCGCGCGGAGCGCACATGCTGAGCGGCAACAAGCTCGCCTGGATTGAGGAGCGCGATGTGCCGGTCACGATCGGAGGGGTCTATGTGCGGCCGGGCGATTTCGTCCTGGGCGACGGCGACGGCGTGCTGTTCATCCCCCGGGATGCGGCCGCCCAGGTCTATGACCAGGCCGCGCCGCTCCAGGAAGCCGACGAGCGTATGCTGGCGGCCTTGCGCGACGGCATGTCGCTGGTCGAGGCGCGCAACGTCTATGGCCTCAAATCGATTTTGCCGCCGCGGTAACGGGAAAGGAATCCTCATGCGCAGGAAAAGCATCGACATCGACGGCTATCGTCACATCGGCGCGCCGATACCCGTCGCTTCGCGGATCGACAACATCGTCTACACCGGCGCCATCTCCGGCTTCGATCTGGACAAGGGCGAGCATGTCGAGGGGCTGGAGGCCCAGGCCGAACTGATGTTCACGCATCTGAAGGCGGTACTCGAGGCGGCGGGAGCCACGCCCGAGGACGTCGTGCGGATGACCTTCTACGTCAAGACGCCGGAGGCGCGGAAGGCGATCAACGCGGAATGGGTCAAGCTGTTTCCCGATGAGGCGTCGCGTCCCGCCAGGCACATCCTGAACTACGAAACACCGCGCGCGTCGCAGATGCAATGCGATGCGGTCGCGGTGTTGCCGAGGGAGGGACGCGGATCGTGACCGGCGGTCCGGGTTCCAGCACGGCCGTCGACACCACGTTCGTCGAGATCGTCGATGTGGGGATGCGCGACGGTCTCCAGATCGAGCGGGAGGTCATGCCGACCGGGAGCAAGGCCGCGTTCGTCCGCGATCTGGTCGAGTCCGGGGTTCCCGCGCTCGAGATCGGGTCGTTCGTGTCGCCGCGCGCGGTGCCGCAAATGGCAGATACGGCCGAGCTGTTCGCGCTGGTCGGCGATCTGAACTCGCGCGCGTCGCTGCGCGCTCTGGTGCCGAATGTGCGCGGGGCTGAGCGGGCGGTTGCGGCGCAGGCCGGCGAGATCGTGGCGTTTCTGTCGTCGAGCGAGGCGCACAACCGCACCAACCTCAACCAGTCGCTGGCCCAGGGGCTGGAACGGCTGGGCGAAGTGGTCGCCATCGCCCGCTCGCACGGCCTGCCCGTGCATGGCGGCATCGCGACTTCGTTCGGGTGCCCGTACGAAGGCGACGTGCCGCCGGCGGCGGTACTGGCGGTCGTGCGGCGGATGGTCGATCTCGGAATCCGGTCGGTGACGCTTGGCGACACGACCGGGATGGCAACGCCGGAGATCGTCCGCAAGGTCTGCACAGTCCTGCGCGATGCGGTGCCGGATCTGCGGCTCACCCTGCATTTCCATAATACCCGCGGTCTCGCCCTGGTGAACGTCGCGGCCGCGCTGCAACTCGGCATTCGGTCCTTCGAGGGCGCGATCGGAGGGCTGGGCGGATGTCCCTTCGCGCCGACCGCCAGCGGCAATCTGTGCACCGAGGATCTGGTGAACTTCCTTCACGAGGAAGGCTATGAGACCGGCATCAACCTTGCCCGCCTAATCGCCATCTCCCGGCGGATGGAGGCCTGGACAGGGCGGACGCTGCCCGGCCAGGTCATGCACGCCGGGTCCCGGCTGACACTGCACGATCCCGCTGCGGCCAGCGTCGCCCATGGCTGAGGATAACAGCGCCGGACCGGTGCCGGGCCAGCCGCTGTCGGGCATCAGGGTCATCGATCTGACGCGGATCGTGTCCGGTCCCTTCTGCACCATGTTGCTCGGCGATTTGGGTGCCGAGGTGATCAAGATCGAGCCGCCCGCAGGCGATCCGATCCGCGCGCAGTCGGTAGGGACGCTGCGCGGCTATTTCGCCTCGTGCAACCGGAACAAGCTGTCCGTGGTGCTCGACCTTTACGAGCAGGAGGATCTCGCGCGGCTGAAGGCGCTGGTCCGGACCGCCGACGTGCTGGTCGAGAATTTCCGTACAGGGGTGATGGCGCGCATGGGGCTGGGCAGCGACGTGCTGGCCGCTCTCAATCCCGCGCTCATCCATTGCAGCATCAACGGTTTCGGCAGTACGGGACCGGATGCGGAGCGGCCCGCGTTCGATTTCATCGCCCAGGCCATGAGCGGCTTCATGAGCGTCACCGGGACACCCGATCAACCGATGCGCGCCGGCCCGCCCATCGCTGACCTCGTCGCTGGCCTCTACGGCGCGCTCGCGACGGTTTCGGCGGTGCTCCACCGGGTCCGCACCGGAGAGGGACAGCGGGTGGAGACATCGCTCACCACCTCGCTCATGAGCTTGCTGAGCTATCATGCGGCGTCGTACCTCAACGCTGGCGTAATTCCCGAACGCCTCGGCAACGAGCACTTCGTCGTCGCGCCCTACGGCCTGTTCAGCAGTGCCGACGGGTTCCTGGCGATCGCGCCGAGCAACGAGCCGACATTGCGGCGCTTTCTCGCGGCGATCGGGCTGGAGGCGATTCTCGAGGAGCCTGATTTCAGCTCCAACGAGCGCCGCAAGGCTCATCGTGCGGCGCTCAACCGCCGGGTGGAGGATTGTCTGCGCACCCGGTCGAGCGCCGAGTGGATCGGCCTGCTGACCGCTGCGGGCGTGCCCGCGGGGGAGGTGCGCTCGCTCGATTCGGTCTTCGCCGATCCTCAGAATGTCGCGCAGCACATGGTTCTCGACACCAGCGAGGCCGGCGCGCCCGTGCGGACCATCGGCTTTCCCATGAAGCTTCACGGCACCCCCTGCCGCCTGCGGTCCGGTGCGCCGTCGCTGGGAGTGGATTCGGACGCGTTTCTCTCCGCGCTTGACCAACGGGCGACCGACAATTAGAAAATAGAAAATAGATTCTATTATGGAGCCGCATATGGACGCGATCCTGGCCAATTTCGAGGACATGGACTGGTTCGATGTCCGGGACGGCGTGCGCCGCAAGGCGTTTTCCGGCGACGGTGCGACGATCGCGATGCACGAGCTGCTTCCCGGTCACGAGCCGCGGCCGCACGACCATCCCTATGAGCAGATCGTGTATGTGGCCGAGGGCGAGATGGATTTCCATGTCGGCGGCAAGGTGCACCGGCTGACGAAGGGAGGCTTGCTGGTCATTCCGCCGAACGTGCGCCATCATGGGGTCGTGGTGGGCGACCGGCCCGCGATCAACATCGACATCTTCACGCCGCGCCGCGCAGAATACGCCTAGGGCCTGCCATGCGTTTCGTTCGTTTCGCGGATGCCGGTGGACGGCAGGGCCTGGCGCTTCGCACCGAGCAGGGGTTGCGCGGCTTCTTGGAGGACGACCCCGGCGGTCCGGGACGGCTGGAAGACCGGTTGGGCGGCGGCGAGGCGGCGCTCGAAGCCTATGGCCGCGCGCTGGCGGCGGGACCGGCCATCGATACCGATGCGATCGCGTGGCTGCCGCCACTGATGCGGCCGGGCAAGATCCTGTGCGTCGGCCTCAACTATCGCGATCATACCGCCGAGGTCGCCTTCGAGCAGCCCGATTATCCCACCTTCTTCGCCCGCTTCGCCAGCACGCTGGTCGGGCATGGGGCCGACCTCGTCTGTCCCGTCGATTCCGACCAGTTCGATTTCGAGGGCGAGATCGCCGCGATCATCGGCAAGGGCGGCAGGCACATCCGCGAACAGGACGCGCTGGACCACGTCATCGGATGGTCGCTCTTCAACGATGCGTCGGTGCGCGACTATCAGTTCCGCACGCCGCAATGGACGGTGGGCAAGAATTTCGACGCGACCGGTGCCTTCGGGCCCGAGCTCGTGACCGCGAGAGAATTGCCGCCCGGCGCGCGCGGCATGACCCTTCAGACGGTTCTCAACGGCGAGACGGTCCAGTCCGCCTCCACCGATGACATGGTCTTCGGCGTGGCCGAGCTGATCGCCATCGCATCGCGGGCGATGACGCTCGAGCCCGGCGATGTCCTGGTCACGGGAACGCCAAGCGGCGTCGGCATGGCGCGCAAGCCGCCGCTGTGGATGCGGCCGGGCGATGTGGTCGAGGTGCGGGCGACCGGCCTTGGCGAGCTGGTGAACACGGTAATGAAGGAAAATGCCCGTGAATGCTGAAGCGAAAGTGACGGAAGCGGCCGCGACCATGACCGGTGGCGCGGCGCTCGTGAACGGGCTGATCGATCATGGCATCGGGACGCTGTTCGCGCTGCCCGGCGTTCAGATCGATCCGCTGTTCGCGGCGCTTTACGACCGGTCCGACGAGATCCGGGTGGTGACCAGCCGGCACGAGCAGGGCGCGGCCTATATGGCGTTCGGTGCCGCCCGTTCGACCGGCAAGGCATCGGCCTATGCGGTGGTGCCCGGCCCGGGCTGGCTCAATGCCAGCGGCGCGCTTGCCACCGCTTATGGCTGCAATGCGCCGGTGGTCTGTCTTGCCGGGCAGATTCCGTCGCGCTCGCTGGGCCGGGGGATCGGCGAACTGCATGAAGTGCCCGACCAGCTGGCACTCGCGCGCGGCCTTACCAAATGGGCTGCCCGTGCGGATCATCCCGCCGACGCGCCGCGTCTGCTCGCCACCGCCTTTTGCGAGGCCCGTTCGGGCCGGCCCCGGCCGGTTCACCTCGAGATGGCGACCGACGTCATGGCGCAGGAGGTGCCGGTCGGCGCTGCCCCCGTGCTGACGCCGTGGACCCCCCCCGTCGATCCGAAGGCGATCGAGCGGGCGGTGGCGCTCGCCTCGAAGGCCGAAAGGCCGATGATCCTGGTGGGCGGCGGCGCGCAGTCGGCTTCGGTCGAGGTGACCCGCCTCGCGGAGCGGCTGCATGCGCCGGCGGTGGCGTTGCGCAGCGGTCGCGGCGTCGTCGATGAAAGCAGCTGGCTGGCGCAAGGCTGGCTTGCCGGCCATGCCCTGTGGGCGGACGCCGATCTGGTCATCGCCATCGGCACGCGGCTCGACTTTCCGTTCCGGCACTGGGGCAAGGACGATCGCCTGGCCGTGATCCGCATCGATGTCGATCCCACCGAGGTCGCCCGGCAGTTCGTTCCCGACGTGGCCATCGTTGCCGATGCCGCCGCCGCGGTGTCGGCCATACTGGCAGAGCTGCCGGCGGGTCTGCCGCGCGCATCGCGGGAAAGCAAACTGCGCGCCCTCAAGGCCCGGTCGGAAGCCGATTTGGACGCTCAGATGGGGCCGCAAATGGCGATCCTACGCGACCTGCGTGCCGCGCTTCCCGACGACGGCTTCTTCGTCGATGAGCTGACGCAGATCGGCTATGCGTCCTGGTCCTGGTTCCCCACTTACGGACCGCGCCAGTACATATCCAGCGGCTATCAGGGCACGCTGGGCTACGGTTTTCCGACGGCACTCGGCGTGAAGGCAGCGAATCCCGACCGTGCGGTGCTCTCGATCAGCGGCGATGGCGGGATCATGTTCGCCATCCAGGAGCTGGCGAGCGCGGTCAAGTACGGCCTCAACACCATCAACATCGTGTTCGCGGACAACAAGTTCGGCAACGTGCAGCGCATCCAGCGCGAGCGATATGGCGGGCGGGTGCTCGGCTCCGACCTGCACAATCCCCGGTTCGCGGAACTGGCGCGCGACTTCGGCGCGATCGGCGTGAAATGCGACGACGTCGCGAGGCTCGGGGACCTGGTCGCCGCGCACCGGGACGCCGATCGTCCGGTCCTCATCGAGGTCCCGGTGGGTGACTTCCCGACGCCGTGGTCGGCGATCAGGCGACCGCCCGTTCGGGGGCAGTGACCGGCCGTCCCCCCGAAAGCGGTGCGGGACGGCCCCAAAATAGAAATTGATTTACATTTTCATGCCTGCCGGATTATGGTCGGCGCAAGGCGGCAGGCATCAGACCGCGAGGAGGGACCGTGACCGAGAGAACAGCGCATGCGCCCTTGGGGGACATCCACCCGTTCATGGCCATGGATGTGCCGTGGCTGCTCGACCACCAGGCCGGGCGCTACCGCGACAAGCCGTTCATGCACTGGGACCCGTTTGAAGGCGAGGGGTATAGCTGGAGCTACGCGGATCTGCGCCACCAGGTCGCGTGCCTTGCCACGGGGCTCGTCAGTGCCGGCGTGATGCCCGGCGACCGGGTCATCGTCCACATGGGCAACCGCCCGGAGTTCCTGCTGTCGTTCTTCGCTTGCTCATGGGTCGGCGCGATTGCCGTCACGACCAACATCCACTCCGCGCCCGGTGAACTTGCCTATTTCGCGGAGCATGCCGATGCACGCTTCGCCATTACCGAAGCTGCGCTTCGCGACGTGATCGAGGCGTCGGGCGCGGAATTCGTCTGGACGATGTCGGTCGATGACGACGCCTTCCGCCGGCTGCTCGCCAACGACCCGATGGAGCGCCGCGCGCCCGAGCCGGACCGCTTTCACAGCATCATGTACACATCGGGAACGACGAGCCGGCCCAAGGCGGTCGTGTTCTCCCATGCGAACATGCTGTGGACCGCGTCGACCAACGCCGTGCACGAGAAGATCACGGCGGACGACATCACGCTCGTCTATCTGCCGCTCTTCCATCTGAACGCGCTCGGCTACTCGACCTTCGCGACCTTGTGGACGGGCGGAACGATCGTCCTTCAGCCCAGATTCTCGGCCACCCGCTTCTGGGACACCGCGAAACGGTTCAACCTGACCTGGACCTCGATCGGGCCGTTCGTGACCAAGGCGCTGCTCGACCTGCCTTATCCGGACCGGCACAGCTTTCGCTTCTGGGGCAATAACTGGGGGCATGACGGGACCATCGAGAAGGAATGGGGCATCGCCTCGCTCGGCTGGTACGGCATGACCGAGACGATTTCGCACCCGATCATTTCCGACATTGCCAAGCCGCCGGTCCTGCACTCGATCGGGCGCCCCGCGCCGGAATATGAACTGCGGGTCGTCGACGAGAATGGCGAGACAGTCAAGCCGGGCGAAATGGGCCGGCTTTACGTGCGCGGCGTACGCGGCATCAGCCTGTTCTGCGAGTATCTGAACGATCCCGAGGCCACCGCCAACGCCTTTACCGCCGACGGATGGTTCGACACCGGCGACATGATCAAGCTGTGCGAGGACGGCACGCTGCAGTTCGCCGACCGCAAGAAGGACATGCTGAAAGTGGGCGGCGAGAATGTCGCGGCGTCGGAAGTGGAAAGCGTCATCCTGGATGTCGAGGGCGTGGCGGAGGTCGCCGTGGTCGGCAAGCCGCACGATTTCCTGAGCGAGGTGCCGGTGGCGTTCGTCGTCGCGACGGGCGGGACCGAGGAGCTGACGCAGCGCATCGAGGCCCATTGCGTGCACCATCTCGCCAAGTTCAAGCGCCCCGTCGAAATCCGTTACATCGACGCGCTGCCCCGGCTTTCGATCGGCAAGCTCGACCGCAAGGCGCTCCGCGCCGGACTCACCGACGCCGGCTAGTGCCCGTCCCACCTTCACGCAGAGGATCATCGTGACTGACAGGATAGACTTTACCGGACGCACAGCCATCGTGACCGGCGCGGGACGCGGCCTCGGACGTGCCTATGCGCTCGAACTGGGGCGGCGCGGCGCGAATGTCGTGGTGAACGATCCCGGCGTCGCCAGCGACGGCAGGGGAAGCGACGCATCCCCCGCCGAGCAGGTCGCCGGGGAAATCCGGGCGGCAGGCGGGCGGGCGGTCGCGGACATGTCCGACATCACCGATCGGGCGCAGGCCGCCTCGATCGTCGATCACGCCATCGCCGAATATGGACGGCTCGACATCGTTCTGAACAATGCCGGGATCATCCGCGACCGTACCTTCGTGAAGAAGGAGCTCGACGATTTCGAGGCGGTGTTCGCGGTCCATTTCTTCGGATCGGTCTATGTGACGCGCGCCGCCTGGCCGCATCTCATGGAACAGAACTACGGCCGGGTGCTGTTCACGACCTCGGTGTCCGGCACGCTGGGCAGCTTCGGGCAGGCCGATTACGGTTCGGCGAAGACCGCGTTGCTGGGGCTCATGAACACCCTGGCGATCGAGGGCGAGCGCAAGAACGTGCGCGTCAACGCCATCAGCCCCGCTGCGGCCACGCGGATCACCGACGGCGTTCTGAGCGACGCGGCAAAGAGCAAGCTGGCGCCCGAGCTGGTCGCGCCCGCGGCGCTGCACCTGGTGAGCGAGAATGCGCCGACCAAGGTCGCGATCCAGGCGGGCGCCGGCCAGTTTTCGCGCGTGCTGTTCGCGCAGAACGAGGAGATCACCCTCGATGGCCCGGAGACGGTGGAGGCGTTCGCCGAAGCCTTCGACCGGATCGCGGCGACCGACGGGCTGTTTCCCGTGCGTGCGCCGGAGAGCGCGACATGAGCGCCGCCCCGCATCCGCCGGGGACCGTTGCATGGCACCGCCAGGGGATCGAAGCGGGCGTGCTGCTGCTCGCCCGGTGCCAGGTCTGCCAGGCGCACCATTATTACCCGTCGATCGTCTGCCGGGCCTGCGGCTCCGACAAGCTGGCCGCGGTCGAAGCGAGCGGCCGGGGTACGGTTTACGCAAGCACCGTCAACGCCGGCGACCCCGGCTTCAGCGTGGCTATCGTTGAACTTGCCGAAGGGCCGCGCGTCCTGACGACGCTGGCCGTGCCCGATCTGCCGATCGATGCGCCGGTCGAGCTATTCTTCGATGACGGCAGTCAAGGCCGCCGCCCCTGTTTCCGGACCGCGCCATGACCGGGATCGCGGGCAGCGTGCGCGGCAAGGCGGCGATGGTATCCGCCGCGACGGCGGGGATCGGCAAGGTTGGGCCGAACCGGTCGTTCATGGAGATCGCAGCCTTGGCGAGCGTGGCGGCACTCGGGCGTTGCGGCCTGTCAGTGAAGGATGTCGACGGGCTGTTCGGGGTATCGATGTCCCGCCTGATGTGGGGCGTCGACTTTGCCGAATATCTGGGCATCGATCCCAGCTATTGCGAGGGTACGCAGCTCGGCGGATCGTCGTTCGAGGCGCATTGCCTCAATGCCGCGCTCGCGCTCGAGGCGGGGCTTTGCAATGTCGCGCTGATCGCGTTCGGGGCGACGACCCGGTCCGGACGCGGACCGTGGCCGCAAGTGCGCGAGCCCGATCCCTATCTCGACGCCTATCGCGCGGAAGGTCTCCATACCTACGCCATGGCGACCCAGCGCCATATGCACGAGTTCGGCACCACGCGGGAACAGCTGTCGGAGGTTGCCGTCGCGGCGCGCCAATGGGCAAAGCTCAACCCCGAAGCGTTCATGCGGGACGATCTGAGCCTTGCCGACGTCTCGCAGTCGCGCCTCGTCAGTTCGCCGCTACGGTTGGGCGACTGCTGCCTCATCACCGACGGCGCTGCCGCCATCGTCATGACCCGCGCCGATCGCGCGCGGGACATCGCGGCGCGGCCGGCCTATCTGCTCGGCGCAGCGATGGCGCTCGACGGCACCAATCCGGCGTTGCGGCCATCGCTGACCACGACCGTGGCGGCGCAATCGGGTGCGCGCGCGTTCGGCATGGCGGGCATGCGGCCGAGGGATATCGACGTGGTGCAGCTTTACGACGCGTTCACCATCAACGTGATCATGTTCCTCGAAGATCTTGGCTTCTGCGCCAAGGGCGAGGGCGGATCCTATGTCGACAACGGGGCGCTCGCACCGGGCGGCCGGCTGGCGGTGAACACCAATGGCGGGGGCCTGTCGTGCGTTCATCCGGGCATGTACGGGGCCTTCATGCTGGCCGAGGTGTTCGAGCAACTGGCCGGAACGGCCGGAGAGCGCCAGATCCAGTCCGCGAAAACGGCCATCTGTCATGGCAACGGCGGCAACTTCTCCACGCAGGTGACCACCGTGTGGGGCACGGAGGAAACGTTATGAGCGACGTCCAGGTTCTCCCGGCACCGGGCGTGTTGGATATCGCGACCTACAAGCCCGGAGCCGCCGGGCAGGCCGTGCGCAATCCCGTGCGCCTCGCCTCGAACGAGGCGGCGCTCGGCCCGTCGCCGAAGGCGGTGGGTGCGGCGAACGAGGCGCTTGCCGGGATGCAGCGCTACCCCGACCCGTCGTGCGCGCAGCTGCGCTCGGCCCTGGCGACGAAATATGCGATTCCCGCCGACAACATCCTTTGCGGTGCCGGATCGGAGACCCTGATCCATGTCGCCATGCGGACCTTCGTGTCGCTGGGGGACGAAGTGATCGTGCCCACGCAGGCCTTCGTGATCGGGAAGATCGCGGGGCTCAGCTGTGGCGCACGGATCGTCGCGATCCCGCCCAAGGGCGATTACGGCGTCGACACCGACGCCATCGTCGCAGCGGTCACCGACCGGACCAAGGTCCTGTACCTTCCCAATTTGAACAACCCGACCGGAACGATGCTGACGCGCGAGGAGGTCCATGCCCTGCGCCGCCGGCTTCCCGACCGGGTCCTGCTGATGATCGACGCCGCGTATCGCGATTATATCGAGCGGCCGGATTACAGCAGCGGCGACGAACTTGTCGGTGCCGACGACGGCAATGTCCTGGTGTTCGGCACGTTCAGCAAGTCCTACGCGCTGGCGGGGCTGCGCGTGGGATGGTGCCATGCGCCCGCGCGGCTGGTCGAGCTGATGAACCGCGTGCGCTGTGCCTTCAACGTCAGCGGACCGGGGCTGGCTGCGGCCGTGGCGGCGATTGCCGATGCGGAGCATATGGGACGTGAGCTCGCGCTCGTCCGCGAGCAGCGGGCCGCGTTCCAGCAGTCGCTCGCCCGGCTGGGAATCGAGGCAGCGCCTTCGGACGCGAACTTCGTCATGCTCCGGTTCGAAGCGGAGCAGGGCACAGGCGGGGGGGCGGCGGCGTTCCTTGCCGAACGCGGGGTCTTCGTTCGGCCGGTCGCAAACTATGGTCTCGACCAGTGCCTCCGCATCACCATCGGTACAGAGGCGCAGATGCAGCAGGTCGCCGACGGGCTGGCGGCCTTTCTCGCGGATGGCCGGGGATGAACGAGACACAGCGATGATGGAGTTGCAGCCTCTGGCGGACGGGACCCTCAGGCGTTTTTCGGAACGCCTGCCGGTGGTCGACCCCGCGCTGGGAACGGTGGTCGCCGAGGCACCGGCGGCGAATATCGACGAGATCGAGGACGCGGTGAGCGAAGCGGCAAAGGGCTTCGCAACATGGCGACAGATCCCGATCGAAGAGCGGCGAGCCTATCTCGGGCGTTTTGCCGATGCGCTCGCCGCTGCGGTGGAGCGGATCGCGCCTGTCCTGACGCGTGAACAGGGCAAGCCCGTCGCCGATGCGACGCGTGAGGTACTGGGAAGTGCGTACTTTATCCGCCAGCTCGCCGGCATCGATCTCAAGCCGGTCGTCCTGCGCGATGATGAGCAGGAACGGATCGAGGCGCATTACGATCCGCTCGGCGTGGCGCTCGGGATTACCGCCTGGAACTTCCCGCTGCTGCTGTCCGCCTGGAAACTCGCGCCCGCCCTGCTCGCGGGGAACAGCATCATTCTCAAGCCCTCACCCAACACCCCTTTGGCGGTGTTGATGATGGACGAGGTCGCCGAGACGATACTCCCGCGCGGCGTCTTGCAGGTCGTGCCCTGTGCGGACGTTCTCGCGCCCCGTCTGGTGGAGCATCCGCTCATCCGGAAAGTCTCGTTCACCGGCTCGACCCGCAGCGGCGGCGCGGTGGCGAGCGCGGCGGCATCCGCGATCAAGCGCGTGACGCTGGAACTTGGCGGCAACGACGCGGCGATCCTGCTCGACGATGTGTCGGTCGATGCGATCGCGCCCGCGCTGTTCCAGGCGCGGTTCGCCAATGCCGGGCAGGTGTGCTCCGCGCTCAAGCGCCTGTATGTGCCGCGTGCGCTAGAAGCGGCGGTGGTCGAGGCGCTGGTGCGGGAGGCGGGCCAGGTTGCGATGGGTCCGGGCAGCGACCCCGCCAGCACCATGGGCCCGGTTCAGAACGCCCGCCAGAAAGCCGAGCTGGAAGCGATGATCGAGGATGCGGTGCGGCTCGGCGCGCAGGTCGCCTATCGCGGCTCCGCGCCGGAGACGGGCTGCTTCGTTCCCGTCACCATCCTGACCGGAGTACCCGGCGACGCCAGGATCCTGAAGGAGGAAGCGTTCGGACCGGTGATGCCCGTCATCGCCTATGACGATGTCGCGGATGCGCTCGCGGCAGCCAATGAAAGCCCGTTCGGGCTGGGCGGATCGGTCTGGTCCGGTGACGTCGAGAAGGCGAAAGCCCTGGCGCTCGGTTTCGAAACCGGAACCGTATGGATCAACCGGCATCCCGCGATCTCGCCCGAGATACCTTTTGGCGGCGCGAAGATGTCCGGCGTGGGCGTCGAATTCGGTGCCGAGGGGCTGAAGGAGTTCGCGCAGCGAAAGATCGTGAGCGTCGCCAAGGCGTCGTGACCGGCGCGCGCGTCGCGCTGCATGTCCGATCCGGACGGCGGGACTGATGGTCCCGTCCGCCGTGCCGCCAGCCCTCGGTCGCGCCTGGCTGGCTGCCCCCCCGGCAAAGATCATCCTCGCGCGCCCCCGATCACGAGACGGGCATGGAATTACCCGATGAAAAGCAAGGGGATCAATCGTCGGATCGCCCGACTGTCCGCTGCTTGCCGGCGGTCGGAGAACCCTGTTCTGCATGGCGGCCGGTCGGAGGTGTTGTGGCTTTGCTACACCCCCTCACGATTTTCCAACTCTCCCCTTGCAAGGGTTCAGGGAATAGTAATAGAAATCTATTTCTATTTAAGAGGGGAATGAACGATGATGAGCTTGCGCCCGAAGTCGGTGTCTTCGAATATGCGATGGGCAGTGGTTACCCTCCTCAGCACATCGTGCCTGATCGCCCAGCCTGCCGCTGCGCAAAACATGGCGCCGGCCGATCAGGAGCTGAAACAATCGGTTATCGTCGTCACCGCGCAAAAGCGCGAGGAACTGCTTACCGAAGTGCCCGTGGCGGTGTCGGCCTTCAGCGGCGAGGATCTGGACGACAGGGGCATATCGGCCTTCGACGCGCTCGCCACCGTAACGCCCGGCCTCTTCCTGACCACCAGCGAATCGGTGCGCGCCAGCAGGATCAACATCCGCGGCATCACCTCGACGCCGACGACGCCCGGGTTCGAACCTGGCATCACGATCAACATCGACGGCGTGTCGCAGGGCAGGGCAACGACCGTCAACAACGAGTTTCTTGACATCGAGACGATCGAAGTCCTGCGCGGTCCGCAGAATACCCTTTACGGCCGCAGTTCCGTGGCCGGCGTCATCAACATCACCACCAAGAAGCCGGTGATCGGGGAGCTGGGCGGCGACGTCTCGCTGTCTTACTCCAATTATGACGAAATCCTGACGCGCGGCGTTCTGAACGTGCCGCTGGGAGACAAGGCCGCATTGCGCCTCGGTGCCTATTACAAGGACCGCGAAGGTTTTCTCGAGAACACGCTTCTCGGCGTCAAGCACAACAACATCGACCGTTACGGCGTCAGGGGATCGCTGCTGATCGATCCGGGCGGCGACTTCGAACTGATCCTCCGCGGATCGTACACGGAAGACGAATCGGTGGGCAACACCTACGAGCCGGTCAGCCCGGCCGGTAACGAAGGTGCGATCGACCGCAGGATCGCGCAGGATTTCCGCGACGAACAGACCCGCGAAACCTATGATTTCTCCGCGACGTTCGAAGGGGAAATCGGGTCGGGCTACACGCTGACCTCGATCACGTCGTTCAGCGGTTTCGATTTCTACGCGGCCAACGATCAGGACCGTTCGCCTGCCGATTTCCTGGTTTCAGGCATCACCGAAAAGCAGGATCAGTTCTCGCATGAGGTCCGCCTCACGTCTCCGGGCGATGCTCCGTTCAGGTGGATTGTCGGTCTCTATTATTTCGACCAGAAGGTCGAACCCGATGCCTTCGCGGCTTTCGGTACGGCCTTCCCGGTGGCACCCTTCAGGGGAGTGAGGGCCACGGCCTATCGCGCCCAGATCGACGTCAAGGAATATGCCATCTTCGGTCAGGGTGACTTCGATCTGAGCGACGGCCTGACGCTGACCGCGGGTCTGCGGTACGGTCGTACGGAGAAGGACATTCTCTACGATCAGCGCAACCCGTTCGTGCCGACATTCGTGGCGGAGACATCGCTCGATGACAATGCGCTGACCGGCACGGTCAAGCTCGCCTACGAGATCGCACCGGACTCGATCATCTATGCGTCCTATTCGCGCGGTGAGAAGTCCGGCGGGTTCAACGCGCCCGGCGATCTCAATGTGACAGCACCGATAAGCTCGCTCACCGATGAACAGGTACGAAGGCTGCTCTCGGTCGCTCCGGAAAAGGTCGACAGTTATGAGGCCGGCCTGCGCGGGTTGTTCCTCGACAACCGTCTGACCGTCACGCTGACCGGCTTTTATGCCGAGTATCGTGACCGGCAGGTGTTCGAGCTCGACTTCAGCGGCATCATTCCGTCCAACCGCAGTTTGAACCGCAACACCGAAGCGTTCGGTGCCGAGTTGGAAGCGCGGCTCAGCGCGACTGACTTCCTTGACATCGGCGGAAGCTACGGTTTCCTCGACACGACGGTCAAGAGCAACACCGGCAATCCGGTGACCGACAATACGTTCGACGGAAATGACGCCGAGCGGTCTCCGCGGCACCAGGTGACGCTGTTCGCGGAAAGCAACGTCCCGGTGACCGACGATCTCGAGGCGCGGCTGCGGGCGGATTTCTCGCATATCTCGAGCTGGTATGACGAGGACAACAATCTGCCGGCTGCCCAGGCCGATGCGCACACGCTTGTCAATTTCCGTGCAGGTCTTTCCAGCCGCGGCGGCGGCTGGACCATCTCGGGCTATGTCGACAACATTTTCGACGAAACCTACGTCACTGATTTTCTGAACAATGGCGCTGCGGTGGCCCCCAATCTGGGCCGTCGCTATGGCGTGCGCGTAGACTTCACCTTCTAACGCAGGGGGAGCTCCGGCGCCCGGGTGCGATCCTTCGGGGTCAATTCCGGGTGCCGGAGCGGCCGGTTCCCGAGGCAGCGACTTCGTGACGGCTGTGGCGGCGTTTGCCACGGCCATGAGCTGCTTCGCCTCAGCCGATCAGACTCCAGGCTCTAGCCCGCCGACCATTGGGGGGTCATTGCCAGCGCCGCGACCTTGCGACCGGGGACGAGCGGCAGGGGTTTTCGGATCACGTTGAGCCGGCCTTCCAGATGGCAGACCGCTTCGTCGCCGACCCACCGGGTGGCGAGCGCGCGGCGCTGGCCGCTGACGTTCGTCCTGGTTGCGGCCCCGTGCAGCGTCCGCATCTGAAATATGACAAGGTCACCCGGCTCGCATGCGAAACTCACCACCTCCGGATCATTCTCGTCGATGTCCGGAACGGGCGGGAGGCTGAGGTCGGGATGTCCCGGCGTGGCGAACTGATAGAGTTGGCCGGACCGGTGCCAGCCGCGCAGGAACTGGAGCGCATTGTCCTTGGGGACCGGGTCGAGCGCCATCCACATGACGCACATCTGGTCGCCGTCGAACGGCATGTACGGCATGTCCTGATGCCAGTCGGTGCCTTTAACGACCTCGCCCGCCTGCTTCACGAACAACTGGTCGTAGATGCAATAGGCGTGGCGCGCGCGCATGATCTGTCCGGCGACCTCGCCCGCGGGCGAGTCGTCGATGAAGTTCCGGATCGCGGCTGAGCGTTGCGCGACTTCCGCCTCCTCGTAGAATTCGCTCTGACGGGCGTCAGTCTTCCAGAACCGGGCGTGTTTGCCGGGATTGGCCCGCGCCTCATCGACCGCTTCTCTCAGTTCCGCGATCCTTCGATCGTCGAAGGGGTTCGGTATGTGCACCACCCCGTCGCGTTCATAAGCTGCAACCTGGGAATCCGAGATCATCGTCATCGCTGTTCATCCCTCCTGACCTGAACCGCCGCGGGCCGGCCATTCATCGATTAATTTCTTGAGTTCCAGCAATCATACAGGCAAAGAAAAATAGAACAAGAATTCTATAATCGGGGTTGCGGGCATGGAAACGGCGCTCGACGCGGTCAGGCGCTCGCCGGGCGACGGGCCGGTGCTCGGGGTCCTGGGTGGAATGGGACCGCTCGCCACGGCCGATTTTCTGCGCAAGCTGGTTGAGCGGACGCCGGCCCGGCGGGACCAGGATCACATTCCGGCGCTGACATTCTCGGCGAACTTCGTCCCGGACCGGACAGCGTTTCTGCTGGGATCGGGTCCCGATCCGTTTCCCGCGCTCGTGGCGTCGGCCCGCTATCTTCGCGACTGCGGGGCCGCGATGCTGGCCATGCCCTGCAACACTGCGCATTACTGGCACGCGCGGCTGGCCGGGGAGGTCGACATCCCCTTCGTCAGCATGGTTCAGGCGACGCTGAAGGCCATTGGGGAGGTCGCACCGACCGGGCCGGTCGGGCTGCTCGCCACGACGGGCACCGTCTCCAGCGGCATCTACGCGCAGCCGCTGGCGGACGTCGGGCGAACCTGCCTCGCCCTGAGCGAGGAACTGCAGGCAGAGGTGATGTCCGGCATCGGGCTCGTGAAGGCGGGGCAGATCGCCGCCGGTGCGGCGAAATTTGCAATGGCCGAACGCGACCTGGCCGATCGCGGTGCGCAGGCGATCATCCTGGGATGCACCGAGATCCCGGTCGCGCTCGACGCTGCGGCCGGCTTGGGTCCTGCACGGATCGACACGCTGCTTTGCCTCGCCGACGCGGTCGTCGATCGTTCGCAGCGTTGAAAGCCCCGTCCCCGCGCGAGAACCCGATTGACGTTCCGGACTGATCTCCAGCCCGGAAAGATCGCGATCGTGGATCCGGCTCTGTGGATCGACGTCTAGGAAGCGAGCGCGCGTCTGCCGACCTGAACCTGCTTAAGCCCTGCCTCGACCTGATCGACCGCGAAATCGATGTCGCTGTCCTTCATCGGCAGAGAGGTGAACCATGCCTGACCTTCGGCGGTGAGCACGCCGTTGTTCAGGAGATGCACGTGGAGCAGCGAGTGTGCTTCGGCGTCGTGATTCATGCCCACGCGGACGCGATGATCGGTGATCGGGCCTTCGTCGCCGATGTGCATGTACGTCAGCGATCCGACGCCCTGAACGCACCCCGGCATGTCCGCATTCCTGAGCGCGGCGCGCAGTCCCGCACGCAGCCGCTCGCCAAGCCGGTTGATATGGTCGTAGGCGTCGGGCGTCATCACGCCGAGTGCCGCGGCACCGGCCGCAGTTGTCATGGGATTGGCGTTGTAGGTGCCCGAGTGATAGACACGATGGCGCGAGTCATGCTGGTCGAACACCGCCATGAACTCGCGCAGCCCGCCGACCGCGCCGACCGGAAGCCCGCCGCCGATCACCTTGCCGAAGGTGGTGAGGTCGGGAACGACGCCGACCTGTCCCTGCGCCCCGTGATAACCGGAGCGGAACGTCATCACTTCATCGAAAATGAGAACGGAACCGTTACTCCGCGTGAACTCCCGAAGATAGGCGAGGAATTCGTCGCTCGCCCTGATGAAGCCCAGCCGCGGAGTGAAGGGGTCGAGGATGACCGCGGCCAGATCGCTGGCATGATCGCTCAGGATCGCCTTCGCGGCCGCGACGTCGTTCATCGGCAGCGTGATCACCTCGTCGATCACCTCGCTGCCGACACCGGTATCGACGCGGGTCGTGTTCGGGCGCTCGGCCGGACCCCAGGTGTCCGGGGTCGATCCTGACTGGCTGGTTTCCATGAGGTCGGAGCCGCCATGATAGGCGCCCTCGACCCGCGCGACCTTGTTGCGCCCGGAATAAGCGCGCGCTGTCCGGATCGCGTACATGATGCCTTCGGTGCCCGAATTGGTGAAGCGGATTTGCTCCACGCCCGCGACCCGTTCGCAAATCATCTCGGCAAGGCGCACCTCGTTTTCGTGCGGCGCACCGACCCCCATGACCGACTGCGCCTGGCGCGTGACCGCCTCCACCACCTTGGGATGCGAATGTCCGGCGACAATCGCGGTCATGTTGTTGATGAAGTCGATCCGTTCGACGCCGTCGACGTCGGTCAGCCGACAGCCTTCGCCCTTGGCGATGTAGACGGGGTAGGGCGGATAGTAGACAGCTACGCGGGAATTGCCGCCGGGAATGACGTTCCGCGCTTCCCGGTAGAGCTGCGCCGATCTGCTGTTGTTATCCGGAAACATGAGTTCCTCTCCTCCAGAGCGCCATTGCAGGCTGGACAAAAATAGAATTGCTATTCTATAATGCCGCCGCCGAGTTCGCAACAGGTGAATGCACGATCGCATCGAGAAATCGCAGCCGGGCCGCGGCCCCCGGCGACACCGCGCCGGCACCGGCAGCCGCGAGAAAGTGGGAGAGGACCATGCGCATGACCAAGCACAATCCGGCCACGGTGGGCACCGTCCCGCACGGCTATTCGCACGGCGTGGAAGTAAGCGGAACGGGGCGCATCCTCTACATATCCGGCCAGGTCGGGGTCGGCGCGGACGGCCAGACGGTTGCCGACTATCCAGACCAGGTGCGCACTGCCCTGAAGAACTTCCTCGCCGTCCTCGACGCCGCGGGCATGGACGCGTCCAACATCGTCAAGATGAACATTTTCGTGACGCCCGAGGCGGATACCGGCATCTATGGGCGCACCCATGCCGAAATGCTCGGCGACATCACGCCGGCGGTTACCCTCGTCACCGTGGTCAAGCTCGGCGATCCCCTGTGGCGAGTCGAGATCGAAGGCGTGGCGGTCGGCTGACCGCCACGCGCCGTCCTCATTCCTCCGCCAGCGCCTTGTCGCACAGCTCGATCAGGCCCTTGGAGACGCCTTCGGCGTCGCGCATCGTCCTGAAGGCCAGCTTGATCAACTCCTGACGGCGCGGATCATATCGCCGCCAGCGCGAGAATCCCGAGCGGGAAACCGTCCAGTTCGACAGCAGCGGCACGACATGATCGACCCGGATCATCTGTTCGGCATAGACTCGATAGCCTTCGCCCGTCGGCTCGTGCACGCCGTAATGGTTGAAGTAGAAGAACTGTTCGCAGATGCTGAAGCACCGGCTGAAAAGCTTGAGGTTGAAGTCGTCGGCCGACATCAGTTCCTCGACGCGCGCCGCGGTATCCGACCGCGCCGCCGCAGCCTGCGCCCGATACCATTTGTCCGTCGCGAGCTGATCATGTTTCCAGCGGTCGCGATAGATCTCGATCGCCTCCGCCTTCTGTTCGGAGCCCGTCGCGCACAGGATCTTGAGCGCCACATATTGCTCGGTGATATTCCTTGAGTCCTTCACCTGCCTGAGCGCGAGGTCGAGCATGTCGGGCTCGCCCAGGCGGACGAGATAATCGAGCGCCACGTTGCGCAGCTTGCGCTTGCCGACCGTTTCCGGCGCCAGGTCGTAAGGTCCGGTGCCGCCATTTTGCTCGTAGGCCTTGAGCAGCAGATCGGCACCCTTGCGGGCGACGGCCTGCGCGGTGAACGCCCAGGCCTCATGCACCCCGTCGACGTCGAACACGTCCATCCACTCGCCGATCGTCCGCTCGTCGGGAAGCCCCAGAAGATCGGCGCGCAGCCGCGGCGACAGCCGCTGATCGTCAAGCGGCGACAGGAAGGCCGCGACGAAGGCGTCGTCGACGGCGGGCGTCTGTCCCTCGGCCAGCCGGGCGACGTCCCGGAGAATGACGCGGGCCGCGTAGGACTGCCCGGCATCCCATCGAGCGAAGATGTCCTGATCGTAGCGGACCAGATGCGCCAGATCGGCGTCCTGCGGGTCATCCTTGATCCGCACCGGCGCCGAGAAATAGCGGTGGCGCGACAGCACCGGGCGTTCGTTGACACCGATGAAGGTGACGCGCTGGCGACGCTCGGTGAAATCGATCACGCGCGTACCCGGCTGCGGCACGCCGTTTTCGCCGGCGAGACGGGCCGGCATTTCCTGTCCCCGATGGTCGAGCAACGCAACCGCGAGCGGAATGTGAAGTGGCTGCTTGGTCCGTTCGCCGGGGGTCTGCGTCGTTTCCTGCGCCAGGTCGATATGGAACTCCCCCGCCGCCTCGTCATACTCGGTCGCGATGCTGACTTCGGTCGTCCCGGCCTGATAGAACCAGCGCCGGAACTGCGAGAGATCGATGCCGCTCTCCTCCTCGTAGCAGCCCAGAAACTCCTCGATGGTCGCCGCGGTGCCGTCGTAACGGTCGAAGAAGGCGGCGACGACCTCGCAGAAGCGGGGCCGCCCGACCATCCACATCAGCATGAACATGCATTCCTGGCCCTTGTCGTAGACCGTGTTGGTGAAGAGGTTGCGCGGTTCGATATAGGCATCCCAGATGATCGGATGCGCGGTGGGGCTGTCGTCCTCGGTGAACTGGTTGTTGCGGATGTGGCGGCACATGTTAATGCGCACCGATCCGAACTCGGTCACGTCGGCGAGGAACAGCTGGTCGCGAAACCGCGTCAGACCTTCCTTCAGCGATACCTGGAACCAGTTGCGGATGGTGACCTTGTCGCCGCTCCAGTTGTGGAAGTATTCGTGGGCCGTGGTCTTCTTGCGATACTCGTACTCGTCGTCGGACGTATTCGTGGGATCTGCAACGATCCAGTTGGGATCGAACAGGTTCAGCCCCTTGTTCTCCATCGCGCCAGGCCCGCCGTTGAGGATGCCGACATTATAGACGTCGAGGTCATATTCGCGGCCGAACACATCCTCGTCCCACTTCATCGCCTTGAGCAGGAAGTCCATCGAATGGCTGCACATGTCGATGCTTTCCGGGCTGGCATAGATCGACACCTCGACATCCTTGCCCGATATGGTGCGATACGTTTCGGTCGTCCGTTTCAGATCGCCCGCGAGCAGCGCGAAGATGTAGCAGGGCTTGACGAAGGGGTCGTGCCATGTCGCCCAGTGGCGGCCGTCCTCAAGATCGCCCGCTTCGAAGAAATTGCCGTTCGACAGCAGGATCGGATACTTCGCCTTGTCGGCGCGCAGCGTCACCGTATAGCGGGAAAGGACGTCGGGGCGATCCTGGTAATAGGCGATCTTCCGGAACGCCTCCGCTTCGCACTGGGAAAAGATCTCGCCGTCATAGGAGGCGCACAGGCCCATGATCGACGTGTTCCCCTCGACCGTGACATCGTTGACGATCTCGAGCGTGAACATGTCGGGCACGTCGAAGATGGTCAGCAGGCCGTCGCTCTCGATATAGGCATTGCCCGACAGGACACGGCCATCGATGGCGACCGAGATCAGGTCGAGGCCTTCGCCGTTCAGGACGAGCGGATTGCCCTTGGAGTCGACGTCCTCGTTGCGCCGCACGGCGATGCGCGAACTGACGCGAGTCTTGACGGCGTCGAGGTCGAACTCGAGGTTCGTATGGTCGAACCAGTAATCCGGCGCGCTATAGTCGGAACGCTTGACAAGAGGGACATTGACCGATTTTGTCGCTTCCATAACTCGAACTCCCATTCCACTGGCTTCAATACCGCGCCGCCGGGCGTCGGGCGTCCATGCGCCCGAAGCCTGGCCTGCAACGGAGGTGTGCTTTGACGATGCAACTCAGCGATATCGTCCCGGTCGATGCGATCGGAACGGGCCTCGCCAGGCCGGAATCGGTTCTCGCGACCGCGCGCGGTGAGATATTCGCGAGCCATGTCGAGGGCGTCACCTGGATCGAACGCGGCGAAACCCGGCTGATCCGGCCGCGCTCCGCGCCCCGCGGTTTCATGCCCAACGGCATTGCGCTGGCGCCGGACCGGTCGCTGCTGATCGCCAATGTCGGGGACACCGGCGGTCTCTGGCGGATGTCGCTCGACGGCGATCTGGAACCGTTGCTGCTCGAAGTCGACGGCAAGCCCCTCCCGGCGCTGAACTTCGTCAGCGTCGACCGCGCCGGACGCGTCTGGATCACCGTCAGCACGGTCGCCAATCCCCGCTGGCGGCATTTCCGCCCCGACCGGGCCGACGGGTTCATCGTGTTGCTCGACCGCGGCGCGGCCAGGGTCGTCAAGGACGGGCTGGCCTGGACCAACGAAGCCGTGCCGAGCCCCGACGGCGGCTGGCTGTACGTCAACGAGACGGCGCTGCGGCGGACGAGCCGGTTTCCCATCCTGGCGAACGGCGATCTGGGCGCGCGCGAAACCGTGGCGCAGTTCGGGGCGGGCATCTTCCCCGACGGGCTGGCCTTCGATGCGCAAGGCGGCTTCTGGGTGGTGAGCGTGATCAGCAACCTGTTGATCCGGGTCGCGGCCGATGGCGGGCAGACGGTAATGCTTCGCGACGAAAATTCCGGCTTCACCGCCGCGATCGAGGCCGCCTTCGCCGGCGGCACCTTCGCCCCGGACATGATGGAAGGGGGTGGCGGTGAACGGCTCAACAACATTTCGAGCATGGCCTTTTGCGACGGCGACCTTTCGACGATCGTGCTCGGTTCGCTGCACGGACGCACGCTGGCGCGCTTCCGGTCGCCCATTGCCGGGGCGCCGCCGGTGCACTGGCGGTTCTGAGCAGCGACGGGGGCGCGGCAGGGCCGGGATGATCGCGACGGCGTAACGGCTCCCTCCTAATGTACGCGGTAACGCGCGACCGCGGCTTGGTCCCACAGCAGGCCGATGCCCGGCCGATCGGGGGCGATCACATGCCCGGCCTCGGCGGTCAGCGGCTCGTGCAGCAGCGGCGCGGCCCAGTCGATATGCTCGTGCCAGTCAGCGCCGGGCGTGACAGCGAGAAGGTGCGCGGACACCTCCGGAAAGAGGTGAGAGGAGACCCGTGTTGTCGGCGGCAGGTTCTTCGTCGCGTGCAGCCAGCCCGTCACGCCGCCGATCCGCGCGGCGTCGAGCATGATCGGCCCCTTCCAGCCGGCCTCCAAGCCGGCCCGCAACTCGATGCCGTCGTGCAGATTCTCGCCCAGCTGGATCGGCGTGGCGAATGTGCGCGCGAGCCGGACATAGGATGCCCAGTCGGCATGGGGCAGCGGCTCCTCGATCCAGGCAAGCCCGCTCTGGTCGAGGATGTGACAGCGTTTCAGCGCCTCGGGAAGGTCGAGCGCCTGGTTGTAGTCGGCCAGTATCGCCGCCCCGGCCGGAAGCGCGTTCCGGATCGCGGACACGATCTCCAGATCCTCTTCCGCGCTGGCATAGCCCAGACGGACCTTCACCCCGGCGAAGGACTGCGTCAGCTCGCGTGCTTCTTCACCCACCGTGTCGACCGACGCGATGCAGAGGCCCGCCGAATTGTAGCTTCTGAGCCGCCGGGGCCCGGCACCGATCAGGCGGGCCAGCGACTGGCCGGCAAGTTTGGCTGAGGCGTCCCATATCGCCATGTCGAGACCCGACAGCGCCATCCGGACCAACCCTGTCAGGCCGATGAGGATGAAGGACCGCGCCACTAGGGCGGATGCGGCCTGCGGCTCCAGTGCCCGACCGGCACAAATCCCCGCTGCGTCGTGCGCGATCGCCATGATCCCGGCTGCCGCGCTCCTGCGATAGCAGAAGATGTAGCTTTGCCCGGTGACGCCTTCATCCGTCCTGAGATCGAACAGCAGCAGTCCGGCCTCGGCGACCGTGCCGTTCGCGGTGCGGATCGGACGCCGCAATGGCACTTCGCAATAGCGCAGATCGAGCGCGCGTGCCGTAACGGAGGGTGGGGCCACGTCCATCACGGCCCGGCCCGTCTTCGCTCGAGCGACTCGCGGTGCTGCCGCGCGGCGTAGGTCCTGAAATGAAGGTCGACCAGGGGCAGCAGCGCCATGTCGCACCCGAGCGCACGGCCGCGCGCCACAAGGTCGCCGACCACATGATCGCCCTCGGTCGGGCCGCCGCGGTCGATGTCGCGGAAGGTGGAGGCCGCGTTCTCGGACCCTGCGGCGGTCAGCGCCGCGTCGCCGGTCTGGAGACAGGCCTCGCTGGGCGGAAAGCCCGCCGCCGTGGCGACCGCGGCACATTCCACGAGCAAGGCGCGCGCAAAGGCCTGCCCGTCCGCTGCCACCACATCGCCCACCTGCCCCCGCATCAGGCATGTTACCCCTGCAAGCGAGGACAGCAGAACCCATTTTTCCCAGAGATCCCGCAGGATGTCCGGGGACAGGCGGTTGTCGAAACCACATCCGTCCAGCGTCTCGTGCAGGCGCTCGATGCGATCCGAGCGGCGGCCGTCCAGTTCGCCGTAGGACAGCCGGTGGCGATCGTCGAAGTGCCGGACGCCTCCGTCGCCATCGAGCATGACGCCGATATGGCACAGGCCGCCGACGATCGCCTCCCGCCCGAAAACGTCCTGAAGCCTGCCGATATGCGCCATGCCGTTGAGAAGCGGCAGGATGGCCGTCTCCGGACCGACTGCAGGCCTGACGGCCGCGATCGCCGAGTCGAGATCATAGGCCTTGCAGGCGATGAGCACGGTGTCGAAGACGCCGAGCGTGTCGCCTGTCCTTGCCAGCGGCGGGTCGGCGAAATGCAGGTCGCCGTGGCCGCTGCTGATTCGCAGGCCAGATGCCCGCAACCGCTCGTATCGGTGCGGTCTGACGAGGAAGGTGACATCGCGCCCCGCCGCCAGCATCCGACCGCCGAAATATCCGCCGACCGCGCCGGCACCCAGCACGAGAATGCGATTGTGATTCATGGCTCTCCCTCACGGCTGCACGAACGCATGCGTCTGCATAACAGAACTTTGCTGAATTTAGAAAGTCTATTCTATTTCCGGTCCGGGCGGCAGCGACGCCGCGCCCCCGTCAATAGTTCAGCAGCCTGGCGACGCGGTTCGCATGGAAATAGGTGTCGCCGAGCGTTTCCATCGCCGCGCGTGCGCGCTTGAAATAGAGGCCGATGTCATGCTCGTCGGTCATGCCGATGCCGCCGTGCATCTGGACCGCCTCGTTGGCGGCCAGATGCGCCACTGCTCCCGCCTTGGCCTTGGCCGCGCTCGCCAGCAGCGACCGCTCGCCCGCGCCGTCGTCGAGCGCGCGCAGCGCCGCGAACGAGACGGAACGCGCCAGCTCGATCTGGCAGTAGAGATGCGCCATCCGGTGTTGCAGGGCCTGAAAAGATCCGATCCGGACGCCGAACTGCTCGCGCTGTTTGAGATGGTCGAGCGTTAGCGCGAAACAGCTTTCGGCGATGCCGACCAGTTCCGCGGAGAGCGCGGCGCGACCGGCGTCAAGCACCAGATCGCAAAGGCCGTCGGTGCCGTCGGACAGCATTGCGCTCTTCGGCACTGCAACCTCATGAAGCGCGACGCGCGCGGTGTTGCGGCTGTCGATCGTCTTCACCGGCGCAATCTCGAGACCGGGCGCGGATGCCGGCACGAGGAACAGGCCGATCGGCCCCTGATCGTCCAGGCGGGCTGCCACGATAAAAAGGTCGGCACCCAGCCCGTCGAGCACGAAGACCTTGCGGCCCGTCATGACGAACCCCGCGTCGCCTGCGCGCGTGCGCGCCGCAATGTGCTCCGGATCGTGCCGGGGCACCTCATCCACGGCCAGTGCCGCGATCGCGTCGCCCCGGGCGATGGCGGCAACATGCGCCGACCAGCGTGCCGCGGCAGCGCATCGGGTCAGCGCGGTGAGCGAGAGGACCGCGCTAGACAGTGCGGGAACGGGCGAAAGGTTGCGGCCGATCGCATAATGCATCAGCCCGGCGGCAACATAGCCGAGACCTGCACCGCCGTCGGCCTCGCTGGCGATGCAGCCGGCAAAACCCGCCTCGGCAGCGGCTTTCCAGACGTCCGGCTCGTAAAGCCGGACGTCTTCCCTGTCACGAAGCCGGCGAAGGCGCGCCACATCCGCGTGCTCGCCAAAGAACGCCAGGGCCGTATCGCGCACCATCTGCTCTTCGTCCGACAGGGACAGGCTTAGCTCACTGAACATGGCGTCGTTCACTCTTCAGCATAAGGATCTATTTGAGGCCCAGTGCGGCCCGGGCGATGATGTTCCACTGAACCTCGGTGGTGCCGCCAGCGATCGCGCTGGATCGGGAACGCAGCCAGGTCCGCGCCGCCGCGCCGCCCTCCTCGTCGAAGCGCAGCGCCTCGCTGCCGCCGATGCTCATCGCCAGCTCCTTGCGACGCATTTCCAAGTCGGCGCCGAGATTTTTTAGCACCGAGGGCATCGCCGGCAACGGACTGGTGCCCGATGTGACCTCGTCCGCCATGCGCTTCTTGAACGCCTCATAGGCGATCAGATCGATGTCATAGTCCGCCAGCGCGGCGCGCAGCATGCCATCGGGCGCTTCCCCCCGGGGCAGCGTTGCGCCGAGGTCGCCGGGAGCGGGCGTGACGCCCTCGAACTCGGACCCGCCGATCATCTCCCGCTCGTGCGACAGAATGTACTTCGCGATGTTCCAGCCGCGCCCCCTCTCGCCCAGCAAGTTGTCCCTGGGGACGCGGACATCGTCGAAGAACGTCTCGCAGAAGTCGGCATGACCCGAAATCAGCCTGATCGGGCGGGCCTCGATTCCCGGCGTCTCCATGTCGATCAGCAGAATACTGATGCCCTCGCGCTTCGATGCCTCGGGTTCGGAGCGCACCAGGCAGAACATCCAGTCGGAATCATGCGCATAGCTGGTCCAGACCTTCTGGCCGTTGACCAGCCAATGATCGCCGCGGTCCTCGGCACGGGTCTTGAGACTCGCAAGGTCTGATCCTGCGCCCGGTTCCGAAAAGCCCTGGCACCAGCGGATCTGGCCTCGCGCGATCCTGGGCAGATGCTCCCGCTTCTGCGCGTCGGACCCGAACCGCAGGATGGCAGGGCCGATCATCCACAGACCCTCGGACAGGATCGGGGGCCGCGCACGGATGCGTCTGAGCTCCTCCGCCAGCACCTGGACGGCCGCGGCGGAAAGGCCTGCGCCGCCATATTCCTCGGGCCAGTCGGGCGCGAGCCAGCGGCGCTCCACCATCCTGTCGAACCACATTTTCTGCGCATCGGAATCGAACTGCGCAACGCGTCCGCCCCAGGGCGCGTCGAACTCGCCCTTCATGGGGGTGCGCATCTCTTCCGGGCAATTGTCAGCCAGCCATTCGCGGACGTTGCGGCGGAAATCGTTGATGTCTTCGGTCAATCTGCACGCTCCCTGGACCCGACCGGACATCGGTCGACCACAGCCATGAACGTCGCGGAGGATCGTCCACATTTGCGTCCGTTACAAGAAAAATCGAAATCGAATTATATTTTTGTGAGGGGCGGCGCGCGTGGCCGCAATCGCTCCCGCGGCGCCGTTCGTGCGGGTCACTG
The DNA here is from genome assembly GCF_003634215.1 of Sphingosinicella microcystinivorans. Classification (GTDB taxonomy): domain Bacteria; phylum Pseudomonadota; class Alphaproteobacteria; order Sphingomonadales; family Sphingomonadaceae; genus Sphingosinicella; species Sphingosinicella microcystinivorans. The sequence goes on along the minus strand of NZ_RBWX01000011.1, from coordinate 15,391 downwards.
CGCCAGAAAGCCGCCGTCCACGGCCAGCACATGACCGGTGACCATCGCTGCCGCAGGGCTGGCCAGGTAGAGCGCGGCATAGGCTACGTCTTCCGGTTCGGCGATCTTCCGGAGCGGCGTGGCATCGTAGATCCTGTGCATCACGTCGCGATCGTCGAGCAGCGGACGAATGAACGGCGTGTTGACATAGGTCGGCGCGACGGCATTGACGCGGATGCCGTCGCCGGCCCATTCCACCGCCAGCGCACGGGTCATGTTCACGACCGCGCCCTTCGTCGCCTGATAGGAGACATTGGGATATACCCCGCCACCCGAAAGTCCCATGATCGACGCGATGTTGACGATGGCCCCGCCGCCCGACTTCATCATCCTCAGCGCCGCGTGGCGCGCGCACAGGAACAGTCCTGTCATGTTGACCGCGACCACCTTGTCCCAGTCCTCGACCGAAAGTTCGACCGCCGGACGCCTGATCGCCCGGCCCGCGCTCGACACGAGGATATCGAGCCGGCCGAAACGGTCGACCAGACCGTCCATCGCGGAGGAGATCGCGGCTTCGTCGGTCACGTCGACCGGGCAGGCGACGGCTTCGATACCGGTCGCGGCAAGTGCCTCGGCGGCGGCGGCCGTCGCCGCTTCGTTGACGTCCAGAACGGCAATGCGCGCGCCTGCCTCGCCCATGATCCTGGCCGTCGCGAGCCCGATGCCGCTCGCCCCTCCCGTGATCGCCCCGACCTGTCCGTCGAGCTGGAATCCTCTCATCATGCGGCGCTTTCCACTCCCTTCGACAATGTTATCCGGGCGCGCGGAGCGTCGCCACGTCGCGGCTCAGCGCGGTACGCAGCATCGCCTGATCGGTGGCCAGCACGATGACCGCCGCGCCCCGTTCGCGCCAGGCCCGCGCTTCCTCGACCGACGCGGCGAAAATGGCCGTCGGCAGGCCTGCCGTGTCGGCAGCCCGGATGGCGGCGGCCACGGCGCGGTCGACCGCCGGATCGTTCACGTGCGCCGCGCCAAGCGCGTGGGCCAGATCGACGCGTCCCACGAACAGGCAGTCGATGCCCGCTACAGCGGCGATGTCGTCGAGCGCGGCGACCGCGTCAGGGTCCTCGATCTGCGCCCAGATGCCGGTGGCGGCGTCGGATGCGGCGATATAGTCGGCCGCGCCCATGCCGCCATAGCGACCGGCCCGCGTCGAGGGGGAGACGCCCCGGTCGCCCTCGGCGAATCGCGCTGCGCGGACGATCGCACGCGCCTGATCCGCGTCGGGCACGTGCGGCGCGACGATCGCGGCGGCTCCAAGATCGAGCGCCGCGCCGATCAAGGGGCGATCGCCGCCGGGCATGCGCACCAGGGCAGGAAGCCCGACGCTCATGGCGGCCATCAGGCACGTATCGAGGGCGGTACGATCGAACGGAGCGTGCTCGCCGTCCAGCACGATGAAGTCGACCCCCGTATGGCCGATGATCTCGACGATGTGGGGGGAGGGCGTTTTCACGAACGTGCCCGTCAGCCTGTCCCGCGCCCTCACGCGGTCGCGGAATGCAGCAGCAATCTCCAGTGGCGAGGGCAGGCCCGTCATGTCCGCTTCTTCCCGTCTTGCCATCCGCAGGCGGCAGGTCCAAAATCGAAATAACATTCTATTGCTAGCATGGGCAAGCCGGCGTGTGAATAACGATACCGCAATCGATCTGCGCAGCGACACATGCAGCAAACCGACCGACGCGATGCGGGCGGCGATGGCCGCGGCAGAAGTGGGCGACGATGTTTATGACGACGATCCCGCCACGATCGCGCTCGAACGGAGGGTCGCGGACGAACTCGGCAAGGAAGCGGCCGTTTTCGTGCCGACCGGGACGATGGCCAACCAGATCGCGCTCCGGTTGCACGCCGGCAATGGCGAGGCCGCGATCGTCGACGCCGCCTCGCATATCGCCGACTGGGAAAGCGGCGGTCCCGCGGCATTGTCTGGCATCAGCCTGCTGCGCGTGGAGACCGCTGGCGGCATCATGATCCCAAACGACATCGAGGCGCAAATCTACCGGCCGCATCGTTTTTCGCCGCAACGGATGCACCCGGTCGCGCGAGTGCTCTGTCTGGAGAACGCCCACAATTCCTCGGGCGGAACGGTGTGGCCGCAAGCGGCGCTGGATGCGTCGGCGGCCGCCGGGCCGGCCTCGCGCTGCATCTCGACGGGGCGCGGCTCTGGAACGCCAGCGTCGCGAGCGGCGTCGGCGCCGACCGCATCGCGGCTTCCTTTGACACCGTCAGCGTATGTTTTCCGAGGGTCTGGGTGCGCCGGCCGGGTCGGCACTCGCGGGCAGCGCAGGGGATGTCGAACGCGCCCGGCGAATCAAGCATCTGTTCGGCGGCGGCATGCGCCAGACCGGCATCCTCGCGGCGGCGGCGCTGCACAGTCTCGACCATCATCGCGACCGCCTCGCGGAGGATCATGCCCATGCCCGCGCCTTCGCGGAGAGGCTGGCAGAGATCGATGCGGTGCAGATCGACCTGGCGCGCGTTCAGACCAATATCGTGCGCTTCCGCCTCGCCTCGCCGGTCGCGGAGGCGGTGTCCGAGTGGTGCGCGGCGAAGGGACTGAAGATCCTCCCAGTTTCGCCCTATGCGATGCGTGCGGTGTTCCACCTCAACGTCCGCCGCGACCACATGCTAGGGGCCGTCGAGATCATCCGCGATGCAGTGAGCGGCATTGCCTGAAGCACCGGCCCGCTGGCCTCCGCTGTGGCCATCCGATTTATTCAGTTGCACCTACAATTAGAATTGATATTCTATTTTTTCGAAGTTCACGCGCCCAAGACACAGAGAAGGCCGAATTGCCATGATCAAATCCCATGCGAGCATGACAGGACGGCGTCCCGGATCCACCGAACGCCCGCTCATGCGTTACATGCGGACTGTCGGCCCGATCGGCTTCGAACGGCTGGTTTGGGTGGCGCTCCTGCTGGCGATCGCGACGGTCGTGGCATTTTTTGTGGCCAGGGCTGCCGGCGAGGACGGCGCGGGGCGCTGGACCGTATATTCCGACAACAAGCCGCGCCCCGCTGGCGAGCCGGTGCCGCCGCTATTCAGTGATCCTGCAGCTCTCGAGGCCTATGTCGACCGCAACCTGGGCGCAAAAATGAAGGAGGAGCATCTCGTCGGCGCGGTGTTCCTAGCGATCAAGGACGGCGAGGTCATCTTCCAGCGCGGCTATGGCGTGAAGGACCTGAAGACCGGCGAACCGATCAATCCCGAGACCGACATGTTCCAAGTCGCTTCGATCTCCAAGACCTTTCTTGGAACGGCCTTCATGCGGCTGGTTGACCAGGGCAAGGTTTCGCTGGACGATTCGGTTGCCAACCGGGTTCCGTCCATCGAGCTTGAGAAGAAGATCCGCTTCGATGAGCGGCCCGTCACTTTCCGCGATGTGTTGATGCACCGCAGCGGATTTCGGGACCTTTTCCTCAACAGTACCGCTCCCAGCGTCGAAAAGTTCGAAAAAATTCGTCCCGTCATCCGGGAATATCTGAACGAGCAGGGCGCGCCTCCCGGAGAGTTTTACGAATATTGCAATATCTGCATTTCGATGGCTGCCGCCGGCATCGAGGAAATCAGCGGCCAGGAATATCAGGATTGGCTGCAACAGCAGGTCTTCGATCCGCTGAACATCAAATATGCCGTGCTGAACATCCCCGGTAACGAGCGCGTGGAGAAGTTCCGCAAGGCCGGCAACTTCGTGGTCCCTTATGTCTATGATGAGGACACGGGCGAGTACAAGACCTACGGGGACTTCATCCGCAATCTCTACCCGCCAAGCTCGATCGCGATTTCGGCGAACGGCATGAAGAACTACATGCTGATGCATATGGGCAACGGCATGTTCAATGGCCGGCGGTTCCTGAGCCAGAAGTCCTACAACGAGATGCACAAGACCCGTGGCAGCAATGGCGAGCTGATGCCCGGCTTCCGCGTGCCCTTCAAGGAAGGCATCCGCAACGGAGTGGCCTATTACGGTCATTCGGGCGACTATCGCGGCACCGATTCGACGATGCAGTTCTTCCCCGAATATGGCTTCGCCTTCTTCCTGAGCTACACGGGCGACAACGACACCTTCTACCGCCGCTTCACGAACGACATCCTCGACACGGCGTTTCCGCGCCAGACGGAGACGGTGACGAAGAAGGATGTCCCGATTTCCGAACTCAGGAAGCTGGCAGGTCCCTACACCTCTTTCCGGTTCGACGAACCGACGCCGATGCAGCTCGTCTGGCCCCTCTTCGGGCAATATGAGGTCTCGGTCACGCCCGATGGTCTGGTGAAAATCGACTTCCCGTCATTCTTCTTCGGCGGCGGGCCGGCCATCTATGCGCCGCAGGGCGACGGCGTGTTCCGCAAGGTCGGCGAAGGCAAGCCCGGTCAGATCGGCGAGCTGCTGACCGACTCGCTGGTGATCGTGACCGACGAGTCGGGCCGGGGCCGGGCGATCAAGGCGAACCTGCAGAACCACAGTTTCATCCTGACCCGCATCCCGGACTGGAAAAGCGGCGACAACTTCAAGCTTCTCCTTGGGTTCGCCGGTATCGGCATGGCGGCGACGGCCGTGCTGGCATTGCTCTACGGGGTCGGCAGACTGGTCCGCCAGCGTGTTTTCAAGCGCGAGGTGACCACCCGCTTCTGGAGTCATCCGGCCATATGGGCGCTGGTGGGGGCGTCTGTCGCCGGGATCTGGTTTCTGGGACAGTTCATCTACACCTTGTACACTACGTTGCCGGTGAATCTGACCTATGGCTTCGATGATCTCGGGCTGGAGCCGGTATTCATCCTGCCCATCATCAGCCTTGTGCTCACCCTGGTCGCGCTGATTTTTGTCGTGCGGCTCTGGGTCAGGCGGGAACTCGGCTTGATCGTCCGGATCGTCGCAACGCTGGCGCTTCTTCCGCTGATGGTCTGGGTGTTCCTTTCCTATCAATCGGAACTGCTGACCTTTTACTTCTGAAGATCGGCAGAAACATCACGCGGCGTAGGGGGCGGCAATGAGCAATGATGGTGAGAGCGGCGTTACCGCATCGGAAACACGGGCCGACTGGCCCAAGCTGACGGTCATTGCCTTCATGTACATGGCCCAAACCTTCCCGGCGGGTTTCGCGGCGGGTCTGATGCCCACGCTGTACCGGGAACAGGGTCTGGCGCTGGAGAAGTTCTGGCTCTTCAGCCTGGCCATCATCCCCTATTGGGTTCGCTGGGCGATCGCGCCGGTCGTCGACAGCTACTGGTCGCCGCGCATCGGGCCGCGCCGGTCGTGGTTCATCCCGTGCACCTTCATCGCGGTGCTCGCCTATATGTCGCTGGCGCTGTTCGAGCCGACCGAGGCCTATCTGTTCATAATCGTCGGCATCCTGTTCGTGAAGTCTATGTTCACCGCGACGCAGGAGGTGGCGATCGACGCCTACGTCGTCGACAATGTGACCAAGAGCGAGCGACCGACCGCCGCAGCGATGAACACGGTGTTCGAGGCGGCGGGGCAGTTCGCCGCGCTGGCGGGGCTTGCCATCGTCTATGACCGGTTTGGGTGGCAGGTGGCGGTTTGCGTTTCCGCCCTGCTGATGCTCGTGTTCATCACCCCGGCTTTCTTCCGGAAGGAAAGGGTCGACAAGGCCCAGCTCCAGCGCGCGCAGGAAGCGCGCGAAGGGGGCGCGGCGGCGCTCATCCAGCCGCTGGTCCGCTTCTTCCGGCGTCGCGACAGCTACATCATCATTCCGTTCGTGCTCGCCGGCGGTCTCTACACCGGCCTGATGTTCCCGATGGTCGGTCCCTTCCTGATCGATCTCGGTTTCGGAGTAGGAGAGATCGGCGCGATGGTCGGGACCGTGTTGCTGGCCGCCACTGTGCTGGGGTCGCTGTCGAGCGCGCGCCTGGTCGGCCGCCTCGGCGAGCGCCGGTTGATGTTCGTGCTCATGGTCGCGATCATCCCTGCCACCTTGCCCGTGGCCTATCTTGCCTTCACCAAGGCCGCGATCAGCGCGCCTGTCGCGATACTGGTGACCTTCCTGCCCTTCTTCGTCCTGTCGATGTTCTACGTCACCTTCGTCAACCTGCGGCTTGGCTACGCGTCGGCCTTGCAGGCAGGCACGGACTATTCGATCGGATCGGCGATTTCGCGGATCGGCCAGACCATCGCGGCGGCAATCGGCGGGTTCATCGCGGCTTGGAGCGGCTGGGCGGGCTTCTTTCTCGTGGCGGCGCTGTTCGGAATCGGCGCGATGTGGCTGTGCTGGTTCACCCACGCCCGCCTGCAGCGCCTGATCGAGGAACGCAACCACAGCGAGCAGGCTGGCGCTGCTCCGGCCGGGATCGGAGAGCCTGCGCTCAACTGACCGGGGGCCTGACCCGCGCGGCAGGCGGTCAGTCGAGATCCCTGAGGTGAAGCAGGCTGTCGAACCGTCCGTCGGTGATCTTGCTGTGCGGCTTCAGGAAAAGCAACCTGACCCAGATCGTTGCGACATAGGACGTCGCCGTTTCGAGATCGGGCAGGAGGTGACGCAAGGTGCGGTTCTGGACGACGTACAGTTCCTGCGCGATCATCTCGGTGATGCCGCCGACCGTCAGTGACAGCGCGGCAAGTTCGACTTCGTTGCGATGTTCGGGATCGACGAACTGCGCCAGCCCGGTACCCACCCGGTCATGCCACATGTTCAGCTTCCTTCGCCAGATCTGCGCGAATTCCGGCTCGTCCACTTCGGAAAGGCAGCGCATCAGCCCGGCATTGTCCCTGTACAGCTTCAGCATTTCGCGATTGTGCGCGATGACGCCGTTCTCGAAACTTCCGAACGGCCCGGCCTGAACGACCGTCTTCTCGAACCGGGCGAAGACCTCGTCGAGCAGTTCCAGGATCAGGGTGCGCTTGTTGGGGAAATAGTGGTAGAACACGCTCGTCGGGATTTCGGCCGCCGACGCGATCTGCTCCAGTTTCAGCTCGTGATAGCTATGGCTCTTGAGCAGGTCCATTGCCGCCTCGCGCAGCTTCAGACGGCGCATGCGCCCCTTGTTCGTCCGCGGCAGCGCGGGGTCCTTTTTGGGGGCAGGAGCTGGGGCTGATTTTCGAGCGATGCGGGTCTTCGTTTCGGCCATGACTTCGTTCGGATCCCTCTTGCCGCGGCTGCGCGGAGCGCAGCCTTAGCGTGCTGCCACCATCGGCAAAAGTGCAAAAACGCGCTTACACAAGCCGCGCCTGCCTCCGCCGAACCTGCGCATGGCCGCGACCCGGCAGCTGGTGCATGACCGGGCCGTGTCCCGACAGAACGTATTGTCTCCTTTACACGCTCCGTCGTGAAACCTAATATAGAATCGAAAATCTATTTTTGGGAGAGGCCTTTATGTCTTCGCCACGGATCGCCATGCTGGGGCTGTTCAGCGAGTGCAACGTCCTGGTACCACTTTACTCCGTCGAGGAATATGGATGGCTCGGCTTGTTTCGCGGCGCGGAGATCGAGCAGGCGATCGAGGACCCCGACGCCTTCATGGCCCCGGAAGTCAAGGGCTTCGTCAAGCGGATGGGCGAGACGGGTGCGTGGGAGCCCGTGCCCATTCTCCTTGGATATGCAGCATCCGGGCCGCCGTTGCCCGAGGCGCTGTTCCGCTCGCTCCTGGCTGAGATCATCGAGCGTCTGAAGGCGGCGGGTCCCCTCGACGGCGTCTATAGCTCGACGCACGGGTCGATGCGCACCGACCAGACCCTGGATCTGGAGGGCGTGCTCTATTCCGAAGTGCGCGATGTCGTCGGGGCGGATGTGCCCATGATCGCGATCCTCGATCTGCATGGAAAGCTCAGCCACCAGATGATGGCCAAGACCGACCTTGTGATCGGCTATCACACCAATCCCCACATCGACATGGCGGAACGGGGCATCGAGGCGGCGGACGCGATGCGCCGGATGGTTGCCGGAGAACGCATGACGAGAGCGGCCGTCCGCGTGCCGATGATCGCATCGCCGACCGGACTGTCGACGGTGCGGGGCACGTTCGCCGACATCTACCGCGATGCGCTCCAGGAATTGCCCGTGGGACGCGGCAACGTTACGCTCCTGGGCGGCTTTCCCTATCTCGACACCCCTTTCAACGGGTTGAACATTTCGATCGCCACCTGGAGCAACGGCCCCGAAGCGCGCGATCTGGCGACGCGCATTGCCCATCGCTGCTGGGAAATGAGGACGACGCCGCTACCGCCCTATACGCCGCTGGACGAGGCGTCCCGAATGGCGGTGCGCGCCGGCGAAGACCCCTCGCTCCCGCCGATCTGCCTCGCCGATGTGGCGGACAATCCCGGGGGCGGTGCGCGCGGCAACACCACCTTCATCCTGCGCCGGCTGTACGAGGATGGCGCGCAGGGTGTCGTTCTCGGTCCCTTCTGGGATCCGGCCGTGGCAGCGGAAGCGCACAAGGCAGGCATTGGCGGCCGCTTCACGGCCCGTTTCAACACGATCGAGCCGACCGAGTTCGCGGAGCCGTTCGAAGCGGATGCGGAGGTTACCGGCCTTTCCGACGGCAATATCCGGATCTCGGGCGATCTGGGCCGGGGCATGATGCTGAAACACGGGCCGATGGCAGCCGTGAAGGTGGGCGGCGTCACCGTCGTCGTGTCCACGGAACGCTTCCAGACATTCTCCATGGATCAGTTCGAATGTGTCGGTGTCGACGTCGCCAGCATCAGGACACTTGTGGTCAAGAGCCGCGGCCATTTCCGCGCAAGCATCGAAAACTACATCGATCCCGCCAACATCTACGAACTGGCCTTGCACGGGCAGACGACACCGGACATCCTCAAGGTGCCGTTCAAGAATGTCCAGCGCCCGATCTATCCGCTCGATCCTGACCTGAGCTGGGATCCGGCGTCCTGCGTACGGGAGTATCCCGCCAGATTGCCGGGATAGGGCAGGGTGCATGATTGTTTGCGACGTTGATCTCGGCGGCAGCGCCGCAGCTGCGGTGGCCATCGCCCCGCCGCGGTACGCGGGCCACCACCAGGAGACCATTGTGACCCCATTCGCTCACCGCCGGGTACGGTTCGCCGCGCCGCTCGCCGCTTTCCTCGCGGCGCTGTTCGCCGCGATCGCCGTGCCGTCGGCCCATGCCGACGCGCCGCCCACCGGCGCGCAGCTCGAACAGGATGCAGCGGCACTGATGGCCGAACATCGTGTTCCGGGGGTTGCTGTCGCCTATGACAGCGGTGGCGGCGCGGATGCGGTGTTTCAGCTCGGCGATGCCAACGCCATCTCCGGCAGCGACGTGACGCCGGAAACCCTCTTCGCGGCGGCATCGCTGGGCAAGGTGGTCACCGCCTATGGCGCGATGCTGCTCGTCGACGAGGGCAAGCTCGCACTGGACAGGCCGCTGTCATCCTATCTCAAGGAGCCGTGGCTGCCGACCGAACCCGCCGGCAACCCGGTGACGCTGCGCCAGGTGCTGAGCCATAGCTCCGGCCTGCCGAACGACATCACCGGCGGCAATCGCGCCTTGACCTCTCCTCCGGGTAGCGCCTTCGCCTATTCGGGGACGGGCTATGTGTATCTGCAGCATGTCATCGAGACGGTGACGGGCATGCCCTTTCAGGATTTCGCCCGCGACCGCATCTTCGGTCCGCTGGCCATGAACCGGTCCGGCTTCGCGGTCAGTCACGACTGGCGCGGCGATCTGAGCGCCGGTCATCTGCCCTTCCTGCCGGTGTCGATCGGCGTCGTCGTGGCGGTGCTCGTCGTCTTCCTCCTCCTTTGGCTCGTGGGCGCGGTCGTCCAGCGCGTCCGGGGGCGCGGCTGGGGCGTTCCGGCAAGCACGCTGCGGGTGATGGCGGGGCTGTCGCTGGCCGCGGTTGCGATCCTGGCAGCAGTTGTGGCGGGCAGCGACATCCTGCCGTCGCTCGCGCTTGCGGCCGGCGTGCCGCTGGTCGTCATCGGCCTGGTCTTCGCAGTCGCTCCGCGATTTGCGCCCCTGTCGTCGCGGGCGGTGCTTCGCACCGTGCAGCTGACGGCGGCGGCGCTGGTGCTTTGCGGCGCGTTCTGGTTCGCGGTCCGGGCTGTCTTGCTTCCTGTGCCTTTGCTGAAGGGCAATGACGTGAACGCCGCGTTCACGCTGCGGACGACCGCGGGTGATCTGGCCCGCTTCGCCGACGCGCTTGCGATCGGCAAGGGGTTGTCGCGCGAGAGCCGCGCGGCGATGCTTGCGCCGCAGATCAGGGTCGATGAGAACCACCAATGGGCGTTGGGGCCGTCGATCCTTCAGACCCGGACAGGTCCGGTCTATTGGCAGTGGGGCTCAAACCCGGGGTTCGAAAGCCTGATCGCGGTGCAGCCTGCAACCGGGCGCAAGCTGACGGTCCTGACCAACGCGGGCGGCGGCAACGATGTGGCGCGAGAGCTGGCAGCGCGTGTTTTCAGCGAGCCTGCCTCGGCTTTCAAGATCAACAACTGAGCGCGGATGAGACCATGAAGCAGCTGCTGGACCTCGAGACGCCCGCCCTTCTGCTCGACCGCGACGTGATGCGCGCGAACCTGACGCGCATGGCCGATCGCATCCATGCCCTCGGCTGCGACCTGCGCCCGCATGTGAAGACTCACAAGTCGCTCGACGTGCTGCGCGATGTAAAGGCGCTGTCCAGGCTGATCGGCATCACCGTCTCCACGCTGCACGAAGCGGACTATTTCTTTGCCGGGGGCGAGAAGGATATTCTCTACGCGGTCGGACTGACGCCGGGCAAGGTGAGCCATGCTGCGACGCTGATCCGCGCCGGCTGCGATCTGACGGTGATCAGCGACAGTCCGGACGCGATCGAAGCGATCCAGGCCGCGGCACGAGCGGAGGACGTCCGTCTGCCTGTCCTCATCGAACTCGACGTCGACGGTCACCGGTCGGGCGTGGAGCCGGACGGACCCGAACTGATCGAGATGGCGCGGCGCATAGCGGCCTCGGCCAATCTCGACCTCAAGGGAGTGATGACTCATGCCGGCGGCTCCTATGATTGCCGGTCGGTGGATCAGATCCGCGACCATGCCGCGCGCGAGCGGGGACTGACGGTCGGTGCGGCGGAACGCCTGCGCGATGCGGGTCATGACTGCCCGGTGGTCTCGATCGGCTCGACCCCCACCGCCATGTTCGCGGAGGATCTGTCGGGCGTGACCGAGGTCAGGCCGGGTGTGTACACATTCTTCGACCTGTTTCAGGCGGGTCTGGGCGTGGCGAGGCTGTCGGACATCGCCGTCAGCGTCCTCGGGACCGTCATCGGGCACAAGAAGGAAAAGGGCTGGGTCATCATCGATGCCGGCTGGATGGCGATGTCACGCGACCGAGGAACGGCCAATCAGCCGCAGGATCAGGGCTATGGCGTGGTGTGCGATCTGGACGGACGTCCGATCGAGGACGTCTATCTCGGCATTGCCAATCAGGAGCATGGCATCGTGATCGCCCGCCCCGGCGAGCCCGATCTCGACGTCGGCCGCTTTCCCATCGGGTCGCGGCTGCGCATCCTGCCGAACCATGCGTGCGCGACATCGGCGCAACATAATCGCTACGAAGTGCTGGAGGACTCCCGCGTGGTCGCGGAATGGCCACGCACGCACTTCTGGTAGCGAACGACGGGGATGGAGCCGGGGAAGGGCCCCCGCGGGCCGTGACGGATCAGTCCGGTACGACCGGCATCAGGATCGCACATCCCCCTTCGTTTCCGAGATGCAGCCTGTTCTTCGCCACCCGATCGTCGGTCAGTACCGCCGCGATCCTCGACTCCCGGCTGTTGGGATTGACGGGAAAGGCGGGGAAGTTGCTCGACGAGACATGGAGGCGGATGCGGTGTCCTTCGCCGAAACGGATGGCGGTTGAACCGAGCGTGACGGTCACCGTCGACGCGGTGCCGCTGCCGGCGAAACGGACTTCCGCGATGCCGTCGAGCACGTTGAATGCCTTTCCGTTCGGATGAACGTCGATCAGCTTCGCCGTGATGTCGGTCGCGGGGCAATCGGACGAGACCGTCAGCCGCACGTCGACAGGACCCGCGATTTCGAGCGGGGCGGTCAGCGCCCCGCTGGTGAACACCAGAACGTCCCCACGGTCCTCGAGCGGCCGCTGGTCGAACGCGCCGGGTGCCACCCCGCTCAGCAGCCGGCCACCCAGCGTGGGCGCGGGTGCCGCCGGGTCGAAGGTTAACGCGATCTCGCCGGGCTCGGCCGGCCCCCAGCGCAGCGCATGGTCCCGTCGAGGCCGGCACCCAGGTGCAGGGGCCGGACCCCGGGCGGGCGGGGCGGCCAGGTTTCCGCGCTGCGCCATTCGTTCGCGCCGAGCACGAAGTAGCGGACTGGCGGCGTATCGAGGGGATGCTCGGCGTTGCCCTTGATCCAGTGGTCGAACCAGCGCAGTTCGAGATCGCCGTTGCCGAACATCGCGGGGCCATTTCGCAACGCTTCCTGGCCGAAGACAAGGTCGCCGGCGCGGTCGTGCCCGAAACTGTGGCACCACGGCCCGATGACGAGGCGCTGGCCTGTACGTGCCTCGGGCGTGGCACCCGTTTCGCGCATCGCCAGGAAGTTCCGGATCCCGCCTTCGACGAAGAGGTCGTACCAGCCGCCCCATTGGAGCGCGGGAACCTCGATCTGGTCGGCCAGCGCCGCCGGGTCGACCGCGCGCCAGAAGGGCGCATTGGCATCATGGGTCAGCCAGTCGAGGTACCAGGGCGCTCCCGTTGCAAGTTCCGGCACATCGGCGAGGGGCCGGCGGGCCATCAGCGCGTTCGCGCGCCGGTCGGCCTCGTCCCGCATGGGCGTGCCGCTCGTCTGGCCGATCAGGACGGCCATCGATTCCCGGAGCACGTCGAGGCCTGACGGGCAGCCCTCGAGTCCCGGTGCCTGCGCCTGCCCGGTTTGCATGGCGGTCGCCAGGCACAGCATCGCCCAGGGAAGGGCAAGGCTCAGCTGGTACAGCCCGGATTCGCCATAGACCCAGCTGTGATTGACGCCCGATGGCGAGACATAGGCGGAGATGGCACGCAGGTGCGGCGGGCGCGCCAGCGCGGCGAGCCACTGGACATAGGCCGAATATGATCCGCCGAAAATGCCGATCGCGCCCGACGACCAAGGCTGCGCTGCCAGCCACTCGATCGTGTCGTGGCCGTCATCGGCTTCGCAGAAGAACGGGGTCCACGAACCCTCCGACGCGAAGCAGCCACGACAGTCCTGGAATGCCACCGCATAGTCTTGCTGGAGGAACGGCAGTCCGGTCGCTGCCACCATGTCCTTGCCATAGGTCGTGCGCGACAGCAGGACGGGCAGCGGTCCGCTCGATCTGGGCCGGTAAATATCGGTTGCAAGCGCGACGCCGTCGCGCATCGGCACCATGACGTTGCGCTGCACATCATAATCGGCCAACATGGGTTCCGCCCTTCCGGAAAGGCGGGCAGAAAAAGCACGTAATCACAGGTATATAGGCCGAATTCTGTGAAATGGCAGCTTCTCCGTCAAAATGACGGGGACGAGGGGAGTTACGTGGATTTGACCAAAGCGAGGCGGGGAATGGCGGAATTCCGCAGTCCTGTATGTTCTTGATATGTTCTTGAATCTGACTGAGCTTCGATCCCGCCTTTCGCAGTGTGCTCCGAGCTCCTGACCACAAGGAGTCCGTGCATGACACGGCCAATCTGTCTCCAGGTTTACATCTCCAGCGAGCTCAGCTCGCTGATCCGCAAAGCTGCCAAGGCCAAGGGTGTTGATTTTCACTGAGAGTTGACCCGGGGTTTTCACCGAGAAGTGGCCCGTCTGAAGGTTATGTTACCTGTGTTATCGTTGGGTCAAGATGGGGCTTCTCCTTTCTGGGTTTGGCCTGCTGGGCGGAGCTGTTTTTGAACCGGAAGCTGTCGTTGCCGGTCTCGAGGATGTGGCAGTGATGGGTGAGCCGATCGAGGAGCGCGGTGGTCATCTTGGCATCGCCGAACACGCTGGCCCATTCGCTGAAGCTCAGGTTGGTGGTGATGATGACGCTGGTGCGCTCGTAGAGTTTGCTCAGCAGATGGAAGAGCAGCGCCCCGCCTGAGGCACTGAACGGCAAGTAGCCGAGCTCGTCGAGGATCACGAGGTCGGAGTGAACGAGCCAATTGGCGATCTGCCCGGCCTTTCCTCCTACCTTTTCCTGTTCGATCGCCTGTACGCCCAGCGCCGTGGCGACATGGGTTTTCCCCGGTACCGGGGCCGCCGACCAGCACGACATTGTCGGCGACGTCGATAAAGTCGCAGCGGTGCAGTTGGCGGGCCAGCGCTTCGTTGATCTCGCTGCTGGCGAAGTCAAAGCCCGCCAGATCACGATAGGCCGGGAACCGCGCAGCCTTGAGCTGATAGGCCACCGATCGGACCTCGCGTTCGGCGGTTTCGGCTTTCAGCAACTGGGAGAGGATCGGAACGGCGGCTTCAAAGGCCGGTGCTCCCTGCTGCATGAGATCAGTGACAGCCTGGGCCATGCCGTGCATTTTCAGGCTGCGGAGCATGACAACGATGGCGCCGCTGGCGACGCATGGCGGGTCTCCCGACGCAGCGCATCATAGCGTTCCACATTGGCCAGTGGCTCGCTGACCAGCCTCAAGGCCTGTGGCGGTGTCACCGGCGGCGTTGTGATCGGTTTCCCGTCGAGCAGCCGGTGCAATAGATTGAGGATATGGGTCTTGGTCGGAACGCCCGCGTCCAGCGCCATTGCGACCGCGGTCAGCACGGCCTGCTCATCATGGTGCAGGACGAGCGCCAGGATCTCGACCATTTCCCTGTCACCGCCCGGATTGCGCAGAAGGTGTCGCTGCAGCCGCTGGAAGGCTTCGGGAAGTTCGAGGAACGGCGCCCCGTTGCGCAGCGCGTCGGGTTTACGCTGCACCACTGCCAGATAGTGGCGCCAGTCATAGACGGTATGCCCCGGTCCATCATGGGATCGATCGATGATGCGCTGATGTTCGCACACCACCTGTCCCTCGGCGACAACTAGAAAGCGGTCGGGATAGACCCGCAGGCTGACAGGCCGATTGGCGAAGGACGCCGGCACGCTGTAGCGATTGCGCTCCAGATGGATGAGGCAGGTCGGCGAGACGCGCTTGCCATATTCGACAAAGCCGTCGAACGGCCTACCCACTGGCATCAGGCATTCCACCTCATCCGCCCAGGCATCGGCGACCGAACCAGATTCGATCCCATGCGGAATCTCCTGCCAGAATGCCTTGCAGCGCTCCTCCAGCCACAGGTTGAGGGCCTCGAGCGTCTCGGCCTGCGGTGTCGGCTGCCACTGGAGTGGGGCCCCTTGGGTCGGAGAGAGGCTATGCGGCTGATTTGACCATGGCGCGGGCGTGATGCTCCTCGAACTGCGCGGGGCTGAGGTCGTCCAGTGC
>NZ_RBWX01000010.1 GCF_003634215.1 Sphingosinicella microcystinivorans | reverse complement strand
AATGCCGACCTCGCCGAAGCGCTTGCCGAGACGCTCGGGACCACCAAGACCGATGCCCGCAAGGCCGTCGATGCGGTGTTCGCCGCGATCACCGATGCCGCCGCCAAGGGCGAGGAAGTGTCGCTAAACGGCTTCGGCAAGTTCAAGGTGAAGGCGACCCCCGCGCGCGAAGGCCGCAACCCGGCGACCGGCGCGGCGATGACGATCGCGGCCTCGAACAAGCTCGCGTTCAGCCCCGCCAAGGCGGTCAAGGACCGGCTGAACGGCTAAGGCCGAGACGGCTTTTGAGACTTGGCCGCCAGCATCCGGGGGCAGTTGGATGCTGGCGGCCGCACCGGAAGTCGGTGGAGCAAACAGGAACGACGGGACGTCTGTCCGGTTCTGCCGCCACGCCCCGAACAAGAAAACGCCGGCCCCAAAAGGCCGGCGTTCAGTTCATGAAGGGGGACGAATGGCGCCAGCCTATGGCGCCGGATACGGCGCGGCGACCTCTCCCTTCCGGCAGTTCAGGCGGCGCGTTCGAGCTCGTCCAAACGCTTCAGGCAAAGCTCCTCGATGAGGCCGCGCAGCACCTCGACGCGGCTCCCGATCCAGTCTAGCTCCTCGGCCGTGATGCGGTAGTGCCGTGAGTAGCGCGCCTTCACATAGGCCGCGCGCAGCAGCTCGTAGCAGCGCCGCTCGAACTTGGTCGAGCCCGGCCAAACCTCGCGCAGGCGCGGCTCCAGCGCCTCGGTCTGCGACCGTAGCCGGTTCAGATTGTGCGTCTTCGGGCTGTACAAGGTCCGAACCAAGAAGAGCGTGTGGTAGTAACGCTCGGTGGCTTGGTGGATGAGGAAGGCGGCTTCCTTATTCCATCCCTTGGCCGCGTTATCCCGCGCGTTCGACCTGAATCTGTCAGCGCTCTCGAACCACTCTTCGTAGTAATCCTGCGTTTCCTTGAGCGCCTCTGCGGGGGTCAGCTTGCGCGGCGTCTCGAACGGATGGCCGGGCTCCTCGAACAGCACGATGCCGTCCTTGACGATGTCGGTGAAGAAGTACCGACCGAGCTTGAGCTTATCGTTCACCTCCTCAAGGCTGTGGTAAATCACGCTGACGGGCGTCCGGACCTTGCCCTCGCCGACCTCGGCAAGCAGCCGGTCCTCGGTCTTCAGCCAGAACTCAGGCACGTCGGTCAGGTCTTCGTGATCGACGACGACAAGGATGTCGTAGTCGGAGAAATAGCGGCCTACCGGGTCTTCCACCCAGTCGCCGCGCGCGTAGCTTCCGAACAGGATGATCTTGAGCAGCTTGCCGTCACGGAAGCGCGGTGCGCGCCGCTCGGCGACCGTTTCGGCGAAGCCCTCGCGCAGCAGCGCGACGACGCGCTCAAGCTCGCGACGCTTGCCCTCGGGCAGTGCAATACCGGGATCGTCAATGCTCTTCATCGCACACAGACTCGCTTCTTATCAGCGCCTTGCCAAGCACAAACGCGCATAGCAACCGCCTCTTCCCCATCAGCCGCACCCGGCGGCAGAGCGGGGGGGGGGGGGAAGCGCCGACAGGTCCGGCCACAAGGGCCGGGCCTGCACGCGAAGGGCTGCAACGCACGTGGAAGACCCGCGCCAGCGGGTTGCAGGACCGGCACGGCCGGACCAAGGCAAAGCGACCCGCCCATCCCGCGCGGGAGCCGGATCAGACAGACTTCAGACCGCTAAAAGCGGTACGGCAATATGCTGGCGTACGAACTTTATGAGCGCTTCCCACCATTCCCGTCATTCGATGTGCATCGCAGGTCTCGAAAAGCGTGCGCTCGACGGCAAAAATCCTGATGGCTGTGGTGTTCGACGGTCGCGACTGTCCGCTTTCGAGCTCAGATTGCTTGAAACTGACGTTCGTTCATTTGGCGCTTAAAGCGCAAGCGGGTACCCTATTTCCCGTAAAGCCATCTGATCCCCTGGCTCATCGCGACGAACGGCGCAGTGCCGTGGGTTTCGTTCGTGTAGGTTTCCGCCTTCACGCGCATGCCGGGGCAGGTTGCCAGTATGGCCGCCATCGCATCATTGTCGCGGACGAGATCGGGGTTCTGCATAAGCTCAAGATATTCCTTCCAGTTGGGGGTTTCGAGCAGCTCGCCCCATTCTTCGCGCAGGCCCTCCCAGCTTTCCCTGTCGCCGACGCCGAGATAGACCGAGATGTCGCGCTCCTCGGTGCTCGTGGCGAATGTGCGCGCCAGATCGAACATGAGCGGTTTGTGCCACCAGAAAGACGATCCGACCGCGAAATAACGCTTGAAGGCGTGTGGAGCGCTGAGCAGCGTGTGGGTCGTGAACAATCCGCCCAGTGAATGCCCGGCCAAAGTCCACTCGCCGGGATCGACGTCGAATTCCGCCTCGATCGCCGGCTTCAATTCATCGATGATGAAGGTTCGAAAGCGGTCGCAATTGCCCGAAGGCGGGCAGGACAGCCCCAGAATTCTGCCATAGCTCGCATCCCATTCGGGCCAGGCGGACGGGGTGAGATCCTGGTTTCGCGCAACCATTGGCGGCACAGGGTTGTCCAGTGGAAAGCCGATCGAGACCACGACATTGGACGGCGCAAGATTGCCGATTTCGAGGAAATACAAAAGCTGCATCGCGGTGCCGGCGACATAGTTCCCGTCGGTCAGCAACAAACCATGCGGTCGTTGAACTGGTAACGAAGGTCTGGTGATCGTGATCAGATACTGCTGGTCATAGCCATCCGGCTGAACGGTCCAAAGCTCAGTGCGTTCCAGCGTGTTGCTGGCTTCGCGGTGGAGGATTTTCACGAAACTTCCTTTCAATGGGCGGCGATGATCATCGCTTCGATCTCGGCGCTGGGCAGCCAGCGACTATTGGCCATCACGCCCGATTGCTTGCGGAGCGCGGAAATATCCTGAAGCGGATCGGCATCGAGCAGCACCATGTCGGCACGCGCACCCGGTGCGATGACGCCCTCGCCCGCTTCACCGAGGAATTCGGCAGCGTTGATCGTCGCGGTGCGCAGCGCGCGCCACGGGGAAAGGCCCGCTTCGACCATCAGTTCAAGCTCCTGCACGATCGAGCGACCGGGCATCAGGCCGCATCCGGGGCAATCCGTGCCGGCCAGCAGCCCCGCGCCAACCCGGTCCAGCGCTGCGACCATCGCGCCTCGCGCGGCGCGTCCATCTTTCAAAATGGTGCGCGCTTCGGAACTGAAGATTGCCCCGAGATCGACGCTGGTCATCTCGCGCACCATCCATTGAGGGAGATAGCCAGGAAGCGGATCGTGCGGCTTGTCCATCTCGTCATCGGCGCGGATATTATTGTCGATGATCATTGTCGGCGCGTTCCACACGCCTGCTTCGGCGGTGCGCTCGGCCAGCTCATCGAGCCGCGCCTGGGTCGTGTGGAGCCAACCCTTATAGCGTTCCCAGGGAACGTCGCCGGTGCGCGTGTCAGCTGCGAAATCGTATGAGCGCAGATGCTCGATTGAATCCTGCCGTGCCGCAAGCGCGCCATCGAGCCCTTTTTGAAAGGCGACATGGCCGACCACCTTGATGCCGATCTCCCGCGCCGTCTCAATGATCGCGTCGTAAATCTCGGCATCGATATCGTTATAGACTTTGATGAAATCATAGCCGTCCGCCTTTTGTCGACGCACGGCCGCGCGCGCCGCTTCGGGCGTTGTGACCAATTCCCCAAACTCAGCCATTTCAGCGAAGGTGAAACGCGTTTCGAGGATCGGGCCGCAGGAAAAGATGCGCGGGGAAATCGCCTTGCCGGACGCCGCCTCTTCGCGCAGCGCGAGATGCAGCGGTGTGCCCGCCATGCTGCGGATCGTGGTCACGCCACTGGTCAGGAAGACTTGCAGAAAGCTGCGCCCGCGCGCCAATGCGTCCTCCATGCTTTCCCCCTCGTCAGGATTGGAAGGAGAGATATGGACGTGCATGTCGTAAAGCCCGGGGATCAGCGTCTTGCCGGTCGCGTCGATCCGGATCGTATCGCCGGGCACTGGCAGCGCCTGTGACGGCCCGACCGCCGCAATCTTGCCATCTCGGACGATAATCGTCTGCGCCAGAATGGTTTTGCCGCTGGTCATGTCGACCATATTGGCGTTGGTGAAGGCAAAGGCTGTCATGCTGGCTGCTCCTATCTGGCCGGGCGCGCGGCAATTGCTTCGATTTCCACCAGGAAGTCAGGCGTTGCGAGCTTTGGGACGTAGACGAGAGTTGAAGGAGGTTTGGCATCGCCCAACATATCCGCGCGTAATCCTTTGATCTTCTCAAGATCAAGCGGCTCCACCAGGAAGGTGTTGAGCTTGATGATGTGTTCCGGACCGCAGCCTTCGCTCGCCAGAATTGCCAATATGTTGCGGATCGCCTGAACGAACTGATCGCTGGCATTGTCCGGCACGCTGCCATCGGGCGTCATGCCGACTTGCCCCGCTAGACAAAGCAGATCGGTGCCCGCCGGCACAACGGCAAGGTGCGAATAGCTGCCAATCGGCGGGGCCACGCCATCGGGGTTGGAAATCTTGATCACATCCGCGCTCCCTGCTGCCTCAAACGAATCCAAAAAATGCCTCGGCAGCTTGCGTCGCCGATCCTAGATCAAACCCCTTGTCGCGAACCCAATCGTCTTCGAAATAGGTGTCGCGATAGCGGTCTCCCTGATCGCACAGGATTGAGACGATCGAGCCGGTTTCGCCCGCTGCCTCCATCTCGCGCGCGATCTGCATTACCGCCCAGATATTGGTGCCAGTCGATCCGCCGCAGGGCTTTCCGATCACCCGGCTGATCACGCGTGCGGTCGCTATGCTGTCCGCGTCTGCCACGGGAATTGCACGATCGATCACATCGGGCAGAAAGCTTGCCTCGAGTGTCGCGCGGCCAATCCCTTCGATCACCGATCCGCAGGCTTCGGTCGCGCAAACCGATCGGTCGTGATAATGCTGGTGGAACACCGACCCCACAGGATCGGCGATGCAAATTCGCGTGGCATGGCGGTGATAGCGCGCGAAACGGCCAAGCGTCGCCGATGTGCCGCCGGTTCCCGCGCCGCAGACGATCCAGGTCGGCTCGGGAAAGCGTTCGGCGGTCATCTGCTGAAACAGGCTTTCGGCGATCTTGTTGTTGCCGCGCCAATCGGTCGCTCGTTCGGCATAGGTGAACTGGTCCATGAAATGGCCGCCAAGCTCTTTCGCAAGCTTGGCGGCGGTAGGTGTGGCGTCGGTTGCGCGTTCGACGAAATGGGCGTCACCACCATAGAAGCGGATGGCCTCGATTTTGCTGCACGCCGTTGATTCTGGCATCACCGCGATGAAGCGCAGCCCCAGAAGCTGGGCAAAATAGGCTTCGGACACCGCCGTGGACCCGCTGGAGCTTTCGGTGACCGTGGTCGAAGGCCCGATCCAGCCATTACACAGGGCATAAAGATACAAGGAGCGCGCCAGCCGGTGCTTGAGGCTGCCGCTGGGGTGGGTCGACTCGTCCTTGAGGTAGATATCGATGCCGGGGTGGTTGGGGGCGGGCACGCGCAACAAATGCGTATCGGACGAACGGCGTGTATCGGCGTCGATCTGCTTCAGCGCCCAGAACAGCCAGTCGCGATCCTCGCTCGCCATTTTCTATCGCCCCAGCGCCATGGCGGCTTCTTTGGCGGCATCCTTGAGCGCGGAACGGTCGACCTTGTGGGTGCCACCAATCGGCAAGGTATCGAGAAAGACAACCGCGCGCGGATGCGCATAGGCCGGGCCGTTGGCGAGCGCGAACTGCTTGATCTCTTCGGCGCTCACCTCCGCGCCTTCGCCCCGGACGATAAAGGCGATGGGGATCTGCCCCTTGATCTCATCCTCGGCGGGAAGGACAGCCGCCTGGAGCACAGCGGGATGGCGTTCGAGCAGCTTTTCGATCTCGCCCGGGTAGATGTTCTCCCCGCCGCACACGAACATGTCATCGGCGCGCCCGACGAAATAGAAAAAGCCGTTGTCGTCGAGCCGCACGACATCGCCGGTATCATACCAGCCATCATTGAGCCGCTCGGCATTGACCGCAGGGAGGTTCAAATAGCCGTTCATCACGGCCGGAGTACGGGTCAGGAGTTTACCCTCGGTCGCGCTGCCATCGACCAGCTTCCATTCGACGCCCGGATAGGGATAGCCAAGCGCGAGCGGAGGGCGGTCGATCCCGTCCGGGTGCGGGCCGAACATGGCAGGGCCGGATTCGGTGGTGCCATAGCTGTTGCGGAGCATGGCTTTGGGGAAGATCGATTTCACCCGGTCGATCAGCGCCTGGGTCAGCGGGGCCGAACCGATCGTCACCGCCGTGACCGACGAAAGGTCGAGCGTGTCGAGAAGATCGCTCTGCCGCGCCATCATCGCGAACATGGTGGGGATGCCGCTCAGCATCGTTGCGCGTTCCTTGGCGGCGAGCTCAAGAAAGGCGCGTGGGTCGAACGACGGCATCGAAAAGGTCCGCCAGCCGAGCGCGAGCGCCACGGTCGTAAAGAACAGCCCGTTCATATGATAAGCGGGCGCGACGATGATCGTCGTCTGCGGCGTATCGCCCGTTGCCTTGACGAACAGATCGAGCGCCCAGAGCTGGCCGGCATGATCGAGCGGCACGCCCTTGGGCCGACCAGTCGAGCCTGAGGTGTAGAGGATTTCGCACAGTTCGCCCGCTTCCGGGGTAACCGGGGCGATCGGGTCCGCCGCCATCAGACTTGCGAATTCATCACTCTCAAGGGCGGTCACCGAAAATCCGGGGGGAAGCAAATCGCGATAGCGATCATTGATCAGTGCCGCTGCACAATCGCTGTCTTCGAGGATATAGGCAATGGTCTCGGCAGGCAGGCGATAACTGATCGGGACGGCAACCAAGCCTGCGCGCATCAACGCCAGATAGGAGAGCGTCAGCGGCGCTCCATTGTTGGCGATGATCGCCACGCGCGCGCCGCGTTTGAACCGCTTTGCAAAGCCACCTGCAAGCCGCGCAGCCGCTGTCTCGATGTCCGCCATCGCATACGCCTGCCCCGTCGCCATATCGACATAGGCGCCGTCCGCCTGCGGAGCTTGGCAGACGATATCGCCCAGATTGCCCGATGCCGACCCCGCGATCATGGCCGGATCAGCACCTTGCCGACAACCTCGCGGTCCTCGAGCATGCGTTCGGCCTCGGCGGTTTGTTCAAGCGGCAAAATCTTGTCGATCACCGGATCGAGCTTGCCCGCCGCGATCAGGTCGAGCAGTGCCACCAAATCCTCGCGGCTCCAGCCGTTAGAACCGATCATGAGATGCTCGAACGTCCAGAGGAAGCGCATGTCGATCCCGACATCATAGCCTGCGGTCGCACCGCACGTCAGCAGCCGTCCGCCCAGGGTCAAGCAACGCTGCGATTCCTTCATCGTATCGCCGCCCGTGAAGTTCACAAGCACATCAACCCCGCCGCCGCCATAAACCTTGGGCTTGCCGTAGAGCGCTTTGACCTGCTCCAATATGCTGCCGGTTGCATAGTTGATGCCGTGATCGGCACCGATCGCCTTCAGCCGGGAAATCTTGCTGTCGCTGCTCGCACACGCGATCACTTCGCAGCCCGTCATCTTGGCGAGCTGCACGCATGCCGCGCCCACGCCCCCGCTCGCACCCATGACGAGCACCTTTTCGCCCGCCTTGATCCGCCCTTGGGTGATCATCATCCGGTGTGCGGTGCCATAGGCGAGCGGCAGCGAGGCCGCCTGCTCAAGCGTCACGCCATCAGGCACGCGGATCAGATGCCCCGCGCCGACTGCAATTCGCTCAGCCCGCCCGCCATCGGCCGTTTCGCCCAGCATTCCGGTCTGGCCATCATGCGCGATCGGATCGATCAGCACGCGATCGCCCACCGACCAACCGGCAACGTCTGCGCCCACCGCGCTGATCGTGCCCGCCATGTCCGAACCCACCACGACAGGCAGCGGAATCTTGATCCCCGGCATCCCGCGCCGCGTGAAGATATCGTGGAAGTTCACCGCGCAAGCGGCAATATCGACGACCACCTGGCCTTCACCCGCAACCGGATCCGTCCAGTCATCAACGATTTTGATCTGGTCGCGCTCGCCATGGCCGACGGTGATTGCTGCACGCATTTCCTCTTGCTCCCTATTCCGCGCTGACTTCGACACAGCGGCCCGTTGCAACAAGCTTGCCGTCTGACTCCACCTCCACATCGACCAAAGCGAGCGTACGCCCGGCGCGGATGACCTTTGCTTTCGCCACCAGCAACTCGCCGCCGGCAGGTCGCAGATAATCGACGCGGATATTCGACGTCGGCACCCCGCGCCCCAGCATCGCGCACGCCGCAAAGCAGGCAGCACTATCGATCAAGGTCGCAATCGCGCCGCCATGCGCCTGCGGCGCGCCATCGAAACGTGCGGCATTGCCGCCCGCCGGGCAGATCATCGTCAGCGTGCCATTAGCGAAATCGACTTCGGCAATCTCAAAACCAAGCCAGCGGTGGAGCGGGGTTGTGGTGAGCGCCTTGCGAATGCTCTCAAGTGTTGTGAAGTCTTGCGCGTCCATTCCACTCCCCATTCGACCGGATTCTCGTATGTGTCTTCGCATAGTGTGATTTTCGCGGGCGCACTCAAGCTTATCAGGACAACCGAGACGGATAGCGCAAGCATTTCGTCCATTTGCGCTAATTGCGCGAAAAATCATTTGGCGGCGAGCGCGCTCAAGTCTATCCATCCAACGCATGACGGTCGAAACCGAAACCGACGCCAATGGAACCCGATGGTTGCTTGTCGACCATGGTCGGCTCGACGGATCGGTTGCGGATTTGCTCGACGGACTTGATACCACGGGCGGGATTATTGGTCTCCGGCTCCGCGTTCCTCCTGGGATGGGCGCGGGGCAGTGGGATTTCATGCCGCTGTCGCCGCATCTTTTCCTGCTGATTGGCAATGTCGAATATCATCAGGACCATGAGATCAAAGTGCCAAGCGACTATATGGCCAAGGTCCGCATCGTGATGTCGGGCGCGTTGTCCAATGTTGCGGGCACCGTTCGTATCGAAGGCGCGGGTGCTTTTGTTGAATCCTATCCGGGGCCCAAGGCAAGCAGCTATGAACTGCGCGGCGGCGAGCTGGCGAGGCTTGTCATCCTCAATTGCAGCCGTGAATTCTTCAGCGAGGAGTTGGGGCTGGACCCCGGCTCACTCCCTTTCCCGCTCAGCCATCTTTTCGATGACGGCGCCGATATGCCCGAAGGCACCATCGCACCGCTCGGGCCGGATGTGCTGCGCGCGGCAAACGATGTTTTGCGTGCCGCTTCGCGGTTCGGCCCTGATTTGCTGCCGCCTTACCTTGTTGCGAAAGGGCGCGAAATCGCCTGTGGAATGATCGCCGATCTTGCCGCAAGCCGGGACGAACCGCGTGCGCCGATCAAATCGTCGGTCCGCGACGTTATCCGGATCAACGAAGCCCGCGACATCATTCTTGACCAGTTCCAGCGACCGCCGCCGATACCCAGGCTGGCGCGCCAGGTGGGGCTGAATCAGACCAAGTTGAAGGTGCTCTTCAAGGCGACCTTCGGTTTGACGATTCACGATTTCACCCAGAAATGCCGGATGGAACGCGCGGTTGACCTGCTGGCCACCACCGATCTCACCGTCGCCGAAATCGCCTATGCCGTCGGCTATGATTATCCCGCCAGCTTCACCCATGCGTTCCGGAAATTCTATGGTCACGCCCCCAAACAGGCGCGGATTGCAAGCGGGCCGCAAGAGCTTCGGACGACGCCCGAGGGATAAAGAGCGGCTATCGCAATCCGAACTGGTGCTTATGCGCTCGGACATTTGCCACCGCCTCATATAGGTAAACGGCCAAAGCTGTGAAATTTTCCATGATCAGGGAAGCCAAGCCGCTTCCGATCAGGGAGAATGACGATGAGATTCCGTAATCTGATTTTGGCTGGCACGGCTTTGTCAGCCCTTGCAACCGCTTCACCCGCCTTCGCGCAGGAAGCCGATGAAGGCGCGGACGCCGAAATCATTGTGACGGCGACGAAGCGCGCTGAATCGATTCTGGACGTTCCGATCGCGGTTTCGGTCGTTGGCGCAGAAGAACTCGACCAGAAAAATGCGACTGGCTTTGCTGACTATCTGACCGGCATTCCGGGGGTGCAATTCAATCCAGGCGGCAACGTGTTCACCAACTCGATCTCGTTGCGTGGCGTTTCGGACGGCACGGCGAGCTACCTGACCCAGCAGACGACCGCGCTGTATCTTGATGATACCGCACTCACGCTGTCGCAGGGTGCGATCAACCTCGATTATTCCGCTTTTGGCGTCGAACAGGTCAATGTGATCAAGGGCCCGAACAGTACCCTTTATGGTGCAGCGGCTTTGGGCGGAACCATCAAGATTGTCACAACCGCTCCCTCGCTGGAAGAAACGCGCGGCCGGGCAAAGCTGACCGTATCGTCGATCAAGAGCGGCGATTTAAGTTACAGTGTCGCTGGTTCGGTTTCCACACCCCTGTCCCAAGGCAAGGCAGGCATCGAGCTGACCGGTTATTACACGCGTCGGGGCGGGTACTTGGATGAAGTGATCACTGGCGGCCAGGGCCGAAACAGGAAGAACTTCAATGACAACGAAACCTATGGCGCACGTCTGGCGCTGCGGCTTCAGCCGACCGAAGCACTAACCATCGATTTCAAAGGCTATTATCAGAAGTTCACGGCCGATGGCCTCGACACGTTTGGCCCGACTTTGGCCGGCGATCTCAAAGTGACGCCCACGCGGGTCGACGAAGTGCAGTCGGACCGTTTCGCGCTCGGCACCTTGTCCGTGAACTATGACCTCGACTTCGCCGATCTGGTCAGCGTGACATCCTACTATGATCGCAAGACTGAGAGTTTGCTGGATGTCAGCTTTACCTTCCTGAATTTCGTCCCCGGTGCGGCAGTCGGCTCGCAGACAAAGGCGCCAGCCAAAGTGTTTTCGCAGGAACTTCGCTTGGTCTCGAAGGGTAACTCACCCTTCAAATGGCTGTTGGGCGGATATTACAGCAAAGAAAAATATGCCGAGAACGGCTTTCTGGTAAATGGCGTTCCCGGGCTTTTCCAGAGTTTTTCGAAATATCAGTATAACACCTATGCCGTGTTCGGCGAGCTTGGTTATGATCTGACGGATAGATTGAACTTCACTGCTGGAGGTCGCTATACAAAATATACAACTCCAACCAACATTAACAGCAGCATATTTTTCGTTCCCGGCGTCATAAATCGCAAGGACAAGGACAATGATTTCAGCCCCCGCATCGCGCTGAACTATAATTATGGAAGTGGTTCAATATACGCCCAGGCCAGCAAGGGCTTCCGTGTGGGGCAGTTGAACATTCCCATTCCAAGCCTTCCCGGCGAAATTGTCCCTGCCTTTTTTGGCTCCGACAGCCTGTGGAACTATGAGATCGGTGCCAAAACCCGCTGGCTGGACGACCGCTTGTCAGCGAATATCGCAGTCTATCAGATTGACTGGAAGGATATTCAGGTCACGCGAACCAGCGGCACCGGCTTCACCTTCATCGATAATGCGGGCAAGGCGCGCATTCGCGGGTTTGAGCTTGAGGCCGTTGCCAGGCCAACCGATAGCCTGACTTGGACAGGGACAATCGGCCATATCGACGGTAAGATCACGCAGCCGGTGCCGGGTGTAGCTCTGGATGGTGCGCAGCTTCCTGGCTCGCCGAAATGGACCTTCAGCACCAGCTTGCAGCAGAATCTCAAGCTGGGTGAAAATGAAGGATTTATTCGCGGCGATCTGCTCCACTACGGCGCGTATGATGACGCGTTCGCGATCATCGGGCGCCCGGCGGAAAATGGCGACTATGTGAAGATCGATTTGCGCGGAGGGCTGACGCTCGGCAATATCGACCTGGGTGTTTTCGTCACGAACCTGACCGACGCCCGTCCGATCCTTACGCGAACGACATTCCTGGCGGATTCGAAAACGACCTTGCAGCCGCGTACTTTTGGCGCGTCGGTCGGTTTCAAATTCTGATAAGTCCGGACGTGGGGGAGGAGCAGTGCTCCGCCCCCATGTTTGGGAAACGATGATGCAGCAAATCCTGTCTCCCAGCGCCGCGGTCATCAACCTTGATGGTCGCGAAGTGCTCAGCTTTGCCGGGTGCAGTTATCTGGGGCTGGCGGCTGTCCCGGAACTGCTTCAGGCTGGCGCAAAAGCGCTGGTGGATCAGGGTGCGACCGCGCAACTGGCGCGGCACTATCATGCGCAATCGCCCGCCAATATCGATGCAGAGGCGGAGGCGCGGCGCTTTTTTGGCACAAGTGGTGCCATGTATTTTGGCGGCGGCTATCTCTTTGCGATAATCGCGCTCGCCGGGATTGCGGCGGACTATGACGTCGCGATCCTTGATGAAACCGCGCATTTCTGCATCTTTGATGGCGCGCGCGCCGCCCAGAAAGAGATTTGCACCTTCAAACATTGCGATCCTGACGATCTGGAGCGGGCGGTGTCGGCGACCGTGGCGAAGGGCAAGCGCTTTGCCGTCGCGACCGATGGCATGTTCCCGACCTTCGGGCGGGTCGCACCGCTCGCCGATTATGCGCGGATCATCGCGCCCTATGATGCCTGGCTCATCGTCGATGAGTCGCACAGTTTCGGATCGGTCGGCGAGAGCGGGCGCGGTGCGGCTGAGCTGCAAGGGGTTGCCGGCCCCAAGACACTGATCGGCGGCTCGCTGAGCAAAGGCTATGGCGCCTTTGGCGGGATTGCCGTGGGCACAGCCGAGGCGATCGAGCGGCTCTGGCAATCGCCCGTAGCGCGCGGATCGGCGGCCGGCATGTCGGCAGGGGCCGCCATGTCGGCGGAGAGTTTCCGCTACATCCGCAGAAACCCTCGAGTCTTGGCACAATTGAAGGCCAACACCACACACCTCCGCAGCTTGCTGCGTGGCCTCGGCCTGCAGTTTGAGGATGTGGACGGCCCTGTTGTCGCCTTTGCTCACGGCTCTGCCGACCAGATGCGGGCAGCGCAACAGGCACTGCTCGAAGAGGGCATCTATATCCTCTATTCGACCTATGTTGGCGCGGGGCCGGAAGGCGTGCTGCGGATAGCGGCCTTTGCCGATCACAAGCCTGAACATTTTGAGCGCCTCGCTCAGGCGCTGACACGCAAACTTCTCTAATTCCAAGGAGCGTTTATATGACGAAGACTACCCGCTCGCTCGACCATTTCGTGATCAGCGTCACCGATATCGAGATCGGCGCCGAAATTCACCGCAGGCTGGGCTTTCGCGTCCTGCCGACGATGGAGCATGCCAATATCGGTAGCTCCAATACCGTGATCCAGTTTCACGATACCTATCTGGAGCTGATTGGCGATCTTCATCTCGCCAACTCGGACCAGCTCCGCAAGGATATGGAAATCTGGCTCAACCAGGGTGATGTCTTCTGGCAGTTCGCCATGACATCGGCCTGCCTGGAAGACGAAATTCCCGTGATCGCCGCGACTGGGCTGGAGATGCAGCCGATCCTCCACGCCGGACGTCATGTGCGCAAGGCGCATGGAGGGTGGGACATGACCGACAGCCGCTCCTCCTACATCTGGAATCCAGACGACAAGCTGGCCTCGATCTTCCTCTCCGATCACCGAAAGCCGGAGGCGATCTGGATGCCGGAGTATCAAAACCATCCCAACAGCTGCATTCGCGTCGGCGGCCTTCGCTATCTGATGGGCGATCCCGCCAAACACGTCGCCTATGTCACCAAGATTGCAGGCGCTGGCCCGGCATCGCAGTCAGATGATTGCATCCGCTTCGAAACGCCACGCGGCGAATTTCTGGAGCTGATGACGCCAGCGGCGCTCCATGCGCTCTACCCCGAGGCGCCGCAGCTTTCGCCCGGCACGCACACACGCGGCGCGATACTGACCATCATCGTTGAGTCGCTCGAGCGCTGCCGCTGGGCGTTGCGCGATGGCGGGGTTCCGCATCGGCTGACCGACGCCTCGATCGTCGTCGGGGCACCCTATGGCTGCGGCGTCGCCTATGAATTTGTCGAGGGGAAATAGAATATGGCGATCACGCTTTCGGTCACGCCCGATGAGGCGCCGTTCACCACCGAGATTTCGGTTGTGGTGGCAGGGCTCGAACCAGGGCAATTGGTCACGCTGGCATCGTCGCTCTCTGACATGGCGGGCGTCACATGGGGCGCAGATGGCGAATTTGCCGCCGATGAGAATGGCGTGGTCGATGTACGCACCGCTGCCAGTCGATCCGGCAGCTTTACAGGAGTAGATGCCCGTGGCCTGTTTTGGTCAATGCGTCCGCAGGGCGGCGACCTCGCGACCTTCCAGATCAACGCGACCGATCGCCCGCACAAATCGGGCCAGCCTTTTGAGGATCCACTCGGCTCCCGCGTGATCGAAATTGCAGCCCAGCTGGACGGGAAGCGGATTGCCGCTTCAACCGTCCGTCTCGTCAAGCTCGCAGCGGGCATCGAGACATTCGAGGTGCGCGACGGCAATTTGCGCGGTCTTGCCTTCCGCCACAGTGATCGCAGCAAAAAGCGTGGTGCGATCATGAGCCTCACAGGCTCGGGGGGCGGGATCGAGATGAACTACGCGCCTTTGCTCGCCTCGCTGGGTTATGACGTGTTCAGCCTCGCCTATTTCGCGTATGAGGATTTGCCGCCAGCCATCGTCAACATCCCGCTGGAGTATTTCCAGGACGGCTTTGCCTGGATGCGCACCAACTTCGGCTGCGACACGATTGCCATTCAAGGCGCGTCGCGCGGCGGCGAGCTTTCGACCCTGCTTGCGGCGACTTTCCCCGACGATGTGAAGGGCGCGATCCCGATCGTGCCGATGTATGCCACCAGCCCCGGCTGGAACCCGGCAGAGGGCGTCGATGGTCCAAGCTGGACGCTGGGCGGCAAGGAGATCGCCTATCCTCCTTCGATGCCCTCGCCCTCGACCGAGGAGATGATGGAAATCGGGAACCGGGAACCCGAAGGATTTGCGATGACGCCCTGGTATCGCAGCCTGATGGAGCAGCCCGAGGCGCTCGCCCATTGCGCGATCCCGATCGAGAATGCCGGTGGCCCGCTGCTGATGGTTTCAGGCGTGGAAGACGCGATGTGGCCCAGCGCCTGGGGCGGTGACATCATCATGGACCGGCTTCGTGCCAAAGGCTTCAAACATCCCCATCGCCATCTCGCGCTGCGCGAGACGGGCCATCTGACCCCACTGCCCAACCAGATCACGACGTTCGACCGAACCTTGGTCCATTCGCTCGTCGCGATCCGGCTGGCGTGCGGCGGCAATGCGCAAGGCTCGGCGCGCAACGGCCAGCTGTTCTGGGATGCGCTGGTCGCGCACTACCGCGCGGTCTTTGGGCAATAGCGGAGAGGCAATGGCGCGCGAGGCCTTCTACCAGCGAACCAGCGCAACACTGGCGCAGATCGAAGCCGATGGCCTGCTCAAGCCGGAGCGGATCATCACCACGCCACAAGGTGCGATGGTCGCCGTGGATGGCCGCCCGCTCGTCAACATGTGCGCAAACAACTATCTGGGCCTTGCGAGCGACCCGCGTGTGGTGGAGGGCGCAATTGCCGCGACACGTGAATATGGCGCGGGCCTTGCCTCGGTGCGCTTCATCTGCGGAACGCAGGATCTGCACAAGGCGCTTGAGGCGGCGATTGCCGATTATCTGGGCTTTGATGACGCCATCCTGTTTGCCGCCGCCTTTGATGCCAATGGCGGGATTTTCGAAACGTTGTTGACGGAGAAGGATGCAGTCGTTTCGGACTCGCTCAACCACGCTTCAATCATCGATGGCATCCGCCTGTCCAAGGCCAAACGCTATCGCTTCCCCAATGGCGATATGAATGCGCTGGAGGATCAGTTGAAGGCGGCTCGCGCGGATGGGGCGGAGGCAATCCTGATCGTCACCGACGGGGTCTTCTCAATGGACGGCTATTTCGCCGACCTTGAAACCGTCGCCAGCCTTGCCGACAGATATGACGCGCTGATCATGGTCGATGATTGCCACGCCACCGGTTTTATCGGCCCCGAAGGCCGTGGCACATCAGCGCGGAGCGGGGTCGAGGGCCGGGTCGATATCGTCAGCGGCACCTTTGGCAAGGCGTTGGGCGGCGCGATGGGCGGCTTTATCGCCGCGCGAAAGCCGGTGATCGACCTGCTGCGGCAGCGCGCACGGCCTTACCTGTTCTCCAACGCACTCGCCCCCGCCGTTTGCGGCGCGAGCCTCGCCGTCATCGCAATTGCCCGATCCAAAGAGGGCGATGCGATGCGCGCAAAGCTGACCGAAAACGCGACCTATTTCCGCTACGGCATGGCTGAGGCTGGTTTCACCCTTCTCCCCGGCAGCCACCCAATCATTCCCGTCATGCTGGGGGAAGCGGCGCAGGCGCAGAAACTGGCCGCCGCCATGCTGGAACGGGGCGTGCTGGTCACCGCCTTTTCCTATCCCGTCGTCCCCCACGGCCAGGCGCGCATCCGCACCCAGATTTCAGCGGCACATGAACAGGCCGACCTTGACCAAGCCATCGCGGCCTTTGTTGCCGCCCGCACCCATATCACCTGAAGGAACCCCCAACATGCCCCACCATCATTCCTCCGGATGCCTGCCCAGCCATCAGCATTTCTGCTGCCCGCAGCATGCGATGCTGATCCTCGGCGCACGCATGGCGATTGGTGCGGACGAGCCTGTGATCGAGGGACCCCAACCCAGTTTCCGTGAAGGGCCGGACCCCAATCTTACCCCCTTTGCCTCGGGTGACGACAGCAACACGCGTGATCTGTTCGATGTTGCAGCCAAAGGCCAATGGGTCGTCGTCAAGGGCGCAACCGTGCTGCCGATGACGGGTGCTGCGGCGTTGCCCAACCACGATGTGCTGATCCAGGATGGCATGATCAAATCGGTCCAACTCAGCGGAGCGGCACTTCCCGACGGCGCGAAAAGTGTCGATGGCACGGGGCGCTTCCTGATCCCAGGTCTCGCCAACATGCACAACCACCCGCCGCTGGGGCACGTGTCGGGCATGTTTGCCGGGATGGTCGGCGAAGGCGTGACGGCGGCCGACATAACCCTGCCTTATGACATGATCATGTTTCAGCATATCGCCGCGGGCGTCACGCGCATTCATGTGATGGCGGGCTCGCCCGAAGATCTCGCCAATCGCGAAAACATCCGCAAAGGCCGGTATCGCGGTCCGCATATGAAGATCGCCTCGCCCGTGATCGACAGCCCGGCGGCGATCTGGTCATCGGCAATCACCTGGTATGCCAATGACGAACAAGGCGGCCGCACCGCCGCGCACAAGATTCGCGAATATGGTTATGACAATGCCAAGCCCTATACGATGCTGGGACGCGAGGCCTATGACGGTCTGGTCGACGAATGCGTCAGGCTGGGTGTTCCCATCATGGGGCATATCCCCGCATCGGTTCATCCCGACGATGCCCTGCGCGCTGGTCAGACAGGCCTCGCGCATTGTTTTGAATTTTTCTATCATTATGAGCCGGGTAAGAAGTTCGACCCACAAGCAGTGGCGAAACGTGCGCGGCTTGCCAAAGAGGTCGGTGCGACGCTGCAAACGACACTCGCGATCAGTTATGTCTATGAGTACGATTGCGGCCTGATCCCGGCGAGCGCGATCAATTTTTCAGCGACGATGGACCCGGTGATCCGCATGGTCATGCGTGAGGAATCAGCCTTCATCCAGGGCTGGCGCCAAAACCCGGTGATAATGGCGGCGGGCGAAGACATGTTCCAGAACTGCATTCAGGTGTGCAAGGCGCTCCATGCCGAGGGCGTGCGGATGATCCCCGGCACCGATATGTCGGCAAGCGCGATCACCGGCGACACCAGCCTGCACCATGAACTGCGCGTGCTCGTCGAATCTGGGGTGATGACGCCTGCCGAGGTGCTCAAGGCCGGAACAATCGACAGCGCAGACTATCATGGCGAGGAGGCGGTTGCGGGCACGATCGAAGCGGGCAAGCGCAGCGATCTGGTGCTGCTCGATGCCGACCCGACACTGGATATCAACAATACGACCAAGATCGATACGGTAATCCTGGGCGATGCCATATTGCGGAAAGACGCCCGCGAACGCGGCCTCGCACGGATCAAAGCGCGCTATGGCGCGATGCCGGTTCCGGCATAGTGACGGCAATACCGGTCCGGTTCAGACCCTTGGCACTGGCATCGCGTCATACGCGGCTTCAAGCCGTTTGATCCCTTCGGCCCGCGCGGCCTTGCGCAAAATTGCGCCGTTGATGAAGACGGTGTCGATCGCGTTGGTTGCGGTGATGTCTGCGGTCGGATCGACGTCAAGCAGCACCAGGTCGGCACGCTTGCCGATCTCGACAGTTCCCGCGTTCGCGCTGTCGCCCTGATATTCGGCGCATTTGATCGTTGCGGCTTTCAGGGTGTCGAGCGGGCTCATCCCGACGCGGTTGACGAACATTTCGATCTCGTCATGCACCGTATGCTTGCCGGTGATTGCTGATGGAAAAATGTCGGTTCCTGGCAGGATCGTGACCCCTTCCGCTAGCAGCGCCTGGGTCATCCGAACGCTGTGCGCAATGGCATCGACCGATCCGGCCATGATCACGGGGTCGGCACGCCAGCCCTGGATGAAGGGCGACTCCTCGCGCATGATGTAACGCAGCAGATGATCCTTGGCGACGCTCAGGTCAAACTCGGCGGCACTCATATAGCCGCAATCATATTCGAGCGCGCGCGAGGCGGTCAGCGTCGTTTGCACAATCGCCCCATGTTCGGCGGTCGTCTTCGCCAGCATCGCAAAGCGGGCATCGCTCACCCGGTCTTCGGCCCGGTTGTTCCAGAAATACTCCATGACATGTGCAATACCGGTCTGGCCCTGCGCCAGCGCATCTTCGGGCAAGACGGCGCGCGGGACATGGCCGCAGCTTTCGATGCCGATCGCGCGCGCGGCTTCGGCAACGCCCGCATAGGCCTCTGCATTGAGCTGGGTATAGGTTTTCACAAAATCAAAGCCGCGCTCGACGATGCTCTCCACTGCCTTGCGCCCACCTTCGCGATCATTGGCAATCAGCGTCATCAAGGGCGACCAGACCATCGGCGATCCGTCGATGAGCATGCCAATCCGCATATGGGGCCCGTGATAGCGTCCGGCGCGGATGGCATCGCGCATCGCCATTTCCTCGATCGTGCCTGCCATTACCTGGATGCGCGTCACCCCGCCCGCGAGATACTGGAAGTTGACGAGATCATAAGGAAGGGTGAGGTCGTGCGCGCTGATATCGGGCCCGACCAGCGGCGCATACATTTGCGCAAAGACGTGAAGCGTCGGATGCTGGTGGATATCGGTCAGGCCGGGCATCAGATATTTGCCTGTGCCATCAACATGGATCGCGCCGTCTGCACGCACGCTGCCCGCCGCCTCGATCCCTGCAATCCGGCCATCGCGCAGCACGACATCGCGGCTCTCCAGCCGTTCGGTCGCGGTCATGGGGAGAACGGTCACGTTGGTGATCACGACCAACTGCCCGGCATCCGCAACCTCGAACAGACCCGCCGTCGCCCTGGCCTCGGCCATGGCGTAATCGGTCGGCTCGCGTGCCATCTCGTCGGAAAAGCTCGGGAAAGGGCCATCAGCGTCGGGGGAAGCCGGCCCCGTGCCCATCCGCATCCCGGCAACCAGCATTCCCGCCGCCATCAAGCGGTGCATGGTGCACGGGCAACCCGTGTCGTGCATATTGCGCTGACTGTGACTCATTGATGATCCTCCGTCGCCTCTTGGCACGACAATAGCCGATCATCCGGGCGTGTCGTGTCGCGATTGGACGAAACGCTATCGCGTGCCGATGAGATCGCAGATGAGGTGTAGGCCAATGCGATATCGTTTCAACAGTCCTTGCCCAAATCGACCGGTTGGCCCTGGCTGACGATCAGTTGGGAACATGCCTGAACGGACGGCAAGTTTCGACGCCGCGATTCCTTGTGTTGAATGACCGTTTTGTTAGCGGCAAGCGCCGGAATGGCAGCCATCCCGTAAGACAATCCAAAGCCGCATGGCCGGTCGCAGCCCCGTTTTAAGCCGCTCCGAACTTCGCTCTGATGACCTTTGCGCCATCGCGGAGCTGGTCGAGGTAGTCCGACCAGTGCTGCATCATGCGGACGCGCTCTTCCCAGTACTCACCGCGCGTGTAGGCCCGTCGGACACCGTTGTTCTCCATGTGGGCAAGCTGGCGCTCGATCGCGTCCGCGTTCCAGATGCTCATCTCGTTGAGCAGCGTTGCCGCCATTGCCCGAAACCCGTGGGCCGTCATTTCATCGTGAGCATAGCCAAGGCGCCGCAGCGCCGTGTTCACAGTGTTCTCCGACATTGGGCGTCGCGGAGAATGGAACGAAGGAAACACATAGCGACCATGACCGGTGAGCGGCTTCAGTTGGTCGAGAAGTGACAGCACCTGTCGCGAAAGCGGCACTCGGTGCGGTCGGCGCATTTTCATCTTCTCGGACGGGAGCACCCATAGCGCTCTGTCGAAGTCGAACTCCGACCACTCGGCCTGTCGAAGCTCGCCCGGACGGACGAACACGTGCGCAGACATTTCCAATGCGATTTTCGTGATGGTGTGGCCGTTATATCCGGCAATGGCCCGCAACAGAGCACCCGCCTCTGCCGGGTCGGTAATCGCGGCGTGGTGCTTGACCTTCGGTGTTACCAGCGCCCCGCGCAGGTCTACGGCAACGTCCCGGTCGGCTCTCGCCGTGGCGATGGCGTAGCGGAACACGCGGCTGATAACACTGCGCATCCGTTTGGCGCTCTCGTAATGTTTGGCCGCCTCAATGCGCCGCAGGACCATGAGCACCTCCTGCGCGCCAATTTCAGTGATCGGGCGGTTGGCGAGCGTCGCGTACGCCTTGTCGAGAAGCCAGCGGATTTTCGCCAGCGTGAGGCTTGAAAGACCTTCGCGCTCGTTCTTGAGATACCACTCCTCGGCAATCGCCCGGAACGTATTGCTGGCAGCAAGCTCCGCGCGCATTTGCTCGAGCTTCCGCTCCTCGGAGGGGTCGAGCCCGGCCGCAAGGTAGCGCTTGGCCTCTTCGCGCTTTTCCCGGGCTTCGGCCAAGCTGATCAGGGGCCACTCTCCGAACGAGAGCGTTTTTTGCCGCCCCATGTAAGCGTAGTTCAGCCGCCAGAGCCGCGTACTGTTCGGCTTGATGAGCAGATAGAGCCCGCCGCCGTCGCCGAGCTTGTATGGCGTCTCACGCGGTTTCGCGTTGCGGATCGCCAGCGCCGAGAGTCGCATGGTACCTCCTTCAGGAGGGCAACTCGATACCAAGAAAAGTACCAAGAACTTGACGCGGTATGGTATCGACGAGCCCGAATTCCTGCGGACACCATAGCAGAAATAATGAAGCAAAACCAGTCACTTGGCGGACAAAAATGGACGTCCACGGACGGTCGATGGTACCCCCGGTCGGACTCGAACCGACACTTCTTGCGAAACTCGATTTTGAGTCGAGCGCGTCTACCAATTCCGCCACAGGGGCACAGGCGGGAAGCCACTAGCCGAAAGTGGCGGGCTTGCCAATTGTTCGCTTCAGGTCCAGTTGAGCGCAATGTCGAAGCCCCCTCGCCGTTCCGGTCCGCCGCGCCGTCCATCGAAAACCGGTGGCCCTGCCCGTCCGCCGTTTGGCGGCAAACCGCAACGCCCGCGCCGCGCCACCGAACAAGACCACGTTCCCGACGGTCCACGCGCCGCGGAACGCGCCGGTGAGCGGGGTACTGCACGGCCAGTCCGCGACCGCCCGGTCCGCGAACGTGCGCCTCTGGAACGCAGCTTCAATGAACGGACAGGAAAGCCCGGCGAACGTCGACCCCGCCCCGATAACCGATCCGAATCCGATGAGCGGCCCTCCCGCCGCACGGATAGACGCCCCCCGCGGCGCACGGATGAGCGCCCGACGCGGCGCTCTGAGGGCGCTGCAGCGCCGGCTGCGCATCGGCCGGGCGCGCCGCAGCGCATTGCCAAGCTTCTGGCCCGGGCGGGTGTCGGTTCGCGCCGCGATATCGAGCGCATGATCGCCGAAGGCCGCGTTTCAGTGGAGGGCACGGCACTTACCTCGCCCGCGCTCAACCTTGCCTCGCTTGACGGCGTGACGGTGGACGGGAACCCTGTCGCCGCTGCAAGCGCGACGCGACTTTACCGTTTCCACAAGCCGACGGGATGCCTGACAACCGCGCGCGACCCCAAGGGCCGGGCCACGATCTACGATCTTTTGCCCAAGGATCTTCCGAGGCTGGTCACCATTGGTCGCCTCGACATGAACACCGAGGGCCTGTTGCTGCTCACCAACGACGGTGAACTGAAACGCGCGATGGAGTTGCCCGCGAACGCGCTCATACGCCGTTATCGTGTGCGCGTGTTCGGCAGCGTCAATGCCCGTGCGCTCGAAGCGCTCGCCGAGGGCGTTACCATCGAAGGCGTCCGCTACGGCTCGATCAATGCCGATATCGAGCATAAATCGGGCGCCTACGCTTGGCTCGTCATCACGATTACGGAAGGCAAGAACCGCGAGGTCCGCAAGGTGCTGGAGCATCTGGGGCTCAAGGTCGCGCGGCTGATCCGCGTCAGCTACGGCCCCTTCGAGCTTGAAGACCTGCCCGTGCGCGGCGTGGAGCAGATCCCCGACGACGCCGTTTCGCGGCTGCGGAGCCGCCTTCCCGGCAAATGAGGATTATCGCCGGCGCCTGGCGCGGAAGGCCGCTCGTGTCGCCAACGGGCGCTGAAACGCGTCCAACAGCAGATCGGGCGCGCGAAACCTTGTTCTCGATGCTGACGAGCCGCCTCGGCACCTTCGAAGGGCTGCGCGTGGCCGACCTCTTCGCGGGCACGGGCGCGCTCGGGCTCGAGGCCCTGTCGCGCGGGGCGGGGCATGCGACGTTCGTGGAAACGGACCGCGCCGCGCTTGCCGCGCTCAAGGCGAATATCGCGAAGCTTGGCGCTGCCGACCGGACCGACGTGCTGGCACGAAGCGCGGATGCGCCGGGGACGGCGATTGTGGCGTATGATCTCGTGCTCCTTGACCCGCCCTACGGCAAGGGGCTTGGCGAGCGGGCACTTGCGGCTTTGCAGCAG
The DNA here is from genome assembly GCF_003634215.1 of Sphingosinicella microcystinivorans. Taxonomy (GTDB): domain Bacteria; phylum Pseudomonadota; class Alphaproteobacteria; order Sphingomonadales; family Sphingomonadaceae; genus Sphingosinicella; species Sphingosinicella microcystinivorans. The sequence goes on along the minus strand of NZ_RBWX01000010.1, from coordinate 343,142 downwards.
GGGCGCTGGCTGGCGCCGGGCGCGTGGATCAGCGTCGAGACGCGGCGCGATGAGGCGCTGACGGCGGAGGGCTACACGACCGATACGGTGCGTACCGTCGGCAAGGCGAGCCTCCACTTGCTGCGGGCGCTTTAGCGTTACTCCTGCGGCTCCTCGGCGGGCTTCTTCTTCCCGAAGAGCTTACCGAGACCCTTGCCGAGCGCGGTGCCCAGCTCTTCCTCCACGCTTTTCTGCGGGGCGGCTTCTGCTGGCGCTTCGCCTTCCGCGACAGCGGGCGTCTGCGTCTTCTTGCCGCCGATGAGGCTGCCGAGATCGAGCTTGTCGCCGCCGACCGCCGCGTTGATGCCGACCAGCGCGATGCGCTTGCCGAACCATGTTTGCAGCGGGCCGAGAGAGTATTTGACCTCCGGCACCGGCAGCGGACCCTTGATGGTCGCCGGGATCGCCGGCGCATCCTTGTGGCTGCCGAGCCGGAACGTGGCGACGCTGTCCGCATACCAAGCCCCGATGTCGACGTAGCCCTTCGCGGTGACGCTGCCGCCGTCCATATCGCTCGTAACCGTATCGATGTTGAAGCGGCCGCCCTTGCCGGTCGCATCGATCGCGAGCGTACGGTACTGCGTCTCGCCGCCTTTCAGCGCCGTGCCCGCGAAGCGTACGAAGCTGTCGAGCGAGCGCAGGTCGTCCAGTTCCTCGTCGAGTGCCTTCAGATTGACCTTGCGGATCACCCCGTTCGTCGCCGCCAAGCGGACCGGGCCCGCAAGCGAAGACATCAGCGCCTTCTGCGAACGGCCCCGCGCGGTGACGTTTGCGGTCATGTCAAACGTGCCGGTGGCGGGCGCACTCGCCATTGCCGCCTTCAGGAACGGCTCGACCGGCACACCGCTGAGCGCGACCTTGAGCGCAATGCCCTGCGCGTCCCCAGAGGCCAGCGCGCCGGAAGCGGTGAAGGTGCCGCCGTATAGCTGGCCTTTCAGGCCTTCGATCGTCATGACGCCGCCTTTGTTGGTGAGCGCGAGCGACGGCTTTTCCAGAACATAGGCGTCGTAATTGGCGCGCTCTGCGGTCAGCGCGATGCGGCCGTCGAAGTTGCGAATCCAGTCGAACGACAGCGGCTCTGAAGACCAGCGCGCACCCTTTCCGCTCGCCGCCTCTGCCGCGCCGGTGCCGTCGTCGCCCATCAGCGCGAGCACGGGCACGACGCCCGCATTCAGCACGGCGTTCACCACCGGCACCGAACCGCCCGTATTGACGGACGCCTCACCCGAAAGCGTCATGCCGCCGATCTTGCCTGCAAGGCCGGTGATCTTCGCGACATCGCCCGCGCCCGCGATCTGCATACCGAGATCGAGCGGACCAAGCTTTGCGCCGCGCGGTTCATCCTGCAGCCGCGCGAGCACGACGCCCGCCTCCGGCGCCTTCGCCGAGGCGGCAAGCTGATAGGCGACGTCGGGGTCGGTGCGCACCCAGCCGTTGAGGCCGATTTCCGCGCCCGCATACGTGACCGCACCACCGACATCGAGCTTCGACATCGGCCCCTTCACATTGATCGCCCCTTTCACCCCTTCGCCCGCAAGGCCGAGCGCGAGGTCGGCCTGGCGATCCGTCGAAAGCTTGTCGATGCTGCCCTTCGCGGTGACCCCGAAGCCCATCGCTTCCTGAACCATCGCCTGCGCAAGCGTGACCTTGTCGGCGGCGTAGTTGCCCTTCGCGGTGATGCCGCCGTAGCGGCTGCCGCCCATCAGAAGCTCGCCGAGCCGCACATCGAAATTCACGGTGCGCGCGAAACCGTCGCCCGATTTGGCGGCGGTCGACGGTTTCGACACCACACGGTCCCAGTTCAGGCCCTGCAGGCCAAGCGTCACGTCGATCGGCAGCGTTTCTTCGAGCGGGTAGTGAACCTTGCCGCCGACCGCTTTGCCATCGAGCGTTCCGCGCAGGTCCCCCAGCGTAACGGCATCGTCGCGGTATTCGATCGTGCCGCCGAGCGTCGCGGGCGGCAGCGACGTGTAACCGTCTGTGCCGAAAGCCGCGAGCGTCTGCGCGGGGCGCGGCAGGCTGGTGCCGAAGCGTCCCCGGAAGCGGGGCTCGCCGTCTGCCGCATCAAGGATACCGCGCACGACAGCGCTTCCGCCGCCCGCAAGCTCGAGCCGTGTGTCGCCAAGCGTAACCACCCGGTTCGCAAGTTTCACCGGCGCGTTCACGGCGCCAAGCTGCATCGTGTCGTAGCGCGCATCGTTCACGCGCACGAGCACATCGGCATCGATCGTCTCGGGAAGCTCGAATGGCTCTTTGTCTTCATCCTTCTTTTCGGCGGACATCCACTCCGCCGCATTCAGCGCGTCGACGACCACCCGTCCGCTGATCGACGTCCTGTCGCCGCGCTCCACATCGAAGGCGCCGCCGAAATTCGATCCCGCGACGGTTCCGCTCACGTCCGCGAAGCGAAGGCGCTCCGTCGTACCCTCGATCGCGGCCTTGAACGCGAAGGGCTTCGCGTAGGCAAGCGCCTTGGAAGCGTCTTCGCCGCTGAACGCCGCGAGCAGATCGCCGAGCTTTTCGCCGCTGAGCGTCAGCCTGCCCGAAACGGGTGTCGCGGCGTCCCCTTCCGCCTCCCCGATCCGGCCTGCGAAGGCGATCGTTCCGGCCTCTGCGAGCGTCGCATCAAGCTTGAGACCGCCCTGTTCGTAGTCCGCTTTCAGCGTCACCGGCATGGCGCCGTAACGCAGCGAGCCCTCTACGGTGTAGGGCCCTGCCGCGCTCGCGATGGCGACGTTCATGTCGATATCGTCCACCCGGGTCGGCTCGCCCTCGGGCGACTGCATGATGAACGTGCCCTTCTCGATGCGGAAATCCTCGATCGAGAGTTCGCCGCCTGAAGACCCCGTGTCCACCTTCGCCGGGTCAGACCAGTTGTTGGTGCCGTCGGCGTAGTTGATGATGCGCACGACGGGCGTTTCGAGCGCGATGTATTTCACCTCCGCCCGCTTCGAAAGCAGCGGCAGGAAGGCAACGGCGGCAGAGAGCTTCTCAGCCTTCACGAGCGGTTCGCGGCTTGGCCCGAAGCCCGTTACGGTGACGCCTTCAGCAGACAGGCGCGGGCTCGGCAGCAGCGAAAAGCCGATGTTTCCAGCCACCTCCACATCATAGCCGGTCGCTTCTTCCACGGCCGTAACAAGCTGCGGCTTGAACCAGTTCCAGTCTATGAAATAGGGAACGGCCGCCACCACGGCCGCCGTTCCCGCCACTGCGCCGAACCCGATCCACGTCTTCCGCATTGCACTTCCGTTCACAAAATGTTCTTCACACTGGCCAAGACAACACCATAGAGATTATCACAGCGTATGATGAGTGTATCCGTTCCCAGCTCGCCCCGCGATGAACCGCCCTATCTGAGCGGCCTGAACGCGCCGCAGCGCGATGCCGTGCTGACGACGGAAGGCCCCGTTCTGATGCTGGCGGGCGCGGGAACAGGGAAAACGCGCGCGCTGACCTCGCGCCTGGCGCACATCATCTACACGCAGCGCGCCTGGCCTTCGGAAATCCTCGCCGTCACGTTCACCAACAAGGCGGCGCGCGAGATGCGCGAGCGGATGCACGGCGTGATCGGGGACGTGTCGGAGGGGCTGGGCTGGCTCGGCACCTTCCATGCCGTCGCCGCGAAGATGCTGCGCCGCCACGCCGAGCTTGTCGGGCTCAAATCGAACTTTTCGATCCTCGACACCGACGACCAGATCCGCTTGTTGAAGCAGATCATCACTGCCGCCGATCTCGACGAGAAGCGGTGGCCCGCACGCCAGTTCGCCGGGCTGATCGACAAGTGGAAGAACCGGGGCTGGACGCCGGAAACGCTTCCGAAAGACGAAACCTGGGCATTCGCGGACGGTAAGGCCGGCACGCTCTACGCCGCCTATCAGGCCCGGCTCGTCGAGCTGAACGCGACCGATTTCGGCGATCTTCTGCTGCACATGCTCACCATCTTCGCCAAGCACCGCGACGTGCTGGAGCAGTACCAGACGCGCTTCCGCTACATCCTCGTCGACGAGTATCAGGACACCAACGTCTCGCAGTACCTGTGGCTTCGCCTGCTCGCGCAGAAGCACAAGAACATCTGCTGCGTGGGCGACGACGACCAGTCGATCTATTCCTGGCGCGGCGCGGAGGTCGCCAACATCCTCCGTTTCGAGCAGGATTTCCCAGGCGCGAAGGTGATCCGCCTCGAACAGAACTACCGCTCCACCGGCCACATCCTTGGCGCGGCGGGAGGTCTCATAGCGCAGAACGCAGATCGGCTCGGCAAGACGCTGTGGACCGAGGCGGACAGCGGCGAAAAGGTCCGCGTGCTCGGCGTGTGGGATGGCCCCGAAGAGGCCCGCCGCGTCGGTGAGGAGATCGAAAGCCTCCAGCGCCGGGGTGTCTCCGCCGACCACATCGCCATCCTCGTGCGCGCGCAGTATCAGATGGCAGCGTTCGAGGAACGCTTCATGCGCGTCGGCATCCCTTTCCGCATCATCGGCGGCCCACGCTTCTTTGCGCGTCTCGAAATCCGCGACATGATCGCCTACTTCCGCGTGACCAGCCAGCCTGCCGACGACCTCGCCTTCGAACGCATCGTCAACACGCCCAAGCGCGGCCTCGGCGATAAAAGCCTGCAGCGCCTGCACCAATTCGCCGCCGCCACAGGCGCGCCGCTCTCGGTCGCCGCGTTGGACATCGCCGGCACGAACGAAATCCCCGCCGCCGCCCGCAGGGCGCTCGCGCAACTATCCGAGAACTTCCGGCGCTGGCGCGAACAGCTCCTCACGCTCCCTCACCCGGAATTGGCGCGCGTCATTCTGGAAGAGTCGGGCTATCTCGCAATGTGGCAGGCCGACCGTTCCACCGAGGCGCAAGGGCGTGTCGAAAACTTGTTCGAACTGACACGCATTATGGGCGATTTTGATTCAATGGAATCGTTCTTGGATCACGTCAGCCTCGTGAATGACAACGAGGAAGCAAGAGATGAGCCCAAGGTTACCATTATGACGCTTCATGCCGCAAAAGGGCTGGAGTTCGATCACGTCTTCCTCGTCGGCTGGGAGGAAGGTGTCTTCCCCTCGCAGCGCTCGCTCGACGAAGGCGGGCTCAAAAGCCTGGAAGAGGAACGCCGCCTCGCCTACGTCGGCATCACCCGCGCGAAGCAGGAGGCCACGATTCTCCACGCAGCAAACCGGCAAATCTACGGCCAGTGGACCTCGTCCATCCCCTCACGCTTCGTCAGCGAACTGCCGCGCGAGCATATCGAGGCCGAAACCTCGCTCTCCGGCGGCGCCTCGCTCTGGCGTGCCGCGCTCGACGAGCGCGACCCCTTCGCCGATGTGAGCCGCGCCACCCAGCGCGGCCACGGCCCCGGCTGGCAACGCGCCCAAACCTACGGCCGCCCCACCCGCGCTGCGACGCAGATCGAGGCGAAGCCCGTCTCGGTCACCGTCGGCGCCGCCCCGCGCCGCGACCTCTCCGTCGGGATGCGCGTCTTCCACCAGAAGTTCGGCGGCGGCACGATCAAGGGGATCGAGGGCAACAAGCTTGAAGTCGCGTTCGACCACGCGGGCGAAAAGCGGGTGCTCGACAGTTTTGTTGAGGTGCAGGGGTAGCCCTCCCTCAAAACACCGCCTTCGCGTCCGGCTCCTTCATCATCGCCTTGCGCACCAGCGGGATCGGCGGCCCACCATACCCAAGGAATTCGTCGTGGAAAGCCTTCCACGCCTTGCGACCGCCGCGTGATGCCGTCCAGTTCTCGCGGAGCTTGCGGATCAGCAGCTTGCCCATCGTGTAGTTGAGATAGGCGGGATCGTATGTGCCGCGCGCCGATTGCTGGCGGGCGTTGCCTTCGTCCTGATAGCACTGGTCGCGGAACATCTGGCGGGACTGTTCCACGCTCATGCCGCGCGCATGCATCCCGATCGCGGAGAGGTAGCGGCAGTCACGCAGCAGTGCGTTCGAAAGCTGGCCGACGTGCGTCGCCGGGTCGCCGTCGTTGAGGCCGGCCTCCCACATCATCTCCTCGGTATAATGTGCCCAACCTTCCGCGAAGGCATAGCCGACGAACACCTTGCCGAACTGCGATTTCGCGCGGTTCGCGTGCAGGAAGTTGAGGAAGTGCCCCGGCCACACCTCGTGCACCGAGGTGAACAGCAGGTCGAGCTTGCCCGGCACGAAGCCGTCCTGCACATCCTTCGGCCACGAAGGATCGGGCGGCGAGATGTAGTAGACGGACGGAAGCCCTTTCTCATACGGCCCCGGAATATCGATGTAGGCGCTGTTCTGCCGGTTGAACGGCGGCGATTCCTCGACGAGCGCCTCTTCCGTGCCCGGAATGGTCACGAGATCGGCTTTCACCAAAAAGGCTCTGAGGTCTGGCAACTGGCGCCGCGCCTCCGCGACCGGGCCATCGGCGGGCTTGTCGTTCGCCACGACCGCCATGCAGTCCGCGATGGACTTGCCCGGCGCGAGCTTGTCGCACGCCGATTTCAGCGCTGCCTGATTGCGCTTCAGGTCCGCCTCCCCGATGCGTTCCAGCTCATCGAGGCTGATGTCGACGCCCTCCGTCTCGCGCACCATCGCCGCGAACGTCTCCGGCCCCAGCACGAAGTCCTCGGTCTGGCCGGTTCGCTTGGTTTCCATGAACGCGGCGAGGTCGCGCATCGCCTTAGCGCCCGCGCTGCTCGCGGCGCCCAGTTCCTTCTGGAGCCCCTCGTCCTTCACTTCCGCGAAGGCCATCTTCACGTCCTTCGCGAAATAATCGGCATAGCCGTTGAACGCCGCGAGGCCGTAGTCGATGTAGGTGCGCGGCATCGGCCCGGTGAGGTTCGCCTTGATCTGCTCGGCGGCCTTCGGGAGCGCATTCGCGTATTTCACGAACGCCTTCAGGCGCACGTCCGGCGCCGCATAGGGCCGCGCCACGTAGACGTTCGGATCAAGACCGCCGTCGGTGTAGAAGGCCGGATTGCGATAGGGCCAGCGCGCCGTTTCCAGCCAGAACAGGTTGCCGCGCGTCACAGCGATCAGATAGTCGCGCTCGAAGCGATCGGCATCGGCGAGGCCGGCGGGGTCGATCGCCTCTGCATCGGCAAGCGCCGCCTTCAGTCGCGCGATCTCCGCATTTATGCCCGCCTTCGACCAATCGGGCAGGATCCCGTCGTACTCGTGCCGCCCCTGATAGACCGCGAAGTAGGGATCGGCCTTGAACGTCGCTTCGATATAGGCGTCGGAAAATGTCTTCCAATCCGCCTTCGGCGGCGCCTTGGGCGCGGAGTCGCAGGCGGCGACGCCGACGAAAAGAAGTGGCAGAAGCGTGCGGAGTTTCATGATTTCGGCCTCGTCAGGAGCACTATGGGCAGAGCATGACGGCAGCGTCCGCGGCTGCCAAGAGCCGTTCGTCGAAACATTGCAACCCGACCCGGCGCGGCCTATTCCCCGCGGGTATGACGACATGGAAACTCACCTTCGCCTGCAAGCGCGCCGAGGCGGACATCTTCACCGGAGACGTGCCGGAGCTTGCCGACTTCGATCCGCCGCCCGTGGTGATGACCAGCGAGCCCGATGAATCGAAGCCTGATGACTGGCAGCTCGATGTCTACACAGAGGAACACCCGCCGCAGGCGCTGATCGAGGCTGTCTCGGCGCTGCTGCCGAGTGCGAAGGGCGCGCATACGCTCGTCGAACTGGCGGACGAGGACTGGGTGACGCTGAGCCAGGCGGGGCTCGACCCGGTCGAGGCCGGGCGCTTTTTCGTCCACACGGCAGCGGACGCGGAACTGCTGCCGCCGGGCCGCATCGGGCTTCAGATCGAAGCGGGGCTCGCATTCGGCACCGGCCAGCACGCAACGACGACCGGCTGCCTGTTGACACTCGATGCGCTCGATTTCGTGCCGGAGAACGTGCTCGATCTCGGGACCGGCACGGCGATCCTCGCGCTTGCCGCCGCGAAGACGTGGCCGGGCGCAAAGGGCACGGCCAGTGACATCGATCCCGTCGCGATCAAGGTGTCGCGCGAGAATGTCGAGATCAACGGTGTGAAAATCGGGGAGGCCGCGGGCGAAATCGCGCTCTACGTGGCCGATGGTCTGGAAGAGGCGGCGCTTGCCGCGCGCGGCCCGTTCGATCTTGTCGTGGCGAATATCCTCGCCGGACCGCTGATTGAAATGGCGCCGTCCATCGCGGCGGCGCTTGCGCCCGGCGGGACGTTAGTCCTCGCCGGGTTGCTCGCGGGTCAGGCCGAAGCGGTTGAAGCGGCGTACCGCAATTGCGGGGTCGCGCCGGTCTCCAGAACCGTCATCGGCGAGTGGCCGACCTTGCGGCTCCTCAAAGCCTGAGGCCCGTGGTTACGGGCGCCAGGCGTGGAACAGCTGCATGTCGCGGCCGCGCTCGCTGAAAAGACCAGCAAGGCTGCGCGCTTCACGAAGCTTGGTCGGCTGCACCGTCTGCCCATCCTGCGGGAACGCCATCGTGGCGGCCTTTGCATATGCGTAGATCATGTAAGCCTCCTGTTGCCGCCCCTAGTGGCGACAGGGAGACATATGATGCAGTGCAGCATCGGCGAGTAGCCGTCGAAAAATCCTATCACTTATGCACTCAGTGCATAGCTCGCGCTAAACGCCTGTTAACTCTTGGCGATCTGGACCATCTGTTCTTTGTAACCGTGAATGAAGGGCGACGGCACGCGCTGCGGTTGTGCAACTGCTTCCACGTCCATGCCCCGCGCCAGCATTTCCTCCAACAGGATCGCGAGCTGCAATTCGGCCAAACGCGCACCAACGCAGCGGTGGATGCCGTAGCCGAACGACAAGTGCCGCCGCGCGTTTTCCCGACTGAAATCCACGCGATTGGGGTTTTCGAAAACCTCCGTGTCGCGGTTGGCGGAAATGTACCACATCACCACCTTGTCGCCCTTGTGGATGGTCTTGCCGCCAAGCTCCGTATCCTCCTTCGCCGTGCGCCGCATGTGCGCAAGCGGCGTCTGCCAGCGGATGAGTTCGGAGACGGCATTGGGAATGAGGCTCCGGTCCGCCTTCAGCTTTTCCCATTCGGCGGGAAATTCGTTCATCACCCGCACCAGGCCGGTCATCGAGTTGCGCGTCGTGTCGTTGCCGCCGACGATCAACAGGACAAGGTTCCCGATAAACTCCTGCTCATCCATCTTCGACAGCGCTTCGGAATGGATCATCATCGAAAGCAGATCGGGCGCGGGCGGCGCATTGAGGCGCGCCTGCCACAGGCCGTGGAAGTAGGCGCCCATTTCGTAGAGGATGCGCGTGCGCTCCTCCCGCATCGCCGGATCGGCCGCCGCCTGCACGTCGCCTGCCCAATCGGACCACTTGGTGAGCAGCCGGCGGTCCTCCCACGGGAAGTCGAACAGAATGGCGAGCATCTGCGTGGTGAGTTCGATCGACACGCGGTCGACCCAGTCGAACGTCTCGCCCACCGGCAGGCCTTCGAGCAGCGCCGCCGTCCGCGCCCGGATCGGCCCAGCCAGCCGCTGCATCTCGCTTGGCGTGAAGGCCGGCGCAACCACGCGGCGCTCGGCTGAATGCTGCGGCCGGTCCATCGCAATGAACATCGGGAACTTCAGTTCCTGATCGAGCGCATCGAGCACGGTGATGCCGCCGTATTCCCACGAAGAGGAATAGATGTCGGGCAGCGCCTCGACATGCACGATGTCCTTGTAGCGCGTGACCGACCAGTAGGGCGCGAAGAGCCCTTCGGTGCAGTAATGCACCGGATCCTCGGCGCGCAGCCGCGCGAACATCGCGGGCCATGTCTGCTCGGTGAAGTAGTGGTAATCTGCCGGGTCGATCGCGGCGAGATCGCACGTATCCGCCGCCACTTTGGTCGCCATGGCGAAGCCTCCCTTCCTCACCCCTGCACGTGACAGAATGACGGAAAGGACGCGCGTCGTAACGCGCTCCAAAACGCTAGGATCGGGTGATCGTCACCATCTGCTTGCGGTAGCCGTTCGCGAAGGGCGAGGGAATCCGCATGGGTTCGTGGAGGGGCGTCACCCGCATCTCGCGGTTCAGCATCTCTTCGAGAAGGATATAGAGTTGCAGCTCGGCAAGCCGGGCGCCGACGCAGCGGTGGATGCCGAAGCCGAACGCCAGGTGGCGGCGTGCATTGGCGCGCGTCACGTCGAAGCGGTCGGCATCGGTGAACACCGCCTCGTCTCGGTTCGCGCTGTTGTACCACAGCACGACCTTGTCATCCTTGCGGATGAGCTTGCCGCCGATCTCCGTATCTTCCGTTGCCGTACGCCGCATGTGCGAAAGCGGCGTCTGCCAGCGGATCAGCTCCGACACGGCATTGACGACAAGGCCGTGGTCAGCCTCCAGCAGCGCCCGGTTCTCTGGGAACTGTTCGAGCGCGACGACGAGCCCGGTCATCGAATTGCGCGTCGTATCGGTGCCGCCGATCACCAGCAGCATCAGGTTGCCGCAGAATTCCTGCGGACGGAGGTTCGACATCGCGTCTGAATGGATCATCCGTGACAAGAGGTCCGGCGCCAGCCCCTTGTCGCGCCGCTCCATCCACAGCCGCCCGAAATAATCGACCATCTGCTGCAGCACGCGCTGACGCTTGCGGCGCAGCGCCGGGCTCACCGCGGCCCGGAAATCGCCCGCCCAGTTCGCCCATGTCGCGAGCAGGCGGCGATCTTCCCACGGAAAATCAAAGAGCGTCGCCAGCATCTGCGTGGTGAGTTCGGTCGAAACGCGGTCCACCCAGTCGAACGGCTCATCCACCGGCAGGCTGTCGAGCAGCGCCGCCGTGCGTGCGCGGATCGCGGCGGCATGGTCGGTGAGCGCGCTCGGGCTGAACGCGGGCGATACCGTGCGCCGCATCGCCGTATGCTCGGGGCGATCCATCGCGATGAACATCGGCAGCTGGATATCGGGATCGTTGTGCAGAATGGTGATGCCGCCGTGCGTCCACGAGGACGAGAACAGCTGCGGCAGTGCCTCGACATGCGCGATATCGGCGTGGCGCGTGACCGACCAGTACGGCCCGTAAAAGCTGGTGGGGCAGAAATGCACGGGATCGTCGCGCCGCAGACGCGCGAACACCTCGGGCCAGCGGCCCTCGCCGTACAAGTCGTTCGCCGTAACGTCGAGCGCACCTGACTCAGGATGCGTCGTGGCGGCGGCCAAGCCTCTCATGTTCAACAGACCCCCGGTTCTGCCGATACGCCAGCAGGTTACGGACTGTCTTTACCATGTCCACAAAAAAACGTCATCTATGTGACGGGATGTGTCCTGCGCGCACGTGCCGCAGGGGTCAGCTTTGCCGGACGATCTCCAGCCACGCCGCCTCGTCGATCACCTCGATGCCAAGATCAGCCGCCTTCTTGAGCTTCGAGCCCGCGCCCGGCCCGGCGACGACCAGATCGGTCTTCGCGGATACCGACCCGGCGACCTTGGCGCCGAGCGCCTGCGCCTGCGCTTTCGCCTCGTCGCGCGACAGTGCTTCGAGCGTGCCGGTAAACACCACCGTCTTGCCGCTCACACGCGATTCCCGCGTTTCGAACACGACATCGGCGGGCGTAACCTCGCCCAGCAGATCGGCAACCGCCTCGGCATTGTGCGGTTCGGCGAAGAAATCGACGAGCGCCAGCGCCACTTCCGACCCGACGCCTGGCGTTTCAATGATCGTCGCAAGCTCTTTGGCCTCGCGCGCAAGGAACTTGTCCTCCGTCTCCCCAACCACCGGCAAAAGCTCGGCCCTGCGCGCAAGCGCGCGGTCGATCATCTCGCGAAACGCCGCCCAGCTTGAATAGCGCCGCGCCAGATCGCGCGCCGTCACCTCACCAACATGCCGGATGCCGAGCGCATTCAGGAACCGGTCAAGCGGCGGCGACCGCCGCGCATCGATCGCGGCAACGAGGTTCGCGACCGACTGCTCGCCCCACCCCTCGCGCGTTTTCAGCGCCTCGGCGTGCGTATGCAGCCGGAAGATATCCGCCGGTGATTGCAGCAGCCCATCGGCAAACAGCTCGACAATGCTCTTCTCGCCCAGCCCCTCGATATCGAGCGCACGCCGCGACACGAAGTGCCGCAGCCGTTCGACGCGCTGCGCCGGACAGATCAGCCCGCCCGTACAGCGATAATCGACCTCCCCCGGCTCCCGCTCTGCCGCCGATCCGCACTCGGGACAGTGATCGGGGAACACGAACGGCGGTCGTTCCTCGTCGCGCGTCAGGTTCTCGACGATCTGCGGGATCACATCGCCCGCGCGTTGGATGCGCACCCGGTCGCCGGGTCGCGCGCCCAGCCGCTCGATCTCGTCGGCATTGTGCAGCGTGACGTTCGAAACGATCACTCCCCCCACGCCCACCGGCACGAGCCTTCCCACAGGCGTCAACTTGCCCGTGCGCCCCACCTGGATATCGATGGCTTCGAGCGTGGTCTCGGCCTGCTCAGCGGGGAACTTGTGCGCGAGGCCCCAGCGCGGCGCGCGCGCGACAAAGCCCAGCCGCTCCTGCCAATCCAGCCGGTTCACCTTGTAAACGACGCCGTCGATGTCGTAGCCGAGATCGGCGCGCGCCTGCTCGATCTTCCGATAATGCTCCAGCGCGCCTTCCGCGCCCTCCACGAGTGCCAGCAGCGGATCGACCGGAATGCCCCAGCCCGCGATCGCCTGCATCACCGCCATCTGCGTGTCGGCGGGCAGGTCCGTCACCTCGCCCCACCCATGCGCCAGAAACTTGAGCGGCCTCGCTTCCGTGATCGCGGCATCCTTCTGGCGCAGCGAGCCCGCCGCCGCATTGCGCGGGTTGGCGAAGATCTTGCCGCCCGTGCGTTCCTGCTCCGCATTCAGCGCCAGGAAATCGGCCTTCGACATGTAAACCTCGCCGCGCACCTCGAACACAGGCGTGTCGATCGGCAGGCGCTGAGGAATGTCGGCGATGGTGCGGACGTTCGCCGTCACGTCTTCGCCGACGCTGCCGTCGCCGCGCGTCGCCGCCTGCACGAACACGCCGCGTTCATAGCGCAGCGAGCAGGACAGCCCGTCGATCTTGGGTTCGGCGGTGAGCGCCACAGGCTCCTCCGCGTCCAGCTTCAGATAGCGCCGGATGCGCCCGACGAAATCCTCGACCTCCTCGGCGCTGAATGCGTTCTCAAGGCTCAGCATCGGCTTTGCGTGCGTCACCTTGGCGAACGCGCCGGCCGGTGCAGCCCCCACGCTCCGCGAGGGGCTGTCGGCACGCACAAGCTGCGGGAACGCCGCCTCGATCGCCTCATTGCGCTTTTCCAGCGCATCGAATGCGGCATCGCTGATTTCGGGATCGTCGTGTTCGTAATAGGCGCGCCGGTGCCGGGCGATCTCTGCCGCCAGATGTTCGAGCTCCGCCGCCGCTTCGGCCTCGGTCAGGTCTTCAATCCGCTTCACGCCAACAATCTTTCCGCCTGCGCGCGCGCCTCGTCGGTGACCTCTGCGCCCGATAGCATTCGCGCGATCTCCTCGCGCCGCGCCGCCGCATCCAGCAGAACGACGGCGGTGCGCGCCGCGTTCCCGTCCGACGCCTTCTCGATGCGGAACTGCTGCGCCCCGCGCGCAGCGACCTGCGGGCTGTGGGTCACGACCAGCACCTGCGCGCCCTCGGCAAGCCGCGCGAGCCGCTCGCCGATGGCGCTCGCTGTCGCACCGCCGACGCCGCGGTCGATCTCGTCGAAGATGAGCGTGCCGTGCCCGCGCGTTTCCGAAAGCGCCACCTTCAGCGCCAGCATGAAGCGCGACAACTCGCCGCCGCTGGCGATCTTCATCAGCGGCCCGAACGGCGCGCCGGGGTTCGTCGAGATCTCGAACTCGGCGCGGTCCGTTCCGGCCTCGGACCACTGCGTCTCGGGCAACGATTCCACCACGGTGCGAAACTTCGCGGCCTCTAGCTTCAGCGGCGGCAGCTCAGCCGCCATCGCGCGATCGAGCCGTTCCGCAGCCGCCCGCCGCGCCGCGCCGAGCGCGTCGGCAGCCTTGACGAACGCAGCCCTCGCACCCGCGACCTTGCGCTCCAGCCCCGCGAGGCCGGCCTCGCCCGCCGCGATCGCTGCCGCGCGCGCTTCGAACTCGGCGGCGAGGTCGGCGAGCCGGTCCGGCTCCACGCGGTGCTTCCGCGCCACCCCGCGCAGTTCGAACAGGCGGCTTTCCGAAGCATCAAGCTCGGCAGGGTCGAACCACAGCGCATCGCGCGCGGCGCGGAGGTGATCCTCCGCCTCCCCCGCTTCGACAAGCGCGCGGTCGAGCGCCTCGAGCATCTGGCCGAGCAGCGGATGCTCGCCCGCCACACGGTCCAATCTGCGCGCCGCCGTGCGCAGTCGCGCGAGGCCGCCGTCGCTGCCGTCGAGATCGCCGCTGATCGCGTCCAGGTCTTCGACGAGCTTCTGACCCTTCAGCATGTCGCTGCGCCGCGCGGCGAGCGTTTCTTCTTCACCGGGTTCGGGTCTCAGCGCGCGCAGCTCCGCCACGGCGTGCTCAAGGAACTCCCGGTCCCGCTCGTCGCGCTCCACGCTTTCGCGCGCCGCCGCCAAAACTGCCTCCGCATCCCGCCAGGTGCGGTAAGCCTCGCCGCACGCGCCCGCATCGATCCCGGCGAAGGCGTCGAGCAGCGCCCGGTGTCCCTTGGGATTGAGCAGCCCTCGCTCGTCGTGCTGGCCGTGGATCTCGATGAGCGTGCCGCCGACATCGCGCAGAAGCTGCGCGCTCACGGACTGGTCGTTCACGAACGCCCGGCTGCCGCCGTCGCTGCGCACGATGCGCCGCAACACGATCTCGCAGCCCTCGGTCTCGATGCCCTGCTCGCCGAGCAACGCGAACGCCTCGTGGCCTTCGTCCACGCTGAACACCGCCGTCACCTGCGCCTGCCCTGCGCCGACGCGTACAAGGCCGGTGTCACCGCGCGCGCCGAGCGCGAGGCCGAGGCTGTCGAGAAGGATGGATTTGCCTGCGCCGGTTTCACCGGTGAGCACGCCGAGGCCTTCGCCAAAATCGAGCGAAAGCTGTTCGATAAGGACGACGTTGCGGATTTCCAGCGCGGCAAGCACGCTAGCCGCCTCAGCCGGTGGTGTAGCGTTCGACGAGCGCGTAGCTGCGCTCGTACCACTTCGATCCGGGGTAGTTGTACCCGAGCGCCGCCGCGGTCTTCCGCGCCTCGTCGCGAAGGCCAAGTGCCAGATACACCTCCACGAGGCGGTGCAGCGCTTCCGGCGTGTGGCTCGTCACGTCGTACTTGTCGACGACGTTGCGGAAGCGCGAGGCCGCCGCGATGAACTGGCGGCGCTGCTGGTAGAAGCGACCGATCTCCATCTCCTTGCCGGCAAGGTGATCGCGGGCAAGATCCATCTTCAGCCGCGCATCCGCCGCATAGGGAGAATCAGGGAAGCGTCGCGTCACCTCGGTGAGCGCGGAGAGCGCCTGATCGGTGATCTTCTGATCGCGCTGCACGTTGGCGATCTGTTCGTAATAGCTGATCGCGATCAGGTAATAGGCGTAGGCGGCGTCCTTGTTGCCGGGGTGCAGCGACAGGAAGCGCTGCGAAGACAGGATCGCCTGCTGGTAATCCTTCGCCAGATAATAGGAAAAACCGCTCATCAGCTGGGCACGGCGCGCCCATGTCGAATAAGGGTGCTGGCGCTCCACCTCGTCGAAGATCAGCGCGGCCTGCTTGTAGCGGCCCTTGTCCAGCGTATCCTTGCCGAAGTTGTAGAGCGTCTCGACGTCGCGCGCGATGTAGCTGCGATCGGAGACGTTCGGCCCCTTCTTGCCGGCACAGGCCGATAGCGCGAGGCCGGCGGCAACGAGGAGCAGGAGGGCACGGCCGGTCGTGCGGCCGGTACGGGACGAAGCTGTCATGCGGCACTCCTTAACCGGTCGCGAACGGTGCGCCAAGCGCTGATGGGTTGGCAGGCGCGGGATACTGACGCTATCAGCATTTCGCCGTGCTGAACGTCCTCACCTTCTCCTCGTTGTACCCCAACGCCGTGCAGCCGAATTTCGGCGGATTCGTCGAGCGGCAGACGACGCGCCTCGCCGCGCGCAGCGATGTCGATCTCAAGGTTCTGGCGCCTATCGGCACGTTCCTGCCCATCGGGCCTTATGCCGCGCTCACCCGCGTACCGAAGCGGGGCGAGCACAACGGCATCCCGGTTTTCTGGCCGCGTTTTCCGCTCCTCCCGGCCGTGGGCTGGCGGTTCAACCCGGCTTTTGCGTACCACGCGGGAAGGCGTGTCCTCCTTGATCTCATAGCCGACGGCTTCTGCCCGGACGTCATCGACTGCGAGTTCTTCTGGCCGGACGGACCCGCCGCCGTGCGGCTGGGCCGCTCATTCGGCATCCCCGTCTCCATCAAGGCCCGCGGGTCGGACATCCGCCTTTGGGGCGCGAAGCCTGCCGCCCGGCGCCTGATGGTGGACGCGGCAAATGCGGCGGACGGGCTGCTCGCCGTCTCCGAATCGCTGAAGGCCGATATGGTCGCGATCGGCATGCCCGAAGAGAAGATTCGCGTGCACCGCACGGGCATCGAACTTGATCGCTTTCACCCCGTGGAGCGCTCGGCCGCGAAGGCATCGCTCGGCGTTTCGGGGCCGTTGTTGCTCGCCGTCGGCAACCTTGTGGCGCTGAAGCGCTTCGAGCTCGTGATCGGCGCGGCCGAGTTGCTGCCGGATGCCACGCTGTTCATAGCGGGCGAAGGGCGCGAGCGACGAAAACTCGAAGCCCTGATCGCCGAGCGCGGGCTCTCCGCGCGCGTCCGGCTGCTCGGTAGCGTTCACCATGCCGAAATGCCTGCACTGATGGCTGCGGCGGATGTATTCGTCCACGCATCGTCGAGCGAAGGCCTCGCCAACGTGTGGGTCGAAGCGCTCGCGAGCGGCACGCCCGTCGTCACCGCGAATGTCGGCGCCGCTGCAGAGGTCGTGGACAGCGCAGAGGCAGGCACGCTGATCGATGATGCAAGACCAGAAGTTTTCGCCGACGCCATCCGCGCCGTTCTGGAAGCCCCGCCATTGCCTGAAGCGGTGCGCACTTCGTCGCTGCGCTTCGACTGGAAAAACAACACCAATGCGCTCCACGCGCACCTTCTGGCGCTGGTATCAGGCCCCGAGGCCCAGCAATAACGCGCCGACGAGGCGCCCTTCCCCCGCAAGCACGTTGTAAGTGCGCGCGGCGAGTTGAGACGTCATGACATCGACCCCCGCCCCCTTCGCCGCAAGCGCGTCCAGCAGCGACTGATCGGGCCAGCGCAGCACAGCGCCTGTACCCACAATCAGCACCTCCCGCGCCGGATCGAGTGCAAGCAGCGGCGCAAACGCTTCGAACGTAAGCGCGTCCGCCGCCGCCTGAACGCCACCCGGCCAGATCAGGATGCTTCCCGTGCAATGCTCCCCGGCGACAACGAACCTGCCGCCCCGGATCGCATCGATACGGTGAACGCCGCGCGGGCCGGTTTGCAGCTCAAGCGGCACGGGCGCCTAGCGGCTGCCCACCTTCTCCGCCGCGCCGCCCTCGATCGGCGCGAACGTGTTCGCCCCGACGCCAAGCGAGATCAGCAGCGAGGAGGAGACGAACACCGACGAATAGGTGCCGATCACGATGCCGAGCAGCATCGCGGCGGTGAAGCCGAACAGCACGTCGCCGCCCAGGAGCAGCAGCGAGCCGAGAGCCAGCGTCAGCGCCATCGTCGTCGCATAGGTGCGCGACAGCGTCTCGTTCACCGAAAGATCGATCAGCGGGCCGATATCCATCTGCCGGTACTTGCGCAGGTTTTCGCGAATACGATCGTCGATGACGACCTTGTCGTTCAGCGAATACCCGATGATCGTGAGCACGGCGGCGACGATATTGAGATCGAATTCGAGCTGCGTCAGCGCAAAGAAGCCGAGCGTCACAGTCACGTCGTGGACGAGCGCGACGATCGTAGAGACGCCGAAATGCCATTCGAATCGGAACCACGTGAACAGCGCGATCGCGCCCATGGAGATCACGATGGCGATGATGCCGTTACGGATCAGTTCGCCGGAAACCTTGCCGCTCACCGTTTCGACGCGGCGGAACGAAGCGTCCTCGTGATTCACGCGAATTGCGTTCTGCACCTTCTGCACCACGCGCTGCACAGCGGCATCATCTCCGGGCGGCAGCGGCAGACGGATCAGCACCGTATCGGGGCCGCCGAAGTTCTGAAGCGCAGACGATCCGTAGTCGAGGCGGTCGACGGTGTTGCGCAGTTCGTCCAGCTTCACGGGCTGTTCGAATTTCACTTCCATCATCAGGCCGCCGACGAAATCGACACCAAGATTAAGTCCACGCGTCGCCAGCAGGGCGATCGAGCTCAATGTCAAAATGGTGGTGACGGCGAACGCGATCCAACGCAGCCGCACGAAGCGGATGTTGGTGTTGTCCGGAATGATTTTCAGGAGCCGCATGTGCTGGTCCGATCAGATCGTGATGGTGGCCGGCCGCGCACGGTTCAGCCAGTTGACGATGAAGAGGCGCGCCACGGTCACAGCCGTGAACACCGAAGTGACGATGCCGATGGTGAGAACCACGGCAAAGCCCTTGATCGGCCCTGAACCGAAAGCGAACATCACCGCGGCAACGATGAGGTTCATCGTGTTCGCGTCCCAGATCGTGCGGCTGGCTTCCTTGAAACCGTTCTCGACCGCGGAGCGGACGCCCCTGCCCTTGCGTTGCTCTTCCCGGATACGTTCGTTGATGAGCACGTTCGCATCGACCGCAGCACCGATGGTGAGCACCATGCCGGCCACGCCCGGCAGCGTCATCGTTGCGCCGGTCAGCGACATGACCGCAAGGATCAGGATCACGTTCAACACCAGCGCGATGTTCGCATAGACGCCGAACCGTCCGTAGGTCAGGAACATGAACAGGCCAACCGCGACCACCGCGACCAGCGAGGCGATCGTGCCTGCGCGAATCGAGTCGGCGCCGAGGTCGGGGCCGACGGTGCGCTCCTCGACGACCTTCAGCTCCACCGGCAGCTTGCCGGAGCGCAGCAGGATCGCCAGCTCGTTCGAGCTTTCCGCGTTGAAGCTGCCCGAAATGACGCCCGATCCGCCCAGAATGGGTTCGTTGATGTTGGGCGCGCTGATCACGCGGTTATCGAGCACGATGGCGAACGGCTTGCCGACGTTCTCCTGCGTCGTGCGCGCGAAGCGGCGGCCGCCGGCGCTGTCGAAGCGGAAGCTGACGACCCACTGGCCCTGCTGCAAGGTCTGCTGCGCGTCCATCAGCTGGTCGCCGGTGATGATCGCGCGGCGCTTCACCGCAATCGGCTGCCCGGTATCCGCCATCTGAAGTATCTGGCTGCCCGCGGGCGCCCGGCCCGCCGCCACATCCGCCGGGTCGGCAGTGATATCGACGAGCTTGAATTCAAGCTGCGCGGTCTTGCCAAGTAGCTGCTTGAGCGCGGAAGGATCCTGAAGGCCCGGCACCTGCACCACGATGCGCTGGCTGCCCTGCCGGATGATCGTCGGCTCGCGCGTGCCGAGTTCGTCGATACGGCGGCGGATCACCTCCACCGCCTGCGTCATCGCGCTTTCCATCGCCTGCGTGCGGCCCGCTGACGTTTGCGTGAGGACGATACGGTTGCCGTCCGTCACCTCGACGTTGAAGCTTCGCTGTCCGGTCACGCCAATCGGCATGGAGAGGTTGCGCAGCAGGTCGACCGCGCGATCTACATCGTCCACATTGCGCACGAGGAAGCTCACGCGCCCGCCACGGTTGCTGACGTCGCCCACCGCAATCGCACCGCCTTCCGCGCGGCGCAGTTCGGAAAGCGAATCCTCTTCCATCTTGTCGAGGTTGGCGCGGGCGAGCCCTTCGGCGTTCGCTTCGAGCAGGATGTGGCTTCCGCCCCGAAGGTCGAGGCCGAGGTTCATCTGCTTCTTTGGCGCCCAGCTCGGCCAGGCTTGAACCTGCTCTTCGGGGAAAGCGTTGGGGATCGCGAAGATGAAGCCCGCAACGAGTACGGCGATGATCGACCAGATCTTCGCCTTGGAGAATTCAAGCATGGCGCAGGTTCAACCTTCAGGCAGCCGTGTCGTTGGCGGGTTTGCCAGTGCCGACGGCGCGAACCTCGGAAAGCGTCGACTTCACGACGCGGACCTTCGTGGAGGCTGCAAGCTCTACCTCGACCTCGTCGTCGGTCACCTTCGCGACCTTGCCGATCAGGCCGCCGGCCGTCACCACCGTGTCGCCCTTCTTCACCGCAGCGATCATCTCGCGGTGCTGCTTCAGTCGCCGCTGTTGCGGACGGATGAGCAGGAAGTAGAAGATGGGGATGATGAGGAGGAACGGCATGATGGCGTTCAGGAAAGCCGCGCCGCCTCCCGGCGCTGCCCCCGCGGCTTGCGCATAGGCTGGAGAAATGAGCATTGAGACCCTTGCTTTCGAAAGCGTGTGGCTGCGATTTGGCGCGCGACTATACAAATGCAAGAGCGAGACGCAATGAAAACGCCCGAATCTCCTGAAATCAGCCTTTTTGCGCGCATCGCGGACGCGCTGGAACGGCTTGCGCCCGCGCCGGCCGCCACAGAGGCGCTGCCCGATGCCCCGGCTTACGCCTGGGATCATGGCACTTTGCGCCCCGTTGCGACGCTCAGTGCGCAGCCGCTGGACCGCTACGTGGGCATCGATGCGCAGCGCGCGGCGCTGCTCCGCAACACCGAACGGCTGGCGAAACGCCTGCCCGCGCACGACATCCTGCTGTGGGGCTCGCGCGGCATGGGCAAGTCGAGCCTCGTCAAGTCGGCGGTCGCACATCTGCAGGCGGCGGGCGAAGCGATCGCCCTCGTCGAGATCGAGCGCGACGACATCGCCGACGTTTCGCTGCTGCTGCGGCGTCTTGCGAAACGCGAAGGCGCCTTCGTGCTGTTCTGCGACGATCTCAGCTTCGACACGGACGAGCGCCAGTACCGGCGCCTGCGCTCGGTTCTCGAAGGCGGCATCGAAGCGCGGCCGGACAATTGCCGCTTCTACGTCACCTCGAACCGCCGCCATATCGTGCCGCGCGAAATGCGCGAGAACGAGTTAGCAAACAGCATCAACGCCCGCGACGGGCTCGACGACCGTCTCGCACTCGCCGACCGCTTCGGCCTGTCGCTCGGCTTCCACGCCTGCGACCAGACCACCTATCTGGCGATGGTCGAGGCCTACGGCCGTGCCTACGGACTCGATATCGACCCACAGGCCGCCGTCACCTGGGCGACCGGGCGCGGCGGGCGCTCGGGCCGCGTCGCGTGGCAATATGTGCAGGAGGTCGCCGGCGCTGCTGGCGTTCGCCTCTCCTGAGCCTGCCCATCGACCCGGCAATCGTCAGCTCGACGATCCTCGCGCTAACGCTGGTGCTTTTCATCAGCGAGAAGGTTCGGCACGACCTCGTGGCCGTCGTCGCGCTGCTCGCCGCGCTGGTGGTGGGCGTTGTCAGCCCGAAGGAAGCACTGGCCGGCTTTTCAGACCCCGCGGTGATCGCGGTCGCCGCCGTGCTTATAGTCGGGCGCGCGGTCGAGCTCAGCGGTATCGCGGCGGCGTTCACGCGCCGGGTGATTCCCGAGCAGGCGCCCTTCCCGATCAGGCTCATCATCGTGATGGTGGTCGGCGCGGTCCTCTCTGCCTTCATGAACAACATCGCCGCGCTCGTCATCACGATGCCGATCGCCACGCAGGTCGCCATCGATTCGCGGCGCTCTCCCTCCGCTGCGCTGATGCCGCTGGCGTTCGCAACCATCCTCGGTGGCATGACGACATTGATCGGCACGCCCGCGAACCTCATTCTGTCGTCGATCCGGCAAAATTCGCTGGGAGAGCCGTTCAGCTTCTTCCAGATGACACCGGTGGCAAGCTGCGTCGCCGCGGCGGGGCTTCTCTACATGGCGGTGATCGGCTGGCGGCTGCTGCCAGACACACGCGCACCTGTTCGCGCGTTCGCGAACCCCTGGCGCATCTTCGAGCTCGATGTCCCCGAAGAAACGGACGAGGTGGAACTCCGCGCGGCGCTGCGCAAGTCGGGCAGCCGCCCCCTCGCAAGCTTCGAAAGCTTTTCGCAGGCGATCGGCGGTGACAGGCGCCGCGTGCTCGTCCTCAGTCGCAAGGACCCTTGGGAACTGTCCGAGGCGACCGGCACTTTTCCGACCGTCGCCCGCAATCCTGCACCTGACGCGACAACCGTGCGAGCCGCCGTGGCGCACGGCTCCTTCCTCATCGGCCAGCGGCACGAAGCGGTTACGTGGCGGAGCGGCCAGCAGCTCCGCGTCGTCGCGGCGGGCCCGCGCGCGGCACACGAACGGTTGCCGTTGTCGGAAATGGAGATTCAGCCCGGCGATCAGCTGTTCATTCACGGCCCCGCCGACCAGCTCGGCGCGTTCATTGCGAACGCCCGCCTTCTGGAGATCGGGCGTCTCGACACCCCGCCCGTCGAGCCGCGCCGCGCCGCCGCGATCGTTGCCATATTCACCGCCGCCATTGTCGGCATCGTCGGGTTTGACGTGTCCCCCGCGATCGCATTCTTCGCCGCAGCCGCAATACTGGCGGCAACGCGCCTGATTCCGACTTCGGAAGTCTACCGGTCGATCGACTGGCCGGTGGTCATCATGCTCGCGGCGATGATCCCTGTCGGCCAGAGCCTTGAATCGACCGGGGCCGTGAACATCCTTTCGGAATGGCTGAGTGCCCAGCTCGGCAACGCCAGCGTGTTCGCCACGTTCGCAGCGATCGGTGCCGCGACGCTTCTGCTATCCGCGCTGCTCAACAATGTGGCGACGGCGATCATCATGGGGCCGCTTGCAATCCAGATGTCCGAATACATGGGCTTCTCGCCCGATGCGGGCCTCATCATGGTGCTGATCGGCGCATCCTCGGACTTCCTCACACCCATCGGGCACCAGAACAACTTGCTCGTCATGGGGCCGGGAGGGTATCGGTTCTCCGATTATGCACGGATGGGGGTGGGCGTTTCGGTCATCGTCATCGGGGTCGCGGCCTGGCTGTTGAGTAGAGGATTTGGATAGCACGACGCGAAAAGGGCTGAAGGCCCGCATCGACACCACGCTTCATCAGGCATCGACGTTGTGGCGCCGCCAGCGCGCCTATTGGCGGCGTTGGGTGGTGCGCTCCGTCAATCATATGGAGGTCGCCGCGAAGCTGGATGGCGAGGCGCACTGGTCCGCCCGCTTCGGCTTCATGCTCATCATGTCGGCGGGCATCGCCGTGCTCGGCCTGCTGCTTTCGTCGCCTGCGGTGGTGATCGGTGCGATGCTGATCTCGCCGCTCATGGGCCCGATCATGGCGCTTGGCTTCAGCCTTGCGCGCTTCAACCTCGCCGAAGCGCGGCTTGCGCTGACGACACTGGGAATCGGCGTCGCCGCGGCCGTCGGCTTCTGCGCCCTCGTCGTCTACCTGTCGCCGCTGCAGGCGGTCACGCCCGAAATCCTTGCGCGGACGCGGCCGAACTTCTTCGACCTTCTGGTCGCGATCTTCTCGGCGCTCGCGGGCGCCTATGCCGTCATCCGCGGACGCGGCGAAACGATCGTCGGCGTTGCCATCGCTACAGCCCTTATGCCGCCGCTCGCCGTTGTCGGCTACGGCCTTGCGACACTGAACGGCCTGGTGTTCTTCGGCGCGCTCGGCCTGTTCATGACCAATCTGCTCGCCATCGCGCTGAGCGCTGCGGTGATGGCCAAGATGTACGGCTTCGGCACCGCAATGTCGGACCGCTCCACCCGCATCCAGACCATCGGCATCTTGGGGATTTTCGCCATACTGTCCGTGCCGCTGCTGCTCTCGCTGCACCAGATCGCATGGGAAGCGCTCGCGAGCCGTCTTACGCGCGAAGCAATCTCGGCCTACTTCGGGCCGGACTCGCGCATATCGCAACTCGAAATGGATTTTTCCGCCGAGCCGATCGTCGCCCGCGCCACGGTGCAGACGCCGAAACGCCGCTACGATGCCGATCAGCAGATCAGCGCACGCCTGCGTGCGCGTCTCGAAGAACCCATTGCGATCAACCTCGCCCAAGTCCTCGTCGACAGCGACGCGACCCTGAAGGAACGCGAGCAGCGCGAGCTGGAAGCTGCAAAGCGGGCGCAAGGCGAATCGCTGCGCAAGGCGACCGAAGCCGATGCACAGCAGGTCGCCGCCGAACTCGCGATTCTCGGTGCGCAGTCGCCGTCTGCCGTCAACGTCGATCTCGCCCGCCGCTACGCATCGATGACAGCAGAAGCGATGCCCGGCATCCGCCTTCCCGCCTGGCGCGCACTCGAAACGCGCGTCGCGATCCGTCATCCGGGCTGGACGGTGATGGTGATCCCGCCGGTCGGCCAACTGCCGCTCATACCGTTCGATGAAGATTCCGCCGCGCTGTCGCCGAAGGGCATGGAGGCCGTGGTCGATGCCGCATGGGCACTGAAGCGCTGGGGAATCACCACGGTGCTCGTCAACGGCCGCGTCGCGAGCGGCGAGGCCGACAGCGGTGAGGCGCGTGACAAGCTCGCCGAGGATCGTGCCGCCGCCGTTGCCGCCGTCCTCGGGGAACGCGGCATCAAGGTCGCCTCGCGCAGCACCACCTCGGGCGCGATCCAGAAAGCAGCCGAAGACGAATTTGGCCGCAGCGCACTTCGAAGCGTCGAACTCGTTCCCGATACGCTCGCCGAAGCGCCAAGCGCAGCGCGCTAGCAATCAAACGTCCGCAACACATTGACGCGGAAGCGTATCGTTTAAGTTTTTTAGGGACTATCTTCCCTTAGAATCACCTGTTCAGTATTGCGTCTGAGTACGACTCGGAAGTGGATCAGCCGCTATGAAATCCGTTCGGCCCATCGCAGCGGCCTTCTTCCTTGCCCTCGTCGCATGTTCGTCGGGGGATGAGGCGGCGAAACCATCCGAGGCCGCGCCTGTGCCGATTCGGGTAGCCGAAGCCCGCCCAGTTGAGGCTGCCGACACCTTTCGCGCCGTAGGAACCGTGCGGCTGCGCCGTGAAATCGATCTCGGCTTCACGACACCCGGACGCATCGCCACCATCGCTGTCGAAGAGGGTGACCGTGTGCGGAAGGGCCAGCTCCTCGCGGCGCTCGACACCACGACCGTCGGCGCCGATCTTGCCGCCGCCGCCGCCGAGCGGACACGTGCGCAGGCCGATCTCACCCGCGCCCGCGATCTTTTCGCCAAGGGCTGGCTCACCCGTGCCCGGCTCGATAGCGCCGAAGCCGCGTACCGCGCCGCCGCGGCCGCGACCACGTCCGCACAGTTCGCTGCGAGCACCGCCCGCATCACGGCACCCGCGGACGGCCATATCCTTCGCCGCTTCGCGGAGGTGAACCAAGTCGTGAACGCCGGAACGCCGGTCATCAGCTTTGGCGACAATCGCGACGGCTTCGTGCTGCGCGTGCCTATCACCGATATCCAGGCCGCGGGCATCATCCGCACCGGCAGCGTTCCCATCGACATTGCGGCGCTTGGCCCCGCCCCCCGCGCCGCTCGTATCATAGAGGTCGCGGGCCGTGCCGACGACCGTACCGGCACATTCGCTGTCGAACTCGCACTGCCGCCCGATCCGGCACTGCGTTCGGGCCAGATCGGCCATGCGACGCTTTCCATTAGCGGCGGCGGTCCGGAAACGATGCTCGTGCCGAGCAGCGCCGTGTTCGCGGCGCGCGCCGGAGAGGCGTTCGTCTACGTACTGGATGCCGACGGCAAGCGCGTGAAGCCTCGCCGCATCGTCACCGGCGCCATGAATGATCGGGGCGTCGCCGTTCTCGCCGGCCTCAAGGCCGGGGAACGAATCGCCATCACCGGGATCAGCCAGCTCGCCGACGGCAGCCGCGTCACGGCAACCGTTTCCGGCACATGAACCTCGCCACCCTTGCCGTCAGCCGCTGGCAGCTGACGCTCGTCCTCTTCACGCTGCTTGCCGCGCTCGGGATCTACGCCTTCCTCAACATTCCGCGCGCCGTCGATCCACACCTGCCGATCCCCGTCGTCCTCGTCGTCGCCTCGCAGCCGGGCGCCGATGCGCAGGATATGGAGGAAACGGTCGCAAAGCCGATCGAGGAGGTGATCAAGGGCCTCGACGGCATCGTCGACGTCGATTCCACCTCAAAGGACGGTGCTTCGGTCATCACGGCCGAGTTCGAATGGGGCGGCGACCCGGAGCAGCATTTCGACGAAGTGGTAAGGGAAATCGGCGCCATTCGCGATCGCCTGCCCTCCGGTCTTGCGTCACTCCAATACCTCAAGGTCCGCACCAGCGACGCCGCCGTCGTGCAACTCGCGCTCGTCAGCGAAACCGCTTCGTGGCGGCGCATGGAAAAGTACGCGACCGACCTTTCCGAGCGGCTCTCGCGTGTCGACGGCATCCGCTCCACCGAGATTTACGGCCTGCCGAACCCTGAGGTTCGCATCGCCATCGACAGCGGACGCCTTGCAGAACTCCGGATTCCCCCATCGTCGCTCGTCACCGCGCTTCAAAGCGGCGGCGTCGATCTGCCCGCGGGCGCCGTGCATTCAGGCGAGCACCGTCTGAACGTCGACGCGGGCGGCGCCTATCGCGGCCTTGCGGAGATTCGTGCGGTGCCCATCCGCGCCGAAGACGGGACACTGGTGCGTGTGGGCGATGTGGCGGAGGTGGATTGGTCCACCGCCGAACACACACACATCACGCGCTTCAACGGCAAGCGCGCCGTGTTCGTCACAGCGATGCAAAAGGAAAACGGCAACGTCCTCGGCATCCGCAAGGAAATCGAAACGGCACTCGCCGTGGCGCGCAGCCAGCTTCCGCCCGACATCAAACTCGAACTGGGCTTCGACCAGTCGCGCGACATCCGCAACCGGCTCGATACGCTGGCGCGAGATTTCGGCATCGCGCTTGGCCTCGTCCTCATCACGCTGCTGCCGCTCGGCCCCCGTGCCTCGCTGATCGTGATGATCTCGATCCCGCTCAGCCTCGCGACCGGCGTGCTGCTGCTGCACGTGTTCAACTTTTCGCTGAACCAGCTTTCCGTTTCGGGCTTCATCCTCGCGCTCGGCCTGATCGTGGACGACTCGATCGTGGTGACGGAGAACATCTCCCGCCACCTGCGCATGGGTGCGGATCGCACCGCCGCCGCGCTTTCGGGCACGAAGGAAATCACCGCCGCCGTGTTTGGCTCGACGGGCGTGCTGCTGTTCGCCTTCCTGCCATTGGTTTTCCTGCCCGGCGGCGCAGGTGAATTCACACGGTCGCTGCCGCTTGCCGTCATCTACACGGTCGGCGCATCACTTGTCGTTTCGCTCACCATCATCCCGTTTCTCGCCAGCCGCGTTCTGCACCGGGACGACGATCCAGAGGGTAATGCGATCCTGAAGTCGCTCACCCGCGGCATTCACGGGCTTTACGGTCCAGTTCTGCACTATGCGCTCGAAAAGCCGCAGCGCACGCTCGCGCTTTCGATGGCGCTGTGCATCGGCGCGCTCGGCCTCATCCCCGTCGCGGGCTGGCAGCTCTTCCCCGCGTCGGACGCGCCCTATTTCATGGTTGAAGTCGAAACGCCCGAAGGTACGAGCGTCGCCCAGACCGACCGCGTCGTGCGCCGCGTGGCCGCCGAGGTCGCGAAGGAAGGCAGCGTCTCCGCGTTCATGGAAAACAGCGGGGCGGGCAATCCGCAGGTCTATTACAACGTGCGGTCACTCACCGAGGAAACGCGCAAGGGTGCGGTGTTCGTCGTGCTCAAGGAATGGACTGCCGGGAAAAGCGACGAGATGCTCGATCGCCTGCGCGGCGTATTCAGCACCGATCCCGATGCCCGCATCACGGTCCGCAAGTTCGAAAACGGCCCGCCGATCGACGCCCCCATCGCCATCCGCATCAGCGGACCGGACAACAGCGTCCTGAAAATGATCGCCGGAGAGGTCGCTAAGATCATCCGCGCTACGCCGGGCACGCGCGACATCGACAACCCGCTCGCCGTGGATCGTGTCGATCTCGATCTCGGGCTTGATGCGGACAAGGCGGCACTGCTCGGTGTACCGCCCGGTGAGCCCCGGCGTGCGCTGCGCCTCGCCATCGCGGGCGAACGCGCCGCAAGCTTCCGCGACGACGAGGGCGACACCTACCCCGTCGTCGTCCGCCTTCCCATGGGTGAGCGGCAGCCGGTATCGGCGCTGCAATCCGTCTATGTCACCACGAGCGATGGCAACGCCATTCCGCTCGCCGAGGTCGCCGAGCCGAACCTCAAAAGCGTGCCGCCGCGAATCGATCGCTACCAGCTTGAACGGAACATCACCGTCACCGCGTGGACTCAGGCAGGCTATCTCACGTCCCGCGTCAACAAGGATGTGGTGGAGCGCCTGCAAAGCCTCACGCTGCCGCAGGGCTATGCGCTCGGCATCGGAGGCGAAGCGGAAGCAAGCGCGCAGAGCTTCGATGGCATCGGCAGCATCCTGCTCCTCGCGGTGTTCAGCATCATGGCCGTTCTCGTTGCCGAATT
The DNA here is from genome assembly GCF_003634215.1 of Sphingosinicella microcystinivorans. GTDB lineage: Bacteria > Pseudomonadota > Alphaproteobacteria > Sphingomonadales > Sphingomonadaceae > Sphingosinicella > Sphingosinicella microcystinivorans. The sequence continues at coordinate 314,649 of NZ_RBWX01000010.1, read as the reverse complement.
CGGGCGTTTCCGCGAGGTCGCCGTGGTCGCTGGCGTCATCCCGCTCGGCATGTTCGGCGGCATCATCGCGCTGCTGCTCACCGGCTATCCGATGAGTTACATGGGCATCATCGGCTTCGTCGCGCTCATCGGTATCGAGATCAAGAACTCGATCCTGCTCGTCGATTTCACGTCACAGCTTCGCGCGCGCGGCCTCGGCCTCCGCGAGGCGATCGAGCAAGCGGGCGAGATCCGCTTCCTGCCGGTGCTGCTCACCTCGGTGACAGCGATCGGTGGCCTGATGCCCCTCGCGCTCGGCGGGTCGGCGCTCTATTCCCCGCTCGCGTGGGTGATCATCGGCGGGCTCATCTCCTCGACGCTGCTCAGCCGCATCGTCACGCCGGTGATGTACCTGCTGCTCGCACGCCCGCGCACGCGCAGGCCGCGGAAACCCCTCGCTCAGTTCTTCAGCCGGTAACCCGTCCGGAAGATCCACCAGACGACGGCGAGGCACAGCGTCAGGAAACCGAACATCGCGGCAAGGCTGAGTTCGACGCTCACATCGCCCGCGCCGAAGAAGCTCCAGCGGAAGCCGCTCATCAGATAGACGATCGGGTTGAACAGCGTTGCCGTGCGCCACGCGGCGGGAAGCATGTCGATCGAATAAAAGGCGCCGCCGAGGAACGTCAGCGGCATCACAACGAGCAGCGGAATGATCTGCAGCTGCTCGAAGTTCTTCGCCCAGATGCCGATGATGAAGCCGAACAGGCAGAACGTCACGGCAAGCAGGACCATGAACAGGATCATCCAGAGCGGATGCACGATATCGATGTCGACGAAGAGGTTCGCTGTTGCGAAGATCACGAGGCCGAGGATCACCGACTTCGTGGCCGCAGCGCCCACATAGGCGAGCACGGTCTCGAACGCGGAGATCGGCGCGGAGAGCAGCTCGTAGATCGTTCCCGTCCATTTCGGCATGTAGATGCCGAACGACGCGTTGGAGATGCTCTCGGTCAGCATGGTCAGCAGCATCAGCCCCGGCACGATGAACGCGCCGTAAGGCACCGTGCCGACCTCCTGCATCCGCGAGCCGATCGCCGAGCCGAACACGATGAAGTAAAGCGTCGTCGTGATCACGGGGGTGATCAGGCTCGTCCAGACCGTGCGCCGGAAACGCGCCAGCTCGAACTTGTAGATCGCCCAGACGGCGTGGCGGTTGAAGATCACGACCGTGTCTCCTGGCCATGCGTTTCGGACCGAGCGCTCACAAGGCCGACGAAAATATCCTCCAGCGAGCTCTGCTCGGTGTTCAGATCCTTGAAGCCGAGCCCGATGTCGCTCATCCGCCTCAGTAGCGACGGCACGCCTGTACGCTCTGCGTTGGCATCGAATTCGTATTCGATCTCGTTGCCCTCCGCCTTCAGCTTCAGGCTCCACTCGCCAAGCTCCGGCGGAAGCGCGGCAAGCGGTTCGGTGAGGTTCAGCGTCAGCGTCTTCCGGCCGAGCTTTTTCATCAGCGCCGCCTTGTCTTCCACCAGGATCAGCTCGCCCTTGTTGATCACGCCCACACGGTCGGCCATCTCCTCGGCCTCCTCGATGTAGTGCGTGGTGAGGATGATGGTGACGCCGCGTTCGCGAAGCCCGCGCACGAGGTTCCACATGTCACGCCTGAGCTCCACGTCAACACCCGCCGTCGGCTCATCGAGGAACAGGATTTCCGGCTCGTGGCTGAGCGCCTTCGCGATCATCACGCGCCGTTTCATACCGCCCGAAAGCTCCATGATCTTCGAATTGCGCTTGTCCCACAGCGACAGGTCTTTCAGGATCTGCTCGATCAGCGCCGGGTCCGGCGCGCGCCCGAACATGCCCCGGCTCAGGTTCACCGTCGCCCACACGGTTTCGAAGGCGTCGGTGTGCAGCTCCTGTGGCACCAGCCCGATCTTCATCCGCGCGGCGCGGTACTCGCGCTGAATATCGTGCCCATCGGCGATCACCGTGCCCGTCGTGGGCACCACGATCCCGCAGACGATGGAGATCAGCGTCGTCTTGCCCGCGCCGTTTGGCCCGAGCAGCGCGAAAATCTCGCCCTTCCTGATTTCAAGATCGACAGACTTCAACGCGGTGAAGCCGCCCGAATAGGTCTTCGAAAGGCCGGAAATGGAAAGCACAGATTGCATAACGAGTCTGTAGCCGGTTTCCGTGACAGACAAAACCGCCCGTGTTTGGATTGTGCGCGGTGGGAAGCTCTAAGCGAAGCTTATCCGCGGCAATCGTTCTCGAAGGATTCTGGTCCGCTTCTTCTCGAGCGATCCCGATATGAGGAGGCAAAAGCCGACGATCGCCACGAAGGTGGCAATCGACGCCAGTGGGCCGTAGCCGGGCTTGTCGAATGCCTGCATGATCGGCCGGTGGAAGAGGTAGATCGTGAACGTTCCTCCCGCAAGATAGCGCACCGTCGATGCATACCGGGTCAGAATTTCAGGAACGATGTTCCGTACGGCAAGCAGGTGAACCGTAAAGAGACCCGCAATGATAATATCGGTCACGATGCGCGTGGCCTGGCGCATGACGTACCAGTAAGGCGTCAAATCGAACATCCACGCACGAATCGTCATCGTGGCACCGCTCAGAACGATCACGAAAATAAGTCCAAGACTGATGATGGCGACAGCGTAGTTGCCACGCAGCGATATCTTGTGGGCATTGTAGTAAAGCCAGACACCACACAGCCAAGCCGGAGAAAGCGCCAGGATAGCGGGTCCCGCAGCGACCGCCACGATTGCGAAAGCCACGTAACGTGCCGGGCCTTTCGCGAAAATCCATATACCGAAGAGGGTATAATAGAAGGCTTCGAAACATAGGGACCAGAAGGGTCCGTTAAGCGGCAGTTTGGCCGGATTCAGCCACACTTCATTCAAAAAGAGCAGACTCGAAACGAGATCCCAGGCCGTCCAGCCTTTGCCCACCAGCGCAGCGCAGGCGAGACTTAGGGCGATAGCCGGCAGCACGACCGCGTAGAGGCGACTTGCTCGGGCGAAAAGATAGGCCTTCCAGTCCCGCCCGCCTTCGAAGGTGCTGTGTGCAATCACCAGACCCGAAAGAACAAAGAAGACAATCACCGCTTCGTGCGAAAAGGCGTTTGGTGTCTTAAGCGGAAAATCGAAGCCGTCCATGTTCATATGCGCGATGACGACCGTGATCGCAGCGATGAACCGCCAAGTATCGAGGTATAGTGAAAACGCGCGGTCCGCCAATGGCGATATGGTTGACATTGCGTTCCCTTAAGCTCTCGAAACCGGCGCCGATATACAATGCAAATCTTATCGAGTGCTTGCCATCCCCAATAATACGAATCCGCATTTGCGCGATGGAAAATCTGCTCAGCGCGCCAATATGCTGATCAAAGTCCGGTAATGATCGAGCGCCGGACCGATCGCATCCACCGGAACACGTTCATTGAGACCGTGGGCGTATTCGTCATCCGGCTTCATGAACAGGCCCGAAACCCCGTAGCTTGGGATGCCGGAGGCGCGGAAGAACAGGCTGTCGGTCGTGCCCGCCGACATGCTCGGGATGATCGAAAGCCCCTTCGCGCGGCCGTCGACAGCCTTGCGCAGCGCAGCGTCCAACTCGGGCAGCAGCGGTGAGGTGGAGCTTTGCGGGAACGGCTCTGGCAGCGTCACCACCACTTTGTCGCCGGCAAGCTGCTGCAGCCGCTGGCGCACGGCTTCAGGCGGCGTGCCGGGGAATATCCGGCAGTTGATGTTGGCGACCGCACGTTGCGGCAGCGCGTTTTCGGCGTGGCCACCATTGATCATGGTTGGCACACAGGTCGTTCGAGTCTGGCCGATATGCTCCGGGTATTTCGCGAGGATATCGGCCGCGGCAGCATCGTTCGGGTCGGCCGCGAAGCGCGCCATCGCGTCGCCCGCCTCCCCCGGCGTCCGTTTCGCCGATGAAGCGAAATAGGCGCGTGTCGTCTCGCTGGTTTCGGGCGGGAACGGAGCATCGGCGATCCGCTTCAGCGCAGCGCCCAGCATGAGGATCGCATTCTCCGCGCGCGGCGCGCTCGAATGGCCGCCCGGATCGGTCACGGTCAGCTTGTAGTCGGCATAGGTCTTCTCGGCCGTCTGCATCGTGTAATAGAGCGGCTTACCGTCGGCACCCAGCGTTCCGCCGCCGCCATCGCCGTTCAGCACCATCGCCGCGTCCTTGTAGCGGGGCGCGATGGCCGCCGCCGTCTTCTGCGCAGTTTCCTCGTCGCCGGTGAGGAGCAGCACGATGTCGCGGGACGGTTTGAAACCCTCGCGCTTCAGGTTCATCAGCGTCTGCACCAGCATCACCACGTCGAACTTGTTGTCGCTGATGCCGCGCCCAAAGAGGTATCCGCCCTCCTCGGCCATCACGAACGGGTCACGTTCCCAGTCTTCGCGTTTCGCCTCCACCACATCCATGTGCGCGTTGAGCACGATCGGCTTCTTCTTGCCCGCACCCTTCCACGTCAGGATCAACGAGGCCGTCTCGCCAAGCGGCTCGATGCTGATTTCGCCGTCCTTGAAACCTGCGCTCTTCAGCTCGCTCGCCAGATAAGCCGCGTACACCGGCACCTGCCCGCGCCCGGCCACGGTCGGAAAGGCGATCGACTTGCCGAGCATGGCCTTGGCGCCGTCAACCTGCGCAGGAGTTGCGGCAAGCGTCGGGGCAGCCGCCAGCAAGGCCGCGAGGACGAACGAAGTTCCGGTTTTCAGCATTCGAAGAATCTCCCACCTGTTTTACAGGTGTAAGAAGCCGCCTCGTCAGTCGGCAAGCACTTTCAGCGGATCGCCGACCAATGTGTTCAGCCACTTGTCGGCAATGCGCGCGGCCTCCTCGGGCGTGAAGGTCGACGAATCGAGGCAGATTTCAAGCCAGAGACCATCCACCAGCGCCGTCACGCCAACCGCCGTCAGCCGAACGTCCACATGGCTCGCCTCCGGCCCCAGGATTTCCCGGACCATTCTTTCCACGGGCGTTCGGTGGCTGGCGTAGTTTTCAGTGTGGAGTTCGCGGATGCGCGGGTCGCTCTTGATGAGACTCCAGAACGCGAGCCACGTTGCCAACTGGTCCGGGTCCGCGACCGGCGGCTTGAAGCTTGCCATCACGAAGGCGCGAAGCTGCTCGCGCGGATCAGGCCCCGCCTTGTCCGCCGCGGCGATCATATTCGCCACCAGCCGGTCGCCAACGTCCGCGTAGGTCTCTGCGATCAGCTCGTCGATTCCGGCGAAGTAGTGGCGCAAAAGACCGGCCGAAACCCCCGCCACCGCACAGATCGTTCGGACTGAGGTGCCGCCGATACCGTAGCGGGCGAGGCAATGTGCGGTCGCGTCGATCAGACTTTGGCGTCGGAAATCGGGATCCAGTCTTTGAAACTGCGCGCGTGCCAACTTTGCCCTCCCAAACTAGCGAGGCTCCTATATCGGCGTGTTAACCTTTTGTCGCGCCCTCATCTCGCCTCACCGCTGCTTTTTGACGGCGCACGAGTAGATAGACGGGAAGCCCGGCGATCAGCAGTACGAGCGCCCAGCCGTTCGCTTCGGCGCCCGCGCCCTGAAACGCCCAAATCGCATAAATGAGCCCGAGAGGCGTCAAAATGGCGAGCAGCGGCGTGATCGTCATCTGGCGTTTCAGCATCAGACGGACCGCCGCAGCGGCGCCCGCAAAATAGAGCACCAGCGTCGCGGATGTTGAGAGCAGCGCCATGAACGTGAACAGTCCCGCCATCGTGCGCGTGTAGTTGGAAAGCACCAGCACCGTGATCAGCGCGCCGCCGATCAGGAGCCCGCGAACCGGCGTGCCGCGCGCGTTCACCTTGCGGAAGAGGTGGGGAAAATCGCCTTTCCGCGCCATGGCGAGCGGATATTCGCCGGCGACGAGAATCCAGCCGTTGATCGCGCCGATCGCGCTCACCGCCGCGAACAGCGCCACGGCCAGTCCGGCACCCGTCCCCCAGTAGCCGGCGATCACATCCGCAAGCGGCGCGTTCGAATTTGCCACCGCACCGGCCGGCATCAGCATGATCACCGCCGTGCAGACCGCGAAGTAGATCAGCCCAGCGATAAGCGTGCCCACCATGGTGGCGCGCGGGATCGTAGTCTGCGGCCGGTCAACCTTGTCTTGCGGCACGCAGGCGGATTCGAAACCGAGCATAGCCCACAGCGTCAGCGCCGCGGTCGCGTTGATTGCAGTCATCGAGATCGTCTCGGGCACATAGGGCGTTGCAGGCTGTCCCCCGCCCAGAAAAGCCACGGTCGCGATCCCCACGATCACGGCAAGCGGCAGCAGCTTGAGCCCGAGGGTCAGCAGCTGGAACCGTCCTGCCGCCCGAGCGCCGCGTACATTCAGCAGGATAAGCCCCCAGAGCAGCGACACCGCAAGCAGGGCCGGCGCACCGGGCGTCGCCGCGATTCTCGGAGAAAACGCTGTGAGGTAGCTGACACCGCCCGTCGCCAGCGCCGCGACGCCGACCAGGATCGAAATAATGTAGGACCAGCTGATGAGGAACGCAGGCAGATGCCCGAACGCCGCTTCCACAAACCCGTGCGGCCCGCCCGCGTGCGGCATCTCGCGCGCCATCGCCGCAAACACATAGGCCAGGCAGAGCGCGCCACCGATGGTCAGCACCCATCCGAACATGGCATTCCAGCCGAAGGGGGCGAGGCTCGCGGGCAGCATGAACACGCCCGAGCCGATCATGTTGCCCATGACCAGCGCGAGCGCCATCCAGAAACCGAGGGGAGGAACGGCGGGGGCCTTGTGGTTCATGCCTGGACCCCGCCGCCCAGTATCAGAACTTGGTACCGACCTTGAGACCGATGGTCCGCGGTGTCGTCACCACCGTATAGAATTTGCCGCCGATATCCGTCACGCCGTCCGGGTCGCCGCAAACGCTCTCGCCGCACTGGATCGTGCGCGTCACCTGCCCGCGCGAGTCGAACAGGTTGCGGGCATAGAGTTCCACCGACCACGATCCGTTGGTCACCCCGGCGCTGACGTCCACCGTCGTGTAGGACGGAAGTGAACCGACGATGCCGCGCTCGTAAAGACGAAGATCGCTGGTGCGCTTGCCCTCGTAAACGAGGCCGCCCTGGAAATGTGCCTCCAGCTCCCCGACCGGGAATTCGTAGCGCGCGAAGGCATTGCCCTTGAACTTCGCCGAAACGGGGAGACGCGTGCCGGAAGGTGCCAACAACGCATTATCCTCGTCTTCCGGCCCCGGCAGCGTACAATCGAACTGCGGGTTGGCGATCAGACAGAAGTCCTTGGTGATTTGCGCGTCGTTGTAGCTGAAGCCGGCGTTGAAGGTCAGGCCTTCCGATGCGCGGATGAAGATATCGCTTTCGATACCCCAGATGCGCGCATCGCCGGCGTTGCGCACCTCGGTGAGACCATTGGCGCCAAGGAACGAGAGCTGGATGTTGGTCCATTTCTCGTAATAGACAGCGCCGTTCCAGCGGAACGCACCGCCCGCCCACGTCGTCTTCCAGCCAAGCTCGTAGTTGTCGAGTTCGTCCGCCCCGTATGGCGGCAGCGTGCCGCGCCGGTTGACGCCGCCCGGCCGGAAACCGCGCGACCATGTCGCGTAAACGAGCGCGTCGTCGGTGAGCTTGTAGGTCGCGTTCAGCTTATGGATGAAGTCCGTGTCCGACGTTGTCTTGTCGAGGTTGGTGCAAGGGCTGCCATCGATCGTGGGTGGAAGCAACGCACCGCCGCTATCCCGGAAACACGCCGCGACGCCCGTACGACTGCTGAAGCCGTCACTGTATCCGAAGAAGCCTTCCAGCGAGTTCTTGTATTTGTAAACGCGGATACCGCCGCTCAGCGTCAGCTTCTCCGTGAGGTCGTAGGAAAGTTCGCCGAACGCCGCGTAGTCGCGGTCGATGCGCAGCTGCTTGGTCAGCCAGATATCGCTGTCCGTGCCCGGCACGGTGATGGCGTCCGCGATATTATCGATAATGTAGTTCTGTTCGATGTTGTGCGACTGACGCTGGTAGAACACGCCGCCGATGAACCGCAGCGGCTTATCGGCCGGAGATGCGATGCGCAGTTCGTGGCTTTGTTTCTTAAAACGATCGATGCCGACGATATACTGGTTCGGATTCACCAGCTCACCATCATTATCGTAAAACGAGCCGCCGGCCTCGTAGAGCGCATCATAGAAATACGCGTAGTCGACATAGTCGGATTGGCTGTTGATCTTGCGCTTCATGTAGGCGCCGGCATAGGTCAGATCCCAGCTGCCGATCTTGCCTTCGATGGTGAGCGCGGCCTGGAACCAGCGGTCGTTGTAGCGTTCAGGATTGAACTGCTGCACCTGAAGTTCGCCGAGTCCGGCTTCCTGGGCGAACGAGCCATAGCTCTTCTGCTTCTGCCCCATCACCGTCGGCAGAACGGTCCAGTTCTCGTTGAGATCGATCTCAAGCGCGACACGGCCGCCGTAGGTCTCGACGTCGTTGTAATCGTCCTCGACATACGGCGTGTTGTCGAAGGTGATGCCGGATGTCGGGAAGGTCAGGGAACCGGGAATATTATCGATGTAGCCGCCGTCCTTGTCGTACCAGCCGACGACACGGATCGCCGCGTTGCTGGAAAGCGGCGCGTTGATGAAGCCTTCAAGGACATAACCTTCCTCACCGTGCGCAACCGTGTTCACCTCGGCATCGACGGCGCCGTAGAAGCCGCTCGTGTCCGGGCGGTTGGTCACGATCTTCACCGTGCCGGCCTGGCTCGATGCGCCGTAAAGCGTACCTTGCGGACCCGCGAGCGCTTCGACACGTGCGATGTCGTAGATGTGGATGTCGAGATTGCCCTGGATGGTCGTGATCGGCTGTTCATCGAGGTACATACCGACCGATGGCAGCGAGGTTGAATGGTTGGCGTTTTCACCCGATGCGACGCCGCGGAAATAGACGTTCGCAGACCCCGGCCCGAGCGACTGGTAAGACAAACTCGGCAGGTAGCGCGCGTAATCGTCGAAGTCCTGCACCTGAAGCTGCTGGAGTTTCTGTGTGCCGAGCGCGACGACCGCGATCGGAACATCCTGCAGATTTTCTTCGCGCTTCTGCGCGGTGATGATGATGGTGTCGCCGATTGCATCTTGCGCCTCCTGGGCAAGAGCCGGCGCCGTCAGCATCGTTGAACCGAGCAGAACACCACTCGCTAGCGCTGCCTTGATCCTCGCATGATTTCGCAGTTGCACCCGTATCCCCCTATTCAGCTATTGCTGTCCCAGGCAAAGATTGGCGGCGCGTGAAACTGCGGTCAATTCGGGTTGCGCGGCTTTGTTATACAGATGTCATATTGCGCGCTGTGCGTCACATTATTGCAACAGCGAAGCGAGCGGCGGCACCTTCGGATAGGCATCGAGGACGGGGCCGAGGCTGGCCTTCAAAGTTTCAAGCCAGGGCTCGAACGCCTGCCATTGTTCCATGCCGTCCCGGTTGATCGGACGTCGCACCTGTTCGGAACTGGCCGTGCGCACCGCCCGCTCGTTTTCGAAAAAGCGCAGGCACGCAGCATCGAATGGAACACCCACATAGTCCAGCAGCCGCCGCACTTCGGCCTCGGTATTCTCAACCATGTCCTCATAGAACACGCGGTGCACACGCCCCGGAAGCGCTTCGTCGTTCACGGCCATCATCGCCACGTAATCGGAGTAGTAGCGGCTGACGTCCGACAGGTCGTAGCTGAACCCCTGCCCCCGCGCGAAATGCTGCTTGAAGTTGGAGAAGCAGCAGCCGATCGGATGTCGACGGGCGTCGATGATCTTCGCATTCGGAAGGATCAGGTGAATGAAGCCGATGTGCGCCCAGTTGTTCGGCATCTTGTCGATGAACAGCGGCCGATCGGACTTTCGGTGGATGCGCGTCCGCTCCAGATATTCGGCGCCGAGTTCGGCGAATGCATCGGCAGAAAGCTCCTCAAGGCACGCTGGATAGCCGGCCTCCTCATCGCGCCCCTTTCGGCCGCCGAGCCGACGCGCCATCGCCGCGATGTCGGGCAGTTCCTGCGTCCCCTCGATCATCGGGTGCGACGAGAGAATCTGCTCGATCAGCGTCGAACCCGCACGCGGCATACCAAGGATGAAGATTGGGTCGGGTGCCGAATGGCCCTGTCCCTCGCGCGCAGCGAAGAACGCCGCATCCATCAGCGCCGCCGCGCTGTGAACGAGGCTCGTGATTTCACTGGAATCGTAGTCGAGCATCGCTTTCCGAAGCGCGTTGCCCTTCAGATAATGGCCGAACGAGCCTTCGTGATCTTTCGCATCCTCCAGCGCCTTGCCGAGTGCGAAATGCAGATGAAAACGGTCATCCTCGCTGATGCCGCCGTCCTCCAGCGCACCCTGCATCGCCGCGATGTCGGCATCCGTGAAGTGCACGGTCTTGAGGTTGGCAAGGCTCCACCACACCTCGCCAAGCCCTGGCGCACGTTCGATCGCCTTGCGGTAAGCGGCAATCGAATCCGCCTGGCGGCCCACGGTTTTCAGCACGTGGCCATAGCTCATCCACACGCGCGGCTGCGCCGGGTGGCTCGCAAGCACCGATTCATAGAGCGCGATCGCTTCCTCATAGCCGCCGATCCGACCCAGCGCCGCCGCCTTCAGGTTGCGGTGCGCGGCGTTGTCGGGGTCGCCCGCCAGCAACCTGTCGAGTTCCGCAACGGCATCGGCGGGATTGTTTTGCCGGTAGAGCACGGTTGCAAGGTTGGCGCGCGCCGCCACGAACGCGGGCGCCAGTTCCAGCGCGCGACGCAGAAGCTTTTCGGCATCGCCGTAGCGCCCCAGCCGCCCGGCAATCTCCGCCATCATGCGGATCGCCGCAACGTCCGTTGGCTTTTCCTTCAGTCGCGCGCGGAGGATGCGTTCGGCGATCGGGATATTATTGTCGAGCAGCGCCGCAGCGGCTTCGACAAGCACGGGGTCGCGCGTCGATGCCTGGATCGCGCCGAGTTCGGCTTTCTCAGCGGCCCCCGCCTCCCCCATGCCGCGAAGCGCGGCGCCGAGTGCGCGCAGGGCATCGGCATTGCCGGGATGCGTTTTCAGGAAAGTGCGGGCACGTTCGGCGCGTTCCGCCAGGTTCGGAGCAGTTGACATGCGCGTGAACCTGCTGAGCCCCGCGTTTCTGGTCAAGCCGTCAATAAGAGGCGTTCGGCTCCCACCGCCCTATCGGAAAAACCGATACCCCCTGCTCCAGCAAATCCCTCTGGCCAAGTGCCTGACGCCCGCGCAGTATGGAGGCCAGACGGGGGTTTATCCGATCATGTCAGCCGAAATTACCAACTGGATCAACGAACGCGGTATCAGCGAGGTCGAGTGCATCGTCCCCGATATGAACGGCATTCAGCGCGGCAAGGTCTTGCCCGCCGGCAAGTTTTTGAAATCGCTTACGGACCAGACGCTCCGCATTCCCGGCAGCGTCTACACGGTCACCGTCACCGGCGAATATCCGGATACGATCAACTCGATCATCCCGGACTACGACCCCGATATGGTGATGGTGCCTGATCCATCGACGATCCGCGAAGCCCCCGGCTTCAAGACCCCGACCGCTTATGTGATCGCGGACGCTTACACGCGGGAGGGCAAGCCGCTCGCCATCGCGCCGCGCATGATCCTGAAGAAGGTGCTGCACCTTTATGAAAGGCGCGGCTGGAAGCCGGTGATCGCACCGGAACTGGAATTCTATCTCGTCTCGAAGAACCTCGATTCCGACTTTCCGCTGACGCCCCCCGCAGGCCGCTCGGGCCGCTCGGAAACCGCAAGCCAGCCCTATGGGCTCGAAGCACTCGGCGAGTTCGAGGACATTATCGAGCACATCTACGACTTCTGCGAGAAAGCCGAGCTCAACATCGACACGATGATCCACGAGTCCGGCGCCGCGCAGCTCGAGATCAATTTCGTGCACGGCGATCCGCTTGCGCTTGCAGATCAGGTGCTGCTCTTCAAGCGCATCGTCCGGCACGTCGCGCTGGAGCACGGCGTTTACGCCACCTTCCTCGCCAAGCCGATGTCGGACCAGCCCGGCAGCTCGATGCACATCCACCAGTCGCTGCTCGATAGCGATACGGGCCGCAACCTGTTCACCACGCCGCAGGGCCGCGACAGCGCGCTCTTCCGCAGCTACATCGCCGGGCTCGTCCGCCTGCTGCCGCAGATTACGCCGATGTTCGCGCCGAACGTCAATTCGTTCCGCCGGATGCGGCCGGATAGCGACGCGCCGATCAACGTGCAGTGGGGCAGCGACAATCGCTCCTGCGGCCTGCGCATCCCGGTGTCGGATGCGAAGAACCGGCGCATCGAAAACCGTCTGCCCGGCGCGGATTCGAACCCTTACCTCGCCATCGCCGCCTCCCTCATCTGCGGCTATGTCGGCATGACGGAGCGGATGCAGCCGCCCAAAAGCCTGCAGGGCAGCGCCTACAACCGTGCGCGCACCCTGCCGCGCACGCTCGAAAGCGCGCTCGATCGCTTCAGCCACTGCAAGGCCGTCCGCAACCATCTCGGCGAGGATTTCTTCGACGTGTTCTATGCGATCAAGGAATCCGAGCTCTTTGCGTATCAGTCGGTGATCAGTTCCTGGGAGCGCGAACACCTCCTCTTGAGGGTCTGATCTTGGCCGAGCCGCACGCGCCGTCCTATTACGCCGCGACCGCAAACGCCTTCCGGGCGCAGCCGCCGCTCGTCGGCAGCGTGGCCGCAGACGTATGCGTCGTCGGCGGCGGCTACACCGGCCTCTCCGCCGCGCTCTCTGCCGCTGAAGCCGGCTACGCCGTCACCCTGATCGAGGCGCACCGTATCGGTTGGGGCGCTTCGGGACGAAACGGCGGCCAGATGATCCCCGGCTTCCGCTGGTCCGCGACCGATCTCGTCGAGCGCTTCGGCCAGGAAGCCGCCCAGCGCCTTTTCACGGTGGCCAATACGGCCCGGAACCGCGTGCATGATCGCATTGCCCGGCACAACATCGCCTGCGATCTCCGTCACGGCCACTTCACCGCCGCCTGCAAACCCGCCGACTTCGCCGCCATGGAGCGCGAGCTTGAATGTCTCGACTATTTGATGGGCTACGACGGCGCGCAGCTTGTGCGCCCTGAGCAGACCGGCGGGATCGTTTCCGCGAAGGGCTATCACGGCGGCATCTACGATTCGGCAGGCGGCCATCTCCATCCCTTGAACTATGCGCTCGGCCTAGCCGAAGCCGCGCGCGCGGCGGGTGTCCGGCTCCACGAAGGCTCGCCCGTCGTCCGCGTCACGGGCGGCGATCGCCCCAGTGTCGCGACAGCGCAGGGCAGCGTATCCGCGCGCTATGTGGTCCTCGCCTGCGATGCCTTCATGGGCGAGATCGACGCCGACCTCGGCCGCTACACGATGCCCGTCGCGAACTATAATATCGCGACGCAGCCGCTCGGCGAGGAGCGCGCACGTGCGCTCATCCCTTCAGGCGCCGCAATTTCCGAAAGCCGCTTCGTCCTCAATTATTACCGCCTCTCCGCGGACAATCGCCTGATCTTCGGCGGCGGCGAGAAATATACGCCGCGCCCGCCCCGCGACGTCGCGGGATTCGTTCGGCCTTACATGGAGGCCGCGTTTCCCGGCGTGAAAGGCATCGGCATCGATTATGCCTGGGGCGGACTCGTGGGCGTCACCATGAACCGCCTCCCGCACTTCGGCCGCAAGGGCAACATCTTCTATGCACACGGCTATTCGGGCCACGGCGTGCTGCTCACCACGCTCGCGGGTGAACTCATCACGGAGGCGATGCGCGGCACCGCTGAGCGCTTCGACCTGTTCGCGTCGCTTCCCGTGAAGCCGTTCCCCGGCGGTCCGCTGCTGCGCCACCCGCTCTATGTCGCCGGAATGCTGTGGTACGCGCTGAGGGACCGGCTGTGATCGCGCCCACCGCCATCGCGCGCATGATCGCGGACGAGACCGCGCGCTTCACCAGCGCCAACCCGCGCTCGGCCGCGCTCGCCAGGGATGCCGCACGGCACTGGCATCGCGGTGTGCCTTTCCACTGGATGCTCGATTGGGGCACCCCCTTCCCGCTTTTCGCCGCACGGGCGGAGGGTTCGCGGCTGTGGGATGTCGATGGCCATGTGTACGACGACTTCTGCCTCGGCGACACCGGCTCGATGTTCGGCCACTCCCCGGCGCCTGTCGCCCGTGCAATCGCACAGCAGGGCGCGCACGGCCTCACCTTCATGCTACCGACCGAAGACGCCGTCGCGGTTGGAGACCTGCTCGCGGAGCGCTTCGGTCTTCCGTTCTGGCAAACCACCTCCACCGCCAGCGAAGCGAACCGCGCCGTCATCCGTTGGTGCCGGGGCATCACGGGACGCGACAAGACCCTCGTCTTCAACGGTTGCTATCACGGCGCGGTCGATGACGCGTTCGTCGATCTCCGACATGGCGTGCCAGAGCTCCGCCGCAGCCTCGTCGGGCAGGTCTATGACATGCGCGAGCACACGCGCGTCATCGAGTTCAACGATCTCGCCGCCCTCGAAGCCGCACTCGCACCTGGCGACGTCGCGTGCGTGCTCACCGAGCCTGCGCTCACCAATGTCGGCATGGTGCTTCCCGATCCTGGCTACCTCGAAGCACTCCGCGACCTCACGCACCGTCATGGCACGCTGCTGGTCTTCGACGAGACGCACACGATTTCCACCGGCCCCGGCGGCTGGACGGGAACGCATGGGCCCCTGCCCGACCTGTTCGTCCTCGGCAAACCCGTTGCCGGTGGTGTGCCCTGCGCGGTCTACGGCTTTTCCGCTGAGGTCGCCGAGCGCATGGAGCGCGCCCGCGCCGCAAACGAAAGCGGCCATTCCGGCATCGGCACCACGCTCAGCGCCAACGCACTCGCGCTAGCTGCGATGCGCGCCGCGCTTGCCGAGGTGATGACCCCGGCTGCCTACGCGCACATGCTGCCACTTGCTGACCGCCTCGCCGAAACGCTGCGCGCCGCAATCGTCGCGCATAATCTCGATTGGCACGTCACGCACGTCGGCGCCCGCGGCGAGTTCATCTGTACCGGAACACCGCCGCGAAACGGCACAGAGGCGCGCGCCGCCATGCAGGGCGATCTCGAACGCGCGCTCCACCTCTATCTCATCAACCGGGGCGTGCTCATCGCGCCCTTCCACAACATGACGCTCGTTTGCCCGGCGACGACCGAAGATCAGGTCGCCCGTCTCGGCAACATCTTGGGCGAATGTCTTTCAAGCCTTATGGAATGAACCCATGACCAAGCCGCCTCTCTCATCGAACAAGATCGCCGACGTTTCGGAAGCACACGCTTTCTTCGCGGCCAACCCCGATATCGACGCTGTCGACATCATCTTCACCAATATGTGCGGCGTTCCGCGCGGCAAGCGCCTGCGCCAGCACGAGGTGATCGCCGTTTATGAATCGGGCCGTTTCCTGCCCGGCTCGGCCGTCGTCGTCGACATCACGGGCCGCGACACAGAGGAAACCGGCCTCGTCTGGGAAGACGGGGACGCCGACCGCTATGTTAAGCCCATCCCCGGCACGCTCGTCCGCGCGCCCTGGCTCGGCGAAAACGCGGGGCAGTTCCTCACCAGCTTCTATGAACTCGACGGTACACCCAACGATCTCGATCCGCGCCACGTTCTCGGCAGCGTCATCGATCGACTGGCGGCGGATGGGCTTACGCCGGTCGTCGCGGTCGAGCTCGAATTCTTCCTGCTCGACCTTTCCAGCGGCAAGCCCGCACCCGCGAAGGGTCTGCTGACACCGCATCGCTCGGGCGACAATCAGGTCTACGGCCTGCGCGAGCTCGAAGATTTCAAGCCGTTCTTCGACGATCTCTATGCGGCGTGCGATGCCCAGAACATCCCCCTCGAATCCGCGATTTCCGAGTACGCACCCGGCCAGTTCGAACTGACGCTGCGCCACAAGCCCGATGCGCTGCGCGCGACCGACGACGCCGTGATGTACAAGCGGCTCGTGAAGGGCGTGGCAGTCAAGCACGGCCTCGAAGCCACCTTCATGGCAAAACCCTTCGCGCACGAGGCGGGCAACGGGATGCACCTCCATATCTCGATGGCGGATGAAAGCGGCAACAATGCCTTTGCCAGCGAAGACCCTGAAGGCGCGCCGATCCTGCGCCATGCCATCGGCGGCATGAAGGCCGCACTCGGCGAATCGATGGCGATCTTCGCGCCGAATGCCAACAGCTACCGCCGCTTCAAGGCGAACAGCTACGCGCCGGTCGCGCCAACATGGGGCGTCAACAACCGCACGGTTTCGCTGCGCATCCCGGCCGGCTCCCCGGCCTCGCGCCACGTCGAGCACCGGGTCTGCGGCGCCGACGCCAACCCTTACCTCGCCGTTGCCACCGTCCTCGCCGCGATGCACCACGGCATCACGAACCGCATCGACCCCGGCCCCGCCGTCGTCGGCAACGGCTATGAGGACGAGGCGAGCGCGGGCGTGAAGCTTCCGAACAACTGGTTCGCGGCAAACGACGCCTTCGAAGCCTCACCGCTGATGAACGATTATCTCGGGCAGCGCTTCGTCAAGAACTACACCATCGTGAAGCGTACGGAGATGGCGCGTTTCTACGGCGAGGTCACAGAGCTCGACTACGACTGGTACTTGCGCAACGCCTGAAAAGGCGCACGTTTTGCGCTTCCGTTGATTTTGGGTTATAGCTCCACCCGCTGACGTCGCGAGCGACGGATATCGGGCCGAGATTCGGTCTCTTTTGTCCCTGCCTAGCCTTACAGAAGCCGGGAAGCATCGCTGTTGATGCGTTCCCGTCAAACATTGGGCCAAAGGATACCCATATGATCACCGGAACCGTAAAATTCTTCAATGCAGACAAGGGTTATGGCTTCATCGCGCCGGAAACGGGCGGAAACGATGCGTTTGTCCATATCTCCGCAGTCGAAAAGGCCGGGCTTCGCACGCTCGACAAGGACCAGCGCGTTTCTTACGAGCTGGAAACCGACCAGCGCGGCAAGACCTCGGCAGTCAACCTCCAGGTCGCCTGACGCGTATTCGGGCGGGTGTCCCCAGCGGATGCCCGCCCGATCGTTCAACCCAACAGTGGATAGAGCTTCACCCAATATGACGTCGTTCAAGGTTCCAAGTTTCCAGGATCGCGCCGCCCTCGCTAAACAGGCGAAACAAAAAGCCCTCGAAAAGTTGAAGGCCAAGCCTCCGGTTGATGAGGCGGCGCTCGCAGAGCGCAAGGCCGCGCGTCTTGCTCGCGAAGCCGCCGAGGCGGAAGAACGCGCCGCGCGCCGCGCTGCCGAGGCAGCCGCCAAAGCCGAGCGGGAAGCGCAGAAGCGCGAAGCCGCACTGACTGCTGCCGCAGCAGCACCCGTTCTTACCGAGGCTGAAAAGAAAGCCGCACGCGATGCGCGCTACGCCGCCCGGAAACAGCGCGTAAAGCGCTGATCGTCAACGCGTGCTTCCTCGCGTCCTGATTGACACCGCGAAGATACCCGGTGGCGGCGAGCTTCGTCTGATCCAGCGCGGCACGGAGTTCTCCATCATGCTCGGCGCAAACGAGCTGATGAACAGCCGTCTCAAAGGCTCAGAAGAATCGCTGGCGGGCTTGTCGTGCGGCAAGATCCTGCCGCGCCAGCAGCCGCGAATGCTGATCGGCGGCCTTGGCATGGGCTTCACGCTGAGGGCCGCACTCGCCAAACTTCCGGCAGATGCCTCGGTTACAGTCGCCGAGCTCGTGCCGTCGGTCGTGGCATGGGCGCGCGGGCCGATGGCGCACATCTTCGACGGCTGCCTCGACGATCCCCGCGCCACGGTCGCCGTGGAGGATGTCGCGGACCTGATCGGTGACGTACGATCACATTACGATGCGATCCTGCTCGACGTCGACAACGGCCCCGATGGCCTCACCCACCCGGACAACGACCGACTCTACAGCCGAAAGGGCCTGATCGCCGCCCGCGAGGCGCTCCGCCCCGGCGGCGTGCTTGCCGTCTGGTCCGCAGCGCCGGACCACGCATTCAAGAACCGGCTCATCAAGGCGAACTTCGAGGTGGAAGAAACCGTCGTCCGCACCAACGGCGAACGCCGCGGCGCCCGCCACATCATCTGGATCGCGAAGCGGCCTTCCTGAATCTACCGCCGGTGTTCGTGCACCGTCTCCATGAACAGCGTCGCGGCCTCGCTGTGCCGCGTCAGGCGGCGCCAGGCGATGCCGATGTCCACGGTGGGCAGGCTCTCGCGCGTGCGCTTCGCGATGATCCTGTCGCCTTCCAGGCTCCACGGCCGGTAGACGAGATCGGGAAGCAGGGTGATCCCCGCCCCCGTGCCCACAAGGCTGCGCACGCCTTCCATGGAGGAGGTACGATAGGCGACGCGTGGCGGATGATCGAACTTGGACCAGATGCCGTCGATCAACCCTTCGAGTTCGTCGAGCGTCAGCGCGATCACCGGTTCGTTTTCAAGGTCGGCGAGGCTGAGTCCGTCCACGTCCGAGAGCGGGTGCGATGGTGCCACCCATGCGCGGCATTCGGAGCGGAGCAGCACCTCGTGGTCGATCGCGCTGCGTTCCTCGAGGTTGCTCACCATCAGCACGGCAAGATCAAGTTCGCCGTTGATGAGCAGGTGCTCGATGTAGTCGCGGCGTTCCTCGACAAGTTGCACCTCGATACGCGGAAACATCCGCCGGAAGCGCGAGAGCAGGTCCGAGAGGAAATAACCCGTGACGACCGGCGTGACGCCCACGCGCACGCTGCCTGCGGTCAGATCCTGCTCGCGCCCGACCCCGCCCTGCATGTCGGCGATCGCATCGATGATCGATCGGGCGTGGCGCAGGAACTGGTGCCCCTCGCGCGTCAGCGTCACGCCCTTGGCGTGGCGGTGGAACAACATGACGCCGGTTTCCGCCTCCAGCGTGCGGATCGCATCGGTCACCGCGGATTGCGAAATACCGACAGCGCTTGACCCGCCGGATACCGAGCGCGCCTCCGCAACGGCTATGAAATAGCGGATCTGCCGGAACGTGATGTTCATCTCTGCCATCGATTTTTTCGATACCTCACGGTTTGCATAATGCATTTGCACGCATGGCGGTAGAAGGTTTTGATGACCCTCGGGAGACTGAGGGGCTTGCGGCCATGCGCGGCTGCGTTAGCATCCGCCGAGCGCCGTCAGAGCGTTGAAGTCCGGGGATGATCGCTGGCGGGCGACGAACGGGAGACAGGGACCATGAACAGCTTCGACAGCATCCGCAAACGCATCGGCCGCCGCTCGCTTCTGCAAGGGCTCGGCGCCGCTGCCATCGGCATCACATTCACCGGGGCGCTCGCCGGTTGCGAGAAGAAGGAGGGCGCCAAGTCCTCCACCGGTGAAGAGGCCAAGCTCAACTTCTACAACTGGGACACGTACATCGGCGAAACCACGCTCGACGATTTCAAGGATACGTCGGGCATCGAGGTCAACATGAGCCTCTTCGCCACCAACGACGAACTCTTCGCGAAGCTGCGCGCGGGCAACCCCGGCTTCGACGTCATCGTGCCCTCGAACGACTTCGTGGAGCGCATGGTGCAGGCAGACATGCTGATGCCGCTGGATCACGCCAAGATTCCGAATTTCAAGAACATCGGCGCCGACTTCAAGGATGTCGCCTACGATCCGGGCCGCAAGTTCTCGATGCCCTACACATGGCTCACGCTCGGCATCGGCTATCGCAAATCGAAGGTGGACGGCGTGCCGGACAGCTGGAAGTGGCTGTTCGATTCGGACAAGTACAAGGGCCGGATCGCCGTGCTGTCGGAAGCCGGCGACATGTTCCGCCTTTCCGCCAAGTATCTCGGCCATTCAGTGAACGGGATCACCCCGGAACTGGTGCAGAAGATCGAAGCGATGCTCATCAAGCAGAAGCCGAACATCAAGGCGTTCCACGAGGACAACGGCCAGGATCTTCTACTGTCGGGAGAGGTCGATCTCGTTCTCGAATACAACGGCGACATCGCGCAGATCATGGCCGAGGACGACGACATCGACTTCGTGCTTCCGAAGGAAGGCAGTCAGCTCAATTCGGATACGCTGTGCATCCCCAAGGGCGCGCCGCATCCGCAGAACGCGCATGCATTCATCAACTACCTGCTCGATGCCGAGGCCGGAAAGAAGATCAGCGAATACATCCTCTACCCAACGCCGAATGACGCGGCGAAGGCGCTGATGCCGGACGATTACAAGAACAACCCCGTCATTTTCCCGCCTGCCGAAGCGCTCGCGAAGTGCGAATACGCTGCGTATGACGGCAAGATGCAGCCGATCTTCGAGGAAGCTTTCACCCGCGTTCGCGCGGCCTAGCGGATAGAAGCGCGAGGGGGGCGCGAGATGCAGGACTGGAAGCTGAACCGGGCGCTGTTCGCGAGCATCGCGAGCGCGCCCATCCTCTGGCTGGTCCTGTTTTTCATCGTCCCCCTAGGCCTCGTCTGGCTTTACAGTTTCGGCACCAACGTCGGCCTCACCGAAATCGATATCAGCGGCACGTTCGCGAACTATGCGCGGGCGCTCGAACCCCTCTATCTGGGCATTTTCGTGAAATCGGTCGGCGTCGCCGCGCTCACCACAATCATCTGCCTCGTCGTCGGTTTCCCGGTCGCGCTTGCCATTGTCTTCGCAACCCCGAAATGGCGCCCGTGGCTGCTGCTCGCGATCATGCTGCCGTTCTGGACGAACCTCCTCATCCGTACCTATGCGCTGATGGCGGTGCTGCGGAAGGAAGGTTACGCCAACCAGACCATCGGCTGGATGTGGGACAATTGGAGCGGCCTCATGACCTTCGCCGGTCTCCAGCCGCTCGGGCAATTCGAGCCGCTCCCGCTCCTCTACAATAATTTCGCGGTCGTGCTCGGCCTCGTCTACGTTCACCTGCCCTTCATGGTGCTGCCGCTCTACGCGGCGCTCGACCGGCTCGACAAGTCGCTCATCGAAGCGAGCCTCGATCTTGGCGCCGGGCACCTCCGCACGCTGCTCAGCATCGTCGCGCCGCTCGCCGCGCCGGGCATCATCTCGGGCATCATCATCACGTTCGTGCCCGCGCTCGGCGCGTATTTGACCCCGGACCTCCTCGGCGGCACCGATAGCCAAATGATCGCCAACGTCATCGAGCGTCAGTTCAAGCGCGCCAACGACTGGCCGTTCGGCGCGGCCCTCTCCTTCCTTCTGATGTACGCAACCTTCATCGCCATCGCGTTCCAGGCCATGAAATCGCGCCAGGCGGAGCGCCGCCAATGAGCCTTTTCAAACCGCGCGTTCCGCTCGCCCCACTCGAATACACGAAGCGTCTGTGGATGCGCGCGTGGGTCGGTCTCGTGCTGTTCTTCCTCTACGCGCCACTCATCACGCTCGTCGCGTTCAGCTTCAACGACAGCAAGCGCAACATCGTGTGGCGCGGCTTCACGCTCGACTATTACAAGAAGGCGCTCGACAACGACTCGCTCATGATCGCGATGGGCAACTCGCTCACCATCGCCTTCATCAGCACGATTGTCAGCGTCGTCATCGGCGCGCTTGCCGCCGTAATGCTCTGGCGCTTCCGCTTCCCCGGCAAGACCGCGACCGAAGGAGCGATGGCATTGCCGATCGTCGTGCCGGAAATCTGCATGGGTGTGGCGATGCTGGTGTTCTTCGCGAAGATCGGTTTCCCCACAGACCTGCCGTGGCCCTTCAGCCTCGGCGCTATCATCATCGCGCACATCACCTTCTGCTTTCCGTTCGTGACGATGGTGGTGCGCTCGCGCCTCACCAGCTTCAACCGCGAGGAAGAGGAAGCCGCGAAAGACCTCGGCGCTACCGAATGGCAGGCGTTCCGCGATGTGCTGCTGCCGCACATGAAGCCGGGTCTCGTTGCCGGCGCGCTGCTCGCCTTCACGCTCAGCCTCGACGACTTCGTCATCACCTTCTTCACCAGCGGCCCGAACACCATCACCTTCCCTGTGAAGGTCTATTCGATGGTTCGCTTCTCGGTGACGCCTGAGGTGAATGCGGCCTCGGCGCTGCTCATCGCCCTCACCGTCATTCTCACGACCATAGCCCTGAAGGTGCAAAGCCGGATGGGCGGAACCCCGCAAGGCCACTGATCACCATGGCGACCGCACCAAAACAGCCCATCATCAGCATCCAGAACATCACCAAGCGCTTCGGTGCGGTGGCGGCGGTGGACAATGTCTCGCTCGATATCATGCCCGGCGAGTTCTTCGTGCTGCTCGGCCCGTCCGGCTGCGGCAAGACCACGCTGCTCAGGATGATCGCCGGCTTCGAAGTGCCGACCGAAGGCCGCATCATCATCGACGGGCAGGACATGGCGCACGTACCGCCGAACAAGCGCCCGGTGAACATGGTGTTTCAGTCCTACGCCGTGTTCCCTCACATGACGGTGACGGAGAATGTCGGCTACGGCCTGCGCATCGCGCGCGTCCCCTCGTCCGAGATTAAATCGCGCGTCGAGGAAGCACTTGCGCTCGTGAAGCTCGACGGCTTCGGCGCGCGCCGCCCCGATCAGCTTTCGGGCGGCCAGCGCCAGCGCGTCGCGCTTGCACGCTCGCTCGTCATGCGCCCGAAGGTGCTGCTGCTCGACGAGCCGCTCTCCGCGCTCGACGCGAAGCTCCGTGCCGCGATGCAGTTCGAGCTTGCCGATCTTCAGGAACAGGTCGGCATCACCTTCGTCACGGTGACGCACGATCAGGACGAGGCGCTGTCGATGGCGGGCCGTATCGCCGTCATCAACAGGGGGCTCGTCGCCCAGCTCGCTACTCCGTCCGACCTCTACGAATTTCCCACGAACCGCTTTGTGGCGGACTTCATCGGATCGGTGAACCTGTTCGACGGCCGACTGGTGGTAGATGAGCCTGACAGGGCTGTCGTCGACTCCCCGGAGATCGGCCGTATCTATTTGAACCACGGCGTCACCGGCCCCCACGACGCGAATATCCACGTCGCGCTCCGCCCCGAAAAGATCGCCATGATCCCCGAAGCAAAGGGCAAGCCCTCCGCCCCCGAATGCCCGGAAGGCGACAACATTGCCCACGGCCAGATCCGCGGCATGTCCTATCTCGGCGACATCACGATCTACGAGGTGAAGCTCGATTCGGGCCGCGTTATCCGCGTCTCCCGTCCGAATCTCTCGCGCTACGATCAGGAAGATTTCACGTGGGACGACAAGGTCTGGCTTTCGTGGCACGGATCGAGCCCGGTGGTGCTGCTATCCTGAACCGGCGCGCAGTCCTGCAACGCCACCATCTTTCCATCGTTGTCGGGGCTCTGCTCGTAGGCTGTGCCGTTGATCCCTATGCCGGTATCAGGCTGCAACCGGGGGCGGCATCGCCCTTGGTCCAGGAAGAAGCCAGGCGCGCGATGGCGGGAGACAAATATGCCCAACTCGCGCTTGGAAAACGCTTTGAAGCAGGGCTCGGCGTTCCACAAAGTTATCGCAAGGCGAAACGTCTGTATGAACAGGCCGCTTCAGACAGTGGCGGCATAGTGTGGGTCTATTCGCCGCCCGTGGGGAAAGAAAAGACTGGGCGGACAGTCCCGATAAACACCGGCCCCAAGGTCCCCGGCCTGCCCGAAGCGAAAGCGTGGCTCGCAGGGATGCGAGCCAGAATAATCGCGCGCGAGGATTATCGCTAGGCGGCGTGGACAAATTCGCTACTGCGCAAATGTTGAGAAACGTTAGGTTTTTCGTGTTCCGGCCATGCCCTCTTCGATACGACGCTCGATGACATTGATCGTTTCGTCGCGCAGTTCGGCGAGATCAACCTGTTCGTTGTCAGCGATCCTCTTTTGGATCATGCTGATAGGGTGGCAGGCGATCGTGTAGCCAGGTGGAGATAACGATGTTTCAGCTCCATATTCATCGGTGATCCGAACCCACTGCCAGCCTGTCTTCTCTGCGATAGTCTCGCCAAACGCGATACCGACTGCGATCTGCGCCTTGTCGTAGTGCCGGAAGTTTTCCGCTACGACCTGATAGAGTTCCTGCACCTTCTCAATCGGCAAAGGGGTGGCACTATCAAGGTAATGCGCGGCGAGGGCCAGAGCGTCTTGCCTGTAGACTTCCTCGTCGTCGGATAAGGGCCGAATATCCAATGTTATTCTCTCGCTGGGTTTCTGATGGCTTTGTAGTTCAAATCCGATTGACGTGCATGGCAAGGATTGATTCAAGGCTGCTTTTTGGAGGCAGGCTTGAGCAGGGGCGATCTCACCGAAGCGGAATGGCGTGTTCTGAAGGGCTTGTTGCCCATAGAGCCTGAGAACAGTGGTCGAGGCAGGCCGCCCGAGCAGAACCGAGCAATCGTAAATGGCATCTTATGGCGGCTTCGCTGCGGCGCTCCATGGCGCGACGTGCCGCCCAAATACGGCAGTTGGAACAGCATCTATCGTCGGTGCCGGCGATGGAGTGAAGCCGGGGTCTGGAAGACCGTCGCAGTGACGCTTGCCGAGGTCATGGCGGACAGCGGTCACTACAGCATCGACAGTAGAGCCGTTCGCGCCCACGTCTCTGCAGCGGGCGGAAAAGGAGGACTCATCGACGCGCTCTTGGCCGCTCGCGGGGCGGGTTCACCAGTAAACTTCATTGCTTAGCCGATGCCCTCGGACGACCGCTCGCCTTCCATCTGACGGTCGGCGAGGCGGCAGATTGCAAAGCTTATGACCCCCTAATTGCTCTGCCAGAGCGCATGCTGAATGCTTTGCTTGCCGATAAAGGCTATGTGCTGATGCCATCCGCGCCGACCTTGTCGAACGGAATATCAAGGCTGTCATTCCCGGCAGATCAAACCGCCGCATGAAGATCGAACATGACCGATCGATCTACAGGCAGCGCAACCGCATCGAGCGAATGTTCGGCCACCTGAAGGTCAACCGGGCCATTGCCACGCGCTACGATCAACTAACCAACAGCTTCCTTGGAATGGTTCATATCGCGACAGCCAGATATTGGCTCAAATTTGTCCACGCCACCTAGGCTATCGGGAAAACCGATAGATAGCATGTATCATTTCGTATTTCCGATGAGGCAGCCCCACCCCCTATCGTCCAGTCGATCTCTCACGCGGAAAGCCGATCCCTCATGACCGACCGGAGCAGCCAGTTTATCGACGGACACGCCCTCGACGGCGAAGACGCGCACGAGCCGGTTTTCAATCCGGCGACAGGCGCCACGCTCGCCACGCTGAACAGTGCAAGCCGGGCGCAGGTCGATGCCGCCATTGCCTCCGCCGAGCGTGGTTTCGCGGTCTGGTCGGCAATGTCACCCAAGGAACGCTCGCTGAGGATGCTCCGTATCGCCGACCGGATCGAGGCGCTGGCGGATGAATTTGCCGAGCTTGAGATGCGCAATTGCGGCAAGCCGATCGGCACGGCGCGGGCGGTCGATGTGGGCAACACCATCGACGTGTTCCGTTTCTATGCGGGCGCAGCGCGCGCCATCCCCGGTCAGGCGGCGGCGGAATACAAGCCCGGCCACACCTCGATGATCCGCCGCGATCCCATTGGCGTCGTCGTCGGCATCGCGCCGTGGAACTATCCGCTGATGATGGCCTCGTGGAAGATCGCGCCCGCCATCGCCGCAGGCAACACGGTCGTGCTCAAACCCTCCGAGCACACGCCGCTGACCGCGCTGCGGCTCGCCGAAGTGTGCGCCGAGTTTCTGCCGGCGGGCGTTGTCAATGTCGTGACCGGCAACGGGCCGAACGTCGGCGCGCGCCTCGTCGCACATCCGCGCGTGCGGATGGTGTCGCTTACAGGCGATGTCGCAACGGGCCGGAAGATCATGGAAGCCGTCGCGCCGACCATCAAGCGCACGCATTTCGAACTCGGCGGCAAGGCCCCAGTGATCGTGCTGGCGGATGCGGACATTGCCGCCGCCGTCGAGGCTATCGCGGAAGGCGGCTACTACAATGCTGGTCAGGACTGCACCGCCGCCTGCCGCGTCTATGCCCATGCGAGCATCCACGACCGTCTGATCGCCGAACTGCAAAGCGCCGTCGAGGCGATCCCGATGGGTGACCCGTCTGCGCCCGGCACCGCGCTCGGCCCGCTCATCACCGCCCGCCAGCGCGACCGCGTGGACGGCTTCGTCGCCCGCGCCGCCGCCGATACGGATGCGGAGGTCGTCACCGGCGGCGCGGCGCCCGACGGCCCCGGCTTCTTCTATCAGCCGACGCTCATCGCGGGCGCGAAGAACAGCGACGAGATCGTGCAGAAAGAGGTGTTCGGCCCGGTCGTCTCGGTCACGCGCTTCGATGAGGACGCGCAGGCGCTCGACTGGGCGAACGACAGCGAATACGGCCTCGCCTCCTCGGTATGGACGCGCGATGTCGGCAAGGCCGCGGCGTTCGCGGCGCGCCTGCAATATGGCGTCACGTGGATCAACACGCACTCGGTGAACGCCACCGAAATGCCGCACGGCGGCGTGAAGGCCTCGGGTTACGGTTCCGATCTTTCGGTTTACAGCCTCGAACACTATCTCGCGACGCGGCATGTCATGATAAAGCACTAGGTATGACCACCACTCGTCCCGTTCTTGGCATCATCTGCTGTCAGCGCGCCGTGGGCACCGAGCCCGCGCAGGCCGTCATGGAGCGCTACGTGCGCGCGGCGATGCACTATGCCGATGTTGCCGCGCTGCTGATCCCGTCATTGCCCGATCTGATGACCGCCGCCGAGGTCGCCCCGCGTCTCGACGGCGTGCTGCTCACCGGCAGCCCCTCCAACGTCGAAGGCCACCGCTATGCGGAGGATGCCGGCGATGGACCGTTCGATCCCGGTCGCGACGAGATCGCGCTGTCGATGGTGGACGCGATGATCGGCCGCGGGCGCCCTGTGTTCGGCATTTGCCGCGGCTTCCAGGAGATCAATGTCGCGCTGGGCGGCACGCTGCGCCGCGACACCTCCGCGAGCGACGATCTCATCCGCCACCATTCACCCGACGGCGTTTCGTTTGACGCGATGTTCGATCATGGCCACCGCGTCGATCTCGTCCCCGGCGGCATCCTCGCGCGCACTTACGATACGCCGTCGCTCGATGTGAACTCCGTTCATTATCAGGGTATTGGACGCCTCGCGGACGGCCTCACCGCCGAAGCGACCGCGCCGGACGGGCTCGTCGAGGCTTACTCGGCGACCATCGGCAATTCGTCCGTCGTCGCCGTCCAGTGGCATCCCGAATGGCACCCGGAATCGAACCCGGACAGCCAGACTTTCTTCAAACTCCTTGGCCAGACTCTCAGGGGAACAGCATGACCGCCGTCCGCAAAAACTACGACATTCCCGCCCTGCGCCGTCTCGACGTCGCGCATCACCTCCCGGCGCAGCAGGATTACAAGCTGATAGAGGACATGGGCGGCAGCCGCATCGTGACGCACGCAGAGGGGTGCTACATCACGGACGGCGACGGCAACCGCATCCTCGACGGCATGGCGGGACTCTGGTGCGTCAACATCGGCTATGGCCGCGAAGAGCTTGCGGACGTCGCCGCCGAGCAGATGCGCGAGCTTCCCTTTTACAACACCTTCTTCAAGACAGCGACGCCGCCCACCGTTGAACTCGCCGCGAAGATTGCCGGCCTAACCGGCGGCAAGCTCCAGCACGTGTTCTTCAACGCCTCGGGCTCCGAAGCGAACGACACCGTGTTCCGCATGGTGCGCCACTACTGGAAGGTGAAGGGCGAGCCGAACCGCAAGATCTTCATCAGCCGCTGGAACGCCTATCACGGCTCGACGGTTGCGGGCGTCAGTCTCGGCGGCATGAAGGCGATGCACGCGCAGGGCGATCTCCCCATCCCCGGCATCGAGCATGTCCGCCAGCCGTACTGGTTCGGCGAGGGCCGCGATATGGAGCCCCGCGAATTCGGCAAGCTCTGCGCGCAGGCGATTGAGGACCGCATCCTGCAAGTCGGCCCCGAAAACGTCGCCGCGTTCGTCGGCGAGCCGGTGCAGGGCGCAGGCGGCGTCATCATCCCCCCCGAAGGCTATTGGCAGGAGGTCGAGCGCATCTGCCGCAAATACGGCATCCTGCTCGTCGCCGACGAGGTGATCTGCGGCTTCGGGCGCACCGGCGAATGGTTCGGTCACCAGACGCTCGGCTTCACACCCGATCTCGTCCCGATGGCCAAAGGACTCTCATCGGGCTATCTCCCGATCTCGGCCGTCGCCGTCTCCTCGGACGTTGTCGAAGTGCTCAAAACCGGTGGCGATTTCGTCCACGGTTTTACCTATTCCGGCCACCCGGTCTGCGCTGCCGTGGCGCTGCGCAACATCGAGATCATCGAGCGTGAAAACCTCGTCGGCAAGGTTCGCGACGATGTCGGCCCTTATCTGAACGCCGCGCTGAAGCGTCTGGAAGAGCATCCGCTCGTTGGCGAAACGCGCTCGATCGGCCTGCTCGGCGCGGTTGAGATCGTTGCCGACAAGAAAACTGCCGCGCGTTTCGGTGGCAAGGAAGGCAATGCCGGCCCGGTCGTGCGTGACTTCTGCATCGACAACGGCCTGATGGTGCGCGGCATTCGCGACACCATCGTCATGTCGCCGCCGCTCATCATCTCGCGCCAGCAAATCGACGATCTGGTTGACATCATCCGCCGTTCGCTCGATTTGGCCATGCCGAAACTGAAAGCCCTGTAAAAGGAGAGCCTCCATGACCCGTTCGCCGCTGCTTCGCGAAGCCTGTTACATCGACGGGGAATGGGTGAAGGCAGACAGCGGGGAAACGATAGAGGTCACGAATCCGGCCACCGGCGAGGTTCTCGGCACCGTTCCGAACTGTGGCGCCGCCGAAGCGAAGCGCGCCGTCGAGGCCGCAAACCGGGCATGGCCTGCATGGCGCGCCAAGACGGCGAAGGAGCGCGCGAGCATCCTTCGCCGCTGGTACGAGCTCATCATGGCCAATCAGGAGGAACTCGCCCGCCTCCTCACGCTTGAGCAGGGCAAAAGCCTTGCCGAATCACGCGGCGAGATCGCCTACGGCGCCGCGTTCATTGAATGGTTCGCCGAGGAAGGAAAGCGCCTCTACGGCGACGTCATCCCCGGCCATATGGCGGACAAGCGCATCGTGGTGCTGAAACAGCCGATCGGTGTGGCCGCCGCGATCACGCCTTGGAACTTCCCGAACGCGATGATCACGCGCAAGGCCGGCCCGGCGCTCGCCGCCGGCTGCCCGATCGTGCTGAAGCCCGCCACCGAAACCCCTTACTCCGCCTTCGCGCTCGCCGTACTGGCTGAGGAGGCGGGACTTCCAAAGGGCGTCTTCAACGTGCTGACCGGCAAGGCATCCGCGATCGGCGGCGAACTCACCTCCAACCCCATCGTCCGCAAGCTGTCGTTCACGGGGTCAACGGAGATCGGCCGCCTGCTGATGAAACAGTCGGCGGAGACCATCAAGAAGCTCAGCCTTGAACTTGGCGGCAATGCGCCCTTCATCGTGTTTGATGATGCGGACGTGGACGCGGCCGTTGTCGGCGCCATCGCCTCTAAATACCGCAACTCGGGCCAGACCTGCGTCTGCACAAACCGTCTCTACGTGCAGGCGGGCGTTTACGATGAATTCGTACAGAAGCTCGCCGCCGCCGCTGCGAAGCTCAAGGTCGGTAGCGGGCTTGAAGACGGCACCGAACAGGGACCGCTCATCAACGAAGCCGCTGTCGAGAAGGTCGAGGAGCACATCGCCGACGCCACCGGCAAGGGCGCGAAGATTCTCGCCGGCGGCAAGCGCCACGCGCTCGGGGGCTCCTTCTTCGAGCCGACCGTGCTCGCGAACGTCACGCAGGACATGCTTGTCGCACACGAAGAGACCTTCGGGCCGCTCGCCCCTGTCATCCGCTTCGAAACCGAAGAGGACGCCATCGCGATGGCGAACGACAGCGAGTTCGGCCTCGCCGCTTATTTCTTCTCGAACAACCTCTCGCGCGTCTGGCGCGTGGCGGAGGCGATCGAGTCGGGCATGGTCTGCGTCAACTCGGGCATCCTCTCCACGGAGGTCGCACCCTTCGGCGGCGTCAAGCAGTCCGGCCTAGGCCGCGAAGGCTCGCGCTACGGCATCGATGAATATATCGAGATGAAGTACCTCTGCCTCACCATCTGAGGCGGCGGAAACATTTCCTCCAATAGGCGTTCAGGCTCAGTGCATTGACCCCAATGCAACACCTGAACGCCGGCCTCCTGAATGGAGCCGGCGTCTTTTTTGGCGCGCGGCTTCACCTAGGGTTCAGGCGCTTCATGGCCCACTGTACTGCAGGAGAAGGCCATGAATACTATTCGAAGAGGCGTAACGAGCGCACTTGTGCTGCTATCGGCAGTCGCCCTCGGCGGCTGCATGTACGATGGTTACGGCAGCGCGGGTGTTTCGGTGGGTCACGGCGGCTACTACGACCGCTACGGCTATGATTATCCCCGCTACGGGTATGGCTGGTACGATGGCTATTACTACCCCGGCAACGGCTACTACGTGTTCGACCGCGCCGGAAAACGCCATCGCTGGAACACGCGGCAACGCGATTACTGGATAGAGCGCCAGCGCGACCGTTACGCGGGTCATCGCGATCGCCATGATGGAAAGTGGGATCGATCCGATCGTCAGAAATGGCGTGATCGGGATCGGGATCGGGATCGGGATCGACGCGTACACGCCGATCGGGATCGCGAAAGCCCGCGTATGACCCGGCCCAACCGTGATCGCGGTGATTGGGGTGATCGACGGGACCGTCGCGACAATTCGCGCGAGAGGTCAAACTAGCCGCTGGGAGACGCTATTCGCCGCGCGTTGCGTCGCCCGCACGCGTGCGACGCCTGTGGTCGCTGAATTTTTCCCCGTCACGGCACTCGGTGCGATAGCCGTTGACCTTCCAGGGCTTGCACATCTTGCAGCCCGCACGACGGTTTCTGGGCCTGCCGCGCTTGTGATTCATGCGGAATACCTTCCGAAATCATGGCGCGCCCGGCAGGATTCGAACCTGCGACCCCAAGCTTAGAAGGCTCGTGCTCTATCCAACTGAGCTACGGGCGCCCGCGAGGGGCCTTAGCGCAAATGCGCGCTATTTGAAATTGTCGGCGTACGTCTGGATTTTCAGGCGGTGCGTACGCGGGGGCAGCACCGTGTAGGCGAAACCCTCGCGCTCGGCATAAGCCTTGGCGGCTTCTGCGCTGTCGAAGCGCAGCGTCAGTTGGCGGCGCGTGTCGGCGGAGCCTGCCCAGCCGGTGAGCGGATCGGGGCGCTGCGGGTCTGCCCGCTCGAACTCCAGCACCCATTCCTGCGTGCGCGCCTTGCCGCTCTGCATCGCGTTTTTGGGGCGCTGGTAAATCCGGGCAGCCATCTGACCTCGTCCTTGAAAGCTCGTGGGAACGCCAATGGCGCAGCCGCGGGCCGCGCGTCAAGCGTTCAGAATGCGCGTGCGATCGCGAAACGCACGGTTTCGGTAAGCGCGGCCTTGGCGCTGCTCGCCGGCATATCCGCGATCGCATCGATGGCCAGTTCGCCGTAGTGCCGCGCGCGCGCCAGCGTATCGGCGATCGAACCAGAGGTTTTCAGCCGTTCGATCGCCTCGGCGAGGTCTTCGTCGGACTTGCGACGGCCTTCCATCGCGTCGCGCCAGAAGCGCCGTGCTTCGTCGTCGCCGCGCCGGTAGGCGAGAATCACCGGCAGCGTCAGCTTGCCTTCGCGGAAGTCGTCGCCTTGCCCCTTGCCCATGGTTTCGGCGTCGGACATGTAATCGATCGCGTCGTCCACGAGCTGGAAGGCGATACCGAGGTTGCGGCCATAGCTTTCGAGCGCACCCTCGCACGCCTCGTCGCGCTCCGCGACCACGGCGGCAATCTGGCAGGCGGCGGCAAACAGCACCGCCGTCTTCGCCGTGATCACCTGCAGGTACTTTTCCTCGCTTGTCTCGATCTGGCGCGCGACCATCAACTGGTCGACCTCACCCTGCGCGATCACGGCGGAGGCGTTCGAAAGGATCTTGAGGACGCGCAGCGAGCCGTCTTCCACCATCAGCTCGAACGCGCGGCTGAACAGGAAGTCGCCGACGAGCACCGTGGCCTGGTTGCCCCAGATGAGATTCGCCGCCTTCTTGCCGCGCCGGAGGTCCGATCCGTCCACCACGTCATCGTGGAGCAGCGTCGCGGTGTGGATGAACTCCACGCTCGCCGCGAGCTTGTGGTGCCGCTCGCCCGAATAGCCCAGCAGGCGGGCGCTCGCGAGCGTCAGCATCGGCCGCAGTCGCTTGCCGCCGCCGGAAATCAGGTGTCCTGCGAGCGCCGGGATCACCGCCACGGGGCTCTGCATCCGGTCGAGGATGATCTGGTTCACGGAGTTCATTTCGGGCGCCACGAGCTGCATCAGCCCGTCGATGGACGGTGCCGGCTCTGCCCGATTCAACCTGTGTATGGTGGCGCTCACGACTCTGACTTGTCCCACGACGTTTCCGCTGTCATGCGTCCATGCTACATCCACGGCGCTTTGTCACCGCGCCACATCGACGCGCCGACGTTTTGGGGAGCCTGATGACCGACGACCGGAAAGATGACCGCCTCGCCGCTTACCGCAGCAGTATCGACAACATCGATGCAGCGCTCATCCATATGCTCGCCGAGCGCTTCAAGATCACGCAGGCCGTGGGCGAATACAAGGCCGTCGCCGGCCTGCCGCCCGCCGATCCGGACCGGGAAGCCCGCCAGATCGCACGGCTGCGGAAGCTCGCCGCCGATGCCAGGCTGGACGAGGAACTGGCCGAAAAGTTCCTTCGCTTCATCATCGAAGAGGTGATCCGTCACCACGAGCGCATCAAGAAAGCGCAGGCCTGAACGCCATTTCTGGGGGCCGTGCAAACCCCGTTGCATCGGCGGGAAGGCATCGGTATAGAGCGCCGTCCGGAGCGGGGCTGTAGCTCAGATGGGAGAGCGCTGCAATCGCACTGCAGAGGTCAGGGGTTCGATTCCCCTCAGCTCCACCACCCGGATTTCCCGTTTTTTCGATCAATCGACGTAGTGCGGCTCCGGCCGTTCGTGCAATTGTTCATAGTGAACGAGCGCCGGTTCGGCGCCGAGCCGCACGGGTGCGCCGTCCCGGAACGCCCACTCGCCCCGGTCGCAATCGGCGGCGCGGACATAGCCGTTGATGTAGAAGCGCCGGAGATGATCGGCATGGTTCGTGCCCGATCCGTGCACGAGATAAGGGCTCCACAGCGCAAGGTCGCCGGGTTCGAGATCGAGGTCGATGAGCCCGGAAGGGTCGAGGCCTAGCGCGACGAGCGCGTCTTCGGCGGCGCTATTGTCCATCACCGCGCCTGCGATTTCCATGTCGAGTGCACCCAGCCGGTGGCTGCCGGGCAGGATACGCATTCCGCCCGAGCGTGCATTGTGCGGGTCGATCGCAAGGCCGGTCTGCACGTAGCTCGCGCCGAGATTGCGGTAAGCATCCGGCGGGCGCCGGAAGCGCGAGTCCTGATGGAAGGCGAAATCGCCCTTCCCGCCCGGCCGCTTCCAGTGAATCTGGTTAATGATCTGTTTTATGTCGCCGCCGATCACAGGGCCGAGCAGCGCTGCGAAGCGCGCGTCGGTGCGCGCATCGTCCAGCACGTCGCTGCGCCACGATGGCCACTGCGCCATGCGCACGTCGCCGTCCGCGATCTTGTAGAAGAGGTTGCCGTGACGAAAGCTGCGCCCGTGCGCCGAGGCTTCCGCGTGTATGTCGTCGATCGCCGCGCCCACCCGCGCGATGTCGGAGAGCGAAAAGAACTGCCGGATGATGGCGTAACCATCCCGGGCGTAATCTTCCATGACGGTCATTTCAGAGTTTCCGCAGCACCACGTCGATGCGCTTCAGGATGCGCCAGCTTGCGTAAAGAAGAAGTAAGGTTACCGCGAGAAGCGACACCGCGACGATCCCCGCGAGCACCGGATCAACAAGTGTGAGCGTGAGCCCCCCGATGGTGAGCACGTCCTCCACACCCGAAACGATCACGTTCGAAAACGGTTCGGGGCTTGCGTTCACGACCGCGCGGCCGCTCGCCTTCGCGCTGTGACTGACGAATGCGGCGCCGCCGCCAAGGAGGAATGCAGCCACCTGCCACGCAGGGTCTCCCGCATCGACAACGGCAAGTGCGATCAGCGCACCACCGAGCGGTCGGATCGCGGTGTGGATCGCATCCCAGATGCTGTCGAGCCACGCGATCTTGTCCGCGAAAAACTCCACGACGAGACCGATTGCGGCAACGCCGATCACCCAGGGGCTGGCGAAAACATCGAGGCTTTGAAGATGCTGCGGCAGGTCGAGAAGGCCGAAACGCATCGCGAGGCCTGCGGCGAATACCGTCGCATAGAGCCGCCATCCCGCGAGCAGGCTAAGGCTGGCGGCGACACCGAGCAGTTCGATCGGGCCCATGGATGAGAAAATGATAGGCATTGCCCCGCTTGGCAAGCAGGCATTGCGGGTCCACATACGCCGCATGTCTACGAACGACGACGCCAAGCCCGCCGCCACGCTGATCCTTCTGCGCGAAGGATCGGGGACGCCCGAGATCTTCATGCAGACACGCGCGCAGACGATGGGCTTTGCCGCAGGCATGATCGCTTTTCCGGGCGGCAAGGTGGACGCGCATGATTTGAGCCTCGCGACGTCGCGGCTCGTTGCGAGCCGCCACGATCTCGATCTGGAGGAAATCGCGGCGCGCGTCGCCGCGGTTCGCGAAAGCTTCGAGGAGGCCGGCGTGCTGCTGACGCAGGGGCGGAAGATCGCGCCGCGCGACTTCATCGAAGCGCAGCCGGCGATCGCCTCGCGCGCACTGTCGTTCTCCGATTTTCTCGCGCGTCACGATCAGCAGATCGATCTCGACGTGCTTTTTCCCTTCGCGCGCTGGGTGCCGCCACCCGGCCTTCATGGCAAACGTTACGATACGCGCTTCTATCTCGCGCGGCTGCCCGAGGGTGCGAGTGCGGGCCACGACGGCAACGAGGCGACGACATCGGGGTGGATCACGCCCTCCGAAGCGATCGCGCGTGCAGATCGTCAGGAAGCCGCAGTGATGTTCCCTACCCGCCGCAATCTTGAACGCCTCGCGCAGCACGGGAGCATCGAAGCGCTCATCGCGCATGCGATGGAAACGCCGATCGTCGTCGTGCAGCCCGAAGTCCGCATGTGCGAAGATGGACCGCATCTCTGCATCCCGGAAGGCATCGGCTATCCGGTAACGCGCGAGCCGCTGGAAACCGCAC
Source organism: Sphingosinicella microcystinivorans (assembly GCF_003634215.1). GTDB lineage: Bacteria > Pseudomonadota > Alphaproteobacteria > Sphingomonadales > Sphingomonadaceae > Sphingosinicella > Sphingosinicella microcystinivorans. Next base: position 279,432 of record NZ_RBWX01000010.1, on the reverse strand, counting down.
GCCGCGCCTGAGGCATTTTCAGAATTCCAGGATCGTCGCGACCTCGCCGCCGGGATAGGCGACCAGGAGATCGCTGCCCGGAACGGCTTCGAGATCGGCATCGCCTTCCACAAGCAACGTCTCGCCGGATCGTGCGTCGCCCGCGCGGCCATCGATCACCGTGATCCAGACGGGCCGGTCGCGCGGCGGACGCAGGTGCAGGCGCGCGCCGGTGCGCCAGCGTTCCACGACGAATTTCCCACCCGCAGACAGCAGCGTACGCCCGCGGGAAAGGTCGTGGCGTTCGTCCGAAACGAAGAAGGGGTGCGCGTTCGAAACCGCGACTCCCTCTTCCAGATGGAGCTCGCGCGGACGTCCATAATCATAGAGTCGATAGGTGAGATCGACGTTCTGCTGGATCTCCACAATGGTGACTCCGGCGCCGATCGCATGGACCGTCCCGGCCGGTGAATAAATAAAATCACCCGCCTTAACCGGCTTCCAGTCGATCAATTGTTCGATCGAACCGTCGATTGCAGCGTCGCGCAATTCGTCTGCGGACAGCGGACGCACCGTGCCGAGACCAACCGTGCCGTGGGGTTCGGCGGCAAGCACGAGCCAGGCTTCATCCTTCCCGCGCGCATAGCCGGCAGCACGTGCAGCGTCGTCGTCCGGGTGCACCTGAACGGACAATCGCTCGCTCGTGAAAAGGTACTTTATAAGGAGATCGGGGTCGCGTCCGTCTGGAGTCTCGAACCAGATCTCTCCAATCTTTTCATCATCCTCCGGGACATCTTCAAAGAAAGGTGAGAGATGCCGCCGGCCCCACGGCTTCTCGATGCGGCGTGTTATCAGCTTGGTAACCGTCATCGTATTTCCTGCCTCCCCCTCGTCATGTTCCGGCTGCGACTGCGAGAGCGGGTCCGCCTGCCGGGAAACTTTTACCGCGTTCGATGTCGTGCTTTGCAACCTGATCTTCGGGACCGCGTTTCAGTTGTTATACATCACCGGCCCTCAGCAGCGAATGCGTCTTCAGAAATCGTGTCTTGCGTTTTGCCATGACTAATTCCATCAAGAATATGGCAATTATTACGAACTATCTGCGCGTTGGTAGTTTTTCAAATTTTGTGGACATGTTAGCGTCCTCCATCCGTCAATGGGAGATCATGATGGCGAAGAAGAAAGAAACGGTAGCGAAGGCGAAGAAGCCTAAGAAGGTTAGCGCTGCCAAGCCGGCCGCGAAGAAGACGTCGACCGGTCAGGATTTCGGTGAGCATCTCGCAGCCGCCGGTGCACAGTTGCAGGCGCGTGCGGAAGCGATGTTCGGTCAGTGGCTCGATCAGGCATCGGCGACGCTGCGCAAGAGCGGCGTGCAGACCATTGTCGACGACATCAAGTCGCGCGCTGGCTTTGAAAAGATTGCCAAGGAACTCGCCAGCAACGTCGCGAACGAGATCACGAAATTCGCGGCGTCGACAAATATCGGCGCCAAGGCTGCACCGAAAGCGAAGCCTGGTCCGAAGCCGAAGGGCAAGCCCGGTCCGAAGCCGAAAGCTGCTGCTGCAAAGCCTGCTGCCGCTGCGCCCGCGAAGCCCAAGGGCAAGCCGGGTCCGAAGCCGAAGGCCGCTGTTGCAAAGCCGGCCGTGAAGGCTCCGGCGAAGCCGAAGGGTAAACCCGGTCCCAAGCCGAAAGCCGCCGCTGCAAAGCCGGCCGTGAAGGCTCCGGCGAAGCCGAAGGGTAAACCCGGTCCGAAGCCGAAAGCCGCCGCTGCAAAGCCGGCCGTGAAGGCTCCGGCAAAGCCGAAGGGTAAGCCCGGTCCGAAGCCGAAAGCTGCCGCCGCAAAGCCGGCTGTGAAGGCTCCGGCCGCGCCGAAGGGCAAGCCGGGTCCGAAGCCGAAGGCTGCTGCTGCAAAGCCTGCCGCCGCTGCGCCTGCGAAGCCCAAGGGTAAGCCCGGTCCGAAGCCGAAGGCCGCTGCGGCCAAGCCGGCAGTGACGGCTGCTCCGGCAGCGCCGAAGGCGAAGCCCGGTCCGAAGCCGAAGGCGGCGGCTGCGAAGCCTGCTGCGGCTGCGCCCGCGAAGCCGGCCGCGCCTGCCGGCCTCACGCCGCGCCGTCGCGGACCGCGTCCGTCGTCGCGGCCTGCGCCCAAGAAGTAAGCGTTAAAGAAAGAATGGCCCGGCGCGTTTCGTATCCACGACGCGCCGGGCTTTTCTTTTGCTCTCGAATTTCCTGCGAAGCGGCCACGCGCTTCGACGAAGGACGTACCAGCCCCCGCGCAATCGCCGCGAGAATGCGCTATCGTGGGGTCCAATGAACAGGTCGTTGCTAAAAGGCGTGCTCGACAACGATTCGGCACGCACAGCCATCCAGTCGATTTTCGGCTTCTGGCTTTTCTATTTCCTCATCGTCACGCTGCGCGCCTTCGCGCTCGGTTTCGAAGATCTCATCGCGATGGCCGGGCGCCGCTCTGTCGTCACGATTATCGGGATGACGATCAGCTGGGCGCTCTATCTTGCACTCGCCCCGCTCGCCAAAGCGCCCTTGCGCAAGCGCGCGCTGATGATGTTCCTGCTCTGCGTGCCCGCCGCGGCGCTGTTTACCACCTTCAACTTCTACACCTTCTACGTCTACGAGCCGCTGCCGTCCGTTGCCGAGGATCTCGCGCACAAGGATCGCTCGCTCGCCATGCTGCTTGCGATCATCTTCGAAGGCACGGTCACATGGTTCTTCTTCTTCGCCGCGTGGGCAGCCTTCCATCTCGCACTCGGCTATGCCGCCGATGCCGCGAAAGCCGAACGCCGCGCCGCCGCCTTCCGCGAGGAAGCGCAGGCCGCGCAGCTCCGCGCGCTGCGCTATCAGATCAATCCGCATTTCCTCTTCAACACGCTGAACTCACTCTCCTCGCTGGTCCTCACCAATCGCAACGACGAGGCGGAGCGGATGATCCTGAACCTCTCCACCTTCTTCCGCGCGAGCCTCACCAGCGACCCGACCGAGGACATTCCGCTCGCCGACGAGCTCGATCAGCAGCGTCTCTATCTGGAGGTCGAGCGCGCCCGCTTCGGTGACCGCCTCGAATTCGATTTCGACATCGACCCCGAAGCCGAACGCCAGCGCGTGCCCAGCCTCATTCTTCAGCCGCTCATCGAGAATGCCGTGAAATATGCGGTATCGCCTTCAAATGCGCCGGTGTGCATTCGCGTGAAGGCGAGCCTCCACGATGCGATGCTCCACATCGTGGTGGAAGATGACGGCGCGTTCGCTGCGCCGCAGGCGCAGGTGGATGGCACCGGCACCGGCCTCAACAATGTCCGCGATCGCCTGCGCGCGCGCTTTGGCGATGCGGCGGCGTTCAAAGCTGGTCCTTGGCCTGGCGGCGGCTTCCGCGTAGATATTGCCATCCCCGTGAAGCGACCGGTATCCGATGTCCGATAGTCCTCTCCGCACGCTGGTCGTCGACGACGAAGCCATGGCGATCGAGCGTATGCAGGTTCTGCTGTCGCGTTTCGATGACGTCAATCTCGTGGGAACTGCCAGCACCGGCGGTCAGGCGCTGCGCCTCATTGAAGCGCTCGCCCCCGAACTCGTGCTGCTCGATATCTCGATGCCCGGCCTCGATGGCATTGGCGTCGCGCAGGCGGTCCAGCGTATGCCGCAGCGCCCCACGGTGGTGTTCGTCACCGCATTCGATCAATATGCCGTCACCGCGTTCGATGTCGCGGCTGCCGATTATCTGTTGAAGCCGGTCGATCCGGCGCGCCTCGGCAAAGCGCTTGCGCGTGTCCGCGAGCTGCGCACGAACGCGCCCGCAGCGCCTGGAGATGATGACGGCTACGTCAAGGAATTCTGGGTTCCGCATCGCTCGGAAATCATCCGCGTCGATGTCGATGCGATCGATATGGTCGAAGCCGAGCGGGACTATATGCGGCTCCACACCGCCGACCGCTCGTTCCTGCTCCACCAGACCATCAAGGAACTGGAGCGAAGGCTGGATCCCGATCTCTTCATCCGCATCCACCGATCGAAGATCATCCGGCGCGACCGCATCAAGGGTCTCGTCCATCTCGGCTACGGCGTGTGGTCGGTCGATCTGGGCGACGGCGGCGATCACCGTATCGGCCGCACCTATCTCTCCGATGTGAAGCGCATCACCGGCAAATAGCCGCCGGGTTCACCACTTTAAAAGAAAAGGGCGGGCACCCTGGGACACGGTGCCCGCCCCAATGGCGGCATATGCAATCTACCGCGTATTACGGCATGGCGATCGTGATCGCCGCACCGGCATTCTCGGCAACCTGTGTACCGGCATTGTTGATCGCGGCGGTGATCTGCGGCGCAGCGCTCGCGATCGCGTCGTTGCGGCATTCCATCGACAGCAGATCGCGACGCAGATCCTGGCGCCCGCCTTCGAAACACATCGCGTGGGCAGCGCGGCGCACGCGGCCGTGCAGTGTCTTCACGCCAGCATCGGTGGCAAGGTTCAGATCGCCGTACTGCACGTGTGCGACCGGGCGCACCATGTTGGCTTCAACGATGGTTTCATCCATCGCGTGCGCGGCGGGAATGAAAGCTGCGGTCGTCATTGCGGCGGCGAACGCGACAGCGCTGATCTTCACGAGGCTCATCTCAACGGTCCTTCCTGTTTCGCCTGTGGGAGGCGGAGAAATTCTGGCTGCGAACCGGGAACGTCCGGGCTTTCTGGGACTGTGGGGCCCGTCGCTCCCGATCCGCATCCTGTAAGTATCCCGCTTCGCTCGTCTCCGCCGCACCGCTTCGATTTCCGACGATGCCTGCTCGACGAACGATCATTGCCGCCGACGAACGGCTGACGGACGTGGACGAAAGTCGCTATGTGTCAAATCGGTGAAACATCGGCTGCCCATAGACGGACAGCGAACGTGGAGATCAGGCGGGTATGAGCAAGGCGAAGAAAGGCGGCGGTGCGGTATCCGCAGTGAACGATGATCTCCGCCGCGAGATCGCCGAGGCGCTGCTCGGCGATGAAGACCCCGCGCGGCTCGCGCAGCGGATCGCGAGCCGCGGCATCGGTCACGCCCTCGCCGTTTCGGAAATCGAGCGCGCCCGGAAGAGCCCATATCTTGCAGCGGGAGAACGGCTGCGCGCCCGGATCGCGAAGCGCGACTGGTTCCTCGCCAACTATGCGAAGCTCGCCGCACAGGCATCAGGCCCCGTGCCGCGCGTCCACGCCCCCTCAGCCGAAACGTTCTTCGCCGATTATTATGCCGCGCATCGTCCCGTTGTCCTCACCGGTCTCGTCGATCACTGGCCCGCGATGAAGCGCTGGTCGCTCGATGATTTCGAAGCCCGGCTCGGCAATGCCGAAGTCCGTGTGCAATGGGGCCGCGAAGCCGACAAGGACTACGAACGCAATTCGGATGCGCACGGCGCGGTGCAGCCCTTCCGCGAAATCATCGCCCGCCTGCGCGCGAGCGAGACCGCCCCGACGAACGATTTCTACATCACCGCCAACAACCATACCCACAACCGCGAAGCCCTCGCCCCGCTCTACGGCGACACCGGACCCATGCCCGGCTATCTCGCCGAACCGGGCGGCCCCGGCGGCTTCCTCTGGATCGGCCCCAAGGGCACGATCACCCCGTGGCACCACGATCTCACCAACAACCTGCTGCTCCAGATCGCGGGCCGCAAACGCGTCCGTCTCGTCTCCAGCCATCACAGCGCGCTGATGCGCAACAGCCGCCACTGCTTCAGCGACTGGGCAGGCGAGCCGCTGGAACCCGGCCCCGGCGACGGCACCCGGCCGCCCGTCATGATCGCCGACCTCGCCCCCGGCGAAGCGCTCTTCCTCCCCGTCGGCTGGTGGCACCATGTCGAGGGGCTCGACGTCACGATCGGCATGAGCTTCACGAACTTCGCGCGCGATAACGATTTCTGGTCGCACTATGCGAGCTATGGGGCGGTGTAGGCTGCCATTCCAGCTGGCCTCTCAAGAAACAGCGCCTATAGATTTCGCATGGAGCAAACCGCTTTCCTTGTTGCGGCCGTCGCGACCACGTTCTTCCTCGCGGGTATCGTCAAGGGTGTCACCGGCATGGGTCTGCCGACTGTGGCGATGGGCGTTCTCGGCGCGCTCCTGTCGCCGCTGACCGCCGCCGCGCTTCTGTTGCTGCCATCCTTCATCACCAATGTCTGGCAGCTCGTATCCGGTCCGCACGTCATGGCCCTGCTGCAAAGACTGTGGCCGATGATGGCGACAATTGTGATCGGCACGCTGGCAAGTTCCGCATTGCTCGCCGGAGGCGATACGCGGCTGACGACATCGCTCCTCGGCGGCGTGCTCGTTGTCTACGCGTCCTATTCGTTGCTCGCGCATCCGTTCCGGATTTCGCCCGCCCGGGAGCGATGGGCTTCGCCGCTGGTCGGTCTCGTTACCGGCCTCCTCACTGGCGGAACCGGCGTCTTCGTCATTCCGGCGGTTCCCTATCTTCAGGCTCTGGGTTTCGAGAAGGATGACCTCGTGCAAGCCCTTGGCTTGTCGTTCACCGTCTCGACGATCGCACTTGCCACGGGATTGTTCTGGCATGGCGCGGTGCCGAAGGGCGACCTGCTGATGTCCACTCTGGCCGTCATTCCGGCACTGCTCGGCATGGCGGCGGGGCAGGCCATCCGCGCACGCATCAGCCCGCTAATTTTTCGCCGCGTGTTTCTTGCGGGTCTGTTTCTGCTTGGCCTCGAAATGGCGCTCCGCGTCTTCCGTTAAAGTCCGAAGACACGGGAGGCGCCCCTGCACCCCGCCGTCACCCAATCGTTACCGCCTCGTCATCGCCCCGACGCACCCAATGGTTAACGAAGTCCTATCTGCAATCACCGACCGCAATCCCGCGCGTCGGTCGCAACAGGGACATTTGCGATGCGTCACTTCCTTTCCGTCGCCGCGCTGGCGATGCTCGTATCCACCGGCGCGCAGGCCGGTCTCGTCAAGGTCAGCTTCACGGGCATCAATTCCAGCCCCGCCGCGCCCAACGTCTTCGGCACCGCTGTGCCCACGATCACCGGCTATGTGATCTACGACGACGAGACCGCCGGCACGCCCTTCGTCGTCAACGCCACCCGCTCTGCCTACAACTACGGGGGCGCCATCAAGGAAATCGGCTTCGATCTCGGCAGCGGCATCGGCGGCACCGCGAGCGGCGATCTCGGCTCGATGCAGGTCTCCGACCAGTTCACGGTCGGGCAGGACCGGCTGTCGTTCAACAATATCTTCCTCACACCGTCGCAGACGACGGGCGAGCCTGCCGGCACCGTCCGGTTCCAGGTCACGATCGGCATGTCCGGCCCCTTCTCCGCGCTCTCGACTTCGGACCTCCCCGGCGTGTTCGATCCGGCGATCTTCACCGGCCAGAAGAATTTCTCGCTGTTCGTGAACCGCGGCACCGGCGCGCCGCCCGCGGGCGCCGTCAGCTTCAACTTCAACTTCGACAGCGTGACTGTGGAACCCTTCGGCACCGACGTTCCCGAGCCCGCCACGCTGGCACTGTTCGGCCTCGGCGCGGCCGCCATCGGCCTCCGCCGCCGCAAGAGCGCCTGAACCGTTACTCGAAACGGCGGATCGGCGGGTAAGGCCGGTCCGCCGTTTCCCGTCCTTGCCAAGCGCACCTGCTGTCCCCATCTCCTGTCTTCCCCCGGCGCCGTTTTGCGGCTAGTGTCCGACCGGAACAAACAGGAAACGACAGCCCTCCTTATGCTGACCCACATTTCGATCCGCGGCGCGCGCGAGCATAACCTCAAGAACATAAGCCTCGAGATTCCGCGCGAAACGCTGACGGTGGTCACGGGCCTGTCCGGCTCCGGCAAGTCGTCCCTCGCCTTCGACACGATCTACGCGGAAGGCCAGCGCCGCTACGTCGAGTCGCTCTCCGCCTACGCGCGGCAGTTCCTCGAACTGATGCAGAAGCCCGATATCGATCATATCGAGGGTCTCTCCCCCGCCATTTCGATCGAGCAGAAGACCACTTCCAAGAACCCCCGCTCCACCGTCGCGACGGTCACCGAGATCTACGATTACATGCGCCTTCTCTGGGCGCGCGTCGGCGTCCCCTACTCGCCCGCCACGGGCGAGCCGATCGCCGCGCAGCAGGTCAGCCAGATGGTGGACCGCGTGATGACGATGCCGGAAGGCACGCGCCTCATGCTGCTCGCACCCGTCGTGCGCGGCCGCAAGGGCGAGTACCGCAAGGAGATCGCGGAGTGGCAGCGCACCGGCTTCCAGCGCGTGAAGATCGACGGCACCGTCTACCCGATCGAGGAAGCCCCCGCGCTCGACAAGAAATACAAGCACGACATCGACGTGGTCGTTGACCGGCTCGTCGTGAAGGCCGGCCTTGAAACACGCCTCGCCGACAGCTTCGAAACCGCGCTCGGCCTCGCCGAAGGTCTGGCCGTGGTCGAACTCGTCGACGGGAAGAAGGGCGAAGGCGAGCGCATCCTGTTCTCGCAGAAGTTCGCCTGCCCCGTTTCCGGCTTCACGATCCCCGAGATCGAGCCGCGCCTGTTTTCGTTCAACTCGCCGCACGGCGCCTGCCCGGCCTGCGACGGCCTTGGCGAGCGGCTGTATTTCGATCCCGAACTCGTCGTGCCGAACCAGAATCTCAGCATCGAAAAGGGCGCCGTGGTGCCGTGGGCGAAGTCCAATCCGCCCTCACCTTATTACATGCAGGTGCTGCGTTCGGTCGCGCGCGCCTACGATTTCTCGCTGCGCACCCCGTGGAACGAACTTCCGGAAGAAATCCAGGATGTCGTTCTGAACGGCACCGGGGGCGTTCCGATCACGCTGCGTTTCGAGGACGGCCGCAAGACCTACGAGGTCAAGAAACCCTTCGAAGGCGTCGTCAACAATCTCGATCGCCGCTGGCGCGAAACCGATAGCCAGTGGATGCGCGACGAGCTTTCGCGCTTCCAGTCCGCCGCCCCCTGCGAAACCTGCAACGGCGCCCGCCTGAAGCCCGAAGCGCTCGCAGTGAAGATCGCCGGCGAGACGATCGCCGACGCCGTCCGCCGCCCGGTCGGCGACGCGTTCCGCTGGGCAAAGGGCCTGCCCGAGCACCTCAACAATCAGCAGAAGCAGATCGCCGAACGCATCCTGAAGGAAATCGTCGAGCGCCTCGGCTTCCTCGACAATGTCGGCCTCGAATATCTGAACCTCGATCGCAAATCGGGCACGCTTTCGGGCGGCGAGTCTCAGCGCATCCGCCTCGCCAGCCAGATCGGCAGCGGCCTTTCCGGCGTGCTCTACGTCCTCGACGAACCCTCGATCGGCCTCCACCAGCGCGACAACGACCGCCTGCTTGAAACACTGAAGCGCCTGCGCGATCTCGGCAACACCGTGCTCGTCGTCGAGCATGATGAAGACGCGATCCGCACCGCGGACCACGTTATCGACATGGGCCCCGGCGCAGGTGCGCACGGCGGCCAGGTCGTCGCCGAAGGCACGCTCGCCGACATTCTCGCCAACCCTAACAGCCTCACCGGCGACTATCTCTCCGGCCGCCGCGCCGTTCCGGTGCCGGATGTCCGCCGCAAGGGCAACGGCAAGAAGCTTACCGTGAAGGGCGCGCGCGCGAACAACCTCAAGGACATCAGCGTCTCGATCCCGCTCGGCACCTTCACCTGCATCACCGGCGTTTCGGGTTCGGGCAAATCCACGTTCACGATCGACACACTCTATGCCGCCGCCGCGCGCGCGCTCAACGGCGCACGTCTCGTCTCGGCGCAGGTGGACGACATCAAGGGGCTCGAACATCTCGACAAGGTCATCGATATCGACCAGTCGCCGATCGGCCGTACACCCCGCTCCAACCCCGCGACATACACCGGCGCCTTCACCAACATCCGGGACTGGTTCGCCGAACTGCCGGAATCGAAGGCACGCGGCTACAAGCCCGGCCGCTTCAGCTTCAACGTGAAGGGCGGCCGCTGCGAGGCGTGCAAGGGCGACGGCATGCTCAAGATCGAGATGCACTTCCTGCCCGACGTCTACGTCACGTGCGATGTCTGCAAGGGCAAGCGCTATAACCGCGAAACGCTGGAGGTGAAGTTCAAGGGCAAGTCGATCGCCGACGTGCTCGACATGACGGTCGAGGATGCCGCCGAGTTCTTCAAGGCTGTCCCCGCGATCCGCGACAAGATGAGCATGCTCGTGGAGGTCGGCCTTGGCTATATCCACGTCGGCCAGCAGGCGACGACGCTTTCGGGCGGCGAAGCGCAGCGCGTGAAGCTCGCGAAGGAACTTTCGCGCCGCTCCACGGGCAAGACGCTCTACATTCTCGACGAGCCCACGACCGGCCTCCATTTCGAAGACGTGCGCAAGCTCCTCGAAGTGCTTCACGCACTCGTCGAGCAGGGCAACAGCATCGTTGTCATCGAGCACAATCTGGAGGTCATCAAGACCGCAGATTGGATCATCGATCTCGGCCCTGAAGGCGGTAACGCGGGCGGCAATGTGGTCGCCGAAGGCTCACCCGAAACCGTGTCGAAGGTCGCCACCAGCTACACCGCCCGCTACCTGAAGCCTCTGCTCGAAAAGAAGTCCGCAGCCGCGCCGATGAAGATGCCGAAGCCAAAGGCGAAGCGAAAATCGAAAGCGGCGGAACTGGCGCTGGAGGGCGAAGCGGCGGAGTAGCGATCACCCCGCCACGTCAAGAAGCGCCTCCAGCGCGGCGCGCCTGCGCGTGATGTCCGCAAGCGAATAGCCGTCCAGCACCGCCATGAACGCGCCGAGCGCCGCGCCAAGCGCACCCGAAAGGCCGCACGCGGGCGCGACCACGCAGCGCCCGCAGTCGGCAAGTTCGTCCTCGCCTTCGGTATGACGCACGAGCGCGCCTATGCCGATCTCCGCCGCGGGCCGCGCCAGCCGTATCCCGCCCCCGCGCCCGCGCTCGCTCGCAATGTAGCCGGCGTTTGCAAGGTCGTTGACAATCTTCATCAGGTGGTTGCGCGAAATGGCGTAGGCCTCAGCGATCTCGCCGATCGAGCACAACCGGTCCGGATGCACCGCGAGATGCATCAGAACCCGAACCGCATAGTCCGTGTAACGCGTCAGCCGCACACCGCCACCCCCTGCCATTTCGCCGCACGCACATTATATGTATTTTAAATACATCTTTCAAAGCTCATAATTGGTGACGTGCAAAAACGAGTCGGAGCCACCGAATGGACAACGACATCGACGACGACCGGCTGAAGACGCTGATCGACCTGTTCTACGCGCGCGTGCGGGCAGATCCGGAGCTTGGCCTCATCTTCAACGATTCTATCAGCGATTGGCCGGAACACCTTGAGAAGCTGTCGGCTTTCTGGTCCTCGGTGATGCTGACGAGCGGGCGCTACAAGGGCAACCCGATGATGGCGCATCTGAAGCATGTTCGTCGCATCACCCCCGCCCTGTTCGATCGCTGGCTCGCGCTCTGGGCACGGACGACGAGCGATGTCATGGCGCCCGCCGCCGCCGCGGCGCTCCAGGAAAAGGCACAGCGTATCAGCGAGAGCCTTCAGTACGCGATGTTCCACCGGCCCGGAGCGGCCGGCCGGCAGGTCGCCTGAAATGCCTGCTCCCTATCGCTCCACGCCGGTGTTCGACGAGCGCACCCTGCCCGATGCGCTCCGCAGGCGGCACAATACGAAAGCAGGCGTCTGGGGCATCGTCCGCGTCCTGGAAGGCCGCCTGAAGCTTACCTACGTCGATCCACCATCGGCCGTTGTGCTGGAACAGGGCGGGTCCGGTCTCCTGCTGCCGCAGCAGGATCATTTCGTCGAACCGCTCGGACCGATGAAGATGCGCGTCGATTTCTACGATACGCCGCCTGATCAGGCGTGACGCGCCGCCCATAGCCGATTGACTGACAACGCACGCGCGGCAAGGGTACGGATCATGGCCTCCTCCCCCTTCATCGGCGTGCAGATCGCAGACATCGGCCACGCCGTTCAGCTCGCGATTGCGCCGGTCTTTCTCATCGCGGGCATCGGTGCGCTACTGAACGTCATGGCGAACCGGCTGGGTCGCGTCGTGGATCGCGCCCGCGCGCTCGAACGGGACATCACTGGCTACGACGAAACGATGCGCAGCCGCGCGATGGCCGAGCTTGTTGTGCTCGATCGGCGCATGGTGCTGGTACACTGGGCGATCTATGCGTGCGTCGCGAGCGCGCTCGCCATCTGTCTCGTCATCGGCGTGCTGTTCGTGGGCGATCTTGCGGACGCCGCAGTGGGCACCATCGTCGCCGTTCTCTTCATTACCGCGATGGCGCTCATCGTCACCGGCCTCATCATCTTCCTCATCGAAACCGGCATCGCCACCCGCTCGGTCCGCGTCCGCCAGGAAGTCCTGAAACGCGAAGCGGAATGATCTGAAGACGCGGTGCTTTGGACGAATGGATTTCGTTCAGGCCGAGGCGAAAAGTGTGGGTTTCGAGAACCGGAGCGGAACGTACTAAAGGTACGTGAGCACCGGAAGCGCAGAAAGCCGCGCTTTGCAGCCCGGCCTGGGCGGAATCCGTTCCTCCAAAGCAAACGGGGGCTGACCTTTCGGCCAGCCCCCACTCGCTCCGTTGGTCCTGCGCCATTCAGCCATGCGGCTGATGTTCAGGCTTCGGGGCTTGCGTCTCCGTCGGTCCCGGGGGGATCGGCCGGTTTCGCATTTCGATGCCGTTCGCCGGGGTCCATCCACGTCGCCTGTGCTTCGCACGGGCGGGCTTTCGGGCCGGGGGTTCCGGTATCGAGGACCATCGGTATTTCCCGTGGGCTTCGCTCTCGCGCCGCATACAGGGAATGAACCGCGACCCTGGTGGTTTTCCGGGAGTTTCCGCCCGTTTCCGGGCTTTCACCGCCTTCCGACCACGCATTGAAGGTCTCACGAATCCGTGAGTCGCCAAAGCGAAAAATGACCCGACGGGCCTGTGGATAATGGGGATATCAGGGATAAAAAGGGCAGATTCGCCCAAAATGGAAACGCCCCACGCCGCATAGGGGCGCAGGGCGTTCCTGTAAAGTGTTGAACGGATTGGATCCGCCCGCCGTGGTTAACCCTGGGCGGGCACCACAATGCCGTTGACGACGTGGACGACGCCGTTCGAAGCCTTCACATCCGGCTTGGTGATGTAGGTGGCATTGCCCTGGCTATCGGTCAGCTTGACGATGCCGGCGTCCAGTGTCGCGGTCAGCGTGCTCCCCTGCACGGTTTTCACCTCAGCCTTGCCGCCGCCCGCTTCGATCGCCGCGACCACATCGGCCTGCGACATTTTCCCGGGGATCACGAGATAGTTGATCAGGCCCGAAAGCTGCGCCTTGGCATTGGGCTGCATCAGCTGCTGAACCGTACCGGCGCCCAGCCGCGCGAACGCATCGTTGTTGGGCGCGAACACCGTGAAGGGTCCGGGCTGCGAAAGGTCGTCGACCAGTTCGGCGGCCTTCACCGCCTGTGCGAGCGTGCTGAGTTCCGGCGTCGCAAGCACGTTACCCACAACCGAGGTGGGGTCCACGGCGACAGCCGTCGTCACAGCGGCATCAGCCGCCGGTGCAGGCGCGGCCGCATCTGCCGGCGCGGCGGGGGCCGCAGGCGCAGCAGCGGCCGCAGGCGCGGGTGTCGCGGCCGGTTCGGCAACCTGCGCGGTAACCGGCGCGGCAAACAGAACCGAAACAGCCGCAGCCTTCAGAAACATGGTCTTCATTCTTTTCCCTCTCCGTTGATCGGGCACATTAAAGCCCTCTATCTAGCAACTGCAGCATAGCGCGAAGGTTCCGGGGGAAACGCCTGCAGGGATCGGCCTATCCCGGGTATGGCTCAGCTCATCCCGAAAGGTTGCACTGCAGCAAAAACGGAGAAAGGCCGCCCCGGATGGCTCCGGAACGGCCTTTCAACATGGGTCAGCGGCCGGCAATCCGGCCCGGGAACCCGTCTAATCCTTAGGCGAAAGCCCTAGGCGCGATACCCCCGAACGAACTGAACCGACCCCATCGCTGAACCATGAGACATCGGTCACCTCCTTTCGCGCTTGTTGAACTCGATTCGAAAGATGGTGACAAAAACGCGATCCTGCAAGCATCAAAAAGGCGTGTTCCTTCGCCCCATCTTGGTCTAGGCAGCGCGCCATGTCAGTTTTCGAGCCCCTCGCCAGCGATCTTCAGCGGCTCGACGCCGCCTCCCGCCGCAGACGTCTGATACCGCGCACGGGCACGGATTTCTCTTCGAACGACTACCTCGCGCTCGCCGGCGATCCCGCGCTTGCCGAAGCCGTGGCAGAGGCCGTTGCGCGCGGCGTGCCAGCCGGCTCGGGCGGCTCGCGCCTGCTGCGTGGCAATCATGCGGAACACGAAGCGCTCGAGGCCGAAGCCGCGCGTTTCTTCGGGTCCGAAAGTGCGCTCTGGTTCGCGACCGGCTACACGGCAAACTCGGCGATTATCTCGACGCTGCCCCAGCGCGGCGATCTCGTCGTCTACGACGATCTCATCCACGCGAGCGTTCACGAAGGCCTGCGGCTCACGCGCGCCGAAACCGTCGCCGTGCCCCACAACGACGTCGATGCCTTCGCCGATGCGATTGCCGCCTGGCGCGCACGCGGCGGCACGGGCCGCGTCTGGATTGCGGTCGAAAGCCTCTACAGCATGGACGGCGACCGCGCCCCGCTTGCTGATCTCGCCGCGACTGCGGATGCGAACGACGCGGTTCTCGTCATTGACGAAGCGCACGCGACCGGCGTGTTCGGCGCGGGCGGGCGCGGCCTCGCCGCCGCGCTTGAGGGACGCGAGAACGTCATCACGCTGCACACCTGCGGCAAGGCCATGGGCTGCGAAGGCGCGCTCGTCTGCGCGCCTGCCGTCGTCACCGATTTCCTCGTCAACCGCGGGCGCGGCTTCATCTTCTCGACCGCGCCGTCGCCGCTCATGGCGGCTGCAGTCCGCACGGCGCTGCGCATCATAGAAGACGCCGACGACCGCCGCGCAAAGCTCGCCGCGCTCATCGTCCATGCGGAGCGTATGCTCGGCTCGCACGGCGCACTCATTTCCGGCTCGCAGGTGATGCCGCTCATCCTCGGAGAAGACGCCCGCACCATGCGCGCAGCGGGCGCCGTGCAGGCCGCCGGGTTCGACGTGCGCGGCATCCGTCCGCCCACGGTTCCCGCAGGCACCTCGCGCCTGCGCATCTCGCTGACGCTGAACGCGACGGAAGACGATGTTTCGGCGCTCGCCGCCGTTTTTCAGGACGTGCTTGCATGAGCCGCATCGTCGTCACGGGCACCGACACCGGCATCGGCAAAACCGTATTCGCCGCCGCGCTCTCGGGCGCGCTTCGCGCGCATTACTGGAAGCCGGTGCAGGCGGGCCTTGAAGACGGCAGCGACAGCGAAAGCGTCGCCGCGCTGTCGGGCCTCCCTGCGGATCACATCCTCCCCGAAGCCTACCGTCTCACGACGCCCTGCTCCCCGCACCGCGCCGCCGAGCTCGACGGCATCGAGATCGATCCCGACCGCCTTGCGCTCCCCGCGCATGATCCGCTTGTGGTCGAAGGCGCAGGCGGCGCGCTCGTGCCCGTCACGCGCAGCCTGCTTTATGCGGACGTGTTCGCCCGTTGGGGTCTCCCCGTCGTCATCGTCGCGCGCACCGAACTCGGCACGATCAACCACAGCCTGCTCACCGTGGAAGCCCTTCGCGCCCGCGGCGTCCCGATCCTCGGCATCGCCTTTTCCGGCGACGCAAACGAAGACAGCGAAGCCACCATCTGCGCCATCGGCAAGGTCAGGCGTCTCGGCCGCCTCCCCCGCGTCGCTCTCACCGCACCGTCTCTGTCGTCCGCCTTCGCGTCCGCCTTCCGGCTGGAGGATTTCCGATGACCTCGCCCGTCTGGCATCCCTTCACGCAGCACGGCCTCGGGGAGCCGATCCCGCGCATCGTCCGCAGCGAAGGCTGCGCGCTCTACACAGACGATGGCCGCCGCATCATCGATGCCATCTCGTCGTGGTGGGTCACGACGCACGGCCACTGCCACCCGCACATCATGGCCGCCATCGCCGATCAGGCGACGAAGCTCGACCAGATGATCTTCGCGGGCTGGACGCACGAGCCCGCCGAAACCGTCGCCGCTGCGCTTGTGGAGATGCTGCCCGCCCCGCTCGCGCACGTCTTCTTTTCAGACAGCGGCTCCACCGCAGTCGAGGTCGCGCTCAAAATGGCGCTCGGCTACTGGCGTGATCGCGGCGCGCGCCACCGCATCCTCGTCATGGAGCACAGCTACCACGGCGACACCATCGGCACGATGTCGGTCGGCGAACGCGGCGTTTATAATGCCGCCTACGATCCGCTGCTCTTCGACGTCGGCACCGTCCCCTTCCCCGCCGCAGGTCGCGAGCAGGAAACGCTGGACACGCTCGAACGTCTCTGCCGCACCGAAAACCCCGCCGCCTTCATCGTCGAGCCGCTTGTCCTCGGCGCCGGCGGCATGATGATCTACGGTCCCGAAACGCTCCGCGAGATGCACGCCATCTGCCGCCGCCACGGCGTCCTTTTCATCGCCGACGAGGTGATGACCGGCTGGGGTCGCACCGGCACCTTGCTCGCCTGCGAACAGGCCGGCATCGTCCCCGATATCCTCTGCCTCGCGAAGGGCCTTACCGGCGGCGCCGTCCCGCTTGCCGTCACGCTCGCGACCCCGCCGATCTTCGAGGCGCACCTCTCGAAGGACCGCGCCAAGCTCTTCTACCATTCGTCCAGCTTCACAGCGAACCCGCTGTCCTGTGCCGCCGCCGTTGCCAACATCGCGATCTGGCGCGAAGAGCCGGTGCTTGATCGCATCGCCGATCTCGCCGGGCGCCAGAGCGTCCACCTCGCGAAACTCGCCGCCCACCCGCGCATCCGCAATGCCCGCCAGATCGGCACGATCACCGCGGTCGAGGTGGAAGACACGAAGGGCGACTATCTCTCCGCGCTCGGCCCGCGCCTGCTCGCGGCATTCCGAGATCGCGACGTGCTGCTCCGCCCGCTCGGCAACACCGTCTATCTGATGCCCCCCTATTGCACGGACGACACGGATCTTTCCCGCATCTACGAAGTTATCGACGAGGCCTTGGCCGAATAGTTTACGCCTGCGCGGCAAGCGGATACTTTCGCCGCACAAACAACGGGGAGACGATCCATGCGCTGGCGCGGCCGCAGAATGAGCGACAACGTCGAAGACCAGACCGGGCGCGGCGGCATGGGCTTCCCGATGGGCGGCGGCAGGCTCCCGATCGGCGGCAAGGGCGGCATGGGCTGTGGCGGCCTTGTCATCGTCATCGTCCTCGCGCTCGTCTTCGGCGTCGATCCGATGCAGCTTCTCGGCGGCCTCTCGCAGCAGGGCAGCGTCCCGGCGCAGCAGCAGGCGCCCGCCACGCCGGGCGAGGGCCAGGGCTGCGAACGCAGCGACCTCCACCGCTTCTCCTGCACCGTCCTCGCCGACACCGAAGACACGTGGAACCGCTTCTTCAAGCAATCCGGCCAGGATTATCCCGAACCCACGCTCGTCTTTTATGCGGGCGTCGGCCAGTCCGGCTGCGGCACCGCACAGTCCGCGACCGGGCCTTTCTATTGCCCGGCGGATCAGAAGATCTACATCGACACCAGCTTCTTCGATCAGCTTGAAAACCAGCTCGGCGCGGGCGGCGACTTCGCGCAGGCCTATGTCATCGCGCACGAGGTCGGTCATCATGTGCAGACGATCACCGGCCTTTCAAACCAGCTCCGCCAGCAACAGGCCCGCGTTAGCAAGGCCGAAGGCAACGCCCTCCAGGTGAAGATGGAGCTTCAGGCGGATTGCTACGCCGGCCTCTGGGCGCGTACCGTCCAGCAGCAGCTCGAACCCGGAGACATCGAAGAGGCGCTGACCGCCGCGAACGCCATCGGCGACGACCGCCTGCAACGCCAGTCGCAGGGCTACGTCGTGCCGGACAGCTTCACACACGGCACCTCAGCGCAGCGCATGAGCTGGTTCAAGCGCGGCTACGAAACCGGCGATCCGAACCAGTGCGACACGTTCTCGGCACGGAAGCTCTAAGCTAACGCCCCGCCCAATAATCGAACACGCGCTTCTGCAGTTTCGCTACATGCCGCCGCGCGCCCGGGCCTTCCCACAGGCCCTTGTACCCTTCCGCGCCGCCCGCAACCCACCAGCCCTGCCCCGGCAGCCTGTCGGACTGGCGGACGACGAGAACCGCCAACTCCGGCTCATCGCGCCCCCGCGCATGGGCGTCCACGTCGCCGAGGATCTTGCACAGAGCCCGCATCTTCGGGCGCGAGAAGCTGTAGCCGAACGCTCCCAGCGCCTCGGCATAGGTCACGCTCTCCCGCGCGCGGGCGTGAGCAAGCAGGAACTCGCGGAGGTCCATCGGGTCGATCATCACGCCCTGCATCTTGCCAACGCGCGAGGACAACCTAAATTGGTGTTATAGTCGAACGACACACTGGAACCCGAATGCTGAACCTCATCTCCGTCCTCATCGGTCTTGTCGCGCTCGTTGTCGGCATCGTCGGCCTGTTCCCACTAATCGGCCTCGTCAACTGGCTGGCACTCCCCATCGCGGCGCTCGGCGCAGGCATCGGAACGTTGTCGGACAGCAACGCCGGCCGCAATCTCAACATCTTCGTGCTGATCCTCGCGTCGGTTCGGCTTTGGCTTGGCGGCGGCATCCTGTAACCGAATACATATGGAGCAGGGCTGGCAATTCTGGATCGATCGCGGCGGCACGTTCACGGATATCGTCGCGCGCGCGCCCGATGGTACGCTGAAAACCGCAAAGTTGCTTTCCGAAAACCCGGAGCAATATGCCGACGCCGCGATCGCCGGCATCACCCGCCTGCTCGGCCATGCGCCCGATGCAAATGTCGCGTCGGTGAAAATGGGCACCACCGTCGCCACCAACGCGCTCCTCGAACGCAAGGGCGAGCCGACGCTGCTCGCGATCACGCGCGGCTTCGCGGATGCGCTCTCCATCGGCTATCAGGCCCGCCCGAAGCTGTTCACCCGCGCCATCACGAAGCCCTCGCCGCTCTATGCCGAAGTGCTGGAGATCGACGAGCGCGTGGGCGCGAACGGAGAGGTCGTCCGCACGCTCGACGAGGCGCAGGCAGTTGCAGGTTTCGCCGCAGCCCGCGCGCGCGGCATCAACGCCGTCGCCATCGCGCTGATGCATGGCTACCGCTACCCCGACCATGAACGCCGCCTGAGAAATCTCGCCGAAGCCGCGGGTTTCACCCAAATTTCCGTCAGCCACGAAATCGCCCCGCTCATCAAGCTCGTCGGGCGCGGCGACACCACCGTGGCCGACGCCTACCTCTCCCCGGCGCTCCGCCGCTACGTGCGACAGGTGACGGAAAAGCTCGATCCCGCGACACGCCTGATGTTCATGCAATCGAGCGGCGGCCTCGCGGGCGAAGGCGCCTTCAGCGGCGCAAACGCGATCCTCTCCGGTCCGGCGGGCGGCATCGTCGGCATGGCGAAGACGGCAGCGGCGGCAGGCATGAACCGCATTGTCGGCTTCGATATGGGCGGCACCTCCACGGACGTTTCGCTCTACACTGGCAGCTTCGAACGCACGCACGAGACGGTCGTGGCGGGCACACGCATCCGCGCGCCGATGCTCGCGATCCACACGGTTGCCGCCGGCGGCGGATCGATCTGCCGCTTCGATGGCACACGCCTGCGCGTCGGCCCGGAATCGGCAGGCGCCAACCCCGGCCCGATGAGCTACCGGCGCGGCGGGCCGCTCACCATCACCGACTGCAACATCTATCTCGGCCGTATCCAGCCCGCGCATTTCCCGGCGATCTTCGGGCCCGGCGGCGATCAACCGCTCGACCGAGACGCCGTGGTCCGCCACGTCGACGCGCTCGCCGCCGAGGTCTCCGCCACCACCGGCCGCCCCATCACCGGCGCAGCGCTCGCGGAAGGGTTCATCGCCATCGCGGTCGACGACATGGCGAAGGCCGTGCGCCAGATTTCCATCCAGCGCGGCCACAACGTCACCACCTGCACACTCTCCAGCTTCGGCGGCGCGGGCGGCCAGCACGCCTGCAAGGTCGCCGACGCGCTCGGCATCGGGGAAGTCTATGTGCATCCACTCGCCGGGCTGCTCTCGGCGCTCGGTATGGGCCTCGCCGATCTCACCGCCCTGCGCGAACGCACGCTCGGCGCGCCGCTGGATAGCGGCATCGCGTCCGCCGAAGCGCTTGCCGACACGCTCGAAGCCGACGCCCGCGCCGCGCTCGCCGCACAGGCGGACGACCTCGCGGGCGTGTCCGTCTCCCGCCGGGCCGAACTTCGCTATGCCGGTGCCGATAGCGGCCTCACCCTCCCCCTCGCCGCGCCCGACGCCATGCGCGCGGCTTTCGAAACGGAGCACCGCACCCGCTTCGGCTATGTGATGCCCGGCGGCGCGCTGGTCATTGAAGCGGTGAGCGTGGAGGCGGTCGGCCACTGGCCTGCCCCGCCCATTCGCGTGGAAAGCGCGGCGCAGGACGCCTCCACCTGCACGATGATCGTGAACGGCGCGCCTGCGCAGGCGCCTGTGCTCGCGCGCGGCGCGCTCACTCCCGGCACGGCTGTCGACGGCCCCGCCGTCATCCTCGAAGACGGCGCCACCACCGTCATCGACGCGGGCTGGCGCGGCAAGGTTTCACCCGGCGGCGATCTCATCCTCCGCCGCGTCGTCCCCCTGCCCGCGCAGCGCGCGCTCGGCACCGACGCCGATCCGGTGATGGTCGAAATCTTCAACAACCGCTTCATGGCCATCGCCGAGGAAATGGGCATCGCGCTTCAGACCACGGCGCATTCGGTGAACATCAAGGAGCGGCTCGATTTCTCCTGCGCGCTCTTCGACCTCGAAGGCGGCCTCATTGCCAACGCGCCGCACATGCCCGTCCACCTTGGATCGATGGGCGACAGCGTGCGCGCCGTCATCCGCGCGCACGGCGGGCGAATGCGCCCCGGAGATGCCTTCGCGCTCAACAACCCGATGAACGGCGGCACGCACCTGCCGGACGTCACCGTCGTCGCCCCCGTGTTCGCCCGCGCCGATGGCGGCGACATCCTGTTCTACACGGCAGCGCGCGGCCATCAGGCCGACATCGGCGGCCTTACCCCCGGCTCGATGCCGCCGGACTCGAAGACGCTGGACGAGGAAGGCGTCCTCTTCGACAGCCAGTTGCTCGTCTCGGTCGGTGCATTTTGCGAAACCGAGACGCAAAAAACACTCGCGTCCGGCCCCTATCCGGCGCGAAATCCTGCCCAGAACATTGCCGATCTGAAAGCGCAGGTCGCCGCCTGCACGCGCGGCGGAGACGCACTCCGCGCCATGATCGCCGAATTCGGTCTCGATACGGTCGAAGCCTACACGCGTCACGTGCAGGACAATGCCGAGGCCGCCGTACGGCAGGCGATCGGCGCGCTGTCGGACGGGCATTTCCGCTACGAGATGGATAATGGCGCCGCGGTCGAGGTCCGCGTCACCGTCGATCACGCAAGCCGCTCGGCCAGGGTCGATTTCACCGGCACCAGCGCACAGCTCCCCGACAATTTCAACGCTCCGCTCTCGGTCTGCCGGGCCGCCGTGCTCTACGTGTTCCGCACGCTCGTCGACGACGACATCCCGATGAACGAGGGCTGCCTGCGACCGATCACGCTCATCGTTCCCGAAGGCACGATGCTGAACCCGCGCGCGGGCGCCGCTGTCGTCGCGGGCAACGTGGAAACCAGCCAGGTCATCTGCGACGCGCTTTACGGCGCGCTCGGCGTCATGGCTGCCGCGCAGGGCACGATGAACAACCTCACCTTCGGCAACGCCCGCCACCAGTATTACGAAACGATCGCGGGCGGCTCTGGCGGGGGTCCGGACTTCGACGGCACGGACGCCGTACAGACGCACATGACGAACAGCCGCCTGACAGATCCCGAAGTGCTTGAACTCCGCGTCCCCGTCCGCGTCGAAAACTTCGTCGTCCGGCGCGGTTCGGGGGGCGGGGGTTTTCACAAGGGCGGCGACGGCGTGGTTCGCCGCTTGCGCTTCCTCGAACCGATGACCGTCAGCCTTCTCGCCAACCGCCGCCGCGTCGCGCCCTTCGGCCTTGCAGGGGGATCAGATGCGAAGCCCGGCACCGGCCGTGTGGTCCGTGCAAACGGAACGCTCGAACCCCTCTCTGCAACGGCCCGCGCCGAGGTTCAGGCCGGAGACGCCGTGGAAATCGAAACCCCCGGCGGCGGCGGTTTCGGTCCTCTTCCCAAATAGGAATTGATGTGAAGATGATACCGATTTCTCTTTGAAGCGCATCAGCCGTCAATCGGCGCCGAAGCGCACCGAATATTAGGTGTTGGCCTCTACTTCGCCTACTTCGCGCGTCGCGGGCGTTATGCCGCCAGCCCAAGATAGCCGAGCTGGGCGGCCTTGAAGATCGTCTGGCTGCGGTTCACCGCGTCGAGTTTCTCGCCGGCGTTCTGGATGTGGAAGCGCACCGTCGCGTGGCTCCGAGCAAGGATAAGGCTGATTTCCTTGTCGGTCTTGCCGACGGCCGCCCAGCGCAGGCACTCGACCTCGCGCTTGGTGAGCTGGCAGTCCATCGGCAGCCATTTGCGCGTCCGCATCAGCTTCACATAGCCCGCAAGGAAGCGGTGCACGCAGACGCCCCATGCATCGGCGTAGGTCTCGTACACTTCAGACAGGTCGCTCAAATTTCGCGCCGAGCCGATCACGGCAACACCGATCTGGCCGAAGGGAAGATGGACGGGGATCACAACGGCAGCGTGGCACATCGCTCTTTTGTCGAAGTTCGAAAGGTCGATACCTTCCAGGTACGGGTTCGTCTGCTGCGTGCGGAAGCCTTCTTCGTTCGCCCAGAACGGCTCGCTTTCATAACGGCACGCCCGAAGCAGCGGAGAGCTGAGCGCCACGCGGTGCTCGCTCCACTGCCGCTCCTCATCGCTCACGAAGCCAAACACTTCAGAGGAAAGCGTATTTCCCTCTTCGTCCACCATAGGGCGTTTCGAGCAGATGTTGTCGCTGATCGCGATCCGGAAGCTCGGATCGGCGCGCGCCACGATGTCGCGCAGTGCCTCAGAAGCCGGCCGAATGTCGCTCATGACGCGTACCGAAACGCGTGCAATATCATTCTGCAACGCCACGTTTCTCTCCCCAGTATGGCCTTCCGATGCCGAGTCGGACTCATTTGAGCCATATTTCAACATGCCACGCAGCGGGTGACAAGAGTGTGACGCATACTAAGTATCTGTCGGTTCAAGCGGGGTTCAGCCGTGCGGCTTTCAAGTAACGCTGCGGCAGGTGCCATTGATTTCGGGGACTCCCCGTCGCATGGTCTCTCCGAAACCGTCACTGAAGCGGGAGATTAGGGTTGATGTTTCGTATGGGCCGGGCCGGTTTGGCAGTGTTTTCGATGATGATCCTCGCAGCCACTGCGCACGCGCAGGATGCCAATGCCGATCTGGCACCGGTTCCGGGAAGCGAGGCAGCGTACGGAACGATATCCGCCGAAGTGCCTCCCTCGACCGCGCCGGTTGCCCAGACCCCGACCGCGCCGCCGCCTCCGCCCCCGTCCGAGCCCTCCGCGCAAAGTGGCGTTCCCGCGGCACCCGCCGCCGATGCCGCTCCCGGGGCGGTGGGTGACGGCGACCTGCAGCCCGTCTTCAGCCAGAGCGAAGTGCTCACCGCCGCCGAAAACGTCTTCGGACGCGGCGCGGAAGGTCTCGCGCGCATGATCGAAACGGTTTTCAAGGATCTCGGCCAGCCCAACGCTTATATCGCCGGGCGCGAAGGCGGCGGCGCCATCGGCGTCGGTGTGCGCTATGGTGAGGGTAAGCTCTACCACAAGGTGGAAGGCGAAATGCCGATCTACTGGCGCGGGCCGTCCATTGGCTTCGATGTCGGCGCCGACGGCAGCAAGACGTTCATTCTCATCTACAAACTCTACGACACCGAGGAGCTGTTCCGCGCCTATCCCGCCGCGGAAGGCAAGGCCTACATCATCGGCGGCCTGTCCGCTCAGTACGTGCAGCGCGGCGATGTTGTGATCGTGCCGATCAAGCTTGGCGTGGGCTGGCGACTTGGCGTTAACGCCGGTTATCTGCGCTTTTCCAAGAAGAAGAGCCTGCTGCCCTTCTAGGCTGGATCAGATTGCGCCGCTGTCGACGAGTGCGATGTAGCGGTCCATTGCCTCGGCCGCCTCGTCGGACAGGTCGATGAAGCTCCGGCGTCCGTCCTCGGGATCGCTGCGCCGCGCCAGCATCCCGGCGTCGGTCATACCCTTGATCCAGCGGAGCGCCGTCGTCGTCGGCACCTCGGCGGCAATGCAGAGGCTGGAGACGCTGACCTGCTTGCCTTCCAGCCGAGCGGCGGCAAGGTCGAGCATGATATCCCAGGCCGGATCGGCGAAGAGTTCGGCCGGAAAGAACTGCTTGCGCACCTGCCGCTTGCGGATGATCTCCCGGATACTCCGTGCGGTTTCCGCAGCGCTGCGGTCCGTCACAGCCACGGGCAGCACGGGCCCATCCTTCATGCTCGCAAGGCGCGCGAGCTGATCGGCAATACGGCTCACCTCATCGCTCAGCATACCGATCTGCACAAAGGCATCGCGTCCCGTCTCGCGAACGCCCGCCGCAAAGCCCTGCCCGATGTCGATGCGTTGAAGAATGCTCAAGATGTCCTCGGCCTCAAGCGGCCATACGGCCAGTTCGACACCTTCAATATCCATAACGGATATCGCGTCGTCCAACGCATCGTCGTCCAGAATGACTATAACTGGTGCAGCTTTGGATAGAATTCCGATGTCCGCCAAAGGCTGCACTGTCCCGGCGACAAGACCGGCTTTCCCCGAGACGATCAGCGGCAGCTTTGCTAGCGGTGCCCCGAACAGCGAGGCGGGGTCGATCCGCGCATAGCTGATGCCGGCAGCGTCGAGATTGGAACAGAACGCGGTTTCCGCGATCGATGGCAGCGCCAACTGGAAACGGGTTGGTCCCGCCGCGGCAAAGGTTTCGGCCATACGCTTCCCATAACAGCACACGAGGCGCGGCGCGCGCCCGTCATATTTCCGAACCTGACCAGCGCCGCTGATATCAGTCGGAAGTGCGCAAGGAAATCGTGAATTGATACAAGCCGCTCAGGGCTGCTTCGTCAGCGACAGCCAATGCGTAAGCGCATTGCGAACGCGGTCGTTGTCCGTATCCCCGATCGCAGTCGCGGCACCGCGGAGCATCGCACCGTCCAACTTCAGCGCAAGGTGCACGAAATAGCTGTAGCGTCGGACATCGGGGTTCGGGATACGCGCGTTCAGGTCGCCATCGAAAAAGCCCCTCTCGAACCGAGCCTTGGAAACGAGCGTCGGCAACTGGTTGCCGAACGTGGCACGGATCAGCCCGTCATTCTGAAAGACGAGCTCGACCGGCATCTCCGTCTCGGGCGTCGACAACGTGCCTTTCCATGTTCCCACAAGAGCGGGCGTGGGCGAAAATGGCCGTGTTTCCGGTTCTGTCGGCACCGGTGAAGGCTTCCAGCCCGGCAGCATGGTTGCGGCGATCTTATCGGCAATGATGCGCGGCGCTGCGCTGCTGGAATTGGTGAGAACCACTATGGCGACGTTGCGATCGGGAAAAAGCTGCATGATCGTGGCGACACCTGCCATGCCGCCCGAATGCGAGACGACACGGTAACCGTCCTTGGTCCGCACGTTAAAACCAATGCCATAACCGCTTCCCTCCTCACGGTCGGCCTGCGGATCGATGGGACGATGCATTTCATCGATCATCGCTGCGCCAAGGATCTGCTTTTGTCCCGGCAAACGGTTCTTCAGGTGGAACCCGGCGAAACGAACAAGATCGTGCGCGCTCGAAAAGACCGCCGAGCCGCCGGGATGGTCAAACGTATAAAAGGGTATCGGCCGTCCGTTTTGGTCGTAGCGCGTCGCCGTATACGGTTCGAGACCCGGCCCTATATCCACCGTCGTGCGGGTCAATCCAAGCGGCAGGAAAACCTCCCGACGCATGAAATCCGCATAGCTGCTGCCCGAAACGCGGCTGATGATATGGTCGAGGATGCCGAAGCCGAGATTGGAATACTGGTATCGCTCACCCGGCGCGGTTACCAAATTGGCATAGCGCTGAATGGTTTCTCCCATCGGCGGACGGGCAACCGGTTCATCCTCGTAAAAAAACTGATAGTAAAGAGGCAAGCCCGCTGTATGCCCCGCGATGCGCCGCACAGTCGCATCTCTCGCGTCGCCGACCCGAGCCGTCAGCTTCGCATTGCCGAGATAATCGCCAGCGGGACGATCGAGATCGATTTTCCCGCCCTGAACAAGCGTCATCAGCCCGGTGGCCGTAATCGGCTTCGAAATCGATGCGAGCGAATACATGGTATGCGCATCCGCAGCGATCTGCTTTTCGCGATCAGCCCAGCCGAAGCCCTCCTCCCAGATGATCTTGCCGTCCTGCATTACCGCAACGGCAATGGAAGGCACGCCGCTCTCCACAATCTGCTCGCGTATGGCCGTGCGAACCGGATCGAAACGATCAGCGAAGGCAGGGCTCGTCGCGCAAAGCAACGCCAGCACGCCTATCAAGCGGCCCATCCGTACGAACCTCATCGCGCCCTCCTTCTCCCAATCCGGCCATATTTTCAATAATTGAAAATTCTGAAGAGAAAAGAGAAAAAGTCGCCAACACCGTCTTTGGCGGCGGGGAGAAGCCTGGCGCTTCCCGCACGACGTGGCGGGCAAGGCTCGACAACACGCGTGCGCCCTTGAAGCCCGTCACTAAAAACGAGAGTCCCATCCTTTGGACATGAATTGGCAGGCGCGCCTGGGCTGAAAAACGAAAAAGGCGCCCATCCCTGGACGCCTCCCGCTCGCTAAACCCTTTAAAGTGTCAGCGATTGCGAACCCGGCGCCGGATCAGGCCAAGCCCAACAATTCCAAGACCGAGCAGCGCCAGCACTTCCGGCTCCGGGATGTTGACCGGCGGCTCTTCAATTTTCGGGTTGAAGCGCTTCACGATCGAATAATGCGAAACACCATGTGAAGTGCTCTTGCCCGGCAGGTCGAACGGCGGATCGGTAAACGGCGTCGTCCAATTGCCCGACGCGAATTCCTCGTTGAAGAGGAATGCAGTCAGATGCGTTCCGGCGCCGCTCTTAAACACGAGAATGTAATCGTAGGCCGCGAAATCGACACCGGCGATGTTGAACACCCCCGCTCCGCCGACCCCGGGATCAATCTGGCCCTGACTGTTGCTGACCCAATCGCTGTAGCCAAAGAAACCGGAGGCATTGATGTTGGCAAGGTTGGCGACAGTGCTTTGCGAAGTTGCATTATCGTACTGGCAAGCTGCCACGGCACTGTTGCTGCCACCGAACACCTTGGCGGTGCCGTCCGCGACGAAGCTGGACGGACACGTGATAAGCGCCGCCTGAGCCGGCGCGCTGAACGCCGTCACGGCGCCGAGCGCGACAACAGTCGATAAATAGGTCTTCATCCCCCATTTGGAGCACAACACCGCTTAAAAAAGCGTCAAGGGCAACATCGAGGCCGTGTCTCGCCCTGCCTCTATCCTTTATGGTCTTGAGAAATTTCAGGCGGTGCCGGAACAAGAAAATCCGTTGGTCGGGGAGACAGGACTCTTTCGAGTCGACTCGCAACCTTCTGAACCCATTGACTTTCCTTCCGTTTTTCCTCAGGTGCCCCTAAAAGGTGCCCAAGAAAGGTGCCCAAGTTTTGAGGAAAAAGCATGGCCGGACGCTACTTGAAGAAGCGCAAACGGGGCTGGTATTTCGTGCTGGAAATCCCCACTCAATACCGCCGACACTTCGACGGCCGGGCACGCATCGAACAGACCCTAGAGACCCGCGACGAGACCCTTGCGGAGGCCAAGGCGAAACGGCTGGCGGGCGAATACAAGCTCCGTTTCCTAGCCCTCGGCGGCAACCCGCACGCGAAGGACGAACTCAACCGGGCGGAGTACGATAAGGCGTTCCAGCAAGTGCAAGCCGGAGAGGTTCACGCCACCGGCAGCCCCGACGGCCTTGACCCCGTCAGCTATGGCGTGGAGCTGGAGATTGACAGGATCGTCGATCAGCTCCCCCTCCCCGCCAACCCTCGCGAAACCGAGGAACCCGAGCCGGACCCTCGGCAGGCTGCTCGCATTGCGGGGCTCATGGACGGCCTAGCGCGGCGCCAAGGTCAACCGCAGACGAACCGGGCGCAGTACGAACCGCCCTTCCGTGAGGTCGCCGACCGCTGGTTTGCCGCATGGAAGGCAGCACCCGACCGCCGCATCAGCAATACCGATGTCCAGTACGCGGCGAGCATACGCCTGTTCACGGAGTTTTGGGGCGCCCGTCCGCTCCGCGAGGTGCAACAGAGGGACGGCGCCGAGTTCGTCGAGTTGCTGCGGCGGCTCCCGCCCCGCTACGGCCGGGGGAAGCTCAAGAATGTTCCCATCCGGGAGACGGTCGCACTGTTCGCCGGACAGACCACCGGGCTTTCCTCGGCTGCCATTAAGAGGCACCTCGGGGTGCTGAAGCAGATATGGGAGTGGGCCAAGCCGCTCGGCCACTGCTCCGGCGACAACCCGTTCCAGATCAAGGTGGCGAAGCAGAAGGTGAAGCCGTCGCTGGCATGGGAGAGCGGCGACCTCTCAAGGCTCCTCGCCTCCCCGCCGCACCGCCGCGACATTTACGAGGCGTTCCACATTGCCCTGTTCACCGGCCTGCGGATTAACGAGGTGGCGGACATGACATGGGGGCAGGTCCGCAAAGAGCGGGACGTGGACTATTTGCAGGTCGAGGACGCCAAGACCGAAGCCGGGCACCGCAAGGTACCGCTGCACTCAAAGCTGGCGTGGCTTCTCGAAAAGAAGCGCGGCGAACCTGATGCGCCGATCTTTCCGACCTTCAACCCGGAAGGCCCCGGCCTGCGACGCGGCGCGGATGCCTCGCGCATGTTCGGGGCGTGGAAGCGCGGCCTCGGCTTCACGTCCAGCCGCTACGTGTTCCACAGCGCCCGGAAGAACGTCACCGCGATCATGGAGGAAAACAGCATCCCGGCGAACCAATGGGCGCGCATCATCGGGCATGAGCCGGGCTTCACGTTCAAGGTGTATAACCCTCACGGATTATCGCTGCCGAAGGCAAAGGAAATCATAGAGTTGATTGATTATCCTGAGGTGGAATTTCAACGGCCCGAGGTGATCTATGGGGACGCTGAGAGGTTACCGAAGGAGAAGAAGGAGCGCCGGAAGAAGGCCGCGTAAGCGCTTTAGACGACCCGACGCGCGACCCTTAAGAGCAAACTGCGGGCCTCCGCGAGTGATGGGGGATTGTTCGGCGGGCGGTTCTTCGTGGGATGGTAGGCGTGGCGATACGAATTGGCCGTCTGCTTAGCATCTGACCATTGACGATCCTCGCTGCCGATCATCACATCCCAGCGCTTGCCCGTGCCGTTTATGCGCTCGACCTGCTCCATGGCTTTGTAAAGGTCATACCAGTTGTCAGCGCGCGCGATGTGCGTGAGCAAATCGGCATGGCGTTCGCTATCCTCAGCGGCTTTCAACCGAGCTTGCAGTGGCGATGGGGCAGGCACCTTCGGCAGCCCATCATCCAGCCGACCGCGCGTCCGCGAACCAATCTCGCCGATGGACGTGTTTACTGACATTGAAAGAGTGAATGGGAGCAAATCGCCGTCCGCATTAAACCTGAAGGTCCGGCCAAGGGCGACTGTTCTAGAGTCTTCAAATGCGATGCGCTTGGCCCCGTTTATGCGGGTCAGCAAGAGGCCGGCGCGCTCATTCAATTCGGCAGCGTCACTGAACCCTTTCCACTCGACAGACCGCAGCAACAACACCGTCTCGCCGTCAAACTCATAGTCCTCTACCCAAGGCTCGAAAGGTGCAGCCAGCATCTCGCGTAAATCGCTGAGGTCCACGGCACCGCCCGTCAGTTCAGCCGCCCAGCCTTCGCTCGGTTTGGTCAACTGATCCCCCATCGTCGTGTCTGCCGAGTTCGACATATCGCCTGCGGCGTGGATTTGCACATGGATGTGCAAAAGGGTCGGGACGGTTGATCCCTCGGCGTCACCTCAACAGCACCTTAGGCCATAACTAACGGTCATAAGGACGACCCGCCGGGGCACCGGAGGACCGGCCGAAAGATCGGCCAAAGGCCGCACCACCGCGCAGCGCTCCCTCCAGTCGAACATGAGGGGCAACCTCGGTTCGACGCCCGGTCCCTTCATGCGTGGCTGGGGAACAAGCACGGCTTCGTGAAGTGGTTCAAGCTACGGGTCGAACAGTACGGCTTCGAAGCTGGAACGGACTTTTGGGCACAGCAGCCCAAAATTAACCCCGGCCGGGGACGCCCCCGCACCGACTACCTGCTCTCCCGCGACATGGCGAAGGAGCTGGCGATGGTCGAGAACAATGAGATTGGGCGGAAGACGCGGCAAATGCAGCAATCTCTGAAGAAGTGCCATCTAACTAATTGAAATACATACGATGCCGTCGATTACCCCGCATTCCCGGTGGAAGAACCGCCAAAACTGAACATCAAGCGGGAGATTTTTATGCAGGTTCACGAAACGCAGGCGAACGTCATTGCCGTCAACATCGAAGCTCAAAGCCGACCGTACTCGGCGCACTCCGGCTCGGCATGGGCCACGCCACTCGAAACCGCCCGAACCGACGCCGGGCTCAGCCGACAAGAGCTGAAGGCGCTCCGATCAAGGATTGATGTGGTCCGCAAGGACGACGGCGTTGAATACGTCGGAGTTGGAGATACCTTATTGCTGCTGTGTCATGGCCCTAACGGTGCGTCGGTTGTGCGGTGGCTCTGCGGCATAGTCTTGCCGACAATCGCATCCGACGGGGAGTATTACATGCCAGACAGCACGGCCGGTGCGGAGGTCATGGGTTCACCAGATTGGGCGTCGCTTCCACTGGACTCACTCATGGCATCCGATGACTGGAAAGCCATCCTCTTGAACGAACGAGAGCTGCCTAACGCAGACCAAATTCGTCGATGGATTTTCGACGACGTTCTCCCGCGTCTCGCAATGTCCAAGGGCTACGCGCTGGCAGCATAACGGGTGCGGCGGGAGCGGTTTGAGCTGCTCCCGCCCGCCCCCCCCCCCCCCGCGCGCTTGCTGATGCGCTGGACCGGCGGGCAAAGACGGGCCGATTGGCACCGAAATGGCGACGGCAAGAGCACGGGAAGAAACGGCGGTTTCCTGCGGGTTTCAGGTGGGGAGGTCCGCATACCCCAATTAGCCCGCACTCTCGGTGAAAGAAACGCGCGCGGGCCTGCACGCGCGGCCTCGGCCCGACCGACCGAACGGCTGCGCCGGGAAGACATCACCGACCGGGTGGGCATGGTCAGACAGAAAAATTTTCGATGGACTCTTGAAGTTCGACAGACCGCTCCCACACACGCGCGTCCTTAGGTTTATCTATATATGCTCCTTCTCCTACTCCTTCTCAGGTTCCTTCTACAGACATTCGGAAAGACCTCATTGAAGGAGGGAAGAGGGTTAGGAGTGGTCTAACCTAGAGCCCTCTTTCGGTCTCACCTCAACCCAACTTCAGTTCCCCTAAGGCGACCTCCCGCTGTCTATCGACGCGGTGACGGACCCTTTGCAGCGGGCCGTCGGTGCCCCCTCCCGCTGGCCGATGGCCCGCTGCACCCCATTCCATCCGAAAGGAGCGCCGATGCGTGCCGTATCGGCCATCCCCTTCCATGTGTCTCACGCGGTGGCCGCCGCTGCGGACGTGTCTATGGGCACCGTCCTTGCGCTGTCAGCCTCCCACGGTCGTGCCGACGCACGCTCATGGCTACCCGAGCTTGCCGCCTCAACGCCGCTGGTGCTGTCCTACGTCCACGGCGGCGCGCCGCTGGCCATTGCCGGTCTCGATGTCGGCAAACCCGAGGGCATCCTCTGGCTTGCCCTCACGAACGCTTACGACCGCTTCCCGGTCATCGACACCGACCCCCTTCTCGGTCTCCTCGCCGCCACGGCACGGCAGTGCCCCGAGGGCGTGTGTCTGACTGCTCACCGATCATCGGAAAGCCACGCCCGGCTTGCCCGGTGCATGGGCTTCACCCTGAAGCCGCACAACCCCGACCGCCCCAAGGCGGTTGTCTACCAATGGCGCCCCTGAAGCGCTCATCAAGAGGAAATGCCCAATGACTGACACGACGACGGCCACGGCGCCATCGGCGGCGGAAGGTGCTGCCGACGCAGCCCTGCGCGCCGAAATCCAGAATTTCGACATCATCAGCGACACCAACTCGTTCGGCTGGGAAGAGAAGGACAACAACGGCAAGACGCAGTCCTTCGGCTGGGATGCGACCGTGAACGACAGCACCGCCGCAATCCTTGCCAACCCGCCGCTCAGCACATTCTCGCCGACCGACCGTGAAGCGATCTTAGCCCGCGCCAAGGAGTTCGGCGGCGGGGAGAAGGCCGAACAGCGCGCCATCGCCGAGATGATGACCAAGCGCGCCGTCAACGCACGCCTGATGGCGGGACCGGGTCCGGGCGCGAACCCGTATCAGATCGAGGTGTTCCAGCTCGCTCGCGACAAGTACGAGATTGAACTCCAGATGGACAAGGTGGAGGCGGAGCTTCAAGCCATCAGCTCCCATCGCACCGAGTACGATCCCGTCACGGGCAAGCCGAAAGCCGTGCCGGTGTTCAAGCTGGAAGGCGAGCAACGCCGACAGTGGGAGGCGAAACTCCTCCGCCTTGGCGAACACCTCGCGGCACTCACGGGAACCGAAGGCGAAAGCCGTCTACAGCGCGCCCTCGACGCGGCGGTCGCCGAGCGGAAAGCAGCCGCCGACCGCATCGACATGCGGCGCGAAGCTGGTGCCCGCGCCGATGCGATGGTGCGCGAGGAAGAGGTTGAGCGGATGGCCAAGGCCTTGGCCGCGAAGAAGCGGGTGCAGGTCTAATCATGCGCCGCCAGCCCCAGTGGTATCGCAGCTATCCCAAGCGGCCATCCGCCGACCCGTACAACCCGAATAGCCCGTCCTACGCCGAGCGCAGCCGCGCCCACGAGACCACCACGCCCACCGGCATGACCGTGGTCAGCATGGGCGGCCCCATCGACATCGTCACCGACGAGAAGGAATAGCCGTGGCAGACATCACAATCCGAGACGTGCTCGATTGCGAGCCCGCCGAAGTCAATTCCTGGCTTGCCCAAATCGCTGACAACCTTTGCGCTGCCGATCAGCGCGGGCTGGCTTCGATCAGTCCCGCCGTTCCGGCCGTGCTTGGGGAGACCTTCCGGTCCTCGCTGTTCACCTATGTGGCGTTCGTCGCTGGGAGGCCCGTTGCCGTGTTTGGCGTCCTTCCGGGCGACCAGCCACTTGCGGGCAAGGTGTGGCTTGTCGGTGCGAAGTGGTTTGCACGGAACGCCGACGGCATCGCCGCCGAAGCGGGCCGCATCTTTGGCGACCTGCTTCGAACGCACTACGGCTTCCTCGGCAACGTCTTTGACCGGCGCAACCCGGCCACTGTGCGTTTCTTCAAGGCTGCGGGCTTCACCCGCCGCGCGGTCATCCCGAGCGCGCCCGGCACCTGCGTGCAGCTCTATGCCCGGCTCTCCGAGCCCGATGGCGATTGAGACCGTCAGCGGAATTGACGTGGTGGACCTCCGCCACGTCGATCCGGGCAAAGTCGCGGGGTGGCTTGACCACCTCGCCGACAACCTGCGGGGCTCCGACGCCGCCGAGGTGAAAGCCTCCTCGGGCATCGCCCCCCGCGACTGTCTGCACCTCTCGTTCCGCATGTCGTCGCACGCCTATGCGGTCCTCGACTCCTCGGGGGAACCCGTCGCCATCTTTGGCGCGGTCCCGCATCCCGTCCCCGGCATCGGGATTGTCTGGATGCTCGGGACCGAAGGCATAAAGCGGAACGCCGCCGCCATCGCGCGGCAGACCCGCCCCCGCCTCGACGACCTCAACCGGGCCTACCTCACCCTCTGGAACTACGTGGACGCCCGGAACGCCCTGTCGCTCCGCTGGCTGCGCTGGGGCGGCTTCGACTGCCTCGCGGAGAACCGCACGCACGGCGTGGAGCGCAGGCCCTTCCATATCTACGCTCGAACAAGGAAACCCGGCCATGTGTGACCCGGTATCAATCGGCGTCACGGCGCTGGCCGTGGCGACCTCCACCGCGCAAGTCGTCTCGCAGGCCAAGGCCGCTAAGGCGCAGACCAAGGCAATCCTCAATCAGCGTGAAGTCATGCTGGAGGAAAACCGCCGCGCCGCATCCGCCGAGCTGTTCGACCGCTCGCGCGAGGCCCGCCGCGAGGCCGCCCGCATCCGCACCGCCGCAGGCGAGGCCGGGCTGTCCCTGACATCCGGTTCGGTGGAGGCGATGCTGATGGACAGCGCCATGCAGCAAGAGCTTGCGGGGGATCGGACGCTTGCGAACTACGAGAGCCGCAACCGCGCCACGAACGCGGAAGCCGAGAGCATGTTGTCTCACGTCCAGAAGCCCACGGCGCTTGGCGCCGGGCTCACAATCGCGGGCTCCGCAGCCGAGGCGTACATCGGATCGCCGAGCGGCAAGAAGCTCTCACGGAAATACATCGACCGGGCCTAGCCCGCCCGCCAATTCCCGAAAGGTAGCCATGACCAAAGCCACCCCGACGACCCGCCGTTGCACCCGCTGCAAAGTCGAGAAGCCGCTAGACGCCTTTGCGGGCGACCGTTCGCGCCCCTTGGGCAAGATGTATATCTGCCGTGTTTGCGACGGCCAGCGCCACGCCCAAAGGTGGCACCTGCAATTCTGGACGCCCGAGCGGCTTGCCGAACGTGAGCGCCACATTGCCGAAGTCGATGCTCGGCTCCGCGCCCTCGGCGTCGAGCCGCCGCCCCGCTTGGCGGCTGCCTGAGGCCACCCCGAAAACCCCTTCAGAAAAGCCAAAAAACACCTCTCGGCCACCTCCCCGGTACTTCCATACCCCCGAGGCCCCTTTCGGTGTCTGGCGGTCCATTCTGACAGGGTTTTCCCGGTGAAATAGACCAAGGAAACGAATGCCTAACCCCACCACCCGTAGCGAGGCGATCAGCGCCAAATGCCGGGATTGTATTTACGACCCCGGCGCTGCCGGGACATGGCGACAGCAGGTCGCCGGCTGCGAAAGCGGCAACTGCCCGCTGTTCGACTTCCGGCCGTTCCCGCCCAAGCGAAAGCTGACCTCGGCGGACCTTCAGAAGCTCCGAGGGGGCACTGAGGGACACGGCGGGGCGTTGCAGGCTGACTGAAGGAAAACCGATGCTTACCCAAGAACCCACACCCGTTTACCGCACCGAGACGCTCGGCACGACCACGTTCCGAACGAACATCGCGGCGCTGGAGCCGGTCACGCCGGATGAACTCGCAGCGCCCAACGCACCGCGCACCACGACGCACAATCCCATTCCGGGCAAGTCGCTGTCAGCCGTGACGTACCACGAGCCGCTGCCAGACTAAGGCGGGCCGGGAGTAGAGCCGAAAGCGGACCTGAGGGGGTCCGATGGTTTCTGCCGGGAGTTATCGCAAGCGCAGGGGCATGAGCGTGCCCACATAGTCATCCCACTCGCCCACCCTCAGCTCTATTTGGATCACCGGATCACCGCGTAGGCAATCGACAACACGGCCGATTCCGTCGTCCTGCGGTAGCAGCATATGAGTGGGAATATGGGTCGGTTCTACAAGATACACGCCCCGGGTAGCTCCGCAGCGCAACGTCGCCATTATCAGATGGGCTTCGGAGCGAGGAACAACGACGGTACTGGGTCCGAAATCATGACTCCAGCGCTCCTGTATGACCGGAGCCTCAAACAGGGCAATGTACGGAAGCGGCTCCGGCTTCGGGGCCAACATCCTGCTCGCCCCATAGGCCACATGCACCAGCACAAGGGCGCCCGCCACGCAGATAAGTGTGAACCGCAAGGATCGCTTCTGCCTGCCCCGTATCATGGCCGCACAGTTTCACGGGAGACCAGCCGAAGCAATACGGAGGGGCCAATGGTTTCGGCGAAAAATTCCGTGGGTGCATATACGCTGAACCGTCAGCGCCGTTCCCCCCGTAGGGGTGCCCTCTGGCGCTCCGCCGGTGAACCTCGGGGTTCATCCTCTTGACCGAGGTTTCCGGCGGAGCGCTATGGCGGCAGGGGGGTGGCGTATGTTGAAGGGGGCATAGTTCGATTAAACGAAGTATTTCTTTGTTTACAACGGCTTAGATCGTGTTATGTGGTGTGCCCTCAACGCTAATCGAGGGCAGACCCCATGACATTCCAGCTTTCTCAGGCCGACCCGCTTCTCGCCAGTGTTCGCGACGTAGCGCAGCGCAATGCGGCGTTCTTCGACCGTGTCACGCGGCGCACCCGCCCGGCATGGCTATCGCCGCTTGCGGAGGCGGGAGATGACAATTCGCACGCCGCCACAGTCGCGGCATCGGTCGCACGCACAGCGGCGTTCTTCGCTCGCCCTGCCGTCGCCTAGCGGCCGGGCCACCCGAACACACCATCGGTTCTCTTTCGGTCCCCTTCCTTCGCCGAAAGCGCGCCGGTGGTGTGCCCTGCGGGGCGTGTTCCATTTGGGTAAACCCTAGCGAGGCGTCTCGGCGCCCCTGCAATTTTGTCTCAATAGGGTTGACTTCGAATTTCTGAGACAGCTATGCGTAAAGGTCTAGACCCTACTGAGACGGATAAATGCCATGCTGATCGGATACGCCCGCGTAAGTTCCACCGGCCAAAGCCTTGACGTGCAGACGGAGGCGCTAACGGCTGCCGGGTGCGAGAAGCTGTTTGCCGAGAAGCGCAGCGGCACCACGACGGACGGGCGGCAGGCACTCGCCGATGCCCTCGACTATGCCCGCGAGGGGGATACTCTCGTCGTCACCCGCCTTGACCGGCTCGCCCGGTCCATCACGGACCTGCGGCAGATTGTGGACACCCTCACGGCCAAGGGCGCATCCTTCCGTTGCCTGCAACAGGGCTCAATCGACACCTCACGTTCCGACGGCAAGCTGTTGCTGAACATTCTCGCCAGCTTCGCCGAGTTCGAGGCCGACATTCGGCGGGAACGCCAGCGGGAGGGCATCGACAAGGCCAAGGCAGCGGGTGTGTATAAGGGCCGCCCGGCTGCCATCGACCCCGCCAAGGTCCGCGCCCTCAGTGCCGGGGGCATGGGTGCAAGCCAAATTGCCAAGGAACTCGGGATCGGCCGCGCGAGCGTCTACAGGGCGCTTGGGGAAGACCGAAGGGGCCGTTGAGGAGGACTGCGGGGGACCGGGTCAGTCCAATTTTCCTTCCGCTCTCCCCTGCTTTTTTCGTTTTAGTCGGCCTTGTTGCCCGACCGCTGCGCGAGCCCGAACATTCCCATTTCACCTGCCGCCATAGTTGCGGCGGCTTCTATGGGCATCCCCAGAACGACCGCGCAAATTCCCAGCGTTCCCCAACCAAGCGCTGAGCCGATGCCGATTACGGCGCGGTTAGCCACAAGGAGTTTTCGGTTCTCCTCGGATAGACTGAAAGTAACCCCAAGGCGCGCCCTCAGCCGCCCCATAGCGCTATCAAGAGACTTTCCGCGCTCCACCGCGTCCAGCAGCTCCGTTAGAGCATCCCGCAGTGCCCTCAAGGCCGCCGCCTGTTCGTCTTGAAGCGGCTCCGGGGGATTGTTGTGAAGCGATTGAGCCCGCCTCTCGGCGATAAATGCGTCGATTGCGATTAGGGCATCGGGCACAAGGCTGCGCGCGACTTCCGCCTGCTCGGCGGGTGTGCGTCTGCCGGTCCAAGACGATGCGATTATGCGCGGCCTCAGTTGAGCAAGCTCCGGCGTGCCCAGTTCGGGAACGCCTGCGCTAAGCGCCTCAGCGGCAATCGCCGTGATTTCTGAACCGGAGTGCCGGTGCACCGCAGGTTCAATATGAACCCCCGCCCATTCCCTAGACTTCTTGAGGATGTCCTGAACCGTATTCTCCAAAGCCGCCTGAAGGTAGGCCAGCCTTTGCGCTTCATTCAGGCCGGGACTGGAGATCAGTTCGACGACACCTTCGATATGGGAGGCATCCCGGATGAATGGCGGGAGCAGCGCCCACAACACCGCGTCCGCCTTCATGTCGTCGCGGACTTCATAATACCGTTCGTTGGCGTCGCCGGGCCGTTCGGGCCACTTCGCAATCGCGCCGGATAGAATATCGGCGATGCGCTGCACCCACTTGATGCGTGTTTCGTCTGTCACCATGCCCCGAATCGTCCCCGCCCCTACCTGCCGGACGATCATCGAACAGCGCGCCGGGCTTGTCCATTTGTTCCATTTATGTTCTCATCCGCTCATGCGCCGACTCACCGAAACCCCACGGCTCCCTCAGTGCCCCCTTCAGCTTCCCCTCAGTCACGCCGCGAACTCGCCAACCCCATCCGCGACCTGTTCGACGCGGCCGTCCGTCACTACACCGTCAAGCTCACCTGCACCCGCTGCCGCCATCAGCGCATCTTTGACCCCCACGCCCTCTGGTATCACTTCCACAGGCGCGGCCGTCCCGACTGGCTCCCCGATGTCCGCGAGAAGTGCCGCTGTACGTCCTGCGGGGCGCGGCGGCCGACGCTGGACCTTGTCCGTGAGCTGCCGACCGATGAGACCCTGCCGATGCCGAGCGAGACGGTATGGAAGAAGGAGCTACGGCGGCGGCGTTGACGGGGGCGCCGAATGACCGCTGCGGTACACAAAAGGGCACCCTCGGAGCGCTGGAGGGACGGTCCCGGAAAGCGCGCGCAGATTGTCGTGTGGGAGGACGGGGCCGCGCGGCAACGTCGATGCAAATGGGGGCTGGCACCGAGGGAGCCCTACGGAGACCCCATAAGTCTCCTGCGCTCCGAAGGGCGCACCATCGTGAACCCCTGCCTCATCATCGCGTCGGAGTTCGAGGTGGAAGCGGGCATGGGCTCCCGCCGCAAGCGATACTCCGTCCGGCTGGTGACGGATGAGCCGTTCTTTTGCTTCGCTGGCATGTGGCGCCCGGCGACGGATGAATGGCCCGAGGCGTTCGCCGCGCTGACGACTGAGGCGGGTCCTGATGTGGCACCGTATAAGGACCGACAGTTGGCCGTGGTGCGCCCGGAGGATTGGGAGGACTGGTTAAGGCAGCGGAGGACGGTTGCGGAGATACTGAGACCGTTCCCGAAGGGGAGCTTTGATATCAGTACGTAGCGCCCACGCGCTGACTGGCTATCTCTTCTTTGAAGCGTGCGACCAGCTTTGTTATATCAAAGTGAAGGCGCTCCCCCGAAAAGCCCAACTTCTCCAGCGCCGCCAATGTCGCAACTTTATCAGCCGCTTTTACCGTGAAAATGCGTTCCGCCGTCAAAGTCTGAAAATCGCTGGGGGTGTGCAGGCTTAGCAGGCTGTCTTGCGCGGTAGAGCGGACATTTCGGCCAACAGCATTAATCAGGAGTGGCCTTTCCCGAACAGGTTTGAAGACTTCAATCATCATGGTGTCGTCCACCTCGTCAAATACTGTTCGACGTGACCACCAGACGCATCCGTCTCGCTTACGGTTCTTTCGGTCATCACACGCAAAAAACAGGGCGACGAGAGGGCCGGTTGTCCAATCTAGTAAGGGCGTCGCGAGGCCGTAATGCTGTGCGAGTATGAGCCACTCTACGTCATCAGTGGGCAGTGGTGAAGCAAACCTGCTCGCGCGTCGTTTCCAATCACCGAGACGTGTAAGATGCTTAATGCCATAGCTTTTTGGTCGGAATATCGAAGGGATCAGCGCCCAATTCTCGTCAGCCTGCCCCCGATAGATGGCGTTCTTTCGCCCTCTCGTGGCTAGTACTTCCATGAAGTCGCGAATAACGCCCCAGCCCCTTTGTAACATCTATCCCCCTCCCCAATGGCGACCATTGTTGCCGGTCGGAAGCATGATACGCTAGCGCAATGTGCAACCTCTACACCCTCAACGTGAGCGCCGCCGACATCGCCGACGCCTTCAAGGCTCGGATGCCGACCGCCTTCAATGCCGCGCAAGGCGACGTGTATCCCGGCGCCCCCGGCATGGTGGTGCGCGAGGCGGACGGCGGGCGCGTGGTACAGGCGATGACGTGGGGCTTTCCGCTCCCGCAAAAGAGCAAGAAAACCGGCCTGCCGATCAAACCCAAGCCGGTGAACAACATTGCCGACCTGTCCAGCTTCATGTGGCGCCATATCGCGCACCGTCCAGAACACCGCTGCCTGATCCCGCTGACCAGCTTTGCCGAGGCTGAAGGCGAGCAAGGCGCCAAGACGCGGACGTGGTTTCGGGTGAAGGGCCAGCCGGTGTTCGCGTGGGCGGGCATGTGGAAGGACAGCGACGAGTGGGGCGCGGTCTATTCGGGGCTGATGACCGATTGCAACGCGGCGGTCGCGCCGGTGCATCATCGTATGCCGGTCCTATTGCTTGCCGATGAGTGGGAGCGCTGGCTGCACGGCTCGCTGGAAGACGTGCGGGGCTTTCAGGACCGGACCTTTCCGGCCGAACTCACCGAGATTGAGCGGACGGCGGAGCCGTGGTTACGGCGCACGTCGGCAGCATAGGGGTTTCTGCCCAGCCTATTTCTTTTCGGTGTCCCGTTTAACGTCTCGTAGCCATGAGCAAAACGAGAGCAAGGCCACCAAGTATGCCAAAACTAGAAGGCAAATTGCCTTGGCAAAGCGGGTCGAAGCCACGTCTTGAATAACAGCCACCTGCTCCGCTCCCTTTAGCAGAGCGGCGGCACTCTCCATGCCTTGTGCATGGAAGTGCAGCGCAATCAGCACGGGGGTGAAAAGGATGAGCGAGGTAACGAGAAGCCAGCGAGAGAGCACCTTTTGAACAGCAGGCTCTTTAAGCGCGAGCGAAATCATCCCGCCCCCGACGGCTAGGGCAGCGGCAGCGGATATTCCAACAATTTGAAGCGTATCCCCCATCACGCCAACATGCCCCCGAAGTTGCCCAAGTCAATCACCTGTAGCGGCGTGCCATCCCGGCCCGCAACATCGCCTTGTTGAGGTCGACCCCGTCCGACACGCAGCGCGCCAGCACCCGGCCGTAAGTGTCCCGCCCTGTCACCGTGCAGCGCACTTCGCCGCGCGTCAGCGACCGCAGCAAGTCCCTCGACGTCACCGCACGGCCCTCATGGCAATCCGAACGCGCCCTTCGGCCATCCTTGCAACGGGGACTGTCGGCCATCTCAGGAGCATCAATGCCCACCAGCCGGACCCGTTCGCCCTGGCATCGCAGGCTGTCCCCGTCGTGGACCGAAGGAGCGATGCAAGAGAGGATGAGGGCAGCGGCGAACACGGCGGAACTTTCGGGGGCTATCGGTGAACCTTCAGGGCCTCCACCTACTCCGCCCGTCGCGCCTTCGATAGAGGGCCGTTGCAAGAATGTTCCGCTTATGTTCTCTTTGGCCCATGTCCCGAATCGATCCCACCGAACTCGCCACGCTACTCCTCACCGCGCCCCTCGGTGCCCGCATCGGGCTCTCAACGCACAGCGAAGGTGCCCGGAAGGATGCCGCGAAGGCGCTAGCCGAAAGTGTCGTGCGGCGGCTGGACGGCGTGCCCGAGGTAGACCGAAACCAACTTCGGTTGCCCATCTAGCTCACCGTCGGCGCCATGCCGTTCACCCGCGAACAGATGATCTACAAGGCCGTCGTGGCGCTGGACGAGGCTATCGGCGAATACACCGGCGAGAAGCCCCGGCCGACGTTCGCGCTGCGGTTCTGCCTCGCGTACCTGTTCAGCCAGAGTGACGGCAACCGGCTGCCCTACGATGAGTTCTGGAAGTACCTCAGCTACGAGGGGCATAGCGGTTACGATGTGGACGCGGCGCGCTACGTTCAGGGCACGCGGCTGCGCGGGTGCCGGAACGCCATCATGCGAAGCGTGGGAATGGGAGAGACGCCCGAGGTGTTTGAGGCGGTCGCGAGGGGGCACCGAAGGAAGCGGGAGGCGGCGTTGGCGCCAGACGGTCAATTTCGCCCGTAAAACCCTGCCGAAATGAGGCAAGGACGAACGAAACGCGGCGTCAGGTAGTCCTACCTACCCCGAGGGCTCCTCGCGTGTTCTTGCGGCGTTTTGAGGGGGTGTTTTGACAGTGCCGTGATGGCTTCGGGGGCGTTATGGTAAGAAGCTATGACGAGACCTCATGATCGCTGGCGAGCGTCGCTCGAAGGCCACCGTTTCGATATCCAAGCACTCGGGGAGGAACTGGGCAGAGAGGTGCGGTGGACGCAGTACGGCACCGACGCCAAGCCGCACCCCTTCCTATCAATGATCGGTGCAATCAATGCGTCGGGACATATGGACGGTCGCGCGCAGACCCGCGCATTCCTCAAAGACGCCAATACGTCCCTCGCTATTGCTATACCCTCGTATCAGCCGGTTCATCTTGGCCCCTATTTCGAAGAGCTGTCAGAAACCGGCGGGTCTCTAGGAATTAGCGCCACAATCGAACCTCAAACTGCTGTTGTTCGAGCCCGCGCAGGAAAGGTTCAAATTACCGTCAACGGCCAAGCGCCTATTCGTGTGCCCAGTCTGACTGAGCGCATTCTAGAGTTACGAGCAAAGGACGATGATTTTGACGCCGCTTGCGCTGTATTTGGTAGCGCCGGAGATGACTACCGCTTGTTGTACGTTGCGCTCGAATACATCCGCAATTCGGTCATGCCCGATGGTGACAACCGAAAAAAGTGGGAAGCATTAGCGGCAACTGGCTGGGTGGAGCCCGAGCGCCTAAAGCATTTCAAGGAAACCGCCCATACCTACCGCCACGCCCTACCAAAGCTGCCGCAAGAATTGGAAATTCGCGAAGCCAAGGAAATGCTACGGCAGCTAATCCGCGCGCTTGTGCAAGACCGCGCACGCACGACCGACTAGCGGAGAGGACCCGACACTGACGCACGCGCCCTTGATGCCGGGGAAAAGTGCCCAAAAAAGGTGCCCAAGAAATTTTGGGCACCACCGCTTAACGCTCTGAAAATAAACAATAAAAATGAGTTGGTCGGGGAGACAGGATTCGAACCTGCGACCCTCTGCTCCCAAAGCAGATGCGCTACCAGGCTGCGCTACTCCCCGACGCCGGAAGCCGTCCATGGCTGGACGGCTTCCCCGCGTCAAGGATTTACCAGATGCGGATGCGTTGATCTTCAGGCAGGTAGAGCTTCTGGCCGGGCTTCGCGCCGAACGCCGGATACCAGGCATCGAGGTTGCGCACGGCCGTCGGTCGCCAGTTGCCGGGCGTGTGCGGGTCTGTCGCGAGTTGCTGCTGGAGCTGGGCGTCGCGATATTTCTGCCGCCATATCTGCGAGTATCCCAGGAAGAAGCGTTGATCGCCGGTGAAGCCGCCCAGCACCGGCGCAGCCTTGCCGCCGAGCGACGCCTTGTAGGCATCGTAGGCGACGGTGAGCCCCGCGATGTCGGCGATGTTCTCGCCAAGCGTGAGTTCCCCGTTGATGTGCGCGCCGGGAAGCGGCTCGTAGGCGCCGTACTGCGCAACCACTTGGTCCGTGTAGACCTTGAAACGCTTCACGTCTTCGGGCGTCCACCAGTCGGCAAGCTTGCCGGTGGGGTCGTACTTGCGGCCCTGATCGTCGAAGTGGTGGGTGATCTCATGGCCGATCACCGCACCGATCCCGCCGTAATTCACCGCGGGGTCGGCATTCGGGTCAAAGAAAGGCGGCTGCAGGATCGCCGCGGGAAACACCACCTCGTTCATCGTCGGGTTCGCGTAGGCGTTCACCGTCTGCGGAGTCATGAACCATTCGTCGCGATCGATGGGCTTGCCGAGTTTGGCGAGATTGCGATCATATTCAAATACCGCGGCACGCTTCGCATTGCCGACGGCATCGCCTGGCACGATATTGAGAGCGGAATAGTCGACCCACTTCACAGGATAGCCGATCTTGGGCTTGAAAGCCGCGAGCTTGGCACGCGCCTTCACCTTGGTTTCAGGGGTCATCCATGCAAGGTTTGCAATCCGCGCGTCCATTGCCGCGATGAGGTTACGGACCAGCTCGTCCGCCTGCGCCTTCGCTTCCGGCGTGAAGTATTTGGCAACGTAAAGTTTGCCCACCGCCTCGCCGAGCGCGTTGTTCACCGCATCGACGCCTCTTTTCCAGCGTGGCTGGATCTCGGGCGTGCCAGACAGTGTCGTCCCCTCGAAAGCGAAGTTCTCGTCCACAAACGCCTTGGGCAGAAGCGGCGCGGCGTCCTTCAGCGTCTTGAAGGTCAACCAGTCCCGAAGCGTGGCCACATCGGCCTCGCCGATGATCTTCGCCATACCCGCGAAGCTGCTCGGCTGGTTCACGATATATTCGTTCTGACTGCCGAGCCCGGCGGCAGTGAAGAAGGCGTTCCAGTCAAAACCGGGCGCTTTTGCGGTGAAGTCCGCCTTCGTCCACTTGTTATAAGTCTTGTCGGAGTCGCGACTGTCGACAACTGTCCAATGCACCTCTGCGAACTTGTGTTCGAGGTCGTAGATGGAAGCAGCCTTCTTCGCCGCATCAGCAGCAGGTGTGCCCGCAAGCATGAATATGCGTGCAATGTGCGTCTTATACGCCTCCCGCGCCTCTACATAGGCCGGCTTGTCGACGAGATAGTAGTCCCGGTCCGGCAGGC
Source organism: Sphingosinicella microcystinivorans (assembly GCF_003634215.1). Classification (GTDB taxonomy): domain Bacteria; phylum Pseudomonadota; class Alphaproteobacteria; order Sphingomonadales; family Sphingomonadaceae; genus Sphingosinicella; species Sphingosinicella microcystinivorans. Next base: position 234,769 of record NZ_RBWX01000010.1, on the reverse strand, counting down.
CAATGCCGCCCTGCACGAAGACCGGTATATAATGGTCCGGCGCCTTCTCGTCCTGATTGACATAATAGACGAACGGCGACGGACCGTAGCTGCGCAGGGCAGCGCCAAGGGCAGCGGCAAATGCGTGTTCGGATTTGATCGCCGCCACTGCATCGAGATCGGCCTTGATCGGTGCCAGGCCTTTCGCCTCGATCGCCGCTTCGTCGAGGAAGCTTGCGTAATAGTCGCCGACTTTCTGCCCGGTGGAGCCCGGCCCGTCGTGACTGGCGGCGGCGGTCTGAATGATCTCGCGCGTTCGTTCCTGGCTAAGGTCGCGCAGCTTCGTGAACATGCCGTAGTTCGAACGGTCCGCCGGAATTTCGAGCTGACGCAGATATGTGCCGCCGCCGTAGCCAAGGAAGTCGTCGCCAGGCGCAATGCTGCGGTCCATGCCTGCTTCGTCGAAACCCCAAGGCGCAATCTCGGGCGTGTCAGCAGCGATCGCAGGCGCAGCGAGAAGCGCCGCCGCCGAGGCAGCGCAAAGGAAAATGATCTTCATGATTGGCAGTCCCTGAAACGGATGAGCATGCCGGAAGCCTATCCTGCGCGCGCGCACGTGCGATGCTGCCATTCGATGAACAGCCGACTCCGTTATACGAACGTTTAACTGTAGCGCTGTTCCAGCCAGGGATCGCCAAGATTGTGATAGCCGCGAACCTCCCAAAAGCCCGGCTTGTCTTCTAGGGAGAACGTGATGCGTTTCACCCACTTGGGGCTCTTCCAGAAATAGTAGCGCGGAATCACCAGCCGCGCCGGGCCACCATGTTCACGACTGATCGGCGCGCCGTCGTGCGTGTGCGCGACGAGGCAGTCCTCTTCGAGGAAATGCGCGTATTCGACATTCGTCGTGTAACCGTCATAGCTGGTGAAGAGCACGTGCTTCACCCCGCCGAGCGGCTTCACAATATCGGCGATATGGCGTGTCGACACGCCGTTCCAGCGATTGTCGTAGCGAGACCACTGCGTCACGCAGTGGATGTCGGAGACATCCTCCACCTGCGGCTGTGCGAGGAACGCGTCCCAATCCCACGTCACGGGGTTTTCGACAGCACCGTCGATTACAAGCTGCCAGTCCGCCTTCGGCACATCAGGTTGAATGCCGAGGTCCAGCACGGGCCAGTTTTCGACAAGCCGCTGCCCCGGGGGCAGGCGGTCGACGCCGTGTTCGGCGGTCTTGCCCGTCAGCAGGCGACCGGCTCGCGCCCACGCCTTCTTGGTTTCAACCAGCTTTTCCCGGAACTCGCCCATCACCGTCTCCCGTCCGCCGCGCTTCCCGCTTCCGGCGGGCTTCCATCCGCTGGTGAATCCACAGGCGCCATATACCATGAATGCCGAGGTAGCCGATCACCGCGCCGAACGTCGCGATAATGAACAGGCCGATCGCAAGCGGCAGCGGCGCGTTCGTCACCACCACCATCAGGTCTTCTGCCCAATGATCGGCGGTCATGTTCGCCAGCAGGCCACCGTCCTGCCGGTTCAGAACCCACACGCCGATCTGGTACGCCCCGATGGCGATGAAGGGTGTGGTCAGCGGATTCGAGATGAAGGTGACAAACGCCGCAACAGGCAGGTTCGCGCGGCACGGCACGGCGAAGAGTGCCGCGGCGGGCGCCTGCGCGAAGGGGATTGAGAGCCCGAAGAACATGCCGAGCGCCACGCCCCGCGCCACCGACTTACGGTTGAAATGCCAGATGACCGGATTGCCGATGGTGTTGGCGAACGGCCGAATCCAGCGGTTTTCCAGCATCGCCTCTCGCGAGGGGCGCTTTTCCTTCAGCCACTTGATGAGCCGCATTCAAAAAACCCTAACCGCGATCCCGGAGGATGCGTGCCTGATCGCGCTTCCAGTCCCGGTCGCGCTCTGTCGCCCGCTTGTCGTGCAGCTTCTTGCCTTTGGCGAGCGCCAGTTCGACCTTCGCACGACCCCGTTCGTTGAAATATATGGAGAGCGGCACCAATGTCATCCCTTGCCGGGAGACGGCGCCGTGCAGCTTGGCGATTTCGCGGCTGTGCAGCAGCAGCTTGCGAGGGCGCCGCGGCTCGTGGTTGAAGCGGTTGCCATGGCTGAATTCGGGGATATTGGCGTTGATGAGCCACACCTCCTCGCCGTTCACCTCGGCATAGGACTCCGCGATCGTACCCTCGCCGAAGCGCAGCGATTTCACCTCGGTGCCGGTCAGCGCGATACCGGCCTCGAACACGTCTTCTATCGCATATTCGTAGCGGGCCTTGCGGTTTTCAGCGACGGTCTTGACCTTGCTGAAGCTGCCTGCCCGTTGCGGGCGCACCATCAGCAGATCCCGGCATGGGCCATCGCAGCATCCACAATGCGCCGCGCGGCCTCTCCGGCCGGAACCATCGGCAAACGCAGCTCTTCGCGCAGCTTGCCGAGCTTCGAAAGCGCATATTTCGCGGGTCCGGGGCTTGCGTCCGAGAAGAGACCCGCGTGCAACGGAAACAGCCGGTCCTGAAGCGCAAGCGCATCGTTCCAGCGGTTTTCGCGGCAGGCGGTCTGGAATTCGGCGCACAGGCGCGGGGCGACGTTCGCCGTCACCGAGATGCAGCCCTGCCCGCCCGAAGCCATGATGCCGAGCGTCATGTCGTCGTTGCCCGAAAGCTGGATGAAGTCCGTGCCGCAGGAAAGGCGCTGCTCCGAAATGCGCTGAAGCACACCCGTCGCATCCTTGACGCCGACAATGTTCGGAATCTCGGAAAGCCGCTTCATCGTTGCAGGCGCGATGTCGACGACGCTGCGTCCGGGAATGTTGTAGAGGATGATCGGCAGGCTGGTCGCCTCGGCCACCGCCTTGAAGTGCTGATAGAGGCCTTCCTGACTGGGCCTGTTGTAATAGGGGCTGACAACGAGCGCCGCATCCGCACCCGCCTTCTCGGCATGGCGGACGTGCGAAACCGCGCACGCCGTGTCGTTGGACCCGCAGCCCGCGATCACCGGGACGCGACCGGCGGCCGCCTTTATGCAGGCCGCGATCACGGCATTGTGCTCGTCGATGGTCATGGTCGCCGATTCGCCGGTGGTGCCGCAAGGCACAAGGCCGGTGCTGCCTTCGGCGATCTGCCACTCCACAAAAGTCTCGAAGGTGGCAAAATCTACCGATCCGTCGCGGAACGGGGTGACAAGTGCTGGAATAGAACCGTAGAATCTCGCTGTCATGCTACTCTCGCCCGTTGCCTCCTCGCGCGCCGCTGATGCACCCTTGCACGCGTCGTCCGCAGTCGGCCTCTTTGTGGCGTCATAGGAGGCTCTGAAAGTCTGTGTCCAGTGTTACCAGCGTTCTTCTGCGATTTGCCCTGCTTTCGGCGGCGGCACTTGCCGCACCACCTGCTTCGGCTCAGTCCCGCGGCGACGCGGATACGTTGAAGGCGGCGCTGGAAGCGCAGGCCCGCGGCGAGTTCCGCCCCATCTCGGCGATGGGCATAAGCGGTTCGTCGACCGTGCAAAAGCTGCTGGTGTGGGATCGGTTGCGGCGTACGGAATACGCGGCCACATTCTCCGAATTTTCGGAATTCCTGCGCACCAACCCAGACTGGCCCGGCGCCGACGATCTGCGCCGCCGCGCCGAGGGGACGATCACCGACACGACGCCGATGGCCGCGCGCCTCTCCTTCTTCCGCGCTCTGCCGCCGCTTTCGGGCATCGGCCGCTTCCGTCACGCCGAAGCCCTGATGGCGGCAGGCATGACCAACGCGGCCAATACGGAAGCGAAGCAGGCTTGGCGTATCGGCGGTATCGGCCCCGCGCTTGAAAACCAGTTCCTTGCGGCGTTCGGCGGCATCCTCAGCCGCGACGACCATGTGTTCCGCATGGATCGGCTGCTCTGGCAGCGCGATCTCGCAACCGCGACGCGGATGCTCCCTTTCCTTGCGGGCAACGACCGCACGCTCGCTGAAGCCCGCATCGCGCTCCAGCGGGCGACAGCGGCAAGGGGCTCAGCCGCGGCGGCCGCAGCGGTGGATGCAAATCTGGCGCTCGGCAAGCTCGGCACGGGCTTTGAAAATGATCCCGGACTTGTTGCAGACCGAAGCGCCTTCCTGCGCGCCAGCGGCAACAGCCTTGCCGCCCGGCAGCTTCTTGCACGCGCAGCCATCGCCCCCGGCAGCGCGGGAGACCGCAACGCCTGGATGGTCGAGGTTTTGGCGGCGGCGCGCGGCGCGGTGAACGACAATCAGAACAGCCTCGCCTTCGAGATCGCCCACAATCACGGCGGCTTCGCATTTGACCGGCCGCTGACCAGCTACAACGCAGCCGAGCGTGACACCTTCACAAGCCTTGAATGGCTGGCAGGGTGGACAGCGCTCCACAAGCTGAACCGTGCGCGCGAAGCGGTCCGCCACTTCGAGAACTTTGCCGCCGCGGCGGCGTTCGCGGGCACGCGCTCGCGCGGGCATTACTGGGCGGGGCGCGCGGCTGAAGCGGCTGGGCTTACCATCGACGCCAATCGCAATCTCGAAACCGCCGCACGCTTCCCCCTCACCTTCTATGGCCAGCTCGCTGCCGAGCGACTGAACCGGCCGCTCACCCTTCCGGCGGCAACCGACCCTGCCGTGCCGACACCCGAGCGTCAGGCGTTCGCGGCGGACGACCGCGTCGCGGCTGCCCGCCTGCTTGGCATGACCGGTGACCGGGCGAAGCAGACATTGTTCCTGAAAACGCTCGCGGACGGCGCGAAGACCTCTGCACGCGAATACCTGGTCAGCGAATTGTCCCAGCAGCTTGGTCGGCAGGACTATGCACTCATCGCAAGTCGGGGCGAACTGGTCGATGGACCGCCCGCGATCCTGCGTTTTGCGTATCCGCAGCTGCCTGTCGGCGGTGTGCTGACGAGCAACTGGACGATGATCCACGCGATCACCCGCCAGGAAAGCCGCTTTGATCCTACCGCCGTCAGCCGTGCCGGCGCGCGCGGCCTGATGCAGCTGATGCCCGGCACGGCGCGGGAGACCGCGGGCAAGATGGGCACGAGCTATCGCCCCGAGGCGCTCACCGGCGATCCGAACTACAACGTCCAGCTCGGATCGACCTACTACCTCAATCTCGTCGATCAGTGGGGCGGCAACCACATGCTCGCGATCGCCTCCTACAACGCCGGTGCGGGCAATGTCCGGAAGTGGATCGCCGCAAACGGCGACCCCCGCCTGCCCAGCGTCGATGCCGTGCGCTGGGTGGAAGACATCCCGTTCACGGAAACGCGCGGCTATGTGCGCGCCGTGCTGGAGAATGCCGTGGTGTACGATCGGCTCAATCCAACCCGCGCGGGGCAGCCCTCCACCAACACGCTCTCGGCGTGGATGGGCAAGAACCGTCCCGGTTGAGCCGATGGGCGATACCCCCAACTACATTACGCCAGCAGGCATGAAGTCGCTCATCGAGGCACACCGCGCGCTCTTCGAGGTGGAGCGGCCTAAGATCGTTGAAATCGTCTCGTGGGCGGCGGGGAATGGCGACCGCTCCGAAAACGGCGACTATCTCTATGGCCGCAAGCGGCTGCGCGAGATTGACCGTGAGCTGACGCGTATTTCGAAGCGACTGAAAAACGCCCGCGTCATCGATCCGGCAAAGCAGCCAGACAAGTCGCGCGTATTCTTCGGCGCCACCGTCACCGTCGCGGATGAAGACGACCGGCAGCGCACGATCACAATCGTGGGGGAAGATGAGACGGATACGCCCCGCGGCCACATTTCATGGCGGGCGCCGCTCGCCACGGCGCTGAAGGGCGCGGCGATCGGAGACCTCAGAAGCGTCCGCCTGCCGGGGGGCGTGCAGGAGCTTGAGGTCGTCGCGATCGCCTACCCTCAATAGTTGAAGCTGTAGCGGTACTCGTCGCGCAGCTCTTCAACACCGAACCGTATCTCCCTGTCGTTCAGATAACCGTCGCGATCACGGTCTGCGAGCCGGGCGAACTCGCGGTTGGCGCGCCGAGCCTCGTCCTTCGAAAGCTGGCCGTTGCGGTTGCGATCGAAGTTCCACATCACCCAGTGCTTCGCAGCCGGATCTTGCCTGAGCCAGGGATCAAGCACCGCCCACCCGCTTCCATATTGCGAACCGTAGAAGCCGTAGCCGGGGCGATACCAGGAGCCATAGTCGTAGTGACCGTAATAGCGGTTATCGAAGTAGAACGCGCTCGAACCCCACCAGTGCGGACGGTAACGATAGTTGGGGCTGGGGCGCACGATCACAACCGGGCGTCGATTGTGATCGCGCCAGCGGTCACGATCCCTGTCGCGGTTGCGGTCGTGGTCTCGCCAGCGATCACGATCGTGATCGCGGTCCCAGTTGCGGTCGCGCCAGTCGTCCTTGCGATCGCGGTCGCGGTTCCGATCCCAGTTGCGGCTATCGTTCCTGTCGCGGTTCCGGTCCCAGTTGCCGCTATCGTTCCTGTCACGGTTTCGGTCCCAGTTGCGGCTATCGTTCCTGTCACGGTTCCGGTCCCAATCCCGGCGATCACCGTCGCGGCCGTCTCGGTCGCGATTGTTCCAGTCGCGGCCCGGATTGCGGTTTTTATCACCATAGCGCTGATCATCGCGACCGATCACGCCGTTCATGCGCTGCTGCACGGTCTCCGCCTGCCGCGTTTCCAAACGCGGTTGGCGGGGTTCAGGTGTCTCGATCCTGCGAACCTGATCGCGTTCAGGCGGTGCGACCCGCTGCGGCCTTGCCTCCGGCGCACGCTGCGCCTCGCGATTGACCTGCATTCCGCGTTCACGCTGCGGGCGAGGCCCGTCACGGTCGCGGTCCTGTGCCATCGCCGGACCGGCCAGGATCGCCGCAACCAGCGTACCCGCCAACAAACCTGTCTTATAAACACGCATTTTGAGCACTCCTGACCCAAGTGTCAGGGAGATTGCGACTCGCTCGTTGAACCGCGGCTGAAGGCCGACGTTAGCCGAGGTTCAGCTTCTTGCCGAACGCGGCCTTCGCCAGCCTCACGATATCGGGCGAAAGCGCCGGGGGCGAAAGGTCGAGCCCATCCGCAAGCCGATCCGCCACCAGGTTCAGCGCCGTGATGCGCGCCGTCTTCTTGTGCTCGCCGTCGATGATCGTCCACGGCGCATGGGCCGTATGCGTACGGGCAAACATGTCTTCGGCCGCTTCGACATAGGCATCTCGCTTCATCCGGTTGCGGAAGTCCTCGGCCGACACTTTCCAGCGCTTCTCGGGCGTCTCCAGCCGCTCGACCAGTCGCTCGTCCTGTTCCTTCTGGCTCACCGTGAAGAACAGCTTGATGATGATGGTGCCATCATCGGCGAGCGTCTTCTCGAAGGCATTGATCTCGTCATAGGCGCGGCGCCATTCGGCTTCGGTTGCGAAACCCTCGACACGTTCCACGAGGACGCGCCCGTACCAGGTGCGATCGAAGATGTTCACTTCGCCCTGAGCGGGCAACTTCTGCCAGAAGCGCCAGAGATAGTGGTGCGCCTTTTCTTCGGCGTCCGGCGCCTTGATCGGCTGCACATCGAAGAATCGCGGGTCCCACGGCGCGGTCAACCGCTGGATGAAGCCGCCCTTGCCCGCTGCGTCGAGGCCTTCGACCGCGACGATAGCGCGGCGGCTGCGGCCGATGCAGCTCGCCTGCACCGCTGCGAGCCGCTCCTGAACCGTCTTCAGCGCCGCCTCATAGTCCCCGTTCGAGACTTTTTCGAACTTCGGCAGGCGGTGCAGCGACGGCGCTTTCATCGGCTTACCCCGCCTTCGGCTTCGGCAGGTCGAGCTTGATCGAAAGCTCCTTCAGCTGCCGGTCGGAGACGCTGGCCGGGGCGTTCATCATCAGATCCTCGGCCTTCTGGTTCATCGGGAACAGCACCACTTCGCGGAGGTTCGGCTCGTCCGCGAGCAGCATGACGATGCGGTCCACGCCCGGCGCGGAACCGCCGTGCGGCGGCGCGCCGAACTTGAAGGCGTTGATCATGCCCGAGAAGTTCGTGTCGACCTGTTCCTGGCTGTAACCGGCGATCTCGAACGCCTTGTACATGATCTCGGGCTTGTGGTTCCGGATCGCGCCCGAAGACAGCTCGATGCCGTTGCAGACGATGTCGTACTGCCACGCGAGGATTTCGAGCGGGTTCTTGGTCTCCAGCGCCTCAAGCTCGCCCTGCGGCATCGAGAACGGGTTGTGCGAGAAGATGACCTGCTTGGCCTCCTCGTCGTACTCGAACATCGGAAAATCGACGATCCAGCAGAACTTGAAGGCGCCTTCTTCGATAAGGCCGAGATCTTCGCCAACCTTGGTCCGCGCCTTGCCCGCGAGCTTCGCCGCATCGGCTTCCTTGCCGGCCGCGAAGAACACGCCGTCGTCCGGGCCGAGGCCGAGCGCCGCGATCAGCTTCGCGGTGGCTTCCTCACCGTGGTTCTTGGCGATCGGGCCTGCAGGCACGCCGTCCTTGATGTTGATGTAGCCGAGCCCCGCGAAACCTTCGCTCCGCGCCCAGTCGTTCATGTCGTCGAAGAACTTCCGGCTACGCTCGCCCGCCTTCGGCGCGGGGATGGCGCGCACGAAGTTTCCACCTTCCACCATCTTCGCGAAGATCCCGAACCCCGAACCCCTGAAGTGCTCGGTTACATCGACTATTTCGATCGGGTTCCGAAGGTCCGGCTTGTCGTTGCCATACTTCAGCATCGACTCGCGGTAAGGAATGCGCGGAAACGAACCCGCCGGCGTCACTGACTTCCCGTTCGCGAACTCCTCGAACACCCCCGCGAGCACAGGCTCGATCGCGTTGAACACGTCGTCCTGCGTCACGAAGCTCATCTCGAAGTCGAGCTGGTAGAACTCGCCCGGGCTCCGGTCGGCGCGAGCGTCCTCATCGCGGAAGCAGGGCGCGATCTGGAAATAACGGTCGAAGCCCGCGACCATCAGCAGCTGCTTGAACATCTGCGGCGCCTGCGGCAACGCATAGAATTTGCCCGGGTGCATCCGGCTCGGCACCAGGAAGTCCCGCGCGCCTTCGGGTGACGAAGCGGTCAGGATCGGCGTCTGGAACTCGGTGAAGCCCTGATCGATCATGCGGCGGCGCAGCGACGCGATGACGTTGGAGCGCAGCACGATGTTGCGGTGCAGACGGTCGCGGCGCAGGTCGAGATAGCGGTACTTGAGGCGGATATCCTCTGGGTACTCAGTATCACCCGCCACCGGCATCGGCAGCTCGGAGGCGGCGGACTGCACGGAAACCTCGGCTGCCCACAGCTCGATCTCGCCGGTCGGCAGGTTCGGGTTTACGGTCGCGTCCGAACGCGCGACGACCTTGCCGGTCACAGTGAGCACGCTCTCGGCCCGCGCGCCGTCCAGCACCGGAAACGCCGGAGAATCGGTATCACAAACGACCTGCGTGAGCCCATAATGGTCGCGAAGATCGACAAACAGCAGCCCGCCGTGGTCCCGCTTCCGGTGGACCCAGCCCGAGATGCGGGCGGTATTGCCAACATCGGACTTGCGAAGGGCGCTGCAATGGTGCGTACGATAGACGTGCATTCTCACTCGATTCCGGTGTTTGTGGCGGGCCAGACACATACCCGCACGCTTGTTTGTCAAGGCGCTGGCATGGAAGCGCCGACCGCCCTAATAGAACCGTCCATGAAAATCCATCCGCTGATTACCGATACGGAAACGCTCGCCGCCTTCTGTGCCCGCCTCGCCACCGCCGACTATATCGCCGTCGACACCGAGTTCATGCGCGAGAATACGTATTGGGCCGACCTCTGCCTGATCCAGCTCGCCTCGCCTGACGAGGCCGCGGCTGTCGATCCGAAGGCCAGCGGGCTCGATCTCGCCCCGATGCTCGACCTTCTCGTTGAAGCTGATGTGCTCAAGATTTTCCACGCGGGGGGTCAGGATATCGAGATCATCCACAACATGACCGGAAAGACACCCTCGCCCGTGTTCGATACACAGGTGGCGGCGATGGCGCTCGGCATGGGAGAGCAGGTCAGCTACATCAACCTCGTCGCGTCGTTCACCGGCGCCAATCTCGACAAGGGCGCCCGCTTCACGGACTGGGCACGCCGTCCGCTCGACAAGCGCCAGCTCGACTATGCGATCGGCGACGTGACACACCTTATCCAGCTGTTTCCGAAGTTGCTTGGTCGCTTGAAGAAAACCGGGCGCGGTGATTGGCTGGACGAGGAGATGGCGCGACTGACGACGCCGGAAAATTACGTCAACGATCCGTGGACGGCCTGGCAGCGCATCCGCCTGCCGAGCCGGAAAGCCGAAGCTCTCGGCCGCCTGAAGGCGCTCGCCGCGTGGCGCGAGCTGGAAGCGCAGCGCCGCGATCTGCCGCGCGGGCGCATCGTGAAAGACGAAACCCTCGCCGACCTCGCAGCGCATCCGCCCGGCGACCAAGAAGCGCTGGGCCGCGTTCGCGGACTTTCGAAGACGTGGACGACGAACGACATGGGTGCGCGGCTGATGGAGGCGCTGGAAGCCGCCGTCCCGCTGCCCGAAAGCGAAATGCCGGAACGCGACGCGGGCAAGCCGCGCCTCGGCTCAGACTCCGTCCTTGTCGCAGACCTCCTAAAGCTCCTTCTGAAGATTCGCTGCAAAGAGGCTGACGTCGCACCGAAACTTATCGGCAAGGCAGACCATCTCGAAGCTCTCGCTGCAGGTGTCCGCGAGGGGTTACCGCTCCTAAACGGCTGGCGCTACGAGGTCTTCGGCCGTGATGCGCTCGCGTTGGTCGAAGGCCGGCTCAGCTTTGCCGTACAGAACGGCAAGCTGCGCATGACCGAGATCGACTAGCCCCTCTCCACGTCGAAGACGGCGACAAGACCCATCGCCGCCGCGAGCGCTTCGTGACGCCGGGCCACAGCCTCGGCGTAGAGCGGTTGATAGCGCGGTGTCAGTGTAAGAACGAGGCGACCGCCCTCGCGGTACACACGGCTCTTTTCGAGCGGCCGTGCCGTTCCCGCCGTCAGCCGCTGGCCAAGCCTCAGTGCGAGTCCCCACTTGAAAGCGCGCGTCAGTTCCTCGCGCGCCGCGAGTCGCGGCAGGTCGGCGATTGCCGGGTCGTTCATCGAGCCGCCGTAGGCCGCGAACAGCGCTGCCCCCAGCAACGCGCGCTCGCGCCCGTCGATCCCGACCCAGTTGCCGTGGAGTGCCAGCTCAAGACCCCGCTCCGCGCGGAAATCCGGGTGCGCGCGCCATGCTGTGTCAGCAAGCACGCAGGCTACGAGACGCAGCCGGGTATGGTCCGGCATCTCGGGCGCGAACATGCCGTTCATCCATTCCATCAGCGCTTCGGCATGGAGCGGAAAACGCCCCTGAATCGCGGCTTCCTGCTTCGCAGCGGAGACGAGAGGGTCTTCCTTCTGAATGTCCTTCGGCAGGTCCGCGTAAAGTATCCCTTCGCGAATGCCATAGGACGAGGCGATGACGCCGCTGCTGCCAAGCCGCTTCACGACGGCGCGCAGCAGGAGCGCGGCACCTGGAAGCTGCGGGATACGCGCCGAGGAGAGACGCGGAATCCCCCGCAGGCGCTTGGGGCTGAGATTGGGCAGCGCGCGCGCCAGATGATCGATCGCAGCGACATCCATCGCATACTGATGAACGACCGGCAGCGGATAGTCGGTGAGATGCATGTGAAGCTGCGCCAGCGCGCGCCATGATCCGCCGACCATGTAGAAGGGAAGCCCCTTCCCCTGGCCTGCCCACTTCACCTCGGCGAGCGCCTTCTTCACCAGGTCCGCCAGCGAGCGCCCACCCACCTTGCGCGCGGCATCAAGCTTCAGCGCGCCGATCGGCAGCGAAAGGTGGCTGTGCGGCTTGCCTTTCTTCACCCGGACAAGTTCCAAGCTCCCGCCGCCGAGATCGCCAACGACGCCATCGGCGTTCGGGATACCGGCGATCACGCCGTAAGCGGCGAGCCGTGCCTCCTCCGCACCGCTCAGTATGCGTACATTTAGCGCGCAGCGCTTCTTCGCCATTTCAAGGAAGGCATCGCGATTCTTGGCGTCGCGCACCGCCGCAGTCGCGAAGGCATGAAGGCGATCGACGTTCATGTCATCGCACAGCAGGCGAAAACGCGTGAGCGCGGCGCGCGCAATTTCCAGGCCCTCCGGCGTGATTGCACCGGTATCGGCGACACCCCGACCGAGCCCGGCCATTACCTTTTCGTTGAACAACACCAGCGGCGTCCGCCGGTCGCCGCGGAACGCGACAAGGCGAATCGAGTTGGAGCCGATGTCTACGACGGCATTGACCGGAATATCCCCGGCCCGGCGGCGGTCTTTCGTCGTGCTCAGCGCCATTCGCTTGCCCCTGTCGCCACACCCGGTTGCCGCAATGCGGTCGGCAATAACGGCTGGCTTCACACGAGTCTATTCAGCGGCGGCAGCCGGAAGCCCCGTGTCCGTGTCAGACAGGTAGAGCCGGGGCACCGGGGCAGCTGCCTTGATGGCGGCACCGCGACCCGAAAGCGACGGATTTGTCATGAAATAGCGGTGCAGGTTGAACGATTCTCCGGGCGACGCGATGCGCTCATATGTCCCATCCGGGTGCAGTTCCCAGGATTGCTCCGTGTCCTTGAGGTTCGCGAGCATCACCTGATCGAGAATCTGCGCGTGCACCGTAGGGTTCTCGATCGGCACGAGCAGTTCGACGCGGCGATCAAAATTGCGTGGCATCCAGTCCGCCGAAGAGGTGAAGAGCCGCGCCTTGCGCGAAGGCAGCGCACTTCCGTTTGCAAAGGCGACGATACGGCTGTGTTCGAGAAAACGCCCAATGATGGAGCGGACGCGTATGTTCTCCGAAAGCCCGCGTACCCCGGGGCGCAGGCAGCAAATGCCGCGGATCACGAGCTCAATCGGCACGCCCGCCGCGCTCGCCTCGTAGAGCTTGTCGATGATCGCGGGATCGACGAGCGAATTCATTTTTGCCCAGATACCGCTCGGTTGTCCGGCTTCGGCATTGGCGATTTCCGCGTCGATAAGCGCGGTGAGCTTCTGGCGCATCCCCGAGGGCGAAATGGTCATCGCTTCAAGTGAGCGCGGCTCCACGTAGCTCGTCACGTAGTTGAAAATCTGCGCGGCATCGCGGCCGAGCTTGGGATCGGCGGTAAAGAAGCTGAGGTCGGTGTAGATGCGGGCGGTCACCGGGTGATAATTGCCCGTGCCGAGGTGGCAGTAGGTGCGAAGGCTGCCGTTTTCGCGGCGCACAACGAGCGAGATCTTGGCGTGCGTCTTCCAGTCGATGAAGCCGTAGACGACCTGTACGCCCGCGCGTTCGAGCGCCGCGGCCCAAACGAGGTTCTGCTCCTCGTCGAAGCGTGCCTTCAGCTCCACGACCGCCGTCACCGACTTGCCCGCCTCCGCCGCATCGACGAGCGCACGCACCACGGCGGACTGTTTGCCGGCCCGGTAGAGTGTCTGTTTGATCGCAACAACGTCCGGATCCGCCGCGGCCTGCCGCAGGAAGGCCAGCACCACGTCGAAGCTCTCGTAGGGGTGATGGACGACGATGTCCTTGGCGCGGATCGCCGCGAAGCAATCGCCGCCGTAGTCGCGGATGCGCTCGGGGAAGCGCGGCGTGTAAGGCTCGAACTTGAGGTCCGGGCGATCCTCTTCGACCAACTGGGCCAGGTCGGCCACACCGATGATACCCGTAACCGGTGTCACGTCCCGATCGTCGATATGGAGTGCGTGCTGCACCATCTGGTGAAGACGCGGCGGCGTCCCGACCTCGATCTTCAGGCGGATCACACGGCCCCGACGGCGGCGCTTGATCGCAGTCTGGAAGAAGCGAACGAGGTCTTCGGCCTCTTCCTCAACCTCGATGTCGCTGTCGCGGATCACGCGGAACACACCGTCGCCCATGATCTTGAAGTTCGGGAACAGGTCGTCCGCGAAGATGCGCACCACATTCTCGAGCGCGATGTAGCGCGCCTGCGGTCCCGGCAAACGGACGAAGCGGGCCAGCGGCGCCGGGATCATCACGAGCGCAAGCAGCTCCTCGCCGTCCGATTCGCGCTTCAGTTCCATGGTGAGCGCAAGGCCGCGGTTGGGGATGAACGGGAACGGGTGCGCCGGATCGATCGCCTGTGGCGTCAGCACCGGGAAGATCTGCTCACGGAAATAGGTTTCGAGCCAGCTCTCGTCCTCTGGCGATAGCTCCGGGCCCTTGAGAACGTGGAAGCCGGCGACCGCAAGCTCGTCCGATAGCGCGCGCCACACGTTCTGCTGCTGGCGCATCAGCGCATCCGCACGCTCCGTGACGGCAGCAAGCTGCTGCGCGGGCGTCGCGCCGTCAGGGCTGCGAAGCTCGACCCCCTCTTCCACCTGGCCGTGCAGGCCCGCAACGCGGACCATGTAGAATTCATCGAGATTGGCGCCGGAGATCGACAGGAAGCGCAGCCGTTCAAGGAGCGGGTGGCGGACGTTTTCCGCCTCTTCGAGCACGCGGGCGTTGAACGCCAGCCATGAAAGCTCGCGGTTGAAGTACCGCGTGTTGCCGTTCCCGATCGATTTGATGTTACGTTTCGCCACTTTCGCTTCCGTCCGCCGTATCGCCGAGCAACAGCGCCGCGCGCACCAGCGGCACGGTCACGGCGCGTTGCCCCGCAAGAGCGGCGGCGTCGATCGCGGCGACAGCGGATGCGGCGGCGGCAAAGCTGCGTTCAATCCTTTGTATCATATACTCTATGACAATTGGTGAAACGCGCAGGCCACGTGCGCGAAAAGATTTTGCAACGATTTCGGCAAGCAGCGCATCGTCGGGGGCATCGATATGGATGACACCCGCCGCACCGAGGCGAGAGGCAAGATCGGGCAGTCGCACATGCCATTCGCCGGGGGATGTCCGCGCGGCGACGAGCAGCGCGGGACCTCCGGCCTGCGCGGCGTTCCACGCATGGAACATCGCGTTTTCGTCGCGGTCTGGCGCATCGGCCTCGTCGTAAATGCGCACGGCACCGGGATGCCGACCTGCGAACAGCCGCAACAGGTGGCTCTTGCCCGAGCCTTCAGGGCCGACGACGATCAGCGTGTGCGACGGCCAGTCCGGCCAGCGGTCGAGCATTGCGACCGCGGCAGCGTTCGCCTCCGAGATGTAGAAATCCGCTTCCCCGTCGGCCGACCGGTATTCGAGCGGCAGCGCAAACTGGCTCATGCGGAGACGGTCACGTCCTCTGGCGGCGGCTCTTCGTCAACGAAAAGCGGGCTCTTCAGATATTCACCGAGCAGCCAGCGCATGACGACGCCGAGAACCGCGGCGACGGGCACCGCGAGGAACACGCCGAGGATGCCCAGCAGCTCACCGCCCGCGAACACGGCGAACAGGACCCACAGGGGATGCAGGCCGATGCGGTTCCCGATGAGGTTGGGCGTCAGCACCGTGCTTTCCAGAAGCTGCCCGATGAAGAAAATGCCTACGATGAGCCCGAGGTTCAGCACATCGGGTCCCCACTGGCCGAGCCCGACGAGCAGCCCGAGCCCGACCGAGATGACGACGCCGAGATAGGGCACGAAGCCCAGAACGCCCGCGAGCGTACCGAGCACGAGCGCGTAATTGAGGCCGATCAGGCTCCAGCCGACCGAATAGAAGATCGCAAGCGAGAGGCACACGAGCGACTGGCCGCGCACGAAGCCGGCGAGCGCAGCATCCGATTCGCCGAGCAAACGCCGAATCGTCGCCGCGTAGCGCGACGGCCACCACGCGTTGATGCGTGTCGTCAGCGCGTCGTAGTCGCGCAGTGCATAGAAGGCGACCACTGGCATCATCACGAACAGCGCGAGCAGATTGAAGACCGCAAGGCCGCGGCTCAAAATGCCGGTCGCAATCGTGCTGAGCCACGCAGCGGCGCGGTGCATGAGGTCGTTGCTCAGCGTTTCGATCGCCACGACATCGCCGGCCGCATCCGAAAGACGCTCGACCAAAGGCCCAAGAGACTGAATGAGTTGAGGCAGGTTCTGCACAAGTTGCTGGAACTGCGCTGCGACAAGTGGCGCCATCGCGAGGATCAGCAGCGCAAACACGCCGAAGAAACCCACGAGAATCAACATTGCCGCCGCCCAGCGCGGAACACCGCGTTTCTCGAGCTTGTCTGCCACAGGATCGAGCAGATAGGCGATGATAAGCCCGGCAATGAACGGTCCGAGCACGCCGCGCGTCGCATACGCGAACCACAGGATGATCGCCGCGACGAGAATCCACCGGATCGGGATTCGCCGCCGACCGTCCAGGACGGCGGCTTCACTCACCGTTCGTTCTCTGAGGGCATCAGATCGCGCGGCCCACCGCTTTCGGTAACGGCATCGTCCGCAACCGGCAGCGACGGCAGTGTGACCACCGGGCGGGGCAGCGGCACCTCGCCCTCTGCGCGGCGGCGAAGCAGGCTGCCATCAAGGCGCCAGCCACGCTGATCGAGCGCATAGCGGAGCATCGCGTAATCGACCGCGTGATTGATGCGAATCTGCGACATGCCGCCGATCGAAAGCCCGAGCAGCGTAACGCCGTCCACCTCGGGCACGCCGCCGAGCGCGGCCTCGATCGCATTCCAGCTCGCCGCATCGGGCGTCGCGACGCTGACGGTCGTGCCCATCGAACCCATCGATTCTGCCGGATCAAGCATCGGCGAGACCGAAACCGGTTCCAGTGCCAGCGTCAACGTCGGGTCGGCGCGCAGCACACCGGACTGGAGCGCGCGCGCATAAGCGGAATCGATCCGGCGCACAGCTGTGTCGAGCATTGCATCGAGTTCGCCCGCCGCCCCCGCACGCAGGCGAAACCGCGTTAAAACGGCTGAATCCGGACCATGCCGGGCAAGGAACGTGCCGACAATCGGCCCGCCCGGGTAGGTACGATCGAGCCAAGCCTCAGCGACCAGAACATTCTCGGCGCCGTAGCGTGACAGGATCGAGCGCCAGAGGCCGCGATTGTCGCGCCGCGCCTGCCACCCGGTGAGCAGCAGTGCATCGGACGCGTTGCCGCCCGCACGCACATAGGAAATCGGGCTCGAATCCGTTCCGAAGCGCGACCACGCCTGCAGCCACGGCGAACGCCCCTCGTAAACGGAGGTCACACCGCCGTCCGCGAGCACGGGCAGCAGCAGCATCGGCGCAGATTGAAGTACACGCGCGTTCGCGGGCAACCGCTCCCCGGCCCGAACACGATCGAACACCACGCCAAGCTTGCCGACATAGCGCTTGTCTGAAAAATGCTCGCTCTGAACTTCGACGCCGCTCACCATCCCCTCGATCGCGCTGTCGGGGAGCTTGGGCGCGCCCGAGGCTGCAACGCCCGTCATCCGCGCATAAAGCTGCGGCCACGCCTGCCGCGCCGCCTCTCGAAACGCGGCGACGCGCGCCGCTTCAGCAGACCCCGCCACGACGTCGACATCAATGTCACTGACGAGGAATGCGCTCCCCCCGGCTGCGGGGGCTTCTGCGGGCGGTTCCGTGCGATTGCCGTCCTGCGCCAGCAGCGGCACCGCGACTGCCGCCGCGAGCGCCGCGAGTGCGGCGGCCATCCATCCGTTGAGCTTGCGTTTGAAGGTCACGGCGCCTCTATGCCAAACGCGGCGCGAATTGGGAGTCGAATATTTCTCGCTTCGGCGCTATGGCCGCGCGATGACCACGGGCAAATCGTACAGCTACGCCGACGCAGGCGTCTCCATCGCCGCCGGAAACACCTTCGTGAAGGCGATCTCTTCGCTGGTGAAAGCGACCGCACGTCCCGGCGCGGACGCCGAGATCGGCGGCTTCGGCGCGTTCTTCGATCCGAAGGCTGCGGGGTTCAACGATCCGCTGCTGGTTGCGGCAACCGACGGCGTCGGCACCAAGCTGAAACTCGCCATCGACACCGGACGCCACGACACGGTCGGCATCGATCTTGTCGCCATGTGCGTGAACGACCTCGTCGTGCAGGGTGCAGAGCCGCTGTTTTTCCTCGATTATTTCGCAACCGGCAAGCTGGAGCAAGGCGTTGCCTCCGCGGTCGTCGCAGGGATAGCCGAAGGCTGCCGCATCGCGGGCTGCGCGCTCATCGGCGGCGAGACCGCCGAAATGCCGGGCATGTACGGTGCGGGCGACTTTGATCTCGCAGGCTTTTCGGTCGGCGCCGTCGAGCGCGGCCAGCAGTTGACCGGCGAACGTGTCGCGCAGGGCGATGTGCTGCTCGGCATCGCTTCATCGGGCTTCCATTCGAACGGCTATTCGCTCGTGCGCCGCATCGTTGCAGACAAGGGCCACGCGCTCGATGCCCCTGCCCCGTTCGATACATCGCGCCCGCTCGGCGAAGCGCTGCTCGCGCCGACACGCATCTATGTGAAGCCGCTGCTGCCGGAAATCCGTGCAGGTCGCATCAAGGCGCTCGCGCATATCACCGGCGGCGGGCTGCTTGAAAACGTGCCGCGCGTGCTGCCGAAGGGCGCGCACGCCCGCATCGACACGGGTGCATGGGCGCTCCCGCCCGCGTTTGCGTGGCTTCAGCATGAGGGCAACATCGCCGCGGGAGAGATGGCGCGCACGTTCAACTGCGGCATCGGCATGGTCGTCGTGGTGGCACCGGGCGACGTCGAAGCGACGCTGGGCGCACTCGCCGCCGCGGGAGAAACCCCATACGTGATCGGTGCCATTGATGCGGG
Source organism: Sphingosinicella microcystinivorans (assembly GCF_003634215.1). GTDB lineage: Bacteria > Pseudomonadota > Alphaproteobacteria > Sphingomonadales > Sphingomonadaceae > Sphingosinicella > Sphingosinicella microcystinivorans. The sequence continues at coordinate 216,142 of NZ_RBWX01000010.1, read as the reverse complement.
CGACACCGGCTGCACGGTGGTTGGCGACGCCGAAACCTGGGGCAGTCGCGAGGCTTGGGAAGCCGTGCATGTCGCCTAAACTCCGCGTCGGGGTGATGATCTCCGGCCGCGGCAGCAACATGGCTTCGATCCTTGCCGCCGCAGAGGCGCCGGATTGCCCTTACGAGGTGGTGCTTGTCGCATCCAACAATCCGGACGCCGCTGGCCTGGCCTTCGCTGACGCGCGCGGCGTGGCGATTTGGGCGCACGACCATCGCGGCATGAAGCGCGCCGAGTTCGACCGGTTGATCGATGCGGCGCTGCGTGCCGCGAACGTCGAGATGATCGCGCTTGCAGGCTATATGCGGTTGCTTTCGTCCGAATTCGTCGAAGGCTGGCAGGGCCGAATCCTCAATATCCACCCCTCGCTGCTCCCCAAATACAAGGGGCTCGATACGCACGCCCGGGCAATCGAGGCTGGCGACGCTGAGGCCGGCTGCTCGGTACACGTCGTGACGCCGGAGCTGGATGATGGGCCTGTGGTGGCGCAGGTACGCGTTCCCATACTTGCGGGGGACACGCCGGAAACGCTTGCGGAGCGTGTGCTGAAAGAGGAACATCACCTGTATCCTGCAGCGCTTGCGAAGTGTGCCGCCGATGTCCTCAAATCCCGAAGCCTTGCTTGAAAAGGTCCGCGCGCGGGCGCTCGCTTTGCCCGCCGCCGCCGAGAAGCTCTCGCACGGCGCGCCCGGCTTTTACGTCGAAAAGGGCAAGTTCTTCGCCTATTTCAGCGACGATCACCATGGCTGCGGCATCACCGCGCTGCTGGTGAAGACCAGCGGCCTTGAAGAACAGGCGATGCTGATCGAGGCAAACCCTGCCCTCTATTACCGCCCGCCCTATCTCGGCCCTTACGGTTGGATCGGCATCCGCCTCGACCAGGGCCAGCCGGATTGGGAACATGTAAACGACTGGCTCGTGAAAAGCTGGCGTATGTCTGCGCCAAGGAAGCTCGCCGATGTCTTCTGACGTACCCGAAATTCCTGAAACGCACGCGGAGAAGGCCGCCGAAACGGCGCGTATCCGTCGGCGCTGGCTCTCGCTCGGCGAAACCGTGGCGGTCATTGCCGTCGTGATCTCGGCGCTGACGCTGTGGAACAACTACGACGAACGCAAATCGGCGGAGGCCGAACGGCGTGCAGAAAAAGCCGGCTCCCGGCCGAAATCAATCGGGTTGATCGCAACCGATGCAGGGGGTGCGGGCCTTGCGTTCAAAGCGGCGGACTGCGCGCTGCAAAGCACCGACATCCGCTTCCCAAGCGCGCTTGGAGTCGAGCCCGAAAGCACCGTTCTCGATCATCGCATCGAAGCGGACTGGTTCGAAAGCGCGCTCCTGAAAGCGGTGGACAAGGCCGCGCGCGACGGGCGTCTGCCGGTCGTGATCGCCAGCAGCTGCGAAGCAGCCGATGGCCCGCGCACCGAAACCGCCATCTACGATATCGTGTACCACATTGAACCGCGCGTCATTCTGGGCCGCACGGTCAAGCTTCGCGGGCTGGTACGCCGCGAAAGCGTGGCGGGCGACACTGCTGCCGCCCGCCTCGACAAACTCTGGAATCCTTAGCCGACAATTTCTTCGGGCTTGAAGAAGAAGTCGATCTCGATCTTCGCGTTTTCAAGGCTGTCGGAGCCGTGCACCGTGTTCGCCTCGATCGATTCTGCGAGCGCCTTGCGGATGGTGCCCTCGTCGGCGTTCGCCGGGTTCGTGGCGCCCATCACTTCGCGGTTCTTCGCGACTGCGTCTTCGCCTTCAAGAACCTGCACGACGACGGGGCCGGAGGTCATGAACGCGACGAGATCGCCGAAGAACGGACGCTCGCGGTGCACGCCGTAGAAACCTTCGGCCTGCTCCTTCGTCATGTGGATGCGCTTCGAAGCGACGACGCGGAGGCCCGCTTCCTCAAGCATCTTGGTGACGGCGCCCGTGAGGTTGCGACGCGTCGCGTCGGGCTTGATGATCGAAAAGGTACGCTGCAGCGCCATGGGAGGTCTCCAGATAGGGCTTGTTGTGTCGTTTCAGGAAGTCGCGCGCCCAATATCCGGGCGCGGGTCCGATTGCAAGCGGCGCCTACCCTGCCTTCTGCCAGCCCCCCTTCTCTCCCTGGGTCCAGTAAACCGGCTGAACACCCTCGCGCGCCTTCAGGGCCCGCCAGTGCGCACGCGCTGCAGCGAGCGAGTCTTCGTCGTTGCCGTCGAAGAGGTAGAGGAGGCGGGCAAACGCTGCCGGGTCGCCGGGCAGCTTGCCGCCCAGCGAAATCAGCAGATCAGCGCCGTTCGCGGGCGCAAAATCGTCTGACAGGAGGACGGGCTGCTCGGCAGGATTGTCGCGGCCGTGCGGCAGGAAGCTGCCGGGATCGTAGGTCCACAGGTGGCTGTCCAGTGCATCGAGCTCGCCGCCGTCCGCTGAATGGACGAGCACGCGGTGCCCTGCCTCGATCGCCTTACTCGCGAGAACGGGCACGACGTCGAACGGTCGCGACCGCGTGCAGTGATAGAAGCCGACCGGTGTGGGCGCCTCGCTCACGCCTCCAGCGTATCCTCGACGAAGCGGTCGAGCAGGCGCACGCCGTAGCCGGTTGCGCCCTTCTCCCATGTCGCGCCGGCCTTCGCGGACCACGCCATGCCCGCAATGTCGAGGTGGGCCCATTTCACGCCGTCGTTCACGAAGCGGCCGATGAACTGCGCGGCCGTGATCGATCCCGCATCGCGCGAGCCGACGTTTTTCATGTCGGCGATCGGCGAATCGATCATCTTGTCGTAGGCGCTGCCGAGCGGGAACCGCCACAGCTTGTCCCCGGTCGCGATGCCGGCGGTGACGAGCTGCTTCGCAAGTTCGTCGCTGTTCGAGAAGAGACCCGCATATTCGTGGCCGAGGCTGATAATGATCGCGCCGGTCAGCGTCGCGAGATCGACGATGACCTCCGGGTTGAAGCGCTTCTGCACCCAGGTGATCGCGTCGCAGAGCACCAGGCGGCCTTCGGCGTCGGTGTTGATCACCTCGACCGTCTGGCCGGACATCGTCGTCACGACGTCGCCGGGGCGCTGGGCGTTGCCGTCGGGCATGTTTTCGACAAGGCCGCAGATGCCGACGACGCGCGCCTTGGCACGACGCAGCGCAAGCGCCTTCATCGCACCGGCGACCGCGCCCGCGCCGCCCATGTCCCACTTCATGTCTTCCATGCCCGCGGCAGGCTTGATCGAGATGCCGCCCGTATCGAAAGTGACGCCCTTGCCGACGAAGACGGTGGACGTCTTCGCCTTCCCGCCGGTGCCGTCCCACTCCATCACCAGCAGACGCGGCGGCTTCGCTGAGCCCTGCGCGACGCCGAGCAGCGCGCCCATGCCCGCCGCGCGCATCTCACTTTCGTCGAGCACTTCGATCTTGATCCCGAGGTCAGCGAGCGGACGGCAGCGCTCCACGAAGCTTTCCGGGTAGATGACGTTTCCGGGCTCGGTGACGAGGCTGCGCGTGAAGCCCACAGCCTCGACGAGAGGCTCCAGTCGCGCCCATTCCTGCCCTGCGCTACCGGCGTTGGCGATGGCGATTTCGGTGAGCGTCGGCTTCTGCTTTTCGGGCAGCTTGGTGCGGTACTTGTCGAACCGCCACGCGCGGAGCGACGCGCCGAGCGCGAGATGTGCAGCCGCCTTGGGCGTATCGAGCGCGAGATCGTTGAGCCCGCCGAAATCGACCGTGGCCTTCGTTTCGCCCGAAGTCAGCAGTCGCGCGGCGATGGCGCCGCCGATCCGCTCGAACACCGCTGCGTCGGCATGGCCGGGCTTCCCTGTACCGACCACGAGCACGCGCGAGGCATCGGTGCCCGAGGGCGCCAGAAGCTCTACGATCTGCGCGGCGTCGCCCTCGAATCGCGCCGTCTTCGCGGCAGTGGCGAGCGCGCCGCCAAGTGCGGCGTCCAGCGCCTGCGCCGCCCCCGAAAGCACCGCGTCTTTCGCCGCGAAAACCACAAGGGCGGTGCCCGGCGTGTGCGACGTAACCCCGAACTCGATGCGCATCGGAAGGACTCTCCTGGAAGACAAAACGATCGGGGGCGTTCTAGCCGCCCGGCGGGCGGACCGCAATTCACGGCGTATCGAAGCGCGCGCCTTGCCGCCGCGGGTGCAGCGCGGGTAAGAGGCGCTATCCGCCTGTCCGGGGAGCGCTTTCTTGTCCCGTTGCCTTGCCGCCTTTCTGCTGTCCACCGCGCTAGCGGGATTCGCCGCGCCTGCGTTGGCGCAGACGGACGCTGCCGCCGTGGATGCCGGTCCGGCGCTGAAACCCGGCGATGCGATCGAATTCGCTGCGGATACGATGGAATACGACGACGACACGCAGCTGGTGACGGCGCGCGGCAATGTCGTGGTCACGCGAGACGGCTATCGCCTCACCGCGAACGAGGTCGAATACGACCGCAAGACCGGCAAGGTCGAGGCGCGGGGCGCGGTGAAGGTGATCGACCCCGACGGCAACGAGGCCTTCGGCGAGCGGGTTGAACTAGACGAAACACTCCGCGACGGTGCGGTTGAGAACATCCTGCTTGTGCTGCGAGACGGTGGGCGGCTTGCCGCGCACGATGGCCGCCGCGAAGACGGGCGCACGACGGTGAACCGCGCGGTCTACTCACCTTGCGACATTATCGGCGAAAACGGCTGCCCCAAGGAGCCGCTTTGGCAGGTAAAGGCGTTGCGCGTGCGCCACGATCCCGATCGGAAGCGCGTCTACTACAAGGATGCCAGCCTCGAATTCCTGGGCATCCCCATCTTCTACACGCCAAGTCTGTCGCACCCCGACGGCCCGGGCCGCAACGCGAGCGGTATCCTCGTCCCGTCCGTCACCATCGACCGCTCGCTGGGCGTCTCGGTCGAACTGCCGTATTTCCTCAGCTTCTCCGAAAGCAACGACCTCACCATCGCGCCGATCCTCTACACCGAGGTGAACCCGGCGCTTCAGGTCGAGTACCGACACCAAACCGCATCAGGCCCGCTGCGTTTCGGTGGTATCGGTACGTATTCGTCGGAACTGGACTTTCCCGACCCTGCCAGCACCGGCATCGCGAACAAGCAGTTCCGCGGCTATGTCTACGGCAACGGCCGCCTCCAGCACGGCCGCAACTGGCGCTCGACGTTCGGCCTTCGTCTCGCCACTGACGACACGTTCCTGCGCCGCTATGACATCTCGCGCGACGACACCCTGCGGAATTTCTACCAGCTCGAACGCTTCGGCGTGGAGAGCTACTTCGCGATCGAAGGCTGGGCTTTCCAGGGTTTGCGGCAAACGGACGACGCGGGGCTGACCCCCGTCGCACTGCCCCTTATCAACTATATGTGGTCGCCCAGCGAGACGATCGGCGGCGGCCGACTGAAACTTGCAGCAGACACGGCAGCGATCACCCGCACCGACGGCATGGACACCCAGCGCGCCTCCGCCTCCGCCGAATGGAAGCGCAGCGCGATCACGCCGTGGGGGCAGCGCGTTACGGCGACAGCGCTCGTCCGGGGCGACATCTATCACATCACAGACAGTGCCTTTGCCGAACTACCCATCTACGCCGGGCGCGACGGTTGGGAGGGGCGCATCCTGCCTGCTGCCGCGCTCGACGTCGAATGGCCGCTCGCCGGCCCCGCCTTTGGCGGAACACAGACACTCACACCCCGCGTGCAGGTCTCCGTCTCACCTAGCGACGTCAACAACCACATTCCCAATGAGGATTCGCGCGCCGTCGACCTCGACGACACCAACCTCTTCGATCTCAACCGCTTTCCGGGCGCGGACCGCTGGGAGGGCGGGCAACGCGTGACTTACGGCGCAACGTGGCGGCTTGATCGCCCGCGCTGGCAGATCGAGAGCGAATTCGGCCAAAGCTACCGCTTCGACAACGCGCCGGCGACGTTCCCGCAAGGCACAGGCCTTTCCGGCAACTTCTCCGACTTCGTTGGCCGCAACACGCTGCGCATCGGCAGCGGCTTCGACGTCACACACCGCTTCCGCCTCGACAAGAGCAGCCTGAAGCTACGCCGCAATGAAATCGACGTCACGGTAGGCAACAAGCGCACCTATGCGACGATCGGCTACGTGAAGCTCGACCGTGATATCGGCATCGAGGATCTGGAAGACCGCGAAGAGGTGCGCGCCGGCGGTCGTATCAGCTTCGCGCGCTACTGGTCGGTGATCGGCTCGGTGATCGTGGATCTGACTTCGCGCGCCGAAGATCCACTTAACACCTCCGACGGATTCGAGATGGTTCGCCACCGGCTCGGCATCGCCTATCAAGACGATTGTTTCGAGTTTGGCGTGACGTGGCGGCGCGATTATGTGGAGGACCGCGACTTCCGACGCGGCAACGCTTTCCTGTTCTCGATCAGCCTCAAGAACCTTGGCCGGTAATCGGCGGTTCAGCCGCGGGGGTTTAGCCATTTCGGCAAGCGTAAACGATACGCTGACATTCAGGTCCGCGCGTGCTAGGCGGCATCACCTGAGAGGCTACAAGACCGCTCCGGCGCCGCCGGGACGGGGGAGAGATTGATGAGGTTTTCGACGCTGCGCTGGCTTGCTGCCAGTGTCGCAGTTCTTGCTGCAGGGGCCACGCTGGCTCAGAATTCCCCGCTTTCGGGCCTCTCCGATCCGGATATCGAGATTCTCGGTCAGCCTGTCGATCCAACGGTCCGTAAAGCGACCGCGATCGTCAACGGCGACGTGATCACCGATACGGACATCGACCAGCGTCTCAATCTCGTGCTTGCTGCGAACCAGGGCCAAATTTCCGATGAAGAGCGCACGCGCTTGCGGCTTCAGGTGGTGCGCAATCTGATCGACGAGAAGCTCCAGATTCAGGAAGCGACAGCGCAGGAAGTCACGATCGCGCAGGAAGAAATCAGTCAGGCCTTCACACGCGTCGCCTCCAACTTCCGTATGAGCAGCGACCAGTTCGACGAGTTCCTGAAAACACGCGGCACGTCCCAGAATTCGCTGAAGCAGCAAATTCATGCCGAACTCGCGTGGAGCCGCCTGCTGCGGCGCAAGGTCGAACCGTTTGTGAACGTCGGTGACGACGAGGTGCAGGCGCTCATCGACCGGCTGAACGCCGCCAAGGGCACCGAAGAGTTTCGCATCGCCGAAATCTTCCTGACCGCGACGGCGGAAAACGCCGAGCAGGTGCGCGAAAACGCGCAGCGCATCGTAGATCAGGTTCGGCAGGGCGGTTCGTTCATAGCTTATGCGCGCCAGTTCTCCGAAGCCTCCACAGCGGCGGTAGGCGGTGATCTGGGCTGGGTGCGACCCGCGCAGCTCTCGCCCGAACTCGCCCCGGTGGTGGAGAGCCTGCCACGCGGCGACGTCTCCAATCCCATCCAGATTCCCGGCGGCTTCGCGATCATCGCGCTTGTCGACAAGCGGCAGGTGCTCGCCGCCGATCCGAAAGACGCGGTGCTCGCCGTGAAGCAGATCACGGTGCCGCTGGCGGCGGACGCGACACAGCAGCAGGCGTCGGGAATCGTGCAACGGCTGCAGGCCGGGACGCAGAGCATGGGCGGCTGCGGCGGTGCCGAAGCACTGGCCGAGAGTTTCGGCGGCAACGTCGTCGCCAACGATCAGGTCCGCCTCGGCGATCTGCCGCCGCAGCTTCAACAGATCATGGAACCGATGCAGATCGGCCAGAGCACGCCGCCCTTCGGAACCCGTGAGGACGGCATCCGTGTGCTCGTCCTCTGCGGCCGCGAAGACCCGCCTGCCGCTGGCGCACCGTCGTTCGATCAACTCTACGCGCAGATGGAAGAGAGCAAGGTCGCCATGGCCGCCCGCCGCTACCTGCGCGACCTTCGCCGCGATGCCGTTATCGATTACCGATGATCCCGCCGATCGCCGTTACGCTGGGCGACCCTGCAGGCATAGGTCCGGAGATCATCGGGCGCTGCTGGGAACAACGCGAAGCGCTAGGACTTCCGCCTTTCTTTGGGGTCGGCAATCGAGATTCGCTCGCCGGCGTGTGGAAAGGCCCGGTCTGTCAGATCGCGCACCCTGAGGAGGTCGGCGTATGCAGTGACGCGCTGCCACTCATCGAGGTCGCCGACAGCGAGGTGGTTGAACCCGGCAAGCCGACGCTAATCGGCGCGCGCTGTGCGCTCGATGCGCTCGAAATCGCAACGGGCCTCACCCGCAGCAGCGCGGCAGGCGCGCTCGTCACGGGGCCGGTTTCGAAGGCCCAGCTTCAAGCAATTGGCTTCACGCATCCTGGGCAAACGGAATTCGTGGGCGAGCGCTGCGGTGTATTCGCCGCCAATCTCGCAATGATGCTGGTCGGACCAACGCTCCGCACCGTACCCGTTACGATCCACATCGCACTCGCAGACGTGCCGCAGCGGCTCACCACCGAGCTCATCGTCAGCCGCGGACGTGCGGCGGCAAAGGGGCTGACCCGCAACTTCGGCATCGCAAGCCCGCGTCTCGCCGTCGCCGGGCTCAACCCGCATGCGGGAGAGAGCGGCCTCCTTGGACGCGAGGAGATCGACGTGATCGCCCCGGCGATTGCAGAACTGCAGGCTGAGGGTATCGATGCGTTCGGGCCGCTTTCCGCAGACGCGATGTTCCATGAACATGCCCGCAAAAGCTATGACGCCGCGCTTTGCATGTACCACGACCAGGCGCTGGTGCCGCTGAAGACGCTGCATTTTGACGAGGGCGTGAACCTGACGCTCGGCCTGCCGATCGTGCGCACCGCGCCGGATCACGGCACCGCGTTCGACATCGCCGGCAAGGGAATCGCAAGCCACCACGCCATGGCCGCAGCGATCAGGACGGCGCACGCCTGTGCCGTCCAACGCGCGATTGACTGACGCGCTGCCGTCCGGCCTGACCGCGCTGCCGCCGCTGCGCGAGGTGATTGCGCGTCACGGGCTCACCGCGAAGAAGGCTTTCGGCCAGAATTTCCTGTTCGATTCCAACCTCCTCGACAAGCTCGCCAGGGTTCCGGGACCGCTTTCCGGCGCACGCGTCTACGAGGTCGGCCCCGGCCCCGGCGGACTGACGCGAGCGCTGCTACGCGCCGGTGCTGACGTGACAGCCGTGGAGATGGACAAACGCTGCCTTCCTGCGCTTGCCGAACTCGGCGACGCGGCGGCAGGACGTCTTACCCTGATCGAGGGCGATGCCATGCGGATCGACGAGCCCGCAGTGCTCGGCGCCCCCGCTCACATCGTCGCGAACCTGCCTTACAATGTCGGCACCGCACTTCTTGTGCGCTGGCTCACTGCAGATCCGTGGCCGCCGTGGTGGCTGAGCCTCAGCCTGATGTTTCAGAAAGAGGTCGCGGAACGCATCATCGCGGCGCCGGATTCCGATGCCTACGGGCGCCTTTCTGTCCTCGCGCAGTGGCGTTCGCGGCCGCGCATTGCCTTGTCGCTGCCGCCGCGTGCGTTCATTCCTCCGCCAAAGGTGGATTCTGCAGTGGTCCACATTGTGCCCACTCAAGCGCCGGAAGGCGTGCCGGTTAAGGCCGTGGAGCGGGTCACAGCAGCAGCGTTCGGCCAGCGCCGCAAAATGCTCCGCGCCAGCCTCAAGGCGCTGTCCGGCGGGCTCGAAGCGCTTTCAGCAAGCGGTATCGACGGTGCGCGACGCGCAGAAACTCTGACAGTCGATGAATTCGTCGCGCTCGCGCGCTGCTGGTCAAAGCTTAGTTGATCTTGGGCGCAGGCTTTTCAGCGGCGGCCGTTACGGTCGCCGGGGGACCTTTCTCAATAGCTGCCGCGAGTGTCACCGCATTCTGGCATTCGCTTTGGCAAAGCTTGCGGATTCGCTCCAGGTTATCCTTCGCGAGCGCTACGGCTCCACGCGCCATATAGGCCTCGCCCTGTTCCGAAAGCGCGGTGAGATCGTTAGGATCGATCGCGAGCGCCTCGCGGTAGAACTTTACAGCGCGGCCGGGAAGACCAAGCCGATCGTAAGAGCGTGCGATGCCAATGTAGGCACGCGTGTTGCGGGGGTCGACGGCGAGCGCGGTTTCAAACTGATCAATCGCGGCCTGCGCCTTATGCCCGTTGAGGAGCGTTTCACCGCTGCGCGTCAGTTGCATCGAAAGCGGAGCGATGCTCGGCTCCGCCGTCTTGCAATAGGCAACGCTGGACGCCGTGGCGATGGCGACAGCAATTCCGGCGAGCATGATCCTGGACTGCATGAACACTTCCCTTAACGTCACTCCCCCAGAGGCCCGCTTTAGCATGACTTTTCATAACCTGCGATGAAGAAACCATCCGTTCCGTCGCGATCAGGACGCAGGGTTTGCGCGCCGCCGACATCAAGCGCCAGGTCGGAATGCGTCTTGCTGAGCGCCTCTGCCTGAAGCCGCCCTTCCTCGGGAAGCAGCGAGCACACGGCATAGACCAGCCTGCCACCCGGCTTCAGCAGACGCGCGCCAAGATCGGCGAGATGGGCCTGCAGCGCCGTGAGCCGCGCGAGCCGCTGCGGGGTGAGACGCCAACGCGCTTCCGGATTGCGCCGCCATGTGCCCGTTCCGCTGCACGGGGCATCGATGAGCACCACGTCGGCGGCGCCCAGGAGATCGCCAAGCGCTTCGGCTTCGCGGCCCGGATCGAGAAGGCGCGTTTCGATGTTCGCGGCGCCCGCACGCACCGCGCGGGGGCCAAGGCGCGATAGTCGTGAACGATCAGTATCGCAGGCGAAAAGGCGCCCACGGTTTTCCATGTCCGCGGCCAACGCGAGCGTCTTGCCGCCCGCGCCCGCGCAAAGATCGACAACTGTCATGCCCGGCTGCGCGCGGCAGGCAGCGGCGATGAGCTGGCTCCCTTCGTCCTGCACCTCGACACGGCCGTCGTTGTAAGCGGGCAGATCCTCGACATTGAGCGCATCCACGAGGCGGAGGCCATCTTGCGCGCGCGCGGTCGGCACGGCGCCCGGAATGAGCGGCAACACGGCGCCGCGCGTAGTTTTCAGACGGTTGACCCGCAGATCGAGCGGTGCACGCTCGGCGAGCGCATGCAGCAGACTATCGGCATCCCCGTATTCCGCAGCGAGCTTCGCTGTGAGCCATTCGGGCGCCAAACCCGGCGCAGCGGCAGGCTCTCCCTCCACGAATGCGGCCGGCCCGTGCGGGTCGGTGCCGAACAGCGCAAGCATGTCCGGAGCTTCGGCGCGGGCATAGCCCATCATCGCGGCACGGCCACTTTCCGGACGTTCACCGAGCGAGCGAATGACCCGATAGACGAGGTCGCGCACGGCGCGGCGGTCTTTCGAGCCCGCATAGCGCCGTGTCTTGAAGTAGCGTTGGATGAGCGTATCAGCCGCCGCGCCACCACCAGCGGCAGCGTCGATGATCTCATCAAGCAGCGTTATCGCCGCCTCTACGCGCGCGGCGGGTGTCACTGGCTTGCCTTAACGCGTCGGATAATTGGGCGCCTCACGCGTGATCGTCACGTCGTGGACGTGGCTTTCGCGCAGCCCAGCATTGGTGATCCGCACGAACCGCGCGCGCTTCTGCAGATCGGCGATCGTGCGCGCGCCGGTGTAGCCCATCGCCGCCTTGAGACCGCCTGCGAGCTGGTGGATGATGTCCTTCGCCGGCCCCTTGTAAGGCACTTGCCCCTCGATGCCTTCGGGGACCAGCTTCATCTGGTCCTTGATATCCTGCTGGAAGTAACGGTCCGCAGAACCGCGCGCCATCGCCGCCACCGACCCCATGCCGCGGTACGCCTTGTAGCTGCGGCCCTGATACAGGAACGTCTCGCCCGGCGCTTCCTGCGTCCCTGCCAGCAGCGAGCCGACCATGACGGCGGAGGCTCCGCCCGCAATGGCCTTGGCGATGTCGCCCGACGTGCGCAGGCCGCCGTCCGCGATCACCGGGACGCCCGACTTCATCGCCTCTTCAGCGGCGTCCTGAATCGCGGTAAACTGCGGAACACCGACGCCCGCAACCACACGCGTGGTGCAGATCGAACCCGGCCCGATGCCGACCTTGATACCGTCCGCACCCGCATCGATGAGGGCACGCGTTGCCTCTGCCGTCGCGACGTTCCCTGCAATGATCTGGACGGTGTTCGAAAGCTTGCGAATGCGGTTCACCGCCTCGGCGACACGCACGGAATGGCCGTGCGCCGTATCGACCACGATGAGGTCGCATTCGGCATCGATCAGCGCCTCGGTGCGCTCGAAACCCGCATCGCCCGTGGTTGTCGCCGCTGCGACACGAAGGCGGCCTGCGGCATCCTTGGTCGCCGTGGGGAATGTGACCGCCTTCTCGATATCCTTCACGGTGATGAGACCGATGCAGCGATAGGCGTCATCGACGACGAGTAGCTTTTCAATGCGGCGTTGGTGCAGAAGCCGCCGCGCCTCCTCGTGGGTCACGCCGGGGCGCACTGTTGCGAGGTTGTCCTTCGTCATCAGTTCGCTGATCGGCTGCTCGGGATGCTCGGCGAAGCGGACGTCGCGGTTGGTTACGATGCCGATGAGCTTGCCGGGCTGGCCACTCGGGCTACGCTCGACAACCGGGATGCCGCTGATGCGGTGGCGCTTCATCAGGTCGAGCGCTTCGCCGAGCGTTTCATCCGCGTGCATCGTCACCGGATTCACCACCATGCCCGATTCGAAGCGCTTCACCTGGCGCACCGCCTGCGCCTGCTCCTCGATCGTGAGGTTGCGGTGCAGCACGCCAAGGCCGCCGACCTGCGCCATCACGATCGCCATGTCAGCCTCGGTCACCGTGTCCATGGCCGAGGAAAGTATCGGAATATTCAGGGAAATTTCGCGCGTCACGCGCGTCGAGAGATCGGTCTCGCTCGGCAGGACTTCGGACTCGCCGGGCACCAGCAGGACATCATCGAAAGTGAGTCCGAGCCGGATGTCCATGCCGTTTTCCTTGTCGCCGATTTTGAGGTGGCGGGGCTTATGCCACCGGTTTTCGGGAATTGCTACGGTCGCCGCTGATATGGAGACGATTTCGTCCATGTGGGCCATTCGCGGCTGTTCGCAAGACCCTGACCGACCGCGAGTAATAAGTTCACATCATCGGCAGCCCCGCGATAATCGATCGGAAGCGTCACCGCGTCCGAAGGCTGGTGATAGTGATTGCTCATGTAGTCACCGAAACCGCTCCCGGAGAAAATACCGGTCGCGATAACGGCGGGCACGCCGACCTCGGCGAAGGCGAAATGGTCGGAGCGCGCGTAGAAACTCTGAACGTCGGGCATCACCTTGATCCGGCGGCCTTGCGCCTTCGCGGCATCGGCCAGCCGCGCGTCGAGGGTGGTGAGCCCCTGTCCGAGTACAATCACATCTTCGGATGGCCCATTCGCTGCAATGGTATCAAGGCCGAACGCGGCGACCATGCGGCCTGGATCGATGGGACCGGATACAGCGAAGTGCTTGCCGCCAAGAAGCCCGCTTTCCTCAGCGGTCGTCGCGAGGAAGAGCAAGGAACGCTCCGGACGCCGCCCCTTCGCGAACGCTTCGGCAAGTTCGACGAGACCGCCGACACCGCTCGCATTGTCGACCGCACCGTTGCAAATCGTGTCGATCCCGGTTCCGCAGTGCCCAAGGTGGTCCCAGTGCGCGAGATAGACGACGTACTCATTGGGCCGTTTCCGGCCGGGGAGCACGCCTGCCAGGTTGTAAGAGGTGAAGCGCGTAACCCGATTTTCGGCGGCAAGCGCGCCGGAGCCGAGCGTCCTCGGTTTGAAGCCTGCCCCGGCGGCTTCACTTTTCAGCATCGCAAGGTCTACGCCGAGGCCCCTTGCCAGCGCTGATCCAGCCTCACGGCCGACAAGGGCATAAAGCGGTGTTTTTACAGGTGTACCAGCGTCGATCTGTACCTCGGCGCGCCCGGCGAAAGCTCGCACGCGCCGCCACTCGTCCTCTCCGGGGGCAAGATCATAGATCAGTATGGCTCCGGCCGCGCCTGCGCGTGCGGCGTTCTCCAGCTTCACCGTGCGCAGGGATTGCCTTCGCATGGCCTCTGACGGTTCAGCATTTCCATCGGGAAGCCCCGCGAAAACGAGCGCGATCTTGCCGCCGAGGTCGAGGCCGCCAAAATCATCGCGCCCCTCTTCAGGAAGCGCGATGCCATAGCCCACGAAAACGATATCACCCTTTGCCGTCGCGCCCGTCTCCGTCATCGGCGCGCGAACCGTCGCTGTCTCGCCGCTTTCGATCGTCACCGATCCGGCTGTGATGCGTCCGGCTCCCACTTCGGATTTCAACAAGGGTACGGCGAGGCGATAGGTATCACCTGAAACCGGCAGCAACCCGATGCGGCGATACGCAGCTTCGATGTAGGCAAGGGTCTTCGCTTCCCCCGCCGTGCCGGGCTCACGCCCTTCATAGGCGTCGGACGCGAGTTCAGTGACGTGCGCGGCAATGCCCTCGGGCGTGACGGCGGGATTGCTTCTCGGCGCAGTCGCGCACGCGGCTGCCGAAAGAAGAGCGAAAAGCGGCAGAAAAAAGCGTGATTTCAGCATGCGATAACACGCTAGTGGCCGAAGCACAGCCTGCCAAGCCTAGCCGGCAGGTCTTTCCATCACTGCACAATGAGCGTCGACAAGCGTCGAGGCATAGCCTTACGCCCGGCTTTGCAACCGCAGTTCGGCATTGATGTCGCCGAGGATCAGCGTTTCATACGCGATGAGTTCGCGGCATCCCGTGAGCGCACGGTAATATTCGCGGTTCATCATCGCGAGGCTGACCTGCGCGCAGATGAGGCGCACGCGCGGGTTTTCCACTACGTCCATGAACGCATCCATATGCTCGCTGAAACGCGGATAGTGGCTGTCCGCCGCGTCGGCATCGAGATAGGAAAGCATACACACGAAATACAGGCGCGTGGCCGGCGTGCGCGCTTCATCTTCGCGAATGACGTCGCTGTCGCGAAGCACACCGGCTTGATTATCGACCGTCAGCACGGCGTGCTTATCACCATTGACGATGACAGCACCGTTGACGGCAAATTTCTCGCCCGGATCGAGCGACAGTTTAAAAGCCACAGCCAGTTCCCCCTGGAAATCAGCGGCAATCTACTTTCATACTGGAAACAACTTCTTAACGGCGTCAGCCGACTTCTATGATCTGTGTCGCCAATCGCTCCACCTCGCGCTCATCGTGCGTGACGTAAAGGATGGGCAGCTTCAGCGTATCGCGGATGCGTTCGATTACATGGAGCACCTCCTCGCGGCGCGCGCGATCGAGGAACGAAAGCGGTTCGTCCAGCAGCAGCGCGCGCGGCCCCGAAAGCAGAGCGCGGCCGATGGCGACGCGGCGTGCTTCGCCGCCCGAAAGCCCCTTTGGCCAACGGTCGAGCAGATGCGCGATATCGAGCAGGCGAACCGTATCGTCGTAGTCCATCCAGCGGTCCTCCGACCGAGCGAGGCGATGGCCATAGCGCAGGTTCTCTCGAACCCGGAGATGCGGGAAAAGCCGGGAATCCTGAAACACGTAACCCAGCCGGCGGCGCTCCGGCGGGACATTGATGGCCGCGGCGTCGAACAGCGTCTCCGCGCCGATGCGGACATGGCCCCGCTCGGGCGTGAGCAGGCCGGCCACCATGTTGAGCACCGACGTCTTGCCCGCGCCCGAGGGGCCGAACAGCACGATGAGCCCGCTTCCGGAAAAACGGGCGGAAACCTGCGTTTCGCCGACGCGGCGTGTGACATCGACGTCAAAGGACATGGCGCCCCCGTGCGGCACGACGCGCCAGGATTTCGGAGAAGACGAGCGCCGCAAGCGACAGCACGATGGCGATGACGGCAAGGCGCAGCACCTGCCCCTCCCCGCCCGGGAGCTGGAGCGCACTGTAGATAGCAAGCGGCAAGGTTTGCGTTTGGCCCGGTACGTTCGACACGAACGTGATCGTGGCGCCGAACTCCCCGATCGAGCGGGCAAAGCCAAGCACTGAGGCGACGAGGACGCCGGGGACGGACAGCGGTAGCGTGACCGAGAAAAACACGCGCGTCCGGGTCGCACCGAGCGTGCGCGCGGCGCTTTCGAGGCCGCGATCGACATTTTCGATGGAGAGCCTCAGCGCACGCACCATCAGAGGGAGCGCCATGACCGCAGCAGCGATAGCAGCGCCGGTCCAGCGGAACATCACGGTCATCCCGAACCAGTCTTGCAGCCACGCGCCGACCGGCCCATTGCGCCCGAACGCAAGCAGCAGCAGCCAACCGGTGACGACGGGAGGCAGCACAAGCGGCAAGTGCACAACGCCATCGAGCAGCACCTTGCCGGGGAAGGTCGCGCGGGCGAGAAGCCACGCGAACGTGAAGGCGATGGGCAGCGTGACCAGCACTGCCGTGATGCCGACCTTGAGTGTCAGCAGCAGGATCTCAAGCTCAGCGGGCGAGAGCATCAGGGTGCGGAAAAACCGTGACGGGCGAAAATGGCCCGGGCCTGACGCGAGCCGAGAAACGCGAGGAAGGCCGAAGCGTCCTTCGCCTTCGCCGTCTTCAGCCGTGCGGCGGGATAGCGGATCGGCGGATGGCTCGATGCCGGAAACACGCCGACCACGCGAACCTTGCTCGATGCTGCGGCGTCGGTCGCGTAGACGATGCCGAGCGGCGCCTCGCCGCGCTCCACGAGGGCAAGCGCGGCGCGCACATTTTCCGAACGCACCACGCGCGGTTCGACCGCCGCCCAGACGCCGAGCGTCTCAAGCGCGGCGCGGCCGTACCGTCCGGCGGGAACGCCGGCGGGATCGGCCATCGCCAGCCGCCCGGCACCGAGTACGCGGACGAGTGGGAAGCTCTTTGAAATTCTGAGCCGCACAGGGGAATCCGAGGGTGCGACCAGCACCAGTCGGTTGCCCGCGATGACCCGGCGACTGCCGGGCCCCAGCAGGCCGCGCTGGTCGAGATGGTTCATCCACGTTTCGTCGGCGGAGATGAAGAGGTCGGCGGGCGCGCCCGCCTCGATCTGCCGCGCGAGGGCCGATGAGCCTGCGAAGGAGAGTATCGGGCGCGGGTGGCGCTGCCGGGCCCAGGCATCGGCGGCATCGCCCAGCGCTTCCTGCAGCGAGGCTGCGGCGAGGACAACGGGGGCGGCGCTTTGCGCGCGTGCCGGGAGGGCGCCGAAGAGGGCGAGCAAGACGAGTGAGACGATGCGTGCTGCGTGGATCATTTGCTGTATTCGGGCTTATATAGCCCTGACCGCCGCCGCAAACAAAAAGGGCGGCGCCGCGGCACCGCCCTTTTCATACGTATCCGCTGGCGGATCAGTTCACGGTCGACGCCGTCTGCGTGCCGCCCTTGCTGTTGAGGTGCGCGAGCCAGAACTTCGCGATGTCGGCGCGCTTGCCGCCCTGCACCGCGTTGAAGGCCGCCTCCGCGCCCGCCTTGTCACCGCTGCGGGCGAGCGCGATGCCGATGCGGGTGTTGACCTCGGCCGCGTCGACGCCGCCCTTCTGGAGCGCCAGACGGTACAGTTCAACGGCCTTGGCGTTCTCACCATAGCCGAGGTAACCGTCCGCCGTGGCCTTCGCCATACGGCCGGTCTTGTCAGCGCGCGCTTCCTTTTCAAGAGACGGCAGCGAACCGCGGTCACCCTTAACCTTCGGCGTGACGATGCTCACGAGTTCCTTCACGTATGCCTTGCTCGTGGAAAGCGCGCCCTTCGAGGTGCCGGCGTCGATGACGCTCTTGGCCTCACCGGCAAGACCGCGCTTGTCGGCGGTTTCGGCATATTCGAAGTAGTCGCGTTCGCCAGTAAGCGCGTTCGTGTCGTACATCAGGCGCATGACATCGAGGTTGCCCTGATCGTCTAGACCCGAAGTTTCGCGGAAGATCACCAGCACGTCGCGCCAGTTCGTCGGCGTCGGGTAGGCCTGCACGAGCGCGATCGACGCCGGCGTCACCTGGTTCGCAAGCTTGCCGTCGTAAGCGAGCGCGAGCGCGCGCTTGTACCAGCTTTCCTCAACGGCCTGACCCGCGGCCTGCTTCGCCTTGATCGCCTTGTCGATCGTGGCGACGGCTTCGGGCGTGCGTCCGGCGCGGTTGTACATCTCGCCGAGTCCGACAACGAGGTCGGCATCGTTCGGGTGCTCCGCAACCATCGCCTCATACACCTTGATGGCGGCCGGCACGTCGTTCTTCTGCACGGCAAGCGCTGCGAGGCTGCGCTGGAACTTCAACTTCTCCTCAGGCGTCGAGCTGCCGCTATCGATCGAGCCCTGAAGCCCTTCGGCAAGCATCGCATTGTCCTGCTTCGCAAGCGCGATGTTGATCTTGAGCGCATTCGCCATGTACTTGTCGTCCGGCGTCTCGGCGAGCGCTTCGGCCTCGCGGATCTTGACGAGCGCCGCGTCGTTGTCACCCTTCTGCTGCAGGGCCTGCGCCTCGCCGAGCGCCTTCTGCGCCTTTTTGGAGAACTTGAACTTGCGCGCCTCAGGCGCGGCTTCCTTCTTGTCCTTCTCCTTGGCGACAGCGGGTGCAACCATGGCACCGCTCGCGATGCCGAGAGCCAGCGCGAAGCCGAGCGCCGTGCGTGAAACCATCTTCATTCGTCCAGTCTCCCCAGTGCAAGTTCCCGTAAATCGCCGGGAAAAGCCGAATATGCCGCCGCAGCATGTCGCGTCCGTGACGGTCTGCGTCAAGCCTTGATGCGATGCATGGATGGCACAGCCATGGTGAACCGCGCTTGAACCTCGTTCAGGCGTGTAAGCGCGCGATAATCTGCTAAATCCATAGCACGACTCGATCCCCGGGGGTGATCCTGCCATGGCTCAACGCATCGCGCTTCCCGCAAGCCTCGCCGCAATCGCGGCGATCGCCTACTTCCTCGCCATGAACGCGGGGCTGCCTTTCGCGGCGCATGTCGCGCTGAAAGGCGCGTGCGTTACCATCCTTGCCATCGCCGCCGCCATCGCCGCGCGCCGCACCGACGGCTGGCTGCTTGCGGGCGTGATGGCGCTGGGCGCGCTCGGCGACATGCTGCTCGAATACGACATGATGGTCGGCGCGGGCGCATTCGCCCTCGGCCATGTCACCGCGATCTGGCTCTACCTGCGCAACCGGCGCGCCGGGCCGATGCCTGTCAGCCAGCGCGGCGCAGCGCTCGCCCTGCTTCTCTCCGCCCCATTCCTCTACCTGATCGCGGGGCCAGCCGCGAACGCGGGGATCGCGCTCTATAGCGCTCTGCTCGCAGCGATGGCGGCCGCAGCGTGGACGAGCCGCTTTTCCCGCTACCGGACAGGCATCGGCGCGATCCTCTTCCTCGCCTCCGACGCCTTCATCTTCGCCCGCATCGGCGGCCGCATGGACCCGCATGAGGCCGCGCTCTTCATCTGGCCGCTCTACACGGCGGGACAGATTCTGATTTTCGTGGGGGTTCGGCAGCGATTAGGGACGGAGGGGCGTTAGGACCAGTTGACGTAAACCCTGCATATGACAGCGCACATCGCCGATGTAGCGACAAGCGCGAAACCTTCGGGCCGCGCATCAAACAATCCAGGGATGATGCATATCCAAACAAATGCAGTAGATGCGCCAACAATTGCCCAAACAAATGAGGACCTTGCAAACGGATACTCATCAGCCAGATCCGCCATGATGTTTGCGCCGATGATATTGGGTATGAGCGATATACATGCACCGACGACGACTGCCGGCAGCATCAAAAAGAGGACCTGTGCGTCTTTTGAGTCTATAGATATATGTTCTGGAAACTGCTGAAAGATGTTCGCGACAGCAAAGAACACGACAAACAATGGACCAGCCAGCAGAGTGGCCGCAATTACACCAGGAATTAGTGAACCGCTTCTTTCCATTGCCATTCTCCTGAGAAGGGCATGACGGGCGCTTCAGCGCCCGCCTCGCCTCGTCAAGCCACGACTACCTTCTGATCGAACAGCCAGCCGTTCACCTTGCGACCAAAGTGCGAGATCGCACCCATGTTGAAAAAATGCATGGCGCCCAGCACGATGACCGCGATGCCGACTTTTCCACTGAGAAAGCGAATGGCATCCGGCATGGTCTTTGGCTCGGCGCCAAGGCTGAGTGTCAGCGTGATGAAGCCAATATTTACGAGATAAAAGCCAACCACCAGCAAGTGGTTGGTGGATCGCGCCAGCTCAGCATTGTGGCCAAAACACTGGATGAGGAACACCTCACCGTTCTTGGACAAGGTCCGCGCGACCCAGATGGTTATCGCGATGGTGATGAGCAGATAAAGCCCATATGCGGTTTCAACCATACAACATCCTTTCTATTCCGTAATTTCTGAAAAAACTGAAATATCTGGGCACAGTTTGACGGTTAAAGCCGGCCCCTCTCCTTTCTCAATGTGTGTCTGATTTGCGCATGGGACTCACGAAACGAGCCACTTTGCCACCAAGCTTCATAAGTGTGACAAGCGTGGACTTCGGCAGCACCTTGACCTGCTCGTACCAGTTGCCGAGCGTCGAGATAAACTCGTGCATTCGCGTGATCCGTTCCCGCACGTGCGCGGGAACGCTGTTGTCGTCCGCCATGCGCTTGGACAGTTCATCCAGCAACTTTATGGTCGGATCGATCTCGCGACGTTTGCGCTCCGCAGCAATGCGCATGAGCATTTCCCAAAGATCGGTTTCAGCGACGAAGTGATCCCGCCGGTCGCCTTCCACATGGACACGCCGGACGATGCCGTAACCCTGGAGTTCCTTGAGCGCCGTGGAAACATTGGACCGGGCTAATACCAGTTGCTCGACGATATCGTCAGCAGGCAGCGGACGGGCGGAGAGGTAGAGAAGCGCGTGAACCTGCGAAACTGAGCGGTTGACGCCCCATTGCGTGCCCATTTCACCCCAATGAAGGATGAAGGCTTTTGCGTCGGGATGTTCCGTTATCGCCATGTCCGTTCTTTCTGTATTTTCAGAAATAAACGACAAAACCAAGTCCGTCAAGGAGGGAAAGACGATACTGCCTGTGGGGTTTAGAAGGGTTGTTTGCCCCTCTCCTCGGTGGAGCGAGGGAGGTTATTTTTTGGTCTGCAGCGGTTCTGTTCTTACCACGGCGGCGAGAGGCAGGACCCCGTAAATGTGGGGAAACAGTTGCCCGCCGCGTGAGGGTTCCCACTTCACGCCTTCCAGCTTCCTGAGATCGACTTCGGCGAGCACGAGATCGTCTCGGCCCGCGAAGTGTTTCGCCGCAGTTTCCGCCACCTGATCGGGTGCGGAGAGGTGGATGTAGCCGTCCGCCAGATCGACCGGGGCGCCGGCGAACGTGCCTTCAGCTTTCAGGCTTTCCCACTCGCCGCGCGTGAGTATCTTGTAGGCTGTGACGGTCATTCCGTGGCGGGTGCGGCTTCTACTTCCTCGGCGGCGTCTGCGCCCTCGTCTTCACCTTCGTCCTCGCCGTCGGTTGCGATCTTCGCGGCAGATACGACGTGTTCATTGTCGGCGACGTTGAACAGGCGCACGCCCGCGCTGTTGCGGCCGATGACGCGGAGCGTATCGAGGCCGAGGCGGATCATCTTCGCCTGATCGGTGACGAGCATGAGCTGCTCGCCGTCGTGCGCCGGGAAGCTCGCCACCACCGGGCCGTTGCGGGCGATATTGTCGATGTTGCCGATGCCCTGCCCGCCCCGGTTCGTGCGGCGGTATTCGTAGGCCGATGTGCGCTTGCCGTAGCCGTTCGCGCACACGGTGAGGATGAACTCCTCAGCCGCCGTGAACTCGGCCATGCGTTCGGGCGAAAGCGTCGGTTCGTTTTCGTTGTCCTTCCACGGCGCGGCGCGGAGGTATGCCTCGCGCTCGTCCGGCGTCGCCGCGAAGCCGCGCAGGATGGAGAGCGAGATCACCTCGTCATCGCCCTTCAGGGTCATACCGCGCACGCCCGTGGAGGTGCGGCTCTGGAACTCGCGCACGTCGGTCGCGGAGAAGCGGATCGCCTTGCCCTGCCGCGTGGCGAGCAGAACGTCGTCGTCCTCCGTGAGCAGCGCGACGCCGATCAGGCGGTCGTCGCTGTCTTCATCGAAGCGCATGGCGATTTTGCCGTTCGAGGGGACGTTGGTGAACGCATCCATCGAGTTGCGGCGCACGGTGCCCTTCGCGGTGGCGAACATCACGTGGAGCTTGCCCCACTCCGCCTCGTCTTCGGGGAGCGGCAGCACGGTCGAGATGACCTCTCCGTCCGCGAGAGGCAGCAGGTTCGCCATCGCCCGGCCACGCGCCTGCGGCGCGCCTTCGGGGAGCTTCCACACCTTCATGCGGTAGACTTTGCCCGCCGTGGAGAAGAACAGAACGGGCGTGTGGGTCAGCGTCACGAACAGGTTCGTGATCGCATCCTCATCCTTCGTGTTCATGCCCGAGCGGCCCTTGCCGCCGCGCCGCTGCGCGCGGAAGCTATCGAGCGGCGTGCGCTTGATGTAGCCACCCATGGTGACGGTGACGACCATCTCCTCGCGCTCGATGAGGTCTTCATCATCGATATCGTCGAGGTAGGGCACGATTTCGGTACGCCGGGGCGTCGCATAGCCTTCCGAAACGGCGACGAGCTCCTCGCGCATCACGGCGTAAAGCTTCGCACGATCCCCGAGGATGGCGAGCAGTTCGGCAATCGAAACCGCCAACTCCTTGAGCTCGCCGCCGATCTCTTCGCGACCGAGCTGGGTGAGGCGGTGGAGGCGGAGATCGAGAATGGCGCGAACCTGGATTTCGCTCATCTTGTAGGAATCGCCGTAGACGGCGCCTTCCACAGCCTCGACGAGTTCGAGATAGGGCCGGATCTCGCCAATCGCCCACTCGCGCGCCATCAGGGTTTCGCGGGCTTCGGCAGGGTTGGAGCTGCCGCGGATGATGCGCACGACCTCATCGAGGTTCGACACGGCCACGACGAGGCCAAGCAGGATGTGGGCGCGGTCGCGCGCCTTGTTCAGCTCGAACTTCGAGCGGCGGGTGATCACTTCCTCGCGGAAGGTGATGAACGCCGCGATGATGTCGCGCAGGTTCAGCAGTTCCGGGCGGCCGCCGCGGATCGCCAGCATGTTGAAGGCGAAGCTCGTCTGCGCGGGGGTGAAGCGGTAGACTTGGTTCAGGACGACTTCGGGCGTCGCATCGCGCTTCAGCTCGATGACGACGCGCACGCCTTCGCGGTTCGATTCATCGCGAATGTCGGACACGCCCTCGATGCGCTTGTCCTTCACCGCCTCGGCGATCTTCTCGACAAGGCCCGCCTTGCCGACCTGAAACGGAATTTCGGTGAGGACGATCTGGCGGCGATCACCGCGCCGGTCCTCGACGATGCTGCGCGCGCGCATGATGACCGAGCCGCGCCCGGTGGTGTAGGCGCTGAGCAGGCCGCCCTTGCCCATCACCATCGCGCCCGTGGGAAAGTCCGGCGCCGGCACGAACTCCATGAGCTCCTCGACCGTGATCGCTGGATTGTCGATGAACGCGACAGCCGCCGCCACGACCTCGCCGAGGTTGTGCGGCGGGATGTTCGTCGCCATGCCGACCGCGATGCCGCCCGCGCCGTTCACCAGCAGATTCGGGAAGCGCGCCGGAAGCACTGAAGGCTCGCTCTCTGAGCCGTCGTAGTTCGGCACGAAATCGACAGTGTCCTTGTCGAGATCGGTCAGCAGCTCGTCGGTCACCTTGGCGAGGCGCGATTCGGTGTAGCGCATCGCCGCGGCGGCATCCGGGTCCATCGAGCCGAAGTTGCCCTGACCATCGATGAGCGGAACGCGCATCGACCAATCCTGCGCCATGCGGACCAACGCGTCGTAGATCGCGCTGTCGCCGTGCGGGTGGTACTTACCCATCACGTCACCGACGATGCGCGCGGACTTGCGATAAGGCTTGTTCGACGTGAAGCCGTTTTCGTAGGCGGTGTAGAGAATACGGCGGTGAACGGGCTTCAGACCATCGCGAACATCGGGCAGCGCACGCGCCACGATCACGCTCATCGCGTAATCGAGATAGCTCGTCTTCATCTCCTCGACGATGGAGATGGGGCGGATATCGGACGGCTCGGCGCCGCTGGTCTCTGGGGCGTCCACTCGGTTTCCTGTACGCTCTTGGGGATTTTTATGGTTGTGCGTTCGTCTCTACATGCGCGCGCGCGTGAAGGCCAGCGTTACGATTGGGTGACGGGAAGCCGCGAACGGAACCAGTCGGCAGCCGCATCCTCGGGGAGCGTGCCCGCCGCCAGATCGAGCATCATGGCGATCGCATCCGCGGCGCTGAACCGCAGTTCATGGCCGTTCAGTGCAAGGAACAGGCGCGCGATCACCCACGCGGTGCGCTTGTTGCCGTCGATGAACGGGTGATTGCGGGCAATGCCGAACGCATAGGCGGCGGCAAGTGCGGCGGGATCGTCTTCGCCATAGGTCCAGCGGTTGACGGGCCGGGCCAAGGCCGAATCCAGAAGCCCGGAATCGCGTACTCCGGCCCCTCCGCCATGTTCGGCAAGCTGGCGATCATGAATCGCGATGGCATCCTTTGGATCGAGCCAGTTTGGCTCGATCCGCTGATCGACCGTCATTGCGCCAGAACGCGCAGAATATCGCGATCCTCACGCATGATCTTCTCGGCGAGCTTCATCTTCGCCTCGAAATCGGGATTGGATGCCGTGAGGCGCACGCCATCGGGCGATTCCGATGCGTAAAGCGTATCGCCAAGCTCGACACGCAGACGCGCAAGCAGCTCCTTCGGCAGGATCACGCCTGTCGAATTGCCGATCTTCACGAGTTTGAGCGATGCGTTCATACGCACGTTATAACGGCGATGGCCGCAAATATCAACGGGTGAAGAGGCCGGTGAGCACCGCCTCAACCTTTTCGAACTGCGCCGCGCGCGTCAGCCCGTCTGCCGCGCCCGCCGGGAGATCCGGGAGGCGGCCACTCGCGCGCTCGGCGAGCTTTTGCGAAAGCCAGTCCGCGACCGTGGCCGGGTCGTTGCTGACAAGGCCGATGCCTGTGCGCCGGATGAGGTCCGCCGCCTCGCCTTCCTGCTGGCCGTGGCAGAGGATCGGCCGCCGCGCGCCGACATATTCGTAAAGCTTGCCGGCGACGACGTGCTTTTCGCCCTCGGTGGAAAAGCGCAGCAACAGCAGGATGTCCGCCGCGCGCTCGATGCGCAGCACCTCGCTGCGCCCAATCGGGGGGTGCGCCTGCACCAGATGGGCAACGCCCGCACGCTCGGCCATCGCCATCGGCACGTGGCTGTCCTCGCCCCAGAAATGCACGACGAGCTTCGCCGGATCAGGCTTCAGGAGCGCAAGCGCCGCGAGCAGCGGCTCGGGTGAGCGGCCGCCGTTGTAGGTGGACCCCGCGTGCACGATGCTGAGCCGATCTGCATCGAGCGCCGACACGTCTTCCAGGCCGACGAAATCGGCCGGATCGTAGCCGTTCGCCGCGCACACGACTGGCTTTCCGGAGCGCCGCGCGAGGATTTCAGTGCTGCCTTCGGTCACCGCCACCAGCGCCGCAGCCTTCGAAAGCGCGCGCCGCTCCATCCAGCGGTTGACGCCATTCGCGATGAGGCTTTCGTTCTGGTAGATATTGTCCGCCCAGAGGTCGCGGAGTTCAGCGACGAAGGGCACGCCCCACGCACGCGACAGCCGCGCTGCCGCCATATGGCTTGAATGCGGCGGGCCGGTCGAGAAGATCACGTCCGGCTTCCAGTCCCACGCCAGGGCCGTCTCAACCGCCGGGTCGATCCAGGTGACGTGCGGATCGGGGAGGTAGGAGAGCTGCCAGATCAGGCGCCTGAGCCCGCCCGGCTGCGCGGCGGTTTCCACGCTCGCCTTCGCGCCGGGCTTCGGCTGATCCGCCTCCGTCATGGGTGCTGTCCGCCCGCGCCGCACATAGGGCACGGCGGTGATGCGCTCGGCGGGAATCTCGGGGTCAACGGCGGCGGGGAACTGAAGATTCTGCCCCGAAAGCACGCGAACGTCGTGGCCGCGATCCATCAGGAAGCGCGCGAACTTCGGTGCACGCACAGTCGCCGTGGGGGCGTTCGGCGGGTAAAGCCCCGTGACGATCAGGATGCGGCGCGACATTCGGCAAGGCTCATCGCAAAGAGCGGGCGACCATGCAACACTGGACGCGAGCACCCCTTCCCCATATCTCCGCGCGCATGAAGACACCTGTCCACGTCATAGGCGGCGGCCTCGCCGGTTCGGAAGCCGCCTGGCAGCTCGCGCGCGCGGGCGTTCCCGTTGTTTTGCACGAAATGCGCCCCGTGCAAGGCACGGATGCGCACCATACGGACGGGCTTGCCGAACTCGTCTGCTCCAACAGCTTCCGGTCCGATGATCCGAATGCCAGTGCCGTTGGCGTCCTCCACGAAGAAATGCGGCGGCTGGGCTCGCTGATCCTCCGTTGCGGCGACGCGGCGCGGGTGCCCGCAGGCTCCGCGCTCGCCGTGGACCGCGACGACTTCTCCGCGCGCGTAACCGCCGCCATCGAAGCCGAACCACTGATCGAAATCCGCCGCGAGTGCGTGGAGGGCCTGCCGCCGGCCGAATGGGGCCAGACGATCATCGCCACCGGCCCCCTGACCGCCGCGCCGCTCGCCGAAGCGATCCGCGCAGAAACGGGCGAAGACGCCCTCGCCTTCTTCGATGCCATCGCGCCCATCGTCCACCGCGAGAGCATCGACATGGAAACCGCGTGGTTCCAGTCCCGCTACGACAAGGGCGACGGCAAGGACTACATCAACTGCCCGATGGACGAAGCGCAGTACGGCGTCTTCATCGACGCGCTGATGACCGGCGAGAAGACCGTGTTCAAGGAATGGGAGGCGAACACCCCCTATTTCGAAGGCTGCATGCCCATTGAGGTGATGGCCGAGCGCGGCCCCCAAACGCTGCGCTTCGGGCCGATGAAGCCCGTCGGCCTCACCAACCCACGTACGGGAAAGAAGGCCTATGCGGTCGTCCAGCTACGTCAGGACAACGCTTCGGGCACGCTCTGGAACATGGTCGGCTTCCAGACGAAGCTGCGCCACGCCGAGCAGGTGCGCATCTTCCGCAGCATCCCCGGCCTGGAGAACGCCGAGTTCGCGCGGCTGGGCGGGCTGCACCGCAACACGTTCATCAAATCGCCGGTGCTGCTGGACGGCAGCCTGCGCCTGAAGTCCGAGCCGCGCATCCGCTTCGCCGGGCAGATCACCGGCTGCGAAGGCTATATCGAGAGCGCCGCCGTCGGCCTGATGGCCGGGCGTTTCGCGGCCGCCGATGCGCACGGCACCGCCCCCAACCTGCCGCCGCGCACGACGGCGCTCGGCGCGCTCCTCGCGCATATCACGGGCGAGGCAGTGGCGGAGACCTATCAGCCGATGAACGTGAACTTCGGTCTGTTCCCTCCGTTTGACGAACGCGTTGCCAAAAAATCGCGGAAAGCCGCCTATGCGGAACGGGCGCTCGCCGATCTCGATCGCTGGATCGCCGACAAAGCCGATTAATCCGCGCAGCTGCAATCCACCTTCGGCTTTGCAGCGGTCCGGACTGTCCGAGTCTTTTCGAACTCCGCCGCCGTGAGTTCGCCTGACCTGTCGGCATCGGCATCATCGAAGCGCGCATTCTGCTTCACAGCATATTCCGCGAAGCTGAGCACGCCGTTTCCGTCCGTATCGAACCTGTCAAACGACTGCCGGCGCGAGCGCAGATACTCTTCACGGCTGACACTGGCGTTGCGGTCGCGATCGTAACGGCGGAAGCGCTTTTCCTCGCGCGTCGCCTCGCTCGCCTGCGGCGGCTCCGGCAGCGCGGCGGGAGCAGCGACGGGCGGCGGCGGCTCCGGTAGCGGGGCAGTTTCCGGCTCGTCGTCCACGCTCACCACGACGGCTGCCGCCACGAGCAATGTTACCGCAATGCCGCCGACCGCCCAGCGCCAAACCATTGTCATCTCTACCCTTTCGATGCGACTCGCGGGATAGAGCCTAACGAGTTCGTTCCGGCAGTGTCACGCTTTCCCTGTCAGCACGTGGCGCAGGATGGCGAACTGCCGCCCTGCCGCGCCGCGCGGCTCGTGCTTGCCGGCAGCGTCGCGCCGGGCGACGGCGGCAAGCGCGGTGACGGGACGAACGGCGGGCGGGAAGCGCATGCGGCCAAGCTCCGGCACGGTCCCCTCAGCGCCCCGGCGGCGCGCCGACGCCATCGCCCAGAACCGGCCGGCATCGGCGAGTCCCATGGGTTCCTCGGCCCCCAGAACGGTAGCAGCGCAACGGAAAAGCTGCGCGCCGCTCTCGCCGATCTCGGCACCGTCGAGCACATCCATGTGCGCCTCCGCGAGCGCCGCGAGTTGTACCGGATCCAGCGCTGCAGCTGCGACCGCAGCCAGAACGGGCTGGCCCGCCACCGACTTTTCGCGCGCGCCTTCGACACTATCGCGCCACCATGCGAGCCGGATCATGCCGATCTGCGGCTCGGTTGTCGTGCGGACCACATCGGCGAGCGACAGATCGAAAGCGTGGAGCGCAAAAAGACGCGGCCTTGCGGCGGGCGGCGCGAACAGCGTCGCGACGTAGCGGTCCCGGTCTTCGGCCCGCACAAAAGCTTCCGTTTCGGAAATCGTTTCGGCAACGCCCGGAATTCCGCCGATCCCGTCTCTCATTAACCAGTCACCTCAACAGCTTCTTAGGCATTTCCCCTTATGCATCCTTGATCATGCGCCTGTTCGCAGGCGGTGCACGGGGGTGAACACTATGTCGCTGGGCAGCAATACGCCGGGCCATCGCATGAAAGCCATGCAGTCGTCGACCTTTCTTTCACGCCTGAGACGCGACCAGAAGGGCAACGCGCTCGCCATCGTAGCAGCATCCGTCATTCCGCTCGTCGGCGCCATCGGCGGCGGTGTCGACCTGACGCGCGCCTACATGGCCGAGGCACGACTGGCACAGGCCTGCGATGCGGCGGCGCTGGCGGGTCGCAAGGTGATGACCAAGGACGACGTGGACAGCGGCGGCACCGTACTCAGCAACACCACTGCCGATCAGGAAATCCAAAAGTTCCTCGATTACAATTTCCCCGAAGGCAAGTTCGATACGGGTGAGATTACGCGCACCGCGCAGGTCGACGAGCAGGGCGAACTCACGGTCACGCTGGCAACGACAATCTCCACGCAGCTGCTGCGGATTGCGGGTATCCAGTCGATGGACATCAATGCCGAGTGCTCCGCGCGTCGGGCGGGCGTGAATGTCGACGTCGTTCTGGTCGTTGACGTGACCGGATCGATGCGGTGGGATGTGAACAGCAACAGCGGAAGCGACAACGAGCGCATGATCGCACTGCAGAGCGCTTCCAAGAAATTTCTCGACATCCTTAAAGATCTTCAGGACCAGCTGAGCAGCAGCGGACTACGTGTACGAGTCGGCATCGTTCCCTATTCGCAGGGCGTGAACGTCGGCAAGCTGCTCCACAATGAAAACGCCGATTACATCGATTACACAGGTGAGCCTTATTCTACGAATATTGGCGAGCCGTACATGGCAACCGTGAGTGGGAAATACGCCTGGAAGAATTATTCCGTGACGGGCACTTACGATGACGAAAATCTAGACCTAGACCAGTTCGTTTCCCTGGGCCTCGCCGAGACGACGCCTTCCAATCCCTATGCGTGGAAAGGCTGTGTCGAGGCGCGAAGCACTGTCACGACCATCGATGCATCCAGTTCACCCTACACGACCATCCCGGTGGGTGCGTGGGACGTTATCGACGCCGCGCCCGGCACCGAAGTCGAGGGCCAGATCGCGCCGAAATGGCGGCCTTATTTCGCGCCACCTTGGGCGAGCTCATCGGTCGGCGGTGTCAGTGTAACCGGCAACAAGTACCGCCCGAATTCGACATACATGGACATCACGAAGGAGCCCTGGGCCAGCCTTAACTGGCGCATGCAAAACGATAGCAACACGTACTCGAGCAAAGCGGTGCGTTATGATACGAGCTACGCGAGCTTGACAACGGGGAGCCACTACGCGGACGGCGTGGCCTCGACCGGGCCCAACAAGAGTTGCCCAAACGAGGCAAAGCTGCTTACGCAAATCGATGCGGACGGCGTGACGACGCTGGGGAGCTATATCGACGCACTCCAACCCGCGGGCGGCACTTATCATGAACTCGGCATGTACTGGGGTCTGGCGCTTATCAGCCCTGGTGCGCCGTTCCCCAATGAAAGCACCTACCTTGCTCCCGGGCATACCGGTGAGGAACGCGGTATCAACCGCTATATCGTCTTCATGTCCGACGGTGAAATCGATCCCGGTATCAGCTATTCAGCCTATGGCCAGTATCTGTGGGATCACCGAACGCGGTCTAACACGACTGAACCCAAGCCAGAACATCGCGCGCGTTTCCGGATGATCTGCGAAGCGGCGAAGAAGCAGGGCATCAAGGTTTCAACTGTAGCATTTTCCACCTCGATCGGCTCAACGGACAAGACCGCGATCGAGCAGTGCGCAAGTTCCGAAGACGATTATTACGTCGCGGAAACGGCCGACGATCTGAACAAGGCTTTCGAAAAGATCGCGCAGAATATCGGTTATCTGCGCGTGTCGAAGTAGGCATCACAATGAAACGTCTCCGCAACCCACTATCTCGTCTCCACGGGGATGAACGCGGCAGCTATATCATCGAGTTCGCCTTGCTAAGCCTGCCGATGATGACGTTGCTGATGGGCGGCATCGAGCTCGGCTATCTGGCCTATGCGAAATCGAACGTGGAAGGTGCGCTGCGCGAAGTCTCGCGCCTCGCTGCGACGGGCGGCTCGACCGCAGAGGAACTCGACGCGATCCTCGACGCGAAAATCGGGCAGATCAAAGGCGCCCACGCGGAAATCGATCGCAGGAGCTACTCTAGCTTCGGAGCCGTGGGTCAGCCAGAACCGCTTACTTCCGACGTCGAGCCTTTGGGCGGCGAACCAGGGCCCGGCGACTGTTACCTCGACATCAACGGGAACGAGCAGTGGGATGCAGATCGCGGCAGCGATGATCTCGGCAATGCCGAAGACATTCTTTATTACGGCGTGACGGTTACCTACCCGATGATCTTCAAGCTTACCTCAAGCGTCATCAACGGCGGCAATAACGATATGACGATCGAGGC
Source organism: Sphingosinicella microcystinivorans (assembly GCF_003634215.1). Classification (GTDB taxonomy): domain Bacteria; phylum Pseudomonadota; class Alphaproteobacteria; order Sphingomonadales; family Sphingomonadaceae; genus Sphingosinicella; species Sphingosinicella microcystinivorans. Next base: position 185,101 of record NZ_RBWX01000010.1, on the reverse strand, counting down.
CAACGCCGTCATCAAAAACGAGCCGTTCAGCAATATCGAGGTGCCCGATCCCGAGGAGGAGTGCATTCCTTCATGACAATGAAACGGATTCGTCTCCCAAAGGTTCGGACCTCGCTACATAAAAACGAGTCCGGTGTCGCGTTCATGGAGTTCGCGTTTGCATTGCCGTTTCTGATGGTTGCATTGCTGGGTGGGCTTGAGCTTGTTCACCTCGCGCTGACGCACCAGCAGCTTTCGCGCATCGCGACCTCGGCCGCCGATCTCGCTGCACGATATCGGGCAAGCATCGACGAAGTGGACGTCAACACGCTGTTCATGGGCTCGCAGATGTCGGCATCGTTCGACGATTTCGACGCGAACGGCCGCCTCGTCCTTAGTTCCGTCACGCGCAACGCGGCCGACGACGGGCACTGGATTCGATGGCAACGATGCGAAGGCAATCTCGCGCGGGCAAGCGAAATCGGCGAGGAAGGCGATGGCAAGGACGATGCGTCGATAGACGAAGTAAACGGCATGATCGTCACGGACCCCAACAACGTGCTCGTTGCCGAAGTGACCTATCGGTACACGCCGTGGTTTTTCCCGGTGAGAAGCAGCATATTGAGCAGCATCGCGCCGATCTTCACCGAACGCGACATCACCTACACGTCAGCGTTCATCGCGCGCGAACTGACGCTCCGAAACATCACGAACACTACGGGTCTCAGCGATGGAGAGCGGAGGCTCTGCGACTGACGATCGGCTCCTAACGCGTGAGCTTCTTGTAGCTCATGCGGTGGGGGCGGTCGGCTTCGTCGCCGAGGCGGCGGCGTTTGTCTTCCTCGTAGCTTTCGAAGTTGCCTTCGAACCATTCGACATGGCTGTCGCCTTCGAACGCGAGGATATGCGTGGCAAGGCGATCGAGGAAGAAGCGATCGTGGCTGATGACCACGGCGCAGCCCGCGAAATTCTCCAGAGCCTCTTCGAGCGCGCGCAGCGTTTCGACGTCGAGGTCGTTCGTGGGCTCGTCGAGCAGCAGCACGTTGCCGCCCTTCTGCAGCATCTTCGCCATGTGAACGCGGTTGCGCTCACCGCCTGAAAGCTGGCCGACCTTCTTCTGCTGATCAACGCCCTTGAAGTTGAAGGCGCCGACGTAAGCGCGCGTCGATATGTCGTGCTTGCCGAAGTAGAAACGCTCGTTGCCGCCCGAGACCTCTTCCCAGACGTTCTTGTTCGAATCGAGGTGATCGCGGCTCTGGTCGACGTAGCCGAGCTTCACCGTGTCGCCGATCTTGATCGATCCGCTGTCGGGCGTCTCCTGCCCGGTGATGAGCTTGAAGAGCGTCGACTTACCGGCACCGTTAGGCCCGATGACACCGACGATACCGCCCGGCGGCAGCGTGAATTCCAGGTTTTCGAACAGCAGCTTGTCGCCGTAGGCCTTGGTGAGCCCTTTCGCCTCGATCACCGTGCTGCCGAGACGCTCGGGCACCTGGATGAGGATCTGCGCTGCACCCGGCCGGCGGTCGTTCTGCTTTTCGACGAGCTCATCGAACGCCTTGATACGCGCCTTGGACTTGGACTGGCGGGCCTTCGGCGACTGCCGGATCCACTCCAGCTCTTCCTTGATCGCCTTCTGGCGACCCTCTTCCTCGCGGTCTTCCTGCTCCATGCGCTTGGCTTTCGCCTCAAGCCACTTGGAGTAGTTGCCCTCGAAGGGCAGACCGCGGCCGCGGTCCAGCTCCAGCACCCAGCCGACGACGTTGTCGAGGAAGTAGCGGTCGTGGGTGACGAGGATGACGTTGCCTGCGTAGTCGATCAGGTGCTTTTCCAGCCACTGGACGCTTTCGGCATCGAGGTGGTTGGTCGGCTCGTCGAGGAGCAGGACTTCGGGCTTTTCGAGCAGCAGTCGGCAGAGCGCCACGCGGCGCTTCTCACCGCCTGACAGATTCTCGACACTGGCGTCGCCCGGCGGGCAGCGCAGCGCATCCATGGCGATTTCGAGCTGGTTGTCGAGCGTCCAGCCGTCGACGGCGTCGATCTTCTCCTGCAGCTCGCCCATCTCGGTCATCAGCGCGTCAAAATCCGCGTCTTCCGGCGGATCGGCCATGATGGTCGAGATTTCGTTGAAGCGGTCCATCATGTCGGCGACCGCGCGGACGCCGTCCATGACGTTTTCCTTCACGGTCTTCGTCGGATCGAGCTGCGGCTCCTGCGAAAGATAGCCGACGCGGACGCCGTCTGCGGCCCATGCCTCGCCCTGATAGTCCTTGTCGTAGCCCGCCATGATCTTCATCAGCGTCGACTTGCCGGCACCGTTGACGCCGATGATGGCGATCTTGGTACCGGGCAGGAACTGCAGGTGAATGTTGTTCAGAACCGGCTTCGGCGCGCCGGGGAAGGTCTTCGTGAGACCCTTCATTACAAAACTATACTGGTAGGACGCCATGCCGCCGCCGCCTTCTCACGTGATCTTTCGGATTTGCCGCGCGTCTAGCGCAGCCGCTCGGCGATGTCGAGGATGCCGGAGAGATAGGCGTCGATGCTCGCTTCGCTCACTGTCCGGCCGTCCAGGAACCGCCGCAAGCGATATGGGTTCGTACCCGGCGCGTTCAAGCCTTCGCTGACAAGCGTCGCGGATTTGATGCCTGCCTCGGCGAGCATCGCCTCTCCCCGCGGGTCGAAACCTCCGCTCGGGTAGCAGAAATGATCCTGACGCGCGCCGCCAAGCATGGCGCCGAGCGAAGCGCGGTTATCGGCGAGTTCCTGCGGCAGGGCATCGATGTAGCGGTGCAGGCCCTTGTGGCGGTGGGTGTGGAGCTGGATATCGAGGCCGCGGCGGGCGGCATCCGCCACCTCTTCAGGGCGCATCAGGTGGAACTGACGCCCCGACCACCACGGCTCCGTGCCCATACCGAGCCGGTTCGCCACTTCCGCGAGGCCGACCATGCGCGGCTGGAAACCGACATCGTCGACCGCCGTGCGCAGCCGGTCCCCTGCCCTGTCGCGGCTCGCGGCATCGCCGAGAACGAGCGGCGCTTCGAGGCCGGGCAGGACGCCGGCGAGGTCATAGGTGCCGGCAAGCGCGCGCTCGGCGAGGTAGTTCGCGACGACATTCGCGACCGGGCCATCGTTTTCGACATAGTAGGTGGAAACATAGACGGTCGCCGGAAGGCCGCAGGCTTCAAGCGCGGGGAGCATGTGCGTATAGGTGGAGGCCCAGCCATCATCGATCGTGATGACGGTGGCGCCCTTCGGTAGCCTGTCTTCCGCGAGCATGTCGACCGCTTCGCCGAGCGGCAGCACGGGATAGGGCGACGCCGCAAGCCACTTCATCCGATCTGCAAACTGCCGATGCGGCATGAACAGGCGGTTCCCGAACGGCGCCGCGTCCAGGGTCCACAGGCCATGGTAGCAAAGGATACGCAGCTTCCCCGCCGTGAGCGCGCGCGCCGTCGCAAAACCGCCCAGCGCGCGGAGGGACCCAAGCAATGCCTGCTTCACCGTGCCGCGTCCTCAAACGCCTCGTCGATGCGCCGGACTGCTTCCGGATGCTGCTCGCCATAGGCGGCAAGGCCTTCGCGCAGCTCGCGAATCCGTGCCTCGACATTGTCGGGTGTCAGCACCAGTCGATCGTCGAGCGAGCTGTTCATGATGAGGACCATTCGGTCTCCAAGTGCGGGTTTGAAGTGACCGGCCTCCCAATACCACCGCATTCGCGTTTTCGTATCCCCATCTTCGGGCACGGTCTCTCCCGTCACCTCGTCGACGCGCGTGAATATGTAGGTGAGGATGCCCGTACGCGCCGAAAACGCCGCCAGATCGCGAAGCCAGTCCTCGTAAGCGGGCCAAAGCCCGGCCTTCTGGTAGCTGAGCAGCAGGTCAGCATGATATGGGTAGGTGAAGAACGTGAGTGAAATCCGGCGGGTCTTCGCCGTCTGCACAAGATCGTCGAGCGCATCGAACTCGGGATTCTGTTCGGGACCCCACCGCACGCGCTTGGGACCTGCCAGGAAATATTCGAGGTTTTCCAGGTTGCGCTGGCGAAAGAGCGCGGCATGCCCTTCCGACGCTATCGTGGCGGGATAGATGCCGGTGCCGTAGAAACCGGCGGGCGAAATCGTCTCAGGCGAAGCGCTGTGCTGCTCCGCGAGCGCAGCGGCGGTATCTCCCAGCGCATCGAGCGATAGCAGCAGCTTCGCGGCAAGCGCTGCGCGCGCTTCGTAATCCGGCTTGGGCGGCAACGCAACAGGTCCGCCTTTATCCCAATCGGCCTTATCGACCGTGAAGTTGATGAAATCGAGGCCAACGAAGAGCGCGCGGGGCTGGTGGGTGAAGAGCGCGGTTTCGACAGCCTGGACGAGGTTGCGCATACCGACGCCAGGCAGACCGAGGTTGTAGACGGGCTGCATTTCGGACGGCCAGCTGGCCGATCCGGGGTCGATCCCGACGTAGACGCGACTGTTTCCGGCAACCAGCGTGTTTGGCTGCATCCGTTCATACTGCCGCAGTTTCACGGCGAGCATGTGCTTTCCGGACGCAGGACGATAGCGATTGACGCCATCGATGACAGGCGCGTTCCAATAGGCATAGGGATCGACGAGCCATGCAAGGCCCGCGACGCCTACGACGATCACCAGCACCGTTGCGGCAAGAATGGCGAGATAGCGTTTCACGGGCGCTGCCTTCAGAACTGGAAATAGAGGAATTCGGAAACCTGGTTGAGCGCGAGCAGTCCTGCAGCCGCAAGCGCCCCTGTAAACATGGCCCAACGCACCGCGGGCCGCCACGACAACCGCACAGCGACCGCGGCCTCGAAGCCGAGACCCGGACGGTATCTGCCCATGATCTGCTGCGTGCTCGGCGCAAAGCGCGCGAGCGCGAACAGGATGATGATCCAGAGCCATGTTGCCACGAACACTCCGCCCCCGCCGACCGAAGCCTCCACCCCAAGGGTCTCCAGCCCGCTGCGCAGCGGGCCGAGGCGCGCGAAGAGGGCTGCGGGCAATGACACACCGTTCAGCCCCGCCATCCCGGCGAGGATTCGCACGGCACCGTCCAGCGTCGGCGCGCGGAATGGCACCCACGCGGCGACCACGACAAGGAAGGTCAGCAGCCACGCCGCCGCCGGATACAGGCGCGCGCCGGCGAGCGCGGCGGGCACAAACCGCCGCCACGCATGGTTCACGATGAGGAACGCGCCATGCAGTGCGCCCCAGACAACGAAGGTCCAACCCGCGCCATGCCAGAGGCCGCCGAGGAGCATCGTCGCGAGCAGATTGGCATGGCGGCGCGCCCGTCCCTTCCGGTTGCCGCCGAGCGGAACGTAGAGATAATCGCGCAGGAACCGCGACAGCGTCATGTGCCAGCGGCGCCAGAAATCGATGATGTTTGCCGCCTTGTATGGCGAATTGAAGTTGAGCGGCAGCCGGATGCCGAACAGGCGCGCGGCGCCGATCGCCATGTCCGAGTAGCCCGAAAAGTCGAAGTAGAGCTGGAACGTGTAGGCGAGCGCCGCGCTCCACGCGGTGAGGAGGTCGGGCGAGCGGCCAGCCTCCGCTGCATCGAACACCGGCGTTGCGTAGACCGCGATGCCATCTGCCAGCACCGCCTTCTTGAACAGGCCGATCGCGAAGATGGTGATGCCCACCGCGAAGTTTTCGGCGATGGGCCGGAACGTTTCCGACAACCGGAACTGCGGCACCACATCGCGGTAGTGGACGATCGGCCCGGCAATGAGCTGCGGGAAGAACGCCACGAACAAGGCGTATTCGAGCGGACCCACATCGCGCGCGAGGCCACGGTGGCTGTCCACGAGGAAGGCGATCTTCTGGAAGGTGAAAAAGGAGATGGCGAGCGGCAGGACGATGGGGCCGATCGCCCAATCCGCGCCGGTGAGCGAATCGACCGTCGACACGAAGAAACCGGCATATTTGAAATAGCCGAGCGTTCCGAGATCGACAGCGATGCCCAGCCCGAGCAGCCAGCGCGACGGGCGGCGGGACAAGGCGCGGCCGACGACGTAGTTGAACGCCGCGATGCCGATGAGAAGCGGCAGATAAGCAGGGTTCCACCACCCATAGAAGAAGAGCGACACAGCCACGAGCCAGCCCATCGCCGCCCGCGTGCTCGCGCCCGCAAGCACGAAGAAGCCCGCCACGGCGATCGGCAGGAACAGCAGGATGAATTCGTAGCTGTTGAAAAGCATCGTCTTGTCCGCGCCTCTATAGCGCGGAAAGTCCTGCCAAGAGATGTACTTTGCAAGCGCGGACCGCGCTCACCGCCCTTGCGCGTATCTCCACGCCTCTCTAACCCGCAGCCATGACTGCTGAAATCGATCCCTTTCACGCCCTTGCCATCAGCCGCCTTGCGCACCGCCTTTCGGCGGAGGGGCGCGAGGTCATCCACATGGAGTTCGGCCAGCCTTCGACCGGCGCGCCGGCCAAAGCCATCGCCGAGGCGCACCGCATCCTCGATACGGACGGCATGGGCTATTGGGAGAGTATTCCGCTCAAGACGCGCATCGCCCGCCACTATCAGGAAACCTACGGAATCGCGCTCGACCCCGAGCAGATCATCCTGACGAACGGCGCATCGCCCGCGTTCGTTATGGCGCTTTCCTGCCTGTTCGCCCCCGGCGCGCGCGTCGCGCTCGCACGGCCGGGCTATGTCGCCTACCGCAACACGCTGAAGGCGCTGCACATGGTGCCGGTGGAGCTGCCCTGCGGCGAGGCGGAGCGCTACCAGATCACCGCCGCAGCGATAGAGGCGCTGGAGCCCGCGCCCGAAGGCCTGATCGTCGCGAGCCCCGCCAATCCCACCGGCACGATCATCCCGAAGGACGAACTCGCAGCGATCACCGAAGTGTGCCGCCGCCGCGGCATCCGCATCATCTCTGACGAGATCTACCACGGCATCAGCTACGTGGGCCCGGCGCACTCGATGCTAGAGTTCTCGGCCGACACGCTGGTGGTCAACAGCTTCTCCAAATACTTCAGCATGGCGGGCTGGCGGCTCGGCTGGCTGGTGGTGCCGCCGGAGCTGATCGGCGCGGCGCGGGCGCGCATGGGCAACCTGTTCCTGACACCGCCGTCGCTCGCGCAGCATGCCGGGCTCACCGCCTTCGAGTGCCGCGACGAGCTGGAGGGGCACATCGCCACCTACACGCGGAACCGCGACCTGTTGCTGGAGGCGCTGCCGAAAATGGGCCTGCGCCGCATCGCGCCGCCGGATGGGGCCTTCTACATCTATGCCGACATCAGCCACCTGACTGACGACGCCATGGCCTTCTGCATGCGCATCCTTGAAGACACGGGCATCGCCACGGCGCCCGGCATCGATTTCGATCCGGTGGAAGGCCACCACTTCATGCGCATCAGCTTCGCCGTTTCCACGGACCGCGTGGAACGCGCAATCGCGCTCCTCGAACCATGGTTCGCAAAGCTAAACGCGCGCTGACCCCTCCTTACGGCTGGCCGAAGGGGATGTAGAGCGCGCTCGGGTGCGCCTTGTCGTGGAGCAGTTTTACCGTAACCGGCCGCGCATCCGCCATGGTTTCGTCCGCGACCACGCCGCCAGAATTGTAGTTCTTCTGCGTGTTGATCGAATTTATCGGCCCGACGACGAGGCGCAAGCGGCTACCCTTGGCGATCTGCCGCGAGACGAAGGTGAAGCGGTTGAAATCATAACGGAGCGGCGCCTTTGAGGTGACGAGCTTCGCTTCGCGCAGCGACTCGCGGTAGCGCGCGCGCAGGATGTCGTTCGTCAGCAGGATGCTGCCGCCGTCGGGCGTGATCTCGTAGACCGACGCCTGAAAGTCCGTATCCGGCCGATCGATCGAGATCCACGCGGACAGGCGGAAGAAGCCGGAAACCTCGGTTGGCTTGTCGAAAGGCGTGCTGTGATAGACGAGTTGCTTGCCGTCCGCCGCGAGCACCAGCGTCTGGTCGGTGAGGAGGCTTGGATCGAGGTCGGCTTCGAGCGCGGCGCCCGACACGTCGCGCGGATCGTAGACGTAGCTGTCGGCGCTGCCCTTGCCTGCTGATACCGGCGAGAGCGATCCCGATGCCATCACACGGTTGGCGTTGGCGGTGGAATCGAGGAAGAACGGCTTTTCCTCGGCCGTGACACCTTCCAGCGTGTCCGCGTAGCGCCAGCGTTCGGCGCCCATTACGTAATAAGCGACGCGCTTTTGCAGGAAATCCGGCTTCGCGCCGCCCGCCATCGTCCAGTTGTACCACTCTACATGCAGCTTCGGCAGGTCGACGAGGCTCGCCGGGCCGAAGGTCAGCCCGCCGACCTTCGCCTGCGGCGTGCGCGTGCCCGCGTGGTCCCACGGTCCGACGATCAGATAGTGGTTCGCGCGGGCCTTCTCCGAGCCCAGCTTCATGTGCGTCTTGTAGAATTCGAACGCGCCGGGCTGGTCACCATCGTAGCTGCCGGTGATGGAGAGGATCGGCATGTCGAACGCCCGGAATTGCTCGGGGGTCGGTGCGTAACTGTCATACCACGCATCGACGGCGGGATGCGAAATCCATTCCACAAGCGTCTTCTGCTCGCCGCCGAAGATGCGGGGCAGCGTGCTGAATGCCTCACCCTTTTCGAAGCGTTCGCGGGCGATCGATGCCCAGAAGGCAGAATCGCCGAAAATGTTACCCTGCGAGGCCTTGCCATCCGTGAAGGTCAGCCACTGCATCAGATAGGGATAGGAGATGTTGTTGCGCGACGGGAAATCGGCGCCCGGATAGGGCGAGGCGACGGGCACGATCGTGGCGAGGTGCGGCGGCGCTTCCTTCGCCGTCGCCCATTGGTTGTACCCGGCGTAAGATCCGCCCCACATCGAAACCTTGCCGTTGCAATAGGGCTGCTTCGCGAGCCATTCGACGACGTCGTGGCCGTCCTTCGCCTCCTGGATGAGGGGACGGAATTCGCCTTCGGAGTTGCCGCGCCCGCGCACGTCTACGGTGAGGAACGGCAGGCCGTGCGCCGCGAAATAGACGCCGCGATCGTGGTAGCTCTGCGCGATGTAGGGCGTCAGCGTGAAAATACAGGGCGCGGGGGCCGCCTGCCCCTTCGGCAGGTAGACAGTGGCGCTGAGCTTGACGCCGTCGCGCAGCGGAATGCGTTCGCCCCAGCGCATCTCCACCTTGCTGGCATCGGTCGGCGCCTCTGCAGCGGCGACCTGCGCGAAACCGGCGGCAAGCGCCACGCCCAAAACCAGTGCTGCCTTCATCGCGCGACTCCCTGACCCATCCCTGGAAACAATCCTGATCAGGATCATCATTTTCCAGGCGGGATATGTCAACCGCGAGAGCGTGACGGCGCGCTGTCGCCTTACAGGGCAGCCAAAACACGCTCGCCGGTGAGTGGCAGCGTCACGAGCGGCGATGCCGCCCCGAGCGCATTCTGCACTGCATTGGCGATGGCGGCAGGCACACCGATCGTGCCGCTTTCGCCGACCCCCTTTGCGCCGATGGGAGAGAACGGAGACGGCGTTTCGAAATGCACGAGCTCGACGTGCGGCACGTCCGAGGCCAGCGGCAGCAGATAATCCTGTAGAGACAGGGTGAGCGGCCGCGCGTCGGCATCGTAGCGCACCTCTTCGAACAGGGTCGCGCCAAGCGCCTGCGCGAGACCGCCGATCACCTGTCCCTCCACGATTGCGGGATTGATCTGCACGCCGCAATCGTGACCGAAGACGATACGCTCCACGGCGATCTTGCCCGTATCGATATCGACGGCGACCTCTGCCACGACGCAGCCGTAGGCGATGGCGAGCGCGGGCGGATCGTAGGCAGCCCTGTCCTCAAGACCGGGCTCCAAACCTTCGGGCGTTGAGAACGCCTTGTACGCCGCCGCTGCGATCTCCGCGATACCGACGCGGCGCGACGGCACGTCGATCACCTCGACGCCGCCCTGCATGAAGCGGACGCTTTCGGGCAGCGCGTCCAGAAGATGCGCGCCCCAGCGGAGGATGCGCGCCCGCAGTCGCCGCGCCGCAAGCGCGGTCGAGCCGCCCGCGACCCCCGCGCCGCGACTGCCGCCGCTCGCATAAGCGGTGTAGGCGGAGGAAACCGTGTCGCCGTGGACGATGGAGATGTCCTCGATCGGGAGCCCGAGTTCGTCGGCGGCGACCTGCATGAGCACAGTTTCGATGCCCTGCCCCATCGGCGTCTGGCCGACGAAGACGCGCACATGACCGCTCGGCTCCATACGGATCGCCGTGATATCGAACCCGCCGCTGTCGACGCCGATCAGCTTGCAAAGCGGCGATGGGCCGAAATTCGTCGTTTCGGCGTAGCAGGCGATGCCGACGCCGGTGCGGCGGCGCGACGACGACTGCGCAGGCCGCGCATCGCCATAGCCGAATCTTTCGAGGGTCGTATCAAGGAGATCGGCGTAGCGCCCGCTATCGAGCACGATGCCGGTCGGCGTGGGGTACGGCATTTCGGAAGGCGCGACGAGGTTGCGGCGGCGAAGCTCCGCAGGATCGAGGCCGAGGCGGGGCGCGGCCATGTCGAGCGCGCGTTCGAGCGCGAAGTTCGCCTCCGGCTGGCCGAAGCCGCGATAGGCGCCAGTCGGGGTCTTGTTGGTGACGACGGCGAGGGCTTCGATGTCGATCGTGTCGATCCTGTATGGGCCGGTCATGACGGCGCCGGAGATCCAGGCGGTGCCCATCGAGGTCGCGTAAGGATCGGCACCCTTGTCGAGCACGATGGTGGAACGGAGGGCGCGGATGCGGCCGTCGGGGCCGAAGGCAACGGCGAGGTCGACGCGTTCGTCGCGGCCATGGGTGGAGGCAACGAAGGCTTCGGCGCGGGTTTCGATCCAGCGAAGCGGACGACCGACATGATGCGTGAGGAAGGCGAGGATCACTTCCTCGCCGTAGATGCAGGCCTTCATCCCGAACGATCCGCCTACGTCCGGCGCGATGACGCGGATGCGGTGCTCGGGGAGGCCGAGACATTCGGAGATGCCGGCGCGTACCTGGTGGATCGACTGGGTGGAGAGCCACACCGTGACGCTCTCCCCGTCGAGATCGGGCGCAACGACAACGCCGCGCGGTTCGAGCGAACAGGGATGCACGCGCTGGGTCGTGAAGCGGTCGCTGACGACGAGCGCGGCGTTGTCGAACGCGGCGGCGATGTCGCCTGCCTGCCAGCGGGGGCGAGCGACGATGTTGTCGGACCAGTGATCGTAGAGGCGCGGCGCGGCGCTGCGGAGCGCGGCATCCATGTCTGCGATGATCGGGAGCGCGCGGTACTGGGGAACGATCGCGCGGACTGCCGCTTCGGCCGTGCGGCGATCGACGGCGACAACGGCCGCGAAAGGCTGGCCCACGTAGCGGAGCCGATCCGTTGCCAGCGCCTTCAGGCCCGAATGATTCTGGCCGGGCGGATTCCACAGCGACGGCTGCGGCGCGAAGCTCGCAATGTCATCGCCTGTGATGACGGCGAGAACGCCGGGCATGGCGCGTGCGGCTTCCGTGTCGACACCGAGCAGTTCGGCGTGCGCGACGGGGCTGCGCACGAAGGCGACCGTCGCCATGCCGGGCAGATCAATGTCGCCCACATAGCGGCCGCGCCCAGACGCGAAGCGATCGAGCGCCGTGCGGCGCACCGATTGGCCGATCACGCTCATTCCGGCACCGAGGCGCGAACGGCGGCGACAATGGCCTGATAGCCCGTGCAGCGGCAGACGACCGCATCGAGGCGGGAACGGATCGCGGCCTCGTCGCGGTGATTAGCGATGGTATCGTCCGCAAGGAATTCGCGTGCCACTGCCATCATGCCCCCGGTGCAGAAACCGCACTGCGCCGCGAAATTCTCGGCGAACGCCTTGCGGAGCCGGGCGCCCGCCGGATCATCGAAACCCTCGACGGTCGTAACATCGCCGCCATCCATCTGCGCGGCGAGCGTCAGGCAGGACCGCAGCGTCTCTCCGTTCACAAGCACCGTGCAGCTTCCGCAAACGCCCTCTTCGCAGCCGACGTGCGTACCCTTCAACGCCTGATCGCCGCGCAGGAAATCCGCAAGCGTGAGGTCCGGCGCGACACGCGCCGCGACGGCTGCACCATTGATGCGCAGATTGATGGGAATGTCGTTCACGCCCGCTCCCTCGCGCGAAGGGCGAGCGCATGAAGAACGCGCCGCCGATAGGCCGGGCTACTCGCATCGGCGAGGACGGGGAATTGCTGCATCAGATCACCCAGCCACGCATCGGGATCGTCCGCCATCGGCGCGCTGCGGACGGGACGGTCGACGAGGCCGGAAACGGTGTAGCGCATCGCCTCCCCCACCCGTTCGCAGGCCGCTGCCACCACGGCGCGTCCGGTCGAATTCCGCACCAGCAATTCTTCAAAGGCGAGTTTGCGTCCAGATTCGAACGTCGCGGCCAGAATGACCTCGCCGGGTTCGAGTACGGTACACGAGGGACCCGTGACGAAGTCTTCCATTGCGACCTCCCGCCTGTCCGTGACGACTGTTCCGCCGAGTGCAAGCAGAACGAGCGGCAACTCGCCGCGCGGGTCGGCCCACGCGAGGCAGCCGCCAACCGTAGCGCGGTTGCGGATGGTGACGTTGCCGACGTACCCGATCGCGTCCGCAAATCCGCCGGCCACGGTGGGATGCCGTGCCAGCGCCGCGAGCGTGACGCCCGCGCCGACCCGCGCCCGTTTCCCCTCGACCTCGATCGCTTTCAGCGCCGCGATACGACCGATGTCGACGAACAGCGGTGGTGCACGCCCCCGAAGGCTCGGCAGCAGGCTTTGCCCCCCGGCAAGGATCGCGGCGCCGGGATGGGCATCAAGGACCGCACGCAGCGCTCCCAGATCGTTCGGCGCCGCGTAGCCTCCGCTCTCCCCCGCCACGCCCAGCCGATCAGCGAATGAAATCGGCCGAGGGATGCGCCCTCGGGAAATCCCGCATGTAGTCGAAGAAGCGCGCGAGCGTCTTGTCGCTGCGCGTCAGCGTGCCGGGCTTGAAATGGATCGTCTGCATGTTGATGAGATCATCGAGCACCACACGTGTTTCCAGATCGGCCACGAACTCGAGATACTCATCGATCTCTTCGGGCGTGCCCATGTCCTTGCGCGCGCATACGACGATGAACACCGTGGAGCGGCCCGGCCGGTTGAGGCTGAACGGCGACACGAAACCGAACCAGCGCCCCGCGAAATTGGTGCTCTGGAAATACATGCTGGTGCCGACGATGCCGATGCGGTGGCTGACCGGATCACCAGTGACGTGCGCGCCCTCGAATTCGTAGTACATCGAATGGTCGGTCCACTCGACGGCGTCGTGGGGATTGTCGCCATTGATGACGATGCCGTGCAGGTAGCGGATGTGCTGCATGTCCGGCGTGTTGGCGCAGAGCACCCACGGATCGGTGGGGATTTCCTCGCCGAACGTCTTGATCTTGAATACCAGCTCATCGTCCGGATATGGGAAATCGGGCAGCTGATAGTGCGGATCGGTGCCGTTGTAGGCCCAGACGAGGCCGTATTTCTCGCAGGTGGGGAATTCAAAGAGGCGCGCGGTCGGCGGAATCGGATCGCTACTCGGCATACCGGAGCAGCGCCCGTCCGCGCCGTAGCGCCAGTGATGGAACACGCAGCGCACCTGCCCATCCACCATGTCGCCGACCGAAAGGTCCGCGCCGAGATGCGGGCAATACGCGCTCATCACGTGCGCCTTGCCTTCCTTGTCGCGGAACACGATGACGCGCCCATCAAGGAAATCGAAGCCACGCACGAAAGACGACGTTGCCGCGCTCGACAGGCAGATCGGATACCACGACTGGGTGAAGAGCCCGTCTTCACCTTCGAACGGCACGGGCTGGCTCAAAGGCCGCTTTACCGGCTGATCGAGACCGCGTGGCTTACTGACATCATCAAGCGACATGCGAGACCTCCCTCTTGGTCCACTGGAATGGAATATGAGGCTGGAGCATCGGTCAAGCATACAGCGGCGCATAGCCCCACGTACGGCCAATGCAGCGGTATGCAGCCCTATCCTAACGGACGGGCAATGCTCGCCGATCGGACGTGTGTGTGCTTGTCCCCGCGCCGCTTATGGTCCTTCCATTCCAATCAGCGGAGCAAGCGGAGCCCGACATGCCCAAGAAAATCCTGTTTATCGTCACCTCGCACGGCGAGCTCGGATCGAGCGGCAACGCCAGCGGCAGCTGGCTTGAAGAGCTGGCGACACCCTATTGGCAGTTCGTGGACGCCGGCTTCGAGGTCGCGATCGCGTCGCCGAAGGGCGGCAAGGCGCCGATCGATCCGATGAGCCTTGAGGATGCGTGGATCAGCGACAACGGACGCCGCTTCCTTGGCGATGCGACCGCATCGGCGAAGATGAACGGCACGCAGCCGCTCGAAAGCATCGGCGACGAAGGGCTGGACGGAATCTTCCTCGTCGGCGGCACCGCGACGACGTGGGACTTCCCGCACAACCCCGTGATCAAGCGCCTCGCCGAAACGCTGTTCGCGCGCGGCGATGTCGTCGCGGGGATCTGCCACGGCGTCATCGGACTGGTGCAGACGGTCGACCCGAACGGCGAGCCACTGGTGAAGAACCGCAAGCTCACCTCGATCAGCAACGCCGAAGACGTGATGATGGGCGTCGACAAGATCGTGCCCGTACTTCCCGAAGACATGCTGCGCAAATTGCGCGCGATCTATTCGGCGGCGCAGCCCTTCGGCGCACACGTCGTTTGCGACGCACCGTTCTTCACGGGGCAGAACCCTGCCTCCGCCGAGCCGCTGGCGAAGCAGATTATTGATCACCTCGAACGGAAAGCCGCGGCTGCCGCTGCCTGAACCGATCCGGGGGCGGCGCTGCTGCCCCCGATCGCGTTGCTATCCCCCGACGGGTGTGGCGCCGACGAGCGCGCGGTAGCGCGCCAGCGCCTGCGTGCGGTTCTGCGCGCTCAGCTTCCTGTAGATATTGCGCAGATGGAATTTGATCGTCGCCTCGCTGAGACCGAGACGATGGGCGGTGACCTTGTTGGGGTGGCCCTCCCCCATGAAATGCAGAATCTGCCGCTCGCGCGCCGTGAGCGGATCGCTGGACGCCAGCGCCGGGTCAGTGCCCGCGAGCGGAATGTCGCCGCGCTGCGGATCGGGCGTCGACCAGCCCGGCAGCTCGGCGAGATAGGGCTGAAGGGCCGCGCCCGCCTCCACGAACAGCCGCGCGGGTAGCAGCCCCTGGCAGTGCCCGCACGCCGCCTGCAGCTTCGCGCGAACGAGCGCGGGCTTCGCTTCGGCATGGTGGATGCGCGCCCAGGCGATATCGATCTCGGTCGCGAAGCGTAGCGCCGAGGTACGCCCGACCTCCTCCTCGGCGACGCGCAGCCAGTGCGCGGCCTCGTCGAGACTGCGCGCCGACGTCTGAAGTTCGGCAAGCGCGAGCAGGCCACCGATGCGCTCCTGCCATGTGAGGGGAACGCCTGCTCCGCCGAGGAAGGCGCCGCCCGGAAGGCCGAGCGCCTCCACATCTCGCCATGCCTTGTCCACAGCGCCGCTGCGCGCCTCGATGAGCGCGCCGGTGAGACCCATGTTCCATGCAAGTCGCGGGGTCTGCAGCCGTTCGCTGACCTCGACCCCGTTCGCGAGAATCGCGCGCGCTTCGTCCAGCCTGTTCGCCGCCGCGGCGGCGCGCGCGGCATAGCGATGCGCCCAGAGCTGCACCTCCACCCACGCCTCCACCGCGCCGACCATGGCGGCGAGATCGAGCGGATTGGCGTGGAGATCCGGCTTGCCGAGTTCGAACTGGATGCTGGTGCGCAGCATCTCCGTGAGCACGCGCAACCGCTGGTCTTCCGGGAAGAACAGCCGCACCATCTTCTCGCCGAGCGCGGATTCAGCGAGCGCGCCTTCGAGATCATTGCGCCAGAACTGCGCGAGCATCCGGTGCACATGCATGAACAGCGCGCCGAAAACGCTCTCCGTGCCCGCGTAATCGATCGCGGCTTCCACGGCCGCGCGCTCCGCCTTGACGAGGTCGCCGCCGCAGTAGCTGTTCCACGACCGGAGGATATGGACCTGCGCGCGGCCATGATGATCGCTTGGCGAAGCTTCGGCGATGTAGCGTTCGAGCGCGGCTTCATCCTCGGCGCTTGCCCGCTGATCGAGGAAGCCGTTGACGAAGCCTTCAGCGATCAAGAACTGGCGTTCGATCAGAGCGGTATCGATTGCGGTCTCCGCGTTTTCGAGCTGGAGCCGCACCGACTGGAGGCGCTCGACCGCGTCGACGATGCGGCCTTCATGTGCGCTGACCACGGCGAGCGAGAGCTGTGCGCTCGGGCAGCGCGGATCGGCGGCGATGCCGATCGAATCGAGCATCAGCCGCGCCGCCGCGATGCCCTGCCGCGTAACGACGGTGGTCGCGCCAACCTGCTCGATGAGCGCGAGCGCGCGCTCGCGTTCGCCCGCCTCGATCGCATGGCGAAGCGCTTCCTGAAACAGACCGCGATCCGCGAACCAGTCGGCAGCACGGGCGTGGAGCGCGGCGCGTTCCTTCGCGTCCATGAGCGCGAGCCGATCATCAAGGAACCGGCGCAGCATCTCGGGGAAATGGAATTCCTGCGTGTAGAGATCGCGGAGCAGCAGGCCTTCGTCGTGATAGAGCTTTTCGACCAGCGATAGCGCCACATTCCCGACGAGTGCCTCGGCAAGCGAAAGATCGAAGCGTTCGACGACGACAAGGCGGCTCATGGCGGCGCGGAGATCGGGATCGAGCGTGCTCAGCACTTCGTCGCGGAAATAATCGCCGAGCCAGTCCTGCCACGTGCCGCAATCGTGCCCGGGGCGCGGCGTGTGATCGAGCGACCGCCGCGCGAAGGCGACCGCGACGGCCGAACCGCTCGTGCTGGCATGGAGGCGGCGTGTGTAGAGCTCCGGCACCTGGTTCGAGAGCAGTGCATGAATTTCCGCGGGCGTGAAGGCGAGGTCGCCGGGGCCGATCTCGAGGAGCTGATTGCGCGCACGGAGGGCGCCGAGCGGAAGCTGCGGGCGGCGGCGCGACGACAGCACCAGGCGGAGCGCAGGCGAATGGAGGAGCAGGCTCGCGAGGAACCCGCAGGCCTCAGGCGTGTCGATCGCCTCGCAGCCGTCGAGGATCAGGATGGGCTTGCGCGCAGAGCGGTTGACAGCGGCGGCGAGCCGGCGGGCGGAGGCCTCCGGCGCATCCGGGGAGAGGCCCGGCGCGATTGCGGCGAAGGCTTCGGCGAGATCGTCGTACCCCGCGTGCGCCAGCGCTTCGGCGATTGCGGCGATGAGCAGCGCGGGGGCGCGGTCCGACGCATCGAGCGTGAGCCATGCCGCCGGGCGTTCCATCTGGCGCAGAAGGTCGGCCCACTGCGTGAGGAGCACGGTCTTGCCGGAGCCCGCGGGGCCGCGAACGATGGTGAGCTGGCGCAGCAGGCTCGCTTCGGTCAGCTCGCGCAGCAAAAGCTGGCGCCGGACGAGCGGCACATCGCCGCGCACGGGGCCGAAGCGATGCGGCAGCGCGGCAGTATCGGCTTCAAGGCTGTGATCGACCGGCATCGCTCCCTCCCAGCCCCGTCACATCAAGCCCGGGAGCCTATCACGAAAGCGCGCCCCACGCGAAGAAGTCCGTATCCACGCGCCAACCCTTGGCGGTGCGGCGCCAGAGGATCGTGTAGCGGACGAGTGTCGGCGCCTCGCCGGCCGCCTTCGGATGCACGGTGGATTCGCCAAGTTCGAACGCGATGTCGCCGCCGCCGTGGCTGACCTCCACCTGCCGGAGGTCGCACGCCGAGAAGCCGTCCATCAGGCCGCGGAAGACCGCAATCGCAGCGTCGCGGCCTTTTTGCAGCGGCGTGTCGGGCACGGCGATGCGGGGATCATCGACGTAGTAGTTCGCGACGAGGCGTTCGGGATCGCCGCTACGGAAGTCCGCCTCGAACTGGTCGCTCGCCGCGCGGATCGCCGCTGCCACGTCTTCCGGACCGGGTGTAGGTGCGCCGCCGACAAAGGCTTCAATCTCGTCGAGCAGGCCGTTCTCCATCGTCTCCCATTCCCGGCCCCAGTCGTCGTCGGTGGTAACGCCGACGAAGCTGTTGCGGATGACGACGTCGCATGCCGCCGGCCCGCAAGGCGTGATGCGCAGTTCACCGACATAGTCGGTGACCGGTAGCGGCCCGCTATCGACGATGCGGTAGCCGTATCCATAGCCGGCAGCGTCGATCCACTCGAGACGTTCGCGGACCGGTGGGCCTTCCGCAAGGTGTATCCACTTGGTGGCGCCAACCTCCGCGCCCTCCCCTTCGAACACAATGCGCTTGAAAAAGCCGCCTCCGGCGAGCTTTTCCATGCCGCGCCACGAAATATAGCTCCAGAGCGTCTCCGCCGGTGCGTTGAATCGGCGGACGACCTGTGCATTGCCCATAATCACCCCCCTAGAAGCGCAGCTTGGCCTGCACACCCCAGCGCCGTCCCGGCGCCGCGGCGGAAAGATCGCCCGCGCCCGCGCCACTCCATTCGACGGGTACGAACTCGATAATATAGTTCTCGTCGAACAGGTTCTCGACGAAGCCCGCGAGCGACAGTCCGCCCTTGCGCAGCGTGAGACGCGCGTTCACGAGACTGACGCCGCTGCGCTTGTCGGTGTTGTCGACTTCCCAGTAATAAGCGCCGCTGGAGCCGTTCAGCTCCACACGCGGGGTGATCGACATGTCGTCGCCGAACTCGTGCTCGTACTGCGCGCCGAAGGCATAAGAGAGCTTCGCCATCTGCGGCAGCTTGTTGCCGGTGTAATCACCTGCCGAGGGAAGACCCGCGAAGACCGAGGTGTCGTAGCTGATTATCTTCGAATCCGTGTAGCCGATGGAGGCCGATAGATCGAAACCGGGCACCGGTCGCGCGATCACCTCCGCCTCGAAGCCGTAGACTTCCGACTTTGGAATCGGGTTCGTGAGCGTCTGCGCCGAGTTGTTGACGTCGAGCGTGTAGACCTGACGATCCTTGATGCGCGTGTAGAAAACGGCGCTTGTGAGGGTCAGCTTGCGATCGAGCGCGCTCGCCTTCAGCCCGACCTCGTAGTTCCAGTTCTCTTCCTTGTCGTAGGAGCGCGTGATGATATCGAGCGGATTGAAACCGCCGCTGCGGAAGCCCTTCGCAACGGTCGCGTAGACCATCGAATCGTCGTTCCAGAACCATGTCGCCGAAACCTTCGGCTGCAGGGATTTGAACGTCCGATCATATTCCGGCAGCCCCGGTGCGGCACGATCGATCTGATTCCTGTCGTCCACGTCGTAGCGCAGCGCGCCGGTGAGCTCGAGGCCCATATCGAAGCGGTAGGAGACCTGCCCGAACGCCGCGTAGGCCTTGTTGTGATCGGTCGAACGGCTCTGCGCGAACAGGAGCGGCGCAAGTTCCGGCGGCAGGCCGAACAGCGGCAGAAAGTCCGCGCCGAGGAAAATTTCCGTATCGAGCTTCTGGCGCGTTTTCAGATAGTAGAGGCCAGCGAGCCACTTGAAGCGCGTGTTGCCTGTGGAGGCGAGCCGCAGTTCCTGACTGAAATTGCGCGTCTTCAGAGTCTGCTGTCCGATGATGCCGTCAAGCGGGCTGAGATCGAGCTCCTCGTCGATGTACGACGAGACCTTCGAATAGGCCGTGACCGACGTGAGCGTTGCAGCACCGAGATCGATATCCACCTTCGCGGAGGCATCGTTCAATATCCGCTCCGCCCACGAGGGATAGTCGCCGATGTAAGGACGCGGCTCGTTAATGTCACCGCCGGGCGGCACAGAAGCGTACCAAGCCGCGCCTGCTTCGGTCTCAAGCCGCGAATAGCGCAGATCGACCGAGACGACATCCGACGGCGTGAACAGCAGGCTGCCGCGGATGTTCTTGTCCTTCGCCCAGTTCGCTTCCTTGGAACGCGGCGCGTTGACGCTTTCGATGTCGCCGTCGAAATCGCGCAGCGACCCGGCCAGGCGGAACAGCAACTTGTCGGGAACAATCGGGCCGCTGATCGCGGCGGACAGGCGCCAGTCCTGCCCCGTGCCGTAGCTTCCCTGGATGAAGCCTTCGAAATCGTTCGTCGGCTGCTTGGTGGTGATGTTGATCGCGCCGCCGATGGCGTTGCGGCCGTAAACCGCGCCCTGCGGTCCCTTCAGAACCTCGATGCGCTCGATATCGAACAGGTCCTGCGTGATCTGATAGGCGTTGCTGAGCTGCACGCCATCGACAACGACCGCGATCGGCGGCTCGCCGTTGCGCGCCTGCCCCACACCGCGGATCGTAAGCAGCGCGACGCCCGGCTGCTGCGCCTCGACAATCGAAAGGTTCGGCACGCGAAGCGCCACGTCCTTCACGTTATCGACGCGCGTCGCTTCGAGCGCTGCGGCGGTAAAGACGCTGATCGAATCCGGCACATCCTGCACGCGCTCCTCACGCTTGCGCGCCGTGACGACGATCTGTTCGACCTCTCCCCCATGCGCGGCAGTATCGCTGACGCTTTCCTGCGCCCATGCCGGTGTGGTGACGATGGTTGCAACGCCAGCCAAAAGGCAGGCGCACGTATAGTTCAGGCTAGATTGTCTCCGCATCCCACTTCCCCTCCGCATCCGCCGGCGATGCTCCCGATCGCTTGGACTGTTCTGCGCCCTCTGTTCGGCGACCTTGGTTCTAGCCCGAGGGCGGGGCGAGGCTCATCCTATCTTTTGGGAACAAATGAACCGCGTTGCCGCCTATCCGGAGGGATAGGTGGGGGAGAGAGGCGGCATGGCATGGGGAGAGCGAGGGACCATTGCGGCCCAAACCTGTTCAACCGCGCTAAGGGACTTTTCCACGGACCCGCCATCATGGGATTAAGGAAAGTGGTGAAAAGGCTTGGCTGGGGCGGGAGGATTCGAACCTCCGCATGGCGGTACCAAAAACCGCTGCCTTACCGCTTGGCTACGCCCCAATGCGATGCTTGAAACGGCGAACGCCGTGTTTGCGGCGGCCCTTATAGCCGCTGCTTCAGCTTTGGGAAGAGGTCGCCAAAGGGTTTGTTTCAGGCGTTGACGCCGCTACGAACCGTACCGCCACGCGTCGACGCGAACAGCGTCGCCACGTACATCACGGCGCCGAGGCCGAGCAGCGCAAGGCTGTAGGCCGGAAACAAGACGCCGAGGAAATTCGGCAGCGCCACCAGCACTGCATAAATACCAAGACCCATCGGCCAGCCCCAGCGCGCATGCAGATAGTGATGGAGGTGGTTGCGGTCTCCCGAAAACGGACTGCGGCCCTGCGCGACCCGCCAAGCCATCAGGCGGACCGTATCGAGCACAGGGACCAGGAACAGCAGCGCCACCTGCCCAGCGTCGAATGTCGCGAAACTGTGGTTGTAGGCATAAATGGCAAGCAGGCCGAAGATCGCCGAAATGCCGTAGCTGCCGCCATCGCCAAGAAAAAGCGCGCCCTTCATGTTGAACCAGAGCATGACAATGAGGCTGCCGGCGATGCCGAACAGCAGCGGATCGAAGGGCTGAGGGTTGCGGGCGAACAGCACCGCCGTCCAGATCAGCGACAGCGTGAGCACGATGCCGTTCTTGCCGTCCGCCATGTTGACCGCGTTCAGAAGCCCAATGAGGCAGAGAAGCGTGAACAGAACCGAGGCCCATGAAGGAAGCAGGACGAGCTGATCGACCCCGGCGAAGCGCAGGAAATCCACGCGGAAGTCCGGCACTTCGAGGATCGCCAGAACGAGCACGAACGAGGTCAACGTCAGCCTTACGATCGGGGACAGACCCATGCGATCATCGGCGAGGCCGACAAACGCCATCGCCCCGACCGCGTAACCAAGCCACATCACCTGCCAATCCAGGAGTGCGGAATCCTTGGCGAGGAGGTGATAAAGCAGCAGCGCAGAAACTTCGAATGCCAGTACGACGGCAAGGCCGCCGACCAGCGGCGTCACGCGGGCGTGACGCTTACGACCGCCGAATGGATCGGGATAATCGAGAAGGCCGAGGGCGCCGCCAACGCGGCCGGCGTTTTGCCCCACGAAAAGCGCGATCGCCACGCCTATGGCTGCGCAGAGCATGTTCAGGCTCATTGCGGTCATTGCGGTCTTGGCCCCTTCATCGTCAACGCGGTCGACCTTACCGTTGCGGCACGGCCAGCGCTACGCTAACTCCCCTCAGTGCAGCGCCGAAGTGCAACGGCTCGGCTTTACGCAGGATGAATCAATGACTTTTCTCGTGACCGGAGCCGCAGGTTTCATCGGCTACCACCTTTCTGAACGGCTACTTTCGCGCGGTGAGCGGGTCATCGGAATCGATAACGTTAACGACTACTACAGTCCGAAGCTGAAGCGTGATCGTATCGCAGATCTGAAAAGGCGTCACAACGGCTTTACCTTCATCGAGCAGGACTTCGCGGACTTCGACGGGCTGAAAACCGCGCTTGCGTCGCACCGGGTCGAGCGGATCGCCCATCTCGGCGCACAGGCGGGCGTTCGCTACTCTCTGACGAACCCGCATGCTTACGTGCACTCCAATCTCGTCGGGCACCTCAACCTGATGGAGTATGCGCGGCATTCGGACAGTGTCGAGCACCTCGTCTATGCCTCGTCTTCGTCGGTTTACGGCAAGAACGAGAAGCTGCCGTTCTCGGTGGAAGACCGCGTCGACCAGCCGATCTCGCTCTACGCAGCCACCAAAAAGGCGGATGAGCTGATGAGCGAGACCTACAGCCACCTCTATCGCCTTCCGCAGACAGGCCTCCGATTCTTTACGGTCTACGGCCCGTGGGGGAGACCCGACATGGCGATGTGGCTGTTCACCGATGCCATTTTGAAGGGTGAGCCGATCAAGGTGTTCAACAGCGGCGATATGCGCCGCGATTTCACGTACGTCGACGACATTGTTTCGGGCATCGTCGCCTGCCTCGACAACCCGCCGCCCGACGACGGTAGCGTGAAGGCCGGCGGGTCGGTGACACCGCACCGTATTTACAACATCGGCAACCACCGTTCCGAAGAGCTGATGCACATGATCGCCGTGCTCGAAAAGGCCGTGGGCAAAACCGCGGTCAAGCAGTTCGAGCCGATGCAGCCCGGCGATGTGAAGGACACGTTCGCAGATATTTCCGCGATCGAGCGTGATCTCGGCTTCCATCCGACCACGTCGATCGAAGAGGGTATCCCTCGCTTCGTCGACTGGTTCCGCACCTACCACGGCGTCTGACGGGCGTGTCGCTGAACTACCTGCTTTGGGCGCTTTTCGGCCCCGCGGGCTGGTTTGTCTGGCTGATACTGCTGACGGCGACCTTCCTGCTGAACGGCGCTCTGCGGCCTGCGCGCGGCGCCATCGTGCTTCTGGCGCTCTGGACACTCGTGTTCGCCATACTGCCGACGGGCAACTGGCTGATGAGTCGGTTGGAGGCAGCGTATCCTCGCCCAGCGGCCCTGCCAGAGCAGATTGACGCTGTAGTGGTACTCGCCGGAGCCGAACGTCTGCGCGCCTCGGCGCTTTCAGGTTCGTTGGAATTTGGCCCACACGGCGAGAGAGTGAGCGAGGCGCTCCCGCTCTCGCGGGCGTATCCGCAGGCAAAAATCTGGATTGTTGGCGGCGTGACGCATGAAGGCAGCCGCGACGTCGACTGGACGGCCGACTATTGGCACCGGGCAGGCCTGCCGCAGGGGCGTATCGGCAAGGTCACCGGAACGCTCGATACCTGTACCAACGCGCGCGGGATTGCTTCGGCCCTTCCTGGAAAGCGCGTACTGCTCGTCACGTCAGGGTTCCATATGCCGCGCGCAATGGCGTGCATGAAAGCCGCAGGCGTCGATGCCGTTGCCTACCCGGTAGACCGGCAGGCAAGCGACCGCGAATTCTCGCCCGCATTCATCGAAAATATCGAGCGCGCGGACCTTGCGCTCCACGAATACGTGGGCCTCGCTTGGTATCGATTGAGTGGCCGCCTATAGCTGCCAGCGAGCGATCGCGGCGGGCAACGCCTTACCACGCAGTGCGCCCTTGATGTCTGCGACAAGGCCGCCGTCCTTCACGAGGCCGCCGATCACAGCAGGGTCCATCGCCAGATACTCGGCGTGCGGAACCGCAAGAACCACCGCATTGTAGCGACGCGAGAGCGCATCGGCGTCCAGCGTCAGATGGTATTCGTGCACGGCTTCCTCAGGGTCTGCGAGTGGATCATGCACCGTGACGTTGTGACCCAGCCATTTCAGGCGCTCGATGACATCGACCACCTTCGAATTGCGAAGATCGGGTACGTCCTCCTTGAAGGTGAGGCCCATCACGAGAACATCCCCGGCCTTGCGGAGACGGTCGTGAACTTGGTCCGCAACGTAGGCGCCCATGCTGTCGTTGATCGAACGACCCGCGAGAATGACCTGCGGAAACTGGCCAAGCTGCTGAGCCTTGTAGCTGAGGTAGTAGGGATCGACGCCGATGCAGTGGCCGCCGACAAGGCCCGGACGGAACGGCAGGAAATTCCATTTGGTGCCGGCCGCTTCAAGCACGTCGTATACGGAGAGGTCGATCTTCTGGAAGATCTGGGTGATCTCGTTCACGAAGGCGATGTTGATGTCGCGCTGCGCGTTTTCGATGACCTTTGCCGCCTCTGCCGCCTTGATTGAGGCCGCGCGGAACACGCCGCCGGTCGTGACCTTGTTGTAAAGCGCCGCCACCTTCTCGAGCACTTCGGGGCTTTCGCCCGAAACCACCTTGATGATCTTGTCGACAGTGTGTTCGCGGTCGCCTGGGTTGATGCGCTCCGGCGAGTAGCCGAGGAAGAAGTCGTTGCCCTGCTTGAGGCCGGACACCCTTTCGATGAGCGGGCCGCATATCTCTTCAGTAACACCGGGATAGACCGTGCTCTCGTAAACGATCACTGGCTTCGAGCCCGCGGTGATCGCCGCCGCGAGCGCGCGCGTTGCGCCTTCGACGGGACCGAGATCGGGCTGGTTGGCGCCGTCAACCGGCGTCGGCACTGTCACAATGATGAAGGCGGCGTCCGCGCAGGATGCCATGTCGGACGCGTATTTGAGGCTGCTGGCCTTCAACGTGTCGCTGTCGATCTCACGCGTCGCATCATGCCCGTCTTTCAGCGCAGCGATGCGGGCGGCGTTGATATCGACCCCCGTCGTGTCGAAATAGCGCGCCAACGCTACTGCCAGCGGCAAACCGACATAGCCGAGGCCGACGACGACCACCTTCGTTGCAGCATCAAGGCTCATGCATTCATTCCCACAGGTTCGGCGGCGGGCAACGCGCCCGCTGCGACTAGTTGTTCCGGTCCGCCAGAATCGCGATAGAAGCGACGGC
This sequence comes from Sphingosinicella microcystinivorans, assembly GCF_003634215.1. Taxonomy (GTDB): domain Bacteria; phylum Pseudomonadota; class Alphaproteobacteria; order Sphingomonadales; family Sphingomonadaceae; genus Sphingosinicella; species Sphingosinicella microcystinivorans. The sequence continues at coordinate 159,817 of NZ_RBWX01000010.1, read as the reverse complement.
GGTCGCCAATTGCCCGAAAATGGTTGCTACATCACGAACGATACCAAGAGTCCTGAGCGGTTGCAGGTTCTTCGGCACGATGATCGTGCTGCCCGGCGGCACGACGACATTGGAACGCCGCCAAAAACTGGACCGGACCGGCTGCGCGCTGCCGTTCGGCAGAACCAGGAACACCCGACCATCGTCCGCCGTGGACTGCGTTCCGCCAACCTCCGAGACATACTCCGAAACCGACTTTCCCGGCTGGAACTGGACGGCGCCCGGGTTGGAGACATCGCCAAGCGCGAGCACGTAAGTCGGCTTCTTGGGGATGTGCAGCGTGTCACCGCCATCGAGTATGGGATCGAGGTCAGGTCGCTGGGCAAGCACGCGGGGATCGGCTTCAACCACCATGCGCCCGACAGCCTCGGTCTCTGACAAGGTCTTGATCAAATCCCCCGCAGCGATAATCGATTGCCCGTTCACATTTTCCTGTGCCGCCAGAGCAAGCAGCGAGGTGTTGAGTTCACGCGCGGTACGCTGGAAGCCATCCTGCTGCTGTTCCCGAACACTCCTGCGCGTGAAGACACCGCCATAGGGATACGCCTGATCGGTGAGACCGCCAGCACGGGCGATGAGCTCCGAAAGCCGCTCGCCCTTGCGGATCGTATAGAGGCCCGGACTGTTGAACTCTCCCGTCAACAGCACCGCACCGGCTTCATAAGCCGCATTGTTCGCCGTAATGCGGATGTCGTCGCCAGCGCTCACAAGAACATTGGCAAGCCGGTCTTCCTGACCCGGCGCCATTTCATAGCGCGTAAACGGCCCGCTCGCCGGGGTGATATCCAACACAGGGCCACGCACGTTTGCCATGACACCATCAGACGCTGAGACAAGTGCATCGGCAGAGATCGACCCTGCCACGGGATAGGCACCCGGTCGGCGAACGGCGCCGCCCACGCTGACGCTGTGCTCGATCAGGACAGGAAGGAGTTCTGGAACATCCTCGAACACAGCAGGGCACTCGCGATTCTTACGCGCGAGTTTTTCGGCATCCGATTCTTCAATCTCGTTCCGGTCATATTGCTGGTCTCGATCGCTCTCGCCCCGCGTCCGGGCCGCCACACGCTCCATCCTCTCGACGTCCTGCAGGGGCCGTGTACGAACCGCCTCCAGCGATTCATTGGATCCGCTCGTTCCCGCACCAGTAAGCGCGCGTCCGGCGCTTGCGGCCACGTCGCGTCCCTCGCGCTCGACGGTGATCGTGCCGCGCGTAATGACGTTAAAACGAGGTGATTGCGTATCCGCAACGAGACTTTGGAGCTTTTCAAGCGCGTAGCATTGCGGCTTCGGGTTGTCCTGCCCCAGAATAATCTGGCGTGTGGCGCTTGAGTTCAGGAAGGCGATGTCCTCGGCACTGAACACATACACACGATCATCGCCGCGAAGCGCCACGGGGCGACTGCGATCAAGCGCGCTGCGCAGGTCTGCCGCTTCATAGGTGCGCATACCGGTGAGTGCATTGCGCCGGATGATGATCGCCATTGGCATATAGGTGCCGAGTTGCAAATCCTCGGGCCTGCCAATCAGATCGGCGAGCGTCGGGACAGCGGCAAGCGCTCGCGCGCCGGGATTTCGGACGTGGCCGGCAAGCATGACTCGATCAAAGGCTGCACCTGCACTGCCCGAAAGCACCTGCACTCCATCCCCCGACCAGATAGCGGCGGCTGTTCCCTGCGGACGGACGAAAATCTCGCGCCCGTCGTCTCCGATGCGGCTGATCGAAATCTGGTATCCGCGAGGGTAAAGCGCGCCGCCGGCATAAGCGATGACATCGCTGACGCTCGCCGAGCCCTGAATCTCGTAGATTCCAGGGCGCGCAACAGAACCGGTGACGGCGACCGTATTGCCCACCACGGGTACAACGATGCGGTCGCCATCCTGCACGCGGATACGCGATGCCGTTCCGATACCGAGCAGTCCGTAGAGATCGACCGTGCGTGTCACCCCGCCCCGGACGAGACGGATGTTCCGAAGACTACCGGCCTTGCGGACACCTCCAGCAAGCGCAATCGCGTTCGCGACGTCGGACAGCGCAGTGACCTGATATTGCCCCGGCCGCTCGACCTCGCCGCCAACGAGCACCGTCGCCGAACGCACACCGCCCAGCGAGACGAACACGTCGGTACCAAGCAGGTTCTGACGCGTGGCCTGGGATAGCGAAGTGCGTACCGAACCCAGCGTCCGGCCCGCAGCGCGGATGGGAGGCAGGCTGCCGACAATCAGCCGACCATCCCGGGCCACGCGCGCGCTTTGACTGTTATTTGTGGCGCCCTGAAACGTGACGACCAGTTCATCGCCCGGCCCAAGTACGTAACCATCGGAAACCTCGCCCGTTACGGGGCCGGAACCCCCTTCGGAAACGCGGAACAGATCATAGCCAAACTGCCGAAGCGACGGATCGCCAAGCCGCTCCCGATACTGTTGCTCGACCGGTGACGGCAGATAGAGGGAATTCAGCTGAATCCTTGATTGCTGGCGGCGGAGTTCGCGTTCCTCGCTGGTCTGGTCCGTATTCGACGGCAGCGTGACGCGCCTGTTCTGTTCGCGTGCCTGATCGAGCTGTGCGCCAGCATCTTGGGTGCCTTGGAGCCGCCCCTGTAATTGCTCGATCACGCGCGGATCGACCTGCGCCGCAGCTGGAAACGCCAAACCGAGAATCAGGACGAGCTGCAGTGATCGCCGCACCGCTCCCACCGCCCAAGCATGTATTGCACTCGACGCCGCGCGCACGATTGCCATGCCCAGCCCTCTCCCGATCAAAGTGGTTGTCATGCCTGATAGATAGGCGAGAAATGCCCGTCAACTCGCCCCTGCCCCATATCGAGACAGGTAGCGGCGCAGCCTGTGCTTAATCTGAAAGAAGAGCTTCAACGGCCTTCAGAGTTTCGTCGTCGATGCGCTCAAAATCCACTTCATTGCGATCCTGCGCAAAGAGAGCGTTATCAGCATGATAGCGCTGATAAGCACTGCTCGCCTGGCCCTGTGAGACGGGAGAGGGAGTAACAATGAATACGGCAGAAATACAGAGCGCCGCCAGAGCCTGAACTCGCAATTTCATACTACATGCCTGTGCCTGGGGACGGGACAAGGTCCCAGCCTCTTTTTTTATCAACTTGCATTCCCCAACCGCGAGCGGAACTAAAGCGCAAGTATTACAAAATCAAGTCGTTAAAAAATCGTTCCGACCGGAAGTTCAGTTTAAGGGCTGAGGTGTGACTCAGTTCACACATCCACGATTGCGTGCATCAAAGCCATAACCGGTGCGTACCGATTTTTCGCACCTTCTCCCGAGGCGTGATCCATGCAAGATACGTCAATATGGCTGACTCTTTCATGCCTCCGTCACCGCTGTTCCTTCGCGAGGCTGAGGTTCGCCGCGGTATTGAGCTTCTGTATTTCGGCTATTCCAGCTTGATCAAGCGGGCAGACGACAAGCTCGCCGGCACGCCCTATGGCCGTGCACATCACCGTGCACTGTATTTCGTGGCGCGCCAACCTGGGCTCACTGTCTCGGAGCTTTTGCGACTGCTCGACATCACCAAGCAATCGCTCGGGCGGGTGCTGACCGATCTTCAGGAGGGCGGTCTTGTCGAGCAGAAGGTCGGCGAGCGGGACCGGCGGCAGCGCCGGCTTTTCCTGACCGAGGCGGGCAAGACGTTCGAGCATGAGCTCTTCGATCTTTTGCGCCGTCGCATGGCCGAGGCCTACGCGGAGGCCGGGCAGCAATCGGTGGGCGGTTTCTGGTCGGTGCTGCGCGGGCTGCTGCCGCCTGATCTGCGTGAGGCCGTGGGCGACCTTCAGCAGGGCGATTAACGCCCTTCCGCAAGTTCCTTCGAGCGCGCGGCCGCAGCGCGGACGGCGGCGCGAACCATCGCAGGAAGGCCAGGGTCCGCATCAAGCGCTTCGAGGCCAGCCTGCGTCGTACCGCCCGGCGAGGTGACGGCAGCGCGGAGATCGCGGGGACTGCGCGGGTCGACCTCTGCGAGAGCCGAAGCGCCGACGACCGTGGCGCGGGCGAGCTTTTCAGCGAGTTCCGGCGGGAGGCCCGCGGCTTCGCCGGCCGCGGCAAGGGCTTCGATGAAGCGGAAGACGTACGCCGGGCCGGAGCCGGAGACGGCAGTGACGGCGTCGAACTGGTTTTCTGATTCGAGCCAGACGACCGAGCCGGCGCGTTCGAAGAGTGCCTCGACCGAGACGCGTGCGGCTTCGGGGAGGCCGTTGGCATAGAGCGCGGTGACGCCCTTGCCGACGGCGGCGGGCGTGTTCGGCATGGCACGAACGGGCACGGCTTCACCCGCGAAGGCAGAGAGATCGGCGAGCATCGTGCCAGCCATGATCGAGATGACGACCGTTTCCGGCCCCACAAGCGCCGGGAGTCCGGCGAGCGCGGTCGGCGCGACCTGCGGCTTTACCGCAAGCACGACCACGTCGGGACGCGGCAGCACGCCCGCAGGCAGTGCGGAAAGATGCTCGACGCCATCAGGCAACTGCGGCGAACCTGGATCCACGACCACGATGGTTTCTGCCGCATCCGTCCAGCGGGCGAGCAGCGCGCTCCCCATGTTACCGCAGCCAATCAGCCACAGCGTTCGAATTTTGTTCTCGTTCTGCATAATCGATGCGCTCCTTAACCAAGCACGGAGACAACCGCAATCGTGTCTTTCGGAACCAACGGGGCGGCGCGGTGTTATGGGGGGACCGAGGATAAGGAGATCGCTATGCATTCCAGGGTTTTTCGAATCGCCACCGCGGCTGCGGCAATGACGGCGTTCAGCGCACTTGCCGCCTGCAACAGCCCAGCTGAGCAGAAGGCGGAAGACCGCGCAGACGCCATCGAAGATCAGGCTGACGCGATGCGCGATAGCGCGGATGCGCAGGCGGACCAGATGGAAGACGCTGCGGACAACATGGACCCGACGCTGGACGGGGTCGATTCGACCACCGAACAGTCGATGGAGAACAAGGCTGAAACCGTTCGCGAAGCGGGCGAAGCGAAAGCCGACGCCATGGAAGACAAGGCTGACGCCGTCCGCGACGCCGCCGACCAGTAAAGCGCGGTCTCACTCAACAAAAAGCCCGGTGGGCCCTGCTCACCGGGCTTTTTTTGCTCATGCTGCCTGCCGGAGCTCCTCGCCCGGCCACTTCGCCCAGAGAGCCGCAGCGCGGGCCGCGACTTTCTTCACCGCCTCTTCCTTGACCGGGCCGTAGCCGCGAACGTCGAGCGGCAATGACGCGATGGACGTGGCTAGCGCGATGTTGTCGGCACGAAGACCGGCGACCAACCGATCAAGATCAGCCTCGAACGCGGCAATAGCCGCGCGCTCGTCCTTGCGCTCCTGCGAATAACCGAAGACGTCGAGCGGCGTGCCGCGCAGCCCCTTCAGCTTCGCCAGCACCTTGAACACCGGCATAATCCATGCGCCAAACTCGTATTTCTTAGGGCGCCCCGTACGCGGATCAGGACGCGCGAAGAGCGGCGGGGAAAGCTGCACCTTCATCTTGTAGTCGCCGCCGAATTGCTGACCGATCGCCGCGGCGAAACGGCCATCGGTATAAAGGCGGCCGACTTCGTACTCATCCTTGTAGGCCATGAGCTTGTAGAGCGAGCGCGCTGCCGCCTGTGTCAGGCATTCGCTGTCCGGGCTCGCAGCCTGCTCAGCTGCGCGCACCGCCGCGATCCGGGCGGCATAGCGGCCGGCGTAGTCGGCGTTCTGATAGGCCGTGAGGTCGTTCACGCGGCGGGCGACAAGGTCATCCAGTGTTTCGGAAAGCGGCTCTGCCGCCGGCCCCTTGGCCTCCTCGACCATCGCCAGCACTTTGTCCGGCCGGTGCGCGAGCAGCCGCCCAAGCGCGAAGGCGCGCTTGTTGAAGGGAATGGCGACACCATTGAGGTCGATCGCCGCATCGATGCTTTCCAGCGCGAGTGGAACAAGGCCCTGCTGCCACGCGTAGCCGAGCATCAGCATGTTGGTGCCGATGGCATCACCGAGCAGCGCGGTCGCGATCTCGTCGGCCTTCACGAAGGTTGTGGCGTTGGGGTTCGCAACCTTGCGGATCGCACGCTCGATGGCCGCATTCTGGAAATCGAGATCGCGGTTCCGAACGAAATCGCTGACCGGCGAAATGTTCGCGTTCGCGACCACCGCCGTACGGTTCGGCAGCATCAGATTCTGCGCGGCCTTGTCCACCGCAACCACCGCATCGAACGCAAGCACGAGGTCCGCCGAGCCGGCGATAATGCGCGGGCTGAGCAGCTGATCGTTGCGATCAGCGAGGCGAACGTGGCTGTAAACCGCCCCGCCCTTCTGCGCGAGGCCCGCCATGTCGGCCGTTGTCGACGCCTTGCCTTCGATATGCGCGGCCATGCCGAGCAGCGCCGAGATGGTGAGCACGCCGGTGCCCCCGATCCCGGTGACGAAGATGTTGTATCCGTGGCCGGGCGCGTTCAGCGCAGGCTGCGGTACATCCGACAGGTCGACATCCGCCGACTTGGCCTTTTTGATCTGCGCGCCTTCAACGGTGACGAAGCTGGGGCAGAAGCCCTTCAGGCACGAGAAGTCCTTGTTGCAGCTCGACTGGTTGATGCGGCGCTTGCGGCCGAATTCGGTCTCCACCGGCTCCACCGACACACAGTTCGACTGCACCGAGCAGTCGCCGCAGCCTTCGCAGACAGCAGTGTTGATGAACACGCGGCGATCGGGATCGGGGAACTTGCCCTTCTTGCGGCGGCGGCGCTTTTCCGCGGCGCAGGTCTGGTCGTAGATGATGACCGTGGTGCCCTTGGTCTCGCGGAACTCGTTCTGGATGGCGGGAAGATGATCGCGGTCCTTCACGGGCACGCCGGAGACGGTTTCACCTTCGTAGCGCGACATATCCTCGGTAAGGACGACGACCTTCTTCGCGCCTTCGGCCAGCATCTGCGCGGCGATCTGCGCCACGGTGATGTCACCGTCGTGCGGCTGTCCGCCGGTCATCGCAACAGCGTCGTTATAAAGGATCTTGTACGTGATGTTGACGCCCGCCGCGATCGACTGGCGCACGGCGAGAATACCGGAGTGGAAATAGGTGCCGTCGCCGAGGTTCGCGTAGATATGCGGCTCGTCGACGAACGGCGCTTCACCGATCCACGGCACGCCTTCCCCACCCATCTGCGTGAAGTTGCCGGTCTCCCGGTCCATCCACATCGACATGATGTGACAGCCGATGCCCGCCATTGCACGGCTGCCTTCCGGCACCTTGGTCGAGGTGTTGTGCGGGCAGCCCGAGCAGAAGTAAGGCGCGCGCTTGATCGGCGGCGTGTAGCTTTCCGACGTTCTCGCCCGCTCTTCGAAAAAGGCGAGGCGGGCGCGAATTCGTTCCGTATCGTGATATTTCTGGATTCGGCTAGCGATCACGTGCGCGATCATGCCGGGGGTCAGCTCGTTATCCGGGCTGAGCAGCCATTCGCCGCGCTCGTCCTGCTTGCCGACGATGCGGGGACGCACGTCCTCGCGCCAGTTGTAGAGCTGCCAGCGAACCTGATGCTCGATGAACTCGCGCTTTTCCTCGATGATGAGGATTTCCTCGAGCCCTTCGCAGAACTGGCGGATGCCGTCAGGCTCCAGCGGCCAGGGCATACCGACCTTGTAGATGCGAAGCCCGATATCGCGTGCCACGTGCTCGTCAATGCCGAGCGCATCCAGCGCTTCCATCGTATCGGCATAGGCCTTGCCGGTGGTGATGATGCCGAAGCGCGGACGCGGCGTGTCCCACACCGTGCGATCGATGCCGTTCGCCTTTGCGAAGGCCATCGCCGCAAAGCCCTTGTAGCGCTGAAGGCGCGTGTCTTCTTCGCGCCAGATGTCGCCTTCGCGGATGCCGAGACCGCCTTCGGGCATTTCGAAGTCGCCGGGCACGATGATACGGCGATGCTCTTTCGCAAGGTCGATTGTCGCGGAGGTTTCGACCGTGTCGGCGGTCGCCTTGAAGCCGACCCACGTGCTGGCGAAACGCGACATGGCGATGCCGAGCAGGCCGTATTCGACATATTCATCGACGCTCGCCGGGTAGAGGAACGGCACAAACGCGGCGAGAAAATTGTGGTCCGACTGGTGCGGCAGCGTGGAGGACTTGGCGCCGTGGTCGTCGCCGACGAGGGCGAGGACGCCGCCGTGCTGCGAGGTGCCTGCGGCGTTCGCGTGCTTCAGCACGTCCATAGCGCGGTCGAGGCCCGGGCCTTTACCGTACCAGATGCCGAACACGCCATCGAACTTGCGGTGCGGATTGAGTCCGACGTGCTGCGTGCCCCAGACGGCGGTGGCGCCAAGCTCTTCATTGACGCCCGGAACGAAACGAACGTCCTGCGCTTCGAGGAGCTTCTTCGCCCGCCAGAGTTCCTGATCGTAGGTGCCGAGCGGCGAGCCGCGATAGCCCGAGATGAAGCCTGCGGTGTTGATGCCGGCGGCGCGGTCCCGTGCTTTCTGGATGAGGGGAAGCCGGACCAGCGACTGCACACCGCTCATGAACACACGCCCGTCTTCGAGCAGATACTTGTCGCTGAGCGTGATGGCGGGCTTGGTGGCCATGTATCGATTCTCCCTCAATAGGTCAGTTATACTGCCTTATCCTTTTTCGCGCAAGATTGTTACAACGCCTCAAAGTCGCATTTTTGGCCGATACGGGCACCAAAGTCCCCATTATGAGCAGGTTTAACCCAAAACTTTTTATTGATTGGCAGAATTCTTCTCCGACCCTTTCCAATCACCGAAAGAAAGACAGAATCTAGCGACTTTGCATGTTCACCGCGCCGGCGGGCATGCGCATCTCAAGCTCCGCCAAGTCTTCAGCCGTGTAAAGCTGGCAGGCGAGCCGCGAGTTGCGCGTGACGCCGTAGGCGAAATCGAGCATGTCCTCTTCCTCCACGCTTGGGCGCGGCAGCAGAGCTGCATGCCGCTCCGCGACGATGACGTGGCAGGTGGAGCAGGCCATCTGGCCTTCGCAGACGCCTTCCAGCGGCTGATCATGCAGCTGCGCGATCTCCAGCACACGCTCGCCCGGCGTGGCTTCCACCTCGACGACCTTGGCGCCGTCCGCCGATATGAACCGTACCAACGTCACGCCGCTGTCCTCCGCTGCATAAGCACCGCCTCTTCAATCATTGCAGCAGCGGCGCGCACCTCGTCTTCGGTCGAGAAACGTCCCCAGCCTATACGGAGGCTCGCCTTTGCCTGCGCGCGGCTGAGCCCGAGCGCTTCGAGAACGTGGCTGTGCCGCCCCTTCGCGCTTGCGCACGCAGCGCCCGATGAGATGGAGAGACGGCGGAGGTCCGCGATCAGGCGGTCGCCATCCAGCCCTTCGAAGCGCAGGTTGATGTTGCCGCGCCAGCGGTGCGCGGTGCTGCCGTTGATGACCTGGGGCACATGGAGCGCGGCAAGGAAAGCCTCCCACAGCGCTTCGGCATGGGCAGCATCTTCCTCCATGCGCGCGCCCGCGATCTCTGCGGCCTTGCCGAAACCGACAGCAAGCGGCGTGGCGAGGGTGCCGGAACGAAGGCCGCCCCCTTCCTGCCCGCCGCCGTGCATCTGCGGTTCGAGATCGAGACCGGGGCGGAGGACAAGCGCACCGATGCCCTTTGGCCCGTAAATCTTGTGCGCCGACAGGCTGATGAGATCGATGCCGAACCCCGGCATGTCGAGCGGGATCTTGCCGAAGCCCTGCGCAGCGTCGCAGTGGAACAGCGCGCCGGCGGCGTGAGCGGCAGCAGCGATCTCAGCGATCGGCTGAACGACGCCGATCTCGTTGTTGACCGCCATGACGGAAACGAGCGCCACATCGGGACCGAGCGCGGCTTCGAGGGCGGCGAGATCGATGAGGCCGTCCGCGCCGACGCCGAGCACTGTGAGCACGAAACCGCGCGCTTCGAGATAGCGCGCAGTTTCGAGGACGCAGCTGTGCTCCGTGGCGACGGTGACGAGGCGACGACGCGCGGCGCGGGCCATCACGCCCTTCAACGCGAGGTTATTTGCTTCGGTCGCTCCGCTTGTGAAAACAACGGATTCCGGCTGAACATTCAGAAGCTGTGCGAGTTGGCCGCGGGCGACGTCCACGGCCGCTTCCGCCTCCCAACCAAAGCGATGATTGCTGTGCGGGTTGCCGAACTTCGCCGTCCAGAAGGGCTGCATCGCGGCGACGGCGGCGGGATCAGCAGGCGTCGTCGCCTGATAGTCGAGATAGATGTTCATGCCGCCTGCCTTGCCGAGGCGGCGACTTCCCATGCCGCGCAGAAGGCATCGATTTCAGCCTCGGTCGTTGTCCAGCCGAGGCTGACACGGATGACCTCCGCAGCCGCAGGGCCCATGCCCATCGCGGCAAGCACATGGCTGGCACCGACCTTGCCCGAGGAGCAAGCCGAGCCGCTGGAAACGGCAATGCCTGCCATATCGAACCGGATGAGCTGGGTGGCGGCGGGAACGCCCGCCATGCGGATCATGCTCGTCGTCGGCAGGCGGGGCGCGGACGCGGCGACGATTTCGGCACCTAGGGCCGCGAAGCGCGCCTCCATACGATCCCGCAGTTCGCCTGCGCGGGCGAGCCAATCCGTGTCCGCGCGGCGAGCTTCAAGCGCTGCTGCAAAACCGGCGATGCCGATGAGGTTCTCGGTGCCGCCGCGAAGCCCGCGCTCCTGCCCGCCGCCCCTCTGGATCGCAGAGAAGTCGTCGGCGCAGCGCACGACAAGGACGCCGACGCCCGGTGGACCGCCGAGCTTGTGCCCTGAGAGGACCACGAAATCGGCTGGCGGAAGCGGCAGTTTGCCGGCGGTCTGTACCGCATCACAAACGACGCGCGCACCGGCGGCGTGGGCAGCTTCAACGATCTCGGCGATCGGCTGGATGACGCCGGTTTCGTTGTTGGCGTGTCCAACGGCGAGAAGATCGCCGGCCTCCAGCGCCGGAAGCCGGGCGAGGCCGTTTGCGTCAACAGGAACGATCTCCGCGTCCGGCGCAGCGGCGAGGACGGCGGCGTGTTCGGTCGCAAGGACGAGGCGGCGGCTCGCCTTCGCACCGTTCAGCGCGAGGGCCAGCGCCTCGGTGCCGCCGCTCGTGAACACGATCTGCTGCGGAAAGGCGCCAAGTGCGGCGGCGATGCGGTCGCGGCAATCTTCCAGAAGCGCCTTCGCACGGCGCCCTTCGGCATGGACGGACGACGGATTGGCCCAGGCGCGGGCTGCCTCGGCCATCGCCTCTGCCGCACACGCCGACATCGGTGCGGTGGCATTCCAATCGAGATAGATACGCTGCGTCAAATCACTACCTTGCCATCCCCGCGACTCATTCATTGAGTTCGGAAGGGTGTTTCCTATATAGGGATGCGCTTTCACGCGCACAGTATCAGGACCATAGATGCCCGAAGTGATTTTCCCCGGACCGGAAGGCCGGCTCGAGGGACGCTATCAGCCCGGCAACAAGCCGCGCTCACCCGTCGCCATTCTACTCCACCCGCACCCGCAGGGCGGCGGCACGATGAACAACGCCATTGTGCAGGCGATGTACCAGTCGTTCGTGCGGCGCGGCTTCGCAACGCTGCGTTTCAACTTCCGGGGTGTCGGCCGCAGCCAGGGTACGTTCGACCAGGGCGTCGGCGAGCTTTCGGACGCAGCGAGCGCGCTTGACTGGCTGCAGCAGTTCAATCCGGAAGCGCCCGTCACCTGGGTTGGCGGCTTCAGCTTCGGCGCGTGGATCGGGATGCAGCTGCTGATGCGCCGCCCGGAGATCAAGGGCTTCATTTCGGTAGCACCGCCCGCGAACATGTACGACTTCGGCTTCCTTGCCCCCTGCCCCTCGTCGGGCCTCATCGTGCAAGGCCTTGCCGACGAAGTGGTCGCGCACGGCGCGGTTCAGAAGCTCGTCGACAAGCTGAAAACCCAGAAGCACATCACGATCACGTATGAGACCGTTCCCGGCGCGAACCACTTCTTCGCGAACGAGATGAACGAACTGATGGGCGTGATCGACACTTACCTCGACATGCGGCTCGCGACGGACCGCTAGGAAACGCACAAAAAAGCCCCCGGCCTCGCATGAGACCGGGGGCTTTTTCTTTGCCTGTGATCAGGCGACCTTGCGAATCCAGCCGCGCTCGTCGTTCGACTCTCCACGCTGGATGCCGACGAGCGCCTCGCGCAGCTTCTGCGTGACGGGGCCCGTCGTCATGCCGTCACCGATGGTGAACTCGCCGCCCCGATAGCGAACCGTGCCGATCGCTGCGACGACCGCCGCGGTGCCGCACGCGAACACCTCGCGCAGACGACCGCTTTCCGCGTCCGCCTTCCATTCATCGAAGCTGTAGGGCTTTTCTTCCACCTTGACGCCATCTGCCCGCGCGAGCTCGATGAGCGACGCGCGCGTGATGCCGGGGAGGATCGTGCCGAGCGGCGGGGTGATGATGCTGCCGTCTTCCATCACGAAGAAGACATTCATGCCGCCCAGTTCCTCGACCCAGCGGCGCTCGGCCGCATCGAGGAACACGACCTGATCGCAACCCTGACGGATCGCCTCCGCCTGCGCGATGAGGCTGCCGGCATAGTTGCCGCCGCACTTCGCCGCGCCGGTGCCGCCCGGCGCCGCGCGCGTGTAATTGTCCGAAACCCAGATCGTGACCGGCTTGTCGCCGCCCTTGAAATAAGGACCGACCGGGCTCGCGATCACGCAGAAGATATAGTGCGCGGCAGGCCTGACGCCGAGAAACACCTCGTCCGAGAACATGAACGGGCGGAGATAGAGGCTGCCTTCGCCGTCCGGAATCCAGTCGCGGTCGAGGGCGACGAGCTTTTCCACCGCCTCGACAAAGAGCTCTTCAGGAATGCGCGGCATCGCCATGCGGTCCGCCGACTCGTTGAACCGGCGCGCGTTCTCTTCGGGGCGAAACATGGTGATCTCGCCGCCACGACCGCGGTACGCCTTCATGCCTTCGAAGATTTCCTGCGCGTAGTGCAGCACGGCCGCCGCCGGATCGAGCGCGAAAGGCGCACGGGCACGTACTTCGGCGTCGTGCCAGCCTTTGCCCTCGCTCCACTCGATCGTCACCATGTGATCGGTGAAAAGCTTTCCGAATCCCGGGTTTTCAAGCAGCTTCGCGCGCTCCGCGGCGGGGACCGGAGTCGCGGGGGTAACGCGGAATTCAAGACCGGATGTCATCGATTTCTCCTTAAAACTCGTTCAGGCCGCGGTCCCAGCGACGACTCGCGCGCTTTGTTAGAAAATTGCGCGACCCTTTGGCAAGCCATCCGCCATACAGAAGCGTCAGGGCTGGATGATGACGCCGCCCACGGTGGGCGCCGGTACGCCCGTGGTGCCGGGGAAGCTAATGGGGAGGCCGCAGAGGCGGCGAACCGCCATGTAGGCGAAGCCTTCTGCCTCCATCGCGTCGCCGCGCCAGCCCACAGCCTCCACCGGGTCGGTGGGAACACCCGTGCGCTCTGCGAGCATCCGCATCAGCGTGGCGTTGTGCCGCCCGCCGCCGGTGACGAGCAGCCGCGCGGGAGGCACCGGAAGATGGGCGAGTGCCAGCCGGACGGTTTCCGCCGTGAACGCGGTGAGCGTCGCTGCTCCATCCTCGAACGACAGGCCGCTGACGGCATTCAGCGAGAAATCATGCCGATCGAGCGACTTGGGCGGCGGAACGTCGAACCAGTCGAGCGTCGTCATGCGCGCCAGAACATCCTCGTGCACGTGACCGGACGCCGCGATCGCGCCGCCCGCATCATGGCTGAGACCGCGCGCGGCCAGCACCCAATCATCGATGAGCGCGTTGGCCGGGCCGGTATCAAAAGCGATCATCTGATCGTCCGCGCCAAGGAAAGTGACATTGCCGACGCCCCCAAGATTGAGAACGGCGATCGGCCCGCCAAGCGCCGAGGCGAGCGCACGGTGATAGACGGGAAGCAGCGGCGCCCCCTGCCCGCCCGCCGCGACGTCCGCCGATCGAAGGTCGGCAACCACCGGGATGCCGAGCGCACGGGCGAGCACGGCGCCGTCGCCGATCTGCCATGTCCAGCCGCGTTCCGGCCGATGCGCAATGGTTTGGCCGTGGAAGCCGACGACGTCGGCGGAGGCGCCATCCAGCAGCGCGCGCACCGCTTCGGCGTGCAGCGCGGTGATCTCTCGCGCGGCATCATCGATAACCGGGTCCGCGCCGGGCGCATCCACGCCAAGCGCACGTTCGATGGAGGCACGGAGCTTTTTGCGCGTGTCTTCACCATAGGGAACGCTGAGAAAACCGAGCGGGCGGACGTGCCCCTCGCCGTCCGTTTCGATGAGCGCGGCGTCGATTCCGTCCATCGACGTGCCGGACATCAGGCCAACCGCGCGATAAAGCCCGCTACTCATACGCTCACCCTCATGCTATGCGCCCGGCCGCTATGACCCAATTCAAGTCCGATCTCCTACGCCTGCTCGATGCGCGCGGCTATATCCATCAGCAGACCGACGCGGCGGCGCTCGATGCGCTTGCGATGAAGCAGGTCGTACCCGGCTATATCGGCTTCGATCCAACGGCGCCCTCGCTGCATGTCGGCAGCCTCGTGCAGATCATGCTTCTACGCCGTCTTCAGCAGACCGGTCACAAGCCGATCGTGCTGATGGGCGGCGGCACCGGCAAGATCGGCGACCCGAGCTTCAAGGACGAAGCCCGGCGGCTGATGACGACCGAGACGATCGCGAGCAACGTCGCCTCGATCAAGCGCATCTTCGAGAAGTTCCTGACCTTCGGCGACGGCCCCACCGATGCCGTGATGGTCGACAATGCCGAGTGGCTCGACCGCCTCGAATACATCCCGTTCCTTCGCGACATCGGCCAGCACTTTTCGGTGAACCGGATGCTGAGCTTCGATTCGGTGAAGCTGCGCCTTGAGCGCGAGCAGTCGCTGAGCTTCCTCGAGTTCAACTACATGATCCTGCAGGCATACGACTTCCTCGAACTCTCGCGCCGCGCCGCCTGCCGCCTGCAGATGGGCGGATCGGACCAGTGGGGCAACATCGTGAACGGTGTCGAACTCGCGCGCCGCGTGGACGGCACCGAAGTGTTCGGCGTGACGACGCCGCTCATCACCACCGCCGACGGTGGCAAGATGGGCAAGACGATGGCGGGCGCCGTGTGGCTCAACGAGGAGTCGCTTCCCGCCTACGATTACTGGCAATTCTGGCGGAACACGCATGATGCCGATGTGGGGCGCTTCCTGAAGCTGTTCACCGACCTACCGCTCGATGAGATCGCGCGACTGGAAGCGCTGGAAGGTGCTGAGATCAACGCCGCCAAGGAAACGCTCGCGAACGCGGCGACGGCGATGTGCCGGGGCGAGGACGCAGCGCAGGGCGCAGCGGAAACCGCGCGTGCGACATTTGCCGAAGGCCGCGCGGGCGAGGATTTGCCGCACATCACCGCGGCGGGCGCGATCCCGCTCGTCGATGCGCTCGTCGACCTCGGCCTTTCCGCTTCCAAGGGCGAAGCGCGGCGCCTGATCACGCAGGGCGGCGCGCGCGTGAACGGCGAAGCCGTGACGGATGCCACCGCGACGGTTTCAGGCGCAGGCGCGGTGCGCGTGTCAGCGGGGAAAAAGCGGCACGGCGTGGTGAACTTCGGCTAAGACTGCCATCAGTGCGGCCGGGGCGGTACCGTAGTGAACTGCGGGGCACTGTCGGCGATGTCGTAGTAGTCGCCCTTTTCGGCCGTGTGGACGTGCACGGCAAGGCGCGTGTTCGTCGGCGTATTGAAGGCACCCATCGCAATCCCCATCCAGTCGCGGCCGACCGGATCCCAGAACAGCGATGAACCGCAGGTCGCGCAGAAGCCGCGGCGTACCCTTTCGGAGGACCGGAACCAGCGGACGTTTTCCGCACCGCTGATGGTGAGGGCCGAACGAGGCACATCGGTCGACACGAAAAAGTGGCCCGACTGTTTCCGGCATTGTGTGCAATGACAGCCATCGGGCCCGGGCAGATCACCCTCCACCGTGAAGCTCACCGCACCGCACAGACAAGACCCCGTGTGCACCTTCGAAAGCCTCCGACTTATCGCTCCCGCTGCGCGCGCGGGCGCCAGTTGTGAACCTCCTCGCCGATCTCTGCCCGGGTTTCGCGACTGAGAGATCTGCCGAGTGTCGTGACCCGGATACGGCCGGACGCCTCGGCGCTGCGGTCCCCCCCGGTCGTGGCGGCAAGCGCCCAGAAATAGGCATCGTCGACGTTTCGGCTGACACCCTGCCCGTGCGCGAAGGCATCCGAGAGCGCAATCTGCGCGGGGCCGTAGCCTCGGCTGGCCGCGCGGTGGAACCATCCGGCAGCAACGGCTGCGCTTGCCCGAACGCCTTGCCCCTTCGCATACATGACGCCAAGCATGGTTTCGGCAATCGCCGAGCCATGCTCTGCAAGGCGTTGGAAGCCCCGCCGCGCCGTACGGTAATCGCCCGTTTGATAGGCCGACATCGCGCCTTCAAGCCGCGCGGACGCCCAGTCCATCCCAGCGAGGGACGGCGTCGCCAGTGCGAGCAGCAGCGCGATAGTAAGCTGTGTCTTCATCTCTTCTGGCGCTGTCGCAAACAGCTAGCCGGAACGCAAGAGGCCGACGGCGGCATCACGTCCGAAGAGATAGAGAAGAATGCGGGCTGCCTCGCCGCGCGGGCCGGAAAGTCCGCCTTCGTGCTCGACGAGCAGACGGGCGTCGTCGCGCGCCGCCTCGACCAGCGCGCCAACCTGTTCGGGCGTAGCGATACGGAACTCCGGGTCGCCGGACTGGCGGACACCAAGCAGTTCGCCGCCGCCGCGCAGCTTCAGGTCTTCCTCGGCGATTTCGAACCCGTCGTTCGAAGCCTTAATGAGGGCAAGGCGCTTTCGCGCTGTTTCCGAAATGTGCGGCGCGCGGACGAGCAGACAAATCGACCGCGCGGCACTCCGCCCGACACGACCGCGAAGCTGGTGAAGCTGGGCGAGGCCGAAGCGCTCAGCCTGCTCAATGATCATCAGACTCGCCTCCGGCACGTCGACGCCGACCTCGACGACGGTGGTGGCGACGAGAAGCTGAATGCGGCCGGCCTGGAAATCCGCCATCACGGCGTCCTTCTCCGGCCCCTTCATGCGGCCGTGGACGAGGCCCACGATGGGTCCAAACCGTTCCTTCAGCATGGCGTGGCGGGCGTCGGCGGCGGCGAGATCGCCCGCGCCTTCGCTCTCCTCGACAAGCGGGCAGACCCAATACGCGCGCCCGCCATCGGCGAGCAGGCGCCCCACCCCCTCTACGACCTCTTCAAGTCGTTCCTGGCTGATGACGCTGGTTCCTACTGGCGTACGGCCCGGCGGCATCTCGTCAAGCTTCGAGATGTCCATCTCGCCGTACTGCGTGAGCGTGAGTGTGCGCGGAATCGGTGTTGCGGTCATCACCAGCATGTGTGCGGTCTTCTCCGCTTTGTCCGCCAGCATCAGGCGCTGCGCGACGCCGAAGCGGTGTTGCTCGTCGACGACGACGAGGCCGAGGTTTTTGTAGTCCACCGCCTCCTGAAAGATCGCGTGGGTGCCGACGAGAATCTGGATCTCCCCCGCCGCGAGGTCGGCAAGGATGGCCTTCCTCTGCGCGCCTTTCTCGCGGCCGGTGAGGATTTCGGCGCGGACGCCGATGCCGTTCAGCAAAGCCGCGATGTTCGCCATGTGCTGGCGCGCGAGGATCTCGGTGGGGGCGAGCATCGCCGCCTGCGCACCCGCCTCTACCGCGCCGAGCATGGCGGCGAGCGCGACCAGCGTCTTGCCCGAACCGACGTCGCCCTGCAGCAGCCGCAGCATCGGCGCGGACTGGGCAAGATCGCCGGTAATCTCGGCAACCGCACGCTGCTGGGCGCCTGTGGGGCGATACGGGAGCGCGCGGAGCATGGCATCGATGAGGCGGCCATCACCCCGGAGCGGCAACGCGCCCTTGCGGCGCGATGCTTGCCGCATCAGGAGGAGTGCGAGCTGGTTTGCGAAAAGTTCGTCGTAGGCAAGCCGGTCGCGCACTGTGCGATCATTGGCATGGGCGGCAGCGAGCGCTTCGTGCCAGCGGGGCCAGCCGCGCTGGCGCACGAGCGAACCGCCCGCCCACTCGGGCAACTCCGGCACGCGCTCCAGCGCGTGTTCGACGAGCGTGCGAAGTCGGCGGTTCGTGAGCCCTTCGGTGAGGCCGTAGACGGCTTCGCGCTCGGGAATATCTCCCGCCTTTTCAAGCACCACGACATGATCGGGATGAACGATCTGGAGATTTTGCCCGAAGCGGTCGAGCCGTCCGCTGACAACGCGGCGCTCGCCGACAGGCAGGAGCTGGCGTGCATAGCCGCCGCGATCGGTGAAGAACACGATATCGAGCAGGTTTCCGTCTCCATCGCGTGCCCGAACACGCAGCGGCGACTTGGGCCCGCGCGTCTCGTGACCCACAACATCGACAGCGAGTGTGACGACCTTTCCTTCCAGTCCGCCGTGGACGGAATCGATCCGCAGGCGCTCGATCTCGCCCGTCGGCAGATGAAACAGGAGATCGATGACGCGCGCTATCTCCAGCCGCTCGAGCTGACGCTGAAGCGCTGGACCAACGCCTTTCAGCGCCGCGATTTCCGCGAACAGGGGGTTGAGGATATCGGGCCGCATGGTATCTCGCTTCGCGAACTGACTAACCCCATGCAGCGGGAGGCGCAAATGCGCTTTCCGCTTATCGGCTATTGGCGAAAACGCAGATGACCACCCCACTAGACGCGCGCCGGCGGCGGCTCCACTTCCGCGCATGGCACCGCGGCACCAAGGAAGCCGACATCATGATCGGCAGCTTCACAGACCGCTATCTTGCAGGCTGGAGCGACGCTGAGATCGCGTGGATGGAAGCGTTCCTCGAAGAGGACGACGTGGAGATCATGGCGTGGGCGATCGGCACGGTCGAAGCGCCGGAGCGGTGGCACGGAGAGCTGCTCAACACCCTGAAGCGGCTCGATTTCATGGTGGCGCCGGAGTGAAGAATTACGTTGAGGTCATTGCCAAGGCGAACACGCCGCTGACGCTGGCGAGCGCGCCCGCCGGGTTCCAGCCTTGGCTGCTCGCGGACCTTGCGCGCGCCGCCTTCGCGAAGGGCGCGCGTGCCGTGTTCATCGCGCCTGACGACCTTGCCGCGCACCAGTTGCTCGATGCAGCGCACTTTTTCGCGCCGGAGGTTGAGACGCTCTACGTCCCGGCGTGGGATTCGCTGCCCTACGATCGCGCCTCCCCCTCTCTGCGTGTCGCGGCGGAGCGTGTGGCGGGGCTTGCGGGACTGCTGAGACCGCTAAAAACGCCGCAGCTTGTCGCAACCACGGTGAATGCACTCATCCAGCGGACGCTGACGCCCGAGCGGCTGGGCAGGCTCTCGGCCCGCATTGCGCCGGGCGAACGCATCGACCGTGATGCGCTCTCCGAAATGCTCGTGGCCAACGGATACGTGCGCACGGACACGGTGATGGACGCGGGCGAGTTCGCGGTGCGCGGCGGCATTCTCGACCTGTTCCCGGCGGGCGGCGAACACGCGCTGCGGCTCGACTTCTTCGGCGATGAGATCGAGACGCTGCGGCTTTTCGACCCCGCAAGCCAGATGACGAGCGGCACGAGCGCGGGGTTTGATCTGCTGCCGGTCTCCGAGGCGCTGCTTTCGACCGACAGCATCCAGCGGTTCCGGCGTGGCTATGTGGACCGCTTCGGTGCAACCGCGACCAGCGACCCGCTGTACCAGGCGGTGAGCGACGGGCGGCGGCTCGCAGGCATGGAGAACTGGCTACCGCTGTTCGAGGACGGTCTTGGCACGGTGCTGGACTATCTGGGCGCGGGCGACATCATCGTGCGCGACGAGGGCACGAGCCTTGCCGCCGAGCAGCGCTTTGCTGCGATCGACGATTATCACGGCAACCGCGTCTCGGCGATGACGCGCGAGCCGGGCAGCTACCGACCGCTGCCGCCCGACGCGCTCTACCTGACCAAGGCCGAGTGGGACGGGATGCAGGAGGCGCGGCGCATTCACCTCGCGACCCACTTCGCGCGGCCGGATGAGGACGGCGTGATCGACCTCAGCGTAACGGCAGCGCGCGACTTTGCGCCCGAGCGGGCGGCGCAGGCGAATATCTACGAGGCGGTCGGCACGCATGTCGCGGCGCTGCACCGGGACGGCAAGCGTGTCGTGCTTGCGAGCTACACCGAGGGCTCGCGCGACCGTCTGCGCACGCTGCTCGGCGACCATGGCTTCGGGCCGCTGCACATCGTGGAGAACTGGCAGGAGGCACTGGGTGCCGCCAAGGGCGGCGGCGCGGCGATGGCGGTGCTGCCGATCGACCACGGCTTCACGACCGCTGACGTTGCGCTCGTTTCCGAGCAGGACATGTTCGGCGACCGGATGGTGCGGCGCGTCAAGCGGGCGCGCAAGGCCGACGCCTTCATGGACCAGATCTCCATGATGACACCGGGCGATCTCGTGGTGCACGCCGACCACGGCATCGGGCGCTACGAGGGGCTGACCACGATCGAGGTAGGCCGGAGCCCGCACGACTGCGTGCACCTTTCGTACGCGGGCGGCGATAAGCTGTATGTGCCGGTGGAGAACATGGACGTTCTCTCGCGCTATGGCTCCGACTCCGAGGGCGTGGCGCTCGACAAGCTGGGCGGATCGAGCTGGCAGGCGCGCAAGGCGCGGATGAAGGAGCGGATTCGCGAGATCGCGAACGAACTACTCAAAGTAGCTGCACAGAGAGCGACTCGGCCGGGGAAGGTTTTCGAGGCGGAGGCGTCTACTTTCGGGGCGTTTGTGGACCGCTTCCCTTATGCGGAAACCGACGACCAGCTGCGCGCGGTGGACGATGTGGTCGCCGACCTTGCCGCCGGGAAGCCGATGGACCGGCTGATCGTTGGCGACGTCGGCTTCGGCAAAACCGAAGTGGCGCTGCGCGCGGCGTTCGTGGGCGCGATGGCGGGGAACCAGGTGGCGGTGGTCTGCCCGACGACGCTGCTTGCGCGCCAGCACGCGCAGAACTTCCGCGAGCGCTTCGACGGACTGCCGGTAAAGGTCGGCCACCTTTCGCGGCTCGTTTCGGCGAACGAAGCCGCCCAGACGCGCGCGGGCCTTGCGGACGGCAGCGTCGATATCGTCGTCGGCACGCACGCACTTTTATCGAAGAACATCAATTTCAAACGGCTCGGTCTTGTCATCGTGGATGAAGAGCAGCGCTTCGGCGTGATCCACAAGGAACGGCTGAAGCAGCTGAAGACCGACGTGCACGTGCTGACGCTGACGGCGACGCCGATCCCGCGCACGCTTCAGATGGCGATGTCAGGGCTGCGGGACATGTCGATCATCGCGACGCCGCCCGTCGACCGGCTCGCCGTGCGTACCTACGTGATGCCGTGGGACGAAGTGGTGGTGCGCGAAGCGCTGCTGCGCGAGCACTATCGCGGCGGCCAGAGCTTCTTCGTGACGCCCCGGATCGCCGACATTCCGGAAATCGAAGAGTTCCTGCGCACGCACGTGCCAGAGGTGAAGTACATCGTCGCACACGGGCAGATGAGCTCGAGCGAGGTCGAGGAGCGCATGTCCGCCTTCTACGACAAGCGCTACGACGTTCTGGTTTCGACGACGATCATCGAATCCGGGCTCGATATTCCGAGCGCCAATACGCTGGTGGTGCACCGCGCCGACATGTTCGGACTCGCCCAGCTCTATCAGATCCGCGGCCGCGTGGGCCGATCGAAGACGCGCGCCTACGCCTATCTGACAACGCCCGCGAACCACTTGATCACCGAAACGGCCACGAAGCGGCTGCAGGTGCTTTCCAACCTCGATACGCTGGGCGCGGGCTTCCAGCTTGCGGCGCAGGATTTAGACATTCGCGGCGCGGGCAACCTGCTTGGCGACGAGCAATCGGGCCACATCCGCGAGATCGGCTTCGAACTGTACCAGGACATGCTGGAAGAGGCGATGCTCGCGGCCCGCGCCGACGCGGCAGGACTCGACCGGCCGCGCGAGGCGTTCAGCCCGCAGATCGCGGTCGACGCGCCGATCCTGATCCCCGAGAGCTACGTGGGCGACCTCAACCTCCGCATGGCGCTGTATCGCCGCCTCAATGACATCGACGAGGTGGCGGGTGTGGAGCCCTTTGCCGCCGAGATGATCGATCGTTTCGGGAAGCTGCCGGATGAGGTGAGCAATCTCCTGAAAGTTATTGAAATCAAACTTCATTGCAAAGCTGCAAACATCGAGAAGCTGGAGGCCGGTCCCAAGGGTGCGCTGATTGCTTTCCACGCCGGCAGCTTCCCGAAGCCCGGCAAGCTGATCGAGTTCGTGCAGAAGAACGCTCAGGTTGCGAGGTTGCGCCCCGACCACAAGCTGTTCATCGGCCGCGACTGGCCAAACCCGGCATCGCGGCTTCAGGGCGGGCTCAACGTAGCGCGCGCGATGGGGAAGCTCGCCGGATAGCCGCCGCGATCAGCGCGTCCTAGCGGCGCTTCGCGGCGATGTACTGATCGACCTGTTCCTCGAGCACGTTCAGCGGCAGGGCGCCTTCGCTGAGGACGGCTTCGTGAAATTCGCGAATGTCGAAGCGCTGCCCGAGCTCGCGCTCGGCGCGGGCGCGGAGTTCCGCTATCTTGAGCTGGCCGACCATGTAGCTCGTCGCCTGACCCGGCCAGTTGAAATAGCGATCGACCTCGCGCGCGATGTCGGTATCCGACACCGAACTGTTGGCGCGAAAATAGGCGATCGCCTGATCGCGCGTCCAGCGCTTCGAATGGATACCGGTGTCGAGGACCAGTCGGATCGCCCGCCAAACCTGAAGCGAGAGCATGCCGAACCGTTCGTAAGGGCCTTTGTACGCCCCCATCTCGTCCGCCAGCCTTTCAGAATAAAGGCCCCAGCCCTCGATATAAGCGCCGTAGCCGCCAAACATGCGGAACTTCGGAATGCCCGTCAGCTCCTGCTGACGCGCAATCTGGAAGTGGTGGCCGGGCGCGCCTTCATGCACGGAGATTCCGGCGACCTGCACCTTCTGCGTCTGGTTCATATCAACGAGATTGACGTAGTAGATGCCCGGCCGTGAACCGTCCGCCGAGGGCTGATTGTAGAACGCGGTCGGCGCGGTCGCTTCGCGCCATTTTTCCACCGCACGCACCTCCAGCGCGGCCTTGGGCAGCACACTGAAGTAACGCGGTGCGACATCCATCACCGACGCGATCACTGCCCGCGCATCCTTCAGATAGGTTTCGCGGCCCGCATCGGTATTGGGATATTTGAATTCGGGGTCGGTGCGGATGTGATCGA
Source organism: Sphingosinicella microcystinivorans (assembly GCF_003634215.1). GTDB lineage: Bacteria > Pseudomonadota > Alphaproteobacteria > Sphingomonadales > Sphingomonadaceae > Sphingosinicella > Sphingosinicella microcystinivorans. The sequence goes on along the minus strand of NZ_RBWX01000010.1, from coordinate 136,465 downwards.
AGAACTGATTGAGCGTGCCCTCGAACCCAACCTCGCGTTTGATCGCCTCCATCTCCTGCCGGATCGCCGCAACCTGCTTCAGCCCCAGCGCGTGAATCTGATCCGCCGTGAGGTTCGTCGTCGTCGCGCTTTCAAGCTGGTCTGCATAATAAGCGTCGCCGCCGGGCAGGCTCCAGACCCCGAAATTGCCTTTCGACAGGGGCGCGACCTCGTCGATCGCTGCGATCAGCACGTTGTAGCCGGTGCGGAGCGGGCCTGTCAGCGCCGCACTTGCATCGGCAAGAAGCTTTTCCTTCACCGCCGGCGGTGCATCCAGAGCGCCGACCTTCTTGCGGAAATCGGCCATCAGCGTTGAATCCGGACCGCTGTCGAACGGCGCCCCCACGAGGACTTTTCCGGCGTCGGCGCGTGCGGGCGCGAAATTCACTATGTTGGGAACAACGCCCTGCGCGGCCTGCTCCCGCATGTTTGCCGCAACCTCCCGCATCACGCGCTCGGTATCGCGCAGGCGGGCGATATAGGCCTCCGCATCCGCCACGGTATCGACCTTGTGGTTGTTGATGAGAAGCACCGGGATATCCCCCGCCGGACTGCCGTTGGTCGTGACCGGGAAGCGCAGTTTTCGAAACGCGAAAGCCTTGCGGCTCCGCTCCACGTCATATTCGAAAAGGCGGAAACTGATTTGCGCGCCCTTGCTGAGATGCTCGGGCCGGAAGCGCGCGCGCATCTCCTTGAGCTGGCGCTCTGCAAGCGCTTGCTCGCGCACCGCAGCGGCATCCGTGTAGTCATTGAGCCGGTCGTTGTCGGTCTTGAGTCCGAGCTGCGTCAAGGTTTCGGGCTGGAGGCTCACGCGCTCGTCAAACGCCTGATCGAGGAACTGGAGCAGCGCCGCATCCTGAACATTTTCAGGCGCTGTCTGCGCGATCGCCGGAACAGGAGCAAAAGCGAGCGGCGTGGCGCAGGCCAGCAGCAGAGCAAGAGTGAAGCGCATGAGTTTCTCCTGTCGAATGCCGGATTTTCGCGTACCGAATTGAACGCGGCCCCACTTTTCACAGTTTGGGGGGGGCGATGTCGAGTACTACCTGCATTCCGACTGCCGGTAGTGATATCTTGATGCGCCACGGGGCCCATGCAATCAGTCATCTGAAGCCGCATTCCCCTGCGGCATTGGAGGAGGAGAGAAGACGTGTTCAGTCATATTATGGTCGGCGCGGACGACACGGCAGCCGCCAAGACGTTCTACGACGCGACACTCGGCGCGCTCGGCGTTCCGCCGGGCACAGTCGATGACAAAGGGCGCCTTTTCTACATGACGCAGAGCGGCATCTTCGCGGTGACGCAGCCGATCAACGGCGAACCTGCGTGCTGCGCCAACGGCGGTACGATCGGCTTTGCCGCAAAATCGCCGGCGGAAGCCGATGCCTGGCACGCCGCGGGCGTGGCGAACGGCGGCACGACCTGCGAAGACCCGCCCGGCGTGCGCGAAGGCAGCTTCGGCAAGCTCTACCTTGCCTATCTGCGCGACCCTGCCGGCAACAAGCTCTGCGCTCTGCACCGGATGAGCTGAACCGCATTTCGGGCTGCCTGCTGACGCGCGGGCAGCCCCTTTTCTTGCCCCGGCCCTGCATTTGCCGTTAGACGAAGGTCCATCCTTCATACTGGCTCCGGGGAAACACCTTCACTTTGGAAGCACTGCGCAAGCTGAGAATCATGGTGCGGCGGCATGGCCCCGCCGCACCAATCTGGCGACGACGGATCGCTCTCAGCATCGGTGCGGTCTCCGTGGGCCTTGCCGCGCTGCTCTTCGCCCGGCTCGCCGACAGCGCCAGCCACGTGTTCACGCATCATATCGCAAAACACTGGTGGCTTCCGCTGATCCTCACCCCTGCCGGGTTCGCGCTGATCGCCTGGTGTACGCGGACGTTCGCGCCTGAGACGGCTGGATCCGGGATTCCGCAGGTCATCGCCGCAACGCGCGATCCGCCGCGCGCGGTGCCGCTGCTGATCCCGCTGCGAGCCGCGGCGATGAAACTGATCCTGACCGTAGCGGCGCTGCTCGTCGGCGGTTCGGTCGGTCGTGAAGGTCCGACCGTGCAGATCTCCGCAGCGATCATGGCCGGCTATCACCGCCTGCTTCAGGTGCCGCTGCGCGCTTCCGTCATCATCGCCGGGGGCGCGGCGGGGGTCGCCGCCGCGTTCAACACGCCGCTGGCCGGTCTCACCTTCGCGATCGAGGAACTCGCCGACGCCTATGAGCAGCGCATGGCGCTGCTGGCGATGACCACCATCCTGATCGCAGGCATGGTCAGCCTCGGCCTTGCCGGGGACTATGTCTATTTCGGCTTCGTCAGGCAGACCATGCATTTCAGCGGAGCGCTTCGCGTCGCGCCAATCGCAGGCATCGCCGGCGGCCTGACCGGCGGGCTGTTCGCGCGCATGATGCTCGACATCGACCGGTACAAGGATCGCTGGATACCGGCGATGCGGGACCAGCCAGTGCGCTGGGCACTGCTTTGCGGCGCCGTCGTCGCGCTGACCGGCGTATCGACAGGGCTGACCTGGGGCACGGGATACGAAGCCGCACGCGGTATCATCGAAGGTACGGAGACGCCCTATTGGTATGGTCCATCCAAGCTGATCGCGACGCTGGCAACCGCTGTTGCGGGCATACCGGGCGGCATTTTCGCCCCGTCGCTGTCAGCCGGCGCGGGGCTTGGCGCCATCCTGAAAGCGATTTTCCCCGACGAGCCGGGCGGCGCGGTGGTGCTGCTCGGCATGGTGGCCTATTTCACGGGCGTCGTTCGGGCCCCCTTGACCGCCGTGATCATCATCGTCGAGGCGACCGCGAGCCGGGGCCTCATTCTTCCTCTGTTCACAGCAGCGCTGATCGCGCACGGCACGTCACGCCTCGTTTGCAAGGAACGCCTTTATCACGGGCTCGCCCAGCCCTGGCACGCCAAGCTTGCCGCGGAATCGACAAAAGCCGGCAAGGACGCCTGATTTCCGCTTCGGCAGGCGGCCCTGCCGACGCAATCGCTCTAATCCCCGGTGGCCGCCGCGAGCTCCGCCGCCTGCCTCAGTGCCTCGATCGGCTGCGCGCCGACCACGGCGACCTTGTTGGCGAATATATGCGTGGGAACGCCGCTGACGCCCATTGAACGAGCCCGGTCCGCCTGCGCATCGACGATATCCCTGTCGGCATCGCCGGCAAGCAGCCCTTCCAGAATGGCCCGGTCCATGCCCGCCGCAGCGCCGATATCGGCAAGGACGGCGGCATCGCCGATATCGCGCCCTTCGCTGAAATAGGCCCGGAAAAGCCCCTCTGCGACAGTGTCCGCACGCCCCTGCCCGCCAGCCCAGCGCACGAGACGGTGCGCGTCGCGCGTATCGGGGATGCGAACCACGCGGGAATAATCGATATCGAGACCGGCCGCCTTCGCCACCGCCGTGACATTCGCGCCGAGTTCGCGCGCCCGCTCGTCGCTGCCGAACTTCGCGCGTACGAAATCGGCACGGTCGACACCGCCTTCAGGCATATCGGGGTGCAGCAGGTAGGGATGCCAGCGCCGATCGATATCCGCCTCGCTCGCGAAGGTATCGAGATGGCGCTTGCCGATCCAACACCACGGGCAAACGAAATCCGAAACGACATCGATAGTGATCGCCATGAAAAGCCTCCCGCGGGGAAGCTGGATCAGGCGGCGACTGCGACCTTCCGCGCCTTCAGCGACGCAACGAGGGTCCGCGCGTCGGCATCGCCATCCCAGCAGGCGAGAGTGTAGCCGATCCTGAGCGCGATGGAAGCACCGCCCGGCAGATCGATCTTCTGGAAGCGCAGCACGTTTGCGAGGCGGCGGATCGCGACGTTCGCGCTGGCGTAGCGCGTGTCCGGGAACTGCACGAGGATACGGCTGCCCGACAGGCGCGTCGCCATATCCTCACCGCGAATGCAGCGGCGCACCATGTCGCCGACGCGGCGCATCACGATGTCGCCCGCCAGATAGCCGTGCGCGGCATTGATCTCGTCAAGATTCTCGATCGTGAGGCCGCCTATGGCCACGGGAAGCGAAAGCTCGGCACAGTCGCGCAAGGTCGACTGCAGATGCGCCATGCCGAAGCCGTGGCCCGCAAATCCCGTGAGCCCGTCGCGAATGACCATCTCGACGTGCTGCGCATAGCGCGCGGCAAGCGCGGCGCGCAGTGCTTCGAGCCGCTTGAACGAGGTGAGGTGCACGGAGAGCTGCTCACTCGACAGGCAGGTCGGCGCGACATCGGTGATGCCCGCATTGAACACCATGTCGAGATCGAGCTTCTCGACGTCCGGCGTCGCGAGGAGGACGGGGAGATTGTAGAGCGCGGGCACGCGGCGCATCCGGTCCGCGAAATCGATCGCGCTTTTGGGGTCGACCGCCGAGCAGAGCAGCACGGCATCGAGACCGCCGCGATAAAGCAGCGCCCGCGCCGCCTCCGGATCATCGCAGATCGTCGCCTCGGTGCAGGACCGCACAGCGCGGTTGAACTGTTCGGCGCAATGCGCGCTCTGATCGAACTGAACGAGCAGGACCGACGCGCGGCGGCTGGCGATCACCGGCTCGGCGGGCGCCAGGAACAGCCCGTCGCCGCTCGTGAAGCCGCGTGCGGTCGCCTGCCGACGCGCAAGTTCGCGGCGCATGGTGGAAAGGCGCAGCAGGATGGCGACGCGGCTTGCGACCTGTGTGGGGTGCATCGGCCGGTGAATGATGTCGTCGAAGCCCGCGTGCTGGAGATCGCGGTGAAGCGCGGCGGTGCCGTCTTCGGTGAGCGCGACGAGCATCATGTCCTCGCGCTGTGCCCACCGCTCGGCGCTGCGCGCGAAGGTGGTGACGGCGGCGATCCCGATTTCCGCGCCCGCAAGCACGATGACAAGCTGGTAGCGTCCGCTCGACGCGAGCGGTAGCGCTTCCGTCCAGGACGCACCTTCCACCAAAGTGAACTTGTCGGCCGCGATCTTCGCGACGCCCGCTTTCGCGTGCGTTTCATCCTTGCCGACGACGAGTACGCGATTGGCCTGCACGAACCAGCCAGCCCCCTGTTAAAGCGCTAATGTACGGCTTTGTATGAGACGGCGGTTAAGGATTGGTCAAGCGGCGCGGGCGCGCTGCCAGTTTTCCACGAACGGCGGAAGCTCGCCAAGCGCGAGCGGCGGGCTGCACAGATAGCCCTGATACCAGTTGCAGCCTTCGCGCACGAGCGTTTCGAGCTGACTTTCGGATTCGACACCCTCCGCGACCACCACCATGCCGAGCGACCGCGCCATGTCGACGACGCCGCGCACGATCACACGGTCGCGCGTCGAGCCCGAGAGGTCGGTGACGAGCTTCTTGTCGACCTTGAGGATATCGAGCGGCAGCGACTTCAGATAGGCGAGCGACGAGTAGCCGGTGCCGAAATCGTCGATGGCGACGCTGATGCCGCGCTGGCGGAGCTTGGAGAGGATTTCGGACGCGTGCTCCAGATCCTCGACGAGGCCGCCCTCGGTGACCTCCAGCGTCAGCCGCGACGGCGGAAAGTGACTGTCGGCAAGCGATTCCGCGACGATGCGCTCAAAATCCGCCGCGCGCATGTCCGCCGCCGTGACGTTGATGGACAGCCTGAGATCGCGCAGATGGTCGGGCCACGCCGCCGCCTCGCTGCACGCCTGCCGCATGATCTGTTCGCCGAGACGGGTGCCGAACTCGGCGCGCTCCGCGATCGCGAACAGGGTTTCGGCGGGGAGCACGCCGTAGAGCGGATGCTCCCAGCGCACGAGCGCCTCGACGCCGACGATACGGTTGGTGACGATATCGACCTGCGGTTGATAGAGCAGGCTGAGGCCGCGCCGTTCCGCCGCCGCGCGCAGGTCCGCCTCCAGGCTGGCGAAGCGCGCCGGGTTACCGTGCTCGTCGGAAAGGAACACCTGAAAACTGTTGGGATCGAGCTCCTTCGCGCTGGAGAGCGCCGCGCTCGCGCGCTGGAAAAGCTCGTCAGCGCTCGTCACCTCCTCGTCGCTTGCGGCGATGCCGATGCGGCACGAAAGGTGGATGACACGCCCGCCGACGATGAACGGCTTCTCGAAACCCTTGCCGATGCGCTGGCTGAAGAACACCGCCTGATTGAGCGTGATCGGCCCAGCGAAAGCCACCGCGAACTCGGCGCCGCCGAGACGCGCGGGAAGTTCGCTTTCGGCGGTCTGGTCGTTCAGCAGGCGGCGCAGGCGGCGGCCGACAGCCTGGAGCAGCGAATCCGCGACGGCGCGGCCATAGGCGGCGTTCACCTGATCGAAGCGGCTGATCGCGAACATCACGACGATGCATGCGGGGTTGTGCCCGGCGCGCGTGTTCAGCTTCTCATCGACCCACGCGCGGGCGTGGCGGAGATTCGCAAGGCCGGTGAGCGTATCGAAATGTGCGGACAGCCGCCGCTCAATGAGCGTTGAATCCAGGTCCTCGACCGTGGCGGTGAGCCCGATCACGCTGCCCGCAGCATCGCGCGTGGGCCGTATGTGGTGAACGTAGGTGTGGGGCCGTCCGTCGAGAATGAGGCGGTGTTCGACCTCTCCAGGCACGCCCGCCTGCCAGATACGGCGGACGGCGCGGCGCGCCTGCGCGCGCGCACGTCGATCGAGCCGCAAGAACGCATCGTCGAGCGAAAGCCGGTCGGTGTGCGGGGGATCGCCGATGAGCACCGCCAGCGCCGGGCTGGTGCGGACGAAATCGTCGCCCACGCTCCACTCCCAGCGCGCCGTGCCGCCAATCGAGGCCTGCGCGGAGGCCACGGCCGCCTCGGCGCTCGTCTTCTGCATCCGCCGGATGGAGCGCTCGACGAAACGGAGCGACTGGCCAAGTTCGGACGCGCCGAACGGGCTGATCAGATAGTGCGTCGCCCCCGCGGTGTAGACATCGCCGAGCGAGGCGGCATCACTGCGCGAAAGGAGGACGAGAAGGCCGCCGCGCCGCTCCTGCACCGCCTGCGAAAGCTGCTCGACCTGCTGGAGACCGCGTTGCAGCGCGCCGCGGGCGTCGACAATCGCGATCAGCGCTTCCGACGCGGCATAGCGACGGGCGGCATCGTCAGGCCGAAGGCTGACGATAACCGGGCGTCCTGTCGCCTCAATGGCATCCTGCGCTTCGCGCCGGTAGCGGAATGAGGCGAGAAAGACGGGCGCAGAAAGCGATGAGCCGTGCATTTCACCTCGTTTGGAGACCGCAGCGCCTGTAACACTATCACGACGCCCTGCAAAGGCCAGCGCCGAGCCTGAACGAAGTCATTGCCAGATACGGCAAAACTTGCCCCCCGCCCCCGGCACGACTAACTCTGGAGGACGATGAAGGACGTAATCGCAGAGACGACCGGGCAAGGCCCGCTGGTCGACCCCTTCGGGCGGGCGGTGACGTACCTGCGCGTCTCCGTGACCGACCGCTGCGATTTCCGCTGCACGTACTGCATGGCGGAAACCATGCAGTTCCTGCCGAAATCCGAAGTGCTGAGCCTGGAAGAAATCGAGCGCATCGCTTCCGCCTTCATCCGGCGGGGCGTGCGCAAGGTGCGGCTGACGGGCGGCGAGCCGCTCGTGCGACGCGGCATCGTGAGCCTTGTCGACTCGCTCGGGCGGCATTTGGGACGCGGCCTCGACGAGCTGACGCTCACCACCAACGGTAACCAGCTTGCCAAACACGCCGAAGCTCTCGCCACCGCAGGCGTGCGCCGTGTGAACGTGAGCCTCGACACGCTGGACCCGGACCGTTTCCGGCGCATCACCCGCTGGGGCGAGCTGCCGCGCGTGCTGGACGGCATCGCCGCCGCCAAGGCAGCGGGGCTCGCGATCAAGATCAACACCGTGGCGCTGCGCGGCATCAACGAGGACGAGCTCGGCGACATGGCGGCCTGGTGCTGCCGCGAAGGCCACGACCTCACTTTCATCGAAACCATGCCGATGGGCGAGGTCGATGAAGACCGCACCGACCACTACCTGCCGCTTTCCATCGTGCGCGCCGAACTTGCGAAACGCTTCACATTCCGACCGACCGATTATGTGACAGGCGGCCCCGCCCGCTATGTCGAGGTGGCGGAGACCGGCCGCAGGATCGGCTTCATCACCCCCCTCACCCACAATTTCTGCGAAAGCTGCAATCGCGTGCGGCTGACCGCAACGGGACGTCTCTATATGTGCCTTGGGCAGGAAGACAGCGCCGACCTGCGCGCCGCCGTGCGCCCCTCCCCCTCCGACGCCGACCTCGACGCCGCGATCACCGAGGCGATTACGCGCAAGCCCAAAGGCCACGATTTCGTTATCGGACGCGGACAGCCCCGTGCGGCCGTTCCCCGCCATATGAGCGTGACCGGCGGATGAACCACAAGCTGCCCGGCAAGGTGGCGCTCGCCGTCTCGCCCACCCCTGCCGCCCACGAGGCCGCTGCGGATATCCTGCCGCTGCACGACTGGGCGAGCGAAGCCGAGGCGGACATCATCCTCGCGCTCGGCGGCGACGGCTTCATGCTGCAAACGCTGCACGCCGTGCTCCATCGGCGGCGCCCCGCACGCGTCTTCGGCATGAACCGGGGCACGGTCGGCTTCCTGATGAACGAATACAGCCCGGACGGCATCGCGGAGCGCATCGCGAACGCGCGCGCGTTCAAGCTGCACCCCCTGCAAATGGATGCGCGCACGATTTCGGGAGACCGTATCGTCTCCCCGGCCATCAACGAGGTCTCGCTGCTGCGCGAAACACGGCAGGCCGCAAAGATCGAAATATCCATCGACGGGCGCGTGCGCATGTCCGAACTCACCTGTGACGGCGTGCTGGTGGCGACGCCCGCGGGCTCCACCGCTTACAACCTCTCGGCGAACGGCCCGATCCTGCCGCTCCAGTCCGACCTCCTCGCGCTGACGCCGATCAGCCCCTTCCGCCCCCGCCGCTGGCGCGGCGCACTTATTCCCGACACGTCGGTGGTGGAGTTCCGGATGCTGGAGGCCGGCAAACGCCCGGTGAGCGCGGTCGCCGACCAGCTCGAAGTGCGCGACGTCGATGTGGTTCGCATCAGCACCGACCGCTCGATCACGCTCGAGCTGCTGTTCGACCCGGAATACGCGCTCGACGACCGCATCGCGATGGAACAGTTCCTGACCTGAAGCCGGACCGCACGCCGCGTGCATTCAGGGCTTGGCAGCCGAAACCGGCACTGTTATACGCCGCGCCCTGACCATGTTCCCCGGTAGCTCAGCGGTAGAGCATCCGACTGTTAATCGGACGGCCGCCTGTTCGAATCAGGCCCGGGGAGCCATTTCGGAACGAAACTGCGAACGCCGTGCGTCGCCGTTTCCACTCCATAGCCTCCTCCGGACGCCACGAGCGTCTGGAGGAGCCTTGGCTTCGAACCCTTAATCCTAATCTCGTCTGTTCCCACCTCGACGCGCTGGACCAGCGCCTGAACGTGGCTTCGCCGGAAGCCTCCGTCGCGCGCCCTGATCTTCTTGCGCGCTTCGATTCCGAATCGACGCAAGAACTCAGGGGTCAGCCGGTTGCCTCTGTCGTCGGCACGGCCTTCCGCCCGATCCGCGTCGGCCCGGGCGGCATCCCGGATCCGCTTCAGCTCCACAATTCGTCCCTTCAAGTTGGGGTCGTCTAGGTCAGCGAGCCCGTTCTCGATTACCTCGTACAGCCGTGTGAGCTTGGCTTCGGCGTCCGCCGCCTGCTTCCTCAATTCGGCGATCCGCCCTCGCAGACGCTCCGTATGCTCTTCCCGGCGCTTGAGCAGACCTGAGAGCAGCTCCTCCAGTCGATCGGGTGCCAGCAGTCGCTCTTCGAGATGGGACACGATCATCTCGTCTAGCTCATTCATCGGAATGGTGCGTCCTCGACATCCGCTCTTCCCCTGTCGGGCAGCAGTGCAGCAGGTGTAGTAGCGGTATTGCTCACCCTTGCCGGAGGTGCGAAGCGTCATCGCTCCACCGCAGTCGGCACAGAAGCACACTCCGCCAAGCAGTGTACCAGCGGACACGAACCGGGGCGCTCGGAGTTGCGGGCTTCGCGAACGCATGACCGCCTGCACCTCGGCGAATTCCTCCTCGCCAATGATCGGCTCGACCGCCATCTCGACGATCTCATCCTCGGATTTCCGCTCACCCTTGCGCTTGCCCGAGACGTTGAAGCGATGGCGGCCGATATATGTCTCGCGCGTAAGAACCTGGTGGACTGCACCAACGCCCCACCGGCCGCCCGTCTGGGTCCGAATGCCATGCGCGTTGAGATAATCGGCGATCTGACGTGACCCCATGGGACCGTCTTCATTGCCGATCCGAGCAAGGCGGAACATGAGCCGAACAGTTTCGGTCTGCATGGGGTCTGGCTCGATCTTCTTCTTCGCGCGCGTGCCTCGCTGCTCGGCGACCACAATCCTGTACCCAAACGGCGGGCGCGAGCCGTTCCAGTATCCCTGGCGCGCGTTCTCACGCATGGCGCGAAGCGTATGCTTGGCATTTTCCTTCGACTGATATTCATCGAATAGCGCCATGATCTGACGCATCATCACGCTCATGGGATCATCGCCGAGGTCCTGCGTGATGGAAATCAGGCGGATCCCGCTCTTCACCAGCCGACGCACGTAGAACTCAAGCTGGAACTGATCGCGGAAGAACCGGGAGAACGAGTGGACGATAATGCAGTCGAACGGCGCGGGCTTCTCCGCTGCGGCGTCCATCATCCTCTGAAACTCGGGACGACGGTCGTCCGTCGCGGACGCTCCGGGTTCGACGAACTCGGCGACCACGGCAATCCCCTTCCCCTCGCAATAAGCGCGTAGCTGACGCCGCTGATCGGGAATCGAGAGATCATGTTCGGCTTGGCGCCCGGTCGAGACGCGGAGATAGAGGGCGGCACGCCCTGGCGATGCCAAGGCGGGGGTCGCTTTGGCGTTCATGCAGGACCTCCATTCAACAAGTCAGTCTGTCGAGCGCAGCAGCTCATCGATGAGCGGGCCGAAATGGGCCTCGAACAGATCCAGTTCAGCCTCCGTGACCGGCACGCATGCCGGCCAATCGTCCGTGATCCGCATGCCCAGTCGAGAGACCGCGGTTCGGCGTTCAACGTCACCCCTCTGACGGCTTGTGCGGGGCTCGGAGGACACGTAGTCGAAGAAGTCGATGACGTCCGCCGAGGTGGGTGCTGCAGCCTTGACATCCATGCGCCCAAGATTGCACAAAATCGAGAAAAGCGCACGGACATCAATGGGTTGCGCGAGGTGCTGCCGACGCAAGATCGGCGGTGCCCGGCGCTTCTCGGTGCTCTTGGCGCAGCGCCTCGAACCATGGAGGAGTGCAAAATCGTACAATTAGCGGGATTCTGTGCCTGCATGACAATCGCAATTGAAGTTTCGACTTTCATGGCATATATCTATCACGACAAATGAACCATTCCAAGGGACATCGCCATGGCGCCCACAGCTTCAGCCGGAACTCGCCGCCGCAGTCGCGCCAGCCACTTCGGAGGTAAGGCCACTTCCACGGCATCTACGCGCAGCCGCCGTTCGGAGCCCGCACCAAGCGAGGATCTCGTCGAGGCCTTCGTCCTTCGGACCGGCCGCGCCCTCGCGCGAATTGCAGAACGGATCCCGCGCGACCGCTTGCTGGCCGCCGTTGGAGCATCGACCGACACGGACGTGCTATTCACGTCCCTGCGTGAAGCCGCCGCGATTGGAGCAGAAATCGAGCCCGACAAGCCCGATCCTCTGACCGAGGCATTCCTGCGCGGATCGGAGATGAAGCGCGACATGCTGAAGGCAGAAGGCGGCGCGCTCTCCGCGCAGCAGCTCGCTGAGCACCTGGGCATCACGCCGCAGGGCCTCGGCCGCAAGCGGGAGCGTAACCAGGTTTTCTGGCTCGACGTCGGGGACGGCTATGTCTACCCGGCCTTCCAGATCGGCAAGAACGGCCTGCTGCCCGGCGTCCGGGAGGTGCTCGACGCCTTCACGGTCGATGACCCTTGGATGCGCGTCAACTTCATGCTCACGGGCGACCAGCGACTTGGCGGCAAGCGGCCGATCGATCTGCTTCGCAAGGGCAAGATCGACGATGTGGTGACGGCAGCGGCGGCTTACGGCGAACATGGCGCCGCCTAGTCCTGGCCCACTTCCGCCGCCCGACTTCGCCAGCCGCGAGCTTCCTCTTGAAGAGATTGCCAGCGGCGCTCGCCTTGTGCGCATCCATCGCAGCGACCTCCGTCCGCTCTTTTTCGGCTCGACTGGCGGCAATCGCTTCGACGATCCGACAAAGACCTACGGGGTCTGCTATCTCGCGACGACGCTCGAAGGTGCCTTCGCGGAAACCTGCCTGCGCAGCGTTGGCGCACGCTTTGTCGCCATGAGTTTCCTCGAGGCGCGATCCTTCTCCGAAGTAGAGGTCACCGCGACCCTCCGCTTGGTCTCCCTTCACGGCCCCGGCTTAGCGCAGGTCGGCGCGACCGGTGCCGTCACGAGTGGGCCTCATGCCGTCGCGCAACGGTGGTCGCGAGCCATCCACGACCATCCTACGGTGCCGGACGGCATTGCCTACCGCTCCAACCACGACAATGGCGAGATCTGCGTCGCGCTCTTTGAGCACGTCGGCGATCGCCTTGCGCCGGCGGGCACCCCTCACCCGATGACAATAGACCGCGACCGATTGGTTGGACTTCTTGCACGCTACAAGGTCGGTCTGGGATAGATGGGGGAATATCGGCGGTGGAACCTTCAACGAGCAAGAACCTGATGCTGCCGCTGATCCCGACCGGCCCAGAGTTTTTCATCAACTCGCCCCGGCCAGTTCATCACCTGCTGGCCGCTACCTTTGCGCTCATGATGTTCTCATGGGCCACGCCAGCGCTGGCCGCCCCATGCGAAGGGCGACTTCCTTCAGTCGCAGGGCAGAAATTCGAGGGCTTGGTACGGTACGTAGGGGACGGTGACAGCCTCTGCGTTGGGCAGGCGGCAGATCCCGGCACTTGGATTGAAGTCCGCCTCGCCGACTTTAATGCGCCTGAACTTCACGCACCTGAAGGTCGCAGAGCAAAGGCGCTACTTGAGCAGGTCGCGTTCGGCCGTCGGGCGCGATGCGAGGCTCGTCTCGGGCGCAGCGGACGCGTCATCTCGCACGATCGAGTAATCGCAGTCTGTCGCGTGGACGGGCGGAGCATCGGAGACCTACTGAGAGAACGTCACGCGCCAGAAGGCGGAAACTGAGCGTCGGCAATGGAATCTTGTTTAATGGTTCGCATTTGCCCACGAGACGCTACTTCTTCACCCTTAAATATGTGACTTCGAATGCTTTGACCTGACGATAAGCCTGCAACCGATTGGCGAGGTTAAAAGCGTCACTCATTTCGAACTTCTGAAAAATATCAAGACCTCGATCGAGGCTGATCTTCCACCCTGCATCACTGACGATGTGACGCGCATGGATCGTGTTTGTCCCGTCAAACTCCCAGGAAAATTTAACGCCGGCGGCCGTGCTGGCGCTTTCGACAGCCATTAGATTGGCCTGCTGCTTCTCGGGGTATGTCTCGTCCGGACAGGTGATGAGCCGCACCGCGACCTCTTCTTCCGGCGCTTTGCGCACTGCGATCATCTCGATGAACTCCATCAGATTCCGCACCTGATGGAACATGCGGATGTAGGGATCGGTGACAACGATATTCGTGGCGCCTTCAAGCCATGGCCAGAAGAGATCGGCGAAAGTGACTCCTTTCTGGTTCTCGCTGAAAACCTTGTGTCCTTCGCGCGGACCGACGGCATCAGTTTTTGCTTCTCCCACGCGCTGCGCGACATTTGAGGTGGACGCACCGCTGACATCGCTTGCGCCCTCGGACATTGGACCGTCGTGGCCCATCGCGCGCTTGTGGTAGTATTGCGGGTACTCTGTCTCTTCGAGCGTTTTGACGACGACCTTCCGTCCATTTTGCGCCGTGAACGAGAAGTCCGTTTCCGGATAGGTGCTGTCGATCCGAAGAAGTTGGTCCTTTACCCGTTTCCGCCCTTCCACAGCCAGGTGCAAGATCTCTTCGACTTCGGCCTCGGTTGCGTTGTCCGCTGGAAAGAGCAGCTTCATCATACCTGAAAAAGTCTTATTCACGCCGTCGCGGTCACGGGTAGAAATATCCGACGAGAGCGTGAACAGCCCGTGGTAGCGGTTGGAATAGTCATCATTACGCATGTGCCGAAGGATTTCGGCGAGATAGTCGACGACGAACCCATACCCCGACGCGAACATCTCCCCCCGGATGACGTCAATCTCCCAGCCTGGTACATAAGTGTGAAGCCGATCGATAAAGGCTGAGTCGTAATATTTCTCGGGTAGCTCCTCGAACAAGTCGGTATGCTTCAGCATGTAGGGAACATTGTGCTTGGTGTTACCGACAAAGACCATCGATGCCTCGGCGCCAAGCGTCTCCACACCGCGCGAAAAGCTCTTGTTGGCCATGTAGTTTTTCATGATGTCGACAAGCGCTTTGTCGACGCGCTTCTGCCGCCCGGCAAACTCGTCGAAGGCCACGACATCCCAGTAGCCGACTAGGCCGATCTTGCCCGAACTGTTGTTGACGAACAGCTTCGGAACCGTCACTTCGCCACCGGAAATCAGGATGCCGTGTGGCGAGAATTCCGAGAAGATATGCGACTTGCCTGTTCCCTTCGGCCCTAGCTCTATCAGATTGTAGTTTCGCTCGACGAAGGGCACGAGGCGCATCAGTTGCAGGAGCTTGCTGCGCCGTCCGAACATCTCAGGGTCGAATCCGACCGTCTGGAACAGCAGGTCGATCCATTCCTCGGTCGTGAAGCCGGCGCGCGCGCCGAGAAAAGCATCGTAGTCGAACTTGGAGAGCTGGATCGGTTTGAGGCTGCTCAAGATCCAGGGCTCGACATTCTTGTCCTCGCTGCGCTCGTACTCGACATCGGCAATGCACCAGACACCGCTCACGAGCAGCTTGGGATGGGCCTTGACCGTGTCGGAATCGATGATGACCTTCTTGATGCCGAGATTCGCGAAGGTCGCCTCATAGGCGTCCTTGTCGGTGTTGAGGTCGACACTGATCTTGTCGATCACCTTCCACCGGCCCTTTTCCCGGATGTTCGACCGGATCAGGCCCGCCTCGTTGCGATGCACATAGTGCTTGCGCAGGATCTCCTTGACCGTCTCGATGCCCGACTGAATCGAAGCCTCGTCATTCGTGGCGCAATATTGGCCGAGCAGGAATTCCAGAACGTAGGAAGGGACGATGGCGTTGCCCTTCACCGCCTTGACCAGGTCCTTGCGCACCACGAGGCCTGGGAAGCGTTCATTGATCTTGTCGTCAAGCGCGGTCATCGCTTCCCCCTCAAAAATCGAAGTCGTTCGAGAAGCTGCGGCGCAGCGTGTAGCGAGCCGTGCGGTATTCCCTGAAGTGGGAGGTATCGGCGTGCCGTTCCTCCAGCTTCAGGATGACCTCCTGACCGTTGAATGCATCCGCTTGCCGCAAGAACAGGAAACGAACCGCGACTTCGCGCTCGCGAGCGTTCTCGGACCGGAAATCGAAGACCAGTTCATGGCTGTCGGAGATCAACTCGCCCGATTGTGCATAAATGCCGGCTCTCAGCGTGCGGGGCTGGGTCTTCTCCGTGACGGCGGCAACCTGATAGAAGCGAACCGAAATTTGGCTCGACGTAATCAACTGGTTGGAGCTGCCAATGATCTCGACTTCGACCGCCGAAGTGTCGCTCTGACGCTTCTTGTTGATCTTGACGACCGGGACCACGATTTCCTGAAGGGTTGCGCCGCCATGCACGAACCGACTCCCCGAGCCCTGGCGGCGAAGCCGGTTGATCGACTTGGGTATCAGCATTTCCACCGAACCTTCGAGGCTCGCTTGCTCCGGCGTGAAGCGCCGCAGGCCGCGATTGCCTTTCAGGCCGTGCCCAAGGATGAACCTCCGGTCGCGGAAAAGGATCATGTCACCCTCAACCTGCGCTGAAGAGAAGTCGCTCTCCTCGATCGGCCGGTGCTGGTAAATGAAACCGTGATCGGACGTTACGATCAGATTGTTGGCGTTGGCGCCGTTGAGCTTCTTGACCACCCTGACGAGCTCCTCGATCGTATCCTCAGCGGCCTCAAAGACGCGATCCTCGGACACTTGCTTATCGCCGATCGCATCGATCAAATTGTGGTAGACGTAGACAACGTCATGATCGCGGACCAGCGCACGGGCCTGATCCTTGTCCATGCCCATCAGGTCCTCGGCCTTCACGGCCGCCGTCCTATCGCCGGCCCGCCCGGTCGCTAGAACCTTCCTGCGGTTCTCCAGGCCCTGTGAACTTTGGCCGTTGACCAGGACGGTTCCGCTATCGTTGTCGGCAATCTGCAGATCCTCATTGGGCAAGAGCGACGCCATTCCGAGCTGGGTATAGCTCGGCAGGCTCCCAAACATCGGCTCGATCCCCGCTTCGTATCGGTCAAGGCTGCGAATACGGCCCAACAGCTCCTCGGCGATCTCATAGCGAAGCGCATCGGAGATGATGACGCAGATCTTCTGGTCACGCCGGCGGAACTCGCCCACATGCTCGCGGTAGAAGCTCCGCTGCGCGGGAATCGGCGGCGCCGACCAGGAGTTGGCCGCGTCCACATGCCTCTGCCAAGCGTCGTTCAGACGCAACAGGTAGCTATTGACGTAGTGATTCTCGACCTGCTCGAACAGCTCGCGCATCAGCGTCGCCTGCCCGGAGCCCTGCATGCGCCAGATGAATTTTCGATAAAGCTGGTCGATCCGATACCAGCTCTTTGCATAGCGCTCGACGCCTTCCGCGAGGCTGGTCATGCCGAGTGTCACCTGCGCCATCGCCTGCTGGAACTCGGCGGCGAAGCCGATAGCCTCGTAAATGTCGCGGTAAGAGCCATACCAATGACTCTGCCGACGCTGGCGGATCCAAGTTAGGACGTCGGCCTGCGCGACTGTCTGGCTGCCAACCTCGTGGACCAACGCGCGGATGATCGCGCGATCAACCTCCTCGAAATAGTCCACCTCGATGAGGGTTCGGAAGTCCCGCTTGGCGAGATCCTGCGCCACGCCCAACGCCTCAGCATACTCAGCCGAGAGCGTCGCGAAGGCCTCCTCAGCGTTCCGGTTGTTCTTCCAACGACGGAAGAAAACCAACGCCTCGGGAGCCAGGAGCGCTTCACCGCCAACAGCACTTTGGTAGCAGGACTTGAAAAGTGTGATCGCAAAATCGCCAATGCTCGGCTCATCGGCGCGATAACCAAACAGCCGCGACATCTGATCCCAAAGGAAGTCGCTCAGGCCGACGCGGCCGATCAACCGCAGGCTGTCGTCCTTGTCGGCGGCCAGCTCTGCCAACAGTTCCTCGACGACGGTATCAAAGTCACCATCAGCCCCTGCGCACACACCGAGCATCCTCAGGCGAAGTGTGACCTTGGTGTCGTCACCACGAACGACGGCCTTGAGCTTCTCCAGCCGGCGGCCGGAGCGAAAGAACTCCTGATGCTCCCGCGCGAGATCCTCGAAGCTGATCGGCAACCCCAGGTCCGCCAGCCAGATCGCGACCTGATCGGTCTTGAACACACCGTGCCCCAACTCGACGTCGAGCAGCCAGTTGTCGATGTCAGCCGGGCGCGGACCGTCCCGATAGAGCAGAAAGCGCTGCTTCGGCTCCTCCCGCAGGATGCGATGCTTTACCGCGAACTCGGTGTTCGCCACCTCGATCTTCTCGACGCCGTCGAGCGTCAATGTTTCGAACGCCTGACGAAATTCGTGCGCCGGATCGTACCAGAAGACGATCCGGTGCTTGTCGAATTGGGCCTCGATCCCCTTGGCGATCCGGTCCTGCACGCTCAGTCGTCCGAATCGTTGAGGCCCTTGATGGGCTTCAGGGCGGCGCCGAACTTCGGGTAATTGGCCTTCACCCCATCATCGAGGTCGATCTCGATCTTTTGCGTTGCCAATGGGAACAGGACATCACGCTCCCAGGCATCGATCTCCTCAATCTGCCTGACTGTCGCCTCGATCTCCTTCAAGGCTTTGGTCTTCTGCGCAGGCGAAGCGTCCCCGCTGATGCTAAGCGCCTCCTGCGCCCTGCGATACGCCTCGAGCTTGGACCGGAACTCGCGCAGATAGTCGTTCAACACCACGCTCACCGTGTCGGGACGGTAGCGGTGCATGTATATCAGCGCATTGAAAGTCCCCCTCGGACTGGAAAACAGCCAATAGATCGGCCGCTTCTTGTATCCTTTCACATGATCGTTGAAGAAGTCACGAGTGAAATACTTGCGAATATCCTTGCCGAGCGCCCCTTCGACAAAGGCGAGATTCTCTTGGAAATGCTCCTCGCCGAAAGTAACGCGCAGGAACCGCCGGAACCGAGCAGCGATGTCATCAGCGAACCAGTCGCCATCGAGCACAGGAATCACGTTGTCGGCGTCTGGCTCAAAGGTCGGGTTCGGGATCCTAGCGCGATAGTCCTCCACTCCCTCACCCTGGTTCGCAAGGATCAGGCCAGGTGCATCAAGACTATATCGACCAAACATGCAGCCTACAGCATAGGAGACAAACTCGCGCATCGTGTCAGCAAGCAGCAATGTCTCCAGCTCTGACTCGGCTTTCTGGTTCCCGTAGCGGTAAGCTGGATTGCAGGTGAGCGTGACAGCCTCAGGTAGCACTTCTGGTGTCAGCTCATCGTGCAAACCATAGGCATCGATAAAAACGCGGTTGTTCTCTTCTTCCAGGCGCTTCATCTCCTCCGTCATGCCGCGCCAATGCGCTCGGAGACGCGCATAAGTGCCCTCCATTGTCTTATCTCGATATTCGCGGCTGAGCAGTGGTAAGGCGACAAAAGCCCAAGAGGTTTCGTAGGCGTCCCAATCAGCACGGGCCATTTCCAAAACTGACTGGTATCTGCCGGATACAGATGGCAAATCGCTGGCCTCGAAAGGCAAGTTAAGAACATGGCCCAATTTGAAATCTAGCGTGGGAGCCAGCATTCTTAAAAAATAGCTACTGACCCTACTGTTTAAGAAGGAGACGACTTTTGCCTCGTCAGATGGAACATTCAGAAATCCCATCGGGCCTTTGGCATCGAACATGAAACCGCTTGGCACCTGGCGAACTGCAAAATCGCTGCTAGAGATACCGGACCAAGTGAACCCCTCACGGAACCCGTATTCACCATTGTAGTTGTGCGATCTCACACGGCCCGTTTTGGGATCTTTGAATTCCCGAAGTTCAGCTCCGTCCCGATACCAATTGACGAAATGCTCCGAATTTCCAAACCACCGTCTCGATCCGCCTCCCTTTACATAAGGGAACCAACGATAGTCCGTCGTTGCAGCCTCGTCGGTTGACGAGATTTCAAACCCCACCTTGCCGATCGAGACTTCATGCCACTCACGCAGAAACAGATCATTGCTTCCGGTAGTCAGACCCTCTCGGGTTTCGATCGTCTGTCCGAGAGGTAGTCGCTCTTGGAAGACATCTCGCACACGGCGCGACGCCCAATAGACGATTGGCGATCCGGGAATGGCTTCAAAATCCTCCGTGGATGCTCGGTATCTCAACCCCGAATTTCTATTCGATATTGCGTCGATTGCAGAACTACACTTTTCAGCCTCTGACGCCCCATCCACAAGTCGAATAAACTGACCCACTCTGGCGGCTTTCCTGTCGTTCCTAAGGACAAAGGCAGTAGTTGACACAACTTCGCCACCAATCGAGTCGAACGCGCGTTGACCAAGATGAGCCATTGTCTCGATTCCTGCGCGCGAAAGAATCCCTGTTCTTGCCTTTTGGTATCGAAACAAAAACATCCAGCCCTGCATTGTAATCATAGCAATACAACCAGAATGCAACGCCATGCGGCGATTGCGCTCAATAAACATGAGGTAAAGGTCGTATTTCTCGTCTGGGTATACCTCCTTTGCCCATGCGGCCAAGGCAGGGTTCATTCCACTACCTCCCATGTAGGGTGGATTAGCCACTACCGCGTGATACTTGGGGCTCAGATAGTCGGTCATGCGCAGCACAACCTGCACCCGCTCATGAACATCACGTAGGAACAGGTTGTTCTCGAACTGCTTCTCGGCGATCACTCGGCGCAGCTCCGCGACGTCCTTCAGCTTGGGTACTATGAGCGAACCGAAGTTCTTCGCCTCTCGAAACTGTCCAAGCGTCTCGCGTAGGTCCGCGGTGAACAGGTCGCGTCCCACCTCTTTCACGTAATCGGCGAGTTCATCGTCCTTGAAGCTGACGTTCTCCAGCACACATATGTTGGGCTGCACGCCGTCCTTGCCGACTCGCCGCAGGAACCGCTTGCGACGCCCGGCTGCTTTCATCGTCAGGGCAAATGCCGCCAGCGCTCCGGCACGCTCGTCGATCTCGACCCCATACAGGTTATTGGCCAGGATTAGGCCCGGGATCTCGGCCGCGTCATATCCCTCCTCCTCGTAAATGGCGTGCAGGAGATCGAAGGCATAAGTCAGCATGTGCCCCGATCCGCAGGCCGGATCGCAGACTTTGATTTCCTCCGGTGACGTGATGCGTAGGAAGTCCGCTTCCGGCTCTTCCGGAGCGACGTAGTAGTCCATGCGCTCCTTTAGCCGGGAGCCTGGCCGGTTCAGCATCCAGAGACGGCCGAGGGAATTCTCGACCAGATAGCGCACGATCCAGTGCGGGGTGAACAATTGCGTGGCGGCCGGAATATTCTCGGCCGAGATTTTTACATTTTTCTTCAGCCCTGCGAAGACCTCGTCCTTCTTTTCAGAAATGTAGAACTGGTAAAGCCAGCCGATGACCTCGACATCCTCGCAGACGTCCGGCGTCATCGCCTCGCGCAAATAGGCGAGTATCGAGGCGTTCGACAGCAGATCCTCGGGCAGCAGCAGCTCAGTGTAGTCGTCGATCCGCTCGAACAGGAACGGCATGACCCTGTGCCAGTCATTGCAGATCGCGACGAGCAGTAGTCGATAGGCTTCGGCCTGCGCGTCGGGACTGGGCGCACGTCCGTCCAGCAGGGCGCGGACCTGAACGCGAATCTTTTCCGGGACGCGGTCCTCGTCGATGTTCCCGGCCTTAGCCTCGGCCAGGATTTCGGGCTGGAACTGACCGGACAAGGGCGAGACGACGCGAACGGGGTTGAGGTCGTTCACGTCCATGAAGCGCAGGGCCGAAAAGCGGTTGAACCAGATATAGGCCACCCGCTCAATCACCTGCCCTTTGCCGTCCCGCACGATGGCCGCCTCGAGCTTCTTCATCGCCTCCGGATGCTCGCGCCGCGCGGCGGCGCCTTCCGCGAACACGGAGTCCAGCTTGGCGCTGACCTGCCCCATCAGGGTGCGGCGGGCGAACTGGGCGAACTTCTTGAGCTTCGAGGTGTCCATCAGGCGGCTGCCTCCCCATTTGCGGCCGCTGCGGGAACCCGGATCACGGGCCAGTCGGCGAATGTCTTGTTCCAGATGTCCACGGAAAGCACGACGCAGTCCGCGATGTGCTGTCGCCGCCAGGGCGTGTCGGTCTCGCACCGGATGTCGGCCAGCAGCCGATCCTTGAAGCCGGTGAGAAGCGCCTTCTGTTGCTCCGGATCGAAGGCATCCAGACCGAGCAGGACCACATATTTGAATGGCTTAACGTCACGCTCCATCAGATGGAGAAACGTGTAGGAGCTGCGCGCTTTCGGCGTCAGCTCCTGCGTGACGATTGAATTGTCCGACAGTCGCTTGAAGTAGTCCTGCTGCGCCGCGGCTGGCGCTCTCTTGTTCGACGGATCCTTGATCTCGACCAGCAGAACATCTTCGTCCCTTTCGATGACGAGATCGACGAACTTCATCTGCACCGGCAGCTTCACACCTTGTCGGTCCAACTCCTCCCAAACGAGCGCGTCGGGAAATGAGAACTCCAGATCGGCGTCGGGCTCTGCTCTGTACAGCTTCATGGCTTCGCTCCCCCCAGCGCCCGCGCCACATCTTCGTCGAACAGCTCGGCGAATGTGTCAGAGATCGCGGATTTTGAGATCAGCGAGTAGCTGTCGGCGCTTTCCACCGCCATTCTCTGAGTGTCCGGATCACGATAGAGGGCATGAAACCGGACATGATCCTCCTTCCCCTTGTCGAGCAGCAGGTCCAGCCATTTCAGAAGGACATAGTCGTGGGTGGCGAGGACGATCTGCTGGCCGTTGCGAGACAGCTCCAGAAGGACCTGAACGAGCTTCTTCATCAGTTTCGGATTCAGGTTCGCCTCTGGCTCATCCCACAGGAGAACACCGGTGGTGCCGGGATTGATCGAGCCGTTGCAGAGCAGTCGGTGCAGCACGCCGATTTTCCTGTATCCCTCAGCAGTCATGCTGCTCGAAAGCGATTGCCCGCCCTTCGGAACGAAGCGGACGATGGTAGAATCCTGATACATTTGCGCCGTCTTCGACTTCGACCGGGCAGGATCGGCTTTCTCCTCATAGCTCCCCGGCTCGAAGCGGAAGGCCCCATCATTCGTCCAGCGATATCGCCCTCCGACCAGGGCGACCAATTCACGGATGATGCTCGAAAGCCTGGGATCTTCGTCGAGGCTCGCAGCCTCATCCTCGAATCCGGGATGGACGAGGAATTCCGCGAGATCGATGTAGGTGTCGTCGAAGATCATCTCGACGGTGGCGCGATCATGCTCTGGATGGCGCATGCCACGAACGAGCGACAGGATCTCCTTGGTCGGGATGAACACGGGCTGCGTCTCATAGCCCTCCAGGCCGGCGTTCTTCTCAAGCCGTGCGACCTTGGAAGTGCCGTTAAATAAGATCGCCACACTGGAGTCGTCGCTGCCCCTCAGACACAGCCGGGTCGGCGCCGTCGAACCGCTGGCCCGCAACGTGCCGATCCTGCTCTCCTCGGGCGAGAAAAGGCGCAGGAGCTTCTTGGTTAGCTCCGCCTCTGACTTCTTTTTCGAGCGATCTGAATCCGATGCGCTCTGGCCGGCAATCGCGAGGCCGTAGATCGCTTTCAGGAGATGTGTCTTCCCGGTCCCATTGGAGCCTATGATCACGTTCACCCGCGGGGAGAGCGAGATCTCCAGTTTACCGAATGCCGTGAAGTTCTGAATTTCGAAGCCAGCGATCATCAGACGGTGACCCGTCTGCCCGCGCGGATTTCCGCAATCAGCGTGTCGCGCAGAGTATCCAGATAGGCATCGACATCCTTCTCATCGGCGAGATACGGCTTGGCATAGGTGACGCGGAGCGCGCCCGCAGCCACATATTCCGGTTGGACGGGCGCTGGCGGGGAGCTTGCGTCATCCTTGAAATTTTGCCGTTCAGCCTCCTCATCGCCCTTCTGGCCGGGCGGCGCTGGAGGAGGCGCCGTTACACGGCCGAGCAGCGCCGGATAGGTGGATGACCTGAATCCGCTCACCCGCTCACGGATCACCGCGATCAGCTTGCTGTTTGCGACTGTCTCCAGAATGCCCGTGAAGGCAGCATCGATTTCGCCGCGGTCGGAATCCGTGAGAGAGGCGAATTCGGGGAGCGCCCGTAGCTTCTCTCGAAGCTCTTCCACATCGGACAGCGCCGTTTTGCGCTCTGTCGCGATCCGGGTATCAACCTCTGCTTTCAGGGCATCGAGGGTGCCCTTTATCTGTTGGATGGTGTTGCCCTTGAAGCAGTTCGGGTCGTCCAGAACCGCACGGATAGCGTTGGCCTTTTCATCGCCGCCATAGCCGAAATTGGCACTCTGGTCGGACAGATAGGCGCGCGCCTCGTCATAGATCGCCTTCTGCGCCCCACCCATGAATCGCCGGATTGGGTCGAGAATGCCCTCCTTCAAATCGAGCAGTCGGTCCTCGTGCCGGCTCAGCTCCTGCAGATACCAGGCGTATGGCTTGCCTGTAACCTCGCGCACCGCCTCCCGCACATCACTCAATGCGGTAAGGAAGGAATAGCGCGACGACTGTGCCTCCAGCACCGCGAGATCATTCTTGAGAGCAGCAAAGGCCTCGCCCGTTTCGATCCCGAGCGCCTTTCCCTCGGAACCGGCCGGCTGCGCGTCAAAAAACTCGCGATAGAACTCCTTGAGCTTGCGCGTCTGCGCTGGCGTAAACTCCACCTGCAACTCGAGCACGATGTTGGCCAGTGCATGGGCGTTCTGAAGACTTCGTTGCAGGGCCTCCCCCTCCAACGGAGCGCCGTCCGAACGTGCTTCGATCTTGCCGCGGCCAAGCAGGCTGGCCGTGGTGCAGAGGATCGCGGCATAGGACCAACCATAAGGCTTGCGCTCAAACCGTTCGACGACGGCTTTCACCGTCGTCCGTATGCCGTTGCGGGCGTTCGATTGCGCGTAGTTGAGAATCTCCTGCTCCGCCTCCGTGAGATTCGCGGCGTCTTCGCCGAACATGCCGTCATTGCCATACGCCAGGAACTTGCCGATCTCGTTCTCCGAGTAGGCTACGCCGCGTAGCATGCCGAGGTTGACATGGACCTTGTCGACGAGGGTCTGAAACGCACGTTCGATACGGGCCTGCGGATCCTCCGACCGAACTTCAATCTCCTCTCCCCGCACGAAAAGCCGAGCTTCGCCCACTAAAGTGCGGGCCTTGAGCGTAAGGTCGCGCTGTCGGCTGCTGTTTTGCTCGCCCTTCTCGCGGATGATGCGTTCGATGGCAGG
Organism: Sphingosinicella microcystinivorans; assembly: GCF_003634215.1. Lineage (GTDB taxonomy): Bacteria > Pseudomonadota > Alphaproteobacteria > Sphingomonadales > Sphingomonadaceae > Sphingosinicella > Sphingosinicella microcystinivorans. The sequence continues at coordinate 111,805 of NZ_RBWX01000010.1, read as the reverse complement.
CTGCTGCGTCACCGCGCGAGCCTGGCGGACGTACTTGTCGGTCCGCTTGAACATCATCAAGTCACTGACGAAGCGGCTGTCGGCGTTGAGGACAACGGCGAGCTCGTCCCTCGACATCGTGCGCATCGCGATCGCCTCGGCGTTTCCGCTCTGCTCGTGGAATGGCGTGATGACATTGATCGAAAGCTCGTAGTCGCGACCGAGCGGCCGGTCATCAAGATAGCGCGCAAAGGAATAGTCCTGGGACGACGACTCGTGCCGGAGCTTCCGGTTCTTGATGACCCCATCAAAGACTAGGGTCTCCAGCTCCTTGGCGATCTCGGCCGTATCGACCTCCATCGCCTTGATCTCCTGCTCGACGTCCTTCTCCTCATCGGTCAGAAACTCGAACAGCTCGCCGTTGCGCTGGATATAGGTGTTCTGTTCAAGCAGGCTGAGCGCCTCGTCGACACGCCGCTTGTGCTTCGTCAGGTCCGTGTCGAACCTGTCCAGCATCAGGATTGCGACGTTTCTGGCCGTCGGCTTGAACGCCTTGACATACTTGACCAGGAACAGGGCTTTCAGAATCCGCGTGGCGAAGTCGTCGCCGAGATTCTTTTCGGCAATCAGGATTGATTGCTGGACATTCGATTTGAGCGCCGTGCGGATGCCTTCGAACATCTGGTCGAAGGTCGCGAGCCCCCCAACCGGAATATCCGCAAGCCTTACCGCAACCTCCTGGAAGACGCCCAGCATCGACCGTTCACCGACCGAGCTGTGCTTGCCCTCGAAAGCGTTGTGCTGGGACAGGTTCTGGATCGCCAACTGGAACAGCGGGTACTGGTACGGAATGAATGGATAGCTGTGAATGAAGTGATCACGGTCCCGGAAGTTCTCGAGCCGGATTGAGCCATCCGAAAAGTCGAACAGGGTCTTCAGATTGTTCGACTCGCGATGATAAAGCGCGGACAGCGCCTCGATACCGGCGTCGGTCTTCTTGAGCAGACGCTTCTGGATCACTTCGGCGACATCGGCGCTGTTAAGCGGCATCCTGTTCGCAAAGCGCGCCTGAATCTTGGAGAAGTCATTCTCCTGCCGCTGGTTCATGTCGCCGATGACGGAGGCCATGTCCTGCTGCGCCGTCACGATAAGCCAGGCCCGGCCGCGGCATTTGGTGTTCAGGCTTTCCGCGATCGTCTGCAGGTTCGTCATGAGCTTGACGTTATCGGCGATGTATTGACCGACCTCATCGACGAAAAAGTTGAGCCGGAATCCCGGCTTCTGCGCGTCGATATAGGCCTTCACCTTGTCGGCGAAGTCCTCGATCGATGACCGGAAATCCTGACGATATCGCGTCAGGATGCCCTGTCCCTCAGATGGATCAGCACCCGTAGCCTGACCATAGGCTTTGGCTACATTCGCGCTCTCCAGCAGAGCCTGTTCGCGTCCGCGGTCCCAGGGCTTGCCGGCGATGGACTGGTATGCCGCCCTGAACGTGTCGAGCAGACCGCGGCTGTCCAGATCACGCTCGAACTGCGCAATGTGAGGCTGCTTGCCATAGTAGCCGCACATTTCGTCGAAGACCTTCTGGAACACAGAAAGCAGGGCGTCGATCTGCTCCTTCGAAATCACATCGGCCTTCTGGTCGATGTTGAACAGGATGCTCTTCGACGGGATCGAGACGGCTTTGCGCAGATCAGCCGCGAGGATCTCATTGTGAGCGCACTTCTGTTTGAAAAGCTCATAGGCCGGGCTTCCGCCCACGTCCCGGTTCTCCAGAAGGAGCGCCAGCATTTTCAGCAGGTGTGACTTGCCCGAGCCGAAGAACCCGGAGATCCACACACCGTTGGCAGTGCCATAATTGTTGTAGGCGTCGAGGAACCGTTCGAGCTGCCGCTCGATCTCGTTGGTGATGACATACTCCTCGAGTTCAACCCGAAGGCTGGCCTCGTCATCCGCCTTGATGACCCCCTCGATCGCGCGATCGACAGGTTTCTCAAAAATTTCGCGAAGTTTGCTCATGCCCCCCTCAGATCTCGTAATGCGTTATGTCGAAGGCCCGATAATATTTGTCATCATGCAGGATTCCGAACAAATCGAGCGACGCTCCGGTGGCCAGGCTGTGCGTGTATTTTCCCGGAAAGAACATCACCGTCGGCTTTTCCTTGGCGGTGCTCTGAAGGTTGTTCAACACATTGTGGGAACGGATAAAAGGATAGACCTCGCCGACACCCGACAGAAACAGGACATCAAACTCCTGGGTTAAGAGCCGCGCACCGATTTCAGGAACGAGATGCGTCTCGGGATCGAGAACCCCTTGAAGAAGCTCTTTCAACTCGTCCTTCCTGATGCCCTGTTCCGCGGCGAGAACCTCATCCCAGATGCCACGGTCACGCAGTAAGGCGATGCTCAGATCGTAGAGATTGATCTCGATCACGCGCACGCCTCGATTTTCAAGCTGCTTCACGAGGCTGGCGCGCATCGCCTCCATGCCGACGGCTTCATCTGCTGGATAGGGGCAGATGAAGAATGGCACCTCATTGCCGAGGCCCTGCTTTTTCAGAAAGCGCTCACTCGCGATCACTTTCAGCAGGTGATCGAAGCGATTTTTAGGGCTCGCCGTCTTGCTCTGTCGCGCCATTGTCACTTCCTCCCCGACTGTCGTTCTGCACCGGGGAAGTAGCGGAGCTCATCGGGATTGCCGGCCTGAATCACGGCCAACACGCGCGGCGACAACATCGCCCCGAGGATCCGGTTATCCTGTGACAGGACTTCAGCCTCGCGCATCAGGCGGAAAAGCACGGCCCGGAGTTTGGCACGCGTCGAGGCCGACAGCGCCGCGAGCTTAGGAGACCATTCCTCCTTCGCGGACAGGAACGTGTCGAAGTCGGCATAGGTCAGGTCGGTCCGCAACGACAGGAATCTGTCGCTGAGCACCTCAACCGCGAATTCACCGATGAACCTGTAAGCGCGGCAGGCTGCGAGCCATAACAGTGCGGCCTGCTCGCTCCGGTCCCCTTCTATGAACAGCGCCAGTTCGTCTGGAGACAGGCGCTTCAACCGATTAACGATCTCCCGAATTGAACGTCGCGCCGAACTTGCCTTGCGGACCGGGAATGCTCCGCTTTCTTGCGCAGCGACCAACGTCGAGTCCCAATCGGCGCCGGCAACATGCTGACGAGCAACGGCCACGCTCTCGTTGATGAAAAGCCCACCCGTTCCGAAGGACATAAGATAGGGGCGCTGTTCCGAGCTCTCCTTCAAGCGCGCCCCCTGACCTTGGGAGCCTGCTCGGCCTCATCGAGTTCGAATTCGGCGCGCTTTAGGGCGCGTGCGGTCTCTGCAGCATTGAGCGCGACAATATGCTGGGTGCGAGGATCCTGCTGACTGGCATCGCTTAGAAGGCCAAGGCGTTTGAGGACATAAAAGAGCATCGCGTAGCGCACCGTTAAGACCGCCCGCTCCTTCGTCATCCCGTAATCCTTCGCAACCACCGCACGCTGGCTCGGTGTCAGGCGAGGATGAGGACCGATCTCGATGTCAAAGGTCTCCTGCCACAATGTATCCTGATCGCCGCCGGGTCCGGGACGATCCATGTCACGCACCCCGAGGATCCGAGGCAGCAGGAAATCCTTGAATTTGCTGTCGATGTGACAATAGGCGCGTGCATGCCAACGCAGGCCGTCATAGCCGAAAGCATGCGGCGTCATCCGCCGCCACATGGGGTCGGCCCGCTTGCCGCTCATCGATTGATAATGGACATCGATCGAGCGGTGTTCGCGAACCGCGCTGAGGATCGCCTGCAAGACGCCTGAGTCGACCGCCCGGCGCGGCGTCAAGGCGATGTCCGTCTCGGGCGGATGTGCGATCCAGGATTCGCTGGGCTCGGTGAGCCCCTCCGCCAGCGAGCGCAGGCGAGACAGATAACCGTCGGGATCAGGCTTCAGGAAGATCGGCGAGAACTGCGCACTCGCGACATAGCGCTTCGCGCTCTTGTCGTAGATCGCGTTGTGGGGCGCGCGCTCCTGATAGAGCGTCAGGTCCTTCGACGCCTGGGGCACGGACACGTCGAACATCTCGATGATGTCGGAGCGGTTGACCCCGCCCTCCCAGAACAGCCGGAACTCGATGAACTCGAGCCGCCGCTCCACACCCCATTTCAACGCCGCAGCGCCTTCCAACATTGCTTTTCATCTCCGCGCGTCGATGGGGATAAAAAGTATATGGACATACCGACGCGATCCGTGTAATTATTATTCCCATCTGCAGCGCCAGTCAATGGTGATCGGCGCGAATTTCAGGGGGCAAGACCATGCCGAAACGTGGTTCCAAGTGCGAAGTCACCAGCAAGCGGGCGGCGAGCGCTGCCGCCAAGGTGCTGCGGAATCCCAAGAGCAGTAAGGCCGCAAAGACAGCCGCCGCATCGGCGCTCACCCAGCGTCCGAACAAGAAGTAATCCCCGGCAGGAGAGCGGCCATGGCCGGCGCGAGTCGATCCACCCTCATCGTTCACGGCCGCCTCGCCATGCGGGAACGCCGCCTCGCGGCGGCGCGCGCCGGCCGTCATGGCCTGCAGGTCATGTCCTTCGAGCAGGCGGCGGTGCGGCTCGCCGGAGGTTTCGTCCGGCCAATCGATGACGAAAGCCTGCGCGCGGCGATCCAGGCCGCCCTGCCGTCAACGCCGATGGGCGAGCTCGAGAGCATCAAGTCGCTGCCCGGCATGATCGACGCGGCGGCGGACACCCTGCACAAGGCCTGGCGCGCCGGTATCGACCTTGCGGCGCGCGCGGCCGAGCATCCGCGACTCGACGCCATCGCCCGGTTGGAGGCGGCGGTCCTGACGCAGCTTCCCGCTGGCATGACCCGTCCCATCGACATCGTCGCCGCCGCGACCAGCCGTATCGCCCATGCGCCCGCCGTTCTCGGCCCCATGGAGATCGCCGGCCTCACCGAACTCTCGCCCATCTGGCGGCCGCTCCTTGGGGCGCTCACCGCGCACATTCCCGTGCAATGGACGGCCGGGCCGAGGCCGGCGCCAGCCTGGCTGGAAAGCACCGGCGTCGCGGTGTTGCGCGCACCCTCGGAAACCCCGCAGGTCAGCGCCGTCAGCGCCGCGACGGCCTATCACGAAGCCATCGAGGCCGTGCGCTGGGCGCGGTCGCTCCTCGCCTCCGGGCGGGCGGCGCCGTCTGACATCGCGATCGCCACTGCCTCGCCCGCCGACTATGACGATCACTTTCTCGCCCTGCGCGCGGACGCCAATATCGACCTGCACTTCGTCCATGGCGTCAGGGCCGTCACCACTCGTGAAGGCCAGGCGGCCGCCGCGCTGGCCGATATCGCGGTTCGCGGCCTGTCGCAGTCCCGGCTCCGCCGCCTCGCCGCCCTGTGTCGGGACTCCGCGCCGTTTGAGTCGCTTCCCGAAGGCTGGCTGCGCGTCCTGCCGGCCGATGCGCCGATGTCGACGCCGAACGCCTGGAACCGCTTGCTGGCGCGACTGAAGCCCGAGGACTGGCCGGACGGCGCGGATCACGCTCCGACCTTGCGCGCAGCCATCGACCTGCTCGCCAAGGGGCCGGCCGCAGCGCCGGAGATCGGCGAGGCCTTCCTCACCGGCCGCGCGCTCGCCATCTGGCGCAAGGCCCTTCTCGCCGGGCCGGCGGCCTCGATCGACGCCACCCTCAAAACCCTGAAGCAGGACGACGGGCTGGACGCGTGCGTGTCCGTCGCCTGGATGCCGGCCAGTGCGCTCGCGGCCTCGCCGCGCCGCTTCGTGCGGCTGATCGGCCTCAACTCCTCGCGCTGGCCGCGCGGAATCGCCGAAGACCGGCTGATCCCGGACCATATCATCCCGACGGCCGAGCTCGACCCGCTTCCGGCGAGCCTCGCCGATCGCCGCGATTTCGAGACGATCCTGGCGACCACGAACGGCGAAGTCGTCCTTTCGCGCGCCCGGCGCGACAGCGACGGGCGCCTGCTGGGACGCAGCCCGCTGCTCGCCGGGCATGGCGAGGAGGTCTATCTCCGCCGCAACGCCGTGCCGGCCCACGCCTTCAGCGAAACCGACCGCCTCATGGCCCGGCCGCAGGAGTTCAGCGCCGATCCGCAGGCGGTCAGCGCGCAAGGCTGCTGGCGCGACTGGCGGCGCACCGAGATCACGGCGCATGACGGGCTCATCCGGCGCGATCATCCGCTCATTCTGGCAATCCTGGCCCGTACCCAGTCGGCTAGCTCGCTCCGGCGTCTGCTGCGCAATCCGCTGAGCTTCACCTGGGTCTATGCCTTCGGCTGGCACGTGCCCGAAAGCAGCGCCGAGCCGCTCGTGCTCGATGCGCTGGGCGTCGGCGATCTGGTTCACGTGGTTCTCGACCGCGCCTTGCGCGACCTGGAAAGCGCCGGGGGATTGGCATCCGCCGACGCCGCAAAGATCACGGCGGCGGTGGACCGGGCCGCAGGGGTTGTCGCCGCCGATTGGGAGAGCCAACGCGCGGTCCCGCCGGCCGTCATCTGGGGGCGCACCCTGGATGATGCCCGGCTGTTGGCAGGCCGGGCTCTTGCATATGGCGATGCGCTTCTGCCGGGTGCCCGCTCCTATGGCGAGGTGCCCTTCGGCGGGGCTGAGCCCAAGTCGGACGCGGAGACCCCGTGGGATCCCGCCGTGCCAGTCACGATCCCCGATACAGGGTTCAATATCGCCGGCTATATCGACCGGCTCGACATCGCGGGCGACGGCAAGCGCGCGCTCGTTCGCGACTACAAGACGGGCCGGGCTCCCCGGGCCGCGATCCGGCTGAACGGCGGACGGGAGCTTCAGCGCTGCCTCTACGCCTTCGCGGTGAAGGCGCTGCTGGGCGACGATATCGCGATCAGCGCCTCACTGCTGTTCCCGCGCGAACAGGTCGACCTCCAGCTCGAAGATCCCGAGGCGGTGCTCGCTGAGATCACCGGCTATCTGGGTGCGGCCAGGATCAGTTTCGCCGGCGGCGCCGCGCTGCCAGGCCCCGACACGGGCGGCGACTATGACGACCTCGCCTTCGCCCTGCCGGCGAACGCCAGCGCCACTTACTGCAAACGCAAGCTGCCGGCTGCGACCGAACGGCTCGGTCAAGTCGCTGAAATCTGGGAGGCGGAATGATGAGCAGCGTGGCCCTCAAGGATGACGGCGCGCGCCGCGACGCGATCAGCCTCCATGATCGGTCGATCCTGGTCGAAGCCGGCGCGGGCTCTGGCAAGACCGCCGTCATAGCCGGACGCATCGCCATCATGCTCGCCGAGGGCGTCGCTCCGCGGGCCATCGCCGCCGTCACCTTCACCGAGCTGGCGGCCAGCGAGCTTCTCTCGCGCGTCCGCGAAATTGTCGCCGACCTCTCGGCCGGCGACATCGCGGCCGAGCTGCGCGTGGCGCTGCCCGAAGGCCTGTCGCGGGTGCAGCGCGACAATCTCGCGACCGCGAGCGCCGCGATCGACGAAATCACCTGCTCGACCATTCACGGCTTCTGCCAGCGCCTGATCAAGCCCTACCCGGCCGAAGCCGACATCGATCCCGGCGCCGGCGTCATGGACCGCAATCAGGCCGATCTCACCTTCCTTGAGATCGTCGATGGCTGGCTGCGGGAGCGTCTGTCCGGCGACCAAGGCGGCATCCTTGCCGAAATGGTGCTCCACAGCCCCGGTGAAACCGTGGCGCTCGTCCATAAGATCGCCGAAAATATGCGGCGCCGCCGCACCCTCGCGGCGCCGCCCGTCTCCCCGCTCGACGGTCATCTGACGGCGTTCCGGCAGGCGACGGCGGATTTCGCGGCCTTCATGAGCGGAGCGGCGGAGACCGAGCCGGAAACCGTCGTGATCGTCGAGCGGCTGGCCGAGATGGCGACCGCGCTGACGGTTGGTCCCGATCCCACGACGCCCTCGGGCTTGGTTGGGCTTCTGACCTCGCGTCCGCACTCGGATCTCTGCACCAAGGCAGGCACATTCGCCTGCTATCGCAAGAAGGGCAAATGGACCGAAGCAGCGAAGCACGCGGGCCTCTCCAAAGCAGATGGTGAGCGGCTGAACATCGCCGCCGAAGGCCACTACACCGCCTGCTGCGATGCCTGGACTTCGCTTCTTCAGGCGGCGGCCAGCCAGGTTCTGGCGGCGCTGATCGAGGAGGCGCGTCCGATCCTGCAGCGCTATCGCGACCACAAGCGCGCGAGCGCCCAGCTCGACTTCGATGATCTGATCTTTGCCGCGCGCGATCTGCTGCGCGACCATGATGATGTCCGCCGCGCACTCGGACAGCGCTTCGCGCGCGTCCTGGTCGATGAGTTCCAGGACACCGATCCCCTGCAAACCGAAATCTTCTGGCGGCTGTGCGGCGAGCCGGTCGATGGCGATCCTGACTGGACCCGGTTCCGGATCCGTCCGGGTGCACTTTTCCTCGTCGGCGACCCCAAGCAGGCGATCTATCGCTTCCGCGGCGCCGATGTCGGCGCCTATGTGCAAGCGCGCGACGCCTTTCATGCTCAGGATCCCGACAGCCTGCTGTCGATCTCCACCAATTTCCGCTCCTGCGCGTCGATCCTCACTTTCGTCAATGAGCGCTTCGAGCCGGTGCTATCGGCGGATGGCCAACCCGGTTTCACCGCCCTCGACCCGTTTCACGACGATCCCGGCGACGGCCTGTGCGTCGCGGCGCTCGACATCGCTGTCGCCGACGAAAACGGCAAGGCCAGTGCCGAGCAGCAGCGCGACGCCGAAGCCGACGCCGTAGCCGAACTGTGCGCGCGCTTGATCGGCAACCAGCCCATCATCGACCGGCGCAGCGGCGCGGAACGTCTTTGCCAGCCGGGCGACATCGCTCTGCTGGCGCCGACCGGCGCCGAACTGTGGCGCTATGAGGAGGCGCTGGAGCGTCGCGGCATTCCGGTGGCGACACAGGCCGGCAAGGGTCTCTTCCGCCGGCAGGAGGTCCAGGACCTGATCGCGCTGACCCGCGTTCTCGCCGACCGGCGCGATACGCTGGCGCTCGGCGCGCTGCTGCGCGGCCCCCTGGTCGGCCTCACAGAAGAGGAACTTCTGGATATCATCTGGGCGCTGCCGCGTTCCGACGAACAGCCCGACCGGATTCCTCGTCTCGATCTCGGCGTCGATCCTGGCGCCATCGCTCATCCGCTCGCACGCGAGATCATCGAGAAGCTGCAGGCGCTCTACCGCCGCAGCAACAGCACGACGCCGCACGAGCTTCTCTCGCAGGCCGTGGACGTGATGCGGGTTCGGCCCCTCCTCCTCGAGCGTCATCGCGGCCAGGCCGAACGCGCGCTCGCCAATGTCGATCTGTATCTGAGCCTGTCGACGGGTTACGCCGTGCGCGGCCTTCGCGCCTTCGCCGAAGCGATGACCGCAGCCTGGACCGACGAGGCGCGCGCCGTGGAAGGCCGGCCCGACGCGCAGGAAGAAGCCGTCGCGCTCTTCACCATGCACGCGGCCAAGGGCCTCGAATGGCCAATCGTCATCCCCGTCAACACCATGACGAGCGTCATGGCGCCCGACAGCGCGGCGATCGACCGCCTGACCGACACATTCTATTGCCCGGTTCTCGGCGTCGCGCCCGAGGGCTATGAGACCGCGCGCCAGGCGGAAAAGGACGAGTTGGATCGCGAACGCATCCGGCTCTGGTATGTCGCGGCGACGCGCGCCCGCGAACTCCTCGTTCTGCCACGGCTCGATACGACACCCTCAAGATCGGCCTGGATCGGCCTGCTCGATTTGTCGCTTGCCGATCTGCCCGGCCTCGATGTCTCGCATCTGCCGCTCGGGGAGGCAGTCGCCGGCGCTGGCGCGGGCAACACCCAGACGCGCGACATTTTCGTGGCCCAGGCTGCGGCCATCGCCGCCCGGCAGACGCGCCTCGTCTGGCTGGCGCCGAGCCGCGACGAGAGCGCGTCCGGCGCCCTGCTCCAGGAGCAAGAGGCCGGAATCTGGATGGGCTCGGGCGATGACCAGCCGCGTGAACTTGAGGCGGCAGTCGCGGTCCAGGGCGGCCGCCAGCGCGGGCTGATCCTCCATAAGCTCATGGAGGAAGTCCTGACCGGAGAAACCGATGCGGTCGCGCCGGCCCTTACCGAACGCGCCGACGTGCTCATCAGGGCGCTCGGCCGTTCGCCCGTTGCCGATCCGGCGACGGGTCTTTCACCCGAGGAGCTGGCGGGCTGTGTCATGCGGACCTTGGCTCTGCCCGAGATCGCGGCATTGCGCCCGGCGCTTCTGGCCGAGTTCCCCGTTTACGCCGCCCGCGCGGATGAGAGCGAGGAGACGGCGACCGCTGGCATCGCGGACGCGCTGACCTTGACTGCCGAGGGTCGCCCAGTCGTCATCATCGACTGGAAGAGCGACGTGAACCCCGATCCCCAGACGCTCGATCATTATCGCTCGCAAGTCCGCGCCTATCTCGACATGACCGGCGCCGAGCGCGGACTGATCGTGCTGATGACGACCGGTGCCATCATCACCGTCTCGCCCTCGGCCCAGGCCATGGCGGCCTGAAGCGAGGGCGATCGATGGCACCCCGCAACCGTCCTGCCAGTTCCGTCCAGGACGACCTCTTCCACGAGGAGGTCTCGCTGCTGCTTCCCCCGCGCCTTGCGATCGACGGCAGGGTGCTTGGGAGCCCGGTGCGGCAACTGGCGGTCCCCGCGTTGCGCGAAACCTGCCGGCTCCGGCCATTTTCGATCCGACGTGTCAACGGATATGAGGCAAGCCTGAAATCCGGCGAAACGCTGAAGATCATCAGCGCCAGGACAGCCACGCGACTGGAAGCCGACCTCATCCTCCTGGTGCCGGGCGCGTCGGAGCCTTCCAAGATCGCCGAGGCGTTGGAACTCGGCGAAGGCCGATGGATCAACATCACGCCGACCGACATCGCCGCGCTCGATGCGGCCGCGCGCGGCGAACGCCTCGCCCTTGTCGCGGCCTCATGGCAGGACGCTTTCCACCTGCGGGAAAGCCGCCCCGCCGAGAACGGCCGACCGGCGGTGCCCGGGCTGCGCCGCCCACAGATCGGCGCGCTCCATGCCGCGCTTGCCCACGCCACACGCTCGACCGAGCCCGCCACCATCGTCATGCCGACGGGCACCGGAAAGACGGAAACGATGCTCGCGCTCAACGCCCATCAGCGGTTCGAGCGCTTGCTGGTCGTCGTCCCGACCGATGCGCTGCGCGAGCAAATCGCCCGAAAATTCGAGACCTTCGGCGTCCTCAAGCACCAGGACTGCCTCGACGCTTCCGCCGCTTTCCCGGTAGTCATGCGCCTCTCCCATATCCCGACAAGCGCCGCGGACGTGGACCAGATATTCGACAGTGCGAATGTCGTGGTCACCACGATGCAGATCGCCGGCCGCGCCGAAGCGCCCGTTCAGGAGCGAATGGCGGCCCGCGCGTCGGCCCTATTCATTGACGAGGCTCATCATATTGGCGCGCCGACCTGGGCGCGCTTTCGCGGCCTTTTCGTCGATCGTGACCCGCCATTGCCCATCGTTCAGTTCACCGCCACGCCATTTCGCGAAGATGGCCGGCGGGTCGATGGCGAGTTCATCTACACCTACCCCCTCAAGAAGGCGCAGGCCGAAGGTTATTTCAAACCGATCCGCTTCGAGGCTGTCTTCGGCCTCGATCAGGCCGATGCCGATCAGGCGATCGCCGAAAAGCTCGGAGAGGTTCTACGAGCCGATCTCGATTCCGGCCTCAATCATCTCGCCATGGCGCGCTGCTCCACGATCGACCGCGCCAAGGCGTTGCATCAGCTCTACACCGCCCTGTTTCCGGATTTTCGGCCTGTCCTCGTTCATAGCCAGCAGGCGACGCGCGAGCGGCGCGCGAATTTGGACGCGCTTCGGCGGTTCGACAGCCGGCTCATCGTCTGCGTCGACATGCTGGGTGAAGGCTTCGATCTGCCCGAACTCAAGATCGCGGGGCTCCACGACCCACACAAGAGCATTGCCGTCACCATCCAGTTCGTTGGTCGCTTCACCCGCCAGGATCCGACGCTCGGGGACGCGACAGTGATCGCCAATACCGGCGTTGACGACATCGACCGCTCCCTGGCGAAACTCTACGCCGAAGATGCAGACTGGAACGCGCTGGTCGAGGCGCTCAGCAGCGCGCGCATCGAGCGGCAAGCTCGGCGTGCCGAGATGTTCAAGGGTTTCGTCGGCGATCTCAGCGACATTCCGCTGCAAACGCTCGAACCGAAGATGAATGCCGTGGTCTATCGAACCTCGTGCGACGCCTGGGAGCCGCTGCGCGCCGAAGACCTCTACAATCCCGGCGTCTATCTCGGCATGAAGATCAATCCGCACCAGCGCGTGGCCATCTTCGTCACCCGTTCGGAGGAGCAGGCCGGATGGACGACCGCGCAGCATGCGACCAACGTCATCTGGGACCTGCACATGATGCATTGGGACCAGACGAAGGGCCTCCTTTACATCAGCAGCTCGGCGAAGGCGCCTTATGACAAGCTGGCCAAAACAGTGTGCGGCGAATCCACCCGCCGTGTCGAAGGCGAAGAGGTGTTCCGCAGCCTGCATGGCTTCAAGCGCCTGATCCTGCGCAACCTCGGCCTCACCCATCATCAGGGGCGCGGCGTGCGCTACTCCATGTATATGGGCGTCGACGTCGCCGATGGCCTCGACACCGCCAAGTCCCAGTCCAGAATCAAGAACAATGTCTTCGCGACGGGCTTTCTCGACGGCGTGCCGGCCACCCATGGCTGCTCGGCAAAGGGCAAGTTCTGGTCGATTTCGCCCGTTCGCGATCTCACCGACTGGATCGAATGGTGCGAGGACATCGGCCGGTCTGTCAACGACCCCGGCATCACGACGGATGGTGTTTTCAAGAGCGCCATGCGGCCTCGACAGATCAGCGAGCGACCCGCTGTTCCACCCGTCGCGATTCACTGGCCGGAGTCGCTGCTGGTGCAGCTAGAGGATCGCGTCGAGATCAGCTTCGGCGATCAGCCGGTATTGTTCACCGAATGCGACATCGAGCTTCTTGATCACGAACGAAACGGTCCGCTGCGTTTCGCGGTACGCAGCGACGCCCATGTCGCCGAGTTCGAGATCGTGTTCAGCGATGGCGGCGCCCGCTATCCGCAGCGCGCCGGTCCCAAGGCCACCATCAGGATCGGCGGCAAGGTAAACTCCTTGTCCGAGTCCTTCGGTGACGATTCCCCCCAGATCGACTTCGGCGATGGCTCTCTCCTCATCTACAGCCATCTCTACGCGCTGCCGGAGGGTGAAGCGGTCGAGCCCTATCCCGCCGACCGGATCGAGGTGTGGGACTGGTCAAAGACCAACATCCGAGCCGAATCCCAAGGCCCTGAGAAACGCGCCGACTCCGTCCAGCGGCGCGTGATCGACACGCTGCTCGCCGATGGCGACGCCTATGACCTGATCTTCGACGACGACGGCGCCGGGGAAATCGCCGATGTGGTCACGCTCCGCGTCACCGAGGGCCTTGTGCAGGTCACGCTGCATCACTGCAAATATTCGAGCGCTGCGACGCCCGGCGCCCGCGTCAAGGATCTCTATGAGGTCTGCGGACAGGCGCAGAAGTCGGCGCGCTGGCGAGACCGTCCCAACCGCATGTTCACCCACATGCTGAAGCGCGAGAAGCTGCGCCTGGACAAGGGGCAAAGCTCACGCTTCGAGCAAGGCACCGCTGCGTTCCTCAAAAAGTTGAAAGCGAGCTGGCAGGACTATCGCTACGAGTTCGACGTCAGGATTGTGCAGCCGGGTCTCTCCCGCGCAGCAATCACCGAAGAGGGCTTGCACCTGTTGGCCGGGGTCGAGACGTATCTGTTGGAGACCCGCGCGATGAAGCTGCGGATCATCGGCAGCGTATGACGATTGGACCTATGATGCTTGATAATTGGAAGTGAGCGGCCTGTAGACTGGGATCACCAAAGCCGTGATCTGGAAATGGGTGGTGGGGAAAGCCTTCCCCTGCGGCCGAGCCTGTCGTCTCGGCCGACCCCTTCTGCGGGGAGACCCCGCAACGCCCCCAAGAGTGAGAGTGCCGGCCGGGTTTTCCGTGACGGGTTGAGGGCTGGAGGAGAGGCCTCCGGCGCCCGTCGCGGAGACCCGCGATGTCCAGACACGATACACGCGCCCGTTCCGGCCCCGACCGGACGAGCCTCTATGATGAAGTCACCGGCAGGATCCTCGCCGAGCTGGAAGCCGGCCGGCTTCCCTGGGTCCAGCCCTGGGGAACAGCAGCGGCCAAGGCGCCACTCGCCATGCCGAAGAACGCCGCGACCGGCAGGCAATATTCCGGCATCAACGTTCTGATCCTCTGGGGCGCCGTCATCCAGCACGGCTTCCCCTGCCAAACCTGGCTGACCTTCCGCCAGGCCCTCTCGCTCGGCGGCCATGTCCGCCGGGGCGAGCATGGCATCACCGTCGTCTACGCCGACCGTTTCGTTCCCGATGACGAAAAGCGGCGCGCCCGCGAGACCGGCGAGGACGCCCAGGCCATCCCCTTTCTCAAGCGATTCACGGTCTTCAACCTGGCGCAATGCGAAGGCCTGCCCGAAGACCTCGCCATTGCCGCTCCGCCGCCCGCGCCCGGCCTGGTCGAGCCAAGGGTCGAGGCGCTCATCAAGGCAAGCGGAATCGACTTCCGCATCGGCGGCGACCGCGCCTTCTATGTGCCAGCGCTCGACTATGTCATGGTCCCGCCGTCCCAGGCATTCTTCGAGCCGATCAACTGGCATCGAACGGCGCTGCATGAATGCTCCCACGCCAGTGGGGCGCCGCACCGCCTGAACCGCGACCTCTCGGGCTCCTTCGGTTCCCGGAAGTACGCCTTCGAGGAGCTGGTCGCGGAGATTTCAGCGGCATTTTGCTGTGCTGCACTCGGCATCGTGCCGACCGTGCGCCACGCCGATTACATCGCCTCATGGGCTGACGTCCTGCGCGAAGACAATCGTGCCATAGTCCGCGCAGCGTCCCAGGCGAGCAAGGCCGCCGATTACCTGCTCAGCTTCATGCCCGAACATGACCAGCTCGCGGTGTCCGTCGACACCGGCGAGCGGGAGGCGGCCTAATGCGCGCGCCATCTTCATCGCGCCGGCGACGTCACCGGCAGCAAGCTGCGTCGTCGCTGGCGGCCGGTCATGCGTCCGCGCCGGCGTGCAGTTCCCCCACACGCTGGCGGGGGAAGTACCTCTTCGACAATGCGGTTGGTTTCCTTGCCGGCACCGGCCTGCTCGCCATCCTGGCCGAGATTGCCGGTGGCACATTGACCCTCAACGAGCTGGCCGACACCCGCGCCGGCCTCATCTCCTCCCTCTTTCCGGCTGCGCCCGTCACGCGCTTCGACGCGGCGCAGATCGACGATCATCTCGATCCGTCGGTGAACCCGAGCGTCGTGTTGATGAATCCGCCCTTCTCGGTGATGGCGAACGTCTCCGGCCGAATGGTCGACGCCGCCTTGCGCCATGTCACCTCGGCACTGGCGCGCCTTGCCGATGACGGGCGCCTGGTCGCCATCACCGGCACCAATTTCTCGCCGGATGCGCCGGCCTGGCGCGACGCCTTTGTCCGTCTGCAGGAGCGCGGCCGCGTGGTGTTCACCGCTGCGATCGACGGCGCGGTCTATGCCAAGCATGGCACGACGATCGAGACGCGGCTCACCGTCATCGACAAGGCGCCGGCCGAAGACCCGGCCGCATTCCCCGCATCGCCGGGCATCGCCCCCGATGTCGTAACGCTCATCGGCTGGATCGCCGAGCATGTGCCGCCTCGTCCTGCCGTAGCCGCGACCATCGCCGCTCCCGTTGCATCTGGTCCTGTACCGAAGACCGTGCGCGGCTATCTCGCACGGGCCGCCTCGACGCCGGCGGCGAACGCCTCGCTCGCCGAACCCGAGGGCGTAGACCTCAGCTATGAGACCGTGGATTGGGCACCGGCCGAGAGCACACGCCTGACCGATGCGATCTACGAAGAATACGGACTTCAGGCGATCCGTATTCCCGGCTCTCAGGCGCATCCCACCAAGCTCGTGCAGTCGGCGGCGATGGCCTCGGTCGCGCCGCCCAAGCCCAGCTATCGTCCGCGCCTGCCCGAAAACCTCGTCACCGACGGCATCCTGTCCGATGCCCAGCTCGAAACCGTGATCTACGCTGGCGAGGCGCATTCCGACTATCTGGCAGGCTGCTGGACGGTCGATGACACCTTCGATCTCGTCACGGCAGCACCCGACGATGCGAAGGGCGCGGTCCGTTTCCGGCGCGGCTTCATGCTGGGCGACGGCACCGGCGCGGGCAAGGGCCGCCAGTCGGCCGCCATCATCCTCGACAACTGGTTGCGCGGGCACCGCAAGGCGCTCTGGATCTCCAAGTCCGACAAGCTGATCGAGGACGCGCAACGCGACTGGTCCGCGCTCGGCATGGAGCGCCTGCTGGTGACGCCGCTATCGCGGTTCCCGCAGGGCAAGCCCGTCACGCTTCAGGAAGGCGTCCTATTCACCACCTACGCCACGCTACGGTCCGACGAGCGCGGCGAGAAGGTTTCGCGCGTCAGGCAGATCGTCGAATGGTTGGGCTCTGACTTCGACGGAGTGATCATTTTCGACGAAAGCCACGCCATGCAGAACGCCGCCGGTGGCAAGGGAGAACGGGGCGACGTCGCCCCATCGCAACAGGGTCGCGCGGGGCTCCGGCTCCAGCACGCCCTGCCGAATGCGCGTATCGTCTATGTCTCTGCGACCGGCGCCACCACCGTTCACAATCTCGCCTATGCCCAGAGGCTCGGCCTGTGGGGCGGCGAAGATTTTCCGTTTGCCACACGGGCGGAGTTCGTGGAGGCGATCGAGGCCGGCGGCGTCGCGGCAATGGAGGTGCTCGCCCGCGATCTCCGATCACTCGGCCTCTACACGGCGCGCTCGCTCTCCTATGACGGCGTCGAATATGAGCTGGTCGAGCACCAGCTCACCGACGAGCAGCGGCGCATCTATGACGCCTACGCTGGCGCTTTCGCGATCATTCACAACAATCTCGACGCCGCGATGCAGGCGGCGAACATCACCGGCGAGACCGGCACGCTGAACGCCCGAGCGAAGTCGGCGGCGCGCTCGGCCTTCGAGAGCACAAAGCAGCGCTTCTTCGGACATCTGCTCACCTCGATGAAGACGCCGACGCTCATCCGCTCGATCGAGCGCGACATCGAGGACGGCCACGCATGTGTTGTGCAGATCGTCTCGACCGGCGAAGCGCTGATGGAACGAAGACTGGCCGAGATTCCGACCGATGAATGGAATGACGTGCGCGTTGACATCACGCCCCGCGAATACGTCCTGTCATACCTTCAGCATTCCTTCCCGGTACAGCTCTACGAGCCCTTCACCGATTCTGAAGGCAATCTCTCCTCCCGGCCGGTCTATCGCGACGGCCAGCCGGTCGAGAGCCGGGAGGCGGTCGCTCGGCGTGACCGGCTGATCGAGCAGCTCGCAAGCTTGCCACCTGTTCCCGGCGCGCTCGACCAGATCGTCCAGCGCTTCGGCACCGACATAGTGGCCGAAGTGACCGGACGCTCGCGCCGCATTGTCCGCAAGGGCGACCGTTTGATGGTCGAGAACCGCGCCGGCTCGGCCAACCTCGCCGAGACCGCCGCCTTCATGGACGACCAGAAGCGCGTGCTGGTGTTCAGCGATGCCGGCGGCACCGGGCGCAGCTATCACGCGGAGCTGTCGGCGAAGAACCAGCGCCTGCGCGTCCACTATCTGCTGGAGCCCGGTTGGAAGGCCGACGCCGCTATCCAGGGTCTCGGCCGCACCAATCGGACGAACCAGGCGCAGCCGCCGCTGTTCCGTCCGATCGCGACCGATGTGAAGGCCGAAAAGCGCTTTCTCTCCACCATCGCCCGCCGGCTCGACACGCTGGGCGCGATCACGCGCGGCCAGCGCCAGACCGGCGGTCAGGGCCTGTTTCGGCCAGAGGACAATCTGGAAAGCCCTTACGCCCGCGACGCGCTGCGGCAGCTCTATATGCTGATCGCGCGCGGCAAGGTCGAGGGTTGCTCGCTCCAGACATTCGAGAGCGCTACGGGCCTCTCCCTGATGGACGATGGCGGCCTGAAGGACGAGCTGCCGCCGATCACCACCTTCCTCAACCGGCTGCTGGCGCTCACCATCGACCTGCAGGGCGTGCTGTTCACGGCCTTCGAGCAGCTCCTCAATGCGAGGATCGAGGGCGCTATTACCAGCGGGACCTATGATATCGGACTGGAGACGCTGAAAGCGGAGAGCTTCGTCGTCGCCGACCGGCGCACCATCTACACCCATCCCGCAACCGGTGCCGAAACGCGCCTCCTCACCATCGCGCAGCGCGAGCGCAACCGGCCGCTGGCCCTCGGCCAGGCGCTCGACCACCTCTCCGATCCTCGCGCGGTCCTGCTCGTCAACGAGCGCTCGGGGCGCCCTGCGGTGCAGATCCCAGCGCCCAGCGTGATGCTCGACGACGGCGAGATCGAACGCCGGGTGCGATTGCTTCGGCCCATGGAGCATCATCACGCTTCCCTGAAGATGATGGCGGAGAGCCACTGGCAGGAAGCCGATCGCGACGCCTTCGCCGCCGCCTGGAATCGCGAAGTGGCGCAGGTGCCGGAGTTCTCCGACTCGACGATCCACATCGTCGCCGGCCTCCTGCTGCCGATCTGGAAGCGGCTGCCGAACGAGTCGACGCGGGTCTATCGGCTCCAGACCGACGAGGGCGAACGCATCATCGGCCGCCGCGTCTCTCCCGCCTGGGTCGCGGGCGCGCTCGCGACCGGCCCCAGCACGCTGACGGCGGGCGATGCCTTCGCGGCATTGCTGGACGGCAGCACCATCCTCGACCTTGCGGAAGGGCTCCAGCTTCGCCGCGTGCGCGTCATGGGCGCCCATCGCATCGAACTATCGGGCTTCACCGACACCATGCGCGACCGCCTGCGCGCCTATGGCCTGTTTCACGAGATCATTTCGTGGAAGTTGCGCATGTTCGTGCCGACCGACGCGAACGGTGCCGGCGTGCTGGCCAAAGTGCTGGAACGCTATCCCGTTGAGCGCGTCTCCGAACGGGAGGCTGCGTGATGGTCCGTCACGACGCTTCCGACCTGGCGCAGCGTCTCGGCCGGCAGGCCGAGGCGGTGTGCCGGCACTATCTCTCCTCCGGCTTCCGTCAGGGCCGCTACTGGCTGGTCGGCGACGTGCGCAACACGCCGGGCCGTTCGATGTTCGTGCGTCTCAAGGGACCGGAGACCGGCAAGGGCGCGGCCGGCAAATGGACCGACGCGGCGACCGGCGAGCATGGCGACTTGCTCGACGTGATCCGCGAGGCGTGCAGCCTCCTCGACTTCAAGGATGTCGCTGACGAGGCTCGGCGCTTTCTCAGCCTGCCGCATCCCGAACCGGAATCCGACGAGCGCCGGACGCGCAAGCCGAACGCACCGACCGGATCGCCGGAGGCCGCACGGCGGCTCTTTGCCATATCGCAGCCGATGACACGCACTCTCGCAGAGACGTATTTACGCAAACGCGGCATTACGGCTTTGCACGAAACCGGCTCGCTGCGTTTCCATCCGCGCTGCTTCTACCGGCCCGACGAGCATTCGCCGACCGAGACGTGGCCGGCGATGATCGCCGCCGTCACCGCCTTGGGCGGCAAGCTCACCGGCGCACATCGCACCTGGCTCGACCCCGACGGCTTCAGCGAAGCGACACTCGGCAAGGCCCCGATCGACACGCCGAGACGGGCGATGGGCGATCTTCTCGGTCATGCCGTGCGCTTCGGCGCGGCGGGCTCGGTGATGGCGGCAGGTGAAGGCATCGAGACCATGCTGTCGCTCAGATGCGCCCTGCCGACCATGCCGATGGTGGCCGCGCTCTCGGCCGCCCATCTCTCAGCCATCCTCTTTCCGGACGTGCTGCGCCGGCTCTACATCGCGCGCGACGACGATCCGGCAGGAGACGGCGCGATGGCGGCATTGATCGACCGGGCTGAACAGGCCGGGATCGAGGCGATCGTGCTGTCGCCGGCGCTCGGGGACTTCAACGAGGATCTGCGGATGCTCGGCATCGATGCTCTGCGGTCAGGAATCCGCGTCCAGATCGCGCCGCAGGACGTCGCCCGCTTCATGGAGCTGGCAGCGTAGCCGGAATGGGATGCGGGGCGGCTCGTCGTCGACCGCGTCGCCGGATGCTCCCCATCGCAAGAGGCCCGCGCCTCGGCCTTCGAGAGGGCGATCGGCCGTCAAACGGTCCGGCCAGGCAACCTTGGGGCCGACTATTTTCCGGCGGCCCTTCGGGCCTTTCCATCGCGAACCAAAATAGTCGGCCCCTTCGGCCCTCCGCTGCGCTTCGGCCCTGCGCTGCCGCTCCGGGTGCCAGTCCGGCCCGCCCGACGGCTTCGTCGCCATGAAGGCCGCGACGGTCGCGGTCCAAATCCGACGGAGCATCCCATGAGCGAGCATGACGACCATGAACCGCAGCACACCTCTTCCCCGACCGACCACGCCCTGACCGAGCTTCAGCTCTATGGCTACCGCCCCTACGAGGACGAACCCGATCCGCGGCCACTGCCCGAAGGCAACGCCGTCGCCGGCGCCATCGCCGACATCTTCGACGCCCTGATCGCCACCCTTGGCGACACCCGCCTCGAACCCGACCTGGACGATCTCCTCTGGTCGACCGTCAACGTCTTCCACCGCGCCGCCGAGCGGATCGAGCGCGACCTCGACGATAATGAGCAGGCGCAGCGCCGGTCCCAGCGGGAGCAGGATGGCACCGAAATCAAATCGGTCGAACTCGAGCGGCTCATCGCGGAAGGCAGGACGCTGGTCGAGCGGCAGGATGCGTTCGAGTTGATGCGCGACCAGGCCGGCGAGCACTACGAGCGTCACGCCGGCAAGCCCTGGCTCCCGCGCAACGGGTCGAAGGTCAACCACCGCAATCTCACCGCGGCGATGATCGACAGCCGAGACTTCCTCGCCGCCAGGAAACGCGCCGAGCAGGAAGTGCTCCTGCCCCCGGGGCCGAAGATCGCCTTCACCGGCGGGCTCGAATTCAACGATCACCGACTGATCTGGGCAAAGCTCGACCAAGTCCACGCCAAGCATCCGGACATGGTGCTGATGCACGGCAAATCGCCGAAGGGCGCCGAGAAAATCGCCTCCCGCTGGGCCGACCACCGCGGAGTGCCGCAGATCGGTTTCGCGCCCGACTGGACAAAGCACGGTCGCGCCGCGCCCTTTAAGCGCAACGATCAGATGCTCGAAGTGCTGCCGATCGGCGTGATGGTCTTCCCCGGCACCGGCATCCAGGACAACTTCGCCGATAAAGCCAAAAAGCTCGGTATCCCGGTCTGGAGGTTCGGCGGGGCGTGAGCGCCGCCTCTTTGATGCAATGCACTGGCCAGTTCGTCCAGACAGGCCGACACCTCAACAACCTATCTGATGGTGAATTATGCGAAGGGCGGAGCGTTCAGCCGTCCCTGGCCAAGGACGATGACGGTGCAATGGTTCCGCGCGCGCGTGATGGCGTTGTAGAGCAACCTTCGCAAATGCTCCGCGCTGCCTGTAGCAGTGTGCGGCCATAGTACGATGACGTTCGGAAACTCGCGGTTCTTGGCGCGCTGGATCGTCATGGCGAGATGGCCGTGTTGCTGCCGAAAGCCCAGACGCGAACGATTGCGCACGGAATCCCGGACGAACTCGGTGACTTGCGCGGCGGTGAAGGCCGCTTGCCCGTGCGCCCTACGCAGGCGGTCCATGCGGCTGATGGCCTGCGCGATGGCGGCGTGTCCAGCCAAGGGCGTTAGAAGCGCGCGAAGATCGGCGCAAGACGCTGCCTCCGGCAAGGCGATATTGCCCAGCAAGGCGTCGGCCTCTTCGTTGTCGTGACGATCCCATGTGTGCGGATATGGCCCGAAAGTCGCGCCGTTATTACGTGTCCACTGCCTCGTCTGACTCGTGGCGAGAGCCGCGCGAATGATGGCATTGCCCGCATCGGGCGTCAGAACGGCAACCGCGCCTTGGCGCTGCGAAAAGTCATTGGCAATCGCCCATGCCAGAAGCCCAGTGTTATGCTGGGTGGCAGGCGTTTCCAGAAGACGGAAACCCGCGCCGTTCCATGTTGTCCTGTTGTTGAATGTGTTGGCCGCAAGAACGGCCTTGATGTCGCGTCCTTCGCGGACAGCGAGCGCGGCGGCAAGAAGACCCTGTTGATTGGTACGCCGAGGCTGAGTGAGGTGGTGGGTGTGTCCTGCGCCCTCAAGCCACGCCATCAGGTGCGCGGTATCACGCCCATCGTGAAGACACTGAAAGGCGTCCGCCCCCGCGACGATCCAGCAGGACTGTGAAAGCCCCTGAAGGATGCCCATGCGGTGCTCGTCGAGATCCTGCGCTTCATCAACAAGGACCAGCGGGAAGGTTCTCGCCACCCATTGCCGGACAGGCTCGCGATCCAGAAGCCCGGCCGCCAGAGCGCATGGCCCGTCAAATTCGTTCAGTGCAATGGCCTGCTCTTGCATCGCTGGCGCAATCAGGCTTCTGCGCCGCGCGGCCAGTGTTCGCGCAAACACATCGAAGGTTTGGCAATCAAAACGCCTGCGGAACGCCGGGTTCTCACCAAGGCGCGCATCCAATCGTCGGCGCGCACCGTTCATGAAGGAGAGCGCCAAGAGCTTGTGCCCTTCGCCCAGCGCGCCGCCCCCAACGATCTCTCCCGCGCGAGCCACGAGATTGTGGGTCTTGCCCGTGCCCGCTGCGCCCTCGAAAAAATCGAACGTCATGTGGGCACGAACCGGAAGACGTGCATGTCGGCGGTCGAATCCGCCGGGATGCGCGCAAAGAGCGGCGTATTGGCGTTGGCGGGATCGCGCAGCACGTCGCACAGGGCATTGAGCAACTGCGCGGCGCGCACCCGGCAGGCCGCATTCGCCATGAGCGTGACGGCGGCGCTTTCATGGGTCGGCGCGTAGGATTTCTGGGTAAGCAAATGTGCGGTGAGCGCCTCACGGTCGGCGAAAGGAGCACCCAGCGCGGTTCCGAGCGCGGTCAGTATCGCGGCTTCATCCGCGCCCGCAATCCACGAAACCACATGCTCCATCGCCCAGCCCTGCGGCCAGAACACGACGCAGCGCGGCGGCGGATTGCTGCCCTTCACCGCATCGAAGTAGCCGCGGCCGTCATTGTCCCCGTCCACAAGGATGCAGGGCCGTGCGTGAACGGCGCTGACCAGCGCGAAGGTGTCGGCAATCTTGGCGTCGATGGTCGGCACGATGCCAACGAAGGTGGAGAGAAGCGGCGTATTCGCTTGCGCGTTATCCCAACCCTGATGCTGCTCAAGAGCGGTTTGCAGCGCCTCAAGCCATGCCACGTCCGAAACCCCTTCGGGGATCAGGACGCATTCGTGCATGAGCGCGGCCACCAGCTTCTGCCGCCATGCGTAGAGCAAGTGCTGCTGGTGATTAGTAGGCTGTGCGGGCACAGCGTCCATCAGTGGCTTGGCGCTCAACGCGCCCTCGCGCGTTTCGATAAAGAGCGTATCGGGAGCTGGAAACATTGCGGCCACTATCGGCGAATGCGTCGTGACTATCGTTTGGTTGCACAGTGCATTGAGGCGGTTGACCAACCGCTTTTGCTGCGAGGGCTGGATGTGCAATTCCGGCTCCTCGACGGCCAGCATGAAGGACTGGCCCGTTTCCGCGCGCGCCTTGCCGAACTGCATGAGCAATAGAAGGCTTTGAAGGGAGACGAGGCCCGTGCCCTGCCGCTGCGAGGGAAGGGTTGGCCCCGTGCCTTGCACGAAGTGCGGCACCACGCTTTCCAAAACTGAGTCGCTGTCAGTCGCTGTCAGTCGCAACTGGAGCCTGGGCGCGCTGGCCATGAGCGCGCGCAACTCGTCATTGGCCGCGCCGACGATCTCGGAAAGCCCCGGCTGGTCTTCGAGCCGCGCACCGTCCGGTGGAGTCCAGAGTCTCTGGCGCTCGGCGCGCACTGCCTGTGCGGGCATGTCCCCGCGCGTCGCCACGACGCGGCGGAACAACTCCGAGGAAAAGGAAATCCAGCGGTCCCATGTGCGCGAGGCCGGGACCAGAAAGAAGCCCAACTCCTGGAGCACCTTGGTGTGGATCGTGCGCAGGTGCGCGTCTTCCGCGAACGGATCGCCCAGCGTGGCCTCGTCATCCACGAAGAAACGGAGCGTTTCGGCTTCCAGTTCGTCCAGGTCGAAGCGCGCAGCGAAACCGATCTGCACGGCCAGATCGGTATGCTGCACATCCGGCGCGGCGCTCAACGTCTTGGCTTTCGGGTCGAACCATTTCTCGACGCCGCGTTCGGGGCTGAACCAAGACGAATGGTGGTGCGGGTCGTTGGGCGTAAAGCCCGTGATGGTGGCGATGCACAGTATGCGGGCGGTTTCGTCGGGCGCGCTGCCATGAAAGTCATGCTCGGTGAGGCGGCGCACCAGACGATCGCGCCCGAACAGCAACGCCAGCGCCTCGATCACGGTGGTTTTGCCGCTATTGTTTGGCCCCACCAGTACGGTATGGCGGCCCAATACGATGTCCGCCGAACGCACGCCTCGGAAGCCGGAGATTTTCAGGCGAACGACTTGCATCCCAGCACTTCCGACATTCAGATCCCCCCTTGGGTTATCGCCCCCCGTCCTCGGGACTGCCCAGTCAAGCTGCAGCAGCCACCTGCCCGCGATTCTTCACTCAGGCACTGTAAAATTACGAGTAGAATCTCTGAATATCGACCTGAATCACGTGGCGATGTTGAACTGGATCGCTTCTTTCTGACAGGTCGAACCCCCTTCATTGAAAGCTGCTGGCCCGCAGAAGTGGTGGTCGCCGTGACGGCTCGCCCCAATCGCGCTTAGTTTTGGATGGTCCGGCCTCCGCTTCCGCGACAGACCACCCCGCTTCCTATGCGCTGATCCTTGGTCCAGCCGATGGCCTGACGCCATCAACCCGTGAAGGGTCCGCTACGCGAGCGTGCGGCCTTGAGGCTCCGCCTCCGCGGTGATTGCGGCCTCGGCCGGACACATCGGGCGCCTGTCGCGCGGGGGATGGTCCCCCGCCTCCAGACAGGAGCCGGAACGAATGACTCTCACCGACGCTCAAGCCTTCGCCTTCAGCCTCGCCACCACGCTGATGGTCGCGATCGTCATCTTCAGGGCCGGAGACGGCACACTCTCCGTCGTCCCCTCCAACGAGTTCGACGGCGATGCGGAAATCGTGGCCGAGATCGATCCCTTCGCCTCCTGACCGGAGGCGAACCGCTTTCGCGGGCGGAGGTCGGTTCGATTTCCGCTCCCGAAGCGAGCCGACTTCGGCTATGCTGCCGATCGCGCCGCGGTGGTGGTGGAAGGCGCAACCGTCAGACTCATTCTCACGGAGACCACCACCATGATCATCCTCGCCATCCTTGGATCGCTCGCCGCCATAGGCGTGCTCTGCTGGTTGCTCTTCAAGCTCGCCGTGTTCGCGCTGCCCGCCTTTGCCGGCGTGACCATCGGCGTCTGGGCGCATCAGACCGGCGCCGGCGCCCTCGGAGCCATCGCCATCGGCGTTGTTGCCGCCGGTGTGATTCTCGGCATCGGCCAGCTCCTGCTCGCCTTCGTCCGTCCGATGTGGCTGAAGCTTCTGGTCGCGCTCGCCTTCGTCGCGCCGGCCGTGATCGCCGGCTATCACGCGACGCACGGCATCGTGAAGCACACCATGCCGTCCGAAACCTGGCAGCTCGTCTTCTCCGTGATCGGCGCGGTTGCGGTCGGCATCACGGCCTTCGTTCGGATAACGACGAAGGCCTCGCCCGGACCGTCCGGACAGGACATCGCCACGGCGTGAACATCATTGACGCGCGGGCGGACCAAGGCAGTCCCAAGCCGCTCCGTTCCCGTCGGTATTCTTGTCGATCATCGGACGGTGTCAGGCCCACGGCTTTCGAGGCGTGGAAGTTCGTGCCCTCGACGCGCTCGCAGCCCAGGCCGCCCACTCGACGGTCGGTCAAGGCCGCAGGATGGAGGCGCCGCGCTGTGGTGTTCCTATCGGCGGGATACGGCGTGCCTGCCCGTCCTTGGCGGAAAGCCGATGCTCTGAACGTCGTGGTCGCTTCCTGGAGGTCGCGACGGGTCGCCAAGTTCTCCATGCGTGATCCCTGCGCGTATCGAGCGCACCCAAGCGGCCTCTTCAATGGCCTGATCTAGCCGTAGGCCGGCTGAAGCCTCCATCGCCTATGGCGCAACAGCGGCGTCGAAACTTTCTTCCCCTGGGCTCACGCCCATTCCTCGCGAGGCAAGAAAGTTCCTCCTTTGCTGTCGAGCCCCTGCGGGGTGCGCCGTCGATCGCCTCCGGCCTGCCGATCGCCATCGAGGCCGCAATGGTGCGGGCTCGAGACAGTGATCAAGGAGAACTGACATGGCGACCATCGGCACCTTCAAGAAGACCGGCAACAACGAGTTCAGCGGCGAAATCGTCACCCTCAGCGTTCAGGCCAAGAACGTCCGCATCGTTCCCGACACGCGCGCCACCGGCGAGAACGCCCCCAGCCACCGCGTCTACGTTGGCCGGGTCGAGATCGGAGCCGCCTGGTCCAAGCGCTCCAACGAGGGCCGCGACTATCTGGGCCTCAAGCTCGACGACCCGAGCTTCACCGCCCCAATCTTCGCCAACCTCTTCGACGACGAGGACGGCGAGGGCTACAGCCTGATCTGGTCCCGCCCCAGCCGCCGCAATGGCGACTGAGCCACCTCGGACGCCCCGCCCGGACGGTCCAGGCGGGGCCATCGGCCTGTGGGAATTCCGTCCGAGAACGCGCCGAACGCTCCCGATCATCCCAGAAAAATGACTTTGCGCCTTTCCGACGGTATGAATCACTAGTTTACTAGGTGGCAGTATATTAGGGGGAACGGCGACCTCACCGCATGAGATTGCGGAAGTGCCGCCGGAAGCGCGGCCCCGTGCCGTTGCTGCGATGGGCCTGCAGCGCCCGCGGCGAGATTCCCAGCCACGCTGCGGCCATCGCCGGATTGAGGTACGGCGACCGCGGCCGCGTGGGCCGTTCTCGTCCGGGTTCCCTTTGCGTCATGAGCGCGCCTCCATAGCCAGCGCGGCGCCGCACGCGGCGCGGCGTGCCTTTGGTGCCAGTAGGGACAAGCCGTGCAGAGGCTCGAAAATCGCCAATCGCGAATTCGAGCCTGGCGCGACCGGAAGCCCGGCAGCCCGCGCACCCTCCGTCTGCTGCAGGAAAGGTGGCCCCGCGCACGCGGCGCGGGGCCGAACCCGCTTAGTCGTACGGGTTCCAGATGACCGCGAACGTTTCGTCGGTCTCGCCCGGCACGCGGCCGAGGTTGGCGTAGAGCCGGCGCGGACCGAATTCGGGCGCGGCGATGCTCAGCGACACATAGTCCCTGCCCGACGTCTCGCCGGTGCGGATCCAGCCGGCACCGACCTCGATGCCCTGGGTCAGCACGCGGTAGTCGGGCTGGGCGTCGCCGCTCTTCGTGCGGTTGGGGATGATCTCGATCCCGGCGCGGATCGAGAGGGTTTTGAGCTCGCCCTTGTAGCCCTCGCCGCTGCGCTTCACATGTCCGATTGCAGGCATTTCATTTCTCCTTCGTGTCTCGCCCGAACCCGTTCCGGGCGATGGGCAGACCATCGGACCGGCCCCGAGCCGCAGTCCCGCACCCGCAAGGGCCGGAGCGTGAGCGGCGGACCTGACGCCCGGCTTGTTTGGGAGCGAAGCGGCCGCGAGGAGCCCGGCACGGGCGGGGAAAGAAGCCGGGAAGGGCGGAAGGTTTCGGGACAAGGCGGCTGGTCCAGGTCAATGCCCCAAGCGCCGGGTCAAGGGTACGGGGAGACGCCCTGGGGAAGAGAATCCGGACACGGCCAGGCAGACGCAGCGGCGGCGCTATGCCGCGAGGGATCCCCGGCATTCGTCAGGGCCCGGTATCGAACGCGAGCTTCAGGACGGCGGCCAGCCCGCCGGAGGGGACCCGGTGGTATCGGGCTCGGGAAATGTTTTTCCGAACCGGCGGCACCAGGGGACAGAAAACGGTTTAGGCAACAGCATGAAAGGTACAGCGCGAAGGCAATGTCTGTTTTCGCCGTATTTGGAGCACCAACGATCATCGCGCCGACGATCAGCAGGCTGGCGATCAGCAAGCCGGCGAAGGCGCCTGCCTGCCCATCGGGTCCAACTGCAGCGATTGTTGGCCATATTCGCCGCAGAATATAGGGAGTTCACAACAGCCAGGTTTACTTTTTTCGCAAAACACTAAGTATGACTTAGTGAATTAGAATAATTATAAACTCGACAATGGTTTGCAAACATGTCAAAAGACCAAGCATGACTATGCGTTTTGATGGAAAATTAAACCGTCTCCAGCAGGAACTTCCCGAGGGGCTTCTTGCCGATGCCGCCTGGATGGAAGCCCAGGGCTATTCATCGGCGCTGCGTAGCCAGTATGTCCGCGCCGGCTGGCTCGAAAGTCCGGCGCGGCGCGTCTATCGCCGCTCGCGTTCACCGCTGACATGGCAGCAGGTTGTCGTTTCGCTCCAGACCGTGCTCGACCTTCCACTTGCCGTCGGCGGGCGCACTGCACTCGAACAGCAGGGCTATGCGCATTATCTGCCCTCCGCGCTGCGCGAGGTTCATCTCTATGGGCCGACGCATCCGCCGACCTGGCTGGCGAGCCTGCCGCTCGATCTCGCGTTTCGCTGGCATAACAGCCTGCGGCTGTTTCCCGGCGATGTCGACGCGTCGCCTGAATCGAGTCCCGTCATGGTCAGCACAGGCGGCCTGACCCTGCCCGTCCGCTACTCCAGCAAGGAGCGCGCCGTTCTCGAATTGCTCGACGAACTGCCCGAACGGGAGAGCTTCCAGCAGGTCGATGCCCTGATGGAGGGCCTCAGTGATCTAAGTCCGCGCCGCCTGCAAACGCTCCTTGAGGCTTGCACCAGTGTCAAGGTGAAGCGGCTCTTTCTGTTCTTCGCCAGTCGCCATAGCCACGCATGGCTCGCCCGGCTCGACACCTCGCGTGTGAACCTTGGCGCGGGCAAGCGCGTCCTTGTCAAAGGCGGCAAGCTCGACCCGCGCTACAATATCACCGTTCCGCCCGAATTCGGGGCGCATTGATCGTCATGGCCTTTCTCGACATCTATCGGCGGCAGGTTGCGCTTCTCATTCGCACGCTCCCTTTCGTGGCCGGGGAGAGCGCCTTTGCCCTCAAGGGGGGCACGGCGATCAATCTGTTCGTGCGCGACATGCCGCGCCTTTCGGTGGACATCGACCTCACCTGGCTGCCGATTGCGGACCGTCGCTCCTCGCTTGCTGCAATCGATGCCGCGATGCTGCGGATCAAGGCGAGGATCGAGCGCGGTATCCCCGGCGCGCAGGCCAATGTCTCGCGATCGGCGGATGAGAAAATCGTCACAAAGCTGATCGTGCGCGCCGGCGATGTACAGATCAAGATCGAGGTGACGCCGGTGCTGCGCGGCACCGTCTATGCCCCTCGCCTCATCAGCGTGGTGCCTGCGGTCGAGGATGCTTTCGGCTTTGCCGAGATTCAGGTCGTGTCCTTTTCTGATCTCTACGCGGGCAAGATCGTGGCCGCACTTGACCGTCAGCATCCCCGCGACCTTTTTGACGTGCGAGATCTGCTGGCGAACGAAGGCATCGACAACGAATTGCGGCGCGCCTTCCTCGTCTATCTGGTAAGCCACCCCCGCCCGATGGCCGAAGTTCTTGCCCCGAACCGCAAGCCGCTGGGCGATGAGTTCGCACGCGGCTTTGCCGGAATGACGCAGGAACCGATCGACCTCGCCGAACTTGAGGAGGCGCGCGAAGCGATCATCACCGCAATGGTCGCTGGCATGCCGGATGCGCATCGGCATTTTCTTCTCGGATTCAAGCGCGGGGAACCGGACTGGGATCTGCTGGGCATAGCCGATGCGCAACACCTGCCCGCCGTCCTGTGGAAACTTCTCAATCTGGACCGGCTGACCGCCGACAGGCGGCGCGCGCTGGTCGACACGCTTGAAAATGTGCTGTTCCCGTAAGCGATACTCGCCTCCCGAATCAGACAAGGCTCATGCCCCCCGCGGCAGACGCTCAGTGCCGCCCGAGTGCCCCCGGCATGAGAAGACGCGCTGCCGGCTGCGCACGAAGCCACCGGGTCTGCCGGACGAGACGCTGAATCTGCGTCCTGCGTGCGGCAGCATTGACGCGCCATCGTCGA
This sequence comes from Sphingosinicella microcystinivorans, assembly GCF_003634215.1. GTDB lineage: Bacteria > Pseudomonadota > Alphaproteobacteria > Sphingomonadales > Sphingomonadaceae > Sphingosinicella > Sphingosinicella microcystinivorans. The sequence goes on along the minus strand of NZ_RBWX01000010.1, from coordinate 81,572 downwards.
CCAATGGCTTCCTCGCCGAAGAAGGCCTCCGCAATGTCGCGCTGCGTGGCACCTGCATCGAGCGCATCGCTGACCCGCAGCAGCAGCGCCCACCGCCGCGCGCCGGCGGGCGATGGACACGTGCCGCGCCTCAGGACGCCGGTCCGGCAGAGCGCAATAAACCGGGCGAGCGCGTGCATCGGCGCGGCCGCGGCTACGAGTCCGGGCAGCTGCCATGTCAAATGGGCGGGGCCTTCGAGGAGCGTGCCCGCGACGATATCGACGCGCAGGCTGCGCGCGCCGTCCGTCACGAGAAGCCGCTCGGCGCCGGCCAGACGTTCTATCGTAGCGGCGACAGGCAGCAGGTCCGGAGAGAACGCTTCGCTGCCGGCGCAGGGCGCCGCCGCGGCAGTCAGCACGAAGGGATCAACGTCCCTGCGCCACCAGACCCGCGCCAGCGCGCTGCTGCACGCCGGATCTTCGAACCGGTGAAGACCGAAGCATCCGGCATCCGTTTCGCCGCGCGCTGCGGCGAAACGGTATGCGGGGTCGCGGCGCAGCCATTCCCAGGCGATGAGCGGCGCGTCGCACGCCGCAAGCGCGCGATACGGCGCATTGGAGCGCCAGTCAGGGATGCCCCGATGGGGCATTGCTCGGCACCGGGCGGATAGCGGGACCCCACGCGCCTGGACGGTTGCGATGCCCACGGCAGGCGCATGCGATTTCTGTCCAAAGCTTTTCCACAGGCGCCTCCGGCTCGCGCACACGATGCCGGAAGGGGATGGCGGCGCCATCAACCCCCAAAGGGGCTATTGCCAGGAGTGCAGCTCGCCGAAGTCGATTTCACAGCAATACAGCGCAGCGGACCAGGCCGTGGGCTCGTCCGAACCGTTAGCCTGCGGCTTTCACGTCATGTAGTGACATTCTCGCCGCGTCCCGAAATCCGGTCGCCCCCCGTTCCTTGCCTTCAGGAGGTCATCTGCCTCTGCGCTGCAGAACAAACCCCTCCGCGGGGTTCAGCGCCAGACCGTAGCGTCCAGTATAATGCACACAAAGACGCACAACGTTCAGTACACAGGACATTATCGACCACGATTGTGGACACCCTCCCCCGGACCGGGCGCGCGCGGCCGAGGATGTTTTAGATGCGGCGGTGAACCAGAACCGCAAAGTGGCTACGCCCAGGAAATGCAGTCGCGCATCTCTATAAGGCCCGCGTTCATTGCGGCGAGCGCAAGCTGCGTCCGGCGCGTGACCCCGAAACGCTGCCGCGCCGTCTTCAGATAACGTGTCACGGTTTCCTCGCTGAGATTAAGAATCCGTGCGATTTCCCAGTCGGTCTTGCCCTGCGCCATCAGCACCACACATTCATGCTCGCGCGGACTCAAATGCGGACGACGGGACCGGGTGCCAAGAATTGTGGATGCGGCAAGAAACGCCCGCTGCGCGACGATATCTGCGGCAAGGAGGGTATGCGCTGCAATGCGGTGCCTCGGCGCCACGGCGAAGGAACAGCTCGCGGCACGCCCACCGGGCGCGTGCAACGGCACCGTGTAGCCGGTGCCGAGTCCGGCGCGGCGGGCAGCCGCAAGATGCGCGCGCTCCCTATCCGTCAAACGCATGAGCGCAGGCAGTTCGCTCCACCGGAACCCTGCAACGTGGCGACTGGCCGCGTGCCAGGCGGGATCGTGGCGCCAGCCACCGAGCATGAATGCGTCGGCCCAGCCGGGTGGATAATTGTGGAGAAGAAGAAGATCGGGGGGCGGCCTTGCGAGGTTCGCATGTTCGGCGATCGCGAAAAAGGAAAACCCGAGATCGCTGGCCGCCGCGCCAAGCAGCGCAGCAAGCGCCGGCAGCGTCCCGGCACGTGCCACGCTTGCCGCAAACGTGCCAGCGACATCCAGAGCTAAGTCCGGTGCCCCCACCCTTCGATGAAGATCAGGTAGCGCCAACGACGTTGCGCTTTCGTCAACACGGCCCCTGCGCCCCTCTGGAAGCACCGCAATCACCTTCCCAAAAATAAAGAGAATATACTTGCTTTATCTGATCATGTGAATTTACTCTCGACATTCCTGACCGGACGGGCGAGGTCGCGGACATTACTTGTCCAACCGCACCCGGGCAGAGCCGTGATCATACGGGTTCGGCAAGTGTGCTTGAGGCGTGCTGCCGGCGTGTGAGAAGGCGGCCGGGAGTTCTGGCATCGATGAGAATGCCGGGTCGCCGGGCCGGTCATGGGCCATGCCTCTGCTTGCTGCCTCCGCGTTCGCGCGCAGGATTTCCACTGTGAAGACGCACGGTGCACTTCGTGACGCCCTCGCGGATACCTGCGACCGCATGGGCATCCGCTATTTCGCGCTTTCACATCACGTTGATTTTTCTGCATCGCCGCGCGCGGTACGCATTCATAATTATCCGCCCGGGTGGGAGGACTGGTACGATGCGAACCGACTCGGGCTCTCCGATCCGATCCACCGCGCAAGCCACCGGACGGCACAGGGCTTTCTGTGGCGCGATGTGCCGCAGCTCATTCCACTGACCCGGGCCGACCACGACGTGCTGGCACGCGGGCGAGAGATCGGGCTTGGCGAAGGTGTCACGATTCCCGCCCACGTGCCGGGAGAGGCACTGGGATCATGCACCTTCGTTTCGGTCGCGGATGAAGCGCTGCCCGACGACGTGCTGCCATGGGCCCAGATGATCGGGCTGTTTGCCTTTGAGGGTGCCCGCCGTCTTTCCCCACAGCGTCGCCGCGCTCCCCGCGCGCAGGTCAGCGACCGTCAGCGCGAATGCATAGCGCTTGCCGGCCAGGGCCTGCGCAATCATGAGATCGCGCATAAACTCGGGATTGGTGAGCAGACGGTGCTCGAACATATGCGCGAGGCGCGGGCCCGGCTTGGCGTGCATACCAGAACCGAACTCGTCGTTCGCCTGATTGCCGACGGTGCGCTCTGCATTGACGATGTCCTGAGACCTGAACGCCGCATCGTGTAACGATTACCGCGCACCGGATGGTTCTCATATCCATGGATATGCGCGCCGAAATTGCAAATGGCGCAATGTGCCGAAACCACATCTGCGAGGCTTGAATGCCCGCTGATCAGATCTCACGGCCTGTCAGCATGGCAGAATGATCTGCCTACGGATCATTTCCGAATGACATGATCTGCAAACGTATCTTTATCGTTTGAGGCCCGCTCTGGTGGGCAACGTGCTGGCCCTGGCGAAGCAAAGGCACCCGATCCGAAGACGCCCCGCCCGCGCAACGTCCCGCCCGTAGACCAATTGTCTGCCTGCCCGCACCACTCGATCTCAACAGAAACTTCCTCCCCAGGTCTAGGGATGCACGGCGCTACGGCCCTCTGCTCAACTGGTCCGCATCCGAAGCGAGGCGAGGGAGCAGGGGCGATGCTACATGTGATCGACCACAACAGCGGCGCGAGCGGCGATGTTCTGCGCGCGATGTTCGAGGCACGGAAACAGGTCTTCGTCGATTTGCTCAAATGGGACGTACCCGTGATCGGCGGCACGTTCGAGATTGACGAGTTCGACGACGGCCATGCCGCCTATCTGGTCCTGACCGACGCATCGGGGGCGCACCTCGCTTCGGCACGTCTACTGAAAACCGTTCGCCCGCATATTCTCGGCACATTATTCCCCGCGCTCTGCGAAGGCGCCGTACCGCGAGCCCACGATACACGCGAGATCACACGCTTCTGTCTCGACCGCCGCCTCAAGGCGCATGCGCGGCGCAGTGCCCGCGACCGGCTTGTCAGCGGACTTGCTGCATATGCGCTGGACCAGGGCGTGCGGCGATACACAGCGGTCGCCGAACAGGCATGGCTGAAACAAATCCAGGCGTTCGGCTGGACCTGCCGTTCGCTCGGGGCGGTGCAGCGGTACGCCAACGCCGATATCGCCGCGCTCCTGATCGACATCGACGCCGAAACACCCGCCCGTCTCGCCGCAACGGGGATCTGGAACGCCCCCGACCACCCTTCCCTCGAGCGCGCCGCCTGAGCCCTCCCGCTTTTCAACCGGAGATCTGCCATGCCCGTACCTGTTCTTGCCCTGCAAGGCGCCGACGACTGGACCGGCCGATTGTCATCGCAAGGTTATTGCATCATCCCGGGATTGCTTCCGCAGGACGACATCACGGCGCTCAATGCCGCGCTTGATCCGGATTTTGCGCAAACGCCGTTCTCGATCGGCGGCTTCTTCGGCGCGCGCACCAAACGCTTTGGCCGGCTTCTTGTGCGGGCGCCGGCGGCAAGGCGCCTTGCAGAACATCCCACCGTGCTCGGTGTCGTCGAGAATATTCTCGGGTCCTGGTGCGATCACATCCAGCTCAATCTCATGCAGGCGATCGAGATTCATCCCGGCGAGCCTGCGCAGATGCCGCACCGCGATCAGGATATGTATCCGTGCGAGAAAGGCCGCATGGAATATCTCGTCAATGTTATGTGGCCGCTGGAGACCTTTTACGAGGACAATGGGGCGACACGGATCTGGCCGGGCACCCACGGCGCGGCTGCGAACGCCGAACTGCCCGGCGACGCCGGCATTGCCGCGTGCTGCGGACCCGGCGACGCGATCGTGTTTCTGGGATCCGTTCTGCATGGCGGCGGCGCCAACCGGACGGCAACGCCGCGGCGCGGCATCGTCGTGGGCTATTCGCTCGGCTGGCTCAAACCTTACGAGAACCCCTGGCTTGCCTATCCGCCGGAGATCGCGCGGCAGTTCCCGGAAAGCCTGCAGGCGCTCATCGGCTATCGCCAGCATCGCCCCAACCTCAATAATTATGAAGGCCAATGCCCGTCGGTGCTACTGCGCGGCGGCGCGCCCGGGCCGCTTGCCGCGATGGATGCGCTGACGCCGGAGCAGGCGGAGATGATCGCCGCTTATGCGCGCCGCGCAGCCTCGGAGAATGCGACAGCACAGGCGGCCAGCGACAGCGCGGTATGAGCCCGGGCCTGACGATGGAGCGCGTTTACGACGCGCTTAAGACGCACCTCATGTCGGGCGCGCTGCTCCCGCGCCAGCGCCTCGATCCCGCGCGCCTTGCCGTCGAACTCAACACGAGCACGACACCGGTGCGCGATGCGCTGCACCGGCTGATGGGCGAGCGCCTTGTCGAGGGCTGGCCGCACGAGGGCTTTCATGTGCCCGCGGTATCGGAATCCCGGCTCCGCAATCTCTATACGTGGAACCAGACCCTGTTGGTGACCTCCCTGAAATTACGCGCAGCGTCGAATGCCGCTCTACCCGAGCAGGCGCCCGGCCCGGGCGCTCCCGATATCCCTCACGCCGTCGCGCAGCTGTTCGCGGAGCTGGGGCATCGCGCCGGTAATGAGGAATGGCACGCCGCGATCATCAACACCGGCGACCGGCTGCATGCGGTCCGCCATGCCGAGGCGCATGTCTTCGATGATGTCGAACTGGAATTCCGGGCGCTTTCCGCTGCCCGCCGCAATTTGCAAGGCGCGCCATTGCATCAGGCGATCGCGCGCTATCACCGGCGACGTATCCGCGCGGTGGCGGCGATCTGCAGCGCCTGCGGACAGGCGCGCTGATATTCGTTCTGCATGCGCCGTATAAAATTTCGATATGGTGCGGTCGTTCTACTCTCGGATCCTGTCGCTGGATTGCGACGAAACCAGAAGGAGAGCATCCATGAAACGCACACAGAAGACGGATGTCCGTACGCTCGGCAAGGCGAGCGTCGAGACGAAGGGCCCGGTGGGATTCAACGGCGACGCGCAGCTCGCCCGCGACCCGGCCGGCCTCAGCCGCGACTGACAGGAGGGTGAGGACGCGCGGCCATGCGGCCGCGCGTCCAGCCTTCCGGCGGATCTCCGCAACATGGTCTGGACCCTGCCTCAAAGCGTCAGCTTCTGCGACGTTCACGGCCGGCTCGTCTTTCTCGACAGCGCCGCCGACCTCTACCTTAGTCTCCCTGGGGCTGCGGAAGCGGTATTCCGCCGCCTGATGGCAGGCGAGACCATCTTCGGCGCGCCCTCCGACATACCACCCGGGCTCGTGTCTGCAGGTCTGCTTGTCGAGGGCCCGAAGGGCCAGCCGCTGTCACCCTGCAAATCTGCAGACCTCCGCGCCAGTCTCCTCGACCAGCCCCCCGCGCCTGACAATCGTCATGTGCCGGGACTTGCCATCGCACTTGCACGAACGGCACTTGCTCTTCGTCTCATCGGGCTCGATCGGACACTCCGCAGACTGTCACGTCGTATCCCTGCCCTGTCGACGCTGGACGCCCATGCGGATGCTGGCCCTGTTGTCGCGGCGTTCGAGCGGCTGGGCATGCTCGCAACACCGCACGAACAATGTCTGGTACGCTCGCTCGCGCTCGGGCGCTATTTGCGCCGCCGCGGATTCGCTGTCGACGTCGTTCTCGGCGCGCGGCTGCGCCCGTTCAGCGCGCACGCATGGGTCCAGCTCGGGGACACGGTCCTCAATGACCAGCTCGATACTGTGCGTAATTTCACGCCGATCCGTGTCGTGTGATGATGCCGCGCTTCCTTGCCAACATCCGCGCCTCGTCGCCTGATGACCGGATCGCCGCACGCATGAAGGATGCCGGGCTTGCCTGCATTCTCGCTTCCGAGCGTCTGCAGGTGTTCGCGGGTGGTATCGAGATGTGCCCTCTCGAGAACGACGCCGGTGTTATCCTCGGGTTGCTTCATCCCCATCCCCTGCGCAATGCCGGGCCGCCTGACACGCGCGCCATTCTCGCCACGAAAGGGCGCTGCCTCACCGCGTCCCATTGGGGAAATTACGTCGCCCTCTGGTCGGATGGCGCAGAGGTGCGAGCCCTGCGCGCGCCGTTCGGAGATCAGGATGCTTTTTACAGCGCACACCGCGGCGGCGTTGTCATCGCCTCCGACCTTGCACTTCTGGAAGCCGCGCTTCAGGCGCGCTTTACATGCGCATGGACGCACGTTGCCGCGCATCTCGCGGGACGGGGCCTGCGCGGGGCGGACACCTGCCTTGCGGGCGTGCGCGAGTTGCTTGGCGGCGAATGCCTTGTGGCCAGCCCGGGGGGCATCGGTACGGAAACGCTCTGGTCGCCCTGGGATTTCACGCAGCCCGAAAGAGTGCTCACCATCGAGGAAAATGCGCATCGTCTTCGCGAGCTTGCAGACACATGCATCGCCGCGCGCGCCGCGCCGTTCGAACATGTCCTCATCATGCTGTCGGGCGGGCTCGATTCGTCTATCCTCGCTGCATCCGCTGCCAAGAGCGGTGCGCGGCTCAGCGCACTGACGTTCACCACCGGCGATCCGAGCGGCGATGAACGCCGCTACGCCGAAACGGTTTCGGCCCATCTCGATATTCCGCTTGTCACCGCAGAGCTCGCACTCGAGGCGGTCGATATCAGCCGGTCCGCCGCCGCGCATTTGCCCCGCCCGATTGCCCGCGCGTTCGCGCAGGCCATCCGCGCGTGCAAGCGCGAGGCCGCATCAGGTATCGGCGCCGATGCCGTCTTCGATGGCGGCGGCGGCGACAATCTGTTCTGTTCGCTTCAATCTGCAGCGCCGCTCGCCGACCGGTTGCGCGCCCGGGGGATTGGCCCGTCGGTATGGCGGACAGCGCTCGACATTGCGGAGCTCGCGGAGAGCAATGTGCTGACCGTCGCAGCGCATGGCATTGCGCGCGCATGGTTCAGACCGCCGGATTATCGGTGGCAGCCGGATTTGCGCTTTCTGTCGGACGATGTCGCAAGGACTGCATCAGCGCTTGCGGCGCACCGGTGGCTCAAGGCGCCGCGCGGCGCGCTTCCAGGCCGCGCGGCACATGTAGCCCTTATGATTGCAGTTGAGAATCTCATCGAAACGTGGCCGGGTCCGCTGCCCGAACTGGCGCCGCTTATGGCGCAGCCGCTCATCGAGCATTGTCTCGGTATCCCGAGCTGGGAATGGGTTCACGCCGGCCACAACCGATGGGCGGCGCGGCAGGCATTTGCAGAGAGGCTCCCGCGCATGATCACGGCGCGGCGTTCGAAAGGTACGCCGGACAGCTTTTCCGCGGCGCTGTACGAGACACGCCGAAGCATGCTTTCCGAATTTCTGCTGGACGGCGTTCTCGTTCGTGAGGGCATTCTGGACCGGGCAGCACTCGAAAACACCCTCCGCGATACGACGCCCGTCAAGGGGCACGACCATCTGCGCATTCTCGCCCTTGCAGATGTCGAGGCCTGGGCGCGCGCCTTTTGACGCGTCACCCAGGCCGACTGCGCCCTCAGGAGCTATTTCGGAGGCTGGCGCATTGCCTCCCAGCGCCTGTATTGTGCCGCCTTCGCAGGACTGTCATCGCGCTTGCCGCGGAGCCAGAAATCGAACCAGTCGAGGCTGCGTTCCCACGTTGCCTGCTTGTGGACAGGTTGCCACCGGATGTGGCGTTCATCGGGGTAGATGTACATCTCGACGGGCTTTCCGAGTTCGGTCAGCGCCGTCCACGCCTGAAGCGAAAGCAGATATTCCTGGTCGGCGAGCTGCATCAGGATCGGCGTATCGATGCGCGCAGCATTCTGTGCGATCGATGCCGGTGCCCAGAATTCCGGGTCAGGCTTCGTCGCTTTCGGATATCCCTGCCCCTGCATCGCCCGCGCCCAGACGGGACCGCCGTAGGTCCTCACCGATTCGGGTTCGATGCAGCAGCTGCTCATCGCTGCAGCAGCAAAAAGATCGGAATTGATGAGCGCGAAGGCGACGGTGCTGGCACCGTCGCTGAGCCCCGTAATCCCGATGCGGGCCGGGTCGGCGATGCCCATGTCGATCACCTTGCGAACACCGGTCTCAAGCCCCGAGAGGAGGCTGCGCCGTTCGGCCCAGTCCTTGTTGTTGATCGTCATCAGCTCGTTATCATCTTTGGGGTTCGCTTTTGACGTCGCGTAAAATGGCGTCTGTTCGTAGCTGAGCACGGCAAATCCGCGCGCAGCAAAGGCGTGCACCGGATAATCCTCTCCGGTCCCGCCGCGCAGGAAACCGTCGCTGTGATACTGGACAACGACGAGCGGCAGGCGCCCTCCCTTGTAGCCCGGCGGGAGCACGAGATCGCCCCACGTGTCGAGACCGACGTTGTTGGTGAAGAACAGCCGCCGCGACGTGCCGAGGCGGATGTTCCGGAATTCCGGGTTCGGATCGAACACGGTGGTCGACGCGCCTGTTGCCGGGTCAATGGCGACGATCCGGCGCGGCGTCACTGCATTCTCGCGCAGGCAGTAGAGCTTGCCCGATGCGGCTGTACAGCCCTGCAGCACGTCCTCGCCAGCCACCAGCTGTACGGGATCGCCCTTGCCGGGCGTCCAGCGCCAGACTGCCATGTCGCTATGCGCCCGTCCCTGCTTTCGAACGATAAGCAGGCTGTCGCCGAGCCAGGTCAGCCCGGCAATCTTGCCGGAGCAGGCCTCGGCAGCGCACGCGATCCGCTCACCTCTGGCGTTCTCGACATGGACGCGAAGCGGCCCAAGGAAACCCTCGCGCGTGGTCCAGGCGCGGCCGTGCGCTGATCGCGCATCGAATTCGGAGCGCGCACCAAGCGTAACATCAGGTCCCATCTGCGCCGCTTCGCGCGCGTCCGCGGTACGAACTCCGCTTCCGTCCGGCGCTGCCGACAGGATCACCCGCGGATGCTCGCCGGTGATCTTCGGGAAGGCGCCGGTCGTCGGATTGAAGCGGTCATCGTAGAGATAGCCCGAACGTCCTTCTTCGGCGATCCGCGTGCGCGTTTCCCGGATCCCGGGGCGGATACCGACAAGGACGCGCGCACCGTCGGCGGTCCAGCCGACCGTCTCGGCATCGTCGGCAAGCGCCGTGACCGCATTGGCACCGCTTCCGTCCGCCGCGGCGCGCCAGACCTGCACGACGCCGTCCAGCTTCTTCCGGTAGGCGATCCAGCGTCCGTCGGGCGACCAGAACGGCACGACGAGATCCGGAAAGCCCGGCTGTTCGAGCATGCCGCGCAGGATGTAGGAGAGCGTGATGAGTTCGCCGCCACGATCGACGATGCGGACTCGTCCACTCGCGAGATCGAGAACGGCCAGCGCGCGGCAGTAGCTGTTGGTTTCGGGATGGGCGCGATTGACGACAAACGCGAGCGCGCGCCCATCGGGCGAGACCGAGAGCGGGCTGTGGCTCGAGGCCATGCCACCTTCGGGAAGACCAATGTCACGCAGCCGCATCAGGTCGTCGGGTACAAAGTCGCGCATTGTAGCGGCAGGCGCGGACGCCTGCGGGAGAACGTCAGCGCATGGCGTTCCGGCCTCTGCACCGCTGCAGGCCAGCACGCCGGCAAGAGCTGCGCCAACAGCGCATGCGTGGATCCGGCTACGCGTTGAAAGCGTGCGAAGAAGGCTTACCATGTCTTGCTGACTCCAAGGCTGATGAAACGCCCGATAGGGGTGTAATTCGTCGAGTCGTAGGGCGTGTCGTAGTAGAGCGTCGTCCGGATCGGATCGGGACGCGCGTTGAGGACATTCTCGGCGGCAAGCACAAACTCAAGACCGCCGAGGAGACCGCCGCCACGCGGTGTCTCGAAGCGCAACGCGAGATCGAGCGTTGTCATCCCCTCGACATCATCGGCAGGCATCTGCCGCACGTCGGTAACCCCGCCGGTATAGTTGAGATGCGCGTTCAGCCCGAGTGGCCCCTTGCTCCAGTTTGCACCGGCGCGTGCACGCCAGTGCGGCGGGTTGAACAGCCGGCCTGCGAGCGCGACCTCGGGCTGTAGTGCGGTGCGCCGCTGCGTGCTTTCGAGCCAGGTCGCGTTTAGCGAAAGGCTGAGCACGCCTCCGGCCATGGGGGTTTCGTAGCTGGCCAGTGCATCGAAACCGCGGATCGTCTGATGCCCGGCATTGACGTAGCGGTTGTTGACAATCGCAGTCACCGAAGCCGGATCAAAGTCTCCGCCCGTGCTGTTGAAGAAACTGTCCACCGAGGCGATTGCTGCATTCACGGCGCCCACGTCCGGATCGCGCGAAACCAGATCGGCGTAGGCGGGATCGCTGAGCGCCTGCGCCGTTGTCACGATCGGTGTGACGATGCGGTTCCGGTAGCGCGTTTCAAACCAGCCGAGCTCAAGCCGTGCGCCTGCGATCGAAGCAGGTTCGAGCACGACCGATGCCGACCAGGTTCGGGCACGCTCGGGTGCGAGCGCGGTGTTGCCGCCGATCAGCAGCAGCGCGGTTGCGCCGGACGTTGCGGTGCCGCCGAGGCGGGTTGCGGGGACGAGCGTCGCGGACGGAGATTGATAGAGTTGCAGGAAGGTCGGCGCGCGAAACGACCGGCCCCAGCTACCCTTCAGCGTCACACCGGCGAAGGGCGCGTAGATGAGGCCGAGCTTGGGCGTCACCACCGTATCGATATCGGGATAATGCTCGTAGCGCAGCGCACCGCTGAGGTTCAGGCGGTGGACGCCCGGGATAGCCATGGCCGGACCGACGAACGGCAGATTGAGTTCGGCGTAGGCAAAGTTGCTGTCGCGCGTTTCGTCGATGTCGAGCTGCGGTGCGAGCGCGCGGCGCAGTTCGAATGCATTCTGCCGGTAACCGCCGCCGACCGCGAGACGTGCACTGCCGCCGGGCAGCGAAAACAACGGACCATCCGCGGCAAGTTCGATCGACGTCGCGGAATTGCAATAGCAATTGGGGCCGTTCAGCAGCACGCTGTCGCCAAGGATGTTGGCGATCGTGAAATGGACGCGGTCCTCGCCGTACATGGTGGAGAGGCCGGCGCGCCAGCTGCCGAGATCCACCTTGAGCGCGGGCGCGATGGCAAAGGATGTGCTCCGCGTCCGGTTTTCCGCGCGGCTCACGTCAAGGTCACCGGCCGTGTTCAGCGGGAAGATCGATGCCTTCCAGCGCTTGTTGTAAAGCGCATCGAAGGCGAGCGTGACCTTGTCCCCGATCGTCTGATGCCCGCTCACAAGCCCGTTGTGGTGCTTGAGAAACGGAAACAGCGTCACACCCGGTGTGACGTCGGCGGCATAGCCGCGCTGCCGCGCGACAATCGGCGAGATGCGCGAGAATTCATAGGCGCCCATGAGACCGCCGCTGTCCCAGGTGCGGCCGGCCAGAAGTCCGTACTGCTGCTGCCCGTTGCCGCCGTCGGTCGATGCGCCCCAGCGCGCCCGCGTGCGAAGGCCGTCGAAATCGCTGCGGAGAATGATGTTCGCGACACCGGCGACAGCATCCGAGCCGTAGAGCGCCGATGCGCCGTCCGCGACGATCTCGATGCGGTCGACGGCATCGAAGGGAATCGCCGAGATATCGACGCTCTGCAGCGCCGACGAATAGGACAGCCGATGGCCGTTGAGGAGCGTCAGTGTGGCATCGCTGCCAAGCCCGCGCAGGTTGAGCGACGCGCCGCCGCCGATGTCGACGCCGCTGGCTTCGGGCACATTGTTCCCGATGCCAGGGTTCTGTCCGCCCCCGAAATTCTGCGGCAGCGCCCGCATCGCGTCGGCGAGACCCGCCTGCCCCGCCGCGCGCATCTGGTCGGCGCTGACCGCGATGACCGGCGAGGCAATGGGCGCACCGCGAATCCGCGTGCCCGTGACGACGATCGGTTCATCGACGCGGCGGATTACGAGCGCGCCGTTCACACGCTCTGCAACAAGCCCGGTTCCCGCAAGCAGTGCGCGCACGGCGGCGTCGGGCGCATAGGCGCCGCGTAGCGCCGGCGCCGCAAGTCCCTCGACGAGCGCCGCCGGCGCGATGATTTCGGTGCCCGACCGCGTTCCGATTTCGCCGAGCGCAGCACCAAGCGCCCGCGCGGGCATATCGTAGGTCTGCGCATACGGTCCCTGCGCGAGCGCCGGTGCGCTGCCCGCCAGCAACCAGAGCGCGATCAGGCCCTGCCTCACGGCAGTTCTCTGCCGTTTCTTCTGCGTCATTTATTCCTCCCTGTGGACGCCTCGGGATGAAGCGTTCAGGGCGGTTGACGCCGGGGGCGGCAAACCCCCTACGCGATTTTCGTTATCTTCGTGCCTGCAGCCGGATAATGCCGCCCGGTTCGCGAACGACCGCGAGATCGAGCGTTGCGGCAAGCTTGTCGGCAAGGCGCGGATCGCCAAGGCGCATGGTACCCGAGACCTTGAGCGCGCCCAGCGCCGGATCGGCCAGTTCGATGCGAGCGCCCGGCGACCGGTTGGCCTCCGCAACAAGCTGGCCAAGCGGCAGGCGTTGCGTCACCAGAAGGCCCTCGGTCCAGCGCGCGGTGGCCGCAGGAACTGGCCTGATTCCTGCCCTCCCGTCCTTCGCCACAATACGCTCGCCCGGGTTCAGCGTCGCAGGTTTTGATGCGTTCGCCGCGCTGACATCGACCACACCTTCCAGAAGCGTCACTTCGGCGCCGGTATCACCCGCCGCGACGTCGAAGACGGTGCCCCGCGCCACGACGCGGGTGCCGGCGGCAAACACGACGAAGGGCCGCGCGGCATCGTGCGCAACAACAAACCGCGCCCGGCCACGATCCAGCCGGATCCGGCGCTCGGCGTCTGAATATTCCACGGCAAGCGCGCCGCCACCGTCCAGAAGCACGGACGAGCCGTCCGCGAGCCCCCATGCCCGCCGTTCGTGATCGCCGCTCGCAAGCGCAAGAACGTGCGCCGGGGCCTGTTCGGGCAGCACGGGCGATCCGGCCGACAACAGGCTGACGCCGAGCAGGAGGAGAACGATCGCCGCCACGGCTGCCAGTGGTTTCCAGCGCACGGATGTTCGCCTGTCTGCCGGCTGCTTCCGAAGGCTGCTGCGGCCGGCTGTGTTCCAGATCTCCTCGATCTCGCGGTAGGCTCTCGCGTTTTCAGGAACCGCGTACCAGGCCTCGAACGCCAGGCGGTCATTCGCAGCTTCGGGGCCGCGCATGCGCGCATACCAGTCGCTTGCCACGGCGACGCGGTTGTCGCCATCCACGGACCGGGGCGTCACTCCGCCTTGCCCAGTTCGCGGTGAAGCGCGCGCAGCGCGAGCGAAATATGCTTCTCGACGGTTTTGACGCAAACGCCCATGCGCGCCGCGATCTCGGGGTAGGTCAGCTCCTCGAAACGATGGGCCATGAAAATCTCGCGCGTTCGTTCAGGGAGCGCCAGAATAGCAGCATCCACGCGGCGAAGCATATCCCGTGCTTCGAGTCTGGCGAGCGGGTTCTCCGTCCCCGGAATTTCCTCTATACTTACGGAAGCCCGATCTCCTCTCCGTGCCTGCTGCCGCGCCGTATCGCGCAGCAAGTTACAGGCAATACGCGTCAGATAGGCGCGCGGTTCGTCAAGGACATGCTGCGTGCCTGCAGAGCGACCGAGAAAACGTGCAAAAACGCTCTGGACGAGGTCTTGCACCGCGTCTGCCTGTCTGGTTCGGCGCCCGAACAAACGACGTAGGCGCGGCGCTTCTTCGCGATAAAGCGCCGCTACGTCTGCGGCCTTCGCTTCTGCAACGCGCGCATGAAATTCGTCATCGGCGGGATCGGGTGCACTCCAGAGATTCAGCTGCATCGAGCCACCCCGCAGCCGGCTTCCCGCCCGCCTTCCCTGCTCTCCCGCTGCCTTGCCACGATCCGATGCCTCCCTTGCGAGGCACGGCGAAAAGCCGGGTGATGAGAACATGCTTGAGGCATGCGTCGGCGCCTTTAGTCCGCAAGGACCTGTACATACGCGCCAACCACCCGGCAGAATTCCGGCTACTGGACTCAAGCGAGGTTCTCACGCCTCGGCGCCGCAGTATCCGGCAGCGCCAGCTCAGGATAAATCAACGACTTCGAATTGCAATACTAAAAATAGACCATTCTTGGCAAATAATACCAAGTCAAAATCTGCTGTAAGAAAGTTAACAACTTTTTCTACAGGTTACTTTGTCCATACACCTCCAATTATCGACACAGCATTGCCTCCGAACGCAGGGCGCAAAACCGGGGAAAGGTGGAATCCTGCCCGCGGAGAAGATCACTACAGAGATTGCCGTGACCCGGGGTATCCCGATGGGAGAGGATTATATTTCTCCATTACAGTCCACATACTTAATAATACCGATCAAGCAACCGAATGGCAGGAAACGCAAAGTTTCTCATTGCGAACGCTGTCAATTCGGGAGCCGTTACGACTGATGGCTCAGTGATTGGCATCGCGCAATTATCAGGACCATATTGTAGAAGATTAGCAGCCTCCGCTCCAATCGCAGTTGCATTGGCAATACCCTGACCCGAATAGCCATAAATGGTGTAAGCATCATCGCCAAGGCGCAGTATCCTTGGCAGGCGATCTTTCGTTACGCCTACATAGCCTGACCACGCGTGTTCCCAGTGAAGTTCCGGGAGATTTTTATAAACTCGCCGAAGTTTACGCTCGAAAGGTTGTGCCACTCGAGCCGGGTCGCCCGGTCGCAAGCGCGGTGGAACTGTAGTGGTAACTAAACGATTGCCTCCCTCGACCATAACCCAGAACAGATTGTTCAAATTTGCATCTGTGTAGGGCATTCCTACTGGGTTTAGTCGGTTGGCAATTTCGTCCGATAACGGCGACGTGCTCACCATGGAGAGTGGGACGCGATAAAAATATTTCTTCAATACGGGCCAGAGCCCATTTGAGTAGGCGTCAGTAGCTATCAACAGCGATCGAGCGACGACGCTTCCGCGTTCAGTATTTATAGTCCAGCGCCCCTTTGTACGTTCGACTGACAGCGCCTGCTGCCCACAGAAAAGTGCGGCTCCCCTTTGCACGGCGGCGCGAGCCAAACCCCTGGTGTAAGATAACGGATTCAGGCGTCCTGCTGCTTCGAAAAGAATGCCACCAAAAAAGCGGTTCGTACCGGTAACCTCGGCAGCGCCACAGACGTCTAGTACCCGGACCGGATTGGAGTATCTCGCCCAGTCATCAGCGAGATACGACAGCATCGGAACAACAGCCGGCTTTTGCGCGACCATTGCAATCCCACAGGGAGTCCAATCGCAACAAATGCCATATTTGAGAATGATACAATCCAGCAGAGGGACCGCTCCTGCCAGCATCGTGTTCATCCGGGCCCCTCTATGGCTCCCGTATGCAGCGACGACCTGGGTGGGAGAGCTGGCCGGCCAGATACCCACAACACCAGCCGCATTTCGTCCTGAAGCGCCGTATCCTGGTGCGTAGGTTTCGATAATCGCGACAGGCACACCAGCTTCCGCCAGCGCGAGCCCTGTACTCAGTCCCGTATAGCCGCCGCCGACAATCGCCACTTCCGTAGTGTGGGTCTGCTCTAGAGTGCCGGCTGAAATCTCCGGCTCACCGCTAGTTTGCTCCCAAAGCACACGCTCCAAGGAATCTGTTCGGTCAGCAAAAGTTTGCAGATATGACATCTGTATTTATGAGCAGCCCAAGCCCACAAGTACCGCCCTCGCAAGAGGTGCTGCCGAAGCCGGATTCTGGCCGGTCATTATTCGACCGTCAACCACCACGTGTCGGTCTAGCGGCGCTGCGCAAGAATACTTGGAACCGAGGCTCTTCAACAGATCTTCGGGAAGAACAGGAACGATCTCCGCCACCCCAAGCATCCGTTCCTCTTCATTACTTACTGCAGTAACAGCAGCTCCCTTCAAAAGGTTCTCGCGGCCGGCGGCGCGAGCATTCGTCAATCCAAGCACGCCGTGGCATACACCTGACACAATGCCGGAATTGTTGAATATTGTTTCGGTAACCGAACGAGCAGCTTCACTTGGAAAAAAATCCCAAGCCGCACCCAGTCCACCCACAAAGAATACGGAATCATATGCATTCGCATCTACATCATCCAATCGGAGAGTATTCTGCAATTGCGCTGTCACAGCTCGGTCATTGATAAAGCGATTACCCTCTTCACTTAACCAAGGGCTGCTTAGGCTTAGTTCATCGATCGGCGCTGCTCCTCCAGAAGGAGAAGCGATATCGATCGTCAAACCAGCTGAACGGAAAACAAAATAGGGGGACGCCAGCTCTTCAAGCCAAAGACCGGTTGAGCGACCAGTGTTTCCAAGGCGATTATTTGAGGTGACGACAAAAATAATCTTTGACATTTTTAAATTCCCGAAAAATCACATCAAATAATTACTATATAAATTATGAAATATATATAATATTTCTTATATATTTTCTTTAATTAATATAAAAATTCCTTTGCGTGATGCGATCTTGGAAACTGCCGAAGATAATTAAAGAAACGAGCAAGCGGCTTATCACTTTCCGTGAGTACGCCGGGACGGAAATGCCCGTAGGAGAAAACCGGCAAATCCTGCATCGCAAAATCTTGTTCCATAGCGAGCGCCCATCGCCCCCAACTTTCCGCCTCGCGCCGTGCAGAAATAGTGTTATCTTTCAAGTGCGTTACACAAATGTACCATCCTGTTGTGAAACCTGCGCGCTCTATACCAAGTGGCGCTAATAAGCCGAACCACCTTCCGTCAAACAGACCTTCTTGAAAGAATACTGTTGTTCCCCAAATACCCCAACGAAAGTCAATAGGCTCCTTATTCCAATGCGCGCCCTTGAACGGATAGACAACATGACTGTCTGTCCATTCAATTTCGTCATTGCGAGGCCAATCTCCGTCGGGCTCTAGACCGTGGAGCAGTTTGAAATGTTGAAAATCAAGAGTGTTGCAGCAAACCATCCAGGGATCGATCGACCACTCTCCAATATATTGAACAATAACATTTAATTCTTCATCTGGATATTTAAAATCTGGAAGTGACCACGTTGATTCGTGGCCGTTGAACGCCCAGATCATGCCGTAACGCTCAACAGTAGGAAAGTCGAACAGCTTGGTATCCTTCGGCGCACGATCTCCAATCCCAGTTTTCAAACAACGACCTGTATGATCGTACTCCCACGCATGAAACGGACAAACGACTTTATTATCGATAATTTTACCTTGAGCCAGCCCCGCGCCAAAGTGCAGACAGTACCCACTTTGGACGTGCGGAGTCCCGTCATTCTCGCGCCAGATAATGACGTTACCATCAAGGAACGGTTTGCCAATAATTTCGTTCGAATTTACATCGCCAGATAAGCATATCGGATACCATGACTCAGAGAATCCCCCCGCGCCCTCGCGCGGGATGTCTCTCACTTGACGCTTCGGCAATTCGACAATACTCATAGCAATTTCCTTGAAATTCAAATTTTTAATGAGCATTTACGAGTGCTATTTTTGACTTAAATAATGCTCAATATTGTCGAGAGCTGTTACGATGCTCAAACGAGAAAGGGATTCCGCATCTTTCTCACTGGCATTTACTGCAACGAAGCGCGACCAATAGTTGATCGAGCACGCGGCTGGACCTGCCGCCCACGCTCATCCCGCCGGCGAGGTAGCCTAGGAATATCGCACCGTCGAAAGTGCCGTGGTCGATCCCTTCCATCGTCGACAGCCGTCGCAGCCATCCGCGGACAAGCTGGACATAATCTGGCATCGCATCGGGCAGGATGTTCTGCGCATTGCCGTGCGAATCCGACACGATGATCTCGTCGCAGCCATGAGCATGCGCCGTTTCTGCCGCCGTCAGCACGGTGTTGGTCATCCACCGGCGCGCGGAGTCATATTCCGATGCGCCGGGCATGGTGTGCGCCGCCGACGTGACGTGAACGATGCCTTCGATGTCCGCCGAAATGTAGAGCCGCACAATGTCACCCATGCGCAAATGTCGAAATCATCGACGACATTAGGCGATGACGGAAAAGGACGGCTTCTTGCGACGGGCGCGCGCGAGAAGAATCGTCTGGCGCGTCCGCTCGCGGCAAAGGAAAGTGCGAGGGCGCGTCCCGGGCGCCCGCCCGCGTCAGTCGACGGCAAGGTCGTCCGCCAGCCGCACGGGACTTGCTTTCTTCACTTGCCGCATCGTGACCAGCGTTTTGAACGATTTCACATTTTCGTCGCCGTAGAGCACGCGGCGGGTCATTTCCTCGAAACTTTCCATATCGCGCGCCAGCACGCGCAAGGCAAAATCATGATCGCCGGTGACGTACCAGGCCTCGACGATTTCGGGCACTGCCGCCAGCTTGCGGATGAACCCGTCAATGATCTCCCTCCGTTCCCGCTCTAGCGCGACCAGCACGATCATCACCAGCGGCCAGCCCATTGTCTTGGGCGCGACGATCGCGACTACGCGCTCGATCGCCCCGCCCGCGCGCAGGCGCTGGATGCGGCGGTAACAGGCCGGTGCGGACAGCCGCGCAATTTCCGACAGTTCCTCCGCCGACGCGCGGGCATTGGCCTGCAACGCTTCAAGCAGGCGATAGTCGACCGCATCAAGGCTTAGAGTCTTTGTCATCGAGCACCTCTCAGTCGATAAACATTATTGCCGAACACGCGCTTATGCGAATTGCTTGCTGCGTGATGTGCTAATTTCTCTCGAAATACGAGGAGATTTCACATGACGGCACTCGACACGATCAAGGAGATGGACCGGGCGACTGTCCTACACCCCTTTACCCATGCGAAGGATTTCGCCGCCGGTGTGGGCGATTGCTATGTCGTGGAGACCGGGTCGGGCGTGCGCATCAGGGGTGCCGACGGATCGCAACTGATCGACGGCTTCGGCGGCCTCTATTGCGTCAACGTCGGCTATGGCCGCAGCGAAGTGGCGGAGGCGATTTCGGAACAGGTGCACAAACTCGCTTATTTCCACAGCTATGCCGGCCATACGACCGAAGCGCTGGCAACCCTGTCCGACCGGCTGGTCAAAATGGCCCCGGGCCGCATGAGCAAGGTGTTCTACGGCCTGTCCGGGTCCGACGCCAACGAAACACAGGCCAAGCTCGTCTGGTATTACAACAACCTGCGCGGCAAGCCGAAGAAGAAGAAAATCCTGTCGCGCGAGCGCGGCTATCATGGCTGCTCGGTCATTTCCGGTTCGATGACCGGCATGTCCTTCTATCACGACTATATGGACCTGCCGCTGCCGATCGTCCGGCACGCCGGCGTGCCGCACCATTATTGGGGCGCGCATAAAGGGGAGAGCGAGGAAGCCTTTTCCAAGCGCCGCGCCGCCGAACTGGACGCGCAGATCGAGGCCGAAGGACCGGACACCGTCGGCGCGTTCATCGCGGAGCCGGTGCTGGGCACGGGCGGGCTGACGCCGCCCTCCGCCGGCTATTGGGATGCCATCCAGCCCGTGCTGAAAAAGCATGACGTGCTGCTGATCGCCGATGAAGTTATCTGCGGCTTCGGGCGCATCGGCACGCCCTTTGGCAGCCATCGCTTCAACATCGAACCCGACCTGGTGACCTGCGCAAAGGGATTGACCAGCGCCTATGTGCCCATGTCGGCCGCGATCATTGGCGAGCGCGTCTGGGAAGTTGTTCGCGACGGCGCGGACAAGGTCGGCGCGTTCAGCCACGGCTACACCTATTCCGGCCATCCGCTCGGCGCTGCGGCGGCCAATGTCTGCCTAGACATTGTCGAGCGCGAAGACCTGGCCGGCAATGCCGAGCGCGTCGGCGGCTATCTGCTCGAACAGCTCCGCAAGGCGGTGGGCGACTATGAGCTGGTTGGCGAAGTACGCGGCATCGGGATGCTGGCGGCGGTCGAATTCGTTGCCGATCGCCAGGCGAAGCGCCGCTTCGACCCGGCACTGAAAGTCGGCGCACGGCTGTCGGCGGAAGCGCGGCGGCGGGGCCTGATCACGCGTGCGATGCCGCATGGTGACATCCTCGGCTTCGCGCCACCGCTGGTCCTGACCCCGGGCGACGCCGACGAAATCGTCGCGATCGTTAAGGCGTCGGTCGATACCGTCGTCGATCAGCTCACTCGGGAAAATGCGCTCTGACATGGTGAGCGTGCTGGCGGTCGACGACATGCTTACAGTGCTGAACCCCGATGACGGATCGGTTGTCGGGGAAGTGCCGCTGAGCAGCGCCGCCGATGCGGAGCGCGCGCTGTCGGCGGGCATGGCGGCGCTGCGCCGTCCGTTGCTACCCGCGCACGAACGCGCCCGCATCCTGAACGACGTCGCCGACCGCGTTGCGCGCGATCAGGAAGCGCACGCCGTCCTGATCGCGACCGAAGGTGTGAAGACGATCCACGAGGCGCGAGGGGAAGCGCTGCGCGCCGCCGAAACGCTTCGGCTTTCCGCGCAAGAGGCAAAGCGGCTGGCGGGCGGCACGGTTGCGATGGACCAGGCGCCCTCGGGTGCTGGCCGTACCGGCTGGTGGGTGTGCCGCCCGGCCGGACTGGTCGTCGCGATCACCCCTTATAACGACCCGCTCAACCTGGTCGCGCACAAGCTGGGGCCAGCCTTTGCCGTCGGCGCGCCCGTCATCCTGAAACCGCATCCGCAGACGCCCTATTCGGCTTTGCGGCTGGTCGAACATTTCCATGCCGCCGGTGCACCGGCCGACATGATCCAGATATTGATCGGCGGCGGCGATCTGGGCGACCGGCTGGTGGTCGACAGTCGTCCGCGCGTCATTTCCTTCACCGGCGGTCGGCAGGCGGGGGGCGCCATCGCGCGCCGCGCGGGGATCAAGCGGCTGGCGCTTGAACTGGGCGGAGTGGGTACCGTCGCCGTCGCGGCGGACGCCGATCTGGACCGCGCCGCAGCCTGCATCCATTCCGGCGCTTTCTGGGCGGCGGGGCAGAATTGCGTCCATGCCCAGCGCATCATCGTCGACGACAGGATGGCCGGGCCGCTCACGGAGCGACTAATCGCCTTGACGAAAGCGATGTCACTGGGCCCCAAGCTCGACGATGCGACCGACATGGGCCCGATGGTCGACAAGGCGGCAGCGACGCGCGTCGCCGCCGCGATCGCCGACGCACGGCAGGCGGGCGCGCGGCTCCTGATCGGCGGAGAGGCGCACGGCACGCATGTGCAGCCGACTTGGCTTGCCGGTCTGTCCACCGACCATCCGCTCATGACGCACGAGATTTTCGGCCCGGTCGCGACGCTGGAAACCGTGCCAGACGATGCGGCACTGCTCGACCGGCTGGGCGGCGCGGCGGATGCGATTCATGCGGGGCTTTTCACCGGATCGCTGGGACTGACCATGGCCGCGCACGAGCGCGTGAACGCCGCCGCTCTGATCGTGAACGACTCCACGGACTTCCGCATCGACGCGATGCCCTTTGGCGGGATCGGCGCGGCAGGGCTGGGCCGCGAAGGCGTCGCGGACGCGGTGAGCGAACTCACGGAGAAGAAACTGATGGTGTTGCGCGCCTGACGCGGCAGCGCGTTCGGACCCAGGGAACAACGACCCCGGCGCATGGTTGAAGCCTAAGGCTTACAAGGACTTTTCCGGCATTATGTAGCAAACGCACCAAGGGAGGCTGAGGTGACATTGTGAAAGTGGTCCAGTTGCAAAGTTAGTATTTCCGACGGATTTTCCTTGATGAGGAGCCACGTCGATGAAGACGCAGCGGTTTGTCAACCGGCGCGGGATCGTCGTACCCGCGCTTACCCCGCGACAGGGCGCCTTATTCCGCTATTGTTTTGAGAACCATATGTCCGGCAGATTGTCCCGATGAGGCCTGCTTCATGGCCATTGCGAACTCATCGAACTCGAAAAGCCTTCCGACGCGCGGCCTGATCAGCCCGTTCCTGAAAAAGTCGAACATGCAGTTCATCGCTCTTGGCCGCAGCCCAGGATCACGGTCCAGCGCTTGCTTCGATTCCACGCCCATGAGCGAGGCGCCCTTCAGAAGCGGAAGGTTGGCGTTCAGGGTGGGTATAGTCCCGGCTGCGAACCCTACCACCATGTGTCGCCCACCCCACGCCAAAGACCGGAAAGCAAGCTCAAACAAATTCCCGCAGACCGGATCGATCACGATGTCGGGACCGCAGCCATCGGTGGCATCGCGAACGGCGTCGCGCCAACCGGCTGGATTGCTGTCAATCGTGACGCTCGCACCTGCGGACAGGGCTGCAGCGCGCTTCTCTGCGCTCGAGGCCGACGCTACGACCCGCGCGCCCAACGCGCGGGCAAGCTGCACCGACGCAGAACCAACGCCGCCGCCAGCGCCCAGCACCAGAACCGTTTCCTGCGGCCCGATATGCGCGCGTTCTACAAGCGCATGATATGCAGTGATGTAATTCACCTGCACAATGGCCGCTTCGGAAAAGCTCATCTCGTACGGGATCGTCAGCGCTGCGGATCCAGGCACTACGACGCGCTCCGCATATGCCCCGCCAAGCGGCATCACGCAGACCCGCTCGCCAATGCGCGATTGATCTCCCTCCGGCCCCACCGCCTCGATTACGCCCGCACATTCGCTGCCAGGAATGTAAGGCAAGGCCGGTCTGTTCTGATGTCCTCCGCAGGCAATCAGCACATCGACGAAGCTGACGCCCGCAACGTGCACTCTGACACTGACTTCATCACGCTCAGGCTCCCTGACCTCGACGTTGTCGAGCCTATAACCGTCCAGCGCCAGCAGATGCCGTGATACGATTGCCTTCATGTTTGTCCTCTTTTCGATCGTCAGACACAGCCCGGCAAACACCACGGCTTATTCAGGATGGATCACCAGATTTAGAATTTCAGATATATTTCAGCAGCAAAAGATACGGTGTTCGATCGCGATTTCATGATCACGACGATGCTCTACTGGGTCACGAACAGTTTCGTATCGTCCGCACCGATATTCGCGACATGTTTCGCGCGATACGCTAACCGCCCGACTGTTCCAGAGACGGGGCAGTTGCCCAGTTCGGCAGCTTTTCAGGAAAATCCGCCTCGCGCCAATTGCCGCCAAGGCCGATCCGCTTGCGCGTAGGGAAATGCTGGATGAAGTCGGCCATCTCCATGTAATACAGGAACGACAGCGTTCGCGCCGCGAACTTCCAGCGCCCACCCTCCCGACGATAGGCATCGTTGTACCGGATGCCGGCGATGCTGGCCTTGCCGTGCGGCGTGGTTTCTGCGTGCGCCAGAACGAGCCCTTCGGCGCGATCGGGATTGGCATCGTCGAACCGGATGATGCGGTCATGCGTCCAGTGGAATCCCGGTCCCCGGATGCCAAGGATGTTGCGGAACATCGTCATCGCCTCGTCGCGGCCATTTGCGTCTAACAAGCGGTCGAGCGAAAGTAAGCGCACATCCGCGGTGAAGCAGCTTTCCAGCAGCGCCAGGTCGCGGTCGTCGCATGCGATGCAGTAGTTGGTGCAAAGCTCGGCGATTTCCGCGCGGGCTTCCAGACGATCGAGCCGGCGTTCGAGTGACAGTGTCATGGCTTTTCCATTCTCCCGGCGGTCCGCTATCACAGAAATTTATATCGATATTGATATAAATTCACACTCAACAAGTCCAGTAGGACATCACGAAAGCGCGTTTTTAAACGCCTACATTTCTGCCACAGTCGCGCGATGAGCCAGACAATGCCCAAAGTGCTTCCTGCCGATCTTCCCCCGCTGGAGGACCGCCTCTCATTCAGTTTCCACCAGATCACTGCCCAAATGGCGCGTATCTGCAATCCGCTGTTCCGGTCCTATGGCATCGATGTCATCAGCGCCCGGATTCTTGTGCTTACGCTCGAGGCGGACGTTCTGGAAGTGTCGCGCGTGCGCAAGCTTATGCACTTGCCCCATTCCACCCTTGCCCATCAGATCCAGCGCATCGAGAACCACGGCTATGTGATGCGCGCCCGTTCCAAGGTCGATGGCCGCGCGATCACGCTGACCCTCACGTCCAAGGGCAACGAAGTCGCCCAGGCCTGTGAAAGACTGAGTATCGCTGTGCATCAAGCCGTACATGCCAGCCTGACGGCGATGGAGATCGCAGCGATGCAGTCCGGCACGGCCAAAATCCTGAGCGCGCTGTCGCAACTGGGTGAGAACGACGGCGCGGATAGCGCCTGACAGGCTGCGGCCTATTTGCGCTTTAGCGCCTTGTGCGCCTCCATGCGGATGTACTGGCGGATGTCATCGCGCTGCTGTTCAGTCAGTTCATCGAACTGCGGCATGCCACCTGAAACGAGCAGCCCATCCCTTAACACCGAAGTGAAGGCTTCGGCGGAACGGGGCATACCCGAAGCGCGCAGGTCCGGCGCGGCACCAACCCCAACAGCGCGGAAGCCGTGGCACACGCCGCAACGCTGGCCATAGAGGACTACGCCGCGCGTCTCGGACGCCACGTCAGGTTTGTATTCCGGATCATCCAGAATTTCCACGGGGCCGCGCTCGGTCGGTGGCAGCTTCGCATTGCCATCCAGAACGAAGGTCAGCACACGGCGCGCCTGCGTGGCGGGGTTGATACCAAAGCGTTCAAGCAGAGGGCCAAGATAGGCGCCGGCGGTGCCCATGCCTGTCAGCACGGTGATATACTGCTTGCCTTTGACCCGGTACGTGATCGGCGGCGCAATGACCGGCGATTTCGCATCAAAGCTCCAGATCTTCTTGCCGTCGTCCGCTGCATAGGCGTTGAAACTGCCGTCGATCTGGCCCTGGAATACGAGGTTGCCGCCTGTCGCCATGACGCCGCCATTCATGTAGCCCGGTGTCGGGATACGCCAGCGCTGTTCCTGCGTGACCGGGTCGATGGCAACGAGTGCGCTCGCGCCTTCAGCGTCGAGCGGGAAGCTTGCCGCAGTCCCGACATCAAGGATATTCTCTTTCGCGCGCTTCCAGCCCTTCGTCTCGATCCCGCGCTGATCGAACGTCGTCGATAGCTCGATTGCCGGTATATAGGCGAGGTTGGTGCGCGGACTGTAGGCCATCGGCAACCAGGAATGCGCACCGAACGTTCCCGGCGCCATCTCGAACGGCTTGCTGGCATCGCGCAGATTGGCAGCCTCGATCGGGCGACCGGTCTTGAGATCGACGCCCGTAGCCCAGGTTACGCGCACATAGGGCTTGGCGGAAACAAGCTTTCCGCTTGTCCGGTCAATTGTGTAAAGGAAACCGTTCTTGGGCGCCGTCACCAGTACCTGACGCGGCTTTCCGTCCACCTTCACATCGGCCAGCGCCATGTCCATGGACGCGTTGTAGTCCCAGCTTTCGCCGGGGTTGGTTTGGTAGTGCCATTTGTAGGCACCCGTCTTTGCATCCAATGCGACAATGGAAGACAGGAACAGGTTGTCGCCCTTGCCTTCGCTGCGAATATTGTGGTTCCAGGGCGCGCCGTTGCCGGTGCCGATGTAGATCTGGTCGAGCGCCTCGTCATAGGTGATGGCGTTCCACACGGTTCCGCCACCGCCGTACTTCCACCACTCACCAAACCATGTCTCGGCCGCCATCTTCATGGCGTCGTTTTCGAAACCGTCGGCCGGATTGCCCGGGACGGTGTAGAACCGCCAGAGCTGCTTTCCTGTCTCGGCATCATAAGCGGTCACATAGCCGCGCACATCCGATGCATCCGCACCGCCGTGGCCGATGATGACCTTGCCGCCGAATATCCGGGGGGCACCGCTGATGAAGCGGTAATCGCCTTCCTGCAGAGTCTGAACGCTCCACAGTTCCTTGCCCGTTTTGGCGTCCAGCGCCATCAGCCGGCCATCCTGCGTGCCGGTGTAGATTTTGCCGTTCCACCACGCGAGACCGCGACTGCCCCAGCCCTGGCGTAACCGGCGCCCCGCCGCTTCCGCAGCCTTGGGGTCGTGATCCCACAGCAGCTTGCCCGTCTCCACATCCACGGCATGGACGTGACTGTAGGCATTGGCGAAATACACGGTTCCGCCAACAGCAATCGGCGCCGTTACACTATTGCCCGGCCCGAGATCGAGCGTCCAAGCAAGGCCCAGGCGCTTAACGTTGTCGACATCGATCGCGTCGAGAGGGCTGAAATGTTGTTCGCCGTATGTGCGGCCGTAGGCGGGCCAATCCTCGCCATCGCTGGAATCGGAAAGCTGGCCTGCGGGAGCAGTTTTGGCCTGCTCGCGTTCACTGCCCTGCTGGCCACAACCAGCGAGGGCGAGCAGGAGCGCGGCGCCCAGCGCCATCTCCAGTCTGCGTGTCAGAAAGTGTCCACCGCTAAAAACAGGCATACCAGTCTTTCATCGATGACTTCTGGTGCCGCGCCGGCGCTGCGGCGCGGCACCATATCAGCTATCAATAGTTGAACGTCGCCTGCAGCATCACCGTCCGGGGAATCGTGCCGAAGCCGATCTGGTCGGCGCTGATGCCGGCAGCAGTGCCCGTGCCAGAGCCGGTGAGCGGACCATCCGCATGCGCACCAAGGAAGTACTGACGATTGGTCAGGTTTTTCCCGAGCACAGCGAGTTCCCAGCGCCCGCCCTGGAAGCCGACCTTCGCCGAGGCATCGAACGTGATGTAGCTGTCAACGTGTGACAGTTCATTGCCGAAGGCCGAGGCGAGATAGCTACCGCTGTACCGGGCATCCGCGCCAATCCCGAACGTGGTGTCGGCGCCGATGTCGGTTTCATAGTAGCCACCCAAAGTCGCCGTCCACTTCGGTGCGACCGAGGTTGATTTTCCGCTCAGGTCCTGGAGCGGGAAGCCGCCAGGTCCGGTCGGGCTGGGGCAGCCCTGCGCAATCGTCTGACCGGCGAAGCACGGGCCGAGGAAGTTGCGGTACTTCGAGCTGTTGTAGTTCAGCGTACCACGCAGCGTCAGGCCCTCTACACCGTGCGGAGCGTATTCGAATTCGGTCTCGATGCCCTTCGAAATCGCCGCACCCGCGTTGATCGTGAGGTAGGCGAATGTCGGCGCGTTGAAGAAGTCGACCTGCAGGTTCGAAAACTTGAAGCGATAGCCGGTGACGTTGAAGCGCAACTGGCGGTCGAACAGCGTCGATTTGAAGCCGACTTCAAAGCCCTTCGCCTTTTCCGGATCGAACAGGAAGTCCTCGTCAGGCGTCGTCGACAGACCGGAATAGATGCCCGAGTTGGACAAGCCTCCCGATTTGTAGGCCGTCTTGTAAGCGGCGTAGACGTTGATGTCGGGCGTAACCTTGTAGGCGATCGTGGCTTCTGGCGACCAGTTGGTGAAAGTTTGATCGGCCGCGACGGTGGCGTTCGGCACGAACAGCCCGGTCAGGCTAGGGTTGACGTATGGCTGGACGAAATAGCTGTCCTTGGTTTCATGCGTATAGCGCACGCCTGCGGTGAAATTAAGCGCGTCAGTAACGTCCCAGATCACCTGCGCGAACGGAGAGATCGTCTCGCCCTCTGTCTCGGAATTCTTGGAATAGGCGACATAGCGCATACCAGCCGGGGCAGCACTGTTTTCGACACCAGCGAACACCACATTCTGGTCGAACACACGCTTCGTCTTCTGGTAGAGCGCCCCGATCATCAGATTCACCGGACCGTCGAATGATGTCAGCGCACGCGTTTCGTTCGAGAATGAGCGCCAGGTCGTGCCTTCGGTCGCATAGACACCGGCCGCCTGATACGCACACGAGCAGGCCCAGCTGTTCTTGTTCCGGCTATAGTTGGTCACCGAGGTAATGGTGATATTGTCCAGTTCATAACCGACCTGGCCAGTCAGCCCCCAGGCGCGGTAATAGTTATACAGCGAACCGTCATCCTTGCCGAATGGCGTTTCCTCACCCAACGCAACCGGAAACTTGTTCATGTGACTGACGAAATTGTCGTCCCGGCATTCAGTTGTTGGATTTACGGTGCTGAATCCGGACTGGCAGCCGAACGCCACGTAGTTCCAGCTGTTGTTATTGTTGCGGTTGTAATTGATCGTGCCTTTGACATTCACAGTCAGACGGCTGGTCGGCTCCCACTTCAGCGTGAGGCGGGCGAGAAGTTCCTTTTCGCGCGGCTGATTGTTCGGCGTGGGAAGGGCTTCATGCGGCGTGGTCACGCCCGTGACGAAGTCGGTCGTCGGATAGTCGAAAGCCTCTGAAACGTTGCGGTAGTAGCCGCCCCACATTTTTGAACCGCGTATGGCAAAGCGCACACCAAACGTGTCGGACAGCGGACCGGAGATGACGCCTTCGAGAACGGCTTGCTCTGCCTTGAATTCGTAACCAGCGCGCACGCGCCCCTCAAATTCGTCCGTGGGATCGGCGGTCGTCAGCGAAACGACGCCTGCTGTCGCATTTTTGCCGAAGAACAGCGCCTGCGGCCCCTTCAAAACTTCGACACGCGCAAGATCAAAGAAGCCTTCATTAATAACGCGGCCCTGCCCCGAATAAGCGCCGTCCACGATCACCGCGACCGACTGTTCGATCCCGAGCGAAGTGGAGTTCGAGCCGATACCGCGCATGCTGATCTGCGCACCCGAACCGTTGGAAGCGCGACCGACGGTAAGCTGAGGCGTCGAGGCCGCAATCTTCTCAACGCTGGTCAGGTCAGCACGATCGATCTGGGCCTGCGAGAAGGCGCTTACAGCGACAGGAATGTTCTGGATCGATTCTTCGCGCTTTCGCGCAGTCACGACGATATCTTCTACGCCGCCTTGAACGGCGGTTTCTGCCGCCGTCGCGTTTTCGACACCCTGCGCGTGCGCCACTCCAGCCAGCAGCAGCGCTGTGCTCAGCGCGGTAGACCCGCACAGAACCCGACAAATTGACCTGGAACTCATGATTTGGCTTTCCTTCCCTGCATATTGGCGCCCTTGAAAATGGGCCACTTCTGCGCACTCCGACAACCAGGGCCGCCAGAATTATTTCAAAGATACTCATCCATATATATATTTGCAATATGGTTTTTTAATACAAGAAGGCGACCCTGGCCCTTCGATCCACGGTCGACGGCAGGGGTAAAACGGACGTTAATCCGGCTTAGAATCCCCGGGATCGTAGGAGTTTTATGGGATCGACCGCTACATACTTGCATTGGGCGTTACGTATATATATTAAAAGCTGAACAAAATATTTTTGCGGCTTCAAATAGGGATTACACTTCAATCGTGCTGACGTTTCCGCATTTCCAATCCCGTTTCCCCCGCGAAAGTTGGACGCTGCCCGCCGTGCTCGAACATCAGTCGGCCGCACACCCGGATCGGCCCTATATAAGATGGACTGATGCCGGCACGCCGCTCACCTTCGGGCAGACGAATGCGTCCGCGAACAGCCTGGCCCATGGACTAGCCGGATTTGGTGTCGGCAAGGGCGACATGGTGGGCATTCTTCTGCCGAATTGCCTTGAGTTCGTACTGACATGGTTCGCCCTCGCCAAACTCGGCGCGGTGGAGGTTGCAATCAGCGATGCGTACAAGGGGGACTTCCTCGCGCATCCAATCAACCTGAGCCAGACGCAGATCCTCGTCACAAGCCCTGAGTTGGCTACACGTATTGCGGAGATCGAAGACAAGCTCCCTTCACTGGAAGCTCTTTTCCTGATTGAAGGCGAGGCATCCGCCCCGCACTTCAACCGCATTGCAGTTCACCCGTTCAACGTCTTGCGGTCGGGAAACGAGAGCAATCCGGGTATCGCAGTGAAGCCGTCCGATCCGGCGGCCGTGCTCATGACATCCGGTACGACCGGCGTGTCAAAGGGTGTGGTCATGCCGCACTCGCAGTTCTACTTCTTCGCCGAGGAAGACGTACAACTGATGCGTCTCACTGAAGACGACGTCTATATGACGGGCTTCCCGCTGTTCCACGGCAACGCGCAGTTCCTTACCGTCTATCCGAGCCTGATCGCCGGCGCGCAGGTTGTACTGTACCCCAGGTTCTCAGCATCCGACTGGGCTGGTCGGGCAAAGCGCTCCGGCGCGACGGTCACGAACCTGCTTGGCGCGACGATGGCGTTCATTCTCGCCGGTCCGCCCAGCGAGGATGACCGCACGCACAACGTCCGGACGATCTACGCGGCTCCGCTCGCGCCCGAACTGGGCAGGCGTTTCACGGAACGCTTCGGGGTTTCAGACTATGTGGACGGCTTCGGCCAAACCGAGATTTCCAACGTCTTCATGACACCGCACGGCGCAAAGCGCCCCGATGGCGCGTCCGGCGTTCTGGTCGACCAGTGGTTCGAAGTTCGGCTGGCGGACCCCGAGACCGGAGAGGATGTGCCGGAAGGAGAGTCGGGCGAACTGCTCGTCCGCCCCAAGGCGCCTGGCATCATCTGCAGCGAATATCTCGGCATGCCCGAAAAGACGGTCGAGACCTGGCGCGACTTGTGGTTCCACACCGGCGACGGCCTGCGCCGCGATGCAGAGGGTTGGTACTATTTCGTCGACCGCGTGAAGGACGCGCTGCGCCGGCGTGGTGAGAATATCTCGTCGTTCGAAGTCGAGGCCGGCGTGCGCAAGCACCCGGCGGTCGCGGAATGCGCCGTGGTCGGCGTTCGGGCTGACGAGGATGCAGGCGAAGATGAGGTCATGGCCTTCATCGTGCTCGCCGAAGGTGAAAGCGCAGCACCTGAAGACATTATCGCTGCCTGCGATGTGGCTCTGCCCGCGTTTATGGTGCCGCGCTATCTCGAATTCGTCGACGCCCTGCCGCAAACCGCAACAGAGAAAGTGCGCAAGAAGGCGCTGCGCGAACGCGGCATCGGCGAGCGGACCTGGGACCGGCTTGCCCCGGCCACGCGGCGCGAGGCAGCACAATGACTGTCACCTCGCCGACGCCCGCCCTGCTCATCGAACACCATGGTGACGTTGCGCAGGTGACGTTCAATCGCCCCGAGCAGATCAACGCCTTCAACGAGGATATTCGCCAGTCCTTTCCGCAACTGCTAGCCGCGATAGAGCAGGAACCGGCAATCCGCTCGCTTGTGCTCTGCGGGGCGGGCGAGCGTGGATTTTGTGCGGGCGCCGATATCAAGGAAAGCCGCCAGGTTGGATCGCTCGTTTCCGAACGCCGCCGCTTCATGCCGCACAGCTGGATCGAGGCGCTTGACCGGGTGTCAAAGCCGGTCATCGCCGCGATCCATGGCATCTGCTTTGGCGGCGGCATGGAAATCGCGCTGGCCTGCGACATTCGCATCGCCTCACGCGACGCCCGCTTCGGACTGACCGAAACCGCGCTCGGGCTGATACCGGGCGGCGGTGGCACTCAGCGCCTGCCGCGCCTGATCGGGCTTGGGCCCGCGCTCGATCTACTGCTTTCAGCCGAAAAGATCCCGGCAGAAGAAGCATACCGGCTTGGCATCGTCACGCGTCTGGCCGAGGACCGCGAGGATGCCATCGCCCATGCCCTCGCTTTGGCTGCAACCATCGCGGCGCGGCCGCCTGCTGCCGTCGCCTATTGCAAGGAAGCGGCGATCAGCGGCGCGCATCTGGATCTGGCAAGCGGGCTGCGTCTTGAAAAGAGTTTGTTCACGCTGCTGATGGGCACCAGCGACCGCGCCGAAGCTGCAGCCGCATTCCGCGAGAAGCGACCACCGAATTTTACAGGGAATTGAGCTCTCAACAGAGATTCAATGTTAGGACTCTACATGTCGAGTAAGAATGAAGTTTCGGTTGTTGGCGCAGGCCTTATGGGAACCGGCATCGCGCACGGCTTCGCCGTCGCGGGATGTGATGTCCTGCTGATCGATCCTGCGCAGGGCGCTCTGGACAAAGCGTTGAAGTCCATTGGCAAGCTGCTGGACGAAGGTGTCAGCCGCGGCAAATTGGCGGAGGCGGATGCGCAGGCCGCGAAGGCGCGCATCACCACCGCCACAACTCTGGACGAGCGCCTCGCCAATGCCGCGCTGCTCGTTGAAACGGCGGTCGAGAATATCGAGATCAAGCATACGATCCTGAAGGACGCCGCTGCCCTTCTGCCTTCCACCGCCTTTCTCGCCACGAACACCTCGGCACTGTCGATCAGCGAAATCGCCTCGGTCATCGATACGCCCGGCCGCGTGATCGGCATGCATTTCTTCAATCCCGTGCCCAAGATGAAACTCGTTGAGATCATTCGGGGACTGGAAACCAGCGATGAAGCGCTTGTGCAGGCGATCGACTGGGTAAAGCGGCTCGGCAAGGATCATATCGTCGTCAACGAAGCGCCCGGCTTCACCACCAGCCGCATGTCGGCGATGATGGGCAACGAGGCGATGTACATGCTCGCGGAGGGTGTCGCGTCTGCTGAGGATATCGACAAGTCGCTGCGTATGGCGTTCAATCACCCGATGGGACCGCTGGAACTGGGCGACCTGACCGGCTGGGATACCCGCCTTCGCGTGCTGCAATATCTGCATGGTGTGATGGGCGAGAAGTTCCGACCCTGCCCGCTCATCATCAAGATGGTGAAGGCTGGTCGTCATGGCCGCAAAGTCGGACGCGGCGTTTACGAATACGACGAGAATGGTGCGAAAGTACCGGGTTCGGGCCTGAGGGCCGTGCGATGAGAGATGTCGTCATCGTCGATGCCGTTCGTACGCCGACCGGCCGCTTCCGCGGCGCGCTGAAGGACGTTCGCGCCGATCACCTCGCCGCCGCGCTCTTGAAAGCCCTGCCGGGTCGCACCGGGATTGACGTGGCGAAGATCGACGACGTGATCTTCGGCTGCGTCACCCAGGTCGGCGAACAGTGCGGAAACATCGCGCGCACAGCTTTGCTCTCGGCCGGGTGGCCGGAAACCATTCCAGGCATGACGGTTGATCGCAAATGCGGTTCAGCCGAGGCAGCAATCCACACCGCCTTCGCCTTTATCTCATCGGGCATGGCGGACATCGTCGTTGCGGGCGGCGCTGAAAGCATGACCCGCGTACCGATGGGTGGCAACCGCGACGTTCATGGCGAAACCTTCGGGTGGATGCTCAACGAGCGCTTCGCGTTGACCTCGCAGGGCGAGGCGGCCGAAGTGCTGTCGGACCGCTGGGATATCTCGCGCGCCGATCACGATGACTTCGCGATGGAAAGCCATCGCCGTGCAGCGACCGCCGCCGATGCGGGCTGGTTCGACAGCCAGATCGTGCCGATCGATATCGACGCCCTTGCCGAAGCCCGCGCTGACGAGCCACGCGGCGTGTTTAACAGCGACGAGACCATCCGCCGCGACACGACGCGCGAGAAGCTCGATACGCTGAAGCGCGTGTTCCGGCCGGAAGATGGCCGCGTCTCCGCCGGGAATGCCTCGCAGATCTGTGACGGCGCGTCTGTGCTTCTACTGATGTCTGCGGAAAAGACGGCCGAACTCGGCCTGCGCGCCCGCGCACGGATTCGCAGCACCGCCGTCGTCGGTTCCGATCCGGAGCTGATGCTGACCGGGCCTATCGCGGCCACGCGCGAAGCGCTCGATCGCGCCGGCCTCACGATCGCCGATATCGACCTGTTCGAGGTAAACGAGGCCTTCGCCTCGGTGCCCATCGTCTGGATGAAGGAACTCGGCGTGAGCCACGACAAGCTCAACGTCAATGGCGGCGCCATCGCGCTCGGCCATCCGCTCGGGGCAAGCGGCGCACGCATCATGACGACCTTGCTCAACGAGATGGAGCGGCGCGGCGCACGCTATGGCGCACAGGCGATCTGCTGTGCCGGAGGACTCGGTACCGCGACGGTGATAGAGCGACTGGACTGAGGAACCTCACCATGAAGACCATAACCCTGGGCGCTTCCGGGATCCAAAGCTCCATCATGGGCCTCGGCTGCATGGGCATGTCCGAGTTCTATGGAGAGCGGGACGACGTGCAGTCCCGCGCCACGCTGGAACGAGCGTTTGAGCTGGGCGTAACGCATTTCGACACTTCGAATGTCTATGGCCGTGGCCATAATGAGCAGCTTGTCGGAGACTTTATCCGCGACAAGCGCGATGGCGTGATGCTGGCGAGCAAGTTCGGCGTGGTACGCGACCCGGGCGGCACACAGGGCAGCACATACGATCGAGATATCGACAATTCGCCCGCCTATATGCGCCAGTGCTGCGAAGAATCGCTGGCGCGGCTCGGCACCGATGTGATCGATCTCTATTATGTGCATCGCGCCGCGCCGGGCATTCCGATCGAAGACACTGTCGGCGCACTTTCGCGCCTGGTGGAGGAGGGAAAAATCCGCGGGATCGGCCTATCCGAAATCGATGGCGACACGCTGCGCCGCGCGCATGCAACGCATCCCATAGCCGCGCTGCAATCCGAATACTCGCTGTGGACACGCGAGGCGGAGCGGGACGTTCTGCCGATCTGCCGCGAACTCAATATCACTTTCGTCGCTTACAGCCCGCTCGGCCGTGGTTTCCTGACAGGCGCGATCCAGAAGGCCGACGATCTCGCCAAAGATGATTTCCGCCTGACTTCGCCTCGCTTTCAGGGTGACAATTTCGATCGAAACCTCGCCATCGTCGCGCATGTAAATGACCTTGCGCAGCGCAAAGGATGCACGGCGGGCCAGATCGCGATTGCTTGGCTGCTACACCAGGACCGGGATATCGTGCCGATCCCCGGCACGAAGCGGATCAAGTATCTGGAAGAGAATGTAGCGGCGTCGCAGGTTGCGCTCGATCCGTCTGACCTGGCGACGCTCGAAGCACTGTTGCCGATCGGGGGCGCGGCGGGATCGCGCTACGATCCCAATTTCAAAGGCAATCCGGAGGCCGTGAAGCCATGAGCGAGGCAGTAACCGATCAGCATTGGGCGTTGTGGGACTGGCCCTTTTTCGAGCCTCGCCATCATGAGCTGGCGAAGGCCGTCACAGCATGGGCACAGGCCGAACACCACAAGGCTGAGATCGCAGACTTTTCGGAGAAATGCCGCGCCATCGTCGCCTCGTTGGGCGCGGCGGACTTCCTGAAGTATCTCATCCCCGACGAAGGCGCGCCCTTCGACGTGCGCTCGCTCTGCCTCATCCGCGAAGCGCTGACATATGAAGAAGCGCTATTCGATGCGATGTTCACCATGCAGGGCATCGGCACACTGGCGATCCAGAACTATGGCACGCCGGAACAGAAGCAGCGCTATCTCCCGCGCTGCCGCAGCGGTGAAGCCGTTGCCGCTTTCGCACTAACGGAACCCGATGGCGGCTCTGACGTCGCCGCGACCACCACGACAGCTGAACGCGTTGCCGGTGGATGGGTGCTGAACGGCGCGAAGACGCTGATCTCCAACGCCGGTTTTGCCGATCACTATCTGGTCATCGCGCGAACTGGCGAAGCGCCCGGTTCGCGCGGACTGTCCGTGTTCCTCGTCGATGCCGATACGCCGGGGCTGGAATGCAGCGATCCGATCGAGTTCATCGCCGAGCATCCTGCCGCCAGCATGACCTTTACCGACTGCCGCATTCCGGCCGATGCCTTGATCGGTGAAGCTGGACAGGGCTTCAAGGTCGCCATGGGCGCATTCGACATCTTCAGGCCTTCGGTCGGTGCCGCCGGTGTTGGCCTAGCCCGCCGTGCGATGGGCGAAGCGTTGAAGCGGGCACGCGCTCGCGAACTGTTCGGCAAAAAGATGGGCGAGTTACAAGGCGTGCAGATGGGCCTTGCCGACATGGCGAGCGACATCGACACCGCTGCGCTCACTGTCTATCGCGCCGCCTGGGTTCATGACGTTCGCGGTGACGCGACGCCCTACCACGCCTGCATGGCCAAGCTGGTCGCCAGCGAAGCGGCGGGACGAGTTGTCGACCGTGCAGTGCAGCTGTGCGGCGGCGCCGGCGTCACGCGCGGCAACCTGGTCGAGAAGCTGTACCGCGAGGCACGACCGATGCGGATCTACGAGGGTGCGTCCGAAGTGCAGAAACTGGTGGTGGGACGCCATCTCATTGCCGGCAAGATGCGCGGCTGAGACCTTCCGGGAATGCAGCGCTCCGCCCAAACCGGGCGGAGCCGTGCACACCCTTACAGGTCGTCCGACAGATTGACGTTGTCTTCGCCCATTGAGATATAATCGGCCAGAACATCGCCCTGCACGGTAACGTGGCGCCGCATCTGCTCGAAGGCCTCAACATTGTCGCCGGCAAGGATTGCTTCGAGGATCGCAGCATGGAAATGCTGGTTCTGTTCGGAAAAGCCCGGCCGCGAGAGCTGAAAGCGGCGATAGGCCAGCGTATGCAGCGCGAGCTTGGTGGTCGTTTCAATCAATACGCTGTTATGCGTGGATTCGATGATGAGCGAGTGGAACTTGCGACCGTGCCGGCCGACGCCCGCAGTGTCTCCGGCCTGCAGCGCGAGTTCCGAAAGTTCGTGCACTTTTACAAGCGCATCGCGTTCGCGCGTGGTCATCCGCGTTGCGGCATAGCGCGCGCACAGCGCCTCCAGTTCGGACACTGTTTCGTACATGTGGATCAAGCGTGGCAGATCCAGCCGGGCGACCATGGCGGGACGGCGCGGCAGCTTTTCGATCAGCCCGCTCTGCAACAATTGCAACATGGCTTCGCGAACCGGCGTGCGCGACACATTGAAACGCTCTGCAAGTTCGTCTTCGTCGATGGGCGTCCCCGGCAGGAGCTTGCCCATGAAGATGTCGCTTTCGATAGCCATGCGAACCGCGCTGGCGTGCGTAACTCGGGCTTGCGCCTTCTTGCCCTTCGGCCGTTCAGTGCCAGCCTGCTTGCCGGCTTTGGTATCAAGCTCTAGATCGGCCTTCATTCCGTATTCCTCCGACCTCCTCAGAGTATATTGCGTTCAGCCAGAATGCGTGCGGCTACCCTAGCCGACATTCCAATGTCAACGCCAGCGGCGCGTGCCAGGCTGTTGGCGCCGGTGATGATTCCGTCGTGGTAGCTGGAAAGGGCATCGCCCATACGGGCAAGGCGCGCATCCACCGTAGCGCCGGCAAGGCCTGCATTCTCAACCATCTCGAGGCCGAGCCGGCCTGACGCGTCTCGCCCCCCACCGCCATCCGAACAAATGAAGCCGAACGGCCTCACCTTGAGTAGATAAGGCACGGCGCTGCGGCCGGTGTGCCCCGCCGTCACCAGCACGTTCTCGACATCCTCTGGCAAACCGAAAGCGATTGAATCGGTACAGAATATCTTCCGGCCCGACGGGCTGGTATCCACGAGCGTGCGGTTGGTCACCTCGGCGGCGTCAGGCGAAGCCGGGTCCGCAATCAGCATCAGCATCGCCGCTTCGGAGACTTTCATACCAGCCTGTACCCCGCAATCCTGAGCGGGTCGGTTGACGAAGCTGATGACACCACGGTCATACAGGTCAACACCATTGCCCAGTTGAACGGTCATCACATCCGCGACAGCCGCGGGGATATTCAGCGCCTCAAGATACCACAGCCCCGCGATGGAGGCGCCGGCCGGCCCGACGCCGCAATCCACGCCTATCGCGCCGCGCGGCGCCTGCGCGCCCAGAAAGCGCGCAGGCAGCACGCCGCAATAGGAAGCGTTGACGATCACATCGCGTCCGCGGTTTTCCGGGAAGACATGATAGGCGGAATCCGCCGCCATCACTCTGCCCCGGTCCGTTCTCGCCATCTCTCGCTGCAACGCCTCGTTCATCGCTTACGCCGCCCGTTGCCTGTCTTCGTTTATGATGTCCGCCGCACGCCAGGCGACAGCCATGGCAGGCGCGCCGGTGTTCTGCGATGTCTGGGTCGGGAAGATCGAGATATCCACCACGCGCAGCGCCTCCACACCGTGCACGCGCAGTCGGTTGTCAACCACGGCCATGAGATCGCTGCCCATGCGCGCTGTTCCGCAGGCGTGATAACCTGGCCCTGAATAGGTAGCAAAGGCATCCAGGATCTCGTCGTCGCTCTCAACCTTTGCGCCCGGTATCGTCTCCTCGCCGACGATATCGGCAAGGCTGGGATGCTCGATCAGCGCCCGCATCTTGCGGAACATGTGGATGCTGACCTGCCGGTCGTATTCGTCTGTCAGGTAATTGACCCGAATCTGTGGCGCAGCCGCCGGATCGGCCGACGTGATGTGCACACTGCCCTGACTGCGCGGCTGGCTGGGATAGCCCATCAGCTGCATACCCGGCAGTGCCTCAAGCTGCGGCCCCTTGGTCCAGCCATCCCACGAACGCAGGTCCATTGATGTGCGTGAGAAGATCAGGTGGCAATCGGGATGGGTTGCCGCCGGATCGCAGGCGATCAGCGCCGCCGCATCAAAGCCCGGAAACGCCATCGGTCCATTCTGCAGCGCAAACCAGCGCGCCACGTTAAATGGTGCGCGCCAGCCGCTGAATTCGCGATTGAGGCTCCATTCCTTTTTGAGACGCCGCTGCATGATGATGAGGCAATGCTCACGCATGTTCTCGCCAACGCCGGGGCTGTTGTGAAGAACCTCGATCCCGTGCTCTTTCAGGCGTTCCGCCGAGCCGATGCCGGAAAGCTCCAGCAGTTGGGGCGTCTGCAATGCTCCGCCCGCCAGAATGACCTCGCGGCCTGCGAGATATCGCGTGGACCCACTGCCGCCATCGGCAACGACGCCCACTGCGCGCCGCCCTTCGAACACCACGCGCTGGACGAGCGTCCCGGTCAGCACGGTCAGGTTTGGGCGGCTCATCACCGGATGCAGAAACGCCTGCGAGGATCCCGATCGCTTCGCCTTGCCTATATTGAACGGCGTGTAGCCGATCCGGTCGCCGGCCGGTTCGTTCAGGTCGTCGACCATGTCCCAACCGAGCGCGCCGCCCGCGCGAATGACCTCGTCCATCAGCGGACTGCGCTCGGGGTTGATCGTGACCTTGACCGGGCCGCCGGCGCCGCGCGCCTCGCCCGCGCCCAGCACATGATCTTCCATCTGGCGGAAGATCGCGCCGATCCTATCCCAGCCCCAACCCTCGTTGCCGAGCGCTTCCCAATTGTCATAATCCTGCGGCAGCCCGTGGAAATAGAGCATGCCGTTGATCGAACTCGATCCGCCCAGCATCCGTCCGCGCGACCACATCTCACCGCCAGGCTTCGCACCGTTGTCAGGACCGGTCTGGAAATAGCGCGCACGGCGCTGATTCAGCAGCAGCTTCGCGAACCCGCGCGGCATGTCGGTCAGCCAACCCTTGTCGGATGGCCCCGCTTCGATCAGCAGAACGCTGATCCTGGGATCGGCGGAAAGGCGGTTGGCCACGACGCAGCCCGCCGCGCCCGCACCGCATATCACATAATCGAACTGGCCGCCGTCCGCCTCGGTCGCGCCCGCGTCACGCATTGAGATAGCTTCCGCTCAGCAGCACCTGTTTGGTGTCGGTGAATTCGAAGATGCCTTCGACGCCGCATTCGCGACCCCAGCCGGACTGCTTGAATCCCCCGAACGGCTCCGTCAGCGAAACGCCTGCATTATTGACCGCGACCCCTCCGGACCGGATACGGCGCGCCACGTTCATCGCCACATCCGGATCGGCCGTGTAGATGGACGAAGCGAGGCCGAACTTGCTGTCATTGGCAATGTCGATCGCGTGGTCGAGATCACGATAAGCAATGACGCCGATCACCGGACCGAAGACCTCTTCCTGGGCGATTTCCATATCATTTGTGACATTGCGCAGAAGCGTCGGCTCGTAATACCAGCCCCTATTCATGTGTGCGGGGCGACGACCGCCGGCCACGACCTCGGCACCCTGTTCCCGGGCGCGCTGCACCATCGCCTCGGCACGGTCCCGGCCACGCTTCACGGCAAGCGGTCCGAAGTCGACGTCCGAATCCCATGGCAGACCGACCTTCAGATCACGGAAGGCGCTGCCGAAGGCGTCAATCACTTCCTCGTAGCGACGCTCGGACACAAGCACGCGGGAGCGGCAGACGCAGACCTGACCGAGAAAGCCCGTCATGCCATCCATCAGCGTCGGCAGGACGGTTTCCAGCGGCGCATCGTCGGCGATGATCGCCGGGGACTTTCCGCCAAGCTCAAGCGCAGTGCGCGCAAGGCGCGCAGCGCTGCGCTTCACCACGTCCACCGCGATCGCAGTGCCGCCGGTCAGCGCGATCATGTCAATCAGCGGATGCTCCACCAGATGCTGCGTCACGGCCGTACCCGCCGCCAGCACACTGACCACACCCTCAGGGAAATCAGCCTCTTCAATCGCATCGGCGATGAGGCGCGACGTCAGCGGAGATTCCGGCGCCGGCTTTATCAGCACAGTGCAGCCCGCAAGCAACGCCGGTATGACCTTCATCCCCATCAGCACAACCGGCCCATTGTACGTCAGCACGGCGAGCACACTGCCGATCGGCTCATGAATGATGACCGCTTCGCCCAGCGGACCGCTCCGCCGTTCTTCAAACTTCGCGGCGCGGGCCTGCGCGATGGCGTTGCGCCAGATCATCGTGCCGGCACCGCTGTTGATCATCTCGCCATGCGCGATCGGCGCACCGGCTTCGAGCAGCCAAGCCGTATTGAGCAGGCCGAGGCGCTTCTCGATGGCATCGGCCAGCCTTTCGCAAACGGTCGCACGATCCTGCACCGACATGCGCGCCCACGGCCCTGTATCGAAGGCTTGATGCGCGGCCAACGCTGCCGCGTCAGCGTCAGCGATGGACGGGTCCATGACCTGCGCGACGACTTCCTCGTCCGCCGGGCAGATAACGTCGACCAGGCCGCCGCCTCGCGATTCCTGCCAGCGCCCGCCGATGAAAACCTTGTCGAGCCCCGGAATGGTCGGAAGGGCGGGACGTACTGCCATGGGCATTCTCTCCTGTATCGTGGGTGACGGCTGCCCGTCAGGATAGTGGTTCAGATTTCAGTCTGCCTTGCGGTTTACGAGCAGGCTCGCCGCTTCACGCGCGGCCATGCCAATCCGCACGCCGCACGCCAGCGCCAGTTCGTTCGCCGCGCTGATGATGCCGTCGCGGTATGTGCTCATGCCGTCGCCCAATCGCGCCAGCCGCGCATCCACCGTCGCACCGGCGATGCCTGCAGCATTGACGATGGGCAGACCCGCCATGCCGGAATCATTGCGCCCACGGCCGCCATCCGAACAGATGAAGCCGAACGGACGCACCGTCTCGATATGCCGCGCGCCGCTGCGACCGGTGTGCCCCGCCGTCACCAGCACATTGCGTTTGTCCGCCTCGATACCAAAGACGATGGAATCCGTGACGATCACCTCGCGACCGTCCGGCCCCTGTTCAACGCTGGTGCGATTGGTCACCTGATACGCGCTCGGCAAACCCGGATCATTATCAAGCATGAGCCGCGCGGCGGTGCTGACCGCCATGCCGACCTCTACCCCGCAGTCACGCGCCGGTCGGTTAGCGAAGCTGACGACACCGTTCTCATAGGCATCCACGCCATCGCCCAGAATGATCGACATGACGTCTATCGCGGCGGCCGGCACGTTCAGCGCCTCATAATACCAAACCCCGGCCATTCCCGCGCCTTCCGGCCCCACCCCGCCATCGAAGCCGAGCACTGCACGGGGCGCATGATCCATCGCCAGCCGGGCAGGCAGAACGCCAATGTACGAGGCTGTCACCATGACATCCGAGCCGCGATTAACCTCGGTAATGTCGGCAGCACTATCGACCGCTATGACCGCCCCACGCGCGGTCCGGACCATTTCGTACTGCAAATCGGCGCTCAAATCCACCTCCAAATATATTTTGCCGTGTCAGATTTTATATGTATCATGGCGTAATTGCAAACACAACATGACTGCCAAGGGGCAAATGGGAGTGAGAATGAGCATGTCATCGGGCGCAATTCTGGA
The DNA here is from genome assembly GCF_003634215.1 of Sphingosinicella microcystinivorans. Lineage (GTDB taxonomy): Bacteria > Pseudomonadota > Alphaproteobacteria > Sphingomonadales > Sphingomonadaceae > Sphingosinicella > Sphingosinicella microcystinivorans. Next base: position 39,260 of record NZ_RBWX01000010.1, on the reverse strand, counting down.
TCAACCCGGCTTGCTCTTCACCGACATGATCCGGATCAACGCCGCACGTTTCCGGGATAAACCCGCCGTGATCTGCGGCGAGAACCAGCTCAGCTGGACAGACTTTCACCGCCGCACCAACGTGGTCGGCAACGCGCTGATCGACCTTGGCCTGAAGAAGGGTGACAAGGTTTGCCTCGTCATGAACAGCTCGATCCTGATGTTCGAGCTGATCTGGGGCACGGTGAAGGCCGGCGGCGTGATCGTCCCGCTCAATCGCATGATGTCGGCGGACGGCCTTGCCGCGACCATCAACAATTGCGACGCGCGCTTCCTGTTCGCCGACGCAGACGCGACGCAAAGCGTCGACGCGGTGCGCGGCGAACTCGGCAAGGTTGATGCGGACGGCTTCTTTGTGGTGGGTGGAGAGGCGCCAGGCTGGCGCATCGCGGAACCTATCCTTGCGACCGGATCGGAGCAGGAACCCGATGTCGGCCTGACGATGGCCGACCCCATGAACATCATCTACTCATCTGGTTCAACCGGCGCACCGAAGGGCATCGAGCACAGCCAGCTTGCGCGCCACATCTACACGCTGGGTTTCGGTCCAGGGCTTGAGATGACGCGGTTTTCCGTGCCGCTCTGCTCCACGCCGCTCTACACCAACGGCACGTGGATCACGATGCTGCCGGCGGTATATCTTGGCGGCACCACCGTACTGATGAAGAAGTTTTCGGCGGACGCCTTTCTCCAGACGGTCCAGGATCACGGCTGCACGCACGCCTTCGCGGTGCCGACGCAGTTCATCGTGCTCGTCGAGTCCGGCGTCGTTGGCAACTACGATACGTCTTCGCTCAAGGTGCTGATGAGCGGCGGGCAGGCCATCGCATCGACGACTGTCGATCTTCTGCAGGAACAGCTTCCGCACGTCCGACTCTATGAATGCTACGGCATCACCGAAGGCTTCAGCACGCTCGCATCGCCCGAGGACAAGGCGCTGCCCGGCAAGGGCAAGACCGTCGGCCTCGCTCTCTTCGGGGGCGAACTCGTCATTCTCGACGATGACGGAAATGTGCTGCCTCCGGGCGAAGTCGGAGATATCGCCGGATACGGTCCGGCGCTGATGACGGGGTATTACAACAATCCCGAGGCAACCGCCAAAATGACGTGGCACGACCACAGAGGCCGAACGTTTCTGCGCTCCGGCGATCTCGGGCGCATGGACGAAGATGGCTATCTGTATATCGCAGGCCGCGTGAAGGACATGATTAAGTCCGGAGGCATCAACGTCTACGCGTCCGATATCGAGGACGTGTTCATGCGCCACCCGGCTGTGGCCGAGGTCGCGGCCATCGGCATCCCGCACGAGCGCTGGGTGGAAACGCCGCTGCTGCTCGCAATCAAGCGCGAAGGGCATGACATCAGCGAAGAGGAATTGCGCGAATGGGGCAATCCCCAGCTCGGGCACTGGCAGCGCGTTTCGCGCGTCGAGTTCCGCGAGACGTTCCCGCGCGCGACCCACGACAAGATTCTCAAGCGCGCACTTCGCGATCCCTACTGGCCGCAATCCTGATTATTTGCGGCCGCCTCCCAGCCTCCGACAAGGACAAACAATGGCCTATCAGTATCCTGAATATGAATCGCTGAAACTCGACCGTCCTGCCGACCGCATCCTGCGCATCACTATGTCGCGCGGGAAAATGAACGCGATGGATTTCGACATGCATCACGCCATTTCCGAGATCTGGAGGCATGTCGAGGAAGATCCCGACACCAGCGTGGCGATCCTGACCGGCGAAGGTCGCGCATTCTCCGCCGGCGGCGATTTCGCGCTGGAAGATGCGGTCATCAACGACTTCGACTGGAAGGCCCGCATGTGGAAGGACGGACGCAATCTCGTCCTCAACATGCTCAATTTCTCAAAGCCGCTCGTCTCGGCGATCAACGGCGCGGCGGCGGGCGGCGGTCTTGCGGCGGCGATCCTTTCCGACGTTACGATCATGGCGCGTTCGGCAAAGCTGGCCGATGGCCACGTCCGCCTTGGCGTCGCGGCGGGCGATCATGCAGCGATCATCTGGCCGCTGCTTTGCGGCATGGCCCGCACCAAATATTATCTTATGTCGGGCAAGGCACTGACCGCCGAGGAAGCCGAGCGCATCGGCCTCATCACCATGTGTGTCGACGATGACAAGTTGCAGGAAACCGCACTCGAAGTCGCGCTCGATCTGGCGCAGGCTGCGCCATCGGCAATTCGCTGGACCAAGCATTCGCTCAACAACTGGATGCGCATGGCATGGCCGGTGTTCGAAACCAGCCTCGCGCTCGAGATGCTTGGTTTCGCGGGGCCAGAAGTGAAGGAAGGCCTTGCCGCACACCTCGAGAAGCGTCCGCCCTCCTTCAACCCGAACACCCCGCTGTGAGCCTCGACCTCGCAAAGGCGTTCGACTTCACCGGCAAGGTTGCGCTGGTGGTGGGCGGAACGACAGGGATCGGCAACGGCATTGCATGCGCACTGCGCGATGCCGGCGCGGAAACTCACATCTGGGGCAGGCGCTCCAGCCCAGCTGATTACGCGGGTGAAGATGGCGATCTTGCCGGCCTCGCTTATGGCCAGATGGACGCGGCAAATTCGGATGCGGTCATGGCGTATGAAGCGCCGTTCGACAGGCTCGATGTGCTCGTCTGCTCACAGGGGCTGGCACTGTATCAAAGGCAGGAATTCGATCTCGATTCCTTCCGCAAGGTCGTTGACGTCAATCTCAACAGCCTGATGAACTGCGCATCCCGATTTCGCGAGATGCTGGCCGCGGTGGGCGGATCGGTGATCTTCATCAATTCGGTGGGCGCATTCCGGCCGACACGCGGCAACCCTGCCTATGCCGCCTCGAAAGCAGGCGCACTCGGCCTTACGCGCGTGCTCGCTCAGGCGTGGGCGCGGGAAGGCATCCGCGTCAACGCCGTCGCGCCGGGCCTGGTTGACACGCGGCTGACCAAGGTGACGGTCGACGATCCGGACCGCCTCGCCGCGCGGCTGAAGGGCATTCCGGCCAACCGGCTCGGCACGCCCGACGACATGGCGGGAGCCGCGTTGTTCCTTGCCTCGCCGCTCGCGAGTTACATCCATGGCCAAACGCTTGTCGTCGATGGCGGACGCATGCTTTGAGAGCATCCTCGCCTCAGGATCTCGACAACTGGCTGGCACTCACGCCGCCCGAACCGATCCTTGCTCCCGACCTGCCGATCATCGATCCGCATCATCACCTCTGGGATCGCGGCGGCCACACCTATCTGGCCGCCGCGTTGCTGGCAGATCTCGATTGCGGGCACAGGATCGTTGCGACGGGCTATGTCGAATGCCTGTCGGGCTACCGGCCGGACGGCCCGATGGAACTGCGCCCCATCGGTGAAACCGATTTCGTTGTCGAGACATTGCACAAGCCGCTGTCCGGCGCGGCTGGCCCCATCGCGGCTGCGGCTGCCATCGTTGGTTATGCCGATCTAACGCTGGGCGCAGGCGTGGAGCCTGTACTCGCCGCGCATATCGCCGCCGCGCCGGAGCGATTTCGCGGTGTGCGCCACGCCACCGCCTGGCACGAAAGCGAAAAGCTCCACGGCGCCTATCCGACGCGGGCACATATGCTGAACGAGCCGGCGGTGCGCGACGGCATTGCCACGCTTGGCCGCATGGGTCTGACATTCGATGTCTGGACCTATTTCACGCAATTGGACGAGGTCGCCGCCGCAGCGGATGCCTGCCCCGACACGATCTTCGTCCTCGATCATCTGGGCGGCGTGATCGGCATCGGCCCCTACAAGGATCAGCGCGCGGAGGTGTTCGCGGCGTGGTCTAGCGCGCTGAATGATCTCGCGCAGCGCCCCAATGTCAGGGTGAAGCTCGGCGGGCTTGGCATGGCGCTGGCAGGGTTCGGATTCCGCAAACAGCCAACGCCGCCGGGATCACGGAAACTTGCCGCCGCCTGGGCACCGTATATCGAGACTGCGATCACAGCATTTGGCCACGACAGGGCGATGTTCGAAAGCAATTATCCAGTGGACCGTGTTTCAGGTAACTACCGCACCATCTGGAATGCCTTCAAGCATATCGCAGCCAGCGCAAACCACACCGAAAAGGCGGCCCTGTTCTACAAGACGGCAGCGGAAACCTACAGGATTTAGAACAGGATATCGCGCAGTTCGCGGCTCAGCGATGCTAGATCTTCGCCCAGCGCCTTGCGCGCCTCCGCATCGAATTCGCTACGGAAGGCAAGGCTGGTGACGGCGTAACGCGCGACACTCCCACGGTCGAGAACGGGGGCTGATATCGTGACGAGACCACTTGCAAAATGGCCATCGTCGATGGCGTATCCGAGCGCGCGCGCGTCTTCCATCTCGGCCCAGTAGCTGTCGAAGCTGATCGGCCTTGCCCAGCGCAATTCCGAGAATGCGCGCTTGAGCGCGGCTTCATCCAGACCGAGATAAGGGCCGAGTGCACGGCCAGCCGACCCCATCAGCAAGGGCAATCGCTGACCGACCCGGCAATGAACGCGGAAATCGGACGCGATCGGTTCGACCAGAACCGCCACGATCCGATCAGGATCAACGCGCTGCCACAGGCAGACAGTAAGGCGATACGTATCGGCCAGTTGTCGCAGCAAGGGCCGCGCGGCCTGGAGCCCGGCATCCTGCGGCAGGTTCCGCGCGAGCTTGGCGAGGCCGTGACCGGCGGAATAGCTCTTCGTGACCGGATCGAAATCGATCACCCGCTCACCCAGCAAGGTGCGCAGGATGTTGAAGCAGGTGCTCGGGTTGATCGACAAGGCCCGGGACACAGTGGTTGCGGTGTGAGGCCCCGGCGTATCGGCAAGGTGACGCAGTATCGCAACCGCATTCACCACCGGACGAACGACGATACCGGTCGGCCGGCGTTCCTCCGTGCTCATCGCGCCGCCACCGCCCGGCGCATATCAGGCGCGGCGCTGGTCGAACCGGCGTCCAACCATGGCCGATGCGATATTGACCTTCTGGATATCGATCGCGCCACCGGCGATCCCCCAACCCCAGGCATCGCGAAGCCGCCGCTCCATCGCAAACTCGCTCGAATAGCCATAAGCGCCCATCAACTGCATCGCATCGCCGGTCACTTCCCGCGAAATCGAGTTCGCGTAGCATTTGGCCAGCGATGAATCCAGAATGCTGGGATGCCCATTGGCCGCATTGGCTGCCGCGCGATGGATTAGAAGACGGGCGGCCTCCACCTTCATCTTCATCTCGGCCAGGCGAATCTGAACCGCCTGGAATTCAACCAGCGCACGGCCGAACTGCTTGCGCTCCTGAACATACTCCAGCACGTCCTCAAGCGCCGCAGCCGCCTGCGCCAACGACATTGTAGCATTGCCACAGCGTTCCAGATCGAACGCTTCCATCAGCTTGGAAAAACCGCCGGCAGGAACCACCATATTGTCCAGCGGAACGCGCACGTCCTCCAGATAGATGTCGCTCGACGGCACGCCGCGGAAGCCCATCAGCGTTTCAGGTTGACCGAAGCTGAGGCCCGGCGTGTCCTTTTCCACATAAACGGCGCCAATGCCCTTCGCGCCCGGCGCATCGGAAAGACGGCAGTAGACAAGGTAAGCGTCGGCATGGCCACCGCCGGAGCACCAGCGCTTTGCGCCATTCAGCACGACAGTATCGCCCTCGATTGTGCCGCGCGTGCGTAGATCGGTAAGCGCGGTTCCGGCTTCCGCTTCGGACATGGAAATCGCAATAATAGCCTCACCGCGACAGACTGGCGGTATCGCCCGCTGTTTCAGCGTTTCGGAGCCGAAGCGCTCGATTGCCTTCACCGGCCCTGCGCACGCTTCGAATACCGGAAACGCGACCGCGCCGGAAATCTTGGCGAATTCCTCCACCACCAGCAGCGCCTCAAGATTGGAGAGGCCCAACCCGCCATAGGCCGGATCGACATTGATCCCCAGAAAGCCAAGGCCTCCGTACCGCTTCACCATCTCATGCGGCACGGGCTGGTTCGTCTTTTCGAGTTCCTGCGCAAGTGTCGGCAGCGTTTCGCGTGCGAAGCGACGTGCGGCTTCCTGCAGTTCCACCTGCTGTTCGTTGAGCTGGAAATCCATGACACTCTCCTGACCCTGCGCATGCCGAGCATGCATCGACGTCTTTGTGCATCAACGCATACGAATCGACAAATAATTTATTCTGAATATAGTTTATTATTCTTGTATCAGAATAATTCTGGCGTTTTCTCCAAGAATTCAGGATGAAAATTCTTATATCAGAATTATTTTTTTACAGTGTAAAAATCGACTCACGGAGAGTAAATTGATCGGCAGGAGAATCGCTGAATGAACGACCGCACCATGCGCCGTAGCGCCGCGATCGCCGGACTTGGCTACACGCCTTATTACAAGCGTGGGCAATCGCTTCCCCAGACGCTGGACGAATTGGTGGGCAAGTCCATCCTGGCCGCTGTGGAAGATGCAGGCCTTTCCATTCGCGATGTCGATGGCTTCGCCTATTTCGCAGGCGGCTTCGACACACCAATGCTGATGGAGATGCTAGGCATTCCCGAAGTGCGCTTCACCGCGTCACTGACCGGAACCGGAGGCGGATCGGCAGGCGCGGTCGGGCTTGCCGCCGCAGCCGTCCATGCGGGCCTTGCCAAGACGATCGTTTGCGTTGGCGGAAACCAGCAGGGTGCGCAGCGGTTCGGCGCGATCACCTCGTCCTATCCGCTGACACCCGAGAACGCGTTCTTCGGCACCAGCGGTCTTGTTGGCCCCGGCCACATGTTCGCATTGCTGGCGCGCCGACACATGCATCTCTACGGCACGACCCGCGACCATTTCGCCGATGTCGCGATGACGATCCGCAATCATGCTCTGGCGAATCCGGATGCGATCATGCGCACGCCACTCACGCGTGACGCCTATTTCGCCGCGCCGCTTTTGGCAGACCCGCATTGCCTGTTCGACTTTTGCCTGGAGACCGACTGCGCTGTCGCCGTCGTCGTCACCAGCAGCGAGCGCGCCCGCGATTTGCGCCAGCGGCCGGTAAACATCCTGGCGAGCGCGCAGGGCGGATCGCGGGATTGGGGGCGCTCCATCTACTGGATGAACATGCCGGACGAAACCTTCGCTTCATCCGGGCACGCATCGGTGGCGCGCGATCTTTACGCTGCCGCCGGTATCGGACCGTCCGACGTCGACACTCTGCAGGTTTACGATCATTTCTCCTCGCAGGTCATCATGCAGATCGAGGATTATGGTTTCTGCGCCAAGGGCGAAGGCGGACCTTTCGTTTCCAGCGGCGCGATCGGCCTTGGCGGGAACTTGCCGACCAATACCGATGGCGGCCAGCTTTCCGCCGGTTATGCCTGGGGGATGACGCATGTGCGCGAGGCCGTGGAACAGCTGCGCGGAACCGCAGTGAACCAGGTGCCGGACGCTGCCGTCGCGCTGGTTACCGGTGGCCCTTCCGTCATCCCCGTGAGCGGCCTGTTGCTGGAGCGCGCGCCATGAGCCTGATCGCCAAACGTCCGCCGCTGCCGCTGGCGGAGATCGAGACCAATGTCTGGACCTTGCCGTTTTGGCAAGCCGCCGCGCGTCACCAATTCGTCGCGTCACGCTGCAGCGATTGCGGCACATTCCGCATGCCGCCGACCCCGTTCTGCCCCACCTGTCAGTCTCAAGAGATCGATTGGGTAAAACTGCCTGGGACCGGCTCGGTATACAGCTACACCATCGTCTCACGCGCGATCTTTCCAGGCATGGAAGAATCGCTTCCCTACGTGCCGGCGATCATCACGCTGGACGGCGCTGATGGCGTCCGACTCATCAGCAACGTTGTGGAAAGCGCGATAGACGCGATCACCATCGACGCACGCGTCTCAGTCATTTGGCAGGACTTGCCCGATGGTCAATCTTTGCCGCAATTTCAAATAATTTCAGATAGATAAACACAAAACGACGTAGCATCCACCAACAATTACGCGCTTGATTATATGTCGATATCGATATAATTTGCAGGCTGTCACGCGAGAATTGGAGAGACGTTGTGCGCAGCACTTCCCGTGAAATTGATCTGGCGCGCAGGGCCATCGCCCATCTGGATTCCCGAACGACTGATCAGGCACCAGCCACGCTGCCGCTGTCGCTGGAGAGCTATGCCGATCCGGAACTTTTCAAGCGTCAATTCGACGCCATCTTCATGCGCAGGCCGCAAGGTCTGCTGCTGTCGGTTGAGCTGCCGGAGGCCGGAAGCTATGTCGCGCGCACGATCCTCGGCAAGCCGCTGCTGATGGTTCGCGGCAAGGACGGCGTGGTTCGCATCTTCCTCAATGTCTGTCGCCATCGCGGCGCGAAGCTTTGCGAGGATGCGTCCGGCAAGACGCCGCGCTTTGTCTGCCCGTATCACGCATGGTCTTATGACCGCGAGGGCCGGCTGGTCGGCATGTATGGCAAGGACAGCTTCGGTGACATCGACCCTGCCGATATGAGCCTGACCGCCCTGCCTTGTGCCGAGCGCGCGGGTATCGTCTGGGGCGTCCTGACGCCGGGCGCGGAGTTTGATATCGACGAATGGCTGGGGGATTTCGCCCCCGAACTCGAAACTCTGGACCTCAACAACTGGCATCTGTTCGATCAGCGGGAGATCCCCGGGCCGGGGTGGAAGGTCACGATGGACGGTTATCTGGAAGCCTACCATCACGACAATGTGCACGCGAACACGCTGGCCCTGCATACCATCGGCAATCTGCTGGTCCACGATACCTTCGGCCCGCACCAGCGCCTGACGATGGCCCGGCGTAACCTCGGAGAGCTGAAGGAACTACCCGAAAGCGAATGGCAGCCACTCGCCTACCTGCGCCTGATCCACTCGATCTTCCCCAACATGTCGCTGTCCGGTATCCTCGGTGACCACTGCCTGGTCAGTCAAATCCTGCCCGGCGCAAATGCCGGTGAAACGATGACGCGCCAGACCATCCTTTCTGCGAAAAAGCCCGAAACGCCGGAAGACCATGCCCGATCGGTCGCCTTCAGTGAGATGGCCAAGCTTGCGGTGCATGGAGAGGATTATCCGATCGGGTTCGGCATTCAGTCCGGGCTGGATTCCGGTGCGAACACGGCATTCACGATCGGTCGCAATGAGCCGGCCATCCAGCACTATCATCGCATGGTGCAGCGCATGACAAACGGCGTGGCGCTTGCCGATTAAGAGGCCAGGACAAAAGTAGTGGCCTGACGGCGCGGCGCGCTGAAGCACTTGTGGCACCGCCCCTCCTTCCCATGGGCCGGTGGCGTTTCCATATCAAAGTCTGGCTGCAGCCTCGGCGACGCAGGCGGATTCGTGCTCTTCGATCGTGCAGAAGCGATTGCGGAAGCGGTCGAACCCCATTTCCAGGCGCCCGCGATCAATTGTTCGGCGCGCCGGCCACAATCCAGTTGCGGATCAGCGCAATCTTGTCTGCGGGCAACGGCGCACCGCCAAGCGGCATGCGCGTTCCCGAACCGCCGGCCTTCACATGCGTTCCTTCCAACTTGTGCAGCAGATAGCTGCGCTCGGGAACAGAAGGCTGAATGCGCACCATCGGGGAAACTGTCGATTTCGCGCCGACCAATGCGGCGTAAGCCTTGGCAGGCACGAGCGACATTTTGCCCGGTTCGGCGCCCGACATATGGCATGCCACGCACCGCGTCTTGAGGATCGGCACAACATCCCTGGCAAAGCTGGGCGCGACGTCCTCGGCCGATACCGGCATGCCGATACACGCCGCGAGGACCGCAATGATCGGCGCCAGTCTCAACGTCGCACCTCGGCCGCTGCGCCAAGCCCGGCAAGATACCGCTTCGACCAACTCATGACATTTCGCAGAACTTCAATTATCCACTCGCGCCGGGACCCGTCGTTGGCATGTCTTTGGTCGTAGAGCAGCAGCCCCCTAATCTTGGCCGTTCGATGCCGTGCACGCCTCATATCGACACTTTGTGATCGCCTTCGCCGCGCACGAAGCCCTGCTCCAGACACCAGCGACGGGTCAGGCCAGCGCCGGTGTCGTTCGAGTAGGCCCGCCCGTTCGGCCGAAACCGCAAGAATGACGGCCATGCTTCCGGAACGGGGTGGTTTGTCACAACATGCACCAGCATCTTTCCGCCGTCCCGGATGTTCGTGGGCTTCTTGACCGCATAATATTCGCCGCAGTCGCCGGTCTTCTCCAGGACAGCCTGTCTCACTGTATGGCGGGTCTCCGGGCGTAGCGCAGGCCGTTGCGATTCTCCATCATGACGTGGCCGATATGGCGAAGCCTGGCCGGCTGGCCGTCGCCCTTCTTGTACAGCCGAGCCTCGGGATCGGTCGTGCTGGCATGCGTCTCGTTGGAGCGTCTCTCCTTGTGGAAGTTGCGTGTCGCGTTGCGGCCCGGCCCCTCAGGGTCATCGTCGCTCCCATCCTTGCGGCGGAAGCTCTTGGTCGATGCCCACGCCTCGATCAGCGTGCCGTCCACTGAGAAATGATCGCTCGAGATCCGCCGCTTCACATTCGGTTGCGCCAGAACGGCGCAGGAACTTCGCCGCTATCTCTCCCGAAAGCAGTCGCTCCCGGTTGGTGGTGAAGCTCGAATGATCCCAGACCGCCTCAACAGCCTGCTAGAACCGCTTTTGCCGGAATCGGATTGTCGTTCGCTAGGACAACCTCCTGGGCAATCACGCTAGCGCCTCCCGTCGGGAATATTTGTTGCCGGACGACACTTATCTCGCGAGGCCCGTCTGGAAGAGATGGGATACCCGAGGTTACTGATCTGCGCTTCTACAAGGTGTTCAGCACGTTCCGACAGGCGGCGATGGCCGCGGAGCTGCGACTGCGAGCCCGGCAGGGCACTGCCATCGCAAAAAATGGCTGCGGGCCTGCAATAAAGGGCATCCCGCCCGTGACTTAGCGCATGGCTTCAAGCGCTTGGTCGACTCGCTTCAGCGCGGCGCGCACCGTTTCAACCTCGTCGTCCCCGATCGCCTGCAGCAACGTATCGGTGACGCGGCGGCTGAGCGCATTGGCCTGGTTCGCGATGTCGCGCCCGTGATCGGTGAGTTCGGCGATGACGATGCGAGAATCCTGGGAACCTGCCGTGCGCGTGAGATAGCCGAGCTTTTCGAGGCGCTTGATCTGGTGCGAAATCGTCGACTGCGGCAGCGCCATGATGCGCACGATCTCGCCGGCTGACATTGGCCCGCGTTCAAGCAGCGCGACCAGCATTCGCGACGTGACCAGATCGACCCCCCAATCCTGGAAATAAGGGTTGCAGATGCGCAGCATGTGCGCGTTGATCCGGTGCATCATGAACGACACACGGTTCAGGATCGGCTGAGCATCTGAATCGAGCGGTTCAGCCATGGGTTACGCGCTTTCTGGTTGAGCTGATTGGTTTTCAGGCGTGAAATTAGGGTAGCGGCCCAGCATCGGCAAGAGCAGCGCGGCGACCACAAATAGCGCAGCGGCAACGCTGAAGCTAAGGTCATAAGAGCCCGTTTTCTCGCGCAGGAACGCGAACATCCCCGGCGCAACAGCGCTCCCCGTGGCGAGCGCGGCGTAGAGCAATGCGTAAATCTTTGAAAACTGAGTAAGACCGAAATAGCGCGCGGTGAGAAAGGCGAGCAGATCAAGCTCTGCACCCGCTGTGAGGCCCAAGACCGCGCATGCGGCAAGAAGAAGCGCCGTGTCCGTAGTCTGCTGCAGGACGAGGCAGGCGATTGCCGAGAGCAGCAGCAACACGCAGGCAACCGCAGGCGCCCAGATGCGATCGATCACGATGCCCACCGCAATGCGGCCGGGGATCATCGCAATGCCGATCATACCCACGATGGCCGATGCCGACGCTGCGCTCAGTCCGCGGTCGGTAAGCGCCGGGATCAAGCCGGTTAGCAACCCCGAGATCGCAAGATAGCCCGCGAGGATCGAGAGGCCCAGAAGCCAGAAGCGATAATGGCTGACCGCTTCGCCGACCTTGACCCCGACGTGCGCGACTGCATCGCTGCCAGACACTCCATCGCTGCCGCTCCTGAGCCACAGGAAGACGAGCGGCAATGCGAGCACGAGCGGCAGCAGCGCGACACCGCGAAGCGCATGTCGCCATCCGCTTGCCTCGACAAGCGCGGTCACCATGCTCGGCAGCGCGAGCGCGGCAAACGCCGTTCCGACGAGCGCCAGCCCGAGCGCGGTGCCGCGCGCCTTATCGAAGCTCCCTGCGATCGCCCGCGACCAGAGCACCGGGTTTGTCCCTGCGCCAAGGATCGCCGCGAGCGCGAAGCCCGCATAGAACATACTGATCGTGTTCGCGCTCGCCGCAACGAAAAGGCCTGCCGACACGCCAAAGAACGAGGGCAGCGCCACCGCACGGGTTCCGAATTTTTCGATCATCCAGCCGGTGACGGGCGCCGACAGCGCGCCGACCCCCGAGCTGAACAGGATCGCGAACTGAATATCGGAACGCGCCCACCCCATCGCATCCTCAATGGGCCGCGTGAGCGCGCCGATCGCATAATAAGGCAGCGCAATTGCGCTGCACCCGACACCGACGGCACACGCAATCAGCAGACGCCAGCCTCCGAGCAATTCGTCGATCCCGCCCGCAGGCATCCGGCTCATCAATATTCGATCACCAGCTGGCGCCCGTCCCACCTGGCGGCGGCATCGGCGATCGTGTCATAAAAATCGAAGAGGCTTTGATTGACACGGTAAATCTCGATCATGTGGCCTATCTGCTGCCGGCAATCGACATAGGATGCACCCCGGCCTTCGGCGGTGACGATATCGGTGGTCACCGCGCATCCCTGCGCGGCATAATGCGCGACCATCGCGTCATGATCTTCCGGAAACAGCGCGACGTGGTGAATGCCCTCCTCTCCGCCCTTGTACATATCCCGAAATGTCGACGGCGTATCGCAATGCTGGACGATGAGTTCGATCTGCACCGGCCCGGCTTGCGCGTGCGCCGCGCTGATGTGGAGTTCGGACGGCGCACCGCGATAGTGCACGCTGCCGAGTGCGATGTTGCGGCGCACGATAAACGGCCCGATGCCGAACAGGCGATGCCAGCGCATGATCGCCTCATCCAGATCGCCCACATGATAGGCGTTCTGAACGAAGCGCTGCCGCGCCGCGCTGCTGAAAGGCCAATTCACCTCACCACCCCGCATTTATATCGAAATCGATGCTTCACAAAGCCGGTCGTTGATGTCAAGCAGCGAGTCTAGGGTGTGAGCTCCCTTCGAAAGGACCGCGAACGATGAGCAATACCGACGTGGTGATGGCGTTCTGCAATGCGTGGACGGGGCCGGACGTCAACAGCGCGCTCACCATGCTTTCGGACGATATTTTTTATCACAACATTCCGATGCAGCCGCTGAGCGGAAAGGCGGATGTTTCCGCCTATCTGCTCGGCGCCGCTGCCTTCGAAGACTGCCGTTGGGATGTGCTCCACATCGCGGAGGCCGGGGAGTATGTCCTGACTGAGCGAGTGGATCGCATGAAGGTCGCAGGGCACGACATCGTTCTGCCGGTGATGGGAACATTTCGCGTGCGGGACGGGCTCATTTGCGAATGGCGCGATTATTTCGATCTCGCGTCGTACCAGGCGCAATGGCCGGCCGGTATCGGCGGCGGCGGAGCCTGATCGATGCGACTAGGGCTGGAGGGGCGTACAGCGCTCGTGATGGCGGGAAGCCAAGGCATCGGACTTGCCGCTGCCGAGGGCTTTCGCGCCGCGGGTGCGAATGTCGCGATCTGCGCGCGTTCTCAGGCGGGACTTGATGCCGCCGCCGCGCGTATGCCCAGATGCCTCGCTTTGCAGGCCGACGTTCTCATCGCGGAAGATATTGAGCGGACGGTTGCCCGCGTTGCCGAACATTTCGGCACCATCGACATCCTCGTCAACAACGCTGGCGGGCCGCCCGCAGGGCTTTTCGAAAGTCTGAGTGACGACGACTGGCACCGCGCAGCCGACCTCACGCTCATGTCCGCGATCCGGGCCACGCGCGCAGTGCTTCCGATGATGCGGGCGCGGCGCTGGGGCCGCGTGGTCAACGTATCGTCTTACGGCGTGAAGCAGCCGGTTCCCGGCCTCACGCTTTCGAACAGCATCCGCATGGCCGTCCTCGGCTGGGCCAAGACGCTTGCGGCCCAGGTCGCAGCCGACAACATCCTCGTCAACACCGTTTGCCCGGGCTGGACGCGCACCGCGCGGGTCGAGAGCCTCGTCTCGCAGCAATCGGGGACGAGCGGACGTAGCGCCGACGATATCGAGGCGGATATCGCGCGCCAGATCCCGCTTGGCCGCATTGGCGAGGCGGAGGAGATCGCGAACCTGATCGTGTTCCTGGGATCTGAAGCTGCAAGCTACATCACAGGCACCGCGATCGCGGTGGATGGCGGGATAACGCAGGGTTACGCATGAGCATTCACGACGCGAAGGTAATCGACATTCACGCACACGCGGTTCTGGAGGAGACCTTCGGAACGGCAGGCGCTTATGGCCCCGAGCTTTACGACGACGCCGACGGAACCCCGATTTTCCGCATCGGCGGCTATCGCCTTCGCGGCGTGCGCTATCGCGGCAGCCCGTTCATGGACCCGGACCTTCGTATCGCGGCGATGGACCGGTCGGGGATCGACTGGCAATTGCTGTCGCCCAATCCGCTCACCTATTTCCATTACATTCCCGCCGCCGAGGCGACATCGTTCTGCCGCCGCCACAACGATGCGCTCGCTGCTCTTGTCGCTCGCTATCCGGATCGGCTCGGTGCCGCCGCGGCTCTTCCTATGCAGGACATCGATGCGGCGATCGCGGAGCTCAGGCGCGCGGTTGGCGAGCTTGGCATGCGCGCAGCCTATATCGGAACCGATGGCATCCGTGGCCTCGACGACCCCGAGATGGACGCCTTCTACGAAGCCGTGACAGCGCTCGACGTGCCGCTGTTCCTCCACCCGGCACCCGCCGGGATCGACGGCCCGAAGGCAAGCGCGGCCATGTCGCGCTACGAACTCGACATCACCACCGGCTTCACGATGCAGGAAACGCTTGCGCTCGCCACACTTGTGTACGGCGGCGTACTGCACAGGCATCCGACACTCGACATCTGCATCAGCCATGGCGGCGGCGCAATCGCGCTGCTCTGGGGACGGCTTGAACATGCCGCGCACAAGCGGCGCTGGGCGCCCGACCACCTGAAAGCGGACGGCGCGTTTGCCGCTGAGCTCCAGCGCATCTGGTATGACATCCACGTGCACGACGACCGCGCGGTCGACTTGCTCGTCGAGCGCGTCGGCACGGAGCGCCTCGTTTACGGCACGAACTTTTCAGGCTGGGATGCGCCCGAGCGCTTCGAAAGCCCGCGCTGCGACGCTCCGCTTGCCGACAACGCGCGGCGGCTCCTCAGAGCCTGAACGCTTCAGGCCTGCGTGACACCGAGGCCGAGGCCGCCATCAACATCAAGAATGGCGCCCGTCACCCACTCGGCCCGGATCAGATAATCGATGGCCTCCGCAATGTCCGCACCCGTGCCTGCATGCGCGATGGCCTGCATCGGCAGCATGGCCGTCTGGCGCGCTGCAGCTTCGTCTGCGGACATGAGGCCCGCGCGCACGTTGATCTCGGTGACGACCCCGCCCGGGATCACGCAATTGACTCGGATGCCGCGCGGCCCGAGTTCGGCGCCGAGAACCTGTGTCAGCGTTTGCACCGCCGCCTTTGTCGCCGCGTAGGGCGAGGCACCCGGGAAGCTGCGCCGCGTGTGCGAAGAGCCCATAAAGATCACCGCGCCGCCGCTTGCCTCCAGATGCGGAACAGCAAGCCCGGTCAGCATCATCGCGCCAACGACATTGGTATGGAATATCTCGAGCAGCTTCGCCTCTTCGAGTTTCTCGATTGGGCCGCGGTACATGTTGCCGGCATTGTTGACCAACGCATCCAGTCGGCCGCTATGCGCGAGCGCCGCCGCGATCATCGCCTCGCGGTCCGCCGCAACGCTGACATCTCCCGCGACCCAGGCGCAGCCCATCGCTTCAGCGGCCGCTTTCACCTTGTCGGCCCTGCGGCCGCTTATCGTGACACGCGCACCCTCTGCCACAAGATGGCGTGCCGTCGCCTCGCCGAGCCCCGATCCACCGCCGGTGATCAGCACGCTCATGCCCTTCGGATCACGCATCCTCACCCTCCCCTGTCGCTCGAACACGCAGCCACGCAAGCAGGCCCATGATCAGCGCTGCATGTCCGGGCGCGGTCAGCGAACGCGCATCGTGGCCGAGCGCATCGACCGCCACTCGCCCCGCCCCTTCACGCCGCACCCACGCAACCGGCTGCGCCCCTTCGCCGACATCGCCGTTCGCAAGGACTGTGCAGTCGGTTGAAGGGTCCAGACGATGATACACCTCGTCAACCAGCGCGAAGTGGGACGGCCCATTGCTGTAGCGGCGTCCCTCCGCCGTAAGTTCGACGACCGCATCGCCAAGCGGCGGATGATACGAGCGTTCCCAGGACCAACCGCCGCCCATCAGCCGGATCCAGTCCGGCTGCGTGTCCCAGCAGATGGTTCCTGTGTGCATGACGAGAAGCGCACCGCCGCGCACCACGAAATTGCGAAGTGCGGCCATGTGCGTGTCCGGGAGTACATAAGCCCACCTCTCGCGGTGCGGCGCGTATCGTTCGTACTGCGTCATCCCCCAGTAGAGGGCATTCACAACGAGCAGGTCGACCTCTGCGAGACGCGCGATGGCGGCGTCGATATCCTCTTCAACGACTAGAGCGAAGCCCGACATTTCAGCATAGCCGGAGAGGACGGACGTCGTCTCCGCGAACGGATGGCTATAGCCGCCCGAATAGATGAGCGCGGAAGGCTTAGCCCTCATTCCCGTGGCAGGTTTCGCAGCACGGCGTGGCTCACCCCTCCATCGATGACGAGATCGTGCCCGGTGATATATCCCGCGCCCTCGCCATCCAGAAAGAGTACCGCGTTGGCGATGTCGGCAGGCGTGCCGAGACGGCCCAGCGGCACACCGGCACTGCGCGCCGCGCGCACTTTCGGATCGGCATAGATCGGGGCGGACATGCCGCCAACGATGAAGCCGGGCGCAATGCTGTTGAAGCGCAGTCCCTGATCGCCATATTCGAGCGCGAACTGCTTGATCAGCTGTTTGACGCCGCATTTCGCGGCCGGATAGGCGCCCGATCCCGGCCCCGGCCCATAGGCATTGATCGACGTAAGCCCGATCACGTGACCACTTCCCCTGGGCGCCATGCGCCGCACGGCCTCGCGCGTCACGATATAGACGCCGACGAGATTGATCTCGATGACCTTGCGAAAATCGGCAACTGTCTGGTCCGCGAGCTTTCCGAAGCGAACGATTCCTGCGTTGTTGACGACGAGATCGGGCGCACCCTCCAGCCTGTCGAACGCTGCTGCCACCGCAGCCTCGTCCGTCACGTCAGCAGGCATTGCGACAGCGTTCGGATATGGTGCGCATGCCGTCGCGACCGCTTGCGGGTCAACGTCGAGAATGCCGACACGGTAGCCGTTTTCGGCAAGAAGGCGCACGATTTCCGCGCCAATCCCCGCCGCGCCACCCGTTACAACCGCAGTTTTCATGTGTTTCAAACCTTCGTGAAGGTGACGGGGAAGCGGCCCCAGTTCGGCCGCGTGGTTTTGGTATCCGGCTGAGGCGGATCATCGGGCATCGTCCGGGCACCGAGCGCGAGCAGGCGAATGACGATCAGCGTCACAATGCCGAACTGGCAGGATTCAATGTCCGCGCCCTTTTTCGCAACGACACCGCCGTCGAGTTCGCGGCCAAGGCATGTATGCAGGCCGATCCCAAAGGTGAGCCCCGAGCGCAATACGTTGGAGGGCACCGCGCGGTCGGGATCGAAGATTTCGCTGTCCGCACCAAAAACCGACTTGTCTCGGTTCGCCTGAAACAGATCGAGCTCGATCCGGGCGCCGGTCGCCACGTCATCAGCGCCGACGTGCATCGGACAGGTCGCCGTGCGCCAAGCCTCCGGGCTTGCCGGATGGAGACGGAGACTTTCGTGTACGCAGTGCTGCACAAAGATCGGATCACCGAGCCGCGCCCAGCGGTCAGCATCGTCGCCTGCCCACTGCTCGATCTCGTGGAGCGCGTGAATCACGGAGTTAGCGGTCGAGTGCGCGCCAGCCTGCATGTAGAAGCCGATTTCCCGCACGAGCTGCGGATGGTCCATCTGCAACTCGTCGCGTGCCTGCAGGATGACGGTCAGAACATCACGCGGCGACTCGGTATCGGCAATTTCGCCGGCTGCAACTGCTCGCAGCAAGGCCTCCCGACGAACGACGGATGCCTGGAGGAATTCACTGTCGAGCGCAGTCAGTGCCGCGCCGACCTCCGCTTCCAACTCAGCCTTGTCGCGCGTCGAGTGCACCATCGTGGCGCCTTCGCTCAGCTTCTTGGTAATCGCGATCAGTCGTTCGGTTTCCTGCGCCGTGCGCTGCGGTCGATCAATACCCGCGAAGTCTGCCGTCAGGTTCACGGTGAGTTGGTAGCCGATTTCCACAAGGTCGCCGCCGCCCGACGCGATGTAGGGCGCCAATGTCTGCTCAAGCGTGACCGGAAAAACCTCTTTCTCGTAATATTTGAAGAAATTCCGCCGGAACACACGAACCTCGACCCCGCGTCGTTCCACGTGCGCATCGCCGTGCAGCGTCAGGAGAACGCCGTCCATGACGACCTTTCCCGCGTCGTAAAGGGCCTGCTTCAAATCCCGTTTCCGCAGCGCGCTTTCGCACGCTTGAAACGCGTCCAAACGATGCACGCTCATGCGATCGGCGCCTCATCAGGGCGGAATACGATCGGATAGCTTGCGAAGGTGATGCGCGTGATGCCTTCGTCCTTTGCAGGCTGTTTGTCAGGGTCAGCCTGAATTCCGCAGCGAAGCAGCGCTTCCACGATAAGCGGCACCGTCCCGTATTGATGCGTCTCGGGCTCGCTGTCGGCGCGCGGTTCGACGCCGATTGCCAGATTGCGCCCGAGGCACGCGTGCATGCCGAGCCCCATGGAAATGCCGTGCGGCGCGAGCGGTCCACCCACTTCGCGGTGGGGATTGTAGCTGTCCGCATCGTCTCCGAACAAATCCCTGGACCGATTGGCCGCATGAAGATTAACGACCACGATATCGCCTTCGTCCGCCTTGATGTCGTCCGCCAACGTGATCGGACACAGCGCACGACGCTTGGCGACCGGGCTCGACGGATGCAGTCGTACGCTTTCGAATACGCAGCGCTGAACGAAGAACGGATCGCTTCGAAGCGTTTCGACGTCTTCGGGATGCGCCTTCAACCATTGCAGAAGCTCATTCACCGCATGTGTGAGCGAATGGATTGATGTGTGGGCACCTGCGAGCGCGTAGAAAATGCCTTCCTGCAGAAACTTCTCGTCGGTCATCGCAAGCTTGTCCTGCTCGCGAATGAGCGCAGTGAGCACGTCCTTAGGAAGATCGGCATCATCCCGCGTTCCCGCATCACGCTCTGCCAGCAGAGAGCGACGACGCGCGATCGACGGCGCAAGAAACGCCGCGTTGAACTCAGCCATCGCCGCTTCGATGCGCGCCCGTTTCTCGGCAACGTCCTCAGGGCGCGACTGCCCAAGCGCCGGCGCGAGGCTGAACTCCTTCAGCAGTCGGACGAGTTCCTCGGTTTCTTCCGGGCTGCGTTCCGGCCGATCGATCCCCGCGAAGTCGGCCGTCAGGTTCATCATGATGCGGTAGCCGATATCTACGAGATCACCGTGACCGATCTTAAGAAACGGGGCGAGCGTTTCGTCGAGCGTGCGTGGCAGCACATTCTTTTCGTAGTCCAGAAAGATGTTCTTGCGGAACACGGTTGCCTCGACATTCCGCCGCGCGCGATGTTCGGCACCGTGCAGATTGACGAGCGCGTGCTCCATCATCAGCGATGCCTGATCATACAGCGCCTGCCGCAGATCGTTCTGCTTCAAGGCATGGCTGCAGCCATCGAAGCTGGCGATGTGGTACTCTTTCATTGTTCCCCCGCTTCTTTCACGAGTCCTGCACAGCGGCTCGTGTTGCCGCGATCTGCGAGTAGGTTGAGACGCGCCACGACGGGAGCGGCAGACGCTCCGGCAGCGGTGTTTCGATGTCGATGCGGCGCCCCTGCTTGAACACATGGGCCATTCCGTCCGGGCGGCCGAGCAAGGTGACGTCGGTCGTCACATCGCCCCGCACCACGATGACATCCGCAAGACGCCCGACTTCCAACGTGCCGATCTGATCTGCCATGCGCATCGCGCGCGCGCCTTCGCGTGTCGCGCAGACAAGCGCTTCCGGCGCGCTGAGACCGAGGTTTTCCACGAGAACCTGCAACTCGCGCCAATGCCATTCACCATAGGGCGTGATGGAAAATCCGCTTTCCGATCCGCAGAGGATCGGCACCCCGGCGTCCCATGCGCGGCGAAGCTGCTTGCTGCTTTCCGCAACCTCACGTGCGAAAAGATCCTGAAGGAATGCGCTTGCGCCGACCTTCGGCCCATGATCGGCCAGCACCGCCTGAAACGTCAGTGTGGGAACGATCGGAACCTTGGCCTTCACCACGGCTTCCAGCGCGGCCTCATCCATGTAGGTGGCGTGCAGAATCATGTCGAAACCGGCGTTCGCGGCATCGCGCGTGCTTGAAGCGTTTCGGCAATGCCCGACGATGGGAAGGCCGAGTTCATGTGCAGTGTCCGCCGCGAGCTTCAACTCCTCGGCATTCCAGACCTGAATTTCACCTTCTCCGCGCTGACGCGGGATAAGGCCTGTCACGTGGATCTTGATCCAGTCGACGCCGCGCTTCGCCTGCTGCCGAATTTCGGTGACGATCTCGTCGCGCGTCCGCGTGACCTTGAGATAGCCGACAGCGCCTTCATCGGGGACGAGCATTCCCGCCGTGCCGCCGACCGATGTGAACAGTGCGTTGCCACCGCACGTCATGCGCGGGCCGGGCGTGATCCCTGCCTCTATCGCGTCTCGAAGATCGAGCGAGACGTTGAAGATGGTATCGGCGTCGAAAATGCTCGTCACGCCCGCACGAAGCAGCTTTTGGGCGTTATAGGCCGAAACGATCGCCGCCAGCCCCTCGCGGCGGTGAAAAAACAATTCGTCGTTGCTGTGCGGTTCATCGAAACTGATGTGGCAATGCGCGTCGATCAGCCCAGGCATGACCGTCATGCCCGATGCATCGATACGATGAATCTCGGGCTGCTGCTCGGCAAAGGCCAATGCATCGGCACCTGTGGCGACGATGCGCTCTGCGAACACGATCGGCTGCACGCGGCTTTCGAGCGTGTCCGCGCCGAAGACCCGGCCATTCTCGATCAGTGTCGGAATCATTTGTGCCGAGCCTGTGTTCATCAGTTGTCTCCATCCCTCCTGATCTTCAATTTATATTGATTTCAATATATCTGCAACTTCTATCGCCCCCTGCGGCGTCTGAAACGCCGGGACTTCAGCGAAAAATGTCGGCTGGCTCGATACGGCTGCGGCGCATCACAACCATATCCCCACAATGACGGCGATGACCGCAATGATCGCGGCAATGATCAGCCAAACATGTTTTCCATCGCCCGCCATCGGCTCCGGCGATGCAGCGACAACGGGCGCTGCTGGGGCCGCTGATTCTTGCAAGGCCACGGCCGCAGCGAACTTCGCGAAGAAATCATCGGCCATGCTGCGCGCCGTACCTTCGATGAGACGGGCGCCCATTTGCGCAAGCTTGCCCCCCACCTGTGCACTCGCGTCATAAGCGAGGCGCGTGCCGCCGTCCTCGGGCGTCAAGGTCACCAAAGCGCCGCCCTTCGCGAAGCCCGCGACACCACCCTGACCTTCGAACGTCATCCGACATGAGCGCGGCGGATCCAGCTCGCTCTGTACCATTGTGCCGGAGAAACGGGCGCTCACCGGCCCAATCTTGGCGGAAACTGTCCCCTTGAAGCTGTGATCGTCGATGCGTTCCAAAACTTCGCACCCTTTGAGCGAAGCCTTCAGCATCTCCGGATCGTTGAGCGCTTCCCACGCTCGATCGATCGAACACGGCAGCAGGTAATCGCCTCGAATATCCATTGTCTGCGGAGCCTTCCCAACAAGCTTTAGCGCAAATGATCGAGCGCACGTGCCGATAGCACGCGGACCAGATGCTGCCGGTAATCGGCGCTGCCATGAAGATCGCCCGTGAACAGCGATGCATCGAGCGGAGTCTGGCTGAAATCCCGCGCGCCGCCGGTATCGATCTGCGCCTCCGCCTCGCGCCAGCGAAACACGCCCGTCCCGCTCCCGGTGACGGCAATGCGCGTTTCTCCCGAAAGGTGCGCCGCGAAAATGCCGATCAATGCGAAGCGCGACGCCGGATTGTGAAACTTCAGATAATAGGCGTTGTCGCATTTCGGGAAGCTGAGCGCTGTTACGAGTTCATCGGGCTCGAGCGCGGTGGAAAACATGCCCGTGAAAAAATCAGCCGCCGCAATCCGCCTGCGATCGGTGACGATCTCGGCGTCAAGCGCAAGGCAACCGGACGGATAGCACGCAGCCGGATCATTGTTCGCAACCGATCCGCCGATCGTTCCGCGATGCCGCACCTGAACGTCGCCGATACCGCCAGCCAGTTCGGAAAGCGCCGGAACGACGAATTGGACGACAGCGTTCGACGCCACGGCAGCATGCGTTTCCGCAGCGCCAATGATAAGCCTGCCGTCCTGCTCCGAAATCCCGTGCAGTTCACTCAGCTGCGAGACATCGATCACGTCCGATGGCGCGGCGAGACGCGCACGCATGACCGGAAGCAGCGTTTGCCCCCCTGACAGCGGCCGCGCATCGGCGGCTCCGCGCAGAAACGCAGTCGCTTCAGCAAGATTCGCCGGGCGCCGATAGGTGAAGTCGTACATCAGAGCACACCTTTCTCGGCACAGAGCTTCCAGATCTTCTCAGGTGTTGCCGGCATCTCCACGTGCCGGACATCAAGCGCATTGCAGATCGCGTTGATGACGGCAGGTGGCGCCCCGATCGCGCCTGCCTCCCCACAGCCCTTCATGCCGAGGGGATTGACAGGAGACGGCGTCGAACTGAACACGAGATTGTAGTTGGGAACGCTGCCTGCGCGCGGCATGCCGTAGTCCATGTAGGATGCCGTCACCAGCTGGCCGCTTTCCGCGTCGTAGCGGGCGTGTTCCCAAAGCGCCTGGCCGATCCCCTGCGTCATGCCACCATGCACCTGGCCTTCGACAATCATCGGATTCGCGACGAAGCCGAAATCGTCCGCTGCCGCGAACGAAACGACGTCGACAACACCCGTGCCAGGGTCGATCTCAACCTCGCAAACATAGATGCCCGCCGGGTAGGTGAAATTCGGCGGATCGAAGAAACTCGTCGCGACGAGCCCCGGTTCAATTTCCGTTGTCGGGAAGGCAGCTGCCATGTGGGCAGCATAAGCCATCTCTCCAAAGCTCAGTGTGCTGTTGCTATCCTTGCTGAGAAAAATACCGTCTTCGAAATCAACGCGATCGGCATCGACGCCAAGAATGTGCGAAGCGATCAGCTTGCCTTTGGCAATGATTTGGTCGCACGCCCGAAGAGCCGCAGACATACCCACGGACGCGCGGGACCCGTATGTGCCCGTCCCCGCCTGAATACGGTCGGTATCGCCCTGCACGACGCTGATGTTTTCGAACGGAATCCCGAAGCGGTCCGCGACAAGCTGTGCGAACGTCGTCTGGTGCCCCTGACCGTGCGAGTGCGCGCCGCTCAGCACCTCAACTGTACCTGCGGGATGGACACGCACCTCCGCAGAATCCCACATCCCCGCCCCGCCGCCAAGCGCTGCGAGTTTCGCCGAAGGTCCGATGCCGCACGCCTCGACATAGGCTGACACACCGATGCCGCGCAGCTTGCCTCGATCGGCGGATTCCGCCTTGCGGGCTTCGAAACCCGAATAGTCCGCCAGCTCTAATGCAGCATCGAGCGTCTTTTCATAGTCGCCGGAATCATATTCGTAGACGACGGGTGTCTGATACGGAAACTGCCGGATGAAGTTCCGGCGGCGGATCTCCGCCTGATCGATCCCCATGGTTTCCGCGGCGACATTTACGATGCGCTCGATCAGATAGGCGGCTTCCGGCCGACCTGCGCCGCGGTATGCATCAACCGGGCAGGTGTTCGTGTAAACGGCACGGACGCGCGCGTGGATCGCGGGGATCACATACTGCCCCGACAGCATCGTTGCGTACATGTAGGTCGGCACCAGCGATGCCGATGCGCTAAGATAGGCGCCGACGTTCGCGCGTGTGTCGACGCGCAGCGCAAGAAAGCGGCCGTGGGCATCGAGCGCGAGTTCCGCGTCGCTCAGATGATCCCGCCCGTGTGCATCGGTAAGGAACGCCTCTGTTCGGTCCGCCGTCCATTTTACCGGGCGATCGACGAGTTTCGCCGCAAAGGCGACAGCGACCTCCTCGGGGTAGTTCGGCGCCTTCGAACCAAAGCCGCCACCGACATCCGGAGAAACGACCCGAAGCTTATGCTCAGCCGCCAACTGGTAATGAGCGGCAAGGAACATACGAATGCCGATCGGGTTCTGGTGCGTCATGTAAAGCGTCAGCTTTTCATCGACGGCATCCCAGTGCGCGTTGATCGCACGCGGCTCGATCGCGTTCGGCACGAGACGATTGTTTTCAAGCGACAACGGGACGGTGACGGCGGCGCTCGCAAACGCTGTATCAACAGCCGCACGGTTTCCGATTTCCCAGTCGAACGCAAGGTTTCCGGGAATGTCGTCGTGGATCTGCACGGCTCCCGGAGCGAGCGCATCAGGCATCTGCCCAGCGATCGACAAGTCGGCATAATCGACCTGCACCGCCTCGGCAGCATCGCGGGCCAGATCGCGCGTATCTGCGATGACGAGCGCCACGGGCTCGCCAACATAGCGCGCGGCATCGACCGCAAGCGCCCGGCGCACACCAACCTTCATCGGCTCACCGTTCGAGGAATGGATCATCCATCCGCACGGAAGCGGCGGCAGTCCTGCCTCGACCATATCCTGACCAAGCACCACGCGCTGCACCCCGGGCATCGCCAAGGCCGCCGACACGTCGATGTTTTCGATGCGCGCATGAGCGAATGGAGACCTGACGAACGCCGCATAAGCTTGGCCGGGAAGAATGACATCGTCGACGTAGCGCCCCTTACCGCGAAGGAACCGTCCATCCTCACTGCGCTTGACCGATTTTCCGAACGTCTTTCCGTGAAACGGCTGGTTCATGCGCCCGCCTCCATTCGCTCGGCGCCGTCCAGAATCGCTTTCACGATATTCTGATAGCCCGTGCAGCGACAGAGATTGCCTTCGAGTTCACGCCGGACCGTCGCTTCGTCAGGCCTGCCGTGACGACGCGCGATATCGATGCCGGTCATGACCATTCCGGGCGTGCAGAAGCCGCATTGGAGGCCGTGATTGTCATGAAACGACTGCTGCATCGGGTGGAGAGCCTCTCCCCCTGCAGACAAGCCCTCTATCGTGGTGATGGAACGCCCATCCGCCTGCACGGCGAGCACAGCGCAGCTTTTGACAGCCTGGCCGTCGAGATGCACGGTGCAGGCGCCGCACTGGCTCGTATCGCAGCCGACGTGCGCCCCTGTCAGCCTCAGTTCATCGCGCAGGAAGTGGATGAGAAGCATACGGTCAGGGACCTCGCCTTCCGTCTCGCGACCGTTCACCTGCACACGTATTTTTGCCATCACGACGCCTCCCCGTAACCCGCCTTGAGTACGTTTCCACTCGCCCGCTCGCCCAGCAGATACTGACGACGGACGTTCATGAGGCTGACTGTAGCAATCATCATTGGAATTGACACTCTACCCGGCCGGTGGCCTCATCCTCTGCGCGCGATGAACTGCGTAAGCCCGGGTGTATCAAAAAAATACGGTACGATGCGACTGATGTGCCCGTCACGTATCTCGAAATACTCGGCGACAGGCATGATGAACTCCCCGTCCCCGTCAGCGAATATGAGGTCGAGCAGACCCACAACCTCGTTCTCGTTGGCGGTGATAGACTTCAACTTGATGTCACTGGGACGAAGGATAGGAATAATCCGCTCAAGCAGCTCGCGGAGAGCGTGACGCCCGCGGGAGGCACCTCCAAATGGCAGGCCGTCCGCTTCGACAATTTCGAAATCCTCGGTCACGATGGTATCGAGCTTCGAAAAGTCGCCGGCGCGCACGATGTCGTACATCTTTTGCGCCACCGCGATATTGGCATCGAAAACAGCCATTTGCGTTTCGCCTGCTGTGCGTGCGATGAGGCTTGCGGCAGCCCGCCCCCTCGCAACGCGGAACCCTAGAACTTGAACAGCGCCTCGATACCCCACGTGCGCGGTGGCGCAATCGAGCCGTATGTGAACAGCCCGGGCTGTGGCACCGGCGTGGAGTTCGTCGGCGTTGCGCCGTAGCTGGTGCCAACGTCCAACACATGGGAGAAGTAGTCGTGGTTGGTGAGATTCTTGCCGAAGAATGAGAGACGCCAGTTGTCAGCATCATAAGAGATGCTGGCGTCGAGGAGCGCGAAGCTCTTGACGAGCCCATTGTTCGGGTTTGCTGGGGTCAGCGTGTTGGCAACGATGTAGTAATCGGACTTCAGACGCACCCCGACATCGAAGACGAGCGCATGGTCGTTTTCAAGTTCATGCCGGTAGTTCATCGTGGCATCGAGCGACCATTTCGGCGCGCGGCGCAGCTTGAAGTTTGACTTATCGATAGTAACGAACGGATCTGCTGCCGCAGTGGCCGGATCAAGGTTGAAGCCGATATCCTGCCAGTTACGATACTTTGCGTTCAAATGACCGACGTTCACACCAAAGGTCAGCCCATCCGCAGGCACAGCCTGGAACTCGGCTTCAAAACCGCGGATGCGGGCGCGCGCTGCGTTCTGAACGACTGTCACTGTCACCGATACCGGATCCGGGAACACGACGTCTTCCTGCTTGTTCGAGTAGTTCATCGAAAAGGCGCTGAGGTTGAAGCGGACGCGGTTGTCAGCCCACTGAGTCTTGAAGCCCGCTTCGTAGCTTTCGACCGTCTCGGGCTGATAGGGCCCCATGTTAAAGGAGTCCGTACCGCGGCCGTTGTAACCGCCGGAACGGAAGCCCTTCGAATAACTCGCGTAGACCATGCCGTTGTCGAACTTGTAGTCCACACCAAAGCGCGGCGTGAAACGGGACCAGCTGTCGCGGCCGGTCTGCTCGAAAACCTCTCCTGTGGTGGGATTGACCGCATTCGGCATGTAGGTGGGCTGGCTACGCCAGGAATCCGGGCAATCGCCGAACGAGCCGACGACAACGCGGGAACCCACAGGACCGAGCGCGTTCGCGCCGCAGAAGTGCTTCGTCTCCTTCGTGTAGCGGCCTCCGGCGGACACATTCAGATTTTCAACGATTTCCCAGTCAAGCTGACCGAAGAACGCATAGTTCTTGCTGTCCTGATCCGTGTCGGTACCCGGAACTTCGCCCGGCCAGCCGGCGCGGATGCCCGCGAGAACCTCTTTCTCCGACGCGTTTGTCGGGAAATTGCTCGTAAAGAAGAACGTCTGCTGGTGGTTGGTGTAGCCGGCTTCATAATAGTAGGCGCCAGCAACCATTTTCACGATACCGACTTCGCCCTGATAACGCAGCTCGGCGGAAAACTGGTCCTGCTTCTGCGGACGGTAGGTGAAGAAGTACGGCAGCTGAATGCCATCCCACTTCTGAACCGAATATTCCTTCGCATCCCGGTAGCCGACAACCGCGAACAGCGCATGATCCTCGGCGAGGTTCAGCTCGGCATTCGCAATCAGCGAGTGCCCTTTTAGGCCTTGCGGCTGCACGAAATTCTGAATTGGGTGACGGTGATATGAAGCGTTCGCTGCCGGCTGTCCGCACGGGAATCCGGCAGGTGTGATCGCGCAGAAGGTTTCCGTCGGCGACGTCAGCGCTGTGACGGGACGCGTATTGGTCTTGTCGTCGATATAATCGTAGGCGAGGTTGAGCTTGAAGTCCGGCGAGGGCTCGATCTTCAGCGCCGCGCTATACATCATGAAGTCATTGTTACCTTCGCGCTTGCCGCGCGTGATGTTGTGGAAATAGCCACCGCCATTCAGGCTCATCACGCCGACCTTGGCGGCAATGGCGCCATTCGCGATCGACGGCAGGTTGAGCACAGCCTTGACGTCGAGCTGGTCGAACCGGCCGTAGGTCACCGCCACTTTGCCGCCGAGCTCACCCGTCGGCTCTGCGCGGCGAACGTGCACGAGACCGCCGATGGTATTGCGACCGAACAGTGTTCCCTGCGGGCCGCGCAGGACTTCCACGGCCTCGGCATCGAATGTCGTCAGCAGAGCACCGGTCGTGGTCGAGAGGTAGACACCGTCGAGATACACTGCGACCGCAGGATCAAACGACTTCTCGCCGTCGTTCAGCTGCAAGCCGCGGATACTGATTGCAGGCGTGGCCACGCCGAAAATCGTGTCAACGATGAGGTTCGGCGCCATCGAGCCGAGTTCCGAGATATTCCGACTGAACGTCCGCTCGATCTGAGCGGCGTTGATCGCACTGACCGCAATCGGCACGTCCTGCAGGTTCTCAGCGCGCTTCTGGGCCGTAACAACGATTTCATCGAGACCGATCTGGCGGTCGTCGGAACCCTCCTGCGCCCATGCCGGCGAGATGGCGGAAATGGTCACCATCGCGGTTGCAGATACCAAAGCGCAGCGAATCGAAGATTGAATTTTCATCCGTTCCCCTCCCAAGAATCCTACCGCATTTTTGCGTTTTTTTGGCGGCACGCTTACCAAGTGCTAAAACTATATCTATTTCGATATGTTTGTACACAGATATATTTTGATTTCGATATAAATGAATATCACATTGAATTTGCTTAACTTTTTAACGTCGACGCGTTGCGTTATACTCCGTCGGCAGCTCAGCGCCCCGCCCCTGCGCATTCCGCGATCTCCTCGCGCCTAGCGACGCCAACACTCGTTCTCGATGAAGCCCCACTCACCGCGAACGCGCGACGGATGGACAATCATATCGCGCCGTTCGGCGTCTGACCCTGTCCCGGTAACTGTGCAGTGGGGCGACTTCGCCGGTGTTATGAAGGAAATTAGGGCCACGGTATCGCGCTATCCCTACCTCACCGAAGGTCGCAATCAGGTTGTGAATGTATGACACATCCACCCACTCGATTATCTTCGGTCCGGTCATTAGAGTGGGCCCCTTGGGTCGGACATGGAACCGCTTGGGCACCTTGTAGTTCGTCAGATGGTCGCGGCAGTAGCTTTCAAGCGCCTCCGCGTCGGGCGTGGCCTCGCCTGCCGCCGCATCGGGCAGAACCCAAGCATGGCCGATCTCGCCGTAAAGCGGATCGGGCACACCGACCACCGCAGCCGCGATCGCGGGTCTCCGGAACGGCGACGAGATCGTGATTCCCGTTCCTCAGGACAGCATTCAAGGTGAGCAGACACAGTTTCTGAAGCTGAGCGTTCGACGCGGAGAGAGGACTATTCCGATCATCCTATCTGCCACGCGGAGAAGTCGTTCACACATGGCAATGGGAACGAATACCGGGATCCGAGAAATGCGCGCTTTAATCGGGTGAGCGGATCGTCAGCGAGCGCGGCGATAAAATTGCCGGCGGAGCCTGATCGCGCACCGGTCGGACGTCAATCAGGGATGGACACCAACCTCAAGACCGGATCGTTTCGCCGACAGCATCTTTAGTGCACGGCCGACGGAGCGAAGCTGAGGCATGCTCCGGGAGGTTTCGTCTGTTGTGTTCGCTGGCAGCAGGAAATTGACCTCGCGCGCCCTCCTGCGGATTTCGATGCCGGATGCGATGTGCGAGAACCTGCCCCGCAAGCCTGCCGATTCGGGCGCCTCGGCAAGTAGCCGGTCCCGCAGACGGCGCCCGACCGAAAGGCGAATCGGCAGTCCGGCGCATATCTTGATCCAGCTGTTCCAACTGATACCAATACAGCGCATGATTTCGGTCTGCGATCCGGTCAAGGGTGCGATATCGGCAACAAATTCCGGGTTCACGATACACATCTTTGGCTTTGCCCGGGCCAACGTAACTCTCCTCGCTTTCGTGCTGTCTGCAACTACATTCAGTTCGTGGAAACGACCGAACTGCACGTCTTCCGTATGCTTTCCCTGATCTTCGGCGCATTACTCACCACCGTGCGCCTGATCGCCACGGGTTCCCGCAGTTTTTCCGCGACGGCGGGGCTTCGATGAATGGCCCGGACCACATCCATGCCGCGTATCACATAGCCGAACACAGCGAAGCCCTGGCCATCGCCGTTGCGCGTACCGCCAAAATCCATGGCGGGGCTCGGCTTCACGACAATCGAGAAACTCGAGGTGGCAGTATCCGGCCCCCAGCGCGCCATGGAGAGAGCGCCCGT
The DNA here is from genome assembly GCF_003634215.1 of Sphingosinicella microcystinivorans. Taxonomy (GTDB): domain Bacteria; phylum Pseudomonadota; class Alphaproteobacteria; order Sphingomonadales; family Sphingomonadaceae; genus Sphingosinicella; species Sphingosinicella microcystinivorans. The sequence goes on along the minus strand of NZ_RBWX01000010.1, from coordinate 8,781 downwards.
GCGGTGTGTCAGCCCGGTCACCGATGTGCGCTCCAGCGGGATGGGACCGAAGGCGTCGTGCTCCTCACCGTCGCGCGCCTCAAGCTGAATGACGTCGATCGGTACAGGATTGCTGGCATTCTCATTGCTCCGGACGGTGCGGAAGAAGCGGCCGCCATCGTAATGCGCGCCAAGCGCATAGCGCAGGAAATTGCACACGGTAACCGGCGCATCTGAGAGCGCCAATCGCGCGTCGATATTCCCTTTCGAGGTTTCGAACCGGACAACCACGCCTGGATCCGCGGCGGCCGGGGCAACTTCAGTCGCAATCAGCAGGAGGAAGAGCGTGTGCTGAACCATCGAGATCACGGCTAACGCTTGCCGTTGACGAGCCGGTCGAAGCCGAGGGGATTGGCCGCCTTGAGCGCATCGGGGAGCAGCGCGTCGGGCATATCCTGATAGCAGACCGGGCGCAGGAAGCGCTGGATGGCGAGACCGCCCACCGAGGTCGTCCGCGCGTCCGAAGTGGACGGGAACGGGCCGCCGTGGACCATGGCGTGGCTCACCTCGACACCCGTGCCGAAGCCGTTGACGAGAATGCGCCCCGCCTTGCGTTCGAGGAGCGGCAGCAGCGCCCGCACCGCGTCGTGATCGCCGTCCGCAAGATGCAGCGCGGCGGTGAGCTGGCCTTCGAGGCTGGCGACGACGGCGGCAAGCTCGTCCGCGTCCGCGCAGCGCACGAGCAGCGAGGCGGCGCCGAACATTTCTTCCTGAAGGCTGCGATCCTTGAGGAAGGCGGCGGCGCTCGTGGTGAAGAACGCCGCCTGCCCGGCGCATCCGCCGCCGCCCTGGCCGCGCGCGGCGACCTCGACCGCGGGGTTGTCCGCCGTCGCCGCCGCGCCGCGCGCATAGGCGGCATGGATGCCGGGCGTGAGCATGGTGGCGGCGGGGACCATCCCGAGCGCCTCCGCCGTGCTGGCGACGAAGCGGTCGAGCGCGGGGCCTTCCACGGCGATGACGAGGCCGGGATTGGTGCAGAACTGGCCGGCGCCGAGCGTGAGCGACGCGACGAACCCCTTGCCGATCGCCTCGGCGCGTTCCTCGAGCGCCTGCGGCAGCAGGATGACGGGGTTGATCGAGCTCATCTCCGCATAGACGGGGATCGGCTCGGGACGCGCCTGCGCGATCGCGACCAGCGCCAGACCGCCGCCGCGCGAGCCGGTGAAGCCCACCGCCTTGACGCGCGGATCGGCGACGAGCGCCTGCCCCGCCGCGCGGCCGCTGTCGAAGATCATCGAGAAGACGCCTTCGGGAAGACCGCAGGCCGCGACCGCATCGCGGACGGCGCGGCCGACCAGCGCCGAGGTGCCCGGATGCGCCGAATGCGCCTTCACGATCACCGGGCAGCCGGCGGCGAGCGCCGAGGCCGTGTCGCCGCCGGCGACGGAGAAGGCGAGCGGGAAGTTCGAGGCGCCGAACACCACGACCGGCCCGAGCGGGATGTGGCGCAGGCGCAGGTCCGAGCGCGGCAGCGGCTGACGCTCCGGCATCGCCGGATCGACGCGAAGGCCGAGGTAGCCGCCATCGCGCACAATGTCCGCGAACAGGCGGAGCTGGCCCATGGTGCGGCCGCGCTCGCCTTCCAGCCGCGCGCGCGGCAGGCCGGTTTCGGCCATGGCGCGCTCGATGAGCGCGTCGCCGATGGCGAGGATATTGTCGGCGATGGTTTCGAGAAACACCGCCCGGGCTTCCGGCGCGGTTTCGCGGTAGGCATCGAACGCCGCGTCGGCGAGCGCGGCGGCCCTGTCGGCATCGGCGAGCGTCGCGCCGCCGAACGGCGGCTCCAGCGTCTCGCCGGTCGCCGGGTTCACGCCCGAAACATGGCCGTTGGTGCCGACCACGGCCGACGCGCCTATGAACATCTCAGCTTTCACGATTCTGCTCCTTGTGCTGCGAACGCCGGCGGAGGCCAGGCTTTCGAGGTCCGGCCCCGTAAGTAGGCCGAGCCGCACGGTGGGTTCCAATGCTTCCTTTGCACCCGGCGCCTTTCGTTCGCCCCGGGCACAAGCCTAGCGGCGGCGGCCCTGATCGGGCTGGGTGGCGCGCCACGCCTGGAAGCGATCGATATAATCGAGCTGCCGCAGGATCTTCGCACCCGGATCGAGCGTGACCGTGGCGGAAGCCGGCACGGTCAGCGTGCCCGTGCCGCTGGTCATCAGCACAGTGACGGTCTTGCCATCGACGCGCACATCGACCGGCATCGGGAACGGCAGGTTGTCCGGCGTTTCCCAGCGCAGCGTCAGCGTGTCGCCCGCGCGCGTGTCGACCAGCTTCGGCAGGCCGGCGCGGTACAGGTAGATGTTGAAGAACCAGTCGTAGTCGCCGCCCGTCACCTGGTTGACCGTGGCCATGAAACCCTTGCTGGTGCCGAACTGCGGCTGGAAGTTGCCGGGCCGGGGATCGGGACGGCCATAGGTGACACGGCGGATCACCTCGTAGAAGGCATCGTCGCCGATGAGGCCGCGCAGCGTGTGCATCACCCAGCTGCCCTTGGGATAGATATCCCCGCGCGGGCCGGTGGGATCGGCATAGACCCAGTTCTCGGGCCGCTCCTCGCCGCTGACCAGCGGCTTCTCGTTGCGGATGCCGGCGCGCTGCGACTTCAGCAGCGCATTATAATCCATGTCGCCGTGCAGATAACGGCCAAGCAGCGGCTGCATGTAGGAGCCGATGCCCTCGTGCAGCCAGAGGTCGTCGTAGTTGGCGACCGAAAGCTGGTTCGCGAACCATTCGTGCGAGAACTCGTGGTGCATCAGCGGATCGAAGCCGTACATCGTCTTCGTGTAATCGATGCTGTAGCCGTTGAGCGTCTGGTTCTCGAGGCCCGAGAAGGGCACGCGGATGACGCCCATCTTCTGGTCGCCCCACGGATAGGGGCCGATCTGCGATTCGAAGAAATCGAGCGCGACGGGGAACTCCTTGAAGAGCTCGGCGGCCTTTTCCTCCTCACCCGGCAGATACCAGAAACGCATCGGAATCGTGTTGCCGAAGCGGCTCTTGTAGTCCGCCTCCAGCACCTTGAACGGCCCGACATCGAGCACGAGGCCGTAGGTGTGCGGGCTGCGCGCGCGCCAGTTGTAGGTGCGCCAGCCGTTCTTCTCGGTCATGCCCATGAAGGTGCCGTTGCCCGGCGCGACGAGCGGCGCGGGCACCGTGTAGTGAAGATCGGCGACCTCGGTCTTGCCGGTGGGATGATCGATGCAGGGATACAGGAGATCGCACCCGCCGCCCCAGTGCGAGGTATCGATCCACGGCTGGCCATCCGGCGTCTTCGCCCAGGTCGTGCCGCCTTCCCACGGCGGGCGCTTGGCGAGCGGCGGCGTGCCCGAATAGACGATGCGCGCCTTGGTGACCGAGCCGGCGGCGAGTGGCCGCGCGAGCTTGATGCGAAGCTGCCCTTCGGGGTTGCTGTAATCGGCGGGCGCCACCTTGCGGCCATTGAGGGTGATCGAGGCGATCTGGAACCGGGGATAGAAATCGAGGACGAGCTCCGGCACCGCCGACTTGGCGCGCAGCGTGAGGACCGCGTCGCCTTCGATGCGCTTCTCGTCCGGAAACACCTTCAGCGACAGGTCGAGATGCTGGAACGACAATGCAAGCTGTTCGGCGGGCATGACGCCGCCCATCTTGCGGGTCTGCGCGGTGATCGCCTTGGCTTCAGCATCGGGATCGGGCGCGGCGGCGTCCTGCGCGGCCGCCACGACGGGCTGGGCGAGCAAGGCGAGGCCGATGGCTGCCGCCGCGATTCCGAATTGCCTCATCTGACGTTCTCCCCTGTCTCGCTGCCCCCCGGAAATGGCATCACCGGCGCCGCGCTTGCCGCACCGGTGATGCTGTGGGGGATACCAAACCCGCTGCCGATCAGAAGTCCTTCACCACGCGGAAGGAGAAGAACCGGCCGCGCGAGTTGAACGTCAGATTGTCGAAGCCGTTGAAGTAGTTGCCTTCAAGCCACGGCGGCATCTCGTCGGTGAGATTGTCCACCGCCGCGGTGACGCGCATCGCCAGCGGCTCGATGTTGTAGGTGACCGCGACATCGTGCTGGAGATAGGATTCGGCGCGCATGCGCTCCCCCGCGACCAGCAGCGAGGCATCGTTGCGAACCGGCCCCACGTAGCGCAGGCCCCACGTCGCCGACAGGTCGCCGAACGTCCATGTCACGCGGCCCGTCGCCTTCCAGTGCGGGATCGTGCCGAGCGCCGTTGTGTAGGAGCCGACGCGCTCGACGGCGGGCGTGTCAGGCGCCGGGGACAGCTTGTACGTGTCCATGTAGGTGGCGTCCGTGCGCAGGTTGAGGCTACCCCACGAGGCTTCGGCCGTGGTGTATTCGAGGCCGAAATCGATGCCCTTGATGGTCTGGTCCAGAAGGTTGTCGCGCGTGGCGAACACGTCGATGATCTCGTTGTTCGCGTTGCGGACCACCTGGCCCGCGAAAGCCGTTCCCATCGCGTTCTGCATGATGATGTAATCGACGTCAGCGGCGCCGATGATGTCGGCCTTGGTGATGCGGTAGACGTCGATCGTGGCCGAGAAGCGGGGGATGAAGTCGGGCGTCCAGACGAGACCGACGGTGAGCGTCTCCGCCGTTTCGGGCCTGAGATCGGGGTTGCCGCCGGTTGTGACGAAGGTACCGGTGAGGATCGTCGCGGGCTGGCGCCCGTTACATCCCGGCAACGTCGTATAAGCGGCGGTGTAGCAGGGGTCTGTGACCGGGCGGTAGCCGCGCGACTGCGTGCTGTTCGCCTCCGTGAAGTTCGGCGCGCGGAAGCCGGTGCCCCACGAACCGCGAACGAGAAGATCGCTGGACGGACGCCACTTCACGCCGACCTTCGGGTTCGTCGTCGAGCCGAAGGCGTTGTAGTGAGAGTAGCGGACCGCGCCCTCGACATCGAGGCTGTAGATGAACGGGATTTCCTTGAGCAGCGGGATCGAGGTTTCCGCGTAGAACTCGTAGATCTTCCGCGTCGGCGGCAGGAACGGCGGCGTCGGGGTCGTCTTTTCCGGTGCGTTGTCCTGAATCTGCGAGAAGCTTTCGGTACGGTACTCGGTGCCCAGCGCAATATTGACGTCGCCGGCGGGCAGTTCGAACAGCTTGCCGGTGACGTTGCCGACCACCGCCTTCAGCTCGGCATCGACATCGCGGAAACGGTCCGACGTGATCGAGTGCAGCATAGCTTCAGTGATGCTGCCGGGGCCGCCGAACAGGTTGACCGGAATGCAGCCCTACGTCACTGCGCAGATGTCCGGATCGCCGACGGCGCGGCGGAGACGCGCGATATCGAGCGAGCGGCCGCCATAGGTGAACTGCGACAGCTTCCGACGGAGACGTTCGCAACACGGAACGACGGCTAAATCGGCGATTCAAGATGGAAAGAGGATGGTGTTGTAGTTCTGAGCACCGTGCAGAATGTGAATAACGATCACTCTTTCCGGCTCGACCCGGTAAAAGATCAAATAATCACCATGGCCACGCCGCCGCACACCGGTCGCCTCATAGCGCGGCACAAGTGGAAAGCGTTTCGGCATATCGACCAAGTCCGAGCATTTCGAACGTAGCTCCTCCAAGAAACTCAACGCTCGTGCCGGATTATCGCGGGCGATATAATCACCAATCGTCTCGAGGTCATACTCGGCCTCAGCCGATAAATGGACGATCATTCGTTGCCAGCGCTCATGGCACGATATTTGGCCTCTAGGCGGTCGAACACCTGATCAGCCGGCGCTGTGCGTCCTGCGTCCGCATCTGCAAGACCCCGCGTTATCGAGGCATCGAGAGCGGCGAGACGAGTTTCCCTATCGTGAATTAGGCGCACGCCTTCACGTAAAACCTCGCTTTTTGAGTTGTACCGACCCGTCGCGACAAGGCTGGCGACGAAATTTTCAAGCTGCTTTCCAAGATCCGCGCTAATCATATTGAGACTCCATTCACAGGGAGAATAGCATCTTATCAACAGTTGATAAAGTGATCACGACATTGTTGCGGTATAAAGGCGTAAGGAAGTCGGAAGGCGAACCGTTTGAAATGAAAAGGTTTCAACCCACACCCGTACTATCCCCGCGCATAGCTACTATGGGATAATCAGAAAGTGTTGAGCTCATAATCAACGTCTTGTTTCGACACCGCCCTCAACCGGGCTTGCAGCTGATGCCTGGACGGCTCGATATCTGAAGGAATGCAGAATTTCTCGCGTTTGGCTAAAGCGCGCCGCTGCTCAACGCTAAAGCTTCCTCGAACTTTTCGGGGTCAAATAAAGCCTGTCCGTCGATCGGGCACAACGGCTCCGTACAAGCTGCTTTGAAGAGCGCCTCGTGCCCGTACCAGCGGGCATCCGGCCTATGCTCACCTACCCACCAGTGCAGCGCGAAGATACGTGCCGTGATCGCCAACGCCATGTCCATCGGGTCGGTCTCTGGCGCGCAGCGGTCATGCTGAACCAGGAACTGCCAGACCTCTTCGCAGACGCGCCGGCTGCGCTCAACGCTCGGCTCCAGGAAATCCGCGGTAGGCCATGTAACCGTCGCCAGCTCATGGAGAAGCTCGGGCTCGACGGAAACTTTGTTCAGCAGATCAATGACCTCGTCGCCCACGAAGCCTCCTTCTGAAGCCTGCAAAAACGAAAGCCGCAGGACCAAGAGAATGTGCAAGCGAACGGCGATATGCAAGACGTAACGCCAGTGTGTACAGGAAGCGCCGAAGATGTCCCCGGAGGCGTGGGAGCCGTCTCAGATGGAGCTTAACGACAAAAAAGTGGCCGCAGCCCGTGCGTTTCCTGACGATCTCGTGACGTTTGCCTCCGTTTCCGAAATGTTTTGAACGCAAGAGGCAGCATCTAATGCACCTGCGAGTTTTCGCGTTACCCGGCCTCAGAGATTAAGCGGCGAGCAACATAGGCCCAATGCGCCTCGTTTGGGTGCAACACCCCGTCAGCGGCTATCACAGCGTCCATATAATCACCGATTAAGGCAAGGTTTGTGCCACCGCGATCCACAACCCGTTCAAGTGACACTACGAACTGTTCGCTGTCCGGCGCCAGCCGGGCGACATGATCGGACACGTCATCAACTGGAAGTCGGTCACTACAGTGGTGAGCTTCAGCCCAATCGTCAACATAGTCCGTCACAGTCTCCAACTCGTCTGGATGGAAGTCCCGATCGCAACGAGCAATGAATGTCAGAATGTTCAATCCGGCGAGCAGGTCCGCGCGGTGAGCAACAGAAAGTCCCCACAGATTTGTGGGTGAAGCGCCATCTGATCCGGAAAAGCGCGCAAAAAGTGGTGTGGGGTGATAACCTCCCCCGATTCGATGTCGTAGACTTCCCGGATGCGATCCGTTCGAAATTGGCGAACCTGCTCACGGACGTGACACCAAGCGTAAAGGTATGCTGTGCCACCCTTGCGGTCCAACCGCTTGCAGGTGATCGTTCGCTCCGACACTCTGCCTCCGCTGTCGGTATAGGAAATGGCGCAGGCGACGCCTTCGATGTTCTCAAGACGAGGCGCTATCGATGCCGGCTCGATAAATTCTTCTGGCTCATTTTCCGGAACAAATTCTTTGAAAATTGCGCTAGGTGGCTGCGGCGGCGTGACGTAACGCCCGGCGAGCGCGCTTCTAAGCGTTTCAATCAAGCCCATCGTCTTACTCTCCCGGCGGATAGTAGCGGCCATGGAAGCACCGCCCCTCCGTGATGATGTTCGGGTCGGCCGGCGTCTCCGTGTAGCCGCCATCGTATCTCTTAATCGTCGTCTCGCAATGCGCCTGCCGCGCTGCGTATACCGCAGCCTTCGTCTGTTCGCGCTGGGCCTCCGCGAATGCCGCCTGAGCGGCCTTGAACTCGGACGAATCCCGACTGATCTGGCCTTCCATCGTTAGTAGCTGCTGACGTAGGTTCACGACATCAACCCGAAGGTCGGCGTTCTGGCGTATCAGTGCTGTGTTATCCGAACGCAGCGTATCGGCGACCGCCTGCACCTGCCGAAGCCGGGCATGAGCGTCTTCAAGCTCGGCACCCACGGCCACGGCGCGCTGCTCAACTTTGGCCACACCGGAGGACGTTTGCGCCCCTTGCGATGTTAGGGCACCGAACCGCGCTGACTCGACGCGCTCGGCCGATGCCTGGGCCTTCATGTCCAGAAAGCCGAGGGCGAATGTCGCGACCACGCCGATCGCAAGCACTGTCAGCACAAACCAGCGCTTTGGATTGGACAGCGCTTCCGCGATCAGCGCCGCTAGTGGACTGCCCGCGATGATTGGTCCGGTTTCATGATTAGCTGATCCGCATTTCTGATGCCAGCCTGGGCGGGAGGCGAAGCGTAGCGGAGCCGAGCGGCCAGGCTGGCATTTTGATCGTTTCCGGGGCTGGTGGGCGATAGCCAAGACTGCTGTGCGGGCGCAATCGGTTGTAATGATCGCGCCACCAGCCGGTGACGCAGCGGACCTCCTCCAGACTGTAGAAGATTTCGCCATTGAGCAGTTCATCACGCAGGCGTGCATTGAAGCTCTCGATGTAACCATTCTCCCAGGGGCTGCCTGGCTCGATGTAAAGCGTGGTGACGCCGAGCCTGCCCAGCCATTCACGCACCGCATGGGCGACGAACTCGGGGCCATAGCACATTGGGAAGCGGCCTATTGAAGGGCCACATTGCCTTGATGGAGACAAGGGCGCGTAGCGCCCGCCGGCTTCATCAAGGCAGTCATGACCGGCCAGCAGGTCTCTAAAGTGAAGTTGTCGACACAACCCTTT
>NZ_RBWX01000009.1 GCF_003634215.1 Sphingosinicella microcystinivorans | reverse complement strand
CTGCGTCGTGTGGAGCGCGAGGTCCTCCCCCTCGCAAGGTCAGTAACAGCTTTTAATGAAACGATTTTCCCTTTCTTTTCAATCCCAACATACGGAGTAGTCTCATGAAACTCGACTTTATCGACCTTGGCAAGCTGTCGATCAGCAAGACCAATATGCGCTACAGCAGACAAGCACCGGACGTGTCGGACATATTGCCGACCGTTCGCGCACGCGGCATTCTCGTGCCGCTCATCGTCAGGCCCAATTGCGGCCCCGATGCCTTCGAGATCGTCGCGGGCGCCCGCCGCTTCACAGCGGCGAAAATCGTCGCGGCGGAAGCGGGCGCGAGCGGCATGGAGAGGGGGCAGCTTCCCTGCGCGATCCTCGAGGACGGCGACGATGCCGCCGCGCTCGAGGCCTCGCTCATCGAGAACGTCGCGCGTCGCGACCCTGACGAGGTGACGCAGTGGGAAACCTACACGCGGCTGGTGAAAGAGGGCCGCAGCATCGACGAGATTGCGATGACCTTCGGTCTTCCCGAACGCGGCGTGAAACGCATCCTCGCGCTCGGCAATCTCTGCCCGCGCATCCGCGATCTCTATCGAAAGGAGGCGATCGATACCGCGACCGTGCGGCATCTCACCATGGCGTCGAAGGCGCAGCAGCGCGCGTGGCTTGCGCTTCTCGACGGTGACACATGGTGCCCGACCGGGCACCAGCTCAAGGCATGGCTCTTCGGCGGCGGGGCGATCAAGGCGGAGCATGCGCTGTTCGATGTCGAATCCTCCGGCCTCGCGCTCATCACCGACCTCTTCGGCGAAGAGCGCTATTTCGCGGAGAGCGACGCGTTCTGGACGCATCAGGACGCCGCGATTCTGGACCGGAAAACGCGCTATCTTGATGCGGGATGGAGCGATGTGGTCATCCTGCCGCGCGGCGATCATTTCGCAGCGTGGGACCACAGAAAGGCCGCGAAGCACAAGGGCGGGCGCGTCTACGTCGAGGTCCGCCGCAGCGGCGAGGTGTGTTTTCACGAAGGGTTCGTGACCGCGAAGGAAGCGCAGCGCCTTGAGCGCGGCGAGACGGTCGATGGCCCGGTGAAGACGCCGCGTCCCGAGGTGCCCGGCACGCTCCAGACCTATATCGACCTTCACCGCCATGCCGCCGTGCGCGCCGCGCTCACGGCGCACGCAGGCACGGCGCTGCGCCTCATGACGGCACATGCCATTGCCGGATCGCCTCTCTGGCGCGTCGCGCCCGAGCCGCAGACATGCCGGAGCGACACCGTCCGCGAAAGCGTCGAAGTGTCGAAGGGCGAGGCGGCGTTCGATGCGAAGCGCCGCGCGGTTCTCGCGCTGCTCGGCGTCTCGCCCGAGGAACCGACGCTCGTCGGCGGCACCGGCGAGCGCGGACTCGTCGGCGTGTTCCTGCGTCTGCTTGACCTTCCCGACGTCGCGCTCATGGAGGTGATCGCGGTCGTCATGGGCGAGACGCTTGCCGCCGGAAGCGCCGCCGTCGAGGCGGTCGGCGTCGAGATCGGCATTGATATGGCGCGTTACTGGCAGGCCGACGATGCCTTCTTCGAGACCTTGCGCGACAAGACGGTCCTCGGCCGGCTCGTCGCCGAGATCGCAGGCGAGGGGGTCGCCGCCGCCAATGCGGCGGAACCCGGAAAGGTCCTGAAAGCGATTATTCGCGATCATCTTCAGGGCACGAACGGACGCGCCGAGGTCTCCGGATGGGTGCCCCGATGGATGCGGTTCCCGCCCGCCGCCTACACGGCGCGCGGCGGCGTCGGCAGCGTCGAGAAGGCCGCGCTTGTCGCCGCCGCGCGCACCGACACCGATATGCCGCCCGAGGACGGCGGCGCGGCGCTCATGCCGTGCGCAGAGGATAGGGGCGGGGACCCCGTGCGTCTCGCGGCCTGAAATTCCGGGCAGGGACGGCGCGGCCGCCGTCCCTGCTTCTTTGTGATTCCCGCGCTCAGCCCGCGCCGTGCACGGTAACCGCCGTCTCGGTATTGCACAGCGTGCACGTGCCGCGCCGCCGTTCGAATCCGCCGCGTCCGGCAAGCCCCCGCAGCGCGGCATCCGTCCTTTGGCCCGCCTTGAGCGCGAGCGCAGCGTCACGCACCCATCGCAGATCGCCGCGCCGCCGAGCCGCGTGACGAGGGCTTCAATGCGCGCCGTAATCGAGTCGCTGTTCATGGCCGGAGGGATATAGGTACGCGTGCGCCCGCCCGGAAGCGGGGATCATGGAAGGCTGGACGGCTACGCTGCCGCACAGCCGCTTGCCGTACCGCTGGTCTTCCAGTCGCGCGCCGCACACCGGGCGTGGCTCGAGGCCCTGGACGGCCGCGTGCGGCCGCAAAACCATCGCGCGCAGACTGATTTCCCCGCGCCGCCTTCGCGCGGCGCTCCTCGCGGCCGCTTCGCTTCAAATCAGCCCGCCGCTTCCGGTCCTCCGCTCGGTCGCTCCGGCCCTACGGGTTCGCGCCGCATGTCCTGCGGCCGTCCTTGAGGCACGCCATCGCCCGGCATGGTGCCCGGCGATCAGACAGGAGAACTTCAAATGCCCGCAATCGGATATGTGCAGCGTCAAGCCGACGGCAGCTTCAAGGGATCGATCCGCACGCTCTCGGTGAACGCCGACGTCACGATCCTCCCCAACCGCGGCAAGTCCGGCGACCAGCCCGACTACCGCGTCGTCTCGAACGGCGTCGAGCTCGGCGGCGGCTGGGTCCGCACCGGCGAGGTGAGCGGCCGTGAATACGTCCGGCTCGCGATGTCGGCCCCCGAACTCGGCGCGCGCACGCTCTACGCGAACCTCGGCCGCGCCGCTGGGCAGGATGACGACGATACGTTCGCGATCATCTGGAACCCCGGCGACTGAGCCGGAAATCGCCCCGCGCCGGGTCACCGGCGCGGGGCTTCTTCATTGCCGAAGACCCGGGCGGCGCGGCGGGAGAGGGGCGTCTTCCACGACACGGGCCATCGTCCGGCGGCGCACGGCGCCGCGTCAAGGACGGCAGGGAACCCACCATTTTGCGTACCGCAAAATCGTTGCCCCTGCCGCCGCTTGCAGCGGCCGCTTCGCGGTCCCTGACCCGGCCCCGCGCGCCGCCGGTCTGGACCGCCTGTCCTGCAAAAAAAGAGGAGGCGATGATGACGATCGAGGCGCATATCGAGGAACTGCGCGCCGAGCTCAAATGGTGCGATGACCCGGCGGAAATCGCGCTGATAACGCGCGAACTTCGCGCCGCATTGGCGGAGAAAACGCGGTTGATTTCGGAACTGGAAGCAGCGTTTCCCGCATCCGAATAAGCGCTGCACAGGGCCGGGAGCGATGCAATTCAGGCGTCGCTTCCGGCTCTGTTTTGGCGCCCTCTAGAACCAAAGATCGCGCACGCAGCGTCCATCCGGGGGCAGGTCGTCGAATGTATCGAGGCCGTCGAAGTGATCGATCATGAGATCAGCAACGGCCTCCGGCGGCGCCAGCCGGACGTTGACGGCGATCCGAAAACGCCCGTCGTCCTCGCGCCGAAGGCCGCGCCATGCGAGCACACCCGCACAGGTTGGGCAGAACAGGATTTCGAGCGCCGGATCGGCTTTTCCGGCGCGTCTATAGCTGCGTGTCGCGCCGGAAATGGTGATGCGGCCGTCCACATAATCATAGGCCCAGAGCGCGCCGTAACGGCGGCAGAGCGTGCAGTTGCAGGCGGTGATCGATCCCGGATCACCGGTCATCGTCCATTCCGTGCTGCCACAGTGGCAGGTGCCCCTCAGCATTTTTCGTCCTTCCCCACGCCGGCGTGCCCACTCGTGCTGATGGATTTTAGCCCGGGGAAGGGGGGCTGTAGAGGGGGATCGGAGGCTGGATGGGCGAAATCGGTGTAGGGCAAGATAGAAGCAATATCTCGCGATATTTCACGTGATTGTCTGCACATCGTTTTTTGGAGAATTTCGCGAGACACGCAAATTTTGCGCGAGACAGGCCTTCCGCGAATGCGAGGATTTGCGCGGGTTTCAGCGCCCAATCGCGAGACGCCTTGCCAATATCCGCGGGAATGCCATTCTTTTGGCGGGGAGCGTCATTCCGGTGCGGAAGGACGTAAGACATGCACGATGACGAGTTTACTCCGCGCCTGGGTCGGATGCGCGGTAAAGCCGGTGAACCACGCTATCTCTCGCAGGTGATGAAGGCCGCAGCGCGTGCGGGCAAACGCGGACCCGGCACGGGCAGGCGCGGCAGCTTCGACGGCAGTCGGATCGGCCGCGGCGCGAGCGTCGCGCGCGTACTCGGATTCCACGACCGCCTTGCCGGGTTTCGCGCGCGCCGGGTGATCGTCAAGACGCGGCTTGTGATGCTGGCTGGCAAAGGGATACGCGGCGCGCGGGCGCACCTCGGCTACATACAGCGTGACGGCGTGACCCGCGACGGCGCGCCCGGGGCGCTTTATTCAGAAGGCAGGGATATCGCCGACGGCAAGGCGTTTCTCGAACGCGCGGACGGCGACCGTCACCAGTTCCGCTTCATCGTGTCCGCCGAGGACGCCGATCAGTATCCCGATCTCAAGCCCTTCGTGCGCCGGCTGATGCACCAGATGGAACAAGACCTGGGCACCAAGCTCGACTGGGTCGCGGTCGATCATTTCAACACGGGCCATCCGCATACGCATGTGATCCTGCGCGGCAAGGACGATCGCGGCGGCGATCTCGTCATCGCGCGGGACTATATTTCGCACGGACTGCGGGCGCGCGCGGCCGATATCGTCAACCTCGATCTCGGGCCGCGCACCGATCTTGAAATTGAGGAACGGCTGCGCAGTGATACGGGCGCGGAGCGCTTGACCGCAATCGACCGGCGCCTCATCCGCGACATGGACGAAATGCGCATCGTGAGCGCCGCGGACAGTGACCCCTTTCAGCAGGCACTTCGCGTCGGCCGGTTGCAGAAGCTCGCGCGCATGGATATCGCCACACATCTTGGCGGCGATTGCTGGCGTCTCGACGCCGACCTTGCGACGACGCTCCGCCGAATCGGCGAACGCGGCGACATCATCCGCACGATGCAGCGCGATCTTTCCGCCCGAAATCTCGAACGCGCAGGCGCCGACTGCGCCATTTACGATCCCGCCGCCGTGGGCGCCCGGCCGATCGTCGGCCGCGTCCTCTCCCGCGGTCTCGCCGACGAGCACGAGGATCGTCACTATCTGCTCATCGACGGCATCGACGGGCGCGCGCATTACGCGCCGCTCGGGAAAGGTGAAGCGGCGGGGATGATCCCGCGCGATGCGATCGTCAGGATCACGCCGCGCGCGGGCGGTATTCGCGCCGCAGACCGCACCATCGCCGAGGTCGCCGCGGCGCATGGCGGACGTTACACGATCGACGCGCACCTGAAGCATGACCCGAGCGCCACCGAAGCGTTCGCCGAGGCGCATGTGCGCCGACTGGAGGCGATGCGGCGCGCCACGCGAAGCGTCGAGCGCGAACCCGACGGGGCCTGGATCATCACGCCCGATCACCTGGAAAAGGTGAAGCGGTTCGAAGCGCGACAATTGCGTGACCGCCCCGTCTCGGTCGAAACCTTGTCCGCCGTGCCCTTGGAGGCGCTTGCCGTTGCCGAGGCCGCCACCTGGCTCGACCGCGATCTCATCGCAGGCTCGCCGGTGCCCGTACGCGACGCGGGTTTCGGCCGCGAGGTCCACGCCGCGCGGGAGCTGCGCCGGCAATGGCTCCTCGCCGAGCAGCTTGCCGAGGAACAGGACGGCAGGACTATCTATCGCCGGAACCTGCTCGCGGCGTTGCAGCGGCGCGAACTACTACGCGTCGGGGCTCGGCTGTCGGAAGAGCTCAGGCTGCCGTACAAGGAAGCCAAAACGGGCGATGCGGTCCAGGGCAGGCTGGTCCGCGCGGTGGAGATGACAAGCGGCCGGCACGCACTCATCGAACGGGCGCGCGACTTCACGCTTGTGCCCTGGCGGGACATGCTCGAACGCCACGTCGGCAAGAGCGTAGGGGGTATCGTTCGGGAATCCGGTATCAGCTGGACGATCGGACGCCAGCGCAGCGGGCCGAGCATCTCGTAAAGCCCATCCGTCTCCATCATGCATTTCATGACGTCGGGCTTTTGTCGCGTGTCTAGGTGTCGAATCCAAACAGAGTTTCCGGGTAGCGCCGGGTACAAACGACACCGGATAAGGATGTATTGCGGGCTATTCTGCGGGCAATGGGTCTGTGCCTTCGCTGAGAATGCCGAGATAGGTCGGGTATCCGAAAACACGGCCGCGCTTACGGCCGGTCACTTCGGCGACGATGCCGAGGCGTTCCAGTTCGACGAGCACGGCATTGATGGTGGGGGTGGTGAGGCCTGTTTGTGCAACGAGGCCGGCAGCCGTGGCGAATGGATGCTGCTGAAGGCATTCGTGGACCCGAAGTGCCGATCCAGGTCTATCGCTTTCAGCTGCAATGCGGTCCCGGTCCTGCTTGAACAGATCGACGATCCGGGTTGCGGCATCGAATGCCTGATTGGCTGTTTCCGAAACACCGTCCAGAAAGAACTCCAGCCATGCTTCCCAGTCGCCGCGCTCACGGACGGCCTGCAGGAGCCGATAATATTCGGTCCGATGGGTTTTGAGGTAAAGGCTGAGGTAGAGGAGCGGTGACCTCAATACGTCCTGCGTACAGAGGTAAAGCGTCACGAGCAGACGGCCGATGCGGCCGTTTCCGTCCAAAAAAGGATGGATGGTCTCGAACTGAACATGGAGGAGACCCGCCTTGATCAGAGCAGGTAGGCGGGATTCGTCCTCGTGGAGGAACCGTTCGAATTCGTCGAGACACCGATCGAGTTCACTGATCGGCGGGGGCACGAAAAGAGCGTTTCCTGGCCGGGAACCTCCGATCCAGTTTTGCGATCGCCTGAACGTGCCTGGATTCTTGGTTCCCCCCCGCCCGCTCTGTAGCAATCGAGAATGCATTTCTCGAACGAGGCGAAGCGAGAGCGGAAGGCTGTCCAGCCGCTCAAGTCCGTACATCAGCGCGTCGACGTAGTTCGAGACTTCGCGAATGTCATCGACCGGCTCGCCGACTTGCGCTTCGCTCTCAAATCTAAGCAGGTCGGTGAGCGTGGATTGCGTGCCCTCGATCTGGGATGAAAGGACAGCTTCCTTTCGTACATACATGTAGAGGAACAGCTCCTGTCGGGGCAGGAGAGTCGTAATACCGTCGAGCCGGCCAATGGCACGTTCAGCAAGACTCAATCGTTCCAGTAGACGCAACAGGTCGATTGGCGGCGAAGGTGGAAGCGGCGGCGGCACAAAAGCGCGAACGGTCTCGCCGCCCGCGGGCGTTTCGATATAGCGTCCGAGCCGATCTTGCATGATGGTGGTGTCTACATCCGTTATCTTTTGGCTGCAAACGCTTATTTAAACAAAGCGGGGTTCGCTTTAATTGGCGATTTCTTAAATAAGACGCCTTAATTAGCGCTCAAAGGCGACCGTCCGATCGTAGTGATGACGATCGGGATCAGGCTGCTTGCCGTTCGTCTCAGTCTGTGCCTCAAGCGGTCTTGATAAGTCGCTTTCCGGCTTCGACGCCAAGTCTTTCGACCGCAGCATCAACGGCGCCGGGTTGCACGTCCTGGAAGCGGCCGAAAATGATATCTTCAAGTCCAAGCTGTGCCACCCTGCGCATCGCTTCGAGCTTGAGCGCATCATCGCTCTCCTAATCGAGGCGTCCACCAGAACTGAATTGATATAAATCAAATCCTGATTTCCGCATATAGCGCACATAGTCAAATTGCATACTAAATGTTGATTATGGAGAAGGTGATGCGTGTAGCAGACGTCACTGAGCATGTGTCAGGATTGATCGCGGCTTCCGAGGCATCGCCACAGAACTCCGCTCCGATCGTTCAGCTTGCAGGCCGACGGAACATCAATTGTTCGGACGCCGTCGATGAATACATCTCCGGCGCCGACTGGCGGATCAAGGCGAATGCCAATGTAGGCTATTCCCAGGCCGGCCTGATCAGCAATGTCGCGGGTAAGGTAATCGCCAACTTTTGGCTCGATACGATCTACGCGCCCGAGGAGGGATTGGCCCATCGGCAGGGGGATCTTCATATCCACGATCTCGACTGCCTGACCGGCTATTGCGCGGGCTGGTCGCTGCGTGGGCTGCTAAATGACGGTTTCAACGGCGTGGCCGGCCGGGTGTCCTCTCGCCCTCCGCGTCATTTCCGGGAAGCGCTGGGTCAGATGAGCAACTTTCTTGGCATTCTCCAATCCGAATGGGCAGGAGCACAGGCCTTTTCCAGTTTTGACACCTACCTTGCGCCCTATGTGTTTCTCGACTCTCTGGGTTTTCCGGAGATCAAGAAGGCCATTCGCCAGTTTGTCTACAATCTCAATGTGCCCGCGCGCTGGGGGCAATCCCCCTTCACCAATATCACGCTCGACATCACCGTACCCGAGGACCTGCGCATTCTTTACCCGACTTATCGCGACCGGCACCTGTTCGCAGGACTGAACGATGAGGCTCTGCTTGCGCGCGCACGGGCGCGCGACATGGGCATTCGCTGCCTCGAAGACATGAGATTTTCGCATTTCGCACCGGAAATGGAACAGATCAACATCGCTTATTATGAGGTGATGACCGAAGGGGATTCCACCGGTCAGCCCTTCACCTTCCCCATTCCTACAGTCAACATCACAGAGGATTTCAACTGGGAGAGCGGGGTAGCCACGGTCATTTTTGACAATGCGGCCAAGGTCGGTTCCTCCTATTTCCAGAATTTCATCGGTAGCCAGTATGTGCGGGATCCGGAGACTGGCGAACGCCGGCCCAATCCGGAAGCCTATGCCCCCGGCGCGGTGCGTTCGATGTGTTGTCGGCTGCAACTCGATCTGCGTGAATTGCTGAAGCGCGGCAACGGCCTGTTCGGCTCGGCGGAGATGACCGGCTCACTCGGCGTTGTCACCATCAACATGGCAGCTTTGGGCTATCGGTTCAAAGATGATCTGGCAGGTTTGATGACCGAGCTCGATCGACTGATGGATATCGCCAGTTCGACGCTCGAAAAGAAGCGGGCATTCGTGCAAAAAATGTATGATCGTGGCCTCTATCCCTATACCGCGCGCTACCTGCCGTTCCTGCGCAACCATTTCTCCACCATCGGGGTCAATGGCATGAACGAGATGGTGCGCAATTTCACGGGCGACGATCATGACCTGACCGAACGGCAGGGCATCGAACTGGCGCTCGGCATCCTGGATCATATGCGTGCCCGGCTGATCAGCTATCAGGAGAGTACCGGTAATCTCTATAATCTCGAGGCAACGCCGGCCGAAGGAACCACTTATCGCTTCGCCAAGGAGGACAGAAGGCGTTTTCCCGATATCCTGCAAGCGGGGAGCGGCGAGAATATCTATTACACGAACAGCTCGCAGATCCCGGTTGATCACACCGAAGATCCGTTCGAGGCGCTGGACTTGCAGAATGATCTGCAATGCAAATATACGGGCGGCACGGTGCTGCATCTCTACATGAGCGAGAGGCTGTCGAGTGCGGCTGCAGCGCGCAGCTTTTTGAAGACGGTGTTGACCAACTATCGCTTGCCCTATGTCACGCTGACTCCCGTGTTCTCAGTCTGTGATACGCATGGCTATCTGGCCGGTGAGCAACCAGAATGCCCGCAATGCGGCACGCGGACCAAGGTGTGGACGCGGGTAATGGGCTACTTCCGCCCGGTCGATAGCTTCAACAAGGGCAAGGTTGGCGAACATCGCCAGCGCCGCCATTTTACCGAAGATGCGGCGATGGTGGCCAACCTGTTCGCCCCCACGCACTAAAATGTCGGGGCGCGAGCCAGAGAGGGGGAGCGCCGCCAGACGAGTGGCGCGTACCCGCCCGTTTCACGCCATCACTCCTTTTACGATGCTGGATTTCCCAGACAGCATCGCCTGCATCCTGTGGGTAGCGGGGTGCAACATGCGCTGCGGCTATTGTCACAATCCGCAGATCGTGCTGGGCAAAGGAGTTTTGTCGGAAGCGGATGTTCTGAATTTTCTGCGCCGTCGCACAGGACTGCTGGATGGGGTCGTGCTTTCGGGTGGGGAGGCGACAGCGTGGCCTGGTCTCATCGCCTTCACGGCGCAAGTGAAAGCGATGGGCTTTGCCGTAAAGCTCGATACCAATGGATTGCGGCCCGATGTGGTCGCCCGGCTGCTCGCTGCCCGTCTCATCGATCGCATCGCGCTCGATTACAAGGCGCCACCGGGAAGGTTCCGGGCGGTGACCGGCACGTGCGCCTACCGGAAATTTTCCTTAACGCTCGACCTGTTGTGCGCACAACAGTCCGTGCCGTTCGAAGTGCGCACCACGGTGCATCACGCGCTTCTCGAAGATCAAGATGTGCTCGACATGGCGGGGGATCTGGCCGCCCGTGGTTACCGTGGCAATTACACCGTGCAGCAGGCGATTGCAGGCCCTGATCGGCCTACGCTCGGTAACCTGGCGCACGCCGGGCGGCCATTCGATATGGTGCGTCTTGCCACATCAAGTCCGATTGCGATGTCGTTTCGCTAATCCCTGGTATGGAATACAAGGAAGCAGTTCGATGCTGAATTCCGTTCTGATTTGCGGGGCCGGTCCCACCGGGCTAGCGCTGGCGAATGATCTTGCGATGGCAGGCATCGATGTTGTTCTGATAGAGAAAAGCGAGGAAAGATCGCTTGCCGAGCCCGTTTTCGACGGCCGCGAGATCGCCCTGACACACAAATCGACGGCAATCTTACGCCGCCTCGGTGCATGGGAGAGACTGGCCGCTGATGCCGTGCATCCGCTGACCCGGACCAAGGTCTACAATGGTCAGTCACCGCTCGCGCTGGCGTTCACGCCGGATGCGAACAAAGGTGACCAGCTTGGTTCGATGGTATCGAACTGCGACATCCGCCGGGCGCTTTTCGACTGCGCCGCCGCGCGCGCGAACATAAAATTGATGACCGGCGTCAGCGTTGGTCAAGTGATCACAACGCCAACGGAAGGCCGGATCACGCTTGGCAACGGGCAGTGCCTGTCGGGCCCGTTGGTGGTTGCCGCGGACTCCCGCTTTTCCGCTCTCCGCAGCCAGCTGGGAATTGCGGCGCGGATGTATCGTTTGGGCAAATCGATGCTGGTCGGACGCGTTGGACTAGACAGAGACCACTGCGGGATTGCCACCGAATGGTTCGACCATGGGCAGACGTTGGCATTATTACCGCTTGGTCCGCGCATTGCTTCCGCTGTCGTTACATTGCCCGATGGACAGGCGGCAGCATTGGCCGACATGGATCCTCGCGCGCTCGGCGCAGAGCTTACGCGGCGCTTTCGTCGGCGTTTTGGGACAATGGAAATGCTGACGCCGCTGCACCGCTATCCACTGACAATCAGCTATGCAGGGCGGTTCGCCGCCGCGCGTGCGACGCTGGTTGGTGATGCGGCGGTGGGGATGCATCCGGTTACGGCGCATGGGTTCAATCTTGGGCTATCGGGCACCGCACGCTTGGCGGGCCTCCTCCGTCAGGCGGGTGATTTGGGAGAGGCGTCTCTCTTGCGGCGCTATGAAATCGGACATCGTGTCGCGACCTGGCCGCTCTATGCTGCAACCAATGCCATTGTCGGGCTGTACACCGATGAGCGAACGACGGGCCGCATCGCGCGGCACATGGGCCTCGGAGCGGCGCGCGTTACTCCGGCACGGCGCATGATCTCCCGCCTCCTGATGCAGGCGGCTTGAATGAGAGTGCCTGCAGAAGCCCACGCATCCTAAAACGGCAGAGCGCTGACCATAGCGCCGCAGCCAAGCGCCGGCTGGCCCGCCGGACAGCGGATCAACCAGTCGGCGGCGGCGAGCGCGCCTTGTGCTCCGCTGTCCTGATTGCCGAGCGCAGTGAGCCCGGCGTCATCCCAATGCGCTCGGACAAAGGATTCGCGAGAGCCCGCCGCGCCAAGTGGAGCAGCAAGCGGCAGGGTGCGCCAGCGCAGCTCATCGTCGACCCTCCGCCCTTGCAATCGTGCCAGAAGCGGCAACAGAAACAGCCGCGCGGTGACCATGGCCGAGGTGGGATTGCCTGGCAGGCCGAGCACCCATTTTCCTTGTGCACGGCCCAGCCAGACGGGCTTTCCGGGCTTGATCGCGACTTTGGCAAACAGCAGTTCCAGCCCGTGCGCAGCGAACATCGGCCTCGCAAAATCACGCTCGCCGACCGAAGCGCCGCCGGTAACGATCACAAGGTCCGCCGCATCGAGTGCCGCCGCCGCCAATGCCTCGAGGGCCGGGAGCTGGTCCATGCCGGTTGCGCGGTAGACTGTGGCGGCACCTGCCTGTTGCACCATGGCTGCAACACCAAAGGTCACGCTTTCCGGGATGGCATCCTCGCGTTGATAGGACTGACCAGGCGCGGCGAGTTCATCCCCAGTACCGATGATCGCGACGCGTGGACGCGCAGCGACGAGAAGGTCCGCCACGTCCGCTGCGGCTGCCGCGACCATTGCCCGCGGGGTCAGCCGTGTCCCGGCATCAAGCAGCAAAGCACCAGCAGCAAAATCGCTGCCCGAGGCCCGCACATGCCAAGCAGGGCCATATCCGCGGTTGAAGCGCACCACATCGCCTTGTCGTGTCGCATACTCCTGCATGATGCAGCGGTCGGACCCTTCCGGCATGGGAGCGCCAGTGAAGATTCGCACCGCTTCGCCGGGTGCGATCCGTCCGCCAAACCCTGCCCCGGCGCAACTTTCCCCAATCACCCGCAGCGCTTCTCCGACCTGCGTCCCTGCATCGACCACTGCATAGCCATCCATCGCGGCGACCGCCCGGCGCGGAACATTGCTGCGGGCGTGTAGCGGTTCGGCAAGGACGCGCCCTTCAGCCTCCGCCAGCGGCACAGTTACTGTCCCCAGCGGACCGACTGCGCTTCCGATAAGAGCGATTGCCGCTTCGAATCCGATCACGTCGTCGCCCGCGTGCGATGGCCCGCTCATGCACATAAACCCCGCAGACGTGGAACCTGCCCGGCAATCGAGCAGGGGCGATAGCGGCTGTCGAATTCAAGGCCCAGCACCAGATCCCACGCATCGCGGCAGGCACCGGTCGATCCTGGCAGGCAGAAGACAAACGTATCTTCTGCCTGCCCGGCAAAGGCGCGCGATTGCAGGGTCGAGATGCCGATTGTGCCCATGCTTGCCTGGTGGAACACCACGCTGAACCCATCCATCATTCGCCGCAGCAGCGGTATCACGGCTTCTGGCGTTACGTCGCGCGGTGTAAATCCGGTGCCGCCCGTGCTGAGGATGATGTCCACACTGGGGTCGGCAATCCACGCGCGCATCTGTGTGCGGATCGGTTCGACATCGTCTGTGACAATTGCTCTTGCAGCGAGCAAATGCCCGGCTGCGGTCAACCGCTCGGCCAAAAGTGCGCCAGACGTATCGGTATCCGGATTGCGCGTATCAGACACGGTCAGCACTGCGATGTTTAGCGGGTGGAAGGTCAACCTCTCGTCAATTCCGGGCATGAGTTTTCTCACCCGATCGGAAGTGTCTCCCAGCCCGCTGTGATGGGTTCGAACTGACGGTCGCTATCATGCTAACCTCCGATCGAAGCGAGATGCGGGGTCGCACCGCTGTCGCCCATATGCAAACGGTGTGCGGGTGCCTTGGTAGCGGTTAGCTTCACGATCTGCGCGACCAGCGCATTCTCGTCATCCCCCTGCAGCAGCGGACGTAGGTCGATGCCGCCGTCGCCAAACAGGCAGAGGTGCAGTTTTCCTTCGGAGGATAGTCGCAGCCGATTGCAGCTCGCGCAGAAATCCGGCGAATACGGCGCAATGATGCCGATGCGCCCCTTGGCTGCCGGATGTGCATATTCGACCGCCGGCCCGGCGCCGGGGAGACGCGGCAGCCGCTGCCAGCCTGCTGCCTTGAGCTGATCGACCACGGCCGTCCCAGCAAGATGGCGCTTCCCGAAAAAGGCGACATTGTCGTTGGTCCGCATTACCTCGATGAAACGGAGCGACAGATCGTGCGCTGCCACGAAATCAATCATGGCCACCAGTTCGTCGTCATTGACACCGCGCATCAGAACGGCGTTGAGTTTGACACTGTCGAACCCGGCCGCCTGCGCCGCCGACACTCCGCGCAAGACCTCCGCCAGCCGATCGTGCCCGGTGATCGCCGCGAAACGCGCAGGATCGAGCGAGTCGACGCTGATATTGATCGTGCTGATCCCGGCGTCCCGCCACGCCCGCGCGTACTCCGCAAGGCGATAGCCGTTAGTTGTCATCGCCAGTTGACGAATTCCCGGCACCGCAGCGATAGCGCGCGCGATCTGTGTGAAATCGCTGCGTAGTGTCGGCTCACCACCGGTCAAGCGCACCTTCCACAAACCAAGCCGCGCAAAGGCTCGCACCGCACGGATCGTTTCAGCGATGGACAGGGGGTGTGATCTTCCGTGCACCTTGCGGTAGCCTTCGGGCAGGCAATAGGTGCAGCGGAAATTGCACACATCGGTCAGCGACAGACGCAGATATTCGAATTGGCGTCCGATGGCATCGGTCAGGCCCCGGTTCTCGTCCATTCCCACGAAGATCTGATCCGGATTGCGCGCGATGATCACTGGACCAGCGGCCCTTCGGCGATGGGCAGCGTCACGCCTTCGACAGGCGTTTCACTCGCCAGGATGGCGAGATATTGCGCTGTCGCGCGGCGCGCACTCGCTTCTTCCAGGTAGTCGCGGATGGTGGGTTCCACGACCTCGAACGGCAGAGGTTGTCCATCGATCCGGCGTCCCGCACGCACGACATGCACACCATAAGGAGAGCGTACAGGCTCAACGCAGAGCTCGCCTTCGGCAAGCGCAAACAGTGCAGCCTCAAACGCTGCGACTGTCTGGCCGCGCCCGATCTGTCCGAGGTTGCCGCCCTGCGCTTTTGACGGGCAGGCTGAATGTTCGCGAGCCAAATCCGCGAACCGCGATGGGTCGGCCTGGATCTTGCGGATCAGCGTCCGCACGTCACCGACCGCCAGACTGTAGGCGAGCCGGTCTGACGGGTTCGCCGCGATCAGGATGTGCTCTGCCTCGATCAGCGTTTCGCTGGCAAAGCGGGTACGGTGCCGCTCGTAGAAGCGTCGTGCCTCTTTGGTCGTGGCGCTGGGCACCTTGACTGCCGAAGTCAGCAGGGCGTCGATGCGGGCATCTTCCTCGATAAGCAGCCGTCCTTCGGTATCGCGACTTTCCTGCGCGATGATGCCTTGCCGGTCCGCCTCGGTCAGCAGCAACTGACGAATCACCAAGGCTTCGGCAGCGGCCTGCCAGGCGGTATCAGCGTCGGGGGCGGGATGATTCTGCACTTCGGCGGCAATCGCGCCGGCGGGAATCTCTACACCGCCGACCCGAACGACCGCACGCTCGACAAGCTCAACCATGGCTGAGCCTCCGCCGCGAACGGACGATCTGGTAGCCGCCCCGCCAGAGGTAACGCACCGGTGCCGACAGCATGTGGACCAGACGCGTGAACGGGAAGATCAGCAAAATGGTGAGGCCGAGGAACAGGTGTAGTTTGAAGATAATGTGGACGTCAGCGATATAGCTGGCGGCGTCACTGCGAAAGGTGAAAATACCCTGGGCCCAGTTCATGAACTTGACCATTTCATGCCCATCGAGATGCCCGGCCGACAACGGAATGGTTGCGAGTCCCAGCGCCAGCTGCACCCACAGGATCAGGATAATCATATTGTCGCTGAAATTGGAGGCCGCACGTACACGGGAATCGAAGAAACGGCGATGGATGAGCAGGGTGGCGCCGATGATTGCCATCACACCTGCAATGCCACCAGCGATGATGGCCAGAAGCTGTTTCGCGCCATGGCTGATGTCCAGCGCGTCGAACAGCGCAATCGGGGTCAACAAGCCGACAAGGTGGCCGAAAAAGACGAATAGAACCCCGATGTGGAAGAGTACCGACCCCCACATCAACTGCTTGCGCCGCAACAGTTGGCTGGAGCCGGAGCGCCAACTGTAGGGCTCGCGGTCGAAGCGGATGATCGACCCAATGGCGAGCACGCCGAGTGCGATATAGGGATAAATACCGAACAGAAGATGATGGACGAAAGCTTCCATGGCTCAGTTCCTCGGGCGTTTTGTGGCCGGGGCCGGATCGTACATACGATCCAGAATAGCGCTCACCTGCGGACAGGACGCCGCTGGATCGGGCGCCGCGTCTGCAGTGAAACGGATCTCTTCCTCTGCCCATTGTGCATCGAGCGTCTCCAGATCATCGGGATCGTCTACCGGGGAGATTGCCTTTTGCGCCTCCTCGTCCTGCTCGACCTCCGCGATCTCGCAGAGCAGCGCCAGCAGCGGGGCATAATCCGAGCCGCGCTCGGCCAGCCGCGCAGCGAGCGCGACAAGAACAACGCCGGGCTCGGCGAGGGTTTCGCGTGCGGCCGCTTCGGACAATGTAGAGCAATAGTCAAGGAACAAGGGTAGATAATCGGGCAATTCATTGCCCGCCGGTTCAAGCCCTGCATCGAGATAGCGTTGGCGCAGATCGACCATCGCCTGGCCGCGGTCACGGCTCTCGCCATGGACGTGCTCGAACAGGTGAAGGCTGTGTGACCGCCCCCGGTCGAACAGCTCGACATAGGCTTCCTGCGCGGCATAGATGTCACTGGCGGCAAGGCGGGTCAGCAACGGGTGCAGCCGCCTCACTGTATCGCGCGGCAATGCCGGATCCGCCGCTAGTCGTTCGCGGATTTCGCTGCATACCGCCTGGAGGTCGGGCGTCGGATAGCTGAGCAGGAGCGAGAAAAGGTGCAGATTGTGCATCAGAACACCTCCGTCGGCGTTTGCAGCTTCTTGCGTGCCGGCGCGCCGAATATGTTGCTACTGGTGGTGCCGCTCGAACAGCCGTTGCCGAAGGAAAAGCCGCAAGAACCGCGCTCATCGAACATGTCCTCGGCATCCTCGCGGTGTCCGGTCGGGATGACGAACCGGTCTTCATAGTCCGCCAGCGCCATGACCTTGTACATTTCCTCGATCTGCTTCGCCGTCAGGCCTACCGCTTCCGCTATGGCGTCATTCTGCACGCCCTCGATCGATTTCGAACGCATGTAGCCGCGCATCGCGAGCATGCGCTCGAGGCAGAGCGCCACCGGCTTCTCGTCACCCGCCGTCAGCAGGTTCGCGAGATACTTGAGCGGAATGCGCAAACTGCGGATGTCAGGCATTCCGTTGTTGACCGAAATCTGACCCGCGCTCGCTGCCGCATTGATGGGCGACAGGGGTGGCACATACCACACCATCGGCAGCGTGCGATATTCAGGGTGCAGCGGGAAGGCGACCTTCCATTCCATCGCCATCTTGTAGACGGGCGAATGGCGGGCTGCTTCCAACCAAGCCTCTGGAACTCCATCCTTGCGGGCCTGTTCGATCACCTTGGGATCATGGGGATCAAGGAAGATGTCCAGCTGCGCCTGATAGAGATCTTCCACCTCGGCGACGCTTGCCGCCTCCTCGATCCGATCCGCGTCATAGAGCATGACCCCCAGATAGCGGATGCGTCCGACGCAGGTTTCCGAACACACGGTCGGCTGCCCGGCTTCGATGCGCGGATAGCAGAAGATGCACTTCTCCGATTTTCCGGTTTTCCAGTTGTAGTAGATTTTCTTGTACGGGCAGCCGGAGACGCACATCCGCCAACCGCGGCAGGCTTCCTGGTCGATGAGGACGATACCATCTTCCTCACGCTTGTAGATGGCGCCCGAAGGACAGGCCGCGACACAGGTCGGGTTGAGGCAATGTTCGCACAGCCGAGGCAGGTACATCATGAAGGTATTTTCGAACTGGCCGTATATTTCCTTCTGCACGCCTTCGAAGTTGTAATCCTCGGAGCGCTTGGAAAATTCACCGCCCAGGATTTCTTCCCAGTTGGGACCCCAGTTGATCTTTTCCATTCGTTCGCCTGACACCAGGCTGCGTGGCCGCGCCGTGGGGAAAGCCTTGCTCTCGCCCGTCTTTTGCAGATGGGCATAATCGAAGGTGAAGGGCTCGTAATAATCGTCGATCTCGGGCAGATCTGGATTGGCAAAGATCTTTGCGAGCAACCGCCACTTACCGCCCATACGCGGACGGATCGACCCACCAGCATCGCGAACCCAGCCGCCGTTCCAGCGCTTCTGGTTTTCCCAGTCCTTGGGATAGCCGATGCCGGGTTTGGTTTCGACGTTGTTGAACCACGCATATTCCATGCCTTCGCGGCTGGTCCACACGTTCTTGCAGGTGACGGAACAGGTGTGGCAGCCGATGCACTTGTCGAGATTGAGCACCTTTCCGATCTGGGCGCGGATCTTCATGCTGCGGCCTCCCCATCGGCGAGGGCTCCCTCGAGCCAATCGACCTTTTGCAGTTTGCGGACGATCACATATTCGTCGCGGTTTGACCCGACCGTCCCATAGTAGTTGAAGCCGTAGGCGAGCTGGACATAGCCGCCGATCATGTGCGTCGGTTTCAGCACCGCGCGGGTAACGCTGTTGTGGATACCGCCCCGCTGACCGGTAAGCGGCGAACCGGGGACATTCACGACCTTTTCTTGCGCGTGGTACATGAACAATGTGCCTTCCTTCATCCGCTGCGACACGACTACACGTGCAACCAGCGCGCCGTTGCTATTGAAAGCCTCAACCCAGTCGTTGTCGACGAGACCCGCCTTGGCGGCGTCGATCTCGCTCATCCACACGATCGGCCCACCGCGGGACAGCGTGAGCATCAGCAGATTGTCGGTGTAGGTCGAATGGATGCCCCATTTCTGGTGCGGTGTGATGAAGTTGAGGATGACGTGCGGCGCGTCTTTGGCCTCATCGAGCATCGGCTTTACCGCCTTCGTGTCGATTGGCGGTCGATAGACGCAAAACCCTTCGCCAAAGGCGCGCATCCACTTGTGATCCTGATAGAGTTGTTGCCGCCCGGTCAGCGTGCGCCACGGGATCAGCTCGTGGACGTTGGTGTAGCCCGCGTTATAGCAGACGTGTTCGCTTTCAATACCCGACCATGTCGGGGAGGAAATGATCTTCCTCGGCTGTGCCTGAATGTCGCGGAAGCGAATCTTCTCGTCTTCCTTGGGTAGCGCCAGGTGCGTGTGGTCACGGCCGGTGTTCCTTGACAGCGCCGCCCAGGCCTTGACTGCGACCTCGCCGTTGGTTTCAGGCGCCAGCATCAAGATCACCTCGGCCGCGTCGATGGCGCTTTCGATCTGCGGTCGTCCTTTCGTCACGCCGTCTTCAAGCACCGGGCCGTTGAGTCGGCGGAGATTCTCGATCTCGTGATCGGTGTTCCAGCCGATCCCCTTACCGCCGTTGCCGAGCTTTTCCATCAGTGGCCCCAGCGCCGTGAAACGCTTGTAAAGGTTCGGATAATCCCGTTCGATCAGCGCCACGGTCGCCATCGTCCGGCCTGGGATCGGTTCCGTCTCGCCCTTGCCCCAGTCGGCAACGTCGAAAGGTTGAGCGATCTCGTTCGGGCTGTCGTGCTGGATGGGGGTCAGCACCACATCATGCTCGATACCCAGAACCTCGGGCGCGACTTCGGAGAATGTTTTCGCGATACCCTTGTAGATGTCCCAGTCGCTGCGCGATTCCCACACGGGATCGACCGCCGCCGACAGCGGGTGAATGAACGGGTGCATATCGGACGTGTTGAGGTCGTCCTTTTCATACCAGCTCGCAGTCGGCAGGACGATGTCCGAATAAACGCAGGTGGTCGACATGCGGAAATCAAGGGTCACGAGGAGGTCGAGTTTTCCCTTCGGCGCATCCTCGTGCCACTTCACGTCCTTCGGCTTCTGCGCACCAGTTTCGCCGAGATCCTTGCCCTGCACGCCGTGTGCGGTTCCGAGCAGATGCTTGAGGAAATATTCGTGGCCCTTGCCCGACGACCCCAGCAAATTGGAGCGCCAGACAAACATGTTCCGCGGCCAGTTGGCAGGATCGTCCGGATCGAAACAGGAAAGCTCGATTTCGCCCGCCTTCAGTGCGGCGGCGACATAGGGCCCTGCCTCCTTGCCGGACGCCTTCACAGCCTTACCGATGGTGAGCGGATTGGTCTTGAGTTGCGGCGCGGACGGCAGCCAACCCATGCGCTCGGCGCGCACGTTGTAGTCGATCAGGCTGGCGTCCCAATCCCCTTCCGGTGCAGTGGGGGACAGGATCTCATCGACACCCAACGTTTCGTAACGCCACTGGTCGGTGTGCGCGTAGAAAAAGCTGGTCGAGTTCATGTGGCGTGGCGGCCGGTTCCAGTCGAGTGCAAAGGCGAGCGCGGTCCAGCCGGTCTGCGGTCGCAGCTTTTCCTGCCCAACGTAGTGCGACCAACCACCACCTGACTGGCCAACACATCCACACATCACCAACAGGTTGATGATGCCGCGATAGTTCATGTCCATGTGATACCAGTGGTTGAGACCGGCCCCCAGGATCACCATCGACTTGCCTTTGGTGATCTCTGCGTTGTTTGCAAATTCACGTGCGACGGTGATGATGTGATCTGCAGGTACGCC
This sequence comes from Sphingosinicella microcystinivorans, assembly GCF_003634215.1. Classification (GTDB taxonomy): domain Bacteria; phylum Pseudomonadota; class Alphaproteobacteria; order Sphingomonadales; family Sphingomonadaceae; genus Sphingosinicella; species Sphingosinicella microcystinivorans. The sequence continues at coordinate 462,809 of NZ_RBWX01000009.1, read as the reverse complement.
GGTGATCTTTTCCGCCCAGGCAGGCGTGTAGGGCACGTTAAGACTGTAATCCCGCGCGACGTTGCCGCCCCCAAGGCCTCGGTCGAGTCCGTAGTTCGCGCAGAACAGATCAAACACCGTTGCGACAAGTGCCTTGCCGTCCTTGAGCGCAATCTCACGGACAGGCACGCGACGGTTCAGAACATCAGCATGGTCCGTGCCCTGGAAATGATCATGTTCGCGATTGCCGAAATAGGGGAAGGCGACATCGACGACAACATCATGGTCGCCGCCAAGGATCGCGGTCATGCGCAGCTGGGTCTCCGCGCCTTTGCCATCCTTCTCCTCCAGATTCCATTTGCCATGCTCACCCCAACGGAAGCCAGCCGAGCCTAGCGGTACCACCGGCTCGCCGCTCTTCGCATCGATGGCGACGGTCTTCCATTCCGGGTTGTTGGTCTCCCCCAGCGCATCCTTGAAGTCGGACGCGCGCAGCAGTCGTTCGGGCACCAGTCCGCCCTTGCCGGGCACCAGTCTCACCAGCATCGGCATGTCCGAATATTTGCGGCAGTAATCCTCGAAATATTCCGCCTGCCGATCGAGGTGGAATTCGCGCAGGATAACATGCCCCATCGCCATGGCGAGCGCGGCGTCCGTACCCTGCTTGGGGTTCAGCCACAGGTCGGCGAACTTGGTGGCCTCTGCATAGTCGGGTGACACCACCGCCACCTTGGCGCCGCGATAGCGAGCCTCGGTCATGAAATGGGCATCGGGGGTCCGCGTCTGCGGAACATTCGAACCCCACATCATCAGGAATCCGGCGTTGTACCAATCCGCGCTCTCCGGAACGTCGGTCTGCTCTCCCCAGGTCTGCGGGCTCGACGGCGGCAGGTCGCAATACCAGTCGTAAAAGCTCATGCAGGTGCCGCCGAGCAGCGACAGATAGCGCGATCCGGCGGCATAGCTGACCATCGACATGGCCGGGATAGGCGAAAAGCCGATGACCCGATCCGGCCCATAGGTCTTGGCGGTATAGGCATTGGCCGAAGCGATGATCTCGTTCACTTCTTCCCAGGTCGCGCGCACGAAGCCGCCGTGGCCGCGAATGGCGGTATAGCTTTTGCGCTTGATTGGATCCTCGACGATCGATGCCCAGGCCGCGACTGGCGTGCGGATGACCCGCGCTTCGCGCCACAGCTTGAGCAAGCGGGAGCGAACCATCGGATATTTCAGCCGCTGCGCCGAATAGATATACCAGCTGTAGCTCGCGCCGCGCGGGCAGCCCCGGGGTTCATGGTTGGGGAGATCGGGCCTCGTGCGGGGATAGTCGGTCTGCTGGGTTTCCCAGGTAATGATCCCGCCTTTGACGTAGATTTTCCAGGAACAGGAGCCGGTGCAGTTCACGCCGTGGGTGGAGCGCACGATCTTGTCGTGCTGCCAGCGTTTCCGATAGCCATCCTCCCAGTCGCGGTTCTGGTTGGTGGTGATGCCGTGACCGTTGGAAAAGGACTGCTTAGCCTGCCGGAAAAAGGTCAGGCGATCGAGTAGCTGGCTCATGCGGCAACTCCCTGGATGAAGGTGGGGGTACCGGCGGGGGCAGGCGCACGACCGCGTTCAATGTCGTGCAAGAGCCCGCCGCGCCGGGTGTAGATGAACCACGTCAGCGCAGCACAACTGGCGTAGAAGATAAGGAAACTGATTAGTGCCGCCATCGGCGAGCCTGTCACAGCGATGGATGAACCAAAGCTCTTGGGGATAAAGAAGGCGCCGTAGGCCGCGATAGCTGACGTGAAACCGACAATCGCTGCCGATTCCTTTTCCGCTTGCCGCACCTGCTCCGCTGCAGACAGGTGCGGCATAAGCCGCGGCACCTCGAGGCGCATGATGTTGGGGATCATCTGGAAGGTCGAAGCATTACCCACACCGGTCATGAAGAACATGAAGATGAACATGCCGAGGAAGCCCCACCAATTGGCGGCTTCAAGGAAATAGATCACACCGACCACGCCGATCATCATCAGCACGAATACCCACAAGGTGACGCGTGCGCCGCCCCAGCGGTCCGATACCCAGCCGGTGCCTGCGCGGCTCAGCGCCCCGACCAGCGGGCCGAGGAAGATGAATTTGAGCACATCGACATCGGGAAACTGATGCTTGGCCAGTAGAGGCAGGCCTGCGGAAAAGCCGATGAACGAACCGAAGGTTCCGGTGTAGAGCCAGCACATGAGCCAGTTATGCTTACGCTGGAAGATCACGGCCTGTTCGGCGAAGCTCGCTTTGGCATCGGCGATATCATCCATCCCGAACCAGGCGAGGAGCGTGGAGGCGATGATGAATGGCACCCAGATGAAGCCGGCATTCTGCAACCACAGCTGTCCGCCCTCGCTCGACGGACGTGGATCGCCGCCAATGGCACCAAATACGCCCGCGGTAATAACCAGAGGCACCGCGAACTGCATCACCGAAACGCCCAGGTTGCCGAGGCCCGCGTTGAGCGCCAGCGCGTTGCCCTTTTGCGCCTTGGGGAAGAAGAAACTGATATTCGACATCGACGAGGCAAAATTGCCGCCGCCGAAGCCGCACAGCAGTGCCAGCACGAGGAAGATCAGATAGGGCGTATCCGGGTTCTGCACCGCATAGCCAATACCGAAAGCCGGGATCAGCAGCGACGCGGTCGACAGTGTCGTCCATAGCCGCCCACCGAAGATCGGCACCATGAAGCTGTAGAAGATGCGGAAGGTCGCACCCGACAGCCCCGGCAGCGCGGCGAGCCAGAACAGCTGATCAGTGGTATAATTGAAGCCGATCACCGGCAATTTCGCAACCACCATCGACCACACCATCCAGACCGAGAAGGCGAGCAACAGTGCGGGAATGGAGATTGTGAGATTCCGCTGCGCAATGTGCTGGCCGGTCGTTTCCCAAAAATCCTTGTCTTCCGGACGCCATTCCGTGATCACCCTCGCCGGTTGGGCGGCGGCATGGCGTCCCTCCTCGTGGATCGAGGCCATTTCGGGGAACTGCGGCAGGGTGCGCTGATCGAGCCCGCTTGCACTCTGCTCCATCTGGCGTACCGCCATGTGCATCCAGGCAAGTGCTACGCCGACGAGCGCGAACAACACCATGAAACAGCTGGTCCAGATGTTGGTGAGGTCGTTGGCCGCGCCGAATACGATCGGCAGGATGAAGCCTCCAAGACCGCCAACCATGCCAACCATACCACCGACCGCGCCGACATGCTCCGGATAATAGACCGGGATGTGTTTGTAGACCGCCGCTTTGCCCAGCGACATGAAGAAGCCAAGCACAAACACCGTGATCACAAAGGGAACCAACCCCATCGAGGTGGAGAAGCGGATGTCGCCGTCAATGCCGTGAATGACATAGTCAGTCGAAGGATAGGCGAGCATGAACAGGCAAAGAAGCGACACGCCGAAGGTTGCGTACATCACCTTGCGCGCACCATAACGGTCGGACAGCATCCCGCCATAGGCGCGGAACAGGCTGGCCGAGAGGGAGAAGGTTGCCGCGAGCATACCCGCCACCTTGATGTCGACACCATAGACCCCGACCAGATAGTTGGGCAACCAGAGAGCAAGTGCGACAAAGGCGCCGAACACGAAGAAATAATAGAGTGAGAAGCGCCAGACCTGTTGATGGCGAAGCGGCTCAAGCTGCTCGATCAGACTGCGCGGTTTTTCACCGCGCGCCTTGCGCGCCTCAAACGCGGGGTCGTTGCGCGCAAAGAGGAAAAACAGCACCGCCGCAACCGCCAAGCCGACCGCCCAAATCTGGGCAACCGCCTGCCAACCCATCGCGACCATCACGAAGGGCGCAAGGAATTTTGTCACCGCCGCGCCGACATTGCCCATGCCAAAGATGCCGAGTGCTGTCCCCTGCTTCTCGGGCGGGAACCATTTGGAGACATAGGCAACGCCGACAGCGAACCCCCCACCCGCAAGCCCAAGCCCCAGCGCGGCGAGCAGCATGAGGAAATAGCTGTCGGCGGTCGACAGCAGCCAGGTGGAAACTGCCGACGCCAACATCGTCATCGGGAACATCAGCCGACCGCCGAATTGGTCCGTCCAAATACCAAAAAAGACCCGTACGAGCGATCCGGTCAGGATGGGCGTGCCCACCAGCAGACCGAACTGGGTGTCGTTGAGGCCCAACTGGCTTTTGATTTCGATCCCAATGATGGCAAAGATGGTCCAAACCGCGAAGCATGTGGTGAACGCAAGAGTGCTCAAGCTCAACGCTTTGGCTTGAAGGCCTTTGGTCGGCTGGATCGCTGTTGTCGCGTCATTCATGATTCCACCCCGCACAGCAAAATGATGAGACCAACCATGCTTAGGCAAGGGAAGAGATTATTGATGCCGATCAAAAAAGGCGAGGCCGGCAACACTGGAATTCGCTCAACTTGATTTCCAGCTGCATTCGATCTTACATAAATCAACTTTATGATTGATATATATCAACCGATCTCTTGATAATCATCATCTCGGCTGTTAGTGACAACTTATGCGTACCGAAGAGATTCCTGAAATCGCAGCTCTGCCTCTGTTCGCTGCCATGAACGAGAGGATGCGCGAGGAAATTTTTCGCGCTTCGTTCCTGCAGGTCTTTCCACCTGCGCTTACGCTCATCGAAACCGGCGGTCGTGCCGATTTCCTGCATGTGCTCCTGGACGGGCTGGTAGAGTTGTTCACGACCAACGGATCGTGCGAAGTCACGATGCAGTTGGTGCGCCCCGTTTCAAGCTTCATTCTCGCCGCAGCGTACACCGATCAGCGTTATCTGATGTCGGCGCGGACGCTATCGGCTTCGCGTATCCTGATGATCCCATCGCCGCTGCTGAGAACAACGATCGCCAAGGACGGTGCGCTTGCCGCCGCGGCGATGACCGAAATTGCGTTACGCTACCGCAATTTGGTGCGCTCGCTGACGGATATCAAGCTCAGGCAGACTCTCGAAAGGCTGGCCAATTTCCTGTTTCTGGAAAGCCGGCGGCAGGGAGATATCGTGCAATTCCAGCTGCCCGCCGAAAAGCGCGTGATTGCTTCGTTGCTGGGCATGACACCTGAGAATCTGTCCCGCGCCTGTGGAACGCTGGCAGAGCACGGCGTGCTTATCAGCGGGCCCACAGTACAGATCATCGACCGTACGAAGCTGATCGCACTCGCCCGGCCTGATCCGGTGGTTGATGATCTTTAGAAGCGGGCCTCGACCGAGAACCAGGATTTGGTTGTGTCGGTTGCAAAAGCGTCCGCCTCATAGTGCGAGAGTTTGAACGCGGCACTGATCTGTCGCGTGACAGGCACGGTTAGCCACGAGCCCACTTCGCGACCATAATCGGCACCGCCGTGCGTGGCATTGAAATCGTGCAGTTGAAATCGCAGCGTTGCCGGAGTGCTTGTGAACAGCGAACCTATGCGCCACTGCACGTCGGCATAAAGATCGCGAAGACCGCTCGGCGGCGTCGTCAGGAAACGATCGGTCCAACCGTTGAAGGCGTGCAGGGTCGCAAGCGGCGTTTGCAGGGCTGTGATCCCATCGCCTTCCAGCCGCTCATAACCAACTCGTATCGTCACGGGCCCGATGCCGATGCCGGGCTCCAACAACAGATAGTCGTGTGCGAAATTGCGCGGATTGATACTCAGGTCGCTCTGCCGGGCGTATTCGGCGGCATAGTGAATGCGCAGCCCATCGCTCAGCGGTTGTTCGCCTGTCAGGCGCAAGCCCAGTGTGCGTGATGAAAGCGCTGGAGCGGCCGGGATATCCAGCCAATAGCCATAAGCGATCAGCGTGCCGAGCGGCGCGAGCGTGGTTGATCCGCGCAGCAGATGAATATCCGAGTCCGGCCAGATGCCCTGCGGGGAATCCTTCCCAAACACCCGATTGACGCGCCAGCTGTATGCATAGTCGATGCGTGTCCCGGCGGCAGGCACGATACCGATGCGCACAGCGTCGAGCGTCTGATCGTTCTGCCGCCAGTCGACACTGCCGACCCAGCGCTGGTTGTCGAAATTGACGGCATGACGGCCGCCGATCACCTCCAACTGACGCACGGGCTCCCAGCGGACATAGGCCTGATTGAGCAATATGTCGGATGGATCCGCGACCACCGGAAAGGCCACCCCGCCATTCACCGTATCATTATAATCTTTCGGCCCGACGCGTAAGATCGCATCGCCCTCGATCACTGCGCTGAGACCATGCCAGGCAGCGGTACGCGCACCAGCGCGCAGGCGCAGCGTGGATGCCGTCGCCGATTTGGCAATGCCTTGCTGATCCACGGTTTCAAGTCGGTACCGCGCGTTGAGATAGGGCGTAACCGCATCGGATGCCTCCCTGGCCGGGGCGGGGATTGGCGTCGCGGCTGCCTGTGCGAGAGCGCTGGTTGCCGGCAGCAGCGCGAACAATACAGAGGCAGAGAGAGCTATGGGCAGGCGGAAGCGGGCGTGTGACATGCACACCATTTGCGCCCGGCCATTGCGGCTTTAATTGATATAAATCAATAGCAATGATTGATATCAACTTTAGCGAGTATTTCGTTCGCTTGGAGATCGGTACCATGGATGACTTGCTTATATCGCGTGCTGTGCATGTGATCGGTGTGGTGGCCTGGTTTGGCGGCGTATGGTTTGTCACGTTGGTGGTGTTGCCTGCTATTCGCCAGGCCGAGCCGCCCGAGCGCCGTATCAGTGCCTTTCACCGGATCGAGGGACGATTTGCTCCGCAAGCGGGTTTTTGGGTGCTGCTCACAGGGGGCAGCGGTTTCTGGCTCGTCGGGCGAATGGACCTGTGGTGGCGCTTTGCTGATCCGGCCTATTGGTGGATGTGGGCGATGCTGCTTGTCTGGCTAGTGTTCGTTCTGATCCTGTTCGTACTCGAACCGCTGGTCATCCATCCTCTGCTACGGGGAGGCGATCCCGAAGGGCGTTGGCACCGCCGGCTGCAGATCGTGCATGTCGTGCTGTCGCTGGCCGGCTTCGTGACCATAGCGGGCGCCGTCGCGGGATCGCATGGCTGGGCACAATGAACCACGCCGCAAAGGGAAGCCCCTTCCGCCTGCTTGGCGCCGCACCCCATCGCCTGCCGTTCCTGACCGGCGTGTTCAATCTCTTGATGCTGCCGCTGTGGTGGCTGGCGCGGCTGGCGGACGCGCACTGGTTTCCGCTTGGTCTCCCACAGGACGATGCGCTCCACGCGACACTGCATGGACCGGTGACTGTCTATGCGCTGTTCATGCCGTTTATCCTCGGCTTTCTTGCAACCGTCTTTCCGCGCTGGATGGGGTTGGACGACCTGCCATCCCGGCGCTTTCTACCCGCTGCCATCCCGATGATGCTCGGCAGCCTGCTCCTCGCCGCGGCACTGTGGAGCGACCAATTGGCATTACTCAATGCCGCGCTGGCGCTGATGCTGGCTGGATGGGGCATCGGCGCCGTGCTGCTCGCCAGCGTGCTGCTGGCGCATTGCAAGTCCACCCGCAAGCCGCACTGGCACGGCCTTTCGGCTTTGGCGGGCTGGCTGCTCGCGCTTGCCGGCCTCGCGCTGTTGCTCGTCTTTACCGCCGGTGAGTGGGCACCCGGCCGAGCGGCTTCGATCCTGCTCGGCACGCATGGGTTGACCGCCGCCATCTTCGTCACCGTCTGCCACCGCATGATCCCCTTTTTCGCCGACAATGTGGTGGCCGGCTACGTCAGTTGGCGCCCCTATTGGCTGCTTGGTTTGTTCTGGCCGCTGCTGCTGGCAGACATCGTGGCGACCCATTGTGGTTCACCGCTGCGCGGGCTGATAGCCGCAGCGATGACGCTGCTGTTGCTGATGATGCTGTGGCGCTGGACTCCGCGCAGGCCTGTGCCGGGGTTGCTGATGGTGCTTCTGTGGGGCTTTGCCTGGGCGCCCGTCAGCTTCCTCCTTGCCGCGCTGGCCACCGTGGCTCCTGTCCCTCCTATCGCCGCCATTCACGCCCTGCTGCTCGGCATGGGCGCAAGTCTGCTCGTGGCGATGGTGACGCGCGTCACCCAGGGGCATAGCGGACGACCGCTGACCATGCCTGCGGTGGCATGGCTTGCCTTTGGAGCAGTGCAGACGGCGGCGCTGGCACGGCTCGGGGCGGCTCTTAGCTTCGAGCATCCCTTGCTACTGCTGATCGCTGCCCTGCTGCTGGCGCTAGGCGCGCTCCCCTGGGCGCTGCGGGGGGGCGCCATCTATCTCGGTCCACGAAAGGATGGCCGATCAGGATGAACGCTCGACTTTGGACCATTAACAATTTGAGCCATAGCAGGATGCCAGTGAGAACTAGGAAAGCGGGTAAGATCGCAGCGAGGTTTGTCATAGTGGACAGCGATGCGCCGCCATTGCTTGAACTCCAGGAAGCAGCCTTCGATCCTGATCTTTTTACATGTGACTTTGTCTAGCGGGCGACCTCGTCAGTGCCAACGCGATGGGATTGGGCTCACCTCCCTTGAGATGGAACGAGTTCGCGCAGGGAGTCAGCAGCGTATGATCGGCGATCATTGCTGGGAGTCCATGGAGTAGGAAACCCGTGCAGGAGGGCACGCATTGGCCCTGACACTGGATGTCCTGCCGTCTTGCGAACCGTGATTCGGCAGGGACATTTGCACGAGAGGCATCCAAAGATTTCGATTAACGAGCTTCTTCCGCGATGTGGCGGTGAAAATGCCGTTCGGGACGGCGGAGAGGCCATAACGCTCCCGAGCAAGCCCGTGCGAGTCTTCTCCGGTCGGACCATTGCATTCCCGTCGGAGCCTTCCCGTGACCCCCACCAAGCTTCTGATCGGCCAGATTTTCGTCGTCTTCGCGATCGTCATCGCCGGCGTTTGGGCGGCGACGCAGTGGTGCGCGGCGGCGCTCGGCTACCAGCCGCAGCTTGGAGATACCTGGTTCATTCTCGCAGGAACGCCAATCTACAAACCCTGGGCCATCTTCCCATGGTGGTTCCACTTTGAAGCCTACGCGCCCCATATCTTTGACAAGGCCGGCACGATCGCGGCAGCGAGCGGCTTCCTCGGCTGCGGCGCGGCGATCGCGGGCTCTCTTTGGCGTGCGCGTCAGGGCGCCCAGGTCACCACCTACGGCTCGGCACGCTGGGCAACACGCCGAGAGATCGAGCGCGCCGGCCTGTTCAGGGATGCAGGCGTGTTTCTTGGGCGCCTGCGCGGACGCTATCTCCGCCACGACGGCCCCGAGCACGTCATGGCGTTCGCGCCGACACGAAGCGGCAAAGGGATCGGTCTTGTCATCCCGACGCTGCTCAGCTGGCCGGGGAGCGCGGTCATTCATGATATCAAGGGTGAGAATTGGCAGCTCACAGCAGGCTGGCGCGCCCGCTTCAGCCACGCGCTTCTCTTCAATCCGACGGACGCTGCATCCGCCAGATACAATCCGCTCCTTGAGGTGCGGCGGGGCGAGTATGAAGTCCGCGACGTCCAGAACATCGCTGATATCCTCGTCGATCCGGAAGGCGCGCTCGAACGCCGCAACCATTGGGAGAAAACCAGCCACAGTCTTCTCGTCGGCGCGATCCTCCATATCCTCTACGCCGAAGAGGAAAAGACGCTCGCCCGCGTGGCGACGTTCCTCTCCGATCCGCAGCGCACGTTCGTCGCGACGCTGAAGCGCATGATGTCCACCAATCACCTCGGCACAAAAGAAGCACCGCAAGTCCATCCCGTTGTCGCTTCCGCCGCGCGCGAGGTTCTGAACAAATCGGACAACGAGCGCTCGGGCGTGCTCTCGACCGCCATGTCGTTCCTGGGGCTCTACCGCGACCCGACGGTTGCCGCCGTCACGTCCCGTTGCGACTGGCGCATCGCCGATCTCGTTGAGGCCGATCATCCCGTGTCGCTCTACATCGTCATCCCGCCGTCCGATATTTCGCGGACAAAGCCGCTTGTCCGCCTGATCCTCAACCAGATCGGACGCCGCCTCACCGAGAGGCTCGACGTCGAACGCGCTGAGGCGAGCGGCAGGCACAAGCTTCTCATGATGCTCGACGAGTTTCCGGCACTCGGACGGCTCGATTTCTTCGAGACGAGCCTTGCCTTCATGGCCGGCTACGGGGTCCGCGCCTTCCTCATCGCGCAGAGCCTCAACCAGATCGAGAAGGCGTACGGCGAGAACAACTCCATTCTCGACAATTGCCACGTCCGCGTGAGTTTCGCGGCCAACGACGAACGCACGGCGCGCCGTGTTTCGGATGCGCTGGGACAGGCGACTGAACAGCGCGCCATGCGCAACTATGCCGGGCACAGGCTCGCCCCCTGGCTCGCGCATGTCATGGTCAGCCGCCAGGAGACCGCGCGGCCGCTCTTGACGCAGGGCGAGGTGTTGCAGCTGCCGCCGAGCGATGAACTCATCATGCTCGCGGGGCTCGCGCCGATCCGTGCGAAGAAGCTGCGCTACTTTGAAGATCGCAATTTCAAGCGCCGCGTGCTGCCGCCGCCCGTCATTGTGGAGGGCGCCGCGCGCGACCACCCGAAACCACGCGCTGACGACTGGACCGGTCTTGTCCGCACACCCGACGCACGTCTTGAGGTCGCCGACGAGGATGCAAAGCCGGACAATCATGACGGGCTGGAGCACCAGCGGCATCCGGGGATTGAGGAGACGACCAAATCGCTTGATCCTGCAAAGCCGGTCGATGCGCTTGGCTTTGAGAAGGACGATGCCGACCCGGCAATCGACAAGCGCGCAATCGACCAAGCGCGCGCGCGCGACGCGGTCATCCGCGCGCATGCGATCAACCAGTCCCGCGATTCCAAGCCGCTGCCGAAATTCTGATGGGCAGGATCCGCAAACCGCCGCGCGTGCGCTACCAGCTTTTCCTGCCGGAAGACCTCAGTCACCGTTTCGAAGCGCTCGCCGCCGAGCCCGGCGCGTCCAAGTCGGCAATCCTCACCGACGCGCTCACCGCCTGGCTGAGCCGCGAGGCCGTCAGCGAACTCGAGCACCGGTTTAGCGGACGGCTCGACCGCATGTCGATGGCACTCGGGCGGATCGAACGCGACGGTCAGGTGCTGCTCGAAAGCCTTGCCCTGTTCGTGCGCTACGAACTGATGGTGCAGGCGCCGCTCCCTGATGCCGATGAGGCGTCGCGTGCGGTCGGCCGTGACCGCTTCAATGCCTTCGTCACCCGCGTCGGCGAGGCGATGGCGAGTGGCCGGCGCACGCTTGGGACGTCTTCGATCGGAGGCGGCAAGTCATGAACGAGGCCATCGCCGAAGGGCGCAAGCACGCAATGCTGCGGAGCGCGATGGGGCCGACGATCGCGGCAGCGCTCGCCGACCCGCTGACACAGGAAGTCATGGTGAACCCGGACGGCACACTTTGGGTCGACCGGCTGGGCGAGGGGCGGATGGACACAGGCGTGCGGCTCGAGCCGGCACAGGTCGAGCGCATCATCCGCCTTGTCGCTTCGCACGCGCGCGCCGAGGTTCACGCGCTGTCGCCGATTGTCTCGGCGGAACTCCCGCCCCGCGGCGAAGGCGCGGGCGAACGCTTCGAGGGCGTACTCCCGCCGGTCACCGTCGCGCCCTGCTTCTCGATCCGGAAGCCCGCCGAGAAGATCTACACACTTTCCGACTACGTGAAGGACGGCATCATGTCCGCCGAGACGGCGCGGCTGCTGAGCCTCGCCGTCGTCGAACGCAAGAATATTCTCGTCGCGGGCGGCACCTCGTCGGGCAAGACGACGCTTGCCAATGCGCTTCTCGCCGAAATGGCTCACCTCAACGAGCGCGTCATCCTCATAGAGGATACGCGCGAGCTGCAATGCGCCGCGCCCGACGTGGTCGCGCTCCGGACCAAAGCCGGCACGGTGACGATGGCCGATCTCGTGCGCTCTACACTCCGCCTCCGCCCCGATCGCATCATCGTCGGCGAGGTGCGGGGCAGGGAAGCCCTCGACATGCTGAAAGCCTGGAACACGGGCCACCCGGGCGGTATCGCGACGGTCCATGCGAACAGCGCGTCCGCCGCGCTTGACCGGATCGAGCAGTTGATAGCGGAGGCGGTCGTCACCGTGCCGCGGCGCCTCATCGTCGACGCGATCGACATGGTCGTGTTTATTTCCGGGCGTGGTCGAGGACGCCGCGTCTCGCGCGCGGCACGCGTCGACGGCATTGGACCGGACGGCGGCTTCCGCCTCATCGACCTCATCGACTTTCTGCCTGACCTGCAAGGAGACCGACATGCGCACGCTTCGCACGCGAGACTACTCTAAGCTTCTGTTCGTCCTCGGCATCGCAGCTCTCGGTCTTTTCGTTGCGACCGGTGCCGAGGCTGCCGGCTCCGGCATGCCGTGGGAAGAACCCTTGCAGCAGGTGCTGGAATCGGTTCAGGGCCCGGTTGCGAAGATCGTCGCGGTGATCATCATTATTGTCACCGGGCTGACGCTCGCGTTCGGCGAGACGGCGGGCGGCTTCCGGCGTCTCATCCAGATCGTCTTCGGCCTGTCGATCGCCTTTGCCGCATCGTCCTTCTTCCTCAGCTTCTTCAGTTTCGGCGGCGGGGCGCTCATCTCGTGACCGCGACCGGCGCCCATATCGAAGGCTTCCAAGCGCCGATGCACCGCGCGCTCGTCGAGCCGATCCTTCTTGGCGGTGCGCCGCGTGCCGTTGCGATTGTGAACGGCACTGTGGCTGCCGCGCTCGGCCTCGGGCTTCAGCAGTGGATCTCGGGGCTCGTGCTGTGGGCCGTAGGTCACACGCTTGCCGTCTTCGCGGCGAAGCGCGACCCAGATTTCATGCCCGTGCTGGTGCGGCATCTCCGCCAGAAAGGCCATCTCTCATGCTGATGCTCCACGAGTATCGCCGCCGCGCGGACCGGCTTGCCGATCATCTGCCGTGGGCGGCGCTCGTCGCGCCGGGCGTCGTGCTGAACAAGGACGGCAGCTTTCAGCGCACGCTGCGCTTCCGCGGCCCTGACCTTGAAAGCGCGACCGAGGCCGAACTCGTCGCCGCCTGCGCGCGCGCGAACAATGTGCTGAAGCGCTTCGGCTCGGGCTGGGCGCTCCATATCGAGGCCGAGCGGCGCGAGGCAATGGGCTATCCGACGAGCGAATTTCCGGAAGCCGCGTCCTGGCTCGTCGATGAGGAACGGCGCGCCGCGTTCGAAACTACGGGCGCGCATTTTGAGAGCCGTTATTACCTGACGCTCACCTTCCTGCCGCCGCCCGATCAGGCGGACACGGCGGGCCGCGCGCTGATCGAGCACGGCGACCCGCAACAAGGCCGCGACTGGCGACGGGCGGTCGCCAACTTCATCGCCGAGACGACCCGCGCGCTGGACCTGTTCTCCGGTTTCATGCCCGAGGTGCGATCACTCGACGACAGCGAGACGCTGACTTACCTGCACGGCACCATTTCCGCGCGCCGCCATGTCGTCGCTGTACCCGAGACGCCAATGTATCTCGATGGGCTCCTCGCCGATACGTCGCTCACTGGCGGGCTCGAGCCGATGCTTGGAGCTGAGCATCTGCGGACGCTCACCATCCTCGGTTTTCCGAACCTCAGCCGTCCGGCGATCCTCGACGCGCTCAACCACGAGGCGTTCGGCTATCGCTGGGTGACGCGCTTCATCGCGCTCGACAAAACGGAAGCGACAAAAGTGCTGACCCGGCTGCGCCGCCAGTGGTTCAACAAGAGGAAGTCGGTCACGGCGCTGCTGCGCGAGGTGCTCTACAATCAGCCTGCGCAACTACTCGACAGCGACGCCGACAACAAAGTGGCGGATGCCGACCTCGCACTGCAGGCGCTCGGGGCGGATCATGTCAGCTTCGGCTTTCTGACCACGACGATCACGGTTGCAGATATTGACCGCACCCGCGTCGAGGAAAAGGTCCGCGCGGCGGAGCGCATCATTAATGGCCTTGGTTTCACGACGATCCGGGAAACCGTGAACGCGGTCGAGGCCTGGCTCGGATCGCTGCCGGGGCAGGTTTACGCCAATGTCCGCCAGCCGCTCGTCCACACGCTCAACCTTGCGCATCTGATGCCGCTGTCGTCGGTCTGGGCTGGGCCTTCGCGCAATGCGCACCTCGACGGCCCGCCGCTGCTTTATGCCGAGACCAGCGGCTCGACACCGTTCCGGCTGAGTACGCATGTCAGCGACGTCGGCCATATGCTCATCGTCGGGCCGACGGGTGCCGGCAAGTCGGTGTTGCTTGCGCTGCTGGCGCTGCAGTTCCGGCGTTATCCCGATGCTCAAATCTACATCTTCGACAAAGGCTGTTCTGCCCGTGCTGCAGTGCTGGCTTGCGGCGGCGCGCATCATGCGCTCGGACGTAGCGGCGAAGATGGCGAGGGCGGCTGCGCCATAGCGTTCCAGCCGCTTCGTCACATCGATCGCGCCGACGAGCGCGCGTGGGCCGCCGAATGGATCGGCGCGCTGCTCGCGCACGAAAAAGTGCTCATTACCCCCGAGGTGAAAGAAGCGGTCTGGTCGGCGCTCACCAATCTCGCCGCCGCGCCCGTCGAGGAACGCACGCTCACCGGCCTGTCGCTCCTGCTCCAGTTGGCAGCGCTGAGATCAGCGCTCGCGCCCTACACATTGGAGGGGCCGTTCGGCTGTCTGCTCGACGCCGCCGAAGACGATTTGCGCGTCGCCGACGTGCAGTGCTTCGAGACGGAAGCCTTGATGGGACGGGCGGGCGTGGTCGCGCCGGTGCTGACCTATCTGTTCCACCGGCTCGAAGACCGGTTCACGGGGCGGCCGACGCTGCTCATTCTCGACGAAGCCTGGGTGTTCCTCGACCATCCCGTGTTCGCCGCGCGCATCCGCGAGTGGCTGAAGGTGCTCAGGAAAAAGAATGTCAGCGTCGTCTTCGCAACGCAGTCGCTTGCCGACATTGCGGAATCGACAATCGCGCCTGCGATCATCGAGAGCTGTCCGCAGCGCATTTTCCTGCCGAACGACCGCGCGATCGAGCCGCAATCCCAGGCCGCCTATGCCCGGTTCGGGCTCAACGGGCGCCAAATCGAACTCGTCAGCCGCGCCGTGCCCAAGCGGCAATATTGTCTGCAATCGGCGCGCGGCAACCGGCTGTTTGAACTTGGCCTGGGGCCGATCGCGCTCGCGGTCTGCGGCGCGTCCGACCCTGAAAGTCAGAAGCGCATCGACGCCGTGCTTGCCGAGCACGGCTCCCACGACTTTGCCGCGCACTTTCTGCGCGCGTCCGGCCTCGGCTGGGCCGCCGACCTGCTTGCTGAATTCACGGAAACGAGACCCTGAAGGAGACCGTCATGAAATGCACTGTTGTCCGCGCTGCTTTGTCTGCATCGCTCGCGGCGGCGACGATCGTCTGGGCCGCAGTCCCGATGGCGCCCGCTTATGCGATCCCCGTCTTCGACAGCACCAACTATGCCCAGAATCTGCTCATCGCCGCGCGCACGCTCAGCCAGATCAACAATCAGATCCTGTCGCTGCAGAATGAAGCGAAGATGCTTCTGAACCAGGGCAAGAACCTCTCACGGATCGATTTCCCGCAGCTCGATGCGCTCCGCGAACGGCTCACGGACATCGACCGGCTGATGGGCGAGGCGCGGGGTATCGATTTCCGGATCGATCGCTTGGACGAGCGCTACCGCGAACTGTTTCCGGAAGAGTTCGGTGGCGTGTTCCGCCGCGACCAGCGCGCTGCCCGCGCGCGCGACCAACTCGACAGCGCTATGGCGGCGTTCCGGCAGACGATGGAGCTCCAGAACCGCATTGCCGACAATGTGAAACGCGACACCGAAGCGCTTGGCGAGATCGCGGCGCAAAGCCAGGGCGCCGAAGGCGCGTTGCAGGTCGCCCAGGCGACCAACCAGCTCCTCACGCTCGCCGCTAAGCAGCAGCTGCAGATCCAGCAGATGATGGCCGCGGAGTATCGCGGCCAGGCGATCGAGAAGGCGCGCGCCGGGCAGATCGCGCGCGAGGCGCGCGAATCCACGCGCCGTTTCCTCGGCGACGGCAAAGCGTACACGCCGCGCGATTGAGCTTGGGACCAGGGCAGGGCTGCTCCCCCAGCTCCCCCGGCCCGCCCTGGTCCCGTCGCGGGGCTCGGCAGATGTGCCCGCTGTCACGATGCCGGCCCCCGCGACACCAGGAGATTTGCAGACGTGGATGATCTGAACGTCATTGATGGATTCCTGGAGGCGTTCATCCTCTACATCGACAGCGGCTTCGGGCTGCTCGGCGGCGATGTCGGATTCCTGACCTCGATCCTGATCGGTATCGACATCACGCTTGCAGGTGTGTTCTGGGCTCTGGGCGGCGAAGACAATGTCATCGGGAAATTCCTCGCCAAGATCCTCTACGTCGGCGTCTTCGCGCTCATCATCAACAGCTTCTCCGCGCTATCCGACATCATCTTCCGCTCGTTCGCGGGCCTCGGGCTCACTGCGGGCGGCGGGGCGATCACAGCGGACGACCTTCTGCGCCCCGGACGCCTTGCCGGAACCGGCTTTGAAGCCGCGGCGCCGCTCCTTGCGCAGGCCGCAGACCTCGTTGGGCCGGTCGCGTTCTTCGAGAACTTCGTCGAGATCGCGGTGCTGATGATCGCCTGGATCATCGTCATCGCCGCCTTCTTCATCCTCGCGATCCAGCTCTTTGTCACCATCCTCGAGTTCAAGCTGACGAGCCTTGCGGGCTTCATCCTCGTGCCGTTCGCACTCTGGAACCGCACGGCGTTCCTCGCCGAGCGCATGCTCGGCCAGGTCGTGAGCTCGGGCATCAAGGTGATGGTGCTCGCCGTCATTGTCGGCATCGGTTCAGGCTATTTTGCCGAGTTCACAGGCGCGCTCACCGGCGATACGGTCAACATCGAGCAGGCGATGTCGTTGATGCTCGCGAGCCTTGCGATGTTCGGCCTTGCGATCTTCGGCCCCGGCATCGCCTCGGGCCTCGTTGCAGGCGCCCCCCAGCTTGGCGCGGGGTCCGCGATCACCACGACGGCGCTCGCCGCCGGCGGACTTGCAGCGGGCGGCGCGGGCGCGGCGGCAGCAACGCGCGGGTTGGCAAGTGCCGGCCTCGGCGCCGTCCGCGCAGGCACGTCAATGGGCGCGGCCGGGCACACCGCTTACAAGCTGGGCCAGGAGACCTCGGGCGCGGACACGGTGCGCGCGGGTCTCGGCGGTGTCGGCACGGCCCTCAAAGGCGCGGCGCTGCAGGGCGCGGATAAGGCGCTCGGGCTGAGGGCCGCCGTCGACGGAGGCAGAAAGGCTGCCTGGCAGGCCGGCGCGGGCCTGTCGCGTCCGCCGGCAACGCCTCAATCCGCCGAGCCGATGCCGGCCTGGGCGCAGCAGCTTCAGAGCGCGCAGTCTGCCCGTCACCGCCGCCAGATGGCGATCCACGCGATTCGAGACGGCGATCGCGGCGGCGGCGGGATCGCGCCGGACATCAAGGAAAAGGACTGAGCCATGCGATTCAGACGTGCTGTTGAGCGCTACGGAAAGACACCCGAGCCGGAGTCGCCGTATCAGAGGGCGGGGCAGCTCTGGGACGACCGGATCGGCGCCGCGCGCGTGCAAGCCCGAAACTGGCGATGGATGGCGTTCGGTGGACTGTTTCTCAGCTTTGGCCTGTCCGCCGCGCTCATCTGGCAATCGCTGCAGAGCCGTGTCGTGCCCTATGTGGTCGAGGTGGACGGGCTCGGCGCGGCGCGCAGCGTCGTCCCGGCGGAAACAGACTATAGCCCAACCGATCCCCAGATCGCCTGGCACCTCGGGCGTTTCATCGGCAACGTGCGCAGCCGGTCGCTCGATCCGGTGCTGATGCGCGAGAACTGGCTCTCGGCGTACGACTTCGCGGGCGAAGGCGCTTCGCGTTTTCTCGGCGAATATGCCCGCGCCGACAATCCGTTCGCCGAGGTCGGACGCCGTACCGTGTCGGTGCAGGTGACCAGCATCGTCCGTGCATCCGGCGACAGCTTCCGCGTCAATTGGACCGAGAACGAATATGAGCGCGGCGCCCTCACCGAAATCTCGCAGTGGACGGCGATGGTCACGGTCAGGATTCAGACGCCGCGCTCCGCCGATGTGCTGCGCAAGAACCCGCTCGGTCTTTACGTCGAGGCGATCGACTGGAGCCGCGAGCTCGATGCTGCGTCACATGCGCGTTCTTCGGCGTCGCACGCGAGGGACTCGGAGCGCGCTGATCTCACCGAAAACGTTATCCAGCGCGATGCCGATCTCGGCCTTGAGGCCCTGCCAAATGAAAGGAACGCCCGATGATCCCGATTCTCCTCATGTCGGCGAGCCTGACGGTTGCCGCAATGTCCGCTGCCGCTGCGCCCGCCGCCCACGTCGCGGCGGCGAACCAGGCGGCGCTCCGCGAACCGTCGCGTGCCGGATACGTCGATGCCGTGCAGGTCTATCCGTACACCGAAGGCGCGCTCTACCGGCTCTACGCCGCGCCGGAGCGCGTCAGCGACATCGCGTTGCAACCCGGAGAATCCATCACGTCCGTAGCCGCCGGCGATACGGTGCGCTGGACCGTGGGCGATACCACGAGCGGCAGCGGCGAGGTGAAGCGCGCGCACATTCTGGTGAAGCCGTTCAGTGCTGGCCTCTCCACCAATCTCGTCATTGCCACCGATCGGCGCGTCTACCGTCTGCAGCTTCTGAGCACCGCCGCGACCAGCATGGCGGCGATCAGCTGGACCTATCCCGCCGATGCTCTCCTCGCGCTCACGCGCAAGGCGGAGTCGGCGGAAGCGGCAAAGCCCGCAGCTGCAGGCGTCGCGGTCGAAAATCTCAACTTCGATTATGTCATCACAGGCGACAAACCGGCATGGCGGCCGATCCGCGCGTTCGACGATGGGCGGCAGACGTTCATCGCGTTTCCGCCCGACATCGCCGTCGGCGAGGCGCCGCCTTTGTTCATTCTCGGACCTGAGGGTGAGGCACAGCTCGTCAACTACCGTGTCGCTGGGCGCTATTATATCGTCGATCGGCTCTTCGGAGCGGCCGAACTCCGTCTGGGCGAGAAGGCGCAGCAGATCGTGCGCATCACCCGCGCCGAACCCGGGCGCCGTAAAGACCGGAGGGCGTCGTGACCAAGGAGGATACTGCTGAGGCGGCTTCGGGCGAGGCTACGCCAACCAAGACTGCCCCGGCGAAGGCTGATCCCGAGGCTTTGGTCATGCGTGCAGGCCCCGTCCGCGTGACGCGGTTTCGGCGCGGCGTGGTTATCGCTGTTGCTGCCGCTGGTTCAACGGCGCTCGCCAGTGTGGCGTGGTTTGCGCTCAAACCGCGGTCGTTCGAGCTCCCCGCGGAGCGGGAGCGGCCCGAGTTCATGGCAAATCCGCCCCCCGATGCGCTCGCGGGTGCCCCCACAAGCTACGGCGAAGTGCCGCAGCTTGGTGAGCCGCTGCTGGGCGATCTTGGGCGGCCCATTCTCAATCGGCGGCGTGAGCTGGAAATGTCCTCTCAGGAAACGATCGACGAGGCCGCAAGAGCCGCGGCGCAGGAGGCGGAGGCCGAGCGTCAACGCCTGGCGGCCGAGGAGCGCGCGGCGCGGACGTCGAGCGTGATGCTGCAGCTTGCGCGTGCATCTCCGACGGGCGTGACTGCGCTCAGCCTGGCGGGAACACCGGACGGCGGCGCAGTGAGTCCAGAAGATGGCATTCCGGCGCCCGATCCTGCCCGTGGCGATCCTAGTGGTCAGCAGCGCAAGGACGCGCTTGTCGGGCGTTCGGACAATGGCGACGACATCAACCCGCACAGATTGGTGCAACCGGCCTCGCCCTGGACGCTCCATGCCGGCAGCATCATATCGGCGAGCCTGATCACCGGCCTGAACTCTGACCTTCCGGGTCTTGTGACGGCGCAGGTGACGGAGAACGTCTATGATAGCGCGACCGGGCGGACGTTGCTGATACCGCAGGGATCGAGATTGATCGGCAGTTACGACAGCGTCGTTGCGTTCGGTCAGAGCCGCGTGCTTCTCGTATGGCAGCGCATCATCCTTCCCGACGGATCCTCGATCCGGATCGACAATGTTCCTGCCACCGATACTGAGGGTTACGCTGGGCTATCCGACCGGATCGACCGGCATACGTGGCAGCTCCTGAAGGGTGTCGCGCTCTCGACGCTGCTCGGGGTCGGAACGGAACTCGGCTGGGGCAGCGGAGAGAGCGATCTCGTGCGCGCGATCCGCGAGTCCACGCAGCAGGTAGGAAGCCGGGCAGGGGACGAGCTTGTCCGGCACAGTCTCGACGTGCAGCCGACCTTGCGCGTGCGGCCAGGCTGGCCGCTCCGTGTGGTCCTTCACAAGGATCTGATACTGCGGGAATGGAAGGGAGGCGTTCATGGCTGATCTTGCGCTTCCGAAGCTGCCCGACCGGACACCCGTCAAAATTACGATCGCCGTCACTCCGGAGTTACGGCAGACGCTGGACGATTATGCGGCAGTATATCGAAATGCTTATGGCGTTGATGAGCCCGTCACTGAACTCATTCCTCAAATGTTGATGCATTTCTTGTCGAAGGACCGGGCATTCAATCGAACCCGCGCTGGGCTGGTAAGAACACACACGTCATGACGGAGTTGAATGCTCAGTCCGACCGACTCCTGCGGCTCAAAGAGGTAAGCCGCAGGGTCGGACTCGGGAAGACGATGATCTACAATTTGATTGGTCAGGGCAGGTTTCCGGCGCCTTACAAGCTCACCCCCGC
The DNA here is from genome assembly GCF_003634215.1 of Sphingosinicella microcystinivorans. Lineage (GTDB taxonomy): Bacteria > Pseudomonadota > Alphaproteobacteria > Sphingomonadales > Sphingomonadaceae > Sphingosinicella > Sphingosinicella microcystinivorans. The sequence goes on along the minus strand of NZ_RBWX01000009.1, from coordinate 442,143 downwards.
TGCAGCCCGTTGGAGTGAGCAGGAAATCATTGCCTGGATCGGGCTCGTGAAAGATGGGTTTGAGGGCAAGAAACGACGCGCCTGACGGTTTTGGATTACCGGGTTAAGAGCGGAAACCGGAAATCGCCAGGGACGGGGTCGGGAATCCGCCTGCGTGAATAGGCTCCCATGTCCCGTGCAGGACGCTCCAGGAGAACGGTCGGTGGAGGAAGATGTACTGTGAGCATGTCAGCCCAGATTTGCGCCAATTCCCGTCGTCTCGGCAGATAGGCGGCCCGATTATACGCGGACTCAACCTTTTCCTTGGGAACATGCGCCAGCATGAGATCGATGATCTTGCGATCATGTTCCTTGCCGTGTTGCTCTGCCCACTCGTTCATGATGGTCGAGAAGGCTGCACGAAATCCGTGAGGCACGTGGCGTCCGTGATAACCGGCGCGGTTGAGCAAATAGCCGATGGCATTCTCGCTCATCGGGTGGTGCGCATGGCGGGAACTTGGGAACACAAGCGGGCCCGTACCGGTCAATGGCCATATTGCGCTCAGAACGGCTACCGACTGATGTGCCAGCGGCACGAGGTGATCGCCGCCGATTTCTTCCTTTCTGTCCTGACCACCTTTCATACGAGACGCGGGAATCCGCCAGAGCGGGTTCCTTCCGTCCAGGTCTTCAAACTCGATCCAGCGGGCGCCTCTGATCTCGTTCGGACGAACGGCCGTGAGTGCAATAAAACGCAGGGCGAGGCGCGTGATCGGGCGCGCGTGGTCCTCTTCCGCGGCATTGAGCATGCGCTGTAGCTCGGCAAGGTCGGTAATGGCCGGCTGGCGGCCTTTCCTGAGCGGTTTCAGGACAACGCCGAGCCGTTCCGACGGATCATGCTGCGCAAATCCCTGGGCGATCGCATAGACGAAGGCGGCGGAAATGCGTTGCCGTACGCGTTTCGCCGTTTCCAGAGCGCCCCGGTCCTCGATCGTGCGCAAGACGTCAAGGACGAGCGGCGCGGATATTTCTGAGACAGGGAGCGGGCCAAGGGCGGGGAAGACATCCCGCTCCAGACTGCGGAGAACGTCGTCAGCATGCACGCGGGCCCACTGGGCCTTGGTGACGTCATGCCACTTTCTGGCGATACGCTCGAACGTGTTTTGGGCAGCCGCCAGATTCTCGTGAATCAGGAGCTTCTTGGCGATGACAGGATCTTTCCCCTGGGAAAGGATGGCGCGTGCATCATCCCGCCTCTCGCGGGCTTCGAGCAGGCTGACCACGGGGTAGGCGCCGAGCGCCATCGTTTTTTGCTTGCCGCCGTACTGGTAGCTCCAGCGCCAGAGCTTCCCACCCGAAGGCGTGACGAGAAGATAAAGTCGATTGCTGTCGGTGAGCTTGTACGCGTTCGCGCGCGGCTTTGCCGCCCGCAGTTTTGCGTCACTGAGCATGGTCTACCTCCGTACCACGTTTTCCTCGCGCCCGTACCACGTTGCGTACCACGCTCCGGGTCGGAGGCGTGCGAACGGCTACGGTTCGATCGACTCGCTAAGTGTTCGATTTCAGAGGAAAATTCGCAACCCTGGTGGACTGCTACGGCGTGCTACGGAAGGGGGTCTGGCGGAGAGGGTGGGATTCGAACCCACGGTACGGTTGCCCGCACAACGGTTTTCGAGACCGTCCCAATCGACCACTCTGGCACCTCTCCGCACCTGGTGGCGCCTTGCTTGGGGCAGGCGCCTGATCGACGAAAGCGGGCATATAGGCGAGGTGTCGGGGTCTTGCCAAGCCCGCAATCGTCGGTTTTGTCAGTTCAGCACCACTGTCTGGTTGCCGTTGCCGAGAATACGGTGTTCGGCGTGCCAGCGGACGGCGCGGGATAGCACGGAAGCTTCGACTTCACGGCCGATGGCGACCATTTCCTCGGCGGTCGTAGCATGGCTCACGCGGCGGACGTCCTGCTCGATGATGGGGCCTTCGTCGAGGTCGGCAGTTACGTAGTGGGCGGTGGCGCCGATCAGCTTCACGCCGCGTGCCTTGGCCTGGTGGTAGGGCTTCGCGCCCTTGAAGCTCGGCAGGAAGCTGTGGTGTATGTTGATGCAGCGGCCTTCAAGTTGGCCTGCGAAGTCGTCCGAGAGGATTTGCATGTAGCGCGCGAGCACCGTGAGTTCGGCGCCGCTCTCTTCGATGATCTCGAGGAAGCGCCGTTCCTGTGCGGCCTTGTCCGAGCGGTCGACGGGGAAGTGGTGGTAAGGGATGCCGTGCCACTCGACGCGTTTGCGCTCCTGCTCGTGATTCGAGACGACACAGACGATGCGTATGGGCAGGGCGCCGATCTCGACCTTGTGAAGGAGATCGACGAGGCAGTGGTTGAACTTCGAGACGGCGATGAGGACGGGCATCGGCTGGGCGATGTCGTGGACTTCCCAATCGAGCCCGAGTGCCGCGACGGCGGGGGCGATGTGCTGCGCGAGGTCTGCGGTGCGGGCGCTGTCGCTCGCCAGCTCCATGCGCGCGAAGAAGGTGGCCGTGTCCGGGTCGCCGTAGATGGCGGCTTCGCGGATGTCCCAGCCATTGCTGGTGAGAAGCGGGGCCAGGCCCGCGAGGATGCCGGGGCGATCGGGACTGCGGAAGCGCAGGACGCAGCGGGTTCGGTTGGGTTCGGTCATGAAGGATTTCCGATGAGGTGCAGGATGTATCCGGCGTAGCTCTGATCAGCGATGAGCAGGAACGCAGGCGCATCGCCCGTGCGTGCGATGAACATGCCGATGTCGCCGAAGCGGGTGCGGATGGCCGCGCCGGTCGGGAGGTGCTCGGGGCGAAGGTCAAGGGGCGTGAAGGCCGCAAGCCAGTCGCGGCCCGCAGGCCCTTCCAGGCGCAGCGAGAGGCGCCCGTGCGTCAGGTCGATCGCGAGGACGGTTTCATTGGGAAGCGCGGCTTCCGCGCGGGTCAGCGCGGCGGCAACGCCGTCCGACGTGCCTGTGAGCAGCCATTCGCCGGGCGCGACCGCGGAAAGCGCGATGTCGCCGTTGCTGGTGAAGCGGTTCGGAGCGGGTGCGCCGAGACCGAGCGCCGAGGCGAGCTGCTGCGGGGCGCCTTCCGCCCCGGTGATCTGGATCTTGGCGACGGCGAGGTCCGCATCGATGCGGCACCAATCCGGCATCAGGGGTTCAGGCATCGAGCCGGGCTCCTTCGGGGTCATAGCGGCAGAGGCCGGTGATGCGCGCCTCGCGCCACGTGCCGAGGTCCCAGACGCGCACGGTTTCGCCCATCCGCTCCTGCCCGCGTTCGATCAGGGCGAACGCAAGCGGCGCATTGAGTGTCGGCGACCATGTGCTCGACGTGACCCAGCCCTGGCTTGGCTGCTCGCCGGCAGCCGTCGCCGGAAGTACGTGCGCGCCGGTGGCGAGCGGGACGCTCTTGCCGTCCGTGATCTCAAGACCCACGAGACTGCGCCGGTCGTCCCTCATCCCGTCAGGGCGGAGTGCCGATCGGCGGCCGACGAAATCCTGCTTCTTCTTTTGCATGATGCCGCCAAAACCGATGTCCTGCGGGAGCGTGGTCCCATCGGTATCGGAGCCGACGTGCAGGAAGCCCTTCTCGATGCGCATTGTCATCAGCGCTTCGACGCCGAACGGGGTCATGCCGTGAGGGGCTCCGGCTTCGACCAGCGCTGTCCAGAGCCTCCCGGCATCGCGCCACGGCACGGCGATTTCGTAGGAGAGTTCGCCCGTGAAGCTGACGCGGGCGATGCGTGCGGGGAGGCTGCAGACATGCCCCGTGCGCGCGCTCATATGCGGGAAGGCCGTGCTGGAGATATCCATGTCCGGTTCAAGCGCGGAGAGCACGTCGCGCGCCTTCGGCCCGGCGATGTTCGCGACCGCCCAGCAGGTGGTAACATCCTCGACGAGCACCTGCATCGTGATCCATTCGCATTGCAGCCATTCGCGGAAGGCTTCCGCCACGGCCGCTGCGTGGCCGCTCGTTGTGCCGCCAAGGAAGTGGTCGTCCGCCAACCGCGTGACGACGCCGTCGTCGAACACCGTGCCGTTCTCGGTCAGCATGATCGCGTATCGGCAACGGCCGGGTTTCAGCGTGCTGATCGTGTTCACGTACATACGATCGAGGAACGCAGCGGCGTCGGGGCCTTTCACCTCGACCTTGCCGAGCGGGGAGGCTTCGAACAGGCCGACGCTGCTGCGCACGGCCAGAACCTCGCGGCGGACGGCCGTTTCCTCGCCCTCGCTGGAGCGCGGGTAGGCGGCGGGACGCATCCATCCGCCGTATTCGTCCAGCGCCGCGCCGTGTTCGGTGTGCCAGTCGTGGAGCGCGAGCCGGCGGCGCGGGCGCAGGCCTTCGCCGACGCGGTGCCCGGCGAACACGCCGAACGGTGTCGGATCGTAGGGCGGCCGGAACTTCGTGGTGCCGATCGCCTGCATCGGCTTGTCCAGCACTGTGCTGAGGATGCCGATGCCGTTTACGTTCGAGGTCTTGCCCTGATCGGAGGCCATGCCGAGCGTCGTGTAGCGCTTTAGATGCTCGACAGAGCGGAAGTTCTCGCGCGCGGCGAGCGCCACGTCTCCGGCGGTCACGTCGTTCTGGAAATCGACCCACGCCTCGGGATCGGGCGCGCCGCTTTCGGAGATCGACCACAGCGCTGGGATCGGGGAGGGGGGTGCGAAATCGCCCGCTGCGCCGCCGACGCTTCGATGTCCCGCCGCGGCGATGGGCGTGAAGCTGTGAAGATTGGCATCGAGCGCCAATCGGCCCGCGCCGTGCGAATGCAGGTGCACGGCGGGATTCCAGCCGCCCGAAACGAGCAGCGTGTCGCAGCGAAGCTTCTGCGTGGCGCCTCCGATATGTCCGCCCTCTGATACGCGCCCGATCCGCACGCCGCGCAGCGCCCGTCCGCCGAGCGCGGCGGCCGGGGCCGTGCCGCTATGGACCGGGATGCCGAGGCTCTGCGCGCGTTCGATCAGCACAGTGGGCGGCGCATTGCGTGCATCGACGATGGCAACCAGATGCGCGCCCGCGTCGGCCAGATCGAAAGCCGCCTGCCATGCGCTGTCGTTGTTGGTTGCAACCACAATCCGCCGCCCGGCGACGACGCCGTAGCGATGCAGATAGGCGCGCGCCGCGCCTGCGAGCATCACGCCGGGGCGGTCGTTGCCCCGGAATACGAGCGGGCGTTCGATCGCGCCGGTTGCAAGGATCAGTTCATCGGTGCGAACCCGCCACAGCCGCTGGCGCGGGCCGCTGCGTTGCTCCAGCGGCAGGTGGTCGGTCAGGCGTTCGCACAGCGCGACCATGCCGTGGTCGTAGTGTCCCGTGGCAAGCGTCCGCGCCATCAGCGTGATGTTGGGCATCGCGGCGAGCGTTTGCAGCGTATCTTCGATCCAGACGCGCGCGGGCTTGCCTTCGATCGTGTCGCTGGTTGCGGCAAGCCTGCCGCCCCAATGCGCGCCGCCCGTCACCAGCATCACGGATTTTCCGGTCTGCGCCGCCTGCAGCGCTGCCGAAAGCCCGGCGATACCGCCGCCCACGACGAGAACATCGGTATGCGCCGAGGTCTGCGTGTAAACATCCGGATCGGGGAGCGTCGGCGACGTGCCGAGGCCCGCCGCCTTGCGAATCGAGGGCTCGAACAGCAGCCAGTCTGGCCACATGAAGGTCTTGTAGTAGAATGCCGCCGGGATGAAGCGCTTCACGAGGCCGTTCACCGCGAGCAGATCGAAGCCGAGGCTGGGCCACGCATTCACCGGGTTGGCGCTCAGCCCATCGTAAAGGTCTATATAGGGCGCCTTGAGGTTCGGGATCGTCTGCGCGCCCTGTTCGAGCTGGACGATCGCGTTCGGCTCGTCGAGCCCCGCCGCGATGAGACCGCGCGGGCGGTGGTATTTGAAACTGCGCCCCATCATGCGCACGCCGCTCGCGAGCAGCGCGGAGGCGAGTGTATCGCCTGCGAAGCCCGAATAGTTTCTGCCTTCCCATTGGAAGGTGATGGGCCGTGTGCGGTCTATGTCGCCGCCGTGGCCGAGCCGATAGCCGCTCATGCCTCGTTCTCCAGCGTCGGGCGCGGATCGGTCATGCCGTAAACGGCGAGGATACGATGCGAGACGGTATCGCGCGCGATGTTGAACCAGAGGCCGCAGCCGTAGCGGTGGTGCCAGCGTTCGAAGCCGATGCCTTTCACGTTGTCGCGGAAAAACATGTAGTCCGCCCACGCCGTATCGTCGGTCGCGGCCGGTTCGGCGGGGCGAACGATCGGGCTTTCGCCGCCGCAGCGGAATTCGTTTTCGGCGCGCGCGCCACACCAGGGACAATCGATCAGCAGCATGGAAGCCTCAATGCGCAATGCCGGAGGCAGCGGCTTCATCGATCAGCGCGCCGGTCCGGAAACGGTCGAGTGAGAAGGCGGCGACAAGCGGGTGCGCCTCGCCGGTGGCGATATTGTGGGCAAAACAGAAGCCCCCGCCGGGAATCGCCTTGAAGCCGCCGGTGCCCCATCCGCAATTGAGGTACAGGCCCTTCACCGGGCTTTCACCGAGGATGGGTGTCGAATCCTGAACGACATCGACGATGCCTGCCCACTGCCGGAGCAGCCGGACACGCGAGAAGTGCGGGAACAGGTCTATGAGACCCGCCGCCGTCTGTTCGAGCACGGGGAGGCTGCCGCGCTGGGCATAGGACGGGAACAGATCGAGCGCGCTTCCCACCACGATCTCGCCCTTGTCGGACTGGCTGAGGTAGGTGCCGGTGGAGGGGGCGAGCACGACGGTATCGAGCACCGGTTTCATGGGTTCCGACACGAACGCCTGCAGCGCATAGGACACGATCGGCAGGCGGAAGCCCGCGCGCGCCGCCATCACGCTGCTGTGTCCGGCGACGGCAAGGCCGACGCGATCCACGGCGATATCGCCGAGCGACGTCTCGACGCCCCTGATGCGGCCTTCGCGAATGTCGAAGCCGGTGACATCGCAGTTCTGGATGATATCGACGCCAAGCGCATCGGCTGCGCGGGCATAGCCCCATGCGACCGCATCATGGCGCGCCGTGCCGCCGCGCGGCTGCAGCAAACCGGCGAGGATCGGGAAGCGGCCGGAGCGGCTGAGGCCCGGGATGCGCCGAAACACCTCTTCGCCTTCGTGATACTCGGCGTCGGCCCCGTTCAGCCGCATGGCATTCACCGAGCGGCGCAGCATCTCGATCCCGTGGCGGTCGTGCGCGAAGCTCCACATGCCGCGCCGCGAGAACATGACGTTGTAATTGAGTTCGCGGGACAGGCCTTCGTAGAGCGACAGCGAGAAATCGTAAAAGCGCGTGCTTTCCGGGAAGAAATAGTTGGAGCGGATCACGGTGGTGTTGCGGCCCGTGTTGCCCCCGCCGATCCAGCCGCGCTCCAGCACCGCGATGTCGCGCAGGCCGTGTTTGCTGGCGAGATAATACGCCGTCGCGAGGCCATGGCCGCCGCCGCCGATGATGACGGCCTGGTAGCGCTTCTTGGGTTTCGCGTCGCGCCAGGCGGGCGTCCACGTCCGCTGCCCGGAGAGGCCTGCGCGCAGCAGCGACCACGCCGAATATCGTGTCATCTGCCCGTTGCTCCCCGCCTGCTTCTCATCCTGGCGCGAGAGTTACATACACTTCTGTTTGGAATCAATACGCGAAACATACGAAAAGCAAATGAACGCCATCTCCGAAAGCTCATGCTCTCGGACTCAAGATACAGTGCTGCACTGCGATGGGTTAGCCGGCAGCCTTGCGACCCGCGCGCTTGGCGGCAGGCTGTTCACTCACCAGCTGGTCGAGCGTCTTCAGCAGGTTTGCCGTGGGTTCGCGGCCGGTCAGTACGCGGTAGTAGAGCGGCACGAGGCGGAGCCGCTCGGCATTGGGCTCGCGGAAACCGAGCGCGTAATAGCCGATCTGGTGGAAGTGCGTGATGCGCGCGCGGACAAGGCTTTCGTCGGTGTCGTAGCCGCTCTTCTCGAACAGTTCCTGAAGCAGCGCGATCCACGCCGTATCGGCACGCTCCACCGCTTCGGCCACATCGGTGCTTTTGCGCGCCCATGCGCGGACCGCAACGTCGAAGGAGGGGAACGCGGGGTCCGCTTCCAGCCAACTCGCCACGACCTCGGTAAGATCGGGCGCGGTCTTCGCCCAGCGCGCACGGATCTGGGCAATCTCGAAATAATTGCGGGCTTCCCAGTCCGTAAGCAGCGCATCCAGTAGGTCTTTGCGATGCTGGAAGTGCCAGTAGAAGCTGCCGCGCGTTACGCGCATCTGCTTTGCCAGTCGATCAACCTTCACATCGTCGACACTGCGTCCCACAAGCGTCTTGCGCGCGCTTGCGATCCAGTCCTCACGGGTGAGACGGCGCGTTGCGCGCGCCTTGGGCGTAACGGTCATAGGCAGAAGCGATGCGCGTTGCGGAACGGATTGTCCAGTGCTTCCGTGCCGCTGCGGGGCCTCACACCCAGCCGGCGGTCTGCGCGACCACCCACAGGCCGATCGCGAGGAACAGCAGCGCGGCGGTGATGTGAACGGCGCGCATCGGTACACGGCGGATGAGCGCATCGCCAAGGAACACCGCGGGTACGTTCGCGATCATCATGCCGAGCGTCGTGCCCATCGTCACCAGGATCACGTTCTCGAAACGCGCGCCGAGCGCGACCGTGGCGATCTGCGTCTTGTCGCCCATCTCGACGAGGAAAAAGGCGATGAGCGTGGTGAGGAACGCGCCGAAGCGGGCGGGCTTGTCTTCCACATCATCGAGCTTGTCGGGGATCAGCGTCCAGAGCGCCATGGCGATGAACGAGGCGCCGACGGCATAGCGGAACCATGTGCCTTCAAGGATCGAGGCAACCTGGCTGCCGACGAGCGCCGCGAGGAAATGGTTGGCGATCGTGGCGGCGAAAATGCCCGCGATGATCGGCATCGGGCGCTTGAAGCGGGCGGCAAGCACGATGGCGAGGAGCTGGGTCTTGTCACCGATCTCGGCGAGCGCGACCACGACGGTCGAAACGAACAGGGCTTCCAAGGTTTATCTCCGGGTCGGGCAGTACGCGAATCCAACGACATCGCCTCCCCCGCCCGACCGGACAGGGAAGCGACGTCATTGGTCTCGCCCGAACGGTGGTCCCGTTCCCCTCGCACCATGGCCTCTCGACCAAGTATGTTGACGCGAAGGCCCGTCCGCAGACGGCTGGCTACTCCCCAGATGACGCTGTGCTGCTAGCCCGCTTTGCGCGCGGACGCAAGGCTTTCGGCCTCTTATTCGGCGGCAGGCTGGGCCGCGGTCCCCGGGCCCGCGGGTGTGCGATAGAGCAGCGTGACGCTGATGCGCCGGTTGCGCGGATCGTAGGGGTTCGCCTTGTTGAAGGGCTCGCGGTCGGCGACGCCTTCAAGGCGCGAGAAGCGCGTCGGGTCGACACCGGCGGCGGCGAGCGCGGCGCGCGTCGCTTCGGCGCGCTGCGCGGAAAGCACCCAGTTGTTCATGCCGCCCGAAGGTCCGCCGAGCGAGCCGCCGGCATAGGGCAGGCTGTCAGTGTGGCCGCGCATGGCGATCGGATTCGGCATCGTCTGTACGGCCGTGGCGACGGCGCGCACGAGATCGGCGGCCTGCGGCGAAAGCCGGTTGGTACCGACGGCGAACATTGAGAAGTCAGCCTCGTCGAGGATATCGATGCGGAGGCCCTCCTGCGTTACCGACAGCCGGAGCTGGTCACGCAGCTGCGCGAGGTTCTTGTCGCTTGCCATGCGCTTTTCGAGCGCTTCGGCAGCGGCCTCGAAGCGTTTCACGTCTTCCTTCTGCAACTGGTCCGCCGCTGCGCGTTCCTCGGGCGTCGGCGGCGTCACGCGCGAAAAGCTGGTGACGGGCATCAGGCGCTGGGAGCCCTTCGGTACGGCGTTCGGCGCATTTCCATCGGGCGCGAGCATGGCGCGGCCGCCCATCACGCCGTTGGAACCGCCCGCCTTGGTGTGCTGGACGAGCGTGGGCGAGAAATAGTCGGCGATGCCCTTGCGCTGATCTTCGTTGGTTGCGCCGACGATCCACAGCAGCAGGAAGAACGCCATCATCGCGGTCACGAAGTCGGCATAGGCCACCTTCCATGCGCCGCCGTGGTGGCCGCCGTGGCCTTCGATGGTGATCTTCTTGATGATGATCGGCGGCGGGACTTCCGCTTCGGCGACGAGCGGTTTGATCGGTTCTGCGCTCATCGGCCGCGAAGCCCGTCAAACACCTCGGCGAAGCCCGGCTGGTTCTTGCTGCTGATGCTGGTGCGCGCGGCCTCGATGACCATCGCGGGCGCATTGCCGTGCAGCGAGGAGATGATGATCGCCTTGGCGACGTGGTAGATTTCGCCGTCTTCCTCCAGGATCTGCTCCAGCCGGTTCGCCATCGGCGAGACGATGCCGTAGGCGAGCAGCACGCCGAGGAAGGTGCCGACGAGCGCCGAGCCGATCATGCCGCCGAGAACGGCGGGCGGCTGGTCGATCGAGCCCATGGTCTTCACGACGCCGAGCACAGCCGCGACGATGCCAAGCGCGGGGAGGGCGTCACCGGTGGATTGCAGCACCTTCACCGGCTTCATGGCGGTGTGGTGGTGTGTCTTGAGCGCATTGTCCATGATCTCTTCGACGGCATGCACATTGAGCGTGCCGGACGAGACGACGACGAGACGGATCGCGTCGGCCATGAAGTCGATGAGGAAATGGTCTTTCAACAGCTTCGGATAATCCGCGAAGATGCTGCTCGATTTCGGATCCTCGATGTGCGCTTCCATGGCGACCGGGCCATCGGTCTTCATGGTCTTCATCAGCTTGGACGCGAGGAAGATCGTATCGAGATAATCTTTCCTGTTGTAGGTCGTGCCCTTGAAAATCTTGCCGATGCCGCCGCCGACCTGCTTCAGAATGCCGAAGCTGTTTCCGAGCAGGAGCGAGCCTGCCGCCGCGCCGCCGATGATGAGCATCTCGTGCGGAATTGCGTGCATGACCGGCTCGAGATTGCCGCCAGTGATCGCGAAACCACCGAAAACCATCGCGAAAAGGACAATGAGGCCGATCGCAGCGAACATCTAACGCACAACTCCATTGCCTGGCGGCACCGCAGGATCCTCGCCCGGATCCTCGCGACGCCGTCTGCCTATCTTGCTTAACGACCTCAATTCACGGTCATTTAGACATCGAAAGGTTGAGAAAGGCTTCCTCGACCCCAGATTTGTTGCGACGCAGCGCACGTTACAAGTAACTGAAGAGTGAGAGTTTCTTGATCTGGGCGAAGCTCTGCTGCGAGGCATCGAGGAGCGTCATCGCGCTTTTGAGCTGGACGATGGCGGCAGCGACGTCGAGGCTTTCAAGATTGCTCTTCGCGGTCGTCATCGTGGTCTCCAGCGTCTTCAAACGGCCGGTTTCCGTTTCCACCTGCGCCATGCGCGAACCAAAGGTCGCGCGCTGATCGGCGAGACGATCGATGCCTGCGGTCGTATCGCGCAGCGCCTTGTCCATGCCGGCGGTGAAGGTGGCGGCATCGGCGCTGGGGTCGTCCAGAAGCGCCTTGAACTCGGTGAGCGAGGCGAGGATCGTCTGGCGTCCGCCGCTTGTTTCGATCGAAAGCATCGAAAGACCGTTCGCACCTGTCGAGACGGCAACGTCAGCGCTGATGGGCACCTTCGGCGCCTCGCCGCTGCCCTGCCAAACGATGGCTCCGGCCGCATCGCGCGCGAAAGGCGCCGTGCCGACGGAGGCGCCCGAAAACAGATAATTGCCGGCCGCATCACGGCTGTTTGAAAGCGACAGCATCTGATCGATGATCTGTCCGAGCTCGGTGCTGATCACCTTTCGGTCGGCGTCGGTCAGCGTGCCGTTCGCGGCCTGCACGGCAAGTTCCTTCGCGCGCACCATCTGGTTCGACATGGCGTCCACGGCGCTGTCTGCAAACGAAAGCTGCGTGGTGATCGCATCCATGTTGCGAATGAATTGCTGGTTGTTGTCGATGCTGCGCTGAAGGTCCGCGACGCGGCTAGACCCAAGCGGATCATCCGAAGGATCGAGGATGCGTTTCCCCGATGCAATCTGCGCCTCAAGCTGTGCGAGGGTCGATTGCAGCGAGCCCATGCGGCTCATCTGCGACTGGAAGGACTGGAATGTGCCGACGCGCATGTTGCGGTTCCTCGGGGATACTTAGCGGATGTCGAGAATGGTCTGGAAAATCTCGCGGGCTGCCGCGATGATCTTCGCAGAGGCTTGATAGGCCTGCTGGAAACGGATGAGATCGGCGGCTTCCTCGTCGAGATTGACGCCGGATGCCGCGTCGCGCGCTTCCAGCGCCTTGTCGCGCACGGCGAGCGTTGCCGACGCGAGTGCTTTCGTATCGTTGAGGTTCGTCGCAACGCGCGTCACCTCGCGCGAGAAGCGGCCCTCGAAGCCCGGATTGCCGAGCCTTGTATCGACCATGCGCAGCATGTTGGCGTTGTCCGCCATGCCTGCCGCCGTCGGTGCGACGACGAAGCTGTCGCCTTCTGCAATGGTGCCTGAAAGCTGCACGTCGAAGCCGTTCACGGGAATCCACGCGCCTGGCACATAGGCGCCGCTCGCAAGCACAGTGGGCGGAACGCCGGTGTCGGCCGTGTCGATGATTTCATAGGTGCTGCCCGCGCCCATGCGAACCGTGAAACTCGTCGGCACCGGTGCGGGGATCGTGGCGGCGGCCGGATTGCTGCGCACGGAGACGGTGCCCGTGCCCTGGTTTCCTGCGGAAATGTCGGCTGCCCACGGCGCTGCCGCTGCAACCTCTGCGCCATTCTCGATGAGAACGCGCATACCCGCGGCGCCCGAAACGCCCTCGATCTGGAACCAGTCGCCGCCTTTTGGCGCACCGCCGAGTTCGAGGTGGATGCCATCGAGATCGAGCGTGCCGCTGCCGGTAACCGTTGCGCTGCCATCGGTCCGCGAAAGTGTCCACTGGCTGGTGCCGCCATCATACCAGAGCTCGTAGCCCCCGGCGAAAACGAGCGATTCGTCAGTCACCTGCATATCGAGCGTCGCTTGCCCGGTATTGGTCCGCGACGGTGTCGCCGCGAGCGAACTGGCAGCGAACAGGTCCCCGCCTCCGACACCGTTTAGATCGACGCCCTGCCGATGTGCGGCATTGACGCTGGTGACGAACTGCTGGGCAAGCGTATCGATCGCCGCCGTGCTGTTGCTGTTCTGCGTGTAGGCATCCGAAAGGCCGGCAAGCACGCCGCTGCCCGGAACCGGAATCGTGCCGCTGTTGCCAAAGGGATCGAGTGTCAGGCGGATCTTGCCGTTCGCCTCTTGGGCGCCGAGAAGCTTCGGGCCCATCTGATCGAGCAGCATGGGCCCGTTCGAATTGTCGAGGCGAACATCGACCGTGCCGTCGGCGCGGGTGGTGACATCGATCTTGGTGAGCGACGACAGTTCGTTCAGCAGACGGTCACGCTCGTCTTCGAGACTTGCGGAGGCGGATGTACCGCCCGCCGTGCGCCGGATGGTGCCGTTCAGGGTTGAAAGCGCGCTGGTGAGATCGTTGATGCGATCGACGGTCTGATCGACATCCTGCTTGATGCCGGCGCGCGTTGCATCGAACGATTGCGCGAGGCCGCGGAACTGCGCGGCGACTTCGCCTGCGGCCGACAGGAAGGCATCGCGAGCGGAGAGCGACGTGGGGTCCGTGGCGATGTCCTGCGCGGCATTATAGAACGACGTCAGCCTGCCGGAGAGGCCCTGTGTATCGGTGTTGAGGAACGACTGGATCTCGCTCAGCCAGTATTGCCGCGTTTGGGCACGGGCATAATCGCCCGAGGCGGTGCGTGCATCGCCTGTGAGGAAGGCATCATAGGCGCGTGCGACACCGCTGACGTTGACGCCGCTTCCTGCAGCGGTCTGCCGGACCAGCGGGAAGCCGCCGCCGGCCGAAGGGTTCTCCGTAACGACGGCGTTGCGCCGCGCGTAGCCGGGCACGTTCGCGTTGGCGATGTTCTCGCCCACGATATCGAGCGCAGTCTGATAGGCGCGGACGCCGGATGCGCCGAGGCTGAGGAGATCGCTCATTTCGCTTCGCCTTCATTGGTCGCCGGCGCAGACTTTTCCTGGCCGCGCGCGAGAAAGTCCTTCAGCGCTTCGGCGATGCCCAGGGGGCTGTGCTTCGCGAGGGTTCCCGCAAGTTCGCGGTCCTGCATTTCGCGGAACGTCTTAAGCGCATCGCTCTGGAAAAGACCGCCATCGGGCACGGCCTGCCGCGCCTGCTTCAGCATCAGGTTCACGAACACGGCCTCGAACTGCTGCGCGGCCTTGTCCATGTTGGCATCGGTGTTCTTGCGGCTGCTGTCTACAGCCGCGGTTCCGCCGTTCTGAAGGCCGCTGATCGTCGTCATATCACAATGAGCTCCGCCTTGAGCGCGCCTGCCTGCTTCAAGGCCTCCAGGATGGCGACGAGGTCTGACGGGGTGGCGCCGAGCGCGTTCACCGAGTTCACGATGTCGTCGAGTGCGACGCCCGGATTGAACAGGAACATGTGCGCGCCGCCCTGTTCGACCTCGATGCCGCTGTCGGGCGTAACCGCCGTCTGACCGCGCGAGAAGGGGCCGGGCTGACTCACCTGCGGGTTCTCCGTCACCTTCACGACCATGCTGCCATGGCTGACGGCGGCGGGCGAGACGCGGACGTTTGCGCCGATCACCACCGTGCCGGTGCGTGAATTTACGACCACGCGCGCGGCAGGGGCGGCGGGTTGGACTTCGATGTTCTCGATGATCGAGACGAGGCTGATGCGCTGGTCCGCCTGCATCGGCGCGGTGACCTCAATGGAGACCGCATCGATGGGCGAGGCGGTGCCGCCGCCGAGCGTTTTGTTGATGGCGTCGGCAACGCGCTGCGTCGTCGTGAAATCCGCTTCGCGGAGATTGAGCACCAGGCTCGGCGACGTGGCGAACGGCGTGTCGACCATGCGTTCGACCGAAGCGCCCTGCGGGATACGACCGGTGGAGGGGACGTTGACCGTCACCTTCGATCCGTCCTGACCCTCAACGCCGAGGCCGCCGACGGCAAGGCTACCTTGCGACATCGCATAGACCTCGCCGTCCGCACCGACGAGCGGCGTGAGCAGTAGATTGCCGCCGCGAAGCGACTTCGCCTTGCCGATCGCCGAGACGGTCACGTCGATCTTCTGGCCAGGCTTGGCGAAGGGCGGCAGATCCGCCGTCACCATCACGGCGGCGGCGTTCTTGAGGCTGGCCTTCACCCCCGGCGGGATGACGACCCCGAAGCGCGCGATGGCGCTGCGCATACTCTGGATCGTGTATTCGAGATTGTCGTCGCCCGTGCCGTTGAGGCCGACGACGATGCCGTAGCCGACGAGCTGGTTCGAACGGATGCCGGCGAAATCGCCGAGATCCTTGACGCGCTCCGCCGACGCCGGAGCGGCGAACCCGCAGGCGAGAACGAGAGCGATGAGGAAGCGGCGAAGGCGCATGGCGAGTCCTTTGGACCTAGAAGGGTGTAATTGCGGTGAAGAAGCGCTGCAGCCATCCCATGCGGGTCTGCTGTGCGAGTTCGCCGGTGCCGGAATAGGCAATGCGTGCGTCGGCGACGCGGGTGGAGGCGACGCGGTTCTCCGGCGTCACGTCCTGCGGGCGCACGATGCCGGAGATCTGCAGATACTCCTCGCCGCGATTGAGCTTGATGAGCTTCTGCCCGCGCACGAGCATCGTGCCGTTCGTATAGACCTGCGCGACCGTGACGGTCATCTCGCCGGTCAGCTGGTTCGACTGCGCGGCCGATCCTTGACCTGCAAAGTTCTGACCGCTGCCGCCCGAAAGCAGCCCGTCCGGCACCCACGAGAAGGGCTTTGCGTCAGGGAGCGTGAGCGACATATCACTCTTGCGGGAGCTGGCGCTCGAGACCGATTTCGCGGCCTGCGTCTTCTCGACCAGCACGATCGTCAGAACATCGCCGACGCGGCGGGCGCGGTTGTCTTCGACAAGGCTCGCGAAGCGGCCGGCCTGGTAGATGGCGCCCGTTGCTTGCACGGGTGCGGTGGGGATCGGGGCGTGCGAAGGTGCGAATTCCGCCATCGGCCGCTCGTAAGGCGCCGCGCATGCGGCGGTTGCGGCGAGCAGCGAGAGTGCGGCGGCCTTAAAGGTTCTGCGTGACATATTGCATCATCCCGTCGACCGTGGAGATCACCTTGGAGTTCACCTCGTAGGCGCGCTGCGTCTCGATCATGTTGACCATTTCCTCGACCATGTTGACGTTCGAGGTTTCGAGCATGTTCTGATTGATCTCGCCGAGGCCATCGACGCCGGGCGTGCCGACGATCGGCGCGCCGCTCGCTGCGGTTTCGGCGAACAGATTGTCGCCGAGCGGCTGCAGACCTGCAGGGTTCAGGAAGTTCGCAACCTGGATCTGGCCGATCTGGCTCGGCGCGGTATCGCCGGCATTGACGATGCTGACCGTGCCGTCCTTGCCGATGGTGAGCGAGCGTGCGCCTTCCGGGATCGTGATGTCGGGCTGAAGCGGGTAGCCATCGTTGGTGACGAGCAGACCCTCCGCGCTGACCGTGAAGGAGCCATCGCGCGTGTAGGTGATGGTGCCGTCGGGCTTCAGGACCTGGAAATAGCCCGAGCCGTTGATCGCCATGTCGGTGGGATTGTCGGTCGACTGCATCGAGCCTTGCGTATTGATGCGCTCGGTGCCGACGATGCGGACGCCGGTACCGACATTGAGACCGGTCGCGTACTGCGTCGATTGCTCGCTGTTCGCGCCCGCCTGACGATAATTCTGATACATCAGGCTCTGGAATTCAGCGCGGTCGCGCTTGAACCCAGTGGTGTTCACGTTGGCGAGGTTGTTGGAGATGACCCGCATGCGCATATCCTGCGCATCAAGACCGCTCCGTGCCGTATGCAGTGCCGAACTCATCGCCGGACTCCTTCTTCGCTATTCAAGACGAAGCAGCGCCGTGCTGCTCATATCCATGTCGCGGACGCTCGATACGAGCTGCACCTGCACCTCGTAGGCGCGCGCCTGCTCGATCAGCGTGACCATCGACCCCATCATGTTGACGTTCGATCCTTCAAGGCCGCCGGTCTGGAGACGCGCGGTCTCGTCCTGCGCGAGCTGCCCGCCGCCCGCAGCGCGCATCAGATTGTCGAGACCTTTTTCAAGCTCGTCCGGCTGCGGGGTCACCAGCTTGATGCGGCCCACTTCGCTCATCTCGTTGAGCTGCCCGCCCTGCGGACGGATGCTCACCGTGCCGTCGGCACCGATCTCCACAGTGTTGGAAGGCGGTATCGTGATCGGCCCGCCCTGTCCCATGACGACAAGGCCGTCGCCGGTTTCGAGGATGCCGGTGGGGCTGATCCGAAGATCGCCCCGCCGGGTGTAGACCTCGGCGCCGTCCGGCGCCTGAACCGCCATCATCGATTCGCCCAGCATAGCCACGTCGAGCGCACGGCCGGTCTGGTTGACCGTGCCGGGCGCATTGTCGGCTTCGAGCGTGCCTTCGGCCGCCTGGATGCGGCTGGCGAAGCTCTGCCCGCCGACCAGATGACGGCTCTGCGCGGCGCTGACGTCGCGCTTGAAACCGATCGTGCTCGCGTTGGCGATGTTGTGCGCCGTCACGTCCTGCGCAGCCATGGCGCTGCGCAGGCCGGAGAGAGCGGTGTAGACGAGACGGTCCATCAGCGGTTCCGGTCAGCTCAAATCCGCTTAGCTGCGGATGTTGATGATGGCGCTTGTCATCGCGCTATCGGTTTCGATCGCTTTCGCGTTCGCCTGAAAGTTGCGCTGCGCGGTGATCAGGTTGACGAGTTCCTCGGTGATGTCGACGTTCGCCATTTCGAGCGCACCCGAACGGATCGTGCCGACGCCGCTGGAACCGGCCTCGCCGAGGATCGGTTCGCCGGAAATTCCCGTTGACGTGTAGTGCGCGTCGCCCGTCTGCTTGAGGCCGTTGGCATTGGCGAAGGTCGCGACGGCGATCTTGCCGAGCGCCTGCGTCTGGCCGTTGGTGAAGCTGGCGCGTACGACACCGTTGTTGTCGACGGTGACGCTGTCGAGACGACCCGACGGGAAGCCGTCCTGCGTCAGCGAGACGATCGAGAACGGATCCGAATACTGGGTTGTCGAGGTGCCGTGATCGAGCGAGACCAGCAGAGGGTCGCCGCCGGGGATCGCGAGCGGATCGAAGCCCACGCCCGTCGTGGGCGAGATGAGCTGGCCGAAATTGTCGAAGCTCATCTGCATCGGCGAAGGCCCGGAAGACGGTGTCAGTTCCGTACCGTCGACGACGACATGGACGTTCCAGTCGTTCGTCGTCGAAGACGAGTTCGAGCTCGACGTGCGGACGTAATAGATCTCCGCAGCCATCGGGTTGCCGAGCGAGTCGTACACGGTTGTGGACGTCGAGCGGTTGTAGGTGGTGGGATTGTCGGGATTGAATGCGTAGGGATTCGTCGGCGTATAGATCGGGTTGTTCGGGATCACCTCAGCATCTGATGGCAGGTTGAGCGCAAGGTTGATGCTGGTCGTCGCGCGCGGCTGACCCGAGGTCAGCGGCAGACGCAGCGCGCGCGTATCATTGATGCTCGTGGAGATCACGGTGCCGGAATCGTTCACCGGATAGACCTGTAGCGCCTGGCCGCCGCTATCGACGACGAAACGCTCGTTGTTCACGCTGAACGACCCGTTGCGGGTGAACTGCATGTCGGTGGTGCCCGACGTCGACTTCACCATGAAGAAGCCTTCGCCCATAAGCGCGACGTCCATCACGTTGAGGCTCGACTGGATCGCGCCCTGCGTGAACTGCTGCTTGATGGTTTTGAGCGCGGTGCCCGAACCGGCGACGCGGCCGGCGCTCTGCAGCGCCGAGCTCGAAATGATGTCGCCGAACTCAGCGCGCGAGCGCTTGAAGCCGACGGTGCCAACGTTCGCGATGTTGTTCGAGGTCGTCGAAAGGTCGGTCTGCGCGGCGTTGAGGCCGGTGAGCGAGGTGTACATTGCCATGGGTAGAATCTCCTCTGGAAACGGTGAGAACTAGCTGCTGATCTTCTGAACCTTGTCGAAGGTGACGGAGCCGATGCCGAGTAGATCGAGCGTCATCGGTGAATTCGGGGTTGCGGTGCTGACGGACTGGACGAGCGCGTAGACCGAGGTGGCGAGCGCCTCGCGCTTGCCGCCCACATTCGCCGTTGCCTCGATGGAGACGGGTCCCGGTTCCACGGCTGCGCCCGCGTCGTTCTTGCCGTCCCACGCGAATTCGTGAACGCCGTCCTCGACCGCGCCGAGCTTGATCGTGCGGATCGTCGCGCCCGTGGAATCCTTGATCGCGAGTGTCGTATCAGTTGCGCCTTCGGGAATGGCGATGGCGCCGTACACGGCGCCGGTGCCGTCCGGCACGGCCTTGGTGCCTGACGTCAGCACATATTTGCCGACCAGGCCGGTGGCGGTAGAAAGCTGATTGTTGTTCAGCGAGTCGAGAATGCTGCCGAGCTTGGTATTCATTTCCGTAATGCCCGACAGCGACGAGAACTGCGCCATCTGCGCGACGAACGCCTCGTTCTCGACCGGCTTCAGAGGATCCTGGTTCTTCAGCTGCGTTGTCAGCAGCTTCAGGAAGTCGCTCTGGTCGAGCTGGGTCTTTTGCGTAACGGTGTTGCTTGAATCGTAGCTCTTAATGCCAAGCGCATTCAGATCAAGACCGTTGCTGGTGCTGGTCATGCCTGCCTCACTGTCCGAGTTTCAGGGTGTTGAGCATCAGCGACTTCGCGGTCTGTATGACCTCGACGTTATTCTGATACTGTCGGGAGGCTTCGAGCAGCTCGACCATTTCCTGGGTCTGGTCGACCGCGGCCTCGTAGATATACCCGTCCTTGTCGGCCATCGGATGGCCGGGATCGTAGCGCTTCACCGGCGTACCGCCGGCGGTTACGACATCCACGACATCGACCGTCGCCACAGCCCCGCCGTTCGCCTGGTCGAAATAGGTCTCGAAGATCGGCTTGCGCGCCTTGTAGGCTTCCGCTTCGCTGCGCGCGACCGACCCGGCGTTCGCAAGGTTGCTCGCCGTGGTGTTGAGCCGCACGAGCTGCGCCGACATGGCGCGGCCCGAAATGTCGAAGATCGAAAGCCCGGCCATCGTCATTCGCCCTTCAGCGCACGCGAGAGCGTGTTGATGCGTCCGTTCAGAAACGCGAGCGTCGTCTGGTACTGAACGGCGTTCTCACCGAAGCGCGTCTGCTCGGTGGAAAGCTCGACCGTGTTGCCGTCGAGCGAAGCCTGGTTCGGGATGCGGTAAAGCGCGCCGCCGGCAGCGCCGGGTCCGCCCATGCCGATGTGATTGCCCGCGGTAACGCTGAGCGCACCGCCGCCGCTCTCCGCCGCCTTCAGCTGCGCTGCGAAATCGATGTCGCGCGCCTTGTAGCCTGGGGTGGCCGCATTGGCGATGTTCGAGGCGAGCAGTTCGAGGCGCTTCGAACGCAATTCGAGCGCCTGTGCGTGCACACCAAAATAATTGTCGAGTACGTCCATTGCGGTACGTCCTGATGGTTTTGTCCGCTCTCGCTCCAGCAAGTGGCGTGCCAGATCGATAAAGTTATGATTTTAATGAATATATTTTCAGTTCGCGGGCGCGTTGTCGGGCCTTTGACGGCCTTCCGTCGGTTTCCCGACGCGTTTTCCGCGCGCACTTAATCTTAACCGGAAGTGGTCGTTATTCCTGACATGAGACTCATGACGCCCCGGACCGCGTTTGCGGTGCTCGCCCTGTTTGCCCTGCCGGCTCACGCGCAGGAAGCAGCGCCCGCCGTGCTGACCGGCGTCGGTTTCGCCCCGATCTCATCGCAGCCAGCGCGAACGGATGAGGAGCGCCGCCTGCTGGCGATCCGCGCCTCGCATCTCGCTGCGCTGCGGAACCTTGCTGAACAAGTCTACGGCGTGAAGCTGCAATCGCAGTCCTCCGCGTCCAATACGTCGCTGCAATCGGATTCGATCCGTGCCACGGTCAGTGGCACCGTATCCGGCGCTCGGATCGTCAAGATCACGCCCAAGGGCGACGATACCTATGAAACCGTCGTCGAAATGCGGCGACCGGCTGGCGGGGCCGATTGATGCGCCGTGGGGCCGCTCTTCTTGCCGTAGCCACCATTCTTGCGGCCTTTCCGGCGGCTGCGGACATGCACGTAGACGTGGAAGGCGCCGCACCACTTGGCACGGACGCGGCCCGCGCGCGCCGCGCGGCGATCGGCGATGCGCTTCGGCAGGCGGTGGCGGCGGGCGGCATGGATGTCGAAGCGCGGACGATCATCGACCGCAATATCGTGCGATCTGATACGCTCTGGGCGACCGCCCGTGCGAAAGTGACCGCGTTCGAAGTGACCGACGAATGGCGCGAGGCTGGCCTGCTGCGGGTTGCGGTATCCGCAACGCTTGCGCCGCTCGATGCCGGCAAGTGTGACGCGTCGGTACGCCCCACGATGCGCGTGGGCGCGATCCGGGTCGATATCGACCCGGCGATTGATCCCGCGATAGCGGAGCCGGTGCGTGCCGATGCCGAGCGCACGTTCCGAGACGCCTATGGGGAGCCGGCCGCGCTGCCGCTTGCCGCCGCGCGGCGGTCTTCGGAGCGCTACGCGGCGCTCGCCCACGGTGGCGCGCCTGACTACGGCCTGTTCGTGCAGCCGTTCGTCGAGATGCGTATGCGCCGGGTTGAAGGTGCAGGGCTGATCATGGGCAAGCGCGCCGAAGCCGTGCTTGGCGTGGAGGTTTATGATTCCGTGCGCGGCACGCTCCTCGGGCGGATGACGCGGGACAGCGACTGGACGCTTTCAGCGCGCACTTGGGAATATGTTCCCGCCGACTACCGCCCTTCACGCCGCGCCGTTGCGCCGGATTTTGGCGGTAAACTCGCGGATCTCGTGGAGGATGCGGGGGCGTTCGCGCGCTGCCGTCCGCTTGAAGTGGCCGTGAACGGCGCTTCGGGGGACGAATTGATGATTTCGGCGGCGGGCGGCGACCTCGTCGTTGGCGATCTCCTTGGGCTGGGCGACGCGCGCGTCGCGGCAGGGGGCGGGCCGGGATGGACCTTTGCCGAGGTGACCTCGGTCTCGGGCAACGCCGTGCGTGCGCGGGTGCTCGGCGATGGTGTCCCCCCAGGAACACGGACAGCCTTGCGCCTCCGTTGATTGCCGTACCTTGGCATGGACATTGCTTTGAAATGTGTCATGCAAGGCTGGATGAACAGAACGACGGTTTCCCGACGCATGTTGGCATTGGCGGCAATGTTTGCCGTCGGGGTGCCTGCGGCCGTGGCGCAACCCGTGATTTTCGAAAACCTTGATCGTCTTGAAGCGCGGATTGGCGACTTCGCCGGTCCGAACCGTGCGCCGCGTGTCGACCGCCGCCTTAAGCTCGGCGCCTGTGCCATCCGTCCGGAGCTGATCTGGTACGGCACGGGACAGACGACGGTCCTCGTGCGTTGCGGCGGACCCGATGGGTGGCAGATTTACGTTCCCATCGACATGAAACCCGCGGGGCAGGGGGCTGTGCAGGGCGGAGGCGGCGCCGTCGTCGTTGTTCGCCCGGTGCCGCGCGGCGGAACGATCACGGCGGGAGATGTCGATTTCCGGTCTGATACCTATGTGCCAGGCGGCGTTACCGCGGTCGACCAGGTGGTCGGCAAGGTGGTTATTCGCGCGCTTAATCCCGGCGAGGCTGTGCGTGCCAACATGCTGATCGCGGCAAACGCCGTGAAGCGGGGCGACCCCGTACAGATCAAGAGCGGCGGGACGGGGATCGAGGTCGCGGTCGAAGGCGTTGCCGAGCAGGACGCGCCCGTGGGCGGCCGCGTGCGCGTCCGCAACGTCGCATCCGGCACCCGGATGCAGGCGATTGTGATCTCTCCAGGAATTGTTGCGCTTCCGGGCTATAAAAATCCGGAAGACGGTCGTGAATGAATTTATAATGGGCTTTTGCGCCGCTCCGGCGATGATGAGGCGATAGGATGGTAAACGGAATTTCTGGCCGCCCGGCAGGGCTGAACGGAGCCTCGGTGCTTCTGGACCCCGCTGCCGCGAAGGCGGCAGGAGCCAGGAAGACCGCTGCGGCCGAAGCCACGCCGACGCCCCCACGCGCCGAGCTTTCCGAGCTTGCCACGGCGGCGCGCGATGCCACCACAGCGCCCATCGATGCGACCCGCGTCGCCGAGCTTCGCGCTGCGATCGCTAGTGGCAGCTACAAGGTTGATCCCGAACAGATCGCCCGCAAGATGGTCGATCTCGATCTCGGCTGGACCGCCGAATGATGGATGCCCCTGCCTACCGGCAGACGCTCAAAACCCTGAACGAGACGCTGCGTGCAGAAATCGCGGCGCTGGAAAGCGGGGACATCAGCGTCCTCGAATCCTCGACACCCGCGAAGCTCGCCGCGATTTCGGCGCTCCAGCTTTCGCCGATCGTGGAAAGCGATGCCGAAACCGATGCGCTGATCCGCGAAGGCGCGGAGCTTTGCGAGCAGGCCGCGCTGCGCGTGAATCTGCTGCTTGCGGGCGTCGAGCGGCGCCTCGCCGTCCTCTCTCGCGCTGCCGGACACGCACCCGAAGTTCGCTATGGCCGCAATGGCCGCATGGACGGCGGCTACCGCACGCTGGATCTCGACTGCGCCTGAAGGCGCTGATTTTCTAACACTGGCACGGCCCTTGCTTTGTCTCCGGCGAAGGAGACGAAGCCGTCATGAATCCGACGCCCCTTTCTACGATCGCTGGAGGCGCTGACCGCGTCCGCACGGCGATTGCCGAAGCGAGCCGGCGTACCGGTGTCGATTTCGATTATCTCTACAATCAGGCGAAGGTCGAAAGCGGCCTCCGGCCCGATGCAAAGGCGCGCACCAGCAGCGCGACGGGTCTCTATCAGTTCATCGACCAGAGCTGGCTCGGCGCGCTGAAGCGCCACGGCGCTGAGCATGGGCTGGGTTGGGCCGCGAATGCCATCAAGGCCGATGCGCGCGGACGGCTTGCTGTTACCAACCCCGGTCTGCGCACCGCGATCATGAATCTCCGCAATGAGCCCGAAGCTTCGGCACTGATGGCGGCGGAAACGGCGCGCGAAAATCAGAATGCCATCGAAGGTGCGACGGGGCGGACAGCGAATGCCACCGACCTTTACATGGGCCATTTCCTCGGGCCGCGCGGCGCTTCGAAATTCCTCGGTGCCATGGCGGCCAATCCCGATCAGCGCGCCGACCAGGTGATGCCCGCCGCCGCGGCTGCGAACCGTGCCGTGTTCTACGCATCGAACGGTACGCCGCGCTCGCTTTCGGAAGTCTATGAACGCTTCGCCGCCAAGATGGGGAACGATGCGCCGGACCAGGCGCTCGCCGCACGCGCGCCTGCCATGTCCGCCGAACCGCCGCTGCCGATGAGCCTCGCGCTCGCGCTCGCCGGTGAGGACGCCGCCGCGCTCGACGGCCTGCTTACCACAACGAAACCGGAAGCCGCCCGGCTTGCCTATCTCACGCTTGCCAGCCTCGGCTGAGCGCTTTCACACGGAGTTTGAAGCCTTGAAGACCAGCGCCCGGAGCCGTTCGTGACTGCCGCTACGCTCCAGATGAATCGCTCGATCTGGGCCGGCGCAGGCCGCGCGGCCGTTCTGCCGATCGGCATCCTGCTGCTTGTCGTGCTGATGGTGGTGCCGATCCCGCCGTTCATGCTCGACACCTTCTTCATCTTCAACATCATGATCTCGCTCGCGGTGCTCATGGTGGCGCTGAATACGCAGAAGCCGCTCGATTTCTCGTCGTTTCCCACCGTGCTCCTGTTCGCGACGCTGCTCCGGCTCGCGCTCAACGTTGCCTCCACGCGCGTCGTGCTGGTGAACGGACACCAGGGGCCCGACGCCGCCGGTCACGTTATCGAGGCGTTCGGCAAGTTCCTTATCGGCGGCGATTACATCGTCGGTATTTTTGTTTTCGCGATCCTCATGATCATCAACCTCGTGGTGATCACCAAGGGCGCGGGCCGCGTTTCGGAAGTGTCCGCGCGCTTCACGCTCGATGCGTTGCCCGGCAAGCAGATGGCGATCGACGCCGATCTCAACGCCGGCCTGCTGACGCCAGACGAAGCCAAGGCGCGGCGTCAGGAAGTCGCGACAGAGGCGGATTTCTACGGCTCGATGGACGGTGCATCGAAGTTCGTGAAGGGCGACGCGGTCGCCGGTATCCTCATTCTCTTCGTCAACATCATCGGTGGCCTCATCCTCGGCACCGTGCAACATGATCTTACGCTGGCGCAGGCAGGCTCGAACTACGTGCTGCTCGCGATCGGCGACGGCCTTGTGGCACAGATTCCGGCGCTGCTGCTTTCGATTGCCGCGGCGATCATCGTCACGCGCGTGTCCTCGCCGCTCGATCTCACTGGGCAGGTCTCGAGCCAGTTCGGCTCGGCAGGCGCATGGACGCCGGTCGCGGTGATCCTTGGGCTGCTCGGCGTTGTGCCGGGGATGCCGCACATCCTCATCCTGACCGCCGCCGCGATTGCGGCAACTGTCGCGTGGCGCCTGAAGCGGGCGAAGGCCATGGCTGACGCTGCCCCGGTCGTCGAGGCGCCCGTTGCCGATCCGACCGCGGAATCGCAGATCAGCTGGGAAGACGTTACCGACAACGTCCAGATCAGTGTTGAGATCGGCTACGGCCTCATCGGCCTTGTCGACGAAAAGCTCGGTGCGCCGCTGATGGGCCGCCTCACCGGCATCCGGCGTCAGCTTTCGCGCGAGCTCGGCTTCGTGATCCCGATGATCCGCGTACGCGACAACATGGCGCTGCCGCCCCATGCCTACCGCGTGCTCGTCTCGGGCGTCGTTTACGGCGAGGACGAGGTGGCGCCGCAGGAGCTGCTCGCACTCGATTCCGGTCTCGTCCACGCGTCGGTTTCCGGACGTGCCGTCAAGGATCCGACGTTCGGGCTGGATGCGCTGTGGATCCAGCCGGAAGAAAAAGATCAGGCCATCGCGAACGGCTACACCGTCGTCGATCCGTCCACGGTGATGGCAACGCACGTCAACCAGATCCTCAGCGGCCAGTCGCGTCAGCTTCTGGGGCAGGACGAAGTGCAGAAGCTGCTCGACACTTTGCAGACCGCTGCACCGCAACTGGTGGGCGGCGTCACCAAGTCGCTCTCGCTCCAGACCATCACGAACGTCTTGCAGACACTGCTCGACGAGGCTGTGCCGATCCGCGATTTCCGGCGGATTATCGAGGCTCTGTCGGGCGTCGCGCATCGTACGCAGGATGCCGGCGAACTCACCGAGCTGGTGCGCCCGGCGCTCGGCGGGCTCATTGTCCAGAAGCTCTGCGGCATCCGCGAGCAACTGAAGATCATCACGCTCGACGGCGAGCTGGAGCAACTTCTCGTCGCCTCCGTGCGCGCCGATCCCACGGGTGCCTATCCGCTCGATCCGGCACTCTCGCAGCGCATCCTTACCGCGCTCGGCGAAGCGGCGCGGCCGCTGCTGTCGGATGGCACGACATTTGCAGTTGTCACGACGCCGCTCGTGCGCAGGCCGCTGTTCCAGCTCCTGCGCCAGCATCTGCCGGATGTGACGGTGCTGTCCTTCTACGAGATTCCGGACAGTCGTCAGGTTCAGGTGGTGGCCGTCGTCGGCCGCGGCAACGAACACTAGGGGAGTTGAGTTCGCGTTATGCAGACCACGACCATCGTAGCGCCGAGCAGCCGCATCGCGCTTGAACGCGTCGCCGAAATGTTCGGTCCCGACGCCGTCGTTTACGAAACCCGTACCACGCGCCACGGTGTCGAGGTTGTGGCGGGGGGTATCGAACGGCCCGCGCCGCGCCGCGCGCCTGAAATCGCGAGACCCCCCGTCTCCCCGTCCACGCCTCAGCCGAAGGGCAAGGATCCGATGGTGCGCTTCATTGCGCAGTCGCGTGCGGTGGGCATCGATCCCGAATTCCTCACCGGCGAAATGGCTGCGGCTGGAGCCGACCTTGCCGATGCCTGGTCGCGCTTCCTGATCCGCGTCGAGCGCGAAGTGAAGATCGCGCCGCCGCCGCACACCGATCTCGCGCACGTCTGCGTGGTGGGGGACAGCGGCAGCGCAAAGACGACGACGCTTGCACAGCTCGCCGCGATGGCGCGCGCGGCGCGGCCCGGCGAACGCGTGACGCTCCTGTCCGGGGATCGCCGCCCGGGCGCGCGCGAACAGCTTCGCGTCATTGCTGCCATTCTGAAAATTCCGGTCGCCGATCCCGCACGCGGCGAGAGCCTTGCCGACGCGGCGCGGCGTCTTTCGCGCAAGGAGCGCCTGTTCATCGACATGCCGAGCGATCCGCGCCTCGCCGCCTGCGAGGTGGAGGAACTGCGCGGCGCGCTTGAACGCGCGGGCACGCTCAGCGTGCTCTGCACGATGCCGCTCAGCGGCCAGCTCGCACGGCATCGCCAGATCGCGGACATGTTTTCTCAAGGTTTCGATGCCTATGTTCTCACCCATGCGGGTGAAACCCTGCCGCCGGGGGCGGTGCTGACAATGCTGCTTTCAAGCGGAGTGCCACTTGCGGGGATCGGGCGTTCGGCCGATTTCGGAAGTGGCTACGACGTTGCGCGGGCAACCGGCCTGTGCCGGATGGTCGCCGCGGCACTCTCCACCGGCGCGACGGCGACGTTGCAATGATCGCTGCTCTCAAGCGTATGCCAACGGAAGGCTTTTCTCGAATGACTTCGCCCGTGCCGACCGGTCAGGATATCCGCAACCGCCCCGTCGTGGTGGCGGTGGCCAGCGGCAAGGGCGGTGTCGGCAAGACCCACGTGTCGGTCAATCTCTCGGTCGCGCTCGCCAAGTCCGGCAAGCGGGTGATGCTGTTCGATGCCGATCTCGGCCTTGCGAACGCGGGCGTCATGCTCGGCCGCCCGGCGGGCCGCACCGTGCGCGATGCGCTGAAGGATAGCGTGCCGCTCACCGAGATCGTGCAGCCCGGCCCGGCCGGGATCGGGCTCGTCAGCGGCGGATCGGGCGACGCCAGTCTCGCGGTGATCGAAGACGACGTGCTTGATGGTCTGTGCCGCGAGTTTCGCGTTTTCGAAGACGACCTCGACTATCTCGTCATCGATACGGCGGCGGGCATCGCTCCCAACGTGACGAGCCTTGTTGAAAAGAGCGATTTCGCCGTCGTCGTGCTCACCGACGAGCCGGCATCGTTCATAGACGCCTACGGTCTTCTGAAAGCGCTGGCGCAGCGCGGCCGCTGCCGCGACGTGCTCGTCGTCACCAACATGGTGCCGAACGCGCTGGCGGGCCGCAGGCTGTTCGCGCGCTTCAAGCAGGTGGCGAGCAACTTCCTCGACATCAATCTCGAACATCTGGGTTCGATCCCGCACGACAACCACGTCCATAGCGCCGCGATGCGCAAGCGCTGTCTTGTCGAGGCCTATCCGCTATCGGCGGCGGGGCAGGCGTTCAATACGCTCGCGCTCGACATCGCCAAACGCACGCGCACGGAAATCCTCGCGGTGCCCAACACCGCTTTCTTCGGAGAGGAACGCGATGCACGCGCGGGCTGAGCTTGCCGGCGGCCTTGTCTACGCGCGGCGACAGTCGGCGCCGACGCCGCAGCAGCGCGTCGAGGCCAACCTCGGGCTCGTGCGCAAGATCGCGTGGCATGTTTTCGGGCGGGTCAGCTCGGCGATCGAGATCGGCGATCTCGTGCAGATCGGCACGATCGCGCTGCTCGAAGCTGCACGTAATTTCGAGGAGCGCGGCGTTGCCGCCTTCACCACCTACGCCACCACGCGCATCCGCGGCGCGATGATCGATCAGCTGCGGCGGCAGGCGAACATGTGCCGCAGCGCGCTCGTGCGCCGCAAGCAGCTGAACGATGCCCGCCGTGAAGCGGAGCAGGCGCTCGGACGCCCGCCATCGCAGATGGAACTCGCCGCGCACATGGGCATCACGATCGAGGCACTACAGGCCGAGATCGATGCGACGCAGGGCGTGCATTACGAGAATATCGACGAGGTCTATTCGGACCATTCGCAATGGTTCGCGGACGAAGGCGAGATGCCGGACGAAACGCTGGAACGCAAGGATCTCGAACGCGCGCTCGCCGAGGGGATCAAGACCCTTCCCGAGCGCGAGGCGATGGTGCTGCAACTCTATTATGTCGAGGAACTGAACCTCGACGAGATCGGCGCGGTGCTTGGGGTCGGCGCTGCGCGCGTCTGCCAGATCAAGAAGGCCGCGCTCGACCGGATGCGCCAGGGCCTTTCCGAATGGACGGCATAATCTAAACCCGGCGCAGCAGCACCTTGCCACCAAGCGCGAGGAACCCCGCGAGCAGTCCCCAAAACGCCGCGCCGAGGCCGAATAGCGCAAGGCCCGATCCGGTGGCGAGGAAGGTCACGATCGCTGCATCGCGATCCTCCTTGACTGACAGCATCGTTTCCATCGTACCGATCAGCGCCGGAATGAGCGCGATGCCGGTGAGCGTGACGATCACGGCTTCCGGAAGCGCAAGGAACAGCCGGACGAGTGCAGGCGAAAAGAGCGCAAGCACGAGATAGAAGCCCGCGTACAATATGCCCACCACCCAGCGTCGGCGCTTATCGGGATGTGCATCGTCGGTGGTGCAGATCGTGGCCGTGATCGCGGCAAGGCAGACCGCATGTGCCCCGAACGGCGCCGTCACCACCGAGGTCAGCCCGGTCCCGACGATCAGCGTGCGGGCGTTTGGCGTATAACCCGCTGCCTGAAGCACAACGAGGCCGGGCAGGTTTTGCGAGACGAGCGAGACGAGGAAGAACGGCACACCGATGCTGAGGATCGTGCGGATATCGAACGCAGGCATCACGGGCGTCAGCGCGCCGAACGTCGCTCCGGGCGGAAGCGGGGCAACGTCGCCGCGGACGAGGGTGATCGCAATTCCCGCCACAAGGACCAGAAGCAGTGCGTAAAGCGGTACGCGTTGGCGCGCGAGGAGGAAAACCGCCACGAGCAGCACGACGAGCAGGGGGTCGGTCGCGCCCGCTTTGAAAAGTCCCAGGCAGAAGGGGAGCAGAACGCCGGCGAGCATCCCCGACGCAACGGTCGTGGGAATGCGCGCGGCGAGCCGTCCGAGCGCCGGGACCGCACCCAGCACGACCATCATCACGGCGGCAGCCAGAAACGCGCCGATCGCTGCGGGCCATGCGATCCCGGGCGCTGTCGCGGCGAGCAGCGCCGCCCCGGGCGTTGACCAGGCGAGCACGACGGGCATCCGCAGTTTCAGGGAGAAAAAGCCGCCGGTCAGCGCAATGCCGAGGCAAAGCGCGGTGAGGGCGGAACCCGTCTGCTCGACCGATGCGCCGAGCACGCGCATCGCCTGCACCACGAGCGCGACCGTTCCGCCGAATCCGATGAGGGCGGCAATGAGGGCGGCGGACCATGCGGGGATAGGTGGCAGGCGAAGGCTCATTCCTGCCAGCTAGCAGCATCTCCGGGTTCTGCCAGCCCTGTTTGCGTCTGGCTCAGGGGTAACTGATCTCTTCGCCTGCGGGGCGCTTCTTCTCGGCGACCACGGGCACAATCGGTGTGCTGAGAACCCTGGCGGCCTCGGTGCTTCGCACGGGCGCGCGCTTCGGTGCCGTGCTGCGCTGAACCGCCGGACGCGCGGCTTGCGGCCGTGCGCTGGCAGGCGCTGCGCGGCGGGGTTCGACGCGCGCGAGGCGGGCATCCACCTGCTTCATGACGACCGACGGCAGCTGCTCGGTCATCTGCTGGTTCGCTTTCAATGCTGCGGCCAGCGCATTGATCTGGCCGTCGATCGATTGCGGCGAGGCCGATGCCGTGGCGAAGCCGGGGCGCGTCGACAGTTCATCGATGGCGTCGCGCTGCTGTTCCATCAGGGTCTGGAGCGCATTCAGTTTGGCGATCACGTCCTTCGTCGATCCGGCGCTGCTCGCGTCGGCGGCGATGCTCGCTGCGCGCCAGGACTGGACGGCGGCGATGGTGGACGTGAGCACGCAGACACCCAGACACGCGGCAATCGCCATGCCGGACCGTGAGGGTTTGCGCGAGGGCGCCACGGCAGCCTCTGCAGATTTGGCTTCGGCGGCAGGCGCCGCTGCAGGCTGCGGGGCAGGTTCGGCTTTCGGTTCCGGCTTGGGTTCCGGCGTCGGCGCTTCCGCTTCGGTCTTGGCCGGTTCCGGCTCGGGCTGCGGCTCGGCTTTCGGCTTTGCCGCCTGCGGCTCTTCCGCGTCGAACGTCAGCTCCTCGTCGTCGTCTTCGGTTGCCACGGAAAAACCCCCAACGTCTCTGGTCTTCAAGAAAACGGCCCCGGCGTTCGGATGAGCGCCGGGGCCGAACCCGTATTAACTTACAACGCCAACTCTTAACGAAGCAGCGACAGCACGTTCTGCTGCGTCTGGTTCGCCTGAGCGAGCATCGCGGTCGCCGCCTGGCTCAGAACCTGCGAGCGGGCGAGGTTGGTGCTCTCCGCCGAGAAGTCCGCGTCTTCGATACGCGAGCGGGCTTCGGTGAGGTTCGTCGAGGTCGTCGTCAGGTTGCTGACGGTCGATTCGAGGCGGTTCTGGAGGGCGCCAAGATCGCCGCGGCTCGACACGATCGAGTCGATCGCCTTGTCGAGGACCGTGAGCGCCGCAACCGCAGCTTCCTGGCTGCTGATGTCGAGCGTCGAGGTCATGTTGGCGCTGCCGCCCTGAGCAACGAAGCCGATCGCTGCAGCACCGGCACCTTCGACGCGGACGCCGCTGCCGTCGACCGAGGTCAGCACGAGGCTCGTGCCGCTCACCGTCGCCTTGACGCCGGTGTTGCCGGTCTGGGCGTTGATCGCCGTCGCCTTGTCGGCTGCGGAAGCCGTCGCCGAAGCGCCGATCTTCACGCCGTTGATGACAAGCGCGTCAGCCGCCAGAGCTGCGCCCGAAACCGCGCCGCCAGAGAAGGACACGCCGTCCGCAGCCACGTTGAGGCCCATCAGCTGCACGTCGGCAATCGCGGTCGCAGGCGTCGTGTTGGTGCCGACCACCTTGATGTCGCTGCCGTCGCTGCTCTGCAGGCTCACGAAGCCCTGATAGGTGCCGGCCGTGAAGCCGCCAGCCGCTGTGCCGCCGACAGTGATCGCCTTGCCGGTGGTGTTCGCCAGGGTGATCGTCTTGTCTGCGTTCAGCGTTGCCGTGACGCCGAAGTCATTGCGGTTGATGTTGGCAACCAGTTCCTCGACGCTGGCGGCCGCACCCACGGAGACACCGCCGATGGTGATGTCGCCCACGGCGAAGCTCTCGGCCGTGATCTTGGCGCTGGTGACGTTGTTGGAGGCGGTGGCCTTCACACCCGTCTTGTCGCTGTTCTCGTTGATCGCGGCGGCGAGCGCTTCGGCGGTGTCGGCGGTCGGCACGCTGCCGAGCGCATTCACGCCGTTGAACGTCACGTCGCCGACGGCGAGACCGGAGACGGCACCAACGCGGCCCGTCGTGATCTGGCCCGGCGCGCCGCCGCTCGTGAGACCGAGCGCGTTCGAGGACACGTTCACCATCGAGATGCCGACCTGGTCGCCAGCATTGACGCCCGTCTGCAGCTTGAGGTCGGTGACCGAGCCGTCGAGCAGCTTGAGGCCGTTGAAGTTCGCCGTCTTCGAGATGTTGTTGACTTCGGCGAGCAGCTGGTTGGTTTCAGCCTGCAGGCTCGAACGATCCTGCGCGCTGAACGTGCCGTTTGCCGACTGCACGGTCAGCTCGCGGATGCGCTGCAGGATGTTGGTGACTTCCCCGAGCGCGCCTTCAGCCGTCTGCGCCATCGAGATACCGTCGTTGGCGTTGCGGATGGCAACGGCCATGCCGCGGATGTTGGCGGTCATGCGCTGCGAAATGGCGAGGCCGGCGGCGTCGTCCTTCGCGGAGTTGATGCGCTTGCCGGTGGACAGGCGCTCCATCGCCTTCGACAGCGACGTCTCAGCCATTGCAGCGCCGCTCTGGGCACGAAGGGCCGAAATATTCGTATTGATGACAGTCATGGCTCTCTCTCTTTCCCGCTCTTAATAAGCCGGCTCAGCCATGCGCCGAATGTGGCGAAGCATCTGCCGTACCCCAGTTCACGACCGATGCGCGGCAAAGTTTAATCAGGAAAATTTGCGACCGCTTTTTCCGTCGGATTCCCGACGTCTCCGCGCAAAACGCATGTCCGGATTTCGACGCGTGCGCTGCCGCGCCGCCGTTTTCCGCGATTGGCACGGCCGTTGCATTGCGACCCCAGCTATGACGATCGATGCAAAAGGCCTGCTCGCGATACGCTCCCAGATCCTGGAGCGGAACGACGTGCTTTCCCGGACGACGGCCCCGCAAACGGCTGCGAAGCCGGATTTCGGCAACGTGATGCAAAGCGCGATGCAGGCTGTGAACACGCAGCAGACGCGCGCCGCCGAAGCCTCCGCCTCCTATGAGCGCGGCGAGACGACGGACATCGCCGCGGTGATGCTGCAGCGCCAGAAGGCGTCGATCGGCTTCGAGGCGACCCTGCAGGTGAGGAACCGCCTGCTGACCGCCTACAAGGACATCATGAACATGCCCGTCTGATCCGGCCCGCTACCCCGTCCAAACATCTGCAAGAGATTGACGAGCCCCATTCATGAGTGACGCCGCTTCATCGCCAGCCGTATCCGCGCCGCCTCCGGCCGCCCCCTTTGGTCCGGGGCTGGACCGCTTTCAGGCGCAGCTGAAAGCGAT
Organism: Sphingosinicella microcystinivorans; assembly: GCF_003634215.1. Lineage (GTDB taxonomy): Bacteria > Pseudomonadota > Alphaproteobacteria > Sphingomonadales > Sphingomonadaceae > Sphingosinicella > Sphingosinicella microcystinivorans. The sequence goes on along the minus strand of NZ_RBWX01000009.1, from coordinate 408,434 downwards.
GCTTGCGCAGCCCGCCGTGCGCGGAAGCCTTCCGATGGTCATCGGCACGCTCGCGATCGCCGCGGTCGCAATGGCGTATATTCTTACGCGCACGCCCGAAATGCGGACGCTGTTTCCGGGGCTTGCCGAGGCGGACAAGGCCGCCGTCGTCGAGGCACTGCAAGCAGCAGGGATCACGCCCGGTATGGATAGCATGACCGGCAGCGTGCAGGTGCCCGCTTCCGATTATCACAAGGCACGGATGCTGCTCGCCGGGCAGGGGCTGCCGAAAGCTGCCGCAGAGGGTTATGCGCTGCTCGACGACATGCCGCTCGGGACCAGCCGCGCAATCGAGCAGGCCCGCCTGAAGCAGAGCCAGGAAAGCGAACTCGCGCGCAGCGTCGCGGAAATCGCCGCGGTTGAATCCGCGCGCATTCATCTTGCACTGCCCGAACAGTCCGTCTTCGTGCGCGATCAGGCGCAGCCGACGGCATCGGTTTTCGTGAAGCTGGCGCCGGGCCGCGCGCTTGGCGAGGCGCAGGTGCGCTCGATCGTCAATCTCGTTGCATCCTCGGTTCCCGGCCTGCCGGCAGACCGGGTGTCGGTCATCGACCAGATGGGGACGCTGCTCACGCCCGACGCCGCCGGCGACGAATTCGGCGAAAGCCGCCGCCGCATCGCGTTCCAGTCCAAGATGGAAAGCATGTACCGCGAGCGCCTGCTCGCGCTGCTGACCCCAATTATTGGCACCGACAATTTCACCGCCGAAGTGCACCTCGATCTCGATTTCACGGAAACCCAGCAGACGAACGAGGCGTGGGACAAGGACAATGCCGTGATCCGCAGCGAGCAGGGCTCGTCGCAGTCGAACGGCGGCGAGAGCGCACCGCGCGGTATTCCTGGCGCTCTCTCGAACGTTGCCCCGCCCGCTGCGACCGCGGCAACGCCGGAACAGGCGAAGGCTCAGACACAGGCGCAAAATCCTGCCGATCCCAACGCTGCCCCCGCCGCGCCGCCCTCTGGCCCGCGCAGCGAGACCTACACACGCAACTACGAGATCGGAAAACAGGTTTCCGTCACCAAGGCGCCAATCGGTGAGGTTCGCCGTGTCTCCGCTGCCGTCGTGCTGCGCGAAAACGGCAAGGCGATGACTGCCGCGGAAACGAAGGCCATCGAGAAGCTCGTGCAGAGCAGCATCGGTTTCAACGCGGAGCGCGGCGATCTCGTCGCCGTCACATCGCGGCCGTTCGTCGATGCCACGGCGGAAACTCAGGCCTGGTATCAGGTCGATTTCCAGAGCAACGCCTGGATCGGCGACATCCTCAAGATCCTCGCTGCGCTCCTCATCTTCGTCGTCGTGTTCTTCATGGTGCTGCGACCGTTCCTGAAAAAGGCGCTGGCTGCCGCCGATGCCGCGCCGATGCCTGCCGGCGGTGTGCTCGGTGCGCCGCGCCCCATCGTGCTCGACGGCGGCGACCTGCAGACGATGGAAGCGCTGAAGGCCCGCCTGAAGCCGCGCGGCGGCCTGCCGCCCGAAGTGCTGACCATGGCGAACAGCTATGATGACAAGGTTGCCGTGGTTCGCATGTTCGTTGCCGAGGATACCGCCCGCGCGTCGAACGTCGTCCGCCAGTTGATCCGTAGCGAAACCGCAGCCCAGGGAAATGCCAATGAGTGAGGAACTCGCACTCGCGCCGCGCCATCTTTCCGGCACCCAGAAAAGCGCCATCCTGATGCTGCTTCTGGGTGAAGATGAAGCGGCCGACCTTCTGAAGCACATGGGCCCGCGCGAGGTACAGAACCTCGGTCAGGCGATGTACTCGGTGGCCGACGTTGATCAGGACACTGTGAACGTCGTCCTCGACGAGTTCATCCTCGCCGCGCGCGAGCAGACAAGCCTTGGTCTCGGGACCGGCCCCTATGTGAAGAACGTGTTCGTGAAGGCGCTGGGCGAGGAGAAGGCGGGCAGCGTGCTTGGTCGCATGAGTTCGTCAGCACCGCAGAAGGGCATCGAAATCCTCGATTGGATGGATGCGCGCTCGATCGCGGCGACGATCTCGTCGGAACACCCGCAGGTGATTGCGGCCGTGCTCTGCCACCTGGAACCAGGCCTCGCCGCCGAGGTGCTGCAGTTGCTCCCCGAGGAGATGCAGACCGACATGATGCTGCGCGTCGCGACGCTCGATTCGATCCAACCCGATGCGCTCGCCGAGCTTGAGCGTGTCATGCAGAAGCAGATCAAGACGAACGCGGCCGTGCGGTCCGCGACCGCGGGCGGTACGACCACGGCGGCGCGCATCATGAACTATGTGCGCGGTGGTGCGGATCGCCGCATCATCGAACAATTAACCATAATGAACGAGAACATCGGCCAGAGCATTCAGGACCAGATGTTCGTATTCGAAAACCTTCTCGCGCTCGACGATCGCAGTATGCAGACGCTGCTCCGCTCGGTCGACAACACGCTGCTCGTTGCCGCGCTCAAGGGCTCGGACGAGCGGATGCGGACCAAGATGTTCGCAGCCATGTCGCAGCGTGCGGCCCAGAGCGTGCAGGACGAGATCGAATCGCGCGGTCCCATGAAGGTGAGCGAGGTGCAGGACGCGCAGAAGCGCATCCTCGCGATCGCGCGCCAGCTCGGCGAAAGCGGTGCTATCATGCTCGGCGGTTCGGGAGATGATTATGTCTAGTGTTTTCAGTGCAGATGCCCGTCCTGTGGCGCTTGCTGATTTGTTCGCACCCAGTCGCGGCGACTTCACTCCGATGTTCGCTCCCCGGCCGGCGGGCGACTTCGTGCCGCGCGTAGATTTCGCTCACCCCTCGTCGGAATTCACGCGCGGCACAATTCACGAAACCATCGAAACGACCGAAGAAGAGCTTGCCGCGGCGCTTGCCGAAGCCGAAGCGCAGGGGCATGCCGCAGGGCTTGAGGCCGGACGCGCGGAAGTGCGCGCCGAGGCGGAGCGCGCCCGCGCGGAATGCCGCTCGCTGCTGCGCAGTCTCGACGATGCGCGCGCCATCGACAAGGCAGCGCTGGGGCCGAAGCTGCGCCGCGCCGTGCTTGACCTTGTCGAGCGCATCGTCGGCGCGCACGTTGCCGTCGAGCCTGCGTTCGTCAACGGGTGCATTACGCGCGCGCTCGATACGCTGAAGGAAACCAGCGAAGCCGCGAAGCTGTTCCTGCACCCGGACGATCTTGCCGTCATCGATGACGGCTCGCTTAAAGACTACACGAACCTCACGCTTGCCGCGGATCCCGAATTGCAACGCGGCAGCGTGAGGCTCGAAGCCGGCGGTGGTGAAGTCGAGGACGGCGTTCGTCCGCGCATCGCACGCCTTGAAACAGCACTGCGCGCGGCGGGCATCGCCGCGTGAACACGGCGACCGAGGATATCGCCGATCTGCTCGGCGGCATCGGCAGGACGCCCGTGGACATCGCGCCGCTCCAGATCGGGCGGCTCACCAGCTATGACGGTTTGCTCCTCGAAGCCTCCGGGCTTGCTGCGCCCGTCGGTACGGTGTGCCGCATCGAAACCGCGAGCGACGAAACGGCCGAGGCCGAGGTCATCGGTTTTCGGAACGGCCGCTGCATCCTGATGTCGCTTGGCCAGCGCGCCGATGTGCTTCCCGATGCCCGCGTGTTTCCGCAAAGCAATCAGTCGCGTGTCGAGGTCGGTGACGGTCTTCTCGGCCGCGTTATCGATGGCTCGGGGCTCCCGCTCGACGGGCTTGGACCCATCGAGGCGGAGCAGGACTGGCCGCTCGTCGGGCGTCTGCAGAACCCGCTGGAACGCGGGCGCGTTACCGAAGCCTTCGATGTGGGTGTGCGTGCGCTGAACGGCCTTTTCACTTTCGGGCGCGGTCAGCGCGTCGGCATCATCGCGGGATCCGGCGTCGGCAAATCGGTGCTGCTCGGCATGATGACGCGCTATTCGAAGGCGGATGTCGTCGTCGTCGGGCTGATCGGCGAGCGAAGCCGCGAGGTCACGGACTTTCTTGCCACCAAGCTGCATGGGCCTGCGCGCGAGCGTTCGGTCGTCGTCGCCGTTCCCGCGAACCATTCCCCAATCATGCGCATCCGCGCCGCGCACCGCGCCACGGCGATCGCCGAATATTACCGTGGGCAGGGCAAGAACGTTCTGCTCATCATCGACAGTCTCACGCGCGTCGCGCACGCGCAGCGCGAGATCGGTCTTGCGCTCGGTGAGCAGCCGACCGCGAAGGGCTATCCGCCCTCGGTCATCTCGCTGCTGCCGAACCTTATCGAGCGCGCGGGCAACGACGCGAAATCGGGCGGCTCGATCACAGCTTTCTACACCGTACTCGCCGATGGCGACGATACCGTCGGCGACCCTGTTGTCGATGCGGCGCGCGCAATCCTTGATGGGCATATCGTGCTCTCGCGCAAGCAGGCCGAGCGCGGCGTCTACCCGGCGGTGGACATTGCCGCCTCGATCAGCCGCGTGATGAGCGACGTTGCCGAACGGCCGCATATCCGCGCGGCGCAGATGCTGAAGCGCTTGTTCTCGCTTTACGAAGAGAACCGCGATCTCATTCTCATGGGCGCTTACAACCGCGGCAACGACCCGGCGCTCGACGCCGCTATCGCAGCGCAGGCGGGGGTTACGGCCTACATCACGCAGGCCGAGGATGCGCCTGTCGATCTCGCGGCCTCGGTTGCGGAATTGACGGCGCAGTTCGGCGAACACTGATATGGCGGGGAAGGCGGATCGCCTGGCACGCGTCGCGCGTGTTCGCGGACTTCAGAAGCAGCGCGCGCTTGCCGAAGAGGGCAAAGCCGCCGCCGATCTCGATCAGCTGCGCCAGATGCGAAGCCGCATCGAGACGCTGCGCCATTCCTACACCCCCGTCGCCGACGATGCTGCGGCCTTTGCGCTCAAATCCATGGCGCACCAGTACGACCGGCTCGGCAAGGCGCTTGCCGCCACGCTCGACCGCGCCGCGCGCGCCGAGGTGCGACTCGAAGATGCGCGGCAGGTGACGCTCGGCGCCCATCGCCGCAAGCGCGCCGCCGAGGAGCTTGCCGACCGTGCGGAAGCCGCCGAAGCCCGCGAGGCCGAAGCGCGGCAGGAACGTGCCACGCCGCCGCGACGCATCACGCGCGCCTGAAGCGCGTCGCACCGACCCGCCCCAAAATGGCACGCTTATTGCTGAGTGTTCGCCTGAGTAAGCAATGGGGGTCAAATGTCCGTCACCGCGACTGGTCTTGGGGAACTTCTGGGGATGCCGGATCTGTCGGTGCAAACCGCCATCCGCCCCGGAATTCCGGCATCTGCACCCGATTTCCGCGCCATCATGACGCTGAAGGCGGCGATGCCGTCCAAGGGCCTCGTGCCCGGCGCTGCCGTCGGACTGCCGTCGACCGGCGACGGAAACCCGACGACGGAAGACGTGCAGAGCGCTCCGGTGCCGGGCACGGTTCTCGATCAAACCGATGAAAGCGCCGACATGGCATTCGATCTTCAGCTTCCCGCAATGCCCGCGCAGCAATCGCCTGCGCCCGGGCCCAAGACGCCGGGTGCGCGCTTCGCCGCGATTGCGGCGCGCCATCTTCCTGTCGCAGACGCACATCCTGAAACTCCGGTAACGGCGCAAGCCGAAACCGATGGCGAGGTTTCAGATTTCGTTGTCGACGCGGAAAGCGATACGTCTGAAACTCCGTCGATTTTGCCGGAGCCGCTGCAGACGCAGCCCGCTCCGCTGCCCGCGCCGCCTGCGGCCCCGCTGATCGTGGCTGCGCCAACCGTTGCGGCAGAGGCATCTCAGGTTTCACCCGATCAGGTAGACGCCGAACCGGTCTCGCTTGCCGGTCAGATCCAGACAACGCCGAACGAGGAGACGACGGGTGGCGCTCCCGGCGATAAATCCGCCGCGCCCGCGGCACCGTTGCCGCAAGTGGCCGATACGGAGCCCGGCACGGACGTCGAGACAGCCGATCCCTTGCCTGCGGCGAGCACGAATTTCCCGGGCGTTCAGGCAACGCCCCACAGGCAGCACCCGTCGGTTGCCGCGAGCGCCGCGCGCGGTGAACAGCGTGCTGTCGTCGAGGCTGCCGGGAAGGCCGATCCGGCGCTGAGCGCGCTCATCGACCGCACCGATCCCGAAACGAAGACCGTGCCTGCGCCGCTGCGCGAAGCGCTTCCGGCATCGCAGACCGCACAGGATGTGCTTGCCGCGATTCATGCCCCCGCAGCCGAAACACGCCCGCAGGTTGCAGACGCTGCTCAGGGCCGGCTCGTTTCAAACGAGGCGGTGCTCGATGATCTGCTCATCGGCAACGCGGTCGAGGACCAATGGGTCGATCAACTCGCCGCTGATGTCGAAACGCTGGTAAAGGGCGATCACCGAGAGGCGCGGCTGCATCTGAAGCCGCGCGAGCTTGGCGATCTGTTCATCAAGCTTGAAACCACCGGCAATCAGGCCAAGGTGCATTTCACCGTGGAAACGGCTGCCGCGCAGGGCTTCATTTCCGATGCCGCACCGCGCCTCCAGTCGATGATGGAAAACCGGGGCGTTCGCCTTGAGGAAACTTCCGTCGATGTCGGCAGCGGCCGCCAGGATCGCGGCGAACAGCCTCGAGAGACGCCGTTTGACCGGGCGTTCGGAACGCGCCCGCGGGGCACCGCATCACAGGCCGAAACCGTTCGCGCCATTGTTCGCCAGACCGCCATCGAGCGCTTTGCCTAGGAAAGATTGAAATGAGTGACACTCCCGCACCTGCCCCCAAAAAGAAGAGCGGCCTTATCGGCAAGCTCGTTCCCGTGATTGGCGCGCTCGTTCTGCTCGCCGGTGGCGCGGCGGGCGGCTGGTATGCGACGACGAGCGGCCTCATCGGCGGAGGGCACGCCCCCAAGGTCGACAAGAACAAGCCGCAACTTGTGGAGCGGGAAGGGGCCGAAGAGGCTCCGGCGCAGACCGATGCCGACGGCGACGGCCACTACGAGACGACCTATTTCGAGATGAAGCGGGAGTTCACGGCGAACCTTACCGACCCCAATCGTTACATCCAGGTCGGGCTCGGTGTCGCGACGAATTACGATAATCGTGTGATCGAGGCGGTCGAGAAGAACGAACCGGCGATCCGCAGCGCGGTGCTCGGCGTGCTCGGCGAGCAGACCGCGGATCATGTCGCGACAGTTGCGGGCAAGGAAGACCTGCAACGCCGCCTGCGCGCCGCGATCAACAAGACGCTTCAGGACAAGGTCGGCTTCGGCGGCATTTCCCAGGTCTATTTCACCAGCTTCGTCATCCAGTAGGCAGCAACCATGAGTTCTGAACTCAATCTCAGCAAAGAAGAGATCGAAGCGCTTCAGGCGGGCATCGCCGATGGCAGCATCGCGTCCGGCGCGGGCGTGATGCCCGACGGCGTGATCGCGCCGTGGAGCTTCGACAGCGGCGACGAACGCGAGTTCGGCGATCTCCACGCACTCCACATGCTGAACGAGCGCCTCGCGCGCGGCATGCGGCAGGTGTTCCAGCCGATGCTGCGTGTCGCTCCCAAGGTGGATTGCGGGCTCACCTCGCTTGAATCGTTCGGAAGCTACGCCGAGGGCTTCGAGGATTTCCTTAGCCTTACTATCGTTCGCATGGATCCGCTGCGCGGCCACGGCCTCGTGGTGATGAAGCCCGATCTGATCGGCGCGATCGTTGACGCTTATTATGGCGGCAAGGGTGAACCGCCCGCGATGCGCGCAAGCGAGTTCACCGCCGCTGAAGACCGTGTGCAGCAATCGCTGCTCGGCCGCATGTTCGCGCAGCTCGATGCTGCGTGGGCGGATATCTTCCACCTGCAGTTCAGCCGCATTTCGAGCGAAAGCCACCCGCAGTTCCTGTCGTTCCTCGAAACGAACGACATGGTTGTGGTCACGCGGTTCCTCGTGCACCTGCCGCGCGGCGGCACCTCTGCCGTCGATGTCGTCTATCCGCTGAACGCGCTGAAGCCGCTGCTGCCGCTTCTGCGCCTGCGCGTCATCACCGAGCAGAGCGAGACCGATCCCGGCTGGAAGGGGCGGCTCAAATCGGCGCTGCTCGATGTCGAGCTTCCTGTCCGCTCGATCCTCGCGGAACCGACGATGTCGCTGAGCGGGATCATGGCGTTGAGGGTCGGTGATGTGGTGCCGATCCACGTCCCCGAAGAGCTGCACATGCTGGTCGAGAAAACCACATTCGGGATCGGCGCACCCGGCGAAGCCAACGGCAATGCCGCGCTGAAGATCCGTTCCATCGCGCGCCCGCGCGCCACCACCAATCGATAGTTCCAAGGAGCCCGACATGAGCGACACTGAAACCGCGAGCCCGGAAACCAAAGCCGATGATCCCTGGAAGCCGGGATCGGCGAACCTTCGCCTGCTTCAGGAAATCGACGTCCGCCTCTCGGTGGAGGTCGGCACCAGCCAGGTGAAGATCCGCGATCTTCTGAACCTCAACGAAGGCAGTGTGGTCGAACTGGATCGCCCGGCGGGCGCGCCGCTCGACCTGTTCGCAAATGGCACACTCTTTGCGAGGGGCGAGGTGGTGACGGTCGGTGGACGCTTCGGCGTACGGATTACCGACATTGTAGCACCGGGAGAACGCGTCAAGGACATCTGACGCGTCAAGATTTTGACGGGGGTGGACCTTGATCGGGGATTACGTATTGCGGCTGGCGATCATGCTGCCGCTTGTTTGCGGACTGATCATTGCCGGGCTGTGGCTCGCGAAACGCTATAACCTCGGCAGTATCGCCGGGGGTCTCAAGTCCCGCTCTGCCACCCGCTCCGCCGCCCGGCTTTCCGAGACGGTATTCCTGACCCCGGCGGTCAAGCTCGCCGTCGTCGATTTCGAAGGCAAGCGGCTGCTGCTTGCCGTGACGAAGCAGGGCGCAAACCTTCTTTCCGAAGTGCCCGCGATCAGCTTCACCGTCGAGGAAGACGATGATGCACGCTGATCGTCTGGTGCGCTTCGCGCCGTTCCTCGTCGCCGTGCTGCTGCTCTTCGCCGCGCCCGCGCTTGCTCAGACCGCACCGGCCGGACCGTCTCCCGTCCAGTTCGCCGCCGACACGCTGACCGGCGCAGCAGCGCCCGGCGCACGCCAGCCGCTCTCGCTTTCGCTGCAAGTCCTCGTCCTCATGACGCTGCTGTCGGTTCTGCCGGCAGTGATCCTGATGATGACGGCGTTCACGCGCATCATCATCGTGCTTTCGATCTTGCGACAGGCGCTCGGTCTTGCGCAGACGCCACCCAATCAGGTGCTGATCGGGCTGTCGCTGTTCCTCACCTTCTTCGTGATGAGCCCGGCGATCACCGAGATCAACGACACGGCGTTCAAGCCTTACGCTGCGAACGCCATGCCGATCGACACCGCGGTGGAGAAGGGCGGCACTGTGCTGCACCGCTTCATGATGGCGCAGACCCGGCAGAAGGATATCATCCTCTTTGCCAACCTGAAGAAGGACGGCGCATACGAACGCCCCGAAGACGTGCCGTTCTCGGTGCTGCTGCCAGCGTTCGTCACCAGCGAACTGAAGACGGCGTTTCAGATCGGCTTCCTCGTCTTTCTGCCGTTCCTCGTCATCGATCTCGTCGTGGCCGCTGTCCTCATGTCGCTCGGCATGATGATGCTGTCGCCAACGCTGATCTCACTTCCCTTCAAACTGCTGCTGTTCGTTCTCGTCGACGGCTGGGCGCTTACCATGGGTTCGCTCGCCGGCAGCTTCTTCACGAGTTGAGGGCGACACGATGGACGCAGCCTATTTCACCGCAGTTGCCGGACAGGCGCTCTGGATTCTCGTTCTGGTTTCCCTGCCCGTGCTTCTGCCCGCGCTCGTCATCGGCGTAGTACTCGGCATGGTGCAGGCCGCGACCTCGATCAACGAGGCGACACTCAGCTTCGTGCCGAAGCTGATCGGCGTACTTGTCTGCCTCGGTCTCTTCGGCGGGCTGATGATGGGGCTGCTCGTCGATTTCACGCAGGACATCTTCTCGCGGATTCCGGACCTCGTCAGATGACCGGCATCATGTCCGTCGGGATCGAGGCGTGGCTGATGCAGCTAATGTTTGCCATGCTGCGCATTGGCGGCACGCTCGTCGCGGCGCCGATTTTCTCGGCGATCGGCGTGCCTCTGCAGGTGCGCGTCGTGCTTGCGGGCGCGATCGGCGTGTTGGTGCTCTCGGTCTACCCGGTGGATGTGCCCTACGATATCCTGTCGCTGCAGGGTCTGGTGATCGTGATTCAGGAGCTGATGATCGGGCTCTCCGTGGGCTTCATCCTCCAGCTCGCCTTCGCCGCGCCGCTGCTCGCGGGCGAATATATCGCGAACTCGATCGGCCTCGGCTTTGCCAACATGGTCGATCCGCAGAGCGGCAACAACAGCGCGGTTGTCGGCCAGTTCCTGATGATCCTGATGACGCTGCTGTTCCTGGCGCTGAACGGCCACCTCATTCTGGTGCGGCTGATCGTGGAGAGCTATGCCTTGATGCCGCTCGGCGGCGATTGGCTGACGCGCGACCATTTCTGGGCGATCGTGAAGTTCGGCGCGTTCGTATTTACCGGCGGGCTCGCGATTGCGCTGCCCGTCGGCTTCGCGCTGTTCGCGCTCAACCTTCTTGTCGGCGTGCTGACACGCACGGCGCCGCAGCTCAACATCTTCGCCGTCGGCCTGCCGCTGACGCTGATGACCGGCTTCGTCGTGCTCGCCATTGCGTTCCCAGCGATGAGCGATCTCATGCAATCCGCGGCGAACACGGGTCTTGACGAGGCGCAAACGTGGCTGGGAGAGCGGTAAGCCGTGTCCGATAAGCCCGAAAAGGACCAGCAAACCGAAGCCCCGACCGAGAAGCGCAAACGCGACGCGGCGGAAAAGGGCGATGTTCTCCGATCGCGCGAACTCACCACTGCGCTCGTCATGCTCGTGGGTGCCGGTTATCTCGCGCTTGCGGGCGGATGGATGGTCTCCAGTCTCGAACTCATGCTCAAGACCGGGCTCGTCGGGCTGAAGCAGGGCGGCGTCAATTTTCAGCCTGCCGCGGCGACGTGGGCGCTTGCAAAGGTTGTTGCCTTCCCGCTCGCCGGGCTGCTGTTCACCTGTTTCTTTGCGGCGCTTGTCAGCCAGGCAGTGCTCGGCACGTTCCAGTTCAACATGTCGCTGATCGCGCCAAAGGCGTCGCGCATGAACCCGATGAACTGGGTAAAGCGCACGTTCGGGATGCAGGGCCTCACCGAGCTTGGAAAATCGATCCTGAAGGTTGTTCTTGTCGGCGTCATCGGCTGGTGGATGCTCTCAGACTACGCGCGCGAGATCGCCTCGCTCGGTACTCAAGATGTCGGCAACGCCATTGCGCACACGGGGAAGCTCGCTGTGCTGTTCCTGCTCATTCTGTCCGCCGCGCTCGTCGTGGTCGCGGGTGTCGATATTCCGCTGCAGGCGATCCAGCTGATGCGCAAGCTCAAGATGTCGCGGCAGGAGATCAAGGACGAGCTGAAGCAGACCGAAGGTTCGCCCGAGGTGAAAATGCAGGTTCGTCGGCGCCAGCGCGAGGCCACACGCAACAACATGCGCGCGGGCATGACGCAGGCCAACGTCGTGCTGACGAACCCGACGCACTTCGCCGTCGCGCTTCGGTACGACAAGACCCGCGATCTTGCGCCGGTCGTCGTCGCCAAGGGCAAGGATCTGGTTGCCGAGGTGATCCGCGAACTGGCGGCGGAAAACGAGGTTCCGGTACTCAGCTATCCGCTGCTCGCCCGCGCCGTTTTCTTCACCTCGAAGATCGGCCAGGAAATCCGCGACGATCTCTACATTGCCGTCGCCGGCGTGCTGGCGTTCGTGTTCAGCGTGGAGCGCGACCGACTGACCCCGCCCGAGATCGAAGTGCCGGAAGGTGCGCGCTTCGACGAGAAGGGGCAGCCGCTATGATAGGAATGTCCGAGGATCTTTACCGATTATTCCCTAAATCCGGCGCAGAACCGGTCGTGAACAGATTAAGCGGATGGCGCGCGTCCGCAGGAACGAGAAGGCAGGCCCAATGTCCATTCTGACGGCGCTCGGCAGCGGATCGGGTATTGATACCAAGCAGCTTATCGCTGATTTGGTCTCCGCCCAGCGTGCCGGGAGCGACAAGGCCCTGACCGCGCGGCAGACGGCTGTAGACGCCAAGATTTCCAGCCTTTCCACGATCAGCTCGGCGCTGTCGGCCTTCTCGAACGCGCTTGGTTCACTGGTCGGCAGCGGGGCCCTCGGCCGTCAGGTGATCAGCAGCGACACGTCATCGATCGCTCTTTCGCTCACCGGTTCGTCGAGCCCGCCGTCGCTATCGCATACGCTTGAGGCAACGCAGCTTGCGCAGCGCCAGACGGTCGCCTCCGCGCCGATCGCCGACCGCAACGCGCCGATCGGCGAGGGCACGCTGACGATCAATTTCGGAGCGCTTTCGGGCACATTCCCGACCCCGGCGGGGTTCACTGCAGGTGCCGCCGCGCCAGTCACCATCACGATCGGCCCGGATAACAACAGCCTCGTCGGTCTCCAGCAGGCGATCAACGCTGCGAATGCCGGCGTCACGGCCTCGATTGTAGAGGACACAAGCGGCGCCCGGCTCGTGCTGCGCGGTGAAACCGGCGCCGCGAAGGCATTTACGATCGATGGCAGCGCGGGCCTCGAAGCCTTCGAGTTCGGCCCCGGTACTGCCGGCATGACATGGACGGCGCAGGCGAAAAACGCCGTCGTCGTCGTCGATGGTGTCACCGTCGAACGCCCGACGAACAGCATTTCGGACCTCGTCCCGGGGCTGAAGCTCGACCTCATGAAGGTCACGGACGGGCCCGTCACGATTTCCAGCGACTATGACGCCACGACGTTGAAAACGGCGGTCGGCAACTATGTCGACGTTTACAACCAGCTCGTTTCGATGCTGGCGGAGGAAACCCGGCCCAGCAAGGACGGCGCCGCGGCGGGCGCACTCGCGGGCGATCGCACGACGCGCGATCTCAAGCGGATGCTTGCCGATCTCAGCACCAAAATGCTGCTGACGGACGGCGGAGGCCCGTCGAGCCTCTCCGAGATCGGTATCAAGACCAATCGCGACGGCACGCTCAGCATCGACGACACCGCGCTCACGAAAGCGGTGACCAACCACCCGGGCCGCGTCCACGACATGTTCGTGCCGGGCCAGAACAGCAGCTCCGCGCTTGTCGAGATTGCGAGCAGCCTCGGCGCGGCGAAGCCGGGCACCTATGCGGTTACGGATATCGTCGCGGCGACCTCGGGCAAACTCAGCGGCGCGGCTGCGCCTTCGGCGTTCGACGTGCCCGTCGTCATCGATGCGACGAACAAAAGCTTCACCGTCACGCTCGATGGGCGCACTTCGCTGGCCATCAACCTCCCTGAAGGCAGCTATGCGACCGGTGCGGCGCTCGCCGCGGCATTCCAGACCGCGATCAACGACGACTCGGTCCTTAAATCGTTCGGCTTGTCGCTGACGGCGGGTTGGGACGGGTCGGCCTTCACGTTCACCTCGAAAGGCGTGGGCAGCACCTCGGGCGTTTCCATCGTCGGGCTCAACGGCACGCTTGCCGCCACGCTCGGGCTCGATGTGCCGACCGCGATCGCGGGCACCAACGCTTCGGGCAAGATCGGCGGCGTCGATGCTATTGGCATCGGCAACCGCCTGATCGCATCGTCTTCGTCGGCGGCATCGGGTCTTGCGGTCAATATCCTCGGCAGCGCGACGTCGGCGACAATTGTCGTGCGATCGACAGTGTCCGGCCTCATCTCCGACATGCAGAAGCAGCTTTCGGCGTCTGGCGGAGGCTTCAAGACGACGTCGGAACGACTGGCGAAAGAAGCCAAGGCGATCGCTGAGGAGCAGGAGCGTGTCGACGCCCGTAGCCTCGCGCTTGAGGAGCGCCTGACGATCCAGTTCGCGGCAATGGAGCGTGCCATTTCCGCCTTCAACAGCACACAGGATTATATGAAACAGCAAATCGCCATGTGGACGCGGGATCAGAGATGATGATGCAAGCCATGCGCGCGCGGCAGCAATATGCTGCCATCGACACCGCGACCCGCACCGAACAGGCAAACCCGCACCGCCTGATCGAGATGCTGTACGACGAGCTGCTTTCCGCGCTTCGGCAGGCCGGCATCGCGATCGATCGGGGCGATCTCGCCATGAAGAGCAGCCGCATCAGCCGCGCGCTCTCCATCCTGCACGGTCTCGAATCGAGCCTAGATTTCAATCGCGGCGGCTCGGTCGCCGAATCGCTTTCGTCCGCCTACGGCTACCTCCGTCAGGAGACGATCGCGGCTGGGCGCGACAATGATTCGCGCCGCCTTGCCGCCGCCACGGAAGCTGCGGTCGGTCTTTCCAATGCCTGGCGCCAGATTCGCCCGTGACCGCGATTCCTGCCCTTCTCACCGATATCGAATCGCTTTCCGGCATGACCGCCCACGCCGCGGCTGGAGGCGACTGGACCGCTGTGGAACGCTACGAAACGGTCCGCCTCGCGCTTGTGAAGACGCTGTCAGGCCTCGCGGCCGATCCGGTACTGCGCGCCGAGGCGCTGAGCGCACTGCGCCAGGCCGAATCGCATTCGGTGACGATTGGCCACGCCATCGACGTCGGCCGCCGCGCACATGAGCGCAGTGCTCAGGCGCTGCGCCAGTCGGGCACAGCACGCAGGCTCTACGGAAAAGCGAGAACGGCTTAGACGTCGCGCTAGGCGGCGACGCGTTCGCCGCGGCCGATTTGGTATTTGCGCATCTTCTCGATGAGCGAAGTGCGCTGCAGGCCGAGGACGCGAGCGGCGTCGGCGACGATATCGCCGCTCTGTTCGAGCGCAGCGTGGATCAGCGACTGTTCGAGTTTCGCGACGAGCGCGCGCATGTCGCACTTGCCGGCACCGATGAGCGCGCGCGGGTCCATGTCGAGGCTGTCACCGTTCGGGTGCAGCGGAACCACTGTGGTCGCAGGCAAACGCGTATCCGCTTCTTCTTCGGAAACCGTCGTTGCATCCCAGATCGCGGACTCTTCATTCAGCGGTTCGCGGCGCTCCAGCGTCGCGCCGAGCAGGATCTCGATATCGTCGACACTGATGTCGCCTTCGCCGAAAAGCACGACCGCGCGTTCGACGACGTTGCGCAGCTCGCGGATATTTCCAGGCCAGTTGTGTTGGCAGAGCGCGCGCAGCGCCGAAGCGTCGAAGCGCACCTTGGTGCCCGACAGCTTCAGGAAGTGTGCGACCAGCATCGGAATGTCCTCGCGGCGGTCGGCCAGGGCCGGCAGCTGCAGCGGGAAGATGTTGAGGCGATAGAAGAGGTCTTCACGGAAGCGGCCCTCGGCGATCGCCTGCTCCAGGTTCTTGTGCGTGGCGGAAACGACGCGCACATCGATACCCATCGTCTTGTTGCTGCCGACGCGCTCGATCTTGCGCTCTTCGAGGACGCGCAGCAGCTTCACCTGCATGTCGGCAGGCATGTCGCCGATTTCGTCGAGGAAGATGGTGCCGCCGTCAGCAGCCTCGAAGCGGCCCTTGCGGCTCTGCAGCGCGCCGGTGAAGGCGCCCTTTTCGTGGCCGAAGAGTTCCGATTCGATGAGCTCGCGCGGGATGGCGCCGCAGTTCACGGCGACGAATTCATTGTTGCGGCGGGCCGAAGCGAGGTGAAGGCAGCGCGCAACGACTTCCTTGCCGGTGCCCGATGGGCCCGTGACGAGCACGGATGCCTGCGAACCTGCGAGACGCATGATGAGATTTCGGACTCGGACGATCGCTTCACTGCGACCGATAAGCAGTGATTCGAGTTCGGCTAGAATGCCGCCCGCTGCAGCCCCCGTTGCAACCGTCATCATGTTCCCCCTAGGCATCACCCCGATGCCGTGAAACATGGTGTACCTGTGAAATGGTTAACGAATTTTATATAAGTAAGCGTTAATTCTCAGTGCATTATAAAATTCATCGTTTCGTTGCAGACCCGCAGCATTTCTGCCGTTTCTCACGTGTAACGGTTAAATACCGGCGTACCATTCGTAGTCTATGCGGTCTTCCCAATAGCCGCCTTTTCCCGCGCCGGTGTTGGCCAGGGTCGATGCGACCTCGACGCGCGTAACGAACTTCGCGTGCTTGTAACCGAGCTGCCGTTCGACACGGAGCCGAAGCGGCGCACCGTGACCGACAGGCAAGGGGGCATCATTCATGCCCCAGGCAAGGATCGTCTGCGGGTGGAAGGCGTCGATAAGGTCGATCGATTCATAGTAGCGCGTACCGCCGAAATCGTCGGCGCAGTGGAAGATCACATAGCGGGCGCCGTCCCGAAGCCCCGCCGCGTCGAGAAGCGTTTTCAGCGGTACGCCGGTCCATTTTCCGATTGCGCTCCACCCCTCCACGCAGTCGTGCCGCGTGATTTGCGTACGCGCGGGGAGGGCGCGGATCGCACCCAGGGACAGGGCCAGCGGGCGCTGGACCAGTCCGTCCACTTTCAGGCGCCAGTCCGCGAAGCCGTTCGCCGCATGGCGCGCATAGGCGGGATCGGCGGGCATGGTGTTGCCGTTCATGCGAAACACGGGCGACATTTCCGCCGCGCTGAACTCGCGCGCGAGCGCGTCGCGGCTGCTGATCAGACGCTGCGCGCGCATGGTCAGCGTCTCCGCCCCGGACAGCAGATTTTGAAAGCTCTCGCTTTGCCCGAGCCGGTCGCAGCCCGAAACGGCAAGGCCGGCACCGGCAACGAGACTCCCAACGAGTCCGCGACGGGTAACATGGTGTTTCATGGCGTATCATCCGGCATGCGATAGCGACCTGTGACCATCGATCCGATCCCCTTCAGGGGCCCCGCCAGCAGCACCATCAGCAAGTGCACGGCGATGAAGGCGGCAATCAGCATCGCGCTGATGAAATGCACCGAGCGCGCCGATTGCCGCCCGCCGAACATGTCGACGAGCCAAGGCCACGCTGCGTCCATCGCTGGTGACATGGCAAGGCCGCTCAGAACCATCGCGGGCAAAAGGGCGAAAACGACGACGGTATAGGCGAGCTTCTGGAGGGGATTGTAGCGGAGCGCGTCCTCGCCATGCGGAAAGCGGAGTCGGGCGTGCGCCTTGATGTCTTTCCACAGGCGGCGGGGCGCAAGCTCCTGCCTGCCTGGCAGCAGCGCGGCGGTGTGGCGACCGGCGATGGCCCAGATGAGGTAGAGGCTGCCCACGACGGCCAGAATCCACGCGAACGCGATGTGCCAGCGCCGCGCGAGCGCAAGGTTGTAGTTGGAGGGGATCGTCGCCCAATAGGGGAACGCCCGTGCCCGCGAGATGCCCTCCGGATCCGTCCAGCGGCCAAGGACGCCCGTCGTCTCCACACGCAGATCGCCGATCCGGAGCATGCCGGACGTGCGCGTTGCATAAATCTCGAGCCAGGCTGGGTCCGGGTTGGCCCCGTACGCCCCCCAGTAGAGGCGGGGGTGCGCATTGAAGATCATAAGGCCGCTCATCAGCAGCACGAAGACCGCGACCGCATTCGTCCAGTGCCAGAGCCTGACGGGCAGTCTGTGGCGTCGGACGATCATGCTACCAGCCCTTTGCGGCGATCCAGTATGGACCAATGCAGGTACGTGGAATGCCCTCCAGCAGGTAGCCGGGGGGCGGCGGTTCGACGGTGCCGCCGCCGGAAAGCGATACGGCCGCGCCGACGGTGAGTGCGCGACCTGCCGCACCGTCCCGCACGACGAGTTTGCCGGCGTCTTCGGCGAGCCGGGCGGAAGATGGCCACAGCACGAGACGGCTTTCGCCCGTTTCGCTGCCGACGCGCAGGCAGCCGTCCTTTACGAACAGCGTGCCGGTGAACAATGCCTGCATGGCGGCACCCGAGGGATCGCGGGCCTGCGGAAAATGGGTAACGGCACCCAGTTTTTGCGGCTGCGGTATGCTGTCGTCGCCAACGGCATTGAGAACGGCGGCCGGAGAGAGCTTCAGCCGCCCGGCAGCGATGGCGCCCTTCGCCGCTGCATCGTCGACGACATGAAGCAGCACGCGGTTCGCCTCAATGTCCCGTTCCGTGCCGACAAGCGCCAGCCCAGCGGCCTTGAACGCCTCCTTCGCCTCGGTCTCGGCGGATGTAAGGTCGGCGAGCGAATATTCGACGCTGCGCGCCACGAAGGCATCGTCGCCCACATAACGTTTCAGCTTCGCGGCGGCGTCGCCCTTGAAGAGCACCACGGCCTGAGCTTTCGGCTCGTGTTCAAGGTAGAGGCCCGCGAAATCCGGGTCCGAGCGCACGCGGAGCTGGAACACGGCGAGCCGGTCGGCAAGCCGCATCCGCGCTTCCGCCTCCTCCAGGCTGATGCCCAGCGTACGCGACAGGTGCAGCGCGGAATCGGACATGCTTGTCGGGTCCGGCTGCTGCGCGGCAGCGCCGGCGGCGAGCAGCGGAAGCGTGGCGAGCAGCAGGCGGTGCAAGGTCTTCAAGGCATCCTCTTGTATTATGTGGCTAACACACCCAATATGGTGATAAGCATAGGACAGGAAACGGATCATTAGGAGCGGTAATGCAGACCGAAACCGAGCTGAAGCTTCAGGCCCCCGATCCCGTGATCGCCGTGGCGCCGGAAAAGGCCGCGGGCCTTGTGCCGATCAGCGACGAGAAAAAGACCAAGCTGGAAGCCACCGTCGACGGCTTTGTCGACGATCTTCTTGCACAGGATGCGAACAGCCCCGCCTTTGGCAAACTCGTTGACGAGGTGACGGCGCTTGGCCGTCGCGAGATCGCAGAGGCCGCGCAGCATTCCAATCGCTTCCTCGATCGGCCGGTAAAGGCGATCAATGCCGAAGGCAGTGTCGGCAAGGATCTGATCGCACTGCGCCGCACGGTCGAAGACCTCGATCCCGGCACGGACGGCAAGAAGCTGGCGCCGCGCAAGATTCTGGGCATCATTCCGTTCGGAAACGGTGCAAACCGCTATTTCGACAAGTATCGCTCCGCGCAAAGCCACATTTCGGGCATCCTCGAAAGCCTTGCGAACAGCCGCGAGGAGCTTTTTCGCGACAATGCCGCGATCGATGTCGAACGCCAGAACCTCTGGAAGACGATGGAGAAGCTGGAGCAGATGATCCACGTCTCGAAGACGCTGGATGCGAAGCTCGAAGCCGCGGCGGCGGAGCTTGAGGTGTCCGATCCCGCCAAGGCGAAGGCGATCCGCGAAAGCGCACTGTTCTACGCGCGCCAGCGGACGACCGATCTGCTGACGCAGATGGCGGTCAGCGTGCAGGGCTATCTCGCGCTTGATCTCGTCAAGAAGAACAATGTCGAGCTGACAAAAGGCGTGGACCGCGCCTCGACGACGACGGTGTCGGCGCTCCGCACGGCTGTCACGGTCGCGCAGGCGCTCACCAGCCAGCGCCTTGTGCTCGATCAGATCACCGCGCTCAACACGACGACGGCGGGTGTGATCGATTCGACGAGCTCCATGCTGCGGAACCAGACCGGCGAGATCCACAAGCAGGCCGCCTCCGCGACCATCCCGATCGAAACGCTGAAGCGCGCGTTCGAGAACATCTATGCCACGATGGATTCGATCGACACGTTCAAGATGGAGGCGCTCGCCTCGATGAAGGAAACGGTCGAAACGCTCTCCGGCGAGGTCGAGAAGTCGCGCGGTTATATCGCCCGCGCCGAGGGGGCCGCACAGGCGCAGGTGAAGGGGCCGACGTCGACCTTCAAGGCGATCGAGGGCTGACCCGTGGCGCGTGATGTGTCGCAGATGCTCGGCCGTGCCGACGAGGCGTTGAAGCGGCTTGGCCAAACGCCGGAAGGGCGCGCGGCTGCGCTCAGGCGCACGCAGCGCCATGCGAAATCGGTGGCGCAGCGTGTGGCGAATGCGGCCATGGCGGCCGCCGGGCTCGCGGTTGCCGCGCTGCTTTTCGCAATGTTCGTGGCGCCGCTTGGCATCAACGGCTTCCTGATGCTCGTGCTCGCGGTGGTCGGCGTCGGCGGCTGGTTTTTGCTGCGCCGTCCGCAGGCGGAGATGCCGACCCCGCAGGCCCTGAAAAACGCCGACCTCGCGGCGATTCCGCGCCGTGTGGAGGCGTGGCTGGAGCGCCAGCGCCGCAGCCTGCCGGCGCGTGCGTCGAAGCTGATCGACGAAATTCTGCTGCGCCTCGAAGTCCTCGGCGAGCAGCTCGGCCAGGTGCCCTCCGGCCAGCCGATCGCGGGCGATGCACGCCGCCTCATCGGCGAGCATCTGCCGCGCCTTGTCGACACCTACCTCAAAGTACCGCAGGCCTTCCGCACGCCGGGCAGTGAGCCCGAAGCGCAGCTTCTGGAAGGGCTGGTGACGATCGCCGACGAACTGCGGCGCCTTTCCGAACAGCTCGTGCGCGGCGATCTTGATGCGCTCGCCATCGAGGGAAAGTTCCTCGAACAGCGCTACAAGGAAAACGGCAACCTTCCTTAGAAGTCCAACGCCCTCTCATTCCCGAGCGGTGGACGCGTGCCTCGGCGCTTGTCTATCTGGCGGGCAAGGAGAGGACCCATGGATTTCGATCTACCTGCGGATCTCGTCGCTTACCTTGCCGAGCTTGACGCGTTCATTGAAGCCGAGATCAGGCCGCTCGAGCGTGCGGACGACAACATCCGCTTCTTTGATCACCGCCGGGAATGGGCGCGTACCGATTTCGAGAACGGCGGCCTCCCGCGCCATGAATGGGAAGCCCTGCTCATTGAAGCGCAGCGCCGTGCCGACGCAGCCGGGCACTGGCGTTTCTCTGCGCCGAAAACATATGGCGGCAAGGCTGGCTCCAACCTCTGGATGGCGGTGATCCGCGAACATTTCGCCGCCAAGGGCCTCGGCCTCCACAACGACCTCCAGAACGAGCATTCCATCGTCGGCAACTTCCCGTTCGTCGCCATGTTCGAGGAATTCGGCACCGAGGCGCAGAAACAGGAGTTCATCCTCGGCGGCTTCAAGCGCGAGCGCATCGTCGCCTTCGGCCTCACAGAACCCGAGCACGGGTCCGACGCGACGCACATGGAAACGCGGGCGGTGCCCGAAACACGCGGCGGCGTGCCCGGCTGGCGCATCGACGGCGAGAAGATGTGGACGACCGGGATGCACGTCGCCACGCACTGCGCCGCCTTCGCGCGCACGGACGGTGCAGACGGCGATGCGCGCGGCATCACTTGCCTTCTGGTGCCTTCGGATACGGCGGGCGTGAAGATCGAGGAGTATCTCTGGACCTTCAACATGCCGACCGATCACCCGCGCGTGTCCTTCACGAACGTCTGGGTGCCTGAAACCGCCGTGCTCGGCACGCCGGGCGCGGGCCTGGCGCTCGCGCAGTCGTTTGTCCACCAGAACCGCATCCGGCAGGCCGCCTCGTCGCTCGGTGCGGCCGTCTACTGCATCGAGGAGAGCGTGAAATACGCGCGAACGCGAAAGCCCTTCGGCAAGGCGCTCGCGGAGAATCAGGCGATCCAGTTTCCGCTCGTCGAGCTTGCGACGCAGGCGGAAATGCTGCGGCTCCTCATCCGAAAGACGGCGTGGGAGATGGACCGTATGGCGCACAAGGCGATTGAGAGCGCGCTTTCGGACCGGGTCTCCATGTGCAACTACTGGGCGAACCGGCTCGTCAGCGAAGCGGCGGACCACGCCATGCAGGTGCACGGCGGCATCGGCTATTCGCGGCACAAGCCGTTCGAACACATCTATCGTCACCACCGCCGCTATCGCATCACCGAGGGCGCCGAAGAGATCCAGATGCGGAAGGTGGCCGCGTTCCTGTTCGGCTACATGGGGCCGAAGAAGGCTGCGTTTGCTGAAGGCTGAAATGGCAAAGACACTTCTCATCGTCTGGTATTCGATGACCGGCGGCACCCGCCAGATGGCCGAGGCGGCGGCGGAGGGCGCACGCCGGGAGGAAGGCGTCACGGTCGTGCTGAAACCTGCGTCCGAGGCGGGCCCCGACGATCTGCTGCCGGCGGAAGGCTATATCTTCGCGTGTCCGGAAAATCTCGCCGCAATCGCGGGCGTCATGAAGGCGTTTTTCGATCGCTGTTACTATCCGGCGCTCGGCCGCATCGAAGGGCGGCCCTACGCGGTGCTTGTCTGCGCAGGCACGGACGGTGAAAACGCCGTGCGCCAGATCACGCGGATTGCGACGGGCTGGCGGTTGAAGCCCGCAGCCGAACCGCGCATCGTGCTGACCCATGCCGATACCCCGGAAACGATCCTCGCGCCGAAACGGATCGTGCCAGACGATCTTGAGGGGTGCCGGGACACCGGCCATGCGCTAAGCGCGGGCCTCGCGATGGGGATTTTTTAGGGGAGTGATGATGGCAGGTTTCTCGTTCGATCTTTCGGGCCGCATTGCGCTCGTTACAGGCGCATCGTCCGGCTTCGGAGCGCGTTTCGCGCGGCAGCTTGCGGCGAGCGGCGCGAAGGTCGCGCTCGGCGCGCGGCGTGTCGGCCTGCTCGACGACCTCGCCGACGAGATCGCGGGTTCGGGCGGCGAGGCGCTTGCGGTCGAGATGGACGTTTCAAGCGAAGCCTCCGTGATCGCGGCCTACGACCGTATCGAGGAGGAGTTCGGCACGCCGGACAGCATCATCGCCAACGCCGGCATGAACGTGGAAGGCGCCGCTACGGAGCTTGCTCTTGAGGAGTTCGAGCGCCTGATGGGCGTGAACCTGACGGGCGTGTTCCTGACCGTTCGCGAGGGCGCGCGGCGGTTGATGGCTGCGGGCTCCCGCGATCGCGGACAGGGCCGGATCGTGATCGTCTCTTCGATCACGGCGAATGCTGTGGAGCCGGGGCTTGCCGCTTATTCGGCGACCAAGGCGGCGGTGCAACAGATGGGCAAGGTGCTGGCGCGCGATTGGGTGCGGCAGGGCATAAACGTCAATTCGATTTGCCCCGGCTATGCACGCACGGAAATCAACAGCGACTGGTTCGATACCGAAGCCGGGCAGAAGCATATGGCCGGGTTCCCGCGACGGCGGCTGATGGCGGAGGACAGCCTCGACGCGATGCTGCTTTACCTGGCCTCAGACGCGAGCGCCGCGATTACCGGCTCCAGCTTCACGGTGGACGACGGACAGTCGCTCTAAGCGAGTTCAAAGTCCGAAGGATCGGGCTTCAGCGTCGCCGCCCAGTAGTCGACAAGCGCGAATGGCCAGTTCTGGCTGACGCGGCCCGTGGCATTCTTGTACCAGCTCGAAACGCCAGGCTGGCCCCACGCCATTCGCGCGTTTCCGGCATCGACGCGAGTATTGAACACGTCGTGCACATCCTCGCGCACGTCGAGCGTCTTGGCGCCCTCAGCGCCGAGCATCGTGAGCGCGCGGACGACATAGCGTACCGAACATTCCGAAAAGAAGATGATGCTGCCGTTGACGACGATGTTGGTGTTCGGCCCGTAGAGCATGAAGAAGTTCGGGAAACCCGGCACGGTCATGCCCAGATAGGCGCGGGCGTCGCCCTGCCAGCGTTCGTGAAGTTCCGTGCCGTCCCGACCGAATATCTTGAAGGTGGAGAGGAAATCGCTCGCCTTGAAGCCGGTGCCGTAGATGATCACGTCGAATTCGGGGGTTTTGCCGTCTGCCGTCTCGATGCCGGTCTCCATGATGCGGGAGATTGGCGTTTGTTCGAGGTGCACGTTGTCGCGGCGCAAAGCCGCGATCCACACGCCGTTGTCGCGAAGGCTGCGTTTGCCGCCGATCGGATAGTCAGGGATCACGGCGGAGAAAAGATCGGGCCGCCCTTCGCACTGCGCGCCGATCTGCTGCACCAGCGCGTTCCTGAGTTCAAGGTTCATCGCGCCAATCGTGCCCGCCGGGCCGTTCCAGCCCTCGTCGGCCTTCACGAACGGCAGGATGCCGTCAGTCATCATCCAGAACAGCCAGAATCTATACCACTTCTCATAGAATGGCACGTTCTCCAGCAGCCACTGAACATTGTCGGTCACGGGATCGTGGTAGTTGGGCGTGGGCCCGCCCCACGGCGGCGTGCGCTGGAAGACCGTCAGCTCCGCGACGTCGGACGCGATTTCCGGCACGAACTGATAAGCGCTTGCGCCCGTGCCGATCACTGCGACGCGCTTGCCCCTCAGGTCCACGTCGTGCCTCCAGCGCGCGCTGTGAAAGGCGGGTCCGTTGAACGTGCCGACACCCGGAATGTCGGGAAGGCGCGGCTGGTTGAGCTGGCCGACGGCGCTGACGAGCGCATCGGCTTCGATGCTGTCCGCGTGCTGCCCGGAAAGCGCCAGGCGCCATAGCGAGGCCGCTTCGTCCCATTCCGCTTTGTTCACGCTCGTACCGAAGCGGATCAGCGGGCGAAGGTCGTATTTGTCGGCAATGTCGCGGAAGTAAGCGAGCAGCGTCGGCTGTGTTGAATAATGCGCGGGCCAGTGGTGGTTTGCCTCGAACGAGTAGGAATAGAGGTGGCTCGGGTTGTCGACGCGGCAGCCGCGGTAGGTGTTCTCCAGCCACGTGCCGCCGACATCCTCATTCTTTTCGATCACGATGACCTCGTGCCCGGCCTGCTGCAGGCGGATGGCGGCCAGAAGTCCCGACATGCCGGCGCCGACGATGGCGATGCGCTTCTTCACCGGCGCGGGTTCGGGCCGTTTCGGATCGGCGCTTTCAACCCCCAGTTCTTCCACCAGGAACGGCACATAGTGCTTCGGAATCTCCGCCCCCGCGATGAAATCCATCATCAGCCGTACGGTTGCCGCATCGGGGGGCGGGGGCAGGGGGGCGCCGGCAAGGTTCGCGCTGATCGCCGCTTCCGCGCGCTTCCGCACGGTGTTTTGCAGCGCGGGCGGGAGGTTTCCCTGTCCGTCGCCGAAGAAGTCGTAGGTTGGTCGGTTTTCGGGCGTCAGCAGGCTGGTGTCGCCGGTCAGATGGACGAGCGCGCAGATGAGTGACGGGACATGCGCTTCGGTGAGCGCGGTTTCGATGCGGCCTGTGTTCATGGCGGTCTCTCCCCAGAGCCTCACCATCATTGCGCCAAATGTTTTTCGGTGCAGGCCCCCCAACTTGAGAGCATCTCGGTTTTGAGAGGGATTGACCTTGCCGCCGAAATGCCCAAGTCGGACGCAGCGATTTGCAGGAGAGACGGCATGGCGGACGTGACGATCGTTGAGGTGGGCGCGCGCGACGGCCTCCAGAACGAGCCGGAGATCGTTTCCACCGCCGACAAGCTCGGCCTCATCACGCGGATGATCGACGCGGGCGTGCGGCGCGTCGAAGTCGCAAGCTTCGTCAATCCCAAGCGCGTGCCGCAGATGGCGGACGCGGAAGCGGTGATCGCGGGCCTCCCTGATCGCCGGGACGTCTCCTACATCGGGCTCTGCCTCAACAAGCGCGGCGTGCTGCGCGCCATAGAAAGCCGGGAGGGCAACAAGCGCGGCGTCGACGAGGCGGGCTGTGTGCTCGTTGCCTCCAACACGTTCGGCGAGCGCAATCAGGGCCAGACGATCGATCAAGGCATCGCCGAGAACCGCGAGATGCTGCGGCTTGCGCGCGAAAATGGGCTCGTTGCACAGGTCACGATCTCGGCAGCGTTCGGTTGCCCGTTCGAAGGCTATGTGCCGCCTGAAACCGTGGTGCGCTGCGTGGAGGCGATGGCCGAGGCGGGCGCCGAGGAGATCGCGCTCGCCGATACGATCGGTGTCGGCGTGCCCGCGCAGGTGACGGACCTGTTCGGCCGCGTGCGCGCTGCGGTCGGAGACGGCATCCGCCTACGCGCTCACTTCCACAATACGCGCGGCACCGGCATCGCCAACGCATGGGCGGCCTATGCAGCAGGCGTGAACGTGCTCGATTCTTCGCTCGGTGGGCTCGGCGGCTGCCCGTTCGCGCCGAAGGCCGCCGGCAACATCTCGACAGAGGAGCTGCTGTTCATGCTAGACGCTTCGGGCGTGTCGACCGGCTTGGATCTGGCTGCGGCCATCGCGACAAATCACTGGTTTGCGACTGTGATGGGCAGAACGCTCCCCTCGATGGTGGCGAAAGCGGGCCCGAGGCCGGGCGAATATCCTGCCGCCAACTACTGCGTCTGAATCTCGTCCCGATCGAGGTCGGAGCCCAGCAGCGGATTTTTCAGCGAATAGATGAGCATGACGGCGAGAAGTGCTGCGCTCAGAAGATACGGCAGCGGCTGCCAGAGCTGGTAGAGCGCGATGCCGATCGTGGGCGCGATGATGAACGCCGCGCCGTTCACGGCGGTGATCGCGCCCGCCGCACCGCCCTGATCCTCAAGCCCCACGGCGAGTGACGCTCCGGCGCTGAAGCCCGGCCGCGCGAAGCCGTAGCCGAGCGAGGCGATCGCGAAGGACAGCACGATTCCATAGAAATCGGTCGAGACCGCAAGCAGGATCGATCCGACAGCCCCCAGTCCGGCACCCCAGCGCAGCAGCAGCTTTGGGCCGAGGTGGAACATCGGGATCAGCGCCCACTGCGCGAGCAGCGTCGCGGCGGCAGCGGCCATCAGCGTGATCCCGATAAAGGTCTGCGCCTCGATAGGCGGCAGGCCGAGCCGGTCGATGACAAAAAAGCCGAGAGACTGGCCGCTTGCCGCCTGCGCGTTGCCGATGGCGAGGCCGTAGATCGAAAACGGCAGGATACGCGGATCGCGCCACGACAGGCGGCGGTGTGTCCGCGTCCGCGCGCCGTGGGTGCTGCGCGGGCCGGTTGCGACGGTCGGCTCCAGGTTGGCGATAGGCCGGTCCTCGCCCGCGCTCGGCGCATCGGCGGGCAGACGCCGCGATACGATGACGAGTGTGATGAGCGCGAAGGCCGCGAACGCGAACATCGGGCCGGAAAGTGTGACGTACGGCAGCACGAAGAACGGCGCCACCGCCGGCCCCACGATCGTGCCGAGCCCGAAGGCGGAGGCAAGCACGGAAAGGGCGCGCGTGCGCTCCGAGGGGCTGGTCCGCGAGGCGACGTAGGCCTGCGCCGCCGGATTGGACGCCGAACCGAAAAGGCCGAACAGCGAACGCGCGAGGGCAAAGATGATGAACACCGCGATCGGCGCGATCAGGTGCTTGAGCCCGGCGAGGATCACGAAAGCGCAGATCAGCTTGGAAACGAAATAGCCGCCAAGGCCCAGCAAAATCAGTGCCTTGCGGCCATAGCGGTCCGAAGCATCCGCCCAGCGCGGCGCCGCGAAGGTCCACATCAGCGCCGAAAACGAGAAGATCGTCGCCACCAGCAGGTCGGGGATGCCGATTTCGCGCCCGATCGTGGGAAGCACGGATTGCAGCGCGGTATTGCCCGCAGCCACGACGAAGAGAACGAGGAACAGCAGCGCGAAATCGCTGCGTCCGCCGCCCGCCGGATTCATACGGCAACGGCCTTCCGCCGGCCCGACCACGCCACCATCAGGCAAGCGCCGGCGACGATTCCGCCGCCGAGGACGACTTCGGGGCGCACATGTTCGCTGAACAGCCACCACCCGAACAACGCGCCCCAGCCGAGCGCCGTATATTCGAGAACCACGAGTTTCTGGGCTTCCGCGCGCGCATAGGCAAAGGCGAGCAGCAGGGTGCCGCTGGTGCCGAGTGCCCCCATCAAGCCGAAGAGCGGAAGCGTGCCGGACGTGGGCAGCGGCGCTGCGAACAGCGCGAAAGGTGCCGTATAAAGCGCCGGGAAAGCGGCTGCGAGGATGCTGATGACCTGCGGATCGTCCCGCGTCGCACGCTGCCGCAGCAAGACGATCGAGAGCGCATACAGCACTGCGGAGACAAAGACGGCGGCGATGCCCTCCGTGCGGTTCGGGGTCGGCACGTCGGCGTGCCCGGTCACGGTCATCAGCACGCCGCCGAAGCCGATGAAGCAGGCTGCCACATTGATCGCGCGCATCCGCTCGCCGAGCAGCACGCGTGCGATGAGCGGCACCAGCAAGGGGGCGATGAAGGAAATCGCAATCGCCTCGGCGATCGGGATCGCCCACAGCCCATAGAAGAACAGATAGGCCGCGGCGGCGATCACCAGGCCGCGAACGGCATGCCCCTGCAAGGCATCGCGCGAGAAGGAGACCTTGCCGAAGCGCAGCAGCGGCAGCGCAAACAGCACGCCGGCGGCATACCGCATGAAGGTAACGGTGATGATGGCATGCGTCTGCGCGCCCAGCTTGATCGCGGCGTCCATCGCGCACAGCAGCGCGATCGCCAGGAAGGCGAGCAGCATCGGCGGGGCGGAGGACGGGCGCATGCCCTCGCTGCTTGCCGAGGCGCGCCGGCTACTGTCAATCCGCGCGAAGTGCGAGGGCGACTATTTTTGGGGCTTCGGCGGACAGCGGGTTTTGTCGCCGTTCACGCAGGCCTGCCAGTCGGCGATCTCGCGCTGGCGCTGGTCGTATGCGGCGCGGGCGGCGTCATACTCCGCCTGGGCCTGCGCCGTGCGCGCAACCGCTGCGTCATGCTCGCGCATCTGCGCCTGATATGCGGCCTGCGCGGCGGCGTACCCGGCATCGCTCGCATCGGTACGCGCCTTCACCTCGGCGTTCAGCCGTTTGCGGGCGCTGATTGCGGCGGCATCGTCGGGCGCGACGATTTCATCCACAACTGTGGCCGGGGCGGGGAGCGCCGGTTCCGGCACGGTCACCGGCTGCAGCACCTGCGCGGCCATCAGGAACGCGGCATGGAGCAGGATCATCGGTCTTCCTTTCTGATCGGCACCGGCACCCGTCCGTTCGGTCAGTTGCTGCCGGAAATGCCGTCTATCATCACCTGAACGCTTCTACCTTCAACAATTTCAGCGTAGTTATGTTTCGCAATCAAACTGTGGGACGGACCCTTGCTGCGATCGCGGCGCGCAACAGGGTCGAAACAGGGAACGCCGTGGGGGAAACTGCTGATGGGCAAAATTCTTGAAAATCTGCATCTTACGCTGGGTCTGGGTCTGGTCCTCGCGATCGCTCTGATCTTCGGGCTGCATGGCGATTTCGCCGGCAACGGCATGGTCTTCGGTGAGACCGTGCTGCGCTGGCTGCACGTGTTTGCGGGTATCACGTGGATCGGGCTGCTTTACTATTTCAACTTCGTCCAGATCCCCACGATGCCGGCGATTCCGGCTGAACAGAAGCCGGCGGTGAGCAAGCATATCGCCCCGAAGGCGCTGTTCTTTTTCCGCTGGGGTGCGGCATTCACGGTGCTTTTCGGCCTGCTTCTGGCCGGTCACCGCGGCTATCTGGCGGAGGCGCTGACGCTTCAGGAGGGGTTCCGCCTGATTGGCATCGGCATGTGGCTGGGGCTCATCATGGCGTTCAATGTCTGGTTCATCATTTGGCCGAACCAGAAGAAGGCGCTTGGGATCGTTCAGGCGGACGACGCGGCGAAGGCAAAGGCCGCGCGCGTCGCCATGCTCACGAGCCGCACCAACACGCTGCTCTCGATCCCGATGCTCTACGCGATGGCGGCCTACCAGTCCTGGCCGGTCTAAGCCGAAGACACGGGGCAAGGCCACGTGAGCGGGGGCGGTCCTTTGGGGCCGCCCCTTTTCGTTCGTACGACGTGGCTTAGAGAATGTTTACCTTATCCTGCGAGTGTCCGCTGAGCCTCGCGCACCGGTCCGCGCGTGGTGCACGGAGTACTTGGCTTGTTCGAAACACAGTTGCGCATCCGTTCACTTGTCTATGCCGGCGCGGCCTCTGCCGTGATCGCCTTGCTGGTGTTCGCCTACAGCCTTGGTTGGCCGCCCAGCCTGCCGTCTGCGGGCTCGCTCCTTGTTCTGGCCGGTATCGTGATCGCCAGTGCCGCGGCGGTCTTTGCAGCGGTATACTATACGATGGCGCCGGTCGTGATCGCGGTCGAGAAGATCACCGATTTTGTCCGCCCCAGGCGCGACGGTGACGTCCCCCCGCCGATCCCGCGTGCCGTGCGCCGTACGCTTCCCAAGCTTACAGCCGCGATCGAGCTCTTCAAGAAACGTATCCAGACCAATATCGACACGATCCAGCAGACCGCGCTGCAGGATCCCGTCACCGATCTTCCCAATCGCCTCAGCTTCCGCCGCACCGTTGAGCGCCACCTGCGCAGCATGGCCCGCCGCGAGGGCGCGAAGAGCGCGATCCTGTTTATCGATCTTGATCGCTTCAAGTCGGTGAACGACAGCCTCGGCCACGCGCAGGGCGATGTGCTGCTGGCGATGTTCGCGGCGCGGATGCGCGTGCTGCTTTCCGCCGAATCGAACCGCCGCGGCTCAGGCTGCGGAGAGGCCGTGCTGGCGCGTCTCGCGGGCGACGAATTCACCGTTCTCCTCCCGGATGTCGGCGGCCCTGCCGATGCCACCAAGCTGGCGCGGCAGATCCTGCGCGCCATGCAGGAGCCGTTCGAGTTCGCCGGCCAGTCGATCGTGATCGGCGCCAGCATCGGCATCTGCATCGCGCCGGACGACGGGGAGACCTACGAAACGCTTACCCGCAACGCCGACACGGCGATGTATTATGCGAAGGACAGCGGGCGGAATCAGTATCACCTGTTCGAAGCCGCGATGCACGAGCGCGTTCGCGATCGGCTGCAGCTCGAATCGATGCTGCGCGCGGCGATCGCGGGCGGACAGTTCGAGCTGCACATGCAGCCGCAGATCAATGCGGAAAGCGGCCAGCTCGTCTCCGCGGAGGCGCTCATCCGCTGGCGCCACCCTGACAAGACGCTGCGCGCGCCCGCTTCGTTCATCGATATCGCCGAAGACAGCGGCCTTATTGTTGATGTGGGTCGGTGGGTGATCGCGGAAGCCGCGCGGATCGTCGGCGAATGGCATGCCCGCGGCGACAAGCTCAAGCTCAGCGTCAACGTCTCGCCGCAGCAGGTTGAGCGCACCGATTTCGTGCGGCATGTCCGCGCGTGCATCGAAGCCTCGTCGGCGCCGCCCGAAATGCTGGAAATCGAGATCACCGAATCGACGGTGATGTCGTCCGATCCGGTGATCGTCGATCGCCTCGCCGAAGTGCGTGCGCTCGGCATCAGCATCGCCATCGACGATTTCGGCACGGGCTATTCGAACCTCGCGCGCCTCAAGGATCTGCCGATTGATCGTCTGAAAATCGATCGTTCACTCGTGAAGGACGTCGCCACCAGCGCCGATTCCCGCACGATCATTCAGGCGATCGTCAGCCTTGCCGGCGGGCTCGGTTACGAGTGCGTCGCCGAAGGCGTCGAAAGCGAGATTCAGGCCGACATCCTCAGTGTCATCGGCTGTGAAATCCTGCAGGGCTACTGGATCTCGAAGCCGATTCCGCTCGCTGAATTCGAAACCTGGCGCGACGCGCATGAGCCGGAGCATATCGGAGCCGCGATTTGAGCAACGCGAAGGCGCGCTCGGGTTTCAGGGTACGTCTTGAACGTCTGCCCTTCCGCGTCAAACTCGCGGCAGCGGTTCTCTTTGCCTGTACGGTGGCGCTCGCGCTCGCGAGCTCCGTGTTCGCCTATCTCCAGTATCAAACCGTCGTCGCGGCGACCTACAAGATCCAGGAACTGACCACGCAGGGCGTCGCCAGCATCGCGGCCGGCCCGATCCTCGCCGGCGATACGGACGAGACGCTGCGCGTGCTGCGTCAGCTCGATTCGGTGGAAGTGATCCGGCAGGTGCGCGTCCGCGACGTATCGGGCAAGGATATCATTACGCTGAAGCGCACCGCGCCTGATCCCACGGGTCGGCGGGCGGTCTCTTCGGCGCCCATCGTGGCGAAGGGCAAGATGCTCGGCTCGATCGAGATCACCACGGTCCAGAAGTTCGAAACCAAGCCCTCGTTTGCCTATCTCTTCGCCGTGATCGGGATCATCGCGGTCGCGTTTCTCGTCTCATTGTTCTTCGCAGCGGGAATCAGCGTGCTGCTGTTCCGCCCGCTCAAGGTCATGACGCTCGCCATGGAGCGCATTCGCGACAGCGGCGATTACAGCCAGCGCGTCGAACGGCTCGGCGACGACGAAACGCGGCGCGTCATCGATTCGCTGAATGCCATGCTCGACGAGGTGGAGCGCCGCGATCACGAGCTGGCGTCGGCTGCGACGGAGCTTGCCGAAGCGCGCGACGTCGCGCAGCACGCCAACGAGGCGAAATCGCAGTTCCTTGCCAACATGAGCCACGAGCTGCGTACGCCGCTCAATGCCATCATCGGCTATGCGGATGTGCTCAGGCAGGACCTCTCCGAACAGGGGCAGACACAGCTTTCCGAAGATGCGCGCTGGATCGACGGATCAGCACGGCATCTGCTCAGCATGATCAACGAACTGCTCGACATGGCGAAGATCGAAGCGGGCCGCATGGAGATCGATGTGCACGAATTCAGCGTGCAGGGTCTCCTCGAAGAGGTCCGCTCGACACTGGAGCCGCTGGCGCAGCAGCAGGGCAACCGCCTTGAGCTGCGCATCGCGCCCGATGTCGGCATTGCCGAGCATGATTCCACGAAGCTCCGCCAGTGCCTGATCAACCTTGTCGGGAATGCCTGCAAGTTTACCAAGCAAGGCCATGTCATCCTGTCAGCGCGGTCGCTTACCATCGCGCGGCGTGACTGGATCGAGATCAGCGTCTCTGATTCGGGCATCGGGATGACGCCCGAGCAGGTGGAAAAGCTCTTCCAGCCTTTCGTGCAGGCGGATGCCTCCACGACGCGCCGTTTCGGCGGCACGGGCCTTGGCCTTGCCATCACCGCGCGGCTTGCCGAACTGATGGGCGCTCGCCTTTCGGTCGATAGCCTCCCCGGCGTGGGTTCCACATTCAGCCTGCGTTTGCCGCGTAAGCATCAGGAATCGCTGCGCGAATGGGACGATGCGACGGGCTCGCAAAAAGGGTCAATTAATAATCAACCAAATCCTGACACCATGGCGGCCTAAAGAACAAAACATGGGCGTATCGATGACAGTGAATGCGGGAGACCGGAACGGATGCCGAATCCTCGTCGTAGACGACGTGGAGGCGAATCGTTCTGTGGTGTGCAGGCGTCTTG
Source organism: Sphingosinicella microcystinivorans (assembly GCF_003634215.1). Taxonomy (GTDB): domain Bacteria; phylum Pseudomonadota; class Alphaproteobacteria; order Sphingomonadales; family Sphingomonadaceae; genus Sphingosinicella; species Sphingosinicella microcystinivorans. The sequence continues at coordinate 375,525 of NZ_RBWX01000009.1, read as the reverse complement.
AGCGCCTGAATTATACGGTGGTCTCTGCGGAAAGCGGTGAGGTTGCGCTGCAGCTCATCGAGAAGTCGCCCCCGGATCTCGTGCTGCTCGATTACATGATGCCGAACATGAACGGCATCGATGTGCTGCGCGAGCTGCGCACGAATTCGCGCGTCAGCGAGGTGCCGGTGATCATGCTCACTGCGCGGGCGGACGCGCAGACCGTCGTCGCATCACTCGAAGCCGGCGCCGATGACTACGTCTCGAAGCCGATCGATTTCGACGTGCTCGCCGCGCGGATCGAGGCGCAGCTCCAGCGTCGGCAACATGCCGTCAACCTGAAGCTCGCGAATGCCAAGCTCGACAAGCGGGTGACGCGTCGCGCCATAGAGCTTTCGGAACTCGAGGAACAGCTCGAGCTCGAAAGCGAGCAGCGGCGCGTCCTGCAGACCGAGGTCGAGCGCCTGATCGCGGATCGCAAGGCCGTACTCACCGGCGGCATCAATCCCGATCTCATCGAGCCGCCGCTCCAGCGCATCGCGCAGATCGCTGACAGCCTCGCTGATCCGGGCCGCGCCGACATGCCGGTGAACCCCGCTGCAATCGCCGAGATCGCGGCACTCGCGCGTCAGGCGCTTGGCGTCGTTCGCTAGCGGAACCAGCCCTTCACGCGAAGCCAGGCGAGGACGCCGAGGCCAAGCGCCAGGTTCAAGCCGACGATGGCATAGAAGGCCCATGCTTCGTCGGCGTAGGGAATACCCGTGACGTTCATGCCGATAAGGCCCGTAATGAACGTCAGCGGCAGGAACACCGCCGACACGATCGACAGCACGAGCGTGCGATTGCCGACCGCCTCTTGGCGAAGATCGGAAAGCTGGTCTGAAAGCACCGCTGCCTGATCGCGCACGGCGTCGATTTCCTCAATGATCCGCGTCACGCTGTTCGCGGCCGCCGAAAGATTGATCCGGTCGCTCTCGTCGAAGAATCCGAAGGGGCCGCTCGCAAGCTGCGTGAGCGCGTCGCGCTGCGGCGAGATAAAGCGGCGCAGGCCGATCGCTGTGCGGCGCACCTTGCCGATGCGCGGGCGCAGGTGGCTGCGGCGCTCGTCGATCACGTCCTCCTCCAGCAGGTCGAGGCTTTCCGAAAGATCGTCGAGCGTATGATCGATGCGCCGGATCAGCACGTCGGCAAGCTCCACGATGAAATCGCCCGCGTCGCGCACCGCGCGGTCGCGCAGCACGTGTTCCATGTCAGCGATGGCGAGCAGCGGGCGGAAGTTGATGCTGAGCACCTGGCCTGCCGTCACCCACAGGCGGATCGAGACGAGATCGTCGGGATCGGCATCGGGGTTCTCGTTGACGCCGCGCAGGATAACGAGCGCGCCTTCGCCGATCTTCACGGCGCGCGGCCGGGTTTCGAGTTCGAGGAGGGACCAGACGGCCGCTTCGGGAATACCTGATCGCTTTTCCAGCCATTCGCGGCACGCCGTGTCGTTGCCGTCGATGTGGCGCCAGAGCAGCGCGCACGTCGGGGCCTCGTCGGAGCCCGGCGGAGTATCGATGCGCGTCGCCGTGCCGTCGGACAGGATCGTGTACGCGAAGCTGCCTTCGGAGGTCACGAAGGTCTCCTCAAGATGAGCGTCAGGCCGGGGCGGGGGGCATCGGCCTCGGTCAAGCGAACGGCATCGCGGCGCGCACGGTCGAGCACGGCAGCGGGGACATCTCCCACATGCATGATCGTGTCGGCGCGGGAGAGCAGCCGGAGCTGCCGGAGCGTCAGGTCGTCGGGATCGTCGCTCACGAGGACGATCTCGTGGCACTCAGCCGCGTCCACATCGCTGCGCGCAAGCGCGGCATCGATCCGTGCCGCAGCGTCGGTAACCTCGTGCAATGGATCGAGCGCTGCGCCGGGGGCGAGAAGCCGGTCCCAGAACCGGCGGCGGCCGGACGCTGTGGGCCGCGCTTCGGTCACACGCTCGCGCGTAGCACGGATGCTTCGGGCGAGATCGCCCAGCGTGGCGGGGAGCAGCGCTTCCAGCCGTTCGCGCAGTGCCTTCGCGAGCGTCGCTGATGCCCCTCCCGTCCCGACCGCGACGAGCACGGGCGAGCGGTCGATGATCGCGGGCACCGTGAAGTCGCAAAGATCCGGGCGGTCGACGACGTTCACCAGCAGCCCCTGCGCATGCAGCACAGCCACCTCCGCGGGGCTCGTCTCCTCAGCGATGAATGCGATGCGCGCCGCGTTGGGGTCGTCGGTGATGCATCCGCCTGCGGCCTCGATCAGCCGCCGCTTCGCCTCCGCCGCCTCGCCCTCGCCAACGAGCAGCACGGACATGCCCTTGAGGTTGAGGAAGACGGGAAGCTGATCCATCGGCGGCAGGAATGCCATGCCCGCGCGGGGGTGGGAAGCCTTAGAAGCTCGGCAGCTCGCTGACGTTCGTATGGATGCCGCACTCCGTCTTGTCCCAGCCGCGCCAGCGACCGGCGCGCGGGTCTTCGCCCGGCTTCACGACGCTTGTGCACGGCTGGCAGCCGATCGAGAGATAGCCCTCGGCTTCCAGCGGATGCCGCGGCAGGTCGCGCTCGGTGAAATAGGCTTCAAGATCGGCCTTCACCCAGTCGCCGAGCGGGTTCATCTTCAAGCGCCCGTCCTCGATCTCGAACCGGGGAATGTTGGCGCGTGTCTGCGACTGGAATGCCTTGCGGCCCGAAATCCAGCTGTCGAGGCCCTGCTTGGCCCGCGCGAGCGGCTCCACCTTGCGGATCGCGCAGCAGCCGTCCGGGTCGTAGGACCAGCGCAGCCCGGTCGCATCCTTCGCTTCAATGACGGCGGCATCGGGCGTCACCACGTCGCGATTGTGCATCCCCAGCCGATCGAGCAGCTGCACGCGGTAGCGCTCGGTTTCCGGGAACATCTTCAGCGTGTCGACGAACACCACCGGCACAGTCGGATCGACACGCGCGATAAGGTCCAGGAGCACCGCGCTCTCGGTGCCGAACGAGGAAACGACGGCGGTTTTGCCGAGCAGCTTTTCCGCGAACACCGTGCGCAGCATGTCCAGCGTATCCACACCCGCGAAGCGCGCGTTCAGAGCGTCGGCGTCCTCCTGCGTGTAGGCGGGACGCACGTCGATGGTATCGAGTTTCCGGGCGGCATCAGCCATGACGCAGCGCCCACACCGGCGAACGCCCATCGGCCGCCTTCTGATAGACATGCTCGTAGCGCGAGAGCGCGCGTTCCAGCGCTGCCGTATCGATATCGGCCTCGGGCGCGAAACTGTCGAAGCCGCAGCGACGCATATAGGGAATCTGGTCGACAAGCACGTCGCCCGCCGCGCGCAGTTCGCCGGTGTACCCGGCCTCGCGCAGGATGCGCGCCGCCGAATAGCCGCGCCCGTCGCGAAACTTCGGAAATGCGATTTCGATCAGCGCGAGCTGGCCGAGCTGCGGGATCAGTTTCCGCGCGTCCTCGTCCGATTCCAGCCGCACTGCGGTGGCATTGGTCTGGCCGAGGAAGGCGTCCAGCGTCACCGCCGGTTCCTCGTGCGCGGCGTCATCGCGGAAGCGAAGTGCGTTACCCATAAATCGCCTCCTTGAACGGGTCCATGCCGACACGGCGGTAGGTATCGAGGAAGCGTTCGCCCTCGGTGCGCAGCGTGCGATAGGTTTCGACCGTGCGCTCGATCGCATCGACCACGCCGTCCTCGTCGAAGCCGGGGCCGGTGATGCGGCCGAGGCTCGCGTCTTCCGCGCCCGAACCGCCGAGCAGCAGCTGGTAATTCTCCGTGCCCTTGCGGTCGACGCCGAGGATGCCGATGTGCCCGGCGTGGTGGTGCCCGCAGGCGTTGATGCAGCCGGAAATCTTCAGCTTCAATTCGCCGAGATCGCGCTGGCGGTCGAGACCCTCAAAACGCTTGGCGATCTTCTGCGCGACCGGGATCGACCGCGCGTTCGCAAGGCTGCAATAATCAAGGCCGGGGCAGGCGATGATATCGCTGATAAGGTCGAGGTTCGCGCTCGCGAGATCGGCCGCCACCAGCTTCTGCCAGATCGTGTAGAGATCGGCCTTCTTCACGTGCGGCAGCACGATGTTCTGCGCGTGCGTGACGCGAAGTTCATCGAAACCGTACGTCTCCGCAAGGTCCGCCATCAGGTCGATCTGCGCCGACGATGCATCGCCCGGAATGCCGCCCACCGGCTTCAGGCTGATGTTGACGATCGCATAACCCGGCTGCTTGTGCGCCTTCACGTTCTGGTCGAGCCAGACCGCGAAATCGGGGTCGCTGCGATCGACCGTGTCCGCAATGCCGGTTTCGAACGGCGGCGGCGCGAATTGCGCGGCGATGCGCTCGAATTCGCCTGGCGGCGGATCGAGGCCGAGCGTCTTCACGTGCGCCCATTCTTCTTCCACTTGCCGCGCGTATTCCGCCGCGCCGAGTTCGTGGACGAGGATCTTGATGCGCGCCTTGTAGATGTTGTCGCGGCGCCCGTAGCGGTTGTAGACGCGCAGGCACGCTTCTAGATAGCTGAGGAAGTCCTGCGTCGGCAGGAACTCGCGGATCACCGGCGCGACCATCGGCGTGCGGCCCATGCCGCCGCCCACGAACACGCGGAAGCCGAGTTCGCCCGCGTCGTTATGATAGAGTTGCAGCCCGATGTCGTGCAGCTTGATCGCCGCGCGGTCTTCTTCCGCCGCGACGATCGCGATTTTGAACTTGCGCGGCAGATAGCTGAATTCCGGATGGAACGTCGACCACTGGCGCAGCAGCTCCGCCCAGGGGCGCGGGTCCGTCACCTCGTCGGCGGCGGCGCCGGCGAACTGGTCAGACGTCGTGTTGCGGATGCAGTTTCCGCTCGTCTGAATCGCGTGCATCTCCACGCTCGCGAGATCGGCGAGAATGTCCGGCGCATCTTCCAGCTTGATCCAGTTGTACTGGATGTTCTGGCGCGTGGTGAAATGGCCGTAGTCGCGGTCGTACTTGCGCGCGATGTGCGCCAGCATTCGCATCTGGCGGCTGTCCATCGTGCCATAAGGGATCGCGACGCGCAGCATGTAGGCATGAAGCTGCAGGTAGAGCCCGTTCATCAGCCGCAGCGGCTTGAACTGGTCCTCGCTGATCTCGCCCGCAAGGCGCCGCTCAACCTGGTCGCGGAACTCCTCGACGCGGGCATCGACGATCGACTGGTCATATTCGTCGTACTTGTACATCAGATCACCCAGCTTCCCGCCTTCGGATCGGCGGGCTTGATATTGAGGTCGAGCCGCACGGTGGGGCCGAGCGCGCGAATACGGTCCTTGATATGGCCGGGGCGGAGGCCATCGGGAGTGGCCTCACCGTCGATCACGTAGGGCGCGTTCACACGGCGCGCGGCTTCCTCGGCGGCGGCGATCGCCTCGCCGTGGCCATCGACGTCCACCGCGTCGGCGACATGGCGCGACCAGTCGCTGCCCGTCCACCAGACGACATCGCCGGTCTTGAGATCGTTTCCGGTAAGCAGCTTCACGCCTGCATCTCCAGTTTTCTAATGTCCACGTCCGCACCGAGTGCCGCGACCGCGCCGACGACGATGAGCGCCGGGCTTTTCACGCCATGCCGCACGACGCTGCCTTCAAGGTCGGCGAGGAGGCTGCGGATGACGCGCGCGCCCGGCAGCGTGCCGCGCTCGAGAATCGCGACCGGTACGTCCGGGGTCAGCCCGTCAGCCATCAGCTTCTCGGCGATGGCGGCGGCGGTGGCGACGCCCATGTAGATGACAAGCGTGCGGCCCTTACCCGCAAGCCCCGCCCAATTCTGTTCGGTGAGGCCCTTGCACTGTCCGGCGACGAAGCTGACGATGGACGCATGGTCGCGGTGCGTCAGCGGCATCAGCGCTTCGGCCGCCGCGCCGAGCGGCGAGGAGATGCCGGGGACGACCTCCACGGGCACGCCCGCGGCGCGCGCAGCTTCCACTTCCTCGCCGCCGCGCCCGAAGATGAACGGGTCGCCGCCCTTCAGGCGCACGACGGTGTTTCCGGCCTTCGCCTCGGCGACGAGCAGCGCGTTGATGTCGTCTTGCGCCATCGTGTGGCGCGCACGCCGCTTGGCGACGCTGATGCGGCGGGCGTCATGCGGCGCAAGGGCAAGCACGCGCGCATCGACGAGCCCGTCGTGCACGACGATATCGGCAAGGCCGAGCGCCCGCGCAGCGCGCAGCGTCAGCAGGTCCGGATCACCCGGCCCGGCGCCGACAAGAATGAGTTTGCCCATGGTCATGGAGCGTTAGATGGTCCGCCCGCGCGCGAAGGCCAAGCAAGGCTTTCTTTGGGTGCGCCAAGCGGGGCTTGGCAGCGCGCGGAAATCAGCCGAAATTCGGCGGCCGCTTCTGCATGAAGGCGGTGGCGGCTTCCATGAATTCCGGCGATTTCAGACGCTCGGAGAAAAGCTCGCTTTCCAGCATGAGGCGCGCGGCTGTCTCCTCGCGGTTCCGGCGCAGCAGGCCCTTTGTCAGCTTCACTGCCTCGGGCGCCTTCGCGGCGATACCGTGGGCGAGGCGGCGCCCCTCGGCCTCAAGTTCGGAATGTGGCGCAAGACGTGCGGCAAGGCCGATTTTCACCGCTTCTTCCCCGGAAATCCGGCGTCCGGTCAGGAACATGTCGCTCGCAATCGCGGTGCCGACGACCTGTGGGAGCAGCAGGGAGGAGCCCGCCTCCGGCACCAGCGCGAGGTCGACGAACGGGGTTTGCAGCATGGCATTCTCGGAAACCAGCACGATGTCGCAGTGCAGCAGCATCGTCGTGCCGACCCCGACGGCAACGCCGCCAACCGCCGCCATCAGCGGCTTTTCCGCGTTCAGGATCGATCGCAGGAAGCGCGCGACCGGCGTGTCCGTCCCGCGCGGTGGATTCGATTGGAAATCGACAAGATCATTGCCCGATGTGAACGCCTCGCCCGCGCCGGTCAGCAGCACCACGCGGATGCCGTCGTCGGTTTGCGCGCCCTCGATCGCGTCCGCCATCGCCGCGTACATGGCGTGCGTCAGCGCGTTCTTCTTCTCCAGGCGGTTCATGGTGACGACGAGGACGCGGCCGTCGCGTTCGATGCGGATATGATCGGTCATGGGCGGATCAATGCCGGAAATGTGCAGAGCTTGATAGCTGTGAGAGGGGAGAGGCTTCGCACGGCTTGACTTCGCTCCCCCACACGGGCACCGATCCACCATGCCGAGCGTGGCCGCAACCATCGCCGAAACTCTCGTCCATCAGGGCGTCAGCCACGTATTCTGCGTTCCGGGCGAATCGTATCTCGCTGTCCTCGACGCGCTGCACGACGTGCAGGACAGGATCGCACTCATCACCTGCCGCCACGAAGCTGCCGCTGCGAATATGGCGGAAGCCTATGGCAAGCTGAACGGCAGGCCCGGCGTCGCGATGGTCACGCGCGGGCCGGGCGCGACGCACGCCTCGATCGGTGTGCACACCGCGTTCCAGGATTCGACGCCGATGCTGCTGTTCGTCGGCGATGTCGGTACGGACATGATCGGGCGAGAGGCGTTTCAGGAGGTCGATTACCGCCGCATGTTCGGCGCGCTCGCCAAGGGCGTGTTCGTGCTCGACCGCGCCGACCGCGCGCACGAAGTCGTCGCTTCCGCCTATGCGCTCAGCCTTTCCGGGCGGCCGGGGCCCGTGGTGATCGCGCTGCCCGAGGATATCCTCACCGAGGACGCGCTGGCGGCTGTCGCCACGCGGATCGAACCGCCGCAGGCCTCGCCCGATGCGTCTGCCATAGCGGCGCTTGCCAACATGCTCGATGCTGCCGAACGCCCGCTGCTGTGGCTCGGCGGGCCGGGCTGGACAGCCGAAGACGTCGCTGCGGTGCAGAGCTTTGCTGAAAGCGCGAACCTTCCCGTTGTCACGTCGTGGCGGCGCAAGGACCGCTTCGACAACGCGCATTCCAGCTATGCGGGCGAACTGGGGCTCGGTTCGAACCCGAAGCTCGTCGAGCGCGTCAAATCCGCCGACCTTATCATTGCGCTCGGCACGCGGCTCGGAGAGGTGGCGAGCCAGGGCTATACGTTGCCTGCGGTGCCGACCCCCGCGCAAAGCCTCGTCCATATCCATCCCGACGCCGATACCTTGGGCCGCGTCCGCCGCCCGGCGCTCGCGATTCAGTCGTCGATCCGGCTTGCCAGCGCGGCGCTCGGCGAACTCGGCTTCGCGATCGACGGTTCGCGCTGGGCGGACTGGACCCGCGCCGCGCGCGCCGATTACGAGGCGTGGACGCAGCCCACAAGCGTTGTGAACGGCGTTAACATGGCGGAAGTGATCAGCCATCTTGATGCTACGCTCGGCGCCGACACCATCTACTGCAACGGCGCGGGCAACTTCGCCGGGTGGCTGCACCGCTTCCATCAGCATCGCCGCATCGGCACGCAGCTTGCGCCGACCTCTGGCGCGATGGGCTACGGCGTTCCCGCCGGGATCGCCGCGAAGCTGCTCCAGCCGGAGCGCGAGGTCGTGGTGCTCGCGGGCGACGGCGACTTCCTGATGTCGGGCAATGAGCTCATCACTGCCGCGCGCTACGGCGCCAACGTGCTGTTCATCGTCGTCGACAACGGCCAGTACGGCACGATCCGGATGCATCAGGCGCGCGATTTTCCGGGGCGGCAATCGGGCACCGCGCTCGTGAACCCCGATTTCGCCGCCTTCGCGCGCAGCTTCGGCTGTCACGGTGAAACCGTCGATCGCACCGAAGACTTCCCCGCCGCGCTCGTCCGCGCCCGCGTAAGCGGCGTCCCTGCGCTCATCGCGGTGAAGACCGACCCGCGTGAGATAGCCCCCGGAAGACGGCTGGGCGACGACGCATGACCCGGCTCACTGATGCCGAAGCGGGGGCGCTCGCGTTCCTCGACGATGCCCACGCGCCCATGCTCGCGGCGATCGAAAGCTGGGCGGCGATCAACACCGGCAGCCGCAATCTTGCGGGCCTCGCGCACTACGCGGATGTGCTCGCCGAAGCCTTCGCACCGCTCGGCGGCGAGATCCGCCGCGTACCGCCCGCGCCCGTGGAGGCGGTGGACGCCGCGGGCCGCACCTATGCGCTCGTGCACGGCGACAACCTGCACATCGTCATGGACCGCCCGGCGAACAAGCGCGTCCTCCTCACCGGGCACATGGACACGGTGTTTCCTGTCGATCACCCCTTTCAGGCGCTGCGCTGGCTGGCCGACGGCGTGCTGAACGGGCCGGGCGTTGCCGACATGAAGGGCGGCATCGCCGTGATGCTCTGGGCGCTCCGCTGCTTCGAAGCGTCGCCCTTCGCCCGGCAACTCGGCTGGGAGATCATTCTCAATAGCGACGAGGAAGTCTCCTCGCTCGGTTCCGCACCGCTCCTCGCCGAAACAGGGCAGCGCTGCCAGATCGGTCTCACCTTCGAGCCGTCCTCGCTGCCTGACGGCACGCTCGCGGGCGCGCGCAAGGGCAGCGGCAACTTCTCCGCAGCCATTGCGGGTAGGGCCGCGCACGCGGGCCGCAATCCCGAAGAGGGTCGCAATGCGATCATCGCCGCCGCCGACCTCGCGCTCCGGCTCGACGCCATGAAAGGCCCGACGCTTTCGGTGAACGTCGCCAAGCTGGATGGCGGCGGCCCGAACAACGTCGTACCCGATACCGCCGTGCTGCGTTGGAACATGCGCCCCTCGACCTTCGAGGATCAGCACCGCGCCACCCACGCGGTCGCTGATGCGATCAGCGCCGTCGCTGCCGCGCACGACGTTTCGATCCAGCTTTCCGGCAGCTTCGCGCGCCCGCCGAAGCCCATTGACGCGCACCAGCAGAAGCTCTTTGATCTCGTGCGCGCCTGCGGCCTCGATCTCGGTCTCGACATCGGCTGGCGCGACACCGGCGGCGTCTGCGACGGCAATAATCTCGCCGCGGCGGGGCTTGCGGTCGTCGATACGCTTGGGGTACGAGGTGGCTCGATCCATTCGGATCAAGAGTATCTGCTTACCGCGTCCCTTGTTGAAAGGGCGCGGCTGTCGGCACTGATCCTGATGCGTCTCGCGCAGGGTGCCTGGGACGGCCACGGGGCCTGATCGGCGCCGGCGCCGATCGCCGGAAACGATATCGTCCCCGAAAACACGCCAACTCGTGTGAAGGCGCGCCCGCGCCGGGGGAGAATATATGGTCTGGTTCATTCGGCCCGCGCGTGCGGACGATGTCGATGCCCTGCTCGTGCTTGCAGGGCAGACGGGCGGCGGTTTCACGAACCTGCCGCCGGACCGGGACGCACTCGCCCGCCGCATCGGCTGGAGCTGCGAGAGTTTTGCGCGCGAAGGCGCACTCCCGCAGGACGAGCTCTACATGCTGCTGATGGAGGAGGCCGAAACGGGTCGTATCGGCGGCAGCGCGATGGTTTTCTCGCGCCTCGGCGGCGAATGGCCGTTCTACACGTACAAGCTCGCGACCGTGAACCAGACCTCGAAGGAACTGGGGCGCAACATCACGATGGAGGTGCTGCACCTCACCAACGATTTCAACGGCGCTGCCGAAGTCGGCGGCCTCTTCCTGCTGCCGGAGCTTCGCGCCGAAGGCCTCGGCCGCCTGCTCGCGCGTAGCCGCTACCTTTTCATGGCCCGCCACCGCGACCGCTTCCCGACACGCGTCGTCGCCGAACTTCGCGGCTGGCACCACCCGGACGGCAGCTCGCCCTTCTGGGACGGGCTCGGACGCAAGTTCTTCGAAATGCCGTTCCAGGAAGCCGATCATTTCAATTCGCTGCACGGCAACCAGTTCATCGCCGATCTGATGCCCCGATACCCGATCTATACGGCTCTGCTGCCCGAAGAGGCGCGCGCGGTGATCGGAAAGCCGCACGATACCGGCGTCCCCGCGCTGAAGCTGCTCGAAAGGGAGGGCTTCATCTACGAAGGCTATATAGACATCTTCGACGGCGGCCCCACCGTCTTCGCCTACATCGATAACATCCGCACCGTGCAGCAGTGCCGCTCACTCCCGGTCGCCGATCCCGCGTCCGCCGAGAGCGGCCCGGTTAGCGCGCTACTCGCAAAAGGCACGCTGCAGGACTTCCGCGCCTGGCAGAGCAGCGCCACCGAAACACCACAGGGCCTTTCGCTCACGGCAGACGAGATAAGATTGCACGGCCTTCAGTCCGGGGAAATGATCAGCCATGTCGCAGCCTGAACTCGTCTCGACCGATCCGTCCACGGGCGAGGAGGTCTGGCGCGGGCCTGTCGCCAGCCTTGAGGATGTGAACCGCGCCGTCGTCTCTGCGCGCGCAGCGCAGCCGGGGTGGGAGGCGTTGCGGCTTTCGGAGCGCGTCGAGCTGATGCGCAAATACCAGAACGTCGTCCGCGATCGCGGTGACGCCCTCGCGGCGATGATCTCCCGCGAAACCGGAAAGCCGCTCTGGGAAACGAAGACCGAGGTGCAGAGCGTCATCGGCAAGGTCGATATCTCGCTCGGCGCCTATCAGGAGCGCACGGGCAACCGGAAAAAGGAGGGCGAGGGCTTCACGCAGCAGCTTCGCCACCGGCCGCACGGTGTGCTCGCCGTGCTCGGCCCGTACAACTTCCCCGCGCATCTCCCCAACGGTCATATCGTTCCGGCGCTGCTGGCGGGCAATACCATCGTCCTTAAGCCTTCTGAGCTGACCCCCGGCACGGCGGCGCTGCTGCGCGAATGCTGGATGCAGGCGGGGCTGCCCGAAGGTGCGTTGGAAATCGTGCAGGGCGGCGGCGACACTGGCCGCGCGCTCGCCGGGCACGAAGGCATCGACGGGCTGCTGTTCACGGGCAGCGCCACGACTGGCCACGCGCTCGCCCGCCAGTTCGCCGAAACGCCGCACAAGATCCTCGCGCTCGAAATGGGCGGCAACAACCCGCTTATCGTGTGGGATGTGCGCGAGGCGGACCTTCCCGCAGCCGCTGCGCTCATCGTCCAGTCCGCGTTTCTCTCCGCCGGGCAGCGCTGCACCTGCGCGCGCCGCCTGATCGTGGAGGAGGGGAAGCACGAGGCGCTCATCGAGCAGGTGACGGCGCTCATGGACAAGCTCATCGTCGGCGCTCCGTTCGATGAACCGCAGCCGTTCATGGGGCCGGTCGTCGATAATCGCGCCGCCGACCGGCTTCTGGATCAGGCCTCGACGCTTACGTCCAAAGGCGCGGTCGCCATCCGCCCGCTGACCCGGATCACGCCGGACCGGCCATTCCTCACACCCGCGCTCCTCGATGTGACGGACGTTCCGCACCGCCCGGATGAGGAGATGTTCGGTCCCGTGCTGCAACTGATCCGCGTGCCGGATTTCTCGGCCGCGATGATGGAGGCGAATGCCACGCGCTTCGGGCTTTCCGCCGGGCTCGTCGGCGGTGATCAGGCGCTTTACGACCGCTTCTGGTCGGGCGCCCGTGCGGGCATCGTAAACTGGAACCGGCCGACGACCGGCGCGGCGTCGAACGCACCTTTCGGAGGCATCGGTGCCAGCGGCAACCACCGGCCGAGCGCCTATTACGCGGCGGATTACTGCGCGTTTCCCGTCGCCAGCCTCGAAGAAAGCAAGGTGCGCGGTGCGATCACGACCGGGTTGAAGGCGGACGAGGCATGAAAACAGTCGAGGTGAATTTCGACGGGCTGATTGGCCCGACGCACAATTACGCTGGGCTCAGCTTCGGCAACATCGCCAGCGCGAAGAACGCCGGCGGCACGTCCCGGCCGCGCGCCGCCGCGCTGCAGAGTATCGGCAAGATGCGCTTCCTGATGTCGCTCGGCCTGCCGCAGGGCTTCCTGCTGCCCCATGATCGCCCGAACGCGCCGTGGCTGCGCACGCTCGGTTTCGCCGGCAGCGATGCGGAGGTGTGCGCAGCCGCGTTCGCGGCGGATCCCGTACTGTTCCGCAACGCCATGTCGGCCTCTGCAACATGGACGGCAAACGCCGCCACGGTCTCGCCCGCGTCGGATACGGCGGATGGGCGGGTTCACTTCACTGCCGCCAACCTCTCGACGATGACGCATCGCAGCATCGAGCACACGGAAACGCACCGGCAGCTCGCCATCGCCTTCGCGGACACGCGCCACTTCGCCATGCACGCCGCCGTGCCCGGCAAATTCGGAGACGAAGGCGCGGCGAACTTCATGCGCCTCTGCCCGTCGCATGGAGAGAAGGGCGTCGAAGTCTTCATCTACGGCGAGGAGCGGCAGGGCCGTTTCCCCTCGCGGCAGGACCGGCGCGCTTCGGAGGCGGTCGCGCGGCTGAACGGCGTGAATGACGCGATCTTCTGGTCGCAGGCGGATACGGCAATTCAGGCGGGCGCGTTTCACAACGATGTCGTCGCTGTCGCGAACGAGCGCGTGCTGTTCGCGCACGAGCAGGCGTTCGAGAACAAGGAAGCGCTCTACGCGGAGCTGCGCCGCCGCTTGCCCGAGGTCGAGATCGTCGAGGTTCCGGCAAGCGCGGTGAGCCTTGAGGACGCGATCGGCTCCTATCTGTTCAACTCGCAACTCGTCACGCTGCCCTCGGGCGAAATGGTGCTCGTGTTGCCGAAGGAGAGCGAGGAGAACGCGCGTGTGAAGGCGTGGCTGGAGACCATGCTCGCGGGCAATGGCCCGATCCGCGGTTGCCATTTCATCGATGTGCGCGAATCCATGAAAAACGGCGGCGGCCCTGCCTGCCTCCGTCTCCGCGTCGCGGTCAGCGAGGCGGCATACGCCGTGATCGATCCGCGCTTCCTGCTCGATGATGCGAAGGCGGATGCGCTCGAACGTCTGATCGAAACGCACTGGCCGGAAAGCATTGCGCCGGACGAACTCGGCAACCCCGCACTCTGGGAAACAGCGTGGGAAGCGCGCCGGGCGCTGCTGAAATTGCTCGAATTTTAGTCTGTCATCCCGACGAAGGCCGGGACGACGGCTATGCGTAAGCCTCGCCCATCCGGCGGATAGCAGCGATTTTCGCGTTGAAGCTGCTCCAATCGTCGGCCGCGTCGATCGGCGCCCAGATCGCCTCGACTTCGTCGATCAGCATCGTGCAGGGCGCGGCGTCAGACCAGTAAGGATGCGTGGTGTCCGCAGCCGGTTCGTACGCCGAAACCGCCGTGCGGAACGTCGCGAAGGCATCGCTTGCGTACACCGCATCCGCCGGGCTCGGTCCACGCTGTGCGCCGCCGCGCCAGTCGAACCAGAAGCGGTCGGGCACGATGTCGCTTGCGCCGAGTGCGGCTTCGATCGTGAGCGCCAGCGCTTCATCGGACTTCGCATCGCGCGGCTTTACGCCGAGCCGCCACAGATAGCGCTCGACGAGCGCCGCCTCGTAGCGTTCGGGGTAGGTCTTCAGCGCCGGGATAAGGCTTTCGGCGGGCGCGACGGTGCGCAGCGCCATCGCGAGCTGGTGGACGTTCCATTGCAGCGCCTCGCCCTGCCGTCCGAAGCTGTAGAGGCCGAACTGGTCGAAGTAGGCGGCGGTGAAGCCGTCGTCCCAGCGCGGCACGAAGCGCCAGGGGCCGTAGTCGAAGCTCTCGGCGGTGATGTTGATGTTGTCGGTGTTGAGCACACCGTGAACGAAGCCGGCTGCGCGCCAACTTGCCGCGAGTCGCGCTGCACCTGCGACGGCATGGTCCATCAGCGCGGCGTAGGGGTCGTCGTGCGTGCCGCCGACAAAGTGGCGGAGGCAGTAGTCCACGAGTGGGGGGATGGCGTCTACTTGCTTCAGATAGGCGAGGCGCTGGAAGGTGCCGTAGCGGATGTGGCTGTGGCTGAGGCGGACGAGCACGGAGGAGCGTGTCGGCGAGGGTTCGTCGCCGCGCGTCAGCGCCTCGCCGGTTTCAATGAGCGAGAAGCTTTTGGAGGTGTAGACGCCGAGCGCTTCCAGCATCTCTGTCGCCAGCACCTCGCGCACGCCGCCCTTCAGCGTCAGCCGCCCGTCGCCGAAGCGGCTGTAGGGCGTCTGGCCCGATCCCTTGGTGCCGAGGTCGAGCAGCCGGTCCTTGTCGTCGCGCAGCTGCGCGAACAGGAAGCCGCGTCCATCGCCGATCTCTGGGTTGTAGGTGCGGAACTGGTGGCCGTGATAGCGGAGCGCCAGCGGCTGTTCGAGATTGTCGGGGAGTGGCGCGAAGCGGCCGAAATGCTCCAGCCACGCCGCATCGGAAAGATCGCCCAGCCCTACCGTGTCGGCATGGCGCTGACCCCGGAAGCGCAGGATCGTTTGCGGAAAGTCCGCAGCCCGAACGGGGTCGTAGTAGTCACTGCCGAGTTCGAGAATGGCGGGATCCGGACGATATCGTCCTGTCATGCCTCGCGCGGGTGCGGCAGGCGGCACGCGCAGCGCACATAGCGGATGGTCTCCGCCTCGACACGCTTTCTCAGCGCTTCATCCGCACCGGGCGCAAAGGCGATGTCGAGCGCCGCGCCGACCGCGGAATAGGTCAGCTCCGCAGCGATCTTCGTGTCGACGTCGGTAAGGTCGAATTTCTTCGCCATCGCGCGATACTGGTTTTCCACCCACGCCGCGACGACCTCGTGCGAGGCGCGGTAGAAGGGCTCGGCATCGGGGTTCGATTTCAACCCCATCTTCCCGCGGCTTGCCGTGCCCGCACAGTTGGCGTTCACGATGTTTTCCCAGGATTTCTGCGTGGTGCAGTAATCGAAGCAGCGCTGGATGGTGATGCCGGGTTCAAGGTCTTCCAGCCGGTCCCCCGCTTCCATCGCCGCGCACATGCGCTCGCCGTACATGCGGCCCAGCTCTTCCAGAAGGCTGCGCTTCGAACCGAAGTGATAGAAGATGGAGCCTTCCGAAACGTCCGCCGCGCGGGCAATGTCCGCGGTGCCGGTTTTGGCAAAGCCCTGTGTTGAAAACAGGTGGTTAGCCGCTTCCAGCACGCGCTGGCGCGTTTCTGCCGGATCGTATCGCCGCGAACGGCTTTCCGCTACGCGCGTCGCCATAAAACCTCGAATTCCTCCACAGCCGGACTGATGATATGGGAACTTTTGAGTGAGAGTCAAAAGATTCGTGTCAAATGATCTGGCGCTCAAGATGCTGCGCCAGATATTCGAGCGTCGCGATCCGCCGGTAAAGTCCGCTGTCCGTGATCGCTTTCATTTTGAAAAACTGCTGCATGTGCGGGAAATGCAGGTCGAGCACGCGGCCGAGGAAGGCGGGCGTCAGCAGCCCGCCATGTTCGTCGCGGATCGGCCCCAAATGGCGCCGCACCGCATAGCTGCGCTGACGCAGCCATGGCGGTCGCACGCGCGTGCCGAGCTCGTTCATGCGGTGCGAAAGCGTCGGCGGGCGGTCGAAGCTGTAGCCGTAGTCTGAAGGGTAGGCCGCAAGCACCGGGTCGATGTGGGTGAGCAGCGCGGCTTCGAAGCGGCCGGCGTTCTTCCATGCGATGGGCAGTTGCAGCGCGGCGGCGATCACTTCGTGGTCGAAGAAGGGCATGAAATAGGCGCCCTGTCGTCCGACAAGGCTGATTTCGCGCCCGAAGAACGCGCGGCAGCGCATGCGCGGATAAAGCTGCTCGATCAGCGTGCGGCGCAGCTTCCCCGTCGCGCCGGGTTTCTCGATCGCCTTTAGCGCCTTCGTTTCCAGCCGGTCGATGAAGCCTTCGGGATCGAACACTTCTGTCACGTCATTCAGCGTGTAGCGCGCGAAGAACGCGCCCATCACCTGCCGCGCCGTCAGCGCGCGGTCGGGAAGGTAGAAGAAGTTGCGGAACACCTCGCCGCAGCCCCCCGAAACAGCAAGCTGCCCGCCTTCCTGCCGCTGATGGCGCGCGAAGGCGTTGCCGCCGTTGTCGAACAACCCGCCGTCGGTGACGAGCGCGTCCGTCTCGTGGAAATTGCGTGCCACGATCGCGGGGAAGTCGTCCGGGGTGATGCTGGCGAACGAGGCCTTCTCGAAGGGCTCGAAGCGGAAATGTTCATGCTCTGCGATATGCCGCGCCACCTCGACATCGCCGTCGCCCGGGCTGCCATAGACGTACACGTGAGGGCTGACCCCGGCGTCGCGCAGCAGCGCGAGCGCGAGGCGGCTGTCGAGGCCGCCCGAAAGCGGGCACTGCATCCGGTCGCCGAACGCCTCGGCATAGATGCGCGCTGTGCCACGCAGGCGTTCGGCCTGCGCCGCGATACGCTTCTCGATCGGTGTCGAGGAGACGCGCTCGGGCAGCGGTTTCGAAACCGCCGTCCGCACGACTTTTCCGCCGAGTTCCACCTGAGCGTCCGGCCCCAGCCGCTTCAGCTCGCTCACGACGGTGTCGTCGCCCGTGGGAAACACGTTGAACGCGAACTCGTAAACACCCTGCGGATCGAAGGTCACGCGGTCGAGGCTTTTCGCGGCGGCGAGGAAGCTTGTCGAGACGATGTTCCAGTCCGCGTCGTGGAAGAGCTGGAAGGCGCCGAAGAAGTCGGTGAACGCAAAGGTCCGCCCGCCTTTGTGGACAATGGCAGCGAACTGCCCCGTCGTGTTCGACCAGTCTTCAAACGGAAAGCGGAAATCGCCAAGCAGCGCGCGGAGTGCGGCCTCGCCGAACTTCCCATCGTGGATCATCGTCCCCGCGACAGCAACAAAGTCCTCGCCATCGCGGTGGATGCAAACATGGCTGTCGTGGATCGGCGCGGCATGGAAACCGGCGTGAGCAGCGCTGCGGATCGGCGTGAACCGGGTAAAGCCGTGCAGGCGAAACTGCGCCTCGGCGGCGGCGATGCGCGCTGCGTCGGCGTCTTCCTCCGTCACTCGGCACAGATAAAAGCCGCCCATGCCGCCCCGTTTTCCCGTTCGTATTCTCGCAACGAATGCCGCGTGATCGTTAATTTCTCGCGCTTTGTCACGCCTTTATCGGTGTATCAACACTGCTATAAGCCAAAACCATGTCTCTTACGCCGCCTTCCAGCCGGCCGCGCCTGCTGCATCTGCACTCGACCTTCGATCTCGGCGGCAAGGAAGCGCGTGCCGTGCGTCTTATGAATGCGTTCGGCGATGCCTACACGCACGACATCGTGAGCGCTGTGCCTGCGGCCATCGGCGCCGCGCGGCTGATCGCCCCGCACGTGGATGCGCGCGTGCTTCAGGATTTCCCTGCGCTCGCCGGACGTCTCACCCCCGCGAAGCTGAAAGCGATCGGTGCGGCGATCACGCGCGGCAATTACGACCTCGTGCTGACCTACAATTGGGGTGCGCTCGATGGCGTGATGGCGAACCGCCTGTTCGCCCGCCGCCCGCTCGTCCACCACGAGGATGGTTTCAATGATGACGAGGCGCATCGGCAGAAGCCCGCGCGCGTGCTCTATCGCCGCCTCGCGCTGCCGTCCGCATCCGCGCTCGTCGTCCCGTCCGAGGTGCTGGAGCGGATCGCGCTCGGCCCGTGGAAGCAGCCGCGCCGCCGCGTCGTGCGCATTCCAAACGGCATCGACAGCGCCCTATTCGCTGCGCCGCCGCCAGCGGGCAGCATTCCCGGCTTCGATCGGTGTGAAGGCGAGGTCATCGTCGGCACGCTCGCGGGCCTGCGCAAGGTGAAGAACCTGCCGCGCCTCGTCCGCGCCTTTGCTGCGGCGACGCGCATCGTTTCCGTGCCGGCGCGCCTTGTCATCGTCGGCGAGGGGCCGGAGCGAGAGGCCATCGCCGCGGCCGCCGCGGACGCCGGCATTGCCGACCGTGTCCTCATGCCGGGCTTTCTCGGCAAGCCCGAAACGTGCGTGGGCCATTTCGACATCTTCGCCTTGTCGTCCGACAGCGAGCAGTTCCCGCTCAGCCTTGTGGAGGCGATGGCGGCGGGGCTGCCGGCGGTCGCCACCGACGTGGGCGACGTCCGCGCCATTGTGTCGGAACGCAACCGGCCGCTGATCGCGCCCGTCCCGGACGACATGGTGTTCGGCAGGCTCCTTGCGCGCATGATCGGCGATCCGCTGCTGCGCGCCGAGATCGGTGCCGCGAACCGTGCGCGCGTTGTCGCGGAATACGACGAGGCGGTGATGGTGGAACGCTACCGCGACGTGTATTCGCAGGCCATGGCCAGCACGACATGAAGATCGAGGACCGTTTGCGCCGCGTAATGCGACCGACGCTGCCGGGCCTGCTCGCGCGCACCCGCGATGAAGGCGGTCGGCTCCGGCGTCCGCCCACATTTTCGCCGCTCGGCAGCCTTGCGCTGCGTGTCTGCATTGTCCTTGCACTGCTCGGCGTCGCACTCGCGGGACACTGGTTCGATCGCGAAGGCTATCGCGATGCCAACGATCCCGAAAACGAGATCAGCTTTGTCGATGCCGTCTATTTCACCGCCGTCACCGTAACGACGACGGGCTTCGGAGACATTGTTCCCGTCACGAACCGTGCGCGCCTTTTCGATGCGATGGTGGTGACGCCGATCCGCCTGTTCGTGTGGTTGCTGTTCCTTGGCACCGCGTATCAATTCCTCGTCCAGCACATGTGGGAGAAGTGGCGCATGAAAAGCATCCGCGCGGGCCTGACGCAGCATTATGTCGTCGCAGGCTACGGCACCACCGGCACGGCCGCTGTCGAGGAACTCGTTGCGAATGGCGTCGATCCCCAGCGCATCGTGGTGATCGACCCGTCGCCCGCGCGCATCGAGGCGGCGCTTACTGTTGGTGTCATGGGACTGGAAGGGGATGCCACGCGCAATGAAACTCAGTCGCTCGCGCGTATCGAGGCGGCAGAGAGCTTCATCGCCTGCGGCGGGCGCGACGATACGAGCGCGCTGCTTGTGCTCACCGCGCGCCAGCTCAACCCGAACGTGCGGATCAGCGCGATCATCAAATCCGAAGACAATGAGTATCTCGTCAGGAAAGCGGGCGCCGACACCGTGATCAATCCGGTCACGCTCGGCGGGCATCTGCTGGCGCGCGCGGCGGGCGGCAGCCATGTCGTGAATTACATCACCGATCTCGTAACCGCGGCCGGGCGCGTGCAGCTTGTCGAGAGGCCCGCGAATGCCGATGAAATCGGAAAACCGCTTTCATCCTGCAAAGGCGGTCTTGCCGTGCGTATTATTCGCGGCGATCAGGCGATTGGTTTCTGGGAGCCCGGCGCGGCAATCATTGCCTCGGGCGATATCATCCTCGAAATCGTTCCGGTGACGGCCTGAAACGTCAGGCGATCGCGGCGGCCCTGTAGACAGGTTTTTCGGTGGTTCGTTCGAACACCAGGCCGCAGCGGTTACCGATCACCCACACAACACGGGCGTCGACCTTGCCGGTGGTTTCGGTCTCGAACCGAACGCGCGTGCCTTCCTCGGGAGGGGATGGGAGCTCGATCATCGCGCCGCCGAGCGAAATGTTGCGCACTGCAATCGTGCTGCGTTTCCGGCCCACCGTGATCGCGCCGGACATGCGGGTTGAAACCCGTCCACGCGCGTCGCTTGTGCTGTCTTCAATCATTCCAGCTCTCCCCCACGTTAAACAACTTGGATGCAACTCCGCTTTCTGTCTTCGTCACCAATTTCCACCCCGTCTCACGGTTCTTCAGGACCGGTTTGCGGCGGCGACTTCGGAGGACGCAGTCGCCGCCGCCGGGGTGTGACCGTGATCGGTTGAGAGGAACAGGATCACGGCCAATGAGTGTTGGTGTTCGTTCGGGCAGGAAATCAGATGAAAGGTGACCTGAGGAGTAAAAACCGGTTGCTGCAGTGGTAATTTAAGATAGATTCGGCGCCGCGCTGCGGTTTTCGGAGGGAATTCGGTGGGGCAAAATAAGCCGCTTGTAACAGTTACACGGGGAGTTTTGGAATCGCCCAACTTCCTTGTGAAATCAGGAGCATGCACCTTTAACTGAAAGTTAATACGTTTCTGTTTCGTAACGAAATGGTGTCAGAAAATAAACCAAAGGGGGAGGGAGGTCTTTAGATGCACCACGACCCCATCAAGCCGGAGGGGTCGCTCTGGCGCAGAGTGGAAGCAGAACTCGATGCGATCGAGGCTGATCCCGCTTTTCAGAGATCGCCAGTCATGCGGCGTTTGTTGCGATTTCTGGTAACGGAAACGCTTGCCGGGCGCGGTGAAACGCTGAAGTCTTATGCGATCGCGGTCGATGCCCTTGGGCGCGAGGCGAGTTTCGATCCACAAACGGATTCCTATCCCCGCGTGCAGGTCGCGCGCCTCAGAAAATTGCTTGATGCGCACTATGCGCACACGCCTCCCGTCTCGGATGTGCAGATACGTGTTCCAAGCGGCGGCTATGCCGTGGAATTCGTTGGGGAGGCGCCCGCACCTGCCAAGCCGAAAATTGTCAAATCGAAAATGGCAGCGATGCGCTACGTCGCCATCGGGGGCGCGGCAATTGCGGTTTTGTTGGCGGCATTTTTCTTCTGGCGTCCCGAACAGAATGTCTGGCGCGTTCGCAATTTCCCGGTGGTTTATCTGGCACCCGTTATAGCGCTGGATCCGGCGCAGGCACAGCGCGACGCCGCTGTCGATCTGACGGGAGGTTTGCGCGATGGGCTCGACAGATTCACCGCCGTCGATGTCTCCAACGAGCTTTCACCCGCGGCCGATTATCGGCTCGACGCGACATTGCGTGCCGTCCCTAGCGGAACGCGCATCAACGTCACGCTCACGCAGCTTGATACCGGCCGCGTGGTGTGGTCGCGTTCCGGCCTGCGCGAACCTGTCGAAGGACGTGCGTTCGATGTTGACGAGGTTGCAGCGACGCTGAGCGCGCGGCTCGCGCAGCCCTCCGGCGTCATCCACGGCGATGGTGATCAGCGGAACATCAGCATCAATACGCCCTACGGTTGCTGGCTGGCGCTGCGGTCCTTCTGGCGGATGATGCCGCCGGAAGACGAGGCGGCAGTTCGCAACTGTGTCACGACTTGGGCGAATGAAGATCCAAAATCGGCAATGGCAATGGGTGCACAGTCCTGGTTCTTGGCGCAGGATGCGCTGAAGCTGAAAGGCAAGGAGCG
Organism: Sphingosinicella microcystinivorans; assembly: GCF_003634215.1. GTDB lineage: Bacteria > Pseudomonadota > Alphaproteobacteria > Sphingomonadales > Sphingomonadaceae > Sphingosinicella > Sphingosinicella microcystinivorans. The sequence goes on along the minus strand of NZ_RBWX01000009.1, from coordinate 353,647 downwards.
GGATGATCTCCTGGCACAGGCCCATCAGGAGGCGCAGAAGGCAGTAAATCTTCAGCCGAACGATCCGGGCGCGCAATATTCGCTGATGCGAACAGCGCTTTATCTGGGTCTTGAACGGCAAGCCCGTGCCGCTGCGGATCGGGTCATCTACTTCAATAGCAACAATCCCGAGTTCATGTCCGGGGTTGCCATGTTCAAGATCATGATGGGCGACCCCGATGGCGAGGCGGTGCTGCGCAAGGCGCTGTCTCTCCATGCCAACCCGCCGCAATGGGTGCAGTCGGGTCTGTTCTTTGCGGCCGTCTCGCGGGACGATGGGCCTGCCGCGCTGGTCGCTGCGGAGGATTTCCAGGTGCCTGGCGGGCCGCCGCTGCAATATGCGATGACGGCGATGGCATTGGCCCGTATCGGCCGAATGCCGGAAGCGCGCAGAGCGTGGGAAAAGGTGGTGGAGGAAGATCCCCGATACGCCAAAAATCCGGTGAGTATATTCGATCCGCTTCCCCTTGCGCCCATCGTACGCGACCGGAGCATCGCCTGGTTGCGGCTGGTCACGAACGTTTAGGGCGGATCGACTTCAGCAGTCCCGCCAGTCCATCCTGTTCGGTGGGATGCCCCTCCCCGCAAGGTGGGGAGGGGGCTGATCCGCTGATTTAATTGCGTGCAGCCGTCTGCGCCGCGAGCCATTCGTTGAAATAGGCCTCCAGCACGTCGAGCGGCACGGCGCCGTTTTCCAGAACCGTGTCGTGGAAGGCGCGGACGTCGAACTTGTCACCCAGCGCCTTTTCGGCACGCGCGCGCAGTTCGCGGAACTTGAGCTCGCCGATCTTGTAGGCGAGTGCCTGGCCCGGCCAAGTGATGTAGCGGTTCACTTCGGCGTCGACGTTTGCCGCGGAAAGCGCGGTGTTCTCCAGCATGAAATCCACCGCCTGCTGTTTCGTCCAGCCCTTGGCGTGAATGCCGGTGTCGACGACGAGGCGGCACGCGCGCCACATCTCGTATGATAGGCGACCCATGTCCTTTTCGGGCGTATCGTACAAACCCATCTCGATGCCGAGCCGTTCTGAATAGAGACCCCAGCCTTCCACGAACGCCGTGAAGAACGCGCCATGCTTGCGGAAATCGTGGAGTTCGAGTTCCTGCTGCAGTGCGATCTGCAAATGGTGTCCCGGCACCGCTTCATGGACGCCGAGCGCGGGGAGTTCGAAGAGCGGGCGCTGATCGAGTTCGGTGAGGTTGACGCGGTAAACGCCCGCGCGGCCGGCGGCGATTGCGCCCGGCTCGTAATAGGCCGTCGTATTGCCCGCCGCCTGATCGTCGGGGATCGGCAGCACTGTGTAGGGAAGGCGCGGCAGCTTGCCGAAGAGCTTCGGCAAATGGCCGTCGATCGTCTTGGCGAGCGCACCCGCGCGCAGCATCAATTCCTCGCCGGTTTTCGCGTAATATTTCGGATCGGTGCGCAGCATAGCGATGTAGGCCTTGCGATCGCCCTTGAAGCCGGATGCTTTGACGACCGCATCCATCTCCGCGCGGATGCGGGCAACCTCGCTGAGCCCGAGCTGGTGGATCTCCTCGGCGGTCTTGTCCGTCGTCGTCTGCTGGTTGATGCGGTAAGCGTAATAGGCCGCGCCGTTTTTCGTCTCGGAAATGCCGACGCTCTTTCGGCATTTGGGTGCGTATTCGGATGTGTAGAATTTAAGGAAATCGCGATAGGCGGGCGTCACCACCGTATCCACGGCCTTTTCCGCGCGCGCCTTCAGCGCGGTCCAGTCGCTGTCTGAAATCGTCGCGGGTTTCGTGCGGAACGGATACATGAAGCTGCTTTGCGCGGCGGTGGGCGCGATGCGGCCCTCGATCGTCTTTTCGAACCCCGCCATCGGCACGCACGGCTGCGTGAAGCCATCGGCGATCGCGCGGCGTGTGACGGCGATGCCGTCGGTATTCTGCTTGCCGTAGGTTTCGAGACGACCGACGTAGCTTTCGTAGTCCGCCTTGTTGAAGAACGGGGAATCGTCGGCAAGGCCCGCGAACGCCATGTGCCAGCCATAGCGGTTGGTGAACAGCACGGTGGCTTCCTGGCCGAATGCGGCGCCCGCGACGCTGCTTTCCAGGCTGCGTTTCAGGATACGGTAATCGATGCGGTCGGCCTTCGGCAGCGCGTCGATGGAAATCGCGTCCAGCCGCTTCAGGAAAGCCTTGTCGGCAGCCAGTCGCCGTTCGTATCCGGCAAGCGAGATGTCGTCGAGCTTGCCGTCGCCGCGCCTGTCACCGAGGCTGGTGGCAAGGCGCGGGTTCTCGGCGAGCGTCATCTGCCACATGTCGTCGCGCAGTTTCACGAAATCATCGGCGGGCGCGGCCCACGCACCGGATGCGATAAGTGACAGGGCGATTGCCGAAGCGCCGAGTTTCATATGGGTCTCCCTGAGGAAATTGGTATACGTCTGCACGATAAGGCGGCGGCTGGGGGGCGCAAGATGACGATATCGGAAGACGCGGAGCCTGAAGCCGCACATATGGTGGAAGACCGCCGCTTCCTCGGCCACCCCATCGGCCTGGGCTACCTTGCCTTCGCGGAAGCGTGGGAACGCTTTTCCTTCTACGGGATGCAGGCGCTGCTCGTCCTCTACATGACGAAGGAACTGCTGCATCCCGGCCATGTCGAGAACGTGGCGCTCTTCAAGCCGTTCAGCGCGCTTTACGGCGGTATCGAAGGCCAGGCGCTCGCCTCCGCGATCTTCGGCACCTATGCCGCAAGCGTCTACCTCACCCCGATCCTCGGCGGCTTCCTCGCCGACCGCGTGCTCGGCAAAAGACGCACCGTCCTGCTCGGCGCGGTCACGATGGCGGTCGGTCATTTCCTGATGGCGTTCGAGGCGGCATTCCTCTTCGCGCTGCTCTGCCTCGTGCTCGGCAGCGGCATGTTCAAGGGCAACATCGCAAGCCAGGTCGGTGCGCTCTACGGCCCCACGGACCTCCGTCGGGCGGACGCCTTCCAGATTTTCTATCTCGGCGCCAACGCGGGCGTCATCGCTTCGCCGCTCATCGTCGGCACGCTTGGCGAAATCGTGGGCTGGCATTGGGGTTTCGGCGTGGCGGGCGTGGGTATGCTCATCGGCCTTGTGATCTACCTCGCCGGCCAGAAGCACCTGCCGCGCGAGCATTTCGAGGTTCAGAGAAAAGCGCCCGCGCCGAAGCTGGAGGCCGGAGACTGGCCCGCCGTGATCGCGCTCGTTCTGCTGATCCCGGTACTTGCCGTCGCGATCGTGCCCAACAACCAGATCTTCAACGCCTATCTCGTCTGGGGTGACCAGCAGTTCGATCTCATGTTCATGGGAGAGAAGCTGCCCACGACATGGCTTGTCACGCTCGATGCCATCGTCAGCTTCAGCTTCCTGGCGCTCGTCGCGCTTTTCTACCGCTGGTACGGTGCGCGCTGGAAAGAGCCCGACGAGATCACCAAGATCATCATCGGTTCGGCCTTTTCGGTTGGGGGAATGCTCTGCCTTTACATGGCGGCGGAAACACAGGGGGCAGGGCAGAAGATCGGGCTCGCATGGCCTGTCGCATTCCACGTCATCAACAGCATCGGCTTCGCGCACATCCTTCCCGTCAGCCTCGCCTTCTTCGCGAAGGTCGCGCCGAAGGCGATCAACGCCACGGTGATCGGCCTCTATTATCTCGCCTTCTTCACCGCGAACGCGCTCGTCGGGTGGATCGGCGGCTTTTACGAAACGATGCAGACAACAGAGTTCTGGCTGCTGCACGCCGGGCTTGGGGCGGGTGCGGGTGTGGTGTTCGCGCTCTTCAAGCTCGTCATGGGCCGCCGCCTCGCGGCTTAGGCCGCAGCCGCAGTCCCAAAGCGCCGACGATAGTCGCCGGGGGTGAGGCCGACGCGTTTCTGAAAGACCTTGCGGAAGGCGCCCGCGTCCTCGTAGCCGACCTCCCACGCGATCCGGTCGACCGGACGCTTTGAAAACTCCAGCAGTTCGCGCGCCTTGCCGACCCGAAGCTGCTGGCAATATTCGGTGGGCTTCATGCCCGTCGCGCTCCGGAAGCGGCGCAGGAAGGTGCGCTCTTCCATCCCGGCATGTTCGGCCATCGCGCTCACGCTCACGTCGCGGCCGCCCTTGGCCTGCAGCCAGTGCTGCACCTTCAGGATAGGCTCGTCGCCGTGCGTCAGTTGCGGCGCGAAGGTGCTGTAGTGGCGCTGCTCGCGCCCCACGGGATCGATGAGCAGGTACTGCGCCGTCTCGAGCATTATGGAAGGCCCGAGGAAGCGGTCGACGAGGCGGAGGCCAAGATCGGTCCACGCCATCAGTCCACCCGCCGTGATGATGTCGCCGTCCTCCACGATCATCTTGTCGGCATCGAGCTTCACATCGGGGAAGCGGCGCTGGAACTTTTCTCCGAACATCCAGTGCGTTGTCGCCGTACGCCCCGCGAGGAGGCCTGTCGCAGCAAGGATGAACGCGCCGCCGCACACCGAGCCGAGCGTCGCGCCCTGCGCGTGGCGATCGAGCAGCCAGCGCGCATAGGGCTCGGTCTCCGTCGGCGTCGGCACTTTCGACAGCGCGCCCGGCACGACAAGCACGGCGGGGCACGACCCGGCGCCGGGCATCGTATCGAAACTGCGTCGGAAGCCTTCGTCGGTTCGCTCCCAGTGGCTCACCCGCAGGCGCTCGCCCCCGTGGACCTTCGATCGCTCGCCCGCGATCCAGAACAAGTCGCTGAGCCCGTGGATCATACCGAGCTGCGCGCCTGGGTAGATGACGATGCCGATTTCGGCGACTGCGCGATCGTTTGTCACTTTTGACCCCTACAATGTCGGTTCCGCCAATCCGCACCCTGCCGCAGCCTGCGTAGAACGTCCACCAGAAGCCGACGCGAATGCAGCGGCAGACAGTCAGGAAGGAACCAAATCATGAGCACGATCACCACAAAAGACGGCACCCGCATCTTCTACAAGGACTGGGGTGCGAAGGACGCGCAGCCCATCGTCTTCTCGCACGGCTGGCCGCTCACGGCCGATGTCTGGGATCCCCAGCTCGTGTTTTTCGCGAACGCCGGCTACCGCGTCATCGCCCACGATCGCCGCAGTCACGGCCGCTCCGATCAGGTGTGGCAGAACAACACGATGGACCAGTATGCCGACGACCTCGGCGAACTGATCGAACAGCTCGACCTCAAGAATGTCGTTCTCGTCGGCCACTCGACGGGCGGCGGCGAGGTGACCCGCTATGTCGGCCGGCACGGCACGGGCCGGGTCGCGAATGTGGTTCTGCTCGGCGCGGTACCGCCGCTGATGCTGAAGACCGAGGCGAACCCCGGCGGCCTGCCGCTCGAGGTGTTCGACGACATCCGCAAGAACACGTTCGGCAATCGCTCGCAGTTCTTCAAGGACATCGTCGTGCCCTTCTACAACTACAACCGCGAGGGCGCCGTGCTTTCCGAAGGCATCCGCGACAATTTCTGGCGGCAGGGCATGATGGGCGGGCTGAAGGGCCAGCTCGACTCGATCAAGGCCTTCTCGGAGAGCGATTTCACCGAGGACCTGAAGAAGATGGACGTGCCCGCGCTCATCATTCACGGCGATGACGACCAGATCGTGCCGATCGGCGCCTCGGCGCTGCTCTCCTCGAAACTCGCGCCGAAAGCGACGCTGAAGATCTACGAGGGCAGCGGTCACGGCATCTCGGAGCAGGAAGCCGACCGTTTCAACGCCGACGTTCTCGCCTTCATCAAGGGCTGAACCGTCAACAAACGATCAGGCGCCGGCGGGTGGGTCCGCCGGCGCCTTCGTTTTCAGCGCGCGGAAGCGAGGGAGGATATTTCCGTGCGCCGAAGGTCGAAGCCGCGCGCGGTCATCGCTGCGCGAGTCATGTCCACAATGGATTTGCGCGCCGTCTCGGGGGTGCCTCCGCTTAGAGGCGCAGGATCATATTCGAGCACGAGCTGCAGCATCTCGGCAACGTCGCGGCCGTGGAGCTTCTCGGCGATGTGGAAGGCGAAATCGATGCCCGCGGTGACACCGCCGCCCGAAATGCGATTCCGGTCCTCGACGACACGGTCGGCGACCGGGATTACACCGAACTGAGGCAGCAGGTCGCGCCACGCCCAGTGGCAAGCCGCCTTGTAACCGGTCATCAGCCCGGCGGCGGCGAGGATCAGCGATCCGGTGCAGACGCTGGTAATGAACTGCGCGCCTTCTGCCTGCCTGCGCAGCCACGAGAGCGCCACTTCGTCCTGCATCACCGCCGATGTGCCATAGCCGCCCGGCACGCAGATCATATCGAGCTGCGGACAGTCCGCGAACGTCGCAGTCGGCAGGAAGGTGAGGCCGCAATCGTCCGGGATGGGGTCCATCGTTTTCCACACGAAATGCAGCTTGGCGCCGGGCATTCGCGCGAGCACCTGTGCGGGGCCGGTCATGTCGAGCTGGGTCAGCTCCGGGTAGAGCAGGAAGCCGATATTGAAGGTTTCAGTCATGCTGCGTGTCCTCGGGTTGGTGGAATGTTCGTAGGCAATCCGCGGCTTGGCGGAAATGACAATGATCTGTATATTCCTGCCATGCGGACGCTTCTCCTGGCTTTTCCCGGTTTTCAGCTGCTCGATCTGTCGGGTCCTGCCGCCGTGTTCGGCGCCGCTGCGGAGGCGCTCGGCAACGGACACGAGGTTGTGACGATATCGGCGCAGGGCGGGCCGGTCGTGTCGAGCTGCGGCGTTGCGGTGGTGACAGTTCCCCTGGCCGCATCGGGCGCGGTGGATACGCTGCTGGTTGTCGGCGGCGATGGCTCCGGTCTTGAAGCGCTGATGGAGGATCGGGAGACCGGCGAATGGTTCCGGGCCGCCGCGGACGAGGCGCGCCGCTACGGATCGATCTGCACGGGGGCATTCGCGCTTGCGGCGTGGGGGCTCACAAGGGGGCGCCGGGTCGCAACGCACTGGCGCAGCGCGGAACGCCTCTCGCAGCGTTTTCCAGAAACGACGGTCGATGCCGATGCGATGTTTGTCGAGGATGGCGCCCTCTGGACCTCTGCGGGTGTCACGGCGGGGATCGACATGGCTCTTGCGATGGTGGAGCGGGATTACGGCCCGCGTCTCGCCAACGCCATCGCGCGGCGGCTGGTGCTCTCCGTGCGCCGTCCCGGCAACCAGTCCCAATATTCGCCGCTGCTCCGCGCGCAGGCAAAGGCGGCCGGACGTTATGCCGATCTCGTCGGCTACATTGCCGCGAACCTCGGTCGGAAACTCGATGTGGAAGCGCTGTCGGCGCGCGTGCGCGAAACGCCGCGCAGCTTTCACCGCAACTTTCGGGAGGCGACGGGAAAGACGCCGGCCGCTTTCGTCACTGCCGCGCGGCTCGATCGCGCGCGCACGCTGCTGGGCGAAGGCGCCCCCGTGAAGGCCGTCGCTGCCGTGTGCGGGTTCTCATCGCCTGAGCATTTCACGAAGAGCTTTTCGGGCGCCTTCGGCCTCTCGCCCGCCGCGTGGCGGTCGCTCCACGCTACTGCGTCTGCACCGCCTCGCCGGTGATCAGGTAGCCGCCCTCAAGGAAGCGCGCGACTTCATCTGCTGCCGGGTGGCCGAAGGCTTTGTATTTCGCGCGCAGCGATGTGCAGCGTTCTCCGGGTATGCGGTCAAGCCCGCTGTCGTTCAGCGTCAGCAGATCGGCTTCGAGCGCCTCGGCAAGGTCGCTGCCGTAGCATTGCCGCGCGGCTTCGAGGAACGCGGCGGCATAGCGATAGGCGTCGCCTTCCGCATAGCTCATCGCGAGCGTCAGCGCGGGTGCGAGCGTCAGCCAGGGTTGCAGCGCGGGGTTGATTGCGTGTCCCGCCACGCTCCCCGCAATGCCGTGCCGCCCGGTGAAGGCGCGCAGGTGCAGGAAGCGCGACATGCGCGGGCCGTCGTTGACGGGGTAATTGTCCCACAGCACGGGCTTGCGGCGCAATTGTTCGGCAACACTGTCGAGGTGCCCGCGCGTGAACTCGCGGCTGCAGACTTCCTCGCCGGTCCAGAACACATCCACCGCCGGATCGAGCAGGCGGCCGAGGTCTTCGAGATAATTTGCCGGCCGCGCGCCGAATACGCGGTCGAGCACGGGGTCATCGCTGTAATAGCTCGGGCACATCAACACGCGTGCGGGCAGGGTGCTTGCGGCGTGATGCACGATCGCGGCCTGCGTTTCGGCCAGGCCCGGAATGTCGCCGTGCATGTCATCGAAGAGGATCGCGATGATGTCCGGACGGAGCGCGCCCAAGGCTTTTAGCCGCGCTGTGAGCGCCGCCTTGCCTGCGCCGCCCCAGTCGTTGTGAAGCTCGTAGGGGGTCAGCCCGATGCCGAACGCCGCGCCCGCGTCGCGGCAGGCGTCGGCGAAATGCACCAACGCATCCATCGCCTCGGCAGGGTGGTCGTCCTGCCATTGGCGGCGGAGGTACGCGTCCGCCTTCGGGGCGTAGATGAAGAACGAGAAGCCATGCGGCGCGAGGCTGCGCATCACGTGCATTCGGTCAGCCCATGTCCAAGGCTCTCCGAAATAGCCTTCGATAAGGCCGAGCGGCGGTGTCGTTCCGGTCATGGCGGGACCCGTGTAGCGGCTTTCGAAAGGATGGCAAAGGCGCCGGCACCGTGCCAGAGAAGTGCCGTGAGCAAGCTTGCCGTCTCCGTTCCATTCTCCGAAGCCGTGCGGGTGTGGGCGCGGATCGGCGTGCTGTCGTTCGGCGGCCCGGCGGCACAGATCGCGCTGATGCACCGGATGCTGGTCGACGAGAAGAAATGGGTGGGCGAGGCGCAGTTCCTGCACGCGCTCAACTTCTGCATGCTGCTGCCGGGGCCGGAAGCGCAGCAGCTTGCGACCTATGTGGGCTGGCTGCTGCACGGGGTGCGCGGCGGGCTTGTGGCGGGCTTGCTGTTCATCCTGCCGGGGATGCTCGTCATGCTCGGCCTCTCGGTGCTCTACGTCACGCTGGGACAGGTGCCCGCCGTCGAAGGCCTGCTGTTCGGCCTCAAGGCTGCGGTGCTGATTATCGTCGTGGAGGCGCTCGAACGTGTCGGCCGCCGTGCGCTTGGTTCGGGGGTCGCCCGGTTGCTCGCCGTGCTCGCGTTCGCGGCGCTGTTCCTGTTCGGCGTGCCGTTTCCGGTCGTGGTGCTGGGGGCGGGCCTGATCGGCTACGTGGCGGGACGGCGCGGCTCGACGCTGTTCGCCCGCGCGCCGGGCGATACAGCGCTCGATATGGCCCCGCGCCGCAGTTCGCCGCTTGCGATCTTCAGCCTCGCAATCCTCTGGCTGGCACCGCTCGGTCTGCTCTGGCTGCTGCTGCCGGGCAGCGTCTATGCGGAGATCGCGCGCTTCTTCTCGTGGCTCGCGGTCATCACCTTCGGCGGCGCTTATGCGGTGCTCTCCTACATGGCCGACGTCGTTGTCGGCGGTTTCGGCTGGATGCGCCCCGGCGAGATGATGGATGCGCTCGGCCTTGCCGAAACCACGCCCGGCCCGCTGATTCTCGTCACGCAGTTCGTCGGCTTCATCGCGGCGTGGCGTGAGGCCGGGGGTTCGATCGGTGCGGGCGTTCTGGGCGCGCTGCTGACGACGTGGGTCACTTTCGCGCCCTGCTTCCTCTGGATCTTCGCGGGCGCCCCCTATGTCGAACGCCTGCGCGGGAACCGCGCGCTCGCAAGCGCGCTTGGGGCGATCACGGCGGCGGTCGTGGGCGTCATCGCCAATCTCGGCCTCTGGTTCGCCGTGCATTTCCTGTTCGCGCGCACCGTTCGGTTTGATGCCGGACCGTTCGATGCTGTTCTGCCGGACTGGGCGAGCCTCGACGTTGCCGCGCTCGCGCTCACCGTGCTGCTCGGCATCATCGCGTGGCGCTGGAAGCTCGGGATCGGCCGGCTGTTGCTGATCGGCATCGGCCTTGGGCTCGCCGTTCAGGCCGTGCTTTAGGAATCGACCCTGCTGCACGGCGGCGATATAGCGCGGGGCATGCGCAGCCTGATCCCTTTCATACTGCTGCTCGCCGCGCCCGCTATGGCGCAGGAGGCGGCGGACGTCCCGGGTGTTCCCGCCGAATGGTTTGCCGCGAAGGAGAGCGCAGCGGCGGCGCGCGCGCCTGATCTCGATGCCCTGGGCACGGAGGTGCTCGACCGCGCCCGCTGGTCGACCACGACGCAGGCCTGCAAGTCGCTCACACGCACCGAGCCCTATGGGCTCCAGCCCGCCACCGCCGACCGGCTGGTGAGCGAAGGGCTGAAGGCGGGGGCCTTCGTCGGCGCGTGGACGTTCTACGCGCGCACCGATTGTGCCGAAACGCCGCTTCTGCGCTACATGTACATCGCGGAGAGCGACGGGCGGCACCTCCTCCTCGTCGTCAACCGCGGCGAGGCGATCTCGACCCCGAGCCAGATGCGCGAGACGAGCAAGCTCGCCGCCAAGGCCGCGTGGGATCGCGCAAAGCAGCAGCAACCCTCGTGCGAGGTGACGAGCGTCGGCATGCGCCAGACGCGGATTGCCGCCACCGACGGCGATCTTTCACCCATGCAGTTCGGCACGCGCTTCGCCGGCGGCTGGAGCGAGGCGTGGGACTTTGTGGCTTGCGGTCGCCGCGCGACCGTGACAGTCCGATTTGAAGCCGATGGCAAGGGCGGCGCATCCGCGCGCGTGACGGACGTCACGCTGTCCTGAGCCGGGCGACAGGGATTACGGAGAGGTTATGACGGACAAGCCGACGCTGGACGCCTGGAAGGCGCTCGCCGAAAAGGAAGTGAAGGGCAAGAGCCTCGATTGGGAGACGCCCGAGGGCATCACCGTGAAGCCGCTCTACACGGCGGACGATGTGACCGCCGATCCCGGCCTGCCCGGTTTCGCACCGTTCACGCGCGGTGTCCGCGCTTCCATGTACGCCGGTCGCCCCTGGACGATTCGCCAGTACGCGGGCTTCTCCACCGCTGAGGAGTCGAACGCCTTCTACCGCCGCAACCTTGCTGCCGGGCAGAAGGGCCTCTCGGTTGCCTTCGATCTCGCCACGCACCGCGGCTATGATTCGGATCACCCCCGCGTCGTCGGCGACGTCGGCAAGGCGGGCGTCGCGATCGATTCGGTCGAAGACATGAAGATCCTGTTCGACGGCATCCCGCTCGATCAGATGTCCGTATCGATGACGATGAACGGCGCGGTGATCCCCATCCTCGCCTTCTTCATCGTCGCGGGCGAGGAGCAGGGCGTCGACCGGAAGCTGCTCGACGGGACCATCCAGAACGACATCCTCAAGGAGTTCATGGTCCGCAACACCTACATCTACCCGCCGGAGCCCTCGATGCGGATCATCTCCGATATCTTCGGCTACACCTCGCGGGAGATGCCGAAGTTCAACAGCATCTCGATTTCCGGCTACCACATGCAGGAAGCCGGCGCGACGCAGGTGCAGGAGCTTGCCTTCACCATCGCGGACGGCGCCGAATACGTGCGCTACGGCGTCGCCTCGGGCCTCGACATCGACAAGTTCGCGGGGCGCCTGTCGTTCTTCTTCGCCATCGGCATGAACTTCTTCATGGAAATCGCGAAGCTGCGCGCCGCGCGCGTGCTGTGGCACCGCGTGATGACGAACCTCGGGGCCAAGGACGAGCGCTCCAAGATGCTTCGCACGCACTGCCAGACCTCGGGCGTGTCACTGACGGAGCAGGACCCCTACAACAACGTGATCCGCACGACGATCGAGGCGATGGCCGCGATGCTGGGCGGCACGCAGTCGCTGCACACCAACGCGCTCGATGAAGCCATCGCGCTGCCCACCGATTTCTCAGCCCGCATCGCGCGCAACACGCAGATCGTGATCCAGGAAGAGACGGGGATGACCAAAGTCGTCGATCCCTTGGGCGGCTCTTACTACGTCGAAGCGCTGACGCAGGATCTCGTCGACAAGGCGTGGGAGATCATCGAGCGTGTCGAGGCCGAAGGCGGCATGGCGAAGGCTGTGGCGGCGGGATGGCCGAAGGCAATGATCGAGGAAGCCGCCGCCGCGCGTCAGGCCCGCGTCGACCGCGCCGAGGACGTGATCGTCGGCGTCAACAAGTACCGCCTCGCCAACGAAGACCTGCTCGAAACGCTCGAGGTCGACAACACCAAGGTCCGCGAATCGCAGATCGCGCGCATCAATGCCGTGAAGTCTGCGCGCGACGAGGCCGCCTGCCGCGCCGCGCTCGACGCGCTGCGTGCGGGCGCCGCGAAGCCTTCCAGCATCGAAAACAACCTCCTTGCGCTTGCTGTCGAAGCCGCGCGCGCACGCGCCACGCTCGGCGAAATCTCGTCGGCGATGGAAGAGAGCTTCCAGCGCTACGGCACCACGCCGACGCCGGTGAAGGGCGTCTATGCGGCGCCCTACAAGGGCGACAGTCGCTGGGACCAGGTTGTGGAAGGCGTCAAGGCCGTAGAACGCCGTCTCGGCCGCAAGCCCAAGCTCCTCGTCGCCAAGATGGGCCAGGACGGGCACGATCGCGGCGCCAACGTCATCGCGTCGGCCTTCGGCGACATGGGTTTCGACGTGGTCTCCGGGCCGCTGTTCCAGACACCTGAGGAAACCGTGGTGCTTGCGCTCGAAACCGGCGTCGATGTCGTCGGCGCCTCGTCGCTCGCCGCTGGGCACAAGACACTCATCCCCGAGCTGATCCGCGGCCTGCGCGAGCAGGGGCGCAGCGACATCAAGGTGATCGCGGGCGGTGTCATCCCGCCGCAGGACTATGATTTCCTGCGCGATGCGGGCGTTCAGGGCATCTACGGCCCCGGCACGAACGTTGTAGAGTGCGCGGCGGACGTGCTGCGCCTTCTCGGCCACAACATGCCGCCCGCAGGGCTTGCCGAAGCGGCGGAGTAAGCGCCCCCGCGTTTGCGCGGTCCGATTCGGACCCGAACCGAAACCGTGATATGTCTCCCCGTCTCCAAACAGGGGAGACACGTCATGACCTACCGGAAATTTGTCTCGCTTTGCGTTGCGTCCGCGTTTGTCGTTGCCTCACCCGTCGCCGCGCAGGACACGGCGAAAAAGCGCGAGAACGTCTCGTATCACGTCATGGAGTTCGTGAAGTACAAGGAAGGCAAGGGCGAGCGCGCCTACGAGATCGTGAAGAAATATTTCGATCCCGCGTCCGTGGCTTCGAAGACTCCGATCCCCGAAGAATACCATGTGCAGTACGGCGATTGGGACGACGTGCTCGTCTGGCCTATGAAAAGCGGGGCCGACATCGAATGGCAGTATTCGCCCGACGACGTCGCCTGGTTCGCGGAACTCCACAAACTGACCGGGAGCAAGGAAGCTTCCGAAAAGCTGCTCGAAGAGTGGAGCGGCCTCATCGCAAACCGAAAGCGCTCCATCGTGCACCGGCATTTACCGAAAAAATAATGGGCGTACGGGAGGGGCTTTTCGCCCCTTCCGCGTTCAGCGCGTGACGGGTTTTCGGCGGCCCACGATGATACCCGCAAGGCCGAAGCCAAGCAGCGCGAATATGCCCGACATCGGCGGTTTCAGGGCCATTTCCGCGAAGGTCGCGGCGTTCGAGATATAGCTTGTGGCGGCGGCCTTGCCATTCACCGTTGCGTGTCCCGTGGCGACGACGATACGGCCTTGCTCCTCGACCAGCTCGTTGTCGGAGAGCGTCGCGGCGTTGGCGGGCGCAGAGCGGTTGGCGAAGAATGTCACGATACCCGGCGCGCGGTTCACGAAGCGGTTGCCGCTCACGCGCACCGGACCCGGCGGATTGATGTAGCTGCCGCCCTTCCGCATCTCGAAGCCATAGGCAATGGCCGTGCAGCAATTGTCCGGGCTCGGGCCCTTTACCAGCAGATTGCCGCTGATCGTCGCCGCGCCGCCTTCCGGCAGATCGATGAGGTAGGAGGCCGAGCCGTTCGTGTCGTCGATCCGGTTGCCCGTGATCCGCGTGTCGAGCGCGCGGGATTTGATGTAGTGGCCGCGCGCGCCGCGCTCGAATGTCGATCCCGTCACCACCAGCCGTGCGATGCCGTTCGCATAAACGGCATGGCCGACGCGGTCCTGCGCGCGGCTGGCCGTCTCCGTGAAGCGCGAACGGCGCACGGTCAGCACGCTGCCATCAACGCCGTTTGCAAGGATTCCCATCTCGTTCCCGATAAAGCGAGCGTCGGTCACGCTGAGGTTGCGGCCCTCGGCCCGGATGCCCGCGCCGTTTCCGTCCGCTGCGCGGGCGCCTTCGAATGTCAGCCCCGCGATCGTCACGTCATCTCCGACGATCACGAACAGACCCTTGCCGCCCACGGTGTTGCCGTTCACCACGACGCTGCCCGGCACGGCGTTCGCTGCGGCGCGGATGGTAAGCCCGTCGGCATGGAAGCGCGCGCCTGCGTAGATCCCGGGCGCTACGATGATGGTGTCGCCGCCCTTCGCGTCGCGCGAGGCTTCCGTCAGCGTCGCATAGGGACCGTTGCCGCCGACCGCGAGCGTCGCCGCGGATGCGCCCGCCGAGCCCGTTGCGAGGGCCGCTGCCAGAGCGAGTCTCAGTGTCATGTCCGCAGACCTCGTCATTGCCGTCATGCCGCGCGTGCCCATCGACAGCGCGCGCCGCTCATGCCCTCTGAATGATGACGGTTTCAATCGCACATCTCCTGAAAGCCGGGTGGAGCGCATGGCATACGGGACATTACGCATGCGTTTCGTGCCGGACCCGTTTCCAGCGCCGTGCATAGTGGATGGCCGAAACGACCGCCAGAAAACTTGCTGAAATCATCAGGACTTGCAGAAAAGCCGGGGCTTTCAGCGCGCCGGGCAGCGGCAGCAGGATCAGCGCCACCAGCAGCATTTGCAGCGCGTTTCCCGCCTTGCCGAAAAGGCCGGGATGCAGTTCGTCGGCGTGCCCGCGCGCCCGCGCCCAGCCGCTTGCGGCAAGCACGAAGCCTTCGCGCAGCGCGACGACGAGCGCGAACCAGCCCGGCAGGAGTCCCGTCCACCAAAGGAGTGCGATGGCCGTCCCGACGAGCAGCTTGTCGGCAACCGGGTCCATCAGCCGCCCGAACGTCGTGATGCTGTGCCAGCGCCGCGCGATCCAGCCGTCCACGGCGTCGGTGGTGGCGGCGATGACAAAGATCATGCCCGCGCGCGCCAGGTCGCCCCAAATCAGGTACAGCGCCATCGGCGCCACAAGCAGCACCCGGAAGACGGTCAGCAGATTGGGAATGTTGATAGGGCGCCTCCCACACTGTTTTAGTCGCCAGTATCGTCTGCACAGGATAGACGAGGCATGAATGTCATGCACGTCCGTGCCCGGTCTTTTGGAGGAAACCATGTTCCTGAAGCTCAGCGAAGCCGTTTCGGTCGCGCCGCAGATCACGGCTGCCGACGTTGGCGCTGCGAAGGCGGCGGGCTTCACCGCGATCATCAACAACCGGCCGGATGGGGAGGCGCCCGATCAGCCGCCGGGCGAAACGATCGCGGCGGCAGCCGCGGCCGAAGGGCTCGCCTATGCCCATATCCCGATGTCGCAGGGCGGCATCACGCCTGGGATGATCGAGGCGGTGCGCAAAGCGCTCGAAGGGCAGACCACGCTGATGTTCTGCCGCTCGGGAACACGATCGACGATGCTCTGGGGCCTTGCCGAAGCTTCAGCGGGCAAGGATCCGGTCGCGCTCGCCGAAGCCGCGCGCGCCGCCGGATATGATCTGTCGCCGATCTGCGGCGTCATGCAGCAGATGGCGGCGCGGTAACACCATGCTCGCCCAGACGCTGATTTCGGTCGGCGGCATCGCGCTCGTGGTTCTGCTGGCGCGATGGCTCGGCGTCCGGCGTCCGGCGGCAGGCCTCGATGCGAAGGCGGCGGTTGATCTTGCCGAATTCACCCTTGCCGGGTTCGTGGCGGATGATGTCGCGCTTGGTGCCGATGGCGGCGGCGCGATCGTTTCGGGGCAGGGAGGGCGTTTCGCGCTCATCAAGCCGCATGGATCGCACTGGGCCGTGCGCGGGATCGCCGCGCCGGTGGCGGTCACTGTCGAAAGCGATGACTTGATCGTGGACGGCGGTGATCCCATGTTCGGCCTGGTTCGCCTGCGGATCGGCGCGGAAGCGGCGGAAACGCTTGCCGCGCGGCTGCGGGCACAGGCTGGATAACGCGCCATGCAACTGCCCGATCCCGTCGCTCTCGCCATTCCGGCGTTCATCCTGCTGATGGTGGCGGAGGTGCTCTGGGTCCGTTTCGGCGGGCGCGGCGAATATGAGTGGCGCGATACCGCCACCTCGCTCGTCATGGGCTTCGGCAGTACGATCGCGGGCCTCATCACGGGCGGCGCGGTCGTCGCGGCGGCTTACTGGCTGCACCAGTTCGCGATTGTCGATCTCGGCTGGCACTGGTGGGTGTTCGCGCTCTGCATCCTTGCCGACGATCTTGCTTACTACGTCTTCCACCGCAGCGCGCACCGCGTGCGCTGGTTCTGGGCGGCGCACGTCATTCATCATTCGAGCCAGCATTATAATCTCTCCACGGCGCTCCGGCAGACGTGGACGGGTTTCTTCGCGCTCGCGTTCATCTTCCGGATGCCGCTGTTCCTCGTCTTCGATCCGGCGATGGTGCTGTTCGCCTCGGCGATCAACCTCGTCTACCAGTTCTGGATTCACACGGAGGTCGTCGGCCGGATGCCGCGCTGGTTCGAAGCGGTGATGAACACGCCCTCGCATCACCGCGTCCACCACGCGACGAACCCGCGCTATCTCGACAAGAACTACGCGGGCATGTTCATCATCTGGGACAAGATGTTCGGTACGTTCGAGCCGGAACGCGATGACGAGCCCTGCCGCTACGGCATCGTCAAGAACCTCGGCAGCTTCAACGTGCTGTGGACGGCGTTCCACGAATGGATCGGCATCGCGAGGGACGTGTGGCACGCGCCTACGTGGCGTGCGCGCTGGAACTACATGGTGAAGCCGCCGGGCTGGAGCCACGACGGCAGCCGTGACACGTCGGAGACGATCAAGGCGCGCTGGGCGGAGCGGCAGGCGCGGCTCGCGGCAGAGCCTGCCGAATAATGATTTCCATCGGGCGGGGGCTTGCGATTCACCCTGACGAGATCACGCTCAGCTTTATCCGTGCGAGCGGTCCCGGGGGGCAGAACGTCAACAAGGTGTCGACGGCGGTCGAGCTGCGTTTCGATCTGGCGCGATCGCCGTCATTGCCTGATGCCGTCAAGCGCCGGGCCGCGCGGCTCGCCGGGCGACGGCTGACGCTGGATGGGGTGATCGTTCTGCGTGCTGATCGCTTCCGCACGCAGGAGATGAACCGGGAGGATGCGGAGGGGCGCCTCGTCGCATTGCTTTCCGAAGCCGCCGTGCCGCCGACGCCGCGCATCAAGACGAAGCCGGGCAAGGCGGCGAAGGCGCGCCGTACCGACGCCAAGACCGGGCGCGGCAAGGTGAAGGCGCTGCGCCGCAAGCCTTCGGATATCTGATCCGGAAAGGAGAGGGGGCGGCGTGGTCGCCCACACCGCCCCCGGGATTTACGCAGGTACTAAACTCAGTAGTTGTACGCGCGTTCGCCGTGTTCGCCGAGGTCGAGACCTTCGCGCTCGACTTCCTCGGTGACGCGCAGGCCGGTGACGACCTTGGCGACCGTGAAGGCAATTGCCGAGCCCACCCCTGCCCAGATGACGGCGACCACGACCGCCTGGATCTGGATGATGAGCTGGGCGCCCACGGCGTAGTCTTCACCGCCCGGTCCGCCGAGTGACGGAAGCATGGTCACCGCCGTGAGGATCGAGCCGATGATGCCGCCGACAGCGTGGATGCCGAAGGCGTCGAGCGACTCGTCGACACCGAGCTTCGCTTTGATCTTCATGACGAAGATGCAGCAGAGGATACCCGCGACGAGGCCGAGCAGGATCGCGCCCATCGGACCCGAGTTGCCTGCCGCCGGCGTGATCGCCACGAGACCCGCGATGGCACCCGAGCAGGCGCCGAGCAGCGAGCTCTTGTGACCAAGCGCACGCTCCGTCAGCATCCAGAAGAGCACGGCGGTCGCTGTTGCGAGGAAGGTGTTGATGAGCGCGAGGCCCGCACTGCCGTTGGCTTCGAGCGCCGAGCCGGCGTTGAAACCGAACCAGCCCACCCACAGCAGACCGGTGCCGATCAGTGTCATGGTCAGTGAGTGCGGCGCCATGATTTCCTTCTGGTAGCCGATGCGCTTGCCGAGGATGATCGCGCCAACCAGCGCCGAGACACCGGCGTTGATGTGCACGACGGTGCCGCCGGCGAAATCGAGCGCGCCCCATTCGAAGATCAGGCCGCCCGTCGCCCACACCATGTGCGCGATCGGATAGTAGACGATCGTCAGCCAGATCACCGCGAAGATCATCACCGCCGAGAACTTGATGCGCTCGACAAGGCCGCCGATGACGAGCGCGACGGTGATCGCCGAGAAGGTCATCTGGAAGGCGATGAACACGAATTCAGGGATGACGAAGCCGTCGCTGAAGGTTGCCGCCGTGGAATCGGCGGTAATGCCGGAGAGGAACGCCTTGCCGAAGCCGGCGATGAAGGCGTTGCCGCCGTCACCGAACGCCATCGTGTAGCCGTAGAGCGCCCACATCACCATGGCGAGGCTCGCCACCGCGATGATTTGTGTCAGCACCGACAGCATGTTCTTGGTGCGGACGAGACCGCCATAGAACAATGCGAGGCCGGGAACGATCATCGCCATGACGAGGACTGTCGAAGTCATCATCCACGCGGTGTCGCCCTTGTCGACGACCGGAGCAGCCGCCTCGGCCGCTTCCTGCGCGAAGGCAGGCAGTGAAAACAGCAGGGGGGCGCCGAAAGCCAGCGCGCGTCCCGCCAATCCAAGAGTTGGTTTCATTCCTTACCCCCAGTCCTAAAGAGCGGTTTCGTTGGTTTCGCCGGTGCGGATGCGCACGGCGCCGCCGACATCGAGCGTGAAGATCTTGCCGTCGCCGATGCTTCCGGTCGCGGCAGCGGCGGAAATGGTTTCAACCACACGCGGAGCAAGGTCGTCGGCCGCGACGATCTCAAGCTTCAGCTTCGGAACCATGTTCACACTGTATTCGGCGCCGCGGTACACTTCGGTGTGCCCCTTCTGGCGTCCGTAACCTTTCACCTCCGTCACGGTCAGTCCCTGCACGCCGATGTCGCTCAGGGCTTCCCGGACGGGGTCGAGCTTGAACGGCTTGATGATAGCAATGATCAGCTTCATGCCTTGCCCCCTCCTGTGTGGTTGTGCCGGGGAGGCGATTTGCATGATGCGTGCCAACTGCTGCAGCGCAGCAAAGCGGACGACTCCACCACCGGTGACGGTGATTTGTGATTAAAAATTAGGCGATGAAGGGTGGTCGCCTAGATTCTAGGCGAAGAAGTTGACGAAACTTTAAGCGGTCGCCCCGTCGAGAATCTTTTTTGCGCGATCGACGTCGCTTTCGTCGACCATCAGCCGCGCCGAAGCGATCGGCCCCAGCCCAAGGCTCGACACGCCCGCGTCGAAAAGCACCGCCGGAATCCCCTCTGCTTCGAGCGCAAGGCGGGCGACATCGGCATCGATGCGGGTCGAATACTCGCGCACCATCGCGAGCGGCATCAGGCGTCCTCGCTCACGTAGCGGTCGGTCACGCGGACCGGCAGCCCGTCGATGCTCCGCGTGCGGTCGGCGCGGCGCTTCACCCAGGCGGATGGATCGTTGCCAGCCTGCTTGTGGTACTTCACCAGCGTGGGCCGTTCGCGCTCCAGCGTCATCTGCGGCACGCCCCAGCCGCAGCTGGTCTGCGTGCTCTCCACCGTGATGTCGAAGATCTGCCGTGTGCCGGACAGGATCGTGAAATGCGCCGCGAGCGCGTCCCACTCCGCGTCCTGCGGCAGCACAGGCCGCCCGCGCCCGTAAATGCGGAAGATAAGCGCGGGATTGTCGAACGCGCAGAACATCAGCGTGATGCGACCGTCCGCCGCGAGGTGTGCGTGTGTCTCGTTGCCCGAGCCGCCGAGATCGAGATAGGCGACGCGGTTCGGCCCCAGCACGCGAAACGCGTCATAACCCTTGGGGCTGAGGTTGATGCGCGCGTCCGCGGCGGCGGTCGCCACGAAGAACACGGGCTGGCGCGTGATGAAGGCGATGTGCTCTTCCGTCAGCGCATCGAAGAAATCCGCCATGTGCCCGCTCTCCTTCCGTCTCAGGCGGCGGTGCCGCCCACCGTCAATCCTTCCAGCATCAGCGTGGGCTGGCCGACGCCCGCAGGCACCGATTGTCCGCCCTTGCCGCAGATGCCGACGCCTTCGTCGAGTTCGAGGTCATTGCCGATGGCGACGACCTTCTGCATCGCTTCCGGTCCCGAACCGATCAGCGTCGCGCCCTTGATCGGGGCGCCCAGCTTGCCGTTCTCGATACGGTACGCCTCGGTGCAGGAAAACACGAACTTGCCGTTCGTGATGTCGACCTGCCCGCCGCCGAAGCTCTTCGCGTAGATGCCGGACTTTGCGCGGGATAGAATTTCGCCGGGATCGTCGTTGCCTGCGAGCATGAACGTGTTCGTCATGCGCGGCATCGGCGCGTGCGCGAAGCTTTCGCGGCGGCCGTTTCCGGTGGGCGCAACGCCCATCAGCCGGGCGTTCAGCCGGTCCTGCATGTAGCCTTTCAGGATGCCGTCCTCGATCAGCACGGTGCGGCCCGTCGGCGTGCCCTCGTCATCGATGGTGAGCGACCCGCGCCGGTGCTCGATGCTGCCGTCATCCACGATGGTCACGCCGGGCGAGGCGACGCGCTGGCCGAGCCTGCCAGAAAAGGTCGAAGCACCCTTGCGGTTGAAGTCGCCTTCAAGTCCGTGGCCGACAGCTTCGTGGAGCAGAACGCCCGGCCAGCCCGGCCCCAGCACCACGGTCATCTCGCCCGCGGGGGCGGCGACGGCGTCGAGGTTCACCAGCGCCTGCGCGAGCGCGATGTCGATGGCGCGCTCCCACGTCGCATCCTGGAACAGCTGGTCGTAGAGGTAGCGCCCGCCGACGCCGTGGAATCCGGTCTCCCGCCGCCCGTCCTTCTCCGCGACGATCTGCACGTTGATCCGCACCAGCGGCCGGATGTCGGATGCGCGGAAGCCGTCGCCGCGCAGAATCTCGATCGCGGACCAGCTCGCGGTGAGTGAAGCGGACACCTGGACCACGCGCGGGTCCCGCGCGCGCGCCGCGGCGTCGATTCGCTCCAGCAGCGCGACCTTGCGCGCGAAGGGAATCGCGCTGATCGGGTCGTCGTCCACATAAAGCTTGCGGTTGGTCCGCGCGGGCGGCGCGGCGATCGTGCCGCCATGCCCGCCGCGCACCAGCGCCACGGTTTCGCCCGCGCGCCGGATCGCGGCCTCGCTGATCTCGTTGGCGTGCGCGAAGGCCGTGGTTTCGCCCGAAACGCCGCGCAGGCCGAAGCCCTGCGTGGTGTCGAAGCTGGCGGATTTCATGCGGCCGTCGTCGAAGCTGAAGCTCTCGGCAACGGTGTGCTGCATGTAGAGCTCGCCATCGTCGGTGCCGGAGAGAACGTCGGCAACGACGCGCTCCGCTTGGGAGGGGTCGAGCTGCGAATAAAACAGGCGCGTTGGGTCGGTCATACGCCCGATATGGGCGCTACGCCTTTATTTGTCACGTGTGTCGGCGGGTCCGCCCGAAAGGATGAAGCGCCGATCACAATAGCCGCAATCGACGAAACCGTGCTCCATTTCCATGTAAACGCGGGGATGGCCGAGCGGTCCCTCGTCGCCGTCGCACGACACGCGCGTGCTGTCGACGTAGCGGATTTCGGGGACGAATGCGTCTTTCGGAGCGGTGGCGTTCATGGATGCCGCGCTTAGCACCGGTTTTTCGTGGCCTCAAGCCTGCTCAGATAAAGTGCGGAGCGATTACCGGCCCCAGCGCGATCATCGCGATGAAAGCCGTCTTGAGCGCACCGAGCACCAGCACGCGCCGACGGGAGATGGGAGCCATGAACATAGCGCGACGATGGCGTGGAAAAGGTTAGCAAAGTGTTAACATCCACGGTCCCGCAACGGTTTGGCGAATGAATTTGCGCCGCACTCATCTAGCCGCTTGCCGCGTGCAGATGCGGACGGTATAGCCCGCGCCGGGAGCGGTCGTTTCGCGCGCGCCTCACCAGCTCGCGGGCCGGAACGGTCGGGGCAGGAGTTGCGTTAAATGATCGATACGGTTGAAGGAATGTCCGTCCTGGCCGACGACGACGATAATCTGAAATCGGCTGCCGCGAATGGCATCGAACTGCCACAAGGCTATGTCCCTTCGGAGGACGAGCCTTTCATGAATCCGCTGCAGCTGGCGTATTTCCGCAAGAAGCTTCTCGATTGGAAGGACGATATCCATCGCGAAGCGAAGGAAACGCTCGCCCAGCTCCAGAAGGAGCCGCTGCAGGAAGCTGACGCCACCGATCGCGCATCGAGTGAGACCGACTGGTCGATCGAGCTGCGCGCGCGGGATCGGCAGCGCAAGCTGATCAACAAGATCGACGCTGCGCTCCGCCGCATCGATGCGGGCGAATACGGCTATTGCGAGGTGACTGGCGAACCGATTTCGCTGAAACGCCTCGACGCGCGCCCGATCGCCACGATGACGGTCGAGGCGCAAGAACGCCACGAGCGCAACGAGAAGATCACGCGCGACGAATAGCGCGGTCTGGCCTCCGGCCAGATCGTTACGCGAAAGTCACGGAAACCCGCGTCCTCTGCGGGGTTCCCGTGCTCATGCACTCATCATCCGCAACGCCTCGTTAACTACGCAGCGGCTAGTTTGTGCTCTGGGTTGCAAACTGGCGGGGCCGATGACGCCGATCGATGATGCCATACGGCCAGAGGAACTGGCCGCGTTGGAGGCTGCCTTGCCGCGCAAGTGGTGGAGCGGCAAGCGTATCGTCACGGCTGCGCTGATCACAGCGGCCTTCGTCGCCGCGCTTTATGGCCTGCAGTGGGCGTCGGCGCCCGGCGTCCTGACACCCGCGATTCCCTATTATGTCGAGGTTCCGGCGATGACCGTGAATCTCCGCGCGAAGGGCGGCGAGCGCCGCTACCTCAAGGTGCAGGTGGTGATCGAGGCCGCGAGCCGCGAGGATGCCGCCGCGATCAAGGCCCGGCTTCCTGCGGTGATCGACAGCTTCCAGTCCTATCTGCGCGCGCTGCACCCGCAGGATCTCGGCGGCGCATCGGGCACGTACCGCATCAAGGAAGAGCTGATGGTGCGTATCAACCGCGCCGGGCCGGGACGGGCGAGCGACGTGCTGGTACAGGAGCTGATCCAGCAATGACCAGCCGCAGTATGAAGTTCGACCCCGAAGCCTGGCTTCGCGACGATATCGAGGCAGAGTGGGCGCTGACGCGGGACCAGATGCAGCGCACCGCGCAGCAGGCGGCACACGCGCGCGAAACGCCGCGCGGGATACCGGCCTCCGATCAGGTAGGCATCGACGCCATCATCAACGCCGGTCTCGTTTCCACTGAGCGACTGCCGATGCTCGATGTGGTCTTCGATCGCCTCGTCAGGCTGATGACGGCAAGCCTCCGCAGCCTCACCTCCGATACGATCGCTGTCTCCGTCGAAGCGGTTGCTCCCGTGCGTTTCGGCGCCTTCCTGAACGACCTCCCGCGGCCGTCTCTGATCAGTGTCGCGCAGGCGCGCGCTTGGGACAATTCGGCGCTGCTCATCGTCCGCCCGGACCTCGCCTTCGCGATGGTCGACGTACTGCTCGGCGGGCGTCGCGGCGTGCCCCCGGCACGGATCGGCGGGCGGGGGTTCACGGCGATCGAAACGAAACTCGTCACCCGCCTCGTCGATGTCGTGCTGAACGATCTCGGCGCCGCCTTCGCCCCGCTAGCTTCGGTCGGGTTCGTGCGTGACCGGATCGAAACCAACCCGCGCTTCGCCGGGATCGCGCGTCCCACCAGCATCGCCGTCAACGCCCGCTTCCGCATCGAGGTCGATGAGCGCGGCGGGCTCCTTGATCTCGTGATCCCCCATGCGACGCTGGAGCCGGTGCGCGCTTTGCTCCTTCAGCGTTTCACGGGCGAGACGTTCGGCCGCGACAGAATATGGGAACGGCATCTGGCGTCGGAGCTTCAGCGCGCCCGCGTCGAGGTCGAAGCGGTTCTCGGCGAGCAGCAGATGACCCTTGCCGAGGTGATGGGTTTCAAGCCCGGCCAGACGCTGCTTTTCGGCACGCGCGAGGAGCACCCGGTCGCGCTGCGCTGCGGCGGGCGCACGATCGGGCATGGCCGCATGGGTCGCTCCGGCAATCAGGTGGCGGTGCGGCTCACCGACCGGGAAACCGAACCCCAGCCCGGAAAGACGTTCCGCCTGCGCGGCGAGGATTAGGCCATGCGCCGTGTACCCCGACGTTTGCTGCTGTTCGCTATGCTCGCGCTGGCGATCCCCGCGCCCGTGTCGGGAGACGCGCCGAACGTGCGCGCCGCGCTGCAGGCGCTCAGCGTCGCGCCTGATGCGGAGCGCCCCGAACGGCGCTGGCGGCTCGCGCAGGACTATGCCGCGGCCGGTCTTTATGCAGAGGCGGAAGGCGTGCTCGGCGTGCTTGCCGCCGATTCGCCGCGCCGCGCCCAAATGGCTGCGTTTCGTCTGCTGCGCGCCGAAGTGTTGAACGCGCTTGGCGCTCCCGAAAAGGCGCTGGCAGCGCTCGATACGCCGGCGCTTGCCGAAGTCGCTGCCGCCTGCCTACAGCGCCTCGCCGCGTCGGGGCGGCTGCGCGACCGCGCCGGGGTTGCCGCCGCGCATCGCTGCGCCGGGCCCGCGCTTGCGGCACTGCCCGCTGGCGCGCGCGCGGCCTATCTGATGCCCGCTGTTCGCACCTACGCGGAGGCGGGGGACATGGACGCGGCTGCGGCGGTGCTGCGCGGGATGGAGGGGCTGTCTCCGGTCCAGCAGGGCGAGGCCGAATATTGGCGGGGCGTCACGCTGCGCGGCGATGCGCCGGCAGCGCTCGGGCATTTCCGCCGCGCTGCGGCAGGTCCGAACCCGATCGCCGCGCTGCGCGCCGAGGTTGCGGCCACAGAAATCGAGGTCGCGGCCGGGCGCCTCACCCCGAAAGCCGCGCTTGCGCATATGGAGAGCCTCGACAACGTCTGGCGCGGCGGTGCTGCCGAGCGCGATCTGTTGATGGCGCTCGGCAAGTTTCGGGATGCCTCCGGGGATGTCCCCGGTGCCTTCGCGGCATGGAGCGCTGTCGCGGGCGATGCGCCGGGACTTCGGCAGGGTCTTTCGAAGCGGTTCGCGGCTGTCGTCGCGGACGTGCCGCCGGATGAGGCCGTCGCGCTGTTCGGCACCTATCCCGATTATGCGCCGCAAGGCCCGGAGGCTGATGCCCTGATCCGCCGTCTCGCCGAGCGGCTCGCTGCGGTGGGCCGCACCGCGGAGGCTGCGCGCCTCCTCGATCATCAGGTCGCGCATCGCCTCGAAGGTACGGCGCGGGCAAGCGTCGCGGTGCGGCTCGCCGAACTCCTCGTGGCAAGCGGCAATCCGCAGCGGGCGCTCACCGTCCTCGCCGAAACACGTGCCGCGCTCCCCGCCGATCTCGATCTGCGACGCCGGCAGGTGGAAGCCGCCGCGCGCATCCGCACCGGCAGCGCTGCCGAAGCCGGGGCCCTTCTTGCCGGAATTGAAGGCCGGAACGCCGACATTCTGCGCGCCGAAGCCGCGTGGACGCTGGGGGAATGGCCTGTGGTGATCGCCGGTCTCGAACCCTTCCTGCCCGAAGGCGCTGTGTCCACGCAGGACGCAGGCCTGATCCTCCGCGTCGCCGTCGCCGCCGCCCGGCAGGACGATCGCGTCCGGCTCCGCAGTCTGGAACGGCGCTACCGCACGATGCGGGGGCAAGCGGGCCGGGCGCTCGAAGCCCTTGTGAACGCCCCGCGCGATCCGCGCGTTCTCGCGGCCGTCACGGAAACGGTGTCGGCCTATTCGGTGATCGAAGGCAGCGCGGCGTAGGCGGCGGGGTCGCCCCACGCGAGGAACGGCCCGTTCAGATAATCCGCTTTGCCGTAGCGGAACGGCGAGCCCGCCGCATCGACCATCGCGCCCCCCGCTGCAAGCAGCACCGCGTGCGCGGCGGCGGTGTCCCACTCCGATGTTGGCCCGAAACGCGGATACACGTCTGCCTCACCGTCGGCGATCATGCAGAACTTCAGCGACGACCCGCTCGGCTTCACATCCGCGCCCGGAATGCGCGCGACATAGGCCATCGTGCGGTCGTCGTTGTGCGAGCGGCTGGTTACGACAACGGGCCGTGCAGGCAGCGCCCGGCAGCGGATCGCGGTCTTCGCGTCGCCATCGAAGCGCCAAGCGCCGTCGCCGACGATCCCCGCCCAGATCGTGCCCGTGCGCGGCGCCATCACCATGCCGAAGACCGGCGCGCCATTGTCGATCAGGCCGATGTTCACGGAATAGTCCGCCCCACCGTCGAGGAAGCTCTTGGTGCCGTCGAGAGGGTCGATCAGCCAGAAGCGATCGGCGATGGCGGGCTTGCCGTCCGCCTCGCAGGCTTCCTCGCCAACGATCTGCGTTTCGGGATCGATCCGCTGGAGCGCCGCGACGATCAGCGCTTCGGCGCGTTCGTCCGCCTCGGTCACGGGCGAGCGGTCGGCCTTGGTGCGCGATGCGGCGCCCGTTTCGCGGATTTGTTCGATGAGGGTTGCCGCGTCCCGGATCACCGGGAGCAGCGCGTCAAGAAAAGAGCGTGTCACGCATCCGCGGTATCGAAGAGCTCCGCGGGTTTCAAGCCAAGCCGGTCGATGTGGCGACGGATCGCCGGCCACTCGTGTGTCAGGAACTGCTTCCGTTCCTCCGCCACCAGCCGCTCCCGTGCGCCCGGCTCCACAAACAGGCCGAGCCCACGCCGTGCCGAGACGAGCCCGGCGTTCTGCAGCTCCTGATAGGCTTTGGAGACGGTAAGCGGATTGACCTGCTGCTCTGCCGCGAGCGCACGCACCGAAGGCAGCGAATCCCCGACGCCGTACTGGCCGTCAATAATCGCAGCCGCGATCAGATCGCGAATCTGTACATAGATCGGACGCGTCGTTTGCCACATAGTGTTATAAAACCATAAGACACTACTACGGTCAACCCGCAGGGCGCGGCTAGGCGGCGCTCCACACGCTCACGATGTCTTCGAGGGCGGGGCGTGGACGCTCTTCCAGCGGTTTCGCCGGTGTGCCCAGAAACATGAAGCCGACAATGCTGTCGCCGGGTTCGCCGAACAGCCGCGTCACGCTTTCCGAATAGGCCGCCCAGCCCGTCAGCCAGCACGAGGCAAAGCCCTCGGCGTGCGCGGCGTGCGCGAGCGTCATTGTCGCGGCGGCGGCCGACGCCGCCTGTTCGGCGAGCGGGATGTGCGATTCCGGTTTGGGGCGGAAGAGCGTGACGACCAGCGTGGGCGCCTGCCGCGCGAAGTCGCGGATCGCCTCGCGTTCGATGCGTCCGGCTTCCGGTTTCTCGGTCACATAGATCGCGTCCAGCGCCCCGGAGAGCGCGTCGCGCTCGCTTTCCGGCACGATCACGAAGCGCCACGGCGCAAGCTTGCCGTGATCGGGCACACGCGCCGCCGCGGTCAGGATGCGCTGCAGCTGCGCGTCGTCGGGGCCGGGCGCGATCATGTCGCGCGCCTTGCCGGAACGGCGCGAGAGAAGCAGCGACATGGGGGTGGTGCGGTCGTTGAACGCGGTCACGAATCGTTTGCCTTCTTGTCGTTCGCCAATAGGCCGTTGCCCGGCGGGAGAGCGCTCGCTAGCAGAAGCGCCTCCGGAAAAGAAAGTCAGGTCGCCATTTTGCCGTATCGTTTTTGCCTTTTGCTCGCCTCTGCCGTCCTCGCGCATCCTGCGTTTGCCGATGACACGATCGTTGTCACGGGTCATGCGCTCGAGCAGCCGCTGGGGACACAGGCCTATGCCGTGCAGGTCGTCGATGGCGCGGCGCTGCAGGATGGTCTCGGCGGCCTTGAGACAGCGCTGGAGGCGACCTCCGGTTTCCAGATGTTCCGCCGGACGGACAGCCGCTCTGCAAACCCGACGAGCCAAGGCGCGCAACTTCGCGGCATCGGCGGCAACGCTTCGAGC
This sequence comes from Sphingosinicella microcystinivorans, assembly GCF_003634215.1. Lineage (GTDB taxonomy): Bacteria > Pseudomonadota > Alphaproteobacteria > Sphingomonadales > Sphingomonadaceae > Sphingosinicella > Sphingosinicella microcystinivorans. The sequence continues at coordinate 325,551 of NZ_RBWX01000009.1, read as the reverse complement.
CGCGCGCTGGTCCTGCTCGACGGCGTGCCCGTTGCCGATCCGTTCGCGGGCTGGATACCGTGGCCCGCGATCCGGCCCGAAGGCCTCTCCTCGGTGCGTATCACCACGGGTGGCGGCGCCGGAGCGTTCGGCGCGGGCGCGCTCACCGGCGTCATCGAGCTGTCGAGCGCGGGGCGGGAGCGCGCGCCTGTCGTCGGCATCGACTACGGCAGCCGCGATTCGGTCGCGGCCTATGCGGGCGCGACTGTCCCGCTTGGCGGCGGCTTCATCGCGCTCGATGCCGGATACGATCGCGGCGACGGTTTCCATCTCCTCAAGCGCTCGCAGCGCGGGGCCATCGATATCCCGGCCTCCTACGAGCAATACGGCGGCGCGGTGCGCTTCGTCGTGCCGGTGGGCGAACAGACTGAGCTTCAGGTGCGCGGCGCGGCGTTCGCCGACGACCGCGTGCGCGGCATCGAGATCGTCGATTCGTCGAACAGCGGCGCCGATGCGAGCGTGCGGCTGGTGTCGCGCGGTGCGCTGCCGTGGGAAGCCGGTGCCTATCTGCAAACGCGCGACTTCTCCTCCCGCTTCGCCCGGATCGAGGCGGGGCGCAACGCGGCCTTCCCGACGCTCGACCAGTATGCGGTCCCGGCGACCGGCTACGGCGCGAAGGTGGAAATCCGCCCCACGCTTGGCGCACATGCCCTGCGCCTTGGTGCCGATTGGCGCGGCGCGACCGGGGAGACGAAGGAGTTCTACACGCCTGTCGCCGGTGTCTTCACGCGGACGCGCGAAGCGGGCGGAGACAGCAATGTTTACGGTGTTTTCATTGAAGACGATTGGCGGCTTACCGATGCGCTGCTGCTCACGGGCGGCGTCCGTGTCGATCGCTGGTCGCTCACGAACGGGCATCTCAACGAGCGTCAGTTGACGGGCGCGGTGCTTACGGACACGGACTTCGCCAAGCGCTCAGGCACGGAGCCTAGCGGGCGTCTCGGCCTTGCGTTTTCGGCGACCCCCGCGCTCACGCTGCGCACCGCCGGGTATCTCGGCTTCCGCGTGCCCACGCTCAACGAGCTGTACCGGCCGTTCCGTGTCGGCGCGGATGCGACAGCCGCGAACGCGGCTCTGAAGCCCGAACGTCTGCGTGGCATCGAGGCGGGATTCGATTACCGCCCGCTCAGCACCGCGCACCTCTCCGCCACGGTCTTCTACAACCGCGCCAAGAACGCGATCGGCAACGTCACGCTCGGGCAGGGGCCAGGTACGTTTCCGGGTGTCGGTTTTGTCGCGGGCGCGTATCGCCAGAGGCTGAACCTCGATGCAATCGAGGCGTGGGGCATCGAAGCGAATGCGGGCCTCGATCTCGGGCGCTGGTCGTTCGGCCTCTCCTATGCGTTCACCGACGCGGCCGTTGAGGCAAGCGGCGTGTCTGCCGCGCTTGATGGGATGCGTCCCGCGCAGACCCCGAAGCACCAGGCGAGCGCGTCGGCAAGCTGGCGCGCGGACGGCTGGAGTGCCGGTATCAGTGCCCGCTACGACGGTGCGCGCTACGAGGACGATCTGCAGACGCTCCGTCTGGACGAAGCCTTCACGCTCGATGCGTTCGCCGAAGCGCCCCTCGGGCAAGGCCTGTCGCTGCGCTTCGCCGCCGAAAATCTTGCCGATGCGAATGTCGATGCCGGGCGCACCAGCGACGGCATCATCGATCGCGGCCAGCCGCGCACGCTCTGGGTCGGCATCCGCTGGCGCCCCGGACGCTGAATTCAGGCGAAGCGCGCCGCGTTCAGCGCTGGCGGGAGAAGCGGAAAGGGATCTCTTTCGCGCCGTCTTTTCCGTCGATTTTCACCCACATGACGAGCGCGTCCGGGCCGGTGCGTTCTATAGTCATGCCGTCGAAGAACCAGCGGTCTTTCTCTATGGCCACCAGCGGGAACACGACAGGTTTGCCTGTTTGATCTTCCCAGCCGGTCATGTCCGGGTTGAAATGGCGTACGCGATAGGCGAGCGACCGGCCGACGGGGACGTAGTCCACGATTTCGGTAAATGCGATACCGCCCTTGCCGTCGGCCATGGCGAAATGACCCGTGATCCTGCCGCCGAGCGGCGCGGAATAGGTCTCCGTCACCTCGGCGCCCATTCCGGTGCCGACCCAGCTTCCTGCAAGCCAGGCGAGCTGATCGATGGAGGCAGGCGGCGAAACGCCGCCGTCCAGCGAACGGGTGTTCTGCGCCGCGGCAGGGGCAGCGAGGGCAAGAGTGACGGCGATAAGTGCGCGTATCATCATAGGGTCTCGGCCGGTTGAACGCAGCATAGCTGTTCCATCTGCCGGGTCCATCTGTTGTCGCCGTCCGGCGGAGCGCGGCGCTTTGGGCGTGCACTGTCAAAAAGCGCTGGCCGAGGAACCCGGTCCGGGTTGCCGAAACATTCTTTCAATGCGTCTGATGCGGGGCTAGTCTCGCGTCTTGGGAGAGCGACGCGGCAGCGTCCGGGTCGCCGCAAGGGAAAAGGGTCCGAAAGCCAATGACTCAACCGACGGAGGCCGCCGCGGGCGCCCTTCCAGCCAGCGATTCCATGGGAACGATCCTCGGACACCCCAAGGGCCTCTTCGTGCTGTTCTTCGCCGAAATGTGGGAGCGTTTCTCCTACTACGGTATGCGGGCGCTGCTCATATTCTACCTCGTCCAGCACTGGATGTTCTCGGATCAGAAAGCGTCGGTGATCTACGGCGCGTACACGGCGCTCGTCTACATCACGCCCGTCATCGGCGGTTATCTCGCGGATCGCTGGCTCGGACAGCGCAAGGCGGTGCTGTTCGGCGCGGTTCTTCTCAGCTTCGGTCACCTGCTGATGGCGGTTGAGGGCGATGGCGGCCAGGGCGGCACTGCGATCAGTGTCTTCTGGCTGGCGCTCGCCTTCATCGTCGTTGGATCGGGTTTTCTGAAGGCGAACATCTCGGTGATCGTCGGGCAGCTCTATCCGCGCACCGACGTGCGACGGGACGGCGCCTATACGATCTTTTACATGGGCATCAACTTGGGCGCCGCGATCGGCGCCATTATCGCGGGTTATCTCGGGCAGACCTACGGCTGGAGCTACGGTTTCGGGGCGGCCGGGCTCGGGATGCTTCTGGGGCTCGTGGTCTTCGTTTGGGGCAAGCCCTATCTCATGGGTCGCGGCGAGTCGCCCGTACCTCAAAAACTGACGCAGCGGGTCGGCGGCATCTCGTTCGAATGGCTGCTCTACGCGCTTTCTTTCCTGGCGGTCGGCCTCGTGTGGCTGATGATCCAGTTCCAGGAATTCGTGGGACTGATTCTGGGTATCTCCGGCGCCATTCTCGTCGGCTACGTGCTTTATACGGCGGTTGCGAAACTCGCCCGCGAAGATCGGGACCGTATCTTCGCCGTGATGGTCCTCATCTTCGGTTCGATCCTGTTCTGGTCGCTCTTCGAACAGGCGGGATCGTCGCTCAATTTGTTCACCGACCGCCACGTGAACCGCGAGATTTTCGGCATCGAGGTCAAGGCGGCGATTTTCCAGTCCCTGAATGCCATCTACATCGTGCTGCTCGCACCGCTGTTCGCCGGTCTTTGGATCGCGCTCGGCCGGCGGGGGCTGGAGCCGTCCGCAGGGGCGAAGTTCGGGCTCGGGCTGATCCAGCTCGGCGTGGGCTTTTTCATTCTGGTGGCCGGCGCGGAGGCAGCCGGGCTCGGCGTGCCGACCCCGGTCATCTACATCTTTCTGATCTACCTGCTGCACACCACCGGAGAGCTTTGCCTCTCCCCCGTCGGGCTCAGCGCGATGAACCGGCTTGCGCCCTCCCACATGGCCAGCTTGATCATGGGAACGTGGTTTTTCGCGTCCGCTGCGGGCAACTTCGCTGCCGGTCTGATCGCGGCGGCAACCGGTGCCGATCACGGCGGCGGCGAGGGCGCAGCGAAAGAGGTCGTGCTCGGCGTCTATTCGAATGTCGGCTGGGTCGCGATTGCGGTGGGCGTCGGCTTCCTGGTGATTTCACCGTTCATCCGCCGCCTGATGCACCTCGATACGCTGAAGGATGATGGCGCGCTGGCGGGCGTCGGCGAGATCGGCGAGCCGCAGGCGGCAGGGGTCAATACGGCGGCGGAGACGCGTCCATGAAGAGTCTGGTGTTTGCGCTTGCGTCGGCGGCGTTGCTTTCCGCCTGCGCAGTTCAGCAGGAAGGACCGAAAACGGCCGCTAGCAAACCTGCTCGTGATCTGCCGGTGATCGACAAGAATCCGTTCCCGTCCACCTACAAGCCCTATGCATCGCAGCCGACGCTGATCCGCGGCGTCAACATTTATGATGGTGCGGGCGGCAAGATCATCGGCGGCGACGTGCTGCTGGTGGAGGGCAAGGTCGCCGCGATCGGCCAGAGCGTGGCCGCGCCTCAGGGTGTCACCGTCATCGATGGTGCCGGCAAGTGGGTGACGCCCGGCGTCATCGACGTGCACAGCCACCTCGGCAATTATCCCAGCCCCTCGGTGGAAGCGCATCAGGACGGCAATGAAGTGACCGGCGCCAACACGGCGGACGTGTGGGCCGAGCACGGCGTCTGGCCGCAGGACCCCGGCTTCACGCGCGCGCTCGCGGGCGGTATCACCACGCTCCACATTCTTCCGGGCTCGGCGAATCTGTTCGGCGGGCGCGGTGTTTCGCTGCGCAACGTGCCGGGCCGCACGGTGCAGGAAATGAAGTTCCCGGGCGCGCCCTATACGCTCAAGATGGCGTGCGGCGAAAATCCGAAGCGCGTCTACGGCAGCCGCAACCAGAAGCCGGGCAGCCGCATGGGCAACATCGCCGTTGACCGCGCGACGTGGGCGAAGGCCCAGGAATATGATCGCAAGTGGGATGAATACGAAGGCAAGGTAAAGGCGGGCACCGCCGCGCTCAAGGATGTGCCCGCGCGCGATCTCGCGATGGATACGCTGCGCGGTGTGCTCGATGGCGAAATTCTCGTGCAGAACCACTGCTATCGCGCTGACGAGATGGCGCTCGTGCTCGATATGGCGAAGGAGTTCGGCTACAAGGTCACCGCCTTCCACCACGCCGTCGAAGCCTACAAGATCACCGATCTTCTGAAGGCGAACGGCACCTGCGCCGCGATGTGGGCGGATTGGTGGGGCTTCAAGATGGAATCCTACGACGGTATCCGCGAAAACCTGCCCTTCGTGCACGCCGCTGGCGGCTGCGCGATCACGCACTCGGATGATGATCTCGGCATCCAGCGGCTCAATCAGGAAACCGCGAAGGCGCTGGCGGACGGCAACCGCGCCGGGCTCGATATCAAGCCCGAGGAAGCGTGGACGTGGATCGGTATCAACGCTGCGAAGGCGCTCGGTCTCGACAAGGAGATCGGCAGCCTCGCGCCCGGCAAGCGTGCCGACGTCGTCCTCTGGAACGGTGATCCGCTCTCTGTGTACGCCAAGGCGGAGAAGGTCTGGATCGATGGCGCGCTGATGTTCGATGCGCTGTCGCGGATGCGTCCGGTCAGCGATTTCGAGCTGGGCCAGCCCGGTGAAGGAGACCCGAAATGAAGCGTCTGTTCGCGCTCCTCGCGCTGACGATCGCGACGCCTGCGTCCGCGGAAACCATCGCCATCGTAAACGGCAAGGTCGCCACCATCGCCCGCGCCGAACCCATCGAGAACGGCACCGTCCTCATCCGCGACGGACGCATCGTCTCGGTCGGTTCGAATGTCGCCGTCCCGGCGAACGCCCGCGTCGTCGATGCGGCGGGCGGCTGGGTGACGCCCGGCCTCTTCGCCGGCTACTCGCACGTCGGCATTGTAGAGGTCGATGCGGTCTCCAGCACCAACGATATTCAGGCATCCTCCGCGCCCTACGCCGCGGCGATCGACATCGCGCCCGCGGTAAACCCGCTCACCACCGCCATCGCGGTCACCCGCATCGAAGGGGTGACGCGCGCTGCCGTGATGCCGGGCGCAGGCAATGACATCTTCGGCGGGCAGGGCCTCGTGCTGTCGCTCGGCGACGGCACGCCCATCACCCGGCAGCAGGCCTTCCAGTACATCGTGATGGGTGAGGACGGCGCAAGGCTCGCGGGCGGTTCGCGCGGCGCCTTGTTCGCGCGCCTCGCCGATGCCTTCGCGGAGGCCGCGGCTTACGCGCGCAACCCTGCCGGTTATGGCTTCGGCCGTGATCGCGGCTCGCTGCTCAAGAAGGCTGACGCCGCCGCGCTCGCGAAGGTTGTGAGCGGCGAAGTTCCAGCGGTCGTCAGCGTCAACCGCGCCAGCGACATCGTGAACGTGCTTGCGCTGAGGAAGACTTACCCGCGCCTGCGCCTCATCCTCGCGGGTGCAGCGGAGGGCTGGACGGTGGCAGACAAGATTGCCGCCGCGCGCGTTCCGGTGCTCGCCTCCGTCGCGCCCAATCTGCCTGAAAGCTTCGAGGCGCTTGCCGCGACGCAGTCGAACGTCGGGCGCATGATCCGGGCAGGCGTAAAGGTCGCGATCGTGCCGATCGGACGCGATCTCAATCATCAGGTGCGGCTCATTCCGCAGCAGGCGGGGAACCTCGTGGCGCAGGGCAAGATCCCGGGCGGCGTTCAGGTCAGTCACGCCGAAGCGCTTGCGGCGCTCACGCGCAACCCGGCGGAGATTTTCGGACTCGGCGGTGAACTCGGCACGCTCGAACCCGGCAAGCGTGCCGACGTTGTCGTGTGGTCCGGCGACCCCATCGAGCTTGCGTCGGCGCCGACCGCGCTGTTCATCGATGGCCGTGCCACGTCTCTGGAATCGCGGCAGACGAAGCTGCGCGATCGTTACAATCCGTTGAAGCAGGATACGCTACCCAAACAGTATAGCCGCTAGAACAAGGGGAGGGCCGGAAATGGCCGAGCTTGCAATCGCCGTTGCGTCGTTTGTGCTTACCCATTTCATCCTCTCCCACCCGCTCCGCGCACCGCTCGTTGGGAAGCTTGGCGAGAAGGGCTTTCTCGGCCTCTATTCGCTCGTCGCTTTCGCAACATTGATCTGGGCGGTGCTTGCCTACCGCGCCGCGCCGATCGAGCAGCTTTGGGTGCCGCCGCTCTGGGTCGTGCACGTCGGCTGGCTCTTGATGCTTGTCGCGTGCATCCTGTTCGTCGGATCGTTCCTCGCGCCCAATCCGGCGATGGTGGAGGCAGGCAAGCTTCTGTCGAAAGGTACGGAGCCCAAAGGCGTGATGGGCATCACCCGGCATCCCATGATGTGGGCATTCGGGCTCTGGGCCATCGTGCATGTCGCTTCGACGGGCCGGCTCGAAACGCTGATCCTCGCGGGCGGCATGGGTCTCTTGGCGCTTGTCGGCGCGTGGTTGCAGGATGGCAAGAAAGCCGTGCAACTCGGCGCGGCGTGGGCGGCCTATGCCGCGCATACCAGCTACTGGCCGCTTGGTGCCCAGCTTTCGGGGCGGCTCGGCTGGGCACGCGCGTGGCCGGGCGTTCTGCCTGTCGTCATGGGCGTCGCGCTCTACATCATCCTTGTCGTGTCGCATCCGCTCGTGATCGGGAAATCGACAGGGCTCATGTTGTGGAATTGACGGGCAAGACCGTCTGGATCACCGGCGCCTCGTCGGGGATCGGCGCCGCGCTCGCAGAGGCATTCGGGAAGGCCGGTGCACGGATCATCCTCTCCGGCAGGCGCGAAGCTGCGCTTGCGGACGTCGCCCGGCGCCTGGAAAACGAGTGGTTCGTCCTGCCCTTCGAGGCGACCGACTATGCCGCGCTGCCCGGCATCGTCGATCGGGCGTGGGCGTGGCGCGGTGCGATCGACATCCTCGTCAACAATGCGGGGATCTCGCAGCGCTCAATGGCGCTCGACACGGATTTCGACGTGTATCGGCAGATCATGGAGGTGGATTTCTTCGCGCCGCTCCGGCTCACCCAGTTCGTCCTGCCCAAGATGGTGGCGCGGGGGCAGGGCCATGTGATCCAGATCGCGAGCGTCGCCGGCAAGATCGGCGCGCCGATGCGTACCGGCTACTGCGCTGCGAAGCACGCGCTCGTCGGCTTTTCGGATGCGCTCCGCGCCGAGGTCGCACAGCACGGCATCGGCGTCACCGTGGTCACGCCCGGTTTTGTGCAGACGAACATCGCCGAGAATGCGCTCGATGGCCACGGCAAGCGCTTCGGGCCGAAGGAGGACCCGGTTGGCCAGGGCATCAGCGCTGCCGAAGCCGCGGATGAAATTCTTGCCGGCCTGCGCGCCGGAAAGCCCGAAGTGCCCGTGGGCAGGGGCCTTGAAATGCAGGCGCTCTGGTTGAAGCGTTTGTCACCGCGCTATGTGTTCAGGCGCGTCGCGAAGATGGCGCCGAAACGCTAGATTCGCAGCATGGCCAGCTTGGCCGGCGTATCGTAGCGCTCGCCCGCCGTACCGCCCACAGGAGCAGCGGCGTCAAGCGCATCGGCATCCGCGGCGGTTAGGGCAAGGTCGGCCGCCGCTGCGTTTTCTTCCAGCCGTTTCACCTTCTTGGTGCCTGGGATCGGAATAATGTCCGGCCCCTGCGCGAGCAGCCAGGCGAGAGCGACCTGCGCGGGCGTCGCGCCGTGCGCGTCCGCGATGCGCTTCACCGTGGCGACCAGTTCCATGTTCGCGTCGAAATTCGCGCCCTGATAGCGGGGGTCGTTCCGGCGATAGTCTCCTTCCGGATAGTCCTCCGCCCGCTTGACATCACCTGTGAGAAATCCCCGCCCGAGCGGCGAATAGGGCACGAAGGCGATACCATGCTTGCGGCAGACGGGCAGGATGTCGTTTTCCACTTCCCGTTCCCACAGCGAATATTCCGATTGCAGCGCATCGATCCGGTGCGTGGCGGCGGCGCGTTCCAGCGTGCCGACACCGGCTTCGGAAAGGCCGATAAAGCGGATTTTGCCTTGGGCCTGCAGGTCAGCCAATGTGCCGACGACATCCTCGATCGGCACGTCGGGGTCGACGCGGTGCTGGTAGAACAGGTCGATCACGTCCGTCTGAAGGCGCTTGAGGCTCGCTTCGCATACGGCCCGAATGTTGTCGGGCCGGCTGTCGGTACCCTTTACTCGACCGTCGGCAATCCTGAAGCCGAACTTGGTTGCGATGAAAACCTTGTCCCGTTTGCCCTTCAGTGCCTCGCCGAGGAGCGTTTCGTTCGCATAAGGGCCATAGACTTCGGCCGTGTCGAGGAAGTCGATCCCGATTTCGATCGCGCGGTGGATCGTGCGGACGGCTTCGTCTTTGTCCACTTCTCCGTACATTGCCCCCATGCCGGCAACGCCGGCCATGCCCATGCAGCCGAGCCCGATCGCTGAAACGTCAGTCGTGCCGAGGTTGCGCCGTTTCATCGTCAATACCCTTTCCGTAAATCGTTCCGGCCTTCACGCCGGCAAGAAAGTCTCGCATCTCGCGTCTCACGGGAACTGCCAGCAGGGCAAGCCCTACGAGGTTCGGCAGCACCATCAGGAAAAACAGGCTGTCGATAAGGTCAACCACCTTGCCCGGAGAGAGGACAGCACCCATCGGCTGCAGCAAGCAGTAGAAGAGCTTGAAGGCGAGTTCGCTCGTGCGGCTGTGGCCGAACAGATAGCCCCAAGCCTGAAGCCCGTAATATCCCCACGAAATGAGCGTGGAGAACGCAAAAAGCAGCACGGCGACCGACAGCACATAGGGAAACCACGCCGTCACGGTACCGAACGCGGCGGAGGTCATGGCGATATCCGTGTAGCCGTCGTTGTAGACGCCCGTGACGACGATGATGAGCGCGGTCATCGTGCAGACGATCATCGTGTCGAGCAGCGGTTCGATGAGCGCCACCATACCCTCCGATGCCGGGTGACGCGTTTTCGCTGCGCTATGGGCGATGACCGCGGTGCCGACGCCGGCTTCGCACGAAAAGACCGCGCGGCGCATGCCAACAACAAAAGTGCCCAGTATGCCGCCCGCAACGGCGTCCGGAGAAAACGCGGCGCTTACGATCGTTGCGAGCGCAGCGGGAACTGCGCCTGCGTTTGCGGCGAGAATGACTGCGCCGCCGCCCAGATAAACAAAGCACATCACGGGGACGAGCCGCGCCGCGACAGTTGCGATCGATCGCACGCCGCCGATGATAACGATACCAACAGCGATCGTCAGGAAGAGGCCGTACACAAGCCCGTTGCCCGGCGTGCTCTCGATGCCGGTTATCACTGTCAGCTGGCTGAAGCTCTGATTGACCTGGATCAGCGGCAACGCGCCGCCCAGCGCAAAGAAAGCATAAATGCCGCCCAGCCTCAGACCAGTTTTCGGCAGCCCGATGCGCGCGAGCCCATTCTTCAGCGTATACATCGGGCCCCCCAGCACCTCACCCCCAGGTGTGAACTCCCGGTACATCAGGCCGAGCGTCACCTCGGCAGCCTTCAGCGCCATTGCGAAAAAGCCGATCACGAACATCCAGAACGCCGCACCGGGTCCGCCGAGCGCGATGGCGATCGCGACGCCGCCGATGTTTCCGAGCCCGATCGTGCCGGAGAGCGCTGTCGACAGCGCCTGGAACTGGCTTACCGTTCCCGGCGCGCTGTCATCCGCATGACGCCCACGGATCAGTTGGAAGCCGATGCTGACCCCACGCAGCTGCGGGATGCCCAACCAAAGCGTGAAGAAGATCATCGCGGACCCGAGCGCCAGCACGACCAGCTCGACCTGCGTCCCGAAAAACGGCACCTTCATGAAGACGGACGCCGAAAGGTGATCGATAAAACGACCCATTGTCTCGATCATTCCGTGCAGCCCGCCCTTCATTTTAACGAATTTGAGGCATAAAGAGCCTGTTATGAGCGCGTGTGCAAGACACGCGGGGCTGGAGAGGATGATTATGGGCCGGCGCTATTTCGGCACCGATGGGATCAGGGGTCTCACCAATACGGCACCGATGACGCCGGAAATCGCGATGCGTGTCGGGCAGGCGGCGGGCGCCAAGTTCCTGCGCGGCGATCACAAACACCGTGTCGTCATCGGCAAGGACACGCGGCTTTCCGGCTATATGATGGAATCCGCGCTGATCGCGGGTTTCACCAGCGTCGGCATGGATGTGGTGATGGTGGGGCCGGTGCCGACTCCGGCGGTTGCAATGCTCACCCGTTCGATGCGCGCCGATCTCGGCGTGATGATCTCGGCCAGCCACAACGCCTATCAGGACAATGGCATCAAGCTGTTCGGTCCGGACGGCTACAAGCTTTCGGACGAGGACGAGATCGAGATCGAGGCACTCCTTGAGGCCGCACCGAAACTCGCGGATCCCGAGCACATCGGGCGCGCCAAAAAGATCGAGGACGCACGCGGACGCTATATCCACTTCGCCAAATCGACCTTCCCGGATCACCTGCGTCTCGATGGGCTGAAGCTCGTCGTCGATTGCGCGAATGGCGCCGCGTACAATGTGGCGCCGAGCGCGCTTTGGGAGCTTGGAGCGGACGTCGAGGTGATCGGCGTCAATCCAAACGGCTTCAACATCAACGACGATGTCGGCTCCACGAAGCCTGCGGCGCTCCAGAAGAGGGTTGTCGAGACGGGTGCACACATCGGCATCGCGCTCGACGGGGACGCCGACCGGCTCATCATTGTCGATGAGCGCGGCCAGATCGTGGACGGCGACCAGCTGATGGCGCTCGTCACCAAGAGCTGGCACGCGGCGGGCCGTCTCAAGGGCGGAGGGCTCGTTGCAACGGTAATGTCGAACCTCGGCCTCGAACGTTATCTCGGCGGTCTTGGCCTCAATCTGGAGCGTGCGAAGGTCGGTGACCGCTACGTGCTCGAAGCCATGCGCGCCAAGGGCTTCAACGTTGGCGGCGAACAATCGGGCCACATCATCCTTTCAGACTACTCGACGACCGGCGACGGCCTCGTTGCTGCGCTTCAGGTTCTTGCGGTGCTGGTGGAAGACGGCAGGCCTGCGTCCGAAGTGCTCACGCTGTTCGATCCGCTCCCGCAGCTCCTCAAGAACGTGCGTTTCAATGGCGGCCAGCCGCTTGAAACCGACAGCGTGAAAGGCGTCATCGCCTCTGCGGAGGCGCGGCTTAACGGCACGGGCAGGCTTGTAATTCGCAAGTCGGGGACGGAGCCGCTCATCCGCGTGATGGCGGAAGGGGAAGACATGGGCCTCGTCGAACGCGTGGTCGATGAAATCTGCGAAGCGGTGGCTAAGGCGGCATGACCCGACCCCAGCAGGCACGCGTCCTCGTCATCGCGGGGTCCGATTCTGGCGGCGGTGCAGGCATTCAGGCTGATATCAAGACGATCGCCATGCTGGGCGGCTATGCCGCGACCGCGATCACGGCCGTCACGGTGCAGGACACGAACGGTGTCCACGACGTGCACGCCGTTCCGGTCAGCATAATCGCCGCGCAGATCGAAACCGTGCTGGCCGATATCGGTGCCGATGCCATCAAGATCGGGATGCTCGGCAGCCAGGCGGTGATCGAGGCGGTTGCCGGTGCGCTTACCGACGTTGCCGTACCGATCGTGCTCGATCCGGTGATGATCGCGAAGGGTGGTGCCCACCTTCTGCGCCCCGATGCGGTCGAGGCGCTCACATCGCTGCTCGTGCCCATGGCAGACGTGGTGACGCCCAACATCGTCGAGGCAGAGGCGCTTTCCGGCAAGAAGATCCGATCGCCGGAAGACGCACGCGACGCGGGCGAGGCGATCCTCGGTCTCGGCGCGAAGGCTGTGCTGGTCAAAGGCGCGCATCTGAAGGGCGACCAGATCAGCGACTGGCTCGTGACGCCGGGCCGCGCTAAGGAATGGGTCGATTCCCGTATCGCCACAAAGCACACGCACGGCACGGGCTGCACGCTCGCGTCAGCGCTTGCCGTGGGCCTTGCGCAAAAGATGCCGTTCGAACAGGCGGCGTGGCGTGCGCGCGATTATGTGCGGCAGGCAATCCTTGCAGCGCCGGGCTTCGGCGCCGGCCACGGCCCCCTCGGTCACGGCTGGCCGCTCGCGCGGTGAGGAAGGCGGGGCCGGACAATAGTCACGAGGCGCGCTGCGTTGGCCGTGTCGCGGGCGTGGACGAGGCGGGGAGGGGGCCGCTTGCGGGACCGGTCGTGGCGGCGGCGGTCATTCTCGATCCCGTCTGCATTCCCGAAGGCCTCAACGACAGCAAGAAACTCTCGCACGCGCGGCGGGAGGCGCTGTTCGATATCATACTTGGCTGTGCGCACGTCGGCATCGGCGAGGCGAGCCCCGAAGAGATCGACAGCATCAATATTCTGCAGGCGACCTTTCTTGCGATGACGCGTGCGGTCGCGGCGCTGCCTGTCGTTCCCGATCATGTGCTCGTCGACGGCAACCGGGCGCCGCGCTGGCGTTATCGCTACGATACGATCGTCGGCGGCGACGCGCGCTCGGTGTCCATCGCGGCGGCCTCGATCATCGCGAAAGTGACGCGCGACCGGCACATGGTCCGGCTCCACGAGGCGCATCCCGCTTATGGCTGGCTCGAAAACAAGGGCTACCCGACACGCACGCATCTGGAGGCGGTTTCGCGCTTCGGTGTCACCGTGCATCACCGCCGCAGCTTCGGCCCAGTGCTGCGCGCAACCGAATTTTCTGCCTGAATTTTCCCATTGAGTCGTTTCCGCCACACCCACAAGGGCTGGCGTATGTCGATCCGCGCTATCGCAAGGGGTTGCGGTCAAGACTTCATGTTTAATGGAATCTTAAGTTAACTCTGCAACTCTTTGAATCCATGGACTCTTGACGCAAGAGTCTGTGCCGGGCCAAGGTCCGCGCGCTTTTGGATCAAGTGGGCGAACAGGGGGCATTATGGCGGCCAGACCGGATAGCATCGACGAGGCGTCTCGCGTCTCCTCGCGCATCATTCTCGGCGATTGCATCGCGGAGATGGAGGCGATGCCCGCGAAGTCGGTGGATCTCATTTTCGCCGATCCACCCTACAATCTGCAGCTGAACGGGGACCTCTTCCGTCCCGAGGGCAGCCGTGTCGATGCGGTCGACAACGACTGGGACAAGTTCGACACGTTCGGTGCCTACGACAATTTCACCTGCCGCTGGCTCTCCGCCGCGCGCCGCATCCTGAAGGACGACGGCACCATCTGGGTGATCGGCAGCTACCACAACATCTTCCGTGTCGGCACGGTGTTGCAGGATCTCGGCTTCTGGATTCTGAACGACATCGTGTGGCGCAAGACGAACCCGATGCCGAACTTCAAGGGCACGCGCTTCACCAATGCGCACGAGACGATGATCTGGTGCTCGAAGTCGGAAAAGGCGCGCTACACGTTCAATTATCATGCGCTCAAGATGATGAACGACGACGTGCAGATGCGTTCGGACTGGACGATCCCGATCTGCACGGGCGGCGAGCGCGTGAAGGTCGGCGGCGTGAAGGCGCATCCGACGCAGAAGCCCGAAGCGCTGCTCTACCGCGTGATGATGGCGGCCTCGAACCCCGGCGACGTGGTGCTCGATCCGTTCCTCGGTTCCGGCACGACCGGCGCGATGGCGAAAATGCTTGGCCGCAGCTTCATCGGTATCGACCGGGAGCAGGCCTATATCGAAGTCGCTGAGAAGCGCATCGCGGAAACGACGCCGCTCCCGGCGGACGCCATGCAGATCACGCGCGGCAAGCGTCAGGCTCCGCGTGTCGCTTTCGGCACGCTTGTCGAGGCCGGGCTCATCCTGCCGGGTCAGGAACTCGTCGACACGGCCCGCCGTTACAGGGCGCGTGTCCGCGCTGACGGAAGTCTCGCCTTCAGGGGTGATGCCGGGTCCATCCACCAGATGGGCGCCGCGGCGCAGGGTGCGCCGTCATGCAACGGCTGGACTTTCTGGCACATGGAACGCGGCGGCACGCTCGAACCGATCGATACGGTGCGTGAAGCCTATAGGCGCGACACCGCGGCCTGATCCGTGAAATCCTATTTCCGCCCCACCGGCTTCGTTGATGCGCCCTTCGGCTACGACGGTCGGGTAGCGCGGCTTGCGGGCGGGCTCACGTGGTTCTCGGCTGTCGAGGTCATCGAGCGCAGCGGCGGCAAGCGTGTGTCGCAGCGACTGGTGCCCATATCGGAAATCGATACGTCGAACCCGCTTTGGGCGCGGCTGACGGCGCCTCGTGCACCGATCCAGCTCGGCGAGCGCACGGTGCGCTTTTCCGAGCCTTCAGTGATGGCGATCCTGAACCGCACGCCCGACAGCTTCTCGGACGGCGGCCGCCACGCGACCGACGACGAGGCCGCTGCCGCTGCCGTCGCCATGGCGGCGGAGGGTGCTGCGATCATCGATGTCGGTGGTGAATCCACGCGCCCCGGCGCCGCTGAAGTATGGGAGCAGGACGAAATCGTCCGCGTCGCGCCCGTTATCGAGCGGCTGGCGAAGGCAGGTGTCGCGGTCTCGATCGACACGCGAAAGAGCGCGGTGATGGCCGATGCCCTGTCGCGCGGTGCGGGGATGGTCAACGACGTTTCCGGCCTTACGCACGACGACCGTGCGCTCGAAACGATCGCAAACGCCGGTTGCCCCGTCGTCATCATGCACACGCGGGGCGGCCCCGAGACGATGCAGCGTGATCCGCAGTATGAAGACGCGCTGCTCGACGTCTACGATTGGCTCGAAATGCGCATCGATGCGGCGGTTGCAGCCGGGATCGCGCGCGACAAGATCCTCGTCGATCCGGGCATCGGCTTCGGCAAGACCGTGCGGCACAACCTTGAAGTTCTGAACGGCCTCTCGTTGTTTCACGGCCTCGGCGTGCCCGTGCTTCTGGGGGCCAGCCGCAAGCGCATTGTCGGTGCGCTCTCCAACGAGGCGCCGGTCGATCGCCGCCTTGGCGGCTCGCTCGCGCTCGTGATGACGGCGATCGGGCAGGGCGTGCAGATGGTGCGCGTCCACGACGTTTTCGAATCGGCGCAGGCGATCCGCGTCTGGCGGGGCCTGCGCGATGCGGCGCTCAGCCCGCCCACGCTGTAGGTCGTCGCCCGGCACGGCATCTGCCGCTTGTGAGCGCGCCCGGCGCGCGAGTAGAACGCTGCCGTATCTGGCGGGAGTGGCCCCATTCGATTCGTGCTTGGATTGCTGGCTCTTATCCTGTTCGCCGGGGCGGCTGCGCTCACCGGCGAGGGGATCGCTGCGCCCGATGTCCCGAGCGCGTCGGACGTTCGCGCCGCGCGCAACCTCGCGGTCGCGCTCGCGGAAGTCGCGGCTGCCGAGGAGCCTTCGCCGGTCACGGCCTCGATCGCGGACATGGAGGGTGCGGCGCGCGTGCTCACCAACGGTGTGCCCCGGCTGCGCCTCTCCCCCCGCGTCGCGGACGATGCGCTCGCGGTGAAGGCCGCCTTCCGCCTTTCGGGCGGCACGTGGCTGACGGGGGGCGTGCGCATCACCGAGGTCGAGGACTACGGCTACCCGCAGATTTCCGCGAACATCGGCACGCTGCCGATCCCGACGCTGCTGCTCGAGCCGCTGCTCGGCATGGCCCATAAGGCAGCGGAGATGCGCGCCGGCCAGCGCTTCCCCACGACGCGCGAGGCGATCCTCGCGTTCGAAGCGGGGAAGGGCACGGCCAATGTCGTGCTCGATCTGCCGCGTGGGCTGCTGAAGGGCGTCAGCAAGCTGGCGCCGTCGGACGACGCGATCGATGGACACCTCGCCAACCGGCTCTACGTTTCCGCGTATCAGCGCCTCGAAGGGCGCCCGCTCGATCTGTCCGAGGTCTATGCCGCGCTCTTTGCGGACGCGCCGCAGAGCGGGGAGCGCGCGCGGTCGCATGCGCGGGCCGCGATGGTTGCTGCCGCCATGCTCGTCGTCGGGCCGCGTGCGGGCCGTCTCGCCCGCGACAGCGAGGCCGCGCTCACCCCGATGCTTCCCCCGACGCTGCGGGTGACGCTTGCGGGGCGCGACGACCTTGCCAAGCATTTCACGCTGTCGGCGGCGCTGGCGGCTGCTGCCGATCCCGCCATCGGGCGCGCGCTCGGCACCTGGAAGGAACTCGACGACAGCCTTGCCGGCGGCAGTGGTTTCTCGTTCGTCGACCTTGCGGCGGACCGTGCGGGTCTACGGCTCGGCGAAACGGCGGCCGATCCGGCGCGTGCCGCGCGCCTTTCGCGCCGTTTCTCTGCCGATTCCCCCGAGCTTCTGCCGCTCTCGGCACTTGGCTTCAACGAAGGCATGAGCTCAAGCGCCTTCGAACGCCACTATCGTGACGTTTCCAGCACTGAGTATGCGGCGGCGGTCGCCCGGATCGACCGGGCGCTCGACATGCTTCCTGTGATGCAGCCCTAGTTCAGGCGTTCAACCGCGAGTGCCGTCGCTTCGCCGCCCCCGATGCAGAGGCTGGCGACACCCTTCGTGAGCCCCGCGTCGCGCAGTGCGCCGAGCAGCGTGACGATCACGCGTGCACCGCTCGCCCCGATCGGGTGGCCGAGCGCGCAGGCGCCGCCGTGGACGTTCACCTTGTCCTCGTCGAGCCCGAGGTCGCGGATCGCGCACATCGCCACCACGGCGAAGGCCTCGTTGATCTCGTAGCGGTCGACGTCATTCGCCGACCAGCCGACCTTCTTCAGCAGCTTTTCGATGGCGAACACCGGCGCGGTCGTGAACCATGCCGGGGCCTGCGCGTGCGTCGCGTGGCCGAGGATGCGGGCGATTGGCGTCAGGCCGCGCGCTTTCGCGGTCGATTCGCGCATCAGCACGAGTGCAGCCGCGCCGTCCGAGATCGACGAGCTGTTCGCCGCCGTTACGGTGCCGTCCTTCGCGAACGCGGGCTTCAGGGTTGGGATCTTGTCGAGCTTCGCCTTGCCGGGCTGCTCGTCGATGCTCACCGTCACGTCGCCGCCGCGCCCGCTGACCGTAACCGGCACGATTTCGCCCGCGAACTTGCCGTCCGCGATCGCGGCCTGCGCACGCGTTGTCGAGCGCACGGCGTAAACGTCCTGCGCTTCGCGCGTGAACTGGTAATGGCGCGCCGTCTCCTCGGCGAACGTGCCCATCGCGCGGCCCTTGTCGTAGGCGTCCTCAAGGCCGTCGAGGAACATGTGATCCTTCACCTCGCCATGGCCCATCCGGTATCCGCTGCGCGCCTTCGGGAGGAGGTAGGGGGCGTTCGTCATCGATTCCATGCCGCCAGCGATCATGATTTCGGCGCTGCCCGCGAGGATGATGTCGTGTGCGTCCATCGTGGCCTTCATGCCCGAACCGCACATCTTGTTGAGCGTGGTCGCGCCGACGCTTTCGGGAAGACCCGCGCCGAGCAGCGCCTGGCGCGCCGGGGCCTGGCCCTGGCCTGCACCGAGCACGTTGCCCATGATCACCTGTTCGACGTCTGCGGCGGGAACGCCGGCCTCCTCAAGCGCGGCGCGGATTGCGGCACTGCCGAGCTGGCTTGCGGTCAGGCCGGCAAGATCGCCCTGAAAGCCTCCCATGGGGGTGCGCTTCGCGCCGACGATGACGATGGGGTCCATGGGTGCTACTCCTTTTTCGTTCCGCTCATGGCGAGGCCGGACAACGGATGCGCGCCGGCCACATTGTTTTCCCAGCCCGTCACGCGCGGCGATACCAGCGACCAGCGGATCGGCGACAGGACGGCAATCAGCGGCGCATCCTCTGAAATCAGCCGGTTCGCGCGCCGCTGAAGCTGGATGCGCGTACCGGGATCGTCCTCGGCGGCCGCGTCGGCGAGTAACTGGTCGACCGCCGGGTTGCAATAGCCGCCAAACCGCACCGCGCAGGTGAAGGGTTGCAGGAACGTGTCCGCGACGGGCGCTCGCCCGATGCGCTCGACGGCGGCAAGGTCGAAGTCGCCCTTTTCGATCGCGCGGCGGTGCGAAAGCGGGCCGCGCGCGTAGGCCTTCACGCGGACGCCGATCACGCCCCAGGAATTGCTGATCGCGGCGAGCAGATCGGCGTGTTCGCGGCCGTGGGGTATGGCGACAGACAGTGTCAGCGGCTGGTTGAAAGTATAGCCGGCCTCCGCGAGCAGCCTCACCGCCTCGCTCTCCCGCACGTCGGCGGACCATCCGGCCCAGTCGCCCGCGCTTCCGGCATAGGCATCGGGAAGCGTCGGCGGCAGTGCCGAATAGGCAGGCTGCAAGCCGGTGACGCCGAACAGGCGAGAGAGGATGCCGGTGCGATCGAACGACATGGCGAGCGCGCGGCGCACGCGGATGTCGGCGAGCGGGCCGGAGCTGGTGCGCGCCAGATAGAAATAGAGGCCCCACGTCGGCTCCAGCCGGAGCGTCTGTGAATCGCCGCCCGATCGCGCTGCCCGCAGTCCGGTGAGGCGGCTACCGCTCACGATGTCGAGTTCGCCAGCGTTGAAGCGCCGGATCGCTCCCTCCGCGTCGGTACGGGAGAGCGTTGCCCCGGCGAGCGAGACCGTATCGGCCGCATAATAGGCGCTGTTCTTCACAAGGTGCAGCGCGCCGTCCGCGTCGCCCGCGTCGTCTGCCTTCGTAAATGCGCCTGAAGCGGGCGGGGTTTTGCCAGAGCGGACGATTGCCGCGGCCGGGTCTGCGAGCAGCTGCAGCAATGCCGGTTCGGGTTTGGCGAGCGTGATCACCACCGTGTCGGGACGCGGATCGGAAACGCCGAGCATCCGCGCCGGGCGCCGGTTCGCCGCGATGAGCGCGGCGTTGTTGATCATCATCAACTCATCGCGGAGCGGATTCCCGGAGCCGGGGCTGACGATGCGCCGCATCACGGCAACGACATCGCCGGCGGTGAGCCGCCGCCCGTCCGCCCAATAGGCCTCGCGCAACTTGAACACATAAGTGAGCCCGTCGTCGCTCACCCGCCAGCTGAGCGCCAGAGACGGCACCACCCGTCCGCTCGGCTCAAGCGTCGTCAGTCCGATGTGCATGGCCCGCGCCGCGGCGTTTTCAAGGCTGTCTTCGGGGACGAGGCTTGCGCCGTCGTCGTTCACGAAGGCCATGCGGAGCGCGCTGTCGCTGTCGCTGTCCGTTGCGCGGTCGCAGCCGGCCAGGGCGAGCAGGGTGCAGGCGGTTATGATGGCGGCGCGGATCATGCTTCATGATCTAGACCAGCAGTGTGGCAATTTCAGCCGCGCATTTTCGCTTTCGTCACGAATCTGACCCGCATGCGCGCTAGGTTTGAATTCTCAAGGCGCGGACGGGTCTTTCCCTTCGCGTTGCGGTTCCCCCAAAACCGACTTTACCGGCGGCGCAGAAATGCGCCGCCGACTTTCGTGCTCCTGTCATGAAGGCGCGATTGCATGGGGCGGCGCGCGTCGGTAAGCCTTGCATTCACCATGCCAAGTCACATCTCTCGCGCACCCGCGCACGATATCCTGAAGCTTATCGGCGGTACGCCGCTTGTTCGCCTGCGCGGCCCCTCCGAACGCACGGGTTGCACGATCCTCGGCAAGTGCGAGTTTCTCAATCCCGGGGGTTCGGTGAAGGACCGCGCGGCGCTCTACATGATCGAAGCGGCGGAGCGCGAAGGCCGGCTGAAGCCCGGCGGCATCGTCGTCGAAGGCACGGCGGGGAACACCGGCATCGGGCTTGCCGTGGTTGCGAACGCGAAGAGCTATCGCACGATCATCGTGATGCCTTCGAACCAGTCGGTCGAAAAGATGGCGACGCTGCGCGCGCTCGGCGCCGAACTGGTGCTGGTGCCGCCGACCAAATACGCCGACCCCGAGCATTTCCAGCACCGCTCGCGCCGCATCGCGGAGGAGACGCCGGGCGCGATCTGGGCTGGGCAGTTCGACAATCTCGCGAACCGCCAGGCGCACATCGAGACAACTGCCGAGGAAATCTGGGCGGATACGGGCGGCGCGGTGGACGGCTTCACCTGCGCGGTCGGCACCGGCGGCACGCTCGCGGGCACGGCGATGGGCCTGAAGGCGAAGAATGCGGACATTCGCATCGCGCTCACCGATCCCTACGGCGCGGCCATGTATTCCTGGTTTGCGCGCGGCGTGCTGGAGTCCGAAGGGTCGTCGCTTGCCGAAGGCATCGGGCAGGGCCGCGTCACGGCGAACATCGACGGCGCGCCGGTCGACACGCAGTTCCGCGTGACGGATGAGGAGGCGCTTCGCACCATCCACGACCTGCTCATTGAAGAGGGGATCAGCCTTGGCCTCTCCTCGGGCATCAATATCGTCGGCGCTGAAAAGCTCGCCGCCGAGATGGGGCCGGGCCACACCATCGTCACCGTGCTCTGCGATTCCGGGCTGCGTTACCTCTCCAGCCTCTACAATCCCGCATGGCTGACGGAAAAAGGCCTGCCCGTCCCGAACTGGCTCAGTGCGCCGTGATGCTTTCGTGAGCGCACCATGAGCACCATCGTCCGCTTCGACAATGTCGGCCTGCGCTACGGCACGGGCGCGGAGGTGCTGCGCGACATCGGTTTCCGGCTGGAAACCGGCGCATTCATGTTCCTCGTCGGCTCGTCGGGTGCGGGGAAGACCTCGCTGCTGCGCTTGCTCTATCTCGCGCAGCGGCCCTCGCGCGGCCGGATCGACATGTTCGGGCGCGACATCACCAGCCTGCCGCGCGGGGCGCTTCCCGCGCTGCGCCGCCGCATCGGCGTCGTTCTGCAGGATTTCCGGCTGATCGAGCATCTCACTGCCTTCGACAATATCGCCCTGCCGCTGCGCATCGCAGGCGTGCACGAGGCGGAGGTGAAGGCGCATGTCGATGAACTCATGGCCTGGGTCGGGCTTGCCGAACGCCGCGACGCACGCCCCGCCGTGCTTTCGGGCGGCGAGCAGCAGCGTGTCGCCATCGCGCGCGCGGTGATCGCGCGGCCCGATATCCTGCTGGCGGACGAGCCCACGGGCAACGTCGATCCCGAAATGGCCGGGCGGCTCCTGCACCTTTTCCACGAACTCAACCGCCTCGGCACAACCGTTGTGGTGGCGACGCACGCGCTGCACCTCATGTCCCGCGTGCCCTCCGCGATCACGCTGCGGCTCGATCGCGGGGAGATGCTCGATCCGATGGGCGTGCTGCGCAATCCGCCGCCGGTCGAACCTGCGGAGCTCAGTCTGTGATCGCCTGGCTGCAGCCGCGCGCGCAGCGCTACCGCTTCCTTCCCGAAAGCCGGTGGGCGGGCGGTGCCCTGCCATGGATCATCGGCATGATGACCTTTCTCGCCACGCTCGCGCTCGCGGGCGGTATGGCACTTTCCAACGGCGCGGCGGCGCTCACCGGCGGCCTCTCGCGCAGCTTCACCGTGCAGATCGTCGAGCCGAACCCGGATGTGAAGCGCGAGCACACCGCCGCCATCGCCGCGACGCTGCGCGCGCGCGCCGACCTCGCGGACGTGGTGGTGCTCGGCGACAGCGAACTGCGCGCGCTGGTCGAGCCGTGGCTCGGCTCCGGCAACATCGGTGAAGACCTGCCGCTCCCGGCGATGATCGACGCGCGCTGGCGCTCCGGCACCGGGGATATGGCGGCGATCAGCGAGGCTGTCCGCGCGATTGCGCCCACCGCCCGCATCGACACCCACGCCCAGTGGTTCCGGCCGCTCGCGGGGGTTGTCGAGGTGCTGCGATGGCTCGCCGTCTCGATCGGCGTGCTCGTGGTCGCCACGACTGCGGCAATCGTCGCGCTCTCCGTCCGCGCGGCGCTCAGCACGCACGGGCCGACGATCGAAACGCTTCACATCATGGGCGCCGAGGATCGCACCGTCGCGGCACTTTTTGAATATCGCTACGCCATTCAGGGACTCATTGGCGGCGCGATCGGCGCGATTGCGGGGTTCGCCGTCATCATCTTCATCGGCAATCTGCTCGGCCAGTTCGGCGGCGGGCTCGCTGGTGAAATCGGGCTGTCGCCGCTCGGCTGGACGGCGCTTGCCGCCGTGCCGCTGCTCGTGGCGTTGCTCACGATCCTCACGGTGCGGATCACCGTCGGGCGGAGGCTGAAGCAGCAGCTATGACCGCGGTTCTCGTGCGCTCCGCCATGCTGCTTGCGCTCGCATGGATCGCGGGTTTCGTCTGGTTTGTGCTCAGCCTGCCCGAACCTGCGGCTGATAACATTCGCACGGAAGGCATCGTCGTGCTGACCGGCGGCCCAGGCCGGATTGCGCGGGGTGTCGATCTGCTGCGCGCGGGGAAGGCGGAGCGGCTGCTCATCTCGGGCGTCGATGCCAGTGTCCGGCCGATCGAACTCGCAATCGAGCTGAACGTGCCGGCGGACGTCTTCGATTGCTGCATCGATCTCGGCAAGGAGGCCGCCGATACGCGCGGCAATGGTGAGGAGATCGCGGCGTGGGTGAAGCAGCACGAGTATAAATCCGTGCGCCTCGTCACCTCGCAGTTCCACATCAAGCGCGCGACGGCGGAAGCGCGCGCGCGGATTGGTTCGGGGGTCAGGCTCGTGCCCGATGCGGTGCCTGCGCGTCTATCGGCGCGCCTGCTCGCGCTAGAATACAGCAAGTTCCTGTTCAGGCGCCTGCTGCTGCTGATGGGTGAGGCCTGATGATTGTGTTCCGTTCGATCGCGTTTGCCCTGGTCTTCTATGTGGTGGGCGCCCTTCTCGTTATTGCCGCAGGCTTTGACGCACTGATCTCGCGCCGCCGTGCGCACGTGGGCGCGCGGCGCTGGTCGGCGTTTTTCCTCTGGTCGTCGTCGCGGATCGCGGGCGTACGGCTGAAGATCGTCGGCGAGCCGCCAAAAGGCCCGGTGATCGTCGCGATGAAGCATCAGGCGGCTTACGAGACCATGGCTGCCCCGCGCCTGTTCCGCTGGCCCGCTGTGGTGATGAAGGCGGAACTGATGCGGATTCCGGTCTGGGGTTGGATCGCGCGCCGTCACGGTTCGATCCCGGTTGACCGCGACGCCTCTTCAGCCGCGATGCGCACGATGCTGCGCGTTGCCGAGCAGGCCGTCGCCGAAGGCCGCGAAATCGTGATCTTCCCCGAAGGCACGCGCACGCCGGTGGGCGAGGCCCCGCCGCTGAAACCCGGCGTTTCGGGGCTCTACAAGCTGATGAAGCTGCCGGTCGTGCCGGTCGCGCTCGATTCGGGAACGCTTTGGCCGCGCGGCAGTTTCTGGAAGCAGCCCGGCACGATCACGATGCGTTTCGGCGAGGTGATCCCCGCCGGGCTCGACCGCAAGACGTTTGAGGCGCGGCTGCACGCCGCCATCAACGAGGTGCCGTGATGCGTCGCTTGCCGTTCTGGGTGCCGGTGCTGCCGCTGCTGCTGGGGCTGATCGCCTATTGGCTCTATTGGCAGGGCGAGGCGAAAGGCTTCGGCGAGATCGTGTCTGCCCGGATCGGCGCGCCGGTCGAGACGGCGGGCTTCCCCTACCGGATCGAGGCGCGCGCCGGCGACATTGCCGTCCGGCGGCAGACGCGAGAACTTTCCTTTGCGGCCCATGCGTCATCGGTGGTCGTCAATCGTCAGCCGTGGCGCACAGGCCATGTCGTGGTCGTTGCGGAGCAGCCGCGTCTGCAGTTCGCGCTCACACGGCTGGCGGGCATGCGTCTCGACGTCGAAGCGCCTGCGATGCTGGCGAGCGTGCGGCGGCCGGGAGACACGCTCGAACGCCTGTCGATGCAGTTCGAAACCGCGAAGGTCTGGCTTCCGTTCGCGGGCGGACCGTTCGACGCGTCGAACTTCGAGCTGCACCTGCGCGAAACGCCGGGCGGCGAGCCGCAGGGCAAATCCCCGACGCTGCCGGTTCAGGCCGAGGCGCGCATCGCCGGAACGCTCGACCGTGCAGGCGTCAGCCTGGGCATCGACATTCCCCTGTTCGTGACTGCGCGCGCGCCGATCAACGCGATAGACGGTTGGCGGAACGGCGGTACGATCGAGGTGAAGGGCGCGCAGCTTCTCGCGAGGGACAAGCCGCTCGCGGACATCGATGCCACGCTCGCGCCGCTCCCCGATGGCCGCATCGCCGTCTCGGGCACGATCAGGAGCGAATGTCCGTTCACGGTGAAGGCGCTGCTTGAGGGCACGGTCCCGGCGGCGGAGTACCGCGCGCGCCGCGCGCGCACGATGACGCTGACCGGAGACAGCGCGGCGGGCGTGACCGTCGGCGATCCCGAAGGGGCTAGCGGTGGTCCCGTCCGAAGTCAGGAGCCGCCGTGTCCTGTCCCGCATCGATAATCGTGCGGCGGATGTCGCGGGTGCGCGTGAACAGGTTGAACAGCGTATCGCCGTCGCCCCAGCGGATCGCGCGCTGAAGCGCGGTCAGGTCTTCCGTAAAGCGCTGGAGGATTTCGAGCACCGCGTCCTTGTTGGCAAGGAACACGTCGCGCCACATCTGCGGATCGGAGGCGGCGATGCGCGTGAAGTCGCGGAAGCCGCCCGCCGAATATTTGATCACTTCGGACCGTGTCACGCCTTCAAGGTCTGAAGCGGTGCCGACGATCGAATAGGCGATCAGGTGGGGCAGGTGGCTCGTCACCGCCAGCACCAGATCGTGGTGCTGCGCGTCCATCGTCTCGACCTTGCTGTCGAGACGCTTCCAGAACTCGGCAAGGCGCTCGATCGCCGTCTCGTCCGTGCCGGGGAGCGGCGTCAGGATGCACCAGCGCTGGTGGAAGAGTTCGGCGAAGCCCGCATCCGGGCCAGACTTTTCGGTGCCCGCCACCGGGTGCGCGGGGATGAAGTGCACGCCTTCGGGGATCAGCCCGGCGAGCGCGGCGACGCTTGCCTTCACAGACCCCACGTCGCTGACGATGGCGCCTTTTGGCAGGTCGGCGCGCATCTCCTCGATCGCCGCGCCCATCTGCCCCACGGGCACGCACAGCACCACGAGGTCGGCGTCGATCACGGCGGCGCCGGGTGTGTCGGCGATATCGTCGAGGAGGTCGAGTTCATCGACGCGTGCGCGGACGGCCGCGCTGCCGTCATAGCCGACGAGGCGTACGGTCGGCATGTGCAGCCGCACGGCGCGCGCGAGCGACGAGCCGATGAGACCTAGCCCGATGATGGCGACGCGGGAGAAGGGCAGCATCAGCCGAGGAAGGCGCGGAGAGCGCCGATCACGGCCTGCGTTTCCTCGTCGGTGCCGATCGAGATGCGCAGGGCGTTGCCAAGGCCCTGGTTCGGTAGCCAGCGTGTCAGGAACCCGCGTTCGGTGAGGTAGGCGTTCGCCGCCTCCGCCGTGTGCGCCCCCGTTTCGGGAAACGTCACCAGCACGAAGTTCGCCGCCGAAGGCACTGCGCGCAGCCCCTTGTTGTCGAGCGCTTCCACGGCAGCGATAAGCGCCGCGCGGTTGCGGGCGTTGTCGGCGCGGCATGTGGCCACGAAGTCCTGGTCGGCAAGCGCGGCGACCGCGCCCGCAAGCCCGGCGCTGGTGACGTTGAACGGGCCGCGGATGCGGTTCACCATGTCGATCACATCCGGCGCGCCGTAGGCCCAGCCGATGCGCTCCGCCGCGAGGCCGTAGATCTTCGAGAAGGTCCGCGTCATCACGACGTTCGGGTGGACACGCGCAAGCGCGATGCCGTCGTCGTAGCCCGGCTCCTCGACATATTCGGCATAAGCGGAATCGATCACCAGCAGCACGTGCGGCGGCAGTCCGGCGTGCAGCCGCTCAACCTCGCTCTGGGCGATCAGCGTGCCGGTTGGGTTGTTGGGGTTGGCGAGGTAGACGACTTTCGTCCGCTCGGTGACGGCGGCGAGCAGCGCATCCACATCGGCCGTGTAATCCGTGTCCGGCGCCGCGACCGGCGTCGCGCCCGCGCGCTCGGCGGCGATCGGATAGACCATGAAGCCGTGGCGCACGTAGAGCACCTCGTCGCCGGGGCCGGCGTAGGCGAGGGCGATGCACTGCAGGATTTCGTCAGATCCGGTGCCGCAGACGATGCGGTCCGCCTCGAGGCCGTGCAGCGCCGCGATGGCTTCGCGCAGATCGTGGCTGCTGGCGTCCGGGTAGCGGTTCGCCTTGCCGACGGCGGCGCGCATCGCCTCGATCGCCTTCGCGCTCGCGCCGCGGGGGTTCTCGTTCGAGGAGAGCTTGACGAGCGTTACGCCCGGAGCGGCCTGCGCGCGGCCCGGCACATAAGCCTCGATAGCGCTTATCCAGGGCTTCGCGGTCGGGGCCTTCGTCATGTTGCCAGCTTTCCTGCTCTCTGTTCGGACGGCACGGGCATTGGACGATGCGGCGCGCGGTTGCAAGAGAACGCCGACGGAAAATCGTGTCGACCCTGAAACAACGGATGAAACCAAATCCGCACACCGCGCGTTGGCGGCTCAGTGAAAACAACAGGGAGATATGCCGTGGATAAAGGCAGTCGCACCATCGTTATCGTCGTCGCTGTGATCGTTCTGCTGGCCGTCGTCGGCTATGCCCTGGGTCTGTTCAATGTCGATGCGAGCGGCGATCTGAAGACGCCACAAGTCAGCGTCTCGGGCGGCGAGATACCGGAAGTTCAGGTCGAAACCGGCGAGATCAACGTCGGGACGGAATCGGCAAGCGTTCCGGTTCCTGACGTCGAGGTGAAGACCGACAAGGTTGATATTGACGTTCCGACGGTGGAAATCACCCCCGCTGGAGACGACGGTAGCGCCAAGCAGTAAGCAACAGCATTGCCGTCGAGCGCCCCGGCCGGAATCCCCCTCCCGCCGGGGCGCACAATTTTTGGGGGCGTAATCGCTTCGGCGTGATTGACCTTGCGCGCCGCGTCGTTGAAACCGGCGCCGTGCACGCGCAAGGCAGCCCAACATGAGCGTAGGCTCTCTCTCCGATTTCGCAGCCGGCGGTGCGATGGCCGCAGCGCTTGGCGAGGCGCGCGCGGCGGCGGAACGCGGCGAGGTGCCGGTCGGTGCCGTGATCGTCGATGCGGACGGCACCGTGCTTGCAGCCGACGGCAACCGGACGCTTGAACTTTCGGATCCCACCGCCCACGCCGAGATGCTGGTGATCCGCGCGGCCGCTGCGCGCATCGGCTCCCAGCGGCTCTCGGGATGCGACCTCTATGTGACGCTCGAGCCGTGCCCGATGTGCGCGGCGGCGATCAGCGCGGCGCGCATTCGGCGGCTCTATTACGGCGCGTCCGATCCTAAGAGCGGCGGCGTCGAGCATGGCCCGCGCATCTTCGCCAGCCCCTCCTGCCACCACCGCCCGGATGTGTATCCGGATATCTCCGCGTCCGCGTCCGCGGTCCTGCTGCGCGAATTCTTTGCCGCGCGGCGTTAACGCTCGTCTCAGCATTTGCGTCTAAGTGCCGATATCGGATAGGTTTTATCCGAATCAAGGGGTCCGGGAGTGCAAGGGGTCGTCACCGCAAGGGACGAGAAATGCTGTTCAAAAAAGTGCAGGCGTTCGTGGACAAGGCCAAGAAGGCCAACGACCTGCTGACCCTCACCAATCTTACGCAAGCCATTACCGAAGAGCTCGGTTTCGATTGTTTCGCCTTGCTGCATTCACCGCGGCAAAGCCGCGTGCCGGCCGAAACCTTGCAGCTCACCACCTATCCGGGTGTGTGGGTCGAAATGGTCCGTGACCGCGCCTACTGGGTGGACGATCCCGTGTTCGCGGCCTGCGAAATTGC
The DNA here is from genome assembly GCF_003634215.1 of Sphingosinicella microcystinivorans. Taxonomy (GTDB): domain Bacteria; phylum Pseudomonadota; class Alphaproteobacteria; order Sphingomonadales; family Sphingomonadaceae; genus Sphingosinicella; species Sphingosinicella microcystinivorans. The sequence continues at coordinate 297,099 of NZ_RBWX01000009.1, read as the reverse complement.
GGTTGCGGGTTTCCCGTGGAAGCACATTCCGGACATGGTCGTGCTGAGCGAGCGGCAGCGCGACGTGATGCGTGTCGCGCGCACCGAAGGCCTGCTCGACGGCTTCACTGTCCCGATGCCGAAAGGCGGCACGACTGTCGGCCTCTGCTCGTTCGCGACGCGCCGCGAACGCCGCAGCGATCATTATGGCGCGGCTGCCGCGCAATCGGTCGGCTGGTTCGCGTTCGAAGCCGCCCGCCGCATCAGCACGCACGAACCGATCCCGCTGCCCCCGTCGGCCGCGCTGACTCCGCGCCAGCTCGATTGCATCGTGCTTTACGCGCGCGGCAAAAGTGATGCGATGATGGGGCGGCTGCTCGGCATCAGCCCCAAAACGTGCAACGAGCATATCGAGATCGCAAAGCGCCGCTACGGCGTCGCCACCCGCCAGCAACTGCTCGCCCGCGTGCTGTGGAACGGCCAGCTCAGCTTCGCGGATATCCTGAGCTGAAGGGCGCCTTCGGGCGCGCCTGACTCAAAATTGCCTTAAACGTGAAACACGTTCGCAGTCCCCGGTAGTTACCGGGATAGTAACCATGCATATTTTTGAGTTAAGAAGGAAAAACTGCTGGTGCGCTGTACGGCGCAGTGTTTCGTGAGGGGGCTATGATCAAGTTCGTAACGGCGAAGAACAAGTCGCAAAACCAGGCGCTCATCGATCAGATGCACCAGGACCGCAAGCGTGTCTTCGTGGACTGGCTGAAGTGGGATATCCCGGTCGTCGGCGATAAGGAAATCGACCAGTACGATACCGACGATGCCATTTACATCATCGATGTCGATGCGGAGGGCAACCATGTTGCCTCGATCCGCCTCCTGCCGTGTTCGGTCCCGACGCTGATGGCGGAGCATTTCGCCGACATGGTGCAGAGCCCGGTTCCGGCGGATGACACCGCCTGGGAAATGACGCGCCTGTGCGCCAATCCCAACGTCAAGGACAAGCTCGCCCAGTGGACGGGCCGCAAGAACATCACCGTTGCCGCGATCGAGTTCGCGTTGATGCGCGATATCAAGCAGCTCATCTTCGTGACGCATTCGAGCTGGGTGCCGACGATCCTGTCGGTGGGCTGGGATATCGAGCTGCTCGGCTTGCCGCGCAAGGACGGCACGGAATCGATCGCCGCGATGCGGATCAACGTCACGCCCGAAACGCTGACGCTGATCCGTCGCAACTGGGGCGTGAAGGAATCGCTGCTGCCGGCCGAAGAGACGCTTTCAGCGGTCGCCTGAGGAGGCGTCGCCCGAAAGGGACGACGAGTTCAAAACATGCTGGACACCAAAGTCGCGGCTTCGCGGCGCGATGCCGCGCGTTCTTTCAAGATCACAATCGGCCAATCGAATGTGTTGTAGCTGCCGGTCATGCGCGGCGTTCGCGCTGGCCGGGCGGGTCAGCGAGGCGAAGGCGCTGCTCGATGCCATCAATGTGGGCGGATTGTTCGATCCGGGGCAGGATGAGGATGCGCGTACGGCGGGCCGTGCGCTTCTCGATGTGGTGCTGAAGCGCCTTGCCGACAGTGTGGAGGATGCGCGCCGCCTGCCGACGCTGTGCGATCCGCTCAGCCGGGAGGACCGAGCGTCTTGAGATAGGCGACAAGGTCGTTGATCTGCTCGGGGGAGAACTCGAACGCGGGCATGTCGCCGTGGCCCACGAACACGCCCTCGGCAAAGGCTTCGGCGATGTAGTCGGGCGGATAGCTCGTGAACAGCGTGGCGAACGAAGGGGCGGAGGCGTTCGCGCTCTTCTGCCCGGGCTGCGTGGCGTGGCAGCGCGTGCAGTTCGCCTCGGCGAGCGCCTTGCCGCGCGTGATCGCGGGGACGTCGCGCGAAAGTTCGGAGGGGGGCGGCGGATTGCCCTCGGGCATCGGCGCGGGGGGAGTGGCCGCAGGTGCCTGCGCCGGCTGCGACGCGGGGGCTTCGGTTTCGGCGGGCTTTTCTGCGTCCTTCTTCTTCTCGCACCCGGCGAGGACAAGGCCTCCCGCCACCGCGATCATTGCCAGCCGTGCCGTAACTCCCGGAATTCCCATGCGCATACTTGTCTCCTCGCGCGCACAATGCCGTCTGCACAGCCCGCGTCAACGGGGCGGATGCGACGAACGGCGTGTTTTGGTCCTCGGTTCATCCCAATCGTGGGGAACCGGCCGGGACCGCCTCCGTTGGTCAGGTATATCCAATGGAGGAGAGCTTAGGATGCAGAACGAAAAAATGAGCGAGACCAACGACCTCATCTCGTCGGAGAAGGTGGACGGAACGTCCGTTTATGGCCGTGACGGCGAACGGATCGGGTCGGTCAAATCGCTGATGATCGAGAAGCGCGGCGGCCGGGTGACCGACGCTGTCGTCTCCGTCGGCGGCTTTCTCGGGATGGGCGAGAAGTACCACAGCCTGCCGTGGTCGACCCTGAAGTACGACACGGATGTGGACGGCTACCGCCTCGACGTTACCGAAGACCAGCTTCGCAGTGGTCCCACGTTCGACGACGCGAGCCGGGATACGGCGCTCGACCGCGCGTATCAGCACCGCGTCTATTCGCATTATGGTGTGAACCCCTACTGGTAAGCACCGGTTAGACGCGCGCAGCGGCTCGCGGCCTTTAAGGGGTCAGCGGGCCGCTGTTTGCATTCGGTGATGCCGCCGCCTATGCCGATTCCCCATGCGCGTCCCCGTCCTGCTTTTGCTTGCCATCGCCGCCTGCGGCAATGCCCCACCGCCCGCTATTGAGCCGCTTGCCGTCGAAAGCGTCGCCGTGCCCTTCGATGCCCGCGACGCTGCGAGGCAGGGGGAGGGGCGCCTCAGATATGCGGGCGGCGTGGCGTTGCGCTCGGCGACGTCCTGGTTTGGCGGTCTCTCGGGGCTTCGCTGCCCCGATCGGTGTTATGCGGTCGGCGATGCCGGTATCTTGCTGAGTTTCGACCGCGTGGAGCGGGATGGCCGGCTTGTCGGCATCGAAAACGTCCGCGGCGGCATGCTTCTCGATCGCGATGGCGCGGCCGGCACAAAAGCGACGCGCGACGCGGAATCGCTCGTGCTCAGTCCAGGCGGAGCAGAGGCGCTGGTCGGCTTCGAGCGCACGAACAGCCTGTGGGTCGTGCCTTTGGGCCAGTCGGAATGGCGCGCAAAGCAGGTCTATTCACTTCCCGAAATGAAGGACTGGCCGCTGAACGGTGGCGCGGAGACGCTTGTCATGCTGCCGGGCGGCGTACCGCTCGTCATCGCCGAAGAGGCGCCGGACGGCGGAGACCGACCCGCGCTCGCCGTCGGCGCTGTGCAGCGCCCGGACGGCACACGCGTGAACCTCGCGTTCCGCTACCACCCGCCCGCGAACTTCTCGCCGACGGACGCCGCCCTGCTTGATGATGAACGCCTCATCATCCTGAATCGCGCCTTCTCGCCGCTCACCGGCGTTGCGATGGCACTCGTCGAGGTGCCGCTGGCGGAGATGCGGGAGGGCGCGACCGTGCAGGGCAGGGAGATCGCGCGTCTGCGCCCGCCCGTCAGCATCGACAATATGGAGGGGATCGACATTCGCCGCGAAGGCGCGCGCGTGTTCATCTATCTCATCAGCGACGACAACTTCAACGCCGCGCAGCGCACGCTGCTCCTGAAGTTCGAGCTGCTTCCCGAATAAGAAGAAGGGCCGGTGGAGACGCTCCACCGGCCCTTCGAAATCTTCGAAAATGAACCCGCTCAGGCGGCTGCGGCGGCGTTCAGCTTCTTCTTGATGTCGCGCTTCAAACGGCGCGCCTTCAGGCTCAGCTTCTCGTCGCGGGTCTTCACCAGCCAGTTGTCGAGGCCGCCGTTGTGCTCCACCGAGCGCAGGCCGTGCGTCGAAACCTTCAGGCGCACCGTGCGACCGAGCGCGTCGGAAATCAGCGACACGTTCTGGAGGTTCGGCAGGAACACCCGCTTGGTCTTGTTGTTGGCGTGAGACACATTGTGACCCACCTGGCGACCCTTACCGGTCAGCTCGCAAACGCGCGACATCGTTTTCGTCCTCGAATCTTGTGTTTCAGCCGTGGCTTGAAAGTGGGCGCCTATAGGGGAGACCCGCCTTCGCGTCAACCGCGCTCATCCGCTGCCGAGCTTTGAAAGCACGAAGGCGAACAGAAATCCGGTGACCGCGATCAGCCCAGCGAATTCGGGCGTTTCCTCGGTGGCCTCCGGGATCATCGTGTCGACAAGCATAGCAAGGATACCCCCCGCTGCAACCGCAGTCGTCGCGGCAAGCACGTTCGGGTCTGCGCCCGCGAGCAACAGGTTGCCGAGCAGCGCCGCGAGCCCCGAGGCAAGCGCGATTCCGCCCCAGACACCAAAGATGTACTTTGGTCCGCGCCCTGCCGCGCGCATCCCGGCGGCGCTTGAAAGCCCCTCCGGCACGTTCGAGAGGAACACCGCTGCGACCATCACGAGGCTGACGCCCGTGCCGTCGAGCAGGCTGACGCCGATCGCGATCGATTCGGGGATGCCGTCGAGCAGTGCGCCGACGGCGATGGCCAGCCCGCCGCTGTCCGCGGCCGGTGTCTGGCTTTCGTCGGGGTTGTAGCCTGATCGCTTGCGGTGCCGCGCGCCCCGGCGGGAGATCGCGATGTTTGCGGCGGTATAGATAATGGCGCCGCCCAGGAATCCCGCGGCGGCGGCATCGAAGCCGCCCTGGCGATAGGCCTCGTCCATCAGGTCGAAAGCGACCGCGGAGATCAGCACGCCCGAGCCGAACGCCATCACCACCGCGATCAATCGCTGCGAAGGGCGGCGGAGCGTGGCGAAAGCGGCGCCGATCAGCAGCGCGCACCCGCTGCCGAACCCCCACACGCCTGCTTCAAGCCATTGCGGCACGGCACCCCCACACGCTTCGCCGATATCCCGGCATAGCCGAGTGTACCCCAAAAGTCTCGGTGTGGCGGCTGCGCGCAAACCGCTCTTTCATCGCCGATCTTTCCGTTCTAGACGGGAATCATGCCTCTTTTCGCGATCCACTGCATCGACAAGCCCGCCAGCGGCGACCTGCGCGCTGCAACCCGGCCCACGCACCTCGAATATCTGGAACGCGTCGGCGATCGCCTCCTCGTCGCCGGGCCGCTGCTCGATGAAGAAGGGCGGCCGATCGGCTCGCTGCTCATTATCGACTTCGATGATCGCAAGGCCGCGATTCAGTTTGCGGCGGATGATCCCTATGCGCTGGCCGGGCTGTTCGCCTCGGTTGCGGTAACGGCATGGCGGCAGGTTCTTCCGAAATAAATGTTCTCACCGAACGCCGGGGCCCGGTGTTCGTCGTGACGATCAATCGTGCGGATGCACGAAATGCGGTCGATGGTCCCACCGCCGCCGCGCTCGTCGACGCCTTCAGCGCGTTCGAGTCCGATGCGTCGCTTTCGGTCGCCGTGCTGGCCGGCGCGGGCGGCAATTTCTGCGCCGGCGCGGATCTGAAAGTCATGGGCACGCCGCGCGGAAATCGGGTTGATGCAGCGGGCGATGGTCCGATGGGGCCGAGCCGCCTCGCGCTTTCGAAGCCCGTGATCGCCGCGATCGAGGGCTATGCCGTCGCGGGCGGGCTGGAGCTTGCCGTCTGGTGCGATCTGCGCGTCGTCGCACGCTCGGCGGTGTTCGGCGTGTTCTGCCGCCGCTGGGGCGTGCCGCTGATCGACGGCGGCAGCGTGCGCCTGCCGCGCCTGATCGGCGAATCGCGCGCGCTCGATATGATCCTCACCGGGCGGGCCGTCACGGCGGAGGAAGCGCTGGGCTGGGGCCTTGCGAACCGTGTCGTCGAGGATGGGGCTGCGCTGGAGGCGGCGGTCGCGCTCGCGGAGACGATTTCTGCGTTCCCGCAAGTCTGCCTTGGGAACGACCGTGCCAGCGCACGCGGTCAATGGGGCGCCCCGGAAGCGGAGGCGATGGCGCGCGAATTTGCGCTCGGCATGGAAACACTGGCTTCGGATGAAGGCCGCGCGGGTGCGGCGCGCTTCGCGGGCGGTGCCGGGCGCGGCGGTCGTGTCGAATGAGCGTCAGGCCGATTTCATGACGTCATGACGTTGACGCTCCGGCCGCGCTGCGGCACATGCGCCGTATCGGGTCTGTAGGCGTTCCTCTTTCACCGGCCCCCCGGCGCGATGGATCTTCATGGACGTTCTTCGGCATTTTGGTTTGAAGCATGTGCTGTTCCGGCAGGAGCCGCATGGTCAGCTCTATCTGCACCATGCGTTCGAGACGGCACTCTCGGACATCGTGGATGCCGTGTTGGCGTGCGAGAACGTAACGCTTACGGGCGCTGCGGGCATGGGCAAATCGCAGCTGCTCGCGGCAGCAGCGCGGGAGCTTGCCGCGCGCGGTGTCTCCGTGGCGAGTTTTGCAGGCCCCACGCTCGCAGTACCGGCCGATTTCGCCAATCTCGATGCGATCCTTGTCGACGAGGCCGATGCCGCAGCGCCGCGCGTGCTTGAAGCCGTGCTCGCCAAGGCCGCGCAGCACCGCGTCACCGCCGTGCTCGCCGCGCTTGAATCTTCGCGGCTCGGCAAGCCGGGGCGGCTCGTCAGGCTGGCGCCGATGGCGGGCAGCGAAATCGCGGATTTCCTCGTTGATGCGTCCGCTGCCGCGGGTCGACCGGATCTGTTCACGGCCGCAGCGCAGGAAGGGATTGTCGATGCGGTCTCGGGCAATCCGCGCGTTCTGAAGCAGATCGCCGGGGCGGCGCTTCTGGAAGCGATGTTCGACGGCGGGATGGTTGTCGAGAAGCGCCACGTGCTTGCCGCGATTGCCGCCCGTCCGCCGCTTCCCGCCGCCGAGCCCGATTATGCTATAGAAGCGCCGCAGCGACCGCAGCGTGCGCCGCAATTGCAACCGCAGCCAGAGCCGATCGTTGTCGCCGCACCGGAACCCGAAGCGCTGCAGCCGATGAAGCCGTGGGCGGCGGAAGAGCCGCGCCGTCGCTTCGGCGCGCGCGGCTTCATCGCGGCCACGGGCGCGCTTGGCCTGCTGATCGCGGCAGCGCTTGCCTATGCGGTGGATACTTTCGGGTGGGGCCGGATCGTCGCGTTGCTGCATCTTCCCGAGACCGCGCGGCCGGCAGTCAGCGAACTGCGCCCGGTCCCGCTAGGCCCCGCGCCGGGCTTTTCGGAGCCGGAGCTTGCCGTGCTGCCGGACGTCGGCGACATCATCGACGAGCCTGTGTCGCTCCCTGCTCTCACCGAGACGCTGTCGGACGGCAGCACCGTCGTCCCGCCGCCTGTGCCCGATGCCGCGACGCCGGGCTACCGTCCGCCCTCGGCGACGCTGCCGACGATTTCGGCGGCCGTCCGCGCGGGTATCGCCAATCCTTCGGTCGGAAAGTCGCGGAGTGTCTCGGGATCACTGCCGCAGGAAGGCCCTGCGATAGAAGGCCGCGAGGCCCTCACCGAACCTCATTCACCGACCGTCGAAGCGACGCCGCTACCCGCGATCAAGGATTAGCGCCGCCGAATCCCCTCGGCGATCATCTCGTTGGCGAGTGTCGCGACGGTTTCCGGGTCGGACGAATCGTCGAGCACGCAGTAGCGCAGCCCGAGGAAGACGTTGATGCCCATGATTGCCCAGGCGTGGGCCTCGCTCACGTCCTCGCGAATCTCGCCGCGTTCTGCGCCCACCTTCAGCCTGTCGAGGATGCGGCGCGCCGTTCCCTGGTAGTGCTGCCGGTAGCTTTCGGGGTCCGCAAACTCGGCCTCGTCGATGATTCGGTACACTTCCTTGTGCTCGCGCGCGAACTCCAGAAAGGCCTTCAGCGCTGCCCGCTCGCCTGAAAGCGTGTCCGTGGTGCGCGCGATCGCCTCGCCGGCGCGCTGGCCGACACGGGCGGACATGTCGCGGACGAGCGCCCTGAAGATTTCATCCTTCGATTCGAAGTAGGTGTAGAAGCTGCCGAGCGCCACACCCGCCCGCCGCGTGATCCCGCTGATCGAGCCTTCGTGGAACCCTTTTTCGCCGAATTCGACGGCCGCTGCGTCGAGCAGCGCGCGCTGCGTCTTGCGTCCGCGCGCGGTTCGCGGCTCGCGGTCCGCCTGTTGCGGAATTGCATCGGTTGCCATCGACCTCCCCTTCATTCTTTCCCGACCCCATAATTCAATTTGAAAGGTGGTTCAACTTTCAGTATTGGCGATTCAACACAAGAGCCATCGGGCTCGGCTTTACAGCATTGGGGAGGAAGAATGCGCCGCATTTCGATTCATTCCGTACTTGTCGCAACCACCGCGCTGGCCGCTTTCGTGCCGCTTCCGGCCTTCGCGCAGGACGCAGCGGTGAGCGAAACCATCGAGGACGCGATCGTCGTCACTGCCCGCCGCCGCGAGGAAAGCCTGCAGGATGTTCCGATCGCCGTAACGGCGGTCAGCGGCGCCCAGCTTGAACAGCAGGGTGCGCTCGACATCACCGAGATTAGCGAAAGCGCCCCGAACGTGACGCTTGAAGTGTCGCGCGGAACCAACACCACGCTCACCGCCTTCATTCGCGGCGTCGGGCAGCAGGATCCGGTCGCGGGCTTCGAGGCGGGCGTCGGCCTCTATCTCGATGACGTGTACCTTAACCGCCCGCAGGCTGCCGTGCTCGATATCTACGATGTCGAGCGCATCGAGGTGCTGCGCGGGCCGCAGGGCACGCTCTATGGCCGCAACACCATCGGCGGCGCGGTGAAGTACGTGACGAAGAAGCTCGACGCTGATCCGATGCTGCGCCTGCGCGGCACGCTCGGCACCGACGAGCAGGCGGACCTCGTCGTTACGGGCAGCATGCCCGTCGGCGACGGCACGCTCCGCCTCGGCGGTTCGATCGCGCGCCTCAGCCGCGGCGGTTTCGGCAAGAACCTCACGACGGGCGACGACAACTACAACAAGGACATCTGGGCCGGCCGCGCCACTGCCGAAATCCACGGCGACGCCGTCTTCGTGCGCCTGTCGGGCGACTACACCAAGGACAAGAGCAACCCGCGCGGCGGCCACCGCCTGATCGCGGGCATTTCCAGCGGTGCGCCGGTGCTGAGCGACGTGTTCGATAGCCAGGGCGCTCTCGATGATCCGAAGCAGGAAGTGAAGGCGTGGGGCACAACGCTGTTCGTTGAAGCGAACCCGTCCGATTACGTCACGCTGCGCAGCATCACGTCCTATCGCAAGGACGACAGCGGCACGCCGATCGATTTCGACGCGCTGCCCGCCGTCGACGTGGACGTGCCCGCGACCTACAACAACAAGCAGCTCTCGCAGGAAATCCAGTTCCTTTACCAGAACGGCGGTTTCAGCGGCCTCGTCGGCGGCTACTTCCTCGATGCGAGCGCGAAGACGGCGTTCGACGTGCGCCTGCCGGGCGGCGTTACCGCGCTCACCTTCGGCGATGTCGATACGGAGACGTTCGCGATCTTCGGCGATTTCACCTACGATCTCAGCGAGCAGTTCAGCGTCTCGGTCGGTGGTCGCTACACGTGGGACGAGCGCAGCTCCACGGTCCTGCGGCAAACCTTCCTCGGCGGCGGTTCGCCGTTCTTCGGTGGTGGCGGCACGCTCTTCGCCACAACGTCCGATTTCACGGGCAAGGCGACCTTCAAGGAGTTCACGCCGCGTGCCTCGATCAGCTTCAAGCCGAGCGAGAACCACAACCTCTACGCAAGCTATTCGAAGGGCTTCAAAGGCGGCGGCTTCGATCCGCGCGGCGTCAGCACCGCTGCGCCCGACTCGAACGGCGACGGCGTGCGCAGCTACGACGAGATCTACGATTTCATCTCGTTCGAGCCCGAAACCGTCGACAGCTACGAGATCGGCTGGAAAGCCTCGCTGTTCGATCGCCGTCTGCGCTTCAGCCTCGCGGCCTTCCATGCCGATTACAAGGACGTGCAGATTCCGGGCTCGGTCGGCACCGTCATCGGCGGCCAGCAGACCTTCATCGGCGTGACGACGAACGCCGGCAAGGCGCGCATCCAGGGCATCGAATTCGAAGGCAACGCCGTGCTCGCTGAAAGCTTCGGCGCGACTGACGATCAGCTCAGCTTCAACTGGGCGCTCGGCTACATCAATGCCGACTACAAGCAGTTCATCGACAGCCGCGGCATCGACGTCGCCGATCGCCGCAACTTCCAGAACACGCCGGAATGGACAGCCTCGGGCACGCTTGCGTACGCCGTGCCGGTCGCCTCGGGCACGCTCAACGCAAGCACGACGCTGTCGTACCGCAGCAAGACCTACCAGTTCGAGCTGCCGGCGCCCGGCCTCGATCAGAAGGGTTATTCGCTCTGGGACGCGAGCCTGGTCTGGACGTCGGACAGCGACCGCTTCAGCCTCGGCGTCCACGGCAAGAACCTGCTCAACAAGAAGTACATCACCTCGGGCTACGTGTTCCTTCGCCAGAACCCGGATACCGGCGAATATCTGCGCACCGGCACCGGCGCGCTGATCTCCTCGCTCGGCGCAGACGGCGTGCTCACCGCCTACTACGGCAATCCGCGCCAGGTGTTCGTCACAGCCGGGTATAAGTTCTGAACGGTTCCTCCCCCCCCAACCTGGGCCCCGGCATGCAAATGCGCGTGCTGGGGCTTCTTCTGCTCGTCTATACGTTCAACTTCATCGACCGGCAGATCATCGGCATCCTCGCGGGGCCGATCAAGGCGGAGCTCGGCCTCAGCGACACCGAACTCGGCCTGATGGGCGGGCTTGCCTTCGCGCTCTTCTATTCGGGGCTCGGCATCCCGATCGCCATCGCGGCGGACCGCATGAGCCGCAGCCGCATCATCGCCATCTCGCTCGGGCTCTGGAGTCTGTTCACCGCGCTCTGCGGTTTCGCGATGAACTTCTGGCAGCTCTTTCTCGCCCGGCTCGGCGTCGGGGTGGGGGAGGCGGGCGGCGTCGCCCCGTCCTATTCCCTGATCGCCGACTATTTTCCGCCCGAACAGCGCGCGCGGGCGCTAGCCGTGTTCTCGTTCGGCATTCCGGTGGGTTCGGCGCTCGGCGTCATGCTCGGCGGCTGGGTCGCAAGCACGGTCGACTGGCGTTTCGCCTTCATTGCCGTGGGTTTGGCCGGTCTCCTCATCGTCCCCGTGTTCAAGCTCGGCGTGCCGGAGCCGGAGCGCGGTCGCTTCGATCCGCCTGCCGGAGACCGCCCGCCGGTGGGGCGCGTGCTCGCAACGGTGGTCGGCAAGCCCACCTTCTGGTTTATCTCGCTTGGCGCCTCCTGCAGCTCGATGTGTGGATACGGTCTCATGTTCTGGCTGCCGTCCTACTTCGGGCGCAGCCTCGGGCTCGGCCTTGCGGAGATCGGCCTCTACATGGGCGCGATCCTGTTCTTCGGCGGCATTGCGGGTGTGTGGGCGGGCGGCTGGCTTGGCGATCGCCTCGGCCGCGCGAACAAGCGCGCTTATGTCCTCGTTCCCGCGGCCGCCTTTGTCGTCGCTGTTCCCCTGTATGCGGCGGGCATCCTGCAATCGTCGCTGGCGCTGGCGTTCGTACTGTTCCTCGTGCCGCAGGCGCTGGCGCTGATGTGGCTTGGCCCTGTCATCAATGCCGTGCAGGGCCTCGTGCCGCCCACGATGCGCGCGACCGCGTCGGCCTGCTTCCTGTTCGTGAACAATCTCCTCGGCATCGGCGCGGGCACGCTCTTCTTTGGCGCGGTGTCCGATCTCTACGGCAGCCGTTTCGGCGCCGAATCACTCCGCTACGCCATCCTCACCGGTCTTGGATTTTACCTCCTCGCCGCCGCCTTCCTTTGGCTGGCCTCCCGTCGGATCGACCGAGACTGGCACAACTGAGGGGCTCTGCCGCCAAAAGTTAACGAGTCGTAAATTTCTGCCTTGGCGACCGCGGCATCAGTGTTATCAATATGCCATGCGCAGGCTGCATCGCATTGGACGCTTGTTCAAGATTACCAACGGCTTCGAGGCCGGGGTGATCATTTATGCGCTGGCCCTCGGTGCGGCGCTTCGCGGCGAAGCATATCTCAAGGCATATCCGGGCGGCTTCGGCTGGGCGCTCTTCGCGGCGTGTATGCTCGCGGTGCTCATGGCTGGGGCGGCGCTCGTCGATGGGGTTCGCGCGGCAAATCCGGAGCTGGCTGCCGAGCGGCGGCTCCTGCGCGTGACACGCGGTGCGCGCGGCCTACGGGGCTGACAGCAAGCCCGTCCGTCTTCCTCGCCAGCACGAAGTGAATCCCGCCGAGCGCGGGCAGCAGTCGTGTCAGCGGCCGGTCCAGCCATTTGAGCCCGCGCACGGGCGGCGCCACCAGCGCAGTTTTCCAAGCCACCGGCTCGAACATCGCCTCCCGCAGAACGGCGCCAAGGCCGCTGCGGCCGTAAGGATGTCCCTGACCGAACGGTGTCGATTCGAAATGCGTCCACATGCCGGCGCGGTTGGGAACGATCAGGATCAGTTCCCCCGCGGGCGCGAGAACACGCCACAGTTCGCGCAGCAGCTTCGGCGGATCGGCGAATTCGAGCGCGTGTACGAGCAGCGCCTGATCGAACAGCGCCTCCACGAACGGCAGCGCGGTTTCGCGGGCGCTCACCGCGCAGGATGGTCCCCGGCGGGGCCATGCGCGAGCGCCCTGATCGGCAGGCATCACCATGCACAGACGCTCGATCCGCGCGGGGTCCAGACCCTGCAGCAACGGCGCCGGATAGCCGAGTGCAAGCAGCCGCGCCGATGCATCGGTACGGACGGCGGGGGCGACGATCTGCGCGAGCAGCCGCGCGGTCCGGCGCCCGTCCGCGCCCGCATAATAGGCCCTGAGCGTATCCAGGCCCGGCCGCATCACAGTGACGGTGCTACCGCTCCACGCACAGCGCGATGCCCATGCCGCCGCCGATGCAGAGCGTGGCGAGGCCCTTTTTCGCGTCGCGGCGCTGCATCTCGTAGAGGAGTGTCGTCAGGATGCGTGCGCCCGACGCGCCGATCGGGTGGCCGATCGCGATGGCACCGCCGTTGACGTTGAGCTTCGCCGGATCAAACCCGAGTTCCTGCCCCACGCACAGCGCCTGCGCCGCGAAGGCTTCATTGGCTTCGATGAGGTCGAGGTCGCCGACGCTCCAGCCGGCCTTCGCCAGCGCCTTTTTCGAGGCGGGAACCGGCCCGATGCCCATGATCGCGGGGTCAACGCCCGCGCTCGCCCAGGATGCGACGCGCGCCAGCACCTTGGCGCCGCGCTTCGCCGCTTCGTCCGCCGACATCAGCACCAGCGCTGCTGCGCCGTCGTTCAGGCCACTGGCGTTCGCGGCGGTCACGGTGCCGTCCTTCTTGAAGGCGGGCTTCAGGCTCTGCATGCCTTCGATCGTGGCGCCGGCGCGGATATATTCGTCCTGGTCGACGACCGTGTCGCCCTTGCGGCCCTTGATCGTCACGGGGACGATTTCGTCCTTGAAACGTCCTGCGGCGCGCGCGGCCTCGGCCTTGTTCTGGGAACTCACCGCGAAGGCATCCTGCGCCTCGCGGTTCACCTGATATTTCTCGGCGAGGTTCTCCGCCGTGATACCCATGTGATAGCCGTTGAAGGCATCCCACAGGCCGTCCTTGATCATCGTGTCGACGAATTCGATCGCGCCCATCTTCTGCCCGGCGCGCAGGTGCTGCGCATGGGGGGCGAGGCTCATCGATTCCTGTCCGCCCGCGATCATGATGCTGGCGTCGCCGTTCTCGATCGCCTGCGCCGCGAGTGCAACGGCGCGTAGGCCGGATCCGCACACCTGGTTAACGCTCCATGCGGGTGTTTCCTTGGCGATCCCGGCAGCCATCGCGGCCTGACGCGCGGGGTTCTGACCCTGCGCAGCGGTCAGCACCTGCCCGAGGATCACTTCGGAGACGGCGTCGGCTTCGACTCCGGCTTCTGCGAGCGCTGCCGAGATGGCGATGCGCCCCAGTTCATGCGCGGGCGTGTTCGCGAAGCTGCCCAGAAAACTACCGACCGGTGTGCGCTTTGCGGCGACGATGACTGCGTCCATGGGGAATCCTTTCCGATTTCCCGCCTATGTAGTGCGCTTCAGGCCGTGAGCCAATCGGCGAGCGGTTGCCAAAGCTGCGCGCGCGCGTTTGAGCCGACCATCATCCCCACGTGCCCGGCATCGATCAGCCGCGTTTCGCCGAACGGTTCGACCGCGACCGCGGGGACAAGCCGGTCGGTGCGCGAAACGATGTTGAGCGTCGGTTTTGTGGGCGGGGGTATGATCTCGCCGCCTACGCGCCAGCCGCCCTCGATGGGGACGTTCGCACCGAAGAAGTCTTCGAAGCATTCGCGCGCGGCGGGAACGGTGAGCGCGGGGCCGGTATTCGCCCAATCTTCGACCGCGACGAACAGACGCGCCTCGTCAGAGGCGGGATCGAGGCGCCCGAAGCGCTCGTACTTCGCAACCGCGCCCGCCGGGTCGAGCGACCAGAACGCAGGCTGGATCAGGTCCATCGGCATCCCGCCGAGCGCCGAGAGGGAAGGGGCGACGCCGCGCCAGTGAGACAGCAGTGCCTGCCGCCGTGCCGCGGGATAACCTGCGAAGTCCCAGGGCGCGGCGATGGTCGCCACGCGCCGCACCAGGGGATGTGAGGCTGCGGCGAGCGCCATCGTCCCGCCAAGGCAGTAACCCACGAGATCGAGCGGTTCGCCCACGGTGTCGAGCAGCGGGCGTAGCCGTTCGGCAACATATCCGCTCACCGACAGCGTCGCCTCCGCCGCCCCGGGCGACTGCCAATCGACAAGCAGGGGCCGCACGCCCCGGCCCGCGATGTGGCGCAGCAGAGAACGCTCCGCCGTCAGGTCCAGGACATCGGTGGTGTTGATCAGCGACGGGACGAACACGGCGGGGCGTCCGCTGCCGCCATAGTCGCGCAGCACTGCACTGCCGCACGATGCGATCACCGGCATTTCCGGCAGATCGCGCCGCCAGCCGGATTGCTGATAGGCGGCCAGCGCGCCGAGAAAGCGCTCCATGCGCGCCCGGTCCCCGCCGATCGCCTGCCGGGCATGGTCCAGGAACAACGGCAGCGGATGCGGCCCGCGCGGGCTGCCTGCTGCGGCGTGTTGCTGCGCAGCATCGCTGCGTGCTATGGCTTTCGCACCCGCAGCATCGAGGTCGTTCATGTCCGACGAAGAAACCAAATCCGACCCGATCATCATCAAGAAATACGCCAACCGCCGTCTCTATAATACCGGCTCATCGAGCTATATCACGCTCGATCATCTCGGCGAGATGACGCGGGCGGGCGTGGACTTCAAGGTGGTCGACGCGAAGTCGGGCGAAGACATCACGCGCTCGGTGCTCACGCAGATCATCATGGAAGAGGAAAACCGCGGCCAGACCATGCTGCCGACGCCGTTCCTCCGTCAGCTCATCGCGATGTACGGCGATTCGATGCAATCGATGGTGCCGCCCTATCTCGAAGCCTCGATGGCTGCGCTGCGCCGCAATCAGGAGCAGTTCCGCAAATCGATGGCCGGCGCGTTCAATCCGTTCGAAACGATTGCCAAGCAGAACATGGCGATGTTCGAAGCAGCGGCCAGCATGATGGCGGGCAAGACCCCGCAACCGGGTGAGGCGCCCGCCGACGAAGCCTCCGAGCTCGCCGATCTCAAGCGCGAGATGGCCGAGCTTCAGGCAAAGCTAGACAAGCTAGGCAAGAAGTAACGGGAAGGGGCGTCAGCGCCCCATCGCCAGGAACTTCGCTCGCCGGTCGTCCCGCACGGCGTCGGCGCCCATGCCGTCCATCGTTGCGAGCTGCGTTTCGACCGCATCGCCGAGCATCTTGATCGCCGCCTGCGGGCTCCTGTGCGCGCCGCCAACGGGTTCGGGCACGATCACGTCGATCAGGTTCAGCGCCTTCAGGTCCTGCGCGGTCTGTTTCATCGCCGCCGCCGCGTCCGCCGCCTTGTCCGACGTGCGCCACAGAATGGACGCGCAGCCTTCGGGCGAGATCACCGCATAGACGGAGTGTTCGAGCATGATGATCCGGTTCGCGGTCGCCAGCGCGACTGCGCCGCCCGATCCGCCCTCGCCGACGATCGCGGCGACCATCGGCGTGCCGAGCTTCAGGCAGGCTTCGGTCGATCGCGCGATGGCTTCCGCCTGTCCGCGCTCCTCGGCGTGGATGCCGGGGAACGCGCCCGATGTGTCCACGAAGCTGATGACCGGAAGCCCGAAACGGTCCGCCATCTCCATCAGGCGCACCGCCTTGCGGTAGCCTTCGGGTTTCGCCATGCCGAAATTGTGCTTGAGGCGGCTCGCGGTGTCGGAGCCTTTCTCGTGCCCCATCACCATCACCGGGCGGCCGCGGAAGCGCCCGGGTCCACCGATGATCGCGCAGTCCTCGCCGAACTTGCGATCGCCTGCGAGCGGCGTGAAGTCCGTGATGAGCGCGGCGGTGATGTCTTTCAGGTGCGGCCGCGCCGGGTGGCGCGCCACCTGCGTCTTCTGCCACGGCGTCAGCTTGGCGTAGATCGCCTTCAGCTGCGCCTCGACCTTGGCTTCCAGCTTCTTCACCTCGGCGTCGATGTTGACCGTGCCTTCGCCGGCCGACGCCTTCAGTTCCTTGATGCGCGTCTCCAGTTCGGCGACGGGCTTCTCGAATTCGAGATACGTAATCATCGCCCCCGCCTAGTCATCTTGGGGCCGATCGGCAAGCGGGTGCGCGCGGTTGACGAGTTCGACGAGGTGCGCGGATTGCACATGCGTGTAGATCTGCGTTGTCGCGATGTCGGCGTGGCCCAGCATCGATTGCAGCGCGCGAAGGTCGGCTCCGCCCTCCAGCAGATGCGTTGCGAACGCATGGCGCAGCACGTGCGGGGAGACGCGCAGGGGCGAGATTCCGGCAGCCGCCGCCAAAGTCTTGACGATCTGAAACAGCCGCACGCGCGACATGTGGGTATTGCCGGAAGGGAACAGATATTTTTCACCCGGCGTCAGCGTCGCCGCCCACGCCGCCACCGCCTCCCCGGCGCGCGAGGACACGGGCACCATGCGCTCCTTGTCGCCCTTGCCCTTCAGCACGGCATAGGGCGTGCCAGGCTTGATCGCCGCGCGCGGCAGCGAAACGAGCTCGGTCGCGCGCAGCCCCGATCCGTAAAGCAGCTCGATCAGCGCTTTCAGCCGCAACCCCGCCGGGCCGGACGCCGCTTCTTCCTCGACGACCGCGAAGATTCGGTCGACCTCCTCGCGCGACAACGTCTTGGGCAGCGGCCGACCTTTCGCGGGAGACGCGAGATCGCCCGCCGGATTGTCGGCCCGCAGCCCTTCGGAAACGAGGAACGCGAAGAAGCGCCGCACTGCGGAGAGCTTGCGCGCAAGGCTGGTCGCTGCAAGGTCGCGCCATTCGTGGATCAGCCGTTCGAGTGTTCGGGCGTCCGAAGCCGCGAGCCCTCCTGAAAGCGCTTCGCTCGCCTGCGAAAGGTCGCGGCTGTAGGCCGTGATGGTGTTCGCTGCCGCGCCACGCTCGGCGGCCATCATGTCGAGGAACAGCGCGATCGCGCGGTGGTCGCCCGGCAGGCTCAACTCCGCGTCACCGCCTCGATCGCCATCATCCGCGCTTCGCGCGTGAAGCCTGCGCGATTGAGCGCCCCGACGATGACCGAAAGCTGTGCCGGCGACACGCCCGCCCAGTTCGATTGCAGCCCGACCCCCGCCAGGATCGCCACTTCGCCGCGCCGCTTTTCGAGCGCTGCCGCCGCGATCCGCCGCGTGTAGCGATTGTCGAGCGCGCCGACGCCGAGGTCGCTGGCAAGACCCTTCCAGTCGCCGTTGGGGTTGAGCGCCTGCATTGCGGCGGCGAACATTGCCGCCTTGCGGTCTGCGCGCTTGCCTGAAAGCGAGCCGTGCCACGCGCGCGCCTCACCGACGTCGCCGTTCGCGATTTTTCCCGTGCGGTCGGCGAGCGCGAGATACGGCCACGCCGCGCGCCGCGCGTCCTCCGGCCCATCCGCCAGCACCGGCCACCATTTCAGCGCCTCTCGCACATAACCCGCCGAAAGCATCGATTCGATCAGGCCCGGCGCATCGTCCGCCTGTGCGGCGGCGGGCGGGATACGCGCGGCGGCGGCGGCGGTGCGCACGAGCGCGCCATAGCGTTCCTGCGGCGTTTCGGCGGCCTGCCAGATGCGCTGCATCGCAGCGATGCGCTCTTCGGCGTTGCGGCCCGCATAGGCGGCCCGGATGTCGGCGATGGTGTCCTCACCCTCGGCGCCCGGTTCGATCGCGGCGACACGCGCGGCGGCGAGCGCGGCGAGTTCGCGCGCGGAGGCGATGCCGTAGGCCGCGGCGATCGGCGCAGCGACGGCGCGCCTGTCGATGGAAAGCCCCGGCGCGCGCATCATCCACCCGGCAAGCGCCACAGGCGGACGTGCGAGCAGCGTTTCGGGAATCTCGATGCCAGCGGCGGTTGCCAATCCGAAGCGATACGCGCTCAGCGATTTCGCTTCGTCCCAGTCGATATTGGCGCCCCGGCCTTCGCCCGTCACCACGGTGGCGGCGCGTTCGGCGAGCACGATGTCGATCATCGGCATGGCGCGCCGTGCGCGCAGCCGGTCGAACTGCGCAGCGGCGGTGATGTCGTCGCCTTCAAGCCCGGCACAAATCCCGTTCGCGGCGTCCCAGAACGGCAGCTTGGAAAACGCCTTTGCGTTGGGCGCGAGCGGGCACAGTGCCGGGAGATCGCCAGCGGCGAGGTGCACCTGGCTTGCCACGGCGTAAAGCCGCGGCGTGTAGCGGTCGAGCGGAAGCGCATCGACAAGCAGCTTGGCGCCGTCCACCTCGCCCATGCGCAGCAATAGCAGCGCGCGCTCGGCAAGCCAGTCGGCGGGGCGCACGCCCCTTGGCGTCGGCACCTGGGAAAGCAGCGCGCGGCGCAGCAGGATATGCCCCCAGCGCGAAGCGATCGGCGGCTTGGTGCGCTGCAGAAGGCCGTTCAGGAAGCGCCCGTCGCTGTTCTGGAACGCGCCCATGCCATAGCCGCCAAGCCGGGCGGTCAGCGGGCCTGCGACGTCGAAGCTGCCTGCGCGCGATGGGCCGCTGGCGAAGGGATCGGGTGCGGCGGGCGTCTGCGCTGCCGGGCCGGGTGCGGCTGGCTGTCCCGGCGTCGGCACGCCTTCCGCCGCTCCGGCGGGAGCCGCGTCCGCGCCAGGCGTGGCTGGCGTGACAGGGCGCGGCGCGGGCGGCGGCGCTTCGGGCGGCGGCGCGCCGAACACGTCGGGCAGCAGCGACTTCGGGGCATCCTGCCCGGATGCCGCCGTTGCCATGAACAGCGCGGCGAGGGCGGTGCTAGAGACCCAGCGTTTCATTCGAAACCGGTTGCTCCACGCGCGCAGTCGTGTGCGGAATATCGACGAACATCAGCACCACGCCGCCGATCACGACGACGGCGAGAATGATGACAAACAGCCAGAATAACAGGCGGGACAATCGCATCTCCGAAGCATTCGCGTTGGTTACGGTCCGCTGCAAGCGCAGGCACGGCGGAGCGCGCTTGGCCTTCGGCGAGGCGCCTGTGTATAGCGAGTGCGATGAACGCTTGCGAACCAAAAAAAGCCTCCCCGCCGCCTGTTCGCCGCAGGCGCGGTCTCAGCCGTTCCGTCGTGCTTGTGGGGCTGATGGGCGCGGGCAAAACCACGATTGGACGCCGCCTCGCGAAGCGCCTCAACCTTGAATTCGTGGATGCCGACGAGGCGATCGAAGAGGCCGCGGGCCTTACGGTTTCGGAGATTTTCTCACGCTACGGCGAAACGCATTTCCGCGAAGGCGAACGCCGCGTGATCGCGCGTCTCATCTCCGGTATGCCCAAGGTGATCGCCACCGGCGGCGGCGCGTTCGTTGATCCGGAAACGCGCGCGCGCGTCCTTGAAAACGCAATCGCGGTCTGGCTCGATGCCGATATCGATACGCTCGTCGAGCGTGTTTCCAAGCGCGATCACCGCCCGCTGCTGAAGGACAAGGATGCCGGGCAGGTGCTTCGCGATCTCGCTGCGGTGCGCAATCCGCTTTATGCCGAGGCGCAGATTCGCGTGCCGAGCCAGCCCGCGCCGCATCATATCGCCGTCGAGGCCATCGTGGCGGAACTCCGCCGTCTGGGGGAATCCGCGTGAAAGAAGTGGTTCGGGTGGAGCTTGGCGCGCGCGCCTACGATATCGTCATTGCGCCGGGCATCCTCGCCGATGCGGGGCGCGAGATCGCGCTTCCCAAAAGCGGTCGGCCCCAGCTCGTCGTCACCGATGAAACCGTCGCGGCCGCACATCTCGCAACGCTGGCCGCTGCGCTCGACCGCCCGATCGATCCCGTGATCTTCCCGGCGGGGGAGGCGACCAAGAACTGGCGGTCGTTCGAAACGCTCGTGGAGCGCATCCTTGCCGCAGGCGTGGAACGCGGCGACGCCGTCATCGCGTTCGGGGGCGGCGTCATCGGCGATCTCACCGGCTTTGCCGCTGCGGTCGCGCGGCGCGGCTGCGAATTCGTGCAGATCCCGACGACGCTGCTCGCGCAGGTCGATTCGTCTGTCGGCGGCAAGACGGCGATCAATGCTGGAGCGGGCAAGAATCTCGTCGGCGCCTTCCACCAGCCGTCGCGCGTGCTCATCGATCCCGAACTTCTCGATACGCTCGGCCCCCGCGAAATGCGCGCGGGCTACGCAGAGGTCGTCAAATACGGCCTGCTCGGCGACGCGGATTTCTTCGCGTGGTGCGAGGGCAACGGCGCCGCGCTCCTCGCCGGAGACCGCGCCGCGCAGGTCCATGCCATCGCGCACAGTTGCCGCATGAAGGCGGCAATCGTCGCGGAGGACGAGCGCGAGACGAGCGGCCGCCGCGCGCTCCTCAACCTCGGCCACACCTTCGGTCACGCGTTCGAGGCCGAAACCGGCTTCTCCGATCGCTTGCTCCATGGGGAGGCGGTCGCGACGGGCATGGTCATGGCCTTCGCGTTCTCGGCGCATCGGGGGCTGTGCAGTGCCGAAGATGCCGCCCGCGCGCAGGCCCACCTCGCCGCGTCGGGCCTTCCGGTCAGCCCCAAAGGCTTCGGTTTCGATGTGGACGCGCTCGTCCACCACATGCAGCAGGACAAGAAGGCCGCAGGCGGCGCCACCCCCTTCGTCCTCGCACGCGCAATCGGCGACGCCTATCTCGACAAGACCGTGGCGCTGGCAGACGTCGCCACTTTCCTCGCGCCGAAGCTCTAGGAACGCACGATAAGGGGTCTTCCGAAATAGGATTGCCCGTGCAAGGCAGGGCCGCTGCTCTTTGAAGCGCGCGGCATCCTGCGCGTGTGGATATCCTCAACATCGAACGTGCGAAGTGTCGCCGCGCACGAACCCGCGCACGCCCGCGCGGGGCATGTCTCAACTTCATCAACTTCGCGGGAAATCCGGGCCTCAGCGGCACGCCGGAGCGGCCACTCCAGCCGCTCCCGTCCTATTTTGCAAGCGCGGTCAGGCGATCCGGTTCGTGCCCGGCTGCACCAGCGCGGTGTGCGTCGCCGCGATCGCCGTCGATCGTGCCCGGATGGTTTCCAGGAAGTGCCAGTCGCACTGTGCCGCATCCGGGGTCAGCGACAGCGTCATGTACCCTCGGTGCTGGGTTTCGCACCATTTGAGCTCGGGGTTCGCGCCGACCAGCGCCTCTGCCACCTGCTTCGGGTCGGCCCCGCGCATGTAGCTCTCCATCCCCGGAGAGGTGACGCCCTGCACGCCGAACTCCACGCCCGCCGGGCTGCCGCCATTTGCAAGGTCATACGCCCAGGCGTTGTGGCTGTCTCCGGCGAGGTTCACGAGGTTCGCACCCGCAGCCTGCGCAGCGCCCAGATAGCGCGTCCGCGCTGCCGGGTAGCCGCCCCAGGAATCGAAGTTGAACGGCAGCCCGATCTTTCCGGCGAGCACGCCTGCCTGAAAGCGCTGCTTCACATAGTCGGGCGGCGTGCCGCCGAGCCACGACGCATCGGCATCCGCTGGCGTCTTCGTCTCGCCCGCGAGGATTTGCTGCGCCACCACCTGCCAGCGGGTGCCGCCTTTCACCGATGCGGTAAGCGCATCGGCTAGAAACGCTTCCTGCGGCGCACCGAGCATCTGCCGCGCAGGGTCCGCCCACACGGTATCGCGGAACGCCGCAAGCGCCTTTGCCGGATCGTCGGCGAGCTTGAAGGCGTCGGCGAGTTCGGGCTGCTTGTCGCGGCCTTCGGCGCGCGTATCGAGACGGATCAGCGTCGCAAGGTCGCCGATCTCATAGGCTTTGTAGGGTTCGTCCGACATCGGCAGCCAGTGCCGGTATGCCGCCTTTGCCGCCGCCTTGCGCGTCTCCCAGGGGCCTTCGGTCTCGCTCTGGTGATTCTGCGCACCGTCCTTCCACGTGTCGTTCGCGAATTCGTGGTCGTCCCAGATCGAGATCATCGGAAAGCGCTGGTGGAGCGCCTGAAGATCGCGGTCACGGCGATAGGTGGCATAGCGGGCGTGGTAATCGGCGGGCGTCACGATCTCATTTGCCGGTTCGAGGATACGCCCCGGCATCGCTTCGGCGGCACTCGGGTACGTGCCGCGACCATATTCGTAAATATAGTCGCCGAGGTGGACGAGAAGGTCGATGTCCTGCCGCCCAGCCGCGTGGGCGTAAGCGTTGAACAGGCCGAACGGCAGGTTGGAGCACGAAAAGACCGCGATGTTGAAGCGCCCCGTCCGTCCTGCCGGCAGCGTCCGTGTCCGTCCGGTGGGCGAGGTTTCGCCCGACGCCGTGCGGAAGCGGTAGTAATACCAGCGTCCCGGCTCCAGCCCTTCGGCACGGGCGCTGGCGCAGTAATCGGTCGTGGCCGCCGCTGTCGTTTCGCTCCGCGTCACGATCCGCGTGAAGCCCGCGTCTTCGGCGACCTCGGCAGTGAGCGCCGCCGCATCGCCGGCGGGCACGTAGCGCGTCCACAGCAGCACGGCGGTCTGCGAGGGTTCGCCGCTCGCCACATTGTGTGTGAAGCCACGGTTCAGCGCGGTCGCCCATGCGCGGCCGGGGATGGCTGCGGCAAGGCCGGCACCGAAAAGGTCACGGCGGCGGAGGTTGATGCTCATGGGGGCCTTTCCGGGTAGCGTTCGGCAGCCTGTTAGGCTGGAAATGTGACACTCAGATCACGCGCTCCAAACCCCGAAACCTGCCAGCTTTGCATCTGGCGTCCCGTGGGGCACACTCTGGGAAAGGCTGAACACCAATGCCGGGGAGACAACGATGGCTACAGCGATCCAGATGCCGTCTGTGCAGTCCGAGGTTTCAGACGAAGAATGGAACGCCCGCGTCGATCTCGCGGCGGCCTATCGCCTCGTCGCGCTCTATGGGTGGGACGACCTCATCTTCACGCACCTCTCGGTGCGCGTGCCGGGGCCGGAGCACCACTTCCTCATCAATCCCTACAACCTGATGTTCGAAGAGATCACGGCGTCGAGCCTCGTGAAGATCGACGTCAACGGCAATGCCATCGGCAATACGCCCTATGTCACGAACCCGGCGGGTTTCACGATCCACTCGGCGATTCACATGGCGCGCGAGGATGCGAAGGCCGTCATCCACCTGCACACGCCTTATGGTCAGGCCGTGTCCGCGATGGATTTCGGCCTGCTGCCGCACACGCAGACAGCGATGATCGCCCAGCACGATGTCGCCTACCACGACTATGAAGGCATCGCGACCGACCTCGACGAGCGCGAGCGGCTGGTCGCGGACATTGGCACGAAAAACGCGATGATCCTGCGCAACCACGGCACGCTCACCGTTGGCGACACGGTGGCGGATGCATTCCTGCGCATGTACTTCCTGGAGCGGGCCTGCGAAGCGCAGGTCCACATGCTCTCCGCTGGGCGAGAGAACCTCAACACGCCGCCGCAGGGCACGCCCGAAAAGGTGAAGGACCAGTCGAGCGGGGAGGGGATGGGGATGGTGATCCGCAAGCTGGCATGGCCGGCCTTGCTGCGGAAGCTGGACCGGATCGACACCTCGTTCCGCAACTGATTGAGCGCCGTTGAACGCGGGCGCACCGCCCCATAAGGTACGCGCTCAATGGATAATCTCACGCACTCGCTCGCCGGATGGGCGCTCGGTGAAGCGGGCCTGAAGCGCAAAACGGGGCTCGGTGTCGCCACGCTCATCATCGCGGCCAACCTGCCCGACATCGATGTGATCGGCCTCGCCTTTGGCGAGAACCTCGCGTTCCGGCGCGGCATTACCCACGGGCCACTGGCATGGGCGATCATGATTCCCGGCCTTGCCCTTGCGATGCAGGCGTTCGATCGTTGGCAAACGCGGCGTGGAACCCGGCCGGAAAGCCGTCCTCCGGTGCATCTCGGCTGGCTCTTGGCGCTCTCGGCGATCGGCGTGCTCTCGCACCCGGCACTCGATTTCCTGAACGTCTACGGCATTCGCCTGCTGATGCCGCTTTCCGAGCGCTGGTTCTACGGCGACACGCTGTTCATCATCGACGTGTGGGTGTGGCTCGCGCTCGGACTCGGCGTGTTCCTCGCCCGCCGCAGGAAACGCGAAGGCCCGGCGCGCGGCGCTCTCGCGGTTGTGGCAGCGTACATCGGTCTGATGGGCTATGGCAGTCACATTGCCGAGGTGAAAACGGCCGAAGCCGTTGACGCTGCAGGCTATGGAAAGCCGCGACAGGTCGTGGCGAACACGCCGCCGGTCAACCCCTTCCGGCGCCAGATGATCTACGACGTGGGCGGCCGCTATGGCTACGGCGAGGCAAGCCTGCTTCCGCCCCAGCTCTCGGTGGCCGCACCCTTCCCGACGCACATGGACGATCCGGCCATCCCCGCTGCTGCCGCGCAAAGCAAGGAGGTCGCCGATTTCCTCTACTGGTCGCGTCTGCCGTACGCCGAGGTGACCCGGGGAAATGGTGCAGCCCGCGTCGTGCTCCACGATGCACGTTTCGTCGAGAGCCGGGGACCGGCTATTTTCCGCGTCGAGGCGACCGTGCAGGAACAGCCGCAATGAACGAACTTCCCCCCGTCGTGCTCGGACCTGTCGTACTCTGGGCCGACCTTGCGGGGATATTCGTCTCGGCGCTCGGTGGTGCACTGCTCGCGGTTCGGCACAAACTCGATGTCTTCGGCGTGTTCGTGCTGGCGATTGTCACAGGGCTTGCGGGCGGCATGGCGCGCGATGTGCTGATCGGCGCGACTCCCGTCGCGGCGCTTGCGAACACGCTCTATCTGCCCTCCGCGCTCGCCGCTGGTGCCGTCGTTTTTTTCGGGCATCGGGTGATCGAGCGGGCGAGCCAGCCGGTGATGCTGTTCGATGCGATGGCGCTGGGCTTCTTCGCCGTCGCCGGCGCGCGCAAGGCGCTTACCTATGGTATCGACCCGCTACCCGCGGTGCTGCTCGGCGTGCTGACGGCGGTCGGTGGCGGCGCGCTCCGCGACGTGCTCCTTGCCGAGGTGCCGCGCGTGCTCAAAGTAGGCGAACTCTACGCACTCGCGGCGATGCTCGGCGCGACGATTGTTGTCGCGGGCGACGCGCTCAACCTGCCGTCGACGCTTGTAGGTATCGCGGGGGCTCTCGGAACCTTCGCGCTGCGCATGGTGAGCGTCCGCTTCGGCCTCACGGCCCCGCGTGCGCCGGGTAGCGACTAGTCGGCGACCTTCACCACCGCCTTGCCGAAGTTCTTGCCCTCGAGGAGCCCGATAAACGCCTTGGGCGCGTTCTCCAGCCCTTCGGTCACGTCCTCGCGGTAGACGAAGGGCTTCTCGCCCTGCCAGCGCGTCATGTCGGCGGCGAACTTCGGCATCGTCTCGGCCCAGTAGTCGCTGACGATAAAGCCTTCGAGGTGGAGACGCTTCACCAGCACCGCACGCATCAACTCGGCCATCAGGAAGCTACCCGAAAGCTCCTCGCGGCTCGTGGCGTTATAGCCCGCGATGAGGCCGCAGACGGGGACGCGCGCGAAGTCGTTGAGGCGGGGGAGCACGGTTTCCCAGACCTTGCCGCCGACGTTTTCGAAATAGATATCGATGCCCTTAGGGGCGGCTTCCTTGAGTGCAGCGCCGAGGTTTGCGTCGTGGTGATCGAGGCAGGTGTCGAAGCCGAGTTCGTTCACGACGAAATCGCACTTTGCCTTGCCGCCGGCGATCCCGACAGTGCGACAACCGAGACGCTGCGCTATCTGCCCGACGACCGATCCGACTGCGCCCGAGGCGGCTGCGACGCAGACGGTTTCGCCGGCTTTCGGCTGACCGATCCGCATAAGACCCGTGTAGGCGGTTAGGCCCGGCATTCCGAGCATACCGAGGTGGTAGGAAAGCGGGAACGGACCTTTGGGAAGTCCGCGCAGTTCTGCGGCGGGGAGAACCCAGTGCGATTGCCAGCCGGAGCGCCCCGCAACGATGTCGCCCGGTTTGAAGCGGCTGTCGCGGGACTCGATGACTTCGCCGACGGTTTCACCTTCCATGACGCCGCCAATCGCAACGGGCGCGGCGTAGGAAGCGCCCTCCGACATGCGGCCGCGCATGTAGGGATCGAGCGACATCCACAGCGTGCGGGCGAGCACCTGGCCTTCGCCGGGCGGTGGAACCTCAGCCTCGACCCACTTGAAGTTCTCCGCCGTGGGCGCCCCTTGCGGGCGGCTGGCGAGGGTCCATTGCTGCGAAATCGTCATGGTGTGTCTCCCTTTCGGGATCACATTAGCGTGTAAGGTCGATCAACGCCGCTAGCGATTTCGCGTGTCAGGCGCGAAGCGCGTGCCAAATCAGCAGTGCCCAGCCAGCGATCATCAATACACCGCCGATCGGTGTCACCGCGCCGAGCCAGCGCGGCAGGCCGAGGGCCATCAGATAGAGCGTACCCGAAAAGACGAGCGCGCCGAGCGCCATGCTCCATGCCGCCGCAGGCGCGCGCGTCATCACGGCAAGCGCCGCCGCGGCATGGGCGAGGCCATAAACGGCGCCCGTCGTGACCCAGGTCTTCGCCTGAGGGTCTGTCATCGCGTGCGCGCCGAACGCGCCGACCGCAACGGCAAGAAGGCCATTGAGGGCAGCGAGCGCGGCGAGCGGCGCCATCAGTTGGCGGCCCGCATCAACTCACGCGCGATGACGACGCGCATGATTTCGTTCGTGCCTTCAAGGATCTGGTGCACGCGAAGGTCGCGGTAGAGCTTTTCGACCGGATAATCCTGCAGGTAGCCGTAGCCGCCAAACATCTGCAGCGCGCGGTCGACGACCGCCATGCCGGTATCGGTAGCGAAGCGCTTCGCCATTGCCGAGAACTTGGTCTTGTCGGGCGATTTCGCCGTTACCTTCGCTGCGGCGGCGTAGAGCAGGATGCGCGCAGCCTGAAGCTCCGTCTCCATGTCGGCGAGGCGGAACTGCGTGTTCTGGAAATCGGCAATCGCCTTGCCGAACTGGCTGCGCTGGCGCGTGTAGGCGAGCGCCTCGTCGATCGCGCGCTGCGCGCCACCCAGGCTGCAAGCACCGATGTTGAGGCGGCCACCGTCCAGGCCGGCCATCGCGATCTTGAATCCGTCGCCCTCGGCGCCGACGAGGTTTTCGACCGGAACGCGCACGCCGTCGAAATTGACCTGCGCTGTGGGCTGCGCACGCCAGCCCATCTTGCGCTCGTTGGCGCCGAAGCTGACGCCGGGCATATCCTTCTCGATGACAAGGCACGAGATGCCCTTGGGGCCGTCACCGCCGGTGCGCACCATGGTGACGTAAACTTCGTTCTGTCCCGCACCCGAGATGAACGCTTTCGAGCCGGTAACAACATAATGGTCACCGTCGCGCACGGCCTTGGTCTTCAGCGCTGCGGCGTCCGACCCCGAACCCGGTTCGGTGAGGCAGTAGCTCGCAATCCGGTCCATCGTGACAAGACTCGGCAGGTACTTGGACTTCACGGTCTCGGAACCGAAGCTGTCGATCATCCAAGAGGCCATGTTGTGGATCGAGATGAACGCGGAGACGGCCGGGCAGCCGTAGGCCATCGCTTCCATGATGAGCGCCGATTCGAGCCGTCCGAGCCCGATGCCGCCCGAGGCTTCCGATACGTAGATCGCTGCGAAGCCAAGCTCGGCGGCGGACTTGATCGTATCGCGCGGGAAGACGTGGTCTTCATCCCACTTCGCTGCGAAAGGCGTGATGGCGTCGGCGGTGAAGCGCTGCGCCATTTCCTGGATCGCGCGCTGGTCGTCGGTCAGGTCGAACTGGGTCATGCGGCAGTTCCTACAATGGCCTCGGCCTCGATTTCCACCTTCCATTCCGGACGCAGCAAGGCCGCGACAACGACCATCGTCGAGGCGGGGCGGATATCTGTGAAGACGGCGCCGTGCGCACGGCCGACGGCATCCGCATCCGCAGCATCGGTAAGGAACATGCGCGTCCGCACGACATCTGCCGCGCTGCCGCCGAGCTGTTCGATTGCGGCGACGATAATCGCAAGGCAGCGTGCGGTCTGGGCTTCGGCACCGCCGGGTGTGGAACTGCCGTCGGGCTCGACGGGGGCAGTGCCTGAAACGAGGATGCGGTCGCCCACACGCACGGCGCGGGAGAAGCCGATCGTGGCCTCGAAGGGAGAGCCTGAGCTGGCTTTGGTACGGGTCGTCATGAATCCTCGCTTACGCTTTGCCGGGGTGGGGCCTGTTGGATGCAGCGCTTGTTAGCTCTCCCGTGCGGCCTTGTGGAGAGGGCACGGACGGACAAGCAAAACCCCGCGAACTGCGCATATTCAAAAGCCCTCTCCCGAGGGGAGAGGGCTTTGAGCAGATCAACCCATCGTGGGGATGACGAAGGCGTTGCCGCCGTCGGCGGAGCCGTCGGGCCAGCGCTGGGTGATGGTTTTCACCTTTGTCCAGAACTTCACGCCTTCCATGCCGTGCTGGTTGGTGTCGCCGAACGCCGAGCGCTTCCAGCCGCCGAACGTGTGGTAGGCGACCGGCACCGGGATCGGCACGTTGATGCCGACCATGCCGACGTTGACGCGTGCGGCAAATTCACGGGCGGCGTGGCCGTTGCGCGTGAAGATGGCGACGCCGTTGCCGTACTGGTGCTGCGTGGGGAGCTGCAGCGCTTCTTCGAAGCTGTCGGCGCGAAGCATCTGCAGCACGGGGCCGAAGATCTCTTCCTGATAGGTGCGCATGTTCGTCTTCACGCGGTCGAACAGGCTCGGCCCGACGAAGAAGCCGTCCTCGTGGCCCTGCAGGCTGAACCCGCGGCCGTCGACGACAAGCTCGGCGCCTTCATCGACGCCCATCTGGATGTAGTTTTCGATCTTCGCCTTGTGCGCGGCGGTGACGACCGGGCCGTAGTGCGCCTCTGCATCGGTGGAGACGCCGACGCGCAGCGCCGCGATCGCCGGGAGCAGCTTTTCGCGCAGTTTGGCGGCGGTCTTGTCGCCGACCGGAACGACCACGGGAAGCGCCATGCAGCGTGCGCCGGCCGAACCGAAGGCCGCGCCCGCGAGATCGTTCACCACCTGATCGAGATCGGCGTCCGGCATGACGATGCCGTGGTTCTTGGCGCCGCCCATCGCCTGCACGCGCTTACCGGCCGCCGCGCCGCGCTGATAGACATAGTGCGCGATGTCCGACGAGCCGACGAAGCTGACGGCGTGGATATCGGCGTGGTCGAGGATCGCATCCACAGCGCTCTTGTCGCCGTGGACGACGTTGAGCACGCCCGCCGGAAGCCCTGCTTCCATCATCAGCTTCGCAAGCTCGATCGGCACGGAAGGGTCGCGCTCCGACGGCTTCAGGATGAAGGCGTTGCCACAGGCGATTGCGACGCCGAACATCCACATCGGGATCATCGCCGGGAAGTTGAACGGGGTGATGCCCGCGACGACGCCGAGCGGTTGACGCATCGAATAAACGTCGATGCCGGGGCCTGCACCCTGCGTGTGTTCGCCCTTCTGCGCGTGCGGGATGCCGCATGCGAACTCAATGACCTCGAGCCCGCGCTGGATGTCGCCCTTTGAGTCGGCGATCACCTTGCCGTGTTCGGACGAAAGAAGCTCGGCGAGCTTGTCCATGTCGCGTTCGAGCAGGCGCTTGAATTCGAACATCACGCGGGCACGGCGCTGGGGATTGGTCGCGGCCCAGCCGATCTGCGCGGCCTTCGCATTTTCGACCGCGCGGGCGATCTCGGCGTCGGTCGCAAACTGGACGCGCGCCTGCACCTTGCCGGTGTTGGGGTTGAACACGTCGCCGAAGCGGCCGCTGATGCTGCGGACGGTTTCGCCGCCGATGAAAAGGTCGATTTCGCGCAAGGTGCCGGACATGCTCGTTCCCCAAGGATAGGCCGAAAGTGGCGTTGGCGCGCTTATCCGCTTTCGTTTCCCGCCGGGCAATTCCCCAGATTCGCATTACGTGACTGCGATTTTGCAGTATGGAACCCTCGTGAACTGGGATGACCTGCGCATTTTCCTGTGTGTCGCGCGTACGCAGCGGCTGAACGCGGCGGCGCGTGAACTCGGCGTTGATGCGACGACAATCGGCCGGCGCCTTGCGCGGCTGGAACGCGACGTTGATGCTACACTCTTCGAACAGGGGCCTGCAGGCTACGTATTGACCGAGCGGGGCCGCGCGCTCGTCGAGCATGCCGAGGCGGCGGAGCAGGCTGCGCTGCGCTTCGGCGGCGAGGTTTCGGGCGAGGCGGGTCCGGGCGGCATGGTGCGGGTGAGCGTCGTCGAAGGCTTCGGCACCTGGATCGTGGCCCGCGCGCTTCCGGATTTTCATCGCCGCCACCCGCGCATCGTCATCGATCTCGTTGCGGGGAGCGGCCTGCTGAGCCCGTCGCGGCGCGAGGCGGATATCGCGATCATGCTCGCGCGCCCGCAGCACGGTCCGCTCGTGGCGCGCAAGCTTACCGATTATCGGCTCGGCCTTTATGCGAGCCCTGCCTACCTTGAGAGCGCAGGGGTGCCCGGCACGCGCACCGATCTCCTCGATCACAGCATCGTCGGCTATGTGCCCGATCACATTTTCACGCCCGAACTCGATTATCTGGGGGAGGTGCTTCCCGGCCTTGAACCCGCCATTCGCAGCACCAGCATCAACGCGCAGCACGAAATGGTCGCGGGCGGCGGCGGCATCGGGGTGCTGCCGCGGTTCATGGCGGCAGGAGATGCACGCGTCGTGGCGGTGCTTGCGGACGATGTTACGTTGCGGCGCAGCTTCTGGCTGGTGATGCACCGCGACATGCGCCGGTTTGCGCGCATCGCCGCCTTTTCGCAGTGGATCGACGAAGTCGTGGCCCGTCGGCGGGACATCTTGCTCTAGGCAATATGCCCGGATCGCGGGCTGTCATCATCAAGCGCGTAGGGAATTTCGCCGAGGCCCTCGTTCGCAGGCAGCGGGTAGGTGCCATAGGTGAGATCGAGACCGGCGCGAAGGTCGCCGCTGGCGATCTGCAGGGCGAGGCGTTCGCTGTCGCGCTCGCGATACTCGGCCTCGATCTCATCAATGGTCTCGTCGTCGACGTCCGCGGCCTTGAGCGCCGCGCGGCCCATTAACACGGCACTTTCATGAACCTCTCGCACCACCGTGTCGCAGTCCGCATTGGCGAGTTGCATCACATGCCGCCGGTCGAACGCGCGGATGAGCACCTTGAGGTTGGGAAAGGCGCGGCGCACGATGCCCAGCATCTCGTTGGTGATCTGCTGACGGTCGTTGCAGTAGATGAGGAGCTGCGCCTCCTCCGCGCCCGCGATGCGCAGCACATCGAGCCGCGTCCCGTCGCCGTAATAGACCTTGCGGCCGAACTTGCCGGAAAGCTCGATCTGCCCCGGTTTGCGGTCAATGAGCGTAACGGGAATGCCGCGCGCCGCGAGAAGCTGATTCACCGTTTGGCCAAAGCGACCGTAGCCGACAATGATCGCCGGGGCGTTCTCGGCCGTTTCGGGGCCTTCGGCATCGTGGTCTTCACTGTCGCGCTCGACGAGCCTGTCGACGCCGGCGATGAGAAGCGGGGTCAGCGCCATCGAGACGGTGACGGCGGCGGCAAACAGGCTGGAGGCCTCGGATGCAAGCAATAGCCCACTTTCGGCTGCTGTCAGCACGACGAAAGCGAACTCGCCGCCCTGTGCAAGATGAACGCCGGTAAGCGCAGCATCGCGCCAGTTCGAGCCGAAAAGGCGCGTGAGAAGCGCGATCACGGTGAACTTCACGCCGATCAGGATGGTGACATAGAGCAGGATGCGCGCCGGCTCTTTCAGAATGATCGAAAGATCGAGCATCATGCCCACGGCCATGAAGAAAAGGCCGAGCAAAAGGCCCCGGAATGGGTCGATGTCCGCTTCCACCTCGTGCCGGTAGGGACTATCTGCAAGCATCACACCCGCGATGAACGCGCCAAGGGCCATCGAAAGCCCGAAGCTTGCCATCAGGAAGGCGGAGCCGACGACCATCAGCAGAGCGCCGATGACGAAAACCTCGCGCGTGCCCGTTTGCGCGATGAGGCGGAACAGCGGGTTCACAAGGAAGCGTCCGGCAAGCACCAGCGCACCGATCGCGACGAACGATTTCCAGACCAGCTCCCAGCCTTCGGGCGATTCGGAGACCGGCGTGCGGGAGAGGGCGGTGGTCACGATCAGCAGCGGAACGATCGCGAGATCCTGCATCAGATGGATCGAGATGATGCGCTGGCCTAGCGGCGTGTTGATCTTGCCCTGGTCGCGCAGGATCTGCACGTCGAGCGCGGTGGAGGATAGCGCGAGCGCGAGGCCGATGACGAGCGCGGCCTGCCAGGTGAATATGGTCGTGAGGAGCAGCGCCCCTGTGATTGCGAACCCGCAGAGCAGCACCTGCGCGCTGCCCAGCCCGAAAATGTCGTAGCGAAGATCCCACAGTCGCTTGGGGCGCAGTTCGAGTCCGATCACAAACAGCAGCAGCACGACGCCGAATTCGGCAAAGCCGAGTGTCGCTTCAGGATCAGTGACGAGACCGAGCAGATGCGGCCCGATGATCATGCCCGCGACAAGATAGCCGAGCACGCTGCCGAGCTTCAGCCGGTGGAACAGCGGCACCACCGCGACCGCCGCCGCAAGATAAACCACACCATCGCGAAGCAGGGTGGAATCACCGCCCACGGCCATCAGCGCGCGGCCCGGTTTGCGATGCGCGGGGAGGGGCGGTAGACGCAGGGGAAGCGAAACAGAGGCATCGGCACCGGATATGAAGATCGACGAGGACAGCCCACAGGTACGCTTCCCGCCACCGTTCGTCTACGCCGGGATGCTGCTTCTTGGCCTTGGAATCGGAAGGCTGCTCGGCGATCCGCCGATCGGGCTCGACATCAGGGTCGCAAGCATCGCCGGCATGATTCTGGCCATCGCTGGGCTCGGCCTCATCTTCGCGGCGTTGTTGCGGTTCAGGAGGGCAGGCACGAATCCCGAACCGTGGCGGCAGACGACGGCGTTCGTGGCGAGCGGTGTCTATCGCTGGACGCGGAACCCGATGTATCTCGGCATGGCGCTGATCTTCGCGGGGCTGGCGCTCATCTTCGACAGTCTTGCGACGCTGCTCCTCCTGCCCTTCGTGGTGATCCTGATCGACCGGCAGGTGATCGCGCGCGAGGAACGCTATCTCGAAACGAAGTTCGGGGACGACTACCGCGCTTACACGGAAAAGGTCAGGCGCTGGCTGTGACGGAGGCGTCTTCGGCGGCGCTTGCAGCCGCGTCGAAGGCGAGGAGGATCGAGGGGTGGCGGGCCTTGTAGGCCTGCGCCGGGCGGAAGATTTCGAGGTCCGGCCACCCTGCCGGAACATCGCCCTCCGACTTCAGGAAAGCGGCGAGTGCGGTGTGCGTGGCGCGAAGGTCTGATGCGGACTTTCCGAGGACGCCTGCGCCGAGGATCGAAGCCGAAGCCTGCCCGAGCGCGCAGGCGCGCACCTCCTGCCCGAACGCGGCAACGCGCCCGTCGCTATCGAGACCGACGTCGGCGGTGACGCGGCTGCCGCAGATCGGCGAGACCTTGCGGCTCGTGCCCTGCGGCGCGGCGAGGCGCGTCTGGTGCGGGATCGTTGCGGCGAGGCGCAGGATCGCGGTGTTATAGAGCGGTTCCGACATCGCGGCCGATATAGGGCGTAGAGACGCCGCTAGCCAGTCTCGCCGTCTTCTGCGCGACCGTGGACGAAACGGTCGACATAGTCGTTGCCGCTGTTTTCGAGGTCGGCGACCTTGCCTTCCCAGTGGATGCGGCCGTCTTTCAGCATAGCGACGCGGTCGGCGATGCGGCGCACGCTCGCCATGTCGTGCGTGATCGTGACGGCAGTGACGCCGAGATCTGTGACCAGGCCGCGGATCAGCCGGTTGATGGTGTCGGCGCGGATCGGATCAAGGCCCGTGGTCGGCTCGTCGAAGAAGATGATTTCCGGCTCGGCGGCGATCGCACGGGCAAGCGCGACGCGCTTCTGCATGCCGCCCGAAAGCTCGGATGGCTTCAGGTCCGCAACCGGCGCATCCAGGCCCACCTTCGCGAGCAGCTCGACAGCTTTCGCGTGCATCGCCTTCGCGTTCGTCGCGCGGCCTTGCGTCAGCCCGAAGGTGATGTTGCGCCATACGGGCAGCGAATCGAACAGCGCGCCACCCTGAAACAGCATGCCGATGCGGTTCCGGAGCTCGGTGCGCTCGGCTCGCGATGCGGCGGCGAGATCGACGCCATCCAGACGGATCGTGCCCGCGTCGATGGGCAGGATGCCGAGCACCGACTTCAACATCACGGATTTGCCGGTGCCGGAGCCACCGATCACGACCAGCGATTCGCCGGGGGTGACCTTCAGATCGATATGATCGAGAACAACCTTCGGCCCGAACGCCTTTCGGACACCGACAAGCTCGATGCTGCCGCCGCGCTCGCCCGTCGTCATGAGCCGAACACCAGCACGGTGATGATGAGGTTGGCGAGGAGGATCAGCACGAAGGCGCTGACGACGGCGTTCGTCGTCGAACGGCCGACGCCCGCCGCGCCTCCCATGCTGCGGAAGCCGTGATAGCAGCCCATCATCGCGATGATGAAACCGAAAACCGCCGCCTTCACGAGGCTCGACGAGACGTCGTCCCATTCAAGGTACTGGCGCGTCGTGGCGAGGTAGGACGTTACGTTGAAGCCGAGGCGCTGCGTACCGATCAGGAAGCCGCCCATCACACCAAGCGCGTTCGACACGAGCACGAGCAGCGGCAGCACGATCACGGCGGCGACGAGGCGCGGCGCGATCAGATACTGGAACGGGTCGGTGCGCAGTGTGGTGAGCGCGTCGATCTGTTCGGTGACGCGCATCGTGCCGAGTTCGGCCGCCATCGCGGAGGAGACTCGCCCAGCGACCATCAGCCCGCCGAGGACGGGGCCGAGTTCGCGAACAATGGCGATCACCGTGACGGCGGGCACGGTGCTTTCCGCGTTGAAGCGGCTGCCGCCGACGAAGATTTGCTGCGCCAGCGCTGCGCCGGTGAAAACGGCGGTGAGACCGACCACGGGCAGCGAAAACCAGCCGATGATCAGCATCTGTTCGACGAGGCGGCCGAAATAGTACGGCGGACGCAGGGCGGCGGCGAGCGCGCGCAGCGTGAAGAGCGCGACCCGGCCGATGCTGGCGAGCGCGCCGAGCGTAGCGCGGCCGGGGTGGGCGAAGAAGTTTACGAGAGCGTTCATGTGTAGACGCGCTCATAGCGGGGGCCGAGCCCTGTCAGCAACTCATACTCTGAAAGCCCGGACTGTGCGGCGGCTTCGGAGAGGTTGTAGACGATGTATACCCAGTCGCCGGTGGTGACCGCAGGGGTATCCGTGATGTCTACAACGACCATGTCCATCGATACGCGCCCCACGACCGGCGCGCGCTTGCCGTCTACAAGGGCTGCGCCGGTGTTGGAAAAGCCCCGCAGATACCCGTCCGCATAGCCGACGTTGAGCACGGCGAGGCGGCTGTCGCGCGGGGTCGTCCACGTCGCGCCATAGCCGGAAATCTCGCCCGCCGGCACATCGCGGCACTGAATGACGCGCGCGGAAGGAAACACGACCTGGTGCAGCCCGGCGATGCCGCCGTACAGCCCGATGCCGGGGCGCACGTGGCCAAAGGCGTAGTCGCGCCCAAGGAAGATGCCCGCCGTGTTCGCCAGTGCGCCGCGTATGCCGAGCGCCATCACGACCGCTTCAAAACGATCGCGCTGCAGCCCGTTCAGCGGATGCTCCGGCGTGTCGGCGCAGGCGAGGTGAGAGTGAACAGTGTCAACATCCATGCCGGCGAACATCTCCGTGCAGAAGCCGCGCCAGTCGAAGCCCAGGCGGTTCATGCCGGTATCCACCATGATGTCGCAGCGGCGGCCCTGGCCATGCGCGCGCCACAGCGCCACCTGTTCCGGGCTGACGAGCACGGGGTCCGCGTCGATGGAAAGCGCGGCAGGAAGATCGGCCGCGTCGATGCCGTGCAACACCTTCACACGAAGGTCCGGCGGATGACCCGCGAGGGCCGCGGCCTCCTGCCAGCTGGAAACGTAAAACGTTCGGCATCCTTCGGCATAAAGCCGGTCCGTTACGGCCTTCGCACCGAGACCGTAGCCGTTTGCTTTTATCGCGGCGCCTGTCTCCA
Source organism: Sphingosinicella microcystinivorans (assembly GCF_003634215.1). Taxonomy (GTDB): domain Bacteria; phylum Pseudomonadota; class Alphaproteobacteria; order Sphingomonadales; family Sphingomonadaceae; genus Sphingosinicella; species Sphingosinicella microcystinivorans. The sequence goes on along the minus strand of NZ_RBWX01000009.1, from coordinate 260,579 downwards.
CGCCCGCGAGCGCGCGGAGCTGCCGCCAATTGGCCGCAAGCGCGTCGAGGTCGATACGAAGGCGAAGAGGGGATGGCGGGATCATGCGCGAGGACGGATAGCCGGGCCACGCCGGATGCGCAAATGCCTGTTGACGACGGCAAGAGGCCGTTGTGTTTCATTTCCGCGATTGATATGTTCCTATTCTGTTCTTGAATTCAGGTGGTGAATGGCGCGGCTGAAAACCCAGTTTGTCTGTCAGGCCTGCGGCGCGGTGAGCCCGCGCTGGGCGGGGCAGTGCGGTGAATGTAAGGAGTGGAACAGCATCGTCGAGGATGCCGGCGCGGTGGTGACGCCGTTCTCGGCCAAGCAATCGCTTTCGCGCGGCGGTTCGGCGTTTCGCCTGCAATCGCTGGACGAAGATACGCCGCTGCCGCCGCGGCTGCCCACCGGCATCGCCGAGCTTGATCGCACGCTCGGCGGCGGCGTGGTGCCGGGCAGCGCGATCCTTATCGGCGGCGATCCCGGCATCGGCAAATCGACGCTGCTGCTGCAGGTCGCGGGCAAGATGGCGATGGCCGGGAAACGCATCGTGTACCTTTCCGGCGAAGAGGCGGCGGACCAGGTGCGGCTGCGCGCGCAGCGGCTCGGGCTCGGCAAGGCGGACGTGGCGTTGGCCAGCGTCACATCGGTGCGCGACATCCTGACGACGCTTGCGGAGCGCACGGCGCCCGATCTCCTGATCATCGATTCGATCCAGACCATGCATTCGGACATGCTGGAGGGCGCGCCCGGCACGGTGAGCCAGGTGCGCGCCGCCGCGCAGGAGCTGATCCGATATGCGAAGTCCGAAGGTGCGGCGGTGGTGCTCGTCGGCCACGTGACGAAGGACGGGCAGATCGCCGGACCGCGCGTGCTGGAGCACATGGTCGATACCGTGCTCTATTTCGAAGGCGAGCGTTCGCACCAGTATCGCATCCTCCGCGCCGTGAAGAACCGCTTCGGCGGTACCGACGAGATCGGCGTGTTCGCGATGGGCGCGCTCGGCCTCGAAGAGGTTTCGAACCCTTCGTCGCTGTTCCTGACCCAGCGAGAGGCACCGGTGCCGGGATCGGTGGTGTTCCCGGCGATCGAGGGGACGCGGCCGGTGATGGTGGAGGTGCAGGCGCTCGTCGTGCGGCTGCCCTCGGGCGCGACGCCGCGCCGGGCGGTCGTGGGCTGGGATTCGGGGCGGCTCGCAATGATCCTTGCCGTGCTGGAGGCGCGCTGCGGGCTCAACTTCTCGACGTGCGAGGTTTATCTCAACATCGCAGGCGGCCTGCGTGTGTCGGACCCGGCGGCGGACCTTGCGGTTGCCGCGGCGCTCGCCTCGGCAATGGCGGAGCGGCCCATACGGCTTGATACGGTGGCGCTCGGCGAGATCGCGCTTTCGGGCGAGATTCGCGCTGCGCCGCACCTTGGGCTCCGGCTCAAGGAAGCGCAGAAACTCGGCTTCGAGCGTGCCTTCCTGCCGGGCGGCGCGACGGCGAAGGGAGACGGCGTGCCCAATGGCATGAAAGCCACAGGCTTCAAACATTTGTCGGGGCTTGTTGACCACCTCTGCGGCGCCGATTAGGGGCGCGAAATATGGACATGACCGGGTTCGACATCGTCGTTCTGCTCATCGTGGGTGCGCTTGCCGTGCTCGGCGCGATCCGGGGGTTCGTCACCGAAATTCTCACGCTGCTCGCATGGGTCGCGGCGGTTGTGGCGCTGAAGCTGTTCTACCCGGCAGGCAAGCTGATTGCGGCGGGGATGGTGGGCAGCGAAGTTGCAGCGGCGGCGATCGCCTTCGTCGTCATCTTTTTCGGCACGTTCTTCCTGTTCCGCCTTGTCGGGCGGCTGCTCGGCGACCGCACCAAGCGATCGGTGATCGGGCCGATCGACCGCGTTCTCGGGCTCGGTTTCGGCGCGGTGAAGGGGCTCATCGTCGTCAGCCTCGTGTTCCTCGTCGTCACGCGCGGCCACGCGCTCATCTGGGGCGGGAACGAGAAGTTGCCGGAATGGCTGCTCGCCGCGAAGACGGAGCCGCTGCTCGACATCACCAGCCGCGCGATCATTGATTATGCCGAGGATCGTCAGCAGGGGTTGGGGCTCGGCGACGACAGGCCGCGCGCCGCGCCCGAGGATCGCCCCTACAGCGACACGAGCGGCGGCGAAGGCTACACGCACGAAGAGCGCGACGCGCTCGACGATCTGCTGGACGACGCAGGGTCGACAGAGATTTAGCGGCAGTTTCCTTCGCGGCAGATTCGCGCTAGGGGCGCGGCCATGACCGATATCCGCCTCTACAACACGCTGACGCGCCAGAAGGACGTCTTCACACCCGACGACAAGAACCGGGTGACGATGTATGTGTGCGGCCCCACGGTCTACAACCGCGCGCACATCGGCAATGCCCGGCCCGCCGTGGTGTTCGACGTGCTGTTCCGGCTGCTCCGCCATACCTATGGCGAGAACGCCGTGCACTATGCGCGGAACTTCACCGACATCGACGACAAGATCATGGCCGCCGCGCAGGCTGAAGGCGTGCCGATCGAGACGATCACGAAGCGCTACGAGGATTTCTATCGCGCCGACATGGGTGCGCTTGGCGTGCAGCGGCCGACGTACGAGCCGCGCGCCACGGAGCATGTCGAGCAGATGGTCGCGATGATCGCGGCACTGATCGAGAAGGGCGCGGCCTATGCGGCCGACGGCCATGCGCTGTTCGACATCACGAAGGATGCCGACTACGGCACGCTTTCGCGCCGCCCGATGGACGAGATGATCGCGGGCGCGCGTGTCGAGGTGGCGCCCTACAAGAAGAACCCGGGCGATTTCGTGCTCTGGAAGCCGAGCGCGGCAGACCAGCCGGGCTGGGACTCCCCGTGGGGACGAGGCCGTCCCGGCTGGCACATCGAATGCTCCGCGATGATCGAGGCGCACCTCGGCACCACGATCGACATCCACGGCGGCGGCCTCGACCTTCAGTTTCCGCACCACGAAAACGAGTGCGCGCAAAGCCGCTGCGCCCACGACGGCGCGCCGCTCGCGAACATCTGGATGCACAACGGCTTCCTCTCCATGGACAAGGAGAAGATGTCGAAGTCGCTCGGCAATGTGGTGACGGTGGGCGAGCTTCTGGAGCAGGACCACAAGGGTGAGACGTTGCGGCTTGCCCTGCTGATGGCGCATTACCGGCAGCCGCTGGATTGGAATGATCGGCTGATCGCGCAGGCGAAGGCGATGCTGGATGGTTTCGCAAACGCGATCCGTTCGTCCGATGCGCCCTATGTGGACGCGGACGTTCCTGCTGCGGTTCTCGAAGCGCTTGCGGATGATCTCAACACGCCCGCCGTGCTCGCCGAGATGCAGAAGGTTCGCAAGGACCTGACGACGGCAGGTTCGGAAGCGGAGGCTTCGAAGGCAAAGTCGGAACTGCAAGCGATTGGCGAACTGCTTGGGCTCGGGTCTCTCATGAAGCCGATCAAAGCCCAGGTAAACTCTGCGCTTGAAAGCTACATTGGGCACGCTCCCACCGTGATAATTCAGATTTCGCAGGAGGTGGTTCAAAACCTAATAGTCGCGCGCAGTGCGGCCAAAGCCGCAAAAAACTGGGCAGAGGCCGACCGCATCCGCGATCAGTTGAAGGCGGAAGGCGTCATCCTCGAGGATAGGCCCGACGGGACGACGGTCTGGCGGCGGGCGTAGGCGCGGCGGTCAGTAGATCGCCGCGACCTCGCGGACGATCATGATGCCGAGCGCCACCCATGAAAGCGCGAACAGCGCGAAGCGGAGCATCACGCGGTTGAACGTTGCCTGCACCAGCGAATGGAGCGCGCGCAGGATCACGTAGGCCCATGCCGCAAGCACGTGCCACTGGTCGGCGTGGCCGAGCAGCACGATGGCGATGACCATCGCATAGAAGAGCGTCGGCGCTTCGAAGAGGTGGTTGTAGTTGTCGGCGACACGGCGGGCCTCACTCGGCAGCGTATTCAGCGAACCCGGATGCTGCGCCGATTGCGGATCGATCTTCGCCTGGTTCATCGCGGGAATCCGCGTCGCGTACATCCAGACGAACATCACCAGATTGAGCAGACCCATCGCGACGATGGTCTGCAGCATCGAGATCACGTTGCTGTTCAAGGTCATGGGCGATCCTCCCCTCCTGTCTCTCCCGGCGCGGAACCTGCGCCTTCGGAAGGTCAAGCGCAACCCTCACGGTCGACAGGGCGAGTCCGGGCCGATATGGTCGCCGCATGCGTGAAAAAGAGCTTCGGCTGGCGCTCGTGTGCTACGGCGGCATCAGCCTTGCCGTTTATATGCACGGCATTACGCAGGAGATCTGGAAGCTGCTCCGCGCGAGCCGCAGCTGGCACGATGCCGATCCGGAGCTGCCGGGCGGCGACACCGAACCCGTCTATCACGACCTCCTCGACGCGATCGGGCAGCATGTCCGTCTGCGCGTTCTGGTGGATATTGTTGCGGGCGCGTCGGCAGGCGGCATCAACGGCATCTTCCTCGCGCAGGCGATCTCGACCGGGCAAAGCCTCGCGCCGCTCGCCGACCTCTGGCTCGACAAGGCGGATGCGGATGAGCTGCTCGATCCCGCGGCGGTGCCGAAATCGCGCTGGAGCAAGTTCTACGCGCGGCCGCTGCTCTGGATGGCACGCGGGCAGATCGATCCGCTCGACGAGATCGTGGAGAAGGGCGCGCGCGAGGAACTGCGCATCAAGGTTTCGCGCTTCATCCGCTCGCGCTGGTTCGAGCCGCCGTTCTCGGGCGAGCACTTCACCGAGCTGCTGATGGGCGCGTTCGAGGCGATGGGGGAGACGAAGGCGGCCTCGCCGCTGCTGCCGCCCGGCCAGCCGCTCGACCTGTTCGTCACCGTCACCGACTATCACGGCTATCCCGAGCGCTTGCGCCTCCACAGCCCGGAGGAGGTGATGGAGGTTGAGCACCGGAAACTCATCAACTTCCGCGATTCGAGCGAGCGCGGGGCGGAGCGGCGGCTTGCGGATATTCCCTCGCTTACCTTCGCGGCGCGGGCGACGGCCTCGTTCCCGGGCGCCTTCCCGCCGTTCCAGCCGAGCGAGCTCGACCGCGTGCTCGCGAAGGACGGGAAGCCGTGGCCGGAACGCTCCTCTTTTCTGTCGCGCGTGTTTCCACACCGCGCAACGAGCGGCCTCGATCCGACGAATGCCGTGCTGCTCGACGGCAGCATCCTCAACAACGCGCCCTTCGCGCCCGCGATTGCAGCGCTTCGCCAGCGGCCGGCGCACCGCGAGATCGACCGGCGCTTCGTTTATATCGATCCCAAGCCGGGCATCCGCAGCATCGGCACGCGCATGGACGCTTCGAAGCCCCCAGGCTTCTTTTCGACGATCCTGCGCTCGCTCTCCGACATTCCGCGCGAGCAGCCGATCCGCGACGATCTCGATCACCTCGCTGGCCTGTCTTCACGCGTGCGCCGCCTCACCCACGTCGTCGAGGGCATACGCGCCACTGTCGACGAAGCGATCGAGGACGCCATCGGTCGCCGTCAGCTGCGCGCAAAGATCACACCCGCCAAGCTTCAGCAGTGGCGCGCGCAGGCAAATGCCGAGGCGGTGCTGCGCGCAGGTTTTACCTATCCGTCGTACGCCCACCTGAAGCTCAGCCAGATCGTCGAGGAGATGGCGCGGCTGTTCGCCGACCTTGGGACGCACGAACGCGATGCTGCCGAGCGTGTTCGCAAGGAGGTCTGGCGGCACATCCGGCGCAGCGGCATGGACCGCGTGACGAAAACGACGCGGCCGAAGGATGTCGACGCCGACCTCTTCGTTCAGTTCCTGCGCCGTTACGACCTTGGCTTTCGCGTTCGGCGGCTGCGGTTCATCGTCCGCCGTGTCAACGAGTGGGGCGATGCGGGCGGTCCGGAAGAGCTCCAGAAGGTGGAGGTGCTCAAGGCCTCGCTTTACGAACTGCTCGCACCCTATCTCGATCGGCGCCGGCTCGCCTTTTATGGGCCGTGGGTGCGTGATCCCGCCGCCTTTGCGCACGAAGACGCTGTAGCGGTGATCGAGGCGTACGGCGAGGCGCTCGGCCTTACCGATTTCGATGCGCTCGGCGACGCACGGCTCGCCGCCATCATCACGGACTGTATCGCGCCGGACCTCCGCGCCCAGCTTCTCAAGGCCTATCTCGGTTTTCCGTTCTACGACATCGCCACCTTCCCGCTGTTGCAGGGGGAGGGACTCGACGAGTTCGACGAGATCAAGGTTGACCGCATCTCGCCCGACGACGCGCGCGCCATCCGCGAAGGCGGCGCGCTCGCGACGCTGAAGGGTATCAAATTCAACAGCTTCGGCGCGTTCTTTAGCCGCGCTTACCGCGAAAACGACTATCTGTGGGGCCGCCTGCACGGGGTCGACCGGGTGATCGACATCGTCGTGTCGGCGCTGCCTGAAGGCAAACGCCTCGACGCCGGCTTCGTGACCGGCATCAAGAAACGCGCCTTTCACGCCATTCTCGACGCCGAGGAGGCACGGCTTACGGCTGTGCCCGACCTGATCGAGGAACTGCGCAAGGAAATCGGGTAAAAAGTTTATCCCCAGCATTTCCACAGAGCGCGCCACGCAAAGCGATGTATAGTGCGCCCATGCTGACACCGCTCCGCGCCGTACCTGCTCCTGCCGCTGACTCGCCGACTCTCCCGCACAACCTCGATGCGGAGGCGGCGCTGCTCGGCGCCATGATGATCGACAATCGGCTCGCCGAGGACGTGCAGCTGAAGCTGCGGCCCGAGCATTTCTTCGAACCGGTTCACGGCGAGATTTACGGCGCGATCCTGAAGCTCGTGGACCGCGCGATGCTTGCGACGCCGGTGACGCTGCGGCCGATGTTCGCCGATCATCCGGCACTTTCGGAACTGGGCGGGCCGGCCTATCTCGCGCAGCTCACCGAACAGTCCGCTGCCCTGATCGCCGCGAAGGACTTCGCAGCGCAGATCTACGACCTCGCCCTGCTGCGCGAACTCGTGCGCGTCGGGCGCGAGATGGTCGTCTCTGCATCGGACACGTCGCAGGACGTGAACCCGCACGATCAGATTCAGCAGGCCGAACTTGCGCTCTACAAGGTTGCCGAGGAAGGCGAGGTCTCCAACTCGGTGAAGAGCTTCGCCCAGTCCGCGACGCTCGCGGTGCAGATGGCCGAGCGCGCCAAGCAGTCCGGCGGGCATCTTTCGGGCATCACCACGGGTCTCAACGCGCTCAACACCAAGATCGGCGGACTTCATCGCTCCGACCTCATCATCCTCGCCGGGCGTCCCGCGATGGGCAAGACCGCGCTTGCCACCAACATCGCCTTCTCGGCCGCCGAACGCCTGATGAAGGATCGTGCCGACCAGATCGACAAGACGAGCGGCGCCGGGGTGGCGTTCTTCAGCCTCGAAATGTCGGCGGATCAGCTGGCGACACGTATCCTTGCCGAGCAGGCGCGCATCAGCTCCGAAGACCTGCGCATGGGCAAGATCAATCAGGCGCAGTTCCGCGATCTCGTGCGCGCGTCTGCAGCGCTTCAGGATCTGCCGCTCTACATCGACGATACGCCCGGTCTCACGATCGCGGCGATGCGTTCGCGCGCGCGGCGGCTGAAGCGGCAGAAGGGTGTGGGGCTCATCGTGGTCGACTACCTGCAGCTTCTGCAAGGCAGCAGCCGACAGTCGAACGACAACCGCGTGAACGAAATCTCTGAAATCACGCGCGGCCTGAAAACGCTGGCCAAGGAACTGAACGTACCGGTGATCGCGCTATCGCAGCTCTCACGTGCGGTGGAGCAGCGCGAGGACAAACGGCCTCAGCTCGCCGACCTTCGCGAATCCGGCACCATCGAGCAGGACGCCGACATCGTTCTGTTCGTGTACCGCGACGAATATTATCACGCCCAGAAGAAGCCCGAGGACGGCACGGAGAAGTTCGAGAAGTGGATGGAGCGCGGCATCGCCATCCGCGGCCGCGCAGAGGTGATCGTGGCGAAGCAGCGCCACGGTTCCACCGGCATCGTCGACCTGCATTTCGAGGCAGTGCATACGCGCTTCAGCGATCTCGCCGACGACGCGCATCTTCCCGAACGCGATTACGAATAGGCCGCTATTTCGCCTTCAGATATTGAGGCTTCACGAGCGCGCGGAGTGCATCCGTCAGCGGCACTTCGATCTGGAAATCGCCCTCGGCATATGGCCCCGCCACGTAGGGCCCGAGCAGCACGCGGAAGCCCGAGATGTCCTGCCCCGGCCATGACGCCAGCGCCACCGGCTGATCGCTGATCGGCGGACAATCATCGAACATGCCATTTTCGATTGCACCGCGCCGCGAGACGCGCTCGGCATCGAGCGCCGTACAGTAGGCGGGGGTGAGCAATTTCTCGGCAGCGGTCCAATCGGTGAAGAGATCGCTGAAACTGATTTCGCGTCGTTCGGTCTTGTCCCAATATTTCACCGCGAACCCATGATTGGGATGCGCACCGCCCGTATACATCGAGATTTCGGAGCTGATGTTGAGCAGCGCCGGTGTATCGGCCGCGACAGTCCAGTCCTGCACGAAGAAATGAGATATCCTGGGAGCGTCTGCGGGGCGAAGCTTCATATCCTCCACCGCGCCCGCATGCATCTCTTCCGCGCTCGCCAGCGCCTGCGCCCGAAGCGTTTCGAACAGCGTCGGCGCTTCGGCAAGCTCTGGCGGTGCGCGCCACAGGAAATCGAGTTCCGCCGTTTCGCGTTTCACGAGGAGGTCGCTTGCGGGAATCGAGGTGTCTGTCCCGAGAGCGGCGGCCTTCGGCTGCGCTGAAGCCGCATCGGCTTTTTCAGCCTTCGGGGCGTCGCATCCGGCGAACGCGAGGGACACCAGAACAATTGCGGCATTGCGCGTGAGCATTGCATTCTCCAAGCCGATCGAACTGCAATTTACAGACCGGATGCCCACGCGACAATTGCCGTTGCTAATTCAGCTTAACCTCCGCGACCTTATCCTTGTATTCCTCTTTCGGATCGACGCCGAACATCAGCTTTATGCCGGCGAACAGGCTGTTCTCGTTAAGCCAGATTTCCGCATAATCCGTATCCAGCCGCAGGAGGGCGAGTTTGGGATCGGTTTTTCCGCCTTCGTACCAAGCGGCAATGAAGGGGTTCCAGAGCCGATCGATCACGGATTGATCGTTGTCGAGCCAAAGTGTGCCGTGAACGGTTGCAAACAGATCATGGTGCTTTGCTGCAAACGAGGCGATCGCGCGGTGTTCGGCATCAAGTGCCTGAACCAGCGCATTGTCGCGCGCAGCGAAAAACCAGATCGGGCTTCGGTCGTCTTCGAACAGTGCGGTCATCGGGCGTGTGTGGCCCTGCTCCACGCCATTCAGGCCGATCATCATCGTGCGGTCTGATTTCAGAGCCTTCCAGAATTTGGCTTCCATTTCGGCTTCGTTTGCCATTTTGCGTTCCTCCGTCGGGTATCGAAGGGGAACGGGCATGTGGGGCTGAGGTTCCGGACATGCCGCCCCGATGCGGGCGGATCGCTATTTGCGAGGGCCGGGATGCGCGGTTCAGGCTTTATTCGGCTGCTTCGGCCGTCTCGTCTTCGGTATCCTGCTGGCGCGTCCACATTTCGGCATAAAGACCGCCTTTGGCGAGCAGGTCTTCATGGCGACCGCGTTCGGCGATCCGGCCCTTGTCCATCACGAGGATTTCGTCGGCATCGACGATGGTTGAAAGGCGGTGCGCGATGACAAGTGTCGTGCGCCGCGCCGAGACGTCCGACAGTGCATCCTGAATCGCGGATTCGGTGCGGCTGTCGAGAGCGCTCGTCGCTTCGTCGAGGATCAGGATCGGCGGGTCTTTCAGGATCGTGCGCGCGATGGCGACACGCTGCTTCTCGCCGCCCGAAAGCTTCAGCCCACGCTCGCCCACTACCGTATCGTAGCCCTGCGGCAGCGAGACGATGAAATCGTGTATCTGCGCCCGCCGTGCGGCGGCCTCGATCTCGGCCTGCGTCGCGCCGGCACGGCCATAGCCGATGTTGTAGCCAATGGTGTCGTTGAACAGCACGGTATCCTGCGGAACGATGCCAATGGCAGCGCGGACGCTTGCCTGCGTCACCGTGCGGATATCCTGCCCGTCAATCGTTACGCGGCCCGCCTGAATGTCGTAGAAGCGATAAAGGATGCGGCTGAGTGTGGATTTGCCCGCACCCGATTCTCCGACGACAGCGACCGTGTTGCCTGCGGGAATTGCGAAGCTGACGCCGTGCAGGATCTGCCGTTCTGGATCATAGCCGAAATCGACGCCGTCAAATCGCACCTCTCCCGCATTTACGGCAAGCGGCAGCGCGCCCGGTCTGTCGGCGATCTCGGCTTCGGTATCGAGCAGGCCGAACATCGCTTCCATGTCGATGAGGCCCTGCTTGATTTCGCGGTAAACCCATCCGAGCATATCCAGCGGGCGGAAAAGCTGCATGAGCAGCGTATTGACGAGCACGACGTCGCCCACCGTGAACTTGCCCTCACTCCAGCCCCAAACCGTGTAGGCCATCGCGCCGGCCATCATGATGTTGGTGATCAGCGATTGGCCGATGTTGAGTGCGGCAAGCGAGTTCTCGCTCTTGATCGCGGCGTTCGCATAGGCGGTGAGCGACTGGCGATAGCGGTCCCGCTCCAGTGTTTCCGCGCTGTAGTATTTCACGGTTTCGTAGTTGAGGAGCGAATCCACCGCGCGCTGCGTGGTGCGGTTGTCCGTATCGACCATGCGGCGGCGAAGTTCGCTCCGCCATTCCGTCACGCGCCGCGTGAACCAGATATATAGCGCGACGATGACGAGCGTCGCCGCGACAATCTCGAAGCCCATCTTGATCTGAAAGATCACGCACACGGCGACGAGTTCGATGATCGTCGGGGCGATGTTGAAGGCGAGGAAGTAGAGCATCGTGTCGACGCTCTTGGTGCCGCGCTCGATGATGCGTGTGAGCGCGCCGGTGCGGCGTTCGAGGTGAAAGCGCAGGGAGAGTTCGTGGATGCGCGCGAAAACTTCGGACGCGAGATCGGCGCCCGCGACCTGGCCCACACGCTCGAAGATGACATTGCGCACATTGTCGAACAGCACGCCGCCGAACCGCGCCGCCGCATAGGCGAACACAAGCCCGACGCCGAGCAGGAAGCCCTGGTTCGTGGGCGTCGCCATCGAATCGATCACGCCCTTGTAGGCAAAGGGCATGATCAGCATCGTCGCTTTGGCGATGAGTACGAGGATGAGCGCGGCGACGACGCGCACCTTGAGGCCCGGCTTGTCGGCGGGCCACAGGTAAGGGAGGAAGCGGCGCAGTGGATGCTGCTGCGAGGTGGTCGTCATGCCCTGTAGATAGGGGTTCAGGCCGGCGCCTTCCAGCAGGTGCTGACATGATCGTCCACAAGGCCGACCGCCTGCATGTACGCGTAGATGATCGTCGAGCCGACGAAGTTCATGCCCGCCTTCTTGAGCGCCTTTGAAATGGCGTCGCTGAGCGGGGTGGAGGCGGGGACGTCCTTGAAGCTCTTGGGGCGGTTCACGAGGGGTTTTCCGCTCACGAAAGCCCAGAGCCAAGCATCGAAGCTGCCATGCTCGCGCTGCATATCAAGGAACACGGCGGCGTTTCGGCGGGCCGACCAGACCTTCAGGCGGTTGCGGACGATGTTGCCGGTGGCGAGCACCGTTTCCAGCTCGGCATCGGTCATCGCGGCGACGCGGACGGGGTCGAAGCCGTGGAAGGCGGCGCGGTAGCCATCGCGCTTTTTCAGAACGGTTTCCCAGCTGAGCCCGGCCTGCGCGCCTTCGAGGATGAGCATCTCGAACAGCTTGCGGTCGTCGTGGACAGGCACGCCCCACTCATCGTCGTGGTACGCGGCGTAGAATTCCTTGCCGGGACTGTTGCCGAAACAGCGGACGCGCGCGCTCATCCTAGTCGAACAGGCTGGAAACCGAGGATTCGTCGGCGATGCGGCGGACAGCCTCGCCGAGCAGCGGGGCGATGGTGAGCTGGCGCAGCTTTTTCGCGTTGGCGATCTCCGGGCGTGAGATCGAGTCGGTGATGACCAGCTCCATCAGCTCCGAGCCCTCGACACGCGCGACCGCGCCGCCCGAGAGCACGCCGTGCGTGCAGTAAGCGACAACGGCCTTGGCACCTGCGGCACGGAGCGCGGCAGCGGCGTTGCAGAGCGTGCCCGCCGAATCGACGATGTCGTCGACGAGGATGCAGAAGCGGCCTTCGACGTCGCCGATGATGTTCATGACTTCGGATTCGCCGGCGCGCTCGCGGCGCTTGTCGACGATGGCGAGCGGCGCGTTGTCGAGGCGCTTGGCGAGCGCGCGGGCGCGCACCACGCCGCCGACGTCGGGCGAGACGACCATCATGTTCTCAGAGCCGTAACGGGCGAGGATGTCATCGCTCATCACCGGGGCGGCGTAGAGGTTGTCCGTCGGGATGTCGAAGAAGCCCTGGATCTGCCCGGCGTGCAGGTCGACCGAAAGCACGCGATTGGCGCCCGCGACGGTGATGAGGTTGGCGACGAGCTTCGCGGAGATGGGCGTGCGCGGGCCGGGTTTCCGATCCTGCCGCGCATAACCGAAATAGGGTACGACTGCGGTGATGCGCTTGGCGCTCGCGCGCTTCAGCGCGTCGATGCAGATGAGGAGCTCCATCAGATTGTCGTTGGCCGGGAAGGCCGTGGACTGGACGACGAAGACATCCTCGCCGCGCACATTCTCGTGGATTTCAACGAACACCTCTTCATCCGCGAAGCGGCGAACGCTCGCCTGCGTCAGCGGCATGTCGAGGTAACGGGCGATATCGCCCGCAAGCTGAAGGTTGCTGTTGCCCGCAAGCAGCTTCATGGCGCGCGAATCCCTGTTTTGTGGCGGTGACGAGTCGGTCGGTTCACTAGCTGCCGCAGGCGGCGTGAGCAACGCCTATGACATCTGTGTTGCAGCGGCGGTTAGGCAGGAAGCCCGATCAGCGCGATCTGACGCCCGTAATCGGCCTCTCCCCGGTGCGTCGCGCGGCGGAAGCTGAAGTAGGCCTCCGGGTTCGCATATGTATCCTCGCCGAGCAGTTCGACGCGTCCGATGCCTGCCGCCGCGAGCCGTGCCCCCACATAGGCTTCGAGGTCGAACTGATGGTGTCCGGCGCGTCCATCGAGGAAGAAACGCTCGTTTTCCGGGTCCGCCTCGCAGAAGCGGCGGAAGAAGCCCTCATCGACTTCATAGGAGGTGCGCGCGATGCAGGGGCCTACGGCGGCGGCGATGCGGTCGCGACGGGCGCCGAGTTTCTCCATCTCCGCGATGACGCTGTCGGTGACGCCGCCGAGCGCGCCCTTCCAGCCCGCATGTGCCGCGCCGACGACGCCGGCCTCGCGGTCTGCCAGCAGCACGGGCGCGCAGTCCGCCGTGAGGATACCGAGCAGCAGGCCCGGCGTCGCGGTCGCCAGCGCATCGGCGTGCGGGCGGGCATCATCCGGGTATGGCGCGGTCACGGCGATGGTGTCCGGGCTGTGGACCTGATGCAGCGTCACGAGCTTCGCGCCCGGCAGCACGGCCTCCACCGCACGGCGGCGGTTTTCGGCGATGGCAGTTCGGTCGTCCTGCGACCCGAGCCCGACGTTGAGCCCCGCCACGATGCCTTCGGAAACGCCGCCCCGGCGCCCGAGGAAGCCGTGGGGGAGGCCATCGAGCGCGGAGGTATGAAGGACGGGAACGCTCATGGACGCAGCACCTTGCGATAGATGAAATCGTGATCGGCCTGTTCGCCCACCATGAAGCGGTGGTCGCCGACCTTCTCGAAGCCGTAGTTCTCGTAGACCTTCTGCGCCCGGTAGTTTTCGGACCAGACGGTGAGATACATATCCTGCCAGCCGCCCATGTTCGCCCATTCGAGCGCCCAGGCCATCATCGGCTGCGCGATGCCGCGCCCGTGCCACGCCTTCAGGATGTAAAGCTGCCGAAGCTCGCACTTGGTGCGGCCGTCGTCGTCCACGGGGAGGTAGGGCGGACCGACCTTGCAATAGGCGACCATCCTCCCGTCGGCTTCGGCGATACGAAACGCGTAGGCCGGGTCCGCGAACTCCACCGGCATTCCCTCGGGGCCGAATACGGTGACGAGGAAGTGGTCGAGATCGTGCTTTGCGTAAAGGTGGCCGAACGTCTCGATGAACGTTTGGCGGCCGAGTTCGCAAAGTGCGGGAAGGTCGGCGGCTGTCGGCGTGCGGAAAACGATGTCGCTCATGTGCCGAAGCCTGCTGGCTCGGGCCAATCCTTGTGTGTGAACGCAAGCACCTTGAACAGACTCCCCATCGTCTGCGGCAGGGTGAGCCGCCGCATCGCGCCCGCTATAGCATGGCGGGCTTCCGGGTCGAGGCTGCGCGAGAGACGCTCGGCGCGGGCTTCGATGCCGAGCGCGACCAGGAAGGGGCCCTGCAGTGCAAGCGGCGAAACATGGACGCCTGCCGCGCGCGCTGTCTCGGCAAGCGCCGTGAAATCCACATGCGCGGTGAGGTCATGCTCGCCTGGCGCTGCAAGCGGATCGGCGGCCGCATGGGATGCAAGCGCCTGCAGGGAATCGCCCTCGGCGGGGCCTTCATAGCCGTAGTCGATAAGGAGTGCGGCACCACCTTCCGCGGCGATCCGGGCGGCGAGGGCGCGAGCATAATCAACGCGCGCGGGCGCGATTTCGCGGATTGCATCGCCTTCGGGCGTAAAGACGAAGGCATCCTCCGAAACGCCGATGCGCCGTTCTTGCCATTCGCCATCCACGCGCGCCTCCTGCCGGATGGGGAGGGCGTCGAAGAACTCGTTGGCGATGACGAGCAGCGGCGCGCCTTGCGGCACGTCCGCCAGATCGTTGTGCCACGCGGCGGACGGGACGCGCTGTGCCTGCGCGGCGCGGAGGGCGGGGCTCGTTTCCACGAAATGGACGCGGATCGCTTCAGCGAAAGCGGGGAGCGCGCGGGCGGCGCGGAGCAGGTCCGCCATCAGCGTGCCGCGCCCGGGGCCGAGCTCGACGAGGTTCACGCGGGCAGGCCGCCCTGCGCGGTCCCAGAGGTCCGCCATCCAGAGGCCGATGATCTCTCCGAACATCTGGCTGATTTCCGGGGCCGTGGTGAAGTCGCCGCCGCGCCCGAACGGATCCCGCCCGGCGTAATAGGCCGCGACGCATTCCGCCATGTAGCGGTCCACGCCGATCGGGCCGCGCGCTTCGATCTCGGCGGCGAGCTTCCTCCCCAGCGGGGTCATTTCGCGAGCGCGCGCTTTCCGGCGGTCGCGACGAAGTAGGCACCGGCCACGATCATCGTGGTGGAAAGCGTCTGCCCCATGGTGAGGCCCCAGGAGAGCGTGCCGAGCTGGGCATCGGGCTCGCGGAAATATTCGACGACGAAGCGGAACACGCCGTAGCCGAGCATGAACGTGCCGACGAGGAGACCGGGCTTGTAGCGCGCATCGGTTTTCCAGAAGAGATACCAGAGGATCGCGAACAGCACGATGCCTTCAAGCCCCGCCTCGTAAAGCTGGCTCGGGTGGCGCAGCACATCGCCGCCGGTGGGGAATTTCATCGCCCACGGCACGTCCGTCGCGCGGCCCCAGAGCTCTCCGTTGATGAAGTTGGCGATGCGCCCGAAGAACAGGCCGAACGGGATGGTGCAGGCGATGTAATCGTGGACGCGCAGCCAGCTCAGCTTCTGCTGCCATGTGTAGAGGAGGAGCGCGATCGAAACGCCCGCCGCGCCGCCGTGGAACGACATGCCGCCTTCCCAGAGCTTGAACACGTCGGAGACATGGCCTTCGGGACCAAAGAAGCGCGCGAAATCGTAAAACAGCACATAGCCGACGCGCCCGCCGAGGATGATGCCGAGCGTCACCCACGTGACGAGATCGTCGGCATGGCGGCGGGCCATCGGTGCACCGGGTTTCGCGAGCATCTTCAGCAGATACCACCACGCGACGATGATGCCGCCGATATAGGCGAGGCTGTACCACCGGATCGGCAGGCTCGTTTCGGTGAAGGGCAGGGGAATACGGAACCAGACCGGATCGATGCTGGGATAAGTAAGCGCGGCCTCGATTGCGAACATACGGCTGTCTGCCCTCAAAAACGACGGGATTGCCCCTGTGGACGCCGCGCACCATAGTGCCGGGAGAGCATAAGGCAATCGGATGCGGGGAGGGTTTTGGCCTATGGCCGAGCCGCTGGAAGCGTTTCGCGGCGAGACACGCGCGTGGCTGGAGGCGAACTGTCCCGCCGAGATGCGTGAACGGGTTCTGGAAGAAGCAGACGTCTGCTGGGGCGGGCGCAACGTCCGATTCAAGAACGATGCGCAGCGGCTCTGGCTGGAGCGCATGGCGGCGCGCGGCTGGACGGTGCCGGAATGGCCGAAGGACTATGGAGGCGGCGGACTTTCCGCCGAGGAAGCCAAGGTGCTTGCGGAAGAAATGCGCCGCATACACGCCCGTCCGCCGCTCAGCTCGTTCGGCATCTGGATGCTGGGGCCGGCATTGCTGAAATACGGAAATGAGGCGCAGAAAGCCGAGCATCTCCCGAAAATCGCGCGCGGCGAAATTCGCTGGTGCCAGGGCTATTCGGAACCGGGCGCAGGCTCCGATCTCGCTTCGCTGAAAACGAAGGCCGAAGACAAGGGCGATCACTGGCTGGTGAACGGCTCCAAGATCTGGACGAGCTATGCCGATCAGGCCGACTGGATCTTCTGCCTGGTCCGTACCGAGCCCGATGCCTCGAAGCATGAAGGGATCAGTTTCCTCCTGTTCGACATGGCGTCCGAGGGTGTCTCGACCTCGCCGATCAAGCTGATCAGCGGCTATTCGCCGTTCTGCCAGACCTTTTTCGATAACGTGCGCGTGCCGAAGGAAAACCTTGTCGGCGAGCGTGGCAAGGGCTGGTCGATCGCCAAGTATTTGCTCACCCACGAGCGCAGCTCGATCGGTGCCGATTTCGGCACGGGAGGCCGTGACACGGCGGCGCAGATCGCCAAGAAGCGCGTCGGCACGCGCGCCGACGGTACGCTGGCGGACGAAGGGCTGCGCGTCGATCTCGCGCGGCATGACATGGATACGCTCTGCTTCGCGCTCACCATGGAGCGCGTGAAGGACGAGGCGAAGGCCGGGCAGGACATCGGACATTTGTCATCGATGCTGAAGCATGTCGGCTCCGAACTGAACAAGTCCCGGCAGGAACTGCTGATGAGCGTGTTCGGCAGCGACGGTCTGCTGTGGGACGGCGAGGGCGCGCACGACGGCGACATGGCAAAGGCGTGGCTGCGTTCGCGCGCCAATTCGATCGAGGGCGGCACGGCGGAGGTGCAGCTCGGCATCATCGCCAAGCGCGTGCTCGCGCTGCCCGATGCTTGAGGGGTGACGATGGCACTTGTTCTTACTGACGAACAGGCGATGATCCGAGAAGCCGCCGATGGCTTCTTCGCGACCGAAGCGCCCGTATCGGAACTCCGCCGTCTGCGCGATACGCAGGATGCGACAGGTTTTTCCGCCGACCTGTGGAAGAAAATGGCCGAGATGGGCTTCGCGGGCGTTCTCGTGCCCGAGGTGCATGGCGGCAGCGGGCTCGGCCTCGTCGCGGCGAACCTCATCCAGGAAGCCGTGGGACGGAACCTGTCGCTGTCGCCGTTCCTGTCGACCGCCGTGCTCGGCGCGACGGCGCTCGCCGGTGCGAACGAGGACCAGCAGGCCGCGCTGCTGCCGAAGCTCGCGGCGGGCGACCTGCTGCTGGCGCTGGCGAGTGACGAGGCTTCGCGCCATGCGCCGCACCTTGTCCGCACGCGCGCCGAGGCTGCGGGCAACGGCTTTCGCATCACCGGCACCAAGAGCTTCGTGCTGGACGGGCATATCGCGGACCGGCTGATCGTCGCAGCGCGGACGTCGGGTGAGGATGGGGACCGCGATGGCATCACCTTGTTCCTCGTCGATCCGAAGGCCGCGGGCGTTGCAGTAAAACGCACCACCATGGTTGATAGCCGCAACGCGGCCGATATCCGTTTCGACGGCGTACAGGTGGACGGCGCAGACGTGATCGGCACGGTCGGCGAAGGCGCGACGATTCTCGACCGCGTGCTCGATGCCGGACGCACCTGCCTTGCCGCCGAGATGGTGGGCGTTTCGGTGCAGAGCTTCTCGATGACGGTCGGCTACCTGAAAGAACGCGAGCAGTTCGGCCGCAAGATCGGCAGCTTCCAAGCGCTCCAGCACCGCGCCGCGCAGCTCTACTGCGAGATCGAGCTTGCGAAATCGGCGACGCTGAAGGCCGCGCAGGCGCTGGATGCCGGCGATAAGGATGCGCCGCTCTACGCAAGCCTTGCCAAGGCGAAGGCGGGCGCAGTGGCGCGGCTTGCGACGAATGAGGGCGTGCAGATGCACGGCGGCATCGGCATGACCGACGAATACGACATCGGCTTCTTCATGAAGCGCGCCCGCGCCGCCGAAGCCAGCTTCGGCGACCTGTCGTTTCATGGCGATCGTCTCGCCCGCATGTTAGGGTATTGAAATGCTGACCGAACTCGACAAGGCGCAGGACAAGGCTATCGCGGCGATCACGGCGCCGGGCACCCAGCTGGAGGTGATCGAGAAGACAGTGCGGGGTGTCCCGCTGAAGCTCTTCAAGAACGCGCCGCCGACGATGCGCGAATTCTTCCAGTTCTTCTTCAACCATAACGCCGCGCGCGAATTCCTGGTCTATGGCGAGGAGCGCCTGACCTTTGCCGAGGTTTATGCGAAGGCGCTGCGTATCGCCGCGGTGATGCAGCACAGTTACGGCATTTCCAAGGGGGATCGCGTGGCGATCGCCATGCGCAACTATCCTGAATGGATCATGGCCTACATCGGCCTTGTGCATCTGGGCGCCGTGGTCGTGCCGATGAATGCGTGGTGGCAGCCGGAAGAGCTTGCCTATGGGCTTGCGGACAGCGGCACGCGGCTGGTGATCGCAGACGAGGAACGGCTGCGCCGGCTCGGCGCCATCGAGGGCATGTCGGTGCCGGTGGTTGCCGTTCGTACCAGCCATGGTGTCGCGGCCGAGCATGGGGCGGACCTGCTCGACGATCTTCTTGAAAGCGGCCCGACGGATACGTGGTATCTGCCGCCGCTCGGGCCCGACGACGATGTCAGCATTCTCTACACGTCCGGCTCCACGGGCTTCCCGAAGGGCGCGGTGTCGACGCATCGCGGCGTCGTGCACGGGGCCTTTTCCTACCTGGTTCAGGGCCTTGCGCTGCTCAAGCTCTCTGAAGCCTCCGGCGCCTATGTGCCGCCGCAGCAGATCATGCTGCTCTCCGTGCCGCTGTTCCACGTCACCGGTCTCGTACCGCTGATGCTGGTTTCGATCGCGATCGGGCGCAAGTTCATCATGATGCACCGCTGGGACGCCGGAGAGGCCCTGCGGCTGATCGACAAGGAAAAGTGCACCTATTTCGTCGGCGTGCCCACGATGACGCACGAGATCA
This sequence comes from Sphingosinicella microcystinivorans, assembly GCF_003634215.1. GTDB lineage: Bacteria > Pseudomonadota > Alphaproteobacteria > Sphingomonadales > Sphingomonadaceae > Sphingosinicella > Sphingosinicella microcystinivorans. The sequence continues at coordinate 241,067 of NZ_RBWX01000009.1, read as the reverse complement.
TGTCGCATCCGGAACGCGACAAGTACGACATTTCGACGGTGACGGACTGGGCGGCGGGCGGCGCGCCGCGCCCGGCGGAGCATGTCGAGCGGCTCGCGAAGGCGATCCCGACGGGCAAGCCCGCGATCGGCTATGGCCTCACCGAAACGAACGGCGTGGGCGCCGGTATTCTCCGCGAGTCATATCTGGCGCGGCCCACTTCGACAGGGCGCGCCTCCAAGCCCGTTGTCGAGATCGCGATCCTTGATGACGACGGCAATGCGCTCGCGCCGCAGGCGGTGGGCGAGGTGTGTATTCGTTCGGCGGCGAACGTGCGCGGTTACTGGCGGCGGCCCAAAGAAACGGCGGACGCCTTCGACAAGGCGGGATGGTTCCACACCGGCGACGTGGGCTACCTCGACGAGGACGGCTTTCTGTTCATCGTGGACCGCAAGAAGGACATCATCATCCGAGGGGGTGAGAACATCAGCTGTCAGGAGGTCGAGGCAGCGATCTATGCGCATCCGGCGGTGATGGCGGCGAGCGTGTTCGGCCTTCCCGACGACCGGCTCGGCGAGATCGTCGGCGCTGTGGTATACTTGAAACCCGGCGAAAAGGCGGAGCCGGAGGCGATCATCGATTTCACGCGGCAGCACCTTTCGGCGTTCAAGGTCCCTGCGCGGCTCTGGGTTTCGGCGGAGCCGCTGCCGCGGCTCGGATCGGAGAAGATCGACAAGGTGAGCCTGCGTAAAATCTACCGCGAAATCCACCGCGCGGAGGCGGCCTGAAAGGAGTGAGGTCATGGCGACGATGATGCAGGGGCAGGCGACGTTCCGGCGAATGCAGGACGGCACGCTTGATGACTGGATGATCATCGCGCGCGAGCACATGGCGCACCAGAAAGCGGCGGCGCCGATGCAGATCATGGACACGCTCCGGCGGCTCGGAGACATGACATTGGGGTTTGCTGCGGACCAGCTGACCCACGCGCTGATGACCGCGACGCTTGCGCGGCGTTCGGGCGCGAACGACGAAGAGGTGGTCGCGGCGCTTTGCCATGACATCGGCAAGGTGATGTCGGTGCCGAACCACGGCCCGATCGCAGCGGAAGTGCTGAAGCCGTATGTTTCGGAGAAGATCTATCACGCGGTTTACTGGCACCAGCATTTTCAGGGGCAGTATTACTACAACCACCTCGGCAAGCCGACCGACCTCCGGATGCAGTTCAAGGATGCGCCGTGGTACGGCTTTGCCTGCCGTCTGGTGGACGAATGGGATGCGCCCGCATTCGATCCCGACTTCGATGTCGACAGCCTCGAAAGCTTCGAGCCCGAAGTGATGAAGGTGTTTTCGAGCCCGCACACATTGATCTGAGACGCCGCATCGACAGGCCCCGCCTGCCGCGATAAACCGCAGGGATGGACGCCAAGACACCACCGCCCGCCCAACGGAAACGGGAGCTTCCGAAGCTGCCGCAGATTTCACGCCGCAAGCTGCTGATCGGTATCGGTGCGGGGGCGGGACTTGCGATCGGGTACGCCGTGTGGCCGCGCCGGGTGCCGCTCAATCTTGCCGTGCGCGAAGACGAAACGCTCATAAACGGGTGGCTCAAGATCGGCGCTGACGGACGCATCGTCATCGCCGTGCCGCAGTCGGAAATGGGGCAGGGCGTCTACACGTCGCTGCCGCAGCTTCTGGCGCACGAACTCGGCGCCGATTGGAAGACGATCTCGGTGGAGCCTGCGCCGCTGCATCCGGTTTACGCCAATCGCGCGATGGCGGAAGGCATGGCGGCGGGCGCCCCCGGCTTCCTGCAGGGCATCGCGCGGTGGGCGGCGACAACGATGGTCGAGCGCTATTCGCTGCAGCTCACCGGCGGCTCGACCTCGGTCGCGGCCTATTGGGAGCCGCTGCGGACGGCGGGCGCGGCGGCGCGCGCGCTGCTCTGCGCGGCGGGCGCGAAACGGCTCGGCGTCGACGTGGCGACGTGCGACGCGGCGAACGGCTTCGTGGTGGCGCCCGGTGACAAGAAGATCGCATTCAAGGACCTGCTCGCCGACATCGATCCCGACGATGCGCCCGACGAACCCGAATGGCGCCCGGACGGCAAGGGGCCGTTCCTCGGCCAGCCGATGCCGCGCCTCGACACGCCTGCGAAGGTGAACGGCAGCGCGCAGTTCGGTGCCGACATCCGCCTGCCGGGCATGATCTACGCGGCGATCCGCGGTGCGCCGCACGGTACGAAGGAACTCTCCTCCGCGCAGCTTCCGAAGTCGGCGCGCAAGGGCGGCGTGATCGGGCTTGTGACGGGTCCGCGCTGGTACGCGGTGACGGGCGACACGTGGTGGGCGGCGCGGCAGGCGCTCGACCTCGTCGATCCCGATTTCGAGCCCGGCGAGACGATGGCCGACAGCCTCGCCATCGAGGAAGCGCTCGACACGGCACTCCACGGCGACGACGGCACGATATTCGCCTCCAGCGGCGACATCGACGAGGGGCTTGGTGCCGGCAAGCAGATCGAAGCGGACTATTCAGTGCCGTTCCTCGCGCACGCCTGCATGGAGCCGATGACGGCGACAGCGCGCTTCGAGAACGGCAAGGTCGAGGTGTGGGTTCCCACGCAGTCCGCGACGCTCGTCGTATGGCGTGTCGCCGATGCACTCGGCATTGCCGAGCAGGACGTGACGGTGTTCCCGACGCTGCTCGGCGGCGGCTTCGGGCGCAAGGCGGAGGTGGACGCAGCGGTGCAGGCGGCGCTCATCGCGCGCGACGCGGGTCGCCCCGTGCAGCTCATCTGGCACCGCGAGGAGGACATGGCGCGCGACATGTATCGCCCGCCCGCCAAGGCGCGGGTGCGCGGCACGGTGAACGCCGACAAGAAGATCGGTGCGTTCGACATCAAGATCGCCGCGCCGAACCTCGGCGAGAGCTTCATGTCGCGCAACATCCCCGCGCTCGCGAGCGGCGGCGATAGCGCGGCGATGCTGGAGGGCGCGCTTGCGCTTCCTTACGCCGTGCCGGCGTTCCGCGCCGCGCATGTCGACGTGCCGACGCCGGTTCCGCTCGGCTACTGGCGCTCGGTGGGGCACAGCTACACAGCCTTCTTCTGCGAGAGCTTCATCGACGAGCTGGCGCACGCCGCCGCCGTCGATCCGTTCGAGTTCCGCCTGCGCATGATGCAGGAGGGCTCACGCGAAGCCGAGGTGCTGAAGACTGCCGCGTCGCGGGGGGCGTTTTCGGCGGAGAGCGAGGATCACATCGGCCGCGGCATCTCCATTCACCAGAGCTTCGGCTCGATCGTCGCCGAGGTTGTCGAGGTCGAGGCGCCGAGCATCGAGCAGGTGACGGTGAAGCGCGTGACCTGCGTGATCGATTGCGGGCGCATCGTGAACCCGGACATCGTCAAGGCGCAGATGGAAAGCGCGATCATCTTCGGCCTCACCGCCGCGCTGCACGGGCAGGTGCGCTTTACCGACGGTGAAGCGGAGCAGCTCAATTTCGATACCTACCCCCTGCTGCGGATGGACGAGACACCTGAGATCGACGTGCACATCATGGAATCGGATGCGCCCGCGACCGGTGTCGGCGAACCCGGCGTGCCGCCGCTCGCGCCCGCGCTCGTCAACGCGATCTTCGCGGCGACGGGCGAACGCCTGCGCGATCTGCCGCTGTATCGCTATTGATGTTGCCGCAGGGTCATCCGCCGGTCGCCGATCCAAAGGTCGGCGTCCTCATCGTCAACCTCGGCTCACCGGATGCGCCGGAACCGGCGGCAGTGAAGCGCTACCTGAAGGAGTTCCTGTCGGATCGGCGCGTGGTCGAGATCCCCGCGCTCCTGTGGCAGCCGATCCTGCGCGGCATCATCCTCAATACGCGCCCGGCCAAGAGCGCGGCGCTCTACGCGTCGATCTGGGACCGCGCGCGGGGCGATTCGCCGCTTCGCGTCATCTCGGCCGATCAGGCGGCGGCGCTGCAGGCCGCGATGCCCGACGTGACGGTTGATTTCGCCATGCGCTACGGCAATCCTTCGATTCCCGACCGGCTCGCCGCGCTCAAGGCGGCAGGCTGCACGCGCATCCTCGTGATGCCGCTCTATCCGCAATATTCCGCGGCGACGACAGCGACCGTCGTCGACAAGGTCGGCGAGAGCCTGAAGGCAATGCGGTGGCAGCCCGCGCTCCGCTTCCTGCCACCCTACCACGACGACCCGCTCTATATCTCCGCGCTTGCGGACGATGCGCGCGCCGGTCTTGCGGCACTCGATTTCGAGCCGGACGTGCTCATCGCCTCCTTCCACGGCATGCCCGAGCGTACGCTGCATCTCGGCGATCCGTATCATTGCCACGCCCAGAAGACGGGGCGGCTGCTGCGTGAGGCGCTGGGGCTCGGCGAAGCGAATTTTCGCACTGCATTCCAGTCGCGTTTCGGCAAGGCCGAATGGCTGAAACCCTATCTCGACAAGACGCTCGCGGCGCTGCCCGAACAGGGCATCCGCAAGGTGGCGGTGATCGCGCCGGGCTTCAGCGCGGATTGCCTTGAGACGCTCGAGGAAATTGCGATTCAGGGCCGCGAAATATTCCTCCACGCGGGCGGCACGCATTTTTCCTATTTGCGTTGTCTCAATGCAGGTAACGCCGGAATGCAGATGTTGAGAGGACTTGCCGCGCGCGAACTTGCCGGTTGGCGCGAATCGGGTCATTGATTGTAATAGAACTGAAAAAAGCGAGCATTACCGGCCAATTGCACTTGGGAGGAGAGTCATCATGGGTCGCGTAGCTATCGTCACCGGCGGATCGCGTGGCATCGGCGAGGCGATCAGCCTCGAACTCCAGAAAATGGGAATGAAAGTCGCCGCGAATTACGCGGGCAACGACGAGAAGGCTCGCGAGTTCACCGCGCGCACGGGTATCCCGACATACAAATGGGACGTAGGGGATTTCGAAGCGTGCCAGGAGGGCGTTCGCAAGGTTGAGTCCGATCTCGGCCCCGTCGATGTTCTCGTCAACAACGCGGGCATCACGCGCGACGGCACGCTCACGAAAATGGATCGCAAAGGCTGGCAGGAGGTGATCGACGTGAACCTCGGCGGCTGCTTCAACATGGCGAAGGCCGTGTTCGACAGCATGAGATCGCGCGGCTACGGGCGCATCGTCAACATCGGCTCGATCAACGGGCAGGGCGGCCAGTATGGCCAGGTGAACTATGCCGCCGCGAAATCCGGCATCCACGGCTTCACCAAGGCGCTGGCGCAGGAAGGCGCGCGCTTCGGCATCACCGTGAACGCGCTCGCACCCGGTTACATCGATACGGATATGGTGGCTGCCGTGCCCGAGCCGGTGCTTGAGAAGATCGTCGCCAAGATCCCGGTCGGGCGACTCGGCAAGGCCACGGAGATCGCGCGCGGCGTCGGCTTCCTCTGCGCCGAGGACGCGGGCTTTGTCACCGGGTCGACGCTGTCGATCAACGGCGGCCAGCATATGTATTGACACGTGTCGGGGCTCATCAAGCGCTCGGTGACGATCGCCGGGCATCGCACTTCGGTGAGCCTCGAACCCGTGTTCTGGGATGCACTCGTCGCAGCGGCGGACGCCGACGGGCGCTCGGTCAACGCGATTGTCGCCGAAATCGACGAGGCGCGGACCACGAACCTTTCAAGCGCGATCCGGGTTTGGCTGTTCGAGAGGATCAGTCCTCAAGCCAAGTGACGTGGCCCATCTTACGGCCGGGCTTCACCTCGCTCTTGCCATAGAGGTGCAGATGCGCGCGCGGGTCCGCGAGGATGGCGGCCCAGTCGTTCGCATCTTCGCCGATCAGGTTCTTCATCCGCACGGAGCGCGCGCTGAGGCCGGTTTCGCCGAGCGGCAGGCCGCAGATGGCGCGGATATGGTTCTCGAACTGGCTGGTGTGCGCGCCCTCGATCGTCCAGTGCCCGCTGTTGTGGACGCGCGGGGCCATTTCATTGAACACCGGCCCGTCGGCGCAGGCGAAGAATTCGAGCGTGATGAGCCCGACATAGGAGAGCGCGTCAGCAACCTTGCGCGCCATTGCGGCGGCGTCTTCAATATGTTCGGCGAGCGCGGCGGGCGCGGGCACTTCGGACAGGGCGAGGATGCCGCTTTCGTGGGTATTGCGCGGCGCCGGGTAAACGACGCTGCTGCCGTCTTCGGCGCGGGCGAGCAGGATGGAAAATTCGGCGTCGAAACGGACGAACCCTTCATAGACGGATGGGTTTTCGCCGATCTCCGTCCACGCCGCATCAAGCGACGTATCGGAATCGATGCGAATCTGCCCCTTGCCGTCGTAGCCGAAGCGGCGGGTTTTCAGGATGCCGGGCGTTCCGATCTCGCGCACGGCGGCTTCAAGCTCGGCGGGCGATGAGACCGAGAGGTATGGCGCGACGCGGCCGCCAAGCCCGGTGAAGAAATCTTTTTCGGCCAGCCGGTCCTGCGCGACGCGCAGCGCGCGCGCGCCGGGACGCGTGGGGACGCGCGATCCAAGAAATTCCAGGCTTGCGGCGTCGACATTCTCGAACTCCACCGTCACGACGTCGACCGCCGCGGCGAAGGCCGCGAGCGCCGCGCGGTCCGTATAAGCGGCACGCGTGACGGCGGCGGAGACGTCGCCGGCCGGCAGTTCGGCCTCCGGCGCGAAGATGTGGACGCGGTAGCCCATGCTTGCCGCCGCCATCGCGAGCATACGCCCAAGCTGGCCGCCGCCAAGGATGCCTATCGTTGAACCGGGCGCGATCATTCGGGTTTTTCGGCGACCGCCTCGGTCTGTTTCGCGCGCCACTGGACCAGCCTTTCGTGGACCTCGGTATCGTGCGTGCCAAGGATCGCGGCGGCGAGCAGCGCGGCGTTTATCGCGCCGGGTTTGCCGATCGCGAGCGTGCCCACGGGGATGCCGCCGGGCATCTGGACGATGGAAAGCAGACTGTCCATGCCCTTCAGCGCCTTCGATTCGACGGGAACGCCAAGCACGGGGAGCGCCGTCATCGATGCGGCCATGCCCGGCAGGTGCGCCGCGCCGCCTGCGCCCGCGATGATCACCTTGAGGCCGCGGGCCGCCGCGCCGTGCGCGTAGCCATAGAGCCGATCCGGCGTCCGGTGCGCTGAAACGATGCGCGTTTCATGAGGGATTTCAAGCGCTTCGAGCGTTTCCGCAGCATGGCGCATCGTTTCCCAGTCAGACTGGCTGCCCATGATGATGCCGACCAGCGGCTGTGTTTCCGACATGCTTTCCCGCGCGTCCTTCCCCGAAAGCGCCGCAACCTACTTTCGGCTCGCCTTGCTGTCTATGTTCACCTTACGCACATTATTTTATGCGCAGACTATCCAGGGTGGCCCGTAACTGGCCGGGAGAACAGGATGACGCGGATCGATGAAGGCGGACGCGCCGCGCGCGCTTATGGGCGCGTGCAGACTCGTGCCGCGCTTGCATCCGTGCCTGCCGTCGCCGAGACGCTCGTCGGCGTGCCCGACGCAGAGCGCGCCAGCGCCATCGCCGAAGTTGCGGCGGCGGCGCTGCCCGAACATCTGCGCGATGCGTTCGTCGCGCTTCTGGCGGAAACCGAGGAGTTGCGCCGGACACTCGCCGTCGCGCGGCGGCGCATCGAGGAGCTGGAAAAGCTCGTCGAGGCCGACGAGCTGACGCCTGTCGCCAACCGGCGCGGGCTGATCCGCGACCTTGCCCGCACGCTCGCGGAGGTGGGGCGGCACGGCGTTCGCGCCGCGCTGATCTTCATCGATGTCGACAAGCTGAAAATGGTTAACGACCGGTACGGCCACCTCGCTGGGGATGCCGCGCTCGTCCATATCGGCGAGACGCTGCAGGCGAAACTGCGCGAATCCGATACGGTGGCACGCCTCGGCGGCGACGAGTTCGCGGTGATTCTCCGCCATGTCGATGCGCAGCAGGCGCAGGCGAAGATGGAGCAGATCGTGGCGGCCGTCGCGGCGACGCCGGTGAACGTACGCGGCGAGAGCTTCACCATCACGATTTCGGCGGGCCTTCACGTGTTGTCGCCTGGCGAGACCGTGGAAGGCGTTCTGCGGTTCGCGGACGGCGCGATGTACGCGCACAAGACCAACAAGCGCTGACGCATAAAAAGTTTCTGCGCCGAAGATCCGGCGGCGCGTTCGGATGGAAATGTAACCTCCGCGCGCTATAAGCGGCGCCATGTCCGATGATGTTCTGGATAAGGATCAGGCTCCGCCGCCGCGCGAGGCGCTGGAAGACAACCGGCTGACGGGTGCTTTCGTCGACGAAGTGACGGACGCGCTTGCCGCCGGCGATACCGCGCGCGTGCAGGAACTCGCCGAGCCGCTGCACCCCGCCGACATCGCCGACCTTATCGAACAGGTGGAACCGCACGAGCGCCAGCAGCTTGCCGCCGCACTCGGCGACGTGCTCGACGCGGACGTGATCTCGGAAATGAACGAGGTCGTCCGCGAGCAGCTGATCGATGTGCTCGACGCCGGGCAGGTCGCGGACGTCGTCACGCAGATGGAGACCGACGACGCGGTCGCCATTCTGGAGGACATGGACGAGGAGGACCAGGCCGAGGTCCTCCGCTCGCTCCCTGCCGACGAACGCGCTGCCATCGAAGAGGCGCTGAGCTACCCGGAAGAATCCGCCGGCCGCCTGATGCAGCGCGATCTGATCGCGGTGCCGGAATACTGGACCGTGGGTCAGGTCATCGATTTCCTGCGGCAGGCGGGCGACGACGTCACCAGCGACTTCTGGGAAATCTTCGTCGTCGACCCGGCGCACAAGCCGGTCGGTACGATGCGGCTTTCGCTTGTGCTGCGCTCGCCGCGCAATGTGCTCGTCACCGATTTGATGAACCGTGAGCAGACGCTGATCCCGGTCGACATGGACCAGGAAGAGGTGGCGCTGCGCTTCCAGAAATACGCGCTGATCTCGGCAGCGGTCGTCGACCCCTCCGGACGCCTCGTCGGCGTGGTCACGGTCGACGACGTCGTGCACATCATTCAGGAAGAAGCCGACGAGGACATTCTTCGCCTGTCTGGCGCCGGCGACGGCGACATCAACGACAGTGTGCGCGAGATCGTCTCGACGCGGCTGCGATGGCTGGTCGTCAATCTCGGCACCGCGATCATCGCTTCGATCGTGATCGGGTTTTTCGCGGGCACGATTGAGAAGATGGTGGCGCTCGCCATCCTGATGCCGATCGTTTCGGCGCTCGGCGGCAATGCCGCGACGCAGACGATGGCGGTGACGGTGCGCGCGCTCGCGACCGATCAGCTCACCGAGGCAAACACGCGGCGTACGATCACCAAGGAGATTCGCGTCGCGGTGATCAACGGCGCGGCCATTGCGACGCTGGTCGGCGTGGTGGCCGGGCTCTACTTCGCGAACGTGCACCTTGGCCTCGTCATCGCCACGGCGATGATCGGCAACATCATCGTCGCAGGCCTCGCCGGCGTGATGGTGCCGCTGACGCTCGACCGCATGGAGGTCGATCCGGCCGTGTCCTCGCCCGTTTTCGTGACGATGACGACGGACGTGATGGGCTTCCTGTTCTTCCTCGGCCTCGCCGCGGCGACAGGCCTTACGGGTTAGGCGGGTGACGGCGGAAGTCATTCTCGTCGACGACGAGCGGCTTGTTGCCAAACTTTATGGCCGTGCGGTGGAAGCCGCGGGCTATCAGGCGACACTGTTCGGCGATGCCGAATCGGCATTCAAGCATATCACCCAGCGCGAACCGGCACTGCTCGTCACCGATCTCAACATGCCCGGCCTTTCGGGCTATGCGCTCGCCGAACGGATCATGGAGCGGGGCCTCAAGCACTTTCCCATCATCCTGATGAGCGCCGACGATACCGCCGAGCTTATCAAGGCGGGCGTGGCTTCGGGCATCGACGATTTCCTCGTGAAGGGCGTGAGCTTCGACCGGTTTCGCGCACGGCTCGATCACTGGATGAAGGGGCCGTTCCACGGGCTGCCCGCGCACGTCCGCGTCGCGGCGCGTGAGAGCCTGGCGCGGAGCGGCACGCCGGAAACCCCGATTTCCCACCTGCACGGTTCGCTCGACCGGATCACCGGACGCGCCGCTGTGACGGTGGAGGATCTTCTGGATGCGGTGGGCGGCGAATACGGCCGTTCGGCAGCCGAGGCGCTGCGGCTTCTGGGTGTTATCGACGGCGTGCTTGCGCTCCTCGCCCGCTCGAACGGGCTCGCGCAGCTACGACGGCTCGAAGCGATGGCGGGGGTCGTCGACAGGCTCGGCGAGCCATGGCAGGGGCGTCTTCGTCCCTACATCGATCGGTTCGAGACCATCGCTCAAGACGCCACCTTCCGGCACGCCGCGCAGTCCCTGAGACTCCGCTAGCGCAGGTTCACGCCCCGCAGCTGACCTTGCCGCTGCCCAGCGTCTTCACCTCGCACTGCGGTTTGCCGAGGATCTTGATGTCGCCCGAGCCTGCAATGCTGAGCTTCGCGTGTTTGACGACATCGGTGGTGATATCGCCCGATCCCGCGATCTTGCCGGTGAGCGACTGGCACTTGAGGCCGGGGGCATCGATGTTGCCGGAACCGGCAATCGAGATTTCGGCTGCGCCGCACGTGCCGGTCATCGCCATGTCGCCCGACCCGGCGAGCGACACGTCGAGACGATCCGCGGCGATCACGCCGACGTTGAGATCGCCGGAACCCGCGAGCGAGAGCTTGACGTCCTGACCCTTCATCCGGTCGATCGCCACGTCACCCGATCCCGCAAGGCGCGCATTTCCAAGCGTATGCGTGGTGACGTAGATCGTCAGCACCTCGCCATCCTTCCAGGAGAACCAGGTATCGGTCTTCTTTTCGCGGATGCGGAGCGTACCGCTTGCGACCTCGACCTCCAGGCGATCGATCGATTTCTGATCCCCGACGGCACGGACGCTTGGCGCCTTGCCGGTGGCGACGATCACCTTGTGCGGCACCGAAACGGAAATGCCTTCAAACCCGGTAACCGTGTATTTCTGCTCGGCGGCGAAGGTCGGCGTGGCGAGCACGAGGAAGGGAAGAGCGACAAGAAGAGCGCGTTTCATGGGGGACGATCTCCAAACTGTGTTGTTGCAACAATACAGTGGGCGCACGTGTCTGTCGACCCTCAATAGAGGAACATCGGCATACCCTCGACGCTCTTCAGCCGCGCGCGATACTGATCGCGGTCGTAAAGCCGTTCGACGTCGACATGTTTCGCGCCCTGAAGCACGCTGTTCGCCGGGACGTGGCAATAGTTGCCGCTGGTCAGCGTCACCATGCGACCGGTTTCGCGCCGTTCGATAAGCTGGACGGCAAGCGCACCGAAAGCGAGGCCGACCATGCGATCGAGCGCGTCGGGCTCGCCCGCGCGCATGAGATAGGCGAGCTCCTGAAGCACGGTGCCGCCGCCGCCTGCCATTTCGATGGCGCGGGCGATGCGGTGGCCGACGCCGACATCGTCGCGTGCCGTCGCCGAGCTGGACATGTCCGCTGCTGCCCCGCCGACGAGGCTTGCGCCTTCCGAGACCACGAGAACCGCGTAGTTCGCGGGATTGGTCGCCTTATCGCGCGCGAGCAGCGGCAGCAGCGCATCGAGATCGGCAGGAACTTCCGCGATCACCGTGCGATCGACCTGCGCGAGGAAGCCCGAAAGGAGCGCCGTTTCGCCCGACCGGCGGCCGAAGAGCTCGACGACGGCGATGCGTTCATGACTTTCGGTGGTCGTGCGCAGCGCATTGATCGCCGCGACCGAGCGTGTCACGGCGGTCGAGAAGCCGATGCAATAGTCGGTGCCGTTCACGTCGTTGTCCATCGTCTTGGGGATGGAGATGACCGGAACGCCGAGGCTGTCGAGATGGGCGGAAAAGCGCAGCGTGCCGTCGCCGCCGAGCGTGATCATCACGTCAATGCCGAGGCGTTCGAGTACGCGGATCACATGCGGCGTCCGGTCTCCGCCGTTCGCTGTGCGCGGATCGCAGCGCGAGGTGTGGAGGGTGGTGCCACCGAGCCGATCAAGCCCGCGTACCCGCTCTCGATCGAGCGCGACCGTGTTCGCCGCGATCGAGGCAGGATCGTCGGGATCGATGTCGAGCAGCCCCTGCCACCCCCGCCGGAAGCCCACGACTTCCCACCCGCGGTCGTCTGCCGACAGGGCAACGGCGCGGATACAGGGGTTAAGGCCGGGCACGTCCCCGCCGCCCGTCAGAATGCCGAGGCGCATCATGTTCTCCTGCTGTGAGGGGGGACTATGCCGCCCGCCACCGAAGGCGTCGAGGGCGGGACGGGAACTGTCGTGATTTTTTACACTGTCGATTCCGTGCGATGCGCGCGGAAAGGAATTCGCAGAAATTCTAATGACTTAATGGTTAATTTTAGACCGCGGCCGACTCTTTTCGGCAAGGGAGGCCACCAATTCCCCCGGAAGGGGCGGCCGGAACGTTGGCAATTCTTACAGACGCACGCCATTCATGTCGGATCTGGCGAATTTCATATTGGAATTGTTTTTATTTTCAATCGATTAGAGGGTTTTATTTGTTGTGGCACAGGGCTTGCAGAGGTGCCGGCAAGTGGTTCTTACAGGAGTAGGTAGAGTGAAGTCAGCGTTTCTTACCAAGGTTCTGCCGGCTGCCGCGCTTGTCGCCGCGACGGCCTTCGCAACCTCCGCTCAGGCTGCCGTGGTGAACGAATGGAGCTATGATGTCTCCGCGTCGTTCACGTCGGCTTCGCCGGATCTCGGAACGCCCGGCGGCTTCATCTGGGGTCCGCTCCAGATCTCGTGGGGTCGTCCGACCGGCACGATTTCAGCCGGCGGTGGCCGCAGCGCCTTGACGATCGGTGCAACCCCGGCGCTCGGCACTGTCTTCACGAACGGTGCGGATGCCGCAGCGAACAGCCTGACCCATTCGAACAATGTCATCAACGACCGTAAGGATGAAAACTGGCAGCGCCTCGACACGTCTTCGATGAAGATCGACGTGGCCTTGACCGCGGTCGATCCGGCGATCGGTGCGGCCGACCCGTTCACGCTGTCGTTCGTCATCGACTTCCTGGAGACGCCGAACAATCCGGACAACCCCGGCCCCGACATCTGCGCAGACGGCGTGGTTCAGGATTCGCAGGGCCCGGGCTGCCGCGACATCTTCGTGATCTCGGCGGGTAGCCTGACGCAGTATTTCGAGCTCGACGGCGAAACCTACAAGTTCTCGTTCTTCGACCTCGGCGGTGCGATCGGCACGCTTTCCGACGATGCCTGCGCGGCTGTCGGTCAGGCTTCGGGCTGCGTCGGCTTCCTGACCCGCGAGGAACTGGAAAACGTCGTGAACTTCGGGTTCAACATCACCCACGTGCCGGAGCCTGCCGCGCTTGCGCTCTTCGGCCTTGGTCTCGCCGGTCTTGGCCTGACGCGCCGCCGCCGCAAGGCCTGAACGCCAAGCCTGAACAGAAAGGCGCCGATGGGAGACCATCGGCGCCTTTTCCTTTTTTTGCGACACGTGCCGTGCGTTCAGATCAGCGCGGCTATGTTCGGTTCTCCGGTCGCAACGCGCAGCCTGTGGCCGATGACCGGCGTTTCCATCAGCGGTTCGAGCCCGGTGTGCATCTGCGCAAGAAAACGCTCGCCGCTATCGAGGCGCCCGATGATGATAGCGAACATCGGGGCGCCCTTGTGATGGACGACCGTGAACGTCTCCAATTGTCCCTCGCCTTCCGGCGTCTCCGTGAACGGGGGTGACGGCATGGCGTCGATCGCGGCCTGATACGACGCGGGGTCGCTGCGCCCGCTGTAGCCCGGCGTCGTCGCATAGACGCCGAAGCTGTGTTTCGTCAGGAAGCCGCCGTTCGCGAACACGAAGCCCCACGCGCCGGCATCGTCCCGGCAATGCTCCACCACGTCCGCGATGGCATGCAGCGAATAGGCGTTGCCGGGGCCGCCGAAGTAGGGGAGGCCGCCGGTAAGCGTCAGCGCGGCGGGGTCTTGCGTCGGCAGGCCGATCATCGCGGCTGCGATCTCCACGGCGACCGGAAAGCAGCTGTAGAGATCGATGTAGCTGAGGTCTTCTGGTGTGATGCCCGCCTGCGTCAGCGCCTGCGCCGCGCCTATGTGGATGGCTGGGGACGTGGCGTAGTCGACGCGCTCGCTCACCAGGATTTTCTCATGCGTGTCCGCCGACCCGTGCAGATAGACGCGTTGCTCCGCGGGCACGCCGAGCCGGTCTGCGGCCTCGGTCGACATCATCAGTACCGCCGCAGCCTGATCGACGAACATGTTGGCGCAGAGGCGCTTGGTGTAGGGGTAGGCGATGATGCGGTTGTCTTCGCTGGGCCCGACGAGCGCCTCGGCCGTATAAGCCGTCTGAATCTGTGCGAACGGGTTTTCCGCGGCAACCTCGCTGAACGGCGCCATCAAATGGCCGATCTCCGCGCGGTGCTGGAGCGGCGACCAGCCCATCGCCGCGCCGAATGCGTTTTCGAACAGCGGATACACGCTCGTGGGCAAAGCGATGCCGTGGCGAATCTCGTGCCCGCTCGCATAGCGGGTCTCCTCGCCGTAAGGCACCGGATCGGAGGGAGCGTCCTCGCTCCAGTCGAGCGTGAGACCGTCCTTTTCCGCGCGTGCCTGCGTGCGCAGCGCCTCGCCGCCGACGATGAGCGCAACGTCGCTTTCGCCTTTTGCAATGCGCTCGGCGAGAACATTCACGAACATCTGCGGCGTGTTGCCGCCAACCGGGCCGTAGATGAGTTCGCGGGGATGCGCGCCGATGCGCCGGGCAACCGCATGCGGCAGGTTGCGATAGCTGCCAAAGGGGGAGGGGAATGCGCCCCCGGAATCGGCGAACAGGCGGATCGCAACGAGCGTGTCGATCGCGCCCGCCGCATCCGCCCCGCTATCCGCGATCGCACCGCGTGCGGCCGCGGCAAGCATGTCCGCCGGCGACAGGCCGCGGGCCGGGTCGTTTTCCCGGCCAACGTACTGGGCAACGCCGACGAGGACGGGCGTGCGCGGACCCGCCGCCATCAGCGCATACCCGGCACTTCGGTGCTCGGCGCTTCGCTACCGGCGCTGTTGCCCGCGTATTTCTTGTATTCCATCAGCGCGATGGTGCGGTTGTGGACCTCGTCCGGGCCGTCTGCGAGGCGGAGCGTGCGGATGCCCGCATAGCTGCTCGCCAAGCCGAAGTCTTGACTGACGCCGCCGCCGCCGTGCGCCTGGATGGCATCGTCGATGATCTTCAGCGCCATGCGCGGCGCGGCGACCTTGATCATCGCGATCTCGAGGCGCGCCGCCTTGTTGCCGACGCGGTCCATCATGTCCGCGGCCTTGAGGCAGAGGAGGCGTGTCATTTCGATGTCCGTGCGGGCGTCGGCGATACGCTGTTCCCAGACGCTCTGCTCGGAGATGCGCTTGCCGAAGGCTTCGCGGCTCAAAAGCCGCCGGGCCATGCGCTCCAGCGCGCGTTCGGCGGCGCCGATGGTGCGCATGCAGTGGTGGATGCGGCCCGGTCCGAGGCGCCCCTGCGCGATCTCGAAGCCGCGGCCCTCGCCGAGCAGGATGCTGTCCGCAGGCACGCGCACATTGTCGAGGAGGACCTCGGCGTGGCCGTGCGGTGCATCGTCGTAGCCGAAGACGTTCAGCATCCGCTCGACCTTGATGCCCGGCGCGTCCAACGGCACGAGAATCTGCGACTGCTGCAGGTGCTTCGGCGCCGACGTGTCCGTCTTGCCCATCACGATCGCGACCTTGCAGCGCGGGTCGCCTACGCCGGACGACCACCATTTGCGGCCGCTGATGACATAATCGTCGCCGTCGCGACGGATCCGCGTTTCGATGTTCGTCGCGTCGGACGAGGCGACGGCAGGCTCGGTCATCAGGAAGGCGGAGCGGATTTCGCCGTTCATCAGCGGTCGCAGCCACCTTTCCTGCTGTGCCTGCGTGCCGTAGCGCATCAGCACTTCCATGTTGCCGGTGTCGGGCGCCGAGCAGTTGAACACCTCCGCCGACCAGATGGCGCGGCCCATCTCCTCGGCGAGCGGCGCGTATTCAAGGTTGGTGAGCGTCGTGCCCTCGAAGGGGAACTCGCTGACCGGCTTGCCGCCGTGGCTCGGCGGCATGAACATGTTCCACAGGCCCGCAGCGCGCGCCTTCGGCTTCAGCTCCTCGATCACGGGCAAGACTTTCCAGCGCTCGCCAGAGGCGACCTCCTCGGCATAGCGCTTCTCGTTGGGGTAGATGTGCTCGTCCATGAACGCGCGGACGCGGCTGATCATCTCGCGGGCTTTCGGGGAATATTCGAAGTTCATGGGGCCGTTCCTTCGTCTGTCGTGTTCGGGTCTATCCATAAGCCCGGCACATGCGCTGTCACTTCCGAAGGATGATAGGCGAGGCGTGCGTAAATGGGGATCACTCGACATGGGCGGCTGGCTGCACTACCTATAAAGGCACAGTCGCGCGTGGAGGGGTCGCCCGACAAACTGAAGACAAGGATAAAATGAATCGAGTGCGCCTGGGCCTCACCGGCCTTGCTTTGGTGTTTTTGCTGGTCATGGCAGCAGCGATCCTGCTGCGCCCGCCAGTTGAACCCGAACCGAAAGCGAAAGAAGATCCGCTCGCGACGCTGGGTGTGGCGCCGGGCGCTGACAAAAACGCCGAGCCGGCCCCCGAGCTGCCGCCATCGGTGCTGCAAACGCCGCCGCTCGATACGCCGGAGCCGCTGACCGACCCGCTCGTGATCGACGAGAGCAAGAATCTGACCGAAATCTGACGGCGACTCACCGCCGTATTTCACACACCGACTTATCCACAGGCCTGTGCGCACCCGCGCGCGGGCCTGCTTGCTATTGTTTCACCTCCGTAAACCCACGGGATTCAGCGAAAATCCACGCGAAAAACATCAAATCCCATAAATTCCCATTGAAACCCATGAAATACCCATGATACTCCGTTTTCCACAGGGGAGCGGGGATTCAGCCCTCGGTACTGGCCTAACGCGTTAGCCTTTCGGGTTTCGCGGCCGGGGATTGCATTGCCCGCTGATTGGAAGCCGCGCGTGAAACGGGATTTGTTCAAGGGATTTGCGATCAACGCAGTCGACGCCAAAGGGCGGCTGTCGATCCCTGCCGGCTACCGTTCCACGATCGAAGCGCGCTCCGCCGTGAAGGAGGTCACCCTGTCCCTGCGGTTCGAACCGAACCACATCCGCGCCTACGACGCCTACTACAACGACTTCATCTACCAGCAGATCGAACGCCGCTTCACGCCGGAGCAGGAGGCGGAACGCGCCGCCGCCCTGCAGCGCGAATTCAGCTTCGTCGAACCGCTCCCCTATGATGCCAACGGGCGGATCGTGCTCCCCGCCGCAACCCGCGAGGCCGCGGGCATCGATCGGCTCGCCTGCTTCCTTGCGTTCGCCGACTATTTCGAGATCTGGGACCCGAAAGCGCTGCTCGCGTCCGACCGTGCCGACCCCGCCACGGTTTTTCATGTCCGCAATCTCTTGAAAGAGCGTGGAGAGGCGATATGACGGCGGCCCCTCATATCCCCGTTCTCCTTGAAGCAGTGCTCGCCGGTATTTCTCCCATCCCTGGTGCAAGCGTTGTCGACGGCACATTCGGTGCCGGCGGCTACACGAAAGCCGTGCTCTCAGCGGGCGCGGCGCACGTCTATGCGTTTGATCGCGATCCGACCGCGATTGCGACCGGCGAGGCGCTGGCACGCGCGAATCCCGAGCGGCTGACGCTCGTCCACGAGCGGTTCTCGCTGATGGACCGTGCGCTCGAAGCGCGCGGCGTTTCGACCGTGGACGCGATCATGCTCGATATCGGCGTCTCCTCGATGCAGATCGATCAGGCGGCCCGCGGCTTTTCGTTCCAGGCCGACGGCCCGCTCGACATGCGCATGTCAAACGAGGGGCCGAGCGCTGCCGACCTCGTGAACACGATGGACGAGACGGCGCTTGCCGACATCCTCTACCGCTACGGCGAGGAGCCGCGCTCCCGCCGTGTTGCGAGCCACATCGTGGCCGCACGCCCGATTGCGCGCACCGGCGAACTCGCCGCGCTTGTCCGCAAGGCGCTTGGCCACCGGCCTGGCGCGCCTAAGGACCCGGCGACGCGCACCTTCCAGGCGCTGCGTATCGCGGTGAACGACGAACTCGGCGAACTCGATGCAGGTCTTCGCGCGGCGGAACGCCTGCTGCGTCCCGGCGGGCGGCTCGCCGTGGTGAGTTTCCACAGTCTTGAGGACAGGGCGGTGAAGCGCTTCCTGCGCACGCGCAGCGGGGGTGACCCGCAGGGCTCGCGCCACTTGCCCGAGGCGCGGATCGGGGGGTCCGCGCCGACATTTCAGGCGGCGAAAGCCGTTCGACCAGATGCAGCGGAAATCGCGGCGAACCCGCGCGCCCGCTCAGCCACACTCCGTATCGGCACGCGCACCGATGCACCCGCATGGAAGGATGACGCATGATCCGCTCGCTTGGCTCCGCCGGTCTTGCCCTCGTGACGCTGGGAACGGGCCTCGGCCTTTATCTCGTCAGCTACAGCGTGGGCGCAGAGCGCAGCGGCATCGCGAAGCTGGAACGGCAGATCGCCACCGACCGCCGCGATATCCGCGCGCTGGAAGCGGAACTCCGTGTCCGCTCCAACCTGCCGCAGCTTGAACGCTGGAACGCGTCGGCGCTGGCGCTCAACGCGCCGAAGGCGGGGCAGATTCTAGAAAGCGAAGTGCAACTCGCGAGCCTTGTGCGGCCGCATCAGCCCGACGCGCTGCCCGCGGACGTGCGCCTTGCCAACGTAGAGCTGCCCGCGCCGGCACCGGCCCCGCGCGAGGTGCAGGTCGCATCGCTTGAACAGGCGGCGAAGCCCCGGCTCCCGGTTCTGCGCGAGCGCCCGGACACCGGGCTGTTTTCCGCGAGCTTCGTTGCCGAGATCGACGCTGCCGCAGATGACGAGCGCGCGTCGCTGACCCGCGTGTCGCTGCGGTGAGCCCGGCCGCGCAACGCCAGCTTCGGATTCAGCTTGCCGGAAAGCGGCAGGCGCAGCTGGCGCGGTCGCGGCAACGGCTCATGATCGGCATCATGCTGTTCACCGGGCTGGTGGGCATCATCGGACTTCGCCTTGGCGAACTTTCCCTGACCGGATCGAGCGCGGTTGCCGCGACGCGGCAGATCGCGTTCATGCCGCCGCGTGCGGACATCGTCGACCGCAACGGTGCGGACCTTGCGACCACGTTCGATGCGTTCGCGCTCGCCGTGCGTCCGCAGGCGGTGGTCGGCGATCCCGAAGTGCTGGCGCGCCGGATCGCGAAGGTGCTCGGCCGCGAGAGTGCGCTGCCGATCTACAAGGAAATCACGCATCACGGGAAATATCGCTACATCCAGCGGCGGATTCTGCCCGCCGAGGCCAAGGCGATAAACGCTATCGGTGAGCCGGGGCTGGTGCTGGAGCGCGAGCAGGAACGTATTTATCCCAACCAGTTCCTGGCCGCGCACGTCATCGGCTACACCAATGTCGACGGTGTGGGGCAGGCGGGCATGGAGCGCGCCTACCAGGACCGGCTCACCGATCCCGAAATGCGCGACAAGCCGCTCGAACTCGCCATCGATGCGCGCGTGCAGCACGCCGTGGAGAGCGAGCTGCAGACGGCAATGACGAAGCACAGCGCCATCGGCGCGTCGGGCATCGTGATGGACGTGCATACGGGCGAAGTGATCGCGCTCGCCTCGCTGCCCGAACTCAATCCCAACAAGGCCGGCGCCGTCAGCCCCGACGCGATCTTCAACCGCGCGACACTCGGCGTTTACGAACTTGGATCGACGTTCAAGGCGCTGACGATGGGCATGGCGCTCGATACGGGCGTCGTCACCTCGATGTCGCAGAAATATGACGCGACGCATCCGCTGCAGATGGGGCGCTTCCGCATTCGCGACGACCACCCCAAGGCGCGCTGGCTGACGATCCCCGAAATCTTCATGTATTCGTCGAATATCGGGACCGCGCAGATCGCGCAGCAGATCGGTTCTGCGCGGCAACAGGAATTCCTGAAAGAACTCGGCTTTCTGGAGCCCGTGGAGATCGAACTCAAGGAGCGCGGGCGCACGCTCTATCCGGCTCAATGGGGCGAACTCGCCACGATGACCGTAAGCTATGGCCACGGCATCGCGATCACGCCCCTCCATCTTGCCAGTGCCTATGCGGCACTCGTCAACGGCGGCGTCTGGAGGCCCGCCACGCTTCTGAAGGTTCAAGGCGGAGGGGTCGGGAAGGGCCGCCGTGTCTTCAGCGAGGAAGCGTCGCGGACAATGCGGACAATGCTGCGTCTCGTGGTGACGCATGGCACTGGCAAGCAGGCCGAAGCGCCGGGTTATCGTGTCGGCGGCAAGACCGGCACGGCGGAAAAGCCCGATGGCGGACGCTACAACCGCAACGCGATGGTGACGACGTTCGCGGGAGCGTTCCCGATGGACGACCCGAAATATGTCGTGATCGCCATTCTGGATGAACCCAAGGGCACCAAGGAAACCTACGGCTTCCGCGGCGCCGGCTGGAACGCGGCGCCCGTGGTTTCAAAGGTCATCACCCGCATCGCACCGGTTCTTGGTGTCGCGCCGAGCGATGTGCGCGATGTCGATCTCAACCCGCTTCTGGCATACGTCCAGGGCAAGCAGCCGACCGGATAAGGAATGCGCCTCAAGGATCTCGTGGATAGCGGCAACACTGAAACCGTCACCGGCTTTGCGATCGATCACCGGAAGGTCGCGCCCGGCACGATCTTCGGCGCCTTCCCGGGGACGCGCTTCAACGGCGAGGATTTCATTGCCGAGGCGGTGAAATTCGGCGCGGTGGCGGTGGTGGCCCGGCCCGAGGCGAAGGTCGAGGGCGCGCTTCACATCGCTGACCCCGAACCCCGACGCCGCTTTGCCGCGCTGGCGGCGAAGTTCTTCGCACCGTTCCCGGCAACGACAGTCGCGGTGACGGGCACCAACGGAAAGACCTCCACGGCGGAATTGACGCGCCAGCTTTGGCGGATGGCGGGGCATGTTTCCGCATCGATCGGAACGCTGGGCGTGACGACCGCCGACGAGCAGATCTCGACCGGCCTGACGACGCCCGACGTGGTGACGTTCCTGTCCAACATGGCGGGTCTGGCGCGCGAGGGCGTGACGCACGCGAGCTTCGAAGCGTCGAGCCATGGTCTCGCGCAGTATCGCACCGAGGGGCTGCCGGTCCGCGCCGGGGCATTCACGAATCTCAGCCGCGATCATCTCGATTATCACGAGACGATGGAGGCCTATCTCGAAGCCAAGCTGCGGCTGTTCACCGAGGTGACGGACAGCGACGGCACCGCGGTGATCTGGGCTGACGACGGGGTTTCCGACCAGGTGATCGCGACGGCGAAGGCGCGGGGGCTGAACGTGCTTACGGTCGGCACGAAAGGGGACGCGCTGCGGCTCGTTTCGCGGACGCCGAACCAGCTTGGCCAGACGCTGATGATCGCGGCGAATGGTACCGAGAAGAGGGTCGAACTGCCGCTGATCGGGGCGTACCAGGCGGCGAACGCGCTCGTGGCGGCTGGATTGGTGATCGCGACCGGCGGCGATGTCGCGACGACGCTTGGACATCTTTCCCGGCTCGTGCCGGTGCGTGGGCGGCTGGAGCGTGCAGCGCTGACGCGCGCGGGAGCGCCGATTTACGTGGATTACGCGCACACGCCGGATGCGATTCGCGCGGCGATCGAAGCGCTGAGGCCGCACGCCAAGGACAGGCTGCACATTGTGCTGGGCGCGGGCGGCGACCGTGACAAGGGCAAGCGCCCCGAGATGGGCAAGGTCGCGACACAACTCGCCGACGTTGTCTACGTGACCGACGACAACCCCCGCTCCGAAGACCCGGCGACGATCCGCGCCGAGATCATGGCGGCGGCACCGGGCGCGACCGAGATCGGCGACCGGCGCAGCGCGATTGCGGCCGCGATCGCGGCGGCGGGCGCGGGCGACATCGTGCTCATCGCAGGCAAGGGGCACGAGCAGGGGCAGATCGTGGGAGATCGCATCCTGCCCTTTGACGATGTGGCGGTCGCGCGCGAGTGCGCGGCATGAGCTTGTGGACGGCGGCCGAAATCGCGGGCGCCACCGGCGGAACCTCGAGCGGCGAGTTCGTTGCCGAGGGGGTGACGTTCGATTCGCGTGAAATCATCGGCGGCGAACTGTTCATCGCGATGAAGGGCGAGGCGACGGACGGACATCGCTTCATCGAAGGCGCACACGAAAAGGGCGCGGCGGGATTCCTCGTCAGCGAGGATTGCGCGTACCCGAACGTGCGCGTTCCCGACAGCTTCGAGGCTTTGCAGGCGCTTGGGCGCGCAGGGCGTGACCGCGTGGGCGCGACAATCGTGGGCGTGACCGGCAGTGTCGGCAAGACGAGCGTGAAGGAAGCGCTCCGCCACGCGTTTCAGGAAATCGAGCCCGAGCACACGCACTGGTCGGTGAAGAGTTACAACAATCACACCGGCGTGCCGCTGAGCCTTGCGCGGATGCCGCGGGACGCGCGTCTGGCGGTGTTCGAAATGGGCATGAACCACACGGGCGAACTCGCCGCGCTCACACGCCTCGTGCGCCCGCAGGTTGCCGTGGTGACGTGGGTGACCTCCGCGCATCTCGCCTTCTTTGAAAACGAGGAAGCGATTGCCGACGCGAAGGGCGAAATCTTCGAGGGACTCGAACCGGGCGGCGTTGCCGTGCTGCCGTTCGACAGCCCGCATTACGCCCGCCTGCGCGCCAAGGCGGAACGGCACGCGGCACGCATCTTCAGCTTCGGCAGCGGTGCGGGCGCGGATGTGCGCGCGCTGCAGTCGGCGAGCGATGCGGGCGGATCGACGGTGATCGCCGATGTCGACGGCAACCGCGTCGCGTACCGTATCCCTCTGCCCGGCGCGCACTGGATAGCGAACAGCCTCGCCGTGCTCGCCGCAGTGCACGCGGCGGGTGTCGATCTTGCCGCTGCCGCGCTCGGCCTTTCGCAGATGCAGGGCCTCGAAGGGCGCGGCGCGCAGTACCGTATCCCCGCGAAGGACGGCGAAGCACTGCTGATCGACGAAAGCTACAACGCCAATCCCGCATCGATGGCGGCCTCACTCGCCGTGCTCGGCGCGGCGAAGGCGGCGCGACGCATCGCCGTGCTGGGGCCGATGCGCGAACTCGGCGATGCGAGCGAACGTCTGCACGCCGAGCTTGCGCCGCACGTGAGCGCTGCGAAAGTCGACGTAGCGGTGCTGGTCGGCGACGAAACGATCCCGCTGGAGAGTGCGCTCCCTCGCGAAATCGCGGTGGTTCGCGTAAGCGACGCCGCCGGTGCCCGCGCGGCGCTTTCGGACATCATCGCCGCCGGCGACGCCATCCTGCTCAAGGCATCGAACAGTGTCGGGCTCGGGCGTATCGCCAGCGCGCTGCGGGGGATCAACTGACATGCTTTATATTCTTGCAGAAGCGCTCGACTTCCCCGGCATTCTGAACCTGTTCCGTTACATCACGTTCCGTTCGGGCGCGGCGGTGATCACGGCGCTTGCCATCGGCCTGATCATCGGCCCGCGAATGATCGACTGGCTGCGTCTGAAACAGGGCAAGGGCCAACCGATCCGGGAGGACGGGCCTGCCAGCCACCTGCTCACCAAGCGGGGCACGCCGACGATGGGCGGGCTGATGATTCTCATCTCGCTCACGATCTCGACACTGCTCTGGATGAACCTGGAAAATCCCTACGTCTGGGCGTGTCTGTTCGTGACACTGGGTTTTGGTGCGATCGGCTTTTCAGACGATTATTCGAAGGTTTCCAAAGGCAGCCACAAGGGCGTTTCCGGGCGCACGCGGCTGCTTCTGGAATTCATCATCGCGGGCATTGCGTGCTGGGCGATCACCGACGTGACCGATACGCGGCTGTTCTTCCCGTTCACGAACTTCGGACTCGATCTCGGGCCATTCTACATTCTGTTCGCGGCGTTCATCGTCACCGGTTTCGGCAATGCGGTGAACCTGACCGACGGCCTCGACGGGCTGGCGACGATGCCGGTAATCATCGCCGCGCTCACCTTTGCGCTGATCGCCTACCTCGTCGGCAACATCCGCTTTTCGGATTATCTCGGCATCGTATTCGTGAACGGCGCGGGCGATCTCACCGTGTTCCTCGGCGCGCTGATCGGCGCCTGCCTTGCCTTCCTCTGGTACAACGCGCCGCCTGCCGCCGTGTTCATGGGCGACACGGGCAGCCTTGCGCTCGGCGGGGCATTGGGGTCGGTCGCGGTCGTCACGAATCACGAAATCGTGCTGATCCTCGTCGGCGGTCTTTTCGTGCTGGAAACCGTCTCGGTGATCGTGCAGGTGGCGAGCTTCAAGCTCACCGGTAAACGCGTCTTCAAGATGGCTCCCATCCACCACCATTTCGAACAGCTGGGCTGGCCCGAATCGACCGTGGTCATCCGCTTCTGGATCGTCTCCATCGTGCTGGCGCTCGCCGGCCTCGCCACGCTGAAACTCAGATGATCACCGCGCGCGCCTTTTCCACCCGGCACTACGCCGTCTTCGGCCTCGCCCGTACCGGGCTGAGCGTCGTTGAGGCCTTGCGGGCATCCGGCGCGACGGTCACGGCGTGGGACGACGATGAAAAGAAGCGCGCGGCGCTTCCCGACGACGTGCGCGTCGCCGACATCAACACGGCGGATCTTTCGGCGTTCGACGGCATCGTCGTGTCGCCGGGCGTGCCGCTCAACACGCATCCGCTGGCCGCGCGCGCCGCGGCGGCGGGCGTTCCGGTGCTGGGCGACATCGAACTTTTCGCGCACGCGCGCACCGAGTTGCCGCCGCACAAGGTTGTCGGCATCACAGGTACCAACGGCAAATCGACGACGACTGCGCTTATCCATCATATCCTCGCGCACGCGGGTGTGCCCGCGGCGATGGGCGGCAACATCGGTCTGCCGATCCTGTCGCAGGACGCCCTGCCCGACGGCGGCGTTTACGTGCTGGAGCTCTCCTCGTTCCAGATCGACCTGACGCAGAGCCTCGCCAGCGACGTGGCGATCCTCACCAACATCACGCCCGATCACCTCGACCGCTACGATGGCATGGCGGGTTACGCCGCGTCGAAAGAACGCCTGTTCGACATGCTGGATGAGGGCGCCACCGCCATCTTCCTTTCGGACGACGACTATACGGCGGCCATTGCAAAGGGGCGGGGCGGTGTTCCCGTGTCGTTCGAAACCGTTCTTGCCGAAGGCGTCTCGCTGGTGAACGGTGCGGCCTATATCGACGGCGAGCCGCTTGGCTATCAGGCGGATTGGCCTTCGCTCGCCGGGCCGCACAATGCGCAGAACGCGGTGGCTGCGATTGCGGCGACGCGGGCGCTCGGCCTCGATGCCGCTGCGATCAAGGCCGGGCTTGAAACCTATCCGGGTCTTGCGCACCGCATGGAACGTGTCGCGGAAATCGGCGGCGTGCTCTACGTCAATGACAGCAAGGCCACGAACCCGACCTCGACCGCGCCCGCGCTTGCAGCCTATCCGGCGATCCACTGGATCGTGGGCGGCAAGCGCAAGACGGACGAGCTCGATGCGTGTCTGCCGTATCTCGATCATGTGCGTGCCGCTTACGTGATCGGGGATGCCGAGGTGGTTTATGCGCACCTGCTCGGCGCCTATGTGCCGGTGATCCGGGCGGGGACTGTGGAGCGGGCGACGCAACTGGCGGCGGGTGCCGCGAAGCCGGGCGAGGTCGTGCTCCTGTCTCCGGCCTGCGCGTCCTACGACCAGTTTCGGGATTTCGAACAGCGCGGCGACGTCTTCAAGGCCGCCGTGCAGGAGCTTGGCGTATGAGCACGCCTCTCGGCCGCGCGGACAAGACGCTGCTCGGCCGCTGGTTCTGGACGATTGACCGGCCGCTTCTCGCACTCGTACTCGTGCTGATCGGCATCGGGCTCATCGCTGTCGCGGCGGCATCTCCTGCGGCGGCGCACCGCTATTCGGGCGGCAGCGTGAAGCTCGACGACATGTATTATTTCAAGCGGCAGCTCTTCTGGATTCTGCTCGGTGTGCCGGTCATGCTCGGCGTTTCGATGCTGACGGTGCCCTGGGCGAAGCGGCTGTCGCTGATCGGCACATTGGTGTTCATCGTGGCGCTTGCCGCCGTGCCGTTCTTCGGCGCGGAGGCGAACGGCGCGGTGCGCTGGCTCGCGCTTGGCGGATTTCAGCTTCAGCCCTCCGAGTTCCTGAAGCCGCTTTTTGCGGTGACGAGCGCCTGGCTGCTTGCCTCGCGCTTCGATGACGGCGACGTGCCTGCGCTCAGCGTATCGTGCGGGCTGCTCGTGCTGGTCGTCGCGATGCTGGTGATGCAGCCCGATATCGGCCAGTCGGCGCTGTTCGTGGGTGTGTGGCTCGTGCAGGCCGTGCTTGCCGGCATGAGCTTCGCGATCCTCGGCATCGTGCTTGCAGCCGGTGCGGGTCTGCTCGTCGTCGCCTATCTGTTCGTGCCGCACGTGACGAGCCGCATCGACCGCTTCCTCACCGGCGACGGCGATACATATCAGATCGACAAGGCTCTCGACGGATTTCGCGCGGGCGGGCTGTTCGGCGCGGGGCCGGGCGAGGGGCAGAACAAGTTCTCGCTGCCCGAGCCGCACACCGATTACATCTTCTCCGTGATCGGCGAGGAATTCGGCGCGATCGCGTGCACCGCCATCGCCATATTGTTTCTCGCGATGATCGTGCGCGTGCTGCTGCAGCTGCTGGAAGAGGAAGACCCGTTCGTGTTCCTTGGCGCGGCGGGGCTCATTACGCAGATCGGCGGGCAGGCGATGATCAACATCGGCGTGAACCTGAACCTGCTGCCTTCAAAGGGCATGACGCTGCCGTTCATCAGCCACGGCGGCTCGTCGTTCCTCGCGCTCTCGATGGGCATGGGTCTGCTGCTTGCACTGACGCGGCGCAACCGCTTCCTCAAGTCTTCGCCCTACGTGCCGCGGGGACGCACGGCATGAGCGGGCGGCACTTCTATGTCGCGGCGGGCGGCACGGGCGGGCACATGATGCCTGCGCACGCGCTCGCCGAGGAATTAATAGCGCGCGGCCATACGGTGTCGCTGATCACCGACGAACGCGGCGCGCGACTGCAGGGTATTCTCACCAAAGGCCCGCGTCATGTGATCGAGGCGTCGACACTGGGCAAGAATCCGCTGAAGTGGCTGGGCGCGTGGCTAAAGATTCGCGCCGGCCGCAAGACGGTCTTGCGGCTGATCGCGGAGGACGCGCCGGCGGCGGTGATCGGCTTCGGCGGCTATCCGGTGCTGCCCGCGATGCTCGCCGCGCAAAAGGCGGGCGTGCCGACGATCATCCACGAACAGAACGCCGTGCTCGGCCGCGTCAACCGGCTCGTCGCGCGCAAGGCGGATGTGATCGCGACGTCTTTCCCCGATACCGAACGCGTGAAGCCCGAGCTTGCCGACAAGGTCGCGCTCGTCGGCAACCCGGTGCGCGATGCGATCGCGGACATCGGCAAGGAGGCGTATCCGCCGCTGGAGACGGACGGCATCTTCCATGTGCTGGTGACGGGCGGAAGCCTTGGCGCAAGCATTTTCGGCGAGGTGGTGCCGCCGGGGCTCGGGCAGCTCGACGCCAGTTTGCGCCACCGCCTGCAGGTGATGCAGCAATGCCGCGCGGAGGATATCGAGCAGGTGCGCGCCGAGTACCGGCGGCTGGAAATTCCGGCAGATCTTTCCACCTTCATCGACGACATGCCGGCTGCGATGGCCTGGGCGCATCTCGTGATCGCGCGCGCGGGCGCATCGACGGTGAGCGAACTGTGCGCGGCGGGGCGCCCTGCGATCCTGGTGCCGCTGCCGATCGCAACCGACGGTCACCAGGCGGCCAACACGCGCGAAGTCGTTTCGGCGGGCGGCGCGCGCATGATGCGGCAGAAGGGTTTCAAGCCCGCCGAGCTCGCGCGGCAGATCGAAGCGATGGCATTGCAGCCGGGCGCGCTTGCCAATGCCGCACGGCGTGCCCTGTCCGTCGGTCGGCCGAACGCATCGCGGGCGCTCGCCGACCTTGCCCTGCGGCTTGCCGGTGTGCCATTGGCTCTCGAAACCCCAGAGATCGGAGCCAGCGCATGACGGGTATCGCCCGCGATATCGGAACGATTCACTTCGTCGGCATCGGCGGCATCGGCATGTCCGGCATCGCCGAGCTGATGCACAACCTCGGCTACAAGGTGCAGGGCAGCGACATTGCCGAAGGCTATGTGATCGAGGGGCTGCGGAAGAAGGGCATCACCGTCCATATCGGCCACAAGGCGGAGAACCTTGGCGATTCCGCCGTGGTGGTGACGTCGACGGCGATCCGGCGCGGCAATCCCGAGGTCGATCTCGCGCTTGAAAAACGCATCCCCGTCGTGCGGCGCGCCGAGATGCTCGCGGAGCTGATGCGGCTCAAGTCCACGGTCGCGGTGGCCGGTACGCATGGGAAGACGACGACGACTTCGATGGTCGCGGCGCTGCTCGATGCAGGCGGACTCGACCCTACGGTCGTGAACGGCGGCATCATCAACAGCTACGGATCGAACGCGCGCCTCGGCACCAGCGACTGGATGGTCGTGGAAGCCGACGAGAGCGACGGCAGCTTCCTGCGCCTGCCGCCGACGTTCGCGATCGTCACCAACATCGATCCCGAACACCTCGACCACTACGGCAGCTTCGATCAGATCAAGCAGGCGTTCGTCGATTTCGTCGAGCACGTGCCGTTCTATGGCGCGGCGATTCTGTGCATCGACCATCCGGAGGTGCAGGCGATCCTGCCGCGCGTGCGCGACCGGCGCGTCGTCTCCTACGGCTTCTCGGCGCAGGCGGACGTGCGCGGCGAGAACGTGACACCGGTGCCGGGCGGCAACCGCTTCGACGTGCTCATCACCGACCGCGACGGCAACCAGCGCCGCATCGATGGGCTCGAACTGCCGATGCCGGGGCGGCACAACGTGCAGAATGCGCTCTCGGCTGTGGCTGTCGCGCTCGAACTGCGCATCGGCGACGAGGCGATCAAGGCGGGCTTCGCGGCGTTCGGCGGGGTGAAGCGGCGTTTCACCAAGGTCGGCGAGGTGGATGGCGCGACGATCATCGACGATTACGGACACCATCCGGTGGAGATCAAGGCGGTGCTTGCCGCTGCGCGCGAAGGCGTGAAGGGCCGGGTGGTCGCGGTGGTGCAGCCGCACCGCTTCACGCGCCTGCGCGACCTGATGGCGGAGTTCCAGACCGCGTTCAACGACGCCGACACGGTGTATGTCGCGCCCGTCTACGCGGCAGGCGAAGCGCCGATCGAAGGTGTGGACGCGGCGCATCTGCTCGCCGGGCTCAAGCGCTCCGGCCACCGCGATGCGTATACGGTGGAGGGTCCCGAAGATCTGGCCGCGAAACTCGGCGCATCGATCCGCGAGGGCGACATGGTCGTGTGCCTCGGCGCGGGCGACATCACCAAGTGGGCGGCTGGACTTGCGGATGCAATCCGCCGCGAACGGGGAGCGGCGTGACGGCGGCCGCGGCCGAACGCATGATCCCTGCCGCCGCGGGGCGGCTGACTCCGGACGCGCCGCTGGCGCCGCTCGTATGGTTCAAGTCAGGCGGCAAGGCCGAGTGGCTGTTCGAGCCGAAGGACGCGGACGACCTTTCGGCATTTCTCGCTGCGCTTGAGCCGGACGTGCCCGTGATGGCGCTTGGGCTCGGTTCCAACCTCATCGTGCGCGATGGCGGCGTACCCGGCGTGGTCGTGCGGCTCGGAAAGGCGTTTTCGACCGTGGAGCGTCTTGACGGGGTGACACTGCGCTGCGGCGGCGGCGCGTCAGGCATCCTGGTGTCTTCGACTGCGCGTGACGCGGGCATCGGCGGGATGGAGTTCCTCCGTTCGATACCCGGGACGGTTGGTGGTTTCGTGCGCATGAACGGCGGCGCCTATGGGCGGGAGACGGCGGATATCCTTGTGGAGTGCGAGGTCGTGCTGCGTTCGGGCGAGCGGAAAGTCCTGACCCGCGACGACCTCGGCTACACCTATCGCCACAGCGCGCTGCCCGAGGGTGCGGTGGTGATTGCCGCCACGTTTCGCGGCGAGCCGGCGGACCCCGCCGCGATCAGTGCAGAGATGGACCGCATCGCGGAGGCGCGCGAGGCCTCGCAGCCGCTGCGTACCAAGACCGGCGGATCGACCTTCAAGAACCCGCCCGGCGACAAGGCGTGGCGGCTGGTCGATGCAGCGGGCTGCCGGGGTCTGATGCGCGGCGGCGCGCAGGTAAGTGAGAAACACTGCAATTTCCTCATCAACACGGGCAGTGCGACCAGCGACGATATCGAAGCGCTCGGTGAAGATGTGCGCCGCCGGGTGCGCGAGTCGCAGGGCATTGAACTTGAATGGGAAATCCAGCGCGTAGGAGTGGCGAAATGAAGGTTGCGGTGCTGATGGGAGGCTGGTCGAACGAGCGTGAGGTGTCGCTGACCAGCGGCCAGGGAATCGCAGCCGCGCTGAAGCGTTTGGGTCACGATGTTTACGCTGTTGACATGGGGCGCGACGTTGCCGCAAAGCTGAGTGAAATCAAGCCTGACGTCGTGTTCAATGCCCTGCATGGAACACCCGGGGAAGACGGCACGGTTCAAGGAATGCTCGACGTGTTGGGGGTGAAATATACGCATTCGGGTCTGGCGACGTCGGTCATCGCGATCGACAAGGAGCTGACGAAGCGTATCCTCGTGCCTGCCGGCATCCGTATGCCGGAGGGTGTCGTCGTCGAATCCGCCAGCGTGCACGACCGCGATCCGCTGCCGCGCCCCTATGTGCTGAAGCCTGTCAACGAAGGCTCTTCGGTCGGTGTTGCGATCGTGACCGACGAGAGCAACTACGGCACGCCGATTGCCGCCGACGCGCCGGGGCCGTGGACGCAGTTCGCGCATCTGCTTGCAGAGCCGTTCATTCCGGGCCGCGAGCTCACGGTCGCGGTGCTCGATGACGAGCCGCTCGCTGTGACAGAGCTGATCCCGACACGTGGCTTCTACGACTACGACGCCAAGTATACCGACGGCCTGACCGTGCATCAGTGCCCTGCGGAAATTCCCGAGGACGTTGCCGCCGAGGCGATGGCGATGGCGTTGAAGGCGCACCGTGTGCTCGGCTGCAAGGGCGTCAGCCGCTCCGACTTCCGCTACGACGAGAGCAGGGGCCTCGCCGGGCTCTACCTGCTGGAAGTGAACACCCAGCCGGGCATGACGCCGCTCAGCCTCGTCCCCGAGCAGGCGAAATATTGCGGCATCGACTACGACACGCTCGTCGCGCGCATCCTGAAAGACGCGGCATGAGCGAACGGATCACGCTCAAACGGGGCAAGCGCCCGCCGCTGCAAAGGGCTAAACCGCCCGCGCCGCGGGCGCGGGTGAAGGGTCCGAAATCAGGTCGGCTGATGGCGCCGGCGGTGTCTCTGGGCGCTGCCGGCATCGCGCTGTTTGCGGCCTGGCTCTACCAGCTTCCCGACAAGCTCTGGATGGCGGCGGCGATGGGCGTCGCCGATGCGGGCTTCGAGGTGAAGAATGTAGAGGTGACGGGCCTCAAGACGATGAGTCGTCTTCCGGTCTACACGGCGGCGCTCGACGGGGCTTCGGATTCTATGCTGCTCGTCGATCTCGATGATGTGCGCGACCGCCTGTTGATGCTGCCGTGGGTGAAGGATGCGAGCGTCGGCCGCCGCCTTCCCGATACGCTCGCGATCAACATCACCGAGCGAAAGCCCTATGCGATCTGGCAATATCGCGGCCAGCATCGGCTGGTGGATACCGAAGGCGCGGTTCTGCCCTCCGACGACATCACGCGCTACGCGAAGCTGCCGATCGTGGTCGGCAAAGGCGCGAATACCGAGGCGGCGAACCTGATCACACTGCTCCACGATTACCCGGCGGCGGCGAAGCACGTCGCGGGTGCTGTATGGATCGGGGAGCGGCGCTGGGATCTGAAACTGAAATCGGGCGAGACGCTGGCACTCCCCGACGATTACGCCGAAGCGCGCGCCGCGCTTGGAAATTTCGTTCGGATCGACCGCGATTCGGGGCTTGTCGACAAGGGCTTCAGCCGCTTCGACATGCGCCTCGCCGATCGGCTGACCGTACGCATCTCGCAAAACGACAAGAAACCCACGGTCGCACAGCCAACCACCCAACCAGCAGTAGGCGGAACAGAGATATGAGAGTGGGGCGGGGCAACGGCAGCCGAGGCGAGCGGACAATTGCAGCGCTCGATATCGGCTCGTCGAAAGTCGCGGCGCTTATTGCCGTCAGCGACGGCGAGAGCCCGCCGCGTGTCATCGGCACCGGCCAGCGCGCCTGCACCGGCCTGCGGCAGGGCCTCGTTGCCGACCTGGAGCGCACCGAAAGCGCGATCCGCGCCGCGATGGAGCAGGCCGAGCGCAACGCGGGCGTCACGGTCGAAAACGTCGTCGTCAGCGTTTCGGCGGGCGGTCTCGACAGCGAGATCGTTTCAGTCGAAGTCGACATAGGCGGGCAGCGCATCGAGCGCGGGGATATCGATCACGTGCTTTCCGAAGGTCGCGCCCAGCTCGACGCGGGAGGGCGCACGATCCTGCATGCGCAGCCGGCGCTTTACACGCTCGACGAGACGACGCGCGTGATGAACCCGCTCGGCCTCCATGCCGATCGCCTCGGCGTCGACATTCACATCATCACGGCGGACACGCCGCCGGTAAGGAACCTCGACCAGTGCGTGCGCACGGCGGACCTTGGCGTGCAGACGATCGTCGCTTCGCCGATCGCGGCGGGCCTCGCCTGCCTCGCGCCCGAGGAGCGGGAACTTGGCGTCGCGCTCGTCGAGATCGGCGCGGGCGTGACCAACGTTGCCGTTCATGTGCGCGGGATGCTTGTCGGCCTCTCGGTGATCCCCATGGGTTCCGAGGATATCACTGCCGACATCGCCTCCACCTTCTCCACCCGCCGCATCCACGCCGAGCGGCTGAAGACACTGTACGGCTCGGCGACGACGAGCCCGCGCGACAACCACGACATGATCGAGATCCTCCCGATCTCGGAGGATGATGACGTCGAGCCCACGCGCGTGCCGCGTGCGCAGATCGTCGCCGTGATTCGCGACCGGCTCGACATGCTGTTCTCCGACGTGGGGGAACGGCTCAACGAAATGGGCTTCAAGGGACCGCGCGGACGCCAGATGGTGCTGACGGGCGGCGGTGCCGAACTCAAGTGCATCGCGGACTTCGCGCAGGGGCTGCTCGGGCGGCATTGCCGCGTCGGCCGTCCGCGCGGACTCGTAGGGCTTCCCGAGGCGCAGACCGGCAGCGCGTTTTCAACGCTTGCAGGACTGGCGCTCTACGGCGCGGAGGACCGTGAAGACCTTTGGGCGGGCAGCGTTCGCGATGGCGGACAGATGCGTATGTCACGCTCGCCGTGGGGCAGGATGATCGAAGTGCTGAGGTCCAGCCTGTGACGACATACCAGATGTTGATTTTTTTTCGTCTTGGGGATTCACGCGGAATCGATCCTGTCGTAGTGTTTAACAAATGCGCTCTTGTGGGGGGCGCCGGCGCCGAAGGAGAGCATCATGAGTCTTGAGTTGCAACGTCCCGAGCTTACCGAACTGAAGCCGCGGATCACCGTGATCGGTGTCGGCGGCGCGGGTGGCAACGCGGTCGCAAACATGATCTCTTCGGGCCTCGAAGGTGTCGATTTCGTGGTGGCGAATACCGATGCGCAGGCGCTTTCGGCAGCGACGGCGGAAACCCGGCTCCAGCTCGGCCTCAAGATCACGCAGGGCCTCGGCGCCGGTTCGCGTCCCGAGATCGGCCGCGCGGCAGCCGAAGAAACGCTCTCCGAGATCGAAGGCGCGCTCGACGGCTCCCACATGTGCTTCATCACCGCCGGCATGGGCGGCGGCACCGGCACCGGTGCGGCGCCCGTTGTCGCCAAGGCGGCGCGTGAGCGCGGCATCCTCACGGTCGGCGTCGTCACCAAGCCGTTCGCCTTCGAAGGCGCGCGCCGGATGCGTTCGGCCGAAGAGGGCATCGCCGAGCTTCAGAAGCACGTCGACACGCTGATCATCATTCCGAACCAGAACCTGTTCCTGATTGCCAATGCGAACACGACCTTCAAGGACGCGTTCGCGATGGCCGACCAAGTGCTGCACCAGGGCGTGCGCGGCATCACCGACCTGATGATCATGCCCGGCCTCATCAACCTCGACTTCGCCGACATCCGCACGGTGATGAGCGAGATGGGCAAGGCGATGATGGGCACCGGCGAGGCCGAGGGCGAGAACCGCGCCATCGAGGCGGCGGAGAAGGCCATCGCCAATCCGCTGCTCGACGAAGTTTCGATGCGCGGCGCCAAGGGCGTCATCATCAACATCACGGGCGGTGAAGACCTCCGCCTGATGGAAGTCGATGAAGCGGCGAACCACATCCGCGAAATGGTTGACCCGGACGCCAACATCATTGTCGGCTCGGCGTTCAACGCGAACCTTGAAGGCCGGATGCGCGTGTCGGTCGTCGCGACCGGCATAGATGCGACAGCCAAGGTGGCGGAACCCGCGCGGACCTCAACGACCGTCAGCGGTTTCGGTTCGGTCGCGGGCAGCTTCGCTCCGGCGGCGCCGATCGTCCGCCCGGTCGCGGCTGCTGCGCCGGCGCCCGCACCCCAGGCGCCCGAGGAGCGGCCGATCGTCCTCGAACCGCCGGTGGCTGAAGAGCCCGCGCCCGTCGCAGAAGCCGAGCCTGTCGAAGACGCGCAGCCTGGTTTTTCGGACAATGTGATGCCGCTGCGTATGCCGGAACCGGTTCGCGAAGCCGCGCCGGAGCCCGTTGCCGCCGAGGCGCCGCCCGCACCGATCAACGAGCCGGTCGAGCGCCCCTACGTGGCCCCGCGCACCGTGCGAGAGGAGCCGCGCCCGGGTCCGACGCTGTTCGAGCGCATGATGAATCTCAGCCGGGGTGCCGACAAGGCACGCGCCGAGGAGCCGCAGCCCGTCGCCGAGGAACCGGCCGGGCAGGATCCGCTTGAGATCCCGCGGTTCTTCCGCCGCCAGGTCAACGACTGATCCCAGGATCAGGTACAATCAGGAGGGCCGGGCTGCAGACCCGGCCCTCACTGTTTCGTGACCTTGCGGACGCGCACCGCTTGACCGCATCGACGCTGCGTCGCAAATCGATGGCAGGAAAGGGAGAAGCATGGCGGGACCGCTTTCGGGCGTTCGTATCATCGAAATGGCGGGATTGGGGCCGGCGCCTTTCGCGGGTATGATGCTTGCGGATCACGGTGCGGAGGTGATCCGTATCGATCGTCCCGGCGGAGCGCCGGAAACGGTGCTTGGCCGCTCGCGGCGCTCGATCGTCGTGGACCTGAAATCGCCCGAAGGCATCGCGGTCGTGCGCAAGCTGGTGAAGACCGCCGACGGCCTCATCGAAGGGCTGCGGCCCGGTGTGATGGAGCGGCTCGGGCTCGGCCCCGATGTGCTGCTCGGTGATAACCCGCGGCTCGTCTATGGCCGCATGACGGGTTGGGGACAAACGGGTCCGCTCGCCCAAGCCGTTGGCCACGACATCAACTATATTGCGCTCTCGGGCGCGCTTCATGCCTATGGCCGCGCGGGCGAGAAGCCGACGCCGCCGATCAATATGGTCGGCGATTTCGGCGGGGGCGGCATGATGCTCGCGTTCGGCATGGCCGCGGCGCTGCTTTCGGCCCAGAAAACCGGGAAAGGGCAGGTGCTCGACGTAGCGATGACCGATGGCTCCGCCGTGCTGATGAGCATGATCTGGGGGTTCTTCGGGCAGGGCGCGTGGAAGGATGAGCGCGGCGTAAACATGCTCGACACGGGCACGCACTTTTACGACACTTACGAATGCAGGGACGGCGGCCATATTTCGATCGGATCGATCGAGCCCCAGTTCTATGCCGCGCTCCGCCGCATCGCGGGGCTCGAGAATGATCCGGAATTCGACGGGCAGATGGACCCGTCGCGCTGGGCGCCGCTCAAGGCTAAGCTGACGGCGCTGTTCCTGACGAAGACGCGTGACGAATGGTGCACGCTGATGGAAGGCACGGACGTGTGCTTCGCGCCGGTGCTGTCACTCACCGAGGCGCCGTCGCACCCGCACAACGCGGCACGCGGCACGTTCATCAACGTGGGCGGCATGACGCATCCCGCGCCCGCGCCGCGCTATTCGGACACACGCACCGATACGCCGACTCCAGCGCCGCGCGCGGGAGCTGACACAGCGGCGATCCTTGGCGAACTCGGCTACTCGGAAGCCGAAATCGCAGCATTGGCGGACACGAAGGCGATCGCTGCATGATCCGCGCCGCCGCTGCCCTGCTTCTTCTCGCGGCGACGGCGGACCCGTCGCTCGCGCAGTCGCGCAAGCAGAAGGATGACGGGGCGGTCGCGGCGCTGAACAATCCGGCGCGGCTCGTCACCATCGGCGATCATGCCCGCAATTCCGGCGATTTCATGCTGGCGCTGAGCTTCTATGAGCGTGCGCTTGGTATCGATCCCGGCTTCGTGCCGTCGCTGAGGGCGTCGACTGAAGTGGCCCTCGCCATGCGGATGCCGCAGGCGCTGTCGTATGCGGAGCGCTGGGTGCGGGCGACGCCGAAGGACGGACTCGCGCACCTCGCGGTGGGCGCCGCGCTCGTCCAGCAGAACCGGCCGACCGAGGCGCAGAAGTCGTTCGCGCTCGCCGAAGCAGCGGGCGGACCGCCAGCGGCGATCGCCATGCAACGCGGCCTCGCCTTCGATCTGCTCGGGCAGAGTCGCAACGCGCAGATTGCCTATGCGGACGCGATGCAGCGCGTGCCGGGCGACCGCTCGATCATCGAGCATCTGGCGCTCAGTCTCGCGATCGGCGGCGACAATGAAGCCGCGATGCAGCTTTTGCAGCCCGAGGCCGAAAAGGCGTCCGGCCAGCCGAGCTTCGAGCGGACGCTGGTGCTGGTCCATGCGCTGGGCGGACGGCGCGATCTCGCGCGGCGCATCGCGACCGCCAACCTCAGTCCGCAGGCGGCGGCCGCGGCGGGTGACGTGCTCGAACGCATTGCCAACCTGCCGACTCCGGCCGCGAAGGCGGCTGCCGTGCACCTTGGCATCCTGCCTGATGCGGGACGGCCCGCGCAGGCACCGGTCGTCGCTCAGGTCCCAGCATCACCGCCGCCGGAGCCTGTAGCCGAGGCACCCGTGAGCGAAAGTCCGCAGACCGAAAGTCCGCAGATCGAAAATCCGCCCGCGCGCGCGCCTGAGCCTGCCCTCGAAAGGCCGGCGCCTGCCAAGCCTGCGGTAGCCAAACCGGCGCCGAAGCCGGAGCCGCTGCCTGCGGGGCTGCCGAAACTCTCGGCGGCGGAGTTGAAGGCCGCGCATGTGTGGCTGCAGCTTTCGAGCAGCCCGGACCGCGCGCTCGTTTCGGGCGACCTTGCACGCTTCAAGCGCAAGGCAAGCGCGATCGGTAACTACAACGCCTACGTGCAAAGTGTCGCCGGCACGCACCGCCTGCTGATCGGCCCGTTCCGATCGGGCGAAGACGCGCAGAAAGTGTCGCGGCGGCTGAAGGCTGCGGGTGTGGAGTCCTATATCAACCGCGCACCGGCCGGCTCCGCCATCGCGCCGCTCTGATGCTGGCGCCGTACGCCTCGAACCCCGCCGTCTCGCGGGGGCGGCTTCATTTCGAAAGCCCGAGTACGCGCCGCGATGCGTTTCAGCGCGACCGCGACCGTATCATCCATTCGACCGCCTTCCGCCGTCTCAAGCACAAGACGCAGGTGTTCGTCTCGCCGGACGGGGACCACTTCCGCACGCGGCTGACACACAGCCTGGAAGTCGCGCAGATCGGCCGCGCCATCGCGCGTACGCTGCAGCTTAATGAAGACCTGACCGAGGCGCTCTGCCTTGCGCACGACCTTGGGCATCCGCCGTTCGGCCATGTCGGCGAGGATGTGCTTGCGGCGCGCATGGCGCCGTGGGGCGGGTTTGACCACAACGGGCACACGATCCGCATGTTGACCACGCTCGAGGTCCGCTACGCCGATTTCGACGGGCTCAACCTGTCGTGGGAAACGCTGGAAGGGCTCGCCAAGCACAACGGCCCGGTCGCATCGCCGGGCTGGGCGCTCGGCGACTATAACGCGCTCCACGATCTCGATCTTGGGACGCACGCAGGGCCGGAGGCGCAGCTTGCCGCGCTTGCGGACGATATCGCCTACGACAACCACGATCTGGACGATGGCCTACGCGCGGGCCTGTTCACCCTCGACGAGGTCGCGGCAGCCGTGCCCCTCGTCGCCGAATGTCTGGATGCGGTGCGCGCGCGCCATCCCGGTGCGCCCGAGGACAGGCTCGCGGCGGAACTCGTGCGCTTCCAGATCGGGCGCATGGCCGACGACCTGATCGAGGAAACCGTGAGGCGGCTCGCCGCGCTCGCACCGGCTGACGTGGACGCCGTTCGCAGCGCGGGCGCATCCGTCGTGGGCTTTTCGGAGGCGATGCAGGCGGCAGAGCGCGACCTCAAGCGCTTCCTCTACGCGAACATGTACTTCCACACGCGCAACCTCGCGATGCGCGAGCCTGCCGCCGCGGTGACGGGCGAACTGTTCGACAAGCTCCACGACGATCCTTCGAGGCTCCCCGCAGATTGGCTGGCGCGCTTGCCCGAGGCCGAACCGGCGCGCGCGCGCCACATCGCCGATTTCATCGCGGGGATGACCGATCGCTACGCGCTCAAAACCTTCGAGGCGCTTGGCGGGCAAATCGTCTTTCCGCCCGGCGCGATCATCTGATCAGCTGGCGACCGCCTGCGCGTTGCGGTCGCTTCCCCGGAAGATCACGCGGTTTCGGCCGTTTGCTTTCGCCTTGTAGAGTTCCTGATCGGCCCAGCCGTAAAGGCGCTGGAAGCTGAGCGCCTGATCCGCCGATGCAACGCCGATGCTGGCCGTGACGGCGTGGCCGGTACGAAGCTCGGGGTGCTGCAGATCGGCGATGCCGCGCCTTACGCTTTCGGCGAACTGGCGGATGCCGATTGGCGTAAGCCCGGTGACACCAAGCACAAATTCCTCGCCGCCGATGCGCCCGGCGACGCACAGCGGCCCTTCCCAGCGTTCGAGCCGGCGCGCGATCCGGCACAGCACGGCATCGCCCGCTTCGTGTCCATAGCCATCGTTGACGCGCTTGAAATGGTCGATGTCGATGAGCAGCAGGCCGAAGTGCTCGCCCGGCGCGGCGCGGCCTTCGATCATGAATTCGGCGCGGTCAACGAAGCCGCGCCGGTTGAGAAGGCCGGTGAGCGCGTCGCGGCTGGCAAGCTCGCTCATGCGTGCTTCCGCTGCGCGGGCGCGGTCGCGCTCATCGCGGAGGTGCGCGATCCGCAGCGTGACCGCGATCGAAAGCGACACGGTCTGCAATGCCGCGGCGACCAGCATCACGACCTGTGAGCCGCCGCCATAGAGCCATGCGTCCATGTCGACGACCTGGGTGAGCGCAAGCGTCGCCATCGGCAGCGCCCAAGCCCAGGCTAGCGCCTTCGCGTCGGCATTGCCCGCGCGGCAGGCATTCACGAGACCGATCGTGACGAGCGCGAGCACCGACAGTGTGAGCACACCGAGAACGCCCACCTGCCAACCGAGCGCCGGTCCCGTTTCAAGGGAAGCGAGAACGCCGAACGGCAGGATGAAAAGGCCGGGCACGAGCGCCCCGATGCGAAGCGCGCGCGGCCCCATGTCCTTCCCGAGCGCCACCACACCGCTGATCGTGGCGAGCGTGACGGCAAGGCAGGCGAGAAAGGTGCAGATTTGCGAAGACCAGCCGGCAAGGCCGGGTGCGACGATCAGCGCAAGCTGCGACCAGAGCAGGCCCCATGCCACCATCGTGATCGCCCAGAGCCCGTGCCAGAGGAGAAAAACGCGGCGCAGCGCCACACCAACCGAAAGCGTGTAAAGCGCTCCGAGCGCGAGCAGCGTGATTGCGCTGCCGACGATGACCGGCAGCGCTGCGGCCTGTGCATTGGCTTCCGCATCATCTGGCAGGCGGATTCTTAGCAGATCGTGGCTCGCAAGCCTGTCGAAACGGAGGATGACGGCCTTGATCGGCGCTGCGAGCATGGGCGGTTCGAACGCGATCTGACCGCCCGCCCGCCAGCGCGCACCATAATTGCCGCGCCGAACCGACTGCGATGCCGTGCGTCCGTCCGCATATTCGAACAGCGCGGTTAATCGCTCGAAACGGGTTTGGTGAACATAGACGATGTGCGAATCGGTTGGCGCCGCGATTTTCAGCCAGAGGCTCCGTTTTTGATAGCCGGCAGGCTCCGCTGAACAATCAAATACACCCGGATCGGTTGCCGAAAGGTTCGTCACCGCATGGCAAAAGGGCGCATCCGCGCGCGCCTCTGCGCCCGCGGCAGCGGTGATAAGCAATAGAAATGCAAAGGCAATTACGCGGTACATAAGAACGGCGGACGCATACTCGTCGAAGGGGGCTGTTGTCAGCCCACCATGCGCGATGGGCGATAAAAAACCGTTACGAATGTTTTCAAAATGAAAACATCCAGCCGACGAACTCTGCCGCGCTGACGGCGACGGATGCTTGGCGCGCGTGGTGAAAGCGGTGTAAGGCCCCGGGCAAATCTCATTTTTGCAGATAGCAGGCCTGGTCGTGAGCACTGTTTTTGAAACCTATACGGCGGCGGTTCACGCCGCGCTCGATGCGCTGGAAGCTGCCGGGTCGATTCCGGCCGGTCTCGACCGCAAGGCGGTGGCGCTGGAGCCGCCGCGCGACCCTTCGCACGGCGACCTTGCAACCAATGCCGCGATGGTGCTCGCGAAGCCTGCGGGCAAGCCGCCGCGCGCCATTGCCGAGCCGCTGGCCGCAGAGCTTGCCAAGGCGGCGGGTGTCGCGTCGGTCGATGTGGCAGGGCCGGGCTTCATCAACATCCGCCTTGATCCCACGGTCTGGATCGACGAGCTGAATGCCATCCTCGCAGCGGGCGGCGACTACGGCCGGACGGGCATGGGCAAGGGCGTTCACGTCAACGTCGAATATGTGTCGGCGAACCCCACGGGGCCGATGCACATGGGCCACTGCCGGGGGGCTGTTGTGGGCGACGCGCTCGCCGCGCTGCTCGAATTCGCGGGCCACGAGGTGACGCGCGAATATTATGTGAACGATGCGGGCGGACAGGTGGACGTGCTCGCACGCTCGGCGCACCTGCGCTACCGCGAGGCGCTGGGCGAGGATATCGGCGAGATCCCCGAAGGCCTCTATCCGGGCGATTATCTGAAGCCGGTCGGGGCCGCGCTTGCGGCCGAATTCGGCGATACACATGTGGGCAAGCCGGAGATCGCATGGCTGGCGCTGTTCCGCACGCGGGCCGTCGATGCGATGCTTGCGCTCATCAAGGCCGATCTCGCGCTGCTCGGCATCCATCACGACCTTTTCTCGTCGGAAGCCGAGGTGCAGGCCGCAGGGGAGGCCGATCGCGCTGAAGCCGAACTGCGCGCCAAGGGCTACGTCTACGAAGGCGTTCTCGAACCGCCGAAGGGCGAGCTTCCCGACGACTGGGAGCCGGTGGAGCTGACGCTGTTCCGCTCGACCGCTTTCGGCGACGACGTCGATCGGCCGCTGAAGAAGTCGGACGGTTCGTGGACTTACTTCGGCGCCGACATGGCGTATCACAAGCGCAAGGCCGAGCGTGCCGACCAACTGATCGACATCTGGGGCGCCGACCACGCGGGCACGGTGAAGCGGATTCAGGCGGCGGTCGCCGCACTGACGGGCGGCAAGCCGTTCGACGTGAAGCTGGTGCAGATGGTGCGCCTGTTCCGCGCGGGTGAGCCCGTGAAGATGTCGAAGCGCTCGGGTTCGTTCGTGACGCTCGCGGATGTGGTGCGCGAGGTCGGCAAGGATGTCGTGCGCTTCATGATGCTGACGCGCCGCGCCGATGCGCCGCTCGACTTCGACTTCGCCAAGGTCGTCGAGCAATCGAAGGATAACCCGGTTTTCTACGTGCAATACGCGCACGCCCGCATCCATTCGCTGGCGCGGCGCGCGGCAGAGGGGGGCTTTACCGTTGCTGCGCCCTCGGCGGTTGATCTTGCCCGGCTCGACGAGGCCGAACTCGATCTTGTGCGGCTCGCCGCGCAGTGGCCGCGGATCGTTGAGGCCGCGGCCAACGCGCATGAACCGCACCGCATCGCCTTTTACCTCGGCGATCTCGCTGCCGCGTTCCACGCGAACTGGAACCGCGGAAACGACGATCCTTCGAAGCGCTACCTGATCGCGGACGACCCCGGCATCACCAACGCGAGGCTGGCGCTGGCGCGCGGGCTGGGGCAGGTTATCGCCAACGGCCTTCATGTGATGGGTGTGACCCCGGTCGAGGAGATGCACTGAGATGGCGCGCGGCTACCGGGACGACGAGGAAGACGAAGCGCTGCCGTGGCTCGAACCCGCGGAGCCGGAGGATGAGGAGGAAGGTCGTGCCTTTCCGTATCGCGGCCTCATCATCGCGGGCGCCATCATCGTGGCGACCGTCGCGGTGCTGTGGTTCGTGGTCGAATGGATCGGCGGAGGTCGCGGCACCGATCCGGTTGCCGCCACCGACGAGGTGCCGCTTATCCAGGCGCCGGATGGCGCCTACAAGGTCCGTCCCGATGATCCCGGCGGGCTCGATGTGGACGCCGACAGCCTGACGCATTCGGTCGCCGAGGGGCAGGATCCCGGCGGTGAACTCGCGCTCGATATCATCCAGGAGGAGCCCGTGCCGGTGATTCCGGCAGCGCCGGAGCAGAGCGCGACGGTGCCGCCGCCCGCGCAGAAGGCGCCTCCCGCCGAAAAGCCGCAGCCCAAGGTGGCGGAGAAGGTTCTGCCGAAACCAACGGAAAAGCCGGTCGCCAAGGCCCCGGCCAAGGAAACGCCGAAGCCGGCGCCCAAGGTGGAAACAGCGAAGCCTGCACCCAAGCCTGAGCCTGTGAAGGCGTCGGGCAGCGTCACCGTCCAGCTCGGTGCGTTCAACAGCACCGCGAGCGCCGATCAGGTGTGGTCGAAGCTTTCGGGTCGTGTCGGTGCGCTCGGCGGGCTTCGCAAGTCGGTGCAGCCGGTCGAAAGCGGCGGCAAGACGCTCTACCGTCTGCGTGCGGGCGGCATCGCCTCCGAAGCGCAGGCCGGCAGTGTCTGCGCGGCGGTGCAGGCGGCGGGCGAACAGTGCGTGATCGTGCGCTGAGCCGCGCGTGACGCCGCTGCTGCTCGGCCTTTCGGGGCTTAAAATCACCGCCGATGAAAGCGCGCTGTTCAAGGCGGCCGACCCGGCGGGTTACATTCTCTTCGGGCGCAATATCGACGCGCCCGAGCAGGTGCGCGCGCTGACGGCTGATCTCCGGGCGCTTTCGGGACGCGGCGATCTGCCGATCCTTATCGATCAGGAAGGTGGGCGCGTCGCGCGGCTCGGGCCGCCGCACTGGCCGCTGTTTCCGCAAGCGCGGCGCTTCGGCGAGGTGTTCGCCGTCGCACCGGTCACCGCCATTGAAGCGGCGCGGCTCAACGCCAAGGCTATTGCCCTGACCCTTGCGGATATCGGCATCAGTGTCGATTGCCTGCCGGTGCTCGATGTGCCGGTGCCGGGCGCGCACGATGTCATCGGCGACCGCGCCTATGCGCTCGAGCCCGGCACTGTCGCCTCGCTCGGTGACGCAACCCTGCGCGGGCTGCGGGCGGGCGGTGTCGTCGGCGTCGTCAAGCACATCCCTGGGCACGGGCGCGCAGCGGCGGACAGTCACCTTGAACTCCCCGTGGTCACGGCGGATCGCACGGCTCTCGAAGCCGATTTCGCGCCGTTCCGCGCGCTTGCCGCTGCACCGATGGCGATGACCGCACATGTGCTTTACGAGGCGCTCGACCCCGCCGCCTGCGCCTCGCAGTCGAAGATCGTTGTCGAGCAGACGATTCGGGGCACGATCGGTTTCGATGGCCTGCTGATGGCGGACGATCTCGGCATGAGCGCGCTTGGCGGGACGCTCCCCGACCGGCTGGCGGGCGTGCTCGCGGCGGGCTGCGACCTCGCGCTCCATTGCAGCGGCGACTTCGCGGAGAACGCCCTGCTTTGCGAAAACGCGCCGCAGATGACGGCGCAGGCGCTCGCCCGGCTGGAGCGGGCCATGGGGTGGGCGCAGGCCGAGGGCGAAACCGATGTCGCGGCGCTTGTCGCAAGGCGGGACGCGCTGTTAGTCTCCGCCGCATGACCGAGATCGTTTCGATCGACTTCAATGGTAACGAAAGCGAACGCCTGAACCTCGATATCGAGGGCTGGGAAGGTCCGCTCGATGTGCTGCTGCATCTTGCGCGCGCGCAGAAGGTCGATCTCGCGCGAATCTCGATCCTCGAACTCGTCGAGCAGTACCTCGTCTTCATCGCCGATGCGAAGAAGCTGCGGCTGGAACTGGCGGCCGATTACCTGGTGATGGCCGCATGGCTCGCCTATCTGAAATCGT
This sequence comes from Sphingosinicella microcystinivorans, assembly GCF_003634215.1. Classification (GTDB taxonomy): domain Bacteria; phylum Pseudomonadota; class Alphaproteobacteria; order Sphingomonadales; family Sphingomonadaceae; genus Sphingosinicella; species Sphingosinicella microcystinivorans. The sequence goes on along the minus strand of NZ_RBWX01000009.1, from coordinate 196,557 downwards.
GCCTGCTGCTGCCGAAGGAGGAGCAGGAGGAGCCGAGCGCCGAGGAGCTGGCACTGCGCCTGCAACTCCGCCTGCAGCGGCTCGATGCGATGCGCGAGGCCGGCGCGCGGCTTTTGGCGCGCGATCAGATCGGGCGCGATGTTTTCACGCGCGGCGCCCCGGAGGGCGTGCGCGTGGTGACGAGCGCCACGTGGGACTGCGAACTTTACGACCTCTTGAAGGCCTACGGTGCGATCAAGGGCCGTCAGGTGCCGCGCGAATATGCTGTGCGCCGCCGCCCGGTGTTCTCGCTCGAAGAGGCGCTGGATCGGCTCGAATCGATGCTCGGAACCGCGCTTGACTGGACCGTGCTGTCGAGCTTTCTGCCGGACGGCATCACGGACGACGATTTCCGCCGGTCTAGCGTCGCGAGCAGTTTCGTCGCCGCGCTCGAACTCACGCGGCTCGGCAAGACCGAACTGTCGCAGGCGGATAGTTTTGCCCCTCTCTTTCTCAGAAAGCGCCAATGAGCGACGCGATTGACGATGATTTCCGGTTCCAGCGCATCATCGAGGCGACGCTGTTCGCTGCCGACAAGCCGCTGACCCGCGAGCAGATCGCTGAATTCCTGCCCGAAGGCACGCCGGTGCAGCCGCTGCTCGAGGCGCTGGCGGAAAGCTATGCGCCACGCGGGGTCAACCTCGTGCAGCGCGGGGGCAAGTGGCATTTCCAGACGGCGGCGGATCTCGGCGACATCCTGCGGCGCGACGAGGACCAGACGCGCAAGCTCTCGCGCGCGGCTCTCGAAACGCTGGCGATCATCGCCTATCATGAGCCGGTCACGCGCGCGCAGATCGAGGAAATTCGCGGCGTTTCCATCTCGAAGGGCACGATCGACGTGCTCATGGAGGCGGGCTGGGTGCGGCCGGCGGGTCGCCGCGAAGTGCCTGGGCGGCCGCTGCTCTATGCGACGACGCAGGGCTTCCTTGTCCACTTCGGGCTCTCCACGCGCCGGGATCTCCCGGGCCTCGCCGAGCTGAAGGCTGCGGGTCTGCTCGAGCCCATCGATGCCGCGATGAACCAGCTTCAGTTTGAAAAGCCGCCCGAAACCCCGGACGCCGACGAGGCCGACACCGACGAAGAAATGGACGACGAGGCGCTCTAGGATTCGCATTTTTGCGTGCGGGGGACTAGACAGGGGCGGAGGCGCCGCCGATATCGCAGGCGGCGGAAACGGAGTACGGACCATGGGTGGTTTCAGCATCTGGCATTGGCTGATCGTCGGCATCGTCGTCATCCTGTTGTTCGGCAAAGGCCGAATCTCGGATGTGATGGGAGACCTCGCCAAGGGCATCAAGAGCTTCAAGAAGGGGCTCGCGGAGGACGAAACACCCGCCCAGCCGCGCCAGCTTGGCCAGGCTTCGCCCGACCAGACGATCCGCAGCGAAACGCCCCAGGAAACGCCGCGCAGCTGATAGCCCTCCAGCCGGACGGATAAATGTTTGACGTCGGCGCACCCGAGCTCCTGCTGATTGGAATTGTCGCGCTTCTCGTCGTGGGGCCGAAGGATTTGCCGCGCCTGCTGCGCACCGTCGGCAATTGGGTCGGCAAGGCGCGCGCGACAGCGCGGCACTTCCGCACCGGCGTTGATGCCATGATCCGCGAGGCGGAAATGGAAGAGATGCAGAAGCAGTGGGAAGCGCAGAACGCCGCGATCATGAAGGCGCATCCCGCGACTCCCGAACCGTCGGCACCGGCAGTGGATGGTCCCGTCGAAGATACACCGCCCGCTGAAACGGCGCCGGACACAGGCAAGCCGCAGGCATGAGAGACATAGACGACAGCAAGGCCCCGCTGCTCGATCACCTGATCGAACTGCGCCAGCGTCTGCTCTACTGCGTCATCGCGCTGATCGCCGCGTTCGGCGTGTGCTTCGCGTTCGCGGACGACATTTTCGCCTTCCTTGTGCAGCCGCTTGTGAAGGCGAAGGCCTCCCAGCTCATCTACACGAAGCTCTACGAAGCGTTTTTCGTGGAGATCAAGGTGGCGCTGTTCGCGGCGTTCCTGATCGCGTTTCCGATCATCGCGAACCAGCTCTGGCTGTTCATCGCGCCCGGGCTCTACAAGTCGGAAAAGAGGGCATTTCTACCATTCCTGATCGCCACACCGATCCTTTTCATCATGGGCGCGGCGCTTGCCTATTACGTGGTGATGCCGACAGTCTTCACGTTCCTGCTGGGCTTCCAGACGACGGATGCGGGCATTCCGCAGCAGGCGCTGCCCGCGATGGACGATTATCTGTCTTTCGTGATGGGGCTGATTTTCGCGTTCGGCTTTTGCTTCCTGCTGCCGGTGCTGCTGATGCTGCTGGCGCGTGCGGGGATCGTGAATGTCGCGCAGCTTCGGGCGTTCCGCCGCTATGCGATCGTTGGAGCTTTCGTGGTCGCTGCCGTGCTGACGCCCCCGGACGTCATCTCGCAGCTGCTGCTCGCGATCCCACTGATGTTTTTGTATGAGGCGGGCATTATCGGCATTGTTCTCACCGAACGCCGCGCCGCTAAGCTTGCGCCGTCTGAGGAAGTCGGGGACGCCGCGGAGTAGCCGCGCCCCCGTCTCCTATTTTCCAACTTTAGTTGGCAGCGTCCTCGACCGTTTCACCGGCCGATTGCACGTCCTTGCCGACACCCTCGACCGTGTTGCAGGCCGTGATGGCAAGCAGGGCCATGATAACTGCGAGTTTTGTACCCGTTTTGGTGCGCATGTTCCGTCTCCAGATAAACTGCCCATGGAAAACGGTCGGGGCCTCAATAGGTTTCATTCGGCCGTTCCGGGGTCAGCACAAAAAAGAAAAGAGCCCGATGCCGGCGGGGGGGCGGGCAAACGGGCTCTTGTGGGACAACGAGAGCGGGGGGCAAAGTTCGCTGTCCGTATCGCATAAACGCCGATTCACCGGCATTGTTCCATTGCCCGGAAGAAATTTATCCCAGCCGAGGTTTCAGTGGAAATTCAAAGCTATAGCAGGGCATGTCGGCGTCGTAGGTAAGCCGCCCGCGGAGCTGGCGGACCATGCCGTTCACGATTCGCGCGGCGGCGCGGGTTTGCGAGGGCGCCAACGGATCGTCTTCGCCGAAGGCATCCGAGCAGATTTGCAGCTCGCCGCCGCGTTCGGTGCGCCGAACATGAACATCGATCGTCATCTTTCCGCGCCCCTCCGCCGCTGCAAGGCGGGCCGCAAACGCGATCACCTCGGTGATCAGGAACGCGAGCGGCACTGCCGAATCCTGGCTGATGTGCAGGCGTTCGAGGTGCGTGTTGATGCGCGGCTCGACGAGCTTCGCGGTGGGAATGAGCTGCTGAAGGCTGGCACACAGGTCATGGGTAAGCGCCGTGAAATTCACGCCCTGCGTGTCGCTTTCCTCATAAAGCCAGCGGTGCACGATCGAAAGCGCGCCGACACGCATCTGGATGCTGGCATAGGCGCGCGCTACGTCGGCGCCGTCCGCTTCGCGGGCCTGGATGCTGATGAGGCTGGCGATGATCTGCAGGTTGTTTTTCACGCGGTGGTGGATCTCGCGCGTCAGGCGGCGCTGCTCGGTGAGCGCGGCGTCCACCTCCTGCCGGGCTTCCGCCATATCCTGCGCCATTGCATCGAAGGTTTCGGCGAAGGCCTGCATCTCGTCGGTCTGTCCGGCACGTCCTGAAAGCCGCACCCGGTCGTCGCCTGCGCCGTAGGCGCGCACACCGCTTGCCATGTTCTGCAGCGGGCGCACGACGAATCGCCGCACGACCATCCAGCCGATGAGCAGCGCGGCGATCCACATCAGCGACGGCGCCGCGATCGCGAGCACATCCGCGGCGGCAAGGTGTGCAGCGGGAACGATTGTGGTGAGCGCGAATGGCGCAATCGAAAGGGGCCCCGCCGCGACGACCTGCCCGCGCCCGCCGGGCTCGTTCACGCGGCGCACGGTCAGCAGCCCGCCTGGCGCCGCCGCGCCGGGCGGGGCAGTGCCAAGGATCGCCTTGTCGCCAAGCCAGACGGTGGTCGAACCCTCCATCGCGGCGATCTCGCCGAGGCGTGCTTTCAGGCGTGAAACCGATGCCGTCGCGACAATCAGACCAGGCTCTCCGTTTTCCGGTTCCTCGCGCACAGCCAAGAACACGTGATCGCCGCCCGGCCAGATCAGGTTTTCACGTTCGCTTTCCGCTGCAAGGCGCGTGAGTTCGGCGGCTGACGGCTTGGTGCCGCCGCGGCTTTGGCAGATCGTGCGGCCAGAGCTGTCGGCCCAGATGATCGAATCGAAGGTTTCCGCGTCGTCGAGTGCGTTCGCCGCCTCGGTATTGCATGTCCGACCGTCGTTGAGGCCGCTTTCGTTGCGAAGCAGAGCGCGCAGAACGAGAAAATCGACGTTGAGCAGATCATCGACGACACGTGCCGTCGCGCGGAACTGGTTTTCGGCGCGCACAAGTTCCGCCTCGCGGGCGTTTCGGATGCCGTCAGCCGCCAAAACGGCGGCGAGAATACCAATCGGCAGCAGTGCAAGCGTCAGGGCGACCGCGAGTTGAAAAGACAGCGAGCGCCGAGGCCCAGAACCTTTGGACCCCGAACCTTGGCCGGATCCTTTGCCTGAACCTGGGCCCGAATCTTGGCCCAAAACCTGAATGTCTGCGCTTTCAGCCATTGTCCCCAACGAACTTAGATATGAGGCGAAACAAAAGAAAGGCTCGACCGTTCCAATGCTTGCCGCCACTTTCGTGTGGGGTGGCCACCATTCGGGGGTGGTCAAGGTTTCTAGGAGGCAGACAAACACATGACATTGGCAGCGAAGCTCGCGCCGCATCTTCCATTGCTCCGCCGTTATGCGCGGGCTCTCACGGGAACGCAGCGCGATGGGGACACCTATGTGCGCGCGGCGCTTGAGGCGATCGTGAGTGCGCCTGAGGATTTCCCGCGCGACGTGGACGAGCGTCTGGCGCTCTACCGCGTTTTCCACGCCATCTGGTCCTCTTCGAACATCGATGTCGATTCGGAAGAGCCGGCGGCATCCAATTTCGAGCGTGCCGCCCACGAACGTCTCGCCGCGATCACGCCGCTGTCGCGGCAGGCGCTGCTGCTGACGGCGATGGAGGGCTTTTCGCACGAGGACGTCGGCTATCTGATCGATCTGGACCCGGACGGTGTTTCGGGTCTCGTGAAAGAAGCGATGGAAGAGATCAGCCGGCAGACGCGTACGCGCGTGCTCATCATCGAGGACGAGCCGATCATCGGCATGGACCTCGACAGCATCGTGCGGGATCTTGGCCACGACGTGACCGGCATCGCGGTGACACGCGATGAGGCGGTGGCGCTGGCGATCGATACTGAACCCGGGCTCGTGCTCGCGGACATCCAGCTCGCCGATGACAGCTCCGGGATCGACGCGGTCAAGGACATTCTCGGCCGGTTTTCGGTGCCCGTGATCTTCATCACGGCATTTCCCGAGCGCCTGCTGACCGGCGAGCGCCCGGAGCCGACCTTCCTCATCACAAAGCCGTTCCAGCGTTCGACCGTTTCGGCGGCGATCGCGCAGGCGCTATTCTTCAATAGCACCGCGGCGATGCGATGACGCTTCCGTTCGCTGCCTTGTGAGGGGGCGGACAGAGGCATAGCCTTCACCAAGTAGGAGTCAGGGCCATGGAAAAAGACCATGAAACAGTGAGGACAAACCAGGCGAGGGCCGGGGAAACCCCGCACATCGTTCGGTATATCCTGATGTTCTCGGTTACGATGGTGGTCCTGATCTTCGCGGCGCTGCTGTTTTTCTGGTCGCGCTGAATACGACCCGAGGGGGAAAAGATATGATCGAACAGAGGATTGGTGAGCGGGGCGCCGCCAGCCCCGTCAGTGCAGATGTGATCGGCGGGTTTCTCCGCTCCGCCTATGCCGACGCGGCAACCCAGCCTCTGCCGCAGGTGTTTCTAGACCTGCTCGCCAGGCTGGAAACGAGTCCCGAAGAGCCGAAGACCGGGCAGCTCTCCGACAAGGCGTTCAAGGACGAACTTTCGGCGATCATCCCGCAGCTGCGTGCCTTCGGGCGTTCGCTTTCGGGCAACCGCGACATGGCGGACGATCTTGTGCAGGAAACGCTGCTGAAGGCGTGGGCCGCGCGGGATCGCTTTCAGGCGGGGACGAACATCCGCGCGTGGACCTTCATCATCCTGCGCAACCTGTTCCTCAGCCAGATGCGCCGCGCGCGCTTCAAGGGCGAGTGGGACGAACTCGTGGCCGATCGGATTTTGTCCGCGCCCGCCGGACAGGACAAGCAGATCGAACTCGCCGATCTGCAGCGTGCCCTCCTCGAACTGCCGTCTGCGCAGCGCGAGGCGCTGATCCTCGTCGGCGCGGGCGGGTTTGCCTATGAAGAGGCCGCGACGATCTGCGATTGCGCGGTCGGCACCATCAAGAGCCGTGTCGCGCGCGGACGTGCAGCGCTGGAGCTCGTGATCGCCGAAGGCAAGCTCCCTTCGCGTCGGGGTTCGAGCGCATCCGGCACGACTGCGCTTGACGAGATCATGGGACAGGTGGATCAGCTGGCGCGCGAATAACGAAAGGGTTCTCCTTGGCGGAGACAACGCCAGCGCTGCCGGCCGAACTAGCACGTATACTCACTGAAGCCGGCGTTTCCGGCGCCCCTGAGGGTGTGGATGCCTGCGCCCGCGCGTGGGCGCACTCACCCTATCTCCGGGGCCTCATGCGCCGGGAAGACGAGGTGCTGCTGCGTTACCTCGCCGAGGGTCCCGAGCCGCTGATGGAAACGGCGCTGGCGCTGCTTGCCGGCCCTGATGCAGACGGTGCCGCGATGCGCGAGGCAAAGCGTATCGCCGCCATCGCCATTGCGCTCGCTGACATCTCGGGCCGCTGGCCGCTTGAAAAGGTGACTGCGGCGCTCTCCGATCTTGCAGACTGCGCCATCGACCGCGCGATCCGCATCGCCGTCGACGAGCGTATGCCCGGCGCAGGACCGGAAGGCTTCACCGCCATCGCACTCGGCAAGCTCGGCAGCCGCGAGCTCAACTATTCGAGCGATGTCGACCTGATCCTGCTCTACGACCGCGATCGGCTCGCCGTGCGCGAGGGCGACGATCCGGACAACACCGCCGTCCGCATCGCCCGCCGCATGGTCGAGCTGATGCAGACGCGGGATTCGGGCGGCTATGTGTTCCGCGTCGATCTTCGGTTGCGGCCGGCCTCCGAAGTGACGCCGATCGCCATGCCGATCCGGGGTGCGGAGACCTATTACCAGTCCGAAGCGCTGGCTTGGGAACGCGCCGCGTTCATCCGTGCGCGCGCGGTCGGCGGCGACGTGAAGATGGGCGAGGATTTCCTTGCCGCGATCGAACCGTTCGTCTGGCGCCGCTCGCTCGACTACACGGCGGTGCGCGACATTCAGGACATGTCGCTGATGATCCGCGACCACTACGACGAGCGGCAGGAGGTCGGCCCCGGCTATTGCCTGAAGCGCGGGCGCGGCGGCATCCGCGAGGTGGAGTTCTTCGCGCAGATACATCAGTTGATCTTCGGCGGCCGCGACTGGACGCTGCGTCAGCCCGCGACGCTTGACGCGCTCGCGGCGCTGGTCGCGGCGGAGCGGATAAAGCCCGATGAGGCGGAGACGCTTGCGAGCGCTTACCGCGTGCTGCGCACGTCGGAACACCGCCTGCAGATGCTGGAGGACGCGCAGACGCATCAGATTCCGACGCGCGCCCCGGAACGCAAGGATCTGGCGGCACTTGCCGGCTACCGCGACTGGGCGGCCATGGAGCGCGAGATCAAGCGCCACGCCGCCGCCGTCGGTCGCATCTACGACGCGCTCATCGCCGAAGCGGAAGTGGACCGGTTGCCGCGCCAGCCCGCGCAGCTCAAGGCCGCGCTCAAGAAAGCCGGGATCGGTCCGCACGCCGACCTCGCCGACCTCATCGCCCGCTGGCGCGACCGCAGCTACCGCGCGCTTCGCAGCGATGCGGCGCAGCGCGAGCTTGAAAGTGCGCTCCCCGGTCTCATCAAGGCCTTCGCGGAAGCGGGAACCGGGCGCGATGCGCTGCTGCGTTTCGACGACTTCCTCGGCGCGCTGCCCTCCTCGATCCAGTTCTTCGCGCTCATCGAGGCGAACCCCCGCGTCGCGCTGCTGCTCGCGCGCGTTCTTGAACTGGCGCCGGTGCTCGCGGGCAAGCTCGCACGGCGGCCGGAGATCGTCGACATCATGCTGTCGAACGAGGCGTTCGCGCCGCTGCCGTGTGCCGAAGATCTTACCGACATGCTGCGCGCGCGCCTGCGCCGCCACGATGCGCTGGAACTCAAGCTGGACGAGGTACGGCGCTTCGTGGCCGAACGCCGCTTCCAGCTCGGCGTACAGATCATCGAGGGCGGCGCGGACCCGATCCGCGTCGGGCGCGATCACGCCAAGCTTGCCGATGCCGCAATCGCCGTACTCGCGGATGCGGTGCTGGCCGAGTTCGCCGAAACGCATGGCCGTGTCCCCGACGGGCGGCTGCTGGTGCTGGGCTTCGGTCGTTATGGCGGCGCAATCCTCACCGAGAAGTCCGATCTCGATCTCGTGTTCCTGTTCAGCGGTCATCACGAGGCGATGTCGGACGGCGCAAAAGCGCTGCCCGCGACGACGTGGTTCAACCGGCTCGGCCAGCGCCTCACTGGTGCACTCACCGTCAGCACCGCCGCGGGGCCGCTGTTCGAGGTGGATACGCGCCTGCGCCCCTCCGGCCAGCAGGGTCTGCTCGCGGTGAATATCGACACGTTCGCGCGCTATCAGTTGGAGGAAGCGTGGAGCTGGGAGCACATGGCGCTCACCCGCGCGCGCGTTGTCTACGGGACAGAGGAAGACCGCGCCGCGGTTTCGGCAGGCATCAAGGCGGCGCTGACGAAGCCCCGCGATACAGAGCGCTTCAAGGCCGAAGTGCTGGAGATGCGCGGCGACATGGCAAAGGCCCGCCGCGATGGCGGCCTGTGGGATGTGAAACACGCGCCGGGCGGGCTCATCGATCTCGAATTCATCGTGCATTTCCTCCAGCTTTCGCGCCGGGAAGGTCTTGATCCCGATCTCGGGGCGGCGACGGCGCATTTCGTGAAGGCAGGTGCGTTTTCCGAAGACGTGCTCGGCGCCCATGACCTGATGACGCGCCTGCTCGTCGTTCTCCGGTTGATCGAGGGCGACGAACCGCCGAAGCAACCCGCGGCGGCAAAGGCGATGATGGCAGCGGCGACTGGCATGGCTGATTTCGACGCATTGAAAGCCGCGCTGGAGGACGCCAAAAGGGCCGTTCTTTCCGCCTGGGAGGCGGTGTTCGAGGTCAAACGAAAGGCACGATGATGACGAAGCCCGGTTCGAAAGCGCCCGCCTTCACGCTGGACAGCGAAGATGGCGCTCTGGCCCTCAAGGATTTCGCGGGCAAGAAGCTCGTGCTCTATTTCTACCCGAAGGACGATACGTCCGGCTGCACGCGCGAGGCGATCGACTTCACCGGGCTCCTGCCGCAATTCGACAAGGCCGATACCGTCGTGCTCGGCGTTTCAAAGGATACGGTCGCCAAGCATGGGAAGTTTCGTGCGAAGCACGATCTCGGCGTGAAGCTCGGTTCCGATCCCGACGCGAAGGTGATCGAGGCTTACGGCGTCTGGGTCGAAAAAACGCTCTACGGCCGCAAATACATGGGTATCGAGCGCGCCACCTTCCTGATCGACCGCGACGGCAAGATCGCCGAAGTGTGGCACAAGGTGAAGGTGCCCGGCCATGCCGAGGCGGTGTTGAAGGCGGCGCAGGCGCTTGGCTGACACGATCGGCGCGGCTGCGGTCGAGGTTCTGCTGACGGCCGACCCGGCGGAAAAGGCCCGGCTATCACGGCACAACGCGGCGCGCTGGTGTGCGGGCGAACTCGCTGCGGTTTATGATGCGGCGATGCCGGATCGCCCGGCGCGCCCGCCGCATCCCGAATTGCTGCCGCCCTCGCGGATGCCGAAGCGGGGGCGGGCGGGTTCGGAGCGCAGCCGCATCGCCCTGCTGCACGCGCTCGCGCATATCGAGTTCAACGCCATCGATCTCGCCTGGGACGCGGCCGGTCGCTTCGGCGGCGCCATGCCGCGCGCCTTCACCGACGACTGGGTGGCGGTGGCGGACGATGAGGCGCGGCACTTCGGACTGCTCGCGGATCGGCTCTCGGAACTGGGCGCGGGCTATGGTGATCTCCCCGCCCACGATGGGCTGTGGGAGGCCGCGATGGCGACCGCCGACGACCTGCTCGCTAGGCTCGCCGTGGTGCCTCAAGTGCTCGAAGCGCGCGGGCTCGATGTGACGCCCGCGACCGAATCGCGACTGCGCGCGGCGGGCGACGATCTCAGTGCCGATATTCTAAACGTAATCTATCACGATGAAATCGTTCATGTTTCGATCGGAAATCGCTGGTTCAGGCACGTTTGCGACGAACTGCGAATCGAACCGGTCCAAACGTTTCAATCGCTGGTCGGTTCCCGATTCAAAGGTGCGCTCAAACGCCCGTTCAACGACTCGGCGCGAATCGAGGCCGGTCTGACGCCGGCATTTTATGATTCACTTGCAAGCGCTTAGGCCGCTTGTCACCTAACGCTCCGGGCTCGGAGGGCATGGGGTCCAAAAACACGAGTTAGACGAATCTATTGCGCGAACATCGCGTTTGCGCAGTGCGGGGGTCTTATTTGGTGCTGGATATTAACAAGGTCGCATCCGAACTCCGGGACAAGGTCGCAAAGCGGCTGCCCGAGCGGGAATTCCTTCATTACAAGCGCGATGTCGGTATGCAGGTGTTTCGCCTGACGACGCGCGCGCAGGTCATCGGTCTCTCCGGTCTTGCCGCGCTGCTCACCTACACGGCGGTGGCGACGAGCGCGATGATCGGCAGCAGCACGGTCGAAGCGTCGGCAGAAAACGAAGTCTCCGCCATGCGCGCCGAGCTTGCGGCGCTGCGCCAAGGTGTCGAGAAGACGACGGCGCGCGTCGAGCAGCGCCAGCAGTTCCTCGCCCAGCTCGTTTCCGGCAAGGCCGATCCGTCGCAGCTTGCGGCGCTGATGCCCGCGCTCGCGCCTGCCGCAGGCGTCGGCGGTTCAGCGGTTCTGAAGCCGCTCGCCGAGCTGGACCGCGCACAGCTTGCGCTTGCTGATCATGCCCGCACGGCTGCAGAGGCCCGCTTCGAGAAATCGAGCGCCCTCATCCGCCGTCTCGGACTTCAGCCGGCGCGTTTTCTCAAGCAGTCGACCTTTGGCATGGGCGGCCCCGAAGAGAAGGCGGATTCGCCGCTCGCGGGCGCAGAGCCGCAGTTCAAGGCGCTTTTCGTCAGCTGGCAGAAGCTCGATCTGCTCGAAAAGGGCATGAGCGCCATTCCGTCGCTGAAACCGGTGAAAGCCTACACCTACACGTCGGGCTACGGCGTTCGCTACGACCCCTTCACCGGCGACACGGCGATGCACAAGGGCGTCGACCTCGCGGGGCCGGTCGGTGAGCCGATCCACGCGGCGGCAGACGGTGTCGTCATCGACGCGCGTTATCATCCGGGCGGTTACGGCAAGTATGTCGAGATCGATCACGGCGCCGGCATCGTCACGCGCTATGGCCACATGTCGCGTATCGACGTGAAGAAGGGCGATCGCATCGCTCGCGGCGAGCAGATCGGCGGCATGGGCTCCACGGGTCGTTCCACGGGCAGCCACCTTCATTACGAGGTGCTGATCGACGGGCGCCAGGTGAACCCGATGCCGTTCCTCGAAGCCGGCGACCGGGTGCTTGCCGCGCAGCAGAGCGCAGGCACGATCGCGGTCGGTGGTCCGGCGGAGCCGACCGGAAACTGATCGTTCTGCTCATCTGCGGTGCGCGTCATTGAACCACCCACCGCAAAGCCCTATCTCTGCGTCATGAGCGCAATCCATCTCACCGAAGCCGCTGCGGCGCGTGTTGCCGTTATCGCCACCCGGCAGGGCGGCGTGCCCGCGATCCTGCGGCTCTCCGTCGAGGGCGGCGGCTGCGCGGGCTTTCAGTACCGCTTCGGCCTGGAAACCGACATCGCGCCCGAAGACCTCACGACCGAAACCTCGGGCGTGAAGCTCGTCGTCGATCCGGTCAGCCTCGATCTTCTGGAAGGTTCTGAGGTGGATTTCGTCGAAAGCCTCGGCGGCGCGTCCTTTCAGGTGCGCAATCCCAACGCGGCTTCGGGCTGCGGCTGCGGGACCTCCTTCTCGGTTTGACCGCACGCCTGCGGGGCGTTAGCCCTGCGCCATGCGCATCGCCACCTTCAACGTCAACGGAATCGCCGCGCGGCTGCCGCGCCTTCTCGAATGGCTGGACAGCCGAAAGCCCGACGTCGCCTGTCTGCAGGAGGTGAAGTGCATCGACGAGCGCTTCCCGGCAGCGGATATCGAGGCGCTCGGCTATCATGTGCTCGTCCATGGTCAGAAGAGCTTCAACGGAGTCGCGATCCTCAGCCGCGAGCCGGCGACGGAGGTTCAGCGCGGGCTCCCGGGGGACGACTCCGACGAGCAGGCGCGCTATCTTGAGGCCGATGTAAACGGTGTTCGCATCGCGTCCATCTACCTGCCGAACGGCAATCCGCAGCCGGGGCCGAAATTCGACTACAAGCTCGCGTGGATGAAACGATTGGAAGCCCGCGCGGCGACGCTGTTCGCGTCCGAAACGCCCACGGTGCTTGCCGGCGATTACAACGTGGCCCCCGAAGACCGCGACGTATTCAGTATGAAGGCAATGGCGAACGACGCGCTCGTACAGCCCGAATCCCGCGCCGCGCTGCGTCGGATCGTCCATCAGGGCTGGACGGAGGCGCTGCGCGCCGTGCATCCGGCGGACGATCATCTCTATACGTTCTGGGATTATCAGGCAGGCTGCTGGCCGCGGAATGCAGGCCTGCGGATCGATCATTTCCTGCTCTGCCCGCGCGTCGCAGACCGGCTGACGAACGCTACCGTGGACCGGGAGGCGCGCGGCGCGGAGAAAGCCTCCGATCACGCGCCCGTCTGGATCGATATACGCTAAAGCGTCTTTTCGAAGACGCGGTAGGTCTTCGTGATCTTCGATTGGATCACGTCGGCGATCGATTTCATCGGACCGTTGTCGTCCAGAATCCAGCCGATCTCGCCCTGCTTCGCGTCATAGTGGGTAACGGCGGCGCGGCGGATATGCTCGATCATCAGGAAGGCCATGAAACTGGCGAGACGGCTGCCCTGCAGGGTCTTGCGTACGCCCATCAGCGGCACGCGCATGCGGCGGACCTTCGGTGCACGCAGCCGCCAAAGCAGCTTCGCCCAGCCGAACGGCAGCAATTTGCCATCGAGATCGGCGGTCAGCTCGTTCACGTCGGGCAGGGTGATCATGAAGGCCACCGGCTCGCCGTCGACCTCGCAGATGCGGATCAGATCCTCGAACACGATGGGCTTCAGCTTCTTGCCCACGTAGGCGACTTCGCTCGGCGTGAGCGGGACGAAGCCCCAATTGTCTGACCACGCGTCGTTCAGGATATCGAGGATAAGCGCCGCTTCCTCGTTGAAGCGCGACTTGTCGACGTTCCTCATGCGGATACGGCTCGATTTCTCGGCCGCCGCGACGATGCGGCCCACGGCGGGCGGGAAGCCCGCTTCGATGGGAAGCTCGTAGGTGTGAAGGTCTTTCACGCCAACGTAGCCGCGCGCCTCGATAAGCGGCGCATAATGGGGCAGGTGATGGCCCATCATCACGGTCGGCGGCAGATCGAAACCATCGACGAGTAGGCCGGGTTCGTCCCAGATCGACAGGCTGATCGGTCCGAGCGACCGCGTCATGCCTTTTGCCTTCAGCCAAGCTTCCGCCGTGTCCAGAAGCGCGTTCGCGACATCGGCATCGTCGATGCACTCGAACATGCCGAATTGTCCCGTGCCCGCGCCCATGTGCTTCAGAACGAGCTGGTCGACCTGCGCGGAAATGCGACCGACAGGCTTACCGTCCTTGTACGCGAGCCAGAAGGCGGCTTCGGCGTGCTCGAACCACGGATTGCTCTTTGCGCCGCCGATGAGGCCTGCGACCTCTGATTTCAGCGGCGGAACCCAGTTCGGGTCGTTCGCGTAGAGTGTCCACGGCAGATCAATGAACGTTTTGCGGTCGGCCGCGCTCGCGACCGACCGGATTTCGATTTCGCCCCCCATCGCCGGAATCAGGCCGCTTTTTTCATGCGCTGGCGCGGATGGCCCTCGGCGACGCCGCCGGACATGTTCGCGACCCACGGCCATTTCGCGGCGGCCTCGGTCGTGTAGCCGAGGTTGAATACCGTCTCGCTCTTCTCCGGGCGTTCGCCGCGCTGATAATAGGTGCCGAACAGCTTGTCCCACACGAAGCTGGTGATGCCGAAGTTGCCGTCCTCGTCGTGGAAATGATGTTCCATGTGACGCGTCTTCATTTCCACCAGCCACGGCGAGCGGGGCTTGTAGGAGAGATGCTGGATGCAGTGGCAGAATTCGTAGAAGCACGTGGTGAGCAGGCCGGCTGCGAAGCCCCACGCCGCACCGCCGATGCCGCCGATCGCATACCCGACCGGGATCGTGACGATCGCGATGGTCGGCAGCGTCGTGTAGAGCGCGCCGAACAGCACTTCGAGGTGGTTGGGGTCCTGGTGGTGATCGTAGTGGATGCGCTTCCACGTTCGCGCCGTCAGCGGCGATTTGAACATCCAGCGGCTGTGAAGCACGTAACGATGCAGCAGGAACCACGCGAGCGGATAGGCCGCGATGGCGATCGCGGCCGATGCGGCGCCGCGCAGCAGTGTCGTCGGATAGGCCCACGCAACGTAGAGCGATGCCACCGTCAGCAGCAGATACGCCTGAATGGCGTAATACTGGAAATACGCGACGACGAGCTCGCGGAACGTCATCTTCGACAGATTGTGGCTCTTGCTCCACATGCCGAGCCGATAGCCCTTGAGAAGCTGCATACCTTTGATCCTGTGCACTTCGCGGCCTTGGCCGCAGCCTGATACCGCCTGTATTTCGTCGCAATACGGCATATTTAGGACCGCACTGTGGTCGATGCCAGCGTATGAGGCGCGGAACCGCCAGTGAGAAACCCCGCGATCGCCGCCGCAGCACGCGCCGATGCGCCGCGCCAATCGCCGCCAACGGCAGCACACACCGCGGCGTTCTGTCGCGCGATGTAGGCGGCGTGCGCCGCGCCCGCGCGCGTGATGGTTGGGAGAACGTCGGACAGGTCCGTCACCACATCGCCCAGATGCCAGAAGGCGTAGTTCGGATCGTCCTTCCAGTCCGCGCCCGTGCTGTCGAGGAACACGCAGGGACGGGGGCGGGCAAGGAACTCGTAAACCTGGCTGCTGACATCGCCAAGATAGATGTCGGCGGCGTTGGTATAGGTCATGTCACACGAGCGCGCCGACCCTGCGTCGACGATGATCCTGCCGGGAATGGCACGCGCCTCGAACGCCGCGCGCTCCGCCGCTGATGCGCCCTCGAACAGCCGAATATGCGGCGCGACAATCAGGTTGAAGTCGGATTGCGCCGCGAAAGCGTCGATAACCTGCACCCCCCAGCGCGGCCAGGAGCCGAGCCTCCCATCGAAATGAGGATTGTACAGCACGGTGGGCCTGTCGTTTTCGAACAACTTTGGACGGCCCGCGCCGAGACGTTCGAGCGCATCGAGTTTCGTCGAGCCGGACACCGCGATACGCGATTTCGCGACGAGGCCTTCGTCCGTCATGCGGCGGGCGTCCTTCTCGCCCGATACGATGATGAAATCGAACAGCCGCAGCCGGGGTTCGAAACCGCGTGCGCGATCCCCTGCACCATGCGGAATGTGGATAAGTACGGGGCATCCCGGCAGCTTCTTCAGGATCGTCGATGTCCGCTCGGTGAGAACGACCGCATCGAAACCGGAAAGCTGTCTCCTGTTCGCCAGAAGGCGAGGCAGTTTCATTGCGCGCAGCCCGGGGATGATCCTGCCCATCAGGATGGACCAGCGCGGCGCAGGAAAGTCGGTAATCGAGAGCCGCGAATCGGGCCATGCACGCGCGACCTCTTCAAGCATGCGGCGCTCGTCGTCCTGGGTAACGAAGCAGGTGACTTCAAAGCGCGGATCGCTTCCAAGCTCCGCCGCGACGGAGGCGCTGTGTAGCACTTGGTGCGCGCCGCCGACGAACAGGAAAGCGACACGCTTTGGGGCCATGATACGTCCTATTGAGGGCTGGATAGCCCCAGCGTTCTTCCGATCCGTCCAAGGCTTTGCCGTTCGCGCTCCGTAAGCACGAACCGCAGCCCAAGCCAAATGAGAACGAACGCCGCGAAGATAGGCAGGAGAATGTCGAGCAACAAGGGCAATGGCTGATGATGGCCAAGCAGAGCCCAGGTCAGCAGCGACGAACCTCCGATGATTGCTGCTCCCCTGAAAAAAGGTGCTGCAAACGGATGGATACGATCCGTGTACCAGAGTTCGGCAAGCGCCAGCCATTCCATGATGAACACGCCACAGGCCACGCCCCACGCCATGGCCATCGCCGCATCGCTTTCCCACAAAAACCATGTGACGAGCAGCCATACGGCGCTGCCGAGAACGGCGTTCAAAGTCGGGAGGATTCGCGGTTGCAGCATCTGGAGGATGCCGTTTGCGGGTCCTGCGATGGAATTGATGCCGCGCGCCAGCGTCAGCACGATGATGAGCGGCGCGGCGGCGGCTGCTTCCGGCGGGAACAGCAGAAGAATCGGGCCTGCGAGCAGCGCCAGGAGCAGCGCCATCGGCAAGAGCAGGATCATCGAAAGCCGCGATGCGAACCCATAGATGGGGTTGATGCGGCCCTTGTCGTGCATGGCCTGCTCGGCGGCGAGGGGCTGGATGACATAATGCAGGCTGTGCCGCACGATGAGTGGAATTGAAGCGATCTTGCGCGCGATTCCGAAAAGCCCTGAGGCGCTGGCCCCAGCGGCGCCTGGAAGCAGCCAGTTGAGGAGCAGCGGGGGCACGTCGGAAAAGGCGCGCGCTGCGATATTGGCGGGAAGGATTCCAAACCCCGTGCCAAGCAGGTCTCTCACCACCTCCCCGTCGAAGGGGGCCCGGACGAGCAATCGTGTGTCGTAATAGCGGCTGAGCAGCCTCCAGCCGAGCAGAGCAGTGATCGTAAGGGAGGCCAGGTGCGCAACGATAAGCCCCATTGTCATCCACCCGGCGAGCCAGGCAGCGCCGGCCATCGCAAGCCGGACCACCTGTTCCCAGAAAATTCGAAGGCGGACTTCGGGGCCGAAGGCCTTGCGCGCCCGCGCGGCGGATGTCGCCAGCTCCACGAAGGTCCAAAGCGGCAGTGCCCACGCGAACACGGCGACGGCAAGCACCAGACTGTCCTTGTCCTTTGGCGCGGCATTGAACTGCGCGGCGACCGGGGCTGCGAATACGCTGACACCGATCGCGATCAGGACGCTCGGCACCATGCCGAGAATGAGCGCGGTCTTCAGTGCGCTGTGCGCGCGCTCGTCGGTTGCCGCCTGCGGAATGGTGCGCTGCATGGCGCTGGTCATCGCGAGATCGGCGACGTTGGACACGATGTTCACCGCCGCCCAGAGCGCCATGTAGATGCCGTATGTGGCGAGGCCGAACATCCAGACGAAGGCCGGCTGCGCAACCGCTTCGATCAATGCGCCGAGCCGGGCCATCGCCACCACGCCTGCGCTTCTCACAACTGTTTTCTTGTTGATGCCTGTTCCGCCGGAACGGTCGGCGTCGGTCATTCTTCGGTCCTGAAGAGAACCGCCTCCCCGACGAGGAAGAACAGCAGGAACGGCGCCCAGCCCGCGGCCCATGGTGGCACTGTTCCGAACTCGCCCATTGCCACCATGAAATTGTCGGCGACGAAATAGGCAAAGCCGAGTGCCATTCCGACGACCGCGCGGGCGAAGAGCCTGCCCGAACGGGCGAGACCGAACGCCGTGACGGCGCCGAGCAACGGCATCAGCACGGCCGAAAGCGGCAGCGACACTTTGTGATAGAGCGCAACGCGCAGCGAATCCGTGCCGCGTCCCACCGATTCCAGAAGGCGTGTCTGCTTCCAGAGATCGGCGATGTTGGTCCGGTCCGGATCGGGTGCGCGCATCGTGAAGCGGTCGGGCTCTATGCCCGTGCCCAGCCGGATTTCCGGTGCGCGGGAGAGCGCGCCGGTGCGTACCGTGAAGATGCGGACGTCGTTCAACAGCCAGGCGTTGCCGTCCGGGCGGCCGCTTTTCGCGTTGATGATCTGACGCAGGCGGCTGCCGTCGCGGCGGTCCACGCGCACATCGTGCAGAACGGTTTCCTTGCCGCTTCCGGTCACGCTGTCGGCATGGATGATCTCGCGCCCCTCGCGCACCCACACGTCGGTGAGCGGATTCGTGTCGATTTCCGCATCGCGCCGGTATTCAGCCTTTTCCCACGCGATGAGTTCGGCATTCGTCCGTACCAGAACCAACTCGTTGAAGGTGAAGTGAAACAGCGAAAGCCCCAGCGCTGCCGCCATCATCGGGTAGAGGATCTGGTGCGCGGAAAGCCCGGCGGCGCGGAAGATCGTCACTTCGCTGTTCTGGCTCAGCGTCGCCATCGTCACGAGCGCGCCGAGCAGCACGGAGAAGGGCAGGAATTGCGAAATCAGCTGCGGAACGCGAAGTTGCACATAGCGCAGCAACTCGGCGTTGCCGTTGCCGTCGATGGCCAGGATCTTGTTCGATTCCGTCAGCAGGTCGAGCGTCTGCAATATGGCGACGAGGCCGATCGCGAACGCGAGCGTGCGCATCATGAACAAGCGCGCCGTATAGGTCGCGATGGTCGGCGAGGGCCAGAGCGAAAGCGCGCTGCTCATGCGGTTTTCGCCCGCGCGAAACGGCGGCGGATCAGGCGCCACAGGCTGACGATCCACTTGGTGACGATGCCCGCGCCGCGCTCGATCATCGCGATGGGCTGACCGCCCGGCACGTTCGCGAGTACGTGGAAGAACCACGCGCAGAGCAGGCTGAAGGCAATGAAACTGCCCCACTGGCTGAGCACGATATCGGCTTTCCCCGCGGCGCCGGAGCGCTCTGCGGCCTCTGAAATCTCGTTGTAGACGATAAGGATGGTGAGCGCCGCGAACACGCCGACCGCGGAGGTCGATCGCTTCGGCGGTACCGCGAGCGCCACCGCGAGCAGTGGGATCACCATGACCGCGAACACCTGCACCAGTCGCCGGTGGAGGTTTGCGCGCACCGCTTCCCGGTTTGCCTCGGTGGTGGTGCCCTGGCCGAGATAGCCGACGCGGTAGAGCTCGGGAAGCGTCAGCTCGTTGTCGTCGGCTTCGGCGCCGCGAATGCGGAACAGCTCGATCTGCGGCAAGTCGATCGGCAGGTCGTGCATACGGAAGGTCAGCACACGCGGCTGCTTGTAGCCGGGCGCGTCGTGCACGAGCGTGCCGTCGGTGAGCCGCAGGAGGATGACATCCGGGTCGTCGGTCGCAAGGAACGTGCCCCGCGCGGCGGTGACGGAAACCGTCTTGCCGTCGACGCTCTGGCCGCTGACGAAGATGCCGCGCAGGTCGCGGCCGTGGTCGCGGCTTTCCTCGACACGGATCGTCGTGTTGCGTGCCACCTGCACGAACTCGCCCACATCGATCGTGGCGCCGAGCGCGCCCGAGCGCAGCTCGAACTCCAGCCCCTCATAGGCATAACGGCTGATCGGCTGGATGAACCCAACGATGAGCAGCGTCAAAAGGCCGAGGAGCAGCGCGTACATATAAGGCACGCGCAGCATCCGCATGTAGCTGATTCCCACGGCGCGCATCGCGTCGAGTTCGCTCGAAAGCGCCAGATTCCGGAAAGCGAGCAATATGCCCAGAAGAAGGCCGACCGGGATTCCAAGGCCGAGATACTGCGGAATGAGGTTGCCGAGCATACGCCAGACGACCGATGCCGGCCCACCTTCGTTTACCACGAAGTCGAACAATTTCAGCATCTTCTCCAGCAATAGCAGCATGGCCGCGATCATCAGTGTCGCGAACAGCGGCACCGCGATCAGCCGCGCCATGTACCTGTCGAATTGGGCCAGCATCTCTTGGTTTTGTCGATCCTTGGTCAAATTTTGGCCGCAAGCGGACCCGATACCACGGTGAGAGAGGGATGCATCAATAATTTGGTGATTCGAAAAAAGGGGGGCGATCGAGGAGGTTCATGGTGCTGAAGCAAACAAATGCGGTTTTCCGGGGGTTTGTCCGTTCGCTCGTTGCGACAACGGTGGCTCTTGGCGCATTTTCAGCGCCGTCTGCCGCCCAGACGATTATCGGCCCTGAAGCATCCGCCTGCGCGCCGGGCGCGCGGGGTCCCGCTGCGCTGGTGCGCGTGTACGGCTTCAAGGATCGCGGCGGTAATCTCCGGGTTCAGCTCTACAGCGACAACCCCGACGAGTTCCTTGAAAAGGGCAAGAAGCTGAAGCGCATCGAACTGCCGATGACGGGGTCGGGCGACATGAATGTCTGCATGGCGCTGCCGCGCCATGGTGAATTCTCGATGGCGGTGCTTCACGATCGCGACACGAACGGCAAGCTCTCCATCTCGAAGGATGGCGTCGGCTTTTCGGGCAATCCGAAGCTCGGCCTTTCGAAGCCCGATTATGAAGATGCGATGTTCGTCGCGCGTGACGGCGTCACCGTCGTGGATGTCATCCTGAACTATCGGCAGGGCCTGCTTTCCGTGAAACCTCTCGTGGCAAGGCGCGACTGACCATGGCCTGCGTCGCGCTCCTCTCCAATCCGCGCTCGACCGGTAACAAGTCGGTATTGCCGCGCATTCGGGAGTTCGTGGCGCAGCATCCGAACATCTTCCACTACGAGGTGGGGGATATCTCCGAAGTGCCGGATGCGCTCGCCATGATTGCGCGCGTGAAGCCGGCCGTACTCGTCATCAACGGCGGCGACGGCACCGTGCAGGCGGCGCTCACGGAAATCTACAACGGCCACCACTTCAAGGGCGCAGTGCCGCCGCTCGCGGTGCTGCCGAATGGCAAGACCAATCTCATCGCGCTCGATCTCGGCGCCGGTAGTAGCCCGGTGGAGGCGTTGTCGAACATCCTGAAGATCGTCGAAACAGGCGTCGATCCGCACGTCGTCGCGCGCCAGCTTATCGCGCTCAGCGACGGCATCGCGGCGCGCCCCGTTTTCGGCATGTTCCTTGGAGGGGCCGGCCTTGCCGAGGCGATCCTGTTCTGCCGCAACAAGATTTATCCCCTGGGCCTGCCGAACTGGGTCAGCCACCTGATCGCAACGTTCGTTGTGATCGCGAGTGTGCTCGTGGGCGCGGGAGCGCGCTGGAATCCGGTGCGACCGAGCCCGATGCGCGTATCGCTGCAGCGAGATGGCGTGCCGGTCGAAGGCAGTTTCCTCGTGCTGATGGTGACAACGCTTGAGCGCCTGCTGCTCAATTTCGCCACGCCGTTCAGCGACCGGGCCGGTCCCCTGAAGCTGATGGCGATCGAGCAACGCCGGACAACGGTGTTGAAGGCGCTGGTCTCCGCGCTCGCCGGCCGTCTCGGCAGCGCACGCTTCAACGGGCTGCATCTGCGGCGCGGCGACGAGATCCGTATCGAGGGCAAGCGCGCCAGCGTCATCCTTGATGGTGAGCTTTACGAAGCAGGCGAGGGGCGTTCGATCGTGCTGACGCCCACCGCGCCGGTGTCGTTCCTCAGCCTCGCAGCATGACGGCACTCGTGCCGCTCGTTGCGGCCGAGCTGGAAACGCCCGCCGCGCCCGAAGTCTCCGATTTCGCGAAAGCGATCGCCGAGAAATGCGGGGGCGCCGCGCAGGCCGTGCTGTTCTACGGCTCGTGCCTCAGGAGCGAAGACCTCGGCGATTCGCTGCTCGATTTCTACCTGCTCGTCGATTCCTACGACCGCGCCTACACGCGCCGCTGGATGGCGACGGCAAACCGCCTGATCCCGCCCAACGTCTTTTACGCTGAACACGAAGGCCTGCGCGCCAAGTTCGCGGTGATGACTGTTGAAGATTTCGCGCACGCCTGCTCGCCGGATTGCGACAATGTCTCGGTGTGGGCCCGTTTCGCGCAGCCTTCGCGGCTTGTCTGGGTGCGCGGCGATGCGGCGCGCGCGCGCGTCATCCGTGCTGTCGCGGCTGCCGCGCCGACACTGCTCAAGACCGCGCGGCCGATGCTGGATGACGATCTCAGTGTCGAGGCGCTGTGGACCGGCGCCTTTGCACTCACCTACGCTGCCGAACTTCGCTCGGAGCGTGCTGGACGCGGCCAGTCGATCTTCGAAACCGATCCTACGCGCTATGCCGCCTTCACCGCGCCTGCGATTGCGGACAGCGATCTTGCGGCGGAGGTGCGCGGTGGCATCGTCCACTTCCGCGCGGCTGCCGACCGCGCGGTGGGTGAACGTGTCTGGGCGAGGCTGCGCCGACGCGGCAAGCTGCTCTCGGTGCTAAGGCTCGCGAAAGCCAGTTTCACCTTCAAGGGCGGCGTCGATTATATCGCGTGGAAGGTGAACCGGCATTCGGGCGCGGACATCGTCGTGAAGCCGTGGCACCGCCGCTTCCCGATCCTTGCCGGGCTGGTGCTGCTGCCCCGGCTGATCCGCAAGGGCGCAGTGCGCTAGCTCAGGCGTCGAGCGGGATTCCGGCAATTTCCGCCGCCTGCACGAAGCGGTCGATGATGATGTCCACCTGTTCGGCGCGGTGTTCGGCGCAAAGCGAGCAGCGCAGCAGGAACATGCCGGCGGGCGTCGCGGGCGGGCGTGCCATGTTGACATAGACGCCAAGCTCGATGAGCGCACTCCACATGCGTGCGCAGGCTTCCTGGCCCGGCATCAGCACCGCGATGATCGCGCTTTCCGCGGTCTCGGTCGCGATCTTGAAGCCTTTGGCCTTGAGGCCGGAATGCAGCTTGCGGCTGTTTTCCCACAGATGCTGGCGCTTGTTGTGTGCGTGCTTCAGCTTGCGGATAGAGGTCGCGGCCGTGGCGACGACGCTCGGCGGAAGCGAGGCGGTGAACACGTAAGGGCGGCAGACGAGGCGCAGAACCTCGAACTTCGGGTGGTTGGAGACGACGAACCCGCCGACCGTGCCCACCGATTTCGAGAAGGTGCCGACGACGAAATCGACATCCGCCTCGACGCCTGCGGCTTCATAGACACCGCGGCCGTTCGGGCCGAAGAAGCCCATCCCGTGCGCTTCGTCGACGACGATCATCGCGCCGTGCTTCTTGGCGACCGCGACCATTTCCTTGAGCGGCGCGATATCGCCGAGCATCGAGTAGACGCCTTCGAGAACGACGAGCTTGCCTGCCTCCGCCGGCAGACGCCCGAGACGCTTGTCGAGGTCTTCGACACTGTTATGGCGGAAGCGCACGATGTCGGCGTTCCCCATCGCGCAGCCGTCGTAGATCGAGGCGTGGCTGTCGGCGTCGAGGATGATGTACTCCCCGCGCGCCGCCATCGTCGCCATCAGGCCGAGGTTCGCCTGATAGCCGGTCGAAAACACCATGGCATGGCTGGTGCCGTAGAAATCCTTCAGCGCCTCTTCGACCTCGCGGTGGCCCTGATAGGTCCCGTTCAGCACCCGGCTGCCCGTCGTCCCCGCGCCGTACTCGTCGAGTGCTTCCTTGCCCGCCGCGATCACGTCGGGGTCGAAGGTCATGCCCATGTAGTTGTAGGTGCCGACCAGGATTGTCTCGCGCCCGTTCACCGTGGCTTCGGTCGGCGAGTGGACCTTCTCCATCACGAGGTTGAACGGGTCGTTCACGCCCGTCGCCAGCAGCGCCGCCTTCTCCGCGATTACGGAATCGAATTTGTCGAAAAGGTCGCCCATCGTCCGCCCTCAGCCGTTCACGATCTTGGTGACGGCGTCGGCAAGCTGGCCGATCGTTTCCAGTTCGGGCAGCAGGTTCATCGGCAGGATGATATCGTATTCATCCTCGATGTTGGCGACGAGGTCCATCACGGTCAGCGAGTCCAGCTCGAGGTCGATTGCGAAGCTCGTGTCCGCTTCGAGCGGGATGCCCTTGCGGTTCACGGGCTCGATCAGTTCCATCAGCTTCGGAAGGATGGTGTCGCGGGTGTGCGCCATGCGTGTGTCCTGAAATGTCGTTGCGGTTCGATGCCAACAGATTGTGGCAGGGGATAGGCAGGCGCGCGGCCTAAATCCAGCCCGCGTTTCTGTACCATTCGGCTGTGCGTGCGATGCCTTCGGCCGCAGGCACCTCTGGCGCCCAGACACCGAGCGCGCGCAAGGCGGTGCTGTCCGCCACCCAGTCCGGATGCGCGAGATAGCGCGCACGGTCGAAGCTGAGCGCCGGCAGGCGCCCAGCGAGCTTCGCGCCCAGCGTGTCGATCGCGGCGCCGAGCTTCAGCGCAGCGAGGGGAAGCGGAACATACGTCGGCGTCTTGCCGAGCGCCGCGGCGATGTGCGCGGCCATGTCGCGGTGGCTGAGTCCGCCCGGCGTTCCGTCGTCGATTTCGAAAATGCCGCTTGGCGCAGGATGTTCGGCAAGTGCCAGCAGCGCGCGCGCGAGGTCGGAAACCTCGACGATGGAAAAGCGCCCGGCGCCCGGCAGCAGTGCCCAGCCGCGCGCAACGAGCTTGTAGACGTTTGCCGTCTCTCGGTCGCCCGGCCCATAGACGGCGGGCGGACGCACGATCGCCGCGTCCGGCCGCGCGGTTTCGACGAGCGCGTCGGCAGCCGCCTTGGTGTTGCCGTAAATCGAAAGCGCCGGTTCGCGCGCCGCGAGCGAGGAGACTTGCACGAAGCGCGGTACGTCGCGGCTCGCCTCCAGCATCGCGCGCGTGCCTTCGACGTTTCCGGCGGCAAATTCCAGCGGCGTGCGGGCGTTGATGACGCCCGCGACATGGATCACCGCATCCGCGTTTTCGGTAAGACGGGCAAGCGCCTCGCCGTTCGCGAGATCGCCCGCAACCCATTCGAGACCAGCGCGCGCGGGCTGCGCGCGGCGGGCGAGGCCGCGTACCTTGTGGCCCTTCTCAAGCGCGAGATCGATCAGCGTCGTGCCGACGAAGCCGGTTCCGCCGGTGATGGCGAGCATCGTCATGGGCGAAGCGGCGTCAGGCCGCGATATCGAACGGCTGGATCTGGCCGGAGAGGTAGAGCGAGCGGGCCTTCGAGCGGCTGAGCTTGCCCGAGCTGGTGCGTGGCAGCGTACGCGGCGGGACCAGTTCGACGATGCAGTTCATGCCGGTGATGGCGCGCACCTTGGCCCTGATCGTCTCGCGGAGGTCGGCGCGTTCGGCAGCGTCGCTGGTACGGCACTGCACGAGCACGGCGGGAGATTCTTCGCCGCCTTCCGTGGTGATCGAGAAGGCGGCGATGTCGCCTGCCTTGAAGCCCGGAAGCTGCTCGATCGCCCACTCGATGTCCTGCGGCCAGTGGTTCTTGCCGTTGATGATGATCATGTCTTTGGCGCGGCCGACGATATAGAGCGCGCTCTCCAGCATGTAGCCCATGTCGCCCGTATCGAGCCATTCGCCCTGAAGCGCGGCGCGGGTCGAAATCTCGTCGCGGAAATAGCCGGTCATGATGCTGGGGCCAGCCACGAATACCTTGCCGATCTGGCGGTCGCCGAGGCGGCGGCCGGATTCGTCGCGGATTTCGATTTCCATGCCCGGCAGCGCAACGCCGCAGTTCACGATGGCGCGCATCCGGCCCGTGTCGGTGCCGGTGCCATTATCTTCGCGCTCGCCCGAAAGCAGGCGTTCGTCGACGAGATCGGTGACGATGCCGGTGCCCGGCGGCGAGATGGTGACGGCGAGCGTCGCTTCGGCAAGCCCGTAGCTCGGCAGGAAAGCGCCGCCCGAGAAGCCCGCGGGTGCGAAGGCTTCGACGAAGGCGCTCATCACGTCCGGACGGATCATGTCGGCGCCGTTGCCCGCAACGCGCCAGCGCGACAGGTCGAAGCGCTCGGCGACATCGGTCTGGCTCGAAACGCGGCGCGCGCAGATGTCGTAGCCGAAGGTCGGCGAATAAGAGAGGCTGTGGCCTTCGTTGCGCGTAATGAGCGCAAGCCACGAGAGCGGCCGCCGCGCGAAATCCTCGGTGGCGAGGTAGTCGGCGGAAACCTGGTTCGCGATCGGCGCCATCAGGCAGCCGACGAGGCCCATGTCGTGATAGTAAGGCAGCCACGAAATGACGCGGTCGTCGCGCTGCAGCTTCACGCCAACGGCATGGCCGTTCAGGTTGGCGAGCAGCGCCTCATGCGTGATTTCCACGCCGTGCGGGAAGCGAGTCGAACCGCTCGAATACTGAAGGTAGGCGATGTCGCTCTTGCGGGCGGACGGCAGCGCGGCGGGTTTTGCCTCGCGCGCCATGAAATCGAGCCAATCGTGCGCGGTGCGGCAGCGCAGGCCGTGCGCGGCTTCCGCGGCGATCGCAGCGAGGCCCGATGGGGCAAGCGCGATCTCGGGATCGCACGACGTGAGCTGGCTGCGAATCTGCTCCACATAGCCCTCGCGCCCGCCGAACGATGTCGGCAGCGGCAGGGGAACGGGGAGGGCGCCGGCATATATGGCGCCGAAGAACAGGCTCACGAAATCAGCGCTCGTCTCGGCGATCAGCGCCACGCGGTCGCCCGGCTTGATGCCCGCCGCGATCAGCCGATAGGCGTTCGCGGTCGCATCCGCCTTGAGATCGGCAAAGGTGAGCACGCGCGCGAGCCGTGCCCGAGCGTCGAAAAAGTTAAGGCCGCGCTTGCCGTGCGCTGCATAGTCCAGCGCTTCGCCAAGCGTGTTGAAATCCGCCAAACGGCGCGGCAAATCGTCGAGCGTCGGCGTAGGCGCCAACGCCGTTTCATCGGCGCCGGACAGCGCTAGCGCGCTCGAATCCGAAGTGCGATTCAGCAAGTCCCCGAACCTCCTCAGCTCTTCTCGGCGCGGCGGCGGCTTTTCGTGCCGCTCATAAACCTCGCCAAATACACGACTCCTTGGCCACTTGCAAAACAGGCCAGCGTCAGCCTTTGCCGGAATGTGACGTTCAAAATTGGGTCCGACTATGGCAGGAACATGGCGTGCGCACCGAAAAAAGCCGAAAACCGCCACGACCGCTCGATGAGGAGACGCTTCGTGCGCTCGTGCTTCGCTATGTGGAGCGCTACGCGACCTCTGAAGGCAAGCTTGCGGCCTATCTCGCCCGGAAGCTGCGCGAGCGCGGCTGGGCCGGGGAACGCCCCGCAGATGTGGAAGCGATCATTCAGCGTTTCGCGGAGCTGCATTACGTCGATGATCGCACGTTCGGAGAGGCGCGGGCGCGGGGGCTGGAGCGGCGCGGCTATGGGGCGCGGCGCATTGGGCAGGATCTGCGCGCGGCCGGCCTTGCCGAAGACCTTCGCGCCGAGATCACGGACGCGGTCGATACGCGCGGCGCGGCCATGGCCTATGCGCGGCGCAAGCGCTTCGGTCCGTTCGCGCGGGAAGCGCCGGATCGGGCGGTGCGGCAGAAACAGTTCGCCGCGATGCTGCGCGCGGGGCACGACGCGCGGACCGCCGCCGAGATTCTCGACATGCGCGATGTGGAACTCGACTACGAGTAGCGCGCCCGCGCCGCAGCCAACGCCTCCGGCGTATCGACGTCCATGAAGATCGCATCGCTTTCCACCGGCACTTCGACGATGTCGTCGGCGAACTCGGCGAGCAGTGCCTTTCCGCCAATGTCGCCCTCAAGACCGCGCAACCGCGCGAAATAGCGCCGGCCCCAGGCCACGGGGTTGCCGCGCTTGTCGTTGTGCACGGGTACGGCGATGCGGTTCGCGTCCGCGGCGGCGGCAAGGCTTTCGATATGCGCCGCCCGCACGCCCGGCATGTCGCCAAGCAGCACCAGCGCTGTCGACCAGTCATGGGGGACGCCGGCGATTCCCGCCGCGAGCGATTGGCTCAGCCCCTCCGCGTAGCGCGCGGCATGGATGCTCCGAAAGCCGAATCGATCCGCGATCTCGGCGATCTCGGCTTCTGCATTGCCGGTGACCACGATGGCTGGAAGTCCGGCCGCTTTCACCGCCTCAAGCACGTGCGCGAGCACGGGTTTGCCGCCGAGGTCCGCGAGCAGCTTGTTGGCGCCCATGCGTACGGATCGCCCTGCCGCGAGCACAACGGCGCCGACGGTGCTGCCCGCCGTCGGTTTCGGCCGCGGTTCCGGGCGAGGGACGTCTGCCAGCAATCCGCCCGCGCCCATGCGCGCGATGTCTGCGCCGGTCACGTCGAGGCCTGCCCACAGACGTTCCAGAACCCAATCGAAGCCGTTGCGGCGCGGGCTCCGCGCGCAGCCCGGAAGGCCGATCACGGGCCGGGTGCCGATGCGCGCAAGGCACAGGAGATTGCCGGGATCGACCGGCATCCCCAGCCGCAGCACCGTCCCGCCTCCTTGTTCGATCGCGGCGGGAATCACGTCGCGCCGATCGCTGATCGCCGAAGCGCCGCTGATGAGAACGATGTCGGCTTCCGCGGTTTCGGCAAGCGCGGCTATGAGAGCCTCTTCGGTGTGCGCACAGCGCATTTCGCGCCATGCGGAGAGCCCCAGCGCGGCGCAGCGTGCCTCCGTCACCTCAGCGGTTTTCGCAAGCAGCTTGGCGGACGTGCCGGGAAGTGTCGTCTGGATGAAGGAGACGCGGCGCCCGCCGAAGGGTGCCAGCCGCAGCACGCCTTTCGCGGAACTGGCGGCGTTCAGCGTCAAAGCCTTGGGCGCGGCAAAGGGGATGATCTTCACTGTCGCCACAATCTCGCCCTTTGCGACGGGTGCGAACGGGGCGAGCGTTCCCAGCGTCACCGCCTCGTCATGGGCGTTCACGGCATCGATTGCGGCCGATTCCACGAGCAGCAGCCCGTCCGCGTCGGCAACGATGTTGGCGCGGCCATGCGCGGATGGCTGGGCGGTGAGACCGGACCCCGCGGCGGCGGACGCGAGCAGGGCGGCGGCGGCGTCCTCATGCAGATCATTGCGTTCGAGCGCCGCCACGACGAGTTCGGCAAGGCCCGCCGCGCGGGCATCGGCGATGTCCGCAGCATCAAGGCGCTTGCCCTTGGCGATCCGCCGCGCGCCGACATGGACCGTGTGGGCGAGATAGGCGCCTTCCGCGCGGTCGAGAGGGACGGGGCCGAACTTCATGCGCCGCGCCGCACCGCGATCATCTGGGCCGCGATCGACAGGGCGATCTCGGCGGGATTCGCCGCGCCGATGGCAAGTCCGGCAGGGCCGTGGACGCGCGCCAGCGCCACGTCGTCGAAGCCGGCGGCGGCGAGGCGCTCGCGCCGGAGTGCCTGGTTCTTCCGCGACCCAAGCGCGGCGATGTAAAACGCGGGCGAGTTGAGCGCTGCGATCAATGCCGGATCGTCCAGCTTGGGGTCATGCGTCAGCGCGACGATCGCGCTCGCGCCGTCAGGCTTCCAGTCGGCAAGAGCCTCGTCGGGCCAGCGCGGATCGACTGCGACATGTGCGAAGCGCTCAGCAGCGGCAAAGCTGCCGCGCGGATCGACGATGAGCGGCACGTAGCCCAGCAGCTCGGCCATCGGAACGAGTGCCTGCGCGATATGGACCGCGCCGACGATCATCAGGCGTCCAGCCGGTTCGTAGAGACGCGCGAAACCTTCGCCTTCACCCTCGCTGGAAATCCCACCCGCATCGGTGGTGACACGCACGGTTTCGCCCGCAGCAAGCGCTGTGCCGAGGCGTTCGGCGAGGGCAGGGGCGAAGCCCGCTTCGGAGACCGGCTGCACCAGAACCGCGATCCGGCCGCCGCAGGCAAGGCCGACCTCCCAGGCGCGGGCGTCGGCGACGCCGTATTCGAGGCGCCTGGGCGCATTGTCGGCGATCACGTCCGCTGCCGCGGCGATCACGTCGCCCTCGACGCAGCCGCCGCTTACCGAGCCTTCAAACAAGCCGTCGTCGCGAATCACAAGGTGTGCGCCCCTGCGGCGCGGCGCAGAACCCCACGTTTCGATCACCGTGGCGATCGCGACCTTGTGCCCGGCGGCGATCCAGCCGCGAAGCGTGGCGATCAGCGCGGCGGTGTCGTCTCCGTTCACAGCACCAGCCAGAGCACCAGCGCTGCAACGAGCGCGATGACGATGCCGCCCCATATGGCAGGTGAGAGGCCGGGGGGCTCGTCCGTGCCTTCGCCGAGATCGGTTTCAGGAAGCACGACCGGCGCGACCTCCACCGCGTCATCGCTTTCCACGCGTGACTTGAAGGCGGCGAAGAAGGATTCCGCGTAAGCCTTTGCCGTGCCTTCGATCAGCCGCGCGCCCAGTTGTGCAAGCTTGCCGCCCACTGTTGAGCTCGCCTGCCAGGCGAGTCGCGTGCCGTCGGGGGCGTCTTCAAGCCTCACAGAGGCCTTGCCCTTCGCAAAACCGGCGACGCCGCCCTTGCCCTCGCCTGAAATCACATAGGCGTTTGGCGCATCGATCTCCGACAGTTCGACCGCCCCTGTGAACTTCGCGCGCACCGGCCCGACCTTGGCGTTCATCGTGCCCTCGAAGCGGTTTTCTCCTGCACGCTCAAGCCGTTCCACGCCTTCGATGCAGGCGGCAAGGACATCGGGATCGTTGAGCGCCGCCCAGACCCGTTCGCGCGGGGCTGCGATCAGGGTCTCACCGTTCAATTCCATTGGCGCAATCCTTTGGCTTGTCGCTTTGAAAATTAACTATATAGTTCGTGATTACGGGGTTTTGTGGTAGCGTTCTTTCTCGGATAATTAAATGTGCGTCGGAGGGGGTAATGGCCGAGCACGCGTTGCTGCCAGAGGGTGAGCACGTGTCCGACCTTGCCGAAGTCGCCGAGGAATTCCGCGTTGATGGCACTGTAAAGTGGTTTGATGCGGTACGGGGATATGGCTTCATCGTTCCCAGTGATGGGAGCGGCGATGTGTTGGTACACTTTTCCACGTTGCGCGAGGTTGGTCGCCGCACGCTTCCTGAAGGCGCGACAGTCGTCTGCATGGCGGTTGCGCGGGAACGCGGTCGGCAAGCGCGGCGTATTATTGAACTCGATCTGACAACGGCGATCGGACCCGATCCCGAACTCGTCGTTCAGCGCGCTGCGTCGCGTGTCGATCCGATGCAACTCATCGACGATGCCGGGGATTACGAACGGCTTGAAGTCAAGTGGTTCAACCGCTTGAAAGGATACGGTTTTCTGACGCGCGGCGAAGGCTCGCACGACATTTTCGTGCACATGGAAACCGTGCGCCGTGCGGGCCTTATCGAACTCACGCCGGGCCAATACGTGATGGCGCGCATCGCCGAAGGCGACAAGGGACCGCTGGCCGTTGCCATCGGGACCGGAGAGGCATAGAGCGCCTTTTCATGTATTCCGTTCGTCATCGGTCGCTTGTTGCGGCCCTCATGCTCGTCGCCGCTGTTTCCGGGTGTGGCAGCACGCCCTCCGCAGCCACGCAGGAACCCGCCGCCAAAACGGCTGCCGAGCAGCAAGCCCCGGTCCAGCAGCTTCGCACCATTCCGCTCACCATCGTCACCAACGACGGCAAGCGTCACGGCTACACGGTGGAGGTCGCGCGAACGTCGGACGAGCAGGCGCAGGGGCTCATGTACCGCCGATCGATGCCGAAGGACGCGGGCATGATCTTTCCCTTTGCCGCGCCGCGCCCGGCAACATTCTGGATGCACAACACCTATATCCCGCTCGACATGGTGTTCCTGCTCGCCGACGGGCGTATCGAGAGCATCCTCGCCGATGTTCCGCCTCTCAACGAGGCGCAGCGCAGCTCGCTCGGTCCCGTCGCCGCGGTGCTTGAACTCAATGCCGGAGAGGCCGCACGGATCGGCGCCACACCCGGCGATCTCGTCGAATACGACCTTCGGGACTTGCAAGGCGGCGCGGAATAAGGCTCTAAGGCGCCAACTGGATTCAGCGGAGCCGACAATGGGTCTGTTCAAGTCGATTTTCACCTGGTGGGACGGTCCGACGTGGGGCACGCGCTACATGACGCGTTTCCATGGCGAGGAGGTCGGTCAGGACGCGGATGGCAATCGCTATTTCCGCAAGGCGGGCAAGCGCGCCGAGCGCCGCTGGGTCATCTACAACGGTCTCAACGAAGCAAGCCGCGTGCCGCCCGAGTGGCACGGTTGGCTGCACAAATCGACCGACGTCCTGCCGGGCGAATCGAAACTGCCGCGCAAGACATGGGAAAAGCCGCACAATGCGAATCCCACCGGCACTACCGCAGCGTGGCATCGGCCGGGAACGCTCGCCAGTGTGACACCGCGTGCCCGCGCGACCGGAGACTATGAAGCGTGGAGCCCTGAAGAGGCATGACGGCGCTGTTCCGGCAGAACCTGATCGAAGCGATTGTCGGTGCGCTCGTCGTCGGCATCGCGGTCGTGTTCGTGCTGTTTTCCTATCAGCGCACGGCCGGCAATGTCGGTGCGGATCGCTATCGCGTCTCGGCGCTGTTTCCGAATGCGACCGGCGTTGCGGTTGGCACCGATGTGCGCGTCTCGGGCATCAAGGTCGGATCGGTCGTCGACCAGTCGCTCGACCCGGATACGTTCCAGGCGCGGCTCGGCCTTTCGATCGATCAGCGAATCAAGCTGCCGCTCGATAGCAGCGCAGCGATCACGTCAGAGGGTATCCTTGGCGGCAGCTACATCTCGCTCACGCCGGGCGGCGACAGCGAAACGATGCGCGAGGGCGACGAAATTCTCGACACGCAGGGTTCGGTCGATCTGATGACGCTCATCGGCGGCTTCATCAACCAGACCGGAAAATCCGAAGACAAGGCCGGCGATTCCGCGCCTGCGGAACCCGCCGCGCCGTGATCCGCCCGGCGGCCCGCGTCGCGCTCGGCATGGTGCTGCTTGCCTCGCCGGCGGCGGCGCAGCCCGCGCCTGAACCCGCAAAAACGCCGGCCCCGGCTGCGTCAAAGGCAGAGCCTGTCAAAAGCCCTGCGCCGAACGCGGAGCGCGTGCTCGTGATCGGCCTGCTCGACAAGGTGAGCAGCGAAACGGGCGAGCTTACCCTGAAGCCTGGGGAAACCGTGCGTTTCGGCAAGCTCCGCATAACCGCGCGCACCTGCGAAGCGTCGCCGCCCTGGCAGCGCCCGCACACCGGGGCTTTCCTTCAAATCGACGGGCCCGTGCGCGACAATACGATGAAGCGCCTGTTTTCAGGCTGGCTCTTCGCCGAAAGCCCCTCGCTCAACAGCTTCGATAACGAGCGTTACGACGTCTGGGTCAAAAGCTGCGCGATGCGCTTCCCGGAAACCGGCCCGCGCACCATCGTGGTCGGCAAATCGTCAGGCAGAGCATCGAGCGCGCCGAAATCCGCATCTGAAACGCCGGTCGCGCCGCCCAGCAACTGAAGATAGGTTTCGCGTTTGATCTCCACCGCGCCGAGGCTGGCGAGGTGTCCGGTCATGAACTGGCAGTCGAGCAACCGGAAGCCGCCGACGCGCAGCCGCGCGACGAGGTGTGCAAGCGCGGCCTTTGAAGCATTCGTCCGGCGGCTGAACATGCTTTCGCCGAAGAACGCGCCGCCGATCCTGACGCCGTAAAGGCCGCCGACGAGCGTTTCCCCCTCCCAGCATTCTACGCTGTGCGCGTGGCCGATGCGGTGAAGGAACGTGTATGCGTCGCGGATCTGCTGGTTGATCCACGTGTCTGCCCGGTCCGGCGCGGGCTCGGCGCAGGCATCGATCACAGCATCGAAGGCGCGGTCGACGCTGTGCGTGAAGCGCTCCTGCCTCAGCGTTTTGGCGAGGCTCCGCGAGACGTGGAAACCATCGAGCGGCAGGATGGCGCGCTCGCGCGGTTCCACCCAGAACACGTCCTCGGCATCGCGGCTTTCGGCCATCGGGAAGATGCCGATTGAATAGGCGCGGAGCAGCAGCTCGGGGTCGAGCGCTGTGCCGCGCGTCTGCCGGGAGCTCATGCGAGCGCTACGCGTGCGCCTGCGTGGCGCACCAGCCGCCCGGCAAGCTCCAGTTCGAGAAGCACGGTCTGTACGACGGCGGGCGGTTCGCCCGACAGGCGGACGAGTTCATCGATGGCGACCGGTGTGAGGCTGAGCAGCGCTGTCACGGCATCGCGCGCACTGTCGTCGGCGTCTGTCGGGGGAGGGGCCAAGAAGCGGCTGCCGCTTGCTGCAAGTCGCGCGGCCCCGAACGGTGAGATCGTTTCGGC
Organism: Sphingosinicella microcystinivorans; assembly: GCF_003634215.1. Lineage (GTDB taxonomy): Bacteria > Pseudomonadota > Alphaproteobacteria > Sphingomonadales > Sphingomonadaceae > Sphingosinicella > Sphingosinicella microcystinivorans. The sequence goes on along the minus strand of NZ_RBWX01000009.1, from coordinate 162,391 downwards.
GATGTCGGCGGCGGATTGAACGAGGGTCGCGCCGTCGCGGATCAACTGGTTGCAGCCCTGCGCGCGCGGATCGAGCGGGAAGCCGGGCACGGCCATCACCTCGCGGCCCTGTTCGCCCGCAAAGCGCGCGGTGATGAGCGAGCCCGAACGCGGCGCGGCCTCCACGACGACGATGCCGGCGGAAAGCCCCGAGATCAGACGATTGCGGCGCGGGAAGTGGCGCGCCTGCGGTTCGGTGCCAAAGGGCTGCTCGGCGATCACGAGGCCGCGTTCGTAGAGCGCGGTATAAAGCTCGGCGTTTTCCGGCGGGTAGATATTGTCGATGCCGCCCGCGATTACGCCGATCGTGCCGCCGGAAAGCGCGCCTGCGTGCGCCGCCGCGTCGATCCCGCGCGCGAGCCCCGAGACGACCACGATGTCGGCGGTGGCAAGATCGGCGGCGAGTCCGCGCGCAAACCGGATCGCAGCCGCCGATGCATTGCGCGCGCCGACAATGCCGATCGTGCGGCGGTGCGCGTGCTTGATATCGCCGCGCACGGCGAGCGCGGGCGGTGCATCCTCAATCTCGGCGAGGAGCGGCGGGTAATGCGCTTCGCCGAGAAACACGAAGCGCGCACCGGCTGCTTCCACCGCTTCCATTTCGCGCTGAACGGTGGTCGGGTTCGCGAGCCGGAAGTCACGGCGACCGCCGCGCTGTGCGAGTTCGGGCAGGGCTTCAAGTGCGGCCGAGGCGCTCCCGTAACGGGCGGTGAGCTGGCGGTAGCTGATCGGTCCAACGTTCTCGCTGCGAATCAGCCGCAGCTTTGCGATGCGTTCGACCTCGCTGCCCGGCCGATCAGCCATGCGGGTCGGCCGCGCCTTTGCGTCCGCCGATCTTTCCTTCGGTGCCCGCGCGCAGCCGCGCGATGTTTTCGTCGTGTTTCGCGATCACGAGCACGGCCATGCCCGCGAACAGGAGCGCGGCGTCCCAATGCCCCGTAAGTGCCGGTGCAAGCGGGGTGAGCGTCGCGGCCATCAGCCCGGCGAGCGAGGAATAGCGCGTTACCGCAGCAACCAGCAGCCATACGGCCGCAAAGACGAGGCCAGCGGGCGGATAAACGGCAAGCGCGATGCCGAGCATCGTCGCAACGCCCTTTCCGCCGCGAAACAGCAGCCATGCCGGGAACAGGTGGCCGATGAACGCGCCCATGCCGCCTAGAATGTCGCCGCCATACGCGAACGTGTGGCCGAGCCACACCGCAAGCGCGCCCTTGCCTGCATCGAGCAGAAGCGTCAGCGCGGCGAGGCCCTTGCCACCCGTGCGCAGCACGTTGGTCGTGCCGATATTGCCCGATCCCATGCGGCGGATATCGCCCATGCCCGCAAGTCGCGTGACGATAAGGCCGAAGGGAATCGCACCCAGCAGATAGCCGACGGCGAACCAGGTCCATGGGTTGGCCAGAAAGGGCGTGTCGGTGAACATCGGCGCGGAACCTAGACCGAAGCCGCGGTGTTCGAAAGCCCCATTGTACGGCATCTTCAGACCCATCGCCAAAGGCGCTTCGACGTCCTAGAAGGCCCCCATGACCGACCGTCTCCAGATCGCTTTCGTGCAGCTCAACCAGACAATGGGCGACCTTCGCGGCAACGCCGACGCGATGCTTGCCGCGCGGGCACGGCAGCCGGAAGCGGACCTCATATTCACCTGCGAACTTTCGCTCATCGGCTATCCGCCCGAAGATCTCGTGCTGAAGCCCTCTCTGGTGCGCGCGGCGGATGCCGAACTGCAGCGCATGGCGGAAGCCACGGCGGACGGCGGCCCCGCCATGCTCGTCGGCAGCGTGCTCCTGGAAGACGGCAAGCTTTATAATGCGATGGCGCTGCTCGAAGGCGGAAAGATCGCAGCATGGACGCGCAAGCACGAACTGCCGAACTACGGCGTGTTCGACGAGAAGCGCGTGTTCGCACCCGGCCCGCTGCCCGGCCCGTTGGCGTTCCGCGGCGTGCGCCTCGGCGTGCCGATCTGCGAGGACATCTGGTTCCCGGACGTTTGCGAATGCCTCGTCGAGACGGGCGCCGAAATCCTGCTCGTGCCGAACGGCAGTCCCTACGAGCTGGACAAAGACGACAAGCGGCTCGCGCTCGCCGCCATGCGCGTCGCTGAAACCGGCCTCCCGCTTGCGTATCTCAATCGCGTCGGCGGACAGGACGAGATCGTTTTCGACGGCGCCAGTTTCGTTATGAACGCGGACCGCCGCATCGCCGTGCAGCTTCCGGACTGGGAGGAGCGCACCACGCTCACCACGTGGTTCCGCACCGCTAAGGGTTGGGTGTGCGAGGAGGGGCACAAGCACCGCCTCGATCCCTACCCGGAGGACATCTACCACGCGATGCAGATCGGCCTTGCCGATTACGTGAACCGCAACCGCTTCCCCGGTGTCGTGCTCGGCCTTTCGGGCGGCATCGATTCGGCGCTGTCGGCAGCGGTCGCGGTGGATGCGCTCGGCGCTGACCGTGTGTGGTGCGTGATGATGCCGTCGCGCTTCACCTCGCAGGACAGTCTCGACGACGCGGCTGAGTGCGCGCGGATGCTCGGTTGCCGCCTCGACACAATCCCGATCGAGCCTGCCGTGGAAGCGTTCGACGCGATGCTCGCGCCGGTGTTCGAAGGCAAGGCGCGCGACATCACGGAGGAGAATATCCAGTCGCGCATTCGGGGCGTCACGCTGATGGCGCTCTCCAACAAATACGGCCACATGCTGCTCACCACCGGCAACAAGTCGGAAATGTCGGTCGGCTACGCCACGATCTACGGCGATATGGCAGGCGGCTATTCGGTGCTGAAAGACGCGTACAAGACGACCGTTTTCGCGCTTTCCCGCTGGCGCAATGCGAACCGGCCCAAATTGGCGCTCGGGCCTGACGGACCCGTGATGCCCGAACGCGTCATCACCAAGCCGCCGACCGCCGAGCTGCGCGAAAACCAGAAGGACCAGGATTCGCTCCCGCCATACGAAATCCTCGACCCGATCCTGCACGGCCTTGTGGAGGAAGAGCTGTCGGTTGCCGACATCGTTGCGCGTGGTTTTGACCGCGACACCGTCGTCCGCATCGAGCGCCTGCTCTACGTTGCCGAATACAAGCGCCGCCAGTCACCGCCGGGCGTCAAGATCGGCATCCGCAACTTCGGGCGCGATCGCCGCTATCCGATCACCAACGCTTTCCGGACCTCATGACCCTCACCACACGTTTCGCCCCGTCTCCAACGGGCTATCTTCACGTCGGCAACGTCCGCACCGCGCTTCACAACTGGCTGTTCGCGCGGAAGCACGGCGGCCGCTTTCTGCTGCGCCTCGACGATACGGATACGGAGCGTTCGCGCGCCGAATACGCCGATGCCATCCGCGCCGATCTCACCTGGCTCGGCCTCGTGCCCGATGCCGAATACCGTCAGTCCGATCGGCTCGCGCGCTACGATGAGCAGTTCGAAACGCTGGTCGCGGCCGAGCGCGTCTACCCCTGCTTCGAAACCGCCGAAGACCTTGATGTCCGCCGCAAGATCCAGCTCTCGCGCGGTCTGCCGCCCGTTTACGACCGTGCCGCGCTGAAGCTCACGGCGGAGGAGATTGCGGCTAAGCAGGCAGCAGGAGAGCGTCCGCATTGGCGCTTCCGGCTCAATACCGCCGCGCACGTGTACTGGCAGGACCTCATTCGCGGCGATTCGCACATCGATCCAGCCTCGCTCAGCGACCCCGTCGTGCGCCGCGCTGACGGCTCCTATCTCTACATGCTGCCCTCGGTGATCGACGATATCGACATGGGGGTCACGCACGTCGTCCGCGGCGAGGATCACGTCACCAATTCGGGCGTGCAGATTCAGATGTTCGAAGCGCTGGGCGCAAAGCCGCCGGCCTTCGCGCACGAGGCGCTCATCACCGGTACGGAAGGAGCGCTTTCCAAGCGGCTCGGTTCGGCGGGCATGGCGCACTTCCGCGAGGCGGGCATCGAACCGGTCGCCATCGCGGCGCTGCTCGCACGGCTCGGCACCTCCGATGCCGTTGAGCCGGTCACCAGCCTCGATCCGCTCGTTGAACATTTCGATTTCGCGCACTTCGGCCGCTCCGCTGCGCGCTTCGACGAGGCGGAGCTGCGCCAGCTCAATGCGCGCATCCTGCATCAACTCGATTACGATGACGTCGCCGATCGTCTGCCGCAGGGCATGGATGCCGCTGCATGGGCGGTCCTGCGTCCGAATCTCGAAACCGTCGCAGATGCCGCCGACTGGTGGCAGGTGATCGAAGGGCCGGTGGAACCGCTTGCCGGTGAGGAAGACTACCTCGCCCTTGCCGCCGACACGCTCGAATCGCTGCCGTGGGAGCCTGGCGTCTGGTCTGCGCTCACCGCGGCGCTCAAGGCGTCTACCGGTCGCAAGGGCAAGGACCTGTTCCTGCCGCTCCGCCGCGCGCTCACGGGCCGCGATCATGGTCCGGAAATGGCGGGGCTTGTGCTCCTGATCGGTCGTGACGGTGCGCTCGAGAGGTTACGCGCCCGTACCAACTGAGCGCCGCGCGAATGATTCGTTCGGCCGAGACGGGCTTGTTATAGTATAACACGCGGGCCGGCATGTTGTCGGTGGTGGAGCGGCGCTGCCGTTCGGCAACGCATGGGGCGCCCTCCCTTGGGATGGAGCCGTTCGATGAAGTCAGTGTTCCCGACCTCCCGTGCCCTGCGAGACAGCAGCGGCGTTCTCATCACCGCAGCCGTTCACCTCGTCCTTGGTTATGTGGCGCTCACCGCCACGGGTATCGTCAAGGTTCCGAACATCGTTCGCCCGGAGGCGCCGCTCTGGATCGAGCAAGTCGAACCCGCAAAGCCCGAAACGCCGCCGCCGCCCGCAGTGAAAGACCCGGTGGACATCACGGTTGTCGAACCCGTGTTTGTCGTGGACACGCCGCAGGCGCCGATCGTGCGGAGCGACCCGACCCCGATTCTGCCCCGCGTTCCAGACATGACCGGTTCGGTGGGGCAAACGCAGGTGCCTGAGCCTGTGCTCGTCGCGGCCAGCATCGATCCGCGTTTCCGTGATCGTTTCCAGCCCGCTTATCCGCCGGCCTCGCGCCGGGCGGGCGAAGCGGGAAGCGTCGTGGTGAGCGTGCTCGTGGGTGCGGACGGCCGGGTCGCCGATGCCGACGTGGCGCGGTCGAGCGGTTATGCGCGGCTTGATAGCGCGGCGGTCCGTCAGGCGCTCTCGGCGTGGCGCTTCCGCCCGGCGACCCGCGACGGGGTGGCGGTAGAAAGTCGTCACCAGATCACGGTGACATTCGTGCTGAACCCATAAAGGTATAACGCAGGCACTGGCGCGGGTGCGTTCGAAACCCTATCTGTGGCCCCGCATGAGCACCGCCACAATTTTCGGACGCATCCGCGCTCGCATCGCCGCTGTCGAACGGCGGCAGTGGGTCATCGGCAGCCTTTCGGTGCTGATGACCTTCATCATCATGTTCACGTTCTTGATCGAGAACCGCTTCGGCTACCTCCCGCCCGATCCGATCATCGCCTATTTCAAGAACTGGGAGGACGGACGCTCGCGTGCCGAGGCGCTCGCAGAGCAGGAGGAAGAAGAGCGGCTGATGCAGGAACAGGCGGACGCAATTGCCGCGCAGCTCGATATCAATGCCGACAAGGCTGCTGCTGACCCTGCTGCCCAGCCTGCAGCCCAGCCCGAAACCAAAGAGCCGGCAAGCGAATGAGTGAGGCGGCGCGGCTGATGGAGGCCGCCATTCGCCTCTCGCGGCGCGGCCTCGGTCGCACCGCGCCCAATCCCAATGTCGGCTGCCTTGTCGTGAAGGACGGCATCGTGATCGCGCGCGGCTGGACGCAGCCCGGCGGACGCCCTCATGCCGAAGCCGTCGCTCTGGAAGCTGCGGACGAAGCCGCGCGGGGCGCTGAACTTTATGTCAGCCTGGAGCCTTGTGCCCATGTCAGTGCGCGGGGGCCGGCCTGTGCCGATCTCATCATCGCATCGGGTGTTTCGGCCGTTCACATCGCCGTGCTCGATCCCGATCCGCGAACGGCGGGTCAGGGTGCCGCGCGCCTCAGGGATGCCGGGGTCTCGGTGTCTGTCAGCGAGGGGGAGGCTGCGGCGCGCGCGGCGATGGCGGGGTTCTTCTCCCGCATGGAACGCGGCCGTCCGCGCATCACGCTGAAGCTCGCCACGTCGATCGACGGACGCGTGTCGATGCCGGGTGGCGAAAGCCAATGGATAACGGGGCCGGAGGCGCGTGCCCATGTTCATCTGGAGCGGGCGCTTGCAGACGTGATCGTCGTCGGGCGGGGCACGCTCGAAGCTGACGATCCTTCGCTCGACGTGCGCTTGCCGGGGCTTGAAGATCGCAGCCCGCGTCCCGCCGTGCTCAGCGCGACCCTTGATGCCATTCCGGGGGCCGCGAAGTTCGCGGCGCGCGATCCGCTGTTGCTGGCGTCGGTCGACGATCTGTGCGGGCTGGCCGTGAACGATGTGTTTGTGGAGGGTGGGCCGGCCACGGCGAGTACGCTGCTGGCCGCCGATCTCGTTGATCGAATGCTTGTTTACCGCGCCCCCATCGTGCTCGGCGACGGCGCGCCCGGCGTTGGACGCCTCGGCCTCGAACGGCTGGCCGACGCGCACGGGCGCTGGCGGCTTGCCGAAACACGCACGTTCGGCAACGACCGACTCGAAGTCTACGCGCGGACGCGCTAGAGGGGGCGCCATGTTCACCGGCATCATCACCGACATCGGTACCGTCACAAAAGTCGAAGCGCGGGGCGACACGCGGCTCACCATCGCCTGCGGCTACGACATGACGGGCGTCGACATGGGCGCTTCCATTGCCTGCGCGGGCGTGTGCCTTACCGTGGTGGACAAAGGCGCGGACTGGTTCGCAGTCGATGTGTCAGCCGAAACCCTCTCCAAGACGGCTGGCGCGCGCTGGCAGCAGGGTGCGCGGCTCAATCTCGAGCGGGCGCTGAAGGTTGGCGACGAACTCGGCGGCCATATCGTCACCGGCCATGTCGATGCCGTCGGCCGCATCGAATCGATCGCGGCGGTGGGCGACAGCCACACGTTCCGCATCGCCGCACCGAAGAACGTCGCCGCGTTCATCGCACCCAAGGGCTCCGTTGCGCTCGACGGTGTGTCGTTGACCGTCAACACGGTCGAGGATACGGCGGAAGGCGTCGTGCTTTCGTTCAACCTGATTCCGCACAGTGCCGCGCACACCACGTTCGGCGGTGCGGGTGCGGGAGACGCGGTGAACATAGAAATCGACGTACTCGCCCGTTATATCGGCAGGATGCGTGACGTCGCAAGCTGAACATGTCCCTGTGATAAATGATGATTGTGATCACATCGGAGTGTGATACGCATATCGACATGAGCCAAATTCTAATCGAAACGATTCGCGGCCTTGTCTCCAAGGGGGACGTGTCGCGCTCCGGTCTCGCCCGAGCGGCGGGCCTTCACGCCAATACGCTTCGCGATATGGATTCGCCGGATTGGAACCCAACTGCCGAAACGCTCCGCAAGCTGGAGCTGTACATGGCCTCGAACAGTGATCGCCCGGCGCTCGTCCCGATCGAGGAGATCATCGAGGAGGCGCGCAACGGTCGCATGTTCATCCTTGTCGACGACGAGGATCGCGAGAACGAGGGCGACCTCATCATCCCGGCGCAGATGGCGACGCCGGATGCGATCAACTTCATGGCAACACACGGTCGCGGTCTCATTTGTCTCGCGATGACGAAGGCGCGTGTCGACCAGCTCGGCCTCGGCCTGATGAGCCGCCAGAACGGTACGCGGCACGAAACCGCCTTCACCGTCTCGATCGAGGCGCGGCAGGGCGTCACCACCGGCATTTCAGCGGCTGATCGTGCAAGAACGGTCGCGGTCGCCATCGATTCCGCGCGGGGTTCCGACGACATTGTGACGCCCGGCCACGTCTTTCCCCTCGTCGCGCGCGACGGCGGCGTGCTCGTGCGCACCGGCCACACAGAGGCCGCTGTCGATGTCGCCCGTCTCGCCGGGCTCAATCCTTCCGGCGTGATCTGCGAGATCATGAAGGACGACGGCACGATGGCGCGTATGGACGATCTTGTCCCCTTCGCGCGCCTTCACGGTCTCAAGATGGGCACGATCCGCGATCTGATCGCCTATCGCCGCCGCCACGATCACCTCGTCGAATGTGTCGCGCAGGCGCCGTTCACGTCGGACTACGGCGGGGACTGGCGGGTGCTTTCCTATCGCAACAAGATCGACGGCTCGGTCAACGTCGTTCTCCAGAAGGGCAAGATCAGCGCGGATGAGCCGACGCTGGTGCGTATGCACGGGCTTTCGATCTTCTCGGACGTCCTCGGCCAGCCCGGCCCGCGCAAGCGCATCCTGCAGCGTTCGATGGAAGAGATCGGGCGTGTCGGTTCAGGTGTCATCGTCCTGCTCACCGGCTCCGGGGCGGATAGCCTGACCCGCGAAATCTCGGGCGAACGCGGCGGCGACATGGACCTGCGCTCCTACGGCATCGGTGCGCAGATCCTCGCCGATCTCGGTATCCACGACATGATCCTGCTCACCAATGCCCATCGCAATATCGTCGCGATCGAAGGTTATGGTATCAACGTCGTCGGCGAACGGCCCATTCCCTCCAACTGAGATTACCGAAAGGCCGTTCATGGCACGTGTCCTCATCGTCGAAGCCCGTTTCTATGCGCACCTCAACGACATGCTGCTCGCGGGCACGCGTGCCGCGATCGAGGATGCGGGGCACAGCCACGAAACGATCACCGTTCCCGGTGCGCTCGAAATCCCGGGCGCCATCGCGCTCGCGGCCGAATCCGGTCGCTATGATGCGTTCGTCGGCATCGGCGTCGTCATTCGCGGCGAAACGTATCACTTCGAGATCGTGGCGGGCGAAAGCGCGCGCGGCTTGATGGCGCTCACCATGGATGGGCTCCCCGTGGGGAATGGAATCCTCACCGTCGAGAACGAGGCGCAGGCGCTCGTCCGCGCTGATCCGAAGCAGAAGGACAAGGGCGGTGAGGCCGCCAAGGCGGCGCTCACGCTCCTCGAACTCAAAGGCCGTTTCGACTGAGGCATCTTTGGTGCTTGGGTTTCGGGGGCGGCGGCTCTACATAGCGCGCCATGTCCTCCAAGACCTCCTCCCCCAAAGCGAAAACCCAAAGACCGTCCCGCGCGACAGCGCGTCTCGCCGCTGTTCAGGCGCTTTATCAGCGTGAGATGTCGGGCGACCCGATCCCGAAGCTGCTGCGGGAATTCCATGAACACCGTCTCGGCCGCACCATCGAGGATACGGCGTTTGCCCCTGCCGACGCCGACTTCTTCGACGATCTCGTTTCCGGCGTCGCCGCGCGCGAGGCGGAGATCGATGAACGCATCGCCGGCGCGCTGGCCGAAGGCTGGACGCTCGATCGGCTGGACCGGCCGATGCGGCAGATTCTGCGCTGCGGCGTCTATGAACTCGTTGCCCGTCTCGATGTGCCGCGTGCAGCCGCGATCAGCGAATATGTCGATGTCGCGAAGGCGTTTTACGAAGCGCGCGAAGCCGGGTTCGTGAACGGCCTGCTGGACCGCATCGCGAAGGACGTGCGCGAATAGCGCGCCCGCGCTACCAAGGCGAAATGCGCGAAGGCGAAATCATCGAACGGCTGCTGCGTCCGATCGCGACGCACCCCGCCGCGCGCGGACTTGCCGATGATGCAGCAGTGTGGTCCCCGCCCATGGGCCGTGAACTCGTGCTGACGCACGATGTGATCGTCGAGGGCGTCCACTATCTCGGCACGGATGATCCTTCCGATATCGCGTGGAAACTCGTGGCCGTGAACCTCTCCGATCTCGCCGCCAAGGGCGCCGAGCCCGCAGGCGTTCTCATCGGTCTCGGTCTTGCACGGCCGGATGATGCCTGGCTCGAACGTTTCGCCTCGGGTCTCGCGCGCGTGCTTGTCGAACACGGCACCGCGCTCTTTGGCGGCGACACGACCACAGGCGCGGCGTCTGCCGTTCTCGGCTGCACGGCGATCGGTCACGTGCCGCGCGGGCAATCGCTGTCGCGCACGGGCGCGCGAGCGGGCGATGATCTGTATGTCACAGGCACGATCGGGGATGCCGGGCTCGGTCTTGCGATCGCGCTCGGCGAAGCGCCGCACGACGCTGCGCTGCTCCGCCGCTACCGCCTGCCTGTCCCGCGTCTTGCAATGGGGCAGGGCCTCGCGGGCGCGGGCGCACACGCGGCGATGGATGTGTCGGACGGCCTCCTCATCGATGCCGCGCGCATGGCGAAGGTATCGGGCGTACGCATCGAAATCACGCTCGCCGACGTGCCGCTCTCGGAAGCCGCCGCTGCGCGGCTGGCGTCGGGCGACGCGGGACGCCTCGCCGCGGCGAGCGCAGGCGACGACTATGAACTGCTGATCGCAGCGCCGCCGGAAAGCCGCGCCGCACTCTTAACGCTTTCAGAAGCCGCGCGGCTTAGGCTCACGCGTGTCGGCCACGTGGAGGCTGGCGAAGGGTTTTCGGTAATCGGCGAGGGCGGTGCGCCTGTGCCGGTGTCGCGTTTGGGGTATGAGCATGGTGCGTGAAGCACGGCAGGGAGGGTGGACACTGCTGGCGGGTCTCGCCGGTGCGCTGCTCGGCGTGCTTGTTACCGCGAGCGTGCTTGGCGGCGAGAGTTTTCGTCGGCAGACAGCCGAAGCCTCGGACGTCGCTTATGTTCCCGTCGAGCGCATGACGCTGCCGGTGATGGGCGCGTCCGGTCCGCAGAGCTACGTCGTCGTCGCCTTCACGCTGGAGGTGCCGCGCACCCGCCGCGCCTGGGTTCGCGATCGGGTGCCGGAGGTGCGCCACGCGGTAAACGCAGCGGCGTGGCAGTCCGGTCTCGTTGCCGAAAGCGCCGACCGGCTCGACATCGAAGCGATGCGCGCGGCACTGCTTGTTGCGTCACGCGCTGCTCTTGGCGCGTCAAACGTTCGGCAGGTCCGCATTCTAACGGCGGTTCCTGTCTGAAATCCGCAGCTTGCCTGTTGCCATTCCATTTGCAATGCTCCGCCCCGACATAAAGTCAAACTTGGGGAAACGCGCCTGCCTGCCTGGCAAGGGCGGGTAAGGCGAGCAGCAGGGGTTCGTCCATGGACGTTGTTGTTGTCGCCATATTGTGCGGCCTCGCGGCCGTGCTCTACGGCATTGTCACCACGAAGAGCGTAACAAGCGCCTCACCGGGCAATGCCAAGATGCAGGAAATCGCGGGCGCCATTCAGGAAGGTGCGGCTGCTTATCTTGGCCGCCAGTATCGCACTATCGCTATCGTCGGTGTCGTTGTTGCGGCGCTCGTCGGCTATTTTCTGGGGCTCACCTCGGCCATCGGCTTCGTACTCGGCGCCGTGCTTTCAGGGCTCACCGGGTTCATCGGCATGAACATTTCGGTCCGCGCCAACGTGCGTACGGCGGAAGCTGCGCGTGCGGGGCTCCAGCAGGGCCTCACCATGGCGTTCCGCGCCGGTGCGGTGACGGGTCTGCTCGTGGCCGGCCTCGCGCTGCTCGCGATCGCGGGTTTCTTCTATTATCTCGTCAACATGGCGGGGCACGCGCCCGACAGCCGCCTCGTCATTGATGCGCTCGTCGCGCTCGCGTTCGGGGCCTCGCTGATCTCGATCTTCGCGCGTCTCGGCGGCGGTATCTTCACCAAGGCCGCAGACGTCGGCGCTGACCTTGTCGGCAAGGTCGAGGCGGGCATCCCTGAAGACGATCCCCGCAACCCTGCCGTGATCGCGGACAACGTTGGCGACAACGTCGGCGACTGTGCCGGCATGGCTGCCGACCTTTTCGAAACCTATGTCGTAACCGTCGGTGCCACGATGGTGCTGACCGCGCTGCTCGTCGGCGCGGCTGCGGGCGATGCGCTCTACGGTCTCATGGCCCTGCCGCTCATCATCGGCGGCGTGTGCATCATCACCTCGATCATCGGCACGTTCTTCGTTCGCCTCGGCAGTTCGCAGAACATCATGGGCGCGATGTACAAGGGGTTCGCGGTCTCCGCGATCCTCGCCATCCCCGCCCTCTGGTACGTCACCGGCATGGCGCTTGGCGGCATGGAGACGGAGATCGGCGGCCTCACCGGCCGTGCGCTCTTCTACTGCATGCTGATCGGCCTTGCCGTCACCGGCCTCATCGTCTGGATCACCGAGTATTACACGGGCACCAACTACCGCCCGGTGCAGTCCATCGCGAAGGCGTCCGAAACCGGTCACGGCACGAACGTCATCCAGGGCCTCGCCATCAGCCTTGAAGCGACGGCCATGCCCACGCTCGTCATCTGCGCGGGCATGCTCGGCAGCTTCGCGCTCGCCGGCTACATCGGCATCGCCTTCGCGGCGACGGCGATGCTGGCGCTCGCGGGCATGGTCGTGGCGCTCGACGCATACGGTCCTGTCACGGACAACGCGGGCGGCATTGCCGAAATGGCGGGTCTCGACAAGGACGTGCGCCAGCGCACGGATGCGCTCGATGCCGTCGGCAACACCACCAAGGCGGTCACCAAAGGCTACGCCATCGGTTCGGCAGGTCTCGCCGCGCTGGTGCTCTTCGGCGCCTACACGGCGGACCTCAACACCTTCTTCGGCGATGTGCAGGTCGATTTCGCCCTCTCGAACCCCTACGTCGTGGTGGGTCTGCTGCTCGGCGCTTTGCTCCCGTATCTGTTCGGTGCGATGGGCATGACCGCAGTCGGCCGTGCGGCGGGCGACGTGGTGAAGGACGTGCGCGACCAGTTCGCCACCAACAAGGGCATCATGGAGGGCACCAGCCGTCCGGACTATGCCCGCACGGTGGACCTCGTCACCAAGGCGGCGATCAAGGAGATGATCATCCCCTCGCTGCTGCCGGTGCTGGCGCCGATCGTCGTCTATTTCGTCATCACCGCGATCGCGGGTCAGGCCCAGGGCTTCGCGGCCCTCGGCGCGCTGCTCCTCGGTGTGATCGTGTCGGGTCTCTTCGTGGCGCTCTCGATGACCTCGGGCGGCGGCGCGTGGGACAACGCCAAGAAGTACATCGAGGATGGTCATCACGGCGGCAAGGGCTCGGAAGCTCACAAGGCTGCCGTCACCGGCGACACCGTGGGCGATCCGTACAAGGATACGGCGGGCCCGGCGGTGAACCCGATGATCAAGATCACCAACATCGTGGCGCTGCTCCTCCTCGCGAGCCTCGCCGCACACTGATCCGCGCGTCGGCGCGAACAAAAAGCCCCGCCGGATCGCTCCGGCGGGGTTCTTTTTTGCCCTTGGACGGGAAGGGTGGCTCTACTGGTCCCGGCTCGGGCCGGGGGCGACGGCGCCCACGGCGCCGATATTGCCGAAAATGTCCGCGAAGAAGCCCGAGTCGCGGCCATACACCGGGGTCTTGTCACCCGACGGCGCCACTTGAACGATCTGGTCGAGCGTCTGGTCGCGCGTGACAGCGGCAACGTTCCCCGCGCCATCGAAGGTGATCTTCAGCATGTCCTGCGACGTCGGCTTCGACGGCAGGAAAGCGAGCTGGCTCGTCGTGCGGGCGAGATAGTACCAGCTGTTCTCGTCCCACTTGGAAATAAAGGTCGGTCGGCCCAGCGTCTTTTCAACGGACGCGCGATTGTCCACGCCCGGCGAGATCGCGGCGATCAGTTCCTGATCGGCGAGGAAGCCCTGCCGATCGGTGATCCGCGTGCACGCACCGAGCGCGACAACGATCGCAAGCGTTCCGACAACCCGTTTCACCGACATGAACACTCCTGACCTTGGCTGAGGCCTCGCGCATTGACCTCGCGGCCCCGCCACTCAATATGCATGTTGCCGCGGCCCCGCAAGGCGGAGCCGCGCCTCTTTCAGTAGCGCGCACGGGATGAAACGGAACTGAACCATGTTGAAATGGCTGCAAAGGCGAAATGCCGGGACCGATGGAGAGGCCCGCGCGGCTGAACTTTATGACGAGATCGTCGCCGTGGCGCGCCGGCCGGACTGGTACGTCGAAGGCGGCGTGCCTGACAGCATCGATGGCCGTTTCGACATGGTCGTGCTGTCGCTGTCGCTGCTGCTCTTCCGGCTTGAGCAGGATGCGGAGGATGCGCGCGCGCGGGCGCTCTCCAGCCTGCTTGTCGAGCGCTTCGCGGCGGACATGGACGGCAGCTTCCGCGAGATCGGCATCGGCGACATGGTAATCGGCAAGCACATGGGCCGCGCGATGCAGGCGCTCGGCGGTCGGCTTGGCAGCTACCGTGAGGCGCTTGCGGCGGATGCCGATCCCGCCTTGCTGGGTGCGGCGCTCGCCCGCAACGTGATGCGCGTCGAGGATGCCGCGCCGGACTGGCTCACCGCGCGCGTGCGCGAGGAATGGGCGCGCTGCACGGCCCGACCGCTTTCGGAGATTTTGGGATGAGCGAATTCATGAGGCCGCTCGGGCTTGATGAGATCGGAGGGGGCATTGAACGCCGTATCGCGGCGAACCCCGAAGAAAGGGCGGCGCTCGCCGCGCGGTTCGACGTTCGTGCACTGGATCGGCTGGAGGCGGTGTTGACCGCTGCGCCAGCGCCCGGCGGCGTGCGGGTGACGGGCCGGGTCGAGGGCGATGCCGTGCAGGCCTGCGTCACCTCGGGCGAGGACGTTCCGGCGCGGATCGATGAGCCTGTCGAGCTGTTGTTCCTCCAGAACCTCGGGCCGGACGGCGAAGAGATCGAGCTTCACGAAGGGGACTGCGACGTGCTGCCCCTCGAGGGGCGAAGCATAGATCTCGGCGAGGTAGCGGCGCAGACCTTCGGCCTCGCACTCGATCCCTATCCGCACGCGGCTCCCGAAGTGCTTGCCGCCGCGCGGCGGCGTCTGCTCAGCGAGGAGGAAGCGGCGGCACGCGAGGCTGCGGAAAAGGCGCAGGCAAACCCGTTTGCGGCGTTGAAACGCAACAGCTGAAAAGGGAGTGCAAGGCCGGGAAGTTTTGGCTGCCCGGCCTTGCTTGAGATCAGAGACTGGGAACTCTGGTGTGGGCGAGAGCCGTTGCCCACAACGCCTTCATTGCAAGCCGCGTGCCAGCAAGGGCCGTCCACCCTTTCATCAAACGGCGCCAACCCCTTGTATAGTTAATGAAAAGGGCGCCCGAATGGACGCCCTTTCAAACTGTAAACGGTGCCGACAGCTCAGCGATCAGAACGGCACGTCGTCGTCGAGATCATCATCGAAGCTCGGCCGGCTGCCCTGGCGTGATCCGCCGCCGCCGCCACCACCGAAGCCGCCGCCCGATCCGCCACCGGATCCGCCGCCGCCATAATTGCCGCCACCGCCGCCACCGCCGCCTTCGCCGCGACCGTCGAGGAGAGTCAGTTCACCGCGGAAGCGCTGCAGCACCACCTCAGTCGTGTAGCGGTCCTGCCCGGACTGGTCCTGCCACTTGCGGGTCTGGAGCTGGCCTTCGACGTAAACCTTGCTGCCTTTGCGCAGATACTGCTCTGCAATGCGCGCGAGGTTTTCGTTGAAGATCACGACATTGTGCCACTCGGTCTTCTCGCGGCGCTCGCCGCTCGCCTTGTCCGTCCAGTTCTCGGAGGTGGCGATACGCATGTTAACGACCTTGCCGCCGCTGCCCATCGTGCGCGTTTCCGGGTCTGCGCCGAGATTGCCGATCAGAATGACCTTGTTGACGCTGCCCGCCATGCTTTTCCCTTGTTCGCGTGGGGATCAGCCGATGAGTGCCCGGCTGATCCAGTAAGTGAGTCCTGCCATGACATAGGCAAGAGCGAACAGGTACGTAAACATGAAAAGCGGCCACTTCCACCCGTTCGTTTCACGCTTCACCACGGCCAGCGTCGAGATGCACTGCGGGGCAAACACCACCCACACAAGGAAGGCGAGCGCGGTCGGCAGCGGCCATGCAGTGCGCAGCCGTTCGACAAGGCCCTGCTGCAAGACGTCTTCGTCATCGGTTTGCAGGCTGTAGATCGTGCCGAGCGCAGCGACGGACACTTCGCGCGCGGCGAGCGTCGGCAGCATGGTCATGCTGATTTCGTGGTTGAAGCCGATCGGCGAGAACACGACTTCGAGCGCGCTGCCGATGCGTCCGGCGATCGAATATTCGATCGGCGATTCGTCGGAGCCTTCCGGCGGCACAGGGTAGCTTGCGAACGCCCACAGCAGCACCGTGGAGGCAAGGATGATGCCGCCCGCACGCTTCATGAACACGACGCCGCGCTGCCACAGGCCGATGAGGAGATCGCGCAGGATGGGCCATTGGTATTTCGGCATCTCCATCATGAAGCCGCTGGCAGCGCCGCGCGTCACCGTGCGACGCAGCACCAGCGCCGCGACCATCGCACCCACGATGCCGAAGACGTAGAGGCCGAGCAGTACGAGGCCCTGCAGATTCGCAAAGCCTACCTGCCGATCGGGAATGAACGCCGCGATCATCACCGCATAGACGGGAAGCCGCGCCGAGCAGGTCATCAGCGGCGCGATGAGGATCGTCGTCAGCCGGTCCTTGGGGTCGTCGATGCTGCGTGTCGCCATAATGCCCGGAATGGCGCAGGCGAAGGAGGAGAGCAGGGGGATGAAGGCACGGCCGTTCAGGCCGACATACGCCATCAGCCGGTCCATCAGGAACGCCGCGCGCGTCATGTAGCCCGATTGTTCGAGGACGAGGATGAACGCGAACAGGATCAGGATCTGCGGCAGGAACACGACAACCCCGCCGACGCCGGCAAGAACGCCGTCCACGATCATCGATCGGAACCAGCCGTCGGGAAGTGCGCCGGCAGCGACGCCCTGAAGCGCGGCGATGCCCTCTTCGATCCATGCCATCGGCGCTTCGGCCCACGCGAACACGGCCTGGAACATGATGAACAGCAGCACGGCGAGGATCACGGGGCCGAATACGGGGTGGAGCGCGATCGTGTCGATGCGCCGCGTCGTCGCCCCGGCACCACCGGAGAGCGTCGTCACCGAGTCGGCAATGCGCTGCGCCTCGTGCTGCAGCGCGCGAATGTCTGCGCCCGGTCCGGGCGCAACGGCTTCGCGCGTCAGCATCGAAAGCGCTTCCTGCCCAAGATCGGCAAGGCCCCGCCGCCGCACCGCGACCGTCGACACCACAGGTAGGCCGAGAAGCTGCGAAAGCCGCGCGGTATCGATCTTTGTGCCGTCGCGGTCGGCCAGGTCGATCATGTTGAGCGCAACGACCATCGGCCGTCCGAGCCGCGCCAGTTCCAGAACGAATCGCAGGTGGTTGCGCAGATTCGTGGCGTCCACCACGCAGATGATGGCGTCGGGCGCGCGCTCGATGCCGTGCTCGCCCATCAGCACGTCGCGCGTCACCTGCTCGTCGGGTGAATGGGGGCTGAGGCTGTAGGTGCCCGGCAGATCGACGATCTCGACGTGCGAGCCGTCGGGAAGCAGCATGGAGCCGACCTTCCGTTCCACGGTGACGCCCGGATAGTTGCCGACCTTTTGCCGCGCACCGGTCAGCGCGTTGAACAGGGATGTCTTGCCGGCGTTGGGATTGCCGACCAGCGCCACCATCGGCGCGGCGGTCACTGCGTTCATTCGGCGGCCTCGGCCTGTATCCCGGCGGGAATCGTGCTGACCTCCAACAACCGCGTTGCCGTCTTGCGCAGCGCGATCACATTGTTGCCCACGCGCAGCGCGATGGGACAGCCGCCGATCAGACCGCGGTGCAACACCTCGATCTCGACACCCTCGTCGAAGCCCATTTCCCGCAAACGCAGCGCCTCGGGCGCATGCGTGCCGGTTTCCATGATCTTTACGACGCTGGCGGTTTGCCCGGTCTTGAGGTCCTCGATCCGCATGAACACTCTGATCTGTTCGTGTTGTTGCGAGCGATTATCATGTTCAATGTGGCATGACTAGGGCGCGCGTGCCCTACGCGGCAGGATAGCGCAGGCGACCAAGGAATCGGGAGAGGCGGGGGCGGT
The DNA here is from genome assembly GCF_003634215.1 of Sphingosinicella microcystinivorans. Lineage (GTDB taxonomy): Bacteria > Pseudomonadota > Alphaproteobacteria > Sphingomonadales > Sphingomonadaceae > Sphingosinicella > Sphingosinicella microcystinivorans. Next base: position 144,428 of record NZ_RBWX01000009.1, on the reverse strand, counting down.
TTGCGGCCTGTTCGCGGAACCGCATCTTGGCCTTTTCCACCTGCATGATCGTGTCGATGCGACGACCGAGGAACGCGAACGTATCCGCATCGTCCTCGCTCTCGTCCTGCAGCCAGTAGAGCAGTGTCGCGCCGTAGACGCCGCCAAGCGACAGGCGCTTGGTATAATGGTTGAAGTCGGTCGCCGTGTCGCCCGCGGCGCGCCACATGGCATCGGCACTGCGCCACAGCGTACGTGCCGAAAGCGCGGCGTTCTGTGGCTGCGCCAGGACGGCGAATGCGCGGCGCACGGCTTCCTTGTGCGGGCGCGCCTGTTCGATGCGGATTCGAATCGCCGTGGTGATGCGGTCGCGAATCTTCATCGCGGCCGCGCCGCGCCGTTCCATTTCGGCGGCCATGTCGCGATCGGTTTTCAGGATCCAGGCGTCGATCATCTCGGTCGCGCCGCCGGGGAACACCAGCCGCGCGCGGTCTGCCGGGATGCCGACCGCAGCGGCAGCGGCATCCAGCGCCGCCGCGCTCCAGCCGTCGAACGCCACATTGGGCAGCAGGGCTTCCACCAGCAAGGGGCGAAGCTCGTCGAGAGTCATGTCAGTGGGCGCGATGGTCTCGGTCATGATCATGTGATACACGAGCCGTGCCGGGGCGTCAGCCCTGCTTCGGGCGCCGCCCGCAGACCCTTGCCGCACTGGCGCGAATCTGCTAGATCGCGCGCTCTTTCCGCCGAGGCTTGCCTCCGGCGGCTTGTTTTATTGTGCCGGACAGACGGCAAAACTGGAATGGAGTAGACGGCCGCAATGCAAATCATCGTTCGCGACAACAACGTCGATCAGGCCCTTCGTGCACTCAAGAAGAAGCTGCAGCGTGAAGGCGTCTACCGCGAGATGAAGCTGCGTCGTCACTACGAGAAGCCCTCCGAAAAGCGTGCCCGCGAGAAGGCTGCCGCCGTCCGCCGCGCCCGCAAGCTGGAGCGCAAGCGCGCCGAGCGCGACGGCGTTCGTTAAGCCGGTCTCTGGCTCGCGATAGGGCCGGATCTCGTTTAATGTTTCAGGTCTGGAGTGTGCGCTGATGGCGACTGTTGCGACGCGCGGTAGCGGCCTTGGCCGTTGGGTTCTGCTCATCGCGGTTCTTCTCGTCGGCATGGGCGTGCTCGCATGGGCTGGAACACAGAAATTCGCGGTGCCCAGCAATATGCAGACGACAGCTTCAGGCCTGATGTACGAAGTGGTCCGCGACGCCGCCGGCCAGAAGCCGACCGCCGAGGACGTGGTGCTCGTCCATTATGAGGGGCGCCTGCTCGACGGCACCAAGTTCGATTCGAGCTACGATCGCGGTCAGCCCGCAGCCTTCCCGGTAAACGCCGTGATCCCCGGCTGGCAGGAAGGCCTCCAGCTGATGTCGAAGGGCTCCAAGTACCGTTTCCGCATCCCGCCGCAGCTCGCCTATGGCGCGGAAGGCGCAGGCGGCGTCATCCCGCCGAACGCGACGCTGGAGTTCGACGTGGAACTCCTCGAAATCGCGCCGCGCGAAGTCCTCGAACAGGGTATGCCCCCGCAGTAAAATTCCTCTCCCTCGATGGGAGAGGAAACGAGACTTGTCCGCAAAGCGGGCTAGTCGCGGTCGGTGAGGGTGGCCTGCGCCGCCCTACTCGTCTTCGCCCCGCAGCGACATCCACGCTCTATCTCCCCGCAGCGCGGTGAACCAGCTCACGGGGTTCCAGAAGCGCTGGCTGCCGTCGAGCGAGAAGGTTGTGAACTCGGCGCGTCCGACAACGTTTTCGATCGGCAACAGCCCGAGCCCGCCTTCTTCGGGTGAGAAGCGGCTGTCCGCAGAACGATCGCGATTGTCTCCCATCAGGAACACATGGCCCTGCGGTACCAGCACCGGAGGCGTGTCGTCCGCGTAGCTGAACAGAAGATCGAGCACCGCATAGCTGCGCCCGCCGGGCAGCGTCTCGATGAAACGCGGATAGCGGCAGAAACGTGTCCCGTCGGCTTCGACTACGCGGAACTCCGGTCGCGCGCAGTGCATGTTGTCGGTTTCCGGGATCATCGTCGGGGATGCGGCCCGCTTCGGCACAGCGGTGTTGTTCAGATAGAGCACGCCCCCCTGCATCTGCACGGTGTCGCCGGGGAGGCCGATCACGCGCTTGATCCAGTCCTTGTGATCGCTCGGCGACTTCACGACCACGATGTCGCCGCGTTCGGGGAGCTTGCCGAACGCGCGGCCTTCCATCTTCGGCAGCACGGGCAGGAACGGGGACAGGTACGAAAAGCCGTAGGGATACTTGCTGACGACGAGCCGGTCCCCGACGAGCAGCGTCGGCACCATCGATTCCGAAGGAATATAGAAAGGCTTGGCAACGAACGACCAGATGCCCATCACCGCGATGCCGAGCAGCGCCGCGTAGCGCAGCTCCTTTTTCCAGTCGATGCCGGGCTTCTTGTCGCTCACAGCGGCCGCGCCGTGATGAGTACCATCGCCTGCGCCCACGGGTGATCGTCGGTCAGGGTCAAGTGGATGTCGAGCGTATGGCCGTCGGGTGTGATCTCGGCGAGCCGCGCCGCCGCGCCGCCCGTCAGCGCCAGCGTCGGCTGGCCGGAGGGGAGGTTGATGACGCCCATGTCGCGCATGAAAACGCCGCGCCGGAAGCCCGTGCCGAGCGCCTTGGAGCAGGCTTCCTTCGCCGCGAAGCGCTTGGCGTAGGAGGCGGCGCGCGTCAGCACGCGGCGTTCAGACCGCGCGATCTCGATCTCCGTGAACACGCGGTTGATGAAGCGCACACCGAAACGGTCGAGGCTCGATTGGATACGCTCGATATTGCAGAGGTCAGAGCCGAGGCCGACGACGTGGGGCAGGATCAGGCTCCCGCGGGAGTGGGTGCGTTGCGCGCTTCGTTCATCAGCCGCCGCATTTCGCGAATCGCGGCATCGAGACCGATGAACACCGCCTCGCCGACAAGGAAATGTCCGATGTTGAGTTCGACGACTTCGGGGATCATCGCTATCTGCGCCACGTTGTCGAAACGAAGCCCGTGCCCGGCATGAACCTCCAGGCCGCGTTTTGCCGCAAGCGCGGCGCCTGCGGTCAGCCGCTCCAGTTCCTCACCGCGCGACATGCCTTCGGTCAGCGCATAGCGGCCGGTGTGGAGTTCGACGACAGCCGCGCCGATCGCCGCGGAGGCCTCGATCTGCTCGGGGTCCGGCTCGATGAACAGGCTGACCCGGCAGCCGCGCGCGGAAAGCCGCTCCACGAATGTCCGCAGGTTCGGCTGGTTGCCGACAACGTCGAGTCCGCCCTCCGTCGTCCGCTCCTCGCGCCGTTCGGGCACGATGCACACCGCGTGCGGTGCATGGCGCAGCGCGATGTCCAGCATTTCCTCGGTGGCCGCCATTTCGAGGTTCAGCGGCAGGTCGATCTCGTTTGCAAGCCGCGCGATGTCATCGTCGCTGATGTGGCGACGGTCTTCGCGCAGGTGCGCGGTGATGCCGTCCGCGCCCGCGGCGGCGGCGATCAGCGCCGCCTTAACGGGATCGGGATGCACGCCGCCGCGCGCGTTGCGGATCGTGGCGACGTGATCGATGTTCACGCCAAGGCGAACCAGGCTCACGCGGCGGCCCTCGATCCCGGTTTCACCGCGGGCAGCGCGGCAAGGTCCTGCGGCAGCTTGTCGGCGCTGTAGGTGGGAACGTTGAGCCGGATCAGCGAATAGAGCGGCACGCCGATGTCGGCGGTGCCGTTCGAACGGTCGACGAGGCAGCCGCCCGCGATCACCTTGCCGCCCGCCGCCTCGATCGCGGCGATCGCCTCGCGCGAGGAGAGCCCGGTCGTCACCACGTCTTCCATCATCAGCACCTTCGTCCCGGGTTCCAGCCGGAAACCGCGCCGGAGTTCGAATGTTCCCTGGGGCCGCTCCACGAACATCGAATCCACACCGAGCGCGCGCGCGACTTCGTAGCCGATGATGAGCCCGCCCATCGCGGGCGCCACCACCGCCTCGATCTGCCCGCGCAGGTCCGCCGGTATCTTTTCCGCGAGCCCCTTCGCCAGCCGCTCGGCACGCGCCGGGTCCATCAGGACGCGCGCGCACTGCAGGTACTTCGGCGAGCGCAGCCCCGAGGACAGGATGAAATGTCCTTCAAGCAGCGCTTCGGCGGCGCGGAATTCCCCAAGAACCTCTTCGTCTGTCATGCCTTCATGCGCTCCACGGATGTCACGGCGTCGGTCGCCCTTAACGCACCGATGATATTCGTGAGATGCGCCAGATTGTCCACCTCGACATCGACCACGAAGGTGTGGAAATCGCGGTCGCGGTGGTGCGTGCGCATGTTCACGATGTTGGCGCCCTGTTTCGCGAGCACGCCCGTCATCGTGGCAAGGCTACCCGTCTCGTTGCGCAGTACGGCGGAAAGCCGCACGACCGCGCCGTCATTGTCGTCGCCCCAGCCGAGATCGAGCCATTCGCGCCCGTCCGCGTCGGCGAGCGTCGAACAGTCGATCGTGTGGACGTCGATGCTGCCGCTCTGACGGCGGATGCCGATGATGCGGTCGCCGGGGATCGGGCTGCAGCACTGCGCGAGATGCACGGAAACGCCCGGCGTCAGCCCCTTGATCGAGAGCTTCGCCTTGGGGTTGCGCTTCGCGCGTCGCTTGGCGCGCGCATTGAGGATGCGGCCCGGCAGCAGCGCATCGATCACGGCGTCGTCCTCGATACGGTGTGCGGCGAGTCCCAGCACGAGATCCTGACGATCGTGCAAACCGAGGCGCTTCAAGGCATCGTCGATGGCGCTTTCGCCGAGTTTCACATCGAGCCGCTTGATGATGTCGGCGAGCAGGCGTTCGCCGAGCGCGGACTGTTCCTCGTGCTCCTTGTGGCGGATGAAGCGGCGGATCGCGGCGCGCGCCTTCGCCGTCACCACGAAGCTCTCCCATGTCGCATCCGGCTGCTGCCGGGCGGAGCGCAGGATTTCCACCTGGTCGCCGTTCGCAAGCGCGGTGCGCAGAGGCACGACGCGCCCGTTCACCTTGGCGCCCACGGTGGTCTCGCCGATCTTGGAATGCACCGCGTAGGCGAAGTCCACGGGCGTCGCGCCGCGCGGCAGCTGGATCAGCTCGCCCTTGGGGGTGAAGCAGAACACCTGATCCTGATAGAGGCCGAGTTTGGCGTTCTCCATCAGCTCTTCGGGGCTTCCCGCCTGATCGAGGATTTCGAGAAGGTCGGAAAGCCAGGGGTAACGCTCGGAAGCGCGCGCGTTCTCGTCCTGCTTGTAGGCCCAGTGGGCGGCAAGGCCCATTTCGGCCTGTTCGTGCATCCCGCGTGTACGGATCTGGATTTCCACGCGCATGTGATCGCCGTGGATGATCGTTGTGTGGAGCGAACGATATCCGTTGCGCTTGGGCGTCGAGATGAAGTCCTTGAAGCGTCCCGGAACCATCGGCCAGCGCTGGTGGATGACGCCGAGCGCGCGGTAGCAGTCGTCGGGTTTGTCCACGATCACGCGGAATGCGATCACGTCCGAAAGCTGTTCGAACGGGATGTGCCGTTCCTGCATCTTGCGCCAGATCGAGAAGGGGCGCTTTTCGCGGCCCGCGACATCGGCATCGACACCGTGGCTGCCGAGAACGTCCTTGATCTCTGTGCTGATCCGGGTGAGCTGGTCGCCGCCGGCCGCGCGCAGCCGCTCGAGCCGTGTCGTGATCGACTGATAGGCCTCGGGTTCAAGCTCGCGGAACGACACCTGCTTCATCTCGTCCATGAACTCGTACATGCCGATCCGCTCGGCGAGCGGCGCGTAGATGTCCATCGTCTCGCGGGCGATGCGCTTGCGCTTCTCCGGGTCCTTGATGAAGTGCAGCGTGCGCATGTTGTGCAGCCGGTCGGCGAGCTTCACGAGCAGCACGCGAATGTCGTCCGACATCGCGAGCAGGAACTTGCGGAAATTCTCGGCCGCCCGCTCGCTCTCCGTCTGCGCTTCGATGCGCGACAGCTTGGTCACGCCGTCCACCAGCCGCGCGACGTTCTTCCCGAACAGCGCCTCGACCTCCTCGGGGGTCGCGACCGTATCTTCCAGCGTATCGTGCAGAATGGCCGTCGCGATCGTCTCGTCGTCGAGCTTCAGGTCGGTCAGGATGCCGGCCACCTCGATCGGATGCGAGAAATACGGGTCGCCGCTGGCGCGCAGCTGGCTGCCGTGCGCCTTCACCGAAAACACATAGGCGCGGTTCAGCAAATCCTCGTCCGCGCTGGGATCGTAGGCCTTTACCTTCTCGACAAGTTCGAACTGCCTGAGCACACGAGCCTTTCCACCATCCTCCCTACGCTATTTGGGGGCATGGGGCCGTGCGGGGCAAGGGGGGAGTTGATGTTTTCAAAGCAGCCGCGGCGATAAAGGCGAAAACGTTATTCTTTAGTTTCAAATTATTGTCTTGAGATTTTGCTCTTGAGTTTGTGATCGGTCCTGCCCCTTTGTGCATAGGGGCAGTAATCTTTTGCGAAGGGCAGAACGATGCGGGGCGTGCGGTTTCGTTTCTCAAGACTAGTCCCGGCATTCTTCCTCTCCTGTATAGTTACTGCGTCGGTCCGGGCCGCACCTCCGCCTCTTGATGTCTACGGGCAACTGCCTGGTTTCGAGATGGCGGCGATTTCGCCGTCAGGCGAGCGCATTGCTGTCGTGGGCGTTATCGCCGAAGCGCGCAGACTGATTGTTGTCGATAAGAACAACGAGCCCGCGCTCGCCTTCGTCGAGAAGCACAACCCTCCTGCGCCCTGAAGCACCTGGAAAGCATCACGGGAAGCGAAAGCCCGAGATCGCCGTTTCGAGAACATGTTCGTGGTAGTCGCGCCGGCCCGGCGCGTCCGAGGCGCCGGACGCGACCATCAGCGGGATCAGGTGCTCCTCGCGCGGATGGCTGGCACGCGCGGCTGGCGCGGATTCCCAGCGTGCGAGATCTGAACTCCGGCTTTCCGCATCCGCTTCCACGGCCTTGGTCAGCCAGGCGTCGAAGGCGTTCGAGGGCGCGGTGAAGCGCGGATCGCCGTAGCCGTGCATGTTGTGAAAGCTCATGCCCGAGCCGACAATGAGGACGGCTTCATCGCGCAGCGGCGCCAGTGCGCGGCCCGCCGCGAGGTGGAGTGCGGGATCGAGGTTGAGATCGACCGACATTTCAACGACCGGGATCGCCGCCTCTGGGAAAGCGACCTTCAGGGGAACGAAGACGCCGTGGTCGAGCCCGCGCGCCGCATCGACCGTCGCCGGAAGTCCGGCGCTGCGAAGCAGCTCCGCGCCGCGCGCCGCGAGCGCGGGGTCGCCGGGGGCATCATAGCGCAGGTCGTAGGTGTGCGGCGGGAAGTTGTAATAGTCGTACACGAGCGTCGGGCGTTCCGCGCCGGTGAAGGCGAACCCTTCCGTCTCCCAGTGACCGGAAACGACAAGGATGGCGCGGGGCGTTGCGGGCAGGGTTGCCGCGATGCTGCGAAGATACGCCTCCATGCCGCGCCAGATGCCGCGCGGGTCGTCCATGAAGAAGCACGGGCCGCCGCCGTGCGGGATGAACAATGCGGGTTGCTTGCTGTTTTGCATGGATACGATGTGGCGCGCAGGCGCGGCTTTGCAAAGCGTTGGTTCCGCAAACCGGGGTTACGCGGTCGGCAACGCCCTGCTCAAATGAAAACGGCGGGGAAAGCCCCCGCCGTTTCAATTCGCTACTTCGTCCCGATCAGTCGTAGTCGGGAACGATCGGCGTCGGCTTGGGCGGCGCGGCCGCGGTGAGACGCAGGGCCTCCGCGCTCTCGGCGAGGCTGCCGATCTCGTCCACCGTGTCTTCGTCGTCCACGATCACGCGCTGCATACCCGAAACCAGTGCTTCGTTCAGCTGTGCGGGCTTCACGGTTTGCTCGGCGATTTCGCGCAGCGCGACGACCGGATTCTTGTCGCGGTCGCGGTCGAGGGTCAGTTCGGCGCCGCTCGAAATCTGGCGCGCGCGCTGGCCTGCGAGCAACACGAGTTCGAAGCGGTTGGGAATCTTGTCTACGCAATCTTCGACGGTGACGCGCGCCATCGGGCAAACTCCAGCAAAAAATCGGGAAATTCGTAAGGGTCGCGATGTAGGCGTGCGCGCAACAGGAGTCAAGGAAAAGCCCCGATCCCGACGTTTCGGCACATTGCACGGGGCAGGGCGGATGCTATGCGGGGAAGGCATGTCCGCCCTCGAAATCATCGCCGCTCTCCTCGGCCTCGCCAATGTCACGCTCGTCGTTCGGCGCAGCGTTTGGAACTATCCGTTCGGCATCGCGATGGTCAGCCTGTACGCGGTCGTGTTCTACGAGGCGCAGCTCTACAGCGACGCGCTGCTGCAGATTTTCTTCCTTGTTCTCAATGTTTACGGCTGGGTCAGCTGGCGGCGCGTGCAGCAGCGCGATACCGTTCCCGTGCGCTGGATGGGGCTTCGCGGCAACGCCTTGGTGATCGCGGTCACGGCAGTGCTGTGGTTCCTTTGGTCGAGCCTGATGCACCGTTTCACGGATGCCGCCGCGCCCTATGTGGATGGCGCCGTCGCCTGTCTCAGCGTGGCCGGCCAGATCCTGATGGTGCGGCGTTTCGTGGAGAACTGGATCTACTGGATCGTGGTCAACCTGCTCGCGATCGGGCTGTTCTGGTGGCGCGATCTTCCGGTCACGTCGGCGCTCTACACCGTGTTCCTCGGCCTCGCCTTCGCCGGGCTCTTCCAGTGGCGCCGCGCCGCGGCGGTGGCGGCATGAAGCGGCCGGCGAACGTCGTGCTGCACGGGCCCGAAAGCACAGGAAAGTCGACGCTCGGAGCCCGGCTCGCGGCGCACTACGGCACACGGCTGGTGCCCGAATACGGGCGCCTCTACTGCGAGGTGCGCGGCAGCGAGACCGATGCCGACGATCTCGTTTCCATCATGCACGGCCATGTCGCGCTTACCGAAGCGGCGCGGGAACAGGCGGCGGAGCGCGGCGCGCGCCTCATCATCTCCGATACCGACCCGCTGATGACGGCGGCATGGGCGATGATGGGGCTCGGGCAGCGGCTCCCCGCGCTCGATGCCTTCACCGATGTCGGCGATCTCTATTTGCTGATGGCGGACGATATCCCGTGGGTGGATGACGGCATCCGTCTGCACCGCACGCCGGAGGCGCGGGCGCGTTTCATGGCGCTATCGCGGGCGGAACTGGAGCGCCGCGCGGTGCCGTGGGTCCTGATCGCGGGCGATGCGGAACAGCGGTTCGCCGCGGCGGTCGCCGCGATCGCTTCCGCCGGGATCGCATGACGGCGCTGCCTGTTCTCCACATCGATGCGCACTTGCTGGTGATCGACAAGCCGGCCGGTCTTGCCGTGCATCCGGGGCCGAAGACCCCGCACAGCCTGGAGGAACGCCTCGGCGAACTCGCCTTCGGCTTTCATCGCCTGCCGCAGCCCGCGCACCGGCTGGATCGCGACACCTCCGGCTGCCTCGTGCTCGCGCGGCATCCAAAGGCTACGAAGCGCCTTGGCCAGCTTTTCACCGACGGGCGCATCACCAAGACCTATCTCGCGCTTCTGGATGGGGTGCCGGAGCAGGGCGAAGGCCGCATCGCGGCGCCGCTCGCTAAGGTTTCGAGCGCGGAGGCGGGCTGGCGTATGATCGTGGACCCCGCCGGAAAGCTCGCCGCCACACGCTGGCAGCGGCTCGCCGCGCATGAGGGGCAGGCGCTCATCGCCTTCTTCCCCGAAACCGGCCGCACACACCAGATCCGCGTCCACGCCGCACACGCGCTCGCGCCGATCGCGGGCGATCCGGTTTATGGCGTTGGCAACGGCCCGATGCGATTGCATTCGGCGGGTCTCGTCATTCCTTATCGGGAGGAAGCGCCCGTCTCCGCCAGCGCGCCGCTGCCGGCGGATTGGCCGCTCTGGGTGCGGGAGGCAGCAAATGAGAAGGGGCCGCCCTTTCGGGCGACCCCTTCCGCGTGACGAGACTGTAAGTCTTAGGCCTTGCGGCGACGACGGGCTGCCCCCAGCCCGAGGACACCGAGACCGAACAGCGCCAGCGCAGCCGGTTCCGGCACTTCGCCGATCGGCGGCAGGTCGAGACCCGCGAAGCCGTAGCCGAATGCGTTGACGTGACGGCTACCCGAGGTGAACGAGTAGGCTTCAACGCCGGCCGCCGCGAAGGCCGCAAGCAGGGCGGATTCGGTCGTGTACGCACCGATGAACGTCGTGAAGCTCAACTCGTCACCATCGGCGAGGTCGCCGAAGCTGAAGATGAAGTAGCTGCCGAGGTCGCCGACGGCGCCCGACACGTTCGTGTTGGCGTCCTGCGCGCGCTGCACCATGGGATCCGGCACGGCGAACGGGTTGGTCGACGTGTGCAGAACCTTGCCTTCCGGCGCGACGCCCGGAACATAGACCGACGTGTAGTTGTCGCCGAAGTAGCCAGGGGTCACGTCCCAGTCGAGCGTACGCGCATAGCGCACGTCGGTGCGGGCGGCGCCGGAGTCGTTCTTGATGACGACATCGATCTTGAACAGCGTCTCACCCGCCACCGGCGTGTAGGTGTGCGTGATGGTGAGGCCGTCGTTCGTGGTCACGACCGACTTCGCGCTCGAAGCCGTCACGTCGCTCAGCGTGGCCGATGTGAAACCGGTCGAGCCGCCGCCGTAGACGTACTTGTTGCCGGTGCCGTTGGCTGCGACACCCCAACCTTCGCAAAGGCAGCCGGGCGTGATTGCATCGCCGGCACCGGCGAGGGCCAGGCCGACGCCGTCCTTGCCGAGGCCGCCGTTGTCGAACAGGCCCATGCTGAGATCGCCGTTGGTGATGGTGGTCGCCTGGGCGGCGCCCGCAATCGCGAGCGAGGCGCAGGCCGCCAGAATTGAGGTCGTGTAACGCATAATCTTATCCCCTCTGTGTTTCTACGCACGCCAAGCCAAACACCGCTGGGCGGACACAAACGTCGAAAACAAAGGAAAGCATAATGCGTGCCAAATCGCCTTTACTTGTCGCAAGTGGCGGATTCAGGCCGTGATTTTTCGTTTTGCAAGCGACACGAGTGGTGCTGGCTGAAGCCAGTTTGTAAAAAACGGCGACACTGGCGGGGCCGCGCGCTTGCCGAAGACGTTCAGGCCCCCTAAGTGGCCGTCTCATGACCGATCTCGCGCATATCCGTAATTTCTCGATCATCGCCCACATCGACCACGGCAAGTCGACGCTGGCCGATCGCCTCATCCAGCGGACGGGCGGGCTCACCGACCGCGAGATGTCGGAGCAGGTGCTCGACAACATGGATATCGAGCGTGAGCGCGGCATCACCATCAAGGCGCAGACCGTTCGTCTCGAATACAAGGCGAAGAACGGCGAGACATACACGCTGAACCTCATGGACACGCCGGGCCATGTCGATTTCGCCTACGAAGTTTCCCGCAGTCTCGCTGCGTGTGAAGGCGCGCTCCTCGTGGTGGACGCGGCGCAGGGTGTCGAGGCGCAGACGCTGGCGAACGTCTACCAGTCGATCGAGCACGATCACGAGATCGTCCCCGTCATCAACAAGATTGATCTGCCCGCCGCCGACCCGGATAAGGTGAAGGCGGAGATCGAGGACATCATCGGACTCGATGCGTCGGAGGCCGTGCTTGCCAGCGCCAAGTCCGGCATCGGCATCGATGATGTGCTCGAAGCCGTTGTGAACAAGATCCCGCCCCCCAAGGGCGACCGCACCGCACCCCTCGAAGCGATGCTGGTGGACAGCTGGTACGATCCGTACCTCGGCGTCGTCATCCTCGTGCGCGTCGTCAATGGCGTGATCCGCAAGGGGCTGAACATCAAGTTCATGGCCGGTGGCACCGAGCATCTGATCGACCGCGTCGGCTGCATGCGTCCCAAGATCGAAACGCTCGACGAGATCGCGGCCGGCGAGATCGGCTTCATCACCGCGCAGATCAAGGACATCTCCGAAACCCGCGTCGGCGACACGATCACCACGGTGAAGAACCCTGCGAAGGCCGCGCTCCCCGGCTTCAAGGAAGTGCAGCCGGTCGTGTTCTGTGGGCTGTTCCCGGTCGATGCGGCGGATTTTGAAAAGCTGCGCGACAGCATTTCGAAGCTGCGCCTCAACGATGCCTCGTTCAGCTTCGAGATGGAAACATCCGCTGCGCTCGGTTTTGGCTTCCGCTGCGGCTTCCTCGGCCTCCTGCACCTGGAGATCATTCAGGAGCGGCTGACGCGCGAATATGATCTCGATCTCATCACCACCGCGCCCTCGGTCGTCTACCGGATGCACATGACGGATGGGACGGTGCAGGAACTGCACAACCCCGCCGACTATCCTGACGTCGTGAAGATCGATTTCGTCGAGGAGCCGTGGATCGAGGCGGTGATCTACGTGCCGGACGAGTATCTCGGCTCGCTCCTGAAGCTGTGTCAGGATCGCCGCGGCATCCAGAAGAACCTCACCTACGTGGGTGGGCGCGCGCAGATCACGTACGAACTGCCCTTGAACGAGGTCGTGTTCGATTTCTACGACCGCCTGAAGTCGATCAGCCGCGGTTACGCCAGCTTCGATTATCACCAGATCGGCTACCGCGAGGGCGACCTCGTCAAGATGTCGATCCTCGTCAACAACGAGCCTGTCGACGCGCTCAGCATGATCGTCCACCGCGGCGCGGCGGAAGCGCGCGGCCGCCACATGTGCGAGCGGCTGAAGGACTTGATCCCTCGCCACCTGTTCAAGATCCCGATCCAGGCGGCGATCGGCGGCAAGGTCATTGCGCGCGAAACGATCGCAGCGCTCCGCAAGGACGTCACCGCCAAGTGCTACGGCGGCGACATCAGCCGCAAGCGCAAGCTCCTCGACAAGCAGAAGGAAGGCAAGAAGCGGATGCGCGAGTACGGCTCGGTCAGTATCCCGCAGGAAGCCTTCATCGCCGCGCTCCGCATGGGCGACGAGGGGTAGGCTGTCAATTTAGGACAGTTGACAAGTTTTTCATCGGGTTCAGAGTGGGCGCTCTCCGAAGAGGGCTTCCTGATGCCGAGATACAGCGTCCTGCTCTGCGCGCTTGCCATGCTCGCAGGGATCGCGGTGACCGCGTCCCCGGTGTTCGCGATGCCGCATCAAGGCGCGCAAACGCTCACGCCGCAGATTTACCGCCAACGCTGCCTGTTCTGCCACAAGAGCGCTGCGCCCGAAGGTGTCGCCCCCGAAATCCTCGTCGGCCTCAATCCGCCGCCAGGCGTGAAGCCCGCCGATGTGATGCCGAACATCAAATGCTGGCGCCGCTGCGAGAAGTGCTGGCCGCAGCGGAAATAGGGACGCTTCCGAAATAGGAAAACCTGTGCCAGCCAGGGGCGGTGCCTGCTCAAGTGCTTCCAATATCGCAGACGCGCGCACCCGCCGCGGAATTGAATTTCCGCGTCTTTGCCTCAACTTCCTCAACTTCGTACCGTTTCGGGACAGGCCGTTCAGCCCATCAGCAGCGCGGAGAGCACCAGCACCACACCGGCCAGAGAGGTGAGCCACACCAGCGTCCGCAGCTTGGGAATGCCCGCGGCATAGAGCGGCAGGTAGATCAGCCGCGCCCAGAAATAGAGGTGGGCGCCAAGCTCGGTCTTCCAGCCGAGCCGGTCCGCCGCGACCGCCGCCAGCAGCACCGCCGCGAACAGTGGGAAGGTCTCGAAGAAGTTCGCCTGCGCCCGCGCCAGCCGTCCGGCAAGCGGCTTCAAGGGCGGCATTTCGGCATCGCGCGCACCCATGTTCCATTCGATGCCGTACTGCGCGGTCTTCACGTTCACGGCCCACAGGATGTGGACAAGGCCCAGCACCACGGCTGCACCCAGCAGATAAAGTTCGATCGGCATGGTGATCCCTCCCCCTTGGAAGGGGCAGACGATCCCTTATTCAGCGCCGCTTCGCAAGCGGGCGGAAAGGTGAGGGGTTCAGGCCGCCTGGTTCCGTGCGGCGAGGTCGACCTCGGCCTTGATGCATTCGGCAAGCAGGAAGGCGAGTTCAAGGCTCTGGCCGGCGTTGAGGCGCGGGTCGCAGTGCGTATGGTAGCGGTCTGCAAGCGCCTCGTCGGTGATCGCCATCGCGCCGCCGGTGCATTCGGTCACGTTCTGCCCGGTCATCTCGGCGTGGATGCCGCCCGCGTGCGTGCCCTCGGCGCGGTGCACCGCGAAGAAGCCGCGCACTTCGGCAAGGATGCGGTCGAACGGACGCGTCTTGTAGCCGCTGCCCGACTTGATCGTGTTGCCGTGCATCGGGTCACACGACCAGACGACATGGCGCCCTTCACGCTTCACGGCGCGGACGAGCGGCGGCAGGCCGGCTTCCACCTTGTCGTGCCCGAAGCGGCTGATGATCGTGATGCGCCCCGGCACGTTATCCGGGTTCAGCGTGTCGATCAGGCGGATCAGCGTGTCCGGCTGCAGGCTCGGGCCGGCCTTCAGGCCAAGCGGGTTGCCGACGCCGCGCAGGAACTCGATGTGCGCCGAGCCTTCGAAACGCGTGCGGTCGCCCACCCACAACATGTGCGCGCTGGTGTCGTACCAGCGGCCGGTGAGCGAATCCTGCCGCGTCATCGCCTGCTCGTAGCCAAGCAGCAGCGCCTCGTGGCTGGTGTAGAAGTCCGTGCCCTTCAGCTGCGGAACCGTTTCCGGGCTGATGCCGCACGCTTCCATGAAGGCAAGCGCGTCGCCGATGCGGTCGGCGACGTCCTTGTATTTTTCAGCCCAGGGCGAACGGCCCACGAAATCGAGGTTCCACTTGTGAACCTGATGCAGGTTCGCAAAGCCGCCCTGCGCGAAGGCGCGCAGAAGGTTGAGGGTCGCGGCCGATTGCATGTAGGCGCGGAGCATACGCTGCGGGTTCGGTTCCCGCGCCGCACTTTCGAAGGTGATGTCGTTGATGATATCGCCGCGATAACTCGGCAGCGAGACACCGTTCAGCTCTTCCATGTCCGTCGAGCGAGGCTTGGCGAACTGGCCGGCGAGGCGCCCCACCTTCACCACCGGCATCCGGCTCGCGAAGGTCAGCACCACCGCCATCTGCAGGAGCACGCGGAACGTGTCGCGGATGTGGTTCGGGTGGAACTCGGCGAAGCTCTCCGCACAGTCGCCGCCCTGGAGCAGGAAAGCCTTGCCCGCCGCAACGTCGGCAAGCTGCGCTTCGAGCACGCGTGCCTCGCCCGCGAAAACGAGCGGCGGATAGCTCGAAAGCTCGCCTTCCACGGCCGCAAGTGCTGCCGCATCCGGATAGGTGGGAAGCTGCCGCGCTTCGGAATTGCGCCAGCTGGCCGGGGCCCAGGATCGGTCGGACGTCTTCATCGCGCGCCTTTTGGCGTGTCACTTGAAGGAGCGCAAGCAATGCTTTCTTGGGGATCTGATGCTTCCGCCAAGCCATTTGCGGCAGAGATTTTTACATCATGGTTAACACCATCGTAACAATTCATCGCAAAAAAATGGGCTAAGACAATGAATGCGCTTGATATTAATCATTTATGCGTACATTGTTCACATATTCCGGGGGGACAGGGGAAACTCCGATGCTGAAACAGTCGCCGGTTTTTGAACGCAAGGCTCCAAGCAGCTACCATCACGGCAATCTTCAGGAGGCGCTGCTGAACGCCGGATTGGAGCTTCTGGAACGGAGAGGCTGCGCAGAGCTTGCGCTGCGCGAAGTCGCCCGCGAGGTCGGGGTGAGCCCCGCTGCCGTCTACCGTCACTATACCTCGAAAGAGGCGCTGCTCACCGCGATGGCCATTGAGGGCTTCAAGCGCCTCACGGCCGTGCAGATCGAGCCGGTTTCGAATGCCGTGGTGACGCCGGTGCGCTTTGCCGACATGGGTCGCGCCTATGTTCGCTTCGCGGTCCGCAATCCCGCACTGTTCCGCCTGATGTTCAGCGACCAGATCGATTCCAGCCGCGATGCCGCGCTGATGTTCGCGATCGAACCCCTCACCGCCAACATAGAGGATGCCGTCGCCCGTCTCGCGGGGCCGCGCTTCTCGTCCGCGATGCGGCGCAAGGCGGCGCTCCGCGCATGGTCGCTTGTGCACGGACTGTCCATGCTGCTCATCGATGGCCAGCTGCGCATCGCGCACAGCGAGATCGACCGCATGATCGAGGCCGTCGTCGACCCCAATCACGCGCTCGCCATCTAACGCATCAGAACGAGTTCTTCCGCCATCGTCGGGTGGACAGCCACGGTTTCGTCGAGCTGTGCCTTGGTAAGTCCCGCCTTCACCGCAATGGCGAGCGGCTGCATGATCTCGGCCGCTTCCGGTCCGATGATGTGGGCGCCGAGGATGCGGTCCGAAGCCTCGTCGACAACAAGCTTGTAAAGCGAACGCTCGCTGCGGCCCGCCAGCACGTTCTTCATCGGCCGGAAGTCCGATGCATACACCCGAACCGAGCCATAGGCGTTGCGCGCCTGTGATTCGGTGAGGCCGACCGCCGCGATCGGCGGGTGGCTGAACACGGCGGATGGGATGCAGCTATGGTCGACGCGCCACGGCTTGTCGCCGAACACCGTGTCGGCAAATGCGTGCCCCTCTCGGATCGCAACCGGTGTCAGTTGCACGCGGTCGGTGACGTCGCCGACAGCATAGATGTTCTCAACGTTGGTGCGGCTGTCTGCATCAACCTTGATCGCGCCGTTCTCCGCCAGTTCAACGCCAGCCGCCTCAAGGCCCAGCTCGGCGCTGTTTGGCGGCCGTCCGATCGCGTAGACAAGGAGGTCCGTTTCAATGGGCGCATCTTTCCCGGCGTGGACGAGGAGGCTGCCGCCTGCCTGCTTCTCGACCTTTTGGAACGGCGCGTTGAAGCGGAAATCGATGCCTTTCGCAGTACTGATCGCCTGAAGACGCTCTGCAAGCTGCTGGTCGTATTCGCGGAGCAGGCGGTCGCCGCGCAGCAGCAGCGTCACCTTCACCCCCAGTGCATTGAAAATACCCGCGAATTCATTCGCGATATAACCGCCGCCTGCGATGACCACGCGTTTCGGCAGCGTTTCGAGATGGAACACCTCGTTCGACGTGATGCCGTGCTCTGCACCTTCGCAGTCCGGGAAGCCTGGGCGCGCACCGGTTGCGATCAGAATCTTGTCGGCGCTGACAGTCTTGTCGCCGATCCGCACCGTGTGGGCGTCTTCCAGCACGGCACGGCCGTGGAGGATCGTCACCTTCTGGCTTTCAAGTGTCGAAATATAGGCCTTGTTGAGCCGGTCGACCTCCGAAAGTACGTTGTCGCGCAGCGTCGCCCAGTCGAAGTGCTTGCTTTCCACGGTCCAGCCGAAGTTGCGGGCGTCTTCAAGGTCTTCGGCGAAGTGGGCGCCATACACGAGCAGCTTCTTCGGCACGCAGCCGCGAATCACACACGTTCCGCCGACGCGGTACTCCTCTGCGATGGCGACACGCGCGCCATAACCCGCGGAAATCCGTGCCGCGCGCACACCGCCCGAACCGGCGCCGATGACAAAGAGGTCGTAGTCGTATGCGTTCATATTTGCGATCCGGCCCTTTGTGGCGGTAGATTACGGATGTGTAGCGGTTGGCGGGCGTATCCGGCAACGCTTACGGGGGAGGTAGGGTTAGATGACAACGGTCGCAATGGCGCCCCAGGACATACCTGCCAGGCGCAAGGTTCTGCTGGTGGAAGATTCACCGCTTGTTGCCATGTCGCTCGAAACGCTGTTCGAAGACATGGACTGGGAAATGCAAGGCCCGGCCACCCGGCTCGAGGAGGCGCTCGCGCTTGCCGAAACGACGGATGCCGATATCGCGCTCCTCGATGTAAACCTCGATGGGGAAATGAGCTGGGCGGTAGCGGATGTGCTCAAGGCCCGCGGCGTGCCCTTCGTGTTCGCAACCGGATACGACGGCGCATCAATGCTGCCGGAAGCTCACAGCGATGCGCGGCTCGTAAGCAAGCCGTTCCAAATCACGGAGCTTGAAGACTTGCTGCGCGAGATGGTCGGCGAAGAGCTTTAGCCGAGACGTTCCCGGGCGGCTTCCCAGTTACGGCCGTCGAAGGCTTCGACGGCGAAGGTCAGCGATGCGTAGTCGTCGAGACAGCGTGCATTGACGCTGTAACCGTCCGGGTGCGAGCGCGGCACATAGAAGCTCTTGACGCCGCAGGTCTTGCAGAAGAGGTGGCGCGCAATCCCCTCGCCGAAACGGTATTCGCCAAGATTATCGCTGCCGGAAAGCAACCGGAACGTATCTTTTGTGGCGATGAGGTGCAGAAACCCCGTCGCCGAACACATCGAGCAATTGCAGTCGAGCAGCGGGATGGGCCCGTCTTCAACGCCCACCTCGAAACGCACCGCCTTGCAATGGCAGCCGCCTGAGAGCGTCTTCATTCGACGGTGACGGATTTCGCGAGGTTGCGCGGCTGATCGACGTCCGTGCCCTTCGCCACGGCGACGTGGTAGGCTAGGAGCTGCACGGGCACGGCGTAGACGAGCGGCTGGATGAGCGGGTGGCAGTCCGGCATCTCGATCGTCGCGACCGCGCCCTCTCCCGCCTTGGCGATACCTGCTGCGTCGGAAATCAGCACGATGCGGCCGCCGCGCGCAGCAACCTCCTGCATGTTGCTGACGGTCTTTTCAAAGAGCGGGCCTGAGGGCGCGATGACGATGACGGGAACGCTGTCGTCGATGAGCGCGATCGGCCCGTGCTTCATCTCGCCCGCTGCATAGCCTTCGGCGTGGATGTAGCTGATCTCCTTCAGCTTCAGTGCACCTTCGAGTGCCATCGGATAGTCCGGGCCGCGCCCCAGGTAGAGCACGTCGCGCGCCGCGGCGACGAGCGGCGCCATCTTCTCGATCTCCTCATCATGGGCTAGCGCGGCATTGAGCGCGGCGGGCGCTTCGGCGAGGTGCTTCACGATCTCGCGTTCTTCGTCGGCGGGCATCTTGCCTTTGGCGCGTGCGAGGTTGGCCGCGAAAGCGGCAAGCACGGCCAGCTGGCAGGTGAACGCCTTCGTCGAGGCAACCCCGATCTCCGGGCCCGCGTTGGTGGGGAGCAGAAGGTCGGCTTCGCGCGCCATCGAGCTGGTCGGCACGTTGACGACGACGGCGATTTTCTGGCCCTCCGCCCGGCAGTGACGGAGCGCGGCGAGCGTGTCCGCCGTCTCGCCCGACTGGCTGATGAAAAGCGCGAGTCCGCCGGGCTCCAGAACCGGTTCGCGGTAGCGGAACTCGGAGGCGACATCGATGTCCACCGGCACGCGCGCGAACTTTTCGAACCAGTATTTGGCGACGAGACCGGCGTAGTAGCTGGTGCCGCAGGCGACGATGGTGACGCGCTTTACCTCGGCGAGGTCGAACTCGGGGATGGGGAGGGCCACCTTGCCGTCGAGCGGCTTCAGATAGGCCTGTAGCGTCTGCGCCACGACCACCGGCTGCTCGAAGATCTCCTTCTGCATGAAATGGCGGTGGTTGCCCTTGTCGATCATGGCGCCGGAGACGCCGGAAAGCGTCACTTCGCGCGTTACCGGCTTGTTGTCGCGGTCAAAGATCTCGATCTTCTCGCGGCTGAGCACGGCCCAGTCGCCTTCCTCGAGGTAGGCGATCTTCTGCGTCATCGGCGCGAGCGCCAACGCGTCGGAGCCGAGATAATTCTCGCCCTCGCCGAGCCCGACGACGAGCGGTGCGCCGAGGCGGGCGCCGACCAGCAGATTGTCGTGGCCCTTGAACATCATCGCGAGCGCGAACGCGCCGTGGAGGCGCGGCAATACGGCCTTCACCGCTTCGATCGGGCCCTTGCCGCGCTCAAGCTCGCGCGCAACGAGGTGGGCGACGACCTCCGTATCGGTCTGGCTCGCGAAGCTGCGACCCTCGGCCGAAAGCTCGTCGCGCAGTTCCTTGAAGTTCTCGATGATGCCGTTGTGAACGAGTGTCACGTCGCCCACGATGTGCGGATGCGCGTTGTCTTCGGTGGGCGCACCGTGCGTCGCCCAGCGTGTGTGCGCGATGCCGATGTGGCCGGGCAGGGGATCGATCGCGAGCTTCTTCGCGAGGTTGTCGAGCTTGCCTTCGGCGCGGCGGCGATCGAAATGCCCGTCCACGATCGTGCAGACACCCGCCGAATCATAGCCGCGATACTCAAGCCGGCGGAGGCCCGCCACGAGCTGATCGGTGACGTCGCCTTTACCGAGAATTCCGATGATGCCGCACATTACTTCGCCGCTTTCTTCTTAGCCGTCATCGCCTCGCGGAACCGCGCGGCCCAGCCGGGTTTGCTATCCTGAACACCGCGCGCGACTGCGAGCGCATCGGCCTCCACATCCTTCGTCATCACCGAGCCTGCGCCGACGATGGCGCCATCGCCGATCTTCACGGGCGCAACGAGCGCGCTGTTGGAGCCGATGAAGGCACCCGCGCCGATCTCGGTCTTGTACTTGAAGAAGCCGTCATAGTTGCAGGTGATTGTGCCCGCGCCGATGTTGGCCTTCGCGCCGACGCTGGCGTCGCCGATGTAGGAAAGATGGTTCGCCTTCGCGCCCTCGGCGAACACGGCTTTCTTCGTTTCGACGAAGTTGCCGATCTTGACGCCCTTTGCGAGATCCGTGCCGGGACGGAGGCGGGCATAGGGCCCGATTTCCGCTTTTTCGCCGACCTTGGCTCCTTCAAGATGCGAGAAGGCATGAATACGCGTGCCGGCGCCCACGGAAACGCCGGGGCCGAAAACGACATTCGGTGCGATGCTCACATCTGCCGCGATCTCGGTATCAAAAGCGAAGAACACGCTGCCCGGATCGGTCAGCGTCACGCCTTCCTTCATGAAGTGGTTGCGACGGTCTGTCTGGAAGCGGGCTTCGGCGACCGCAAGCTCGGCACGGCTGTTGATGCCCATCACCTCGGCTTCGGCCGTTTCGACAACGCGCGATGTTCGGTCATCCTCCTTGGCGAGCATGATGATGTCCGGGAGGTAGTACTCGCCCGCTGCATTGTCGTTGCCAACGCGTTCCAGGAGCGGCCAGAGATCTGCGGAGCGCACGGCGAGCAGGCCGGAATTGCAGAGATCGATAGCGCGCTCAACCGGTGAAGCGTCCTTGAACTCCACCATTTTCCGAATGACCCCGTCATCGGCGTCGATGCGCCCGTAAGCGCCGGGATCGGTCGCGCGGAAGCCGAGGACAACGACCGCTGGCGTGTCTTTCTCGTTGTTCAGCTTCGAAAGCATCAGACGCATCGTGGCGCTCTCGATGAACGGCACGTCCCCGTACAGCACGAGTATGTCACCGTCGAAACCCTCAAGCGCGGCCTTCGCCTGAAGCACGGCATGGGCGGTGCCGAGTTGCGGTTCCTGTGTCACCACGACGGCACCGGTGTCCGCGACTGCGGCCTCCACCTGCTCGCGCCGCGCGCCCACGACGACGACGGTGCGCTCGGGCGCAATCTCGTCCACGCTTGCCATCAGGTGCAGCAGCATCGGCCGCCCGCCGATGGGGTGCAGCACCTTGTGCGTTTCGGATTTCATCCGCGTGCCCATTCCGGCGGCGAGGATGATGGCGGCGACGGGCCGGCGGCTCATGAAAATCTCACAGACTCAATCAATTCCTTCGGTGCCTGTGCCATATCGGGATTGCCATTTCCATAACGCCGGGCAAAAGGCTTGCATGAATCCGACAAGCTCTTCCATCGTTTTCGATCTCGACGGCACGCTCGTCGATACCGCTCCCGACCTTGCGGCGGCAATGAACCACGTTCTGGCGCATTTCGGTCGCGCGCCGGTCGACCCCGAAGCCGTGCGCCACATGGTCGGCCATGGTGCGCGCCGCACGATCGAGCGCGGCCTTGCGCTTACGGGCGGAGGGGATGAAGCGATGCTCGACGCTGGCGTGCCGGTATTCCTGGATTTCTATGGCGCCAACGTCTGCGTTGGCTCCCGTCCGTGGGAGGGGGTTGAGGCGGCGCTTGCCATGCTTTCCGATGCGGGCGGTCGTCTTGCCATCTGTACCAACAAGCCCGAGCGATTGGCGATCGACCTTATCGATGCGCTCGGCTGGGGCAGCCGTTTCGATGCGATCCTCGGTGGGGACAGCCTGCCCGTCAGGAAACCCGACCCGGCGCATGTGCTCGAAACGCTGGCGCGGATGGGCGGTGATCCGGCGCGGGCCGCGTTCGTCGGCGATTCGCGGCCCGATGTGGAAGCGTCGCGTGCGGCAGGCCTTCCGGTGGTGCTGACCAGCTTTGGTTATAGTGACGTACCGCCGGACACCCTCGGCGCAGACGCGATGATCGACCATTTCGATGCTTTGATGCCGACCCTCAAACGGGTTGCGCCCGCTCTTTTCGCCTGAGCGCCTTGCGCGTGAGGTGCTGCGCCAGCATCAGAGGCGGCATCCGCAGCCAGTGCCCCCGGATGTAGAGCAGCCGATCGCTGAGCTTTGCTCCCTGATGCCCGAAGCGATCGCGCCCATGGAGCTTGCGGAGCGCAAGCCTGTCGACGATGTCCATGCCGCCAACCAGCGTGTCCGGTACCTCCGTTCCATAGAGCTGCCGGGCAAGCCGCAGCGCGCGTGACAGCGGCGTGCGAAGCTGGTGCCGCTCGGCCGCGGCGGTCAGCACGTCCCAAAAGCCTTCGGTGCGCGCGAAATCGGTCGCGAGGCAGTGAATATCCCAGAGATTGCGCGCGCCGCCCTCGAACTCGCCATCGTAGGCGACGTGCGCGGCGCTGTGCAGCAGCATCTCCGCCGGACCGAGCACGAACAGGCCGTCCGCCACAGCCACGCGGCTTTCGATGA
This sequence comes from Sphingosinicella microcystinivorans, assembly GCF_003634215.1. GTDB lineage: Bacteria > Pseudomonadota > Alphaproteobacteria > Sphingomonadales > Sphingomonadaceae > Sphingosinicella > Sphingosinicella microcystinivorans. The sequence goes on along the minus strand of NZ_RBWX01000009.1, from coordinate 121,687 downwards.
GCGCATCGGCGTCCGGCTTCAGCCGCGCGGTGAGCGGCAGGATCGTGTGGTGCACGTCGATGACACCGCCGCGCTCCTTGTGCACCATCGGCGGCAGCTCGTGCATCCATGTACGGTAATAATGGTCGTCGTAGGCGTTTTCCTTCGCCTGAAGCCATCCATGCGCCAGCAGTGCGGCTTCGACCGCGGGGAGCGCTGCGCGCGGCACGAGAATGTCGAGATCGCCGATTCGCCGCCCCCGCGCGACGGGCAGCCCGGCATGGAGATATGCGGAGCCCTTCATCAGGATGACGGGACAGCCCACATTCCTGAGCGCTAGCGCGGCGCGGTCGATTTCCCACTGAGCGGCGAGGTGATCGCCGCGGGTGATGTCGCGCTCTTCGGTGAGGCATGTCCGAGCGCCCGCGGGCAGCGCCTCCCACAACGGCACAGCACGCTCTGCGACCGTTCCCAGCAGCCTCTCGGCGCGCCCGACGCGGACAAGCGCGTTCCAGTCATCCGCCGACAGTGCCCGCATCGATTCAGGGTCGGCGAGCGCGCGGTGCAGGATCGCGGCCGGCGTCACGCCGTCACCTTGCGCCACAGCGTCTCGAAAAGTTCGAGCGCGTCGTCGCTGGATCCGTACATGATATCAAAGGCCGGCGCGTGCGCGAGGCAGCGCCAAACGGCCTCGAACCCGGCTTCGCCCATCAGCGCCTGATTGGTGGAGGAGGCGGCGAGGCGCACGTAGGTTTCGGTTCGTGTCATCGGCCGCCACGCCGGCGCGGCATTCTCGCGGAAGTGCGGAGCGACGACGAGCGCGATCTCGGCGGGCGTTTCCATCTTGTCGATTGCAGCGCCGGGCGGCAGCAGGTGCCGGATCGTGCCTTTCACCGTGCCTTCAAGCACCGGCCCGAAGCGGTCCGCAGGTGCGCGCGCTTCCATCGCTGTGATCGAAGCATTCTTGAGAGAAATCGGACGGGGGAAGGGGTGCAGCAGGGGCGCATGGAGATCGAGCAGCGCGAATTCGTCGCCGAGGTGGCGCCAACCCTCGCGGTACGCCAGCAAGGCCGACAGCGTACTCTTGCCCGCGCCCGAATCGCCGATCAGCAGCGCTGCCTTGTCACCGTTTGCGGACGATGCCGCATGAACCACGACATGCCGTCGGTAGCCGACCGCCATCTGCAGGTTCATGCCCATTTCGAGGCCGAGCATTCCCAGGTCCACGGGCAGCGGCAGCGTGTCGAAGGGCTCGAAATCGCATTCGAGCCTCAGGTTCGGCTTCACCCACCTTCGCAGCGGGCTCGAAGGGACCGCACTCACGGCATAATCGTAGATGCCGTCTGCCGTTTCAGCGGGATAGTTGCGGTAGAGCGCGTTCACCTCGTCGATGACGCGCCGGAAGGGCGAGCGCAGATGGAAGGACGCCGGGCCGATCCGCAGCGTCCGGGACGGCCAGCGATCAGCAATCATGCGATGCGGTCGATAATGTCCATCGCGGCCATCTCGTCGAGCCGCGCGCCGACGACGCGGGCGATATCGTCGCCTTCGCCGTCGAGATCATGATGCTGTGCAAGCTGTTCGCAAACCTCTCCGATGCCGAGCGTTCGCTCGTGTAGCAGGTCGAGGATGGCGACGACAGCCGGGGAGACGACGTGTGTCATCCCAGACGGCCGATGATAGACGAGCGTGAGGTCGTCGACGGGGCGCACGACATAAGCATCCCGCGCCGCGGCGCGGTAGCGCATGTCGGTGCCGCCCGTCAGAGCTTGTGAACGAGCGAGGTGAGGCAGGTAAACCCGCTCTGACCCGGCTTCAGGTTCTTGATATACTTGAGGTGGGCGTCGAACTGCTTCGTCGAATAGATACCGTCAGGCAGTCGGCCGGACTGCTGATAGTCGACCAATTCCTGACCGTAGTAGTAGCCCTTGGGCGGAGGGGCGTAGCATTTTGTCTTGCCGCCGCTGCCACCACCGCCGCCGTAACCGCCGCCGCCATAGGCCACCATGCCCTCGTCGTCGGCCGTGGACATGTCGTAACCGTAGGCGTCGTAGCCCTTGCCGTCCTTGTCGCAGACCTTGTCGATCGGGATCTGGCACATGGCGAGCGATGTCGTCGCCCCGCCGCCGCCACCGCCGCCACCGCCGTGGTAGCCGCCGGTCGCCCATGCGGGCCGCAGCGTGACGACCGCGGGTGCTGCCACCGCGCCAAGCCGCAGGAGTGCGCGCCGCGAAGCCTTGCCGGCTGCCAGCTCCATCTCGTCGCTTTTGCGTTCGTCTGTCATATGCCTGTCCCGAAATCCCTCGAATACACTCTATACGCCGTCTTGCCCTCATGGGAAGCAAGGACCATACCATTGCCGTGTTTCTAATGGGTTGCGAAGTAAACGACGGCCTGAAAAGCGAAAGTTGTAAAACGTGCCGACATCTGCGGACGATGCCCTGAATGCTGAAGGCGCCGGCCGGAACCGGTGGATCGCGGTCGCTTCGGCGGTCGTGCTCGCAGCCGCGGCGGGTTATGCGTTTGCGTGGCACGAGGTGCTCGGCGCGGCCGTGCTCGCGCTGCTTGCGGCGGCGTCAGGGGCGTTTGCCGCGCGCCCGTCGCGAAAGCTGCCGGAGCCGGCTGCGGAAGGCCTTGCAAGCATAGACGTCGCACAACCGTCGATCACGCTCGACTCGCTCGAAAATGCCGCCGTGCTCGTCGATCGCAACTTCGGCATTCTCGCCATGAATGCCGAGGCGGTGGACGCCTTCGGTGCCCATGCGCTTGGCGAGGACATCCGCATCGCCATCCGCCATCCGGCGGTGATCGAGACGGTGACGACCGCGATGCGGCAGAACCGCGATTCGATCCGCGAGATCGAGGGGATCGGGCGGCATTCCACGGTGTTTCGCCTGCGGGCCGGCCCTGCGGGCGATGCGCGCCTTCTGCTGTCTTTCGCCGACGTTTCACCCGCGCGGCTCGCCGAACGGATGCGCGCCGATTTCGTGGCAAACGCCAGCCACGAACTCAGAACGCCGCTTGCGACGCTCGTCGGCTTCATCGAAACGCTGCAGGGTCCGGCCGCGAACGATCCGGCGGCGCGTGCGCGCTTTCTCGACGTGATGGCGAACGAAGCCGCGCGCATGACCCGGCTCGTCGACGACCTGATGTCGCTCTCGCGCATCGAGCTCGACAAGAACATCCGCCCGCGCGAGATCATTGACCTCGCGCCGCTGTTCGAAAATGTCGCGACGACCTCGGCCGTGGCGCTGGAAGCGGACAAACGCCAGCTCGTTATGACCATCGAGCCCGGGCTCCCGCAGGTGATCGCGGACAAGGACCAGGTGCTCCAGGTGCTTCACAACCTGATGACCAACGCGATCAAATATGGCCGCACCGGCACGCCGATCGCCGTTACCGCGGAGCGGGCGAAGGCTTTGCAGGGCGAAGTTGTACGCATTGCCATCGCCGATGTCGGCGACGGCATCGCTGCCGAGCATATCCCGCGCCTCACCGAACGTTTCTACCGCGTCGATACGGGTCGTTCCCGCCGCCTCGGCGGCACCGGGCTCGGTCTCGCCATCGCCAAACACATTGTCGAAAGGCATCGCGGAACGCTGGAAATCACAAGTGAACAGGGGGTCGGCACGACCATCAGCTTCACTTTGCCCGCGTCGGTGTCACAAATCTGAAAAGATGACACCACACAAGCGCGCGGAAAGACCAACTGGGCGAATCAATCGGCCGCACCGTCGCGGCAGTGGGCGTATCAACGGGAAAGGATGAAGGCGAGCGTGCCGAAAGGTCGGCAATGCGCGCCGTTCGATCATGTCAGCAGCTGCCCTGATCCTTGCCCTGCTTGGTCTGGCCGTCGCGGCGTATCTCGCTGCCCGCGCCCGTGCCGCAGCCTTCGCGGGCGGACGTACGTTCGCAAACGCCGCGGACCGAATCTCCTCCATTCACTCTCGCCCTGCCTATCACGGCTGGTACGTGGCGCTCTGGGCGCTGGTGCCCGCGCTCATCCTCGTGGTGGCGTGGTCGGTCGTCGGAGAGAACATCGTCGCGGACCGCACGATCGCCTCGCTCCCGGTTGAGAGCCAGCCGCAGACGATGCTCGACCGGCAGGCGTTCCTCACCGAAGTGCGTGGTGTCGTCTCGGGCCAGCTTGCCGGCGCGTTCAACCCGGCGGCTGATGCGGCCGTGCCGATCTACCGATCGATCAAGACGCAGTGGTCGCTGGTCATTGCGGGCCTTGCGGCGCTGCTGGCCATATCAGGCGGCGGTTTTGCCTGGCTGCGCGTGCGTCCGCACTTCAGGGCGCGTCCGCGTGTCGAGCGGTTCATCATGATTGTGCTCGTCCTGTCGTCGCTGGTGTCGATCCTCACCACGTTCGGGATCGTGCTTTCGCTCATCTACGAAAGCGTCGAGTTCTTCCGCCGCGTCTCGCCGATCGAGTTCCTGTTCGGCACGAATTGGAGCCCGCAGACGGCGATTCGCGCCGATCAGGTCGGCTCGTCGGGTGCGTTCGGGGCGGTGCCGCTGTTCTGGGGCACGATCTTTATCGGTGCGATCATCGCCATGATCGTCGCGATCCCGCTCGGCCTCATGTCGGCGATCTATCTCACGCAATATGCGAAGCCCAAGTCGCGCAAGATCATGAAGCCGATGCTGGAGGTGCTCGCGGGCGTTCCCACGGTCGTCTACGGCTACTTCGCGGCGCTCACGGTGGCGCCCGCGGTGCGCGAGTTCGCGCTTTCGATCGGCATTTCGAATGCCAGTTCTGAAAGCGCGCTCGCGGCGGGTGTCGTCATGGGCATCATGATCATCCCGTTCGTCTCCTCGATGGCCGATGATTCGATCACCGCCGTGCCCGCCGCGATGCGCGACGGCAGTCTTGCGATGGGCGCGACGACCTCTGAGACGATCAAGCGCGTGCTCATTCCGGCGGCGCTTCCCGGCATCGTGGGCGGCGTGCTTCTGGCGGTCAGCCGCGCGATCGGCGAAACGATGATCGTTGTGATGGCGGCCGGCCTTGCCGCCAACCTCACGGCGAACCCGTTCCAGTCGGTGACGACCGTCACCGCCCAGATCGTGCAGCTGCTCACCGGTGACCAGGAATTCGATTCGGCAAAGACGCTTTCCGCCTTCGCGCTCGGCCTCGTGCTGTTTGCGGTGACCCTGTGCCTCAACATCTACGCGCTCGCGGTCGTGAAGCGCTACCGGGAAGCTTATGAATAGCCCGCGCGTACAGACCGACTGGGCCTCGCCCGCCATGCAGGCGCGCGTGCGCCGACGCTATGCGAAGGAGCGCCGCTTCCGTTTCATGGGGCTCGGGGCGCTGGCGCTGGCGGGCGCGTTCCTGTTTTTCCTTCTGGGGACGATCTTCGCCAACGGCTACACGGGTTTCCTGCGGACCGAAGTGAAGCTCTTGGTCGAATATGATCCGTTCACGCTCGGCATCGACAGCAGCGCTCTTGCGGGTCCAGGTGGCGAGAATGCGCTCAACACGGCGAATTTCCAGGGCTTGATGGTCGCGGCGGCGAATGCACGCGCTCAGAATCTGGGCATTGCCGCGAAAGATCTCGTCAGCGACGGTGCATGGCTCGCGCTTCGCGACGCCGTGCGCGCCGATCCCGGCCTCATCGGCAAGCGGGTTGATGTGTGGGTGCCGACATCCGGCGATTTCGATCTGCTTGGCAAGGGCCTTATCGAACGGAATGTTCCCGAAGCAAACCGCCCGGTTTCTGATGTGGAAGTCGCGGCGTTCGACAAGCTCAAGGCCGATGGCGCGGTCCGCACCACGCTCAACACCACGTTCCTGACGATGGCGGATTCGACGAGCCCGGAGCTCGCCGGCATTTGGGGCGCGGCGAAGGGGTCGCTGCTCACCCTTGTCGTCACCTTGCTCCTCTGCTTCCCGATCGGCGTCATGACGGCGATCTACCTTGAAGAGTACGCACCGAAGAACCGCTTCACCGACATTATCGAGGTCAGCATCAACAACCTCGCCGCGGTGCCTTCGATCATCTTCGGCCTGCTTGGCCTTGCCGTGTTCCTCAACTTCTTCGGAATGCCCCGCTCGGCGCCGATCGTCGGCGGCCTTACGCTCGCACTGATGACGCTGCCTGTGATCGTCATTGCCGGGCGCATCGCCATCAAGTCGGTGCCCCCGTCGATCCGCGACGCTGCGCTCGGCGTCGGTGCCTCGCAGATTCAGGTGGTATTCCACCATGTGCTGCCACTGGCGCTCCCTGGCATCCTCACCGGTACGATCATTGGTATGGCGCGTGCGCTCGGCGAGACGGCGCCGCTGCTGATGATCGGTATGCGTGCCTTCGTCACCGATGTGCCGGGCGGTCTCACCACCCCTGCGACGGTGCTTCCGGTGCAAATCTTTCTGTGGTCGGACGAGGTCGCGCGTGGTTTTGTCGAGAAAACCTCGGCGGCGATCATCGTGCTCCTCGTTTTCCTGATGCTGATGAACGGCCTCGCGATATACCTCCGCAACAAGTTCGAGAAACGCTGGTGAACGATATGATGGCGACCATGACGGCGAATGCGGAGGCGGTGGTATCGGCACCGCCCAAGATGACGGCGCGCGACGTCAAGGTGTTCTACGGTGAGAAGCAGGCGCTGAACGGCGTTTCGATCGACGTGCACACCGATCTTGTCACGGCTTTCATCGGCCCGTCGGGCTGCGGCAAGTCCACCTTCCTGCGCTGCCTCAACCGCATGAACGACACAATCGATGCAGCCCGTATCGAAGGCCGTATCGAGCTCGAAGGGCACGACATTTACGCGCCGGACATGGACGTGGTGCAGCTTCGTGCGCGCGTCGGCATGGTGTTCCAGAAGCCGAACCCGTTCCCCAAATCGATCTATGAGAATGTCTCCTACGGCCCGCGCATCCACGGCCTCGCCTCCACCAAGGCAGACCTTGATGCGATTGTTGAGCAGAGCCTTGTGCGCGCCAGCCTTTGGAATGAAGTGAAGGACCGGCTGCAGGATAGCGGCACGGCGCTTTCGGGCGGTCAGCAGCAGCGCCTGTGCATCGCGCGCGCCATCGCGGTCGATCCCGAAGTGATCCTGATGGACGAGCCGTGCTCGGCGCTCGATCCCATCGCAACCGCGAAGATCGAGGAGCTGATCGATGACCTGCGCGGCCGCTATGCGATCGTGATCGTCACGCACAACATGCAGCAGGCCGCACGTGTCAGCCAGCGCACGGCCTTCTTCCATCTGGGCACGCTCGTCGAATATGGCGATACGGCGGAAATCTTCACCAATCCGCGCGAGCAGCGTACCAAGGACTATATCACCGGCCGCTTCGGCTAGAAGGCAGGAACGCCATGAATACCAACCCGCCCACCGCGCATACGGTCAAGTCCTTCGACGAGGACCTGCGGCAACTGCGCCTGCTCATCGGCGAGATGGGTGGGCTTGCCAAGGATCAGGTCGATCGCTCCGTCGCTGCCATCGTCGCGCGCGATGCTGATGCGGCACAGGCGGTCGTTCAGTCCGACCCGCGTATCGACAGGATCGAGGCGGAGGTAGAGCAGCTCGCGATCGCCACGATCGCGCGCCGCGCTCCGCTGGCGGACGACCTGCGCGAGGTGATCGCCGCACTCAAGATTTCGGCGGTGATCGAGCGTATCGGCGATTACGCCAAGAACAATGCCAAGCGCGTGAATTCGATCGCGCAGGATTCGCCGATCCGTCCGATGGTGATTGTGCCTGAAATGGCGCGCATCGTGTCGCAGATGGTGGATGACGCGCTCGATGCTTATGCCCGCCGTGATCCCGAACTCGCGCGCGACGTGTGGAAGCGCGACAATTCGGTCGATGAATATTACAACAGCCTGTTCCGGGCGCTGCTCACCTTCATGATGGAAAATCCCCATCACATCACGCCCTCCACGCATATGCTGTTCATTGCCAAGAACCTCGAGCGGATCGGCGATCACGCCACCAACATCGCCGAGGTTGTCTATTATTCGGCCACGGGCGAGCATCTGACCGATCGGCAGAAGGCCGACGAAACCGTCTATACGGTGAGCGAAGACGTCGAAGGCGAACAGGAGCGATAGCGACATGAAGCCCAAGATTCTGGTGGTCGAGGACGATGCGAACCTCGTCGAGCTGATCCGGTACAATCTCGAACAGGAAGACTTTGCGGTCGTCAGCACCGAAGACGGCGAGGAAGCGCTGGTGCTGGCGGACGAGGAGAAGCCTGATCTCGTCCTCCTCGACTGGATGATCGTGAACCTCTCGGGCATCGAGGTCTGCCGGCGTATGCGCCGGGAGCCCGCAACCGCGAACCTGCCGATCATCATGCTGACGGCGCGCACCGAAGAGGCGGACCGCATCCGCGGCCTCGAAATCGGTGCCGACGACTACATCACCAAACCGTTCTCCCCGCGCGAACTCGTGGCGCGCATCCGCGCTGTGCTGCGCCGCCTGCGCCCGGCGCTTGCCGGCGGCAACCTCGAATACGCGGGCATCTTCATGGATACGACCGCGCACAAGGTGACGCGCGACGGCCAGCCCGTAGCGCTCGGCCCCACGGAGTTCCGTCTACTGCGGCACTTCCTCGAGCATCCGGGCCGCGTCTTCTCGCGAGAGCAGCTTCTGGATTCGGTCTGGGGCCGCGACGTCTACGTGGAGCAGCGCACGGTCGATGTGCATATCCGGCGGCTCCGGAAGGCGATCAATCTTGATGGCCTGCCGGACGTAATCCGCACGGTGCGCTCGGCGGGCTACTCGCTCGATACGGATGGCCGCCGGGAAGCTGTCGCATAAGACGGGTTTTCGGAGGCCTGGTGCTTCGCTAGGCAATCCCCGATTTTGTTTTCGGGGAGCCGTGTATGACCATCGATTTCAAGGACCGCGTTGCTATCGTCACCGGCGCTGGTGGCGGTCTTGGCCGTGAATACGCGCTGGAACTGGCAGCGCGCGGCGCAAAGGTCGTGGTCAACGACTTCGGCGGCGCTCGTGACGGCAGCGGCGGGTCGGCTACGGCCGCGGAAGTCGTGGTCGCGGAAATCGAGGCAAAGGGCGGAACCGCGGTCGCAAACCCCGCGAGCGTCACGGATTTTCCTGCGGTCGAGGCGATGATCGCCGACACGCTCTCGCGCTGGGGCCGTGTCGATATCCTCATCAACAACGCGGGCGTTCTGCGCGACAAGAGCTTCGCGAAGATGACGCTCGATGATTTCCGGTTCGTGCTCGATGTGCACCTGATGGGGTCGGTTAACTGCACCAAGGCGGTGTGGGACGCGATGCGCGACGCCGGCTATGGCCGCATCCTGATGACCTCGTCGTCGACCGGCCTCTACGGCAATTTCGGGCAGGCGAACTACGGCGCAGCCAAGCTGGGCCTCGTCGGCCTGATGAAGACGCTGGCGCTTGAGGGCGCCAAGTCGAACATCCACGTCAATTCGATCTTCCCGGTCGCGGGGACGCGCATGACGGAGGATGTCATGCCCGAAGAGATGTTGCGCCTGCTTGCGCCGAAAAACGTCGTTCCGGCCGCGCTATACCTTGTCAGCAACGTGGCGCCGACGAGTACGATCCTCGGGGCCGGGGCGGGGGGCTTCCATGCTGCGCACGTGACGCTCACGCATGGCATCATGGTGCCGGAGGCGGACCGCACGGTGGAGACCGTTGCGGCGCGGATCGCGGAGATCACCGACCGCGCGGGTGAGACCGTGCCGACGAACGGTGCTGAGCAGGGCGGTCTCGTCATGTCGCGGCTGGGCGAGCTTAAGGCCTAGACGTCCACCAGTTTCAGCAGTTTGCGCTCCAGCGGGGCGAGCAGCGGCGACAGCTCCTGGCCCCGGCGCAGGATGGCGCCGGCTTCGCCGATCAGCAGGTACTGGCCCTGCCGCGTACGTAGCTCCGGGCGTTTCACGATGCGGATCTCGGGGCGCTCAGACGCGCGGCGGAAGGCGGAGAACACGGCCTCCTCGCGCGTCATATCCACCGCGTAGTCGCGCCAGAGGCCTGCGGCGACCATGCGCCCGTACAGGCTCATGATGTGGTTCAGCTCGTGGCGGTCGAAGAAGACCTGGGTGGGGCCGCGCCCCGCAAAAAGGGGCGTGACGTTGTTCATGCCTTCCGGGCGGAGGCCCCCGGCTTGGCAGGCTTGAGGTCGGCGGGAGTCAGCTCCGCCAGTCGCTTCCTCAGCGTTTCCACCTCGCAGCGCAGGATTTCCAGCTGCTGCGTCTGAGGATCGAATTTCTCGCTGCAAGGCGTGCCATAGGGCACAAAGTCCTGCGTTTCAGGCTTCACTTCGACGAGGGTGGAGCGTGCGGGGATGCCGACCATCGTCGCGCCCTCCGCCACGTCCTTGGTAACGACCGCGTTCGCGCCGATGCGCGCGCCCGCGCCCACGGTGATGGGGCCGAGGATGGCGGCGCCGAGGCTGATGATGACGCCGTCGCCGATCGTGGGGTGCCGTTTGCCGCCGACGCCGTTGGTGGGATTCGTACCGCCCAGCGTCGAGCCCTGGTACATGGTCACGTCGTCACCGATCTCGGCGGTTTCGCCGATCACGACGAAGCCGTGGTCGATGAACAGTCGCTTGCCGATCTTCGCGCCGGGATGGATGTCGATGGCGGTCAGTGCGCGCGAAAGATGGTTCACGAAGCGCGCGAGGAAGAACATCTCGCCGCGATAGAGCCAGTGCGCCACGCGGTGCAGGCCAAGCGCAAGGACCCCCGGATACAGCAGGATTTCCCAGCGCGAGCGTGGCGAGGGGTCGCGCGCCTTCACCGAATCGAGGTAGGCAACAAAGGTGTCGAACATGGCGGTGAACGCTTCCCCGGTTCGGTATGATCTTGCCCAAATCTAAGGTGCGAAGGGTGGAATTGCCAGCCCCCCGCGCAGAGGGTGCGGAAAGCCCGCCCGGACAGGGTTTGGCGCGGCCAAGAAAATCTCGTTTGTCGGCGCGGCGCTATATGCAATCAAAGCGGTAGAGAATTGTCCCGGGATGGATTCGCTCGCGCCTATGTCGACCGAACTTTTGTCTTTTATCGCCGTAGGTTTCGCGGCTCAGCTCGTCGATGGTGCCCTGGGCATGGCCTTCGGGGTGATTTCGTCTACATTGCTTGTCAGTCTGGGCGTTCCGCCTGCGGCGGCTTCGGCCGGCGTCCATACGGTGGAGACATTCACGACGGCCGTGTCAGGCATCAGCCATGCGCTCCACCGCAATGTCGATTGGAAACTCTTCGCCCGCCTCGTCATTCCGGGTGTGATCGGTGGCGTCATTGGCGCTTACATGCTCACGCAGGTTTCCGCAGAGGCGGCGCGGCCGATGGTGCTCGCGTATTTGTCTTGCATCGGCATCGTCCTGATGTGGCGCAGTTGGCGCTATCCGCCGAAGATCAAGAATCCGCGCATCGTAGAGCCTCTGGGCCTTGCCGGCGGCTTTCTCGATGCGGCGGGCGGCGGCGGCTGGGGGCCGGTCGTCACGTCGAATCTGCTGATTCAGGGCGCTTCGCCGCGCAAGACGATCGGTACGGTCAACACCGCCGAGTTTTTTCTAACGCTCACGGTGTCGGCAACGTTCCTGTTTTCACTGGGTGTCGAGTTCTTCACGAAGGCGATGCTTGGCCTTCTTATTGGCGGGGTGCTTGCTGCGCCCCTTGGCGCGTGGCTTGCGAAAAAGGTTGAGCCGCGCCCGCTCCTCATGATCGTCGGCGTCATCCTCACGTTGACCAGCGGCTACGGAATCTGGCGCGCGTTCTTTTAGCGGCACGTTGCAAAACCAGTGCGGCCCGCCGGGAGGGGGGAGAACCGGCGGGCCGCGGGGGGGCTTCAGTGGCTTGTTCATATCCGCCTGGCGCGTTATGGAGCCAATGGATAAATTTGGTCAGACTGATCGAAAAAGCCGATGACGTTTCTGCCCACCCTCAAGCAGCTCCAATATCTTGCGGCGCTTCACGAGCATCAACACTTCGGCCGCGCCGCCGATGCCTGTTTCGTCACCCAGTCGACACTCTCTTCCGGCATTCGGGAGCTGGAGACGCTGCTCGATGCCGCGCTCGTCGAACGCACACGACGCGTGGTGCGCTTCACCCCGCTCGGCGAGAAGATCGCGCGCAAAGCGATACTCGTGCTGCGCGAGGCCGAAGACCTCGCCGCGCTGGCGCAGGCCGAGGCTCGGCCTCTGACGGGCGAAATTCGCATGGGTGTGATCCCCACGATCGCGCCGTTCTTCCTGCCGAAGGCGCTACCGCGCCTGCGCGCCTCCTGGCCCGATCTCAAGCTCTATCTGCGCGAGGAGACGAGTGCCTCGGTGTGCGATGCGCTCGGGCGGGGGCAGGTGGACTGTGTGCTGCTCGCGTTGCCGTTTCCCTGCGGCGACGTGGCGAGCGTGAAGCTGTTCCGCGACTATTTCCACATCGCCGCGCACAAGGACGATATCCACGGTGCCGGCAAGGTGATCCATCCCCAGGACATCGATACCGATCGGCTGTTGCTGCTGGAAGATGGACACTGCCTCAAGGAGCACGCGCTCGCGGCTTGTGGGCGCCCGGAATATCGCGCGGAAACGTCGGTTGTCGGCACCTCGCTGCACACGCTCATCCAGATGGTCGATAACCGCCTCGGCACCACGCTGGTGCCGGACATGGCGCTGAAGGCAGGCATCCTCAACGGCACCGATGTCGAGACGCGGCCGATCGACGGCGAGAAGCCGTTCCGCGAGATCGCGCTCGTCTGGCGCAAGTCGAGCCCGCGCGAGGAAGAGTTCCGCCTGCTCGCTCAGGCCCTCATCGACGCCGCGAGCGTCTGACGCAGCATCTTGCCGGAGATCGGAGGCGCTCCGGTCTCAGCGGCGCGGACCAGCGTGACCAGTTTCGCGTTCACTGGGGCCTTGCGCCCCAGCCGTGCCGCCAGACGCACGACAGCGCCGTTCAGGTGGTCGACCTCGGTATGCCGTCCGCGCGCGAGGTCGTCCGCCATTGATGAGCGTGCGTGGCGGTCCACGGTGGTTTTCTGCCGCGCGGCGATACGCCGGTAGAGGAAATTCGGCAGCGACAGCAGAAGCGGCATTCGCTCGATCGGGAGCGGCAGCACACTCGCGGGCCGAATGCCTGCCGCCTTCACAAGTCGGAGCCCTTCGCGCATCGAAAGCGCCCACGCGCGGCGGTAATCGCGGTCGGCGAACTCCTGCGCCAGCGTCTTGCCGGAAAGCGCGTTGATTGCGTTATTTAGGTTCACGAGCAGCTTGCCCCACAGCACGCCTTCCATGTCGGCGCTGCGCACAGGTGGAAGCCCGCCTGCGGCAAGCAGGTCGGCGAACCTGTCGAGCGCCGGATCGGCATCGATCTGTAGCGGGGCGCTCGTCGCCTGGTGAAAATGGGCAGGCCCGCGCCCAGCCACATTGAACGGAACCATCCCCGCTAAGGCGCGCGCCTCGGGCAATGCTGCGCCAATGGCTGCAACGTTGTCCGCGCCGTTCTGGAGCGAAAGCACCGGGGTTCCCTCCGCGAGGTAAGGCGCAAGCGCTGCGGCTGCCTCTGCGGTGGCGTCGCTCTTCACCGTCACAAGCACGATATCCGCGCCCTCGGCGGCTGCCGGACTTTCGGTCAAGACGATGTCGGAGGCGGGAACGAGCGTATCTCGCCCGCTCACATCGGAAATTCGCAGGCCATTCTCGCGGATGGCGACCATATAGGTCGGCCGGCCGATCAGCGTCACCCGCGCGCCGCCCGCGGCAAGCGCACCACCGATGTAGCAGCCGATGAGGCCGGCGCCCATCACGGCGACGGTGAGCCTATCTTTGTCGTGCATTGTCCCCACCCTTCATGCGGTTATTGTGCCGAGTGAACGCCGAATGGCAACCTGCGGATGGTGAAAGGGACAGATTATGAAGGCGCTGCTTTGCGTGGAATACGGGCCACCCGAAAAGCTGGTCGTGCGCGAGGTCCCGACGCCGGAGCCCGGCAAGGGTGAGGTGCGCATTCGCGTCGCCGCCGCGGGCGTGAACTTCCCGGACGTGCTCATCATCCAGAACCTCTACCAGTTCAAACCGCCGCTGCCGTTCGCGCCGGGCGGGGAAGTAGCGGGCACGGTCGATGCGGTCGGCGAGGGGGTCACACATCTGAAGCCCGGCGATCGCGTGCTGGCGATGACCGGAACGGGCGGTTTCGCCGAATATCTCATCGCGGAGGCTTCGAAGGCCGTGCCGCTCCCCGATTCGATGCCGCTCGACATCGCTGCGGGCTTCACCATGACCTACGCGACCTCCCACCACGCGCTGAAGCAGCGCGCGAACATCCAGCCCGGCGAAACGCTGCTCGTCCTCGGCGCGGCGGGCGGTGTCGGGCTCGCGGCGGTCGAACTCGGCAAGGTGATGGGCGCGAAAGTCGTTGCCGCGGCCTCGTCTGACGAGAAGCTCGCGCTCTGCCGCGAATACGGTGCTGACGAGACGATCAACTACTCCACCGAAGATCTCCGCGAGGGCATCAAGCGCACCTGCGGCGCCGGGCCGGACGTGATTTACGATCCGGTGGGGGACAAGTTCGCCGAGCCCGCCTTCCGCTCGATCGGCTGGAACGGCCGCTACCTCGTCGTCGGCTTCGCGGGCGGAGAGATCCCGAAGCTCCCGCTCAACCTCGCGCTCATCAAGGGCGCGTCGATCGTCGGCGTGTTCTGGGGCGCGTTCACGATGCGCGAACCGAAGGTGCACGCCGCGAACATGGCCGAGCTGATCCAGTGGCTGGGCGAGGGCAAGCTGCACCCGCACATCTCCCGGCGTTTCAGCCTGGACGATGGCGCCGAGGCGATCCGCTGGATGATGGACCGCAAGGCGATGGGCAAGGTGCTTATCGAGGCCTGACGGTCAGCGCACGTAGCTCGCGCCGTTGATGTCGAGCGTCGCGCCTGTCATCGCGGCGGGCGCCTTCAGCGCCAGGTAGATGATCGCATTCGCCACTTCGCCGGGATCGGCAACGCGGCCGAGCGGGATGTCGGCGAGAAGCTGTTGGCCGCCGCGGCTCGAAAGATAGTCTTCCGCCATTCCGGTCATCGTGAAGCCGGGTGCGACCGCATAAGCGAGAATGCCCTCGTTCGCGTGCGCCCGCGCGATCGTCTTGGTCATCGCAATCATGCCCGCCTTCGCTGCCGCATAGTGCCAGTGCGCGGGCGAATCACCTCGGTGCCCGGCGCGGCTCGCAACATTGACGATGCGCCCGCCGCTACCACGCTCCCGCCAGTGCAGGATCGCCGCGCGCGACAGGTCCGCCGCCGCCTTCAGGTTGATCGCGAGGCCGCGTTCCCACTGCGCATCCCAATCGGCGTCGCTCGCCTCCAGCGGATTGTCCTCGAACACGCCCGCGTTGTTCACCAGAACGTCGATGCGCCCATCGAGCGCCTCCAGCGCCCTCTTCCAGAGCGCCCGGCCCGCGCCCGGCTGGCTGAGATCAGCGCCGATCAGTCCGCCGCCATCCGTTGTGGCGTGGCCAACGACATGCGCGTCGTCCTCGCGGATGAGGGCCATGGTTGCAGCGCCGATGCCGCGTGAGGCGCCGGTGATGAAGATGTGAGGACGTGACATGCGTGCGAGTCTATCCGCCGCGCGGCCACTCTGTCATCACCCCCGATAGAGGGGTTAGGCAGCAATGGCTGCCATGAACTCACCCACCGCGCTCTGAAGCTGCGTCAGTTGCTCGTCCACCTCGGCGAACACCACGCGCACCGTATCCACCTCGCTTGCCACGCTTTCAGTGGAATGGCGGATGCTGGCAATCGCGGCGGACATGGCGTCTGCCGAAAGCGCGGTCTCGTCGACCGAGCCGGTGATCATCGTCACCGTCGCCGCCTGATTGTCCATCGCGCCCTTGATGCGGTCGGCGGACTTGCGCACGCCGTCCACCGTTTCGCGGATTGATCCGTTCGCGGCGACCGTGCTCTGCGTCGCGGCCTGAATCGCGGCGATCTGCTTGGCGATGTCGTCAGTGGCGCGTGCGGTCTGCCCGGCGAGCGATTTCACTTCCTGTGCAACCACGGCAAAGCCGCGCCCGGCATCCCCCGCGCGCGCGGCCTCGATCGTGGCGTTGAGCGCGAGGAGGTTCGTCTGCCCGGCGATGTCGCGGATCAGGCTGACGATCGATTCGATCGTTTCACTGTGCTTGGCAAGCAGCGTCACCGAATCGACTGCCTCGCCGGCCTGCGCCGTCGCGCGGTCGGCGACGGTGGCGGCGCCATCCACTTCCGCCCGCGTTTCCTCGATCGTGCGGATAAGCCCGGCAGCTGTTTCAGCGGCCTGCCGCATCGCCATCGCCGATTGCTCGGCAGCGGCGGCCACCTCGGCGGATTTCGAAAGCATGTCGCGTGCCTTGATCGCTGCGGTCGCGGACTGCGTGCGCACGGCGGCGGAGCGCTGCGAGGTGCGCTCGACGGCGCTTGCGATCAGCGTGCGGAATTTTTCGCCGTACGCATGAATCTCGTCGGTACGCTGCTTGTCCCGCAGAACCAGCACGCGCGTCAGCACGAGATCCACTTCAAGCTCGCAGATCTTTGAAAGCACGCGCAGCATCTTGGCGAGCTTGGTGCGATCCTCGACCTCATGCGGCAGGTATTCGTAGGCGACGTCATAGGCGCAGCTGAATGCGCCCACGGCCTCGTGGCTCTTGGCGCCCGCGGCGAATACGCCGTTGCCGTGCAGCGCCACGCGCTCCATCCATGCGGTATCGAGCGGATCGGTGAGGTTCTGCCGCGTGTAAGCGACGCTATTCTCGATCATGATGCGCTTGTGTTCGGGCGTCAGGTCGTCGCCCGCGCCTGCCGAAGGCCCGAAGACCTCCCAGAACGCCTCTGCCATCTGTGGCGCAACCGGCTCCAGCACCTGCCAAAGCTCAGGCATCAGGCGCTGATCTTCGTCTGTGATGCGATAAGAGCGCAGCCGCTCCCGCCAGGAGACCGTTTCGTTGTCGATCATGCGTTGATTCTGTCGCCTGCTTTTCGCGTAAAAAGGGGTGTCGAGTCCGAAACGATATAGCCGGTCTGGGTTAACGCCCCGTTAGATCGCGCAGTTGCGGCGCGGCGGAGAGGCGCTACCGTGTCCATAATGGAACAAGACAGGACCGATCCGGGGGCAGCGCGCGCACGCCTTGCCCGTGTGCTCGAGCGGGCCGTGCCCGGCCATGTCGATGTGGAGGCGGTGAGCCCGCTCTCGGGCGGCGCCAGTTCGCTCACCTATGCCGTGGATGCTGTTCGCGAAGGCCAGGCGTGGCGGCTCATTTTGCAGGTGACACCGCCCGGCCAGACAGTGGCGGGCATGTCGAGGGCGGTGCAGGCTGCGCTACAGACACGGGTCGGGAAGGCCGGTGTCCGCGTTGCCGAGGTGATCGCCGTTCTGACGCCGCAGGACGACCTTGGCGAGGGCTTTGTCATGGCGTTCGTGGAGGGGGAGACGCTCGCGCCGCGCTGGCTGCGCGACAACGCTTATGCCGGGGCAAGGGCCGCGATGCTTGCCGATTGCGCGGAATCGCTTGCCCGTATCCACGCGATCGGCGCGGAAGCCGTCGCTGATCTCCGGCTTCCCGTGCTGACGCCGCAGGCCCAGCTTCGCGCTCTTCGTGAGATCTATGATGACTGCGAGGGCGCCGTGCCCGTGTTCGAGCTGGCCTTCGCCATGCTGGGGGAGTCCTTGCCGGAAGATGGCAATCTCGCGCTTGTTCACGGTGATTTCCGCTCAGGCAACCTCATCGTGGGCGATACGGGCCTGGCGGCGGTCGTCGACTGGGAACTGGCCCACATCGGCCATCCGCTACTCGATATCGGCTGGCTGTCCACCAACACGTGGCGCTTCGGCCAGACGCAGATGCCCGTTGGCGGCTTCGCGGAGCGCGAGGCGTTTTATGCGGCCTATGAAGCGTCTGGCGGCATGAAGGTCGACCCCGAACTTGCGCTTGCATTCGAAATGCTGGGGTCACTGCGCTGGGGCGTGATGTGCATGCAGATGGGGGCGGCACATCTCTCGGGCGAGGTGGCCTCCGTCGAGCGCGCAGCGATCGCCCGCCGTGTCTCGGAAACCGAGGCCGATCTTCTCTACATGCTGAAGCACGGAGCGCTTTGAACCATGCGGTCCAGAATCGAAGCCGCTGACCTTGTCGAGGCCGCTGCCGCCTTTCTGAAAGAGGCGGAGAGTGAACTTTCCGGCCGCACGGCCTTCCACGCCAAGGTCGCTGCCAATGCGCTTGCCATTGTTGTCCGCGAGCTGCGTGAACACCCATCCGAGGCGGAGGCCGCTGCGCTTGGCGCGTTGCTCCCTGACGTTGCGGCAGAGGCGCGTGTTGCCGAGGCCTGCGCGCGTATCCGCGCCGGCGAATGGACTGCGGAGACGCCCGGGCTTCTTGATGCGCTGGAGGCGGGGGTACGCGCGCGTCTTGCCGTTGATAACCCGCGCTTCTCGACACTCCAGCGACTCCGCGGCGCTTGAATCGGCTTAGTTGAGAATCGTTCGCAAGCATAAGAGTTGCACGACTCGCCGCGCGCCCTAAAAGCACCCGTGAAAAGGGCACTCAACTGGGGATAAAAGCGTGGCATCCGTGAACCGGCCGCTTTCACCGCACCTCGGCATCTGGCGCTGGCGCGTCCACATGCTGGTTTCGATCCTGCACCGCGCCACGGGCGATGGCCTCGCCATCGGTGGCACGCTGCTGTTCCTCTGGTGGCTCGTGGCCGCCGCGACCGGGCCCGAGGCCTACGAGACCTTCCTGTCGATCGCGTCAGGCTGGGTGGGCATCACGATTCTCGTGGCGATGACGTGGGCCGTCTATCAGCATATGATGTCGGGCATCCGCCACCTCGCGATGGATACCGGCTGGGGCTACGACCTCGCCACGTCGAAGCTGACCGCCATCCTCACCATTCTTGCCTCGCTGACGCTTACCGCGATCACCTGGGCGATCATCCTGTACGTCTGAGGAGCCTGCCTGATGGGACGTGGAACCGAAATCGGCCGCGTGCGCGGCCTCGGCGCGGCGAAGAGCGGCGTGCACCACTGGTGGCTGCAGCGCGTCACGGCGATCGCGAACCTGCTGCTTGTCGTCTGGTTCATCGTGTCGCTCGTGCGCCTGCCTGACCTCGGTTATCAGACGGTGACGGACTGGATGGCGCAGCCGCTCGTCGCGGTGCCGCTGATCCTGTTCGTGGTGAGCGTTTTCTGGCACTTGCGGCTTGGTCTTCAGGTTTTGATCGAAGACTACCTGCATGAAGGCACCAAGGTCGCGATGCTCCTTGCGCTTAATGCCTTCGCTGTTGCCGGCGGCCTCGTCGGCGTCTTCTCCATTCTCAAGATCGCGCTCGGCGCCTGACGGACTGAATACGCATGACCAGCAGCTATCAGATCATCGATCACACCTATGATGCCGTCGTCGTCGGCGCCGGCGGTTCGGGCCTCCGCGCAACGATGGGCATCGCCGAGGCGGGCCTAAAGACCGCCTGCATCACCAAGGTGTTCCCCACGCGCTCGCACACTGTCGCGGCGCAGGGCGGCATCGCCGCCTCGCTCGGCAACATGGGGCCGGACCACTGGACCTGGCACATGTACGACACCGTGAAGGGGTCAGACTGGCTCGGCGATCAGGACGCGATCGAATATCTCTGCCGCGAGGCGCCTGCCGCCGTTTACGAGCTGGAGCACGCGGGTGTGCCGTTCAGCCGCACCAGCGAAGGCAAGATCTATCAGCGCCCGTTCGGGGGCATGATGCAGAACATGGGCGCCGGCCCGCCCGCGCAGCGCACCTGCGCCGCTGCCGACCGCACCGGCCACGCCATGCTGCACGCGCTTTACCAGCAGTCGCTGCGCTACAGCGCGGACTTCTTCATCGAATATTTCGCGCTCGATCTCATCATGGAGAACGGCGAGTGCCGCGGCGTCATCGCCATGTGCATGGAAGACGGCACCATCCACCGCTTCCGTTCGCACAGCGTCGTGCTTGCGACGGGCGGCTACGGCCGTGCGTACTTCTCCGCCACCTCCGCGCATACCTGCACGGGTGACGGCGGCGGCATGGTGCTGCGTGCGGGTTTGCCGTTGCAGGACATGGAATTCGTGCAGTTCCACCCGACCGGCATCTACGGCGCGGGCGTCCTCATCACCGAAGGTGCGCGCGGCGAGGGCGGCTACCTCACCAACTCCGAGGGCGAGCGCTTCATGGAACGCTATGCGCCGTCCGCGAAGGACCTCGCCAGCCGCGACGTGGTCTCGCGCTCAATGGCGATGGAAATCCGCGAAGGCCGGGGTGTCGGTAAGGAGAAGGACCATATCTACCTTCACCTCAACCACATCGACGCCAAGATCCTGCACGAGCGCCTGCCCGGCATCACCGAGACCGGCAAGATCTTCGCCGGCGTCGACCTGACGCGCCAGCCGCTCCCCGTGGTGCCCACCGTCCACTACAACATGGGCGGCATCCCCACGAACTATCACGGCGAAGTCGTCACCTTGAAGGATGGCAACCCGGATACGGTCGTCCCCGGCCTGTTCGCGGTCGGCGAAGCCGCGTGCGTTTCGGTACACGGCGCCAACCGTCTCGGCTCCAACAGCCTTATCGATCTCGTCGTCTTCGGCCGCGCCACCGCGCACCGTGTCGCAGAGATCATCAAGCCGGGCATGGCGCACAAACCGCTGCCGGCGGATTCAAACGACATGGCGCTCGGCCGTCTCGATCACTTCCGCAACGCGTCGGGCGGTTCCCCGACGGCGGACGTGCGGCTCGAGATGCAGAAGACCATGCAGGCGCACTGCGCGGTGTTCCGCACTGACGAACTTCTGCAGGAAGGCATCGGCAAGCTCACGAAGACGTATGAGCGCGTGCAGGACATCCGCGTCTCCGACAAGGGGCTCGTCTGGAACACCGACCTTATCGAAACGCTGGAACTCGACAACCTCATCAGCCAGGCGATGGTGACGATCCATGGCGCGGCCGCGCGCAAGGAAAGCCGCGGCGCACACATGCACGAGGACTATCCGAACCGCGACGACGAGAACTGGATGAAGCACACCATCTCGTGGTTCGAAGGCTGGGGCGGCAAGGGCGGCGCGGTGAAGCTCGATGCCCGACCGGTGCACACCTACACGCTTACCGACGAGATCGAGTACATCAAGCCGAAGGCACGCGTTTACTGATGCCCCGCCGCCGTCAGGCGGCTCAGTTGATCGGGCGTTAGCGTCAGCGTTGCGGCCGTAATCAGGTCCGCGACCTGCTCCGGCTTGCTTGCGCTGGCAATTGGGGCGGTGATGCCCGGCTGCTCTTTCACCCAGGCAAGCGCTATGGCGGCGAGACTGGCGCCGGTTTCGGCGGAAACGCTGTCCAGCGCGGCGAGGACGGAAGCCCCTTGGCCGTCCATCCATTTTTTCACGGCAGCAGCGCGTGCGCCGGAAAGATCAGCGGGGGTGCGGTATTTGCCTGAGAGATAACCGCTCGCAAGGCCGTAATAGGGCACAACGCCGATCATCTCGTCGATAGCGAGCCGCTGGAGCGGGCCTTCATAATCGCCGCGTTTCAACAGGTTGTATTGTGGCTGCAGTACCGTGAATCGCGCCCACCCGTTCCGGTCGCTGATCGCCCGCGCTTCGGCGAGTCGTTCCGCACTGTAATTGGAGGCGCCGATCGCGCGAACCTTGCCCGCCTTCACCAGCGCATCGAACGCGTCCAGCGTCTCATCCAGCGGCGTCTCGGGATCGTCCCTGTGAGCGAAGTAAACATCGATCACATCGGTTTGCAGGCGTTTCAACGAGGCTTCGCACGCGGCGGCAATGCGACTTGCTTTGAGGCCTTTGCCGCCTTCGCCTTCCAGCATCCCGACTTTTGTGGCGATGACCATCTTGTCGCGCCTACCGCGCCCCCGCAGCCATTTTCCGATCAGCGTTTCGGATTCGCCGCCACTGTTGCCGGGTATCCACGCGGAATAAACGTCAGCCGTATCGATGAAATTGCCGCCGCCGGCGGCGAAAGCGTCCAGCACGGCGAAGCTCGTCTTTTCGTCGGCGGTCCAGCCGAAGACGTTGCCGCCGAGCATGATGGGAGCGACCGAAAGGCCGCTGGCGCCGAGCGTGCGCTGTTTCATTCGGATCTCCTGCCGGAAAGGCGTCAAACATCCCGCGTTGTCGTTCCGGGTGCAACCCCTTCGGATCTGTCCTGATTCGGTACAGCCCGCAGCCTGTGTTATAAGCCGCGGATACCAGCGACTCATTCCCGAACCGCTCGGCCCCGCAGCATGAGCTGCGGTATCAGGAGAGTCCCATGTCCGTCCCCGAAGATCGCGAATACCTCCTCCGGAGGGAGGCTGAATGTCGTGAGATGGCAACCCGAGCCGCTGCCCCGTCCGTGCGCAAGATTCATGAATCGCTCGCTGAAGAGTTTGCTGCGCGGGCCGAAGAGGTCAAGGAATTGGCCGTCTAGGACCGACTGCCGCTGGCGCTGCCTGCTCTAGACGATCCGAAAGACCTGGCCGCTGCCTGCATCGCGGACCATGTCGATACGCGTACCGTCCCAATGATAATCGAGATGCCGCCCCTGCCGCGGTAGGGACGCGTGGTCTGGATAGAACAGGCCGACGCATGTACCCGCCGCACGGCGCACGCTCGGATAGATGACGCCTTCGGAGCCTGCCGCCCGAAGCTGCGCACCGAGCAGTTGGCCGGGGGTGTAGTCGTCAGGAGAAAGTACGGTTTGGGCGTCGCTGCGCAGATCGTGAAGCGATGCGGAAACATCGAGCACGATCTCC
Source organism: Sphingosinicella microcystinivorans (assembly GCF_003634215.1). Classification (GTDB taxonomy): domain Bacteria; phylum Pseudomonadota; class Alphaproteobacteria; order Sphingomonadales; family Sphingomonadaceae; genus Sphingosinicella; species Sphingosinicella microcystinivorans. Next base: position 98,983 of record NZ_RBWX01000009.1, on the reverse strand, counting down.
CGGAACTGGGAGGTCCAACCCGGCGGCTCTGCCGTTGCAGCCATAAAGCGCGCGTGATGGTGCGCTGTTTCGAACAGCGCCGTCTCGAAGCTGTCGCCGATATAGAGCACGCCGTAGCGCCCGTCGCTGAACCGGCTTGGGCGATCGGTGCTGATGTGCGTGAAGGGTGCCATCAGGTAGCTCGCGCCCGGCCCGGAAACGCGGCGTGCGGATGGTACGAGGTCGAGCGTGCCGATGTTGGCCATCAGGCGCGGGTTGGTCTTCTGCTCGGCGGCGATCAGCAGCGGCCAGTCGGCGGGGTCTGCGATGTCCTCGAACAAGTCGATGGGCGGCCAGGCGCTTCGGATGATCCGCACCGCGCCCTTCCATTCCATCTCGACGACCGGAATCGCGGCATCGTTCACCAGCCGCCCCGCTCGGCATCGAGGTGGCGGCGCACGCGCATCAGATCGGTGAGTTCGCCGCCAAGCATGATGTCGAGCGCACTTTCGCCTCCGAAGACGGTGCTCGGCGCCTTTACCCATGCATAGCTGCGATGCGGTTCGCGGAAGATGATGCGCAGCGCCTTGTGGATGCCCATCAGGTTGGAAAGCCGGGCCTTGCCGTCGCGGCCCATACGGCCCGGGCCCTCTGCCTTCCAGCGGCGGTAGGTGCGGAGCGGCAGGTCAAGCAGGGTTGCCGCGGCCTCGTCGGTAATATCCCACGCGCGGAACAGGTTCAGTGCGGCGCGGAACATTGCGGCGCCCTCCGCATCGGTGATGGGTGCGGGGCGAAACACCTGCGGTGCGGTGTCGACAAGCTGAAGCGTGGGTGTCACGGCGTTTCCTTTTGGCATCATATAATTCATATGATGCCATTTGGCAACCATAACGGTTCAAGGGTTGCGTCCGGTCACCACCCACGCGGCACCATCAATGATAACGCCGGCATCGCTCAGCCGCGCCTCAAGCGCTGCGCGCACGGCAGCCATGGCCTTCTCGCGCATGTCGTCGGGCTTGTCCGCGAGCAGGCGCGGGACCGGGCCAATCTGAGACATATACTCCATGGCGTCGTCGAGCGCCGCCTCCCGGCTCGCCCCGATTCCGTATATGAGCGGGGCGTCGAAAGGCGTGATCTCCACTTTGGTGAAGCCTGCATCGGCAAGGATGGTCTCCACGCGCGCGCGGTTGCCGAAGGCATAGGGACCGGGCGCCTCGGGGTTCGATTCCGGGATCGGCACGATGCCGCGCAGCGCTGCGATCGGCAGCTTGGCCCAGTCGTTTTCCGCTGCGCTGCGCCAGCAGATGAAAGCAAGGCGTCCGCCGGGTTTCAGCGCGGCGCGCATGTGGCGGAACGCTTCCGTCGGCGCGTCGAAGAACATCACGCCGAAACGGGAAAAGAGCAGGTCGAAGGCGGCATCGGGCAGGGCGGCGCGGCTCGCATCCTCCAGCCGGAAGTCGATCGGCAGCGCTGCGGCGGCGGCGCGTTCCCGCGCACGCACGACGAGCGGCTCAGAGATGTCGACGCCCACCACGCGGCCGCCGGGCTGTACGCTTGCGGCAAGCGTCAGCGTCGTGACGCCCGCGCCGCAGCCGATATCGAGCACCGCCTCGCCCGGTTTCGCCGCTGCCGCCGCCAGCGCGGCATCGCCGTAGGGCGCGAGGATGCGATCGAGCCGTTCCTGATTGTCCACCCAGCGCGCGCCGGTCGCGCCGTTCCAGTCGTCGATTTGAGGTGCGTTTCTCATGATGTGACTTTATATCATATGAGAACTGTTCTCAATAAGAAATGCCGCCCCGACAAGTTTGGCCTCCGAGTATTGATAGTGCTCGGAAAATTGCGTTCTGCGATGATGATCGGACCCCAAACTAGGGTCGCCAACTGGGCCGGGTTCTCGCTCGGCCCAATTGTTTGTCTCAGCGGGTGCGTGGGCGAAATCCGGCCGACTTTCTTCTGAAGAAACAGGGGTGGGGATGATGCGAAAAATCCTGGCTGCGGTTGTTCTGGTCGTCTTCGCGTTTCTGGCGTTCCGTCACTTTCAGCCTGAGATTGGGGAGAGGCTGTTTGCCCGCGCGGCGGCAGCCAACGTCGGCCGCGACGTGCGCGACGGTCTGCCTGATGGTCTTCACGTTGCGCTTTGCGGGGCGGGCTCTCCGCTTTCGGCATCGACCCGCGCCGGGCCGTGTACGGCCGTGATCGCTGGCAGAAGGGTGTTTATCGTCGATACAGGCGGCGGCTCGGTCCGTACGCTTGGTGCCATGGGCTTGCCGGTCGGCGATGTCGAGGCGTTGCTGCTCACGCATTTCCATTCAGACCATATCGACGGCATCGGCGAGCTGATGACGCTGCGCTGGGCGAGCAGCGGCAGCGCCACGCCGCTTCCCGTTTATGGACCGCCTGGCGTTGATGCGGTCGTGGAGGGTCTGAATGCGGCCTATGCGCTGGATCGCGGCTACAGGGTGGCCCATCATGGAGCGGACATCGTGCCCCCCGCCGGGCACGGTGCTGCGCCGCACGTGTTTCCGGCCGATCGTCCGCTGGTGGTCCTGGATGACGGTGGCCTGCGTGTCACGGCCTTTCCAGTACGCCACGACCCCGTCCGACCAGCGGTCGGCTACCGGTTCGACTATGCTGGACGCTCGGTCGTGATCAGCGGTGATACGGCACCGGATCCGATTGTGGCGGAGCAGGCGAAAGGTGCCGACATTCTCGTCCATGAGGCCCTGAATGCCGGAATGGTGAGCGTGCTGGAACGCGCACTACGGGCAGACGGAAACGCGCGTGCCGCCAAGATCATGTCGGATATCCCCGGCTATCACGCCTCGCCGGGAGATGCGGCGCGCGCGGCTGCGACCGCGAACGTGCGCATGCTGGTCTTGAACCACGTCGTGCCGCCGCTGCCGCTGCGCATTCTGGAACCGTATTTCCTCCGTGATGCAACGACGCACTACGAAGGGCCGATCGTTGTCGGCGCCGACGGCATGTTGTTCAGCCTGCCGCGCGGCGCCGACACCATCAAACGCGACGATCTTCTTTAGCTTGTCGCGGTTTCCGTTACCGGCACCAGCTTGATCTCGACGCGGCGGTTCTGCGCGCGTCCGGCTTCGCTGTCGTTGCTGGCGATCGGCTGGCTTTCGCCCATGCCCTGCGTCGCGATGCGTGCGCGCAGCACGCCGTTTGACGACAGATAGGTGGCGACGCTGTCCGCGCGGCGCTGCGAGAGCGTCATGTTGTAAGCATCGGAGCCGGTTGAATCGGTGTGTCCGATCACGTCGACGAAGGTCTTTTCGTACTGCGATAGCACGCGCGCGACCTCGTTCAGCGTCGGCTGGAACTGCGGGCTGACAAGCGCCGAGTCGACATCGAACGTCACCTTCGAAGGCATGTTGAGCACGATTTCGTCGCCCTGGCGCACGACATCGATGCCCGTGCCCGCAGTCTTTTCGCGCAGTTCCTTCTCCTGCTTGTCCATGTAGGCGCCGACCGCCGCGCCTGCGAGCGCGCCGATGCCGGTTCCAACCAGCACTTCCGTGCGATTACGCTTGCCGCCGATGATGGCGCCGAGGCCCGCACCCGCGCCGGCGCCGAGCGCGGCGCCGATCGCGGTCTTCGAAAGTTCCTTCTTGCCGGTTTCCGGATTGGTCACGCAGGCCGTCGTCAGCAGCAAGCTCGCCGCAGCAGCGCTCGCCACCATTTTCGCTTGGATAGACATAAACCCCTGATCTCCATTTCTGTTCGCGCCCGAAGTACGCGGGAAGACGCGTGCTTGTTCCAACAGCACTTCAGATTAACGCGTGCTGAGCAGGCCGTTCAGATCAAAAAACCGGCGCATCATCGCCGCCACCTGGTCCATCACTTCGAACTGCAGCATATGGCCCGAACCCGTCACTTGCGCGGTGGCGATGCGGCGGTTCAGCCTCGAAAGGTCCGAAAGTCGGTTCATCGTCCGCTCCACGGTGATGACGAGCGTCGGCACTGAAAGCGCTGCGAATGCCGCCGGGCCGTCCCAGTTCCAGATCGCGTCCCAGCCCGCGCGCGCCACGTCCGGGTCGGCGGCGGCCTGCGTGTCGGCGAGTGCACGCACTGCCTCCGCATCGGTGGGCGCGATCATCATGCCGCCTGAAAAGCGGCGCATCAGCGCGGGGAAGTCGTCCGTCGTCGCAAGGTCTATCTTCATCCGGTCCCGGCCCGCGAAGGCGGCTTCCATAGGCTGGATCGCGGCTGGATCGAGCAGCACCGCAGCCATCACCCTCTCCGGCGCGCGCGCCGCGGCCTCCACCACAATCTGCGCGCCCATCGAATGGCCCACCCAGATCGCGCGCTCGGGCATCGCCGCCAGCACGGCTTCCGTCTGTGCAGGGATCGCATAGTCGCCCGTTTTCACGCTCGCGCCGTGGCCGGGTAGGTCCGGCATCACCACCTTCTGGGCCGGAAACGCGTTCGCGACCGGCTGCATGGCGCGGTGATCGCACGTCCAGCCATGGACAAGCGCAAGCGCCGGTTCCATGCCCGCACGCGTAACAACATTCAGCATTGCGATCCTTTCCCCAAGTCCGGGCTTCAAATGCCTGTTTCCGCCGTATAAGGAAAGGCGATCATGCAACCCTTTCCCTGGTCCGACGTCGGGATCATCCTGGTTCTCATTGCTTTGAACGGCGTGTTCGCCATGTCGGAGATGTCTGTCGTCTCGTCACGCCGGGCCCGACTGCAGGCAATGGTGAACGCCGGCAAGCCCGGGTCACGCATGGCGCTGTCGCTCCACGACGAACCTTCGCGCTTTCTCTCCACCGTGCAGATCGGTATCACACTCGTCGGCATCATCGCGGGTGCCTACTCGGGCGCAACGCTGGGCGGGCCGGTTGCTGAACGGCTTCAAGCGCTCGGCGTGCCGGCACGACTCTCGGGCGAGGCTGGGATCGTGCTCGTCGTTTCGTTCATTACCTATTTGTCGCTCACGGTGGGCGAGTTGGTGCCGAAACAGCTCGCGCTGCGTAGCCCTGAACGCATCGCGGTGTTCATCGCGGCGCCGATGTCGGTCCTTTCGCGCGTCACTGCGCCGCTTGTCTGGGTGCTCGATCGCTCGACGAAAACGCTGCTGCGGCTGTTCGGCGCGGCAGAGGAAAACGCCGATCATGTCACCGCGGAGGAGCTCCACCTCATCGTTTCGGAAGCGACGAGCGCCGGGGTGATCGAGGAGAGCGAGCGCCAGATGATCAGCGGCGTGATGCGCCTTGCCAACCGCTCGGTGCGGGCGGTGATGACGCCGCGCACCGAAATCGACTGGCTCGATATCGAGTCAGACGAGGCCGAGCTGCGCGCCGAGCTGATCGCAACCCCGCACACGCGACTGCCAGTCGCCGAGGGTTCGATCGACCGCATCGTCGGTGTCGTGCAGGCGCGCGATGTCGTGGCTGCGATCCTCGAGGGCCGCCCGCTCGATCTGAAGGCGCTGCTCCGGTCCGCGCCCGTCGTTCCCGATGCGATGGATGCGGCGGACGCACTCGAAGTCTTACGGCGCGCCGACGTGCCGATCGCGCTCGTTCACGACGAGTATGGCCATTTCGAAGGCATACTTACGCCAGCCGACCTGCTCGCGGCGATCGCGGGGGCGTTCAAGTCTGATCTCGACGAGGGCACCGAGCCCGACGCCGTGGAGCGCGGCGATGGCAGCTGGCTGCTTGCCGGATCGATGCCCGCCGACGAGATGGCCGAAACGCTCGGCACCCGGCTTCCGGCGGAGCGCGACTACCAGACCGTTGCCGGCTTCGCGCTCAGCGTGCTCACGCATCTCCCGGAGATCGGCGAGACCTTTGCGTACGATGACTGGCGCTTTGAGATCGTCGACATGGATGGTCGCAAGATCGACCGTCTTCTCGCGACGCCCGCGGCGAACCCCGAACCCTAACTCTGCGCTCTCAGCGCGGCCACGTCGGCCTCCAGCCGGCGCAGCGAATCGATCACCGCCATGTCTAGCTTTTCGTGAAGCCGGAGGATTTCAAGCTCGGCGCGCAGGTTCACTTCATAGTCGAGCCGCGCGGCGAGACGGTCTTTGTCCGCCTGCCGGTTTTGGCTCATCATGATGACGGGAGCCTGTATGGCAGCGAGCGTCGACAGCATCAGATTGAGGAAGATGTAGGGATAAGGATCGAAGGCGAGCCCAAGTTCCTTCAGAATCCCGCTGTTCAGCAGCATCCAGCCGAACAGAATGACCGCAAACGCAATGATGAAGCCCCACGACCCGCCGATCTCTGCGACTCGGTCCGCCAGCCGATCTCCGAACGTTGCGTCTTCTTCGGCGATCAGCCCGGCATCGCGGCTGATCGGTGTTCGCTTCGAAACATGTTCGAGTACGCGCTTTTCGTGGTGGCCGAGGTCTTCGGGCGCGCTGCCGAGAAGGCGTTTCGAAACTTCCGCGATATCGATGATCGGACGCATGGGGTGCCTCTTGCTGGTTCCCGCCGATACTAGAAAACGCCGCGGCTGCGATCTATCCCTCGCAATCAGGCGGCGAGGGCGCTCCAGCGCGTTTCCCAGTCTGCGATATCCCATGCTTCGGGGTTTTCGGACGAAACGATCGCATCGCCACCCCCATCCAGCAGCAGGTTGATGTCCTGCGGCGGGATGGGTGCGCAATTGGTGATCGAATAGAACGCGCGCACCACCGGCCGCGTCAGGTCCGCGGTGTTGATGTCGAGCACGAGCGCAAGGTGGTTGGAGCGGAGCTTCACCAGCGTTCCCACCGGATAGATGCCCACTGAGCGGATAAACGCTGTCAGGATATCCGTATCGAAGTGTCCTCGCCAGCTGAACATGGTTTTCAGCGCTCTGTTCGCTTCCCACGCGGTCTTGTAGGGGCGGTTCGAGGTAAGCGCGTCATAGACGTCGCAGATCGCTCCTATGCGCGAAAACAGTGTGATCTGGTTGCCCTTCAACCGTTGGGGATAACCGGTGCCGTTAACCCGTTCATGGTGATGCAGGCAGACGTCGAGCGCCATGTCGGGCACCTCGCGACTGCGCCGGAGCAGCGCATGGCCGCGCTCCGGGTGCGTCTTCATGATGGAAAATTCCTCGTTGGTGAGGTCACCCGGTTTGCCGAGCACCGCTTCGGGCATTGCCATCTTTCCGATGTCGTGGAGAAGCCCGGCAACACCCATGTTGCGTAGAGTCCCGACATCGAAGCCGCCGATTTCGCGGCCCATGTTGATCATCAGCGCCGACACCGCCACCGAGTGAACGTAAGTGTATTCGTCCTTGGATTTCAGCCGCAGAATGCTGGTCAGCGCGGATCGATTGCGCGCAAGCGAGCCGGCGATGTCGTCCACCAGCGACACCAGAGTGTCCGCCTCCACAATCTTGCCCAGCCGCGCCTGATCGTAAAGCTCGGTCATCACCCGCTTGGCGTGGGCGGCGATAGCGTTTGCGCGTCCGTATTCCTCTGCCATGCTGCACGGCGCATCCGACGCGATAGTGGTGATCGCAGGCGGGGTCTCGGCGTGCAGCGGAACGACCACCTCCTGAGGCGTAGCTTCGATTGTTGGCGCCGGACGCTTCGGCTCCGCGAGCGCGTCGGAGGCCGGGGCCGAAAGGACGACATTCTGGTCCACAAGGATGTCAGCGCCCTTCTCGGTGTCGATAACGACGCCATCGACACGGCTGCTGCGCAGGGCCTCGACGTCCTCAGGATCGCTCAGAACGAAGCCGGCCTTGATGAAAGGGTGGGAAAACCAGGACCCCTCCATTGCATGTATGAACATGCCGGACCGCACCTGATCGCGTCGAATTCGCCTCAGCACCCGAAGTTCCTGTTTTTGAAGCGCGAATCGCGCCGACCCCGGCACATCTTTTGGCATACGACCCTTGAACGAGGTGCTGACGGTCAAGGTTAATAGAAGATAAGTTCAAATATGGGTGCGGCCCGCTGTTGATCTTGCATCTGCGGCGGGGCTGCTGGCATTGTCCGGCACTTGTCATGAGGAGTTCTGAATGCGTAAAATTGCAGTTGCGGTGTTTGTGGCCGGCCTTTTGGGGACTACAGCAGCCGAAGCGCGCCCGGTCGCTTTTGCCGATCGCACGCCCGATGGCAGCGCAGCGATCGTGCTTCCGCTCTCCGCGAAGGAGGATCTGGCGGTACGCGGCGCCTCGCTTGATACCGCGACCCGCGATGCCGTCGGCCGTGCGCTCGACGCTGCCGCGTTCGATTACAAAACGAAATCGACGCTCACCCTGCGCGGCATCGGTGCCTGGCAGCAGATCGTCGTCATTGGTGCGAAGGATGGGCTGACCCCTGCCGGGCTCCAGGACATTGGCGGCCTTGCCGCGCGGGAAACCGCTTCTGCGGATGGTCCTGTCGCGCTTCTCGCGTCGGGCCTCGCGCCCGGCGCGGCGAATGCCGCCGCCGATCTCGCCATAGGCGCAGACCTCGGGGCGTACAGTTTCGATCGCTACAAGGCGCCTTCCGCAAAGCCGCGCGCGGCAGGCCGGGATGCGGCGCTCACTGTGGTCGGCGCAGGCGGCGCGAACAGCTACACCGCGCAGGGCAAGGCGCTTGTCGAGGGCGTCACGCTCACGCGCGACCTGATCAGCGAGCCCTCCAACGTCAAATATCCCGAAGTGTTCGTGGAGCGCGTGCGTGAAGCCTTCAAGGGCGTCGCCAAGGTGCGCATCGAAGCGCTTGGCGTGCCGGAGATGGAAAAGCTCGGTATGGGCTCGATCCTCAGCGTCGGCAAAGGCTCGCAGCGCCCGCCGAGGATGCTGATCGTCGAATATCGCGGCGGTGGCAGCGAGGCGCCGCTGGTGCTCGCGGGCAAGGGCATCACCTTCGATTCCGGTGGTGTTTCGCTGAAGCCCGGCGCAGGCATGTGGCGTATGCGGACGGATATGGCCGGCGCGGCAGCGGTGGTCGGCACCGCGCTCTCGCTCGCGAAGAGCGGGGCACCCGTCAACCTCGTAGCAGTAGCAGCGCTTGCGGAGAACATGCCGGACGGGGCCGCGACACGCCCCGGCGACGTCGTGAAAGCCTACAACGGCAAGACGATCGAGGTGACGAACACCGATGCCGAAGGCCGCCTCGTGCTGGCCGACGCCGTCTCCTACGCGGAGGCGCGGTACAACCCGGCGGCGATCGTCGATATCGCGACGCTCACCGGCTCAGTCGGTGGTGCGCTGGGAGACGATTACGCGGGGCTTTTCAGTCGCCACGACGCTCTCGCTGCGCAGCTCATGGCTGCGGGCAAGGCGGTCGGCGAGCCGCTTTGGCAGCTGCCGCTGCATGATGCCTACGCCGAAACGATGAAGTCGGGTGTTGCCGATATTCTGAATTCGGCCGAAGGCGGAAGGCCGGGCGCCGGCCTCGGCGCGCATTTCATCGGCGCGTTCGTGAAGCCCGAAACGCCGTGGGCGCATCTCGATGTCGCCTTCACGGTCTGGACAGACAAGGGCCAGCCCAAGGCGCCGAAGGGTGCGGTCGGGTATGGCGTCCAGCTTCTCGACAGTTTCGTGCGCAACTGGAAACCAGTGCCGCGCGCGACGGGTGAGGGCGGACGCTGATCGTTGGGGGCGGCCGGTAACGGTCGCCCCGTTCTAATCGATGGCTTCAAGGTGGCTGCGGGGTACCCAGCCTGCTCGCCCTTCAGGATTGCGGCACATCACCCAGCCATGGGTTTCATCGACGGCTTCCAATACATCGCCCACCACGCAGTCCAGTTCGACTGCCGTGTAGGCGCTCCGTGCGACCGCGCCTTCGGGGCCTGAGGTGATCAGTGTGTCCGGCACCCAGCCCTCTTTTCCCGCTGCGCTCCGCGCCCACAACCAGCGGTGGCCTTCCCACATGTCTTCCTTGCCGGACAACACAAGGCGTTCTCCGGCGTCGACGGTGATCGGATCGCTGTAGACCGTCGTCCAGCTCTTGGTGACGCGGTAGCGCATATGGCGCCTATCAGCGTATCGCCTTTTCCGCCTGCGCCCAGGCGAGCTTGGCGAGCGGCACCAGCCGTTCGCTCATCGCGGCGGCGTGTGCGTTGGAGGCGGTGCCCCGAATGTACCGGCCTTTGATCCCGTGGATAATCGCGGCAAGGCGGAACATGTTGAAGGCGACATAGAAGTCGAGGTTAGGGATGCTGCTGCGCCCCGTGCGACGGCAATAGGCCTCCACATATTCAGCTTCGCTCGGGATGCCGTGTGCCGCGAGATCCCTGCCGGCAAGCCCGGCGGTTTCTTCGGGCGGCATGCGGTACATCATCAAATGATAGGTGAAGTCGGCGAGCGGGTGGCCGAGCGTCGAAAGCTCCCAGTCCAACACCGCGAGCACTTTCGGTTCTGTGGGGTGGAAGATCATGTTGTCGGCCCGGTAGTCGCCGTGCACCACGCTCGTCTCGTCCCCCGGCGGGATGTTCGCTGGCAGCCATTCGCAGAGGCGGTCCATCTCTTCGAAATGCCCGGCCTGCTCGTCGTCCTTGTATTGCCCGGCCCAGCGCCCGATCTGGCGGGCGAAATAATTGCCGGGCTTTCCGAAATCGCCAAGCCCGATGGCCTCGGGATCAAAATTGTGCAGGTCGGCGATGGTTTTGTTCATCGCATCGAAGTGTGCGGTGCGGCTTGCGGGGGATTCGCCGGGGAATGACGTGTCCCACACCACGCGCCCATCCACGCAGTCCATCACGTAGAACCACGTGCCGATCACGTCTTCGTCAGTGCAGAGGCCATAGGCGCGCGCAACCGGAAAGCCCTGCGCATAAAGCGCGCTGATCACCTTGTATTCGCGGTCCACCGCGTGCGCGGATTTCAGGAGCTGCCCCGGCGGCTTGCGACGCATCACGTAGTTCTTCGCGGGCGTCACCAGCTTGTAGGTCGGGTTGGATTGGCCGCCCTTGAACTGCTCGACCGTCAGTGGGCCCTTGTAGCCCTCCACATTGGCCTGCATCCAGTCCGCCAGGCGGCCCTCATCAAAACGATGCTGCTCCCGTACGGCCTGCGTTCCGGAGAACTGCTCCTGCTTACTGGTCACGCCGATTATTCCTCCCGCGCTATGGCCCTCCAACCGATATCTGACCGGTAAAAGCCTTCAGGCCACCTAATCTTTTCGGCAGCGGCATACGCCCGGTCACGTGCCTCGCGCACATTCTGTCCCGTGGCGGTGACGTTGAGCACGCGCCCACCGTTCGCAACAAGCCTGCCTTCGCCATTCCGCGCCGTGCCTGCATGAAAGATGACAACGCCTTCGCCTGCGGCCGTCTCGGTGCCTTCGATCACAGTGCCCTTCTTCGGCGTGCCCGGATAGCCCTCGGCCGCCATCACAAGCGTCAGCGCGGGGGCGTCGTGCCACTGGACGCTGACGTGATCGAGGCCGCCATCCACCGCCGCGAGCAGCACGGGCACGATGTCGGACTTCATGCGCAGCATCAGCACCTGGCATTCCGGGTCGCCGAAGCGGGCGTTGTATTCGATCAGCTGCGGTCCGGTTTCGGTCAGCATCAGCCCCGCATAGAGCACGCCCACGTAAGGAATGCCGTCCGCCGCCATCGCATCCACCGTTGGCTGCACGATCTCGCGCATCACCTGCGCTTCCAGCGCGGGCGTGAGTACCGGCGCGGGCGAATAGGCTCCCATGCCGCCGGTGTTTGGCCCGGTGTCGCCGTCTCCGACGCGTTTGTGGTCCTGTGCGGAGGCGAGGGGGAGGGCTGTCTTGCCGTCGACGAGCGCGAAGAAGCTCGCCTCCTCGCCGGTCAGAAAGTCTTCGATCACCACCTCGGCGCCCGCCGCGCCGAAACTGCCGCTGAACATGTCGTCGATCGCCGCGTCCGCGTCTTCGCGCGTCTCGGCGATGATGACGCCCTTGCCCGCCGCAAGCCCGTCCGCCTTGATGACGATGGGCAGCCCACGACCCGCCGCATAGGTCTTTGCCTCACCTGCGTCGGTGAACCGCTCATAGGCGGCGGTCGGGATTCCCGCGCGCTTGCACAGATCCTTGGTAAAGCCCTTGGAACCTTCGAGTTGCGCGGCCTTGGCGGTCGGCCCGAACGCCTTGATGCCCGCGGCTGTCAGCGCGTCCACCAGCCCCTCGACGAGCGGCTGCTCCGGCCCCACGACGACGAGGCCCACGTTATTCCCGCGGCAGAAGTCGATCACTGCGCCGTGGTCGGCGGTGTTCATCGGCACGCATGCGCACACTTCGGCGATGCCGGCGTTTCCCGGCGTACACCAGAGCGTGTCGCACAGCGGCGACTGGGTGATTTTCCAGGCGAGCGCATGTTCGCGGCCGCCGCTTCCGATAAGGAGGATGTTCATGGCCGGGCCTTGTAGAGCGTGCGCGGAGCGCTTAGCAACGCCTCATGGACGCTGCCGGCAACGCCCACGAATTCACCGTCTCCGAACTCTCCTCGGCGCTGAAGCGCAGCATCGAGGATCAGTTCGGCAATGTCCGCCTGCGCGGCGAGGTTTCGGGCTGGAAAGTGCCCGCCTCCGGCCATGCCTATTTCGCGCTGAAGGACGATGCCGCGCTGATCGACGCGGTGATGTGGAAGGGGCAGCGCGCCCGCCTCAATTTTCGGCCTGAGGACGGCATGGAGGTCGTCGCCACCGGCCGCCTCACCACCTACCCGGGGCGCTCCAAGTATCAGATCGTGGTCGAATCGCTTGAACTGGCGGGTGAGGGCGCGCTTCTCGCCATGATCGAGCGGCGCAAGGCGATGCTCGCCACAGAGGGGCTGTTCGCGCCCGAACGCAAGCGCCCGATCCCGTGGTTGCCTGAGCTGATCGGGGTCGTCACCTCGCCTACGGGCGCGGTGATCCGCGATATCCTCCACCGTCTCGGCGACCGCTTCCCGCGCGACGTGCTGGTCTGGCCCGTGAAGGTGCAGGGCGACGGCGCTGCGGAAGAGGTCGCGGCGGCGATCCGCGGCTTCAATGTCTTGCCGCGCCGCCCGGACGTCATAATCGTCGCGCGCGGCGGCGGCTCGATCGAAGATCTCATGGCCTTCAACGAGGAGATCGTCGTACGCGCCGCCGCAGCGTCTGAAATCCCGCTCATCAGCGCCGTCGGGCACGAGACCGACACCACACTTATCGACTTCGCCTCGGATCGCCGCGCGCCGACGCCTACTGCCGCCGCCGAACTCGCTGTTCCCGTCCGCGCGGAGCTGGTCGCCGGCGTCTCGTCCTTCGCCGCCCGTCTCGATCGCTGCATCGCCAAGACCCTGGATGTTCGCGCCGAACGCACCCGGCTATGGTCCGCACGCCTGCCGACGCCCACTGCGATCCTCGGCATGAAGACGCAGCGCCTTGATGACGTGGGCGAGCGCCTGCCGCGGGCCCTTCGGACAGGGCTCCAGCAGTGGCAGGGCCGCTATGCGCAGGCCGCAGAGCCCCTGCGCGCCGCCATGCGAAGCCGTATCGCCGAGGCACGCCACGATCTTGCCGGCGCTGCGACGCGGCTCCGCCCGACGCTGCTCACAGGCCTTGTCCAGCGCGCCGCGGATCGCGCCGCGTCTTCGGGGCGGCTGCTCGAATCGCTCAGTCCGCTTGCCATCCTGTCGCGCGGCTACGCGGTGGTCACGCGGCCCGATGGCAGTCTAGTGAAGCGCGCGGACGAGGCGCGCCGCGAAACGCGCCTTGGCCTGCGCTTCGGCGACAGCCCTGATCCGGTGGAGGTCGTCGTCGGCGGGGGCGGCGCCAAACCCCGCAAATCGGCTTCGCAGGGCGATACACCCTTGCAGGCGAAGCTCCTGTAGACGACATTATGCCCGCTATGCTCAAACTCGGTGAAGGCCGCCCCGCGCGGCTCCAGTATCTTTCCGGCTCCTACCGCGTGCTCCAGCAGGGCGACCACGTCACCTGCGCGGTCACCGGCACGCGCATCCCGCTCCAGAACTTGCGCTACTGGAGCCACGAGCTGCAGGAAGCCTATGTCTCCGGCGAAGCGGCCGCCGCACGCTATACAGAAATGCGGGCGCTAGGCCGCCTTTAAGACGAGGGCGTTCCGCTCTTGCTTTCGGCGCTTTTGTTAAAGGGCTTCGAACACCCGCGGCCTTTTTATTGTCAGTTTCGATAACCTATCGATTTCGATCGCGTTTTCCGCGCGTCTCGGTGAAACGCTATTGCACGGTAATAAAATTACAATTTTTCTGTCATTTTCGTTACCTGCTTGCACCGAGTGTGTCTGCACCGTCACACTGCAGATTCGAAGCGTGTAAGACCGCCTGAGGGCTGCTTTACACTTCGACAATATTCCAAGACAAACGCTGCAGGTCCGCAATGGGCTACATTGACATGTGTTTTTGTATCAAATGTGAAAAAAGAAGCCTGAACAGGCGTGTTTCGCAATGATGCAGAGATGCAACACATGGCGATGACAAAACTGGGACAATGTTAAAAGGACTGGGATGTGAACAACGCGAAATTTTCGCTTTACCGTCGTGCGCTGTATGCAAGCAGCGTATTCGTCACCGCCGCAGCTGTCGCTGTTCCCGCGTTCGCGCAGGAACAGGAGGCTGAAGTCTCTGTTGAAGATGTCATCATCGTCACAGGTTCGCGTATCGCTTCACCGGTCGACGTTTCCACGGCGCCGTTACAGATCGTCAACGATCAGGCGATCAAGGACTCGGGTGCGACCAATATCCAGGAACTTCTTCTCGAGAATCCGGCGTTTGGCACCCCCGCGCTGAGCCGTACGAACTCGGCGTTCCTCACATCGGGTACTGGTGTCGCAACGGTCGACCTTCGTGATATCGGTTCTGACCGGACACTGGTTCTCGTCAATGGCCGCCGCGTTGTGGCTGGTCTGCCGGGCAGTGCCACGGTTGATCTGAACGTGATCCCGACGCAGTTCCTGGAACGCGTCGATGTTCTTACGGGTGGCGCCTCGTCCCTGTATGGTTCGGACGCCATCGCCGGTGTGGTGAACTTCGTTTACAAGCGCAATTTTGAAGGCATTGAGGCGAACGGTCAGTACGGCATCACGGAGCGTGGTGATGATCGCCGTTATCAGGCGAACGTCACGGTCGGCACCAATTTCGCCGACGACCGCGGCAACATCATGGTGCACTTCGGCTACTCGAAGGAAGGTGGTGTCCTTTCGCGCCAGCGCAAGAACACCTACCTTGATGATGCGTCTGTCGGTGCTTTCATCACGGGTGACATGGCGGATTGGGGGACGGCAATCGAACCGTTCCTGTCCAGCTTCCCTCCGCAGGGCCGTTTCATTATCCCGGATGATCCCAATGTCGAAGGCAATCAGGGTACTACCTTCACCTATGATGCGAACGGCCAGCTTCGTCCGTGCTTCTCCACAAACGGTGGCACCGCGCCTGCCACCTGCGGCGCGTTCGCGGGTCAGCCGATCGGTCCGGACGGCTTCAACCGTCAGGCCTTCCGCACGATCGCGGTGCCGGTGCAGCGTTATCTGTTCGCTGCCGCTGGCCGCTACGAGTTCACCGAGGGGACGAACTTCTTCTTCGAAGGTACGTTCAACCGTACGGAATCATCGCGTATCATCGAGCCGTTCGCGCTCGAATCCGGCGGCACTACGGGCATCTTCCCGGGCTCCGGTTTGATGCCGATTGAACATCGTGTGTTTGATGGGCAGGGGAATGTCTCCATTGTCCAGAATCCGCTCGTGCCGCAGGCGATCTTTGATGCTGCCCGCGACAATGACGGTGACGGTCTCCGTGACATCGGGTTTGCCCGTCGTCTCGCCGAGGTCGGCAACCGCACCGGTTCAACATCGCGTGACTTCTTCCGCTTTGTCGTTGGTTTCGATGGCACGCTGTTCGATGACCGCTTCAATTGGGATGTCAGCTACAACTTCGGCAAGACAGTCGAAAATCAGGTCTCAAGCGGCCAGGTCAATGTGGTCAACTTCCGTGACGGTCTCTCTGTCATGGTCGATGTCGATGACGTGAACGGCAATGGCAGCACGACAGACTATGTTTGCACCAACGCGGAAGCCCGTGCGAACGGCTGCGTTCCCGTCAATATCTTTGGCGCGGGCAATATCAGTCCGGAAGCGCTGGCGTATATTGATGCGCAGGGCACGTTCCAGACCGAGATCACGCAGCAGGTGGTTCAGGCGAACCTGTCCGGCGAACTGTTCAATTTGCCCGCCGGCCCGGTTGGCATTGCGACGGGCGTCGAATACCGCAAGGAAAAGAGCAAGGAGGATAATGACGCGCTCACCAATGCGGGACTGAATGCCGGTAACAAAATCCCGGACACGGCAGGATCCTTCGACGTTGCCGAGGCTTATCTCGAGGTTCGCGTTCCGATCCTTGCGGATACGCCGGGCTTCAAGCTGCTTGACATCGGCGGCTCGGTCCGCGTCGCGGACTATTCCACGGTCGGTACCGTGTATAGCTATGCGGGAACCGCGACCTGGAAGCCTGTTGATGACATTCGCTTCCGCGGCACGTACTCGCGGGCTGTTCGCGCCCCGAATATCGGCGAACTTTACTCGGGTCTGTCGCAGACGTTCCCGTCCGGTATCAACGATCCGTGCGACGGCGTCGGGCCGACGGGCGGCGGTACGGTGGGCGACATCTGCCGTTCGCAGCCGGGTGTCAACGCGAACATTGCCGCCAACGGCGTGTTCACGCTGAATCAGGCTGACCAGCAGGGCATCAGCGGCTTCAATGGCGGTAACCCCGACCTTGAAGAGGAAAAGGCGGACTCCTGGACGCTGGGTGCCGTGATCACGCCGCGTTCGCTCGGGCTTAACAACGTGTCGCTCTCGATCGACTACTACAACATCAACGTGAAGAACGTGATTGCGGCACCGGGTCGTGGGTTCACCCTCGATCAGTGCTTCAACAAGGCCAATCCGACGTACTGCGATCTCGTTACCCGCCGTCCGGCCGCGACGGCAGTGAACAGCGCTGGCTCGATCGAGTTTATTGATGCCATCAACGTCAACGGCGCGTCGTGGAAGACCGAAGGCCTCGACGTTGTGCTGGGCTACCGCACGGGTCTCGACGCGATCGGCGCAGGCGGAACAGTCAGCGCTCGGGTAGCCTACACGCACGTGTTCAAGAACGATTACTTCCCGGCGGCCGGCGAACCCGCCGATCGTCAAGCGGGGGAAATCGGCACGGCGAAGGATCGCTTCACGGCAAACCTCGCATACAATGCCGAGAGCGGCATGCGCGCCAGCCTGACTGGCACGTATATCGGCAAGTCGTATGAAGACGATCAGTTCTGCTTCGCTTACGGTTATGATGCGAAGTGCGTCGGCGTTTCGGCGGAGTTCTATCTCGATGCCCAGCTCGGCTGGAACATCGGCGATAACTTCGAGCTGTACTTCGGTGTCGACAACTTGCTCGACAACAATGCACCGCGCATCCTCACCGGCACCACGTTCAACGTGACCGGGACGGATACGGCCGCAGACGTCTACGACGTCTTTGGTCGCCGGTACTACACGGGTGTTCGCCTGAAGTTCTAAGGGCGGTTGCTCGGTAAAGAATTGGGCAGGGCCACACATGTGGTCCTGCCCTTTTTTGTCGACAGAGAGCGTGTTCGCTTGAACGAAAGCGACGTTACTTCACGCGCGTCACACCTAGGAAACCCGATTTCCCGTCAAACTTCATGCGGTATCCACCGATCGCGCCTTCGCTGATGGTGGCTTCCATTCCGGGCCGCACGGTACCCCGGAAACTGCTGACGGAAGTCTCACGCCACAACTGACCGTTCTCCAGAACAATCATGTGCCGTCCGGTCACGTTCTGGACGAAGACCTCAACAATTTTGGACTTCAGCCCGTCAACAGAAACTGGTGCTGCAGCCCTCGTGTCTTCCTTTTCGGTCGCTTTAGAGGCAGATGTCTCGAACTTCTTCAGCCCATAATCTGCTTCGGCTTGCTCTCGCGACGACTCTTGTACAACCGCCTGCCGTTGATCGAGTGTCTGAAGCGCCTGATCGAAGCAGCTTAGGCGGTCTGTATTGTTGGCGATTTTTCCACAGGCGCGAAATGGATCGACGAGTGGGTCTGCGAACGCGGTAGGGATATTGCCGACCAGAATTCCCATCGTCAGAAACGCGATCTTTCGGTGCACGTCCGATCTCCTTTGTTGATACTGTTTTCTCGGCCTGCCGCCAGTTTCACGGCAGGGTTTCAGCTAGTCATTCTTTTATCAGCGGAATCGGCCCTGGCGGTGTGTCGCCCCGGAACCACCCTGTTATCGAATAACGATGCGCGCGCACATAGGGCGCCACAACGGATACCGAATGATCCGCCGGAATTCGGAAGATGTTTATGGCATTGAAAGCGGGTCGATAGGCTTCCACATCGTAACGCTCGTCAAAGAACTGCAGAAACCCACCCCAATCGCGGCCCCAGTTTTCCGTAAGATTGACCACGTAAGCGGCAAGGCGCTGTTCGGCAGGCACCTCATCTGTATGACATTTGAGAAAATGGCCGGCCGTGAAGAGTGTTGCCTGGCCGTCGGCCCATCGAATTCCCTCAAGCCCTGTTACTCGGCGGATGAAGGTTAGGAAGGTCTCGCTGTTGATGAATTCATAAGCCGCGAACAAGGAAGTGGGTGCCTGTCGCCGCTGGAAATACTCCCTGAAGAGCGGGTAGTAGGCATAGAAAAACTGGTAGCCATTCCTCGCCCCTTCATGAATTGCGGCAAGAATGCTGGCTCCCTTGTCGCGTGGCATTGAATTTACAGCCGCGGCGTCGAGTTCAACGACTTGATTTCCGTCATTGTAAACGAGCCCCCAAGGGAGGCGCTGCAATTCGGCAACCAGAGTACGGGCCGAGGCTTCCGTGAGTAGGTTGCGGATCTGTACACGACCACGCTGAGAAAACTCCTCAGCGAGGACATTTTCGTCGAGTGAAGAATTGAGTTCCAGATTCATCCCCAACCTTTACCTCCGAGGGCAGGCTGCTACCATAAGCTATGACAAATCCCGGCGCTATTCTTGCCGACCCTGCGTGGTTTCCGCATCGCTATGATGAACAACGACAGGTCATACAGTTTATTCGTCTCGATCGTGAAGCGCATCGCGCCGCGACATTCCTGACGGACGAGTATCTTGGAGAGGGTGAACGTACCCTTGTGCCTCTCGCAGCGCTGCGGGACTTCGTTCCGCCACCAAACCCGGTTCATTTCCTGTTTCACTCTGCGTTCTGCTGTTCCACGCTGCTTGCAAGTGCACTCGACGTTCCGGGCCGTGTTCTCGGCCTAAAGGAGCCCCAGATCGTCAATGATCTTGCTGGCGCGCATTGCGGGGAACGTTGGACAATGTTCTTGTGGGTCAGATGCTGGGTCTGTTGGCACGGCTGGAATCGGTCGTGGTCGTGAAGCCGGGCAATGAAGCGAACCTGCTCATGTCGTCGTTGCTTGTTGTGCGACCGCATGCCCGGGCATTGCTCATGTCTTCCGGGCTTGAGGATTTCCTGTTTTCCGTCGCAAAGAAGGGTATGTTCGGCCGTATATGGGCGCGGCGTCAACATAGTTTGCTTGCGCCTCGTCAACATCGAAGTCCGGGCTTCTCTCCAGCTGAAGTGTTTCAACAGACCGATCTCCAGATCGCAGGCATGGTCTGGCTGATGCAACGTGCGGAGTTTGTGGATCTGATCGCTGCACAACCGGCTCGGGTTCGGAGCCTTGATGCTGCTGATCTACTCGCCGACGAGCGTCAGGGGCTTGAGCGTACCGCGGACTGGTTCGGCTTGGGCCTGACGCCACTTGATATCGACCGTGTCATGGCATCGGGCCGCTTCGAAACGCATGCAAAAGAGCTAGGTCGCAGCTATGACGCGGTTGTGCGGGAACGCGAGCGCGGGCATCAACAAAGCGCCTATGCCGAGGAAGTCGGCATGGTCGCGAACTGGATTTCGGCAGTGGCCAGCCACATCGGCTTGCAGCCGACTCTTGGCAGGCCACTGAGCGAAATCCAAGCCTAGCCCACCTGAAACGCGAGCGCCCCGTCGCCTTCGTCCACCTTTACGCTGGCGCCGTCGCCGATCTCGCCAGACAGGATCTTGTCGGCGAGGGGGTCCTGCAGGTACTTCTGCACGGCGCGTTTCAGTGGCCTTGCGCCGTAGACGGGATCGTAGCCGACCCGGCCGAGCCAGTCGCGCGCGGCGGGGGTGAGCTCTATGCTGATCTTGCGGTCGGCGAGTAGCTTCTGCACGCGCGCCACCTGCAGATCGACAATCGGCCCCATGTGGTCCTGCGCCAGCCGGTGGAACATGATGATCTCGTCGAGCCGGTTCAGGAACTCGGGCCGGAAATGCCCGCGCACCACAGTCATCACCTCGTCCTCGACATCCTTCACTGTCTGATCGTCGCGCAGAGAGGAGAGATACTGCGACCCGAGGTTCGAGGTGAGGATGATGATCGTGTTGGTGAAGTCCACCGTGCGGCCCTGGCTGTCGGTGAGGCGCCCGTCGTCGAGCACTTGCAGGAGCACGTTGAACACGTCCGCGTGTGCCTTCTCCACCTCGTCGAACAGCACGACCTGATAGGGCCTGCGCCGCACCGCCTCGGTGAGTACGCCGCCTTCATCATAGCCGACATAACCCGGAGGGGCGCCGATCAGGCGGGCGACCGAGTGCTTCTCCATGTATTCGGACATGTCGATGCGCACCATCGCGCCCGCGTCGTCGAACAGGAATTCGGCGAGCGCCTTGGTGAGTTCGGTCTTTCCGACGCCGGTGGGGCCGAGGAACAGGAAGCTGCCGAGCGGTCGGTTCGGATCCTGAAGACCCGCGCGCGCGCGGCGGACGGCGGCGGAGACGGCCTTCACCGCATCCTCCTGGCCGATGACGCGCTTGCCGATCAACGCTTCCATCTGCAGCAGCTTCTCGCGCTCGCCTTCGAGCATCCGGTCGACCGGAATCCCAGTCCAGCGCGAAACGACGGCGGCGATGTCGTCCGCCGTCACCTCTTCGCGCACCATGGCGCCCTTGCTGGCGCCTTCCGCCTCGGCGAGTTGCTTTTCGAGGCCCGGAATGACGCCGTAGGAGAGTTCGCCTGCACGGCCGAGATCGCCGGAACGCTGCGCTTGCTCCAGTTCGATGCGCGCGGCGTCGAGCTGCTCCTTGAGCTTGGTTTCCGACTGCATCTTCTCGCGTTCGGCTTGCCAGCGTGTGGTCAGTTCAGCCGACTGCTCTTCAAGATCGGCAAGGTCGCGTTCCAGATTGGCGAGCCGGTCCTTGGACGCGGTATCAGTCTCCTTCCTCAGCGCTTCACGCTCGATCTTGAGCTGGATGATGCGCCTATCGAGGTTTTCGATCTCCTCCGGCTTCGATTCCACTTCCATGCGCAGGCGCGATGCAGCTTCGTCCATCAGGTCGATGGCCTTGTCCGGCAGGAAGCGGTCGGTGATGTAGCGGTTCGAAAGCGTCGCGGCGGAGACTAGCGCGCCGTCGGTAATGCGCACGCCGTGGTGAAGCTCGTACTTCTCCTTGAGCCCGCGCAGGATCGAGATCGTGTCCTCCACGGTCGGCTCGCCCACGAACACGGGCTGGAAGCGCCGCTGCAGGGCAGGGTCCTTCTCCACGTGCTTGCGATATTCGTCGAGCGTGGTGGCGCCGATGCAGTGCAACTCGCCGCGTGCAAGCGCAGGCTTCAGCAAGTTGGAGGCGTCCATCGCGCCTTCGGACTTGCCCGCGCCGATCAGCGTGTGCATCTCGTCGATGAACAGGATGATGTCGCCCTCGGCGGCTTTCACTTCGTCGAGCACGCCCTTCAGGCGCTCTTCGAACTCGCCGCGATACTTGGCCCCTGCGATCAAGCTGCCCATGTCGAGCGCCATCACGGTGCGGTCCTTGATGCCGTCCGGCACGTCGCCGTTGGCGATGCGGAGCGCCAGGCCCTCGGCGATCGCGGTCTTGCCGACGCCCGGCTCGCCGATGAGAACGGGATTGTTCTTGGTGCGCCGCGCGAGCACCTGGATCGTGCGGCGGATTTCCTCGTCGCGGCCGATCACGGGATCGAGCTTGCCTTCGCGGGCAGCGGCGGTCAGGTCGCGCGCGAACTTCTTCAGCGCGTCATAGCGGTCCTCCGCGCCTGCCGTATCCGCGGTGCGGCCCTGGCGCAGTTCCTCAATGGCGCTGTTCAGGCCCTGCGGGGTGACGCCTGCGGCCGCGAGTGCTTTGCCTGCGGCGGTTTCCTTGGCGAGAGTCAGCGCCAGCAGTAGCCGCTCGACGGTGACGAAGCTGTCTCCCGCCTTCTTCGCGACCTCCTCGGCCTGCGTGAGCACGCGCACGGTGTCGTTGTCCCACTGCACGCTCTGTGCCCCGCCGCCGGAAACCTGTGCGTGCTTCGCCAGCGCCTGATCGATCTCGCGCACCGCAGTGCGCGCGTCGCCGCCCGCCTTGCCAATCAGGCCGGCGGCCATGCCCTGGTCGTCTTCCAGCAGTGCCTTCAGCAGATGCTCGGGCGCCACACGCTGGTGGCTCATGCGGATCGCGACGGTCTGTGCGGACTGCAGGAATCCTTTGGCGCGGTCGCTGAATTTCTCGATATTCATAGCAGTTATATCCCCCTTGACGGGCAATCATGGACTGAGCGCGATATGGTGTTGCAGTTTTGCAACGCAAGCGCCCGGTGCAAGTTTTTTGCACCGGGCGTCACGCCCGATCCATGACGCCGATCAAACAGCGGAGGGTTAACGGCGCTTGCGGCCTTCCAGTTCCTCGAACGTCTTGTTGCCGATGGGGTAGTCCCGCCAGTTGCCGTAATCGAAGTGCCACCACTCCTCGGGATAGACGTCGAAGCCCTCGGCCTCGATTGCGCTGCGCAGCACCTCGCGCAGCCAGCGTTGGTGATCGGTGCCGCCAACGAAGTTGGAGTAGGAGCGGGTCGAGAACTCGTCGTAGCGGCCCGTCGTTTCCATGGGCTTGCCGGTGGCGAGCTCGAACATGGTGAGGTCGACCGCCGCGCCCCGGTTGTGGCGGGAGCCCTGCGAAGGATCGGCAACGAACATGCGGCTTGAAACTGGGCTCGCATCCCAGAACATCTTGGTGACGTACCACGGGCGATAGGCGTCGTGGATAAGCAGCCCATAGCCGCGCTTCCGCAGCGCCTGGTTCACGCGCGATAACGCCTCGGCGGCAGGCCGTTGCAGAAAGGCGCGGGCGCTTTCGTAAACCGGGATGCCCATGAAGTTGTTGGTGCCCGCATAGCGGATGTCGAGCCGGATCGTCGGATCGGCCTTGGTGATCGCGTAGAGATCGCTCGGCTTTGCCGATGGCGGCTCGCTGGGCGGCGTGGCGGCAAGCGCGGCGGCGCGAAGCCCCGCGAAATTGGCCTGCACGCCGGCGCGCACCTTCGCCTCCACCTCCGCGCCGAAATCGCGGCGCGGGAAGCGGATGCCGCCAAGGTTCGCGGCGGTCACCGCGCCGGCCGCATCACGCTCGAACGTCAGCGTTTCGAATGGGTAGAGGCCGCGATCGGTTGGGAAAGCGTAGTGGTCAGCTGCCGTGCGCGTCAGCTCCGTATGTTCGGTCCACTCGATCCACACAAAGGGCCTGCCGTCGCGCTCATAGATGCGAAGCACGTTGTGCGCCCATCCGTAGTCGCCGATCAGCGCGGCAAGCTCGGCGTTCGGCAGCGGCGGCTCGGGCATCTCGTCGCGCGCGTAGCGCACGCCGCCGACCTCGATCCACGAAGCGTCGTCGGCGATGGCAAGTTTGTCGAAGCGGGTTTGCGCGTCTTCCACCATGAAGCCCGTGGGCGTCCGGCGGACGTCGCCGACGAGTTCGGGGGCGTCGATGACGAGGTGGCCCGCGTAGATGCGTGTGCTGACGCTCTGCTTGCCGTTCGTGAACCAGCCGGAAAGGCGCTTTGCCTCCGCGCCTGTCACAAGCTCGCCCTTCGCGTACGAAGGCGCTTCGGTTCCCGTCTTCAGCGCCAGCACCGTGCGAAGCGCGTAGTCAGCTAGCTTGTTCGTGATGGGGTTCGAGGCATCGACCGTCGTGAATGCGACAACGCCGAGGCCGGCTTCGGGCATTACGAGCAGCTGCGTCGAATGACCATAGATGGCGCCGCCGTGGCCAACGACACGCTTTCCGTCCATGTCCGCGACGACGAAGCCGAGGCCGAAGATACGCGCGCCCGAAGCCGGGTATTGGCGTCTCCACATCTCGTCGAGCGAGGCGGCTTTCAGCATGCGGCCGCTCGGGATCTCGCCCTTGTTAAGCAGCGCCTGCGCGAAGCGGCCAAGATCACCCGTTGTTGTGTACAGGCTGCCGGCGGCGGGCATGCCGAGTTCGATAGGCGGCGCCGCGACGCGCGGGCCGTCGAAGGCTGCCATCTCGCTATGGGCGATGCGCCCGGCGAACGGCGCGGCGGTAAGGCCGCTCGATGTCATGCCGAGCGGATCGAGCACGAGAGCGTGGAGAGCCTTCTCGAAGGGCATACCGGTGACCCGCGCGATCACCTCGCCGACAACCGCGATGCCGGCGTTCGAATATTTGGTGATACTGCCGGGCGCGGCAACGAGCGTGGTCTCATTGATGCTGAGAACGCTGTCAGCCTGGTCCTTGGGCGTGATGTCGAAATAATTGCCGCGCGGGGATTCGCGCACAAGCCCGCTGCGGTGCGTCATGAGCTGGCGCAGCGTGATCTCTCCGCCGAACGGGTTTTTGGGTTGGAATGTCGGCAGGTAGGTGCGGACGGGAACGTCGAGCTTCAGCTTGCCCTGCTCAACAAGCTTCATCACGGCAACGTCGGTGAAAAGCTTGCTCACCGAACCTGCCCGATAAACTGTATCGGCAGAGGCGGGCACCTTGCCCGCCGCATCTGCCTTGCCCCATGCGCCCGACCAGCGCACGCCTTCCGGGCCGATGATCGCCACGGCAATCGAAGGGATCTGCTTTTCGCGAACCTCCCACTGCGCCGCGTCCGCAATCAATGCGGCGGCGCGGTCGAGCGCGGGGTCCGGTGCCTGTGCCAGCGCGGCGGCCGGGGCCACCAGCACGATGATCCAGGCCAACAGTCTCTTCATCATTCCGTCTTTCCCTCTTTGTCTGCGCCAGCTCAGAAGTATGTGCGCACCGATCCCGTCACGACGAGTGCATCATCCACGATATACAGCAGCTTCCATTTGTCGAAGGTCGTGCACGGATGCGAAATGCCGAGGCTGATGAGGTCGCCTGGCTGCAACGGCGATTCTGCAGGCACATCGATATAGGCGTGCTGATCGTCGAGGCGGACGACGCGGTGCGTATCGCTTAGCGGAACTGGCGTCGCGCTCGGGCCGGGGCGGGCCCAGGCGAGCGGGGTGGGGCGGGCGACGTCCTCGCCGATGTCGCGCTTTCCAAAGCCTGCGATCACGCGCGTCGGTTCGGGCCGTGAGTGGACATAGGCCCAGACTTCCAGTGCGGGACGCAACCCTTCGCCAAGGCTTGCCGCAATCGGCGATCGAGCTTGGAGCTGGTCGATAAGCTGCTGGTAGAAATGGCTGTCATGCACGAGGTAGCAGCCGCTGCGCAGCAGCACGAGGAAGGGGCGTTCCTTGCGGGCTTCGCCGAAGGTTTGCGCAACGCGGTCGAACAGCGATGATCCGCCGGCGGACAGCATCGCTTCCCCGGAAAACAGGCCGGTATCGTAGCATTGCTCGGCAAGGCCGACGATCCGCTGCAGCAGGGCATCGACCTTCGCATCGCGTTCGGTCGCTTCGAGGCCCTGAACAATACCCTCGAACGCTTCGATTCCGCGCAGGCAGACAAAGGGGGACTCGGCGATCCTCTGTGCCGCGGCCAGCGCTTCTGCATTGTCGCGAAAGCCTGTGCGGCCGCCCGGGAAGCCAAGTTCGATCAGCACTTGCAGGCGTCTGCCCGTGGGTGCCTCGGCAAGGCCCGCCTCAAGGAGATCGATCGCCTGCATGGAATCCACCAGGCAGTAGAAATCGAAGTCGGGATTGGCGCGCAGTTCGGCCGCGACATAGGCGATGTTTTCGCGGCCCACGAGCTGGTTCGCCATGAAGATCCTGTCGATGCCGAACGCGCGATAGGCGCGGACATGGCAGGCGTTCGCAGCGGTAATCCCCCAGGCACCGTCCGCCATCTGCATGGCGAACAGTTCGGGGCTCATCGTCGTCTTGCCGTGCGGGGCGATCTGCGTCCCGGTCAGTTCGGTAAAGCGTTTCATCCAGCGGCTGTTGTGTTCCATTGCCGAGCGGCGCAGCACGGCTGCGGGCAGCATCAGGTCCTCGCCTGGAATGGAAAGCCCGGCCCCGGCCAGTGTCGCAGCGTCTCCACACCAAGCCGCAGGCAGACCCTTGATCCGCCAATCGAGTGATTCTGGCGGCACGATAATGCTCATTTGTCTCTCGTTTCCTGTTTTTGGTTTTATTTTTGGGCGCGGTCGTAGCGGATCACCTTGCCCGCACGAGCGCCGGTCAATTTGCCGTCGTCGATGGCAAGCACGCCGTTTACAAACACGTAGTCCATACCGGTCGAATACTGTGCCGGGTTCTCGAAGGTGGCGCGATCCTGAACGGTTTCGGGATCGAAAATCAGAACGTCGGCGGCATAGCCGACACCCAGCCGGCCGCGATCAAACAGGCCGAGGCGGTTCGCCGATGCCGAGGTCATGCGCCGGATCGCTTCCTCCAGCGGGATCACCTTCTCCTCGCGCACGTATTTCGCGAGCACCCGCGGCATCGTGCCGTAGGCGCGCGGGTGCGTGGCGATGCCGTCGACGTCGGGGCTTGCGGGCGACGTGTCCGTGTTGATCATCACGAACGGCGCCTTCAGCGCGATGCGCTTCTGCTCCTCGTTCATGCTGAGCGGCGCGACGCTGACGCCGCCTTCGGCGATCGTATCGAACACGAATGTCCACACCTCTTTGCCACGCAGCTTGGCTGCTTCGGCAATGCTGAGGCCTGCTAGTTCCTTGCCGAGCCGGTCGTCGGTGATCTGGACGTTCGACCAATCCTGCCCGACATGGTCGTACCAGTTTTCCCACGATGTGTCGGTTTCCACCACCTTGCGGAGTTCGGCGCGCACCTTGGGGTCCGCGAGAGTCTTGTAGAAGGCTTCCGCCCCCTTCGCGTAGGACCACGGCGGTACGAACGAGCCAAGGCCGATGCCGTTGCGCACGTAGGGGTAGATGTCGGTGGTGACGTCGAGACCCGCGATGCGCGCGTCGGCGATCTTGTCGACGGCCTTCTGCATCAGCGGCCAGTTCTTCACGCCCGCCGCTTTCAGGTGGTAGATTTGCACGGGGATGTCCGCGCCTTTGCCGATCGCGATCGACTCGTCGATGGCCTGGAGAAGCTGGTTGCTCTCGTTGCGCATATGGGTGGAATAGAAGCCACCGTACGGCTTCACCATCTTCGCGAGTTCGACGAGCTCCGCCGTGGTCTGGTAGTTTCCGGGCGGGTAGATGAGGGCGGTGGAAAGGCCCGATGCGCCATCCCGCATTGCCTCATCGACCAGCGTCTTCATGGCCTCCATCTCGCGCGGCGTCGGCTTCCGGTCCTCAACGCCCATCACCACGCGGCGGACCTGCGCCGCGCCGACATTGTGGACCACGTTAACCGGCACGCCGAGTTTTTCGAGGATGTCGAAATACTCTTTGTAGGTGCGCCAGCGATACGGCTTGCCCTGGATCATCACGGGATCAGGCTGGGTCGTCTCGTTCTGCGGCGCAGGCGATCCACCTTCGCCGCTCAGATGCACCGTAATCCCCTGCGTCAGCCGGGACTGTGCCGAAGCTGGATTGGTCACGTAAACGAGCGTGCTCTGCCCCATGAAATCCATGAAGCCGGGCGAGACAACCCGATCCTTCGCATCAATGATCCGCGCAGCCCGCATGGTCTCGGTCGTCTCGTTTCCGATCCACGCGATCTTCCCATCATCAATCGCAATAGAACCCCGGAACCAGGGGTTCCCGCTACCATCCACGATCCGCGCATTGGTGATCAGAAAGTCCCAAGTGTCCTCAGCCTGCGCCGCCGGCGAGAATGCTGTCAGCAGCACCGCGCCAAGCGCGGCTTGTGTTCGCATCTTCATCATCGTGTCCCGTGCTCAGTTGCCAGTGAGGAAGTGGTCGTAGGCAACCCGGGCAATGTCCGCGATCACCTTGTCCTGTACGTCCTTGCCCTTGGTGTCGCCCTTCACGAACACCGCGATGGCAAACTGTTTTCCGTTCGGCAGTGTGATGATCCCAACGTCGTTTGCTACCGAGTTCAGCGTCCCGGTCTTGTGCGCAATGACTGTATCCGACGGAAGCAGGCCTTTCAGCCGCTTCTCGCCGGTGCGGCATCGCTCCATGATTTCGATCAGCGTTTTCGTGCTCTTCGCGCTCATCGCCTTGCCCGAATGAATTCTGAGCAGCAGTTGCACCATCGCCTCGGGCGTCGAGGCGTCGCGTGGATCAGCATTGAACGGAACGTTCGGCCCGCGATTGCGCATTGCGGGGTCTGCCTTGTAGGCAGCTTCGACGTTTTCCTTGAAGGTCGGTAGGCTGGGGTTCTCGATGCCCATCGCGCGGTAGATGAGATGCGCCGTGTCACCATCCACACGCTGGCCGGAAATGCCCTGTCCGCGTAGCCAGGCGGTCACTCCCGCAGGCCCGCCTGCGAGCTGGACGAGCACGTCGGTGGACGTGTTGTCGCTCTGGGTGATCATGAATTCGAGCAGGTTGTAAACCGAAAGCGCAATGCCCGGATGCGGTGTCTGGATCGCCATTCCGTAGGAGCCGACGAGCAACTTGGGGTCGACGGTCACCATCTGGTCCAGAGTCAGTTCACCTTTATCGATCCGCTCGAAGATCTTGCCGGCGACGGCGATCTTGAAGGTGCTCGCCATTGGGAAAGTGGTCCCCGCATTCAGCGTTGCCATCTCCTTGCTACCGATCGCCTGGGCTGCGACGCCGACGGTTCCATCCGTCTGCTCGGCGAAAAGCTTGAACGCATCGGAGAGGCGACTCTGGGTGGCGGCAACCGCGGGTGCTGCCAAGGCTGGTGCTGCAAGGGGCGCCGCTGAGGCCAGAAGGGCAGCAGAGACGAGAACCATAATGGAAGCGCGGCGCATGGGCAGTCCTTTCATCATTTGTCGGTAAAGGGGTGATCCGCCGCGAAGAGACTGCGGCGATTTTCATATTTGTCAATTTTTGAAAAATCTGGTGTAGCGAATAACGTTTCGCGGTCATGACAGCAGGGCGTTGCTCTGCTAGCTTGCGGCAACAGGAGAGGATTAGAATGTCTACCGCAAACCGCAGTGCTGCGCGCCCTACGGCGGCAGTTTCTTCCGCGGACATCGATCCGGGCGAAGTTTTGCGCGGTATCCGGACCGAGCGCGGCCTGACGCTTGCGGAAGTGAGCAAGCGGACCGGCATGCCGATTTCGACATTGTCCAAGGTTGAAACAGGCAAAATATCGCTCAGCTACGAAAAGTTGATGCGTCTCAGTCGCGGTCTCGACATTGACATTACGCGTTTGTTTGCGGCGCCGAAACCCGCTTCCGGGCCGGGAAGGTCGCTCACTACGGGACGCCGGACGATCACGCGTTCCGGCGATGGTCCCAGGATACGCACCGCAACCTACGATTACGTCTATCCGTCCGCTGACCTTCTCAACAAGTCGCTTAATCCGATGATCATCGATGTCCGCGTGCGGTCGATCGCTGAATTCGGCGACCTGATGCGACATCCGGGCGAGGAGTATGCGCTGGTTCTTGAAGGCCAGTGCGAATTCCATTGTGACCTTTATGCTCCTTCTCTGATGTCCGCCGGGGACTCGGTCTATTTCGACGGCAGCATGGGCCATGCCTATGTCGCGGTGGGAGAAGGGCCCTGCCGCATCCTCTCCATCTGTTCGGCTACCGATGCCGACCTGAAGTCGGCACTTCATCCATTATCCAAGGACCTCGAATAACAATGTTGCGGACGGTCCGGCTGAAACCCCGGACCGCCCGCAACGGCGTTCAGAACTTGAAGCGAACGCCAACATTATAGACGCGGCCGATCATGTCGTAGAGACTGCGGGTCGTCGCATAGCCATTGTAAGCGGTGATCGGCGGATCGTTATCGGTCAGGTTCTGGATCGTGCCAAAAAGTGCAACGCGCTGGTTGCCGTCGTCGATCAGTGTCACCTCACCCGAGATATCGAGATAGAGGCGACCGTTCACGCTCTGCTTGTCGGTCGTTCCGGAATTTTCCGTTGGTAGGCCGTCATTTTCTTGCGTGATTTTTCCGCCGCCGACGTAGCGACCGGTCAGCGCCAGTTTGAATGCTTCGGTCGTATACGCGGCGCTGGTGGTGAAACGCCAGCGCGGGGTGCCGCCAACGCCGTTGATGCTGATCAACTCGGTGTTGCCGGCAAAGTGCGTTGTGTTGGTGCCGTCGACCAAATCCAGCTTGTCCGTGTAGTTCACGAGCGCCCTCAAATCGAGATCGCCGTCAAACACCGGCATGGCGTACGAAACTTCCACATCGACACCGCGCAGCTTGATGCTCTGGAAGTTCGCAGGCGCCGAACGCACTACCGTGATGTTGCTCGTGGGCGTCGGACGCGTGATAAGCGAGCACAGGGCGGGCGTGTCAGTATAACACCGCTGCACGATCGCCGCGGTGCTCAACGAGTTGATGGCACCCTTTAGGTCAATGTCGTAATAATCGACCGACAGACGGAAGCGCGGGATGAAGGTCGGGGTGAAGACCACGCCCATCGTCAGCGTATCGGCTTCTTCCGGCTTCAGATCGGGGTTGCCACCCTGAATATTCTGTACGGAATAGTTGGTTCCGAGAACAGGGTCATTGATGCCGAAGATAAATGTATTGCCTGAGGCGAACATCTCATCAAGGCTGGGTGCGCGAATATCCCGTGATCGCGTGGCACGCAAACGCAGCGAGTCATTCACGTCGTAAGTTGCGCCGATCTTCCAGGTCTTGACGGTGCCTGACGTGCTGTAGTCGGTCACGCGGCCTGCAAGGTTGAGGTCGATCGCCTTTGCCCAGCTCTGATCAGCAACCAGCGGTACGAGCGCTTCCAGGAAGCCTTCCTTCACATTAACCTCGCCGTACCACGGTTTGGCATTGCCGACACGGAAGGCGCCCAGTTCCGACATGGGATCTGAGGTCACATTGACCGACTGTTTGCGATACTCGCCGCCAAACGCCACGGAGACGGGACCCGCCCAAGTGGAGAACGGCGTGCCACGGATTGCGAGCGCAGCCACATGCTGCTTGATTTTCCAATCACGGACGGCAGTGCCGAGAATGTAATCCTTCGCCTGTTCAGTGACGTTGCCTTCACCGAACAAGTTCATCGGAACGCAGCCGTTCGTGGGGTCAGTGATAGTCGACCGGCAGACGATCGCGCCGGTCACCGGATGGAACACCGCATCCATTGATCTCTGCCAATTTGCCGTGATGCGGCTTCCAGTGAATAGGGCAAGGTTGTGGGTCTTGCCGAAGCCGTAATAAGCGTCCCAACTCCAGCCGTCACCGAACTTGCCCTCGGCGCCGCCGGTGAGCTGCCATGTATCGGTCGTCACGTCGATGCCGCCGCGCCCGTAATCCTTAAGGCTGCGGCCCATCACGAAGCTTGTGATGCCGTTGGCGGTCATCGTGTTCCGAATGGAATCGGGCAAATAGGCGTTGTCTGCCTGAATCGTGATCTGGTCGTTACCCAGGATGCTTGGGTTGTTCGACTCTGTTCGGCCATACGCGAATTCAGTGAAAATCTTGATGTCGTCTGCCACCTCGTAAGAGAGGCGACCGAAACCACTGTAACGCTTTACCGGCGTTTCGAGAACGAGGTCTGCGGTTGAAGGAACGCCGTCACCGCCGTTCATTGTGGTCGCCGTCACGGAGGTGCCGTAGGTGAAGGGGATTGGCGTTCCATCCGGAGCAAACTGAATGCCGCGCAGGATCCCGGGGCTGTTGATCACGCCACCGAACGAGGCATTCGATGACCGCGCATCATCAACAATCAGATACTGTGGTTGACCATTCCCGGCGGCATAAGCCGGATTGAAGATCGTGCTCGGATTGTTGCCCCAGGAGCGGTCGGACATCTTGTCGACGCCGCTGTTCTGGGCAGCTTCAGCGCCGAGCAAAATATGCCCACGTCCCCCGCCGAAGCGTGCGCCAAAGGCCGCTGATGCGAGAAAGTTACGATGGTCGTTATGATCGGTAATTCCGCCCTGCAGAGAACCCTTTAGGCCCTCGAGTTGTTTGTTGAGCCGCAGGTTGACGACGCCCGCAACAGCGTCCGAACCATAGGCGGCCGAAGCACCGCCCGTGACCACATCGGTGCCCGCGATGAGCGCCTGTGGGATTGTATTGATGTTCAGGCCACCCGTCGTCGTGGTCGGCACATAACGCTTCCCGTCGATGAGCGTTAGCGTGCGAAGGAAGCCCATGCCGCGCAGGTCGAGGAAGTTGCCGCCGAGCGCGGTGGAGAGGTTGGTGGACGTGGACGGCGTGAGCGATGCGCGCAGTGCGGGGAGCTGATTGAGTGCGTCCGCGATGTTTGGCGCGGCGATGCGTTCGAGGTCTTCGGATGAAATGTTGGTCGTGGGCGTCGGCGCTGTGAAACCGCTGCGCTGGATTCGGGAGCCGGTGACGACAATCTCGCCGATATCTTCTGCCTGCTGGACGTCGGCGGCGGCTTCCTGAGCCTGCGACGGTGCGGCCCACAAGGCGACGAGGCCTGTCGTTGCGCAAAGCAGCGCCTTGCCTGTGATATGGCGGCGTGCGCCCGATGATCCACATGCGACGAGAACGGATTTATTGATCATGATTTGAAAACCCCCCTTCCTTTGGTTGCAACAACCCGCATCCGAACCGCGGTTGACGGTTCAGAGTGTCTCGCGTGGCTCGCGAGATGGTTTGGCTGATTACGACAACGGCAAATGGCCGCGTCGAAACAGCGCCATATTTGGCAGAACGCTCCCCAATGCCTCCGAGGAATCGTTTGGATTCCTCCCTGAAAAGGGCGTGTCAGCGAATCGACAATTCACCCTCCGGAGTCAAAATTGCACTTTTTGAAACGATTCGCAATTCCGGAAATTTTCCACTGTACCACCATGTGCCAATTGACAAATTTCTGATTAGGATCATTTTGTCCTTAACAGGAGACTGGCTTCGCTAACTGACGGGTTGGAGGAGTCGTTCCTGAACAACCCGCGTGCGAAGACAAGGAGGGGCGATGAGGGTTTACAAGCACTGCATGGCGCCAGACCGTTTCGCCGAACCTATTCCCGCAGTCCTTGCCGTTCCGAGCATACGGTGGAGCCATTCATGAACGCGATTACCAGCCTCCCTTCGGATGCGGCAACACAGCTGCCACATCCTTATCTTTTGTTCCTGGGCGATACGGCTGAGCCGGGCTTTGCGAAGACGGCCTTTGGCGTCCGGGACTGGGCGGCCGACAAGTGTGTTGGCGAGTTCAGCGTCGGGGCGACGGTCACGACCGGCCTTCCTGTGATGACGCCCGAAGAGGCGTATGCTGCCGGCGCGCGGGCTGTGCTGATCGGCGTTGCAAACCAGGGCGGCCTCATAGCGCCGAGCTGGATCGCTTCGTTTATCGAGGCACTGGAAGCGGGCCTCGATGTTATCAGCGGGCTGCACAACCGCCTTGTCGATGTTCCCGAGCTGGCTGCTACAGCCGAGCGGCTCGGTCGACGCCTTATTGACATACGCGTGCCTCCGGCCGGTTTGCCGGTGGGGTCGGGCCGCAAGCGGACAGGCAAGCGGCTGCTTGCCGTGGGAACCGACTGTGCGCTCGGCAAGAAATACACGGCGCTGGCGCTTGCGGCAGCGTTTGCGGAGCGCGGCGTGGATGTGAACTTTCGCGCCACGGGCCAGACGGGCATCATGATCGCGGGCGGCGGTATTCCAATGGACGCAGTGGTTTCGGACTTCGAGGCGGGCGCCGCCGAGGTGCTGAGCCCCGACGCAGCGGCAGACCATTGGGACGTGATCGAGGGGCAGGGATCGCTGTTCCATCCGGCCTATGCAGCGGTTTCGCTGGGGCTTCTGCATGGTAGCCAGCCCGACGTGATCGTCGTGTGCCACCAGCCTGGGCGAGAGACGATGCTGGGCCTTCCGGATTATGCGGTGCCGTCGATCGAGGAGACGATCGAGCTCAACCTCCGCATGGGCCGACGCACGAACCCGGCGATCCGTTGCGGCGGTATCGCCTTCAACACCAGCGGCATGGACGCGGCCGAAGCCGAGGCGCTCATGGAAGCCGAGAGCAAGCGCCTCGGCCTTCCTGTCGCGGACCCTATCCGCCGGGGACGCGCGTTCGAGGCGCTCGTCGACAGCTGCCTGAAATAAGCGTTTGAGTAACAAGGGAGGATAAAAGATGAGCTTCACCTCATTCGGAAAGCGCGGCGCGCTGCTTGCTGGCGTCATGCTGCTATCTGGCACGGCGTTGGCACAGACGGCGGACTATGACATCGTGATCCGAGGCGGGAGGGTGCTCGACGGCGCGGGCAATCCCTGGGTGAACGCCGATGTCGCGATCAAGGATGGCCGCATTGCCGCAGTCGGGGCGATCAAGGCCAAAGGCAAGCGCGAGATTGATGCGCGCGGACGCTATGTTTCGCCGGGCTTCATCGACATGATGGACCAGTCTGGCCGTGTGCTTCCGGTGAACGGCGCGGCGGAAAACAAGCTTCGGCAAGGCGTCACCACGGTGCTTTCGGGCGAGGGCGGCACACCGGTCGATGCCGCTGAGATTCCCGCCTATTTTTCAAAACTTGAAACACAGGGCATCGGGGTCAACTTCGGCACCTACTACGCGACCTCGCAGGCACGCGAAAAGGTGATGGGCGACGTCGCCGGTGCGCCCACGAAGGCGCAGATGGAGGCGATGAAGAAGGAAGTCGCCGCGGCCATGCAGGCCGGCGTCTTCGGCGTGACAAGTGCGCTCATCTACCCGCCGAGCAGCTTCCAGACGACGGCTGACCTCATTGAGCTCGCCAAGGTCGCCGGGCAATGCAACGGTTTCTATGCCACGCACATGCGCGACGAGAGCGCGAAGCTCGTGCCTGCGATCGAGGAAGCCATCGAGATTGGTGAAAAGGGTGGTGTGAAGGTTGAAATCTACCACCTGAAGAACGCTTACGCACCGGCGTGGGGTACGGGCATGGCGAAGGCGGTTGCGACTGTTGAGGCCGCACGGGCGCGCGGCGTGGATGTCGCGGCGGACATGTACCCGTACCCTGCGGGCGGTACCGGCGTCGAGATCACCGTGCCCAACTGGGTATGGGCCGATGGCGTCGAAAAGGGGCTTGAGCGTCTGAAAGACCCCGCAATCCGCAAGAAGCTGAAAGAGCAGGTCGCCGCGGGCTCGATGCCAGACTGGTCGAACCTCGTGGAGGCCTCGGGCGGCTGGGAACGGGTCGTTCTCGCCAATTCGCACAGCGATAAATACGCGCAGTTCCACGGCAAGAACTTCGTCGAAATCGGCA
This sequence comes from Sphingosinicella microcystinivorans, assembly GCF_003634215.1. Lineage (GTDB taxonomy): Bacteria > Pseudomonadota > Alphaproteobacteria > Sphingomonadales > Sphingomonadaceae > Sphingosinicella > Sphingosinicella microcystinivorans. The sequence continues at coordinate 63,627 of NZ_RBWX01000009.1, read as the reverse complement.
AGGCTCTCGGCATAGATCCCGCCGACGCGGCATGGGACATCGTGCTGAATGCCTACCCGAAGCGTTCGATGGCGCTTTATTTCATGATCGACGAGAAGGACATCGAGACCGCGCTCCGACAGCCTTGGACGAGCATCGGCAGCGATGCCGGTGCAGCGCTGAAGCCGGGCGAGATCGACGATCTCGGTCTGCCTCATCCGCGCTCCTACGGCACGTTCCCGCGCGTGATCGCCGAATATGTGAAACGCCGACAGGTGCTGACGCTGGAAGACGCCGTTCGCAAGATGACCGGTTGGCCGGCGCAGCGCATGGGGCTCAGCGACCGCGGGCTCGTGCGTCAGGGCATGCGCGCGGACGTCGTCGTGTTCGACTACGAAACGCTCGACGACGTGGCGAGCTGGACCAACCCGGTCGACTATCCGAAGGGCATCGACACCGTCATCGTCAACGGCCGTGTTGCGCTCGACAAGGGTAAGCTGGAGGACGTGCGCGCCGGGGCCGTGCTCAGGCACACCTGCGGCTAGTCTCACCTTGCAGCGCGGGCGTCGGCGCGCGAGAGTGGGCTTATGACCACGACCACGATCGACCCCGCGCAGGCCCGGCTTTTTGACAGCATTGCCCACGAATGGTGGGACGCAGCCGGTTCCTCCGCGCCGCTTCACAAGGTGAATCCGGTTCGCCTGGCCTTCATTCGTGAGCAGGCGCTGGCGCATTTCGGTCGCGATTCGCGGGACCGGGCATGGCTTTCGGGCCTCGATGTGCTCGATATTGGCTGCGGCGGAGGTATCCTTGCCGAACCTCTCGCCCGGCTCGGCGGGCGTGTGACGGCGATCGACGCGGCGGCCGAGGCGATCAGCGTGGCAAAGGCGCACGCCGCGGAGGCGGGACTTTCCATCGATTATCGCCAGTCCTCCGTGGAAACGCTGGTGGAAGGCGGGCACGCCTTCGATCTGATCACCTGCATGGAGGTGGTCGAGCATGTCGCGGATGTTCCGGTTTTCCTTGCCGGTATTGCGCGTCTTCTGAAGCCCGGCGGACTCCTGGTGTTCTCGACACCGAACCGCACGGCGCTGTCGTATGGAACGCTGATCGTGGGCGCCGAATGGGTGCTGCGCTTCATTCCGCGCGGCACGCACGACTGGAACAAATTCCTGACGCCCGAAGAACTGACCGCCGCGCTGGAAAACGCCAAGCTGAAGGTGACGGAAACGCGCGGTATCGGCTTTCGCCCCTCGCGGGGGTTCGAACTCTCCGATGATCGCCGCGTAAACTATATCGGGGCGGCGGTTCACGCCTGACCGGCGATCTTGCCGAATAGGGATATATGTGCGGTAACGCCGTGAATCCCGGCCGTTTCGTGCCCGGATGTCTCCCGAAGTTGACGAAGTTGAGACATGCTCGCGCATGATCGCGCGCGTGCGCGTGCGCGTGCATGTGCGCGTGCCGACCGGCGTGATCGGTCGTGTGCTGCGGTAAGGCTCTCGGTTCTCGCACGGGCGCACTCCACGAGGCGAACGTGTGTCGCGGCTCGCGGCAAGCCTTTCATGTGAAAACCTATTTTGGAAGAGGCGGGATGACGGGCGGTCCTACGGGGACCATCGCGCCGTCATCCCGAGCCGGGGTTCTTACAGGAAGCGCGCCACCACATCCCGGTAGCTGCGGCTGACCTTGACCTCGGCACCCGAGCCGAGCTTCAGGAAGCACTCCCCATTGGTGTGCGGCTTCACCTGCTTTACCTGATCGAGATTGACGATCGTCGAGCGGTGCACGCGCTTGAAAATGCGCGGATCCAGGCGCTTTTCGAGATCCTTCATCGTTTCGCGCAGGATCAGCGTGTTGTCGCCCGTGTAGATGCACATGTAGTCACCAGCCGCATCGATCCGTTCGATGCTTTCCACATCGACGCGAAAGATCTGGCCGCGATCCTTGATGTTGATCATCCGCTCGAAGCGTGACGCCGCATGGGCCTCCGGAGCGGGCTTGATGTCGGCCGCGGCGTTCGGTGCGACCTCCTCCAGAAGCTCCCGCAAACGGTCCTTCTCGGCGCCTGCGTTCTTTTCTGCGAGCCGTTGGCGAATCCGCTCCATCGTCGCTGCGAGGCGGGCTTCTTCCACCGGCTTCATCAGATAATCGACCGCGTGGGCATCGAACGCCTTGAGCGCAAACTCGTTGTAGGCGGTTACGAACACCACCAGCGGCGGTTCGATGTCGGCAAGCCCATTCACGACGGAAAAACCGTCGAAGCCGGGCATCTGGATGTCGAGAAACACGACATCGGGCTTGTGCGTCTTGATCGCGCGTATGGCTTCGCGCCCATTGGCGCAGCGTTCGATGATCTCGATGTCATCGAAGGCTTCCAGCCGCATCTCAAGACCCTTGATGGCCAAAGGCTCATCATCGACCAATATGGTCCGGATCGTCATTAAGCGTTCTCCTTGAGCCGAACATTGGCCGACTCGAACGGGATTTCAATGTTGGCGACGACCCCCTGCGGCACGTTTGATATCATCTCGAACCGCTGGTCGTCGCCATAGGTCTGAAACAGTCTATCGCGAATATTGTTCAATCCGACCCCGGCAGATGGGACGAGTGCCGATCTTTCTGCGGTGAGTCCCGGGCCGTCGTCGCTGATCGAAATGAGCAAGCGGTCCCCGGAAACATGCGCCGCGACCACGATCTCCGCGCCTTCTTCCTGCGGCGTCACCGCATATTTGATGGCATTTTCGACAAGCGGCTGGAGGAGGAGCGAGGGCAGGCGGCCTTGCAGTGCGGCCTCTTCAATGTCGAAGCGGGTGCGCAGCCGATCCTCGAAGCGCATTCTTTCGATTTCGAAATACAGCTTCAGCGCCTCAATCTCCTGCGCGAGGCTGACTGTTTCGGTCGGATCGCTGACGAGGCTGTAGCGCAGGAACGACGACAGGCGGGACAGCATCGTGTTGGCGCGCTCCGTTTCCTTCAGCAGCACCAGTGTCGAAATGCTGTTCAGCGTGTTGAACAGGAAGTGCGGATTGAGCTGGTAGCGCAGCATCGCAAGCTGCGCCGCGCTCGCCTGACCGGAGAGGATGAGGACGCGCTCCGACTGTTCATCGAGCAGCAGGTAGTAGTTGATGCCGTAATACAGGCCCGTCCACGCCGCGAGCACCGAGAGATCGAGCAGGATCGCGCCGAAGAACTGGATGCCCTGCGGTTCGAATGTCGAGTTGTAGAAACGCGCGTGTGCCCAGACCTCGATCACCGAAAAGACACCCGCGGCAAGCGCGACGAGCGTGAGCGTGAGGCTCCACACGAACACCGCGCGCATCCGGATGATGCGCCGGTAGGCGGCAGACATCAGCAGCGTGAGGGAAAATCCCGTCGCCGTCGCGATCAGCGTCGGCAGGATGTAGGCGATACCCATCGAGTTCGCGAGACCGCCAAGCGCGCGAAGGACCAGATAGGCGGACCAACCGCCGATCTGGAGCATCCAGAAGGCGTGGTTCTTGTCGGCGAAAAAGCCCTGTTTGGGAACGAGTTTCATCACGCGGACACTGCAACAAACGTCTGCAAAATGCGAGCGTGGAACTCGTCGCGCAAACTCAGTCTTCCGGTGCGATGATGACCTTGAGGCCGTCGAGCGCGTCGCTCATCTCGATCTGGCAGGAAAGGCGCGAGTTCGCTTGCTTGTGATCGGACGAATCGAGGAGATCGTTTTCGTCCTCGCCCGGGCCGCCAACGGTGCCCGTCCACGCATCGTCCACGAACACGTGGCAGGTCGCGCACGAGCAGCATCCGCCACAGAGCGCCAGAAGCTCGTCGAAGCCGTTGTCGCGAATGGCTTCCATCACGGAAAGGCCGTTTTCGGCTTCCACCGTCTTTTCGGCTCCGTCGCGCGACACGACAATCAGTTTCGGCATCTCGTTCCTCGTTCCCTCGACCTTTGGATTCGGGGAGCCTAATAGCGGCAAGACGAGCGTTGTCAAAAGGCATGAGCGGCGGATGGGTCTGAGTGCGGAAGCCTTGCGGGATGGGATCGATGCCATTGCGGCGCGCGACGAACATGTCGCGGCGGCGCTGGTCCGGGCCGGCTATCCCGAGCCGCGCATTCGCGCTCGGGGCTATGAAACGCTGCTGAGGACCATCGTGGGCCAGCAGGTGAGCGTGGGCGCGGCGAACAGCATATGGAACAAGCTCTCAGCCGCCATCGGCGATATCGCGGACCCGCGTGCATTGCTGGCGCGATCGTTCGATGACCTGCGCGGGGCAGGCCTGTCGCGGCAGAAAATCGGCTACGCCCAAAGCCTTGCGGGCCTCTCTGCATCCGGTGAAATCGATTTCGCGAACCTGCCCGACGACGACGAAGCGGCCATCGCGCTTCTGAGCGCCGTGAAGGGCATCGGGCGCTGGTCGGCGGAAATCTATCTGCTCTTCGCGGAAGGGCGGCCCGATATATGGCCGGCCGGGGACCTGGCCGTGCAGATCGAGGTGGGGCGCATCAAAGGGCTTGCCGAACGGCCAAGCGAGCGGGTGACACGCGAACTCGCCGAGCTATGGCGCCCGCACCGGGGCGCGGCGGCGGTGTTCATGTGGCACCATTACAAGACAGAAGTGCTTTAAAGCCCGATCCTCAGGCCGCCAGCGGAAAGCGGAGCAGGCGGTCTTTCGTCGGCACCAATGCCGTTGCCGGGCGCCCGGCAGCCTTGAGGATCGCGGGATGATCGGCGGCAAGCCCGCCCGTGAGCGCGCCGAACGCGGGCAGGATCAGCTTTTGCGCCGACATCACGAAGCAGCGGCGGCTGACCATGCGGCCACGACCCTGAACGCGGATTTTCGGATGAAAATGCCCGCTGATCTCGGGAAGCCTGGACCCGGCTTCTGCTTCGTGGCGCAGCACGATGCCATCCACCTCGACTTCCGGCCGGACATGACCGAGGCCATCGGCTTTAAGGTCGTGGTTGCCCGTGATCCATACCCAGTCGACACTGCTTTGCAGAGACGCGAGCAGTGCGCGCGCTTTGTCGCCGAGCCGCCCGGGACCATCCGCATCGTGGAAGCTGTCGCCGAGACACCAGAGCGTTTCGGCGCCCGTGGCGGTGATGAGCGCGTCTAGGTCTGACAGCGTTTGCAGGCTGTCGTAGGGCGGCAGCATCTGGCCGAAACGCGCGAACCAGCTTGCCTTTTCGAAGTGAAGGTCGGCGACGAGCAGAGCGCGGCGTGCGGGCCACCAGAGCGCGCCCGCGGCGAGCGGCGTCATTTCGTGACCTGCGAACGAAAGGGGAACCATGGCCCCGGCTATGCCCCGACGCGCGGACGGGATCAAGCGCGCTATTGGATGCTTGCGAGCCGTGTGGCGTCTTCGCGGCTGCTGTCGCCCGGCACCACGAAGCGGACCTTCCGCGTCGCGAAATCCACGGCGACCTGATTGAAGGCGCGGAGCGTGTTCATGCCGAGGAGCATCGCGGGTCGCTTGTCGAGCCCGAGCTGACGGAAAACCGGCAGGTCGGCGAAGGCGATCGGCATGCCGGTGAGCTTCACGGTGCCGAGGCGCATGTCGTTCACGATGCCGATCTCGGCTGGAACCGTGCCGCCGGCCACGTCTTGCAGTGTCGTCGGGATCAGCAGCGTGGCCTTGCCCCGTTTCAGCGCCGCCTTGCGCATCGCGAGGTTGCCGACGCTGTGTTCGGCGCCGGTATCGATCACCACCGCGATCCTGCGCAGCCCGACCGACGCATCGGCGAGGATGAGACGGCCAAGACGGCTGCGCGCGCGAATGACGATGGTATCGTCGTCGTCGGCCTTGAGTTCCGGCGTTTTCGATGCGGGCGTGACCGTGATCGTCTGCTGCCCGAAATCGATGAGGATCGCTTTGGATTGCAGGCTGTCTATGCCGAGCAGACCCTCGGCGCCCAGGTTGCCGCGCTTGAGGACCGGCGCCTGCACGTTGCGGACGGGTGTGCTCGTGACCGAGAGCGACGGCACCGTTACCGTTTCGAAGCGCTGGGCGCCGCTGATGCTGTGCACTTCGGCGCTGCCTGTCCGCCCGAGACCGAGGGTCGTCGCAAGCTCTTCAGAGAGCACGGTGCGTTCGGCGCCGGTATCGACGACGAAGTCGAACGGGCCCTGACCGCCGATGCTGACCGGCACGGTCATGCGCAGCGATCTGTCGGCGCCGAAGTCCACGTCTTCGTTCGCTGCGGGCGGCGGCGGAGCCGGTTCGGTGGTTCCGGCAGCTAGCAGAACGGCGATTGCCAAGGCGTTCATAACGCGATCTCCCCGGCGCGTAGTTTACGCCAGATCGGGGGCTTCAACAACGACGCTCGTCGACGTGCATCGCCTCTTGGGCGAGGGCTTCCGCCTCGATGAGCAGCGCCTCGTCGGCAAGACCCTGCGCGACGCTTTCGCGGCCGATCATCACAAGGACCGGAACGGCGAGCGGTGAGACGCGGTCGAGGCGCTTGTGGACGATGCTGCTCGCAGCGCGATCGAGCAGGTTCGCGAGGCGGGCGACATCCGTCAGCCGCAGCCGCGCGTCCTCCCATGCGGCGCGCAGCAGCATGTGGTCGGGCTCGTATTTGCGCAGGACGTCGTAGATGAGATCGGTGGAGAAGGTGACCTGACGGCCGGACTTGCGCTTGCCCGGATGCTGGCGCTCGATGAGGCCGCCGATCACCGCGACCTCGCGGAACGCGCGCTTCAGGAGGTGCGAGGTCTGCACCCACTCGGCAAGCTCGTCCTCCAGAATGTCCGGCGAGAAGAGCGGGGCGGGGTCACGCACTTCCTTCAGGCCGTAGACGCCGAGCGCGTAATCATTTGCCACGAAGCCGGTCGGCTGCAGGCCAAGCGTTTCCATGCGGCGGGTGAGCAGCATTCCGAGCGACTGGTGCGCGTTCCAGCCTTCGAAGCTGTAGGCGATCATGTGGTGGAGGCCTTCGTGCGGGAAGGTCTCGATCAGCAGTTCGCCGGGCTTCGGCAGGACGGAGCGGATCTGCTGCACTTCCAGCCATTCCGCCACGTCCGCCGGGAAGCGCCGCCACTCGGCAGGGTCGGCGAGGAAACCGCGCACCCGGTCGGCAAGGTGCGTGGAGAGCGGCAGGCGCGCGCCCATGTAGCTCGGGATCATCGCCGCGCGGCGGGTGGCGCTGACGATGAGGTCGGTATCGATGATGCGCTCCACCTCCAGCGCGAGGCCTGCGAAACGGAACGTGTCGCCGGGGGAGAGGGTGGAGGCGAAATATTCCTCGACGCGGCCGAGGGTGCGCCCGTTTCCGAAGCGCACGTCGAGCATGGGCGCCTCGACGATGATGCCGGCGTTCAGCCGGTGTTGCTTCGCGAGGCTGGGATGGCTGACGCGCCAGCGCCCGTCCGGGTTTTGGGTGAGGCGCTTGTAGCGATCGTAGGCGCGCAGGGCATAGCCGCCGTCCGCCACGAAGTTCAGCACGCGGTCGAACGCTTCGCGCGTGAGCGCTGCGTAGGGCGCGGCGCGGCGGATTTCGCCGAACATCGCATCGGCATCGAAGGGCTCGGCGCAGGCGCACGCCATCAGGTGCTGGGCGAGCACGTCGAGCGCGCCGGGGCGCCATGGTTCGGTATCGAGCTCGCCCGCGTCGATCGCGTCGAGCGCGGCGCGGGCTTCGAGGTATTCGAAGCGGTTGCCGGGCACGACGATGGCCTCGCTGGCCTCGTCGAGCCGGTGGTTGGCGCGGCCGATACGCTGGATGAGGCGCGACGAACCCTTGGGGGCGCCCATCTGGATGACGAGATCGACGTCGCCCCAATCGACGCCGAGGTCTAGGCTCGCGGTGCAGACGAGCGCGCGCAAACGTCCGTCCGCCATCGCGCCCTCCACCTTCTGCCGCGCCTCCTTCGAGAGTGAGCCGTGGTGGAGACCGATGGGTAGGGTCGCTTCGTTCACCGCCCAGAGGTCGTTGAACACCAGCTCGGCGAGGCTGCGCGTGTTGCAGAAGACGAGCGTCAGCTTGTGCCGCTCGATCTCTCGGTAGACCTGCTCCGCCGCGTAGCGCCCGGAGTGGCCGGACCACGGCACGCGGCCCTCGGGGGTCAGGATTTCGATGTGCGCCTTCGCGCCCGGCTCGCCCGCGACGAGCGCGACGCTTGCCGGTTTATGGTCCGGCGCGAGCCAGCGGCGGTAGTCCTCCGGGTCGCCGATGGTGGCGGAGAGGGCGACGCGGCGCATATCGGGCACGATCGCCTGCAGCCGCGACATGGCGAGCGCCAGAAGGTCGCCGCGCTTGCCGCTCGCGAAGGCGTGAACTTCGTCGATCACGATGGTCTTGAGGCCTGCGAACATGCGCGCATTGTCCGGGTAGGAGAGCAGCAGCGACAGCGATTCCGGGGTCGTGAGCAGGATGTGCGGCGGCGCGGCCCGCTGCCGCGCCTTCTTGTCGGACGAGGTGTCTCCCGTGCGTGTCTCGACGCGGATGGGGAGCCCCATCTCTGCGATCGGGGTGAGCAGATTGCGCTCGACGTCCGCAGCGAGCGCCTTCAGCGGGGAGACGTAAAGCGTGTGCAGGCCTTCCGATGGGTTCTGCACGAGATCGGCGAGCGTCGGCAGGAAGCCCGCGAGCGTCTTGCCCGCGCCGGTCGCCGCGACGAGCAACGCGTGCTGCCCCGCGCTCGCCGCCGCGACCATTTCGGCCTGATGCCGCCGCACGCGCCAGCCGCGCGCGTCGAACCAGTGCGTGATGACGTCGGGAAGGGCTGGGAGCATCGGCGATCATGATGCAGCGCACGCGTCAACAGCGCAAATGCAACATTTTATCCGGGTAATATTGACAAGGTAATTTTACCCGGATAAATCGCCGCATGGAACAGGAAAACTACACAGCCTTTCGGGGCGACAGCAAATTTGCGTCAGGATCGCTTGGTGATGTGGCGCTCGCCTTGAAACGCGACGGCGCAGACAATGTGCTGATTTTCAACGACGCGACCGGGGCCGAAACCGATCTCGACCTGCGCGGTACGGAAGCGGACGTCGCGGCGCGCTATGCGCCGCCTCCCGCCGTTCCGGGGCGCCCGAAGCTTGGCGTTGTCGCGAAAGAGGTGACGCTGCTGCCGCGCCACTGGGACTGGCTGAAAACGCAGCGGGGTGGGGCATCGGCGGCGCTGCGCCGTCTCGTCGAGGATGCGGCGCGGGATAGCCGGAGTATCGCCAAGGCGGCGGCGGAAGCGGCTTACCGCTTCATGTCCGCGATGGCGGGCAACCGGGAGAATTTCGAAGAAGCTTCGCGAGCGCTGTTTGCGGCGGACGGCGAGCGCTTCACCATGCTCACCGAGAACTGGCCGGAGGACGTGCGTGCCCATGCAAGGCAGCTCGCCGCTCCGGCCCTTGTCGATTGAAGGCGATCAGCGCGCCTGTTCGAGGAGCACTTCGGCGACCTGCACGGCGTTGAGCGCCGCGCCCTTGCGGAGATTGTCGCCGACCACGAACAGCGCGAGGCCGTGAGCCACGGTCGGGTCGCTGCGAACGCGCCCGACGAATACGGGGTCCTTGCCCGTGGCTTCGAGCGGGTTCGGCACATCAGTGACGACAACGCCCGGCGCTGAACCGAGCAGCTTCAGCGCATCGGCGACCGAGATCGGGCGTTCGAACGCGGCGTTCAGTGAAAGCGCATGGCCGCTGAACACCGGAACGCGCACGCAGGTGCCGGAAACGGTGAGATCGGGGAGGCCGAGAATCTTGCGGCTTTCGTCGCGCAGCTTGGCTTCCTCTTCAGTGTAACCGTCCTCGCCGAGCACGTAGTTGAGCGGCACGACGTTGAAGCCGATCGGTACCGCCCACTTGCGCGGCTGACCGAGATCCACGGCGGCGCCGTCGCGGGCGAGCGCGTCGCTGCCGGATGCGCCCGCGACGATCTGTTCGTGCAGTTCCTCGACGCCCGCCATGCCGCCGCCCGAGACGGCCTGATAGGTGCTGGCGACCAGGCTCTTGAGACCCGCCGCCGCGTGCAGCGGCTTCAGCACGGGCATCGCGGCCATCGTGGTGCAATTGGGGTTGGCGACGATTCCCTTCGGAATGTCGCGCAGCGCTTCGGGGTTCACCTCGGCGACGACGAGCGGCACGTCGGGGTCGCTGCGCCATGCCGAGCTGTTGTCGATGACGACAGCGCCCGCAGCGGCGGCCTTCGGCGCGAGTGCGCGCGAGGTGGAGCCGCCTGCCGAGAAAAACACGATGTCGAGGCCCGCAAAATCTGCGGTCTCGGCGTCTTCGACAACCACATCGGCGCCGCGGAAGGGAATTGCTTTTCCGGCCGACCGCGCGGAGGCGAAGAGGCGGAGCGTGCCGATCGGGAAATCACGCTCTGCAAGGATTTCGCGCATCATGCCGCCGACGAGGCCGGTGGCGCCAACGATGCCGACATTGGGGCGGGCGGGAAGGGATTTGGTCATGGAACTGCGTCTCCTTTTTAATGGCAGAGGCGCGGGGTACGTGGCTTTGGAAGGTTCCAGGCCGCCCCGCGCTTCGGCGGGGCTCTGTCCTGCTGGCTTGCCGGTTAAACCGTCAGCACAAACAAGACCGCCCCGCGTGCGCGGACCGGCTTGGTGCTAATCGTTTTAATCTTCATGGACATCGGGGCGGGCGAATAGCAGCCTCGAACAGCCTCGTCTAGCTCTCTTCGAGGCCGATCCATTTCTCGACCACCGGGCGCTGCCAGGCCTCCAGCGCGTCGATGAGCGCATCTGGAGTTTCGGCAACGGCGAGCATTCCGCGGTGCTGCGGGCGCACGAATTTCTCGGCGGCCATGTGATCGAGAAAGCCTGCAAGCTGGTCGTAGTAGCCCGCAACGTTGAGCAGGCCGCAGGGCTTTTCGAAAATGCCGAGCTGGCTCCACGTCCACACTTCGAACAGTTCTTCAAGCGTGCCGACGCCGCCGGGCAATGCCGCGAAGGCATCGGCGCGGCGTGCCATCTCGGCCTTGCGCTCGTGCATCGAGCCTGTGATCACAAGTTCCGTGAGGCCGTGGTGCGCGACTTCGTGGTCGACGAGGGCCTGCGGGATGACGCCCACCGCCTCGCCGCCCGCCGCGAGCACGGCATCGGCAAGCACGCCCATCAGGCCGATGGACGCGCCGCCATAAACGAGGCGGATACCGCGCGCGGCCATGACCGTGCCAAGCGCGTGCGCGGTATCCGCATAGTCAGGTCGCGCGCCCCGGCTGGAACCGAGGAACACGCACAGGCTGGAAATTCGCCTCAGGCGAAGATCTCCTCGAGGAAGTGCAGCGTCGCCTGCCACGAGCGGCGGTCGGCGATTTCATTATACTGTGCGCCTTCTGCGCGGGCGTTCATGCCCTTCGCCGTGAAGGCGTGGACGGTGTCGCCGTAGGCATTGAGCTGCCACTTGGCGCCCGCATCGGTCAGCTCCTTGGCGAGGGCGATTACGTCTTGCGGCGGTGCAAGCGGGTCTTCCCAACCGTGATGGAGCTGCACCTGTGCGTGAATCGGCCCCTGCGGCCCGAGGTTCGGCGGCGGATAGACGCCATGGAACGACACGACACCCGCCACGTCCTTCGTGCCGCTGCGTGCGACATCGAGCGCGCAGAGGCCGCCGAAGCAGAAGCCGATGAGCGCGATGCGCGACGGGTCGGCCAGGGGGTGCGTCTTGGCGTACGCCACCGCAGCGAGCAGCCGGTCGCGGAGCAGCGCGCGATCGGCCATCAGCGGCGACATCAGTGCGCTGTTGTCCGCGCCCACCGTGCCGCGCACGCCTTTGCCGTACGTGTCGATGGCGATACCGACATAGCCCGCTTCGGCGAGCAGATCGGCGCGCTCGCATTCGTGGTAGCACTGCCCGGCCCACTGGTGCGCGACAAGGACGACAGGGCGCTTCTGCGTGCCGCCGGTGTGGGCGACATGGGCCTCGAACGTCGTACCTGCGTGCGAATATTCAGCTAAATTCGTTTCAACCTTGCTCATCATTTTACCTCGATTGGCAGCCCAAGGGTTTTCAGTTGCGGTTCGACCTTCTGCCGGTCGCCGACGACGACCCAGAGCAGCCGGTTAACATCGATATTCGCCTTCGCGGCAGCGACCAACTGGTCACGGGAAAGCGCGTTCAGCTTTGCCGCATAGGTCACCTGATAGTCGTCCGGCCGTTTCAGGCGGGCGTTCGTCTCCAGCGCGTCCAGCACTGCGGCGGAAGATTCATAGGCCCCGGGCAAGCGCCCAGTGAGGAACGCCAGCGTGGATTTCACCTCGTCGGGCGTGATCGGCTTGTCGGTGACGTAGGCGGTGATGTCCTTGCGCAGTTCGGTGAGCGCTGCGCCGGTCTTGTCCGTCTGCACGGGCGCAAAGACGTAGAAGGGCATCTGTTCGCTCGTCTGCGAGATCGCGGTCGAAACACCGTAGGACCAGCCCTTGTCCTCGCGCAGGTTCATGTTGAGCCGCGAGGTGAACACCCCGCCAAGAGGCGTGTTCACGGTGGTGAGCGCGAGGTTGTCGTCCGTGCCCTTCCGCGCCAGCGGATAGCCCGCCAGAATGAACGACTGCGGCGAGCCGGGGCGATCGATCAGGATGATCTTGCTCGCTGTTGGCGCGCTCGCGGTCGTGAAGGTCTTGGCGCCCTTCGGCACGGAAGGGGTCGCCCAGGCGCCCACCGTCTTTTCAAGGAGCGGCATCAGCGTGCCGAGCGTCGTGGCGCCCGAAGCGAAGATCGTGGCGTTGTCGGGCCGCAGCCATGTCTGGTGGAAGTTCACGAGATCGCTCCGCGTCACCGCCTTGACGCCTTCCACGGTGCCGGAACCGGTGAGCGGTACGCCGTAGGGATGCGCGGTGCCGTAGATGAGCGGCGGCAGGAGGCGCAGCGCGAGCGTCTGCGGCTGGCTTTCCTCCTGCGCGATCCCGGCGATCTGGATGCCGCGCACGCGCTCAAGCTCGGCGGGGTCGAACTTCGGGTTGCGGATGATGTCCGCCCAGAGATCGAGCGAGGGGGCGAGGTTGGTGGACAGCGCGGAGAGCGAGACTTCCGTGGTGTCGTTGCCTGCGCCCGCGCCGATGTTGGCGCCAAGGCGCTCCTCTTCCTCCGCGATCTCGATCCCGGTGCGCTTCGCAGTGCCCTCGTCGAGCAGCGACAGCATCAACGACTGGGTGCCGAGCTTCTCGCGGGAATCCGCGGCATTGCCCGCATCGAAGACCATCGAGAGGTTCACGACGGGGACGGTGTCACGCTTGGCGAACACCACCTCGATGCCGTTCGAGAGCTTCGCGCGCTCAACAGCGGGAAATTCGAGTGCGGGCGCCCCGTCCACGGGGGGCAGCTTCGACCGGTCGATGCCCTTTCCGGCGACCTGCTGCAGGCTGCCGTAGGGGTAGACGGTGAGCTGGTAGTCGCCCTTGGAAATCCACCGCTGCGCGGCGGCCTGCACGCTGGCGGGCGTCGCGTTCACGTAGGCGGAAAGGTCTTTCTTGAACTGCTCCGGATCGCCCGAATACAGTTCGCCCTCCGCCAGCGTCACCGCCTTGCCGCCGAAGCCGCCGACGGCTTCGAGGCCGCGGATCGTACCGGAAACGGCGCGCATCGCGACCCGGCCGACCTCGTCCTTCGTCGGCCCCTTTGCGAGGAAGTCGGCGAGAAGCTGGTCGAGGCGCGCGTTCACCGTGTCGGCGTTCACGCCGGGCTTCACGTCCACCTCGATCTGCAGCAGGCTGACCGCCTCGAACGGCTGCAGGTAGCCCGACACGCCGATGGCGAGCTGCTTGTCGCGCACGAGATCCTTGTAGAGCCGCGAGCTGTTACCGCCGCCGAGCGTCGCTGCAGCGATTGAGAGATTCTGCGCGTCCTGATCGTTGAGGCCGGGGACTGCCCACACGCGGTAGAGGCGTGTGTTGGAGACCTGATCCTCCATCGTCTCGCGCACCGTTTCGCTGCGTTCCGGCACCCAGGCCCGCAGGCGGCGCTCCACGGCCGGTCCGGCGGGGAGATCACCGAAATACTTCTCGACGAGCGGCTTCGCGGTGGCCGCGTCAATGTCTCCGGCGAGCACGAGCACGGCGTTGTTGGGGCCGTACCATGTTTTGAACCACGTCTTCACGTCTTCGAGCGAGGCTGCGGAGAGGTCCGCCATCGAGCCGATCGTGGAGTGGCGGTAGGGGTGGCCTTCAGGGAACAGGCCTTCGAGGATGCGGTATTCGGTCTTGCCGTAGGGCTGGTTGTCGCCCTGCCGCTTCTCGTTCTGCACGACGCCGATCTGGTTCGTGAGCTTGGTCTGATCGATCGCGCCCAAAAGGTGGCCCATGCGATCGGATTCAAGGAACAGGATGCGTTCCAGGCCGGGTGTCGGCACGTTCTGGAAATAGTTGGTGCGGTCGAACCATGTCGTGCCGTTGTAGCTCGTCGCGCCCATCTCCTGCAGCGCCACGAACCAGTCGTTGTTGTAGTTCTCGCTGCCGTTGAACATCAAATGTTCGAAAAGGTGGGCGAAGCCGGTTTTGCCCGCCGGCTCGTCCTTGGAGCCGACGTGATACCAGATGCTCGTGGCGATGATCGGCGCCTTGCGATCGGTATGGACGATGACGCGGAGGCCGTTCGCGAGCGTGAAGCGCTCATACGGGATATCGACGGCGGAAACGAGGGAAGGGTCCGGCCCTGCGCTTTTCGGGGCGGCGAAGGTCGGCGCGGCGGCGCCAAGAACGATCGCGACGGCGGTTCCGAGAAACAAGGATTTCATGATGGGACGAAGCTCCGGCGTTGCTGCGGCGGTCATACCGAACGCATACGGCGTCGGGCGCGATGCGGCAAGCCGAGGCGCTTGCACTCAGGCAAGGCGGCTTCTATCAAGGCGCCGCTTTCGTACCGGCCGGTTCCGGCCGGGTTGTTTTCGTGAACGTGAAGAAGGAACAGGCGCCAGAGCATGGCCCGGATCGTGATGAAATTCGGCGGCACGTCGATGGCTGGCATCGAGCGCATCCGCAACGTTGCCCAGCGCGTGAAGCGCGAGGTGGATGCCGGCAACGAAGTCGCCGTCGTCGTTTCCGCGATGGCAGGCGAGACGGACCGTCTGGTCGGATTCTGCCGGGAGGCAGCCGCCCTGCACGACACGGCTGAGTACGACGTCGTCGTCGCCTCGGGCGAGCAGGTGACGTCCGGCCTGCTGGCGATCACGCTGCAGGCGATCGGCGTGCCCGCGCGCAGCTGGCTCGGCTGGCAGCTTCCCATCCGCACGTCGGACGCGCATTCGACCGCGCGCATCGGCGACATCGATACCACCGCCGTCCTCGCCGACATGGCGACGGGCCGCGTCGCGGTCGTTCCCGGCTTTCAGGGCGTCGCGGATGACGGCCGCGTCACGACGCTCGGCCGTGGTGGCTCCGATACCAGCGCGGTTGCGGTCGCGGCGGCGCTGAAGGCCGACCGCTGCGATATCTACACGGATGTGGATGGTGTTTACACCACCGATCCGCGTATCGTGCCCAAGGCGAAGAAGCTTCAGTCCGTTACGTTCGAGGAAATGCTCGAGCTCGCAAGCGTCGGCGCGAAGGTGCTGCAGACCCGTTCGGTCGAGCTTGCGATGAAGGAAAAGGTCAAGGTGCAGGTGCTGTCGTCGTTCACCGACGCGCCCGGCACGTTCGTAGTCGACGAGGAAGAAGGCGTGGAACAGGAACTCATCACCGGCATCGCGTACAACCGCAACGAGGCGCAGGTCACGGTGACCGGCGTGCCCGATACGCCGGGCGTCGTCGCGCACATCTTCGAGCCGCTGTCCGCCGCGAACATCAATGTCGACATGATCGTGCAGAACGTGGCGCGCGAAAGCGGCCGGACGGACGTGACCTTCACCGTGCCGCGCACCGAGCTCGCCCGGGCGATGGACGAGCTGACGAAGGCGAAGGACGCGATCGGCTACGGCGCGCTCGAAGCCGTGGACAATGTCTGCAAGGTTTCCGTCGTCGGCGTCGGCATGAAGAGCCACGCGGGCGTCGCGCTCACCATGTTCAAGGCGCTCGGCGATCGCGGCATCAACATCAAGGCGATCACCACTTCCGAGATCAAGATCTCGGTGCTGATCGCCGAGGAATACACCGAGCTTGCAGTGCGCGTCCTCCATACCGCGTACGGACTGGATGATACGTCCGAGCCCGCCGGGGCCGCTGCGTGAGCGGCGGCCGTGATCGTCTCCATGCGCTGATGGCGCGCGGCTGTGCCTTCCTTGGCACACGCTATGCGATTATGGCCGGTGCTATGACCTGGGTTTCGGAACGGAACCTCGTGTCCGCCATCTCGAACGCGGGCGGCTTCGGCATGATCGCGTGCGGCGCGATGGACCCGGCGCGGCTGCGCGAGGAAATCGTCGCGACGCGCGCGCTGACCGACAAGCCCTTCGGCGTTAACCTGATCACCATGCACCCGGCGCTCCTCGACCTTATCCAGGTCTGCGCCGAGGAAAAGGTCGGGCACATCGCGCTGGCCGGCGGCATTCCCTCCGGCCCGGCGATCGCGGCGGTGAAGGCTGCGGGCGCGAAGCTGATCTGTTTTGCCCCGGCGCTGGCCTTCGCGAAGAAGCTGGTGCGCTCGGGCGTCGATGCGCTCGTGATTGAGGGCACCGAGGCGGGCGGGCATATCGGCCCCGTTTCAACGACCGTTCTGGCGCAGGAAATCCTGCCCCACATCACCGACGTGCCCGTGTTCGTCGCGGGCGGCATCGGCCACGGCGAAGCCATCGCGGCGTTCCTTGAAATGGGCGCGGCGGGTGTGCAGCTCGGCACGCGCTTCGTCTGCGCGAGCGAAAGCGTCGCGCATCCGAAGTTCAAGCAGGCGTTCATCCGCGCCGCCGCGCGCGACGCCGTGGCGAGCGTGCAGATCGATCCGCGCCTGCCGGTGATCCCCGTCCGTGCGCTGAAGAACGCCGGAACCGAGGCGTTCACGGCGAAGCAGCGCGAGGTTGCCGGGCTTCTCGACACCGGCGCGGTGGACATGGACGCCGCGCAGCTTCAGATCGAGCACTACTGGGCGGGCGCTCTGCGCCGCGCTGTGGTAGACGGTGATATCGAGAACGGCTCGCTGATGGCGGGCCAGTCGGTCGGCATGGTGAAGCGCGAGGAGCCTGTGCAGGCGATCATCGACGAACTGGTCAGCGAAGCGGCGGCAGCGCTCGCGCGCCGCGGCGTTCAGGCTGCATGAACGCCGAGAGAAACGTCTCGGCAACCAGCGCCGCGCGCGAGATTCTGCGGCGGCTTCACGATGTCATGGCGACCAAGGCGGGCGCGCAGGCGAAGCTGAACCGCGTCGTCGATATCGTCGCGGGCGCGCTCACCTCTGAAGTGTGCTCGATTTATCTGCTGCGCGACGGCGTGCTCGAACTCTTCGCGACGCGCGGCCTTGCCCAGTCTGCCGTCCACGTCACACGGCTTGCCGTGGGCGAGGGCCTTGTCGGCACGATCGCGAAGACGCGCGAGGCGCTGAACCTTGCAGAAGCGAAGTCCCACCCGGATTTCGCCTACAAGCCGGAAACCGGCGAAGAAAGCTTCCACAGCTTCGCGGGCGTGCCGATCATTCGGCAGGAAACCGCGATCGGTGTTCTTGCCGTGCAGCACGTCGACCCGCGCGAATATGCGGATATCGAGATCGAAGCGCTGCAGACCACAGCGATGGTGCTGGCGGAACTGATCGCGTCCGCAGGGCTCGTGGATGACCAGACCGTGCAGCAGGCGCGCGAACGCGAAAGCCGTCCCGCGCGGATGACAGGGCTGAAGCTCGTGGAGGGCGTGGGGCGCGGGCAGGCGGTGTTCCACCAGCCGCGTGTCATCGTGGAGCATACGGTCGCCGACGACATCGAGGCGGAGCGTGCACGCGTCTACGCGGCCTTCCAGATGATGCGCGAGCAGATCGACAACATGATGGGCCAGGCGGATTTTGCAGCGCCCGGCGATCACGACGAGATCCTCGAAACCTACAAGATGTTCGCCTACGACGAGGGCTGGTCGCGGCGCATCAACGAGGCGATCGACACCGGCCTCACCGCCGAGGCGGCGATCGAGCGCGTGCAGATGAAGACGCGCACACGGATGCGCGCCACGAAGGATCCGTTCTTCCAAGAACGCCTGCACGACCTGGATGATCTTTCGAACCGCCTGCTGCGCATTGTTTCCGGGCAGATGGATACGGCGGCGAAGCGCGGCCTGCAGCAGGACATGATCCTGCTCGCCCGCAACCTCGGCCCCGCGGAACTGCTGGAATACGACAAGCGCTTCCTGCGCGGCGTGGTGCTGGAGGAAGGTTCGCTCACCGCGCACGTCACGATCATTGCGCGCGCGATGGGCATTCCGGTGCTGGGCCGCGTAAAGGATCTGCGTACCACGATCTACGAAGGCGATCCGCTGCTGCTCGATGCGCAGCGCGGCGCGCTGTTCGTGCGTCCGAGCGAGCCGGTCGTCCACCAGTTCGAGGAGCAGGTCGCGCTGAAGGCGCGCCGGCAGGCCGAGTATGCGAAAATTCGCGACCTGCCCGCCGAAACCGTGGACGGCGCGCGTATCACCCTGATGATGAACGCCGGCCTGCGTTCGGACATGGAGGCGCTGGACATCACGAATGCCGACGGCATCGGCCTGTTCCGCACCGAGTTCCAGTTCCTCGTTTCAGCGACGCTGCCGCGCCGGGAGCGGCAGACGCAGCTTTACAAAGCCGTGCTCGACGCGGCCGGCGACCGGCCTGTCACGTTCCGCACGGTTGATATCGGCGGCGACAAGGCCGTGCCCTACATGATGGGCGATACCGTGGAAGAAAACCCGGCGCTCGGCTGGCGCGCGCTTCGGCTCGCGCTTGAGCGCGAAGGGCTGATGAAGGTTCAGGCGCGCGCGCTCATCGATGCCGCCGCCGGGCGTACGCTTCGGCTGATGTTCCCGATGGTTTCGGAACCGTGGGAGTTCGATGAAGCCCGCGCACTCGTGGAGGCGCAGCTTTCCCGCATGGTTGCGCGCGGCCGTCCCGTGCCGAAGAAGATCGAATTCGGCTGTATGCTCGAAGTGCCGGCGCTCGCGGAATCGCTCGATCTTCTGTTGCCGCGCCTCGATTTCCTTTCGGTCGGTACCAACGATCTCACGCAGTTCCTTTTCGCGGCGGATCGCGCCAATCCCAAGCTGGCCGATCGCTATGACTGGCTTTCGATTTCGCTGCTGCGCTTCCTGAAGCGCGTGTCGGATCAGGCGCGCGGCGCGCGGCGCCCGGTGACGGTGTGCGGGGAGATGGGCGGGCGCCCGCTTGATGCGCTGGCGCTGCTCGGTATCGGTATCGAGCGCCTGTCGATCACGCCGGCGGGCATCGGCCCTATGAAGGCGATGATCCGCTCGCTGGCGCTTGCGCCGCTTCAGCACGAGATGGAAGGTTGGCTGCGCCGGGGGACCAACATCCGCGCGGCGCTGACGGAATACGCATCGAGCCGCGGCATCGCCGCTGGCTGAGGCTGCGGCGCGATGAAGCGCGTTGACAGTGGCGAAGCTGCGCGCGAACGTGGCAATTGGGCGAGTTGGCGTCTGTTCGGAGGGTTTTGGTGAGCGACGAGCTGGAAACGCAGGATGGTATTGATCTCGGCGGCTCGCGCCACATCGGCGAGGTGCTTAGGGCGCGCAGGCTGGAACTCGGCCGGGAACTGGCTGACATAGCCCACCAGACCCGCGTGCCTGTACGGCACCTGACCGCGATTGAAGAGGGCAAGCACGATACGCTGCCCGCGCTGCCCTACACGATCGGTTTCGTGAAATCCTACGCGCGCATTCTCGGCCTCGATCCCGATACGACGGCGGAACAGTTTCGCCGCGAAACGACGAAGCCCGACCGGGTGGTCCCTACGATGGATCACGAGCCGATCGAGGACGTACGTGTGCCGACACGCGGCGCCGCGCTGCTCGGTATCGTTCTGCTCGGTGTTGTCGTGCTTGCCGTCGCGGCCTGGGGCCTCGGCTGGTTCAGCGGGGATGAGACACCCGTGGTGGCGGAAGCGCCGGCGGGATCTGACGATGGTGCGACCGTTGCGGTGGATACGCCGCCCGCTGCGCCGCAGCCCGCAGCCGCGGACGTGCCTGCGACCGATGCAGCGGCGACCGCAGCTGCCGCGCCCGCGCCTGCTGTACCGACGGGCGGCGCGATCGTCGTGACCGCGCGCGAGGACGCGTGGGTGAAGATTTACGAGGCGAGCACGGGCCGTTCCGTGTTTCAGGGCGTTATGGCGGCGGGCGACCGTTATGAGGTTCCCGTGGATCGGCAGGACCTGCTGCTCTGGACGGGCCGCGCCGGCGCGCTCGACCTTACCGTGGGCGGCACGGCGATACCGCCGCTCGGCGCCGCGACGCAAACGGTTCGCGACGTGCCGCTGACGGCGGCGGGTCTCGCCGCACGGACGCAACCGCGCGCGGAGTGATGCGCTTCAGTTTCAGGCAAGGGACGGGTTGCTAGGCTCGGCCCCGCGTCTATCAATTGTCGGGAAAGTCATGATGAAATCCAGATATCTCCTCCTTTTGACCCTGCCTCTGCTGCTTCCCGCGATGCCTGCCTTCGCGCAGCAGACGGTGCAGCAGGTGGAAGGCCGGGTGAAGAAGCTGGAAAGCGAAATGCGCGCCGTGCAGCGCAAAGTGTTTCCCGGCGGATCGAAAGACTATTTCGAGCCGGAGATTCAGGCCCCCGCCGCACCGGTGACGGCGCCGGGCGTGCCCGCGTCCAATCCGCTGAGCGATCTTTCCCGCCGTGTCGATTCGCTGGAAAACCAGCTCACCACGATGACCGGGCAGCTTGAGGAAAACAGCTTCAAGGTACGGCAGCTCGAAGCGGCGCTGGAGAAGTTCAAGACCGATGCGGAGTTCCGCCTGACGACGCTGGAGGGTGGCGCACCGCCCCCTGCGCCCGGCACGGCAGGCGTGTTCCCGCCCCCCGGCGCGCCGGGGACGACCGCGACAACGCCCTCTCCGACAGCAGCGGCCCCGGTCGCCACGCCGCTGACGCCGGAGCAGGAATACAACGCCGCTTACGGCCTCGTGACGGCGAAGAACTATCCGGCTGCCGAAAAGGCGCTCTCCGCCTTTATCGCGAAGAACCCGAAGCACGCCCGCGCGAGCAACGCGCAATACTGGCTCGGCCGCACTTATTTCGCGCAGAACCAGCCTGTGCAGGCGGCGCGTACGCTGCTCGAAAACTACCAGAAGCGGCCCGAGGGCGAACGCGCGCCCGAAAGCCTGCTCTGGCTCGGCAAGTCGCTGATGGCCTTCTCGCCGCCCAGCCCCGCCAAGGCGTGCGAGGCCTATACGCAGCTTGAGGAAAGCTACGGCAAGAAGCTCTCGCAATCGCTCCGAACGCAGCTCGTGGATGCCCGCTCGGCAGCGCGCTGCGGCTGACCCCGGCCTGACACCGGAGCGCTTCCGCTCGGCGGTCGAAGCGCTGGCGCCGGATCTTTCCGGCAGGGTGGCGCTCGGCGTATCGGGCGGTCCGGACAGTCTTGCGCTGCTCCTTCTCGCACGCCGTGCCGGTTTCGACGTGGTGGCGCTTACCGTTGATCACAGGCTGAGACCCGAGGCGGCGGCGGAGGCGAGCCATGTTGCGGCCATTGCCGCGGGGCTCGGTGTGCCGCACGTGACGCTTTCGGTCGATGTCCCACGGACGGCGAGCGTGCAGGCGGCGGCGCGGGGTGCGCGCTATGCGGCGATGGCGGGCTGGTGCGATGCCAATGGTGTGCGCTGGCTGATGACCGCGCACCATGCCGACGATCAGGCCGAAACGCTGCTGATGCGATTGTCGCGCGGCAGCGGGCTTGGCGGCATGGCGGGAATCCGGGCGCGGCGGGCTGTTGAGGGTTACGCCGTCACGCTGCTCCGCCCGCTGCTTGGCGCGCGCAAGGCCGAGCTTGTCGGGCTGGTGGACGCGGCCGGGCTTGCCGCTGTCGATGACCCCAGCAACCGGAGCGACGCATACGACCGAACCGGCGCGCGGGCGGTTTTGGCGGGGGGAGGGGTGGACGCAGGCGGCGCGGTTGCGACGGCGGCGCATCTGGCCGAAGCCGAAGCCGCGCTTCAGTGGACGGCGGACGAAGCCTGGGCCGGGCGCGCCAGCGTCTCCGGGGAGGCGATCGCGCTTGATACGCGCGGGCTACCTGCGGAGCTGGTCCGGCGGCTTGTGCTGAAGGCGTTTCGAGAGCTTCGGAGCGCCGAGCCCGACGGCCCGGCGCTCCAGCGCCTGCTTTCCGGGCAGGGCGGTACGCTGGGCGGCGTGCGGGCGGAAGGCGGGCCGCTGTGGCGCTTCCGGCGCGAGCTACCGCGAAAAATGCGCGCATCCACCGAATAGCGCCGCAATAGCGGTTGTCGTTAACGCCTGCGCGCCTATCTTAGAGCTGAACCCTTTTCAGGAATACGAACCCGATGGACGAGAACAAGAAGCGACCGACCGGACCCTGGGGCAAGAGCCTCGCGATGTGGGCGGTCATTCTGCTCGCGGTTGTTGTGCTCGTTTCCGTTTACAACGCGCCGCAGTCCCAGGGTGCGGTGCAGCAGCTTGCCTATTCGGAGTTCATCACCAAGGTGAACGAAGGCGCCGTCCGCGAGGTCGACATCCGCGGACAGGACATCGCGGGCCGCCTGACCAGCGGCGAGATGTTCAGCACCTATTCGCCGGGCGACCCCGGCCTCGTCGAACGGCTCGAAGCCTCGGGCGTCAAGTTCAAGGCGCAGCCGGAGGAAAGCCGCTCGCTGCTCGCCGCGATTCTCATCAACATCCTGCCGTTCCTCCTTATCCTCGGCATCTGGATCTTCGTGATGCAGCGGATGCAGAACGGTGCGGGTAAGGGCGCGATGGGCTTCGGCAAGAGCCGGGCCAAGCTGCTCACCGAAAAGCAGGGTCGCGTGACCTTCGACGATGTCGCAGGCATCGACGAAGCGCGCGAAGAGCTTGAAGAAATCGTCGACTTCCTGAAGGACCCGGGCCGCTTCTCGCGTCTCGGCGGCAAAATCCCGAAGGGCGCGCTGCTCGTGGGCAGCCCCGGCACCGGCAAGACGCTGCTCGCACGCGCCATCGCGGGCGAAGCGAACGTGCCGTTCTTCACCATTTCAGGCTCCGACTTCGTCGAGATGTTCGTCGGAGTCGGCGCGAGCCGCGTGCGCGACATGTTCGAGCAGGCGAAGAAATCCGCGCCTTGCATCATCTTCATCGATGAAATCGACGCGGTCGGCCGCCATCGCGGCGCCGGCCTCGGCGGCGGCAACGACGAGCGCGAGCAGACGCTGAACCAGCTTCTCGTCGAAATGGACGGCTTTGACGCCAACGAAGGCATCATCATCATCGCCGCGACGAACCGCCCGGACGTGCTCGATCCGGCACTGCTCCGCCCCGGCCGCTTCGACCGCCAGGTCGTCGTGCCGCGCCCGGATATCGAGGGCCGCGAGAAGATCCTGCGCGTCCACATGCGCAAAGTGCCGCTGGCGCCGGATGTCGAGGCGCGTACGATCGCGCGCGGCACGCCCGGCTTCTCGGGCGCTGACCTTGCAAACCTCGTCAACGAAGCGGCGCTGATGGCGGCCCGCAAGTCCAAGCGCCTCGTCGGCATGGCCGAGTTCGAGGAAGCCAAGGACAAGGTCATGATGGGCAGTGAGCGCCGTTCCATGATCATGACCGAGGACGAGAAGAAGATGACCGCCTATCACGAGGCCGGTCACGCCATCGTCGCGCTGCACGAGGCGGCGTCCGATCCCATCCACAAGGCGACGATCATCCCGCGCGGCCGCGCGCTCGGCATGGTGATGCGCCTGCCGGAGCGGGATCAGTACAGCTACCATCGCGACAAGATGCACGCGAACCTCGCCGTCTCGATGGGCGGCCGCGTCGCCGAAGAAATCATCTTCGGCTACGACAAGGTCTCCTCGGGCGCTTCGTCGGACATCCAGTACGCGACGGACCTCGCGCGCAGCATGGTCACGCAGTGGGGCATGTCCGACAGGCTCGGGCCGATGAAGCTCGCCGAGAACCAGGAAGAGGTCTTCCTTGGCCACAGCGTGACGAAGACGCAGAACGTGTCGGAGCAGACCGCCCAGATCATCGACGACGAGATCAAGGGCATCGTGATGCGCGGCTACGAACGGGCGAAAACGCTGCTCACCGAGAATAACGAGGAGTTGCACACGCTCGCCCAGGCGCTGCTCGAATACGAGACGCTCTCGGGCGACGAGATCAAGTCGCTGCTCGCCGGCGAAGGCGTGGACCGCGACCGCGGTTCCCGCAACCGGCCCACCGCGGCTTCGACCGGCGTGAGTGCCATTCCGAAGACCGGCAAGCGCGGCTTCGGCGGGGAGCCGAGCCCGCAGGGAGTCTAAACCGCGGCAGGCAAGAAAAAACGGACGGGGCGCTTCGGCGCCCCGTTTTCGTTCGGGCTTACTTCGCGCAGGCTTTGCGCGTTGCGATCTGCCACGCTTCGACGCGGCTGCGCAGGGCCTTCAGCGGCAGCGCGCCGCCGGAAAGAACCTGCTGGTGGAAGGCCGGCAGGTTGAAGCATTTGCCGAGCGCGGCTTCCGATTCCGCGCGCAGGGCCGCGATTTCGAGCCCACCGCTGTCGTATGAGGTGAGCTGGCCGGGGATGACGGCGATCCGGTCGAGCATGTCCGCAGCCGCAGCCTCGTCGAAGCGGCCGCTTTCGACGAGATAGGCCATGGCCTTCTCGCGGCTCCATCCGAATGCATGGATGCCCGGATCGACGACCATGCCGCGCGCCATCCACGCGCGCCGCGTGATGCCCGCGTAGGGCGTTTCATAAACGCCCAGTTCCTCCGCCAGCCGCTCCGAATAGCGCGCCCAGCCTTCGATGTAGGCGCCGACGAGGGGGATGCGGAGCAGCGGCACCTTTGCCGCCAGCTCCTGCGTCATGGCGATCTGCAGGTGATGACCGGGGATCGTCTCGTGCACGACCGTGATCTCGGCGCCGCCCTTCGTTTCGGTCTTCCAGTGATCGAGCGGCAGCATGTAGCGGCCGGGCTTCGAGGGATCAGGCTCGGGGATATAGTGTGCGGGAACGCCGCTACCCGCTTCCGTCGCGGGCAGCACTTCGATCGCGGCTGGCTGTTTTGGAAGCTGCTGGAAAGCTGCGGCGCTGAGTTTCGTCGTCCGTGCGAGGCCCCGCTTCGAAAAATCGACGAGTTCATCGGCGGTGGTGAAATGATTGTCCGGCGCATCCTTCACCGCGGCGAGCGTGGATGCGAGATCGGACGTGCCGAAGCGCTTGCCGCCGATCGCGATGATATCCTTGACGTTCTGCGCGACAGCCGCCTCGCCGACCGCCATGACCTCGGCAGGCGTGCGGTCCAGCGTCGTCGAGGCACGGAGAAGCGCCTGGTAGCAGGCGGCACCGTTCGGCAACGCTGAAAGCGCGATGCCTTCGCGCGCTTTCGGCAGATACTCCCCGGCGAGGAAATCGCGGTAGCGCTTCACGGCGCCGTGCACGCCTTCCGCGACGATCGTTTTGAAGCGCGCCTTGAAGGCGGCATCACTGTCGGCGCGGGCCGGGGCGTAGAAAGGAGACTGCTCGGCGGGCAGAGCAAGCAGCCGGTCGAGCTGGCCAATGACGCGCGTGACGACGGAGCGCGGAACGGCATAGCCTTGCTTCAGCCCCTCACGCAGGTTGGCGATATCCCGATCGACATAAGCGGGCAGGCTTTCCCAGCGCCGGATCGCATCTTCGCGCGCATCCGGCGTACCGGTGGCCTGCGCCTGCGCGAGGCGGGAAAAATTCACCTGCCAGCCGGTCATGTGGCTGATGCTCCACAGCGGTTGCTTGCAGACCCGCTGCGCGCGCGCGGCTTCTAGCCCATCGGCCATCAGCGCGTAGGAAGCGCGGCCGGCGTCGTCGAGCTTCGCTTCGTCCACGCCGTTCAGATCCTGCCACAGCCGATCCTCCTCGGCCGCGACGGTTTTCAGGCTTTCAGCATCGATGGGCGGCAATGCCGATTGGCGTGCACCCTCGATCCCGGAAAGCGGCACAAGCTCGGGGTAGGTGCGGAGCAGGAGCGTGATGTAACGGTCGGAGAGCGCGTCAATCGGGGACTGCGCAGCCGCTGCCTGTGGCAGCGCCGTGGACGCGAGTGCGAGCGCCGCGATCGTGAGCCCCGCCAAACCATGTCGCCTTATACGCATTACAACCCTCCCGCTTTTCCGTCGTCCCGTGCTCTCTATGGTGCGGTGAGGGAGGGGTGTGCAATCCCGGTAAAGACAAAATTTTCAAAAGCAGAGAATTGACGGCGGATTAGCCAGAACTCGCGCTCAGCTTGTATTCAGCCGGGTCGTCACATAGTCGAAACGATCGAATGGGATGGATAGGGAAGGGGGCTCTTATGCTGAAGCGTGCGCTGTTTGTAGCTCTGGTGCTGGCGTCGGGAACCGCCGCCGCGCAGACGGACCGGCCGAGCGAAGAGCTTTATGGCCGCTATGCGCCCGGCGGGGACTGTTCGAAGCAGCCGCGCATCGAGGTCGGCAAGACGGGCGTGTTCATCGATACGGCGGCGGGGCGGCAGGGGCCGCTTCCGGTCAGCGTCTGCTATTCCTGCGCGGGTGGCGCGCAGTACGAAGGCATCCAGCAATGGGTGTATGTGAAATACGGCAAGGACAAGTGGGGCGGGGACAATATGCCCGTCATCATGATGTTCAACGCGGAGGAAAAGCGCGGGCTCGTTTCGATCGAGCATGACAATACGCTGAAGACGCCCATCGGCGCACCGATGACGCAGGTGGTGCGTGCAAAGCTGTTCCGTCAGTGCGGCGCGGCGCTGCCCGCCGCGCCTTCGGCAGCCGCTGCCAAGCCCACGTCTGCGGCGGTTCCTCCAAAGCCTGCCGCGCCCGCGAAGACGCCTGCGGACGGTTTCGCGGCGGTGCTCGGCGGGCTGCTGAAGCCGGGCGAGTATGCGGCGAACAGCTTTTACGATTGGCGGCACATCGAAACCGCGCCGCATGTCACCTGGGCGGCGCTGCCACCCGAGATGCTCGACAAGCCGATGTCGAACGGCGAATATTTCCGCCGCGCGGGCATCGCCACCGTCGCGGGGCAACAATTGAAGGTGCTCGCGGGCGGCGCGCGCACGATGGTGATGAACCTCTATTTCAAGAACGAGGGGAAGCCGATCGGCACACCCGCCCTGCTCGCGGCGCTGAAGGGCGCGGGCTATACCGCGACGCTCGCGCGCTGCCCGAAGCTGAAGGGGCTGAACGCGCCGGTGTGGTATCGTCTTTCGGCGCCCGGCAAGCGCCCCGGCTATCTGTGGGTAACGGGCGCGCGGCCGCCGCAGCAGCCGTGGGAAGGCTTCAGTCTTTCGCTCGATGAGGCGCTGAAGCCGCTGACCCCGCGCGAGGCGGCTGTCTATACGGATCGCTGCGCGTAACCCTGACGATTCCGCGCGGATGGTCATGCCGCGCGCCAAGGGTTAAAGTCCCGCTCAAATCCATGCGTTTTGAGGGAGGCGCGTTGTGGCGACTGCAGCCATTCTGCCGGGCGAGGCAAAATCCATTGAAGCGATGACCGCGCTGCTCGCGCGGCAGCGTGCGGCATTCATGGCGGAATTGCCGGTGGGCGCGGCGGTTCGCAAGGATCGCCTGCGCCGCGCGGTCGACCTCGTGCTGACGCATCGGGACCGGTTCGTGAAGGCGCTCTCGGAGGATTTCGGCCATCGGAGCGCCGAGCAGACGCTGGTGACGGACATCATGTCCTCGGTGAAGCCCCTGAAACACGCGATCAAGCATCTCGACGCGTGGATGCGGCCCGAGCGGCGCAAGCTCGATTTTCCGCTCGGGCTGCTCGGGGCGAAGGCGGAGGTCGTTTATCAGCCCAAGGGCGTCGTCGGCATCATCAGCCCGTGGAATTTCCCGGTAAACCTCACCTTCGGGCCGCTCGCGGGCGTGTTCGCCGCGGGAAACCGGGCGATGGTGAAGCCGTCGGAGTTCACGCCCGTCACCTCCGCGCTGATGGCTGAGCTTGCTGCGCAGGCGTTCGACGAGAGCGAACTCGGCTTCGTCATCGGCGGGCCGGAGGTGGGCAAGGCGTTTTCCGGGCTGGCGTTCGATCACCTGATCTTCACGGGCGCCACGGCGGTCGCGAAGCACATCCTGCACGCCGCAGCGGACAATCTGGTGCCGGTGACGCTGGAACTCGGCGGCAAGTCACCCGTCATCGTCTCGCGCAGCGCCGATATCGCGCAAACGACGGAGCGTGTCGCGCTCGGCAAGATGATGAACGCGGGGCAGATCTGCCTTGCGCCCGATTATCTGCTCGTGCCCAGCGAGAAGGAGGGCGAGATCGTGGAGGGGCTGAAGACGGCGGCGGCGAAAATGTACCCCTCGCTCCTCGCGAACGACGACTACACGTCGGTGGTGAACGCACGCCATCGCGAGCGGCTGCAGGGCCTGCTTGATGATGCGACCGCGAAGGGCGCCGAGATCGTCACGGTGAATCCGGCGAACGAGGATTTCACGAACACCAATTCGAACAAGATGCCGCTCAGCATCGTGCGCAACGTTTCGGACGATATGCGCGTGATGCAGGAGGAGATTTTCGGGCCTGTGCTGCCGGTGAAGACCTACCGCGAGACGGACGAGGCGGTGGCATTCGTGAACGGTCGCGACCGTCCGCTCGGGCTTTATTATTTCGGAACGGACGGTGCGGAGGAACGCCGGGTGCTCGATCGTACGGTGTCGGGCGGGGTCACGGTGAACGACGTGATCTTCCATGTTTCGGCGGAGGATCTGCCGTTTGGCGGCGTGGGCCCGTCCGGCATGGGGAGCTACCATGGGGCTGACGGTTTCCGCACGTTCAGCCACGCGAAGAGCGTCTATCGCCAGCCGAAGCTTGACCTTGCGGGCCTCGCGGGCTTGAAACCTCCCTACGGGAAGAAAACCCGCGCCACACTCGCAAGGGAACTGAAGCCATGATCCTCCGCCGCATCGAAGGCCGCCGCCGTGATCTTGGAGGGGGCTTCGTGGTGCGGCGGGTGCTTCCG
The DNA here is from genome assembly GCF_003634215.1 of Sphingosinicella microcystinivorans. Taxonomy (GTDB): domain Bacteria; phylum Pseudomonadota; class Alphaproteobacteria; order Sphingomonadales; family Sphingomonadaceae; genus Sphingosinicella; species Sphingosinicella microcystinivorans. The sequence continues at coordinate 34,698 of NZ_RBWX01000009.1, read as the reverse complement.
GTGGCGGGCCAGCGCATGGTCGGGCCGTTCATCTTCTGGGATCATTTCGGGCCGGTGGACTATGCGCCCGGCGAGCGTTTCGACGTGCGCCCGCATCCGCATATCAACCTCGCCACTGTGACGTATTTGTTCGATGGCGAGATCTTCCACCGCGACAGCCTGGGCAGCGCGCAGGCGATCCGCCCCGGCGCGGTGAACTGGATGACGACGGGGCGGGGCATCGTGCATTCTGAGCGCACCTCTCCCGAAGTGGAAGCCAGCGGCCAGCGCATGGAGGGCATTCAGGCGTGGGTGGCGCTCCCGAAAACGCACGAGGAGGTGGAGCCGAGTTTCGTGCATCACCCGGCGGACACGCTCCCGGTAATCGAGCAGGATGGTGCGCGGCTCACGGTGATCGCGGGCACGGCCTATGGCAAGCAATCGCCCGTGGGAGTGGTTTGGCCGACGTTCTATGTCGACGTGGACGCCAAGGCGGGGGCAAGCGTCGATGTCTGCACTGAACACGAGGAACGCGCGATCTATGTCGCGAGCGGCCGCATCGCGCTTACGGGCGGCGAGGTGGCCGAGGAAGCGACGATGCTCGTGCTCGAACCCGGCGCGAAGGTGGAATGGACGGCGGAGACGGATGCGCGCGTGCTGATGCTCGGCGGCAAGGCCATGGATGGGCCGCGCGAGATCTGGTGGAACTTCGTCTCGTCGCGTCCGCAGCGCATCAATCAGGCGATTGATGACTGGGAGGCGGACCGTTTCGGGCACATCCCCGGTGACGACGACGAGCGTATCCCGCTGCCGAGCGACCCGCGGCCGAAAGCATAGCGCCCGCGCCTGGAACGCCTTGTTTTGAACGCTGAGCCGCCCTATCGCTGGCTCGCGTCCGGGTCGTAGCTGCCCGGCTTTTGCCGGGATTGCTCGCGTGTTCCAGTCGGTCGGCCCTTTCCTGCGTTCTCTGCCCGCGCGCCTTCGCGAGGGGCTGAGGCGGCGCGGCGCGGGCATCCTGTTCGCGCTCTTTGTCGAAGGTCTTCTGGCGCTGCTGCTGCTGACGCTGGCGCCGTCGATCACCGAAAAGGTGGTGCCGATGGCGGTGTTCCGGCTCGACATGATCCGGGACGAGGAGCCCGAGAGCGAGGCGGAAGCTCCGGAAACGCAAAGCGCCGCAGCACAGCCGCCCGAGCAGAAGGCGCCGCCCACGCCGATCGAGCCCCCGCCGGTGCCGATCGAACTGCCGGTCATTCAGTTGTCGCGCGAGGAGATGGCGGCGACGGACATCGCAAACCTCCCGCCGCCGACGGCGCCCGCGCCGCGGCCCATGATGGGACCACCCGCACCGACGTTTGCCGGGGACAGCCAGCGTGTCGACGGGACGGGGCCGAACGGCGAGCCGCTTTATGCGGCGTCGTGGTACCGCGAACCTTATGATGACGAGCTGGCCGGCTATCTTTCGACGGCGCGCGGGCCGGGGTGGGGCCTCATCGCGTGCCGCACGGTGCAGGATTTCCGTGTCGAGGATTGCGTGGCGCTCGGCGAGTATCCGCAGGGATCGAACATCGCGCGCTCAGTGCTCGCCGCCGCATGGCAGTTCCGTGTGCGTCCGCCGCAGATCGGGGGACGGGCGATGGTCGGTGAATGGGTGCGCATCCGCATCGACTACGGCCTCGAACGGCGCGCGGCGCGGCACTAGACTTCAAAAGAAAACGGCGGCCCTTTCGGACCGCCGCTTCTTTCAGCGTATACGACTGGTTTACTTCGCCTTGCGGCGGCGCGCAGCGCGGAGACCTGCGAGGCCGAGACCGAAGAGAGCCAGCGCGGCCGGTTCCGGCGTATCGATGGGCGGCGGCGGCGGGATCAGATCGCCGGTGATGAGGACGTTGTCGATCTTCACCCAATCCTCGTAGTCGTCCCACGAATGCGTCTTCCACTTCGTGCACCGGCCCCAACGATCGGTTTTCGTGCACTCGGAGTAAGAGTAGGAGTTGTCTTTGGAGACCAGCTTGAAGATGAGGTCGAGCCCCGCGACATCCTTCACGTCGAGCGCGAGCGAGACATTGGTCCAGTTCCACGCGCCGTCGAGCGAAACCGAGTAGACGAGATCGCCGAAGTAGACTTCGAGAATGTCACCGGCTTCGGTTTCCCAGGGCTTGTAATCGAACCAAAGGACGATGTTCTCGTAGCCCGTGAGGTCGATGTCGTTCTGCGTGGCGGTGACTTCGCCGGCGGGATTTTCCTTAAGGCGCATCACCTGATCGCCGTAGCCGCGGGTGAAGAGATCAACCTCGCTGGTGTGGTTTTCAACCCAGCCGTTGCCGACAAAAGAGCCGACGCCGCGGTTGAAATTGTCCTGGAACAGAGTGGCCGCGCTCGCCGCGGTTGCGCCGGCCAGCAGGCCGATGGTGAGTGCGGAACCGAGCAGGCTCCGGGTCATCGTCGAACGCATCACAATCTCCATAACGCTATAGTAATGAATTGGCCTTGTTGTTCACATGAACAGCAACGACTGTGCCAATCGAGATTTTTCAACGCCTGTTATGGTTAATTACATTGCGGGATTATAGTGTTGTAATAAATCTCGACACTGTTCAAACCCGACCCAAGGTTTGGCCGGTGGGTCGCGAATGGGCGCGCAGCTTGGCGCAATAGGACAATACGCTGGCCTGTTTGGACGAGCGCCGTCGCTCTGGTCGCCTTATGAAGATGCGGCATTCGACTGATTTTCAAACCGCTATCGGAGAAGGGACGGCCTTAATGGCGCTGAAAGCAAATCTGATCCGCTGGCACCGCTGGGCTGGACTTGCGGCGGCGGCATTCTGGCTGGTGCAGGCGCTGACCGGCGTGCTGATCGTTTTTCACTGGGAAATCCGGGATGCGTTCATCCCCGGCACGCATCGGCAGACTGATCTTGCCGCGATCGAACGCACGGTCGCCGACCTGACCGAAGGTTCGGGCGCGCGGCTGGGCTCGATCTGGACAGGCGCGGGCGCGCCCGATCGCTATGACGTGAGCATCACGGGCGATGTGCCGGAGGCAAACCGCAGCGTGCGTATCGACGGCGCGGGGCAGATCCTCGTGGATGGCGATGGCACGGGGCCGGCGTCGTGGACAAGGCCTCTGGTGCGGATCCACCACAATCTGCTCGCCGGGGACACGGGAAGCTGGATCGTCGGGATCAGCGGCATCCTGCTGTTCACGAACATCCTTTCCGGGCTCTATATCGCGTGGCCGAAACGCGGCCAGTGGGCGCGCACGCTCCGTGTGCAACGCAAGGGTCAGGCGGCGGTTCGCCATTACAGCTGGCATCGCACGCTCGGCCTCCTCGTGGGTATCCCCGCGCTCGCAAGTGTGGCTGCGGGCGTGATGCTGACCTTCGGGGGCGGTGTGGAGCGCATCGTGCAGCCCGTGCCGATTGCCACCCCGGCGGATGCGCCGACGGGGGCAGCGCGCGTCGACCTTGCCGCAGCCGCCGAGACCGCGCTCGCGGCCTATCCCGGATCGACGCTCGCGGCGGTCTATCCGCCGGAGGGTGAAGGGCCGGTGTGGCAGATCCGGGTGACGCAGCCGGAGGAAGCGCGGCGGGCGTATGGCGCGACGCGCGTGTTCGTGAGTGCGGTGGACGGCAGCATTCTCGCGCGCTTCGACGCGCTCGATGCCGCGCCAAGCCGCGCGTTTGTGGATGGGCTGTTTCCATTCCACACGGGCGAGATGGGCGGGCTGGCCGGGCGCATCGCGGTTGCCGCGATCGGCGTTTGGCTTGTAACGATGATCATTGTCGGCATCCTGCTCTGGGCAGCGCGGCGAAAGATGAGGGTGCGATGAGTGTGTTCGTTCCACGGGCAAAGGGCGATGTCGCGACATTGATTGCCGCGCATCCGCTGGCGTGGGTTGTCTCGAACGGGCCAAGCGGTTTCGTTTCGACGCCGCTGCCGCTGCTTGCCGAGTGCGACAACGAGGGACGTGTGGTTGCGCTGTTCGGGCATTTCGCGAAGCGCAACCCGCAGGTTGCTGCACTGCAGGCCGATCCGCACGCCGCGATCCTTTTTCAGGGCGCGCAGGGTTACGTGTCGCCGCGTCTCGTTACCAATCCGACGTGGGGGCCGACGTGGAATTATGCCGTCGTGCGCTTCGAGACCGAGGTTGTGTTCGTGCCCGACGAAACGCCGAGCGCGGTCGAGCGGCTGGCGGCGCACCTCGAAGGGACCGGGCCCGGTGCATGGACGGTCGCGGAGATGGGCGCCCGTGCAGCGCCGATGCTGGACCATATCATAGCCTTCCGCGCGCGGGTGCTTTCGGAGCAGGCCACGTTCAAGCTGGGGCAGGACGAAAGCGCGCAAACCTTCGATGAAATCGTGACGCGGCATCCCGATCCGGCGCTCGCAGAAACCATGCGCGCTCAGGCCCGGAAGGAATGACGCCCGGCCCGATTGCGTGGGCAGGGCCGTAGCGGCATCAGTAAACTGCATCCTCCTTTGGGGGGACTGAGGCTATGGCGCGCGCGCCGACCCAATATCTGATCCGGAAGCCGCTCGCCGACGTGCGCAGCGATATCGACCGCCACGGTCTCCACCGTGCGCTCGGCCCCGTGCACCTCGTGCTTATCGGCATCGGGTGCATCATCGGCGCGGGCGTTTACGTGATGACCGGCACGGCGGCCGCGAATTATGCGGGGCCAGCAGTGATGCTGTCGTTCGTGTTCGCGGGGCTCGCCTGCGCGTTCACCGGGCTTTGCTATGCCGAACTCTCCTCGACGCTGCCGGTCTCCGGCGCCTCCTACAGCTATGCCTATGCAGCGCTTGGCGAGGCCTTCGCGTGGGGGCTCGGCTGGATGCTGATGCTTGAACTCGGGCTTGCCGGGTCCGCGCTCGCGGTGGGTGTTTCGGGCTATCTCGTCAGCCTGCTCGGCGATTTCGGCATTCACATCCCGGCGGTTCTGGCGACGCCTTACATCCGGCCAGCGGCGGGCGAGGCGGGCACCGCGTTCGTGACCGGCGGCGGCATCAACCTTGTTGCGACCGCGGCGGTGCTGCTGTTCGCCTTCATCCTGGTGCGCGGCGTCTCCCAGTCCGCGACGATCAACGCGGTGATGGTGACGGTGAAAGTGGGCGTGCTGCTTGCCTTCATCGCCTTTGGCCTGCCGCATGTCGATCCGGCGAACTGGAAGCCGTTCATCCCCGAAAACGAAGGCGGTTTCACCTACGGCTGGGCGGGTGTGCTGCGCGGCGCATCGATCCTGTTCTTCGCCTACCTCGGCTTCGAAGCGGTGGCGACCGCCGCGCTGGAGGCGAAGAAGCCGCAACGTGATATTCCGATCGGCATTCTCGGCGCGCTCGCCATCGCCACGGTCGTTTACATGGCAGTGGCTGCGGTGCTGACCGGCCTCGTCTCCTACAAGATGCTGAACGTGCCCGATCCGGTCGCGGTCGCCGTTTCGGCGATCGGGATGCCGGTGCTCAGCATCGTCATCAAGGTGGGTGCGCTCACGGGGCTCTGTTCGGTGCTGATGGTGAACACCTACGCGCATTCGCGCGTGTGTTACGCCATGTCGACGGACGGACTGCTGCCGCCGCTCTTCAGCCGCGTGCACGCGCGTTTCCGCACGCCGCACCAGGGCACGTGGTTTGTCGCACTGGCGGCAGGCATCGCCGCGGCGTTCCTGCCGATCTCGATGCTGGGTGATCTCGTCAGCCTCGGCACGGGCTGCGTGTTCATCACCGTGGCGATCAGTGTCATCTGGCTGCGCAGCACGCAGCCGGACCTGCCGCGCCCGTTCCGCGTGCCCTTCGGCGGCTTCCGCGTCGGGACGCTGTGGCTCGGCGTGGTGCCGATGCTCGCGCTCGTCTTCTGCGTACTTATGATGGCGCCCGTGGTGCTCGACATCATCCGCAAGGCGATGGTCGGCGAGTGGCTGCCGGCCACCATTCTCGGCCTCTACATCGCCTTCGGCATCGCCTTCTACCTTCTCTACGGCGTGCGCCATTCGCGCCTGCGCCGCGCACTTTCGGAAGCCTGAATCCATGAACCAGACGACAGCCGGGGTCGCCGATGACCTCGACCCCGACATTCGCCGTTTCCAGCGCGAGGTGGCTGCCGCCTACGGCCGCTATCCTGAATTCGAGCGCCTGCCGCTCGCCGAACGGCGGCGGATCGCGGAAGAGGTGCGCGCGCCGTGGGCGGCGGGTGGCCCCGCGATGTTCGGGACGGAAACGCTGAAAGTTGGTCCGCTGGATGTCAGGGTTCGCATCTATCGGCCGGACGCACGAGCGATGCTGCCTGTGCTGATGTACGTCCACGGCGGCGGCTGGACGATGTTCAGCCTGGATACGCATGACCGCTTGATGCGCGAATATGCGGCGCGGGCGGGCGTTGCCGTGGTGGGCATCGACTACAGCCTCTCGCCCGAAGCGAAGTTCCCGCTGGCGCTCGACGAAATCGTCTCGGTGGTGCGCTGGCTGCGCGTCGATGGCGCGGCGCACGGGCTTGATCCGCAGCGGATCGCGATCGGCGGCGATTCGGCGGGCGGGAACCTCTCGGTCGCCGCCAATCTCGCGCTGCTTCAAGATGGCGACGCACCGCTCTCCGCCATTCTGGTGAACTACGGCGCTTTCGATCAGCGGGCGGCCTATCCGAGCTATCAGCGCTACGACGGGCCCGAATACAATCTCACGACCGCCGAGATGGGCGTGTTCTGGACGAATTACCTGCGCGGGCCGCAGGACCGCGGCGCGCCGCTGGCTTCCCCTCTCTTGGCCGAGGTTAAAGGGCTGCCGCCGACATTCTTCGCCATTGCCGTCTGCGATGTGCTGGCGGACGAAAACCGGGCGATGGCGGACCGGCTGCGTGCCGCCGGTGTGCCGGTAACGCTACGCGAATACGCGGGCGCCACCCACAGTTTCCTGGAAGCCGTCTCGATCTCGCCGCTGGCCGACCGCGCGCTTGCCGAAGCCTCGACATGGTTGACGGGGCAGATTTGCATAGATAATGATAATAACTCGCAATAATGGCCTGATCTCGATACAGTTAGACCCTGCGCCGAGACGCCGTTCGGGTCCGGCGGGAGTAATCTGGGCCTCATAATCAACATGAGGTTCGAAACTTCATTTCGTCAAAAGGGGGAATGCAATGACCGTTCATGACCGGACGCTGAAAACGCTGCTGCTTGCCGGGGCGGCACTCACCGGGTTCACCGCGCTTCCCGCAATGGCGCAGGAGGCCGCGCCTGCGGGCGCTTCCATCGAAACCACCCGCACGACGGTGGACGGGGAAGACATGATCGTCGTCACCGCGCGCAACTATGTGCCCGAAGGCAGCGCGACGGCGAGCAAGACCGACATCCCGCTCATCGAGACGCCGCAGTCGATCTCGGTGGTGACGCGCGACCAGATCGACCTGCTGAACTTCATCGATGCGCAGCAGGCCGTGCGCTACACGGCCGGCGTGTTCGGCGAGAATTACGGCCCCGATCTCCGCTTCGACTTCTTCACTGTCCGTGGTTTCACGCCGAAGCAGTACATCGACGGCCTCGCGGCGCCGATCTCCACCTCGATCTATTCGGTCGGTGTCGATCTCTACGCCTTTGAATCGCTCGACCTGCTGAAGGGACCGGCCTCGGTACTCTACGGCAATGCCCCTCCCGGCGGTATCTACAATCAGGTCAGCCGCCGCGCGCAGAGCAGCTTTGGCGGAGAGATCAGCGCCAAGTACGGCGAAGACGATTACAAGCAGCTCGCCGCCACGATGACGGGGCCGGTTTCTAATTCGGTGGATGCGCGCTTCACGGTGCTTTACCGGGATCGCGATGCGGAGCGCGATCACGTATCCGCGAAGCGCTTGACGGCGGCGCCGACGCTGACGTGGCGCCTTGGCGACAACACATCGATCACCGGCCTTGGCTATTATCAGTACGACGAAGTCCGCGGCGATACGAACGGCTTCCTGCCTGTTTACGGCACGCTGCTCGACAACCCCGTCGGCAAGGTGAAGCGGAGCGTCAACCTCGGCGATCCGAGCAACCTCTACGAGCGGCGGCAGTTCGCGCTCGGCTGGGATTTCCGGCATGAATTTTCCGAAAGCCTGAAATTCAGCTCGAACACCAAATGGAGCGAATACAAGGAGCGGACGCCCACGGGCATCTATGGCGGCGGCGGTCTCGTCAACACGACAAATCCGCTTGATCCGAGCTATTATCGTACGGTGCAGCAATACAACTTCAGCTACGCCGAAGATGTGACGAGCTTCGCCACCGACAACCGGATCGACACGAATTTCGCCACCGGCGGAGCGGAGCATAAGTTGCTGGTGGGCGTCGATTACCGGAATGTCTACAACAAGGCGGATTTCGGTTTCATCTTCGCCAACACGATCGATCTGTTTGATCCGGTCTACGCGCCTCAGGCCAATTACACGCCTGGTTATCCATTCTCTTTCAACAATCAGCGGCTGAAACAGACCGGCATTTATGCGCAGGATCAAATTCAGTTTGGCAACTTCTACCTTACGGCCGGCGGCCGATACGATTGGGTAAAGATAGAGGCGATTGCCACGAGTGCGGAAACCAAACAGGACAAATTCACATACCGCGTTGGTGTCAATTATGTCGCCGATAGCGGCATCGCACCTTATCTGAGCTATGCCACATCATTCGAACCGACAATCGGGACAAATGACCAGGGCGACCCCTATGACCCGACCACGGGCCGCCAGATTGAAGGCGGCATCAAGTATGACGCTCGCGGTTTGGGAGATGACGTTAAACTGTTTGTGACGGCCGCAGCCTTCCAGATCAAACAGAAGAACCTTGTTTCCTCTCAAGTGGGCTCTACGGGCGTGCCGATTGGCAATGTCCAATCCGGTGAGGTCGAAGTCTATGGCGGCGAAGTGGAAATTGTCTCTCGTATTCGAGAGCAATTATCGATCAATGGATCGTACAGCTACAATCATAGCGAGGTGAAGAAGAGCCTGTTTGGCGATGCGGGCGCGGTTCTGCCGACAACGCCGAAGCATAAATTGTCGCTCTTCGTCGATTATACGATTCAGCAGGGTTCGCTCGGCGGGCTCGGTTTCGGAATCGGAGGACGATATACGAGCAAGAGCGCTGGCGGCTTCCCGAGCGGAGGTCAGGTGTTCTGGGGTGAAAGCGCGACGTTGTTCGATGCGATCGTCCACTACGATACGCCGGAATGGCGCTTTGCAATCAATGGGTCCAATATCTTCGACAAGACCTACGTGGCGCGGTGTGCGGGTGTAGCCAGCTGCACTTACGGCGCGGGGCGCCAGGTCATTGGAACGGTGACACGCAAGTTCTGATCTGTATGCGTAAGCCTGGGGTGAGGCGGTAAATGGGGGATGACATGAACAGACGCGGGACGCGGCGCCATGTCATCCTCGCGCTTGCCGCCGCAGCCCTCTTCGCGTCCCCGGTCGCCGCGAAGAAAAAGGAGGAGGAGCGTCAATCCTCCCCGCTTTCTCCGTCCGCGACGGACTCGTGGCCGAGCACGTACAGGCCGCTGCCGCGCGCGGACATGCTGATCACCGGCGCCACGATCCTCGATGGCGCCGGTGGTCGCCATGACGCAGCCGACGTGCTGGTGCGGGATGGGCGCGTGGTCGCCGTGGGCCGCAATATCGATGCAGGCGGCGCAACTGTCGTCGACGGGCGCGGCAAATGGGTGACGCCCGGCATAATCGACGTGCACAGCCACAACGGCACCTTCGTGGTGCCCTTGACGTCGGTGGACGAGCATGGCTCCGACGTCACCGAGATCAGCGATCCCAATGCCGCCGAGACGTGGATCGAGCACGCGGTGAATGCTCAGGATATCGCCTTTGATCGTGCGCTTGCGGGCGGCGTGACGACGCTGCAGATTCTGCCTGGATCCACGACGATCATTGGCGGACGCTCTGTGGTTTTGAAGACGGTTCCCGCCGTCACAATGCAGGGCATGAAGTTTCCGGACGCGCCGCAGGGTCTGAAGGTCGCCTGCGGTGAAAATCCAAAACTCTATTACGGCGGACGCGGGGCTGCGCCGAACAGCCGTCAGGGCGAACTCGCGATGTTCCGCACGGCTTTTTCCGCCGCGCAGGATTATCTCGAAAAGTCTCGCGGCGATGCGCGGGGCAAGGGCGGCGGTCAAAAGGGGCCGCGCAATCTCGAACTTGAAACGCTCGCAGGCGTGCTCACCGGAGACATCCGCGTGCAGGCGCATTGCTACCGCGCGGACGACATGGCGGTGATGCTGGGTCTTGCGCGCGAATTCGGTTTTCAGATCGCGGCGTTTCACCACGCGACCGAAGCCTACAAGATTCCCGCGATGCTGCGCGAGGCCCGGACATGCGCGGCGGTCTGGTCCGACTGGTGGGGCTTCAAGGTGGAAGCGCAGGACGCGATCCGCGAAAATGCAGCGTTCGTGGAGGCTGCAGGTGTCTGCGCGATGATGCATTCGGATTCGCCGCAGGTGGGGCAGCGCCTCACGATCGAGGCCGCGAAGGCCGCGGGTGCAGGGCGCCGCGCGGGCGTTTCCCTGCCGCCCGAAACGATCATCCGCTGGGTGACGAGCAACCCCGCGAAGGCGATGGGTCTGGACGACCGTATCGGCACGCTAGCGCCCGGATACAATGCCGATCTCGTGCTGTGGTCCGGCGATCCGTTCAGCATCTACAGCCACGCCGACCGGGTCTATATCGATGGCGCGCTCGTCTACGATCGTGCGAACCCGGCATACCGGCCGCGCCGCGATTTCGAGATCGGCCGCACGGAGGCCGCGCCGCGATGAAACCCGTTCTTGCTGCCCTCGCGATGTTTGTGGCGCTTCCCGCGCATGCGGAAACCGTCGCGATTGTGAACGCCCGCGCGTGGACGATGACGGCGGAGACGCCGATCGAAAATGCGACGATCGTGGCGCGTGACGGGAAGGTCGTTTCCGTTGTGGGTGCGGGTTCTGTTCCCGCCGGTGCACGGGTGATTGATGCGGCGGGCCGCATCGTGACACCGGGCCTTGTGAATGCCGCGACGCAGCTCGGGCTCACCGAGGTTTCGGGCGCGCGCGAGACCAACGATCAGTCGGTCGCAAGCGGTGCGCTCGGCGCGGCATTCGACATCCAGTACGCGCTCAACGCCAATTCGGCGCTCGTCGCGCAGGCGCGCGCGGACGGCGTGGCCGAGGCGATGGTGTTTCCGGGCGGCTCCGCCGCTGCGCCGTTTCAGGGGCGCGGCGCGCTTGTCCATCTGAAACCCGACGGTGACATTCTCGATCGCGCGCAGGCGGCGCTCTTCGTTCGCGTCGGCAGCGGCACGTCGGAGCAGGCGGGCGGATCGCGGGCGGCCCAGTGGCAGCTCGTCCGCAATGCGCTCGACGAGGCGCGCGCACCGCAGGGCATCGATCCGCGCGAGCGCCTGCTCGGCCGCCTCGACCGCGCGAGCCTTGCGCCCGTGCTCGACCGGCGCATTCCACTGGTGATCGCCGCCGAGCGTGAATCGGATATCCGGCAGGCAATTGCGCTCGCCGATGATTACGGCATTCGCATCGTCATCCTCGGCGGCGCGGAGGCGTGGCGCGCGAAGACGGACCTCGCCGCAAAGCGAATTCCGGTTATTCTCGATCCTATGCTCAATCTGCCGCTCAGCTACGACCAGATCGGCGCGCGCCTCGATAATGCCGCGCTGCTTTCGAATGCGGGCGTGCGGATTGCATTCACCGTGCCCGGTTTCGGCATCCATCTCAGCTACAATGCGGGCTCCGCGCTGCGTGAAGGGGCGGGGATCGCCGCCGCGCATGGGCTTCCCTACGCGGCCGCGCTGCTTGCGATCACGCGCAGTGGCGCCGAGATATGGGACGTGGACGCGCGGCAGGGCAGCATCGCGCCCGGCAAGGCCGCCGATCTCGTGATCTGGGACGGCGATCCGCTGGAGCCGTCCTCCGGCCCTGCCATCGTGCTGATCGGCGGGCGCGAGGCGCCGGACACATCACGGCAGGCGGCGCTGCGCGAACGCTATCGGCCGGACGCAGAAACACCTCTGCCACCGGCATACCGATGAGACGTTTTCTCTTCCTTGGCGCACTGATCGCGTGGCCCTCCGCTGCGCACGAACCCGGCGAACTCGGGCTTCCCATGTTGGCACCCAGCGCGCAGACCGCGGTGCCGGTCGCCACGATGCCGCGCACGCAGCCGCCCGGGCAAACGCTGCCCATGAAGCCGTCGCGGCACATCGCCTTCGAAACGCAGGAGGCGACCTGGGCGTCGTTGTCGCTGTCGCCGGACGGCAAGACGATTGCCTTCGACATCCTGGGCGATCTTTATGTGATGCCGGTGTCGGGCGGGCGCGCAAAACCGATCGCGCGCGGTATGGCTTTCGAAACGCAGCCGGTGTTTTCGCCTGACGGAAAGTGGCTCGCGTTCGTCAGCGATCGTTCGGGACCGGAAAACCTGTGGGTGATGCGCCCTGATGGATCGGGCGCGCGGCAGATCAGTTACCGCGATGGCGACCAGCCGCTCATGTCCCCAGCTTGGAGTGCGGACGGCAGCACGATTTATGCGACGCGATTCCGCCCCGATCGCGGCGCCTACGAATTGTGGAAGCACCCCGTCTCCGGGGGCGCGGAAACATTGGTGCGACCGAGCCGGGACGAGGCGACCGGCAGCCTCCAGCATTCGATTGATGTGAATGTTTCGCCCGACGGCAGGTATCTCTATTTCGCGGCGCTTTCCGGCAGCGCAGGTTTCGATGGCGTTCCCGAATGGACGATCCGGCGCCGCGATCTCGCGACGGGCGCGGAAAGCGTGATCCTGCCTGAACCGGCGAACCGGCGCGGCGGGCCCGCGGGCGCATTCTTCCGGCCCGTGGTCTCGCCGGACGGCAAGACGCTGGCTTATGCGACGCGCCGCGATGGCGGCACCGCGCTTCATGTGCGCGACCTCGAGACGGGTGCCGACAGGCAGCTCGCATTTCCCGTGCAGCGCGATGTGACCGAGGCATCGGCATGGCAGGATCTGTTTCCCGGCTATGCCTTCACACGCGACGGCAAGGCGCTCCTCATCAGCGGCAATGGACGGATCGAACGCATCGACATTGCATCGGGAACGCGAACGAACATCGCTTTCAGCGCGAAGGTCGATATGGAAATGGGCGCTTTGCAGGCGCCCGATATTCGCCAGGAAACCGGCCCGGTTCGCGCGCGGCTGATCCAGACGCCTGCGCTCTCGCCGGATGGGCGCACGCTTGCGTTCTCCGCGCTTGGCCGTGTGTATCTGATGCCTGCGGACGGCAGCGCGAAACCGCGCCGCCTGACGTCCGGCGGCGATCCCGAATTCCATCCGGCATGGTCGCCGGACGGGAGGAGCCTCGCCTTTGTCACGTGGACCGCGAAGGGCGCGGGGCATGTGTGGGCTGCGCCGCTTGATGGTACGCCGCGCCGCTTGAGCGCCGCGGCCGATTATTACACGAACCCCGTGTTTACGCCGGACGGCACCGCCGTTCTCGCGCTGCGTTCCTCGCAGGCGGCGCGCCTGCTCACCTACATGGAATTCGGCAACCAGCGGCAGGCGACGCTCGTGTCGCTTCCCGTGGCGGGCGGGCCCGCGCGCGAGATTCTGACCGATACGATGGGCGGCAAACCGCATTTCGCGGCCAGTCCCGGCGAGGCGTATCTGCAATTCGCGGATGGTTTGAATGCGGTCGACTTGTCGAGCGGGAAGCGTCGTCGTGTGGTCTCCATCGTTGGGCCGGGCTATTATTTCGTTGAAGGGCCGGTGCCGGTCGACGATGTCCGCATCAGTCCGGATGGGACGCACGCCATCGCGATCATCGCGCAGCAATTGCACCTCGTCGATCTGCGGGGGAATCCCGACGGCAAGGTTGACCTTCTGACGCCCGATCCTTCGCGCCGTCGGCTTTCCGATGTCGGCGCCGATTTTCTGGACTGGGCGGATGGCGGACGCACGATCACGTGGGCGGTCGGATCTACCTTTTACCGGATGCCGCTCGATGGCGGGAAGCCGACGACGACGGAAATGGTTGTGGAGGTGCCGCGCGATACGCCATCCGGGCGTCTGCTGCTGAGCGGCGCGCGCGCGATCACGATGAACGGCGACGCGGTGATCGAGGATGCGGATATCCTGATCGATGGCGACAGGATCGCGGCGGTGGGCGCGCGCGGGTCGATTGCTGTTCCTTCGGATGCCGTCGTTCGCGATGTGCGCGGCAAGACGATCGTACCGGGCTTCATCGATACGCATGATCATGTCGCGGACGTGCGCCGCGATGTGCTGGATATGCAGCCGTGGGGCCCGGCGGCGCGGCTCGCCTACGGGATAACGACGGCATTCGACCCTTCGACGCTCACGATCGACGGGCTTGCCTACGAGGATCTGATCGATGCCGGGCTTGCGATCGGATCGCGTATGCCCTCCACCGGCACGGCGCTGTTCTCGTTCAACCGGTTCAATTCACTGGATGAGGTGCGCGCTGTCCTGCGCCGCTACCGCGATCACTACCGCACGTTCAACATCAAGGAATATCGTGCCGGCGATCGCCGCGTGCGCCAGTGGATCGCGATGGCCGCGCAGGAACTCGGTATGCTCGCCACAACCGAAGGCGCGCTTTCGCTGAAGCTCGAACTCAGCCAGATCATCGACGGTTACGGCGGCAGCGAACATGCCTTTCCGGTAACGCCACTTGGCAAAGACATGATCGAATTCGTCGCGCGCAGCGGCAGCGCCTATACGACAACGCTGATGATCTCACACGGCGGCCCGCCGGGTCAGGATTATTTCATCGCGCGCGACAACCAGCACGACGACCCGAAATACCGCCGCTTCACGCCGCACTTCGCGGCCGATACGAAAATGCGTTCGCAGCGCTGGCACATCGATTCAGACTACAGCTTCCCGGCGGTCGCCGCAGGCGCGGCGGCGATCCAGCGTGCGGGCGGCACAGTGGGCATCGGCGCGCACGGTGAGCTGCCCGGCATCGGTTATCACTGGGAGATGGAAGCCCACGCGATGGGCGGAATGACCCCCACCGAAGTGCTGCGCGCGGCGACGATCGGCGGGGCAAAAACGATTGGACGCGATGCTCAATTCGGCAGCATTGAAGCGGGCAAATATGCCGACCTCGTCATCCTCGATGCCGATCCACGCACGGATATCCGGAATGCGCGGCGCATCGCGCAGGTCATGAAAAACGGCCGCCTCTACGACGGCGCGACGCTGGACGAGGTCTGGCCGCGCACACGGGCGCACGAAACGTCGTGGTTTGCTGAAAGGTGAGGGCGCTCAGCCGCTGACGTATTGGCTCGGCGGGACACCGAATGAGCGGTGGAACATCGCGGTGAATGCGCTCGGGCTTTCATAGCCAACATCATAAGCGACGTTGGTGACCGAGACGCCCGACGCGAGCAGCGACAGAGCCTCCATCAGGCGCACCTGCTGCCGCCATGTGGCGAGGCCCATGCCCGTCTGCTGCTTGAACAGACGCGTGAAGGTGCGTCGGCCCATGTTCGCAAGGTGCGCCCAGTCGTCAATGTCGCGCGGGTCCGCAGGGTCATCAAGAATGGCCTGGCAGACCCTGAGCAGGCGGCTGTCCGAGGGCATGCGCGCCATCACCGGGATGTTCGGCATGTGCTGGATTTCTTCGAGCAGCAGCCGGACGATCCGCCCCTCGCGGCCTTCCTCGTCATAGGCGGGCTGGAAGCCGAAAACCTCCTGGATGAGCGCACGCACGAGCGGCGAGACTTCGAAGACGCGGCAGGCGTGCGGCAGGTATTCAATATCTGGATCGATGAAGACCGTGTGGATGTTCACGGGGCCGCGGCAGATCGCCTTGTGCCGCATGCCTGCGGGAAGCCAGATCGCACGCTGCGGCGGAAGCACGAAGCTCGAATGATCCGTGATGAACAGCATCACGCCGGAGTTGGCATAAGAGAGCTGCGCGCGATCGTGCGAATGGAAGGGATCGACGAAACCTGCCGGATAATTATCCTCGAAGCCCATGACGGGCCTGAGTTCGAGGGGGTAATCCGTGCTCCGCTTCATTGGCCCATTTCCGATAAACAGGCCTAATACTATTGCTGTCTGGCCGCGCCCGCAAGGTCGCCTAGTCTGGGAAACCCGAGAGGAACCGCGCGACGTTGCCGCCGAGATCGCCGACGGCGTAGCCGCCTTCCATGATGATCGCGGTGGGGAGGCCCATGGCGGCAATGCGCGCGCCGATTGCCGAAAAATCCTCCGTTTCGATCGCGAAATGCGAAATCGGGTCGCCCGAGAACGTGTCCGCGCCAAACGAGAGAACAAGGAAGCGGGTGCCCCACGCGCTGATCTGCGCGTGGGCGGAGTCGAGCGCGGCAAGATACGCGTCGATCCGCGTTCCGCGCGGCAAGGGAATGTTCAGCGTCGTGCCTGCACCGTCGCCAATGCCGGTCTCGTCGGCATGGCCCCAATAGAACGGATAGTCCGTCACCGGATCGGCGTGGATCGACGCGAAGAAGATGTCGCCGCGTGCTTCGAAAATATCCTGCGTGCCGTTGCCGTGATGATAGTCGACGTCGAGAATGGCGACCGGTCCTGCGCCGGCGGCGTGCGCATGTTGCGCGGCGATCGCGGCGTTGTTCAGATAGCAATAGCCGCCGAGATAATCGGCGCCGGCATGGTGCCCGGGCGGACGGCAGAGCGCGAAAGCCGTCCGCGCGCCGCCGAGCACGGCGTCAAGTGCGGTCAGCGCGGTCTGTGCGGACCAGTAGGCGCCATCCCACGTGCCTTCCGCGATGGGTGTCGAGGCGTCGAAGCTGTATTGGCCGAGGCGTGCATCGATGCGGTCCAGCGACAGCTTGCGTCGGCGGACGACGGGCCACGTGTAGCCAATCGCATCGTCCTCGCGTCCCGCGGCGCGCCATGCAGCGTGTGCGCCCTTCAGGAAGGCGAGGTAGTCCGCGTCGTGGATCGCCTCGATCGGCGCCATGCCGAAGTCTCGCGCTGGTGCCGGGGTGCCGACTGCTGCCCGGATGTTGCGCGCGCGGTCGGCACATTCGGCATAGGGTGTCCATGTGCCGTTGTGCAGTTCGCGAAGCGGCGTGTGGCTGAGCTGGCGCTCATCGAAGAAGGAGATCATGCCCGGCAGATAGCACTCAACACGGCGTGCCGAAAAGCCCCCTGACCGTCGCAGGGATGCCTATCATGCTTCACCTCCGCGCGTTCGCGCCGGACGCACGAAGCCTACGAAATCATCGTAGAGCGCACTGATCCGCTCCAGCCGATCCTCTACGTCGCGGCCGCCGCCGTGGCCGACTATATCGTTCACGAGCAGGTTGACAAGGCCCGTCATCGGCACCGCGCTTTGCCAGAAAAGCGCGCCGTCGCTGTCTGCGGCCAGCACATGGGTGGTGAGGCGCGGTGCCCAGTCGCAAAGCGTATCTGTGATAATGACGAGCGGAATGCCCGCCTCCGCGGCCCGCTCAGCAAGATGGCGAGATGTGCGCGAATAGCGGCGGACATCGATGATGACGAGGCATCGGTCGCCAGGGTCTTCGAGGAGCACGTCGGCGAAATGTCCGGAGGCGCTGTCGATCAATTCCACGCCGGGGCGCACATACTGGAGGTTGTGCGCGAGCATTGCCGCGAGTCCGCGCTCTGTCTGAAAGCCGACGATCTGCACGCGCTTGCTGCGCGCGATCAGCGCCACTGTATCCGACCACACCTTGTGCTGGCTGCGCTCATAGACGGCGACGAGCAGTTCGATTTCTCGTTCGAGCGTGCGGCGGCGCTTGTCGCTGTCGGTGAAGTCGGAAAGGAAATCCTGAAACGCCTGCCCGGCGAGCCACGGCAGATGCGCGGACATGCGGAGGTGCTCTTTCAGCTCCCGGAAATGCTTAAAGCCAAGCATTCGGCAGAACCGCCCGACTGTTACCGCACTGACATCGAGCCGCTGTGCGATCGACGCCGCCGTTTCGAACGGGATCATTTCGCGGTTGTTCAGCAGGAACAGCGCGATCTGCCGCTCTGCCGCCGTATAACTCGCATTCTCGGCCTCAAGCCGCGCGAACAGGTCGCTCATCTCATTCTCGCTCTGTCAACTCTGTCGCGAATGTTTTCAGAATAACATTCGCGACAGAGTTGTCATCCCATGATGGGCGAGGTGCGGGAAACGTAGAAAGCGCCGGGGCGGAGAATTCTGGCGCGCGCCCTCACGCGAACACATCCAGCAGGTGATCGACGATGGGCGCTGGTCCGAACCTGATCGGATCGCACGCGGGGAGCCCCAGCTCCGCTTCGGCGTCGCGGATCGCAGCGCGGGCGTCATCCTCGCTCAGAAGCGAGGTGTTGAGGCTGATGCCGATACCGCGCGCATCGGGATTGGTAAGCCTTGCAGCGGCGACATGAACGGCGAGAGCATCGGTGAGCGAAGGGCAGGCATATTGGCCTTCATAGCCCTGTATCTCCCGGCGTCCCGCTTCGTGGCAGATGACGAGTGCGTCGGGCTGGCTGCCGTGAACGAGGCCAAGCGTGACGCCCGCATAGGCGGGGTGAAGCAGTGCGCCCTGGCCCTCGATGACGTGCCAGTGATCCGGCGCCGCATCAGGGGAGAGCCATTCCGCCGCGCCCGAGATGAAGTCGGCAACGACCGAGTCAATCGCGATGCCGCGGCCCGTGATCATGATGCCGGTCTGGCCGGTGGGGCAGAAGGTGGAGGCCGCGCCGCGCCGCCGGAGTTCGCGATCGATGGCGAGCGCGGTGTATTTCTTGCCCACGGCGCAATCCGTGCCGACCATCAGCATACGGCGGCCGGAGCGCTTCCTGCCTGTCCCCGTTTTGAACGTTTGCTGCGGACGCCGGAGATCATGCAGCGTCCGTCCGTGCGCCTGCGCGGCTTTGGAAATTTCCGGGTGATCGGCAAGGCGCTGATGCAGCCCGGCCGCAGCATCGAGACCCGCCGCGAGCGCCGCCGTGATGTGCGGGATCCATTCGGGGGCGATGTAGCCGCCGTCGTTGGCGATGCCGATCACCAGCGTGCGCACGCCCTTCGCAGTGGCTTCGGCGAAGGTCATGTCGGGCAGGCCGAGATCGACCAGGCAACCTTCCATGCGATACTGGCCCGCGCAGTCGTCCGCGCGCCATTCAGCAAGGCCCGAGGCGGTCTTGGCCCAGCCGATATCGGGAGCCGTGCCCAGAAAGAGCAGAAATGGTGGTTGCATGGGTTTCGGTCTCCGGTGGGAGGTTCAGTTGGCCCGGCGGATCGCCTGGCCGGGCAGTGCGCCCGTGGGGGTGCCGGCCTCGACGACAGCGATGCCATTCACCCACACGGTGCGGATTCCGACGGGGAGGGCGGTGGGGTTTTCAATCGTCGCGCGGTCTGCGACGGTTGCCGGATCGAACAGCACGAGATCGGCAGCCTTTCCAACTACAATGCGGCCGCGGTCTGCGATGCCAACGTGATCGGCGGCAAGTCCGCTCATCTTGTGGACAGCCTCTTCGAGCGTCAGCCGACCGGTCTCGCGCACCATCCATGCCAGCACGCGGGGGAAGGCGCCAGCGCCGCGCGGGTGCGCATCCTCGATGCCGCCGTCCGAGCAGATGTTGCTGTGCGGCCAGGCGATGAGCGCAGCGACATCGTCATCCGCCATCGAGCGACCCATGGCCGCGTTCGACATGCCCTTCGCTTCGCCCTCGACAATGAGGTCGAGATAGGCGCGCGCCGGGGGCACGCCGCGCAATGCGGCAACGTCGGCAACAGTCTTGCCGACATAGGCGGGGTTGGCGGGATATTGGGTGAGGCGCAAATCCTCCGGCCGCGCCATGTGCGCGAGCGCGAATTCGGCCGCGGTAAGATCGGTGAAATCCCGCTTCGGCAACAGCACTTCGAGATTCGATTGCCAATAGGTGTAGGGGTAAACGTCTGCCGTCACGTCAATACCTGCGCGGCGCGCGGCATCGAGCTTCGCGAGGAGGGGGGCGGTCTCGCCCCAGCGGTCGACGATCGCGATCTTGAAGTGCGAGATCTGCACGGGAAGGTGCGCGGTACGGCCGATCTCCAGAAGCTCGTCGATCGCGGCGTCGAGACGCGTATCCTCGCTGCGCATATGGCTGATGTAGCGTCCGCCATGGCGCGCGGTGGCACGCGCGAGCGCCATCACCTCGGACGGGTCTGAATAGATGCCCGGATCATATTCGAGGCCGGTCGAAAGGCCGAGTGCGCCTGCGCGCATGTTCTCCTCGACGACGGCGACCATGCGATCAACCTCGGCGGGGGTCGCCACGCGCTTGTAGTCCGCACCCATCACGGCATCGCGGACGCTGTTGTGGCCAATGTACGTGGCGACGTTCACAGCCGCGGGCTGCGCCTCGCGCTTCGCGAACAGGCCGGCGACGGGTAATGGTCCGCCGCCATCCTGCCCGACGACGATTGTCGTGATGCCCTGCGCCGCCGCCGCGAGCGCATCGCGGTGCGCATCGAGATTACGGTCGTGGTGGCTGTGCGTATCGATGAAGCCGGGTGCGAGCACGAGACCGCTGCCGTCGATGACAGCAACACCTTTGCTGCGCGCGTGCTTGCCGACAGCGGCGATGCGGCCGTCCTTGACCCGAACGTCGGCTTTGTGTGCCGGAGCGCCTGTGCCGTCGACGACCGTTGCGCCGACAATGACAAAATTCTCCGCCGCGGAGGCCGTCGCCCAAAGCGCGACCATGGGAACGAGCGCGGCACGCAGCACCGATCGAATCATGAGGGCTCTCTCCTAGCGGCGATGTTCGGATAGTCGCCTGAATCTTGTCATTGTTATCTTTCTGACATGAGGGCCGGGAGGGCGCAAGTCGCGATCACATCCAGCCGGAGAAGCGTGGCCAACGAGCCCTAACCATGCCGTCACGGTTGGAAAGGAGATAGGCGGGATGCTGTGCTGCGGTGGCGCAGGCATGATTGGGGAGAATGCGCAGGCGGGTGCCGATCGGATAGGCGGAGAAATCGAGGGGTGTGCCGTCGCGGTGCCCGACGAGCCCGTGTTCCTGATTGGCACCGGTGACGATGAGATCGCCGATGATCGTGCCACCTGCATCGCAAACGAGCCCGTAGCCCTGATCGACACGCTGCGCCGCCGTGCCGCGATCGCGCGACATGGCCATCCAGCCTGCATCGATGACGAGGCGCCCCTGCGCCTTCTGATAGCCGATCACGGTCGCAAGCACCGAAAGCGCGATCTCCTCTGGCTGGCAGACGCCGATCCCGGCCATCACCAGATCCTGAAACATATACACGCCCGCGCGCACCTCGGTGATCCCGTCGAGCGCCTGCACGAACAATGCCGTCGGGGTCGAGCCCATGCTGACGACAGGGCAGGGAAGCCCCGCCGCGCGCAGCCTTTCCGCGGCGCGCACGAGACCGGCGCGCTCGATCTCCGCGTGGGCGGCAATCGCATCCGCGCCTTGGCAACTGTAGCTTTCGCCAGCGTGGGTCAGGACGCCGCAGAGCAGCCCCGCATCGGCCAAAGTGCGGCCGATGACGAGAAGGTCGTCCGCCTCCGGCGCGACGCCGGAACGATGGCCGTCGCAATCCACTTCGATCAGCACCGTAATGCCGCTGTTGCCGGCGATGGTATCCGCGACCGCGTGTGCGACATCCGCTTCGTCCAGAATGATCTGCATACGGACGCCCGCATCCGCCAGCGTGCGGACGGCATCCAGCTTCGCTGGAACGATGCCCACCGCATAGAGGATGTCGTCGAAGCCTGCCTCCGCGAACATTTGGGCTTCCAGGAGCGTCGACACAGTGATCGGCCCGGTACCGCCAAAAACCGTACGAAGCACGTCCGGCGATTTGGCCGTTTTGACATGCGGACGGAAGACGACGTCGAAGGGCGCGAGATGGTCTTCCATCCGGCGAATATTTGCAGTGAGGCGGGCCTCATCGAGAACCAATGCGGGCGTCGGTGCTTGGAGCAATGATTGTGGGGAGGGTGTCATATCGTCCTTGAACGGCATTTTTCTATCAGGGGCGCTCTGTTGTCACAGAAATCGTGCGGGCGCAGCAAGATGTTGCGCCGCGCAGACCACATTTTATCTCCGTTGCGGCGATGCCGGTACATTTACAAGGGCGTTGGCGATCACCTGCGTGCAAGGACGCGCCGCTCTCATGTGGAGATCATGAAGTACGAGATTTGGACTGGGGCGCGTCGTGCATTCCGTGGGAGATTTGTTCGGCCACTCTGGTACCATCTGTCTCGATACGGAATCGGATGATCGGCGTGCGCCCTTCTCCACCAAGGGGGTTGCAATCGCAGACGGGAGCCGAACTTTTGACAGTCGGCACCGAGCCTATGCGTCGATCAACTTACATTTGGCGATGGCGACAGAGAGTTCTATCTCGGAGTAAGGTTTCATAACCCGCTCGGCCTGGCTCAAAGCAGGGTTGTTCGCGATCTCGTCCCCATAACCGCTTGCAACCACAAACGGCACATCGTTTTCAAGCAGGTAGGCCGCCACCGCTTCGGATGTCTCCATGCCCAGATTGACGTCGAGTACGGCGAAGCTCAGGCGAGTCTTTCGCGCAATATCGAGGGCGGCGAAGGTGTTTCCTGCGATATGGCAGTGAGCGGCGCCCAACGACATAAGCTTATGCTCGGTTTCCATCGCGATGATGAGGTTGTCCTCCACGATCAGAACATCTCCGGACAACAGGTGGGGATTGCTGTTGTGGTCGGATGGCAGGATCTCGTTCGGAGCATCGGCAACCAGGGCGGCGGTTTCGACAATGTGGCGGGCTGGCAACGAGAACTCGGCGACAAGCCCCTCGGGCTCGAACCGTAGGGACGAACTGCCGCCGAGCTCGTGCGGAATTGTGCTCTCCAGGATTGTCGACCCGAACCCGCGACGTGTCGGTTGCGTGACAGCGGGGCCACCCCGCTCAGTCCACACAATATCCACTGCGCCTGATGCGGATTGCGTGATGGAAACGGTGATGCCGCCATGCCGATCCGACAGGGCGCCATACTTGCATGAATTGGTCATCAGTTCATGGAAGACAAGCGCCAGCGTCGAGAAGGCCGCAGGCTCGATCATCGCGTCTACGCCCGTGATTTCAATCCGGTCCAGCTTGTCGCTGACATAGGCCTCGCATTCCGTGAGGATCAACTTCTGCAACGAAGCCGGCCCCCAATTGAGTTTGGTGACCTGGTCGTGCGCACGCGCCAGCGCGTATATCCGAGCGCCGATGACTTCGGCGAATTCTTCCTTGGATTGATTGCTTTCCTGACTTTGTATGACCAGACCGCGGATCAGGTTGAGGATATTGCGGACACGGTGATTGAGCTCGGCGATCAGCGTTTCCTGGACTTTGCTTGCCTTGTCTCGTTCCTGCTGCGCTGCATCGCTCATCCGCAGCACCACTTCGAGAAGGGTAACCCGCAGGCTCTCCGCCGTCGCCACTTCCTCGTCCGTCCACGGTGCGCTGTAACCTTCGCGTTCTTCCTTCCACAGGTCGAAGCTCTTGCGCGGTGTCAGGCGTGCGCCGTTTGGTCCATATTCGATCGGCTTTTGCGGGTTTCCTGCCCATTTCACGCTCTGCGCCTGTGCCTTGCGAAACAAAACGATATAGTCGCGGGGGCGACGCGAAACCGGCAGCGACATGATGCCCGCGCAATCTTCACCGAACGCGGCGGCTGCGGGATAAACTCTGGCCAAATTGTCCGTTTGCCAAATCTGGCTCGTTCCTGTCGTGTTCAGGAAGGGGACCAGTTTCGCGAACTCCTCCTTGGAGGGGACCTTGCCATGGCTGACGAGTTCTCCGCCGATCCAGCCGGCGATGGAATCGTAGGGGATGACCTTGCTGATCGATTCACAGAAGCCGTCAAAAGCGTCGATCATGCTCGCACCCGTTGCCACGCGGGCCATGATTTCGTCATGCAGGCGCAGCGCCAGGTTCTTGTGCGTATTGATCTGTCGCAGTTCGGTCTGCTCGAGCAGGAACGACATGAACTCGCCGAACAGTTCGCATGCCGTGCGTACGGCGTAATCGAGTTGCAGGGGGGTGTAGTGGTGACAGGCCATCAGCCCCCACAATTCGCCACCCTTCATGATCGATACGGACATGGATGCCTTCACGCCCATGTTGCGCAAGTATTCGATATGGATCGGCGAGACCGCGCGCAGCCCGCTCATCGAAAGATCAAGCGGCTCTCCATTGGGATTGGTTGCGGGTACGATCGGAACCGTGGGATCGTCGACGTCGGAAATGATGCGCAGCAAGTTGCGCGTATATAGGTGTCGTGCCTGGGCGGGGATGTCGGACGCCGGGAAATGCAGTCCCAAGAACCCATCGACGTTCCCATTCCTGCTCTCGGCGATCACTTCGCCGGCGCCGTCCTTTTCGAAGCGATAGACCATCACCCGGTCAAACCGCGTCAGCGCGCGCAATTGCCGAGCAGCCAGATTGCAGATTTCCTCGACCGACCCCAATTCGCGCATGCGGTCGACCATCGGGCGCACATAAGAGACATAGTCCTGCCGGCGGTTTGCTGAAACCGGCTCTGCCTCGATCACGAACGATCGGCTGGTGGCATGAACGGCAACGTCGAACAACTGCCCGGAGCCCGTCAGGTCCAGACCAAAGAGCCGGTCAACCGAATCTCCCGCCCCCAGCACCTGCAGGCGGGATCGAATGTCGTGAAGAGCATCGGCGGAAATGTACTGACTGGCAGGCGTGCCTATCAACGCCTCTGCCGGACAGCCGAACAAACGCTCGCAATTGGTCGAGACGTGGTTGATGATACAGTCGCTGGATACGGCGATAAGATAGCCGAAACTCTGGATGCGCCCGATCAGGTGGATCGGTTCGGACGCGCAGGACGAAAGGTCGACAGTAGTGTCGGTGGGCGGCGAATTGGTCATTTCTTCAGGTCTTTTACCAGATACGCCGCAGCGGCGAATGCATCGAAACAGTCGTGTGCAGACTGCAAGGCCATATCGCGGTCGATAAGGTGACCGTGAGGGCCGTCGAAAT
Organism: Sphingosinicella microcystinivorans; assembly: GCF_003634215.1. Taxonomy (GTDB): domain Bacteria; phylum Pseudomonadota; class Alphaproteobacteria; order Sphingomonadales; family Sphingomonadaceae; genus Sphingosinicella; species Sphingosinicella microcystinivorans. Next base: position 9,737 of record NZ_RBWX01000009.1, on the reverse strand, counting down.
AAGCGGTCAGGCGCCGAAAAATATCAATGCCCTGTGAATCGGAGATGAAGCGGTTGGCGCAGCGGTTCAGGTTGCCCCAGGTCGGCCGGCGCGCGATCGCACCGATGCCAAGCCGCGATCCGGCCAACACATACGCCAGACCCGCGTCTGAAAGAGGCTGCTTTACGGAAAGGGTCGGAAGCGCTTCTGCTCCGCCATCGCGCATATCCTCCAAATCGGCTGCGAGCAAAGCTGAATAGTCGGGCGCCTGGATCTCAAGAGTATTGGCCAGCGCATCGACCCAATAGGGGGACATTGCGCTCCAGGCGACATAATGTGCCGACAAGAAATCCTGATAACCCTTTTCTTCGTCAAGGCAAAAACCTGCAAAGATATTGTCTAGAGTATCGTGAGTTTCTGCAGTTTTTGTCTTTAGAAACGCTCGAAGTCCCCGCTGTGAAGCAGAGTTCGACTCCTGAGGAACTGTATCGACAAGCAGCGTCACCTTCTACTCCACACGAGCCGAATGTCCACTGATATACAAAACACACTGCTTGGTCTGCCCACTAGTGGACACTTTTGGAACCAATCGGGCCGCAACGCTGTTCCTACAAAACAAGACAGGAGGATGGTGAAGGTGTAATGATAGAAACAATTGAAAACAATCTTTTGAACGCTCTCAAGGCCTCCGACCTTGAGCTTCTCGGGCCACATCTTCGGGAACTCCAGATTGCAACGGGCACAACAATTTATGACCCCGGCGACCATGTCGAGTCCGTTTATTTCCCGTGCGGGTCCGCGATGGCAGGGTTTTTTGTTGGCTTGCCGGACGGCAAGGGGGTCGAAACGGCCTTGATCGGCCGGGAAGGCGCAATCGGCGGGATCGTCAGCCAAGGCAGGCTACCAGCTTACGCGCGATGTTCCGTTCAAAACGGCGGCCATTTCCTGGTGATGGAGTCGCAGCGGCTCGAGGAGCTGAAAATCCAGTCTCTAACGATCCGCCACCTTTTTGCCAGGTACGCCGACTGCCTCATGGCCCAGATATTTCAGACGACGGCCTGCAATGCGGGACACACCATCGACCAGCGGGCTGCGAAGTGGATGTTGTCCACCGTCGAAAGATCCGGGACGCTCACGATTGAAATGACGCAGGATCAGCTTGCGCAAATGCTGGGAATTGGTCGCAGCTATATAAGTCGAGTGATCGCCGCGATGAAAAGAGACGGCCTTATCTCCGTCTCCAGAAAGAGGGTGCATCTGGAGAACTTGGAGAGGATGCGATCAATATCTTGCGACTGCAATGATAATGTTAAGTACCATTTCGATAGTGTCTTAAAAGGTGTTTACCCCGACGAGATGTAGCACTTCGGCTTGGTGCGAAAAGGGTAGCCAGAGCGCTCCGGCTATGCTCGGAACGAGACGCCTTCACGATGGCGTCCGGATCACGTTCAGGCGAGGCTGATTGGCTTATAACCAACCTGCGCAGCAAATGCCGAAATCAAATGCCACGCCCGTCACTGAACATTGGACAGCTTCCCGACGTCAGAGTTGGTCGTGGCAGAAGGGACGATAGGCACCCCTGTCTGCTCCATACGACCTCCTCCGACGATCGGGCTTCGCCAAGTCAGTTTGCCCCGAAGGGGATACGCAGCGTGGCTCCGTAAGTGGCCGGCGGGCCGTAAAGCGCCGTCACGCCCAGGATGCCCAGGTTGAGTACATAGGCGCGATACTGCTTGTCGAACACATTGCGTCCCCAGGCCGTGAGGGAAATTCCCGTGCGATCGTGGCGATAGGTCAGCGACACATTGGTGACGTTGTAGCTCTTTTGCAGCGAACCGAGTCCGTTGGTCACTTCAAGGAACTGATCATCATACCACACGCCATCGATCTGCGCGGCGATGTTGCCTTCCGCCACATCGACATTGTAACGCAGCAGATAATTGAAGCTGTGCTTCGGAGAATTCGGAAATTTTGCATCGCGTATCGTGGTCTGCGGGAAGGTGCAGGTGAACACGCCGCTATTGTTGACGCAATATTGCGAGTCCGGCGCGCCCGGGAATACCTCCGGCGCAGACTGCTGCACTGTCCCCGGAATGCTATCAACCTTCGAGGTCTGCCATGTCGCGCCGAGCACGGCATCGAAGTTCTTGGATGGCGACCAGAAGGCTTCCAGTTCAGCACCGGTCGAGCGGGCATCGCTGTTGAACACCTGCGGCACGCCTCCGGCCAGCGAGAAGGCCTGATAGTCGTCGTACATGTAATGGAAGACCGTGCCGTTGAGACGCAGGCTGCGATCGAGCAGGCTGGTCTTGAAGCCGCCTTCGAGACTGTTCAGCGTCTCAGGGCGGTGACGGAAGCCCTGAGGGGCAATGTTCGACGAGAGCGACCAGTTGCCGCCTTTGATGCCGCGGTTCCACGAAGCGAACAGCAGGGTATCGGGAGTGACCTGATAATTGAGCGACACGCGGGCAGCCCAGTCGCCATATCTCTCGCGATTTACGCCGGGAACCACTGCGGCCAGATCCTGATCAGTAAATAGGACTATCGGGTCTGGCTGGGCCGCAAAAGTCGGGTCGCTCAGCACATTGACATAGTCGATCGACTTGTTGTCCTTCGAGTAGCGTCCTCCCAGCGTCAGCGAAAGCTCATCCGTCAGGTGCAGGTCGCCCTGGGCAAAGAGCGACCAATTCTTGGAATCGATCTTGTAGAGCTGATCGACGGTCGGCAAAGAAAAGCCGCCATTTCCAGCTATGGCCAGATCGGTGATCGGCGCGCCCGTCACGGCGTGATTACCGTCGTACTTCATGTCGAGATAATAAGCGCCGACCTGCCATTTCAGCATGTCGGTGTCGCCGCTCAGCCGGACTTCCTGCGAGAACTGGCGGAAATCCACAGCGCTATCGACGTTGACAATGACGAGCGGCAGGGCGTCGCCATCTTCGGCGTAGCGCTTGTCCATCTCCAAATAGTTGGTGATGAGAGTCAGTTCGACATCCCCCAGCGCCCAGTCAAGCTGACCCTGATAGCTGTTCATGACGCGATCGAGCCTCCCGGGCCGTTCGCCGAAATGTTCGTATGGCGAAGCTGGATTGCCTGTAATGCCGTTGAGGACTCCGTTGGTGGCGTCGCTCAGCCCTGCGGCGTTGGTGTCGCAAAAGCCATTGGGCAGGAAATCGCAATTCTCGAAGGCGTAACCGCCCGTAGCGACGTGATTATCCTCCGAATGTTTGTACCAGAGGGACAGCTTGGCGTCTGGGGAGAGATCGGCCTGGATGTTCAAGCGCGCTGCCCAGCCATTTTTGCCGCCGAGATCCTGGCCGCTTCCTGGAATGATTCCAAAGCCAAGGTCAGTCGCATCGGTATCGCGTGACTTGATGTAGCCATCGGCTTTCTCGACGCGGGCGGCGGCGCGGAAGCGGACGCCCTCCAGCAGCGGGCCGCCGACTGCGGCTTCGATCGAGCGATCCTTGAACCGGCCGTATTCGCCCTGCACATAGCCGTTGAAATCGTCCCGGCTGGCGTCTTCGCTCAGATAGTGGATGAGACCGCCGGTCGCGTTACGACCGAACAGCGTCCCCTGCGGACCACGCAGCACCTCGACACGCTTGATGTCGAACAGTTGGCCCGCGAGGGCGTTCATGGAAGCGATATAGGCGTTGTCCTGATAGACTGCGACAGGTGCTTCGAGATTGTCCGTGAAGTTGCTTTGCGAAATGCCGCGCAGACTGAAGATGGTGAGATTCGGGGACCACGCGTTCACCCTTAGCGCCGGAATTTGCTGAGTGATCTGCGTTGTTTCACTGATGCCCAGGCGATTGATCTGTTCGCCGGAAAAGGCGCTGACCGAGACCGGAACCCGCTGCAGGCTTTCGTTGCGCTTGGTGGCCGTGACGATGATTTCGCCGGCCAAGCCTTCATCCGCTTTTTCAAGTTCCGCGTCCTGAGCCGCAACCATCGTCGGAATGGTCAAAGCCGTGCACGCTATAAGAAGAGATGCGCGCCGCTTGGCGCCCATGGCATGTAGCATAGTGATTATCCCCCATATCTCGCTGAACGAACCCTCTGTCCGGCAGTTTTCTGCCTGAACCTCCGCCGCAAGGTATCTCATAGTTTACAGACAATGGCAATATCTGATGATTGTTGCAAAAAGGGAACGTAAATTTCTGCCCGCAGGAGAGGTTCATTGTGAATCCTTGGATGGATTAAAATGAAGATAATATATTGAAAAATAATATAATTTGTCATTTCAAAGCATGCCAATGAAGTAACAATCAATCTGTTTTGACCGACATTGTTTCTCTGTGTTAAAATGAGACCGAGCGAATGGAGGGCGATCAGTGATTCGCCAGGGAGGGAAGGGATCGAATGTCCATGGTTTCAACGGCAGCCGGTGAGGCGGCGACTCATAGTGATCTGGCCGTCCGGCCTTGTGTGGCGGACCTCGTGAACAGGGCGAAAGCCATGATCCCGGTTTTGCGCGAACGCGAAGCCGATGCGATCAGAAACCGGCAGGTGCCGTTTGAAACGATCCAGGAATTTCGAGACGCGGGCTTTTTCCGGGTCCTGCAGCCGGCGCGCTACGGCGGCTTCGAGATGTCCCCGGCGGTTTATTGCGAGATCGCCAAAACACTGGCCGAGGGATGCATGGGAAGCGCCTGGGTCTATGGTGTCGTCGCGGTGCACAACTGGCAGCTCGCCCTGTTCGATCCGCAAGCGGCCGAGGACGTGTGGTCCATCGACAATTCGGTTCTTATCAGCTCGTCCTACATGCCGACCGGCAAGGCCACGAAGGTGGATGGCGGCTATCGTTTGAGCGGGCGCTGGGCCTTTTCCAGCGGCTCCGAGCATTGCCAATGGGTTATTCTGGGCGGCAACATGATTGCCGAAGACGGCAATGGTGTGCCGGAGCCCTACAATTTTCTTGTCCCGCGCAGCGACTACCAGATCATGGACACATGGCATGTGATGGGGCTGTGCCCAACCGGTAGTAACGACATCATCGTGGAGGATGCGTTCGTGCCGGCGCATCGCGTTATCCGGGAAAGGGACATGTTCAATCTTTCATGCCCCGGGCATGCGGAGAACACGGCGGCGTTGTATCGCATTCCCTTCGCGCAACTTTTCAATCGCACCGTCTCGACCACTTCGCTCGGCTCATTGCGACGCGCTCTTGATACGTTCGTCGAAGCGACACGGCAGAAGCGAGCAACTTATACGGGGGCGCGACTGGCGGCCGACACCACCATCCAGAAAGCCGTGGCCGATGTCACGCTGACGCTCACCGACCTCGAACTGCGGCTGGCGAGCGACTTGGCCGAGCTGGAGAGCCGTGCACTCAGCGGAGACTGGCCGATCGAGCGGCGCGCACAGCTGGGTCATCACACAACCACGATGGTGTCTCGCTGTGTGGAGGCGATCGATAAGCTGATGCTGTTTTCGGGCGGGAAAGCGATTTATTTGGGCAATGTCATCCAGAGGGCGTTTCTGGACATTCATTGCGCGCGCGCCCATGTGGCGAACAACCCTTATCCCTATGCGCGCAATCTGGGCGGCCTGACCTTTGGGTTTGAGAACGATTGCATGGATCTTTGATGCCAGGCATCTGACCGCTACCCTGTGTTGGGCGGTTTCAGATTGCCGAGGCAAGGCCCAAATTGGCATCCAGCACCGTTCCGCCATGGTGTTGCATTTCGTTGCGGACGAAATCGACAAAGGCCCTGACCTTTGAGAGCGCAAAATTCCCGCGCGGGAAGATGATGTGCAGCGTTATGCTCTCGTTGACGATGTCTTCGAGGAGCGGCTCAAGCCGTTTGGCGTTGATATCGTGTTCGACCAGAAAGCGCGGAAGATAGCTCACGCCCAGGCCCTCGAGCGTAGCCTCGCGTGCCATGCGGACCGAGTTGCTGGTAAGCGGTCCGCGGTTCACGGCAACGGTGACATCGTCGGACAGGCGCCACTCACCAACCTTGGAAAGATGTGTTTCCACGATGCATGTGTGTTCTTTCAAGTCGTGAGGCGTGGAGGGCCAGCCAGCGCGAGCGAGATACTCCGGCGCTGCCACCAGGACCATCGGGTAATTGCGCAACTGCACCGACTCTAAACTCGCATCGAACGGGTCGCCCATCCAGAAGGCAACATCGAAACGCCCCTTGAGCAAATCGACCTTGCTGTCGGACAGGTTCAGGAACAGGCGTACGTCAGGATAGGCTTTCAGAAACCCGGGAATGATCGCGGTCAGTTCAAAGAGCGAGGACACAACCGGCGCGTTGACCTTCAGATCGCCGCGGGGCTTGGAAACCATGCCCGTGATGATCTGGTTCGCTTCGTTCACTTCATCGACGATGCGGGCGCAACGCGCATACATTTCGCGCCCAGCCGGGGTCAGTGTGACCGATCGTGTGGTGCGATCCAGCAGGCGCACGCCAATGTTCTGTTCCAGCTTCGCGATCTGACGACTGACCGCAGCCTTGGAATAGCCGAGCAGCTTGGCGGCATTCGAAAAGCCCCCGCTGCTAACGACTGCGGCGAACGACATCATCGCCATCACGTTTCCGAGGTCAGGTCTGTCTTCCATATTTACTCCGTGTTTCACCGCGGTTGGCGTGTCAATGCGAATGATCCCGCATCGCCCTGCGTGCGACCCGCTTCCCAATCATTATTGTTACGAATATGCAAAAATCACATCATAATCATTTACACTGTTGTGTTTTGAGCGACTTTAAGCGAGGACCCTAGGTGAAAAAATAGGCATGTCTCGATTCGGTCGACGACAAGAAAGGGATTTTCACGTGGCCACCCAGCTTTCGCACGTCGCGCAACAGGACCAGCGCAGCCAGTTTCATCCTTTCACATCAATCAATGATCTGAAGGCGGAGGGGCCGACCGTTATGGCCTCAGGATCTGGCGTCCGCGTCCGCGATGTCAATGGCAAGGAATATCTGGACGGGATGGCCGGGCTCTGGTGCGTCAACCTGGGCTATGGCCGTCAGGAAATCTGCGATGCCATCGCGCAGCAGAGCCAGCGCCTGTCGTTTTTCCACACCTTCAACGGGATGAGCAGCGATGTTGTCGCTGAATGCTCCGAAGCCCTGCTCGCAAGGGCGCCGGTGCCCATGTCGCGCGTGTTCTTTGGCGCTTCGGGGAGCGATGCCAACGAAACCCAGCTCAAGCTGATCTGGGTCTACAACAATCTGCGCGGCAAACCGGAGAAGAAGAAAATCATAGCCCGCTGGAACGCCTATCACGGCTCCGGCGTCGCCACCGCAAGCCTGACCGGGCTGCCGGGGATGCACACGCTGTTCGATCTTCCCAAGGGACCGATCCTCCACGTGAGCGCGCCCAACTATTATCGCAACGCGCCGGACGGCATGTCTGAACGCGATTTCTCGCGCCAGCTGGCCAAGGAACTGGAAGCGCTGATCGAGCGCGAAGGCCCCGACACGATCGCCGCCTTTTTTGTCGAAGCCGTGATGGGCGCCGGCGGACTGATCCCGCCGCCGGAGGGTTATTTTGAAGAGATCACGCCGATCCTCAAGAAGCATGACATCCTGCTCGTGGCCGACGAGGTCGTGTCCGGCTTCGGTCGTCTCGGAACCTACTGGGGCAGCCAGACATATGGCTACGAGCCCGACCTGATCACCTCGGCAAAAGGTGTGACCTCAGGCTATTTTCCGATGTCGGCCGTGTTCATCTCGCCCAAGGTATGGGACGTGATCGAAGCCGGAGCGGACAAGGTGGGCGTCTTCGGCCATGGCTATACCTATTCGGCCCATCCGGTCGGCGCGGCCGCGGCTCTGGCGGCGCTCAAGCTGATCGACGACCTCAAGGTGGTGGAGAACGTTGCTGATGTCGGCCCCTACATGATGCAGTCGCTCCGTGATCGGCTGGGTCAGCACCCGCATGTCGGTGATATACGCGGCAAAGGCCTCATGCTCGGGATCGAGCTGATGCAGGACCGTGGGACCAAACAGACCTTCCCGATGGCGAACCGCACCGGACGGCAGGTGCTGAAGGCTGCCGCCGAGCGAGGGCTGATTACGCGCGCGCTTGGCGACACGCTGGTTTTCGCGCCGCCGCTCATCATCAGCCGCACCGAAGTGGACGAGATTGTCGACAAGTTCGCGCTGGCCGTAGATGACGTGCTGAAGTCCTGAACCGGGCGTCCGACGTTTTGTGCACGGATTGTGCGATGTTGGTGTCCCGGGGGAGGGGTGCGGTATGGAACTGAAAACCGCCATCGCTGGCATGGCTGCTGCTGAAGAAGGTACCGAACGCCTAACACGGTGGGGGCTGGTCAGCGCGATACTGGTCGGCCTCGTCGGTGCCCTCGTAATCTTCATCACCCCTGGCTTTCTGGCCGTGATTGCCCAGAAGACCGGTTTCGATGACGAGCAGCTGGGTTACCTCGCTGCATGTGACATCAACGCCATGGGCGTCACGATTGGGCTCAGCACCTTTGCGCTGGCGAAGGCGCCATGGCGCGTGGCGGTGGGACTTGGCCTTGCCCTCATTGTCGCCGGCAATCTGGTGACCGCCGCGGTCGAGGCTTTCCCCGCCATGGCTGCCGCCCGTATTATCGCGGGCGCGGGGGAAGGTATCTGTATCGGCTTCGCGTTCGCGGCTCTGGGCCGGGCGCGCAACCCCGACCGTGCATTTTCAATCTATCTCGTGACCGGAGCGCTCCTGAGCTCCGCCTTTCTTTATGCGCTGCCCACGATTCAGTCCGCTGTCTCGCCGGCGACAGTGTTCATGTTCAGCGCGGGACTGGCGGCATTGGTCATGCTGACGCTTGGCGCCTTTCCCGATGGCAGCAAGGACGAGCCGGACATATTCTCTGGCGGAGGCAAGCTGGACTTCAAGTATGCGTCAGGCGCGTTGCTCGGCGTGTTCCTGCTGTTCCTGGCAATGGGCGCCATGTGGAGTTATTCCGAACGGATCGGAATGGCCAGCCGTTTGCCGATGGACGTGATTGCCAACGGCCTTTCGATCGGGACCATGACAGGTGTGGTCGGGGCTGGGCTTGCGGGGATATTGCCGCGCCGCTGGGGGCGAAGCTGGCCTCTTGTGATCAGCGGTGTGGCGGGCATTGCCAGCTTTCTGCTGTATCGCGACCAGGTTACGCCGACAGCCTTCATCGTCGCCACCATGCTGATGCTGTTCAGTTGGAACTTTGCCCAGCCATTGCTGTCGGGCCTGTGTTCGGAAGCCTGCAGTCGTGGCCGTGTCGTCTGTGCGATGGGTTCGATCCAGACGTTCGGTACAGGATTGGGTCCGGCTGCTGCGGCCGCCACGCTGGTGACCGGCTCGTTCACGGTCGCGATCTACGCATCCTGCATCGTTCTTGCGCTCAGCGTAGCGGTAACCGTTGCCACGATCCGGCGCGGTCGGCGCCTGGATTAACCTGATCGGGAATTGGTCGGCGGCGGAAACGCGATCAGGCCATCTTCCGCTCAAGATGAATCGATTGGGGAGCGCTACCCGTGACGGGGTAGCGCTCCCCAACGTTTAGAGGAAGACGGCGCGCGAAAGGCCGCCGTCGACAGCGATCGATTCCCCGGTGATCCCGCTTCCAAGCTGTGAACACAGGAACACGATGGGATCGGCGACTTCCTCGACTTCGAGCATCCGCTTGAGCGCAGCCGGCTCAGCGGCCTCGCGCGCGACAACGTCCTATGTTGGGAAGGCGTAGCGTGAAAAGGCCAGCAGGTCTCGTTGCGCCGAGGGTGATCGGCGCTGGTGATTTTATGATCCAGATGGCT
>NZ_RBWX01000008.1 GCF_003634215.1 Sphingosinicella microcystinivorans | reverse complement strand
CTGCGTCGTGTGGAGCGCGAGGTCCTCCCCCTCGCAAGGTCAGTAACAGCTTTTAATGAAACGATTTTCCCTTTCTTTTCAATCCCAACATACGGGATGAGACAATGAAAGCAGCGATCACAACCGCCCACGGCGGCCGCGAGACGATCAAGATCGTCGAGGACTGGCCCGATCCGGTTGCGGGTGCGGGGCAGGTTGTGGTCGAAATCGCCGCGTGCGCGGTCAACTTTCATGACATCTTCACCCGCCGCGGGATGCCGGGGATCAAGCTGAAACTGCCGGTGGTGGTCGGTTCGGACATTGCCGGCACGATCAGCGCGGTCGGATCCGGCGTGGAAGGCTGGTCGATCGGTGATCGGGTGCTGATCGATCCGGTGTTGCGCGAAGGCGCTTTCGGCATGATCGGCGAGACGGTGGACGGCGGCCGCGCGAGCCATATTGCCGTCGGCACGGCGCAGCTGGTTGCGATCCCGGACGGTGTGACGCTCGAACAGGCCGCCGCGTTGCCGCTGGCCTATGGCACCGCCTACCGGATGATGATGACGCAAGGGCGGGTTGCCGAAGGCGACAAGGTGCTGGTGCTCGGCGCTTCGGGCGGCGTGGGCGCGGCCTGCGTGCAGCTTGCCAAGATGGTAGGGGCGGAGGTGATCGCCTGCGCCAGCAGCGACAGCAAGCTCGCGCGGCTCAAGGATTTCGGCGCCGACCACGGGATCAACTACGCCACCGGCACCATCCTCGACGGAGTCAAGGCGATCTACGGCAAGCCGCGCGTGACCGGCGGCGGCGGGGTTGACCTGGCGGTGAACTTCACCGGCGGCGACACCATGAAGGAGACTCAGCGCTGCGTCACTTTGGGCGGTCGCATCGTCAGTTGCGGGGCGACGGCGGGCTACGACGTCGGCATCGACATGCGTTACCTGTGGTCTTTCGAACACCACATGATCGGGTCGGACGGATGGGCGCAGAGCGACCTCGTCGCGCTGCTCGATCTGATCGCCGCAGGCAAACTCGATCCGATCATCGACCGTGTCTTCCCGCTCGAAGAGACCGCCGAGGCCGAACGGCTGCTGGAGGACCGCGAAGTGGTCGGCAAGGTGCTGATCCGGCCGTGAGCGAGCGGTTCGCCAGTGGCAATCTGGGCGACATCATCCGCATCGCGGACGTCGCCACAGACGGCGCCTATGTCGACATGGCGAGCGAACCGCCTGCTGGAAGGGTGGCGGCGCTGCCCGAACTGGCTACAGCCGTGGCTGCGCTGGCGGGCGGGTTCGCGGGGCGCTTTGCCCGGGGCACGCGCGTCGCCATTCTTGCGCGCAACGGGCTTGCGTTCACGCAATCCTATCTGGCGCTGATGCAGGCGGGGCTGGTGGCCGTGCCGCTCAGTTGGCGGATGCCGGCGGACACCATCGCCTTTATGCTTAGCGATGCGGCCTGCAAGGCTGTGCTGTGCGACGCGGAGTTTGCGCATCTGCTCCCCGATGGCCTGCCGCGCATCGACCTCGCCGGTGACGACTTTGCCGCCCTGGGCCGCGCTGCGCCGATCGCGCCGGTCGTGCCCGAGGCTGGCGAGGAATGCGAGATCCTCTACACGTCCGGATCGACAGGACGGCCCAAGGGCGTCGCGCTCGACCATCACGGGCAGATGTGGGCCTTGAAGCGGTTCTTGGCGGCGAGCGGCGATGCGATGGAGCGCACCATCATTGTTGCCCCGGCCTATCACATGAACGGGCTGTTCTTCACCACCGTCGCGCTGGCGCTGGGGTGGCGGGCATACTCGCTGCCGGGCTTCGATCCCCGCGGCTTCCTCGAACTGGCCGCGCAGGAACGCTGCACCATGCTGAGCGGCATCCCCACCATGTTCGCGATGATGGCGCGTGAGAGCGACCTGATCGAACGGCTCGACTTCTCCAGCGTTAAGAGCGTGCTGATCGGCTCCGCCCCCCTCACGCAGCCGCTGATCGTGCGGGTCAAGGACATCTTCCCGCACGCCGAGGTTCGCAACAGCTATGGCACGACCGAGTGCGGACCGGCAATGTTCGGCCCGCATCCCGGCGGGTTGCCGCGTCCGCCGCTGGCGCTCGGCTTTCCCTATCCCGATGTCGAATGGCGGCTGGAGGACGGGAGCGAAAGCGAAGGTCGGCTCGTGACCCGCACGCCCGCCGTCTTCGCGCGCTATCTCAATCTTCCCGATGTGACGGCCAGCCGCCTGAGTGATGGCTGGTACGACACCGGCGACATCGTGCGCCGCGACAGTGACGGCTTCTTCCACTTCGTCGGGCGGGCCGACGACATGTTCGTGTGCGGCGGCGAGAACATCTATCCCGGCGAGGTCGAGAAGCTGATCGAGCGGCACCCTGCGGTGTTGCAGGCAGCGGTCCTGCCTGCGTCCGATCCGATCAAGGGCGCAATCCCGATCGCCTTCGTCGTCGCGGCCGAAGGCGCGCAGTGCGATCCCGAGGACGTTAAGCGCTTCACCCTCGAACACGGCCCAGCCTATGCCCACCCCCGCGCCGTGGTGCTGCTGGATGCGCTCCCGGTGGGCGGAACCCACAAGGTTGATCGCAAGGCATTGGAGCCACTCGCCGAGAATGCGGCGCGCAAGCTCGGTAGGGGATAGGCCCGCGCTGGCGGCAACTGTCGCGGCAGGCGTGGCACTTATGCAATCGGACGTTTCTGAACAGTCTCCCTTGCGGGAGTGGCAGCAACTGGCAGCATCCGCTCTTTGGTCTGAGAGGAAGGTCGCATGGCGCACAATTGCGGGCAAACGGAGCACCACCACCACCACCGCGACCGTCCCGGTGCGTGCTGCCCGTTCCATGCCACGGTCGGCATGGCAGTGCCTTCTGCGGGCGGGGATGACAGCGCGGAGCCGGTTTCGTTGCTGGACATGACGCCCAAGGAAACGAGCGGCCATTGCTCCGCCGACCGTTCGCCTACCGCCGGGCTGTTCGAGCCGGTCGGCGACGGGCAGGCGGTCGTCTTCCGCAACGCCCGCGTGCTGACGATGCGTGATGGCGCGGTGCTCGATCATCATGATGTGCTGGTGCGCGATAGGCTGATAGCCGGTGTCGCGCCGACCGGATCGCCGTTGCCCGAAGGGGCGCGGGTGGTCGATTGCACCGGGAAGACCCTGATGCCGGGCTTCAGCGAGATTCACGCGCATATCTTCACCGTCAATTGGGCGCAGGCTTACGCGCCGATGGTGGATAATGGAGGCGATTGCAGCGCCTATGTGCTGCCCTATGACCTGATGCTGTTCCAGCTTCTGGCGAACGGCATCACGCGCGTGGAAATCATGGCCGGGTGCCCCGAAACCTTGTGGATGCGCGATAGCGTGCGGTCGGGCACCCTTGTCGGCCCGCGCTTCAGCGTCGGCAGCCCGCTGGTCGATGGCGCGCCGCTGATGCATTCGCCGCTGATGAGCTTTGTCGTCGGCGACCGCGCCGGAGGCGAACGTGCAGGCGATATCATTGCCGAAATGGGGTACGACTTCGCCAAGCCCTACAGCCGCCTTCCCGCCGAAGGTTATCACGGGTTGATGGATGCGCTCGATCGGCACGGGATCCGAGCGATGGGCCACGTCCCCGAAAAGGTCGGGATTCCGGCTGCGGTGGCGCGCGGCCAGGGCGGAATCGCCCACGCGGCCGAACTGTTCTACAATGAGACCGGCCCCGAACGCGCCAGCGAGCAGCGCATGGCGCGGCTCGCCGCCATCATGGCGGAGGCGGGGACATGGCTGCAAGCGACACTAGTGGTGGTTCAGCGAACTGCTGACGAATTCGCCAACCTCGATCGCAGCCATCCCGACATCGCCTACATGAACCCGCTCCAGCGCGCGCTGTGGGCCGAGGACAGCCCGTTATTCATGTCGATCAAGGGCAGCCCGAACATGGACCAGTATTTCTCGCGAGCCTATGAACTCGGCTGTGTGGCCACACGGCTTGCCCATCAGGCTGGCGTCCGCGTGCTGACGGGCACCGACTTCCCCAATCCCTTCGTGATCGAGGGCTTTGCGCTCCACGACGAGTTCCACATGCTGGTCGAGGGAGCCGGGATGACGCGCGGCGAGGTTCTGTTTGCCACCACCCGTCAGGCGGCAATCTATCACGGCGGCCACTCGGCAGACGGGATGGTTGCCAAGGGCGGCATCGCCGATCTCGTGGTGCTCGACACCGATCCGCTCGCCGACATCACGGCCACGCGGCAGATCGACACGGTTCTCGTTGATGGTCGCAGCCTGTTGAGCCGTGCGGCCATCGAAGAAGGCCTGACGAGAATTCGGCAGCGTTACGCGGCAATGCCGCCCGCCAATGTCGTGATGCCCGGTGCAGGAGAACACTCCGATGGGTGAGGGCCCGACATTGCGGCTCGATCATGTGCTGCTGTTCGCACCGACGCTTGATCAGGCGATGACCCGTTTTGGCATCCTCACCGGAGTGGAGGCGCAGATGGGCGGCGCGCATCCCGATCATGGCTCGGTCAACGCTTTGGTATCGATGGGCACGTCCTATATCGAACTGATCGCGCGGGCAGACAGGCGCGGCACTCGCGGCGGAATCGAAGTGATCGATTACGCATTGCAATGCGCCGATATCGAGGCGGTCGCCGCGCAGGGGGACGCGCTCGGGCTGGAGGTGCGCTGGATGGACGGACAGCGCCTGACCGCCAACGGCACCCTGCTGCGCTGGCGCTCGTTCATGTTCGAAGGACACGACTTTGCTGGATTGGTGCCGTTCTTCATCGATTGGGGTGCGACGCCGCATCCTTCGGCCACATCGCCGGGTGGAGTCTCGAGCCCGCACCTCACAGCGTTCCATCCGGACGCGGAGAGGCTCGCGTTGCTCTATCGCCAGTTTGGTATCGAGGTGCCGGTGATCGCCCAGCCAGAGCCGGGGCTGCGGCTCGATGTCGCGACCCCAAAAGGCGTGGTGTCCTTCGGCGGCGATGCCCGCGGCTGGCGCGCTGCACTGGCAGCTGATTCTCACATTCACTGAGCAAGGACAGGTTCGATGAAGATCCTCACGGATGAACCGAGCAACACCATTCCGAACACCCGCATCTGGACGGTCCAGCCCAGTGGGATTGAAAGTCCCTTTCTGGTCACGATCACGAGCCCTAAGGGCGACGCGCCGGAAAGCGGCTGGAACGGTGTCGTCGCAACCGATGGCAACATGTCGGCGGGCAGTGTGGTTCAGGTGGTCGGCTATCCGGCGATGGAGGGCGGCCTTCCGCCCGCGGTGGTCGTTACCATCGGCTATCTGCTCGATTGGCCGATGCAGCCAGGTTTGGCTCGCAATCAGGACCTGACCTATCTTCCTTGGCCGGAATGGGACGAACCTTACGGCCAGATCTGGGGAGAAGCCCCGCCGCCCTCGGGCGAAGCAGATCTTTTTCTGTCTTTCATCAACGACGAATTGAAACCTGCGATCGAGCAGCAATTTTCTGTAAATCGGTCGGAATGGACGCTGTTGGGCCATTCGCTCGGTGGTCTGTTCGCGACCCACGCCCTTCTCAGTGATCCGGGGCGGTTCCGGCGGTATCTTGCGGTCGGATCGTCGTATTGGTGGAAGCGGTCTCATATCTTCAGCCGAGCCGAGAAGTTCGGAAGCGAAACCGATCCGATTGATGCACGCATTTACATCGCTGCAGGCGGGCTCGAAACGGCCGAAGCGTTCAAGCAGCAATGGGCCGGCTACATGGAACAAGAGGTCTGGCGCCATTACATCGATGTCATGGGCGGCTATATCGATATCGTCGCCGACAGCGCGAAGATGGCAGACATGCTGGCAAAGCGACCCGGCATTTCCGCGACCTACGAGACGATCCCCGAAGAAACACACGGAACCGCGGTGCTTCCCGCTTATGTGCGGGGACTTCGGTGGCTGCACGCCAATGCGGAATAGGGCTGACCTTCGCGAAAAGGTTTACACCAGTTGCACCGGCCTTGCGGCGATCATTTCCTCCATAACGAAATGCCCCGTCACCACCGACAGATCGAACCCGTCGACCAGTTGCTGGTAGAACCTGTCGTAACCCCGGATCCCTTGAGTGACGACCTTGACGAGATAATCCCACTCGCCGCCGATGCGGTAGAGATCGACCACGCCGGGGATGCGGCTGACGTGGTCTTTGAAAGCGATGGCCCAATCTTTGGAATGATGCGGGGTCTTGATCATCACGATGACCACCAGATCAAGCCCCAGCCGCGCCAGATCGACCTCCGCCCGCTCGCCGCGCAGCACGCCTTCGGACTGCAACCGCTGGAGCCTGCGCCAACAGGCGTTCTGCGACAGGCCGACCGTTTCGGCGAGCGCGCGCTGGCTGAGGGAAGCGTCGGTCTGGAGCGCCATCAGGATCTTGCGATCAATCCGGTCGATTTCGAAAGGTTGTGTGGTCATATGATCGGCCTCTTACGCGAATAGGCTGAAAATCGGTAATGAAATCCCGCGCTGACTAGAGGAAACAGTGTGCATGACAAACGCACTCCCCTGCTCCGACGCGGACGAGGCTCAGGCCCTGTTTCATGACTTTCGCGCCGATATCCGCGCCAAGCTGGCGCAGGGCACGCTGGCGCAGTCGATCATCGGCAAGGGAAGGGTGATCAACGGCCCCGTCGGACCGCAGCCGCTGCTTTATGCCGATTACGCAGCATCGGGCCGGGCGCTTCGCGAGATCGAGGAGTTTGTGCTCGAACACGTCCTGCCGGTCTATGCCAACCCGCACACGCAGGCGTCGTGGTGCGGGCGCTCGATCAACGCTTTGCGCCGGGTGGCACGCGCCGAGGTTGCGAAGTTCTGCGGCGCGGGAGCAGACGATGCGGTGATCTTCGCCGGATCGGGGGCGACGGCGGGCCTGCAGAAGCTCGTGCGCCTGTTCGGGGTCGATCAGCGCGGGCCGTCGGGGGAGCGGGCGCTGGTCCTGCTCGGCCCCTATGAGCATCATTCCAACCTGCTGCCATGGCGCGAAAGCGGCGCGGAGGTGATCGAGCTGCCCGAAGATTCAGCGGGCGGGCCGGACCGTGTGGCGCTTGCCGCGCATCTCGAACGCGGCGCGGATCGCCGGATCGTCGCCGCTTTCTCAGCCGGGTCGAATGTGACGGGTGCGCTGACCGAGATCGCCGACGTCTCGCGCATGGTGCAGGCGGCGGGCGGCAAGGTGATCTGGGACTATGCCGGGGCGGCCTCGTACATCACGATGCAGATGCAGCCTGCACCTGACGTGCATGTCGATGCACTGGTATTCTCACCGCACAAGTTCGTCGGCGGGCCGGCATCATCGGGCGTGCTGGTGTTGCGGCGCGATGCGGAGGTGCTGGACAAGCCCTCGGCCCCCGGCGGCGGCACGGTCAGCTTCGTCTCGCCCGGCGGGCATGATTACCTCGCCGATCTCGCCGCGCGCGAGGAAGCGGGCACGCCCAACGTCATCGGCGATATCCGCACCGCGCTGGCGTGCATCGTGCGTGCGGAGATGTCCGAGGCTGGGCTGGATACCCGCGCCGCTTCGATGTGCCGTGAAGCCCTAGACCGCTGGCGCGCTAACTCGCGGATCGAGGTGCTGGGCCGCGACATGGACGAACACCTGCCGATCGTCTCGTTCCGGATGCGCGACGGCGAGGGCAAGCTGGTCCACCACCAGCTTGTCACCCGCATCATGAGCGACTGCTTCGGCATCCAGGCGCGTGGCGGCTGTGCCTGCGCTGGCCCCTATGTCCACCGCCTGCTCGCTATCGACGAGGCGCAATCGCAGGCAATTCATCAGGCGATCCGGCATGGTGCGGAGCTCGACAAGCCCGGCTTCGTGCGCGTCAATTTCTCACCGCTGATGGATGATGCGGAGCTTGAGACCCTGATCGCCTGTGTCGAACAGGTGGCCGAGGACAGCGAAAGCCTCGCCCGTCATTTCACCGCCAACCCGGCCACCGCCGTCTTCGAGCCTGTCGCTGCCTGAACCGACCGCGCCTCCCGATCAAGAACTGCATTCCTCCAGCCCGACAAGGACGACAAAGCCCATGCGTATCGGATGCCCTGCCGAGATCAAGAACCACGAATATCGCGTCGGTCTGACCCCCGAAAGCGCATGCGAACTGGTCATGCGCGGGCATGAGGTGTGGATCGAAAGCGGCGCCGGGGCGGGGATCGACGCCACCGACGAGCAATACCGCGAAGCGGGTGCGCATATCGTGGACGGGCCGGAGGCGATCTTCGCCGAATGCGAGATGGTGGTGAAGGTCAAGGAACCGCAGGCCGCCGAACGCCCGCGGCTGCGCGAAGGGCAGATCCTCTACACCTACCTCCACCTCGCCCCCGATCCTGATCAGACCGCCGACCTGCTTGCATCGGGCGTGACCGCGATCGCCTATGAAACCGTGACCGGCCCGGGGCGCACCCTGCCGCTGCTCAAACCCATGAGCCAGGTTGCAGGCCGGATGAGCGTGCAGGCCGGGGCCAGCGCGCTCGAAAAGGCGCATGGCGGGCGCGGCGTGCTGCTGGGCGGAGTGCCCGGCGTTATGCCAGGCAAGGTGGTGATCATTGGCGGCGGCGTGGTGGGCTTCAATGCCGCGCAGATGGCCTGCGGGCTGGGCGCTGACGTCACCATCCTCGACCGTGATCCCGAAGTGCTCGAACGGGTCGGAACCCACTTCGAAAGCCGCGCCAAGACGCGCTTTTCTAACAGCGCCAATCTGCACGATGCGGTGAGCGGCGCCGATCTGGTCATCGGCGCTGTGCTGATACCCGGAGCCGCCGCGCCGCGTCTCGTCACGCGCGCGATGCTGGGCGACATGCAGGCCGGTGCGGTGCTGGTGGATGTAGCGATCGACCAGGGGGGATGCTTCGAAACGAGCCGTCCGACGACCCATGCCGAGCCCACCTATGTGGTCGATGACATCGTGCATTACTGCGTCGCCAATATGCCCGGCGCGGTCGCGCGCACCAGCACCTATGCGCTCAACAACGTCACCCTGCCGCATGCTCTCAGGATCGCAGACATGGGATGGGAGGCCGCGCTGGCCGCCGATCCGCACCTTGCCGCAGGACTAAACGTCCACGCCGGCAAGGTAACCCATCCTGCCGTCGCCGAAGCGCTCGGCCATGTCTACGTGCCGGCCAGCGACGTGCTTGTGTGATCTTCGCCGCAAGGTACAGCCAAGCAAATACGCGATAGCGCAGAAGAGAAAGTGATACGCGATGTCTGGTGATTTCCGGGCGCATCTGCAGGCAGAACTCGACGCGATCGAGGCGCAGAACCTGACCAAGAACGAACGCCACATCGCCTCGCAGCAGGACGCCCGGGTCGAGGTGAATGGGCGATCGCTCATCAACCTGTGCGCCAACAACTATCTCGGCCTTGCCAACAATCCAGATGTACTGGCGGCCGCGCGCGATGCCCTCGACCAGCGCGGCTTTGGCATGGCGTCGGTGCGCTTCATCTGCGGGACACAGGACATCCATAAGCAGCTCGAAGCCGATCTGTCTGATTTCCTGGAGATGGAAGACACCATCCTTTACCCGTCATGCTTCGATGCCAATGGCGGCCTGTTTGAGACCCTGTTGGGGCCGGAGGATGCGGTGATCTCGGACGAACTCAACCACGCCAGCATCATCGATGGCATCCGCCTTTCAAAGGCGCAGCGCTATCGTTACCGCAACAATGACATGGCCGACCTCGAAGTACAGTTGCAGGCGGCCGAGGCGGCAGGAGCTCGCTTCAAGCTGATCACGACCGATGGTGTGTTCTCGATGGATGGCCACATCGCGCGGCTCGATGAAATCTGCGATCTTGCCGAGAAATACGGCGCGCTTGTCCACTTTGACGATTGCCATGCGACGGGATTTCTCGGGGCGACCGGGCGCGGGACGCACGAATATCGCGGCTGCATGGACCGGGTGGACATCACCACCGGCACGCTCGGCAAGGCGTTGGGCGGCGCCAGCGGCGGGTATACTTCGGCGCGGAGGGAGGTGGTGGCGCTGCTGCGCCAGCGTTCGCGCCCCTATCTGTTCTCGAACACTCTTGCCCCGCCGGTCGTAGCGGGCGGGATCAAGGCACTGGAACTGGTGCGCCGCGGCGATGCGCGCGAGCGGCTGATGCGCAACACCGCGCGCTTTCGCCAGGGCCTTGATGCGCTCGGCTTCGACCTCATTGCGGGCGAGCACCCGATTATCCCGATCATGTTCCACGATGCGGAGAAGGCCCAGCGCTTCGCCGCGGCAGCGGTGGAGGAAGGCGTCTATGTCACCGCCTTTTCGTTCCCCGTCGTACCCCGCGGCAAGGCAAGGATCCGTACCCAAATGTCCTCAGCCCTGAGCGAGGGGGATGTCGACGAGGCGCTGAAGGCGTTCGAACGGATTGCCGCGCGATTTTAGCGGACCAGACGCGGCCGACCAGACTGAAACAGCGCCAACTCTGCGTCATGGTTGTCAAGCGGCATGTCTGATCGACGTGTCCGAGCTTGAAGCGAGGATGGCGGCGCGTTCGGCGAGATAGGCGGCGATCGCCTGTTCCTTGACCGGACCAAAGCCGCGGATCATCTCGGGCAGACGGGCGAGAGCG
The DNA here is from genome assembly GCF_003634215.1 of Sphingosinicella microcystinivorans. Taxonomy (GTDB): domain Bacteria; phylum Pseudomonadota; class Alphaproteobacteria; order Sphingomonadales; family Sphingomonadaceae; genus Sphingosinicella; species Sphingosinicella microcystinivorans. The sequence continues at coordinate 667,495 of NZ_RBWX01000008.1, read as the reverse complement.
ATCGCGTGGTCCGCCTCGCCCCTCCGCAGGGCTGCGCACAGGTCCGCGAGGCTGGCGAGGTATTGGTCCCTGATCGCCCGCTCCGTCCGTCGCTCGGCGGTATGGCCGAACGGATCGAGCATTGTTCCTCGCAACCGCTTGCCCTTTGCGAGAAAGGCAAAAACGGTGAACACCCACGGGCCGAACTTGCGCTTTCTGGGGCGCCCGGTCGCAGGATCGACCGGTGACAGGAGCGGCGGCGCGAGCCAGACCGAAATCTTGCCCGTCTGGGCGAACTGCCCGGAGAGGGCATTGTGAAAGGCGGGGTCGGCGTAAAGCCGTGCCACTTCATATTCGTCCTTGTATGCCATGAGACGGTAGGCATTGTTGGCGATGGCACGAAGGAACGTATCTCCGGTCTCGCCATGATCGGCTGCCGCCGCCTGCACCGCTGCGATCGCCTCCCGATATTTTCGAGCATAGGTCGCGTCCTGATAGGACGCCAGCTCGCCAGCATAGCGTTCGATCATCGTCGGCGTTGGTTCCGGCGGCAATGGGGCGGTCAACACACCAGCGATTTGCGCCACCCGGTCCGGGTCGGTCGCGGCAAGGCGGCCCCATTGCAACGCGCGAAGGTTGAGGGTCACGGCGGCACCGTTGGCCTCAATCGCGCTCCGGAGGGCGTCGATCGACACCGGCAACAGCCCATTTTGCCATGCATAGCCAAGCATTAGAGTGTTGGCCGCGACATTGTTGCCAAACAGACCTTCGGCTAGCCTGGTCGCATCAAGGAAAATCGCTCGGTCCCCCGTGGCCTTGGCCACAGCTTTCTCCATGGCGGCGGCCGGCAACAAGGCGTCGCGGTCGCTGACCACGGCAGCAGTCGGCACGGCCTCGCGGTTGATTACTGCGCGTGCCCGGTGAGAGTTGAGCTTTTCGAGCGAGTCAGACGATGCAGCCACGACAAGGTCGGTGCCCAGCAGCAGGTCCGTCTGCCCCGCACCGATACGCGCGGCATGAAGGGGCCGACCCTCCGGCGATATGCGCACCTGGCTGACAACGGCTCCGTTCTTTTGCGCAAGGCCTGTGAAGTCGAGGACTGTCGAGTTGAGCCCGTCAAGATGGGCCGCGACCCCCAGCAAAGCGCCGACCGTCAGCACCCCGAGCCCGCCAATCCCGGCGACATAGATATTGTACTCGTCTGCTGGAGCAGTGATAGGGACTTCAGGCAAGCCGGGAATCAGGTCCTGTTCAAGTGTTGTCAGCCGGTCCGCGTCAGGCTGGCGCAAAACCGGAGCCGCGACATCGACAAAGCTCGGGCAGAAACCTTTGACGCAAGAGAAATCCTTGTTGCAGCTTGACTGGTTGATGCCCCGCTTGCGGCCATCGGGCGTCTCCAGCGGCTCGATTGAAATGCAGTTGGACTGGACCGAACAGTCCCCGCAGCCCTCGCAGACGCGGGGATTGATGAACAGGCGGCGATCCGGATCGGGAAACGTGCCCTGCTTTCTGCGCCGCCGCTTTTCGGCCGCGCAGGTCTGTTCATAGACAATCGCGGTGACGCCCGGAACTTCGCGCAGGTGCCGCTGGACGGTGTCAAGCTTCTCGCGACCGCAGACCTTTACGCCCGCGGCAAGGGTCGGATTGCCGGCCCACTTGCCCGGCTCGTCGCTGATCAGATGGATTGCTTTGACGCCTTCGGCAGCAAGCTGCCGGGTAATCGCGGCAGGATCGAGAGATCCCTCGGCCGGTTGCCCGCCTGTCATCGCCACCGCATCGTTGTAAAGGATTTTGAAGGTTATGTTGGTCCCCAGCGCCACGGCAGCGCGGATCGCCAGCAGACCGCTGTGCTGATAGGTTCCATCCCCCAGGTTCTGGAAGACGTGAGGTGTCCGTGAAAAGGGCGCGGCGCCCACCCATTGCAGTCCTTCGCCGCCCATCTGGCTGAACGTCGTCGTTTTCAGGGCGGGCTGGGACAGGGCCATCACGTGGCAACCGATCCCTCCGCCGCTAATTGAGCCTCCCGGTGTGCGGGTGGAGGTGTTGTGCGGGCAGCCCGAACAGAAGAACGGCGTGCGAGCTGGAAGCTGCGACTCATGTCTGCGTTCGGCTGCGGCCTCCACCGCTGCAAGGCGAGCGGCAATGTCTATTCCTTCATCGCTCGGGCCAAGGCGGTCGGCGATCACGCGGGCGAGCATCAGCGGCGAGAATTCCAGCACCACCGGCAGCAAGCTGCGCCCTTCAGGGTCGGCCTTTCCCGTGACGACAGGGCGTTTGCCTCGGCGGTTGAACAGTGCCGCCTTGATTTGGTTCTCGACGGTCGGCGCCTTCTCCTCCACCACGAGAATTTCCTGCGCCTCGCCCGCAAAGGCGATCAGCGGCTCGCTGGCAAGTGGCCAGCTCATCGCCACCTTGTAGAACGAAAGTCCCAGCGCCTGCGCTTCGGCAGGGCCGATGCCAAGGTTGGTCAGAGCCTGCATAACGTCCTGGTGCGCCTTTCCTACCGTGACGATGCAGAGCGTCTTTCGGGTGCTGGAAAGGATCGGGCGGTCGACCCGGTTGGCCGTCGCCCAACCGACAGCTGCCGGCAGTCGTTCCTCGATGAGTCGGCGCTCCAGTTCGTGGCGCTGTGCCGGCCATTCGATGCGCGGATCCCAGTTGAGCCCGTGCGGCGGAACAAGTTGGTCGGGGGCGATAAAGTCGGGATAGCTTTCCGGAAGGTCGAAGCTGGCGGCACTTTCGACCACTTCCGCGATCGTCTTCATGCCGACCCAAAGGCCGCAGAAGCGCGAAAGAGCAAAACCCGTCAGCCCGAGTGAAAGGATTTCTGCAACGCTCGACGGCTGGAGGACCGGCATGTGAACCGCCTGGAAGATTCCGTCGGTCTGGTGCGGGAACATCGAGGATTGCGCTGCGTGATCGTCCCCGCCTACGGTGAGCACCCCGCCCAACGCAGAGGTGCCGAGCATGTTGGCGTTGCGAAACACATCGCCGGTCCGGTCGACGCCATTGCCCTTGCCATACCATATCCCGAAGACCCCATCGACCGTGGTCGCACCATAGGCCTTGTGCATCTGCGCGCCCCACAAGGCTGTCGCGGCGAGATCTTCATTAAGTCCGGGCTGAAAGGTCACGTCATGCTGCTTGAGCCAGGCTTCGGCCTTCCACAGTTGCTGGTCATAAGCGCCCAGCGGCGAGCCGCGATATCCCGAAACGAGCCCGGCCGTGCCGAGCCCACGCTGACGGTCGAGGCGCCGTTGCATCATCGGCAGACGAACCAGTGCCTGGATGCCGTTCATGAAGACCGGCCCACTTTCGGCGGTGTAGATACTCTCCAGCGTGAATGACCGGGTCTGCCGCATGCGAAATCTCCTCGATCGGCATTGTAGCTCGTTCATCCGTGGAAATATTACCAATCTTTCTCTATTTCTGGCACTTTGTGGATTGTATGATCTGCCAAAGCCGATAAAATTAGTGTGATGAACCAAGTTCCCGATCTCGATCAGTTTGATCGCAAGATACTGCGAGCCCTTGCGGAGGACGGCAGGATCTCATGGCGCGAGCTGGCGGACAGAATCGGCCTGTCGCTGACGCCCACCTTGCGGCGCGTGCGCATGCTCGAGGAGGCCGGCATAATCACAGGCTATCATGCAAGGCTGGATGAAGAGCGGCTGGCCGGCTCGATGGTGGTCTTCATCTCCGTCACGCTCGAACGGCAGGTTCGCGAGGTGCTGGACCGCTTCGAGGATCACGTGGCGAAGTTCCCCGAGGTCATGAGCGGGTTCCTGATGACCGGGGGGGCCGACTATCTTTTACGGGCAGTAGTCCGGGATCTCGCGCATTACAGAGAGCTTCTGGACGCCTTGACCGTGGTGGAAGGGGTCGCACATATTCAGAGCAGTTTCGCCCTCAAGGTGTTCGTTAACAAGCCTACCGCGCTTATGGACTGAAGCCGGACCCGGCTCGCCCCCACGCTCAAACCCGGCGCCATGGCGGAACGGATTCTGAAGGGCATGCGGACAAAAAGAGCTGGGCCGGATGCAAGTTGGCCCGGAGCGCTTTGATCTTGAGGCTACGAACCACACGATTACGCAGACCTTGCGCTTAAGTGGCCGCGACTATCGGGCACAAGACCTCTGGTCGATGGAGCGGCTGTGAAAGAAGCCGTTGCGCAAACGCGCCGAACACAGTTTACATGGACAGTTAAGGTATCGGTATTAACATAATGTGCGTTATCAGCCGAGCTTACAATTATGGGCTGCGTTGCTCTGTTCACCTTCACCTAGACAGCTGCTGCACCGTCAAGAGCGGTAAGCCATCATCATTAGCCAGCACGAGCGGTAATTCAAGATCAGGTCACCCATCGTCCAAACTCCATCCGGCAAAGCCGCAAGCGTCATGCGGCATGCGGCTCTGCCTTCCGGCGAGGATGGGAGGGGGAGGGAAAATCCCAATCGATCCCCTGGCGCGGGCCAAGTGGGCCAGCGGGCGTCCGGCTATGAGAGAGGCAAGAGCGCCTGCGGGTTAGCTCAGGAACACCGCGCCCTCAGGAACATGGCCACCGGCCACACGGGACAGAGCGCGTCCTCCAGAAACTCCCGCTCCGCTTTCACCGCTCCTAATCGTCACCCGGATGGGCCGGGACTACAGGCCCGGTCCGCGCCAGCAGATAGAGCAGGTTGCCCGACAGGGTAGCCGCGAACCCTATTCACTTTCGACAAACAGTCCGACGAGCGGCTGGTTGATGTAGTAATTGTTCCGCCCCGCCTTGTGTTTGACGAGCAGTCCGCCATCGGCCAGCTCCTCAAGATACTTTGTGGCGGTAGGCCGGGACACCCCCAGCTCCGACTGGACGAAGTCGATCCGCGTGTAAGGGTGCCGGAAAAGGTTGTTCAGCAGGTCCTGCGAATAGATTTTCGGGTGCTCGGTGCGCATCCGGTTTTTGGTTTGCGCCATCAGGTACCTGATGCCTTCGACCAGACGGAGTGTCTCGATGGCGGTCTCTTCCACCCCGTTGACGATGTAGAGGATCCACTCCTCCCATTGCCCTGTTTCCCTCACCGATTGGAGGAGCCGGTAATACTCGGGCTTGTTGCGGGTGATGAAGCGGCTGAGATAGAGAATGGGAATGTCCAGCAGCCTGCATCGGGTAAGGTAGAGAACGTTGATGATGCGACCGATACGTCCATTGCCATCGGGAAATGGGTGAATGCTCTCGAACTGGTGATGGATGATCGCCATGGAGGTTAGCGGGTCCAGCTCGGTGTCATCAGCGCCTGCGTTGATGAATGTCTCAAGCGCCGCCATATGGGCTCGAACGAGGTTGGCGTCCTGCGGCGGAACATAGACGACCTCGCCGGTGCCCTCGTTCTTGAGGGCGGTGCCGGGTGTTTCCCTGAAGCCTCCGTCTGAACGCTTGAGGATCTGGAACATCGCGATGAGGATGTTGTTGGTCAGCAACCCGTCGAGCCGCCGCTGCTCCTCGAAGCCATGCCGGAGCGCGTCACGATAGCGTGCCACCTCTTTTGCAGCGGGAGAGCCCGGGATCTCCGGAAATGCGTTCAGTTGGAAGAGTTCGTTCTGGGTTGTGACGATGTTCTCGATTTCCGAGCTGGCCTTTGCTTCCTGAAGCGATAGCGTATCGATCAGAATGCCCTGATTGGGAATTGTCGCCGCACGGCCCTTGAGCTCGGCAAGGTAGCGATGGGCACGAGTCAGGGCCTTGAGCACCTGAGGTGTCTCGATCGCTCCGGGTGGTGGAAGTTCCGGGATGGCGTAGGTGGGTTCAAGGGCCATGGCCGCCTCGTGCAAAGGATTTACCGGAACCTTATCAGGTTCCGATCACGTGTAAAGAAAACCCGATTTTCTTTACACGTCTGTTGAACATGTAAAGACAGCAGCACCATGCTGCCATCGTGCCAGCCAGAAATCCTCTGCGAGACTTGACGCCCGAATCCGACTCTGATTCAAGAGCGAAAGGCCGCCGAGGTTTCCCCCGACGGCCCCCATTCAAGGCTTGAAGGTTGGAACCTTAGTTCTTCGGACCCTTCTTGCCCGTCTTGTAGGTCTCAACGACCGTAGTGGAAGGACGGCGTTGAGCCTCACTTACAGGGATGATGCGGCCAGTGCGCGCATCACGACCCCGCTGGTGGGTGTTCTTGCTCATGGGATTTCTCCTGTGTGAGCGCGAACGGTTGGTCCGTTCCCCCGAAGACGCCGCGTGCGCCTCCCGGGTCAAAGGCTTGACGACGTTCGAAAGTGAGGACCGCAAGTAAGATTCCGTAAACTCAGGCAAATGACGAGTCTGTGGGGCTTTCTGTCCACAGGTGCGGGCTTGCAATCGTGCGAGCAAGTCAATTCACCGACGGCCTTCAGGATAAACAAGTTCCGAGCTGATCTGCAAAGTGGACCCGGGGCTCATACAGCCGCGAGCTCCCCGCATGCCAGGATTGTTGGCCAAACCGAGCGGGCACCTCATGCTGGATAGCCCTTGCCTATCCAGCATTCTTGGCCCCTTTGCTTTGGGGCACTAACGCTGGCGCCACGCAAATGCCAATCTCAGAATGCCAGCGGAATTAGATCAATGCAGTCCAACATACTGGATGGCGACTGCGTCGCGGCTGGAAGATTTACCCCTCCCCCAACCACTCCGCCGCCTTCGCCGCCGCGCTGGCGGCGGTGAAGATCGCCCGGTTGTCTCCCTTGAGCACCTTGAGCCAGCTGGCAAGGTAGCAGGCATGATCCGGACGCGGCGTAACTGACAGGCCAAGGTCGCCGCAAAGGAAGGCTGAGCCAAGCTCGGCGACCAGCTCTTCCATGGCATAGGCCTCGTCACCGAAGCGCTTGCCGAAGGTTCGGGCGAGGCGGTGATCGGCGCCGGTCCAGTGGACCAGCTCGTGAAGCAGGATCGCATACCAGTTCTGCGCAGCGCTGGCCGTGCCGGTGGTGAAGAACCGCTCGCGGTCAGGCATGGTGATCGTGTCGGTGGAAGGCGTGTAGAGGGCACTGTCGCCTTGAATGCGGATGGCAGCCCCGGTCGCGGTGATGAAGGCCTCGACATCAGGGATGGGATCGAAGGCCTCGGCTTCCGGCACCTCGGGCAGCGGGTAGCCCTCGACCTGCGCGATATTGAACACATGCGAGCCTTGGGCGAAGATACGGCCTGCGCCGTCGCGCGCCTCGTCTTCACTGCCCTCGGACTTGTCCAGCACCTTGTAGAACACGATCGGCGAGGCCTTCTCGCCCTTGCGGACCTGCGCGCCCAGCGATTGCCACTGGCGATAGGTTGCCCAGAGTCCATGCCCGAAGTCCTGCGCCTCGGCGCTGGCCCAGAGGGCGAGTACATTGACACCGCGATAGGCCTTGCGGGAGACCGCGTTGACGGGCCGGGTGAGCGGGGCGCTGCTGCGGTGCCAAGGAAGGGTGTAGTCGCCGGTGCCGCGCTCCAGCGCGGCGATGATCTGGTTGGTGATGGTGTCGTAGATGCTGACGGTTGCGGAGCTGGCCATGGTGGTAAATCCTTCGTCCTGTCGTTGGGAACGCGGATGAAGGGACGGGCCGGATGGCCGGGCGGGTCAGCGCAAAGCGCGGACCAGCCAACACGGGAGGGCGAGAGCCCGAATGGAGCGGGCAGGCTGTTGATCCCGCCTGGCACGGGCCGTCACACAGGAGCAGTTCATTCCAATGGCAGGGCGAAGGATGCCATGGTCCGGCATTCACGCATCACACGATCAGCCGAGACCAGCCCCCAGGGATTTCGCTTTCGCGGCTTCCGGCGCACTCACCTCCATGGCAGTCTGCTTCTCGCCCGCGCGCTCATGGATGGCGCGGATCAGCCGCGCCTTGTCGTCGGTGACGACAATGGCTTCGGACTTCGCGCGCGAGAGCGCGACATAGAGCATCTTCTGATCGACCAGATTGGCGGAGCGGCTGTCGGCGTGGATCAGGACGCGTTCGGCGGTCTGGCCCTGCGCGGCATGGGCGGTCTGGACATAGGCATGGCGCAGATGGGCATCGCGGGGATTGGTGAGATCGAGACGCTGCTCGCGGCCATTGGCCAGCGCGATGGTCGCCTGCTGCCGCTCGGGATCGATGCCTGTGACGGTACCGCGCAAGCCATTGATGCGCCCGGCCTCGCGGTCGTTGCGGGTGAACTGCACCCGGTCGCCCGCCTGCAGCTCCATCGACTTGGGTTCGAACACCTCGACCTTGCCCGCGCCCCACTGGCGCAGCCGCCAGTCGATGACTGACCCGTCTGCGGATTTGAGCGATATTGCAGCCTTCTCCCCATCGATACGGTCGACCCGGTAGGCCAACCCTCGCGTCACGCCCTTGTCGGCATAGTCGCGGGCGAAGCGCACAACATCACCGATGGCATAGCTTGCGGTCTGCCGGGTTTCAGCACGGGTGAGACCCTTGGCTTCCAGCGCCTCGAACCGGATGGCTGCCGACGAGAGCTCGCCGCGCTGCGCCAGCTGCTGCCGAATCATGGCAGTCAGAGTGTCGCGCCCGTCGCGCGACGGCTCGACCACCAGAGTGCGCGCCCGTTCGGCAGGGCTCAGGGCAACATAGCGCTGCGCCATCGTCCCAAGGCGCGCATCCCGGTCCGCGCCTTCGACCACTTCGCCACCCCCTCGCTCCAGTGCGGCAAGCGCCTTGCCGGCATGACCCTCGATCGACGCCATGACGGCTTCGCGGGTGTCGGCATTGGTCTGTCGCACCACGTTGGCGAGCTTCGCGGTCGCCATGCCCGCCTGCTGCAGCTGAGCAAAGGCTGCCCCTGCGCCGACCGATCCCAGCTGCCTGACGTCGCCGACCAGCACAAGCCGCGCACCGGCCTTGTCGGCGCTGGCCATAAGCGCCGCCATGTCACGCGCCGAGAGCATTGAAGCCTCATCGACGATCCAGACCGATCCCTTGCCGAGACCCTTTGCCTTGGGCGAGACAAGATGCCGCGCGACTGTATCGCCGCGAAGGCCAAGCGCTTCTCCCAGGACCGTGGCTGCCGACGCGGTCGGCGCGAGCGCCGTCACAGCAAGTCCGCTCCTCGCTGCCTCGCGGGCATAGGTCGCCAGCACGGTCGTGGTCTTGGCGGTCCCGGCATAGCCCTGGACGGCGGACACGCGGTCGCGCGAGGTGAGCAGCGCAGCAGTCGCGCGCTTCTGGTCATCAGTCCAGGCAAAGCCCGCGCTCGCGGATTGCCGAGCGGCGCGCTCAACCGTGCGCGCTGCGGCGAGCGACGAAGCCAGCGGCGTAGCAACGCCGCGTCCGGCAGCTTCAAGGCGCAACATGGTCTGCTCGGTCGCGATTGCCTCGGGCGTAGTGAACCCCGCAAACTCCGCGCCGCGCCGGTCCAAAAAGGCGCGCGGGACCAGCGCGCCGCGATTGCCGGCCTCGGTAATGGCAGCGCTGATGGCGCTGTGGCTGAGCCTGCCAAAGACATAGTCACCCGCCTCCCGGGCGAGCGTACTTGCCGGGAACACCGCCTGACGCTCTGACAGCTTGGCGGCAGCCCAGGCGACAGCGCGCGCTGCGAGCATCTCAGTGCTCTCCGCCAGTTCGCCTGCCTTTGCCCGGACTTCGGCCTCCGCGATAATGCGCGCCTGCGCCGCCTCGCCAAAACCCTTCGCTTCTGCCGTCGCGCGCCATTCTGCCCGCAGGGTCTTGTGATCCGCATGGCTCTTCGCCTCGCGGGTATCGAGCGCGGCAATCTGCTTCTCGGCAGCGCTCGCTTCCTCCCGGCTCGTACCCCGCTCGGCAAGCCGCGCATCGATCGCGGCGGTCCGTTGGCTAAGCGCCTCGATCACCTTGGCTGGAACCCCTGCGATCTCAAACATCGCGTCCTTGCCCGCCTCGATCCGGTACCCCAGCTGCGCCGCGCCATGCGCCAGCTCCTGCCGGTAGATCGCCCCGATCTCCTTCTGCAGCTGGTAGAAGGCGCGCGGCTCGAGGCTACGCCAGTTGCCATCCTTGTCCTGTGTCGCGTTGAGGATCACGGCATGGGTGTGGAGCTGCGGGTCCTGTGCCCGGCTCGTGGCATGGCGGAAGGTGGCAATGGCAAGGTTGCCAGTCTCCTCGCGCCGCACCTCGCCGCCCTCACGCACCCGGGTTGCCGCCATATGCTGCTCGACATGGCCAAGCGCAGCTTTGACGGCTGCGGCATGCGCAGCGATCAGCCGCTTGTCGCCGGCAACCTAGGCCATGATCGAGACCGACTTGGGCGCGGAGAAGGTGATGTCCCAACCCGGTCGATGCTCGACCTGTCCATCGCGGGTGGTGCCGAGCTGCTGCCCGGCAACGCGCCCCTCGAGCAGCTCGGCAAACTCCACGCGGTCTACTTCGCCAGACAGGCCCAGCGCAGCGGCGGCCTCTCCGAACCACTCTGAGGGCGCAAAGCCGCCCTCGGCATAGTAGTCATCGGCCTCGTAGTAGCTGGCTGCCTGCCCGGCGCTGGTCAGGGCTGAGACCGATGCCACCATCACACCGGCCCCGACTCAGGGCCGTCCTTGGCACCTGCATTTGGCTCGTCCTCGGCAGGCGCGGCAACAGCGCTGACCCGGCTCCACAAGGTGCTCGCCGGATCGCCCGCGACAAAGGCAGGCTGGCGCGGCGACCCGCGCCGGGCGATGTGCTCAGCCGTGAGCCCGATCCGTGCTACCGGGAGGCCATCAGGCAGCAGCAGAAAGCCCTGATGCGGGGGAAGACGCAGTTCGCTTTCGAGCACAGCCGCGCGGAACTGGCGCTGCGTGGCAATGGCGGTGCGGGGCACCTCTTTGCCGACCATCAGGGTGTCGGTGGCCATCCGCATTTCGACCTCGCACTGGCCGATGGTCTCGCTCGCCCACTGGCGGGTTTCACGGTCGACGGTTTGCAGGAACAGCTTGGTGTTGCAGCAGGCGAGCATGGCTTCAGCGATGTTGTCGCCGTAGCGATGACGCATCTGCCCCAGCGCCTGGAAGGTGAGCACGATCGCCGCGCCAAACTTGCGACCCTCGGGCAGAAGGCGGGCAAGGTTCTCGACGCGGGGAAGATCGGCAAGCTCGTCGAGCACGAACCAGATGCGCCGCTCGGGCGATGGCGAAAGCCCGAGCACTGCGCTCGCAGCACACTCCAGCCAGCAGGCCATGAGCGGCTTGGCCGCCTCGAAATAGTCCTCCTTGCGGGGGACGAAGATCCAGGGCTTTGCTCCCTCGATCTTGTCCAAACCGACAATGAAATCGCGGAAGGCAAAACGCGCCGCCTTCTCCTGTTCGACCTTCAGGAACTGGATCAGGTTGGCCGCCTTGGCGAGCATGAACAGCACGCTGCCAGTGGCGCGGTCGGCGTCATCGGCGAAGGTCCGGGCCGAGGACGTGTGTCCCAGCCAGGCCTTCAGCTGCTCCTTGCTCTTGACCTGCAAGGCATCGAGCAGGGCCTCGAGACTGCCGTTCTTTTCGGCCCACAGCGAACGCATCATATTGGCGACCAGAATGCGGCTCGTCTCGAGCCAGACGTCGTCATCCTGACTGCCGGTTTCGGAGACCAGCTGGCGCGCAATGCGGTCGGCATCGGCGGGGTGCGATATCTCGTCGAAGGGCGACCAGAAGGCGCAGCGGGCATCGAAAGGATTGAGGATGATGTCGCCGCGTGCGGGGTTGTAATAGTGCGCGATAAACTCCCCAGAGGTGTCGTAAACGAGGGCCGCTTCGCCCCGCGCTTCGATTCCGTCGAGCATCTGGCGCAGGACCGTGGTCTTGCCGCTGCCGGTGGTACCGAGGAAGGCAAAATGCCGGGTCTCGATCCGCTGCGGAATGGGGACCGGACCGATCTGCAGCGCACCCCTGCCGGACAGCGAACGGGCGTGCGCGGCGACCTCTTCCTGACGCGCCAGACGGGTACCGCCGATCACCCTGTCGGCCAGCGTATCGCGCCCCTGCGAGGACATGGTCCGCTGGATCAGCCAGACCACCAGAAGCCCCAGGGCGCAGCCCAGAACTGCCCCGATCATGACCATAGCGACGGCCTTGGAGAGGGTTCCGGCGATGAATGGCTCGCTGGCAAAAACAGCCGCTGAGACGGTATCGCGGCGCCCCTCCAGCGACACGTTCATCATCAGGTCCCTGCCCGCCAATTCACCCACGGTGGCGAGGAACTTGGCCACGAGGCATTGGGCTGCGACCTTGAGCTCGGGAGCGCTCATGACGAACTGCGGCGCGATGATCGCGCCGGCCCCGCCGGACAGCAGAACGAGCCGGGCAAAGAACCCGAACCGCTGCTGCCACTGCGCCATGCGCACGCGCCACAGCGCATGGGCACGGGTGACGAAATCGGTGCCTGCGGTCATCGCTCGCTCTCCTCTGCCAGCTTGCGTTGCCGCTCGAACGCAGCCCGCGCTTCGGCGGCAATGGCCTCGTCGGATGTGCGTCCACCGAGCGCTGACGAGCGCGCATAGGCATAGGCTGCGCAGGCCGTGAACAGGGTGCGGTCAAGCACCCGTTCGGCATCGGCAAGGCGTTCCGATATCGACCCGATCACACGTGCCATTTCGGCAAGATCGGTCTCCCGGTCAGCGCCGTGGATCAGGGCCAGGAGCCCCTCCTCAACGACGCGGCCAAGCATGGCGTACTGGCTGAGCCCGCGCCGCTGCGCGAACTCGGCAAGCACCCGATATTGCGACGGATTGAGGCGCACCGTCTGCACCCGCGCGCTCATTGCACCGTCTTCTCGGCGATGCGATCCGCCATCGCGAAAAATGGCTGAATTGCGTGGGTGCCTCGAGCCAGGCAGAGACGAGATGCTATCCGCATCCCGTCAAACCCGCAGAAATCCTCGCTGCACGCGTGCGTGGGGTGTGTATCCCTTTTCCGGGCCCGATGCATCGCATCGTGGCCCTTCTTGGGTTCCGGTGAATAGTCCTGACTGTGCTCCATTAGATATCCCCCAGGTCCCGAGGTACTCGCGCGAATGCGCGGATCTGACGCTCGGCTTCAGCGTCGGCGGCAGCACGGTCGGGGAACGGCTTTTCGGGAAGCGCGGGGACGAATGTGAGGTCCTTGTCCTGCATCCACTTGCGCACTGACCGATCGACCACAGCACGCAGTGTCTCGCGCAGATCGAAAGCATCTTCAGGGGACAATCGGGCCCATTGGAGATGGTGGAGAATGAACCCGCCGAGCGGGTATGTTTTGTCGCCGATAGCGACCAGGGGACCTTCAAATTGGGCCGAGAATTCCTCGCCCTTGAAGCGATCGATCATGGGGCGTTCGAAGTAGAGCCAGTCGGCGATGAAGTTGCGGTAGCAGCTGCCATCGAGGCCCGGGCGGCTGAGCCGCCTGACGTAATCGTCGATCAGCAGTTCTGTTAGAGACTTGTATCGGTCATTGACCGGGACACGAACGAGCGCCCAGCCTTCCGCGCGCAAGGCTGCTTCCAACATGGAGAAAATGGACATTGGGAAAGCATCTTTCTGCGAGCCACTGCCCGCCAATTGAGGAGGTCAGTAACGGCGCAGCGGAAGGGCGTTGATCCATTCCGAGATGTCGGCGGCGCGCCAGCGAATGCGTCCCCCGCCGATGTCGACGGGATGGGGGAAGCCCCCCTTGCGCATCTTCCTCCAGATAGTGGAACGGCTGCGGATGCCGGTGAGGCGCAGGACCTCCTGGCAAGTGATCAGTTCGGTATTCGACATGACAGATTCCTCTTGGTTCAAGGTTCTGTCACTGGCGCCGTCGTCCCCTTCCGGAGTGGCGGGTTTGACCGTCGTACAGCGAGCCGCACGGCGATCCTTCATTCAACCCGACAGCCCCTGCCTGAGCTTCAGTGACCATCAGAAGCTACGTGCGACGTCCGGCTGTTGGAAAGAACAAAACGGGATCAAAAGCCGTTCCATCTGACGCGTGGGCGGCTGTGGACGCAGCGGGACGGATCGCGCCCGGCACAGTTCTCATGATCGAGAGTCCAGGACTCGGTTCTGTCGGTGATCAGCAACACAGGCGACGCATTATGGCGACGTTCGCGGCGGGAATCTGAGCGACTCGGTCTCTCGCGCACTTAACGGAGCCTTGAGGATTGGATTGTAATTCAATCCTATGGCTCGCCCACAACCCTACCGGCGCTTCACCAATCGCTCTCAGCGGCGTCCCGCACCCACTGCAGAAACGACCCTTCAGACCGCGGGGCGCTACGGTCTCATCGCCGTGGCTTCGGGGCTTGGCGTAGCCTTTGGTGCGAATGCTTTGGAGGCTGCACAGGAACGGCAGGCGATCCTCGATGCGCTTCCCGCCGGGTACACGTATTCGGGTTGCAGTGAGGTCCGCGCTGCGGGTGTTGCGCCCCTTTATCGCCATGAGCCAGGCTTTTCGGAGCGGCTTGATGGCGACGGTGATGGGATCGGCTGCGAGCCCTATCGTGGACGATAGAGGCTGCTTCGAGCTCTCGCAAAGTCGCAAGAAATTCTGCAGTTGGGGCGTTATCGAGCAGCAGGTTCCGCAAGCAGAGAGGCTGAAAGCAGCTCTCCAGCAGGGTGATCAAAATCGGCAGCTCTCGACCCAGAGTCGGTCGTTCAGGGTTGCGAGATTGAACGTCCGCATTCGCTGAAAGCCGCCATGCAGCATTGGGGATCACGCACTGGTCACGCTCATGACCGCAGATGGGTGGAGTGCGGACCGGCGCCTGTCGGCGAGTTGATTGGGTCGTCGAGCTAGCTCGCTCTGGCTGAAGCAATCTGAGCGATCGTCAATCCCGCCAGCATCAGCGCAATGCCGAACATGCGCAGGGCATCTATTGGCCGCTGGGTCGCGCCGAACAGGCCGTAGTGGTCGATGGCGGCTGAGGTGGCGATCTGTGCGACCATAACAAACAGGATGACATTACCGACTCCGTATCGCGGCGCGAGAAACGTGACAGAGAAGATGTAGAAAGAGACAATGAGTCCGCCCCCGAACATGGCCGGTGATGCATGGCTGAGGCGGGCCAATGCGGAACCGCCGCCAGTTGTCAGCAAAAAAGCAGACGCTGACAGGAAGCCGACAAGAAACAGTACGAAGACCGCAGCTGGCGGACTGCCGAGCGTGCGCCCCAGGGCGCCATTCAGCGCAGCCATGACAGGTATTCCTGCACCGGCCAGTGCAGCCCAACCCATCCAGGTCCAACTCGTTGCACCCCCCATTTCAGACCCCCGCAGGCGGTCTGGTCGCGCCGAACGAGCGCCAGGCGCACGCGCCTGCAAGCCAATCTGCCATGGCAGGATTGGTGGACTGCCAGTCCAGCGAAGGCAGGCGGAACAGCAGATAGTCTAGCGCAACGGCCGTCGCGATTTCGCCAAGATCGCGTGGTGCTTCGCCAGCATTCTCGTTGCGCATGGCGGCAACGCTACGACGTATGGCTGCCTCCCAACGCGCTAACCAGCTTGCGGAGCGCTCCTCAGGTGGGCGGCGTCGTTCGACAACGGTCGAAAAAGCCGCGTCCAGAATGCCGTCCGCAAGAGCCTGAGTAGCAAGCACCCGATCGCGGTGAGCGCCGGCGATGGGGATCAGTCCCCGCGATGGCGCTAGCCGGTCGAGATGGTCGCAGATGACCCGGCTATCGAACACGCCAAGACCATCTGTCAAAATCAGTACGGGCACTTTTCCCAGCGGGTTGGCGGCAACTAGCTCGGCTAGCTTGGCGGCCTCGCCCATAGGGTCGCAAGCGATCTGCTGGACCTCACGATCAAGGCCAAGTTCGATCAGCACCATCCGCACCTTGCGTGCATAAGGCGACGTTGGAGAATAGAGGAGCTGCATCATGCTGCTCCCAATACATAGATCGCCAGCGCGACCTGCGCAGCGAAGCCGACGACGAAGGCAATCGTGCGCAGCAATGGGATACCGAATGTATATATGATTGCATGCGCCACGCGTGCCCCGAAAAAGGCCAATGACCAGGCCGCAGTGGTTGCCGTGCCAATACCCGAGACATGCACTATCAGTGCAAGCGGCGCGAAAACCGCAAGATTTTCCAGTGCATTCCGGTGCGCCGCGCTCAATCGATAGGCCCATTCAGCATGCGGCCTGGTGTCCGGTTGCGGATTTTTGAGGGCGGTCCAAATACCCATTTCGGCCAAGCGGTTGAGGATGATCGGTACCCAAAGCAGACCGGTGAACATCGCGGTGAGGCAGGTGTAGTATAGCTCCGGCGTAATGGACGAGGCTGGCATCGATGGTACTCCTTGCGATTGGCGACGGACCTCGTGCCGCGCTTGACGGAGCCGCGACATACATACTAGTAGGTAAAGAGTCAAACGAAAGGCATTCCGATGAAAGACGCCCTGCTGCAAGCAGCCAAGGATTTGTTGTGGGAGGACGGCTATGGCCGCATGAGCCCAGCGCGCGTACTGTCGGTCAGCGGTGCCGGCCAAGGCAGCCTCTACCACCATTTCAGTGGCAAAGCCGGCCTGGCCAAAGCCGCGATCGAAGAGATCGAGATCGAGTTATCCGATGCTGCGCGCGCAGTATTCGATCCTTCAACGCCTCCGCTCGACAGGCTGCGGGCCTATCTGTTGGCGGAGCGCAACGGACTCAAAGGCTGTCGCCTTGGACGGTTGGCCAACGAGGCTGAAGTGCTCGCATCACCTGACCTCAGTGCTCCAATTGCGCGCTATTTCACGTTGGTCCAACTTTGTATCGCCACCGCCCTAGAGGAAGCCATGTCTGCGGGGCAGATCGATCGGCGTATCGATGCGTATGCTACAGCAGCCATGCTGCTGGCCGTGGTTCAGGGTGGATATGTGATCAGCCGCGCATCGGACCGCGGTGAGCAGATTGTCAGCGCCACCAACGCTGCATGGGCTATGTTGAAATTGCTTCAAAAAGCTCCGAACGGCCCGAAAAAATCTGAATCATGAATGATGGTCAAAGCACTGCCGGTGGAGCGTGAACAACTTGGCAATCTTGCTGCATACTGCTGACGTCAGAAACGGGGTCGGTTGCTGAATGGCAGGAAACTTCCCGCAGGGGGCCAAAGCCGACGTGCCGCTTTCGAGATTACGACGCGCCACCGCTAGTGACCGGGTCTGGGTGGTAAGCTGCCGATAAGGATTGCAGTTCGAAAATCGGATCGCTCGGCCTAGGTGGCTTTCGCTGCAACCTCGATGATGCGAAACGTCGCTGCGGCCTTGGCTAACACCTCGCCATCGGCCTCGATCCGCGCATCGGCAAATGCGAGCGTGCGTCCGAGCTTCGCAGGCACGGCACGAACTTCGAGCCACTGGCCGCTCCGCCCCACCGACAGGAAATCAACCGACAGGCTGACGGTCAGCGCCGACACGCCCTCCATGCGCGTAACGCAGGCAAGTCCCATCGCATTGTCGGCGAGCGCGGAGATCACCCCGCCATGCAGGAGCCCGCGTGCGTTGCAATGGCTGTGTGCGATCCGCAGTCCGAGGCTGAACGCCTCGCCCTCGCGCTTGGCATAAAGCGGTTCCCACGGGTCGGTCACGGGACTTTTGCGGATGTGCGGCTCGAAGCCAGGCGGGACCTCGGCGGTCATGGTTTGCCCACAAAGTCGCGGATCGCTGCCAGCACCAGATCGGGTGCTTCGAGTTCGGGCGTATGGCCGAGGTCATCGAAGGTCACGGTTTGCACGCCTCCGTAGAGCCGCGCCAGCGAATGAGCGTTGTCCGCCGGGTGCGAACGGTCGGACGCTCCCCAGATCGAGAGGATCGGTTGGTTGGGGCGAGGCAGCTCGTCGCGGGCATCCATGTAGATCTGGTAAGCGCTCGCCAGCGACCACATTGCGCCTTGTTTGAACGACCGCTCAGCGCAGGCGCAAAAATGCGGGATCTGCTCCTTGCGCCCGACCGAGAGGCTATACCACTGCGGCATGCGCTTGGGCGCCATGCGCGCCATCACGATCTGGCCGAAGACCGGCCGCGCGAGAATGCCCTTGGGATCGCGCCCCGCCTTCCAGATCGCGAAGGCCTCGGTCCCGCCCGCCTGCATCAGCGCGAGGTGCGAGGCGAGCTCGGGCATCCGCGCGGCGATGTCGAGCGCGGCAAGACTGGCGGCGCAGGAGAAGGCGAAGATGCTCCCCTCGCCAGCGACCGCGCGCAGGAGGGCGGCAAGGTCGTCATTGGTCTCGCGGAACCCGAAGCCATAGGCATTCGTCGTCGCGGAGAAGCCCATCGCGGGCAGCTCGACCACGATGACGCGGAAGTGCTGGGCGAAAGCTGCCACCAGCGGGCCGTAGACCTCGATGGTCATCGGCGGGTCGCAGGTGAAGACGATGGTCGGCCCGCTGCCTGCCTCCAGATAGCGGTATTGCACCTTGGCGGTGCGGTAGAAGCGGACCTGCGGCGTCGCGGTGGCGGCCCAGCCGGTGCGGAAGCGCGCCATCTTGGCAGCGCCGCCCCAGGTGTCGAGCCGTGCGCCGAGGCGGGTGAGAAGGCCGGTCACGGCTGCATCTCCCGCGCCTTTGCGGCCCGCCCGAGGAAGAGGGCGGCGACCAGCAGGAACACCGCAATAGCAAGGTGCCGCCCGACAATCGGCGCGCCCGCACCGGCGCTGAAAGCGAGGTAGGCGTCGCCGAGCGGCATCAGCAGCGCCGCCAGCGCCATCCAGCGCAGTGCGGCAAAGTCGCTGCGGGCGAGCAGCACGGCCGTCAGCACCGCGATGAACCCGGCGCGAAGGCCGTAGACCTGCACCCATCCCAGCGCGCTCAGCTGGTCGACGGGAAGGCCCATATAAGTCGCAAAGCCCTGCGGATCGAGCACCGTGCGGACCGCGTTCAGCCCCTGCAGGGCCGCAATCGCGGCGGCGAGCCAGAACCCTGCTGTGCGGGTGCTGCGGAATGGGTTGGCTTGTGTGACCATGTTGTCCTCCATTGTCCTGTTGGAGGGAGGCTATGCGATTGCCAGCCGCGATGCTTCTTGCGATACGGCAAAACGGTTTCCTGAATTCGCGAAAGAATGCCCCTGTGCCTCTCGATTCCCAGGACTTAAGCGATCTCATTGCGATCCGCGATGCGGGCACGCTCAGCGCGGCGGCCAAGGCGCGTGGGGTGGCGGTGTCGACCGTGTCGCGGCGGATCGAAACGCTCGAGGCGGCGCTGGGCTTGCAACTGGTCGACCGCCGCACAGACGGGGTTCGGCTGACCCACGACGGGCTCGCGGTCGCCGAGGCGGCCTCGCCGATTGCCGAGCAGATGCGCCGCGTCGAGCGGGTGGCCGAGAGCCTGCGTCAGGGGGGCAAGACGGTGCCGGTGCGCATCTCGGCGACCGAGTTCGTGATCTCCGACGTGCTGGCCCCGGCGCTCGACCGGCTCTGGACGATGGGCGCGGATTTCCCGGTGCACCTGCAATCGCAGGCCGACGTGGTGAGCCTTGCCGGACGCGACGCCGATCTGGCGATCCGCATGGTGCGGCCCGACGGCGCAAGCCTCTATGCGCGGCGGCTTGCGGAGATCCGGCTCGGGCTGTTCGCTTCGGCCGATTACCTCGCGGGGCGGGAGCTTGCTGGAATCGACCTTAGGGACGAGCGGCTGCTTGTTTACGACGACAGCTACGGGCGCCTGCCCGAGC
The DNA here is from genome assembly GCF_003634215.1 of Sphingosinicella microcystinivorans. Taxonomy (GTDB): domain Bacteria; phylum Pseudomonadota; class Alphaproteobacteria; order Sphingomonadales; family Sphingomonadaceae; genus Sphingosinicella; species Sphingosinicella microcystinivorans. The sequence continues at coordinate 647,982 of NZ_RBWX01000008.1, read as the reverse complement.
TTGAGTGGATCGACCGGCACGAGCTTACCTATGCGGTGGCGATGCGCACTGGCAGCACCCGCGGGCTACTCGCCGCGGCGCTTTCGGGCGCGGGTATCGCGCTGCTGCCGGTGCCTTTCGCCTTGCGTACCGGCACGCTGGTCGAAGTCCCGCCGCCCTCCGCCCTGCCAATTCGCCAGCCGTGGCTGATCGTGCACCGTGACCTGCGCGGCCTGCCTGCGATCAGGCTCGCTCAGAAGTGGGTCGCTGAGGCCTTCGCGAACCTGCCGTAAGCGACCACAATCCGCGCCTAGACCCTTGCCTCACCCTGTAATCAGAAGGCACCATACCGAATCTAATGGCCGCAAGACTTGTGCGAAGTGTCCGAAATGGGGTCGATCCGCAAATGGCAGGAATTTTCCGGACGAGAGGTGAAGCCGCTATTCCCGGCCCGATCTGAGTGGTGACGGTTACCGACCAAATCTCGCTGTTCAGCAGGATAAGCGCGAACGGCCGACCACGTCGAAACCTGACATTGGCATACGCCTAGGCTAGCGGCGTTGGGAACGTACCTACAGAGCTCTGAAGGCCTAACTATCGAAGAAAGGACCTGATAGTCAGGCGCGGGCATCGATCCATGTCCAGACAGACTTTTCGAGCCACCCTGCATGGGCGCCAGAGACGACTTTCGAGACGAACAACCGGTCATTGTTATCGAGTTTCTGACGGAGATAGTCGGAAACCTGCTGGGCGCTTTCATTCGTTGAAATCCAACGCACGGTTTCCAAGCCGGAATCCTGCGTGTTATCGTACTTGGCCAGATGCTTGAGGAATGTTGCGCGAGCGGTGGTATAAGCTGCACCTTCCTTGTTGAGATTCCATGTTACGACGTAAACGGCCATTACTTCCTCCTTGATCGAATGTGAGAGGAGGCTCCCCACGGGGAGCCTCCCTGTTAACCTTCCGGCGGGAACGGATCGTTGCCGAAGCTGTCGCGTTCGCGAATCTGGCCGTTGCGCCCGTGGATCAGCAGTTCGCTTGCTTGGTTGCGAGCGATGTTGCGCGCCGCTTCGATCGCTTGAGCCTGCGTTTCGTGGACCGAGGTTGCGCGCGAATTGCCCGCTCCCCTGACCGCCCAACCGCCCTCGTGCGGCACGACATGCTGGTTCTTGCCCGACATAGAATCACCTCCTTTCCGGATACCATCGAACGATCGTTAGATTAAACTAACGGCAATTCGCTTGTCAAGCCAGTCGTCCAGAGCGTAAGATGAACCTAACAGGGAAAGCAGAGGTTGGTCCGCATCGCATGTCACTAGCGTCGAAGTTGAAGAAGCTGCGCGAGCAGAGCCGCCAGTCGCTCCAGCAGGTCGCTGACGGGGTTGGCATTTCCAAGGTCCACGTCTGGGAACTTGAGAAGGGGACGAGCAAAAATCCCAGCATGGACATCGTGAAGCGCCTTGCCGATCATTTCCGCGTGCCAATCGCGTATTTTAATGATGATTCAATCGAACCCGACGAAGCCAATGCGCTACAGTTTTTTCGTGAATTCGATGGCCAGCTTTCCGAGAAGGATTGGGAGGCTTTGCGCAGCGTCGCGGAAGCGCTGAAGGCGAAGAAACCGTGAATGTCGATCTAAGGATGGACTTGGCGGATTGCGGCTCTCCAGAGCGGCTGCTCCAAGTCCTCTTCGGTTACTACCCGGATCTGCCAAGACGGGTGCCCCTTGAGGATATCGCCTCCGATGTTGGCATCATCGGTTTTAAAACCCTGGAAGTGGACGGGTTCATAGGCGGACTAACGGCCGATCCCCAGAAAAGCCATGGAATCATCCTTACCAAGGATGGACTGCCGAGGAAACGAAAGCGCTATACCATCGGCCATGAACTTGGGCATTTCCTGATACCGTCGCATGGCTATCAGAGGCAATGCAGCAAGCAGGACCTTGAGGAAAGCAGCCGAACAGATGCCTATAAGCGGCAGGAAGCCGAGGCAAACCGGTTTTCAGCAGGCCTGCTCATGCCAAAACCGTTGTTCGTGAAAGACATTGATAGCTTGGGCGGGATCGAAGCCAGCCATATCCGGCAACTTAGCGACCTCTACGATGTAAGCATGGAGGCCGTCGCGAACAGGTATGTGGATCTATCGCCCGAAACCTGCGCCGTCATCTTCTCGTACGAGAACGTGGTCCGCTACAGCCGGGCATCGAAGGATTTTCCGCCGCTCGATGTACGGAAGGGGTCGCAACTGCCATTGGCTTCCCTGACGCGTCGGCACCGGAGCACGGGTAGTCCCTCGCAGTGGGTCAACCAGCACGGCGGCATATGGCTTCGGTCACAGCGCGATGTAAGCTTCCCCACTATCCTTGAGCAGGCAGTCTGCCAGTCAAATGGTTTCAAGGTCACTCTCCTCTACATCGACGAGGACGCAGAGGACGAAGAAAATGAAACTCGTGAGCTTGAAGCAAGGTGGACGCCGCACTTTCGTTGAAGGCCTGTCAGGCACTAGTTCTCAAAAAATGTCGGCATTGATGGCGGGTATGTTAGGATCGGAGCACGGCACAACTCGCCCGACTATAACTGTTCGAGCTAGCACCAGACGTCCGCTCGCTACAAAATCTGCCATTCCGTGTCGTTCTCTCGAACGTCTGCTATGTCCCAAACCCGGTCGTAGAGCTTTTCGTTGATCAGTTTCCATGTGAGCCGAAACGCTTGGCCGAGATTGAGGCGCCAACGGCTTCCGCAACTCATGCGTCGCCTGAGCGCCAAAAGCAGCCCGAAGATCTGCATCTCCCGAGCGGGTTTTCAGTAGGTTACATGCATGATCATGGGGTAAGCGCAGTTCGAGTTGCACTTACATTTCACTTACGGCCATTGCGGCTGAAATTGTGCGTCGCAGTATATTATTGAAAAAGCTGGCGCACCCGACAGGATTCGAACCTGTGACCTCTGCCTTCGGAGGGCAGCGCTCTATCCAGCTGAGCTACGGGTGCCGGTCGCCGTTTCGGCGCGCACGCTTAACAAAGCGCGGGCGTGCAGGCCAGCGGGAAAAGCGTGCGGCGGCTATTCAGCTTTGGTTGGCGTGTGCGGCACGAAGGTGCCGAGGCTGCAGCTCGCGCCGAGCCGCGGCCCGCCGCCCTGCAGCACCACGGTAATGATATCGGTGGAGCAGAGCTGCGACAGCGAGGTCGAATAGGTGAAGGCTTCCTCGAAGCCGAGCGAGGGGCAGGCGTTCGGCAGCGTATTCCGAAGGACACGGCCGTCGCGCATGGTGAAGTCGATCGTCGAATCGTCGACGACCTTGGTGCTCCCGATCGCGGCAATGCCGATGCAGCGTTCGCCGCTTGCTGGCGCCGGTGCGGGCGCGGGTTCCACGGGCGCTTCGGGCACGGAACAGGCGGCCAGCGCCAGAGTTGCGAGTACGGCGGTGAGAGCGGTGCGCTGTGCCATGGGGCTCGTCTCCGCGCAGGATGACTTGCCGGACCGCCCCCCATCAGGCGGGTTCGCGGTCCGGCGGTACGCAAACGCTACAATGTCACTATGCGGATGGTTCATAACGTCTCCATCTGAACGCGAAGTGAATCGCTCACGCCGTCGTCTTGGCATCATATTCGCATTCGCTCACCACAGGGCAATGCCAGCATTCGGGCTTCCGCGCCTTGCACGTGTGGCGGCCGAGCAGAATCAGCCAGTGGTGCGCGTGGCGGCGGTAGGGCGCGGGGATCGCCTTCTCCAGCTTGAGCTCAACCGCGAGCGGCGTTTTGCCGGGTGCGAGTCCCGTTCGGTTGGAAACGCGGAACACATGCGTATCAACCGCGAAGGTTTCCTCCCCGAACGCGACGTTCAGCACGACGTTCGCGGTCTTGCGGCCGACGCCGGGCAGCGCCTCCAGACTCGCGCGGTCGCGGGGCACCTCGCCGCCATGCTTTTCGACGAGGATCGCCGACAGCGCGATCACGTTCGCAGCCTTGGCGTTGTAAAGGCCGATCGTCTTGATGTGTTGTTTCAGGCCCGCCTCGCCCAGCGCGAGCATCGCGGCGGGGTCCTGCACCTGCTGAAACAGGGCCTTCGTCGCCTTGTTGACCCCCGCGTCGGTCGCCTGCGCGGAAAGTACGACGGCGACGAGCAGCGTGTAGTCGTTCACGTAATCGAGTTCGGTTTCCGGGGTGGGATCGGCTTCGGCAAGATGGTCGAAAAATCGCGTGATCGTCTGCGGCTTCATGTCTCCCCGCCTACCGCACTCGCCTTCGCATTGGTAGAGTGGAGACCCATGACGACGCTCGATCTGAAGCTGATGCCTCCGCCGCCGCTCGGTGCCCGCCCGGCGCTCTGGATCGTCGGCGGCACGGCGCTCGTCATGCTGCTTGCTTCGGTGCGGTTCATCATGCTCGGCGCATGGCCTATCCTGCCGTTCGTGGTCGCCGATCTCGCGCTTCTGGTCTGGGCGTTTCGCGCGGCGGCGCGTGCCTCGCGCGCTTATGAGCGACTGCGGCTCGATGCCTCGGGCCTTCTCTACAGCCGCGTCGCGGCAGACGGCAGCGCGCGCGAGTTCCGGCTGGAGCCGCTGTTCACGCGCGTCGAGCTGGAGGCGCTGAGCCCGCCAGAAAACCGGCTCTGGCTCGGCGAGCGCGGCAGGCGGCTGCTTGTCGGCCGCTTCCTCAGCCCGCGCGAGCGGCAGGAGGTTTACGCCCTGCTGAAGCGCGCGCTTCGCGGCTAGGTCGCTAGCTGAGCCCGAGCACTTCGTTCATCGTGTAGCGCCCTGCGGGCTTTCCGGCGAGCCACAGCGCAGCGCGCACGGCGCCGCGCGCGAAGATCTCGCGCGATTCGGCGCGGTGGCCGAGTTCCAGCCGCTCGCCGTCCGCCGCCAGGATCACCACATGGTCGCCCGCCACCGATCCGCCGCGCAGGGCCGCGAAGCCGATCTCGCCCACCTTGCGCGCCGCATCAGCGCCCGTGCGGCCCTTCGCGGCGACGTTCGCCAGCTTGACGCCGCGCCCGGCAGCGGCGGCCTCGCCCAGCATCAGCGCGGTGCCGGAGGGTGCGTCCACCTTGTGCCGGTGGTGCATTTCCGCGATCTCGATGTCCCAATCGTCGCCAAGGCGGCTGGCTGCTTCCTTCACCAGCGCGGCGAGCATGGTGACGCCAAGGCTGGTGTTCGCGGTCTGCAGCACGGCAATTGTCTTCGCCGCCTCGTCGATCAGCTTGTGATGCTTCGGCGTCAGTCCTGTCGTGCCGATGACGATGGCGCAGGACGCATCGCACGCCGCCGTGAGGTTTTCCTCAAGCGCGTCCGGTGTCGTGAAATCCACGAGCACGTCGGCGCTGTGCGCGAGCGCCAGCGTGTTCGCGCAGATGACGAGGCTCGGCGCGATGCTGCGACCCATGGCGGGGTGTCCCGGCTTCTCTGCGGCGCCCGCCAGCACGGCCTCTTTCGTGTCGAGCACGCGCGCGATGATGCTCTGCCCCATGCGCCCGCCTGCACCCAGAACGCCGATCCGTGCCGCGCCGCTACGCTTCGCCATAAACCTTGAACCCCTTGTACGCTGATGCGAAGGCATATCTCTGGCCAATCGGGGAGCGGTACGCAAGGTTATGCGCGGTACGGGGTTTCAAAGCATCGTCGTGCTTACGGGCGCGGGCATTTCGGCGGAAAGCGGCGTGCCGACCTTCCGCGGGCCGGACGGCCTCTGGGAAGGTCACCAAGTTGAGAAATTTCATAGACTTGTACACTAAAGAAAAAGGGCTAAGAAAGTTACTTCTGTTAGAGTATTTCTCGCGAAAAATTCCGTTTCGGACATGGCAGCATTGCAGACTGCGCGCGCATTTTGTAAATTTCTATGATGGAGAAACTGCCACGCATTTTTTTCGATACTAACGAAGGGTGGCACGAAACCGGATACATCCTGCGCCTGCCATGCTCCAAGGTTGATCTCTCAGCTCTAGGCAGCAATCACCTGGAGGGAATGTTGGTCACGATCTACATGCCCAACGAACTTGAGATGGACGCTAGGCTCCATTGGGACAAATCGCTCGGTGATTGGTTGGCACGGCCAGTAAAGGGCTCCATTCGTTATCTCACCGCGCGTGACTAGTCTGCCCTCTCGTCCGGACAAGGCTAACTTTCAAGCAGTTTGAGCCCTAGCTTAGGGCTGTCGTCACACGATTTATGGCGAGCGAGCCTAGTCGTTGGCCCTATGATGCAAATCGGCCATATGGCATTTATGGCGACGATCCGAAACATTGTGATTCTCACGGGCGCGGGCATTTCGGCGGAAAGCGGTGTGCCGACCTTCCGCGGGCCGGATGGCCTGTGGGAAGGCCACCGCGTAGAGGACGTGGCGACGCCGCAGGCGTTCCGCCGCGATCCGGCGCTGGTGCAGGCGTTCTACGATGCCCGCCGCGCCGCGCTTGCCCGCGTCGCGCCCAATCCCGCGCACGCTGCGCTCGCCCGGCTCGATGCGCAGTGGCAGGGCGATCTCCTCATCGTCACGCAGAATGTCGACGACCTTCACGAGCGCGCGGGCGCGGCGCGAATGGTGCATATGCATGGCGAGCTGAAAAGCGCGCTCTGCCTGGCCTGCGGTGAGCGACAGTTTGCGCCCGAAACGCTGTCGGACGGCCCCGCCTGCACGCGCTGCGGCGCACACGCGCGGCTGCGTCCCGATATCGTCTGGTTCGGCGAGATGCCCTACCACATGGACCGGATCGAGGCCGCGCTCGCCGCGTGCGACCTGTTCGTCTCGATCGGCACCTCCGGCGCGGTCTATCCGGCGGCGGGCTTCGTGCAGGGCGCCCGGCACTACGGCGCGCATACGCTGGAGATCAATCTCGATCCCTCCGAAGGCACGCACTTCTTCGATGAAGCCCGCCACGGCCGCGCGGGCGAACTCGTCCCCGCGTGGGTGGAGGAACTCTTAGAGCGCTGAATCCTCGATTCGGTGCATGTCGTCATCGGAAAGCCCGAAGTGGTGGCCCACCTCGTGCACCAGCACGTGCGTCACGATATGCTCCAGGCTCTCTTCGCCCTCGGCCCACAGGTCCAGGATCGGGCGCCGGTAGAGATAGACCGTATCGGGCAGCGCGCCCGAAACATCCACGGACCGCCCAACCGCATGGCCCTGATAGAGCCCGAGCAGGTCGAACTCGCTTTCCAGGTTCATGTCGCGGCACACGTCTTGGTCGGGGAAATCCTCGATGCGCAGCACCACCGCGCCGAGGTGCGCCTGAAACAGTTCCGGAAGCCGCGATATGGCGGCGCGCGCCAGCGCTTCGATATCATCCAGCGAAGGCGCGAGGGTTTGACGTACGGTCATGCTCCACGACATAGGTGGTCGCATGCCGCCGCGCCAGCAGGAGGACAGCCATGGTGAAGAAACTTGCCGACGCCGAACGCGCAGCGCATCTCGCGGATCTCCCGGCATGGAAACTCGCCGAGGGGCGAGACGGCATCACCCGCAGCTTCCGCTTCAAGGATTTTTCGCAAGCGTTCGGCTTCATGAGCCGCGTGGCGCTGCTCGCCGAAAAGGCGGACCATCACCCCGAATGGTCGAACGTGTGGAACCGCGTCGATATCCTGCTCACTACGCACGACGCGGGCGGGCTTTCGATGCGCGATATCGAGATGGCGAAGGCGATCGACGCGCTTTAGGCCTATTCCGTCACCGCGATGCTTTGCCCGCGCACCGGTTCGCCGTCGCGCACCGGCCGTCCGTCCACCAGCATGTCATGGAAGGTCGCGGGCAGGCCCGTGCCGCCGTCGGCGAAAGTCGCGCCCGTCTGCACGTGGAAATGGATGTGCGGTTCCGATGTGCGCCCGCTGTTGCCGCACAGGCCGAGCGGCTGCCCCGCCTTCACGGTGTCGCCCGCCTTCACCTTCACCGAGCCGTTCTGCAGGTGCGCAACGAGCGCGTGCTGCTCCGGCCCGACGCGGACGATCACGTGGTTGCCCGCCGCCGCCTTGGCGCTCAAGTCGCCGATCGCCATGTCGGGAAGCCCGTCGACAGCCTCGGTAACGACGCCGTCTGCCGCCGCGAGCACCGGCTCATTCCAGCAATAATAGGATGCATGTTCGTTCGCGGGGCCGGAAAAACTCTTGCCGTCCTTCACCACCAGCAGATCGAACGCATAAGTCTGCGCGGGCGCGACCATGTGGTAATTGCGGGCAAGGTTGCGCCCGCCCCAGAAAGTAAGCCAGGTGCCCTCGCGCGGCGCAGCGAACGGCGGGCGGACGGAGACGCCCGTCCCCGCGGCTGGCGCTGCGGGCGGCGGTGCGGAGGGTTGCACGGTCGCGGCGACCACGGTGCCCTTTTCGTCCCACACCACCATGCTCATCGCGGCGGGTGCGCGCTCATAGGCGGCAAGCCGCTGGTAGAACGTCAGCCCGTTGATGGCCATTTCCACCTCGTCGAACACCTGCGTCTGCTTGCCCATCTGCCCTGCGATGGCGGTGGAAAAGGCTGCAGGCCCGCCCCCGGCATCGATCCGCGCCTTCAGTTCGGGGGATGCCGTCGCCGCCAGCGCGGCGACGCTCTCAGGCGATGACCAATCCGAAAGCGCGCGCCCCCGCTCGGTGGCGGATTGGGGCTGGGCGGTGCCTGCTGCGGCCATGGCGAGCAGTGCGGCGATCATTGAAGCGTGCAAAACAGAACTCCTTCACAGGTTCGAAAAACGGTCGTGGCTTTCGAGTTCGGCGGCCATCGCCTCGGCGCCGCGCCGGTTCAGGCGAATGACCCAGATCATTGCAATCGCCGTCGCGGCGGCAAGGGCGATCACGAGCAGACGCCCGCCCGGCGGCACCTTCAGGAACGCGCTCACGTAGATCGTCGCCATACCGGGCACCAATGGCCCGATGTACCAGCGCGCGACGGATGCAAGCGCGTCGCGTTCCCGCCGAAGCGTGTGGCGATAGGCTTCGATGCTCGGCTGCGCGCCGTCGATCGCGGCGCGTCCGCCCGTGCGCCGATGAAGCTGCCACGCCACAACGCCGCCGCCGATCCCCAGCAGGATCAGGCCGATCGAACGCCCGCCGAATGCACCAAGCCGTATGTCGAGGAGAACGAGGCCCACAATGCCAACGATCATCATTGCAGCCGTCAGATACTCGATGAGGTTTCGCCGCCCCACGCGGCGTTCGAGCGCGGCGTGCCGCCGGTGAATCTCGTCTGCGGGCAGCACGCGCGGCTGCATGGCCTGCGCCTTCCACAATGCGCCCATTGCGCTTGTGTCGTTCGTGTCGGTCACGGTCGATTCCCTTCCGCGAATTGCCGGGCGAGCAGCGCCTTGATGCGATGGATGCGCGTGGCGATGGCGCCCGGTGTCAGCCCGGTGATCTCTGCGCTCGCGGCGGCGTCCACCTCTTCAAGGTGGAGCAGCAGCACCTGCCGGTCGATGGGCCGCAGCCGCCAGATCAGCCCATAGAGTCTCTCAAGCGTCGCCCCGGTGTCTGCGCGTTCCTCCGGCCCCGCGCGGCCATCGGCGATGTCGATGCCGTCAAGGTCCACGAAGGCGCCGGGCTTCGTCCGCACCGCGCGTTGCACATGCCGCGCGCCCACGTTGTGCGCGATGCGATGTACCCATGTGGAAAGGCTGCACTGCCCCGCGAAGCTTGCGAAGCTCCGCCAAAGCTGAAGGTGAATCTCCTGCTCCAGATCCTCGCGCAGCGCGGGGTCCGCCTCATAGCCCGCCGAAAGCCGGGCGATCATGCCGCCATGCGCCGCTGCCGCGTCCGCATACAGCGCATCCTGCCGCTCGCTCTGGCCTACTGGGCCGCTCATCCAAAAACTCCACGCATGGGTCGTGAAGGGACAGTCGCAGCGACAGGAGGTTTCTTACAAAGAAATTCTCGGGCCTTTACGGGCGGCAAGCAACGACTCCGCCGAAGGCAAGGCTCAGAACCGCCGCGTCACGGTCAACATTCTCGTCAGCAAGGGCCTCGACGGGATTTAAGGGGTTTGGGGTGGGCTTCGGCCCACCCTACGCCCCGCTTTCGAGGGTTTCGTGCGAACGCCTTTTATCCGATTGCTGACCCGACAGCGGAGTGGGCAGGATTTCTTGCAAGGAAGTTCGCGCCGCTGTTCGGGGGGGGGGCGGTGCGGGTTCTGTGTGATAGTTTGATTGCGGGGAACGAGCTTTAAATGCTTCTGTCAATATTTGTTTTGGTGACAGGTGTTCGGCAAGAATATTTCTTCAAAAAATGCACTACTTTGACGCACATGCGCCTATTGAAAAAATGAATCTGATATATCTCTTTTATCTATTCTTACGCCGCAGATGATTTTTCTTTCTGTAAGAATGTTTTCTAGATGATTTCTGCATTTCGGAAATTGTTCGGCAACATTTTTTATAAGACGGCACCAATGTAAATCATCATCATTGGATTTTCCAATAAATGGTGGATTCGTCAGCCCAGGAAAATTTACTATCATAACAGACATAATAATATAATCATGAAATGAAATATTATCATTGGAACATAATAGAATTTTTGCGTCTAAGCTCCCAACATGGCCCCAAAGAACGCGCTCTTTGTGATAACTTTTAAATTGTGGAGTAAAGAACCTGATGTAATGATCACCATCATCAGATGGCAATGTAAACAATTTTTTGTCCCTATTAGAGATGGTTAAAAATAAACCAACAGACTCCAGCATATTATAGGATGTTGTCTTGTAATTATCTCTTAGAGACATTGTTGGAATCCCTTTAAAAATGATCCTTCCAATTTGTTTTCGATCAAAACCGTGACGTAAGTCTTTGGCGCGGCGAACGTCGTTGTATTGCTGATATCGATCAAAAGGTAACCTGAACAAAAATACGAGCTTCGGAGGGCGAACCTTCCCCTTCGAGTTTCTCCAGCCAAGCGAGGCCGATTTCAACTTCGCTTTCAACGCCGATGTCGCGTCGCCGCGACCACAGCCACCTCACTCATGAGACCAACCCAACGGGCTTTTCCTCTGGATCGGTGAAGCGCCACATTAGGATGGCGGACGCCCAATCGAACGATAGTCCGTCGCGGAGGCCTGCGAATTCGATTTCTGCTCCGATCACTAGCTGGTCCATGACACCCGCCAGAAGCTCGAAACCCTGCTTGCCTTCGCCGCCGAAAACGCCCAGCCATTCGATCTGCCATTCGCCTCTACCCGGCTCCAGTTGATCCAGCGATTCTGGTCGGCTTCTGCGGCGGCAGGCGCCGCAGGAATCGCTATCAGACTGGCGGCAACAGGATAGACACTTTTGCGTATCCCGTCCCCCATGCAGTACGCACGTGGGCCACGTCCATATTGGTACCCGATCTGCAGATCGGGTACCCCAAATCATACGAATGTTGGGTACGCGGGATGTTTCTTGGCCCATTCCGGGGCTGGCAACGGAACACTTATCCCAGTTCTTGCGCTTTCGATGGGGAAGCGGAGGAGGCGCGTTCTCCTTAAACCGCCGCCTTCAGCTTCGCCACCAGATCGGTCTTCTCCCACGGGAAGAAGTCGCCCTCCGGCTTCCGCCCGAAATGCCCGTAGGCGGCGGTGCGGCTGTAGATCGGCTTGTTGAGGCCCAGGTGTTCGCGGATGCCCTTGGGCGTCAGGCGCACGAGCTGCGGGATCACCGTTTCCAGCTTCGCTTCGTCCACCGTGCCGGTGCCGTGCAGGTCGACATAGAGCGACAGCGGCTCGGCGACGCCGATCGCGTAGGAGAGCTGGATCGTGCAGCGCTTGGCGAGGCCGGCGGCGACGATGTTCTTCGCAAGATAGCGCGTGATGTACGCGGCCGAGCGGTCCACCTTCGTCGGGTCCTTGCCGCTGAACGCGCCGCCGCCGTGGGGGGAGGCGCCGCCGTAGGTGTCGACGATGATCTTACGGCCCGTCAGCCCGGCGTCGCCGTCCGGTCCGCCGATCTCGAAGCGGCCCGTGGGGTTCACGTGGATTGCCGTCTTTTCGGTAACGAAGCCGTCGGGCAGCACGTCCTTGAACACGCCCATCACATAGTCGTGCAGAATCTTGAACTTGTCCGGGTCGCCTTCGCCGCCGTGCCAGAAATAGCCCGGTGCGTGCTGCGTCGAAACGACGAGCGCGGTCGCTTCCACGGGCACGCCGCCCGCGTAGCGCAGCGTCACCTGGCTCTTGCTGTCCGGCTCCAGGAATGGCGCCGCGCCCGAATGGCGGTCCGCCGCCAGCCGGGCGAGGATCTTGTGGCTGTAGTCGAGCGTCGCCGGCATCAGGTCGGGCGTCTCGTCGGTCGCGTAGCCGAACATGATGCCCTGGTCGCCCGCGCCCTCGTCCTTGTTGCCCGCCTCGTCGACACCCTGCGCGATGTGCGCGGACTGGCCGTGGAGGTTGTTTTCAAAGCGGAACTCTTCCCAGTGGAAGCCGTCCTGCGCGTATCCGATGCGCTTCACCGTCTCGCGTACGGTCTTTTCAATCTCGTCGAGCGCGCCCGGTGCCCATGCGCCATTCTCGTAGACGCCCTTGCAGCGGATTTCGCCCGCCAGCACCACGAGCTGTGTCGTCGTCAGCGTTTCGCAGGCGATGCGCGCTTCGGGATCTTTCGAAAGGAACAGATCGACGATCGCGTCCGAAATCTGGTCTGCAACCTTGTCGGGGTGGCCTTCAGAAACCGATTCCGACGTGAAGATGTAGTCGCTGCGCGCCATGCGTCTTTTTCCTGAAACAACTCTTGGACCGCCACGGTCTAGCGCCGCCGCACGTCCCGCGCAAGCGGACATAAAGAATCGTTTATGTCTTCTTGGCGCGGGTCTGCATGTCAAAGAGCGCATCCGCGCGCGCTGCATCGTCGGGCAGCGCCTTGAACGCGGCGATCAGCGCGCGGGTCTGCTCGTGGGTGCTTGGCGGCGCTTCGAATGCGTCCTGCGTTTCAGCCAGCACCAGTGCGCGGGGTGTGTCCAGCCCTTCGAAAAACCAGTCGATGCCGGTGCCGAGCCGCCCCGCGATCTCGAACAGTTTGCTGGCGCTGATGCGGTTGCTGCCGTTTTCGTATTTCTGCACCTGCTGCGCGCTGATGCCGAGGTCCGCGCCGAGTTCGGCCTGCGTCACCCCGCACGCCGTGCGGCTTTTGCGCAGGCGTTTGCCCACGTGAAGGTCGACAGGGTGGATGGGCTCGCTCGGCATGGCTCCGGGGTGGGGCAGAATACAACCATAGCGGGTGTATTTGCATCCGTTCCGGTGTGCAAGGCGTCAGCGCATGCGGCCGAATCTCCAGCCGAGAAGCATCAGCACCGCGGCAAGCAGCACCGGCAGGATGCGGCCGGTATGGCTGAACAGCGTCGGCGGGTTCGCCGCCGGCAGGCGCGCGTCGATCGTCCCTGCCTGTCCGCGCGGCATCGAGGCCGTCACGCGGCCGTTCGCGTCGATCACCGCGCTGATGCCTGTGGGCGTCGATCGTGCCATCGGCAGCCCCTCTTCGATGCTGCGCAGGCGCGCCTGCGCCAGGTGCATTTCCGCGCCCGCGCCCGCGAACCAGGCGTCGTTGGAAACATTGAGCAGCCAGGCCGGGCGATAACCAGCCTCGGTTACGCGGCCGTCGAAGATCACTTCATAGCAGATCAGCGGGCCGACCGCCGGGAAGCCGCTTGGAAGCGGCAGCGTGCGCGGCCCCGGTCCGGGCCAGAAATCGAGTGCGCCGGGTGCCAGTCGGTCGAGCCCGATCGCATTCAGCAGCGGTCGTGCAGGCAGGAATTCGCCGAACGGCACCAGTCGTTTCTTGTCGTAGCGCGCGAGGATGGCGCCTTCGCTGTCGAGCACGAACAGGCTGTTGCGCGCCGCGATCGCTCTGCCGTCGTCCGTGCGGATCGCTTTCAGCGCGCCGAGCAGCATCAGGTCGTTGGGCCCCAGATGCGCGCCGAGCCTCCTCCGCATCGCGGGCATTTCGTCGAGCAGGTCGGGGATTGCGGCTTCTGGCCAGATGAGCAGTCGCGCCGCGCGTGTCGGTGCGGGCGAGAGTTTCAGATATTTGGCAGCCGCGCGCGCGACGCCGTCTTCGGACCATTTCTCGTCCTGTCCGATGTCGGCCTGCACGATATTGAGGCGCGTGGCCGTAAGCGGCGTGGGCGTCCTCAGCGAGATCAGCCCGGCAAGCGCCGCCGCCGCCGTCAGCCCGATGATCGCGGCGCCCGTGCGCCATTGCCGTTCAAGGAGGAGAGAGAGCCCGCCCGCCGCGAGCAGGATCACCGCCGAAAGCCCGAGCCCGCCGACAAGCGCCGCACCCTGCCCCAGCCCCGCCATCGGCAGCGCGACCGCGCCGAGCGGATTCCACGGGAAGCCGGAAAAGAGAACGCCGCGCACGGCCTCCGCGATCGTCCAGCATCCTGCGAAGCCCAGCACCCGCGGCAGCCCCGCGCCGAAGCGTCTCGCCACCACGACCGTTATCGCCGGGAACACCGCGAGGTAGGCGGCAAGCAGCACCACGCCGATCCAGCCCGTCCACGCGGGCATGTCCTGCTGATACTGAAACGCCTGCGCGATCCAGTGGGTCCCCAGCAGGAAGTGCCCGAACCCGAACACCCACCCCGCCTTGGCCGCCTGACGCCACGTCCTGGTCGTCGCGGTTTCCCGGATCAGCCAGGCAAAGCCGATCAGCGTCAGCGGCCAGAGGTTCCACGGCGCGAAGCCAAGGCTGCTGACAATGCCCGCGCCGAACAACAGGCCGAGCCGTGTCAGCCTCGCGCGGGGTGTCACGCCCCGCCGGCCGCGGCCGCAACCGCGGCGGGCGGCCAGGCGCGCACGCGCTCGATCTTGCGCTCGTCGCCGGCGGTCACCTCGAACGACCATCCGCCCGGATGCTCCACGATCTCGCCGATCGCCGGGATGTGACCGGCGAGCATGAACACAAGGCCGCCCACGGTATCGACGTCGCCGTCCGCCGCTTCCGAAAGCGGCGCTCCCGTCGCCTTCTCCAGCGCCTCGATATCGACCCGCGCATCAACCTCGAAGCCGCCGTCCGGCAGCGGCGTGATCGCTTCGGCCTCTTCCTCGTCGTGCTCGTCGGCAATGTCGCCGACGATCTCCTCGACGAGATCCTCGATGGTCACGAGCCCGTCGGTGCCGCCGTATTCATCAACGACGATCGCCATGTGTGTGCGCCCCTGCCGCATCCGCGCGAGCAGATCGAGCACGCGCATCGCCGGCGGCACGAACAGCACCGGTCGCAGCAGGCTCTCCGCCTCCACATTGGCGCTGCGCCCCTCGCCCGCGATCACGGCGTAGACATCCTTCACGTGGATCATGCCGATCACGTCGTCGAGCGATTCGCGGAAAACCGGCAAACGGCTGTGGCCTGCATCAACGAAGGCGGCGACCAGTGTCTGGAAACTGTCCTCGACATCGCAGGCGATGATCTCCCCGCGCGGCACCATGACGTCACCCACGCGCCGCTCGCCGAAATCGAGAAGATTCCGCAGCATCAGGCGCTCGGTTTCGGAGAGATCGTCGCCTTCGGGGGTGTCGCCGGCGTGATCCTCCAGCGCTTCCTCGATGCTCTCGCGCAGCGTGGCTTCGGCGCTACGCCCGAAGATCAGGCTCCGCAAGGCGCGGAGAAGGGGTCGGAACGGCTGGTCGCCGCTGCTACTCGGAGGTTCGTCGCTCATCGTTTCCCAGCCGTCATGCCTCGCCGGCGTAGGGGTTGGCAATCCCCAGCGATGCAAGCACGCGGCGCTCCATCTCCTCCATCGCCTCGGCTTCGGCATCGTGCTCGTGGTCGTAACCGACGAGATGGAGCAATCCGTGGATGATGAGATGCGTCGTGTGATCGGCGATGGTGATGCCGCGCTCCTCGGCTTCGCGCGCGACGACGCCGTCGGCGAGCACGATGTCGCCAAGCAGCACTTCGCCGTCGTCGCTGTTCGAAAGGCTTTCCAGCAAATCCGGCTGCACCATCGGAAACGACAGCACGTTCGTCGGCTTGTCCTTGCCGCGGTACTGCGCGTTCAGCGTCTGCACCTCGCTGTCATCCGTCAGCCGGATCGAGATCTCGCAGCAAAAGCTCGCGTCGATGAGGCGCGCGTAAGGCGTCTCGCTGAGCGCAGCGCGGCAGGCGCCTTCGGCAAGCGTGGTCCAGTCGGTGTCCGGCCAATTACCGCCGGCAATGCCTGCGGCGACATCAAGCATTGGGGCCTTCGTAGGCCTCCACGATGCGGCCGACGATCGGATGGCGTACAACGTCTGCCGCGCCGAAGCGCACGACGGCGATTCCGTCGATGCCTTCCAGACGCTGCGTGGCGTCGTTGAGGCCGGAGCGGCCGGGGTTCGGCAGGTCGACCTGTTTCGGGTCGCCGCAAACGACCATGCGGCTGCCCTGCCCGAAGCGGGTGAGGAACATCTTCATCTGCTCGGGCGTGGTGTTCTGCGCCTCGTCCAGGATGACGAACGCGTTTGCCAGTGTGCGTCCGCGCATGAAGGCGATGGGCGCGATCTCGATCTCGCCGCTGGCGATGCGCCGCTCGACCTGTTCGGAGGGCAGCATGTCGTAAAGCGCGTCGTAAAGCGGGCGGAGGTAGGGATCGACCTTCTCTCGCATGTCGCCGGGAAGGAAGCCGAGCCGTTCGCCCGCTTCCACCGCCGGACGCGACAGGATCAGCCGGTCCACCGAGCCGGCTATCAGCTGGCTAACGGCCTGTGCCACGGCCACATAGGTCTTGCCGGTTCCCGCCGGGCCGAGCGCAAAGATGATGTCCTGCCGAGCGAGCGCTTCCATGTAGCGCAGCTGCGTCGGCGAGCGCGGCACAATGGTCTTGCGCCGGGTGCGGATGATGACGGGCGAGGCGCCGCCGTCCTCTGCGCGGACGAGACCTTCGAGCGAGGGGTCCTGCGACAGCGCAAGTGCGCCCTCAACGTCACCGACATCGACACCCTGCCCGAGTGCGAGCCGGTTGTAGAGCCCGGTCAGAACGTCGCGGGCGCGGGCAGCCGAATGCGCCTCCCCCTCGATCGAAAGCCGGTTGCCGCGCGCGGCGATATAGACGCCGAGCCGGTTCTCGATCGCGATCAGGTTCTGATCGTATTGGCCGAACAGCGCGCCGAGCAGTTCGGCGCGGTCGAAATCCAGTTCGAGTCGGACACGGTCATTGGCGGCGGGCTGGGAAAGCGGAGCGGATTTTTTTGCCATCGTCAGGCAGCTTCGGCGAATGCGATGCGTCCTGCAAGACTGTTCGCGAAGGCCCCCTCTATCTCCACCGTCACAATGTCTCCGATGTGTGTGCTGCCTGCATCGACATACACGGATTGCAGCCAAGGCGACTTGCCGATCAGCTGCCCGTCGCGCTTGCCGGGGCGTTCCAGCAGAATGGGCATGGTGCGGCCGAGCGCCGCGCGGTTGAACGCGAGCTGCTGTTCCTGCACCAGCGCCTGCAGGCGATGCAGGCGGTCCGATTTCACGTCCTCGTCGATCTGCCCGTCCATGTCCGCCGCGGGCGTGCCGGGGCGCGCTGAATATTTGAACGAATAGGCCTGCGCGTAGTGCGCTGCGCGGATGATCGCGAGCGTGTCCTCGAACTCGGCCTCGGTCTCGCCGGGGAAGCCGACGATGAAATCGCCCGAGATCGCCATGTCCGCGCGCGCTGCGCGCAGCTTCTCGATGATGGCGAGATAGGTCTCGGCCGTGTGCGAGCGGTTCATCGCCTTCAGCACGCGGTTGGAGCCTGACTGCACGGGAAGGTGCAGGTAGGGCATCAGCTTGTCGATTGTCCGGTGTGCGTCGATCAGCGCGTCCGTCATGTCAGCCGGATGGCTCGTTGTGTAGCGGATGCGCGCGACACCTTCGATCGCCGCCACCTCCGCGATGAGCGCTGCGAAATCGGTGCGGTCGTGGCGGTATGCGTTGACGTTCTGGCCGAGCAGCACGATCTCGCGTGCGCCTTCCCCGGCGAGGCGCCGCGCCTCTTCCAGAATCGCCGCCGCGGGACGTGAAACCTCGGCGCCGCGCGTATAGGGAACGACGCAATAGGTGCAGAACTTGTCGCAGCCCTCCTGGATCGTCAGGAACGAGGATGGCGCAGCCTTGCGGCGCTTGCCCAGCGCTTCGAACTTTTCGAGCGTCGGCAGGTCGGTCTCGACCGGGCGCTCCTTTGCCCGCGCGATCAGATCGGGCAGACGGTGATACGCCTGCGGGCCTACAACGACATCGACCGCCGGCGCGCGCCGCACGATCTCGGCGCCTTCGGCCTGCGCCACGCAGCCCGCGACCGCCACGATCGGTTTCGGCCCGTCCCGATGTTTCAGGCGGCCGATCTCCGAATAGACCTTCTCGCTCGCGCGTTCGCGGATGTGGCACGTGTTGAGCACGACGATGTCGGCATCCTCTGCCGATGCGGCCTGCGTATGGCCTTCCGCCTCCAGCAGTTCGGCCATGCGCTCGCTGTCATAGACGTTCATCTGGCAGCCGAACGTCTTGACGAAATAGGAACGGGGATCAGGCACGCCGGGTCCGGTTTTCAGTTCGCCGGCTTCGTCTTGAGCGGGCGGCCGTAAAGTTCCAGCCGATGATCGACGAGCTCGAAACCGAGCCGCTCCGCAATGAGACGCTGCAGCTCTTCGAGCGCGTTGTCGTGGAATTCGATCACTGCGCCGGTTTCAACATCGATCAGGTGGTCGTGATGCTCCTCGGGTGTCGGCTCATAGCGTGACCGCCCGTCGCGGAAGTCATGACGTTCAAGGATGCCCGCCTCCTCGAAGAGGCGCACGGTGCGATAGACGGTGGCGATGGAAATGCCGGAATCGATCGCCGACGCTCGCCGGTACAGCTCTTCCACGTCGGGGTGGTCGTCCGCATCGGAAAGCACGCGCGCGATCACGCGTCGCTGCTCGGTGATGCGCAGGCCGCGCTCGGCGCAAATGGCTTCAATGTCGATTTTCGTCATTGCCGGACTTTAGGCATGGAAACAGGGACGGACAAGTCCGTCCCTGCTGTCCTTCATACCACCCGATGGGCGGTGCGCGTTACTTGCGCTTGCCGGCGCGCTTGGTGCCAAGACCGATCTTCTTGGCGAGCGCCTGGCGCTGCAATGCATAGTTGGGGGCGACCATCGGATAGTCGGCGGGAAGGTTCCACTTCGCGCGATACTCGTCCGGGGTCATGTTGTAGTGCGTCATCAGGTGGCGCTTCAGCATTTTCAGCTTCTTGCCGTCTTCAAGACAGATGACGTAGTCCGGCTTGATCGACGCGCGGATAGAAACTGCAGGCTCTTGCTTCGGCTTCGCAGGCTCCACCACCCCGCCAAGCTTTACAAGCGTCGAATAGACGTTCTCGATAACGACCGGCAGGTCCGAAACCGCCACCGTATTGTTCGCGACATGCGAGGACACAATGTCCGCCGTAAGTGCAAGTAGTTCCTGATGATTATCGCTATGTTCGTTCATAATACCCGATGACCCCGACCGTTTTTGTTGTTGGTGTCGGGATTTATGTAGCGTTCGGATGAATTTCGCAAGAATTAACGTGATGAGCGAGGGCGTTAAATAGCTAGAGCGTCAGCGACATGGTCATTGCATCGAAGCGCAAATGATTCTCACCCACATAATAATCTTTTCTCTGTCCGACGCAGATAAATCCATAACGTTCATAAAGCCCGCGCGCAGCATTGTTACCAGTGCGAACTTCCAAGAACATGCGGCGGACCTGTGCGTGTTTCGCAAGATCAATCGATCTTTTCAGAAGTTCTGTTCCGATACCCTGCCCGCTACGCGAGGGGTCAACCGCGATCAGCAAGAGCTCGCAATCGTCGGCGGCAAGGCGCGTCAGCGCGAAACCGACGGGTACGCCGTCGGCAACCGCTATTTCGGCGCGCGTGCCGGACATCGCGAGCGTGCCGAGCAGCTGGCTGCCGTTCCAGCCCTCGCCATACTGCGGATCGAATGCGCGCGACATCAGCGCCGCAAGCGCGGGGACGTCGTCGATCATCACGGGCCGGTAGTGCCTCATGCAGGCAGCTTCGCATCGGGTGCGCGCACGTAGAGCGGTGTCGGCGGCAAGCTGCGGAGTTCTGGCGCCAGCAGCCTCACATCGCGTGCGTCGGGCGGTGTCTCGGAAAGAATCACCGCCGTGCTGCCGGCATCTCTCAACAAGGCCGCCCCCGTTCCTGCGAGAGCCCCTTCGTATTCCGCCGCCGCTGCGGCGATCGACAGTGCGGCGGCGGGCGCGGCTGGTTTCAGATTCCGATCGAAGGTTTGCACGAACACCTCGCCGCGCCCGGCATCCATCACAATGGTGAGCGGCGCCATATCGTGTGCGGCCAGCGCGCTCGCCGCAATCAGCGCCGTCGATGAATAGCCGTAAACCGGCACGGCCCATACCAGCCCGAAACCCCGCGCTGCGGCAATGCCGACGCGAAGCCCGGTGAAGCTGCCCGGCCCCACGTCGACCGCGATGGCGCGGGGCCGCCTGCCCGCCTCGGCAAGCACGGCCTCGACAAGCGGCACAAGCCGCTCGGCGTGGCCGCGGCCGATGATTTCGTGCCGCGCTGCAACGATGGTGGTCCCGTCGATCAGCGCGACCGAACAGGCGGCGGTGCCGGTTTCGATCGCGAGCAGCATCAGATAATGGACGCGGCCTCTTCAAACGAAAGGCGCGGGCTGCGCGGGAACAGGTTCTTCTCGGTGCCGTAACCGATCGAGCAGATGAAGTTCGTCTCGATGTCGGTGCCCGCGAAGAAGGCCGCATCGACCTTTTCCTTGTCGAAGCCCGACATCGGGCCGCAATTCAGGCCGATCGCGCGCGCCGCGATGATGAAATAGGCGCCCTGCAGCGATGAATTGCGGAACGCCGTTTCGCGGATGAGCGCATCGTCGCCGGTGAACCAGCTGCGCGCATCGGTATGCGGGAAAAGCTTGGGCAGCTCGTCGTAGAACTTAATGTCCATGCCGATGATCGCGGTCACCGGCGCTTGCCGGATCTTCGGCGCGTTGTTGCCCGATGCGCAGGCGGCGAGTTTTTCGCGCGCTTCCGCGCTCTTCGCGAACACGATCCGTGCCGGCTCGCAATTCGCCGACGTGGGGCCCATGCGCATCAGGTCGTAGATGGCGCGCAGCTGCACGTCGCTGACCGCGCGGTCAGACCAGTCGTTATGCGTCCTCGCGCTGCGGAAGATAAGGTCGAGGTCGCGGTCGCTCAGCAGATGATCGGTCATGGGGGACTCCCTGTTTTTATCGCCGCCGTGCCGGTCAGACGGCGCGGACGTCCGTTACTTCGGGCACATAGTATTTCAGAAGGTTTTCGATGCCGTTCTTTAATGTCGCGGTCGATGACGGGCAGCCCGCGCACGCGCCCTGCATCTGCAGGTAGACGATACCTTCGCGGAAGCCCTTGTAGATGATGTCGCCTCCGTCGTTCGCAACCGCGGGGCGGATGCGCGTTTCCAGCAGGTCCTTGATCTGCGCGACGATATCCGCGGTTTCGGAATCGTCCTCGATTGCGTCTTCGGCAGCGGCGGTTTCATTCAGCAGCGGTGCGCCGCTCGCGAAATGATCGACGATGATGCCGAGCACCTGCGGCTTCAGCTCGCGCCAGTCGCTGCCGCCTTCGGCGCGCGTCACCGAGATGAAGTCGCTGCCGAGGAACACGCCGGTCACGTCGCCGAGGCTGAACAGCGCGGTCGCCAGCGGTGAGGCTTCGGCGGCTTCGGGCGAACTGAAATCGATGGTTCCCGAAGGCATCACGGCGCGGCCGGGAAGGAACTTCACGGTTGCAGGATTGGGTGTGGCCTGGGTTTCGATGAACATGGTTGGAATCCTTGGGGGGTGGGAGTCCTTGGGCGGGTGTCTTGTTCTGATGCCCGTCTCATGTGGCGTGCCTTGGCCGCCGGATCAAGCCAGACGGTCAAGCGCGTCCGGATCGAGCCCCCCCGGAACGATCACCACCACGCAGGGAAGGTTGCCCGCGCGCTCGCCGGAAAAGTGGCTGACGAGCGGCCCCGGCGCGCCCTTGGCGGCGGCGCCGAGGATCAGCGCGTGGACATTGTTTTCGGTGAGCATCTGGCTGACCTCATCGATCGCCTTGCCCTCGCGAATCACGAGGGCCGGACGTTGGCCCGAAAGCGCCATAACTTCTTCGGCTTTGCGGCTCAGCAGGGCTTCGGCGGCCTCCTGTGCCTCGGCGGCGATCATGTCCTGAAGCCCGCCGGAAAGCAGAAACTCCGGCTTGGGTATGATATGCGCGAGCATGATGTTGCCGCCCGTCATTTTCGCGCGGAGTGCGGCATAGCGCATGGCGAGCGCCGATTCGTCGGTATCGTCGACGACGACGAGGTAGTTGGGCTCCGTCATCGTGCAAGGCCTGCCGCAAGCGTGCGCAGCGATTCGCGCCCGCGCATCAGGAAATAGCCCTGTTCGACGAGATCCTGCCGACCGACCCCGAACGTCGGGCGCTTTTCGGAAACGGCATCCAGGGCCTCCGTCGTTTCGGCCCACGTCGCCGCGAGCTGGCGCTGGCCGATCGTCGTGCCGAAATCCTCGCGAAGGCCCCGCATCAGCATGGCGGCGGCATAGGCCGCGCCGCGAACCTCGTTATACTGTGCGTCGGCGCTGCCCACGCGGCTGTCGTCGATCATCCGATCGACCGCGCCGGCCTCCTCGCCGAGCGCGGCGTGAAGGCTGAGCAGTGCGAGCCGGAGTTCGCGGGCATCGCCCTCTTCCGGCGCTTCGCTTTCGGCAACCGCACGGTTGTAGCGCGCCAGCGCGTCCACAGCGTCGCGGTAGCGGCCTTCTGCCGAGCCGCCGATGAAAGGGAAATCGCTGTGCAGCCAGCCGCGATCCGGCGCTGTCTTCAGCGCTTCTGCGGCTTCGCTGAGTTCGGGGTCACCGCCGACGCCCTGATCGAAGCTGCTGACGAATGCGCTGATCGCCGAATGTTGCCCGCGCTGGAAGGCGGGCATGTCTTCAAGCAGGCCCGTGGGGCGCAGCAGGCTGTCGTTCGGGGTCCAGCCCTTGTCCAGCGCCCGATCCAGCAGCATCGCGGCCGTCGCGACCGCAACGCTTCCGCCCGGCGGCAGCACCGTCGTATCCGGACGCACGGTAAGATCGGCGCGTGTGTCCGATAGCAGGCTGCCGAGGACACCCCAGTAGAGAATTGCCGCGAAGAACGCGCCCAGAATCAGCAGCATCCAGCGCGGCATCGCCGTGAACCGTCCGATGAGATTGGTGCCGCTCGCGTCGGCGCTCGCGGCTGTAACGGGATTCACCGTCTGGCGGCGGAAGATGTCGAATATACCCACGCGCTGTTCTTAGAACATCGCGGGCAAATGTGGGAACCGGTTTTGGGCACCCGGCGCTGCAACAGGGAAGGCCCTGTCGCAGCGCGATCGCCTAGTAACCGCTTTTCTTCTGGTCGATCTTCACGCGGACGGTCTGTCCGGAATTGCCGGGGAAGCCCTGGAACATCGCCTCGACGAGGTTGGGCACCAGCTTGGTGAGGTCGGACGAGCGCGTCGTCGATTCGGCGCGGCCCTCGAAGACCGGCGCGCCGTTCTTGCGCACGATGTCCATGTCCAGGAACGAGCGGTAGACCGTGTAGCTGTAAACCTCGGTGCCGCCGCCGAAGCCCGGTCCCCAGAACGGGTCGTAGAACGAACCCCAGTAATAGGGGTGATAGCGATAGCGGCTATAATAGGGCCAGCCCCAGCCGCCCCATCCGTAGCCCGCCCCGAAGCCGGTGTAACGGGTATCGATCTTCTCGCGGCCGTCGTTCACGCCATAGTCGAGCTTGACGACGAGCGTTGCCGCTTCTGGCGAGGCCGCGCGCTGATAGCCCTGCTGAACGAGGTTGTTTTCGACGTACGACGCATATTGCGCGAACTCGAGCCCGCCAGCGCGGGCCGGGTCTCGCGCCTCGATCGTGAAGCTTTCGCCCGAAGGCGCCGGCAGGCGCTGGAAGCGCGACACATCGGCAGTGAAGGGCGTCGTGCAGGCGGCAACAAGCGCCAGCAGCCCCAGCGACAACAGAATCTTCGGCAGTTTCATGCTATTCACCTACGGGCCTTCTCGTTCGCACCCACGCCATCTCTATATAGTGCATGTGCGCGGCTGAACGATCCCTGAATTTTCAAAGCCCTCAGCTGAGAAAGCCGACCGTCCGTTTTACCTCTGCGAGCACCGGCGCCGCGATGGCGTCGGCGCGCGCAGCGCCCTTCGCCAGCACGGTGTCGAGATGCCCCGGATCGGCGCAAAGCTCGCGGAAACGTGCCGCGATCGGCGCCAGCACGCTCACCGTGAGATCGGCGAGCGCAGGCTTGAACGCGCCGAAGCCCTTGCCTTCGAACTCCGTCAGCACTGCCTGCGCCGTGGTTCCGGAAAGCGCCGCGTAGATCGAAACGAGATTGCGCGCCTCAGGCCGCGACTCGAGACCGGCGACATCGCCCGGCAGCGGCTCGGGGTCCGTCTTCGCCTTCTTGATCTTCTGCGCGATAGCGTCCGCATCGTCGGCAAGGTTGATGCGGCTCATATCTGAAGGATCGGATTTCGACATCTTCGCGGTGCCGTCGCGCAGCGACATCACGCGTGTCGCCGGGCCCTGGATCACGGGCTCGGGAAGCGGGAACAGCTCGACGCCATAGTCGGTGTTGAACTTCTGCGCGATGTCGCGGGACAGTTCGAGGTGCTGCTTCTGGTCCTCGCCCACCGGCACGTGCGTGGCCTTGTAGCCGAGGATGTCGGCGGCCTGCAGCACCGGGTAGCCGAACAGGCCGACGGAGGCGCCTTCCTTGTCCTTGCCGGACTTTTCCTTGAACTGCGTCATGCGCTGCATCCAGCCCATGCGCGCGGTGCACATCAGGATCCAGCAGAGCTCTGCGTGCATGTGCACCTGGCTCTGGTTGAACAGCACGGCGCGGTCCGGGTCGATGCCGCTGGCGAGCAGCGCGGCGGCCATCTCGTGAATGCCCCGGCGCAGCGCTTCGGGGTCTTGCCACAGCGTGATCGCGTGCAGGTCCACGATGCAATAGACGCATTCGTGCTGGTGCTGCATGTCCACCCAGTTGCGGATGGCGCCAAGGTAATTGCCCAGGTGCAGGTTGCCGGTCGGCTGGATGCCGGAAAAGACGCGCGGTGCAAAAGTCTGTGTCATAGCGCGCCGCCGTTAGGCCCCGCGCGGGCTACTGGTCAAGCGCCGTTGCCGCGTTTCAGCTTGGCGATGTGTTCGTGGTGAAAGCCGCCGATCGCCCAGAGCGTCCCGAAATAGAGCCCGGCCCCGGTCAGAACGACCGCCGTGAGCGCGCCCGCGCGCGCCAGAGCCCCGCCGGTGAAGGCATCACCGAGCGTGGTCGTCACCCACCAGAGCCCGGCCGCCATCACGAGCGCGGCGACGAACTGTTTGCCGATGCGCAGGATCACGGCGCCGGTCAGCGTGAAGTGCCCGCGCCGGTGCAGGATCGTGTAGAGCAGCGCGCAGTTGAACCAGCTCGAAACCGCGGTCGCGGCGGCAAGCCCCACGATGCCGAAGCGGTCGATGACGAGGAGGATGACGGCGACGTTGAAGGTGAGCGCGGCTGCGGCCGTTTTCACAGGCGTCTTCGTGTCGCCGCGCGCGAAGAAGCCCGGCGTCAGCACCTTGATGAGCACGTAGGCGGGAAGCCCGGCGACGAGCGCGATGAGCACGCCCGACGTGACCGAAACATGCTCCGCCGTGAATCGCCCGCCAAGGAAGATGGCTTCGACAATCGGATGCGCCGCGACACCGAGCGCCACGGCGGCGGGCAGCGTCAGCAGCATCGAAAGCTCTACCGCCGTGCCCTGCAGCTTCTGCGCGCCTTCCGCGTCCGCGCGCGCAATCAGCCGGCTGAGCGCGGGCAGGATGGCCGTGCCGAGCGCGATGCCGACGACGCCGAGCGGCAGCTGGTTCAGCCGATCCGCATAATTCAGGAAGCTCATCGCGCCCTCTTCCAGGCGCGTCGCGAAGAACGTGTCGATCAGCTGCGAGAGCTGGTAGATGCCCGCGCCGAATGTGGCGGGCACGATGATGCGACCGAGTTCCTTCACCTTGGGGTCGAGTCGCGGCCAGCGGAGGCGCAGCGTCAGCCCCGCGCGGCGCACCGCCCACAGCAGCCATAAGAACTGCACGATGCCCGCCACCGTTACGGACACGGCGAGCGCCCGCGCGGTTTCCGCGTTGTCGCCCGTCGTGCTGCCGAAGAACAGCACGCCGGCGATCAGGCAGATGTTGAGCAGAATCGGCGCGGCGGCGGCCGCGGCGAACTTCGACATCGAATTGAGAACGCCCGACAGCAACGACACGAGGCTGATGAGCAGAAGGTAGGGAAAGGCGATTCGCGTCAGCTCGACCGTCAGCTCGAACTTGCCCGGCACCTCCTTGTAGGCGCTCGCCATCAGCCAGACGACGCCGGGCATGAAAATCTCGAACAGCGCCGTGAAGAGCAGCAGCACGGGCAGAAACACGGAGAGTACGTTCGCCGAAAAGCGTTCGGCCGCCTTCAATCCGCCCGGCCCGTGCAGTTCCTTGCTGAACATCGGCACATAGGCGGCGCTGAACGCGCCTTCTGCGAACAGGCGCCGGAAAATGTTGGGCAGCTTGAACGCCACGAAGAAGGCGTCCGCGCCCGCACCTGCACCAAGCAGGCGGGAGAGCAGCATGTCGCGGGCAAAGCCGAACACGCGGCTGACGAGGGTCAGCCCTCCGATGACGCCGACGCTCTTGACGAGCGACATGGTGGCGTTCTCCTGCCTGGCCTCAGGCGTGTCCGATCTCGCCCGACTGGCCTGCCTGCTCCGCCTGCTGCTGGCGGGCGAAATAAAGCTGGGCGAAGTCGATCGGGTCGAGCATCAGCGGCGGGAAACCGCCGTCGCGCGTCGCGTCCGCGAAGATGCGGCGGGCGAACGGGAACAGCTGGCGCGGCGCTTCGACGACGAGGAACAGCTCAAGGTGCTCCTCCGGCACGTTCTGCAGTCCGAAGAGGCCACCATAGAGCAGCTCGGTGATGAACGCGGTCTTGCCGGTCTCGAACGTGGCGTTCGCGGAAAGCTTCAGCTCCACCTCATAGACGTTGTCGCCCTGCTGGCGGACGCCGACGTTCACGTTGATCTCGATCTTCGGCTGGCCAGCGCCTTGCTGCAGCGATCCCGGCGCGCCGGGATTCTCGAACGACAGGTCCTTCACGTACTGCGCCAGAATGCTCACCTGCGGCAGGGCTTCCGCCGCGGCTTCGCCGCCGTTGCCGTTGCCGTTGATGTAGCCTTCGTCGCCCGTTTCGTTCTCGGCCATGATGCAGATCTCAATTCTGTTGGACAGGAATACGGCGCGCTCGCTAGCAGGCGCATGGAACCGGCGCAAGGCAGCGCTGTTCCTTGTATGCGGCTTGGAATAGCCTATCTTAACCCAAAACAGGTTAAGCTGCGTGGACTGTGCGGCGCGGCGCTGTTAAGCAAACGCGTTTGAAGGGACGCTTGAAGGTAGAATTATGGGCGACAGCAGCGGACTGATCGAGATCGTCGTTCTGGCGATGCTCGCGGGGTTCATCGCCCTTCGGCTGGTCAGCGTTCTTGGACGCCGCACCGGGCATGAAGAGCCTGCGGGCGAAATCGTCCGCCGTACACCTGCAGAGCAGCAAACGCCGCCGCGTGCCGGCAGCTACGATCTGCCGCCCGCCGCACCGCTTGAACTTCCCGCCGACATGTCGCCCGCGCTGAAGGAATCGCTTACCGCGATCGCCGCTGCCGACCCGACGTTCGATCCGGCGCGTTTCACCGAAGGTGCCAAGGCGGCCTATCGCATGGTGCTCGAAGCCTTCTGGAAGGGTGATGCCGAGGCGCTGCGCGATCTCGTATCTGACGAGATCGCCGATCAGTTCGCCGAAGCGATCGCCGCGCGCAAGGCAGAGGGGCTGACGCTCGAAAACCGGCTCGTATCGCTTGAAAAGGTCGAAATCGTCGCTGCGCAGCTTCGCGGTGCGATGGCCGAAGTGTCGCTGCGCTTCGATGCCGATCTTGTCGCCGTCACGCGCGACAAGGCCGGAAATGTCGTCAGCGGTTCACTGTCGGACGCGGTGCAGTCGCACGACATCTGGACGTTCAGCCGCCACACCGGCGCTGCCGATCCGAACTGGCTGCTGATCGACACCGACGAAGACGCCTGATTCGCGCGTCGTTTCGACGAATGCGGATTCCAGCCGGGGCTGAAATCCGCTAGCGCTGCGCACGATCAAGGATTGGTGGAGTTCCGCGTGCGTCATCGCTTTTTCCCCGTTTTGCTGCTGCTCGCGATTGCCGCGTGCGCGTCGCCGCGCCCCGTCGCCACGCCCACGGGACCGGTTTCGCCGGGCGCCGAGCCTGCGCCGAAGCCCGCCGTACCCGCCGGGCCTGCGACAGCCGCCGCGCTCGGCGCCGCGCCGGCCACCTTCGCGGACATTCCGGGCTGGGAAACCAACGATTTCGCCGCCACCCTCGCCGCCTTCCGCAAATCCTGCCGCGCCGTAACCCGCCGCACGGACGTCAGCGGCCTCACGATCGCGTCGGATTGGGAAACGGCCTGCAACCTCGTGCCCGCCGCGACCGATCCGCGCGTCTTCTTCGAGCTGAATTTCACGCCCGTGCGGGTCGGCACCGGCGCGGCGTTCGTCACCGGCTATTACGAGCCGGAAATTGCGGGCTCGCGCACACGCGGTCCCGGCTATCTGGTGCCGATCTACGGGCTTCCCGATGATCTGGTGCGCGTTGATCAGCCCGATCCGGCGAATCCGGGTCAGACGAAAAAGGCCAGCGGTCGCATCGACGAAACCGGGGCCTACCAACTCTATTGGACGCGCGAGGATATCGACAACGGCGCGCTGTTCGATCGCAATCTCGAAATCGCGTGGGCGGCGGACGAGGTGGAGTTCTTCTTCCTGCAGATCCAGGGCTCCGGCCGCCTGCGCCTGCCCGACGGCAGCGTCATGCGCATCGGCTATGCAGGGCAGAACGGCCGCGAATACGTCGGCATCGGGCGCCGTCTCAGGGAGATGAACGTACTCGCCCCCGGCGAGGCCTCGATGCAGGGCATCATGCGCTGGCTGCGCGCCAACCCCGAGGATGGCCGCAAGATCATGCACGAGAACAAGAGCTACATCTTCTTCAAGGAACTCACCGGCGAAGGCCCGCTCGGCGCGATGGGCGCGCCGGTCACGCCCGAACGCAGCCTTGCCGCCGATCCGATGTTCGTGCCGCTGGGTGCGCCCGTCTGGCTTTCCACGCGCTACACCGATGTGGATCGCAGCATGAAGCCGTTCGCGGCGCTGATGGTGGCGCAGGATACCGGCGGCGCCATCAAGGGCGCGAATCGTTTCGATCTGTTCTGGGGTGCGGGCGAGCGTGCACGCACCATCGCGGGCGGCCTTTCAAGCGAAGGCGCCGCTTTCATCCTGCTGCCGAAGGCGGCAGCGGCGCGGCTTCTTCGTGGCCCGGCGGCCTGAACCGCCTTCAGAGGCTGAAACCGCGCTCTGGGCGAAGGTTACGTCCTCCGTCCGTCCGCTCAAATCGCGCGCCGCGCCGCCGCCGGAGGTGCCGCGTCCGCGCGTCAATGTCCGACCGCAGCGGGTCGAGGCACCCGATATGTCCCGGGAGCGTGCTGCTGCCGCGCCCGAGGCTGCCTCGCTCGACGGCGGCTGGGATCGCCGCATCCGCAAAGGCAGCATCGAGGCCGAGCGCACCGTCGATCTTCACGGCCACACGCAGGACGAGGCCTACAATGCGCTCGCAGGCGCGCTGGAACGCGCATGGCGCGACGATGTGCGAACGCTGCTCGTCATTACCGGCAAGACCCGGCCCGCCGGGGAGG
Organism: Sphingosinicella microcystinivorans; assembly: GCF_003634215.1. Lineage (GTDB taxonomy): Bacteria > Pseudomonadota > Alphaproteobacteria > Sphingomonadales > Sphingomonadaceae > Sphingosinicella > Sphingosinicella microcystinivorans. The sequence goes on along the minus strand of NZ_RBWX01000008.1, from coordinate 618,254 downwards.
ATGGGCGGCCGCGCGGTGTCATCGCCGCCAATTTCTCCCGCTGGGCCGCGACTCCGGCGCTCCGCCCCTTCATCGCTGCGATCCGCCCGGCCCATCCGCGCCACGGCGGCAGCGGTGCGTGGTACGTGATCCTGCGGCGCAAGCGGTAGCTGTACGGTCTTCTCCCCCGGTGGCATGATCGGTCTCGGGACTCAGGGGAGATCATCCATGAAATCGAAAACGCTCGTGCTGCTTGCCGCCGCGCTGCTCATGCCCGCGCTGCCCGTGCAGGCTGCGCCCGCCGCGATCACCGCCGCGGTTGCGGCCAAGGACCGTCCGGCCGACGAAATGAAGCTCGACGAAAGCCGAAAACCTGCCGAAGTCCTGAAGTTCCTCGGCCTCGAACGTGGTGACCGCGTCTTCGATTTTCTCGCAGGGAACGGTTATTATACCGAAATCATGGCGCGTGCCGTCGGCCCGAAGGGCGCGGTCGTGGCATGGAACCCGCCCCGCCTCGTCTCCAACGACAAGTCAAAGGCGGCGTGGACGGACCTTCGCGCCCGCGCGAAGAACGCCTCGGCGTTCGCCGTGCCGTTGCCCAACCTCGCGCTTGCGCCGACCAGCTTCGATTTCGCGCTGCTGCATCTCGTCTATCACGATACCTATTGGGAAAGCGCCGAATACGACTTCCCGCGTGCGGAGCCGGCGGACGTTCTCGCGAAGCTCTACAGCGCGATGAAGCCGGGCGGCGTTGTCGGGGTCATCGATCATGTCGGCCCGGCAGGCGTGGATACCCGCGCGGAGGTCGACAAGACGCACCGCATCGACCCCGCCGTGATCCGCGCCGATTTCGAGCGCGCCGGCTTTGCCTTCGAAGGCGAATCGGATGTGCTCCGCACTCCTGGCGACGACCTTGCGAAGTCGGTTTTCGATCCCGCCGTGCGCGGCAAGACGGACCGGGTCGTCTACAAGTTCGTGAAGCCGGACGGCGCCCCTAAGGATGATCTCGCGATGGTCTGCGATGTGGACAAGGCGCAAAGCTTCATCGGCCAACCCGCCGACGAAGCCACGGTCGGCAAGATGAAGCAGGCGACCGGCGCCCGCACCACGCGCGTCGTGCCGCCGAACGGCGCGGTGACGATGGACTTCCGGCCGGACCGGCTGACCATCGCCACCGACGAAGGTGGAAACATCACCCGCGTTTCCTGCGGGTGAGCGTCTACAAGATATACTTCGACAGGTCGTTGTCGCGCGCGATGTCGGAAAGCTGCGCGTCCACATAAGCCGCGTCGATCTTCACCGCCGAGCCGCCGCGCTCGGAGGCATCGAAACTGATCTCTTCGAGCAGCTTTTCGAGCACCGTCTGCAGCCGCCGCGCGCCGATGTTCTCGACGCGGTCATTCACCTGAGCCGCGATCCGCGCAATGGCATCGATGGCGTCGTCGGTGAAGTCGAGGTTCACGCCCTCGGTGCCGATCAGCGCCGCGTACTGCTTCACAAGTGAAACTTCGGTGTCCGTCAGGATGCGGCGGAAATCCGCTTCCGTCAGGCCTTTCAGCTCCACCCGGATCGGCAGGCGGCCCTGCAGTTCCGGCAGCAGGTCTGAAGGCTTGGCGACATGGAATGCACCCGAAGCGATGAAGAGGATATGATCCGTCTTCACCGGGCCGTACTTGGTCGCCACTGTCGTTCCTTCGATCAGCGGCAGCAGGTCGCGCTGCACGCCCTCGCGGGAAACGGAACCGCCGCGCACGTCGGACACCGCGATCTTGTCGATCTCGTCGAGAAACACGATGCCGTTCTGCTCGGCAGACTGGATCGCCTCGCGGTTCACCTCTTCCTGGTCGAGCCGCTTGTCTGATTCCTCGTTGACCAGCGCTTCCCACGCCTGCCGTACTTTCAGCTTCCGCTTCTTGGTGCGCTGGCCGCCGAGCTTGCCGAACATGCCGCCAAGATCGATCATGCCGACCTGTCCGGTCATGCCCGGAATCTCGAAGGGCATCTGCGGCGCCTCGTCGACCTCGATCTCGATTTCCTTGTCGGACAGCTCGCCAGCGAGCAGCTTTTCGCGGAAGCGGTCGCGCGTCGCGCCGCTTGCATCCTTGCCGACGAGCGCATCGAGCACGCGCGCTTCAGCGGCGTGTTCGGCCTGCTCTCGCACCCCCTTGCGCTTCTGCTCGCGGACGAGCCGTATGGCTTCCTCCACCAGATCGCGGATGATCTGTTCGACATCGCGGCCGACATAGCCGACCTCGGTGAACTTGGTGGCTTCCACCTTCAGGAACGGCGCCTCGGCGAGCTTCGCGAGGCGGCGGCTGATCTCGGTCTTGCCGCAGCCCGTCGGCCCGATCATCAGGATGTTCTTGGGATTCACCTCGTCGCGCATATCTTCGGGCAGCTGCTGCCGCCGCCAGCGATTGCGGAGGGCGACGGCAACGGCCCGCTTCGCGTCGTTCTGGCCGACGATATAGCGGTCGAGCGCCGCGACGACGGCCTTGGGCGTCAGCGCCGAAATAGCTTCGGCGGGCTTGATGGGAGCTTCGACGTTCATTGGGCCGCCTCCAGCGTTTCGATAGTGAGATTGTTATTGGTGAAGACGCAGATGTCTGCGGCGATCGCCATGGCCTTGTTCGCCACGTCGTCCGCCGAAAGCCCGTCCACGTCGATAAGCGCGCGCGCGGCGGAAAGCGCGTAATTGCCGCCCGATCCGATCGCGGTCACTTGGTGCTCGGGCTCCAGCACGTCGCCCGTACCGGTCAGCACCAGCGTCACCTCGCGGTCGGCGACGATCATCATTGCCTCCAGCCGGCGGAGGTAGCGGTCGGTGCGCCAGTCCTTGGCGAGTTCCACCGCCGCGCGCTTCAGCTGGCCCGGGAAGCGCTCGAGCTTCGCCTCCAGCCGCTCGAAGAGCGTAAAGGCATCGGCGGTCGCGCCGGCGAAGCCGCCGATCACGCTGCCGTCGCCAAGGCGGCGCACTTTCTTCGCGTCGCCTTTCATCACGGTGTTGCCGAGGCTGACCTGCCCGTCGCCCGCGATCACCACCTTGCCCGCCTTGCGCACGGCGAGGATGGTTGTGCCGTGCATTACCTGTTCAGCCATGTTGGAAAGTGTCTTTCGTCAGGATGTGAGACTGTTCGTCCGCTGATATAGGAAGCGAAAATCGTGCTTCAATTCCGCCGCTCGGAGACCGTCATGAGGACAGCCATCGTTGCCGCACTGTTCGCGCTCGCTGCGTGCGGCGATACCGCGACGCTGAAGGTGGAGGACGGCACCGGCACCGATCCGAAGCTTCCACAGCCCGTAGAGACGCCGATTCCCACGATCAACATCGCGGACGCGAAGCCCTGGTCAGCGGGCGAGGCGCCGGTAGCGGCCGAGGGTTACGCCGTCACGTCCTTTGCCGAAGGGCTTGCGCACCCGCGCTGGCTCTACCGGTTGCCGAACGGGGATATCCTCGTGGCAGAATCGAATAAGCCGCCGCGCCCTGTGAAGGGCATCATGGGCCGTATCGAGGCCTACATCATGGGGAAAGCGGGCGCAGGCGCACCGTCCGCCGACCGTATCACATTGCTCCGCGATGCGGACGGAGACGGTGTTGTAGATACGCGCGGCGCGTTCCTTGCCGAAGGTCTCGGCTCGCCGTTCGGCATGGCGCTCGTCGGAGACCGCTTCTACGTCGGCAACTACGCGGACATCCGGGTTTGGCCCTATGCCGAAGGCGCCGCGGCGCTCGCGGGCCCCGGCACGAAGCTCGTCGACCTGCCGAGCAAGGGCAAGAGCACCGGTCACTGGACGCGGAACCTGCTCGCGAGCCCTGACGGCAGCAAGCTCTACGTCGCGGTCGGGTCGGTCTCCAATGCCGCGGAAGGCGGCATGGAGGTGGAGGACGGCCGCGCCGCCATCCACGAGATCGACCTCGCGACCGGCACGTCACGCATCTTCGCGAGCGGCCTCCGCAATCCCGTCGGCATGGACTGGAACCCTGTTACGAAAGAGCTGTGGACCGCCGTCAACGAACGCGACGCGCTCGGCAGCGATCTCGTCCCCGATTACATGACGAGCGTGAAGGACGGCGGTTTCTACGGCTGGCCGTACAGCTACTACGGCCAGAACGAAGACTCCCGCCCAAAACAGAAACGCCCCGATCTCGTAGCAAAGGCCATCAAGCCCGACTATGCACTCGGCCCCCACACGGCGAGCCTCGGCCTCGCGTTCCTGCCCGATGGCAGCGGCGTTTTCGTCGGCCAGCACGGCTCGTGGAACCGCAAGCCGCGCTCTGGCTACAAGGTCATCTTCGTGCCGTTTGTCGCCGGAAAACCCGCCGGAATGCCGCGGGATATCCTCACCGGTTTCCTCGTCGGCGACCATGCGAAGGGCCGCCCTGTCGGTGTCGCCTTCGATCGCACGGGCGCGCTGCTGGTGGCGGACGACGTCGGTGGTCGCATCTGGCGTATAACGGGTCCCGCCCTCAAGAACCTTGAGCCCGCCGCCGAACCCGCTATAGCGCCGGAATGACTTCGCGCACCGCAAGCATCGTCCGCAAGACGAACGAGACCGATATACGGGTCGAGGTGAACCTCGACGGCACTGGCCAGTATGAGATCGAAACCGGCGTCGGTTTCTTCGATCACATGCTGGAGCAGCTTTCGCGCCACTCGCTCATCGATGTGAAGCTCATCTGCAAGGGCGACCTTCATATCGATCAGCACCACACAGTGGAGGATTGCGGCATCGCGCTCGGCGAGGCGATCCACAAGGCGCTGGGCGAAAAGCGCGGCATCCGCCGCTACGGCGACGCGCTCTCGCCGATGGACGAGGCGCTCACCCGCGTCGCGCTTGATATCTCGGGCCGTCCGTTCATGGTCTGGAAGGTCTCGATTCCTCAGCCGAAGCTGGGTGAGATGGATACCGAGCTGTTCCCGCACTGGTTCCACAGTTTCGCGGGCAGCGTGGGCATGACGCTCCATATCGAGCAGCTTTCGGGCGAAAATTCACATCATATTATCGAATCCTGTTTTAAGGGTCTGGCGAGAGCCTTGCGTACGGCGACGGAGATCGATCAGCGCAAGGCGGACAGCGTGCCGAGCACCAAAGGCGTTCTCGGCGGCTGACCGGGAACTCTAAGGATCAGGCACGGTATGGCGGAACGGATTGCAGTCATCGATTACGGCGCGGGCAACCTGCGCTCGGTGGCGAAAGCACTGGAAGCGGCATCGAACGAAGTCGGTGTCGCCGTGCAGATCGTCGTCACGGACAGCCCCTCCACGGCATCTCAGGCGGATCGCATCGTGCTCCCGGGCGTCGGCGCGTTCGGCCAGTGCGCGACATCGCTGCGCGCGATCGATGGCATGGAGGACGTGCTGAACGAGGTTGTGCTCGTGAAGCAGCGCCCGTTCCTCGGCATTTGCGTCGGTATGCAGCTCCTCGCCAAGCGGGGGGAAGAAAAGGGCGTTCACCAGGGTCTGGGCTGGATTCCGGGCAAGGTCGTGAAGCTCGATCCGCACGATCCGAACCTCAAGATTCCACACATGGGCTGGTCGCCTGTCTCGATGAAGCTCGCGGGCATCAATCACGATGCGCTCCGCCACATCGAAGACGGTGGCGAGGCCTATTTCGTGCACAGCTTCCACTTCGAATGTGCCGATCATTCGCACCTGCTCGCCACCTGCGATTATGGCGGACCGGTCACTGCGATCATCGGCCGCGACAATATTCTTGGCGCGCAATTCCACCCGGAAAAGAGCCAGCATTACGGTCTCTCGTTCCTCGCGGCGTTTCTGGGCTGGACGCCGTAATCCGCCCGGGGCTAATGCAGCCCCGCAATGTCATTCACGATCTTCCCAGCCATCGACCTCAAATCCGGTCAGGTGGTGCGCCTCGCCGAGGGCGATATGGCGCGCGCCACCATCTATTCCGATGATCCCGCCGCTCAGGCGGCTGTTTTTGCGCAGGGCGGTGCCGAGTGGCTGCACGTCGTCGATCTCGACGGCGCGTTCGCTGGCCGCAGCGTCAATGGCGATGTGGTGGCGCGAATCGTCGCCGCCTTCGCCGGCAAGGTGCAGCTTGGCGGCGGCATTCGCGACATGGCGGCGGTGGAAAGCTGGTTTGGGCGCGGCGTCACGCGTGCCGTTATCGGCACAGCTGCGCTGAAAGACCCCGATTTCGTGAAGGCTGCGGCGAAGGCGTATCCGGACCGGATCGTCGTGGCGGTCGATGCGAAGGGTGGCATGGTCGCCACCGAAGGCTGGGCGGAAGCGTCCGATATGCCTGTCGCCGATCTCGCGCGCCGTTTCGAAGATGCGGGCGTTGCTGCCGTGCTGTTTACGGACGTTGGCCGCGATGGGCTCCTGAAAGGCGTCAATCTCGAAGCGACGCACGCGCTCGCAAAGGCGCAGACACTCCCCGTCATCGCCAGCGGCGGTGTCGCGGGCGAGGAAGATATCGTTGCACTGAAGGCGATCGCGGCAGACGGTATCGTGGGCGTCATCTGCGGCCGCGCGATCTATGATGGTCGCCTTGATCTCGGCCGAGCGCTCGCCATCGCCGCATGAGCGCCGTGCGCATCATCCCCTGCCTTGACGTCGCGAACGGGCGCGTCGTCAAGGGCATCAACTTTGTCGATCTGCGCGATGCGGGCGATCCGGTCGAGGCCGCGAAGGCCTATGATGCGGCAGGGGCCGACGAGATCTGCTTCCTGGACATCACTGCGACGCACGAGGATCGCGGCACGTTGCTCGATATCGTGCAGCGCACGGCGGACCAGTGTTTCGTGCCTTTGACCGTCGGTGGCGGTGTCCGTTCGGTTGGGGATGCGCGCGCGCTGCTGCTCGCTGGGGCAGACAAGGTGGCGATCAACAGCGCCGCCGTGCGCGATCCTGATGTGGTCACCGCGCTTGCCGAACACTTCGGCTCACAGTGCGTCGTCGTTGCCATCGATGCGCGCCAGTCCAGCCCCGGCCGCTGGGAAATCTTTACGCACGGCGGCCGCAAGGCAACCGGCATCAATGCACTCGAATTCGCGCTTCAGGTCGTCGAAAAGGGCGCGGGGGAGATCCTGCTCACCTCGATGGACCGTGATGGCACCAAGGCCGGGTTCGATCTCGCGCTCACACGCACCATTGCAGATTCGGTGCCCGTGCCGGTGATTGCCAGCGGCGGCGTCGGCAATGTCGCGCATCTCGTGGAGGGTGTGCGCGAGGGCCACGCCTCCGCCGTGCTTGCCGCTTCGATCTTCCACTTCGGCGAGGTCACGATCGGCGAAGCCCGCGCGGCGATGCGTGCTGCGGGCATCAAGGTGCGAAACCGTTGACGCCCCGCGCCGCCAACGTCAGGGTCAGGGCATGACCGCAACGCTCGACCGTCTCGCCGCCATCGTCGCCTCGCGCCGCGCCGCCGATCCTCAGGCAAGCTACGTCGCGAAACTCTTCGTGAAGGGCCGCGCGAAGATCGCGCAGAAAGTCGGCGAAGAGGCCGTAGAAGCCGTGATCGCCGCCATGCAGGACGATCGCGAGGGGCTGATCGGCGAAAGCGCGGATCTGCTGTTCCATCTCTCCGTCCTCTGGGCAGACGCTGGCATTACCCCCGATGATATCGATGCCGAACTGGCACGCCGCGAAGGCGTGTCGGGCATCGCCGAAAAAGCCGCCAGAAAAACCGCAACACCGGGAGACTGACGTGGGCGTCGAAACGCTGGAGCCATACGACGACGACAATATCTTCGCGCGCATCCTGCGCGGCGAGATTCCGGCACGGCCGGTCTATGAAGACGACTACGCCTTTGCTTTCCACGACATCAACCCGCAAGCGCCGACGCATGTTCTGGTGATCCCGAAGGGGCGTTACGTCAGCTGGGCAGATTTCTCGGCGAAGGCGACAGACGGCGAAATCGCCGGTTTTGTCCGCGCCGTCGGCGCGGTTGCGCGCGAGCTCGGCATCGAAGAGGGCGGCTATCGCCTTCTGGCCAACGCTGGACCCAACTCGCATCAGGAGGTGCCGCACCTCCATGTGCATATCTTCGGCGGTAAAAAACTTGGTCCGATGCTCGTGACCTCCTGACTGCACTCCTGCTTTTCGCGCTGAATCGCGCGCTTTTCAGTTTGTCGGCGCAGCGAAAGCCGCTAGACCACGCAACATTCTTTCAGCCTCGGTCGGGGAGCGGGGCGCGTTTTCTGGGGGGAGTCCCGAATGATATTTGGTCGTGTCAAACCGCTCGACGCCATTCTGGCGACGGCGCAGAAGAAGTCGCTGCACCGTTCGCTTGGCGCGATACAGCTGACGCTTCTCGGCGTCGGTGCAATCATCGGCACGGGTATTTTCGTGCTCACATCCGAAGCCGCGCAGAAGGCCGGCCCCGGCATGATGATCAGCTTCGTGATCGCCGGCGCGGTCTGCGTCGTCGCGGCACTCTGCTACTCGGAAATCGCCTCGATGTTGCCCGTTTCGGGCTCCGCGTACACCTATACCTACGCCGTCATGGGGGAGCTTCTCGCCTGGATGGTCGGTTGGGCGCTGGTGCTTGAATATGCGGTCGCGGCCAGCGCTGTTTCGGTCGGCTGGTCGGGATATTTCGTTGGCCAGATCAAAGGCTGGTTCGGCATAGATCTCCCCGTCGCGCTCATATCCGGCCCGTATGTGCCGGGCGGTATCATCAACCTTCCCGCCGTTGTCATTGCGCTTCTCATCACGGGCCTTCTGATGCTCGGCACCACCGAAAGCGCGCGCGTCAACGCCGTGCTGGTTGCGATCAAGGTCACCGCGCTTACCGCATTCGTCATTCTCGCCCTGCCGGTCATGCAGATGGATCACTTCGAACCGTTCGCCCCGCAGGGGTGGTACGGGTCGGGCGGCGCCGGCATCGTCGGCGCAGCGGCTTCGATCTTCTTCGCCTATGTCGGCTTCGATGCGGTGTCGACCGCGGCTGAAGAAACCAAGAATCCGCAGCGCAACGTGCCGATCGGGCTCATCGGCTCGCTCGCCATCTGCACGGTCTTCTACATGCTTGTCGCTGCAGGCGCGATCGGTTCGCCGCTCGGTTCACAGCCGGTGACCTCGGCGCTCGGCGAGTGGCTGGCGCCCGGCTCGGCCGAACTCGGTGCACGCTGCTCGACGCTGATGGCGGCGGGTCAGGAACCCCTCGCCTGTTCGAAGGAAGCGCTCGCTCACGTGCTGCGCGAAATCGGTTACCTCAACGTTGGTAACCTCATCGGGCTCGCCGCCTTCCTAGCGCTTCCGTCGGTCATCCTTGTCATGCTGTTCGGTCAGACGCGCATCTTCTTCGTGATGTCGCGCGACGGCCTGCTGCCGGAAAAGCTGTCGTCGATCCATCCGAAGTGGAAAACGCCGCACGTCATCACGATGATCACCGGCCTTGCCGTCACTTTCACAGCAGCGTTCCTGCCAGTGGGCAAGCTCGCCGACATCGCCAACGCGGGTACGCTGTTCGCGTTCATGATGGTGGCGATCGCAGTGATGCTGCTGCGCAAGCGCGATCCGAACCGGGTGCGCCCCTTCCGCACCCCGGCGCTGTGGCTGGTCGGGCCGCTCACGGTGATCGGCTGCGTGGCGCTCTACTTCGCGCTGCCGTTCGATGCGAAGATCGTCCTGCCGCTCTGGGGCGGTATCGGCCTCGCACTCTACTTCGCCTACGGCTATCGCAAGAGCCATGTCGGCCGTGGTATTATAGAGGTCCACGAAGCCGATATCGATGTGCCGCCACAGCCGGTGCCACCGATGCCGGGCGCGCCGACACCCGGCGGCAAGCAGGCCTGATACGGATCGGCCCGGTTCCAAAAGAACCGGGCCGAACTGTTTTTAGCCGAGCCGTTTCGCGACGAGCGCCGCGAGATCGGTTTCGGGCCGCGCGCCGATGTGGCTGATCACTTCCGCAGCCGCCACGGCCCCCATCACTGCGCAGTCACCGAGCGCGCGGCCTTCGGAGAAACCGGCCAGGAAGCCGCCCGCGAACAGGTCGCCCGCGCCCGTCGTATCGACAACGCGCGCCGCGGGCTCGGCCGGGACCGTGATGGCCGCATCCTTGGTCAGCACAATTGCGCCCTTTTCGGATCGGGTGATCACGCTCACCTCGCAGGCCCCGCGCTGCGCAGCCACCGCCGCGTCGAAGTCGTCCGTTTCGTAGAGACTCTTCAGTTCGTTTTCGTTGGCGAACAGGATGTCGACATCGCCGTGTGCGAGCCGCAGGAAGTCGGCGCGGTGCCTCTCCACGCAGAACACGTCCGAAAGCGTGAACGACACGCGGCGTCCGTTCGCGTGCGCGACCTCGCAGGCCTTCGCCATCGCCGCGCGCGGCTCGGCGGCATCCCACAGATAGCCTTCCAGGTAGGTGAGCGGGCTCGCCGCGATCAGGTCGTAGTCCACGTCTGCCGCGCTCAGCATCGCGCTCGTGCCAAGGAAGGTGTTCATCGTGCGCTGTGCGTCGGGCGTCACCAGGATCAGGCAGCGACCCGTCGGCGTGTCATCCGCCGCGTAAGGCGTTGTGAAGTCCACGCCCGAAGCGCGGATGTCGTGCGCGAACACCTCGCCGAGCTGGTCGCTGGAAACGCGCCCGATAAAGTTCACGCGCCGACCCAGTGACGCCATGCCGACTGCGGCGTTGGAACCCGATCCGCCCGAAACCTCGCGCCCCGGCCCCATGCTCGCATAAAGGCGTGTCGCCTCGCCGGTGTCGATCAGCCGCATCGATCCCTTGTGGAGGGCATTTTCGGCAAGGAAGGCGTCGTCGGCGGACGCGATCACGTCGACAAGGGCATTGCCGATCACGACGATGTCGTAAGCGCTGGTCATCGGGCTGTTTCACCTGCGAAGAAGGGAGAAAGCCGAGCCCTAGCGGCGCATCTCGCCGCCTGCAACCTTCGGTGCTAGTCTCCGCGCATGCTCGCCGAACTGCCGCGTGTCCTTGCCCAGCTCTCCGACCGGCGCCTTGTCGCCGTGTTCCTGAAATCGGTCGCCCTCACGCTCCTCATCCTTGCGGGCGTCTGGTATGGCCTCGACAGCTGGTTCAGCGGCAGCAGCGCCCCGCCCCTGCCCGCGTGGATGCAGCGCTTCTGGGGTGACGCGGCGGACTGGGCAGCGCTGCCGATCGTCGTCATCGGCGGCTGGTTCCTGTTCCCCGGCATCGCGACCGGCGTCATGGGGCTGTTCCTCGACGAGGTGGTCGATGCCGTGGAAGCTCGCCACTACCCCCACGCGATGGCGCATCGCCGCGTGCCGCTTGCCGAGGCTGGACTGCTAGCGCTCGCGTCCGCGCTGCGCGTCGTGCTGTGGAACCTCGCGCTCGCGCCCCTCTATCTGGTGCTGCTCTTTACGGCGGTCGGTCCGCTCATCCTCTTCACCGCCGTCAACGGCTGGCTGATGGGCCGCGATTTTCTGGAAATGGTCGCCGTTCGCCACATGCCGCGCGCAGAGGCGTCGGCGCTGATCGCGTCAAACCGTGCGCTCCGCCTGCGGCTGGGCTTCACTGCCGCACCCGTGTTCCTCGTCCCCGGGCTTAATCTGTTCGCGCCAATCATCGCCGCTGCGCTCGCCGCGCACGCGTTCCAGATCGTCGGCAAGCGCTGAAAGCCCCCAGCCTGCCGCCTCGCTTACGAGGTCGGATGCATCCTCCCGCAGGCGCTCCAACACCGGCATGGCGTCTGTCGACCCGCTGTTGCCAAGCGCGATGGCAACATTGCGCACGAAGCGGTCGCGCCCCACGCGCTTGATCGGCGATCCGGCGAACACCTGCCGGAAGCCCGCGTCGTCAAGCGCGGCGAGTTCGGCGAGGCGCGGCGTGGTGAGTTCCGTGCGCGGCTGGAACGCCGCTTCCGCCGAAGCCTTCGCGAACCGGTTCCAAGGGCAGACGGCCAGGCAATCGTCACAGCCGTAGATGCGGTTGCCGATCGCGCGGCGAAATTCGTGCGGGATCGGCCCTTTCAGCTCGATGGTGAGGTAGGAGATGCAGCGCCGCGCATCGAGGCTGTAGGGCCCCGTGAACGCCGCCGTCGGACACGCGCGCTGACACGCGTCGCACGATCCGCAGCGGTCGGCGTGCGGCGCATCGGGAGTCAGCTCGAGCGTCGTGTAGATCGCGCCCAGGAACAGCCAGCTGCCATGCTCCCGGCTCACGAGATTGGTGTGCTTGCCCTGCCAGCCGATCCCCGCGGCGGCGGCGAACGGCTTTTCCATCACCGGCGCAGTATCGACGAACACCTTCACCTCGCCCTCGCCTGCCGCTTCGAGCAGCCAGCGCGCGAGCGTCTTCAGCCGCGCCTTGATCGTATCGTGATAGTCCTGCCCCTGCGCGTAGACGGAGATGACACCGATCTCGGGGTGGTCCGCATGTCGCAGCGGATCGAGTGCGGGCGCATAGCTCATTCCGAGCATGATGATCGAGCGCACCTCGCTCCAGAGCGCGCGCGGGCTTTCGCGGCGATCGGCTTTTTCGGCCATCCACAGCATGTCGCCGTGGCAGCCGTTTGCGAGCCACGTCTTCAGCCGCGCGCCTGCGGCGGGGGCGGCGTCGGCGGGCGCGATGCCGATCGCGGAAAACCCCAGCGCTGCCGCTTTCGCGTTCAAGTCTTTCAAGATTTTGTTCGTATCCACCCGCTATTCATAGCATCGTACGCGGCGTGCGTGTGAAGGATCGGGTTGTTGAATTACGCCATCGAAGCTGAAGCCCTGTCAAAACGCTTCGGCGAAAAGCAGGCGGTCGCAGGCGTCGATTTGTCCGTGCCCAAGGGTGCCATCTACGGTTTTCTCGGCCAGAACGGCGCAGGCAAGACGACGACGCTGCGGATGCTGCTCGGGATTCTCGAGCCCGACGGTGGTACGCGCCGCCTGCTCGGCTCCGATCGGCCGCTGTCGGTTGCCGCGCGCGTCGGCTACCTCCCCGAAGAGCGCGGCCTCTATCCGGCGATGACAGCGCGCGAGGCGATCGCCTATGTCGGCGCACTGCGCGGCATGAAGCTTGGCGAGGCCCGCGTGCGGGCGGATGAACTGCTCGCCGCGCACGGCCTCGGCCATGAAGCGAACGCGCGTATCCGCACCTTCTCTAAAGGCATGGCGCAGAAGGTGCAGCTCCTCGCCACCTTCGTGAACCGGCCGGATCTCATCGTGCTCGACGAGCCCTTCTCGGGCCTCGATCCCGTGAACCAGCAGGATCTCGAAAACATGATCCGGGCTGAGCGCGCACGCGGCGCGACCATCCTGTTTTCCACGCACGTGATGGCGCATGCCGAGCGCATGTGCGACGGCCTTGTCATCATCGCGCACGGGCGCACGCGCTTTTCGGGCAGCGTGGACGAGGCACGCGCGCACCTCCCCTCGCGGGTGGTGCTCGTGACCGAACATCCGCTGTCCGAACTCCAGGCGATGTTGCCGCCGGGAAGCACGGTCGACATCGCGCCTGGCCCCGGCAATCGCTATCGCTTCCCGCTGCCGCCCGGCGGGATCGAGCCGCTGCTCGCATGCCTGCTCGAAACGGGAAGTGGAATTCGCGATATGCACATCGAGCGGCCGACGCTTCACGATGCGTTCGTCGCCATCGTAGGCGAGGCGGATGCGCGCGTCGAAACGCGGGAGGCGGCATGATCCGCGCAACGTTCGTCATCGCCCGCCGCGACATCATAGCGACGATCCTGTCGCGCGGTTTCCTTGTCTGGTTGGCGATGCCGGTGATCGGCCTCGCCTTCGCCGTTTTCGCGTCGATCGTCGGCGGCCCGCGCGCACCGGCCACGGCGTCGCAGACGGTCGCGGTGATCGATCCGGCCGGAGATTTCGCGCCGTGGATGCAGGCCGTCGCGGCGCGCGAGCGAACGCGGAACGCTTACGAGCGTCTGCGCACCAGCAACAAGGATACGGGCGCGTTCGCAAGACCCGCTGCGCTGCTCACCGATGCCGAACTCGATGCGCTGGCGAAGCGCGAGGATATCGGGGCGATCGCCGCACTCGGTGCACAGTCCTTCACGGCGGTCAGCGCGGAGGCGGATCCGAAGGCGCAGGCACACCGGCTGCTGCTCGCGCGCAACAGCCGCTTCGGTGCCGCGCTTGTCGTCATGCCTGATGCGCTTCTGCTTTTCACCGGCGACAAGGCCCCCGCTGCCGAACGGATCCGAACCCTCGCGGGCCTGGCGTGGACCAAGCGCGCGCTCGCGGCAGAAGGCCTTGCCGCCCGTGTCGAAGCGGTCCGCGCCGCCCAGCCTGATGTTTCCGTCACCGTCCTTGATGAAGGCGCGGCGCCCGCCGGGCGCAAGGGCGCGCCGATCCTCGCCACGGGAGCGGCCACCGTGCTCTTCGCGCTCATTTCCCTGCTCGCGGGCGCGCTTCTCTCCAACATGGTCGAAGAAAAGTCGAACAAGATCATAGAGGTGTTGGTCGCCGCCGTGCCGGTGCCGGCGATCTACGCGGGCAAGCTCATCGCCATGCTCGCGGTGTCGCTGATCGGCGTCGCCGTCTGGGGGCTGCTGTTCGGCGGCGGCTTTATGCTTGCGGCCGCGCAGCTTCCCGCCGGGCTCCTTCCCACGCCGCCGCGCGGCTGGCTGGAGCTGCTCGCGCTCGGCCTCGCCTATTTCACCTGCGCGTACCTGATCTACGGCGCGATCTATCTCGGCGTCGGCAGTCTTTGTTCCACGATTCGCGAGGTGCAGACGCTGTCGATGCCGGTCACCATCCTCCAGATGGTGATCCTGATCTCCACGCTGGGCGCGCTCGCGAACCCCGGCGGCTTCTGGTACGAAATTGTCTCGTGGTTCCCGCTGTCAGCGGCCTACATGATGCTCGGACGCGCCGCAGCGGGCACGGAGCTTGGTGTTCATCTCGCATCGATCGCCTGGCAGCTCGCCTTCGCGGCGCTGGTGATCGCCTTTGCCGCGCGGCTGTTCCGCTACGGCGTGCTGCGCTCAGGCCCGCCGCCCAGCTTGCGCCAGCTGGCGGGCCTGAAACCGAAAGCGGTTTAACGGATCGGTATTCTGATCCGGTGCGGGTCGAATCAGCGCGGCGCCATGCGGATGCCGCCATCGAGGCGCACATCCTCGCCGTTGAAATAGCCGATGGTGATCATTGCGATCGCGAGCTTCGCATATTCTTCCGGCTCGCCGAGGCGCTTGGGGAAGGGCACGGAGGCGGCGAGCGAGGCCTTCACATTGTCGGGCGCGGCCTGCAGCAGCGGCGTGTTGAAGATGCCGGGCAGGATCGTGTTGACGCGGATGCCCTCGTTCATCAGGTCGCGCGCAATGGGGAGCGTCATGCCGACGACACCGCCCTTGGAAGCGGAGTAGGCCGCCTGGCCGATCTGGCCGTCTTCAGCGGCGACAGACGCGGTGTTGACGATCGCGCCGCGCTCGCCGTGCTCCAGCGGCTCCAACGTCAGCATCCCTGCCGCAGACTTCGCGATGCAGCGGAACGTACCGATCAGGTTGATCTGGATGACCTTTTCGAAGGCGCCAAGCGGGTAGTGCTTGATCTCGCCGGTCGCCTTGTCGCGGCTGGCCGTCTTCACGGCGCTGCCGACACCGGCGCAGTTCACGAGAATGCGTTCCTGTCCGTGCGCGGCGCGGGCCTTCGCGAAGCCCGCGTCGACCGAATCGTCGCTCGTCACGTCGACGTTGCAGAAGATGCCGCCGATCTCGGCGGCCAGCGCCTCGCCCTTCTCGGCGTTCATGTCGAAGATGGCGACCTTCGCGCCTTCGCTCGCGAGCGCACGTGCCGTGGCGGCGCCAAGGCCGGAGGCTGCGCCCGTCACAACAGCTGCGGTTCCTGCAAGCTTCATTCCTGATCTCCCGTGTTCAAAAACTGTCTGTCGCGCGTCTTACTAATCGAAGCAGCGGCGGGAGCAACCTCTTCACATGCCAAGGGTCAGTTCAGCGGCGGGGTACTCGCCGGGCCTTTCCGGGCGAGCACGGCCTCGCGGTAAGCAAGGTAGATCGCGCTGCCCAGGATCAGCGCGCCGCCGAGCAGCGTGATGCCGTCCACGGTTTCGCCGAACAGAAACGTGCCGATGGCGACGGTGATGCCGAATCGCACGAAATCATAGGGCATCACGGCGGTTGCTTCGGCGATGGAGAAGGCGCGCGCCGTGGCGATCTGCGCCGTGAACGTGCTTGCGCCGATGCCCAGAATGTAGAGCCAGGCGTATCCCGAAGGCGTCGTCCAGAACGCGAGTGCGATCAGGAAGGTCGGCAGCACCGGCAGCGCGAAACTCCAGAACACCACGACCATCGGGCGCGCGATGCCCACCAGCTTCTTGACGGCGATGATCGAGAAGGCCGTTGCGCCCGCCGCGACCACGGCGGAGAGGATACCGGGCGTAAGCGGCTCCGCGCCGGGGCGGAGCACCACGAGGACGCCGGCGAAGCCCGCCAGCAGTGCGCCGATCCGGCGGGCGCGCAGCTTCTCGCCCAGGAACAGAGCCGCCCCGGCCGTGGCGAAGATCGGCGCCGCGAAAGCAATCGCCTGCACGGTCGCCATGGGCGCGTTCACCACGGCGTAGAAGGTCGTGAACATGCCGATCACGCCGCTCGTCGAGCGCACCGCGTGGCTCTTCCACTGCGTGGGAGATGCGATCGACGGGTCGCGCAGCACCAGCGGCACGATCAACAATAGCCCGGCGGCGTTCCGCCAGAAGACGAGTGCGAACGGATGGATCGTCTCGCTCGCCAGACGAATGAAGACCCACGCCGCCGAAAAGCCGACGGCCGCGACGAGAATCCACGCCGCTCCGGCGAGCGGCCGGTTT
The DNA here is from genome assembly GCF_003634215.1 of Sphingosinicella microcystinivorans. GTDB lineage: Bacteria > Pseudomonadota > Alphaproteobacteria > Sphingomonadales > Sphingomonadaceae > Sphingosinicella > Sphingosinicella microcystinivorans. Next base: position 601,549 of record NZ_RBWX01000008.1, on the reverse strand, counting down.
GCGGAGGCGATGTTACTTGTAGAGGGCGTCAAGTCGCTCCCCGTAGACCTGCTTCAGAACGTGCCGGCGGATCTTCATCGAGGGCGTCATTTGTTCGTTCTCTACAGTGAAGGCTTCGTCGGCGATGATGACGCGCCGCACCTTCTCAACCACCGAAATCTGTGCGTTCACGCGGTCCACGGCCGCGGCGATCGCTCGGTGGAATTCGGGAATGCCCTTCAGCATGGCGAGCTCGCCGGAATGTCCGTTCGCCTTCGCCCATTCGCCTGCCCACTCGGGGTCCGGGACAACAAGCCCCACCAGATGCGGCCGCTTGTCGCCATAAACCATCGCCTGCAGGATTTCGGGCTGCAGCGTCAGCATCCCTTCCACACGCTGCGGCGCGACATTGTCGCCCTTGTCGTTGACAATAATGTCCTTCTTGCGGTCGGTGATGACGATATGGCCGTCCGCATCGATGTGGCCGATGTCGCCGGTGTGCAGCCAGCCGTCCTTCAGCACACGCGCGGTTTCCGCCGGGTTCTGCCAGTATCCGTGCATCACCAGTTCGCCGCGCACCAGAATCTCGCCATCCTCCGCGATGCGGACCTCCACGCCTTTCAGCGCCGGTCCGACGCTGTGCATCTTCAGCTTCCGGCTCGGGCGGTTGCAGGAAATCACCGGCGCAGCCTCGGTCTGGCCGTAGCCCTGCAGCAGCGTGACGCCGAGCGATGCGAAGAAGATGCCCACCTCGGGATTGAGCGGCGCGCCGCCTGCGACCATCGCTTTCAGCCGCCCGCCGAGGCGAGCCTGCACCTTCTTGCGGATCGTGCGGTCGAGCAGCAGGTCGAGTGGTTTGTCGCTGAGCGGCAGCCGCCCCTTCTCATAGCGCTTGCGACCGAGCCTGAGCGCCTGCTCCAGCATCCATGCTGCCGCGCCGCCCTGTTTCTCGATCGCCTTCGACATGCGCTGGCGCAGCACTTCGAACAGGCGCGGCACGACCACCATGATGGTGGGCCGCGTTTCCTCGATGTTGGCGGCGAGCTTTTCGAGGCCTTCGGAATAATAGATCTCGCCGCCAAGCGCGATGGGCAGGAACTGCCCGCCGGTGTGCTCGTAGGCGTGGCTCAAGGGCAGGAAAGACAGGAACGTCTCGGTGCCCTTGGGGAAATCGTTCCACAGCACGTCCTCGCAGCCCGCAAGGTTACAGAGAATGGCGCCGTGGTGCTGGCAGACGCCGCGCGGCGCGCCGCCGGTGCCGCTCGTGTAGATGATGCACGCCATGTCGCCGCGCTGCATGGTCGCGCCCGCGCGCACGGCGGCAACGTCACCCGTGTGCGCCGCCATCAGCTCCGCCCAGTCGATCAGCTCCGCGCCGCTTGCCTGCCCGATGCGCAGCTTCTCCATGCCGATCACCTGTTTGCACAAGGTAGATCGGTAGATGGCGGGCAGCAGAACCTTGGCCAGCTTCGCGTTGGAAACGATCGCCGCCTTCGCCCCGCTGTTCTCTAGGATGTGAAGGTGGTCACGCTCTGTATTGGTCGTATAGGTCGGCACAGTGATCGCGCCCGCCGCCATGATCGCAAGATCGGCGATGCACCACTCGGGCCGGTTCTCGCTCACCAGCACCACGCGGTCGCCCTTGCCGATGCCGAGCGCGCCGAGCGCCGTCGCCAGCGTCGCCACCTGCTGCGCAGCCTCGGCCCAGGTCGTCGTCCGCCAGGCGCCATCGACCTTGGCGTGCAGCATCGGGCGTTTGCCGCGCCGGCTCGCCTGATCGAAGAACATTTCGACGAGGTTGGGCCACGTCTCAGCGGTTTGCATCGGTTCGTCTCCTCCCCGGATCGGCTAGAGCCCGGCGACAGCGCCCTCACTGCGCGGGTCGGCCCCGCCGATCCATCCCCTTGCTTTTCGTTCAATGCCGTTCGCCTTCAGCGGCAGTGTCGCGGCGGTCGGCGTGTGCCCCTTCGCGGTAAGCGCCGCGGTCATGTCTTCAAGGCGCGATCCGGCCTCGATCGCAACGCGGTCTCCGGGAGCGTAGATCTGCGGCAGCGCGATCGCATCCCCGACGTCCATTTCCCAGTCGAGTACGCCGACGAGCGCCTTCGCAACCTGCGCGATGATCGTCGACCCGCCCGCCGCGCCGATCGCGAGCACGGGCTTGCCAGACGCGTCGTAAACGATTGTCGGCGACATCGAGCTGCGCGGACGTTTGCCGGGCTGCACGCGGTTCGGCGCCGGCTTGCCATCCACCTGGGGCAGCATCGAAAAGTCGGTGAGTTCGTTATTGAGGAAGAAGCCATTGACGGTAAGTCCGCTTCCCCACACGCCCTCGATGGTCGAGGTGTAGCTCGCGACATCGCCCTGCCGGTCGGCAGCCGAGAAGTGAGACGTCGAGGGCACTTCCCCGTCGGGGACACGCGCCACGGCACCGGCGCCCGGCGGGGTTCCCGCCTCTACTTTCGCTGCGGCCTTCGCCGGGTCGATGAGCGCGCTGCGCCCTGAAAGATAGGTTGGGTCGATGAGGCCGGCAGTCGGTACGGAGACGAAATCCGGGTCGCCGAGATACGCCTCCCGGTCCGCGTAGGCGAGCCTCATGCTCTCGGCGATCAGGTGCCAGCTTTCCGGGCTGGCGGGGCCAAGTGCCTTCAGGTCGAAGCGTTCGAGCTGCTTCAGGATGGCGAGCACGGTTGTGCCGCCCGAGGACGGCGGGGCCATGCCGCAGACACGCCACGTGCGATAGGTGCCGCACACGGGATCGCGCCAGACGGCCTTGTAGCTTGCCACGTCACCCACCGTCATCGCCTGCGGATTCTTCGGGGCGCTCGCCACGGTATTGACCAGCCGCGCCGCCTCGGCTCCGCGATAGAAGGCGTCGGGGCCTTCCTCGGCGAGCTTTTCGAGGAATCGGGCGAGCATGGGATTGCGGATCGTCTCGCCGGGAAGGCGCGGCGTATCGTCGGCATGGAAGAAGGTCGCCTTCGCCCATTCGGTCATGCCTGCCTGTTGCGGGCGTGCCGCCAGCATATCGTGCAGCCGCGGGCTCATCTCGAAGCCGTCCCGTGCCAGACGGATCGCCGGTTCGAACAGCTTCGCCCACGGCAGGCGGCCGAAGCGCGCGTGGGCCATCGCCATCAGCCGGATGTTGCCGGGCACGCCGACGCTCTTGCCGCCGGGCACGGCCTCGCGGAACGACATGGGCGTACCGTCGGACTTCAGGAACATGGTGGGGGTTGCCGCCTTGGGCGCCGTCTCGCGCCCGTCGATCGTGTAGAGCTTGCCGCTTTCGGCGTCATGATAGAGCAGGAAGCCGCCACCGCCGATGCCGGATGACTGCGGCTCCACCACGGTCAGCGCCAGCATCGTGGCGAGCGCGGCGTCCGCCGCACTGCCGCCCGCGGCCAGCATGTCCTTGCCCGCGTCCGCTGCGAGCGGGTGCGCTGCAGAAACGAGGCTGCTGTAAACAGGTGTGTCTTCAAACGCCGGCGGCGGCAGGGCGGCGGATGGCGCGGGCGTCTGTGTGGCACAGGCGGCGAGGCCGAGGAAAAGCGCGCTTGTCGCGGCGCGGGCGGTCATAGTTTTCAACACCCTGACGTCATAGGACGCTGGGGCGCGTGGGGGCAAGGCGTCAGCCGTGCCTTTTAGGCGTCGGCGCCCACGGCCTGCGAAACGCGTTCGAAGCCGTCTGCCCGAAGGTGCGCGGCGAGCCCCGTCTTGATCGCCCCGACGAGGCTGGGACCCTGATAGACGAGCGCGGTGTAGAGCTGCACAAGGCTCGCGCCCGCCCGAATCTTTGCATAGGCGTCGTCGGCGCTCGCGATGCCGCCGACACCGATCAGCGGCACGGCGCCCACGGTCGCCTGCCGGAACGCGCGCAGCACCTCCGTCGAGCGCACCATCAGCGGGCGGCCCGAAAGTCCTCCGGTTTCGGAGACGTGCTGGCTTTTCAACGTGTCCGGCCGCTCGATTGTGGTGTTCGAAACGATCAGGCCGTCCACACCTGCCGACACGACCGCGACCGCGATGTCGCCAATGTCGGCATCGGTGACATCGGGGGCGACCTTCAGGAAGATCGGTGTCTTGCGGTGGCCGCGCGCATCCATCACGCGGCCCAGCAGTTCGGCAAGCTCGTCCTTCGATTGCAGCGTGCGCAGCCCCGGCGTGTTGGGCGAACTGATATTGACCGTGATGTAGTCGACGAACGGCGCGGCGTGCTCCACCGAAAGCGCATAATCGGCAATGCGGTCGCGTGAGTCCTTGTTTGCGCCGACGTTGAGCCCGGTCACACCGCGGGGTCCCCGATGCCAGGCGCGCTCCTTGAATTTGTCGAGCGCCTGTTCAAGGCCGTTGTTGTTGAAGCCAAGCCGGTTGATCACGGCCTGATCTTCCATCAGGCGAAACATGCGCGGTTTCGGGTTGCCCGGCTGCGGCAGCGGCGTCACCGTTCCCGCCTCCACAAAACCGAAGCCGAGCCGCAGCAGCGGGTTCAGCACTTCGGCGTTCTTGTCGAAGCCTGCGGCGATGCCCACGGGGTTTGCAAAGCGCAGCCCCGCCACGGTTGTCCGCAGGCTGGGCGGGTCTTCAGCAATCCGCGATGGCGGCATCGCGCCCAGCAACCGTAACGTCAGGCGGTGCGCGCGTTCGGCATCAAGCTTGAAGAGGACGGGGCGAACCAGCCCGTAAGGGATCTGCATATGCTGCAAGCCTTAGCGCAGCGACGGCCCGATGGTCAAAAGGAAGCGCGCACGTCACGGCGCAAAAGCGCGACTCGGTGTATGCCGTAACCCCCGGCCATTGCGGCGCTTCACTTTGCGAAGGCGAAAGGGCGTAAACCTCTGGATCAAAACATGAAGCCGGTCGGATGTCGGATTCGTACAATCCACGGTCTGGGCTGCCCGCTAGGGTCCGCCTCGCGACTCAGGGGACGTCCTTTCTTCCGGTAACCAGCAGGCCGGAATGAACACGACCCTCACTTTCTGGCCCGGGCGTTTCAATGCGTCCGGGCCTTCTTTTTCGCGCTGACGACGTTTTTGCGAATCGCTCACAGCATTTTGACGCGGCTTTGACGGGACCTGCCTAAACGCAGTCCTGCGACCCAAGGGTTCGTCTCCTATGCCCCCTCCGGGCATCCACGACCCCGACTGACCGGGGGGTCCGCTCCAACCCGGACCCCCCGTTTTTTTGTCGGTTGCGAACAGCGACTCGCCGGGCGGCGCAAGCTTTGGTATCTGTGCCGGAACTTTCGGCTCAGGCAGGGTGCACGAAAGGTCGGTCGCAGTCTGATGTTCTCGATGCGCTACTACTCGCCATCGCCGCCGCTTCGGCGGCTGCTTTCGAGCTATTATGTCGTCGAGATCGGCCCGGGGCGCATCACCGATGTGATGCGTGCGGAGCTTCCCAATGTCCGCTTTCTGATTCGCGGCGATTCCAGTCTCACCTGGCCAGATGGCAGCGTGCGGCGTGGCCTCGGCGCCAGCCTGTTCGGCCCGCGCTGCCTGCCGCTCGGCATGGTGATCGAAGGCCCGGCACTGGTGTTCGGCGCCGGGATCATGTCCGATGGCTGGATGCGTTTTTTCGGCGTTGATTCCGATGAGATGGCCGACACGATGCTGCCGCTGGAGGATGTTGCCGGAAGCGCGGCGCGTTCAGCGCTGTGCCGCATGCAGAACGGCGCATCCGATCATCATCTCGTTGCGGCGGCGGACGCCTTTTTCCTTTCCATGGCACGTCGACAGGCCGCGCGGCAGGATCTCGGTTTCGGAATGCTCGTGGAAGATTGGCTGGTGCGCGGCAGCCCCGGCGGTGTCGATGCGCTGATCGGCGTGGCGGACCGCTCGGCGCGGCAGGTGGAACGCCTGTGCCGCCGCACCTACGGCGCGCCGCCCAAGCTGCTGATGCGCAAATATCGCGCCCTGCGTGCGGCGGTGCAGATCAGTGTCGATCCCGATGCGCGCTGGTTCGATATCGCGGGGGAGGATTTCTACGACCAGTCGCATTTCATCCGCGAGTTCCGCACGTTCGTGGGGATGACGCCCACGCAGTTCGCTGCAAACGGCGCTGCGGTCATGAGTCACAGCATCCGCCTGCGCCGACAGCTTCCGACGCTTCCCAGGCTCTCGCTCGTCAGCTAGAGGCGTGCCCGCCGCTTGACTCTGGCGTCCGGTTCCCCACATAAGCCGGACCGAATTTGTCTGATTTAGCGCCGGGAACCCATGTGATCCGCCTCACGAACCTTGCTGACTATGCTGTCGTCGTGATGACGGCTGCGGCGCGCGCGCCCTCGCGCCGCTTTTCGGCGGCCGAACTCGCCGCTGAAACCGGCGTCCCGGCGCCGACGGCGGCCAAGCTCACCGGCATCCTCGCCCGCGCCGGCCTCCTCGAATCGGCGCGCGGCGTCACGGGCGGCGTCCAGCTCGGCCGCGACGCGGCGTCGATCAGCATCGCCGACATCGTCGAGGCCGTGGACGGCCCCATCGCCATCGCCCAGTGCCTGCACGGCGACACGGATTGCGGGCTGGAGGCGAACTGCGCGGTGCGCCCGCACTGGCCGCTCATCAACACGCGCGTCCGTGATGCGCTCGCCGACGTCACCCTAGCCGCGATCCTCGCCGCCGAGCCCGTGAGGGAGCTTGCCTGATGGCCGCGAACGAACAAGCACTGGCGATGGCCAAGGAGCAGTCCAAGTACAAGTGGGGCTTCTCGTCCGACATCGAATCCGATTTCGCGCCAAAGGGTTTGAGTGAAGACACTGTCCGTTTCATTTCGGCCAAGAAGTGCGAACCGGAATGGATGCTCGAATGGCGGCTGAAGGCGTTCCGTCTGTGGCAGGGCATGGAAAGCCCCGATTGGGCGAAGCTCTCTATCCCGCCGATCGACTATCAGGACGCCTATTATTACGCCGCGCCGCGCAAGAAGCCGACGCTGAAGTCGCTCGATGAACTCGACCCCGAGATTTTGCGCACTTACGAAAAGCTCGGCATCCCGATCGAGGAGCAGAAGGTGCTCGCGGGCGTCGAAGGCGCGCGCAAGGTCGCGGTCGATGCGGTGTTCGACAGCGTCTCCGTCGCCACCACGTTCCGCGAGGAACTGAAGCGCGCCGGCGTCATCTTCCTGTCGATCAGCGAGGCGATCCGCGAATATCCGGACCTCGTGAAGAAATACCTCGGCGCGGTCGTTCCCGTGCGAGACAACTTCTTCGCCTGCCTCAACAGCGCAGTCTTCTCGGACGGCACCTTTGTCTATGTGCCGGAGGGCGTCCGCTGCCCGATGGAGCTTAGCACCTATTTCCGTATCAACGCGGAGAACACGGGCCAGTTCGAGCGCACGCTGATCATCGCCGACAAGGGCAGCTACGTCTCCTATCTCGAAGGCTGCACCGCGCCCCAGCGCGACGAGAATCAGCTTCACGCCGCCGTCGTCGAACTCGTCGCGCTCGAGGACGCGGAGATCAAATATTCCACGGTCCAGAACTGGTATCCGGGCGACGAGAACGGCAAGGGCGGCATCTACAACTTCGTCACGAAGCGCGCGCACTGCCGGGGCGACCGCTCCAAGGTGTCGTGGACGCAGGTGGAAACCGGCTCGGCGATCACGTGGAAATATCCGTCCTGCGTGCTCTCGGGGAAGGACAGCGTCGGCGAGTTCTATTCGGTCGCGCTCACCAACAACAGGCAGCAGGCCGATACCGGCACGAAGATGATCCATTTGGGCGCGGGCTCGCGCTCCACGATCATCTCGAAGGGCATCTCGGCGGGCCGCTCGAACAACACTTACCGCGGCCTCGTCCGCGTCGGCCCCTCGGCCGAAGGCGTGCGCAACTTCACCCAGTGCGACAGCCTGCTGCTCGGTTCCGAATGCGGCGCGCACACCGTGCCGTACATCGAGGTGAAGAACCCCAGCGCGCAGATCGAGCATGAGGCGACGACGAGCAAGATCAGCGACGATCAGCTCTTCTACGCCCAGTCGCGCGGGCTCGACCGGGAAGCGGCGGTGGCGCTCATCGTCAATGGTTTCGCGAAGGAGGTGCTCCAGCAGCTCCCGATGGAATTCGCCGTGGAAGCGCAGAAGCTCCTCGGCATCAGTCTGGAAGGAAGCGTCGGCTGATGGCCATGCTCAAGATCGAAAATCTCCACGCCAACGTCGGCGACAAGGAAATCCTCAAGGGGCTGACGCTCGAAGTCGGCGCCGGCGAGGTCCATGCCATCATGGGCCCGAACGGCTCGGGCAAGTCGACGCTCGGCTACGTGCTTGCGGGCCGCGAAGGCTATGAGGCGACCTCGGGTTCGGTGACGTTCGACGGCAAGGATCTCCTCGCCATGGAACCGCACGAGCGCGCCGCCGCCGGTTTCTTCCTCGGGCTGCAATATCCGGTCGAAATCCCCGGCGTTTCCAACCTCAATTTCCTGCGCACCGCGCTCAACGCCCAGCGCAAGCTGCGCGGTGAGCCGGACGTCTCGGCTGCCGATTTCATGCGGCTTGCGCGCACCGAGGCGGATGCCTTCGATCTCACGATGGATCACATGAAGCGCGGCGTGAACGTCGGCTTCTCGGGCGGCGAGAAGAAGCGCAACGAGATGGTGCAGATGGCGCTGCTCGCCCCGAAGTTCGCGGTGCTCGACGAGACCGATTCCGGCCTCGATATCGATGCGCTGAAGACGGTCGCGGGCGGCATCAACCGGCTGCGTTCGCCCGAGCGCGGCTTCCTGCTCATCACGCACTATCAGCGCCTGCTCGATTACGTGAAGCCGGACAAGGTGCACGTCCTCTCGGGCGGCCGCATCGTCCGCTCCGGCGGGCCTGAGCTGGCGCACGCGCTCGAACGCGAGGGCTACGGAGAGCTGGCGGCGTGAACGCCCTGCCAATCCCCACCCGCCGCGACGAGGCCTGGCGCTACAGCGACTTTGACGCGCTCGGCGAGGTCTGGCCCACCTGTGTCCAGTCCGAAACCATCGCCGTTCCTGCAGGCGAAACCCGCGCGCTCACGCTCGTGGCGGACGCCGCGCAGCCCGTGTCGGTGCGCGACTGGACCGTCACCATCGCAGACGGTGCCCGTCTCGACATCCACATCCTCAACGTCGGCGGCCGTTATGGCCGCGTCGCGCTCGACATCACGCTCGGCGAAGGATCACATTTCGAACTCGGCGCCGCGCAGGTCGCGGGCGGCAAGACCACGCTCGAAATCGTCACGCATGTTCGCCACGCCGCGCCCAATGCCACCAGCCGCCAGACCGTGCGCACCGTCCTCGCGGGCCAAGCCACCGGCACCTATCTCGGCAAGGTCGCCGTCGATCGCGGCGCGCAGAAGACGGACGCCGCGCAGTCGGTGAAGGCGATGCTGCTCGATCGCACCGCGACGGCGAACGCCAAGCCCGAGCTTGAAATCTTCGCCGACGACGTGAAATGCGCGCACGGCGCCACCGTCGGCGAACTCGACGCGACGCAATATTTCTACCTCACCAGCCGTGGCCTGCCCCCCTCCGAAGCGCGGCGTTTGCTGTTGCAGGCGTTCCTCGCCGATGCCTTCGCGGGCATGGACGATGCCGACGCACGCGAAACGCTGGAAGCGGCGGCGCTTGGCGCGCTGGAGCAGCTCGCATGAACGCGCTGACGCCGATCACCGCTTCGCGCCGCGCCGATTTCCCGGGAGTGGCCGACTGGGCCTATCTCGATTCCGCCGCCACCGCGCAGAAACCGCAGGCCGTGATCGACGCTATCGCTGCCGCCTACGGCCCCGAATACGCCACCGTGCATCGTGGCGTTTACGCGCGCTCGGCGACGATGACTGAGCGCTTCGAAGCGGCGCGCAGTACCGCCGCGCGTTTCATCAACGCCGCCAGCCCGAACGAGATCGTTTTCGTGCGCGGCGCGACCGAGGCGATCAACCTCGTCGCGCAGACGTGGGGGATGACCCTCAAGGCCGGCGACCGCATCCTGCTCTCGCGGCTGGAGCATCATTCGAACATCGTGCCGTGGCAGCTCCTCCGCGACCGCACCGGCATCGAGATCGATGTCGCCCCGCTCACCGCCGACCACCGCATCGATGAAGTCGCGCTGGAAGCGATGCTCACTCCCGCGCACAAGCTCGTCGCCGTCGCCCACGTCTCGAACGTGCTCGGCTCGGTCGCCGATATCGCCCGCATCGCGCGCGCCGCGCACGCTGTCGGTGCGAAGCTGCTCGTCGATGGCTGTCAGGCGGTGCCGCGCATGGGCGTGGATGTGCAGGCGCTCGGCGCCGATTTCTACGCCTTCTCGGGCCACAAGCTCTACGGCCCCACGGGCATCGGCGTGCTGTGGGCACGCGGCGATATCCTCTCGGCGATGCCGCCGTGGCAGGGCGGCGGCTCGATGATCGAGACGGTGACGTTCGAAAAGACCACCTACGCACCCTCGCCCACCCGTTTCGAGGCAGGCACGCCCCACATCGTCGGCGCCGTCGGCCTCGCCGCCGCCATGGATTATGTGTCGGCGATCGGTCTGGATGTCATCGACACGCACGAACGGCACCTCGCGGGCCTTGCGCGCACAGAGCTGCGCAAGGTCAATTCGCTGCGCCTGTTCGGGCCGGAGGATTCCAGCGGGATCGTCAGTTTCGCGATGGAAGGGGTTCATCCCCACGACATCGGCACCATATTGGATGAAGAAGGCGTCGCCATCCGCGCCGGGCATCACTGCGCCCAGCCGCTGATGGACCTGCTCGGCGTGCCGGCCACGGCGCGCGCCAGCTTCGGCGTCTACAGCGATGAAAGCGATGTCGATCGGCTGCTTCGCGGCATCGCGCGGGTGAAGAGGATTTTTGGATGAGCGAGGACACGCGGCCCTACACCGTCGAAAACGTCGAGGCTGCACCTTCGGCGCCGGAGCGTCCCGTGCTTCAGGACGCGCGGCGCAAGGCGGATTATCTCGAAGGCTTTCTCAGCCAGAAACCCGCCGCGCCCGATCCCGGCGCCCCGGGCGGCAGCGTCTACGATCAGGTCATCCAGGCACTGCGCGAAATCTATGATCCGGAAATTCCGGTGAACATCTACGATCTCGGGCTGATTTACGGCGTCGATATCGTGGACGACCACGCCGTCGTCACCATGACGCTCACAACGCCGCACTGCCCGGTCGCCGAATCGATGCCCGCCGAAGTGGAAATTCGCGTCGGCAGCGTGCCGGGCGTCGGCTCGGCGGAGGTCAACCTCGTCTGGGATCCGCCGTGGGATCCTCAGAAGATGTCCGACGAGGCGAAGCTGGAGCTTGGAATGCTATGAGCACAATCGTCCGCGAACGCCCCGCGCCCATCGCGCTTACCGAAAATGCCAATGCGCGCATCGCCGCGATGATGGCGCGCGCCCCCGAAGGCACGCTCGGCGTGCGCCTGTCGACGCCCCGGCGCGGCTGCTCGGGCCTTGCCTACAGCATCGATTACGTCGCCGATGCGAAGCCGGGTGACGAGCGCATAGAAACGCCCGGCGGCACCCTGTTCGTCGACGGCGGCTCGCTGCTCTACCTGATCGGCAGTCGCATGGACTGGAAGGAAGACGATTTCGCCGCCGGTTTTGTCTTCGAAAACCCCAACGCCAAAGGCAGCTGCGGCTGCGGAGAGAGCTTCACCGTCTGACGCTTTGCGGTTACGAACGTGGGATGAAAACACTTCGTATCGCTTTCGCCGCCGCCATCCTTGCCACCACTGCCCACGCCCAATCGCTGCCTTCCGCGGTGCCGGCGCCCATCGTCGATGGTCACAACGATCTGCCGTGGGCGCTGCGTGAGGAAAACGGCAGCCGCACCAGCGACTTCGATTTCCGTAACCTGCCGGAGCGGCTGCGCGGCAAGGTCGTCACCGATTTCACGATGATGAAGGCGGGCGGCGTCGGCGGCCAGTTCTGGTCGGTTTACGTGCCGGCCGATACCGAAGGCCCCGAAGCCGTTCGTCAGACGCTCGACCAGATCGATATCATGCAGCGCCTGATCGATGCGAACCCGTCGATGCTCGTCAAGACCAGCACCGTCGACGACTTCGAACGTGCCATGAAGGCGGGCAAGATCGCCTCGGTGTTCGGCGTGGAGGGCGGCCATTCCATCGGCAATTCGCTCGGTGTGCTGCGCCAGTTCCACGCCCTCGGCGCGCGCTACATGACGCTGACGCACGGCAAGACGACGGCGTGGGCCGACAGCGCCACCGATGCGCCCAGGCACAACGGCCTCGCCCCCTTCGGCAAGGACGTCGTGCGCGAGATGAATCGCCTCGGGATGCTCGTCGATCTCAGCCACGTGACGCCGAAGGTGATGCACGACGCGCTCGACCTGAGCGCCGCACCGGTGATCTTCAGTCATTCGGCGGCAAAAGCCGTGCAGAATCGGCCGCGCAACGTGCCGGACGACGTGCTCGTGCGCCTCAAGGACAATGGTGGCGTCATCATGGTGTTCTTCGCGGAGGATGCGGTGACGGAAAAGGCGGCGGCGTGGCACCGCGAGCAAGCCGCGCAGAAAGCGCGGCTCGATTACGATCACCCGGATCGGCCGGATCTCGTCGAGAAGGGACTTGCGGACTGGCGCGCGGCCAATCCGCAGCCGCACGCGAACGCGGCGCTGGTTGCCGATCATATCGATCACATCCGCAAGGTGGCGGGGATCGACGTTATCGGGATCGGTTCGGATTTTGATGGTCTTGGAAGCTATCCGGACGGGCTTGGCACGGTCGCGGATTACCCGGCGCTGTTCGCTGAATTGCAGAAGCGGGGTTATTCGAAGGCCGATCTCGCGAAGATCGCCAGCGGCAACATCCTGCGTGCGATGCGTCAGGCCGAAAAGGTCTCGGCCCGGCTCAAGGCTGAGCGCGGGCCGAGCGAGGTGAGGTTCGGTAGCTAGACACTACGCAGCCAGAGCGAACCTCTCTGCACCGAGTTTTTTGAGTTCATCAGCCGCAGCGGCGATCGATTCCGTGCGCGCTTCGGGCGAAATCGCCAGGCGTTCGGCGCGGACGAACGTGATGTCGGTGATGCCGATGAAGTTCAGCATGGCGCGGATGTGCGGCTCCTGCGCGTCGAGCGCCTTGCCGTCCCCTTCGCTGTAGAAGCCGCCGCGCGTCTCGACGACGATGACGCGTTTGCCGGAAAGATGACCGACAGGCCCTTCCGCCGTGTAGTGGAAGGTAACGCCGGCGCGCAGGACGCGGTCGAACCAGCTCTTGAGGTTCGAGGTGATACCGAAATTATACATCGGCGCGCCGATCACGACGACGTCCGCGGCCTGAAGTTCGGCGATCAGTTCATCGGAAAGCGCGCGTTCAGCAGCCGCCTCCGGGCTGTCGGCGCCGCTGAAACCGCCGAGCGTCGCACCCGAAAGATGCGGCAGGGGGTTTTCACCGACGTCGCGGGTCGCGACGTTTGCGTTCGTTCCGACGGCCGCAAGGAAATCGTTGATCAGGCTCCGCGACGCCGATGCGTCGCCGAGTGCGCTGCTTTGCACGACAAGAATGTTCTGCATGGGTCTGGTCCTTGTTCTCGGTTGCAGACCCCTAGCTAATGTGCGACCGGTGTTGCCGATAGCGCAGCAACGCGAACACCGGGGTTGCATGAAATGGAACAGTCGAGCGATCTTTCCGATATCGCGGCGCTCGTCGCGGTCGTCGAAACCGGCAGCTTCAGCCGCGCTGCGGAGCGCCTCGGCATCTCGAAGTCGATCGTCAGCCGCCGCGTCGCGCGGCTCGAAGCCGCGCTTGGCGCCCGGCTGCTGACGCGCAGCGCGCAGGGCGCGCGGCCGACGGATGTCGGCGTGGACTATTTCGGGCGCGTTCGGGAGGCGATTGCCGGGCTGGAAGCGGCCCGCGATGCGGTCGCTGCCGCGATGGCCGAGATCGCAGGACCGATCCGCCTTTCCGCGCCGCTTTCGTTCGGCCTCGCCTACCTCGCGCCCGCGCTTGCGGAGTTCGCCGCCGCCCATCCCCGCGTCGAGTTCGACATCGCCTTCGACGACCGCCGTGCCGACATCATCGGCGAGGGGCTCGATCTGGCGGTCCGCATCGGCCAGCTTGCCGATTCGACACTTATTGCGCGCAAGCTCGCACCGATCCGCGCGCTCGCGATCGCCAGCCCCGCCTATCTTGCGCGCATGGGAACGCCGTCGCATCCCCGCGAAATCGCGGATCACGACATGCTTCAGTACGCAAATGTCGCGCCTTCGGAAGCCTGGCGGTTCGAAATCGACGGGCGCAGCGAATATGTGAAGAGCCGCACGCGGCTTCGTGCGAACAGCGGAGAGATGTTGCTCGCCGCCGTGGAGGCGGGCCTCGGCATCGCGATGCTGCCGACCTTCATCGCCTCGCCGTCGCTCGCGAAGGGAAGCGTGGAGATCGTGCTCGCTGAATGGGCGCCGGCTGAAACGGGCCTTTATGCGGTCATGCCGCCGGGCCGCAGCGCGACGGCGCGGGTCCGTGCGCTCGTCGATTTCCTTGCCGCGCGCTTCGGTCCCGAACCGACGTGGGATCCCTGCTGGGCCGCGATAAACGCTGCCCGCTAGCCGCGACCCTGCCCGCGCCAGCGGTGGATCGTGCGGCTGAGGATTCCCGCCTCGTCGCCTTCCTCGGTCCAGAGCTGGCTGAACAGTGGGTCGTCCGATGCAGGGCGAAGCTGCGGCGCGAGATCGTCGAGCCGTACGCGGATCGGGATCGAAACACCCTCGCCGCAGATGATGCATTCGCGGTTGCGGAGCGCGGGGATCGAATCGAGGAAGCCCCGCGCGCCTTCGGGCATGGCGTTCCGCACGTACATCTGGTCGCGTTCGTTGTTGAGGCGCATGGAGATGATCGTGCCGCACTGCGAGAGCACGCCTTCGGCAAGGTCCGACGGGCGCTGCGTGATAAGGCCCAGCGAAACGCCGTATTTACGACCTTCCTTGGCGATGCGCTCCAGAACCTTGCGAACCGCGACACCCTTTGTCTCGCGGTCCGAGGGCACGTAGCGGTGCGCCTCCTCGCAGACGAGCAGGATCGGCCGCTGCGGCTCGCGCCGTGCCCAGATCGCATAGTCGAACACCATACGTGCAAGCACCGCGACCACAACGGTCACGATGTCGGAGGGCACGCCCGAGAGGTCGACGATCGAGATCGGTTTGCCTTCTGCCGGCAGCCGGAAGATCTTCGAAAGGAACGGCGCCATCGAGTCTGAAACGAGCAGGCCGTTGAACATGAACGCGTAGCGCGGATCGCCCTTCAACTCCTCGATCTTGGTTTTCAGCCGCATGTACGGCCCGAGGTCGCTCGCCTTGTCGAGCTTGCCCATCTGCGCGTTGATGGCGCCGAGCAGGTCTGAAAGCAGGTAGGGCACCGGCGAATCGACGGTCATCTTGCCGAGCGATTCGGCGATGCGGCTCTTGGACCGTGCGGCGAGCAGGCACTTGGCCAGCACGTCCATGTCCTTCTCGCGCTCGGAACCGTCCGTGGTGATGAACACCTCGCAGTGTTCCTCGAAGTTCATCAGCCAGTACGGCAGGTTGAGGTTGTCGACGTTGAAGATCATGCCGTTCGAGCTGAACGCCGCGGCATATTCGCCGTGCGGGTCGAGCATCATGATGTGGCCCTTGGGCGCCTTCTCGACGATGCGGTGCAGGATCAGCGCGGCGCTCGTCGATTTACCCGTACCGGTCGAGCCGAGCAGCGCGAAATGCTTGCCGAGCATCGCATCGATGAGCAGCGCGCCGCGCACGTCCTCCGTGGGGTAGACGGTGCCGATCTCGATGTGAGGACGGTCCTCGGCAGCGAACACCAGTACCAGGTCGGCACGCGAGACCGTGAAAACCTGATCGCCCGGCACCGGATAGCGCGTCACGCCGCGACGGAACGCTTTCATCGATCCAGTCGCTTGATCTTCGGGCCCTTCGCCAAGGAAGTCGATGTGCGAGAGGATGACCTCGCCTGCTTCGTCGAAGCGCATGTCGCGCACGTTCCCGAGCAGCCAGAGATCGCCCACGCGCATCTTCACCTGGCTGCCGACCTGGCCCGACCTGGCGACGGTCGTGTCCTCGTGGCCAGTAATCGCCTTCAGCTGTGTGGGATCGAAGCTGCAGATCGCGGAGCCGCCGGCAATCTCACGCACGCGACCGATCACGCACGTGCTGGGAAGGCTGGCAACCTTTTCGGGTTGCATGAAGACGTTGTGACCATCGGCCGACGACGGGCTCACCGGCATGAACGACTGATCCAAGACGTACTCCTTCGCTGCGATAAGGCTTTGCCGCAGCGGTGTAACAGCGAAGGGATAAGGAAGCGTTTATCGCCGCGTAAAGAGCCCGGCTGACCATCCGAGCAGCAGCGCCAGCACGACCGCGAGCATGCCGTAAGAGAAGCTGTGTTCTTCGGCCGCGACCGAAACCTGCCGTTCAAACCCTGACTTGTCGATGCTGATTTCACGCATCGCACTCGCCACCACCTTGCCGTCGTCGATCAGGTGGATCTCGACCGTATAGTTGCCTACCGGCACCTGGCTCGGAATCTGGATGCGGGCGCGATAGAGCACGTTTTCGGTGAGTTCGACGCCCTGCGCGTCGTCGGCATACAGGCGTTCGCGGCGGCGGAGGCTGAGAAAGCCCTGTTCGAATGTGCGAATATCGCCTGCATCGCCGGAAACCGGCGAAAGCTGCAGGTGCGAAAGGCCGAGTTCGTAGATCGCGGCCGTCTCGTCGTCGACCAGCTCTGAAATCGGCCGCGTGGTGGCGACGCTATAGAACGACGGTGCCGTCTCGAAGCGCACGGAACGCGTGTTGATCCAGATGCCGGCAACGCGCGCCTTGCGCCGCACCGTTACCGCTTCGGGCGGGCCGCGCACGATTACCGCGATGTCGGGGCGCTCGTCCGGCGTCTGGCCGCCCGGATACTGGATCGCGCCGAAGATCAGCAGCTCGGCGCCCGCGAAGCTGTAGACGATGTCGATCTTGCTGTGGCTGATATCGGTGATCAGCCGCGGCGGGGCGGCGGCGGACAGCAGCACGAGCAGAAGGGGCAGCAACAGCCGCTTCATTCGGAAAAGACCGAATAAAGTTCGCTTGGTGTCCACGTCAGGCCGATGAGCAGCCGGATCGCGACGGCGATGACGAGGACGGCGAGCGCGAAACGCAGCTTTTCGGGCGGCAGCCGCTGCGCCATGCGGGCGCCGATCTGCGCGCCGATGACGCCGCCGATCAGCAGCATCAGCGCAAGCACGATATCGACCGTCTTAGACTGCACGGCGTGGAGCAGCGTGATCGCGGCGGTCGTGAACACGATCTGGAACAGCGATGTGCCGACCACGACCGAAACGGACATGCCGAGCAGGTAGATCATGGCCGGCACCATGATGAAGCCGCCGCCGATGCCCATGATGAAGGTGAGCATGCCGACGACCATGCCGATGCCGAACGGAGCGAGCGGCGAGATGTAGAGCCCCGACTTGTAGAAGCGCATCTTCCACGGCAATGCCGAGATGAACGGGATGTGCGGGTGCAGTTTCACGCGCCGGATTTCGCCGGTGCGTGCGCGCCGCAGCGTCTGCCATGATTCCACGAGCATCAGCCCGCCCATCGTCGACAGGAACACCACGTAGATCAGCGAGATCGAGATATCGATCTGGCCGATCTTCTGGAGGAGTTTGAAGAGATAGGAGCCGATTCCCGAGCCCACCACGCCCCCGGCGACGAGCACTGCGCCCATCTTCGCATCGACGCCGCCGCGCCGCCAGTGCGCAAGCGCGCCGGAAACGCTTGATCCGGTGATCTGCGTGGCGGACGATGCGACCGCAACCGCTGGCGGGATGCCGTAGAAGATCAGCATCGGCGTGGTCAGGAAGCCGCCGCCGACGCCGAACATGCCGGACATGAAGCCGACGAGAACGCCGAACCCCACAATCACCAGCGAATTGACGCTGAGTTCGGCGATCGGGAGATAGATGTCCATGCCGTCCTGACTAACCCAGCGGGGAGTCTCCCGCCACCACCTTTGCCGCCAATATGCGCCTGTATCGAGACAAAATTTGGGCCGTGCGTATCGCTGCAAGGATCGGAACGTCTGCCGCTTCCCGCGCGCCTAGCTTGCGGGCCTGTCCGAAAAGGAGGAGCAGATGATCATGGAAACGGAATTGACCGATCAGTCGCAATTCTGGGACGCCGTCGTGCGGCGGGATCGCACGTTCGACGGGCGGTTCGTCTATGCCGTGAAACGGTCCGGCGTTTACTGCCGCCCGTCGTGCCCAGCGCGAACCCCGAGGCGCGAGAATGTACGCTTTTATGGGAGCAGCATGGCTGCCGAGGCGGACGGCTACCGGGCGTGCCTGCGTTGCCGTCCCCGCGCGCTCGAAGGGCGCGATCCCGCGGCTGACAGCATGACGTCGCTTGCGCGCTATATCGAGACGCACGCAGATACGCCGCTGCCGCTCGCCCGTCTCGCGGAGATCGCGGGACTCAGCAGTTTCCAGGTGCAGCGTGCATTCACGGCAGTGATCGGCGTCAGTCCCAAGGCATTCCAGACCGCACTCAGGATGAAGCGGCTGAAAGCGAGTCTGAAAGAGGGTGACGGCGTTGCCGGGGCGATCTTCGAGGCCGGTTTCGGATCGACGAGCCGCGCCTACGAGCGGATGGATGGCCATCTCGGCATGACCCCTGCGGCTTACCGCGCGGGCGGTGTGGGTGAGACGATCGCCTGGGCATGTCGTGCCACCGGCCTTGGCCTGCTGCTGATGGCGGCGACGGGGCGCGGTGTTTGCGCGGTGGATTTCGGGGACGAGGAAAGCACGCTGGTAGACCGTCTGCGGGCCGAATTTCCGCGCGCAGATATCGTGCCATCGGACGCTGCCGCTTCAGCACAGCTCGACGCCTGGATCGATGCACTCGGGACACATCTCGCGGAGGGCGCGCCGCATCCCGATATTCCTGTCGATCTACGCGGCACGGCATTTCAGATGAAGGTCTGGCGCTTCCTGCTCAGCGTGCCGAGCGGCAGTGTCGTCTCTTATGCGGAGGTCGCCGCCGGCATCGGTGCGCCCAGTGCGGTTCGCGCTGCGGCGTCCGCCTGCGGCGCGAACCGGATCGCCGTGCTCATCCCCTGCCACCGTGTTCTGCGCGGCGATGGCGGCATCGGCGGTTATCGCTGGGGCGTCGAGCGGAAGTGTGCGCTGCTGGCGGCTGAGCGTCGGCGAGGCCAAGCGGCATGACAGGCTTTGCGTGTGTCGATGCGCTCGATTGGGCGGCGCTTGAAGCCATGCTCGAAGAGCGCAGCTATGCGGTGACACCGCCCCTGCTGGGTACGGAGATGTGTGCTGCGCTTGCCGGACACTACGGTGACGACGCCGCGTTTCGCAGTACGGTGGTGATGGCCCGGCACGGCTATGGGCGGGGCAGTTACCGCTACTTCGCCTACCCGCTGCCGCCCGTCGTCGCGTCGCTGCGCGATGCGCTTTATCCGCATCTTGCACGCATCGCGAACGGCTGGGCGGAGCGGCTCGGCCTGCCCGCCGAATGGCCGACCACGCACGCGGACCTCATCGAACGCTGCCGCGCCGCCGGGCAGATGCGGCCGACGCCGCTGCTGCTCCGCTATGGGCCTGGCGACTACAATTGCCTGCACCAGGATCTTTACGGCCCGGTGCATTTCCCACTGCAGGTGGTGGTCCAACTCGATCGACCGGGGGTGGATTTCGATGGCGGCGCGCTCGTGCTCGTCGAGAATCGCCCGCGCCGCCAATCACGCTGCGAGGCGGTGCTGGCGCGGCAGGGCGCGATCACCATCCTGCCGGTGCGTGATCGGCCGCGCCAAGGCCCGCGCGGCGCGTATCGAACACAACTGCGCCACGGCGTTTCCAGCATCGAACGCGGCGAGCGACGAACCCTCGGGATCATCTTCCACGACGCACTTTAGTGCGGACCGCAACCCTATCAGATTTTGCGTATCACAACTCCGTAAAACCTGATAGCTTCCGAGTCGCACTCAGGAGGGAGATGCGCGCCTTGCGTATGCGCGAACTTGAACGGCTGACTGGCGTGGGGCGGGAAACGATCCGCTTCTACATCCGCGAAGGCCTGCTTCCCGAACCCGACCGCGCGAGCGCGAACAGCGCCTTCTATAACGACATGCACGTCGCGCGGCTGAAAGCGATCAAGCGCCTGCAGGAGGAACGCTTCCTGCCGCTCGCGATCATCCGCACGCTGCTTGATGGGGAAGATGGGGATCGCTGGCTTCATGCCGATGCCTTTCCCGATCTCGATGCCATGCTCCGCGCCCGGCTCGATACCGGCGGCGAAGGCGCGACGCTGGAAGAGCTTGCCGAACAAGCCGGTTTCAGAACCGAGGAGCTTGGCCGCGCGGTTGAGGAAGGTCTGCTCTGCCCCGATCGCGATGGCCGCTTCGGACCGCGCGATCTCGCGATTGCGCGCTGCCTCAAGGAAATGAACGTCATCGGCTTCACCGAAGACCGCGGCTTTGTTGGCGGCGGCGCCATGTACGTGCAGTTCGTCGAATGGCTCGTGGGGCAGGAGATGCGCCTGTTCTTCGAGAACACGGCGGGCAAGGTCAGCGACGAGGAAGCGCTGACGATGGCCGAGCGCGGCATCTCCACCATCAACGAAATGCTGAGCCTGATGCGGACGCGGGAAATCCTGCGTCAGCTCGAGGCGCGGCGCAGGATCGCCAACGACAACACATGATCCATTGGGAAGAGGAAACGTCATGGCTTTTTCGGATCTGTACCAGCTGACGCCGAGCGGCCCGACCTGGAGCGTCGCGCAGGAGTTCGAGACCGTTTTCGATTTCGAGTATTCGGATGATCGCGACGATCTCCTCAGCCTCTATGCCAAGGGCAAGAAGATGCAGTGGGACGCAGCCGAGCGCATCGACTGGTCGCAGGACCTCGATTGGGAAAACCCGCAGGGTATGCCGGAGCAGACCATCGGTATCTTCGGCTCGCCGATGTGGGAGAAGATGTCGAAGCAGGAGCGCATCGAACTGCGCCGCAACATGCAGGCATGGTCGGTTTCGCAGTTCCTGCACGGAGAGCAGGGCGCGCTTATCTGCTCGGCGAAGATCGTGCAGCAGGTGCCGGACCTTGAAGCCAAGTTCTACGCCTCCACGCAGACGATCGACGAGGCGCGGCACGTGGAGGCCTACAAGCGCCTGATCGAGAAGATCGGCATGAGCTATCCGATCACCGGCCCGCTTGCGACGCTCCTCGAACAGGTGCTCGAGGACAAGCGTTGGGACATGACATACCTTGGTATGCAGGTGGTAATCGAAGGGCTCGCGCTCGCCGCCTTCGCGGGCATTCGCGACATGTCGACCTCGCCGCTCGCCGGCGCCGTCAATGCCTATGTGATGCAGGACGAAGCGCGCCACGTCGCTTTCGGTCGCCTCACCTTGCGCGAATATTATCCGCACCTGACCGCGGCCGAGAGGAAGGAGCGGGAAGAGTTCCTCGTGGAGGCGTGCTACCACATGCGCGACCGGTTCCAGTCCCGCGAGGTATACGAAAACCTTGGCTTCGATGTCGGCGAATGCGTGGCATGGGCAGATGAAAGCGAAGGCGCCCGGAACTTCCGCAATCACCTCTTCAACCGCATCGTGCCCATTGTCGCCGATATCGGCCTGTGGGGTGAAACCGTGCAGCGCGGCTACGCGCAGATGGGCGTGCTCGATTACGTGAACGTCGATGTCGATGCGCTACAGGCGAACGACGAGAAGATCGCGCAGGATTTCGACGCCCGGCGCCGGAATATCGAGGAGGTCGCGGCGGTCGCTGCCGAATAGCGTCAGAACCGCGTCGCGACGGTGAGCGCCGGGCCGCTTCCCGGCGCAGCATCGCCCGCGACGCGGAACCGGTATTCGCCGCGCAGCTCGATCGTGGCTTTGCCGATGCGCTGCGAGAGCTGGGCGCCGGGGCCGAATTCGAGGCGCGATGCCGTGCGGCCGCCGCCGTCCTGCACGCTGCCCCACACGCCCCCGCCGAGCCCGATCCGTGTCCCCTCGCGCGCCGCGACCGGGTAGAGCGCGAGCGCCTGCGCGCCTGCAAACCCGTCTCGGCTGCTTGCGCCGACGACACCGGCTTCGGCATAGGCACTGAGATCGATCGGAAGCTTCGCATCCGCCGCGTGCCACGCGCCGCCGGACACGCGGATGGCCCAAGCATCCCGTCCCTCCCGGCCGATCGCGATCAGCCGCTCCGCGCCGACAGTGGGCCCGTCGCGCCCAAGCGGCATCCAGGCGGCGCCGACCGCGCCTTGCCCGCTGCGGTCTTTGAGGTCGAGCCAGTCGTGCGCGATCGCGAGGCGGCCGAACAGTTCGATCGGGCGCCGCGCCAGCGGACCCGGCGTGTAGCCGAGCCGGATGCCGCTCTGCCCGCCGCCAAGCAGCGGACGGTCGCTGACGAAGCCGCCGCCGCTGCTTCGGATCAGGCTGTAGGCATCGATACGCCACGCCTTGAGCAGCGCTGTGCGTTCAGCCTGCCAGAGTGCGGCATTGGCATGGCCCGGATCGGCGGCGAGCGCCGCATCGAATTGCCGTGCTGCGGTGCGGCGGTCCCCCAGCGCCAGCGCGGTGTAGCCCGATGCGGCAAAATCATGGGCCGTGGGCGGACCGTCTCGGGTGGGAACGGAAACGACCACCTGCGCGACACTTTCGGACGCGACCGGCAGAGTGACCGGTTGCAGAGAGGCGCGCGTGGGCTTTGCGGCCTGCGGTGCGCGCGCGGGAGAGACTGCCCGCGTTGCAGCCGCCGTATTGCCAGCTTGGGGAGCGGGCGCGATCTCTGCGACTGCCACAGCGCGCGCGACCGGTGCAGGCCGGGCGTGCGCGGCGAGCATCGCGGCTAAGGTCTCGCGCGCCGCCTCGAAGCGCCACGTCGCCCACAGCGCGAGCGCGGCGGCCATGATCCCGAAGGCGCGGACGGGGCGCATCTATTCGTCCGCCACGATCTGTGGAAACCGATGCGCGGTCTTTTCCCAGACCGGGCGTGTCTTGCTGATGAGACCGCCGACATAGAGCCGACAGGCGCGGAGGGCGGCGAGGAAGTTCGCGATGTTGGCGATGAAGGCGCGGGGGAGCGCGCGGGCTGCTTCCATGGGCCCGTGCTGGCGCCCCGTGAACACCATGCGCATCGCCAGCCGCCACGCAAGAAGCGCAGTCGTCAGCCGCAGGAGGGTATCAAGCGCTGTGCCGCGCTCGACCACGGCGGGGAGCGTGCGCGCGTCCGGCACTGTCCCCTTCAACACGATCGCAGCGGCGTAGGCGATCGCTGCGACATATGCGATGATGACGACAAGCGCGTTCAGCAGCGCCTTGCGGTCGCGCAGCAGCATGTAGCGCGCCGCGATCCCGCCCTGCCAGCCGATCCGGTCCCAGCCGTGGAGCGCGATGCCGAGCAGCCAGCGCGATTTCTGTCGCACGGCGGCTTCGAGCGTCGCCGGGAAATGCTCGCGCGTCGTCACATGCGGCTCGCCGCGCGTGCCGGGAATGCGGACGAACGCGGCATTGCCGCCGCGCGCGTGGATGCGGTGGCCGAGTTCGTAGTCTTCGGTGAGCGAATCGGGGTCGAACGGCGCGCCGCCGAGCGCGTCCGCAATCTGCCCCATCATCTCCCGCTCGAACCCGCACGCGACGCCGGCGGCGGGCAGCGCTGCGCCGATCGCCTCGCGCACCACCATGTCCTTGGTGTGGCTCTCGGCGAACTCGTCGAGATAGTGCCCCGCGATCCAGCGCGACTGCGGATCGGCGAAGGGTACGACCGGAAGCTGCACCATCGCCTTCGCCGGGATCAGATAGTCGATGACGTCAAGTTCACGCGCGTGCGCCACGTCTTCGGCGTCGTGCAGGACGACCGCCTTGAAGCGCACGCCATGCGCGCGCTCATACGCCTCCATGCCGTGCCAGATCGCGTTCAGGCAGTCGGCCTTGGTGGTCGGCCCGAGATGCGGCGCGGCGACGATTCCGATCCGAGGATCGGCGACCGCTTCCACCGCCGCGCGCGTCGCCGGGTCGTTGGGATAGACGCCGACGAAGATCCGGTAGCGCGGGTGCCGCATCGTGCGCGTGAACGTCGCGAGCATCTGGCCGATCACGTCCGCCTCATCCCAGGCGGGCACGAACACCGCGATCGGCGCGCCGACCCCCGGTCCCACGAGCGTGCTCGCATCCGCGCGCGCCCAGACCCTATAAATGGTGAGCCGCCGCCAGAGCTCCCGCGCGAAATAGAGGATGTCGAACAGAAGATCGTCGAGGCTCGATACGGCAACGCCCGCCGCCGCGAGAAGCAACAGC
Organism: Sphingosinicella microcystinivorans; assembly: GCF_003634215.1. GTDB lineage: Bacteria > Pseudomonadota > Alphaproteobacteria > Sphingomonadales > Sphingomonadaceae > Sphingosinicella > Sphingosinicella microcystinivorans. The sequence continues at coordinate 577,320 of NZ_RBWX01000008.1, read as the reverse complement.
TCTCGCGTCAGCAGCCAGTATCCGGCCAGCCAGACGTACGACTCTTCCAAACTGAACGATCCCCCCGTTCAGAAACGCATCCGTAATGATCTGGAGGGCTGTGATTTGGCAAGTCCTTATTTTTGAATGATTTGTGTCTTTTCTCGCCAAGCGGCTCGGGGCGTCGTATATCTTTCTGCATGCAGCAATATCTCGACCTTCTCGCCCGCGTCCGCCGCCACGGCACCGAGCGCGGCGACCGCACCGGCACGGGAACGCTCAGCGTTTTCGGGCACCAGATGCGCTTCGATCTCGCCGATGGCTTCCCGATGCTGACGACGAAGAAGCTGCATCTGAAATCGATCGCGCACGAGCTGCTCTGGTTCCTCTCGGGCGACACCAACATCCGCTACCTGAAGGAAAACGGCGTCTCGATCTGGGATGAGTGGGCGGACAGCGAAGGCGAGCTCGGCCCCGTCTACGGCAAGCAGTGGCGCCGCTGGGAAACGCCGGACGGACGCGTCATCGATCAGATCGCGAACCTCGTCGAAATGATCCGCCGCAATCCCGAATCGCGGCGCTTGATCGTGTCGGCATGGAACGTCGCGGAGGTGGACAGCATGGCGCTGCCGCCCTGCCACTGCCTGTTCCAGTTCTACGTCGCGGAAGGCCGGCTCTCCTGCCAGCTCTACCAGCGCAGTGCAGACGTGTTCCTCGGCGTGCCGTTCAACATCGCCTCCTACGCGCTCCTCACGCAGATGATGGCGCAGGTGACGGGGCTGAAGCCGGGCGAATTCATCCACAGCTTCGGCGACGCGCATCTCTATCTCAATCACCTCGATCAGGCCGACCTGCAGCTGACGCGCCGCCCGATGGCGCTCCCAGAGATGCGCATCAACCCGGACGTGAAGGACATCTTCGGCTTCCGTTACGAGGATTTCGAACTCGTCGGCTATGAAGCGCAGCCGCACATCAAGGCGCCGGTGGCGGTGTGACCCCTACGTACAGGCCGGACATCGTTCTCGTCGTTGCGCGCGCCGACAATCGGGTGATCGGCAAGGACGGCGCGATGCCGTGGCATCTTTCCGAAGACCTGAAGCGCTTCAAGCGCATCACGGTCGGCAAGCCCGTGATCATGGGTCGCAAGACCTTCGAATCGATCGGCAAGCCGCTGCCCGGGCGCCACAACATCGTGCTCACGCGCCAGCCGGGCTGGCAGGCGGAGGGTGTGACCGTCGTGCCGAACCTTGCAGAAGCGATCGCGGCGGCCGGGCTTGATCCGCGCACGCGCGCCGAGGCGATCATGGTGGTGGGCGGCGCGGAGATATATGCGCAGGCGCTTCCCTTCGCGACGCGCATCGAGCTTACGGAAATTCATGGCGAGCCCGAAGGCGATACCTATTTTCCAGAGCTTGATCCCGCGCGCTGGCGTGAGACCTTCCGCGAGGTTCACGCGGCGGGGGAGGCGCATCCCGCTTTTGATTTTGTAACGTTGGAGGCGGTTTGATGGCGAAGGCGAAGGTGCGCAGGCGGCGCTGGCCCTGGATCGTGGCGGCGCTTGTCGTCCTTGCCGCCGTACTGTTCTTCGGCCTTGCGCCCGGCATCCTCGAGCGCTCGATGAACCGCATCGCGGGGTCCGGCGAATGGACGGTGAGCCCTGCAGCGCAGGCGCTGCACGATCGGCTGGCGATCGCCGATCTTCACTCCGACACACTGCTCTGGAAGCGCGACCCTGAAGCGCGCGCCAATCGGGGCCACGTCGATCTGCCGCGGCTTCAGGAGGGCAATGTGAAGCTGCAGGTCTTCTCCTCCGTCACCAAGTCGCCGAAGGGCCAGAATTACGAATCGAACGGCGCCGACACCGACACCATCACGATGCTCACGATCGCGCAGCTCCAGCCGCCGCGCACATGGGATTCGCTGCTCCAGCGCTCGCTCTGGCACGCCGAGCGGATGCAGCGCGCGAAGGGCTTCGCGCTGGTACAGACGGTGCGCGATCTCGATGCGCTGCTCGCCGACAGGACCGCGACCGGCGCGCTGCTCTCGATCGAAGGCCTGCAGAACCTCGAAGGCAAGCTCGGCAACGTCGATGTGCTGTTCGATGCGGGCTACCGCATGGCGGGCCTCACGCACTTCTTCGATAATGAACTGGCAGGCTCGATGCACGGGCTCGAAAAGGGCGGGCTCACCCCGCTCGGCCGCGATGTCATCCGCCGCATGGAAGCGAAGGGCATGGTCGTCGATCTCGCCCACGCCAGCCACAAGACCGTCGCCGAGGCGCTGAAGCTGGTGACGAAGCCGGTCGTCTACAGCCACGGCGGCGTCAAGGCGACGTGCAACACCAACCGCAACCTCACCGACGAGGAAATTCGCGGCATCGCGGCAACGGGCGGTGTCGTCGGTATCGGTTTCTGGGACGCCGCCGTGTGCGCAGCCACGCCGCAGGCGACGGCGCGCGCGATGCGCCACGTGCGCGATCTCGTCGGCATCGATCACGTCGCGCTGGGTTCGGATTGGGACGGCGCGACGACTGTCGGCGTCGACGCCGCGCACCTTCCCGCCGTCACGCAGGCGCTTCTCGATCAGGGTTTCAGCGAAGTTGAAATCGAGAAAGCGATGGGCGGCAACGTGCTTCGCGTGCTCCGCGCCACCTTGCCGCGCTAAGCCGGGCGCGATAGCAGAACGCGCATGAAACGCATCATGGGGGATGGGCCGTTGCCCGACGCGCTTCGGGGGGGCGTTGCGGCGATCGGCAATTTCGATGGTTTCCACGTCGGCCATCAGGCCGTTGTGGGCCGGGCGCTCGAACGCGCGCGTACCGAGGGGCTGCCCGCGCTCGCGATCACGTTCGATCCGCATCCGGCGCGGCTGTTCCGTCCGCAATCGCCGCCCTTCGCGCTGACGATGACCGAGCAGAAGCTCGATCTGCTGGAAGCGTTCGGCCTGGATGCTGCCGTCGTGCTGCGGTTCGATGCGGCATTCGCGGCGCTACCAGCTGACGAATTCGTTTCCGGCATTCTCGCCGGCCGCCTCGGCCTCACGGGCACCGTCACCGGGGAAGACTTCACCTTCGGGCACGGCGCGAGCGGGGACACGGCAACGCTGCTCGAACTGGGCAGTGCCCACGGCCTCATCCCCGAAACCGTCGCGCCGGTGCGCGATGAAGGCGCGGCGATCATCTCCTCCACGCGCGTGCGCGCTGCGCTGCAGGCGGGGCATTGCCGCGAAGCCACGGCGCTGATGGGGCGCCCCTTCGCCATTCGCGGGATTGTAGAGCATGGCGACAAGCGCGGCCGCACGATCGACGTGCCGACGGCCAACGTCGCGATCGATGCCGAATATGTTCGCCCTGCCTACGGCATCTATGCCGTGCGGTGCCGGCTGGAAGACGGACGCGTGGTGGAAGGTGTCGCGAACCTCGGCATCCGGCCCATGTTCACGCCGCCGAAGGAGCTGCTCGAAGTCCATGTGTTCGACTTTGCGGAAGACCTTTACGGGCAGAGCATCGAGACACAGCTGATCGCGCATCTGCGCCCTGAAATGAAACTTGCCAGCCTCGACGTTCTGAAGGCCCAGATCGCCAAGGATATCGTGGACGCGCGCGCCGCGCTGCTCTAGGGCGTATGCCCGATATGAGCGACGATACCCGTAAAGACTACCGCGACACCGTCTTCCTGCCGAAGACCGATTTCCCGATGAAGGCTGGCCTGGCCGATGCGGAGCCGAAATGGCTTGCGCGCTGGCAGGGGCTCGATTTTTACAAGCGCCTCCGCGCCGAGCGGAAGGGCCGTGAAAAGTTCGTCCTCCACGACGGCCCGCCCTACGCCAACGGCGACATGCACATCGGCCACGCGCTCAATCACGTGCTGAAAGACATGGTCGTCCGCACGCAGACGCTGCTGGGCAAAGATGCGCCCTACGTTCCGGGCTGGGACTGCCACGGGCTTCCGATCGAATGGAAGGTCGAGGAGGAATACCGCAAGAAGGGCAAGAACAAGGACGAGGTCGACCCCAAGGCCTTCCGCGCCGAATGCCGCGCCTACGCGCAGAACTGGGTGAACCGTCAGCGTGAGCAGCTGAAGCGCCTCGGCATCAATGGCGATTGGGACAATCCGTACCTCACGATGGATTTCCAGGCGGAATCGATCATCGTCGCCGAGCTGCTGAAGGTGGCGGAGTCGGGCCAGCTCTATCGCGGCGCGAAGCCCGTGATGTGGTCGCCCGTCGAAAAGACCGCGCTCGCCGAGGCGGAGGTCGAGTACGAGGACATCGTCTCCACGCAGGTGGACGTGGCGTTCGAGATCACCGAAGCGCCGAATGCGCCGGAGCTGGTCGGCGCGCACGCTGTGATCTGGACGACGACCCCATGGACAATTCCGGTCAACCAAGCGATCGCGTACGGGCCTGATATTACCTACAATCACCTAGAATACGAACGCACGTCTGGCGAACGAATCCGGGTCTTGATCGCTTCGGATTTACAAACAGAGTTCGAAAAACGGGCTGACGTAAGAATCGCTGATTTCGTGGGGCCAGGCGATCCGATTTCGACCACAAGATTGATAAACTACTATCGTGGTTCTGATTTGGAAGGCACTGTCGCCCGCCACCCGATGCATCATTTGGGCGGCTTCTTCGCCAAGCCCCGCCCATTCCTGCCGGGCGATTTCGTCACCACCGACAGCGGCACGGGCCTCGTCCACATGGCGCCGGACCACGGCGAGGACGACTTCCTGCTCTGCAAGGCGCATGGCATCGACCCCGTGTTCGCGGTTGAAGGCGATGGTCGCTACCGCGCTGACTGGGCATGGCTCGGTGGGCAGGGCAGTGTCATCAACCCGAAGTTCAACGGACCCGAAGGGCCGATCTGTTCGGACCTGAAAGCCGCGGGCGGTCTGCTCGCGGCGTCGGCGGATTATTCCCACTCCTACCCGCACTCGTGGCGCTCCAAGGCCAAGGTGATCTTCCGTTGCACGCCGCAGTGGTTCGTCCCGATGGACAAGCCGATCGACGGCCAGATCCCGCTCTGCAAGACCGAAGCCGACATCCGCAGCGCGCAGGGTGAGGGCCGCACGCTCCGCGAAACCGCGATGGCGGAGATCGAGCGCGTGCGCTGGGTGCCGGAACGCGGCGCCAACCGCATCGGCGCGATGGTCTCCGGGCGGCCCGATTGGGTGCTCTCGCGCCAGCGCGCGTGGGGCGTGCCCATCACGCTGTTCGTGCACCGGAAGACGGGTGAGTATCTCGTCGACGCAGAGGTCAATGCCCGCATCGTCGCGGCGGTCCGGGCCGAGGGCGTCGATGCGTGGACGGGCACCGATCCGCAGGTCTTCCTGGGAGATGCGTACAAGGCCGACGATTACGAGCGCATCGGCGACATTCTCGACGTGTGGTTCGATTCGGGCTGCACGCACGCCTTCGTGCTCGAATCGGGCCGTTGGCCTGATCTGCGCTGGCCCGCCGATCTCTATCTCGAAGGGTCGGATCAGCATCGCGGCTGGTTCCAGTCCTCGCTGCTGCAATCCTGCGTCACGCGCGGCCGCGCGCCGTATGACGCCGTCGTCACGCACGGCTTCACGCTCGATGCGTCGGGCCGCAAGATGTCGAAGAGCCTCGGCAACACCATCGATCCCAACAAGGTGATCGGCGAAAGCGGCGCGGATGTGCTGCGCCTGTGGGCGGTGAACGTCGACTGGCGCGAGGATCACAGGATAGGCCCGGAAATCATGCGCGGCATGACCGATGCCTACCGCAAGGTTCGCAACACCTTCCGCTACCTCCTCGGCGCGCTCGACGGCTTCGACGAAGCCGAGCGCATCGCGGCGTCCGAAATGCCAGAGCTGGAACGCTGGGTGCTGCACCGCCTCGCCGAACTCGGCGACGAGCTGCGCCAGTGCGTGAACGATTACGATTTCACGCGCTATGTGACCGCTTTGCAGGCGTTCTGCGTCCATGACCTCAGCGCCTTCTACTTCGATGTGCGCAAGGACAGCCTCTATTGTGACGCCGTGACGTCAGCGAAACGACGCGCCTGCCGCACGGTGATGGACACGCTGTTCCACGCGCTCACCCGCTGGTTCGCGCCCGTTCTGGTGTTCACCGCCGAAGAAGCCTGGCAGGCCCGCTTCCCCAGCGAAGACGGCTCGGTTCACCTGCTCGATTGGCCGGAGATCGATGCGGCATGGCTGGATGCGGCTCTTGGGGAAAAGTGGGCGACGATCCGCGCGGCGCGTGAAAGCGTCACCGAAGCGATCGAGCCCTTCCGCCGCGAAAAGACGATCCGCTCGTCGAACGAGGCGGTCGTGCGCCTCCCCGAAGTCGCCGGCATCTCGGCGGCCGACTTCGCCGAAGTCTCGATCGTCAGCGCGGTCGAATATGGCGGCGATTCTACGGTGATAACACGCACCGAGGCCGAAAAGTGCGCCCGCTGCTGGCGTCACACCGGCGATGTCGATCCGGCAACCGAGCTTTGCGTGCGCTGCGACGAGGTTCTCGCGTGACCGCCGCGAAAGGCTATCTCGTCGCGGCGGCGATCTTCGTCGTCGATCAGCTCGTGAAGCTGTGGATCATCGCTGGCATCGGCCTGCAGGCGAAGGGCAGCATCAACCTCTTGCCGGTCCTCAGTCTCACGTGGGTCGAAAATCGCGGCGTTTCGATGGGGCTGCTCCAGGCTGACGGCGCGAAAGAGCGCTGGATTCTCACCGGCGTCACCGCGCTCATCGCGGCGGGTGTCGCGTGGTGGATGCGCAAGGAAACGAACCGCATCGATATTCTCGCGCTTGCGCTCGTGCTCGGCGGCGCGCTCGGCAACATCGTCGATCGCGTGCGTTTCGGCTACGTCGTCGATTTCGTGCACGTCCACGTCGGCGAATGGAGCTTTTACGTCTTCAATGTCGCCGACGCGGCGATTACCATAGGTGTCGCAATCCTGCTGCTGCGCGCGTTCTTCGAACGCAAGCCCGCAGCAGCAGAATGAAGTGGAGTTGAAAAGCATGTCTTCCCTGACGCGCGCCGCGCTCGTGGCGATCACGGCGCTTGGCCTTTCCGCCTGCGGCAGCAGCGGCATCTTCGGGCGCGACGCGCCGGACGAGTTTGCCATCGGCCGCTCCGCGCCGCTCGTCGTGCCGCCGGATTACAATCTCGCCCCGCCGCGCCCCGGTGCGCCGCGTCCGATGGAAACGGGCGCGCAGACCCAGGCGATGGAAGCGCTGTTCGGCCCGGGCGTGCGTCCGGCTCCCAAATCCGCCGGCGAGCAGAAGCTGCTCGACGATGCGGGCGCCGCCAAGTCCGATCCGTCCGCCCGTTCCACGGCGGGCGATCCGAACACGGAGGTCGTCAACAAGGGCGCGCTCCTGAAAACGATCATCGACGCGCAGCCGGGCAACACCGATCCCGCGACGGCAACCGCCTCGATCGGCGGCTGATCGTCAGCCGATCTTCTTCGCCATCCCGCGGCTGAAGCTTCCGAGCACGCCGCGGCCGATGCGCCCGCCCATCGGGCCTGCGATCGCCTTGCCGATCTCATAGCCGAGCTGGCTGCCCGCCGTCCCGACGGCGGTTGAAGTCGCAGATGCGCCGCGCCGCGAGGGCTTCTTGCCCGCGAGGCTGTCTCCGAAGTCGCGCGCCTTCTTCGCCACGAACGCGCCGATCACCGCGCCCGCGATCTTGCCGAGGATACTGTTCGACCAGCTGCCGCCGCGTCCGCCCGTCGCTTTCGCTTCGGCCTTCGTCTCGGCTTGGGCCTCCGCCTCCTCAAGTGCCTTCTCCGCGCGGACTTTCAGGATCTCGAACGCCGATTCGCGATCGATCGTCTCTTCATAGCGCCCCGCGAATGGCGAGCTTGCGATCATCACCTTGCGCTCCTGCTCCGTGAGCGGCCCAAGCCGCGAGCACGGCGGGCGGATGAAGGCGCGTTCCACCGGCGCGGGCGCGCCGTCGCGGTCGAGCAGCGAAACGAGCGCTTCGCCCACCTTAAGCTCGGTGATCGCGGTCGCGACGTCGAGCCCCGGGTTGATGCGGAACGTCTCCGCCGCGGCCTTGATCGCCTTCTGGTCGCGCGGCGTGAAGGCGCGGAGCGCGTGCTGGATGCGGTTGCCGAGCTGCCCGCCGACGCCTTCGGGCACGTCGATCGGGTTCTGTGTGATGAAATAGACGCCGACGCCCTTCGAACGAATGAGCCGCACGACCTGCTCGATCTTCTCAAGCAGCGCCTTCGGGGCTTCGTCGAACAGCAGATGGGCCTCGTCGAAGAAGAACACCATCTTGGGCTGGTCGGGATCGCCCACCTCGGGCAGCGCCTCGAACAGTTCGGAAAGCAGCCAGAGCAGGAAGGTGGAATAAAGCCGCGGGCTCTGCATCAGCTTGTCGGCGGCAAGGATGTTCACCTGCCCCCGACCGTCGTCCCCCACTTTCATGAAGTCCTTCACATCGAGCGCCGGCTCGGCGAAGAAGCGCGCGCCGCCCTCGTTCTCCAGCACCAGAAGCTGCCGCTGAATCGCGCCGACGCTCGGCTTGGTGACGTTGCCGTAGCGCGTGCCGATCGTCGCGGCATTGTCCGCCACGTAGGTCAGCATCGATTGCAGATCCTTGAGGTCCAGCAGCATCAGCTGTTCCTCGTCGGCAATGCGGAACGCGATGGTGAGTACGCCCTCCTGCGTCTCATTCAGACCCATCAGACGCGAGAGCAGCAGCGGCCCCATTTCGGAAACGGTGGTCCGCACGGGATGGCCCTGCTCGCCGAACAGATCCCAGAACACCACCGGAAACGCCTCGTAGGTGTAGTCGGCGAGGCCCATGTTCGCCGCGCGCTCCTGAAGCGCCGCGTGCGCTTTGTGCGTCGCCGAGCCCGGCATGGCGAGGCCGGCAAGATCGCCCTTCACGTCCGCCATGAACACGGGCACGCCGACTTTGGAGAAGCCTTCGGCAAGAATCTGCAGGCTCACCGTCTTGCCGGTGCCGGTGGCGCCTGCGATAAGCCCGTGCCGGTTGGCGCGCTTCAGATCGAGTTCGAGCCGCTTTTCACCCGCCGCACCGACGAAAATCGTTCCCATCACCCGCTCCCCTGTCCGCCTAGGCGGCAAGTAAAGCATGTCGAGCGGAAACAGGAAGCCGGAAAAGAAAACCCCGGCCGCGAACATGTCGGGGCCGGGGTCATGTTTCCTGCCGAAGCGCTGAGGCTCAGCCTTCGTCCTTGCCCATCATGGCGATGCCGATGAACTGCGGCGGGCGCGATCCGCGCTTAACGAACAGCACCACCGTGTCTTTGCCGGCCTTGCGCGCAGCATCCACGGCTGCGGCTGCGGCCGCAGGCGTCTTCGTCTGCTGCTGGTTGATCGAGAGGATCACGTCGCCGCGCTGCAGGCCGCGCTTCGCGGCGTCGCTGTTGCGGTTGAGACTGGCGATCACGACGCCCTCGACGTCATCGTCGACACCAAGCTGGCGGCGAACCTCCGGCGTCAGTTCGGCAAGCGTGATGCCGAGGCTGCGCCGTGCTGCGGCCGTGGCTTCATTCGCGGCCTTGTCGTCACCCGGCGCTGCGTTGTCGTTCCCCGCGACGGAAATCTCTGCGGGCCGTTCGACGAGCGTCGCCTGAACCGTCTGGCGCTTGCCCTTCCGGTACAGCTCGATCGGCACGCGGCTGCCGATGCCGCTGTTCGCGACAATCGACGAGAGCGTGTTGTCGACCGTCACTTCCTGGTTGTTCACGCGCGTGATGACGTCGCCGGGAACGATGCCCGCCTTCTTCGCCGGGCCGTCGTTCTCGACGCTTGCGACGATCTCGCCGCGATCCTTCTGGAGCCCGAGCGCGGAGGCGATTTCGGGCGTCACCGGCTGAATGCTGACACCGAGGTAGCCGCGCCGCACGCGCCCGATAGAGCGCAGCTGGTCGATCACGGGAGAGGCCTGCTCGGCCGGGATCGCGAAGCCGATGCCGACATTGCCGCCGGTGGGCGAGAAGATCGCCGTGTTCACGCCGATCACGTTGCCGTTCAGATCAAACATCGGCCCACCGGAGTTGCCCTGGTTGATCGACGCGTCGGTCTGAATGTAGCGGTCGTATTGTCCCGCCTGGATGTTGCGGTGGAGCGCTGAGACGATGCCCGCCGTCACCGTGCCGCCAAGGCCGAAGGGGTTGCCGATCGCGATTACCCAGTCGCCAACGCGCACGCGCTCGGATTGGCCGAAGCGCACATAGGGCAGATCCTTGCCCTCGATCTTCAGCAGCGCAAGGTCGGAAAGCGGGTCGCGGCCGACGATGCGCGCAGAATATTCAGTGCGGTCGGAAAGCGTCACGGTGATCTTGTCGACGGGCTCGGTGCCGCCGCGCCCGGTGACGACGTGATTGTTGGTGACGACATAGCCGTCCGGCGAGATGATGAAGCCGGAGCCGAGCGACTGCGCCTCGCGCGTCTCGGGCTCCTGCCCATCCTGTTGCTGCTCCTGGAAGCGGCGGAACAGCTCGTCGAGCGGGGTGCCGGGCGCCAGGCGCGGGATGCCCCGCAGGCGTCCGACCTCGATCTCCTGCGTGGTCGAAACGTTGACCACCGCGGGCTGAAGCCGTGCGGTCAGGTCCGCGAAGCTGCCGGGTGCGCCGCCGGGGGCGGTCACCTGCGGCTGCGCGCTCAGCGATTCCGGCGCCGTTTGCTGGGCGTGGCCCGGTTCCTGAAGGGCAAGTGTCGCGGCGCTGGCAAACAGAACTGCCGCGCCGGTCATGGCTAATGCGATACGCACGTATCTCGTCTCCTCAAGTTGACGCCATGTAAGCACCGCCCGGCGTCAATACAATCTGCCCCTTATGTCTTCATCCCTGCAACCGCACCGCCGCGACGATCGCGACACCCGCGAACACCGCGCCGAGCCCGGCGATGCGAACCGTGCTCTCTCCCCGTGCAAACAACATCGCTGCCGCCCTACGCATCGCGTCGGGGAACAGCGCGTGGGCCGCGCCTTCCAGAACGAGTGCGAGGCCGATCGCTGCAAGGAGATCGTTACCCATACGGATCAGCGGCCGCGGACCCCTTGGAACTCGCGCAGGAATTCATTGTCGGGCGAGAGAATCACGCTGGCATTGCCGTCGTTGAACGTGGTCCGGTACGCCTGCATCGCGCGGTAGAAGGCGTAGAAGTCCTTATCCTTGCCAAAAGACTGCGCATAAACGCGCGATGCCTCGGCGTCGGCTTCGGCGCGAATGATCTGCGCCTGCTTCCGTCCCTGCGCGCGGATCGATTCGGCTTCCTGCTGGCGCGCGGTCTGCATCCGCAGAAATGCGGACTGCAGGGGGTCGCCCGGCGGAAGATCGGCACGCTTGATGCGCACATCGACGATCTCGGCGCCGTAGCGGCTGGCTTCACGGTTCACGGCTTCCTGAATCGTATCCATCAGCTGGCCGCGCTCGGGGCTCAGCAGCGTTGCAAAGGTCTGGCGGCCCAGCTCGTTGCGCAGGCGGGAGCCGAGAATGCGCGACAGTTCGTCGGCAACCCGCTCCTCCGAACGCACCGTCTGATACATGCGCAGCGGATCGACGATGCGGAAGCGCGCGAAGGCGTCCACGACAAGTCGAAGCTGATCGGTGGAAAGCACCACCTGCTGGGGCATGTCGAGATCGCGGATGCGCTTGTCGACCCACACGACGTTTTCGATGAACGGCGCCTTGAGCGTCAGCCCGGCGCCCGTGGCGCCGAAGGGATCGTTCGCGTTGTAGCGGTTGACGATCCTGTCGGGCTTTCCGAGCCGCACGATGATCGCCTGTTGCGATTCCGAAACGGTGAACAGCGACGTCGTGATCAGGATCAGCGCGAGAAAGGCGAGGCCGACGAGCGCGACCGGGTTACGCAGCAGGCTCATTGCGCGTCTCCCGCCGCATTTGCGGCAGCGCGTTTTCGCACTTCCGGCAGCGGCAGATAGGGGACGACGCCGTCAGCCTCGATGATCGTCTTGTCCACCTTGCCCAGCACCTCTTCCATCGTCTCCAGATACATGCGCTTGCGGGTCACTTCCGGCGCCAGTCGATATTGTTCGTACACCGCGTCGAAGGCTGCGGCCTGTCCCTGCGCCAGCGCGAGGAGCTGCTGCGAATAGCGGCGGGCTTCGTTCAGATATTGCTCTGCGTTCTGCTGCGCCGCGGACACATCCTTGAACGCCGAATCGACGGCGGCGGGCGGGTCGGCCTGCTTGATGTCGACGCCGACGATTTGGATACCGGCTTTGTAGCTGTCGAGCATTTCCTGCGTGCGCACGCGTACCTGCTCGGCGATCTGCGCGCGTTGCGGGCCGATCGCGGCATCGAGCGGAACGCGTGCCACTTCTGCGCGCATCGCTGATTCGGCGACTTCGCGGATCGTCGTTTCAGGCTCGGCGAGCTGGAACAGGAACTGCACCGGATCCTTGATTTTCCATCGCACTGCATAGGCGATGTCGATGATGTTCTGGTCGCCCGTCAGCATCAGATTCTCGCTGGAGGCATCGACCGTGCCGATGTCGATCGTTGCGACGGTTTCGACCGCGGGCTTTGTCACCGTCTCGAAAGGTGCGGGCAGCTTGAAGTGCATGCCCGGTCCCGTCGTGCGGGAATAAGCGCCGAAGCGCTGCACGACGCCGCGTTCTTCGGGCACCACGCGGTAGAACGATGTGAACGCGACCCAAACGAGCACGATGCCGAGGATCACATAGCCCCACGGCATCGAACCGCCTTTGGGGCCGCCGGGCAAGCCGGAACGCAGCCGTTCCTGGCTGCGGCGAATGAACTCGTCGAAATCGGGTCCGCCGCCGCCGGCGCCGCGATTGCCGCCACCGCCGGAGCCGCCGCCCGAGCCGCCACCCCAGGGGTTGCGCGGCCCGTTGCCGTTGCCGCTGCCCCAAGGCCCGGAATTGTTACTGTTGTTCTCCCAAGGCATTCGCTACCCGTCGATTGCTTCCTATGAGCAGCCTATATACGGACGCCTCCGCGCATTTGCGAGACATGCTGACCGGCAAGGAGTGAAAATGGCGGGCGAAGACCTGTTGCGTACTGCGCTTGAGCGGCTGGCCGATCCGGTATCGGGCAAGGATATCGTCAGCGCCGGGCGCGTTTCGGGCATCGTGCTGCGAAGCGCTCAAGCGGGGCTGGTGCTCGCCGTGGACGGGCTTTCACCGCACGACGCGAAGACGATGGAGGCGCGCGTCGACGCCGCGCTGCGGTCCGTGCCGGGTGTCGAGGGCGCGCGGATCATCACCACGGCCGAACGCGGCGATGCGCCGCAGGGGCCGCACCCCACCGCGCCCGCGCCGCTTCCCGAAATCCGCCACATCGTCGCCGTCGGCTCCGGCAAGGGTGGTGTCGGCAAGTCGACCGTAGCGGCGAACCTCGCCGTCTCGCTCGCGTCCCAAGGCCTCAAGGTCGGGCTGCTCGATGCCGACATCTATGGCCCGTCGGTACCGATGCTGATGGGGCGGCAGGAGCGGCTGACGCTGCGCGAGAAGCTGATCCAGCCCGCGGAAGTGCACGGGTTGAAGGCCGTCTCGATGGGCGCGATGACCGATCCCGATCGCGCCGTCGTCTGGCGCGGGCCGATGGCATCGAGCGCGCTGATGCAGATGCTGACGCAGACGCAGTGGGGTCCGCTCGACGTGCTCGTCGTCGATCTGCCGCCGGGCACGGGCGACATCCAGCTCACGATGGCGCAGAAGGTGCCGCTCGCGGGTGCGGTGATCGTCTCGACGCCGCAGGATCTCGCGCTCATCGACGCGAAGAAGGCGGTCGCGATGTTCGGCAAGGTCGGCGTGCCGGTCCTCGGCATGATCGAGAACATGTCGACCTTCCACTGCCCGAACTGCGGGCACGAAAGCCATATCTTCGGCCACGGCGGCGCTGAACAGGCCGCGAAGGCGATGGGTTTGCCCTTCCTCGGCGTTATTCCCCTCGAGATGGCTATCCGCGAGGCGAGCGATGCCGGAACGCCCGTTGCGCTTCGCGACGACCCGGCAGGGAACGCCTTCCGCCGCATCGCCGTTCAGGTCATGGCAGCCTTGAAGGAGACCAGACATGCCACTGACGTCCGCTGACGATATTCGCGACCTGCTGACGACCACCCGCACCATTGCGATGGTCGGCGCGTCCGATCGCTCGGATCGCGCCAGCCACGGTGTGATGGCCTATCTGCAGGGCCGCGGTTACCGCGTCATACCCGTGAACCCGACGCTTGCCGGCTCCACGCTTCATGGCGAAACCGTCTACGGTTCGCTTCCCGAAGTGCCCAGGCCTGTCGATATGGTCGAGATTTTTCGCCGCTCAGAAGCGGTTGGACCGATCGTCGACGAAGCGATCGCCATCGGCGCGAAGGCGGTGTGGATGCAGCTCGGCGTCATCAACGAAGATGCCGCCGCGAAGGCGGAGGCCGCGGGTCTCAAGGTGGTGATGGACGATTGCCCCGCCCGCGCGATTCCGCGCCTCGGCGTTCCGAAGATATCCTGAAGCATTGGGGCTTCCGAAATAGGAAAGCGCGTGCAAGCCTTGCGGGTTCTTTGAAATCCGGGCGCAGGCCCGAACCGAAAAACCTTACTTGGCCTCCACTTCCTCTACTTGTGAGGGTTCAGGCGCCCGCCACGGTCATGCCCTCGATGCGCAGCGTCGGCGCGTTCACGGCATAGCGGAACACCAGGTCGTCGGCGGGGGTCAGGTTCAGGAACATGGACTTCAGATTTCCGGCAACGGTGATCTCGGCGACCGCACTCGTGATCTCGCCGTCCTCGATCAAGAAGCCTGCCGCGCCCCGGCTGTAATCACCGGTGACGACGTTGACGCCCTGGCCGATGAGCTCGGTGACAAGCAAGCCCCGGCGGATGTCCGCGATAAGCGCGCTGCGGCTCTGCGTGCCGGCCTCCATGTAGAGGTTCGATGTGGAGACGCCCGGCGGACCCGAAACGCCGCGCGAGGCATGGCCGGATGGGCTGCTGCCCAGCTGCCGCGCAGAGGCGCTGTCGAGCAGCCAGCCGGTGAGATGGCCCCCGTCGACGAGCAGCGTGCGCGCCGTCGGCAGCCCCTCGCCGTCGAACGGCCGGGAACGGAGGCCGCGAACACGCAGCGGATCGTCAACGATCGAAAGACCGCGCGGGAAGATCTCCTGCCCCAGCGAATCCTTGAGGAAGCTGGTACCGCGCGTGATCGCCGATCCACTGATCGCGCCCGCGAAATGGCCGAGCAACGATCCCGCGACGCGCGGGTCGAACACCACCGGCATAGCGCCGGTCGCAAGTTTGGCGGGCGATAGTCGCGAAACGGCACGCTCGCCCGCAAGTCGGCCAACGGCCTCGGGTGTCTCCAGGTCGGCGTCATGCCGCGCGCTGTGATAGGCGAAGTCACGCTGCATCGCGTCGCCCGACCCGGCGATGATCGAGGCGGAGACGCCGTAGGAACTGCCCGAATAAGCGCCCGCGAAGCCGTGCGAGGTGGCGAGTGCATAGACGGCGCGGCCGGTGCTGGCGGAGGCGCCCTGCGAATTGCTGACGCCCTCCACCGCGCGCGCCGCGTCCTCGGCGGCAAGCGCGCGGGCCCGCAGCGCTTCGACCGGGATATCGGCGCCGTCATCGATATCGAGCGCGGGCCAGGGCCCCTTCGTCAGCCGCTCGGCGGGGGCGAGCCCGGCGTAGCGATCCTCTGGTGCCTCGCGCGCCATCGCGACCGCACGCTCGGCAGCGGCCGCAAGCGCGGCGGCGGAGAGGTCCGACGAGGAGACGTTGGCGCTCCGCTGGCCGATGAAGACGCGGATGCCGATTTCCTCGGCCTCCGAACGGCCGATGTCTTCAAGTTCGCCGAGCCGGACGTGCACGCTCGACGACATGTCCCCGAAGTAGATCGCATCGGCGGCATCTGCGCCCAGCGCCTTGGCGCGGGCGATGGCGTGGTCGAGGCGGTCGAGCGCGGCGTTCGGATCAAGCATGGCTGCCGCGCATAAGCGCTTGGTGCGTGTCCGTCAAAGTCCCGCAGCAAGGCAGGCGGCGAAGACCAGAGTACCCGTCGTCGTGTTCGCGCGGAACAGGCGCAGTGCGCCGAGCGTGTCGGCGCCGCGCAATGCGCGGACCTGCCAGAGCATGTGCAGCGCTGCCGGCAGCAGCGCCGCAAGCGCGAGCGGCCGCTCCGGCGCGGCAAGGAGGAGCGCGGTGGCGAGCAGGAGGATCGTGATGGCATAAAAGATCGCCACGCCCGTGCGTACATTGCCGCCGAGCCGACGGGCCGAAGACTTGATGCCCGCCAGCGCATCGTCCTCAATGTCCTGCAGCGCGTAAATCGTGTCGTAGCCGAGCGTCCAGAAAACGCCGGCCGCATAAAGCACGAGCGCAGCGGGCGGCAGGCCGCCGGCTATCACGGCGAAGCCGACGAGGGCGCCCCAGTTGAATGTGAGGCCGAGCCAAGCTTGCGGCCACCAGGTGATGCGCTTCATGAATGGGTAACCCGCGACCAGCAGCAAAGAGCCCAGCGCGACCACCTGTGCGAACCCGCCGAGCTGCAGCAGCACGACGAGGCCGAGCAGCGACAGGCCGCCGAGCAGGGCCCAGGCGGCTTTCAACGATACCGCGCCGCTGGCGAGCGGGCGATCACGCGTGCGCTCGACGCTGGCATCGAGATCGCGGTCAACGATGTCGTTGTAGACGCACCCCGCCGAGCGCATCGCGAAAGAGCCGATCAGGAACAGCAGAACCAGATAGGTCTCCTGCGGCAGGCCGCCGGCCAGCGCGGTGCCCCACGCGCAGGGCCAGAACAGCAGCCACGCGCCGATGGGCCGGTCTGCCCGCGCCAGCCGGGCGTAAGGCTTCCACGATCGGGGCAACATTTCGACCCAGCTCCCGGCAACAGCATCGGGCGTCGCGCGGTCGGCAGGTTCCGGCGTGGTCAGGGGCGGGGTCTCCATGCTAGCGGGTCAGCATGGGTGATCGATCATTGTCAAGCAAGGCGGGTCCCCGCCTATTCGTGGACACACCGCTGGGTGCGGGGACAACGCTGCCTCTCGCCTCGGCGGCGGGGCACTATCTGACGCGCGTGATGCGCTTGCGCGAGGGTGATGGTGTCCGGTTGTTCGACGACTGCACGGGCGAATGGCAGGCGGTGATTGTCGCCATCGGCAAGCGCGAAGTGGTGGTGCGTGCGGAGGCGCTGCTGAAGCCGCGCGAGGTGGTGCCCGACCTCTGGCTCTGCGCCGCGCCGCTGAAAGCGGGCCGCATCGACTGGCTCGCGGAGAAAGCCTGCGAGCTCGGCGTCTCGCGATTGGTGCCCACCGTCACGCGGCGCACGGTTGTGGGCAATCTGAAGCGCGACCGCCTTCGCGCGCACATGATAGAGGCGGCCGAGCAGTGCGAACGTACGGCGTTGCCGGAGCTTGGCGATCCCGTCCCGCTCGCAGGGCTGCTTGCGGACTGGCCAGAGGAGCGCGCGTTGATCTTCTGCGACGAGGAAGGCGGCGAGCCTGTCGCGAAGGTGCTGCCCGGCGTTGCCGCACCCGCAGCGATCCTCATTGGCCCGGAGGGCGGGTTTGATGACACCGAGCGTGCCACCATCCGGGCGCTGCCACAGTGCGTCCGCGTGTCCCTTGGCCCGCGCATCCTGCGCGCTGACACGGCAGCGGCGGCGGCGGTGGCGATCTGGCAGTCGCTCGCGGGGGATTGGCGGGGGGATTGAGCCTCGCTCATTTCCTCTCTGGCGCGCGGCCGCGAGGACGGCTAAGCGCTCGCCATGAGCACGCGCAAGGCCGGTGAAGGGGATGCCCTTCCTATCGAGTCAAAAGACGATTTGCTGAGCGTTTTCGAGCGCGGCAGCAAGCCCGCGGAGCGTTGGCGAATCGGCACCGAGCACGAGAAATTCGTGTATCGCACAACCGATCACCGCGCGCCGTCCTACGACGAGCAAGGCGGCATCCGGGATCTTCTGATGGCGATGACGCGCTTCGGCTGGGAACCGGTCGAGGAGAATGGGTACGTCATCGCCCTTGCCGGAGACGATGGGAATGTCAGTCTCGAACCCGCCGGACAGTTCGAGCTTTCGGGCGCACCGCTTGAAAACCTGCACCAGACCTGCGCCGAGACAGGGCGGCATCTGAAGCAAGTGCAAGAGGTCGGCAAGGAACTCGGGCTCGGCTTTCTCGGCCTCGGTATGTGGCCAGACAAGCGCCGCGACGAACTGCCGATCATGCCCAAGGGACGCTACAACATCATGCTGCGGCACATGCCGCGCGTTGGATCGCTCGGCCTCGACATGATGCTGCGCACCTGCACCATCCAGACCAACCTCGACTATGCGAGCGAGGCCGACATGGTGAAGAAATTCCGCGTCAGCCTAGCGCTGCAGCCACTCGCGACGGCGCTGTTCGCGAACTCGCCGTTCACCGAAGGCAAGCCGAACGGCTTCCTTAGTTACCGCAGCCACATCTGGACCGACACCGATGCGGCGCGCACCGGTATGCTGCCGTTCGTGTTCGAGGATGGTTTCGGCTTCGAACGCTGGGCGGATTATATCCTCGACGTGCCGATGTATTTCGCCGTGCGCGGCGGCAAGTACGTCGATCTCGCCGGACAGGATTTCCGCGCCTTCATGGACGGCAAGCTCACGGCGCTGCCCGGCGAGCGCGCGACGCTCGGCGACTGGAACGATCATATCTCTACCGCTTTCCCGGAAGTGCGCCTCAAGTCCTATCTCGAGATGCGCGGTGCGGACGGCGGCCCGTGGAATCGTATCTGCGCGCTGCCTGCCTTCTGGGTGGGGCTGCTCTACGACGACATCGCGCTCGATGCGGCGTGGGATGCGGTCAAGCACTGGACGATCGCGGACCACCGCCGCATTCGCGAAGAGGTGCCGAAGCTCGGGCTGCAGGCGAAGGGACCGCGCGGCCGCACTTTCCAGCAGCTCGGTAAGGAAGTTCTCGCCATCGCCGAAGCTGGGTTGACGCGGCGCGCTCGGCTCAACAGCTCTGGCGACAGCGAGGCGATCTTCCTCGCGCCGCTGTTCGAGATTGTCGAAAGCGGCAAGACACCCGCCGAGCGACTGCTCGAAGCCTATCACGGCCGCTGGGCGGGCGATCTTTCGCGAATCTACGCCGAAGAGAGCTTCTAACCGCGCCTAGATGGCGCGGCTGACGACTTCCTTCATGATCTCCGACGTGCCGCCGTAGATGCGCTGCACGCGCGCGTCGCGCCACAGGCGGGCGATCGGATATTCGTTCATGTAGCCGGCGCCGCCGTGCAGCTGGAGCGAGAGGTCGCAGGCATCCCATTGCAGCTCGGTATGCCAGAGCTTCGCGGCGGAGGCTTCAGCGGCGGTGAGTTGACCCTCGACGTGACGCTTCAGCGCCCAGTCGAGATGCGCCCAGCCGACCTGGAGTTTCGTCGCGAGATCGGCGAGCGTGAACTTGGTGTTCTGGAAATCGAAGACGGTTTTGCCGAACGCTTTGCGCTCCTTCGTGAACTTCACGGCCTCGTCGAACGCACGCTGCGCGACGGCCTGACCGGAGAGCGCAATCTGCAGGCGCTCCTGCGGGAGTTGCTTCATCAGATAGATGAAGCCCATGTTCTCTTCGCCGATGCAGTTGGTGATCGGCACGCGGACGTCGTTGAAGAAGAGCTCCGACGTGTCTGCGGAATGCTGGCCGATCTTGTCGAGGTTGCGGCCGCGGGCGAAGCCTTCGCGGTCGGCTTCGACGAGGATGAGCGAGGTGCCTTTCGCGCCGAGCGCCGGATCGGTCTTGGCGACGACGATGATGAGGTCGGCGTTCTGGCCGTTGGTGATGTAGGTCTTGGAGCCGTTCACAACATAGTGGTTGCCGTCGCGCTTCGCGGTCGTCTTGACGCCCTGGAGATCCGAGCCCGCGCCGGGTTCGGTCATTGCGATCGCGGTGATGACCTCGCCCGAGACCATGCCGGGGAGCCAGCGGCGCTTTTGTTCTTCGGAGCCGTAGTTGATGATGTAGTCGACAACGATGTCGGAGTGGAGGGTGATGCCGGCCGAGGAACCGGCGTAGCAAAGTTCCTCCCCTATGACGGCGTTGTAGCGGTAGTCGAGGCCGAGGCCGCCGTATTCTTCGGGCACTTGCGGGCAAAGTAGACCCGCTTCGCCGCAGGCGCGCCAGAAATCGCGGTCGACGATGCCCTCGTGCTCCCACCGATCGAGGTTGGGATAAAGTTCGCGGTCGAAGAACTTGCGGACGCTGTCGCGGAAGAGGGCGTGATCCTCGTCGAAGGCGGTGCGGGTGGCGGTTTCGAGCATATGGCTTCCTTTCGGCGCTGCGGTTAGCCGCGACGCTTCCGCGCGCATACTCCCTAAAGTGGCCGTACCAGCGTGACCGCGACCGCAAGCCAAGGCGTTTCGGAAATGACGAGCTGTCGTGCGCCGGGGACAAGCGGCAGGATGGCGAGGCGCTGCCCATCGAGATCGACGAGGCGTCCGAACACGAAGCGCCCGGCGGGACGCGGCACGAGCACGTCGCGGTTGCGCGCGCGCTCGAACTCGGCGGGCGACAGCCGCTCGCACCAGATTGAATCGCCGGTGCGGTAATCGCCGATTCCGGAGACGACCTGCACCGCGATCATCGCGCCCGAAGGGCGCGGCGGCAGCAGCGTCTGCGCCATGGTGGGCGCGCGCGCGCCGTCCGCGCCGAGGAGCGCGGCGACGGGAACGTCGGGGCGTTCGGGGTGGGTTACGAGTTCGGCGGCTTCGACACCGAGCGCGTCGGCGATACGGTTGAGCCAGCCGACCGAGACGGTGCGGGTGCCGGTTTCGAGGCGGCCGATGGTCTGGGGGGTGGTGGCGGGGCGGCAGCGCTCCGCGACGTCCGCCAGCGTGAGACCCTTGCCCTTGCGGACCTCGCGGATGCGTGTGAGCATCGAATTATCCTATTGGGTTATTTTTCACTGTCCTACAGCCGAAGCGCAATGGCAAGGGCGATTCGCAATCGAACGCGAGGGAGACCCGAATGCCCCAGACCCGTAACCGTATGATCGTGAACAGCATCGACAGCCCGCCGCACCGCCGCGCGGCCACGAAAGGCGCGCGCCACGCCAACCGCGCGGAAGAGCCGATCGCGTGGCTGCACGCGCGCGGCAAGATCAGCGACCGCCAGTTCGAGGCGGGCGTGCGCCTGCGCCGCGACTTCCTGATCGCCGCGCAAGGCCCGCGCGTGACGATGGCATGGGATGCAGGCCCGGTGGCGAGAGGTGCGCGCAGCGCGCCGGATGCACCCGATCCCACAACGGCCCAGATCGGCGCGAAAACGCGCGTGGATGGGGCACTCTCACACGCCGGGCGAGGGCTTGCGGATGTGTTGACGCGAACCGTCTGCCTGGGTGAAGGGCTGGAAACGGCGGAACGGGCGATGGGCTGGCCGGCGCGTGCCGGTAAGGTGGTGCTATGCCTGGGGCTGGACCGCGTGGCGGACTATTACCGCGTGTGAACGGCGGCGTCTGCGGCGGCAGGCGGCGTGGAGGCGATCGCGCCCGCATGCGGCGGAATCGCAATCGCGCCAACAGCGGCGATGAACAGAAGACAGGCGCAGACGATGATCGTTTTCATTTCAACCTCTATTGCCTGGCCCCGGTAAACGTCTCTTACGCCGCTTAAAATTACGATCCGATGAACGGCGTATGTGGATCGACGCGCGAAATGCCTCTGCCGCAGCCACATTACAACCCGCCTGCGACCAAAGGGGGCAATAATAACCAAATCGGTGAAATAATGCTTGACGAGCGAACCGCTCTTTGCTAGAGAACAGACACGCTGAGGAATTGCGGCTCCGGGGCTTCACCGCCTTCGGGGCCGTTTTCACATCGGGGCTCGGCGCTTCTCCAGCGAATGAGGCCCGATGACGAACACGACACCCGCCAAGCCCACGGCGCGCCGCGGCGCCGAGCGACACGACGGCTGGACGGCGAAACGGCGCGAGATCTTCCTGGAAACGCTGGCCGAAACGGCGAATGTGCGCCGCGCCGTGGCCGCGACGGGCAAGGCGACATGCGGTGTCTATGCGCTGCGACGCCGCGACACCGCCTTCGCGCGGGCCTGGGACGATGCGCTTTCGCTCGCGATGGACGAGCTTGAGGCGATCGCGTTCGACCGCATCCGCAACGGCGTGGAAAAAACCGTGGTGCGCGGCAACGGCGTGCCGGTGACCATCCGGGAATATTCGGATCGGCTGCTGATGTTCATGCTGAGCCGCCGCAGGCCGGAGGCCTATGCGATGATTGTGGGCGAGGAGGCGGAGGATGAAGCCCTGACGCTGTATCGCACCGTGGAAGCGCGCGCGACCGCCATCGAAGCACGACGGGTAGAGGGCGACGCGTGACAGCCTTGACCCTGAAAGCCCGGCTGGAGGCGATGACGCCGGCGGAGTTCTCCGAGGCAATGGAGGGGATCGCCGTTAAAAAGCAAAACGTGCTTGTCGGCAGCTGGTATTCGCGCGCGCGGGCTTCGCAGGTCGTGCCGCCGGGCGACTGGCACACCTGGCTGGTGATGGCGGGGCGCGGCTTCGGCAAGACGCGCACGGGCGCCGAATGGGTGCAGCGCGCGGCGCGAAACGGCGGCGCGCGCATCGCCATTGTGGGTACGACGCTGCATGAAGCGCGCGCCGTGATGGTGGAAGGCGAATCCGGCCTGCTTCGCGTGCGCGCGGATTGGCGCCCCGAATTCGAGCCTTCGCTGCGGCGACTTTCGTGGCCGACGGGCGCGCAGGGCTTTCTCTATTCGGCGGACGATCCGGATGCGCTGCGCGGCGCGCAGCATAGCCACGCCTGGGGAGACGAGATCGCGAAATGGCCACGCGGCCTCGACGTGTGGATGAACCTGCGCATGGGGCTACGGTTGGGAAGCGCGCCGCGCGCGGTGCTGACGACGACGCCGCGCCCCGTGCCGCTGGTGCGCCGCCTGCTTGAAGAGGCGATGGCGGGACACGCCCTCATCGTGACGCGCGGGCGCACGGCGGAGAATGCGGCAAACCTGCCCCCCGCCTTTCTGGCGGCGGTGACGGAGGCTTACGGCGGCACGCGACTGGGGCGGCAGGAACTGGACGGCGAGATGATCGAGGAGGTGGAGGGCGCGCTCTGGTCGCGCGCGCTGATCGAGCGATGCCGGGTGCCGGTGACCGGGGCGCACGATGAGGGCTTCGCGCGCGTGGTGATTGGTGTCGATCCGCCCGCCGGGCACGGCGCGGGATCGGTGTGCGGGATCGTCGCGGCGGGGCTGCGCGCGGATGGCACGATCGTGGTGATCGAAGATGCGAGCGTCGAAGGCCTGTCCCCCGAAGGCTGGGCACGCGCGGTTTCAGACGCTGCCGCGCGGCACGGCGCGGACCGCGTGATCGCGGAGGTAAACAACGGCGGCGACATGGTCGCGCGCGTGCTCGCCGCCGTGGACGAGGCGCTGCCCGTGAAATCGGTGCGCGCGACACGCGGCAAGGCGATCCGCGCCGAGCCGGTCGCGGCGCAATACGAAGCCGGGCGCGTGCATCATGCGGGCGCATTTCCGGCGCTGGAGGACGAGCTGTGCGGGCTGATCGCCGGGGGCGGCTACGAAGGGCCGGGACGCTCGCCGGACCGGGCGGATGCGCTGGTCTGGGCGGTGTGGGCGCTTATGGGGAAGAGTGCGCGGCCGGGGGTGCGGGTGGTTTGAGGGAATGGCATGGAGCCGGTATTGTAGGGAAAACCTTTTCGGCTATCCTCTCGCCGTGACGGAAAACCCTTCCAGAAGCGTCGGGCTCGGTGGCGATGGGGATGAGATCGCGGCGATAGCCGACGTTGAGCGGACCTTTGGCGTGAAGCTGGATTACGCGGATGCGCAAGGCTGGCTCACTGCTGGGGATGTGTTCACAGCTCTTCAAAGAGTTCTTCCGGCCGAGGAATTGAGCAAACCGGACCTGTGGGATCGCTTCACTTTTGCACTCTGCGAACAAACGGGCGTGAATCCCGATGACATAGATCGGGACAGTCCGCTGCTCTCGGAGTCAAGATTTTGGGCACGTCTGGCAGATGTGTCGGCGATGGTTTGGATTGTCGTCTTTGTGAGCACCCTTGTCATGTTTGCAGCGATTGCATTCTAGCGAACGTACCGTCCTTAAACAAATCATCGCCCGCCCCCTCGTCATACCGGCGAAGGCCGGTATCCATGCGACCGTAGTTATGGACCCCGGCCTTTGCCGGGGTGACGGGTAGAGTGTGTTCTGAATCGGAGGCGAACCGAGCCCCGGATGGACGCCAGCTCAGCGATTGTCGAGTAACGGAAGCGTTATGTGCCTGATCGATTTTATCCTCGTTCTGTCGAGAGGCGTTTCCGGCTTTGCTGTCGGCGCGTGCGAGGGTTTTGGTGATGACAAGGATTGCAGGGTAATGACCGGGGGGTCGACGGGCAGCACCGTCACATCATAAATCGCAATTCGCTTCTGCCAATTAAAGTCGTTGCCGCAGCTTGTCTGGCGTTCGGGCGGGATGTCTTCAAACTCAACGAACTCGAACTGCACAAGCTGAAAGTCGGAAACATCTATGGTGCGGGATTTTATGCCATCGCGCTTGGGCGTCGGCTCGCCTTGAAGGCCGGCGATGTACGCGTTTCCGTCCACCGGCGATTCATTCAAATCGGGGAAGAACCGGAAATCGTCGGACAGGAGGGGCGCGAGGCGTTCAAACTGTCGCTCGTTCAACGCATAGAGGAATGTTTTCACGATCTCTTCAAGCGCTTCAGCGCCTTCGAGGATGACGCACGCGGATGCAGGCTTTGCATAGAGGGCCACAATTCCCGTGATGGCGAGAAGCTCACGCCGCCCTACGCCGGTTAATGGTCCATGCTGGTGATCACTCGACATGTACAATTCCGATCATGTTGAGAGGCGAAACAGTAGTTTGGCTTCTCGCGGCTGTGAAGCTGTGCAGGACCGTTATGGGCCCGGCCTTTGCCGGGGTGACGGTCGAGGGTATGTTCTGGCCGACTCTCGACCTGTGTTTGGACGGCAGAGTGCTCAGTGATCGTCGAGCAGCGGAGGCGGACGATTGGAGGGTTTTGCCAGCTATGACCATCCTTCTGCGCAAAATTGGCTGCTATCCGCCGGACTCGCATATCCATGATGGAGGTGCTTGTACCGCCCATGAGGAGATGGGGGATGAAAAAGACTGTTATCGCGGCATTGCTGTTTCCAACGATGGCTTTTGCGGGTTCGCCGACCTTGAAGGCTTTCTCAGCCGTCGGAACTCACGTTGAGAACGCTGACGGCGTTTCGGGGCTACGACGCGGGCCTTGCACGCCAGATGACTGCGAAATTCTAACGCGTAATAACTCGCGGTGGACGATCTTTGGGAACACAGTGACAAGGCAACGGTACCTCCGATCGGAGGCGGGTAAACGCCTACCATTTGGGCTTGCCGGCGTTGCGGACAAGGACAAATCGTTAAGCACTGTGAGCGTTCGGGCTGGCGTTACGCTCACGCGGTCTGCACCACGTGTCTACGACGGGCCCGTTAAACTTCAGGATGGCACCGATGCCATCCTTTACGTTAAACTGAGTCCGAAGGGTGCGGTCGAGGAGATCGGGGTCACCCTTGGTGAGGCGGAGTAATGACGCTCTGACCGAACCTTTGCCGCAAAAGGTAAACGTCGATCAAAGCTGTGCCGGGAAGGCGGCAGCGAACGATCTTGCTGTTCAGGCGGCCGCTCTCGCTGCACTTAACTCAGCGCCTTCAAATGGTGCCGAATTCGGGTCCACCGAGGTGGTGGTGGAGGCGGGGTGTTCGGCAGAATGCTTCGGGCGCGGGTATCGCCTTGGCGAACGGGGGCGTTATGGTCGGCGGCATCATGATTCCGGAGAAGTCGTTACCATGCACATCGAACCACTCGCCTTCGAAACGATGGACTGGGCCTCTGCCCCCGAGACTGTGTATCCCGGCGAGACCGGCCACGCCGTCTGGCGGACACGGCAGTTCGGGGCGATCCGGGTGCGGATGGTGGACTATTCGCCGGGGTATCTCGCCGATCACTGGTGCGAGAAGGGGCATATATTGCTCTGCCTGGAGGGCGAGCTGGTGACCGAGCTTGCCGATGGGCGGCGGGTCACGCTGACGCCGGGGATGTCGTATCACGTGGGTGATGGCGCGATGGCGCACCGGTCGGTGAGCGCGGTGGGTGCGCGATTGTTTGTCGTGGATTGAGGGTTCTGCGCCGCTCCTGAAGGGGGCGTAGATCGGTTTTTTGATTGTCCCCTCTCCCCATCCCTCTCCCCAACGGGGCGAGGGGGATTTTCTTCTTTTTTGGAGATCGCTGATGTTGAACTGGTTCGGCCGCAAGAGCGGGCGTCCGGCCTTGCCGCGTCATGTGCTGGGCTATGGCGGGGGCTGGGACGCGGGCGATGTGCCTGCGTCTTATGCGGCGCGGGTGCGCGAGGCTTTGACGCGCAATCCTGTCGCGAGCCGGGCAATCCGGCTGGTTGCGGAGAGTGCGGGATCGGCGCCGCTCAAAGTTTCGGGCGGGGCGCTCGCGGGGCTGATCGCGCAGCCCAATCCGCGCGAGACGCGGGCGGGGTTTCTGGAAACGCTGGCGGTGCATCTTCTGCTGCACGGCAACGCCTATGTGGACGCGGCGATCGGCGCGGGCGGGCGGCCTGCGGAACTGCACGCGCTGCGGCCGGACCGGGTGACGGTGGAAGGCGACGCGCGCGGGTGGCCGGCGGCGTATCTCTACCGCGCCGGAGAGACGGCAGTGCGGCTTCCGGCGCATGGCTGCGGATCGGGTGATGGTGCCGGCGTGCTGCACATCCGGATGCTGAACCCGACCGACGATCATTATGGGCTCGGCTGCCTGGCGGCGGCGGCGGGGGCGGTGGCGACGCACAATGCGGCGGCGGCGTGGAACCGCGCGCTGCTCGGCAATGCGGCGCGGCCCTCCGGCGCGCTGGTGTTCGAGGGCGAGGGCGCGCTGTCTCCGGCGCAGTTCGCGCGGCTGCGCGCCGAGATGGAGGCGAGCTTCGCGGGGGCTGGGAACGCGGGGCGACCGATGCTGCTGGAAGGCGGGCTGAAATGGCAGGCGCTCTCGATGACGCCCGCCGACATGGATTTCGCCGGAATGCACGCCGCCGCCGCGCGCGACATCGCGCTCGCCTTCGGGGTGCCGCCGATGCTGCTGGGGCTGCCGGGCGACAATACGTATGCGAACTATTCGGAAGCCAATCGAGCGCTGTGGCGGCTGACGGTGCTGCCGCTCGCCCAGCGGATCGTGGAGGCGCTTTCGGGGTGGCTTTCGCACTGGTGGGCGGACGCGAGCGTCGCGATCGACAAGGACGAGATTCCGGCGCTGTCGCACGACCGCGAGATTTTGTGGGCGCAGGTGAGCGCGGCGGATTTCCTTTCAGGTGAAGAGAAGCGGCGGCTGCTCGGGATCGATGCGGAGGACTTCGCGTGAATGAAGCCGCGATGCTGACGGGCCTTATCGCGCAGGCGGCGGGGAAGGGCGCGGACCTGGTGACGCTGCGCGCGCTCGTGGAAGAGGCGAGCGAGGTGGGCGCGGCGCGGGCACTGGCGCGCGTGGGGCTGACCGACGCGAAGGCGGCGCATGACGTGGGTGAACTGCGCGCGCTGCTCGGCGCGTGGCGCGAGGCGAAGAAAAGCGCGCGGGCGGCGCTTGTCGGCTGGCTGGTGCGCTTGACGCTCGCGGGGCTGGTGATGGGGCTGGCGGTGACCGTGGGCCTCAAGGGCGTGTTCGCCGAATAACAGCGAGGACATTGCGGATGATGGGAACGGAAGGCGCGCTGCGCCTCGCCGGCTATGCGGCTGTGTTCGATGTGCCGGACCGGGGGCGGGACGTGGTGCGGAAGGGCGCTTTTGTGGGCGCGGGGGCGGTGCCGCTGCTGTGGCAGCACGATGCGGCGCGGCCGGTGGGGCTTGTCGAGCGGGTCGAGGAGGACGGGCGCGGGCTTCGGATTTCGGCGCGGCTTGCGGACGGGAGCGCGGGGGCACGGGAGGCGGCGAGTTTGCTGCGCGCCGGGGCGCTTTCCGGGTTGTCGTTCGGATACCGCGTGAAGCGCGCGCGGGCCGACCGGGCGCGGGGGCTTCGCGAACTGCTGGCGGTGGAGCTGATCGAGGTCTCGCTGGTGACCTTTCCCATGCAGCCGCTCGCGCGGGTTTTTTCAATCACAGAAGGAGGATCCCATGGACTATGAAGTGAAGGCGGACGGTGAGGTTGAGGCGGCGCAGGTGGATGTGCTGCGCGGCGAAGTGGCGGCGCTGACGGCCGAGCTGGTGAAGGCTGGGCGGCCGGCGCTTGGGCACGAGGCTGTGCCGGAGCGGAAGGCGTTTGCGGACGGGTATCTGCGCAAGGGGATTGCCGCGCCGGAGGTGAAGGCGATGTCGCTTGCAGACAGCGACGGCGGCTATGCGGTGCCTGTGGAAATCGATCAGAAGATCGACGCGACCTTGAAGGACATCTCGCCCATTCGCGCGATCGCGAACGTGGTGAAGGTGGGGAGCAGCAATTACCGCAAGCTGGTGGCGAGCGGCGGCTTCGCTTCGGGCTGGGTTTCGGACATCGCGGCAAGGCCCGAGACGGAAACGCCCGACTTCAACGAAATCGCGCCGCCCATGGGAGAGCTTTATGCGAACCCGGCGGCGAGCCAGGCGATGCTCGACGATGTGGCGTTCGACGTGGAAAGCTGGCTTTCGGACGAGATCGCCCGCGAGTTCGCCGCCGTGGAAGGCGCGGCGTTCGTGAACGGGAACGGGACGAACCAGCCCAAGGGGTTCCTGAGCTATGCGACCGCCGCGACCGGGGATGCGGTTCGGGCGTTCGGGACGCTGCAGCATCTGGCGACGGGCGTTTCCGGGAACTTCACGGCGAGTGAACCGGAGAACGCGCTGATCGACCTCGTGCATCTGCTGCGGCCCGTTTACCGGCAGGGCGCGGTGTTCGTGATGAATTCGAAGACGCTGGCGCGGGTGCGCAAGATGAAGGACGGCGACGAGAATTTCCTGTGGCGTCCGGGTCTCGCTGAGGGGCAGCCGGCGACGCTGCTCGGCTATCCGGTGGTGGAGGCCGAGGCGATGCCGGATATCGGCGCGGGCAGCCTTTCGATCGCGTTCGGCAATTTCGCGGCCGGTTATGTGATCGCCGAACGCACGGCGACGCGCATCCTGCGCGATCCCTATTCGCACAAGCCGTTCGTGCATTTCTACGCGACGAAACGGATCGGCGGCGCGGTCGCCAATTCGGAAGCGATCAAGCTTTTGAAATTCGCCGCGGCCTAGCCGCAGCGAACGCGCCGCGGCGGTCCCCCTGCCGCTGCGGCGCACCCCTTTTTCACGAAACAAGGAGACAGGACATGGCGAAAGCCGTGCACAACGACGTGCTCGATGCGGCGCTCGGCGCCGTGAAGACGGGCGCCACACGCATGGTGGCACTCGCCGCCGAACCCGCGAGCTACGGCGCCGCAAACAGCGGCGCACTTGCCGATGCGGCGATGACGAGCGCGGACTTCACGATTGGCGAGGGCGTCACCTCCGGGCGGCGCCTCAGCGTTGCGGCGAAAAGCGATGTCGCCATCACCGCATCGGGCACCGCGACGCATGTGGCGCTGCTCGATGCCGCCGGATCGCGGCTGCTTTATGTGACGACCTGCCCCGCGCAGCCGCTGGTTGCCGCAAGCACCGTGAGCTTCGGCGGGTGGGATATCGAAATCGGCGATCCGGCCTGAGAGGCACAAGGCCATGACCGCTCCCCAATTCGTGAACGCCGCCGTTGTCCATGTCGACACGACGGCGAACGCGAGCCCGATCGCCACGGACGCCTATGCCGTTTCGGGCAGCGGTCACACGCTGATCGCGGTGATCGACCACGAGCGTGCGAACGCATCGTCGCCGCTTGCCATCACCGGCATTGCGCGCGGTGCGCAGAGCTTTACGCGCGCAAACAAGGGCGACCTCGGTTCGTCGGCCACGGTGGACGTTGCCGACATGTGGGTTCTGGAGAACGCCGCGACGGGCAGCGCGCCGCTTTCGGTGAGCCACAACGGCGTGACGGGCAGCGACATCCAGATCGCGGTAATCGAATATGACGCCGGCAGCCCGGGCGCAGTTTCCACGCCCGCCTATGCGCCGGGATCGAGCGCCGCGTGCGCAACGTTCGACATCGACGTGCCCGCCGATGCACGGCTGGTTTATCTTCAGGTCGTGACCGCGGCGGGCTGCACGTGGGGCAGCCCCTCCCACGGGGCCGCGCGATTGACCGCCGCAGTCGGATCGGGCGCGTCGGGCGGGGCGATGGGCGTTGCGGACCATGCTCCGGGCGAGGCGCAAACGCTGACGGGTATCTGCTATCCGTTCACGCCGGCAAGCGGCAGCTGGTCGAACGGATCGAACCACGTCGTGGGCCTGATCCTTCAGGGCGCGGCAGCCGGTTCGCTTGCCCCTGCCGGCGCCAGGTCGGGCCACACGGCGGGGTCGCCGCTTCCCGGCGTAGCCGATATCACGCCGACGCTGTCGCGTCCGCCGGGCGGCGGCGACATCGATGTTGGGGCAACGGTCATCACCGGTGGCAGCACGACCACGCCGACCATCGCGCTGTTCGGCGATCCTGAAATGAACGCGAACATCCCCGGATCGAAGTGGGAAGGGTTTTACGCGACCGTCGACCTGAAAGAGGCGGGGCGTTCGCCGACGTTCACGCTCGACTTCGCGAACTGGCGGCAATCGACACCGCCCGCGAGCAACCGGCTTTACTGGCGATATGGCTCCACGATCGGCGACATGTCTGCCTGGGTGCCGTTCGACAGCCGATCGGTTTCGGGATCGCTGCTGACCTTTGCGAAGACGGGTGCCTTCGCCGAAGCGGTGATCCAGATCGCCAACATTCCGCCGGTGCCCTACGCTGAGCTGGAGGCCTGGCTGACGACGTGGGACGCGAACGCGCACATGTGCCGTCCGGCGGCGTGCGCGGCGCTCGGCGTTTCGGCCTCGGCGCCGAACAAATATGCGTATTACGATTTTCCGGACCTCGTGAGCCCGGACGGAATCGCTGTCGGTGACACATATGCCTTCGCATTCGGCATAACAGACGCCAGCGCCTCGGGACCGAAGACGCGGCTGTTTCACACCTGGACGCACGCGGGCGAATGGGGCGGGCTGCGCGCCATGCTGCGCTTCGCCGAACGGCTGATGAGCGTGGACGACGCTGACCACGACAGTCTGCGCAGCGCATTCGAGCACGTGTTCCTCATCACCAATACGGCGGGCATGGTCGGCGGCATGGCGCGCGGCGTCGCGGAGGCCGGAGATGTCGGCGACGATCCCAACCGGGCCTGGGGATCGAACGCGATCAACCGCAGCGACGTTGCCGATCCGATCCTCAGCATCGAGGCGAGCGTTGCGCTGCTTGTGGCCGAATGGGGCGTGAATGCCGCGAGCCTGCTGAATTGCGCCGGCCAGATCGCATGGCACAGCCATACGTTCAGCGGCGCGCAGTTCGGGACGTACAAGGACGGTGCGAGCGGCGCGGAAAGCGCGTTCATCGCCAATGTCGAGACGCTCTACGGCACATCGCTGCACAATTATTCTTCGAGTTCGACGGGCAGCAGCACGGCGTTTGCGCGAGCCGGAACCGTGGGCGGCTTCGGCATCACATTCGAATGGTCTTACGCCTTCGCGGATTTCCTGAGCGAGATCGGCGCTAGCGTCGACACGATCGGCCCTGCGCTTGCGGATACATATCAAGACGGCTGGTTCGGCGCCGCGCTGAGTCCGGCGGCGGCGGTGCAGAGCATGCAGTCCGGCCCGGCGGCATTGACGCCGTGGCTCGCGCCTGCGGGTGCCGCGCACGTGCAGCAGAGCAGCGCAGCGGCGCTGTCGCTCGCAGGACAAATCGCGGCGGCGTCCTGCCGTCACAGCCAGCATGTGGCTGCGTCCACTCTGACGGCGGCGGGACTGGTGCGGGGCGCGGGCGCATCGATGCCGCACCGCGCGGCGCGGCCTGTTCTCAGCACGGGTCTCATCCCGCCCGCCCTGTCCGGCGCGGTGCTGCGCGTGCGGCCGGACAGCCGCGTGCTCGGCGTCGGCGCGGCCTGACCAGATCAACCACGGAGTTTGCGATGGGATTCTATCTGAAGGATCCCGGCGCGCGGATCGACTACACGGTCGACTGGGCGGCGGGCTATCTGGCGGGCGACACGATCGCCGCCAGCGTATGGATCGTGGCGCCCGAGGAGCCGGGCGGCATTGCCGTGGATGGGGCTGCGAGCGAAGCCGGGCGCGCTTCGGCGACGCTTCAGGGCGGCATCCCCGGCCACGTCTATCG
Organism: Sphingosinicella microcystinivorans; assembly: GCF_003634215.1. Taxonomy (GTDB): domain Bacteria; phylum Pseudomonadota; class Alphaproteobacteria; order Sphingomonadales; family Sphingomonadaceae; genus Sphingosinicella; species Sphingosinicella microcystinivorans. The sequence continues at coordinate 545,078 of NZ_RBWX01000008.1, read as the reverse complement.
CGTGACCAATCGGGTGACGCTGACGAGCGGGCGTATCGAGGAACGCGCGCTTTCCATCCGGGTGGACGAACGATGAGCGCGCCGCTTGCCGTCTCGCTCGGCGAGGTGAAGGCGTATCTGCGCATCGATGGAGTTGAGGAGGATGCGCTGCTCGCCGGGCTGGTGCGGAGCGCTGCAGCGCTGTGCGAGGCCTTCACGGGGCAAGTGCTGATCGCGGAGGAACGCAGCGAGACGGTTGCGGCTGACGGTGAGTGGCACCGGCTGGCGGCGACACCCGTGCGCAGCTTCGAAGGCGCGTTCGTTGGTGAGGATGCCGCTGCGTTCGACAGTCTGACAGACGCTTCCGGCGATGGCTGGGTGCGTGTTTCCGGGCGTACGCCAGCGCGCATCGTGGTGGAAGCGGGGCTGGCCGGGGACTGGAACGGCGTGCCCGAGCCGCTGCGGCAGGGCATCGTGCGGCTGACCGCGCACCTTTATGGGCACCGCGACGCTGCGGGCGACGCGGGGCCGCCTGCGGCGGTTGCGGCGCTTTGGCGGCCCTGGCGGCGGATGCGCCTCGCATGAGCGGCGAGCTGGCGGGTGCGCTGAAAGAGCGCGTTGCGATCGGGGTCCACACCGCGGGCGATGCTGCGGGCGCGGCCGGCGATCCCGTGTTCGGCGCGCCGATGTGGGCGAGCGTGGAGAGCGAGACGCCTGTGATCGGTGCGCGGGCCGAACGGCTCTCGGCGCCTGCGCGCTACACGATCGTGATGCGCGGGGAGGCTTCGGCAAAGGTCGGGGACCGCTTGCAGTGGCGTGGACAGGCGCTGACCGTGATCGCCGCGACGCGCGATCCGCTGCGGCCTGATCGCATCCTCCTCAGAGCAGAAGCAAGGGTATGAAATTCCAGGATTTGCTGCGCAGCAAAGCTGCACAAATTTCCGGCCGTGCCGAGCATCGGATCGTGCGGCGGCTCGCGGGACTGGCGGATGATCTGCCCGGCGTGTCCATCCGCGCGGAGGGCAGCGAAATCCGGCTCGCCGGGCACGGTTTGCGGCGGCGGGCGATCAGCGACGCGCGGCTCCGCTGGCCGGGCGCTTGGTTGAGGAGCCTTTTATGAGTGATGCGGGACTTGCGCTGCAGCAGGCGCTGTACGCGGCTTTGGGTGGGTTGGCGGGTTCGTTGGCGACGGGTGTCTACGACGGGCCGCCGCCAGGCGCGGTGCTGCCCTACCTGACAATCGGGCCGGATCTCGTGACCGACATTTCGACCAAGACCGAGCGGCGGCGGCAGCATCTTTATGCCGTGACCGCGTGGGCCGCGGGGGACGCGGTTTCGGCGTTGAAGCCCGTTCTCGGCGCAGTGGAAACGGCGGTGCTGGGGATCGCTGCGCTCGAGGGTCACCGGCTCGTCACCAACGACATGCTGCGCAGCCGCACGGCATCCGACCCCGCGCGCGGGATGGTGAGCGGCACCATCGAATTTCGCGCGCGCACCGAAACGCTTTGAAGGAGACACGATGATGGCAGCCGAAAAGGGCAGCGCGTTCCTGCTGAAACTTTCGAACGGGGGAGCGCCCGCGACGTACCAGACGATCGCGGGGCTGCGCACGACGCAGATGTCGATCGCGAGCGAGGCGGTCGCGGTGACGAACAAGGGATCGGGGGGATGGCGCGAGCTGCTTTCGGGGGGCGGGGTTCGGCATGTTTCCGTGTCCGGCGCGGGGGTGTTCACCGGGTCGGCCGCCGAGGCGCAGCTGAAGACGCTGGCGCTCGGCGGCACGGTGGCGGGGTATGAGCTGAGCTTCGAGAGCGGCGAGAAAATGCAGGGGCCGTTTTTGGTGACGCGGCTCGACTACGCGGGCGATTTCGGCGGGGAGCGGACGTACACGCTCGCGCTGGAAAGCGCCGGGCCGGTGGTGACGGCGTGACTGCGAACCCCCTGCGCGGTGAAGCTGAGCTTCTGATCGCGGACGAGCGGTTGCGGTTGCGGCCGAGCTTTGCGGCGCTGGTGGCGGCGGAGGCGGAGTTGGGGCCGCTGTTCGGGCTCGTCGAGCGCGCGGCGGCGGGGCAGCTTTCGCTGGCCGAGATGGCGGGGCTGTTCTGGCACTGCCTCGATCCGCAGGGCGCGGAGCGGGAGGCATTCTCCGAGGCGCTTGTGGCGGGGGGACTCGCGGCGGCGACGCCTGCGCTGAAAACGCTGCTGACGCAAATCCTTGCCGGGCGATGAGCTTTTCCGACTGTGCGCGGCGGGCGGCGGGGCTCGCGGCGCGGCTGGGGTGGCGGCCCGATGATTTCTGGGCGGCGACGCCCGCCGATCTGCTGAACGCGCTGGGGCCGGCGCCTGAGGGCGAGGCGCTGGGCGCTGCGGAACTGCGGCAATTGATGGAACGCGACGATGGATGATGAAATCGAAACGCTCGTGCTGAAGGTGCGCGCGGATACGCAGGGCTTTGCGCGCGATGTCGATACGATGTCGCGGCAACTGGATGGACCGCTGCAGGCGGGCATGGACCGGGCGGGGAGCGCGATGGAAAGCGCGCTTAATCGCTTCATCAGGACGGGCAAGTTCGGGTTCGAGGACCTGAAGCGCAGCGTGCTTTCGGTGATGAACGAGATCGCAGCCTCGACGCTGAAGATGAACTTCGGCGCGGGGGGCGGGGGTTCGAGCGGTATTTTCGGGACGCTGGCGAGCGCCGCGATGACCGCCTTCGGCTTGCCGGGGCGCGCGACGGGAGGCCCGGTCTCGCCGGGGCAGGCCTACCTCGTTGGCGAGCGGGGTCCGGAGGTGTTCGTGCCGACCGCCAGCGGACGCATCGAGACGGGCGCCGCGCGCGGCGGGGCCACGATCAACGTGAGGGTGAATGCGCCCGCCGACGCTTCGCCCGCCTTCATGGCAAAGAGCGGCCGACAAGTGGCGCGCGCGGTGCGGCAGGCGCTGCTGCGCGCCGAGGGGCGCTGATGCACTGGCTGGCGAAGCCGGGCGACGGCATACGGCGGGATTGGATGAAGCGCTTCGACGCGCGCTACTGGACGGTCGATTTCGCGCGGCCCGCGATGGGAAGCGTGGTGACGACGGCGTCCGACGCGCTGCGGATCGACGCGGCGTTCTATAACGCGAACGATCTCGTCGGGCTGATCTGGGAAAGCGCCGACCGCTGGGACCATCCGCTGATCGCCTATGAGACGCGGCGGGACTATCGGGGGACGCAGCTTTCCTTCCGGTGGCGATCGGAAGGCGACTGCCGGAAGCTCCATGAACTCGACGGGCCGACGCTTACGATCGAGGGGCGCGATGCCGCGGGCGTACCGAAGAGCTGGTACGTGCGGCTGTGGAACTATGCCGAGGGCGAGCCGGACGATGCGGTGATCACGCTCGACTTCGATGCGATGGACGGCGGCTTCCTGCTCCCGGGCGAGGCGGACCCGGTGTGGGCAGGCGATATCGACCGGATGTTCATCTCGGTGGTGCCGGGCGGATATACGCGGGAGGACGTGCCGCTCGCCGTGCCTGGCGTGGCAACGGTCCGGATCGAGGGCATGCGCTGCGACGGGCCATCCTCGGTGCTGGAGATCGGCGACGCCTGCCTGCCCCCGCACCGCCTGCGCATGGCGGGAGGGTACGACGACAGTTATAATCTGACGCCGGAGCGCGTGGTGGGGAACGCGCTGAAGCTCGGCTACCGGGCGTGGTTCAACCACTATGTGGGGATGAGCCATTATTTCCGGCTCGGCTGGGACGGCGTGCGGTTCGTTGTTGCGGAGGGGGATCCGCTGAACGCGCCCTGCCGGGTTTGGCACCAGGATTTCTGCGCGCGCGCCGGGGCGCTCGGGTATCAGGTCGTCCTGTCGCTGAGCTACGAACTGTTTGACGCGCACGCGCCCGAGGAGTGGAAGCAGCGCGCAGGCAACGGGTCGCCTGCGCTCACGGGCTGGGACCCACCCTCGACTCTGCTTTCGCCCGCGAACGACGATGCGATGGTTTGGCTACGGAGTGTGGGCGAGGCGTTCGCAGGGTTCGGGGCGCCCTGGTTCCAGATCGGGGAGCCGTGGTGGTGGACGGGATTCGGGGTGGATCGCACGCCCTGTTTCCACGACGCGGCGGCGACGGCGGCTTACACGGCGGAGACGGGCCTTGCTGCGCCGCCCGCGATGGCGGACGTTTCCGAAACACCGACCACGGCGCAGACGGCGTATCATGCATGGCTGGGCGGGAAGCTGGGGGCTTCGACGCTGGCGCTGCGCGATGCAGTGAAGGGCGCGGCGCCGGGCATAAAGGTGGCGCTGCTGTTCTATGCGCCGCAGGTGCTGAGGCCCGAGGCTGCGTGGCTCGCGGCGGTGAACATGCCCGCGGCGTGGGCGTATCCGGCGTTCGATGTGCTGCAGCTGGAGGACTACGACTTCGTCACCGACGGCAACGCGGGCGGGATGCGGCGGGCGCGGGCGGCGGTTTCGGATGCGCTCGGCTATGCGTCTGCCGAGCAGCATTATTTCGCGGGCTTCGTGCTGAACGGTGCGGAAGGGCACCTTTGGCAGCCGATCGCGGAGGCTGCGGAAGATGCGCTGAGCCGGGTCGCCGAAACCTTCGTGTGGGCCTTTCCGCAGGTTATGCGCGACGGATTCACGTTTTTCGAGATCGAGGAGGATGCGCCCTTGGGCTTTCATGACGTGGCGTTTCCGCTGGCGCTTGCGGAAGGCGCCAGCGGCGGTCCGCTGTTTTCGACGCAGGTCGTGACCAGCGTTTCGGGATACGAGCAGAGGAACAGCGACTGGGCACAGGCGCGGCTGCGCTACGACGCCGGGCCGGGCGTGCGCTCGGAGGAGGATCTTGCGACGCTGATCGCCTTCTTCCGCGCGCGGCGCGGGCGGGCGTTCGCGTTCCGGTTTCGCGATCCCTTCGATTTCAGCTCGAACGGTATGACGGGCGCCCCCTCGCCGCTCGATCAGATGTTGGGCGCGGGTGACGGCGTGCGGACGGTGTTTCCGTTGGTGAAGCGCTATGGCGAAGGCGAAACGCGGCACATAACGCGGCCCGATGCCGGCAGCGTGCGTGTGGCGGTTGCGGGCACGGAGTTGACGGACGGCTGGTCGCTCGAAGGGGGATCGGTGACATTCGATACCGCGCCTGCCGCGGCGGTGACGGCGGGCTTCCTGTTCGACGTGCCCGTGCGCTTCGCCGAGGACAGTATCGAAGCCTCTCTGCAGGGCTGGCGCGCGGGCGAGATGCCCTCTGCTCCCATCATCGAAGTGCGCGAGGCCTGATGCGCGCTATCCCGGAAACGCTTGCCGCCGCGCTTGAAGAGGAAACGACGAGCCTTGCCTTCTGCTGGCGAATCGAGCGCGCGGACGGCGCGGCGCTTGGTTTCACGTCGCACGACCGCCCACTCGTCGTGGACGGCATGGCCTGCTCGCCCGTGCCCGGCATGGTGCCTTCGGCGGTCGCCCACGCCGATTCAATCGAGGGCGGCGGCATGGAGGTGTCGGGCGCGCTCGGCAGCGGTCGCATCCGCGCCGACGATATCGCGACGGGCCGCTACGACCGTGCCTGTGCGACGCTATCGCTTGTCGACTGGAGCGCGCCAACGGCTTCAATACTGCTGGCGAGTGGCGAGATCGGCGACATCGTGCGCCGCGATGACCGCTTCGAAGCGGAACTGAAAAGTGCGCACGCGGACCTCGATCGTACGCCGATCGCGCTCTGCACGCCGGAATGCCGCGCGCGGCTGGGCGATGCGCGCTGCCGCGTGGCGCTGGCGCCGCTGACGCATATCGCGTGCGTGACGGCGGTGACGGGCGCGGCGCGCATCGAGACCGATTGCGCGCTGCCGAGCAGTGCGCTTGCCTATGGACGGCTTCGGCCGCTCGCCGGCGCGCTCGCGGGGCTGGATTTCGAAATCGTCGCTTCGGATGGCGTATCCGTTGATCTGCGCGAGGCGGTTGCCGCGCGGCTGGCGCCGGGCGAACTCGTGGAGCTGCGCGAGGGCTGTGACCGCCGCTTTTCGACCTGCCGGGACCGCTTTCAGAACAAGGACAATTTTCGCGGAGAGCCTCATGTGCCCGGCACCGATTCCGTAATCCGCTATCCAAGCCTGTGACGGACAGGCATTCGCGCCACGCCGACATCGTGCGCGCGGCGCGGGCCTGTGTGGGCACGCCCTGCCGCGTGCAGGGGCGCGTGCCGGGCCTTGCCCTCGACTGCGTCGGTGTCGCCATCGCGGCGGCGAAGGGCGCGGGGCTCTCGTTTTGTACGCCGCAGGACTATTGCCTTGCCGCCGACAATCGCGATCGGTTGGCGGCCGGGCTGGCGGCGGCCGGATGTATGCTGCGAACGGGCGAACCGCTCGCGGGCGATCTGGCGTTGATCGCGGTGTCGGCTGCGCAGCGCCATCTCGCCGTTTGCTGCGGCGATACGTTTGTTCATGCCCATTTCGGCCTTGGGCGTGTCGTCGACGCTCCCCTCCCACCGGAATGGGCGCGCACCGCCTGGCGTTTTCCGGAGATTTGAGACCATGGCGACACTTGTTCTGACCACCGTCGGCGCAATCGTCGGCGGACCCATCGGCGCTGCCATCGGCGCGGTCGCGGGGAACGCCATCGATCAGATGCTGTTCGCGCCGAAGGGGCGCACGGGCCCCCGCCTCGACGATCTCACCGTACAAAGCTCGGCCTATGGGGTGCCGCATCCACGGCTTTACGGCACAACCCGTGCGGCGGGGAACGTGATCTGGAGTCGGGGCCTCAAGGAAACGGCGCACCGTTCAGGCGGCGGCAAGCGCTCGGGCGGCCGCACAACGACATACAGCTATTCCGCATCCTTCGCGGTGGCGATTTCGGCGCGGCCGATCGTGGGGGTCGGACGCATATGGGCCGACGGCAAGCTGCTGCGCGGTGCAGCCGGCGAGATGACGGCGGAAGGGACCGTGCGCATCTATACGGGCAGCGAGACCCAGGCGCCTGATCCGCTGATCGCCGCTGCAGAAGGGGGGGCGAATGCGCCCGCTTATCGCGGCCTTGCTTATGCCGTGTTTGAAGACCTGCAGCTCGGCGATTTCGCGAACCGCATTCCGAACCTGTCATTCGAGGTCATATCCGATGCCGCGCCGCCAACGGTCGGCGCGATCCTCGGCGATCTTGCGGAGGCCGCCGGTGTGCGAATCTCCACCGGCGGCCTTTCGGAGTCTCTGCCGGGCTTCGCCGCTGCAACCAACGCGCCGCTTTCGACGTGGATCGCATCGCTTGGCGAACTCGGCGACGTGCGGGCGCTCGGCGGCAAGCGGATACGGCTTCATGACGACAGCGCCGAGACCGGTATCGTTCTCGACGACGACGGGCTGGTCGAGGGTGAGAGCCGCCATTCGATTGCACGCCGCAGCGGGGATGCGCCGGCATTGGTGACCTTTGGCTACCTCGACATTGCGCGCGATTATCAGGCGGGGACGCAGCGCGCATTTCGGCCGGGCGCGCGCGGACGCGAAGATCATAGCGCGCTGCCGGTCGCGCTTTCAGCCGGTGCTGCGAAACGTGCGGCACAAAGTGTGCTGCAACGTTTGTGGACACGGCGTGAGACCGCGGCTTTCCGGCTCGGCTACCGGGCGCTTGCGCTGCAGCCTGGTGACCGGCTTTCCGGCCGCGACGGTCGGCGCTGGGAAATTCGCCGGACGGTTTTGGAAACGATGACGGTCGCCATCGAGGCGGAGCCGGTGGATGCAGGCGTAGGCTTGGACCCGGCGGCCGACGGCGGCCGCGCGGAAACGACCATCGATGCGCCGCAGGGAGAGACGCAATTCCACGCCTTCGAACTGCCGCCCATCGCGGGCGAGATGCCGAGCGTGCCGCGCCTTTGGATCGCCGCGGCAGGATCGGGGAGCGGTTGGCGTCGCGGCGAAATCTGGCTGAGCGGGGATGCCGGTGCAAGCTGGTCGAGCGTCGGCATGGCGAGTGGCGGCGTGCCGATGGGCATGGCGCTGGCGGCACTTCCCGCCACGGACCCGACGCGCTGGGACGAAACTTCTGCGCTGGACGTGGAACTGATATCCGACACGATGTGGCTTGAAAGTCGTCCGGCGCTCTCTGTGCTGGCAGGTGCGAACTTGGCGCTTGTCGGGGATGAACTGATCCAGTTTCGCAGTGCGGTTCCCACCGCGCCGCGCCGCTTTCGGCTTTCGGGCCTGCTGCGTGGCCGGAAAGCGAGCGAGGCGGCGATGGCCGGGCATGCGGCAGGCGAACGCTTCGTGTTGCTCGAAACGGCCGCGCTGTTTCCAATAGATCTTTCCGTCGACGCGATCAGCACGGATGTCGCCGTGCGCGTCGTGCCGCCAAACACGAGTGCTTCGGACAGTCCGCATGTCGTGCACCGGGTAACGGGACGTGCATTGCAGCCGCTGTCACCCGTGCATGGAGCGGCGCATGTGCTGGCGGACGGCGCGATCATATTCTCGTGGACCAGGCGGAGTCGGACAGGATTCGGCTGGGTCGATGGCGTAGATGCGCCGCTTGGCGAGGAATACGAGCGCTATGCCGTCCGCTGCCGTGTCGGCGCGACCTCTGTAGACGATGAAGTGGGCGAAGGGATGTGGACCCTGACCGCGAGCGCGCAGACGGCGGCGTTCGGTGGACTTCCAGGCGCTGTTCATTTCGAGGTCCGACAGCTGAGCGCGACCGTGGGCGGGGGCGCGCCTTTTGCCGCCGATTTCATCCTCAACCGATAGGAACAACCGATGACCGCCACTGCACGCCTTGGTTTGCCGCTCATCGCCACCGGGCAGGCCCAAAAGGAACTCACGCACAACGCCGCGATTCACGGCCTCGACCGCCTTGTGCATTTGTGCGTAGCAAGCCGCGCGCTTTCCGAACCACCCGAATTGCCGGCACCCGGCGCGCTGTGGATCGTGGGTGAAGGCGCTTCTGGCGCATGGGCCGGGCACACCGGCGCTCTCGCGCACTGGGAGGGCGCGTGGACGCTCGCGGCGGCGGCGGAGGGGATGCTTTGCTGGATCGCTGACGAAGGGATCGTCGCGGTGTTCGACGGTGATGCCTGGAACGCTGCACTGCCGGTTGCAGGGCTCAGAATCGGCGGCGCCGTGATGCTGACCGAATCCCCGATCGCGATCGATATGCCCGAAGGCGGAAGCGTGATCGACATCGAGGCACGGGCCACGTTGGCAACCCTGCTGACTTATCTTCGCGAACAGGGTCTGTTGACGTCATGACCCCACGGGAAACGCTGAATTCCGCCGCAAGGTGCGGTATTTATGCAACATTTCGGGGTTATATTCGATTGCGCGGGAAACTTCCGTGATATAGATCGTTCAGGCGACTTCCATGGAAGTTCGTGGAGACTGAGAAAGGGGATTTCAATGCGTAGACTCGCCGTAGTCATGGCGCTGGCCGGCACCGCTCTTGCGGGCCCGGCGCTCGCGCGCGACAAGGCCTGGTATGCAGGTATCGAGGGCGGTGCGCTGCTCATCGAGAATATCGATTTCGACGTGACCAGCCCGCAGGGTGTCGAAACGAGCAATGGTGTCAGCGTCAAGCACAAGATGGGCTATGACGTCGATGGCATCGTTGGATACGACTTCGGTGGTTTCCGCACCGAATTCGAGCTTGGTTACAAGAAGGCTTCGCTCGATAAAGTGACCCTGGCCGGTTATGCGGTTCCGGGTAGCGGCGCGACCGCCTCGGGAACGTTCCCGGATGCCGGTGGCACCACGAGCGCGCTCAGCTTCATGCTGAACGGCCTGTTTGACTTCGGCGACGACTCTGGCTGGAATGGCTACGTCGGCGGCGGTGTCGGTATCGCGCGCGTCAAGGCGGACATCTATCAGGTCACCGACTTGGGCACGGATTTCGCTGATGACAGCGATACGGGCTTTGCCTGGCAGGTGATCGCCGGCGTCCGCAAGGCGATCAGCGACAATGTCGATCTGGGCCTGAAGTACCGCTTCTTCAACGCGCCGTCGGTGGATCTCGTCGGCGTGGAGGGATCGGGCTATGACGGTCGCTTCCGCAGCCACTCGCTGCTCGCGAGCGTGATCTTCAACTTCGGTGCGGAAGCGCCGCCGCCTCCGCCGCCTCCGGTTGCGGAACCGGCTCCCCCGCCGCCCCCGCCGCCCCCGCCGCCCCCGCCGCCGCCTCCGACGCCGGGACCGTTCATCGTGTTCTTCGACTTCGACAAGTCGGACATCACGGCGGATGCAGCGGACATCCTCAACCGCGCCGCGCAGTCGTACAAGGAAACGGGCCAGGCCAGCGTTACGCTTGCGGGTCACGCCGACGCCGCGGGTCCGGCCGACTACAACGTCGGTCTGTCGCAGCGCCGTGCTGACTCGGTTCGCAAGTACCTCGTTGGTCAGGGTGTGCCGGAAACGGCGATCGCGTCCGAAGCCTTCGGCGAAACCCGCCTGCTTGTTGAAACTGCCGACGGTGTGCGTGAACCGCAGAACCGCCGCGTGGAAATCAACTTCGGCGGAGCTTCGATGTAAGCTCGACGGAACACGGGGCGCCTTCAACGGCGCCCCGCAACCGGAAAGGGCCGCCTCTGAGAGGCGGCCCTTTTTTTATGCGTCGGCTATGTGAGATTGAGATGCGTGGCGAAACCGGTCGCGCAATCCCGTCAGACGTTACAGCGCTTGATGGGTTTTCCGCGCTTGTCGATACACGGATCCGGAATACGCGGCAGGACGACATAGCCGAGCTGAACCTGCCGATAGGGATCGGGCGGTGCGATAAGCGCGGCGCGCAGGCGCTGAACAGCGGTTACGGCCTTACCGCTTAAACTGCCGGGTCCCCAAGACAGCGCTTCCCGACCAATATCGCCCGCAGCCGAACAGAAACTACGCTGCGCATCGAGCGCCGAGAAGCTGTTGTAAATGCGCGTCGTAAAGCTGTCGAAGGCACGGGGGCCGGCTTTCCCGTCGAGACGACGGAAATGCTTCTCCAGTGTTTGATAGGCGCGGGACAGTTCGGGCTGATGCTGTTTCAGCATCTCGTTGTAGTTTCGCACCGTGGCCAGATAGGGCGAAAATTGGCACTGCAACGCGGAAACGTTCAGGCCCGCGCGCAGCAGCCAGATCGCATGGGCCGTGCTCTCTTCTGATGTCATCGCACGAACGGGCGGGCCGCCGAGATCGGCTGCGGCGTAGGCCGACGGCGCTGCCGCAAGACAGATGCCGAGTGCCAGAGTTGCTGAACGGATACGCTTTACCATGGCAGACACGGGATCAGCCAAGCACCTTGCCCAGCTGCAGGGCGACCGACATGTCGCCTTCCACCTTGAGCTTGCCCATCATGAACGCCATTTGCGGATTCGTCTTACCCTCCGCGATGTCGAGAAAGTCAGACATCGACACCTTCACGGTGCAATCGACCGGAAGGTCCTGATTGTCCACGACCGCAGGCGAGGACTTGTCGTCGATGCGTACCACGCCCTCGTCGCCAAAATCGAACTTCACGCTTTTCCCGAGACCTGCATCCGCGCCGACGCGGCCGCGCATTGTTTCGGTGATTTCGGCAAGGCTCATGCAAATCCTCCCACAAGAATTGGCCGCGAAGGCCGTCAAGTCACTGCTGCGCGGGAGCCTGTTCGGACGCAGGGGCATCCGGGATCGGTGCGACGTCCACCAGCGCCGGATCGGTCATCGGCTCGACGCCGCCCGCCGCCACGTCGACAGACATGGCATCCGCCGTCGACGCATCCGCGCCGAGTTCCGACATGGACGCGTCGGCCGCGCCTTCCACGGCGGCCTTTTCGCCTTCCTTCCCGGCATTATCGCTTTTCCCGCAGGCGGTTGCCGCCAAGGCGATTGCCATCGAGAACCCCAAAATCGTGCGTTTCGACATGCTTCCCATCGTTTTACCCCGGCATTTTCTTGTTGCTGCGGATTTTTTCACCGCTTCGCCCGCAACGTAACCGCATTCCGCCAACGGCTCAAGGCGGGTTGGGTTCTAAGCGTTCCATGGTTGATCGCGCATTAACCATTTTTACACCGCTGGACGGCAGTCTGCACTCCACGAACATCCTACGGGGGCCAGAATGTCTGTGTATGCCGGATTGCCGTTGCGGCTCGTTTGCTACGCGGCAGGCGCTGCGGCGCTTTCGATTGCCGGTCCCTCGCTCTGGAACGCGCCGACATTTATCGCGGCGGCGGCCTCGGTAGCCACGGCGCTTTGCTTTGCGGTTGCGGATGTCCTTTTCTCCACACATCGCTTCGCACGGCGCGCATTCGTGACGGCAGCTTACAACAAGGCTGAGGTCGAAGCACTTGGCGCCCGTGTCGCTGCACTTGAAATGCTGCGCCCGGCAGCGTCCATGACGGCGGCGGCGCCTGAAACTCATGATGTTTCACTGGAGACGGCAAACAACCTCCTGCAGTTCGCGGCGCATGTGAGCGCGCGCTGCGGGCGAAAAGTGACGCCCGACTTCGTGGCGGACAGCGCTGGCGACCCGATTGGAGACGCACAGATCGAGCTGCATCTGCAGCCGATCGTCGGCATTCCCGATCGCCGCGTGCAGCACTACGAGGTACTCTCGCGCCTACGGTCGCACACGGGCACGCTGATGATGCCCGCCGAATTCCTCCCTGCCGCCCGTGCTACGGGGCGCGCGGCGGATATCGACACGCGGCAGCTTTCCAGCATCGTCGGCCTCTGCCACCGCATTGGCGACCGGCATATGGAAACACGGCTTTTCTGTAACCTTTCGGGCGATTCGCTGCAGAGCGACAGCTTCCGTGCAGCGCTGACCACCTTCGCGCGGCAGCAGAAGGCCCTGTCGCAGCGCATCGTATTCGAAATCGATGCGGCGACCGCCGTCACGCTAAACACCGAGGTCGCGGCGGACCTGCGCGGCATCGAGGCGATGGGCTTCGCTTTCTCGGTCGACAAGGCATCGCTCGGCGACCTGCCGCGCCTGCAAGGCATATTCCGCCGTCCGGGCTTCCTGAAGCTCGATGCCGCGATCCTTGAGAAAGCCGACCCAGGCGTGCTGAAGGCGCTTGCGCGCGGCGGCACGCAGGTGATCGCGACGCATGTCGAGACCGAAGATCAGGCCGCCTCGGTGCGCCGCGCGGGCGTTGCGCTCGGACAGGGCTTCCTGTTCGGCAAGCCGCGCCCGGCACGCATGGACGACAGCGCGCGTCGCCGCGCCGCCTGAAACCTACAAGAACGGGCAGTGCCGTTGCAGCGCGGCATCGACGTCGGCCATCGACGCTTCGATACCGAGGCCTGAGAGGCTGGTGACGGGATATTCGGCAAGGCCGCAGGGCACGATGCCCGAGAAGTGCTCGAGTTCGGGCGCGACGTTCAGCGAAAAGCCGTGGAAGCTGACCCATCGCCGCACACGCACACCGATCGCGCCGATCTTTGCTTCGCCCGCAGGTGTATCCGTCCACACGCCGACCCGGCCGGGCACCGCGCGTGCTGAGACCCCAAAATCGGCAAGCGCCGCGATCAGCCAGCGTTCGACCGAACAGATGAAGCCCCTGAGATCGCGGCCGCGTTGTTCCAGATCGAGCATCAGATAGCCGACGCGCTGGCCCGGCCCATGGTAGGTGTAGCGGCCGCCCCGGCCGGTCGAAAACACTGGAAAGCGTGTCGGTGCCAGCAACTCCGCCGCGTCCGCGCTGGTGCCTGCGGTGTAGACCGGCGGGTGTTCGACGAGCCAGATCAGCTCGCCCGCCTCACCCGCCCGGATGTCCGCCGCGCGCTGCTCCATTGTGGCCAGCGTTTCGGCATAATCGGCAAGGCCGCTTTCCACCCGCCACTCGGGCATCTCTTTACCCCGTTCTAACCCTATCCGGTGCATCATGCCCGAAACCCGAAACGCAGATAGGCGGTCATGAGCGTTATCGAAAGGATCAAGGTCGAGATTTCGGTCGTCATCGGCAGCAAGCAGATGCCGATCCGCCAGCTCCTGAAGATGGGGCGGGGCGCTGTGATCGATCTCGACGCACGCCGCGACGATCCTGTGTGGATCTATGCGAACGATGAACTCATCGCACGTGGCGAGATCGTGCTGCTCGGCGATCGCATCGGTGTTTCCATTTCCGAGCGCGTGCGCAGGGCCACCCTCACCAACTTCGCCTAGCCAGCACGCTGGCAAGGCTTCGTATCCTCTCCCATCAAGGGAGAGGTTTTTTACAGCGCTGCGACGAATTTTCTGAGATCGGCGAGGAACAGTTCGGGTTCCTCAAGGCTCGCGAAATGGCCGCCGCGCGGCATCTTCGTCCAGTGCACGATGTTGTAGCCGCGCTCAGCCATCGCGCGCGGCGGGAAGGCAAGCAGGTCGTGGGGGAAGGCGGCGACGCCTGTGGGCACCTCGATGCGCCGACCGTCCGGAATCGTGAAACCGCCCTCGTCGAACAGGCCGCGATAGATCCACGTTGCCGTGTGGAAGCTGCGCGTCGAAAGGTAGATCATGATGTTGGTGAGCATCTGATCCATGCTGAACGGCGGCGCTGGGTTGTGCGTGCCGACATCGCTCCAGCCGCAGAACTTTTCGGCGAGCCACGCGGCGATGCCCATCGGCGAATCCATCATTGCGTAAGCAAGACTCTGCGGCTTGGTGCCCTGAAGCTGGAGATAGGCGGTTTCGGTCGCGCGAATCTGCAACGCCCATTTCAGCCAGAGCGCTTCTTCCTCCGTAGTCGGCTGCATGTCTGCCGGGCGGAGACCGAAGCCGTTCAGGTGAACCGCCGTGACGCGCGCGGAATCGAGCCCGATCCAGCCGCCGATGACGCTGCCCCAGTCTCCCCCTTGGTAGATATAACTGTCGTAGCCCAGGCGGCCCATCAGGCTATCGTAGAGCTTCGCGACACCGCGCGGCCCGATCGGCGATTTCGGCTTGTCCGACCACGCATAGCCGGGAAGCGAGGGGGCGACGACGTGAAAGGCCGGTGAACCGTCCTCGGGTTCCGCGAGCCGCTCGATGATCGCATCGAATTCGAGGATCGACCCCGGCCAGCCATGCGCAATAAGCAGCGGTTTCGCATCGGGACGCGACGAGCGCTTGTGGATGCAGTGCAGGCGGAAGCCGGGCAGCACCTCGGCGCGAACGTGTGGATGACGGTTGAGACGCGCAACCGCGTCCGGCCAGTCGAACACCGTGAGCCAGTAGTCGCGCAGTCGTTCGAGATAGGCGCGATTCGCGCCGTAGCGCCAACCGGCGTCCTCGGGTTCCTCGAAGAAGCGGAAAGCCTCGACGCGGCGCCGGACCCATTCCGCCTCTTCAGGCTCCACAGGGATTTCAAACGGTGCGATCATGCCGCCAGCGATTGCTTGGCGTCTGCCAAGATCATGTCGGCCGCCTTCTCGGCGATCGCGATCGTCGGCGCGTTGGTATTGCCGGAGATGAGCGTCGGCATGACCGAAGCATCGACAACGCGCAGGCCGGAGACGCCGCGTACGGCAAGCTGCGTATCGACAACCGAGCGCTCGTCCGCACCCATGCGGCATGTGCCGATCGGGTGATAGATCGTCTCACCCCATGCCTTCAGCGCCGTCACGACGTCCTCGCGCGCGGTAACGCCTTCGCCGGGCCACACCTCCTTGCCGCGGAACGGTGCGAGCGCGGGCATACGCCCAATATTGCGTGTGATCTCGATGCCAGCGAGCAGCGTTTCGAGGTCGCCGGGCGCTGAGAGATAATTGGGATCGATCGCCGGGTGGGCCGTAGGATCGGCCGACTGGAGGCGGATCGTGCCGCGGCTTTCCGGGCGAAGCTGGCACATGTGCATGGCATAGCCGTGCTGATGGCCGAGCGTTCCACGCCCGTGCGGCTCGCCCAGCACAGGCATGAAGTGGATCTGGATATCCGGCGCGGCGAGGTCCGGCCGGGTGGAGAGGAACGCGCCGGCAGGCGTCGGCATGTAGGCACCCGAACCGTCGCGGCGCAGCACCCAATTGCCGAGCGCGAGCAGCTTGTTGTGGAAGCCGGCGTTCTTGTTGAGCGTGATCGGCTGCGTGCAGGTCCATTGCATCAGGATATCGAGATGATCCTGCAGATTGCCGCCGACGTCCGGCGCATCGTGGATAACCGCGATACCATGCTCCGCCAGATGCGCGGCGGGGCCGATGCCGGAGAGCATCAGCAGCTGCGGCGAGTTCACCGCGCCGCCGCAGACGATCGTCTCGCGCGCGGAGGCCGTTTCGGCCTTGCCGTTTTTCAGATAGGCGATGCCGGTCGCCTGACGCCCGTTGAAGGTGACGCGTTCGACGAGCACATCGGTGAGGACATCGAGATTGGGGCGATCGAGGATCGGTTTCAGATAGCCCTTCGCGGCAGACCAGCGCTCGCCGTTCTTGATCGTCGAATCATAGCGGCCCGCGCCTTCGAACTGCGGCCCGTTGAAATCGTCCGTTACGGGATATCCCGCTTCGGCCGCGGCTTTGATGAAGGCGTCGATGAGCGGGGTGGGCAGGCTGCGGCGCCCGGTATGAAGCGGGCCATCGCCGCCGTGATAATCGTCGGCGCCGCGCTCGCTCGTTTCGGAGCGGCGGAAATACGGCAGGATGTCGTCCCAGCCCCAGCCTATGCAGCCCATCTGCGCCCAGCGGTCGTAGTCGCTCGCGTGACCGCGAATATAGACCATGCCGTTGATCGACGAGGAGCCGCCGAGCACGCGCCCGCGCGGCCAATAGAGGCGGCGGCCATCCAGGTGCTTCTGTGGTTCGGTCCAGAAGCACCAGTTGGTCGCGTGCGCGTTTTCGGGCGGGATGATCTTCGAAAGTCCGCCGGGCATGTGGATCAGGAAGGAACTGTCCTTGCCGCCCGCTTCGACGAGAAGCACGCGCGTGGCGGGGTTCGCGGACAGGCGATTCGCAAGCACGCAGCCTGCTGAACCCGCACCGACGACGATATAGTCGTATTCCGACATCCCAATCTCCCCCGAGTCCTGAAAGCAGGCGCAAGAGTGGCGCTGTTTGGGCGCGTGCGCAATTCTGGATAAAGCATCAGGCTCGCGCGGCGACTTCCCCGGCCGCGACGGCGCGTTCCAGGCGCGTCGCCTCTGCCTGCGGGAGCCTGCGCCAGACAACCCAGAGGCAGACGAGCGTTACCGGCGCGGCGACGAGCAAGCTGAGGATACCCACGCCGAGGCTTCCGGTGACGAGCGACATCTTGCCCGCGAAATACGGCCCGAGGCCAAGGCCGACGAGCGTCGTGCCGAGGAAATAGGTCGCGGTTGCGGCGCCGCGCATCCGCGGCAGCACGAGGTTCTGGCTCGTGGCGGCGGCGATGCCGACCCAGCAGCTGTTGATGATCGCCATCGGCACGAACGCGAGATAGAAAACCGTGAGGCTCTCTGTGGTGTAGACGACGAGCATGAGCGGCGCGGGAACAATGACGCCGAGCGTTGCAACAAGGATATCCCCCGCCGGCCAGCGCGATTTCGCCCAGTCCGCAAGGCGCCCGCCTGCGATCACACCGATAAAGCCGCCCGCAGCACCGACACCGCCGATGATGAGGCCGACGATGGCCGGATCGGCGCCAAACGTACGGATCGCATAGGGTGCAGACCAGAAGCTGACCGCATAGGTAACGAACGCGATCGACCCGAAGCCGAGTATGGCGAGCAGGAAGGTCGGTGTGCCCCAGATGAGCTGATAGGTCGGTGGATCCCGGCGCTTCAGCGATTGCGACCACGAAAACACCGAATAGCAGCCGATGCCGATAGCACCCCATTGCAGCGTATCTCCGGTGAGCATCATCATCCCGGCCGCGCCGAGCACGACGACGATGAGCCCCGCGAGGTTGATTGCGAACGCTCGTCCCCCGATGCGCGCCGCCTGAATCAGCGTGAAGGGCGGAATGACGCTTGAGAGTTCGGTAAAGAACTTCGGCCATGGCGAGGGTTCGGGCACGCTCAGGATTCCTTCGGACATGCCGCGCAGCGGCTCGCGCAGGGAAAGCACCCACAGAGCGAGCATCAGCCCCGGCAGGCCGACGGCAAGGAACGCCGCCTGCCAGCCCGCGAGGCCGAGAGGGCCGCCATCAGGGAAAGCGCTGTTCCAGCTCTTCACGATGACACCGCCGATGAACAGCGACAGGCCGCCACCGAGATAGAGCCCGCTCGAATAGATCGCGAGCGCGGTGGCGCGCTTTTCACGCGGGAAATAGTCCGAGATGATCGAGAACGCGCAGGGGCTCGCCGTGGCCTCTCCGATGCCGACGCCGATGCGCGCGGCGGCGAGCTGACCGAAATTCTGCGCGAAGCCCGAAAGCGCCGTCATTGCCGACCAGACCGAAAGGCCGATCGTCATCAGGCGTCCGCGATACCACATGTCCGCAAGCCGCCCGAGCGGGATGCCGAACAGCGAATAGAACACGCCGAAGGCGGTGCCGTAGAGGAAGCCCATGTCGGCATCGGTGACGCCAAGGTCCGCCTTGATGTCCTCCGCGAGGATCGAGATGATCTGGCGGTCGATGAAGTTGAGCACATAGACGAGCACGAGTACGCCAAGCACGTACCAGGCGTATGGCCCGCCGACCTCGCCCTTGCGTGCTTCCAGAATTGCGGCTGCGTCGTTCATGCTCTCGACCCTCCCCAGTTTCGAGATGCTGGCCCTTGTCCAGCCGGTTGCGTCGTGGCTAACACAGCGCTCTCAAATCGAAAGCATGGAAATCGCGATGACGATATCGGTCCTGTTCGTTTGCCTAGGCAACATCTGTCGCTCGCCGCTTGCGGAGGGAGCGATGCGGCGGTTGGTGGAGTCGGAGGGCGCGGCGGTGGAGATCGACAGCGCGGGGACCGGCGACTGGCACATCGGCCACGCCCCCGACCCGCGTGCGCAGGCCGAGGCGCTGCGCCAAGGCCTCGACATCTCGATGCTGCGCGCGCGGCAGGTGACGGAAGAGGACTTCCACCGCTTCGATCATATCGTGGCGATGGACGCGAAGAACCTGGCAGACCTGCTCGCCATGCAGCCGGGCGGCGCGCGTGCGGCATTGTCGTTGCTGCTCGATCATGCCGAGGGCGGCGATGTGCCGGACCCCTATTATGGTGGCGACGAGGGCTTTGCCGAAACGTTCCGGCTCGTTGAGGACGGTGCGCGGGGTCTGCTTCAGGCGATCAAGGGCCAGCGCGCGACGACGGTGTAGTCCGCGCCCTCCGTGGTGAGGCGGCTTTCGAACAGGCTGATCGCGTCCACCTTGAAGGTGATTGGCGGAAAGCCTTCGCGCAGGAAAGCATCGAGTGGACCCGCCGTGCCGGAGAAGCGCGCCAGCGTGATGTGCGGCAGGTAGCTTCGGGTGTCGGGCGCGATGCCGACAAGCTGCAGCGCGCGGTCCACCTTGTTGTGCAGAGCCTTCACCGGCTCCTGCGGTTCGACGCCGACCCAGAGCGTTTCGATGCGGGCCTTGCGCTCGAAAATGCCGGGACGGGCGGTCGAAAGATCGAACGCACGCGCTCGTATCGTCGATAGCGCTTCGGCAACGGCATTCGCTGTGTGCGTGTCGACCGTGCCGATGAAGCGCAGCGTCAGGTGAAGCTGGTCCTCGCTCTGCCAGCGGGCGCCGAGCACACCGCCCATGCGTGCGACGAGCGCGTCCTTCACCATGTGCGGCAGGTCGATCCCGACGAACAGCCTGTGCACTAGCGGAGCGCCGCCTCGACGCTCGGCAAGATACCCTGCACGATCACGGAAACGCCCTTCAAATTAGGGTGCATCCCGTCACCGAGCAGCAGCGCCTTGTTTGCGACCACGCCTTTCATGAAGAACGGGTAGAGCGGCACGGCGTGCTTCTTCGCGAGCGCCGGGTACATGCCGTTGAACTCCGCCGCATAGGCCTTGCCCATGTTGGGCGCGGCGAGCATTCCCGCGACGAGCACCTTGCTGCCGCGCTTCTTGAAGTCGGTGATCATCGCATCGAGGTTGGCGCGCGCCTGCGCGGGCGGCAGGCCGCGGAGCATGTCGTTGGCACCGAGGCCGAGGATGACGAGATCGGGCTTTGCCTTCAGTCCGCCAAGCACCCACGCCATGCGCGCCTTGCCCGCGGCGGTGGTATCGCCTGAAACCGCGCCGCTCACGACACGCACCGAATGTCCCTTCGCCTTCAGCGCCTTTTCAAGCTGCGGCGCGAAGCCTTCGCCGGGCTTCAGCTGATAGCCCGCCATCAGCGAATCGCCGTAGGCGACGATTATCCGCGTTTCGGCAAGCGACGGACTCGCGCCGACGAACAGCAGAAATGCGGCAATCACGACTTGGACAAAGCGTGGCGCATCCCCATAACTACGGAACCTGCACGAACCAGACAAAGCGGATCCCCTTGAACGATATCTCCTCGGCGCCTTCCAATATCGTGATTGATGCGCGCAATGTCACCCTCACGCTCGGCGAAGGCGCAGGCGCGGTCGAAATCCTGCGCGGCGTCAGCCTTTCCGTGGCGCGGGGCGAAAGCGTTGCGATTCTCGGCCCTTCCGGTTCGGGCAAGTCCTCGCTGATGGCGGTGCTCTCCGGCCTCGAACGCGCGAACAGCGGGCGGATCGGCGTCGCGGGGCAGGATTTCGGTGCGCTTGACGAAGACGGGCTCGCCCGCGCGCGGCGCGGCCGCATCGGCATCGTGCTGCAGGCCTTCCATCTGCTGCCGACGATGACGGCGCTTGAGAATGTTTCCGTGCCGCTGGAGCTTGCAGGCGCCCCCGACGCGGAAGCGCGGGCCCGCGCCGAGCTTGAGGCGGTCGGCCTCGGCCACCGGCTGACGCACTACCCATCTCAGCTTTCGGGCGGCGAACAGCAGCGCGTCGCGATCGCGCGTGCAACGGCGCCGCGTCCCGGCATCCTCTTCGCCGACGAGCCCACGGGCAACCTCGACGCCGCGACCGGCCACGAGATCGTCGAGCTGCTGTTCGAACGGCAGCGCGCGCAGGACACCACGCTCGTGCTCATCACTCACGATACCGAACTTGCCGCACGATGCGGGCGCATCGTCGAAATGCGTGACGGGCAGATCGTGCGCGAGACCGTCGCTTGAACCTCCCCCTCAAGCTGGCGCTGCGCGACCTGCGCGGAGGCCTTGCGGGCTTGCGTCTGCTTGCGGTGTGCCTGTTCCTTGGCGTTGCCGCGCTCGCGGGTGTCGGCAGCCTTTCCACCGCCATCGTCACGTCGCTTTCCGAAAAGGGCCAGTCGATCCTCGGCGGCGATGTCGAGGTGATGCTGACGCAGCGGCAGGCGAACGAGGCGGAACTGGCGGCGTTTCGCGGCTTAGGTCGCGTTGGGGAAGTCGTTCGTATGCGCGCGATGGCGAGCCGGCTCGACGGTGCCGAAAGCGTTCTCGGCGAACTGAAAGCCGTCGATGGTACCTATCCTTTCTATGGCAGCGTGCGCCTCGAAGGCGGCATGCCGCTCGCGGATGCGTTGAAGGCGAGCGGCCTCGTCGTCGATCAGGCCGCGCTCGACCGGCTCGGCGCACGCATTGGCGACAGCGTTACGATTGGCGACGCGCGCGTGCGGATTACCGGCGTGCTCGCCGAAGAGCCCGACAAGGTCGGCGAAGGCTTCACGCTCGGGCCGACGCTGCTGATGTCGCTTGAAACGCTGGATAAAACCGGTCTCCGCCAACCCGGAAGCCTCTATCGCACGCACTATCGCTTGAAATTGCCATCGAGCGCCTCCCCCGAATCGGTGACGGAAGCGCTGAATGAGCGCTTTCCGGATGCGGCATGGCGTATCCAGGATCGTTCGAACGGCGCGCCCGGCACACGGCGTTTCGTCGAACGGCTCGGCCAGTTCCTGACGCTCGTTGGCCTTACCGCGCTGCTCGTTGCCGGTGTCGGCGTCGGGAACGGCGTCGGTTCCTATCTCGACGGCAAGACGCGCTCGATCGCAGCGCTCAAAAGCGTCGGCGCGGATTCGCGCACGATCTTCCGCATCTACATGATCGAGGTGGGGCTCATCGCGTTCGCCGCGGTCGTCCTCGGCGCGGTGGCGGGGGCATTCGTACCGGCGATCGTCGTGGCCTTCGCGGGCGATGCGCTCCCGGTGCCGCCTGAACTCGGCGTCTACCCCGTGCCGCTGATCACCGCGATCCTGTACGGCCTGCTCGCGGCGGCGGCGTTCGCGATCTGGCCGCTCGCGAAGGCGCGCGACGTTCCCGCCGCGCGCCTGTTCCGTGCCGGTGTGGAGCGTACCAAGCGGCCGCCGCTCGAAGTGGTCCTGCTCAGCCTCGGTGCGGCGCTGGTCATCGCGGCGATTGCCGTCACGCAGGCGCGTGAGCCGCTGTTCGCCGCCGCGTTCATTGCTGCCGCGCTCGGCCTGATGGCGCTGCTCGCGGTTCTCGCGCTCGGCATCCGGGCGGTTGCTGCGCGCCTGCCGCGCCCGAAGCAGCCGCTCCTGCGGCTTGCGCTCGGCAATCTGCACCGTCCAGGATCGATGACACGGCAACTCGTCGTCGCGCTTGGGCTCGGCCTCACGCTGTTCGCGACGCTTGCTGTCATTGAAACCAATCTGTCGCGCCAGATCGACGAAGCGCTGCCGCGCGAGGCGCCGAGTCTGTTTGTGGTCGATATTCCCGCAGGCGAAGCTGAGTCTTTCCGCAAAACCGTTCTCGATGCCGCGCCCGGCGCCGTGATCCGTATCGTGCCGTCGCTGCGCGGGCCGGTTGTTGCCGTGAACGGCAAGCTCGTGTCGGAAATGAAGGACGTGCCCGAAGGCGCATGGATCCTGCGCGGCGACAGAGGGCTCACCTATTCGGCGGCGCTGCCCGATGGAAACCGCGTGGTCTCGGGCAAATGGTGGCGGGAGGACTACAGCGGGCCGCAGCTCGTTTCGATGGACGCCGAGGTGGGCGAGGCGCTCGGACTCAAGGTCGGGGACAGTATCACTGTCTCCGTGCTTGGTGTCGATCTTCCCGCGACCATCGCAAGCTTCCGCGAAATCAACTGGGATTCGCTCGGTTTCAATTTCGCGCTCGTCTATTCGCCCGGCCTCATCGAAAGCGCGCCGCACAGCTACATGGCGACCGTCACCGTCTCGCCCGAAGAGGTTCCCGCGGTGTCGCGCGCCGTCGTGCGGGCGTTCTCGTCGGCTTCGGTGATCCGCGTCGGCGATGTGATTGAAAACGCCGGCGCGCTACTTGGCCAGATGTCGTCGGCAGTGAGGGCCGCCGCTTCGGTTGCGATCGCTGCGGGGATCGCCGTCCTTGTCGGCGCAATCGCGGCTGCGCGGCGTGCGCGCATCTATGATTCGGTGATGCTGAAGGTGCTCGGCGCCTCGCGGGGGCAGGTTCTGCTCAGCCTGCTTGCGGAGTATGCGCTGCTTGCGATCATCCTTTCGGCCATCGCCTTCGTGCTCGGCACGGCGGGCGGCTGGTACGTGGTGACGCAGGTTTTCGAGCTGGAATGGCTGCCCGTCTGGAGCCCCGTGATCCTTACCGTCGTGCTCGGTGCCGCGGCGATCCTGCTGCTCAGCCTCGTGGGGTCTTGGAGCGCGCTTGGCGCACGTCCGGCACGTGCACTCAGAAATCTATAGTGAATTTGTCCGGTTTTCCTTGAAGCTGCGGGCAATCCACACGATATTATCTTCGCAAGCCGGATGACCCGGCAAATGGGAGAGTGAAAAACATGGTGAACCAGACGGATCCTCGCCTGGCTTACGGTCGCCCGGCGACAACGGCCGAGGGCGTCGCTTTCGACGCCGGCCTTCGCAAATACATGCTGTCGGTCTATAATTACATGGCCTCCGGCGTGCTGCTTTCGGGCATTGTGGCGCTGCTGTTCGCGAATAGCGGCATGGCTGCACAGGTCTTTTCGCAGGGAGGCCTGCTCGCGTGGGTCATCATCCTGTCGCCGCTGGCGTTCGTGATGGTGCTGAGCTTCGGGCTCAACCGGCTGTCGACGCCCGCGACCCAGGCGATTTTCTGGGCCTTCGCGGCGGTGATGGGCCTGTCCATGTCCACGATCTTCCTGACCTACACGGGCACGTCGATCGCGCGCATGTTCTTCATCACGGCAGGCGCCTTCGCGGGTCTCAGCCTCTTCGGCTACACGACGAAGAAGGATCTGTCGGGCTTCGGCACGTTCCTCGTGATGGGGCTCATCGGTCTCATCATCGCGAGCGTCGTGAACATGTTCCTCGGTTCGTCGGTGATGCAGTTCGCCATCTCGGTGATCGGCGTGCTGATCTTCGCGGGCCTGACGGCGTATGACACGCAGCGCATCAAGAACATGTACTTCCAGGTCGCGGGCAGCGACTTCATGGGCAAGGCCGTGGTGATGGGCGCGCTGTCGCTCTACCTCGACTTCATCAACATGTTCATGTTCATGCTGCAGCTGTTCGGAAGCCGCGAATAGCATTTTCGCAGCTAGAGACTGCAAAAAGGCCCGGTACGTTTCGGCGTGCCGGGCCTTTTCTTTTGGCGCTCCGCATGGCTAGACCTTGCCCCAGAAAAGACACGCAAGGGAGATCGGCATGGCGGAGACAATCGCATTCATCGGGCTCGGCAACATGGGCTCGGGCATGGCCGCGAACCTTGCGAAGGCGGGGTATGCCGTGCGCGCCTTCGATCTCAGCGTCGATGCGCTCGCCCGCGCCAAGGGTGATGGCTGCGCCGTCGCTGCAAGTGCCGCGGAGGCCGTTTCGGACGCTGACGCGGTCGTTACGATGCTCCCGGCGGGAAAGCACGTCGAAGCCGTCTACAATGGCGACGTGTTCGGCGCAGCGAAACCTGGTGCCCTGTTCATGGATTGCTCCACGATTGACGTGGTGACCGCGCGCAAGGTCGTCGAGGCTGCAACAACTCAGGGCTTCGCGATGGTGGACGCGCCGGTTTCGGGCGGCGTTGCGGCCGCCTCGGGCGGCACGCTCACCTTCATGGTCGGCGGCACGGACGAGGCGTTCGCGCGCGCCGAGCCGATCCTCGCGTGCATGGGCAAGGCCGTGATCCATGCGGGCAGCGCGGGCGCGGGGCAGGCCGCGAAGATCTGCAACAACATGCTGCTTGGCATCTCGATGATCGGCACGTGCGAGGCGTTTGCGCTCGCCGAGAAGCTCGGCCTCGATCCGCAGGTCTTCTTCGACATCTCCTCGAAGGCGAGCGGCCAGTGTTGGTCGATGACGAGCTATTGCCCGGTGCCGGGCCCGGTGCCGACTGCACCGTCCAACCGCGACTATGAGGGCGGATTCGCTGCTGCGCTGATGCTGAAGGACCTGAAGCTCGCCATGGAGGCCGCCGCCGCGGCGAACGCGGCAACGCCGCTCGGCACGCAGGCCGAAGCACTCTACCAGACCTTTTCGAACCTCGGGGGCGCGGCGAAAGACTTCTCGGGCATCATCAAGCTGCTCGACGGTAGCTGGCGCGCCTGATCTCTCAGTGCGTGTTGCGGCGGGCTTTCGGCGTGCCGGAGCGCAAAGCTCTCAGCGCGTTGTCGCGTCGCTCGGCGTCGATCGCGAGCCTCGGGATCAGCTTTTTCAGAATCGGGCGCAATCCTCCGCGCTGCAGTTGAGGCGCGATCGCGAAGCAGTAGGCGTTCGATTCCAGCACGACCGGGCCGTCGGGCGTTAGCGAAATGTCGAGGCCGGGCAACGGAAGCTCTGGCATGGCCTCGGTCGCGGCGCGGGCCAGGTTCAAGATGTCCTTCCAGTATGGGATGCGGAAGCCGGTAAGCCCCGCGCCTGTCAGCGCATGCGTTTCGTATGTGTTCAGACGGATTCGGTCGCCGGGATCGCGCCCGTAAGAGTGTGTGATACAACCGCTTTCGGGGTCGACGAAGCAGAGCAGATGGCCAGTGGTGCCGTCGTGAAAATTGTCGGCAAGCGCCGGTGTCGTCATCACCTTCTGCACCGTGCAGAAAATCTCGGTCCCGGCGCTGGTGCGCGCTGTGTAAACGCGCGTTGCAGCAAGCCCGAGATCGGCTGTGATCGGGGCCAGTGCGGGATGGTTGCGAAGTTCGGGGCTGACCAGCGTTCCCGACCGGTCGTCCTGCGTAAGCAGATGTTCGGCGAAAGCTGCCGCCGACATCGAAATGTCACCGACGCGCCATTGCGCACCTTCACGATGTGCGCGGAAAACACCGTTTCCGAACGTGCCGGTCGCGGGCTTGCAGAACAGGCGGTCCGGCGCGCCGTCAAGCGATCGTCGCAATGCCGCCGCATCATTGACGACCGTGAGGCGCCCGCTTGTCGGATGGCTGTCGGTGTCGCGTCCAGCGATCACATAAACCGGCGCGACCGCCACCCCCCGCTCCATTAGCCGCTCGGTACTCAGCACCTTGTCGTTCGCAAGCCGCGCAAGCGGCTCCGGGTGAAGTGCGCGCATGATCCGCCGCATGTGCGGCACATCACTCAGATAATCGCGCCACGTCGACGTCGGGCGATGTCGCAATTCGAAATCGAAGAAGTCGCGCGGCCCGAGGCCGTGTCGCGCGCGGCACCAGCCCAGCTTCGCGGCGACCATGGGTAGGCTCTTGGGCTCGCGGCGCAACACCTCGCGCAGCGCGCGCGGATAATCATGCCAGGGCCCCTCTGCCTTCATAGGCGTAGTGTGCGTGCGAGAGATGTGGCGGGCAATCGCTCCGTGCGTTGTAACGCACTGTTTTCACGACGAGTGGTGCGTTTGGACGGCGATGCCGCACGGTCTGACTAAAGCGTTTCGATGGTCTTCAGGAAGCGTGCAGGATCGCCGTCGCGAAGTTCCTCGATCGCTGCATCAAGCTCGTCTTCATCGAGGCGGGTGCCCGATCCTGCGGCTTCGAGGCGTTCGGCGGTACCCTCCAGCCGTTTCTCGATGGCCGCTTCCATACGCTCCACCTTGGCGTCGATCTCATCGGTTTTCGATTCGATCGTGATCGCGGTTTCGTCGTCGTCGGAAATGAAGCTGAAACCGGGGCCGTCGATGTTCGAAAGCAGCAAAAGCGCGCCGAGACCGCCGAGAACGATCATCAAGTTCCGGCGGTTGATCGGCTTGTCTTCGCCCTGCTGAAGTTCATCACGCATCGACGGTTTTCTTACCGCCCTTCGCCTCGCCCGTCTTGCCCTTTTTGGCGGCACGCGGCTTCGGCGCCGCGGCGATAATCTCGAACGACGGCTTGTCGTCCTTGATATGGACGACCACCTCGCCGCCGTTCACCAACTTGCCGAACAGCAGTTCCTCGGCGAGGGGCTGCTTGATGGTGGTCTGGATCAGCCGCGCGAGTGGACGCGCGCCATAGAGCCTGTCGTAGCCGCGGTCGATCAGCCAGGTCTTCGCCTCGTCCGACAGCTTGATGTGGACATCGCGGTCCGCGAGCTGGAGTTCGAGTTCGAGGATGAACTTGTCGACGACCATGGCGACGACCGGCGTCGGCAGGTAGCCGAAAGGCACCGTCGCATCCAGGCGGTTGCGGAACTCGGGCGTGAACATGCGCTTGATGGCCTCCTCATCCTCGCCCACGCGTACCGTGGACCCGAAGCCGATGCCTTCCTTCGCCATGTCGGACGCGCCCGCGTTCGTCGTCATGATCAGGATGACGTTGCGGAAATCGACCGTTTTTCCGTGATGGTCGGTGAGCTTGCCGGCGTCCATCACCTGAAGGAGGATGTTGAACAGGTCCGGGTGCGCCTTCTCGATCTCGTCGAGTAGCAACACGCTGTGCGGGTTCTGGTCGACAGCATCCGTCAGCAGTCCGCCCTGATCGAAGCCGACATAGCCCGGAGGGGCGCCGATGAGGCGGCTCACCGAGTGCCGCTCCATATACTCCGACATGTCGAAGCGCTGCAGCGGAATGCCGAGGATCGCGGCGAGCTGGCGCGCAACTTCCGTCTTGCCGACGCCGGTGGGGCCGGAGAAGAGGTAGTTGCCGATCGGCTTGTTCGGTTCGCGCAGCCCCGCGCGCGACAGCTTGATCGCCGACGAGAGCGTCTCGATCGCCTTGTCCTGCCCGAAAACCACACGCTTCAGGTCCTGCTCCAGCGTCGCCAGCACCTTCTTGTCGTCCGACGAGACGGATTTCGGCGGGATGCGCGCGATCGTCGCGACCACGGCCTCGACGTCCTTCACGCCGATCACCTTCTTGCGCTTGGCGGGCGGCAGCAGCATCTGCGAAGCGCCGACCTCGTCGATCACGTCGATCGCCTTGTCGGGGAGCTTGCGGTCGTTGATATAGCGTGCGGAGAGTTCCACGGCCGTTTTCACGGCGTCGTTCGTGTAGCGAACCTTGTGATGCTCCTCGAAATAGGTCTTGAGGCCAAGGAGGATGCGCACCGTGTCCTCGATCGAGGGTTCCTTCACGTCGATCTTCTGGAACCGGCGCAGCAGTGCGCGGTCCTTCTCGAAGTGGTTGCGGAACTCCTTGTAGGTCGTCGAGCCGATGCAGCGGATCGACCCGCCCGACAGCGCCGGCTTCAGAAGGTTCGAGGCATCCATTGCGCCGCCCGAAGTGGCGCCCGCGCCGATCACGGTGTGGATCTCGTCGATGAACAGGATCGCTTCGGGCATCTTTTCGAGCTCGGTGACGACGCCCTTCAGCCGCTCCTCGAAATCGCCCCGGTATCGCGTGCCGGCGAGCAGCGCCCCCATATCGAGCGCATAGATCACCGCGTCCTTCAGCACGTCGGGCACGTCGCCCTCGATAATCTTGCGCGCGAGGCCTTCGGCGATGGCGGTTTTGCCGACGCCCGGATCGCCCACGTAGAGCGGGTTGTTCTTCGAACGGCGGCACAGGATCTGGATCGTGCGGTCGACCTCGGCGTTGCGACCGATCAGCGGGTCGACCTTGCCCGAAAGCGCCTTGTCGTTGAGGTTCACGCAGAACTGCTTCAGCGGCGAATCCGCGGGCTTTTTCGCCTTGTCCTTGTCCTTTGCCTCTTCTGCGGGCTCGTCCGCGCCGCGCACTGCGCGCGGTTCCGAGAGGGAGGGCGACTTGGCGATGCCGTGGCTGAGGTATGACACCGCATCGAGCCGCGTCATGTCCTGCTGCTGCAAGAAATAGACAGCGTGGCTCTCGCGCTCGGAGAACAGCGCCACGAGCACGTTGGCGCCCGTCACCTCGTCCCGGCCAGAAGACTGCACGTGCAGGATGGCACGCTGCACGACGCGCTGGAAACCGGCAGTGGGGTTGGGATCGACCTGGTCGCTGGCGCGCAGCGGCTCCAGTTCCTTGTCGAGATAGCCGGTCAGCTCCTCGCCGAGCTGGTCGAGATCGACACCGCAGGCCTTCATCACCGCAGAGGCATGGCTATCCCCGATCAGCGCGAACAGCAGGTGTTCAAGCGTGGCATATTCATGCCGCCGCCGGCTCGCTTCGGCGAGGGCGTTGTGAAGCGTGTGCTCGAGCTCGCGGGCAAAGGCCGGCATTCGTCACTCCTGCGATGCGGCGAAACATCCGCCGCCTGATGTGAAGATCAGGGACGATTGGCAAAACATCAAGGGGGCAATGTGCGGGCGGGCCCGCGGAAACCACGTTTTCCGCGGCTCAGGCAAACGTCCTGACATCGTCGTCGTGGTCGCCGAAATCGTCGGTGACGGCCATTTCACCAAGCTTGCGGTAGAGCGTCGAGCGCCCGATGCCGAGGCGACGCGCGACCTCGCTCATCCGGCCGCGGCAATGGTGGATCGCCTTGCGGATGATTTCCGCTTCCAGATCCTCGAGGCGGCGGAGCTTGCCGTCGTCGCCGAACAGCGAAACATCGCCCGAAAGATCGGACGACGCAGCGCGTGCCGGCGCCTGCTGCGCCATGCGCCTGGGCGCTGCAACGCCTGCGAGCTGCGGGAAATCGAGCGCCGTGAGCCTCGTACCTTCGCAGAGCACGGCGGCGCGGAACAATGCATTCTGGAGCTGGCGGACGTTGCCCGGCCAGTCGTAGGCCTCAAGGAGCGCGAGCGCGTCGTCTGAAAGGTCGCTGGCGCTGACGCCTTCCTCGGCGCCAAGGCGGCGCACGAAATGGCGTGCGAGCGCCGCGATGTCGCCCCGCCGTTCGCGTAGCGGCGGAATCGTAACGGGCACGACGCCGAGCCGGTAGAACAGGTCTTCGCGGAAACGTCCCTCGCGCACCTCTTCGGCAAGGTTGCGATTGGTCGCGGCGATCAGGCGCACGTCGACGGTCACATGGCCCCGGCTGCCGACAGGCTCGATCTGCCCCGTCTGCAGCGCGCGCAGCAGCTTCACCTGCGCGTCGAGCGGCAGTTCGCCGATCTCGTCGAGGAACAGCGTGCCGCCGTCCGCCTCGCCGAAGCGGCCGACGTGCTTTTCGATGGCGCCCGTAAAGGCGCCCTTTTCGTGGCCGAACAGCACCGATTCGACGAGATTTGACGGGATTGCGCCGCAGTTGACGATGACAAGCGGCTTGTTTCTGCGCGGCGATGCGGCGTGGACCGCCTGAGCGACGACCTCCTTGCCCACGCCGCTTTCGCCCTCGACGAGGATCGGCACGTTCTTCTGCGCGGCCTTTTCGGCGACGGCGAGCGCGGCGCGGAAACCTGCATCGCTGCCGACGATCTCGGCGAAGCCAAGCGAGTCCGGCAGCTTTTCCGTTAGTGGACGCAGCTCGCCGCCGGGCGTCTTCTGGTCAAGCGCGCTTGCCAGTGCACGCGTGATCCTGTCCGCGCTGGCAGGTTTGAGCAGGAAATCGCTCGCGCCTGCGCGCATCGCCTCCACGGCCGTGGAAACGCTCGAATGGGCGGTGAGCATGATGACGGGGAGCAGCGGGAATTGCGGGCGCAGTTCACGCAGCACCTCGATCCCGGTTTTCCCCGGCATGTTGTAATCGAGGATGACGGCGTCGATGGCTTTGGCGCGTGGGCCCGTCAGCAGATCGAGCGCCGCCTGGCCATGCTCGGCCTCCAGAGTCGCATAGCCTGCGCGCGCTGCCACGGATTCCGTGATGCGCCGCTGGCCCGACTCGTCGTCGACAACAAGGACGGTCTGCTTTGTCAAATGCCGAATCTCTGCTTCTCGAAAATTGACCCGCCTGTCTCGTTACGGCACATCCCATTGCCGTCAGGTTAAGATTTTGACCCGTTTTTCGCTTCACACTTGGCTGTGTGTTGGTATGAACGAGCGGAATTGGGTCCGGATTGGGGGACGTTTGAGATGGCGCAGAACAGCACGTACACCGACAAGGCGATGAAGGATCACGCGAAAACCTACACGGGTTTTCTTGCGATGATGAAGTACGGCACGGGGTTCATCGTGCTCGTGCTGCTCGGCATGCTCCTCTTCCTCTACAATTAGTAGATCTGTGACACAGCCGGTTCGGATCGCGGTCCTTGGTGAGACCGCCGATTTTGAGCGCCGCGTCGCTGCAAGCCCTGAGACGGTGAAGAAATTCATCGGCCTGGGGGCTGTGGTTGCCGTGGAATCGGGCGCGGGTCTCGCGTCGGGCATTGCGGACGCCGATTATGCGGCGGCAGGCGCCGAGGTGGGGCCGCGTGCTTCCATCCTCAGCGGTGCGGGTATCGTGCTTGCCGTGCAGGCGCCGGAACCGGCGTCGCTCGCAGGTGTTGCGCCGGGTGCGCGCGTCGTGGCGATGCATGCGCCTGCGGCGAGCCCTGACCGGGCGAAGGCCTATGCCGCTGCGGGCTACGAGGCGCTGGCGATGGAGTTGATGCCGCGCATCACGCGCGCGCAGTCGATGGACGTGCTCTCCTCGCAGTCGAACCTTGCCGGATACAAGGCGGTTCTCGATGCGGCGGCGGAATACGGCCGCGCCTTCCCGATGATGATGACGGCGGCGGGCACAGTTTCTGCTGCGAAGGTGTTCATCATGGGCGTCGGTGTCGCCGGGCTTCAGGCAATCGCGACCGCACGGCGCCTCGGCGCGCAGGTCTCGGCCACGGACGTGCGCTCGGCGACCAAGGAACAGATCATGTCGCTCGGCGCAAAGCCGATCTTCGTCGAAGCCGTGAAGGGCATCGAAGGCGAAGGCTCGGGCGGCTACGCGACGGAGATGTCGGACGAGTACAAGGCCGCGCAGGCCGAGCTCGTCTCGTCGCACATCGCCAAGCAGGACATCGTCATCACCACCGCGCTCATCCCGGGCCGCGCCGCGCCGCGCCTCGTCAGTGACGCGCAGCTCGCCACGATGCGCGCGGGCAGCGTCATCATCGATCTCGCGGTCGAGGCGGGCGGCAACGTGGAAGGTGCGGTGGCGGGCGAGATCGTCGTCAAGCACGGCGTCAAGATCGTCGGGCACAGGAACGTGCCCAGCCGCCTCGCGGCGGACGCTTCGCTGCTCTACGCACGCAACCTGTTCAACTTCCTGTCCGCCTTCTGGGACAAGGACACGAAGGTGCCCGTGCTCCCCGACGACGACGAGATCGTGAAGGGCGTGCGGCTGACCAAGGACGGCAAGGCCGTCCATCCGGTGCTGGGGGGAGCATAGGCCATGGACTTCATTTCGATCCTGTCGATCTTCGTAATGGCCTGTTTCGTGGGCTATTATGTGGTCTGGTCGGTCACACCGGCGCTGCACACGCCGCTGATGGCGGTGACGAACGCGATTTCGTCGGTGATTATCGTCGGCGCGCTGATCGCGGCGCTTGCCGCGGGTTCGGGCGTCGCCAAGTGGCTCGGCCTCGTCGCCGTGGCGCTCGCCAGCGTCAACATCTTCGGCGGCTTCGCGGTGACGCAGCGGATGCTCGCCATGTACAAGAAAAAAGAGAAGAAGGGCTAAGCGCCGATGGAACACGTCGCTTCCGCTGTGCCCGCATGGGCGCTTCTCGCTTACCTCGTCTCCGGGGTCCTGTTCATTCTGGCGCTTCGGGGCCTGTCCTCGCCCGAGACCAGCCGCGCGGGCAATCGCAACGGCATGATCGGCATGGGGCTCGCCGTGGCGACGACGCTCGCCACGCACGAGATCGCCTCTCTGCCGGAGATCGCAGCCGCGATCATCCTTGGCGGCGGCATCGGCTTCATCGTCGCGCGGCGCATCGCCATGACCGCGATGCCGCAGCTTGTCGCAGCGTTCCATAGCCTCGTCGGCCTTGCCGCCGTGCTTGTAGCGGCGGCGGCGTTCCTCAACCCGCAGGCGTTCGGCATCGCGGGCGCGGACGGTGAGATTTTCGCGGTCAGCCGCGTCGAGATGGGGCTCGGCATCGCGATCGGCGCGATCACCTTCTCAGGATCGGTCATCGCGTTCCTGAAGCTCAATGGCAACATGTCGGGCGCGCCGATCCTGCTGCCTCTCCGGCATGTGATCAACCTCGGCACGCTGGTCGGCATTCTCGGGCTTATCGCATGGTTCACGCTTGAACCGTCACCCGACGCCTGGATTTTCTGGACGGTAACGGGCCTTGCCTTCCTCATCGGCTTCCTGCTCATCATCCCGATCGGCGGCGCGGACATGCCCGTCGTCGTCTCGATGCTGAACAGCTATTCGGGCTGGGCGGCTGCTGCGATGGGCTTCACGCTGCAGAACACCGCGATGATCATCACCGGCGCGCTCGTGGGCTCGTCGGGCGCGATCCTCAGCTACATCATGTGCCGCGCCATGAACCGCAGCTTCATCAGCGTCATCGCAGGCGGCTTCGGTGCAGAGGCCGGCCCCGCGGGTGCCGCAGCGGCGATCGACCGTCCGTGGAAGCGCGGCTCCGCAGAGGACGCCGCGTTCCTGATGCAGAATGCCGAGAAGGTCATCATCGTGCCGGGCTACGGCATGGCGGTGGCGCAGGCGCAGCACGTGCTGCGCGAGATGGGCGACAAGCTGAAGGAGCACGGCGTCGACGTGCGCTATGCGATCCACCCCGTGGCGGGCCGCATGCCGGGGCACATGAACGTGCTGCTCGCGGAAGCGAACGTGCCCTATGACGAGGTGTTCGAGCTCGAGGATATCAACACGGACTTCGGCCAGGCCGACGTCGCGTTCGTGATCGGTGCCAACGATGTCACCAATCCGGCGGCGAAGACCGACAAGACCTCACCGATCTACGGCATGCCCGTGCTCGACGTCGAAAAGGCGAAGACTGTGCTGTTCATCAAGCGCTCGATGGGGGGCGTCGGCTATGCCGGTGTCGACAACGAACTCTTCTACCGCGACAACACCATGATGCTTCTCGCCGACGCCAAAAAAATGGTCGAGGAAATCGTCAAGTCCATGGATTGAGGTTGCGCGCGAAACCATAAGCGCCACAGTGCGTTGATCTGCCATACCAATACAGGGGACAGACCGATCATGCGCGTTTCCACCAGCCTCATCCCTTTGGCCGCCCTGATGGCCGGCGCTTGCGCGAGCAAGGCTGAACAGCCCGCGGCGCCGGCTGCGCCGCCGCCCGCGGCCTATGCGCAGCTTCTCGACAAGGATGGCGCCACGAAGGGTCGCGCGGTGCTCACCGAAGCGCGGGGCGGCGTCGATGTCGGGCTTGTGCTCGAAGGCTGGCCCGCCGGCACGTACGCTTTCCATGTTCACGGTGTCGGTCTTTGCACCGCGCCGGACTTCACCTCCGCAGGTTCGCACTTCAACCCGACGGGCGCGAAACACGGCCAGCACAAGGGCGACCTGCCGAACGTCACTGTCGGTGCGGACGGCGTGGGGCGCGTTGAGGCGCGCATCGAAGGCGCAACGCTCTACAGCGGCGAGACACCGATCCTGGATACCGACGGCGCGGCAGTAGTCGTGCACGCCAAGCCTGATGACGGTGTCAGCGATCCGGCAGGAAACGCGGGACCGCGTCTTGCATGTGGAGCCGTCGTCACCAAATAGCGCAACCACAGGCTTTCAAGGAGGCTGCAGGTGAGCGTCGATCAGCGTGCGTTTGAAGAGGTGATGGCCCGCGCGGGGTTCGATTCGCGCGATCCACACGCCGTACGCGCGCGTGTGGAGGCGCTTGAAGTGCTGCTCGAACGGTCGATCACCGTGCCGGGCATCAGCTACAAGATCGGCCTTGATGCTGTTCTTGGCTTCGTTCCCGTCGTCGGCGACATCA
Organism: Sphingosinicella microcystinivorans; assembly: GCF_003634215.1. Classification (GTDB taxonomy): domain Bacteria; phylum Pseudomonadota; class Alphaproteobacteria; order Sphingomonadales; family Sphingomonadaceae; genus Sphingosinicella; species Sphingosinicella microcystinivorans. The sequence continues at coordinate 510,275 of NZ_RBWX01000008.1, read as the reverse complement.
TCGCCGGGCTGATGTCCGCCTATATCATCTGGGAAGCGCGCAACCTTGGCATGTCACGCTGGCACCTTGCCCGCATGGCCGGAAATACGCTGCTCGACACCGCGATCGGCTTCGTGCCGCTGCTCGGCGATGCGATGGATGTGCTGTTCCGGTCGAACACGCGCAACCTTCGCATCATCAAGAAGCATCTCGACCGGCACCACCCGAAGACGGCGGTGGTGGAAGGCACGATCACCCGCCGCGCCAGATAAGCACGCGCGCCGTATCCGTCGCGCCCGGTGCGCGGCAGGCGACGTAGTTGTAGTCGAGGTCCATGCACAGGCGCACTTCGGTGAGCCAGCCGCGCTTGTTGAGCGCCACGGCGATCGCTTCGGTTGGGAGGCCGATGTTGGCCTTCACGAACGCCTCGCGCACCATCCCCGCTGTCAGCGTTTCGCCGCGAAGCGTGCGGAGATCGGGGCGCTTCACGCCGTCCCACAGCGATTTTGCCGCGCCGAAATAGGCCTCCGCGCTTGAAAATGCGCAGGTGCCATGCGCGGCCCACTGGTGCTGCATCAGCTGCGCCGAAGGCATCATGCAATAATGCTGGCGCACGAGCGCTTCGCCCACGGGCACCGCCGTCGCGCAGGCACGCGGCGAAGCACCGGAGGCGCTGTCCACCCACAGGCCGTGCAGGATGAAATCGAAATGGTTGTCCCTGCACTGCCCCTCGTGGGCGTCCGCATCCTTGCGGAAGCGGCAGAATTCCGGCGACCACGACATCGCAAGGACATAGGCCGCTGCCGGTGCGTCCGGTGTTGTGTCCGGCAGGCTTGCGGTGCGCGGCAGGTCGAGCTTCGCGGGGATATTGCATTCCGCCGTTGCGGTGCCGCCGGAATCGTCCGTCGATCCGCAAGCGGCAAGGCACAGCGCCAGCAGCAGGCGCTCAGGCGCTCGCAAGGTCGAGCCCGATGTCGGCGGCGGGGGCGGACTGGGTGATCCGCCCGACCGAAACATAGGTGACGCCGGTTTCGGCGATGCCCCGGATCGTATCGAGATTGACCCCGCCCGATGCTTCGGTGGGCACGCGCCCCGCGACGAGGCTGACAGCTGCGCGGAGTTCTGAAACGCTCATATTGTCGAGCAGCAGGTGGGTCGCGCCTGCCGCAAGCCCCGGCTCGATCTGGTCCACGCGGTCGACCTCCAGAATGATGCTGGCGATGCCTGCGTCCTTCGCGCGGCGCACGGCCTCGCTGACGCCGCCGGCCACCGCGACGTGGTTGTCCTTGATCATCGCTGCGTCCCACAACCCCATGCGATGGTTCTGCGCGCCGCCCATGCGCGTCGCGTATTTTTCGAGCACGCGAAGCCCGGGGATCGTCTTGCGCGTGTCGAGCAGGATCGTCCCCGTGTCGGCGATGGCGTCTACATAAAGGCGCGTGAGCGTCGCGATGCCGGAGAGGTGCTGCACGGTGTTGAGCGCCGAACGCTCGGCGGTCAGCATGCCGCGTGCAAGGCCGGAGAGCCGCATCAGGTCGGTGCCCGCGGACACCTGGTCCCCATCCTTCGCCAGCATCTCGATCTCCACACCCGCGTCGAGCGTGCGGAAAAAAGCGGCCGCGATGTCGAGCCCGGCGACGACGATGGCGTCGCGGCTGTCCATCACACCGTGGAAACGCGCGTCCGCCGGGATCACGGCGGCGGAGGTGATATCGCCCGCATCGCCCAGATCCTCGGCGAGCGTGGCGCGCACGAAAGCTTCCGTGTCGAAGCCTGCGATCTCCATGCTCATTTCCCCATCAGCTCCCGGCGGGCGAAGTTCAGCATCAGCGCGGCGCGGTAGGCGTGCTCGGCGGCGTTGGCGGTGCCGGTGTGGCCGCCTTCGGTGTTTTCGTAATAGTCGAACGCATGGCCCTGCTGCGCGAGCCTTGCTGCGAACTTCCGGGCGTGGCCGGGGTGGACGCGGTCGTCCTTCGTAGACGTATAGATGATGACGGGCGGGTATTTTGCGCCCGCGCGCAGGTTCTGGTACGGCGAATATTTCGCGATGAACGCGCGGTCCTCCGCCACGTCGGGATTGCCGTATTCGCCCATCCACGATGCGCCCGCGAGCAGCCTGTTGTAGCGCAGCATGTCCGCGAGCGGCACGCCCATGATGACGGCGTCGAAGAGGTCCGGCCGCTGCGTCATCGCGACGCCCACGAGCATCCCGCCCTGCGAACGGCCCGAAACGCCAAGCTTCGAGGTCAGCCCGGCACGCTTCAGATCCTCGGCGACGGCATAGAGATCGTCGAAACTGTTCTGCCGCTTCTCGCGCAGCGCCGCCTCGTGCCACGCGGGGCCGTATTCGCCGCCGCCGCGAATGTTGGCGATCACGAAGCTGCCGCCGTCCTTCAGCCAGAATAGCCCGCCGGGGCCGATCTGGTAGGGATTCTTGGTGAGGTAGGTCGGCTTCTGCGCGCTCCGGAAGCCGCCGTAGGCGTGCATGATCGTCGGCAGCGGGCCTTTCGCGTCTGCCGGACGCACGACGAAATAAGGGATGCGCGTGCCGTCCTTCGAGGTTGCGAAGCGCTGCTCAACGGAAATCGAGGCGGGATCGAAGAACGCCCGAAGCGCGGCGACCTCCGTGGGCGTGTCACCGCCGCGCACTGCCATCAGCGTCTCGGGGCTGGCGAAGCTCTCGGTCGTGTAGAAGGCGGTGTCGTTCGCGCCCCCGGCCACCGCGAGCGTCACCGCACTGTTCGGCGGCACCGGCACGGTTTCCGCCGTCCAGCCGGCTGCGGTCGGTGTGAGCGCGATCAGCCGCCCGGCGACATCCTCCAGCAGCGACACGTAGAGGCGCCCGCTGCCCGCGACGACAGCCTCGATCGCCTGTTTCCCCGAAGGCGCATAGACCTGCTCGACCGCCGCCGGACCCCCGACGACGAGCGTCGCCGCGTCATAGGCGACGAGCGCGCCCGCCGCATAGGTCTTGCCGCCGTAAACCCAATCCTTGTGCAGCAGCGCGACGACGCGGCTGCCGAGCATGTCCTCGATCGTCGCCGTTTCCGGCAGCGGCGAACGAATGAGCGTGCCGTCCAGGTTCAGGTGGAAGGTCTCGGCGGTCCAGAAATCGGGATGGCGCGTGATGCGTGGCCACATGCGGCCTTCGCTGTCGGTTGCGCTCGCATCCATGCCCATGTCGCTGGCCTTGCCCTCGGCGAGGAGCGTAGCCTCCGCCATCGGCGTGCCACGTTTCCACAGGCGGACCTGACGCGGGTAGCCCGATTCGGTCACGTCTCCGCCGTGCGCGGTGGCGATCATCAGCCGGTCGAGATCGACCCACGCGACGTCGCCCTTCGCCTCGGGCGTCTCAAAGCCGCCCTCCACGAAGGCGCCCGCCTCCATGTCGAATTCGCGGTAGACGAGCGCGTCGGAGCCGCCGTCGGACAGGCCGACCATGCAGCGGGCATAAGCGGGCGCAAGGCACGCGGCGCCCTTCCACACCCATTTCCGCCCGTCCGCCTTCGACATCGCATCGAGGTCGATCAGCGTACGCCACACCGGCTTTCCGGCGGCGAAGGCGTCGAGATCGGCGATGCGCCACAGCCCCTGCGGGTTCTTCGCATCCGTCCACAGGTTCGTCACCTTGTCCCCGAGAATCGCCTCGGGCACGGCGATGCGGCTGTCATCCTCAAGGATCGCCTGCATCTCGGCCTGCAGCGCCTTGAACGCCGGACTATCCGTCTGCAGACGCTTCTCGGTAGCGGCATTCCACGCGCGCACCTGATCGAGCGCGCGGGCGCCGTCTACCTCTTCGAGCCAGAGGTTGGGATCGTCTTCAGCCGCGTACGCAGCAGGTGCAGTCGCCAGAGTGAAAGCCGCCATCAACAGAATGGAAAAACGCATGGATTCGGTTCGTCCCCAAGACGCTTGTTGCCGGACCCATCAAGTGAAACGGATTCGGGGCGGGGTCAATCGGGGGGCGATGGACCGGTTGGAGACCTGAACGTCGCGTAGCGGTAGTGATCGGTCCTAGCAGCGTATCTCGCTCGACGGGCGTCGCACGGCCCTGCGCAAGTTATCTCGGTATTTCTCATCACTACCGCCGAGGCTTTCCGGCTTGCGGATGGCTTCCAAAGGCTTGCCAACCCGGGCCATCATTCGGTCCCAGTCCATGCGATCGAACGCTTTGAAGGGCAGGCGATCCTCAATCTTCAATAGTCTATGGAGTTGCCCCGACGCCGCTGGTCCCATCCGACACAGGCCCTTGACCGCCGCTTCCATCGTCGCGCGGTGCGCTTCGTATTCGCGTTGGTTTTCGCGTTGGCGGAGTTTGCTTCGATCAAACCCCGAATACAAAGCCAAATGTTCGTCAAGAATGGTGGTCAACAGACCCGCCGCAGGTGCACCGCCATCGGACAGACGAACAATCAGTCCATTTGCCCGGGGACGCAGCCTCGCATCCTGCAAGAGAGCGGCTTCATCCGGAAGAAGCGTTGCAAAACTCGCTTCAGGCCAGTTTTCAAGCGCTGTCCCGAGGTTGGTTGGGCCCGGCTGGATCGCAGGTGCAGGAGAAGCAAGTTTACGGGCAATGTCGGGTCGAAGAGCGTTCAGGTCATCACTGCCGAAGAGGTTGGGCAGGTGATAAGCACCGGGCAGATCTGAAAAACGGGGATCACGGATCAGGCGCTGTACCAGTTGCAGGTCGCGCTCAGATACGGTCAGCCTGTTCAGCTGGCTCAGATAACCCTCCACGGCTTCGAAAATAATGGCCGTTTCCGGAAAAGCCGGATTGTCGAGAGCCGCGGAAATCGTGAGCCGCGTTTCTTCAAGAACACGCGCCTTATCAACGGAACGTCGCACGGCGAGCGCATCATCGACCGCACCTTGCACATCGCTTTCGGCTGAAGAGTCTTTCGTGGTCATTTGCGTGCGCTCCCAGCCGAAATGGGGGTTGGCGAGCCCGCCGTCTGGACCAATGTTCAGGGGAGCGAACAAACCAAGACTGCTGATGTTGACGGTCCGGAACAGAATCTCTCCGGTGCCGGCACGTATCTCTTCCAAGGTGACACGAACATTTTGCGGAGAAAACGTCCACGCACTGGAATTGGGCGGGCCTTCTGAATGCCAGCGTGCCTGACGCAGCAGCATGTCATGTCGCTCCATTGGCTCCTCCTCCGCAAGACAAGCATCCGTCGTAAGCCGGCGTTTGAAATCCGTGGAGATGGCCAGATTGTCCTTATGATTTCGCCCGTAGTAGCCCAAAAGCGTATCGTCGGGTTCCCGCCAATCGTCTCCGCATTGTCCGGCTTTGCGCAATCGGAATGTTTTGGCTCTCGCCGTCTGAAGAGTGCTGCCGGCCCGAAGTTGCTCCCAAGTGCGCGTTTCTGTCCGATTGATCGTGACGCTGCGTACCTTCGGTTCAAAGAGAAGGGAAAGGCATCGGCTACCACACTTTATCTCCCAACCACCGAACTGTTCATCAATGCGGATGTCCCCGGCCGGTTGGATCAAGCCTTGCGCCTTCACGGCTGGGAGGGCGTACTTCTCCAGCTCTGCTTCAGTCGCAGTAATCGAGTGCTGTGGAATGAGCCAAAGTACTGCAGGCGTCAGCACGAGGGCAGACATTGCTGCGCCGAGCGTGCCGACGAAGCGAAACGCGAGCCAATAGAACAGGCTGTAAACGACACCCCACAGAAATGCCGTGGGCGCGAACATGAGTGCCAATCCTGGGATGATCAAGATTATGGAGACGATGAACATTGACGCCATAAGAGGCATGCTCACGGTGATAAGTGTGAGCACCCCAGTTATGGCAAGATATCGCTTAAGAAATTTCCCCATGCTTCTGCGATCAATATTGGGAAGGTTCCAATATCGTCTTAACGGCAGAAGCGTTTCACGCTCTCAAACGTTGCAAGGCCGATGGGGCGTTAGTCCCCCGTGACGCGCACGCTCGAAATGTCGCCCTGGCCGACGGTGGAAGAGGCCATCGCGAGCATTCGTTCCAACGGCTTCAGGGCCTTCGTGCGGATGTCCTCGTCCATCTCGATCACCGGCTTGAGGTCGCGCAGTGCGAGGTAGAGTTTTTCCATCGTGTTGAGCGCCATGAACGGGCAGTTGTTGCAGCTGCAGTTTCCGTCTGCGCCCGGCGCACCGATGAAGGTCTTGTGCGGGGCGGCCTTTTCCATCTGGTGGATGATATGGGGCTCGGTGACGACGATGATCGTTTCCGCCGGGCTTTCGAGTGCGAATTTCAGGATCGCGCTTGTCGAGCCGACGAGATCGGCGTGGTCGAGGATGTTGCCGGGGCATTCAGGGTGCGCGGCGACGGGCGCGTCCGGGTGCTGCGCCTTCAGCTTCAGCAGTTCCTTTTCGCTGAACGCCTCGTGCACGATGCACGCGCCCGGCCACAGCAGCATCTCGCGGCCAAATTTGCGCGAAAGATAGCCGCCGAGGTGCCGGTCCGGCCCGAAGATGATCTTCTGGTCCTTCGGAAGCTGGCTGATGATCTTCTCGGCCGAGGACGAGGTGACGATGATGTCGGAGAGCGCTTTCACCGCCGCTGAGCAGTTGATGTAGGTGAGCGCGATGTGATCGGGGTTCGCCTCGCGGAAACGCTTGAACTGCTCGGGCGGGCAGGAATCTTCAAGGCTGCATCCCGCGTCCATGTCCGGCAGGATCACGGTCTTCTGCGGGGAGAGAATCTTCGCGGTTTCCGCCATGAAGCGCACGCCGCAGAAGGCGATGACGTCCGCGTCCGTGTCCGCGGCCTTGCGCGAAAGGTCGAGGCTGTCGCCCACGAAGTCCGCAATGTCCTGGATCGCGGCTTCCTGATAATAATGCGCGAGGATCACGGCGTTGCGTTCCCGCTTCAGGCGGTCGATTTCGCTCAAAAGATCCTTGCCCTTGGGCAGGTTGGCGCGGCGTGCGTCCATGTCGTCGATACTCCTGGGGTTCTTCTATAGTGCGTAGCCGCTCTCGTCCGGGAAGCGGACAATGACGCGGGCATCGATTCCTGCCGCCGCGAGCGGCAATGCAAAGCCGCGCTCGACGGCGGTGCGTGCCGAACTGCGCGCAAGCTCTCTCACAAGAGTGGTGTCGGCCTCCTTGAGCACGGCCGTCCTGATCTTGCTCCGGTTGGCGGCGTCGATGACCTCCTCGGCATTGCCGAGCGCCATCAGGATCGTGCCGCCGCTGTATTCGCGGATGTTCGCCATGTCGACCTGCGGTTCGTCGAGCTGGATGTCGGGCAGTCGCACCGTCATCACGCGCGAACCTTCGTCCCAAACGATGTCGTCGCGACCGAGCTTCGAATAATCGATATCGTAACGCACCGTGGCGGGCACGATCAGCGTCTTTTCCGCCGAAAGGCCCAGCTTTTCCACGCGCGTCGAAACCGTCACCGTGAAGCGCCCGGCGAACACGGTCAGCTTGTTCTGTGCGCGGATCGCATCAAGGCTGGCGGCGGCGATGGACTGCGCATCCACCGGCTTCACTTTGTCGCGACCCAAGAACCACGCTGCGAGCGCGCCGAGCAGCAGCCCGGCGAGGAGCGTCAGAACGGTTTTCACGCGACCTTCTCCCACACATCTCCGTCCGCGTTTACCACGCCGCGCGCCTGAAGGTCGATGAGGTGGGCGAGGACCGATCGGCCCGCTGCCGGATGCAGCCTGGGGTCGACTGCGGCGTACATGCTGGCCACGAGATCGGGGATCGCCTTCGGACCGCCGTCGAGCAGACGCAGAATCTGGCCCTCGCGCTGGCGGCGGTGCGCGATGTAGCCGCGTACCAGCCGCTGCGGCTCGGTAACGGGCTCACCGTGCGTCGGGTAATAGATGCGGTCGTCGCGGCCCTGCAGCAGCTTCAGGCTGGCCATGTAGTCGCTCATGTCGCCATCCGGCGGCGTCACGACGCTTGTCGACCAGCCCATCACATGGTCGCCGGTGAACAGCGCCTTTTCCTCGTGAAGCGCGAAGCACAGGTGGTTCGATGTGTGGCCGGGGGTGTGCACGGCCTCCATCGTCCAGCCGCCGTCCGCCCATGTGCCGCCGGGCACGACCTCGCCGTGCGCGAGCACACGGTCGGGGGTGTAGGTGCTGTCGAAGGCGGCGTCGGTGCGGGGGCCGTCGTCTTCCAGCACCAGCGGCGCGCAGCCCACGACCTCGGCGCCGCTCAGCGCCTTCAGCCGTACGGCGAGCGGGCTGTGATCGCGGTGCGTGTGGGTGATGAAGAGGTGGCTGATCGTCTCGCCCGCTGTGGCGGCGAGGATGGCGTCCAGATGCGCGTCCTCGTCCGGGCCGGGGTCGATCACGGCGACCTTGCCGCTCCCCACGATATAGGTGCCGGTGCCGAGGAAGGTGAACGGACTCGGATTCCGCGCAAGCACGCGGCGGACGAGCGGCGATATACGCTCGCTTGCGCCATAGGGTGCGGCTTCGATCGCGGCCTTGATGTCCATTGTTCCCATGTGGCAGCGCGAAGCGCCGCTGCCAAGGGCAGACGCCCTATAGCGGCACGATCTCGTTGAAAGGTGTGTCCTTGTCGGGCCGCAAATCGCCCGGCAGGCCAAGCACGCGCTCGGCGATGATGTTGCGCAGGATCTCGTCGGTGCCGCCCGCGATGCGGAGGCCCGCGGACCACATGTAGGCGCCCTGCAGGCGCTGCAGGTCGCTGTCCTTTTCGCCCGCCGCGAAGCCTGCGCTTTCGGACAGATCGAGCGCGAAGGCCGCCATGTCCTGCATGGTTTTCGCGACGACGACCTTGGAGATCGATTGCTCCGCGCCCGGCGTCTTGCCCTGCGAAAGCGCGGAAAGCGCGCGCATCTGCGTGAGCTTCACGCCCTCATCGCTGATGTAGGTGTCGGCGATGCGGGCGCGGACGTCCATGCGTTCGATCGCGGGGCCCTGTTCGGTGTCGATGCCCTTCGCAAGCTCCATCAGCGTGCGCCAGCCGGGCGAATTGCGCGGCTTGCCGCCGACCGCGAGGCGCTCGTTCATCAGCGTGGTGAGCCCGGCCTTCCAGCCGTCGCCGACCGCGCCGATGCGCCATGCGTCGGGTACGCGCACGCTATCGAAGAACACTTCGTTGAAGTCCGCGCCGCCCGACATTTGTTTGAGCGGCCGCGCGTCGACGCCCGGCGCGTGCATGTCCACGATGAACATGGTGAGGCCCTTGTGCTTGGGCGCGGACGGATCGGTGCGGGTGACGATGATGCCGTAGTCCGAAAGGTGCGCGAAGGTCGTCCACACCTTCTGGCCGGTGATGATCCAGTCGTCCCCGTCGCGCACCGCCTTGGTGCGGATGCCTGCGAGGTCGGAGCCGGCGATGGGCTCGGAGAACAGCTGGCACCAGATTTCGCTCCCCTCCAGCGCCTTCGGCACGAAGCGTTCGATCGCTTCCTTCGGGCCGTGCGTGAACACCGTGGGGATGCACATGCCGAGACCGATCGAATAGAGGCCGGTCGGCGCGGCGGATTTCGCCTCTTCCTGCCCGAAGATGATCGCGTTCATCGGCCCGAGGCCCTGCCCGCCGAACGCCTTGGGCCAGGTGAGGCCTGCGTAGCCGGCTTCGTATTTCTTTTTCTGCCAGCTTTTCTGGCGGGCGACGAACTCGTCCTGCGATTTCGGTTCGGGCAGGCCTTCGTATTCCTTCGCCGCCTCGGCGATCCAGGCGCGGACCTTGGCACGGTATTCGGCTTCCTGCGGGGTGTCGTTGAAATCCATGTCTTGTCTCCCTCAGGCGGCAGCGCGGTTGCGCTGTTCGAGCGCGCGCACCAGCCGGTCCGCCCAGAACGCGCGGCTGCCGAGCGCGGCACTGATCTGCCGGGCGCGGCGGTAGTAGAATTGGCAGTTCGATTCCCACGTGAAGCCGATGCCGCCGTGCAGCTGCACATTCTCCTCGGCGGTGAAGCGCACGGCGTCGAGGCTCGCGGCGCGCGCGGCGGCGGCGGCGTGGCGCAGCTCGTCGGCATCCGCCGCGAACGCCCATGCACCGTAGAGCGCGTGGGCGCGGGCGAGTTCGAGCTTGATGTACATGTCGGCGCACTTGTGCTTGACGCCCTGATAGCGGCCGATGCGCTGGCCGAAGGCGACGCGGTCCTTCGCGTAGCCGACGGCCATTTCCATTGCGGCGCTCGCCGTGCCGATCGCTTCGAACGCAAGGATCACGGCGGCGCGATCGAGGAAGCGTTGGTAGTCTGCGGATGTGCCCAGAGGTTCGGCGGGGGTGCCATCAAGCGTGATCGTGCCGTGCTTGCGGACGAGATCGAGCGTCGCGGCGGGCGCGACGGCGGCGTCTTTCAGATCGACGAGCCAGAGCGCCGGACCGTCCTCTCCTGCGGTGGTCACGACCGCGAGGCTCGCGGCGAGCGCGTCTGCGACCGGGGACTTCGTGCCCGTGAGCCTGCCGCCCTCAGCGCGTGTCGCGGGGATCACGGCGGGCGAATTCGCGCCTTCGCCCCATGCGTAGCAGGCGATGACGCTGCCTTCCGCGATGCCAGGCAGGTATTTCGCCTGCTGCGCTTCGGTCCCGGCAAGAAGCAGCGCCTCGGTTACGAGCAGCGTCGAGAGGAAGGGGACGGGCGCCAGGCTGCGGCCGAATTCCTCGGCGAGCACGCAGCTTTCCTCGGGCGACAGGCCGACGCCGCCGTGCGCCTCCGGCACGCGCGCGGCGGTGAGGCCGAGGTCGACGACCTGCCGCCACAGCGCTGCATCATACACGGCTTCAGAGTCCATGATGCGCCGCGCCGCGTCGGGGCCTGCGTTCTCCTTCAACATGCGGCGCGCGGATTCGCGTAGCGCCTTGGCGTCGTCCGAGAAATCGAAGTTCAAGAAACCCTCCCACGGTTGTTGAGCGAAGCATGTGCCGCTGAGGCGGCGCGCGCATCCCGTGACTTGTGAGAGGCGTCTATTTTCGTGCGAAAAGCGCGTCAGCGGCGGATTTCACGCTGCCCGCCGCGGTGAGCTTGGCGCGCGTTCGACCGATCTCGGCTTCAAGCGCGGCGATGCGCGCCCTGAGTTCGTCCTGCGACAGCGGATCGAGATCCTGCCGCGTAAGCAGGGTCAGCGGATCGTCTTTCGTTTTCGGCAGAAAATCGTCGTCCATAGGGTTAACCCGTGTCTGGAATGGCCGCGCAATCTGCGCTAGAGGGGCGCCGCGAACAAGGGGGAGGATGACGTCATGGCCGGGGTTCCAGTGGACATGATCGCGATCGACCCCGAAGGCCCCGGCGGCCCCGAAGTGCTCGTCCCCGTCCAACGTCCCGTCCCCGTGCCGAAGGACGGCGAAGTGCTCGTGAAGGTCGCAGCGGCGGGCGTGAACCGGCCCGACGTGCTGCAGCGCCTCGGCCTGTATCCGATGCCACCGGGCGCACCTTCGATACCGGGGCTGGAGATCGCGGGCGAAATCGTCGCTTTGGGCAGCGGAACCGGGCGTTTGCAGATCGGCCAGCAGGTGTGCGCGCTCGTCGCGGGTGGCGGCTATGCGCAGTATTGCACGGTCCCCGAAGGCCAGTGCCTGCCGGTGCCCGAAGGGCTGACGCTCATCGAGGCGGCGAGCCTGCCGGAGACGTATTTCACGGTGTGGTCGAACCTCTTCGAGCGCGGCTACGGCGCCCCGGGCGAAACCGCGCTGATCCACGGTGGCACGAGCGGTATCGGCGTCACCGCGATTTTGCTCTGCAAGGCGTTCGGGCTCACGTCGATCGTCACCTGCGGCAGCGCGGAAAAATGTGCGGCGGCGCTGGCGCTCGGCGCGGATCACGCGATCGATTACAAGGCGCAGGATTTCGTTGCCGAGGTTGCCGCGATCACCGGCGGGCGAGGCGTCAATCTCGTGCTCGACATGGTGGGCGGCGATTATCTCGCGCGCAACGTCAAATGCCTTGGCGAAAGCGGGCGTCATGTGTCGATTGCGTTCCAGCGCGGCCAGACCGGCGAGCTCGATCTCGGCGCGGTCATGCGCAAGGGACTGATCCTGACGGGATCGATGCTGCGCCCGCGCAGCATCGAATATAAATCGCTGCTTGCCGACAGCCTCGCCGCCGATGTCTGGCCGCTGTTCGCGGGCGGTGGCTTGAAGGCCGTCGTCGACCGGGTCTTCCCGCTGGAAGCCGCGGCGGACGCGCATCGTTATCTCGAATCCGGCGAACACGTAGGCAAGGTCGTACTGGAGATCGCGCATGGACAGGCTGACGCTGCATGAAGACCCGGTTTCGGGCAATTGCTACAAGATCCGCCTGACAGCGGCGCACCTCGGCTTGCCGCTGGAGCGCAAGCTCTACGACATCCGCAAGGGCGAGACGCGCACACCCGCCTATCTTTCCACGGTGAACGCGAACGGCCGGGTGCCCGTGCTCCAGGTGGGTGAGCGCTACCTGCCGGAATCGAACGCGGCGATCTTCTACCTCGCCAAAGGCTCGGCATTGATCCCGGCCGACCGCTGGGACGAGGCGGACATGCTGCGCTGGATGTTCTGGGAACAGTACAACCACGAGCCCAATATCGCGACGCTGCGCTTCTGGCTCGCTTACGTCGGGCGCGACAATCTCTCCGATGCGCAGCACGCACAGATCGACAGTAAGCGCGCAGGCGGCGAAGCGGCGCTGAAACTGATGGACGAGCATCTGACGCATCGCCAGTGGTTCGTGGGGAACAGCTTCAGCCTCGCCGATATTGCGCTCTATGCGTACACGCACGTTTGCGAGGAAGGCGGCGCATTCGACCTGACAGGCTACCCGCGCGTGCAGGGATGGCTCGCGCGCGTAGCAGGTCTAGCGGGGCATATCCGCATCGATTCCTGACATTGTACGAGCGCGACTCGCGCAAAACCTTCATAATTCGGCCTGCAAACCGTAACGCAACATCGCGATACGCTGGCGCGCAAACAGCCGTCCGCCAGTGGAGGTCGACTTGAATATGTTTGCGCCCGGCGAGTTCGCCGAACGTGTCGCGTCGCTTCGGCCGAGTGAACCCGAAGTGCGCAGGAGCGATCGCCGCCGTTACCGCACGATCTGGATATCGGATGTGCACCTCGGCACGCGCGGCTGCAACGCCGACCTGCTCATCGATTTCCTCGACAGCGTCGATTCCGACACGCTCTATCTCGTCGGCGATATCATCGACGGGTGGCGGCTGAAGAAGAGCTGGTACTGGCCCGCCAAGCACAACGACATCGTCTGGCGCCTGCTGAAGCGCGCCAAGCGCGGCACGCGCGTCATCTACATTCCGGGCAATCACGACGAGGTGTTCCGCCAGTTCACCGGGCTCAGCTTCGGGGGCGTCGAGATTCGATCGAAAGCCATTCACGAAACCGCCGACGGCCGTCGCCTGCTCGTGCTGCACGGCGACGAGTTCGACGCCGTGGTGCTCTACGCGCGCTGGCTCGCGTTCCTCGGCGACGCTGCATACGAAATGCTGATGAAGCTGAACACGGTCGTCAACAAGGTGCGCGCGCGGTTCGGCATGCCCTATTGGTCGCTTTCCAAGCACGCCAAGCACAAGGTGAAGAATGCGGTCGAGTTCATCAGCCGCTTCGAGGAGGCCGTCGCGAAGGCGGCTGGCGACCGCCAGCTCGACGGTGTCGTCTGCGGGCACATTCACACCGCCGAGGAACGGCAATTCGGCGACGTCGTCTATTACAACGACGGCGACTGGGTCGAGGGTTGCACCGCGCTTGTCGAGCACTTCAACGGCACGATGGAAATCCTGCACTGGGCCGACGAGATGAACGCGCGCGTGCTTCCCATGCAGCAAGCAAACGCGGCCTGAGCCCGTTTCCATGCGCATAGCGATCGTCACCGATGCGTGGGAACCGCAGGTGAACGGCGTGGTGCGCACGCTTCAGATGGTGCGCGGCGAGCTGGAGCGCGCCGGGCATACGGTTCTGGTGCTTTCGCCTGACGCGTGGCCCTCGCTGCCCTGTCCGGGCTATGGAGAAATCCGGCTTGCGCTCGCAACGTCCGGCCAGGTCGGGAAACGGCTGCGCGCCTTCGTCCCCGATGCCATCCATATCGCCACCGAAGGAATGCTGGGTCTTGCCGCAAGGCGATGGTGTCTGCGCTCGGGACTGCCGTTCACGACCGCTTATCACACGCATTTCCCAGATTATGTGTCCGCGCGTACCGGCCTTCCGGCTGCGTGGTTCTGGCGGTACGAGCGCTGGTTCCACGGCCCCGCCGAGAGCGTTCTCGCCGCGACGCCAAGCCTGCGTGCGCAGCTCGCCGCGAAAGGCATCGGCCCGACGGCGCCGTTCGGACGCGGCGTCGACCTTGCGAATTTCTCGGCGGACAGCGCGCCGCACGCGGCCTACGAAGCGCTCCCCCGGCCAATCCAGCTTTATGTGGGACGGATCGCGGTGGAAAAGAACATCGAGGCCTTCCTCGCCACGCACCATCCGGGCACACGCGTCGTCGTGGGAGACGGCCCGGCGCGAAAGGCGCTCGAACGAAAGTTTCCCGACGTGATCTTCCTCGGCGCGCTGCGCGGCCCGGCGCTCGCTTCGGCCTATGCGGGCGCGGACGTGTTCGTGTTCCCAAGCCGCACCGATACGTTCGGCATGGTGTTGATCGAGGCGCTCGCCTCCGGCGTTCCCGTGGCGGCCTATCCGGTGCAGGGGCCGATCGACATCGTGACGCCCGAGACGGGGTGTCTCGATCAAGATCTCGGCGCGGCCATCGCCGGCGCGCTCGGCAAGGATCGTGCTGCGTGCGCCGATTATGGCCGAAGTTTCAGTTGGGAACGCGCTGCCGCCGAGTTTCGGTGCGCGTTGGTGCCGCTAAAACCCTTGATCGCAGCCTGAGGCGTGCCTATAGTTTAGAGGTTCGGCCGCCCCCCAAAGGGCGGCCCTTTTATTTCGCTCTTTCGAGAAGAGGCGCATTCGCCATGGCCCAGAATTATCCACTGATGCCGCACGCGACCGCTGCATGGCTGGTCGACAACACGGCGCTCACCTTCTCGCAGATTGCCGATTTCTGCGGGCTGCATGTGCTTGAAGTGCAGGCGATCGCCGACGAGACAGCCTCTGCAAAGCATATCCCGCGCGATCCGATCCGTGCCGGCGACCTGACGCAGGCCGAGCTCGACAAGGCCCAGGCGAACCCCGCGCACAGCCTGGTGCTGCAGAAGGGGCCGGAGCAGCAGCGCCGCACCAAGGGGCCGCGCTACACGCCGGTTTCGAAGCGGCAGGACAAGCCGGACGGCATCGCCTGGATCGTGCGCAACCATCCTGAGATCACCGACGCGCAGATTTCGCGCATCATCGGCACGACGAAGACGACGATCTCGGCGATCCGCGACAAGACGCACTGGAACATCCAGAACATTACGCCCAAGGATCCGGTGACGCTCGGCCTCTGTTCGCAGCGCGAACTCGATGCGCTCGTCGCCGTGGCGGCGAAGAAGGCGGGTATCGAGCGCGTCGACATGACGTTCGATCACGACCGCGACGAGCTTCTGGAAGAGCTGCGCAAGGAGCGTGCCGAAGCGGCCCGCGCCGCGCAGGAAGCGCTGGACGAAGCCGATCAGGGCTGACGTTTCCGGGAGGTCGCTGCGGCGCGCCGCGCGGCCTAAGCCGGTGCGGTCATGACGACTGAACCCATCGGCGACGCATCGCTCGCGGACCACGCGCTTCCACCCGACGAGGGCGAGGAGCGGCGCGGGCTGTTCTACCCGCTTGGCCGCTGGGCGCCGCCTCCAGACAAGTTGCACGAGATCGCGCCGGGCGTGTTCTGGCTGCGGATGCCGCTGCCGATGAGCCTCGACCACATCAACCTCTGGGTGCTGGACGACGGCGACGGCTGGGCGATCGTCGATACGGGGCTTAACACCGAAGGCTGCAAGGGCGTGTGGCGCGAGCTGCTCGCCGGGCCTCTGGCAGGGAGGCCGGTCACGCGCGTCATCGTCACGCACTATCACCCGGATCATCTGGGGCTTGCGGGCTGGTTGACTTACAAGAGCGGTGCGCCGCTGGTGATGGCGCGCACCGAATATCTGATGGCGCGGATGCTGACGCTCGACATCGCCGATGCGCCGCCCGATCAGGCCGTTGATTTCTACCGCGCCGCCGGATGGCCGGATGCGGTGCTGGAAAGCTTCCGCAATCGCGGTTGGGGCCGCTTTTCCCGCGCCGTCTCGCGCCTGCCATCGAGCTTCATCCGCATCGCCGACGGCGACGTGCTGCGCATCGGCGGGCGGGCGTGGCGCATCGTGGTGGGACGCGGGCATACGCCCGAGCACGCCTGCCTCGTCGCTGACGAAGACGGGCTGATGATCGCGGGCGACCAGGTGCTGCCGCGCATCACCTCCAACGTGTCGGTCTATTCGACCGAGCCCGAGGCCGATCCGCTCGGCGACTGGCTTGCGAGCATCGAGAAGCTGCGCGGGCTCGATCACGAACTTTACGTGTTCCCCGCCCACAACGAGCCGTTCCGGGGGCTGCACGCAAGGCTCAACCAGCTTGAGGCCGATCATCATCAGAAGCTCGACGCGCTGGAGGCGTTCATCGCGACGCCGAAGCGCGCCCACGATTGTTTCGGGGTGCTGTTCCGCCGTCCGGTCGGCGACGACGAGATCATGATGGCGACGGGCGAGACGCTGGCGCACCTGCATTATCTGGAGCGGCGGGGCCGTGCGGTGCGTGCGCGGACGGACGGAGTGGACTGGTATCGTGCGGCCTGAGATCGCGGCGGTTCTGTGGGACTTCGGCGGCGTCATCACGTCTTCGCCGTTCGAGGCCTTCAATCGATACGAAGCGTCGAGGGGTTTGCCGCGCGATAGTATCCGGCGGATCAATGCCGCGGACCCCGACCGAAACGCCTGGGCGCGGCTGGAACGCAGCGAAATCGATGCAGACACGTTCGACGCGCTGTTCGCTGAGGAAGCCGCGGCGCAGGGGTATCAGATCGCGGGGCGCGATGTGCTGAGCCTGCTCGCGGGCGATATTCGCCCGGCGATGGTCGCGGCGCTCGATATGCTGAAGGACGCGGGTTTTCGGCTCGGCTGCATCACCAACAACGCCAAGGTCGGACGCGGCGCGGGCATGAGCGCGGATCCCGAGAAGGCCGCGGCCGTCGCGGCGATCCTCGCGCGGTTCGAACATGTGATCGAAAGCGCGAAGGTCGGCGTGCGCAAGCCCGATCCCAAAATCTACCGCATGATGTGCGACGCGCTGGGCGTGGCGCCGGAGGCGTGCGTGTACCTCGACGACCTCGGCATCAACTGCAAGCCCGCCGCCGCGATGGGCATGGCGGCGATCAAGGTGACGAGCGAAGCACAGGCACTTGCCGATCTCGCGCGGCTCACCGGCCTCGAATTCCCCGGATTTTCAGCGAAAGTTCAGACACAGGCGCTATAGTCGCGCAAAACGCATTGCGGGAGAGGATGATGCCCGGCGGCATGGATTGGATGCAGAACTACGGCCATCCGGTGCCTTGGGATCTGACGCTGGAGCCGATGCCGGTCCACCGGATTCTGGAGGACGCCGCCGCGCGCACGCCGGACGCCGCCTGCATCGATTTCCTTGGCCGCATCTATTCCTATGCCGAGATCGCGGAGGCGGTGAACAAGGCGGCGCGGGGGTTCCAGATTCTCGGCGTGCGGAGGGGCATCAAGGTCGGCCTCTTCCTGCCGAACTGCCCGCAATACGTGATCGCTTACTATGCAATCATGAAGGCGGGCGGCACGGTGGTGAACTTCTCGCCGCTCTACACGGCGGACGAGCTTCGCCATCAGGTGGAGGACAGCGAGACGGACATCATGGTCTGCCTCGACGTCGCGCAGCTTTACCCGACGATCGCCGAGGTGCTGGAAAGCTCGCGCCTGCGCTGTCTTGTCGTGGGTTCGCTCGCCGACGTTCTGCCTACAGGCAAGGCGCTGCTCTACCGCGTGTTCAAAAGCCGCGAACGTTCGAAGGTAAAGGCGGACCTGCGGCACATCCACTTCTCCAGTCTGCTCGAAAACGATGGGCTGGAAGACGCGCCCGAGATCGACGTCCACGGCGACATCGCGCTGCTGCAATATACGGGCGGCACCACGGGGACGCCCAAGGGCGCGGTGCTCACGCACGCGAACCTTTCGATGAACGCGCAGCAGGTGCAGGCGATCGACCCCGAACCGGACATCGAAGACCGCATCCTCGGCGCGCTGCCGCTGTTCCACGTGTTCGCGAATACGTGCGTGCTCAACCGCACCGTGCTGCGCGGGGGCGAGATGGTGCTGCTGCCGAAGTTCGAACTGGGCCTCGCGCTGGAGACGATCCAGCGCCGCCGCATCACCGCGCTGCCCGGCGTGCCGACGATGTACCAGGCATTTCTCGACAGCCCGAAGATCGCCAAATACGACCTCACCTCGATCCGCGCGTGCATTTCGGGCGGCGCGCCGATGGCCGCCGAACTGAAGGCCCGGTTCGAGGCGAAGACGCAGGCGAAGCTGGTGGAAGGCTATGGCCTTACCGAAAGTGCGGGTGTGGTTTCGGTGAATCCCTACGAGACCGGAGGCAAGCCCGGCTCGATCGGGCAGCCGCTGCCCGGCACACGCATTGTCATCGTGGACAAGGACGACCCTTCGAAACCTCCGGCGGAGGGCGAACCCGGCGAGATTACCGTGGCGGGCCCGCAGATCATGCGCGGCTACTGGAAGAAAGAGGCGGCGACCGCTGAAGCGTTCATCGATGGCCGGCTGCGCACGGGCGATGTCGGCTACATCGACGCGGACGGTTATGTGTATGTTGTCGACCGGCTGAAGGACATGATCGTCGTCGGCGGCTTCAAGGCGTTCCCGAGCCAGCTTGAAGCCGTGCTCTACAAGCACGGGGCCGTGAAGGAGGCGCTCGTGATCGGCGTGCCCGACGCGTACCTGGGTGAGCGGCCGAAGGCGTTCGTGACGCTGATGCCCGGCGCGGACGTGACCGATGCGGCGCTGCTCGATTACCTGAACGCCCACGTCGGCAAGCACGAGCGCGCGGTCGGCGTGGAAATCCGCGAGAGTCTTCCCAAGACGATGATCGGCAAGCTTTCCAGAAAGGAACTGGTCGCCGAGGAACGCGCCCGCTACGAAGCGGCCCGAACAGCAAGCTGAAAGGGGCGAACATGTCGCGCGTGCTTTACGGATACTGGCGCTCGTCGGCATCCTACCGGGTGCGCATCGCGCTCGGTCTCAAGGGGCTCGACTACGAGAGCAAGGGCATTGATCTGCGCACGGGCGCGCAGGGCGGCGTCGGCTTCAAGCTGCTGAACCCGCAGGGCTTCGTGCCCTATTTCATCGACGGTGATGTCGGACTGAACCAGAGCCTCGCGATCCTCGAATATATCGACGAGATGTATCCTGAGCCCTCGCTCCTCTCGGACGACCCGGTGAAGCGCGCGCGTATCCGCGCCGCCGCGCAGATCATCGTGTGCGACATCCACCCGGTCGATAACCTGCGCGTGCTCAAATATCTGAAGACGGAGATGGGACAGGAGCAGGAGGCGATCGACGACTGGTATCGCCACTGGATCGAGGAAGGCTTCAAGCCGCTCGAAGAGATCGCGGAAGGCTCGCCCGGCCCGTATCTGTTCGGCGATCAAGTGACGCTCGCCGACGTGTGCATCGCGCCGCAAATGTATAACGCGCGCCGTATGCGCACTGACCTTTCGCGCTTCCCGACGCTCGTGGAGATCGACAAGGCCTTGATGAAACTGCCCGCGTTTCTTAACGCTCGCCCCGAGGCGCAACCGGACGCGGATAGTTGATCATGGCATATTGGCTGGTGAAGACCGAGCCCACCAAGTGGAGCTGGGACGATCAGGTGAAGGCGAAACGCACGCACTGGAACGGCGTGCGCAACGCGCAGGCGCTCGGCAACATGCGCGGCATGAAAAAGGGCGACCTCGTGTTCTTCTACCATTCGGTGGAGGGCAAGGAGATCGTGGGCATCACGAAGGTGGTGGCCGAATTCTACCCCGACCCTGACGACGAGAAATCCGGCCTCGTCGACCTCGAAGCGGTGAAGCCGCTGCGCACGCCGGTGACGCTCGCCGCGATGAAGGCGGACGACCGGCTGAAAGACCTCGCGCTCATCCGCCAGTCGCGGCTTTCGGTGATGCCGATCGACGAGACGGCCTGGAGCATTATTTCGGGAATGGGTGGGGTTTGATGTTCCTCTCCCGGTTGCGGGAGAGGATACGGAGCGTTGGCCCTAGGCCCACGCGCAGTTGGTGAGGGCGGCCCTCACCCTCCCACCGCTTCGCGGCAGGCCCCTCCCTCTCCCGCAAGCGGGCGAGGGGGAGTGCCTTACTTCCCCGGTGCGTTGCGGTAATCGAGGGGCGGGGTGCGGTCGCCCACGAGGGAGTGGTAGACGAAATCGGGGCCGCGTCGCTCGGCGAACTCCTCCTTTGCCGCCGCGATCAACTCGGGTTTCTGGAACAGGTCGATCGCGGTGAGCGCCAGCACCTTCGCGGCATTCTGCATGCCCTTCATGCCGATCGAGGTGCCGCCTGCCGCCACGGCCTGCCAGCTGTGCGCGGGCGTGCCGGGCACCCATGTCGCGGTGGAAAAGCCCGCGGTGGGCACCGTCCACGAGACGTCGCCGACATCCGTGGAGCCCGCTTCGTGGCTTTCCTTCATCGGCTCGACGAGCGCGGCGTCGGAGAGCTTGGCTTTCGTCTGCCCGAGCGTCGGGATGATCTTCTGGGCGAACGCGGTGTCCTCGGTCGTGTAGAGCACGCCGCCGACCTGGCTCAGTTTCGCATGGACGAGCGTTTGCAGCGTGCGGTTCGGGAGCAGCGGCAGCGCGCCGTGGATCACCTCGTAATCCACCGTGGTGCCAGTGCCGAGCGCGGCGCCTTCCGCCGTCTTCACCAGGCGCTCGAAGGTCTCGCGCACCACTTCGGCATCGGGATTGCGCACGTAGTAGAAGGATTCGGCGAAGTCCGGCACCACGTTCGGCGCGTTGCCGCCGGCGGTGATGATGTAGTGCATCCGCGACTTCTCGGGCATGTGCTCGTGCATCATGTTCGCCATCATGTTCATGGCCTCGACACCGTCGAGCGCGGAGCGGCCGCGTTCGGGCGCGCCCGCGGCGTGCGCTGAAATGCCGTGGAAGCGGAACTTGCCGGACTTGTTGCTGTTCGAGGTCTGAACATCGGCGCTGTTTTCCGATGACGGATGCCAGTGCAGCGCGATGTCGACATCGTTGAACAGGCCTTCGCGTACCATGTAGACCTTGCCCGCGCCGCCCTCTTCGGCGGGCGTGCCGTAGAAGCGGATCGCGCCTTTCGCGCCGTTTGCCTTCATCCAGTCCTTCACCGCGATGGCGGCGGAAGCGGAGGCGACGCCGAACAGGTGATGCCCGCAGCCGTGCCCGGCGGTCACGTCGCTGCGTATGGTCTTCGCGGGGTCCGCCGTCTGGCTGAGGCCGGGCAGCGCGTCGTATTCGCCCATGATGCCGATGACGGGACCCGTGCCGTTCGACCAGGTGGCGGTGAATGCCGTGGGGGCGCCAGCGACACCCGCCTTCACGTCGAAACCCGCGTCCTTCAGCCGCTTCTGCAGAAGCGCCGACGAGCGCGCCTCCTGATAGCCGACTTCGGCGAAGTTCCAGATCGCCTTGGCGGCGGCTTCGTTCGCGGCGCGGTCCGCATCAATGCGCGCAAGCGCGGCATTGGTTTCGGCGGCAGCGGCAGGCGCGGCGGCAAGCAGCACGGCGGCAACAATCGGTTTCAGCATGGTTTTCCTTTTCCAGCCCTGTTTCCGGCTCTCGCCGGATTCAATTTTGAATTCATATTCTGTTTCATGTTTGATTTGTGCACGCGACCATAATCGACTGGCGGGCCAGCGCCAGTGTTGACCAAGCGCAAGGAGCGGCTTAGCGGCTCGCAGAATGTATTTCGTCTCCGACAACGCCGCCGCCGCCTGCCCCGAGGTGATCGAAGCCGTCCTCGCCGCCAACACGGGCGTTGTGGGCACGTATGACGGAGACGCGCTGACGCAGCGCCTCGACGGCGTGTTCGGTGACTTTTTCGGCCATGCGTGCCGCGTGTTCGTCGTGGGATCGGGAACGGCGGCGAATTGCCTTGGCCTCGCCGCGATGGTGCCGCCGTGGGGCGCGATCGTCTGCAGCCGCGAGGCGCACATCCAGGTGGACGAAGCCGGGGCACCCGCCTTCTTCAGTGGCGGGGCGTCGCTGATCCTCGCCGAAGGTGCCGCCGCCAAGCTGACGGTGGACGCCGTGCGCGCGGCGGTGGCCGGGATGCGCGGCGACGTGCACCAGGTGCAGCCGTGCGTGCTTTCGATGACGCAGGCGACCGAATACGGCTGCGTCTACACGCCGGACGAAGTGGCGGCGCTTGGCGAGGAAGCGAAGCGGCGCGGCTGGCGGCTCCATATGGACGGTGCGCGCTTCGCGAACGCGCTCGTGCACCTCGGCTGCGCGCCCGCCGACATCACGTGGCGCGCGGGGGTGGACATGATGAGCTTCGGGTTCATCAAGAACGGCGGCATGTCTGCGGAGGCGATCGTGGTGTTCGACCCCGCGCTCGCCGGAACGCTGCCGCACCGGAATAAGCGCGCGGGGCAGATGCCTTCGAAGGGGCGCTATGCTGCCGCGCAGCTCCTCGCGATGATCGAAACGGGCGCCTGGGAACGCAATGCCGGCGCCGCGAACGCCGCTGCGGCGCGTCTCGCTGTGGCGGCGGGCGACCGGCTGCTCCACCCCGTGGAAGCGAACGAGCTGTTCCTGCGCGCGTCGCCGGAGGACTCCGCGGCGCTGCGCGCGAAAGGCTTCGAATTCTATGACTGGGCGCCGGGCGAAATCCGGCTGGTAACCGCCTGGGACACGCCCGAGGCGCATGTGCAGGCGCTCGCCGCCGCCCTCTCCGAACTGTGACGCCAAGCGGCGTTTCCCGTGTCGTCCTGCCGTTCGCGGCGGTCACGCTCATTTGGGGAACGACTTGGTATGTGATCAAGACGCAGCTTGGCGTCGTTCCGCCGCAATGGTCGGTGACGTATCGATTCGCCGTGGCCAGTGCGCTGATGTTCGGGGCTTGCATCCTCATGCGGCGGACGCTGCGATTTCCGCCCTCCGCGCACGGATTTTTCCTTCTGCTCGGCCTCCTGCAGTTCGCGGGCAATTTCAACTTCGTCTACCAGGCGAGCCGCAGCGTCACTTCGGGACTGATCGCGGTGGTGTTCGCGCTGCTGGTGGTGCCGAACACGCTGTTCGCCTGGCTTTTCCTGAAGCAGCCCATCAGCCGGCGCTTCATGATCGGCGCGGGGCTCGGCATCGTCGGCGTCGCGTTGCTTTTCCAGCGGGAACTGACGGAGACGGGATGGAGCGGCGCGTTCGCGACCGGCCTTGCGCTCACCGGCTGCGCCGTCATCGTCGCTTCGATTTCGAACGTGATGCAGGGGACCGTGCGCGCGCGCAGCTATGACATGTTCGGAATGCTCGCGTTCGCGATGTTCTACGGCGCGCTCATCGATGCGGTTGCTGCGTGGGTGACGAGCGGGCCGCCTGTCGTGGAATGGACGCCCCTCTATCTGGGCGGCGTCTTCTACCTCGCCGCCTTCGCCTCGGCGCTCGCCTTCGTGCTCTATTTCAACGTCATCCGCATCGTCGGGCCGGCGTGGGCCGGTTATACGAACGTGCTCGTCCCGTTCATCGCGATGACGATCTCGACAATTCTGGAAGGCTACCGCTGGACGCCGCTCGCTGTGGCGGGGGCGGTGCTCACCATCGTCGGCCTCGTCATCGCGCTTCGCGCGCGCAGCGTGCCTGCGGGAACTGCCGCGGCGGGCGGCACGACGGGGCGCAGCTAGCCCGACTGGGACGGATCGGTGATCGGCCCGGCAAGCTCACGCGCGCTCGGCAGGCGGAGACCGGGCAGAACAGCGGTCTGACGCTCGATCATCCGGTGCACGCGCGGCGGCTCCTCACCCGTATGCAGCGCGCGCAGGCGGTGGGTGTTGTCCGCGTCGGCATTGGTACGGCGCTGGTTGTGGCGGATGTAATCGAGCCAAGTCGGCACATGGTAGCGCTCGATCCAGAGCTCGGGATCGCCGAGATCGCGCAGCAGCGTCCAGTGCCGCGCGCCGTCACGCATGCGGATGCGGCGGCGCTCGCTCATCACTGTGAGAAATTCGCGGATGCTTGTCTCTGGGATGCGGTAGTCGATTGTGACCACCACGGGGCCGGAGCGAGGCTCGACCGGCACCGCGACTTCGGGTTCCCTCCAGCGCGCGATGGGATCGAGGTCGAGATCCTTTACCTCTGGCAGCGGCCGCGCGATGCCAAGGAGAAGCCCGAGCAGGAGGAGCGTGGCCGAGACCATCAGCGAGGTGCGCACATCGACCATTCCGGCAAGCTCGCCGAACGCCCACGCTCCGATCGCCATACCGCCGAACGCCCACATCTGATAAAGCGCGAGCGCGCGCGCCACGACCCAGCGCGGCGCCGACATCTGCACGGTGACGTTGAACGTCGACAGCGCGAGCACCCATCCGCCGCCCGCGAGAAACAGGCCCAGCATGGTGAGCGGCATCGCAGGACTGAACGCGGTGATCGCCGTGCCGGCGGCGAATGCCGCGATGGAAATGCGGACGATCCATTCGCTCGAGTGTGTTCTGCGCAGCCGGCCGCTCGACAGGGCGCCTCCGATCGCGCCGATTCCGAAGGCGCCGAGCAGAAGCCCGTAGGTCAGGGCGCCGCCCGAAATGAGATGGCGCGCGACGACGGGCATCAGCGCGGGCACGGCGCTCGCCGCGATGCCGAACACCGCCGCGCGCAGGAGCACGGCGCGAAGCGTCGGCGACATGGCGACGTAGCGGACACCCGCCGCCATCGCATCGAACAGTCCCTCGCGCGGGAGTGTCCGCGGCGGGCGCTGCGGACGCCAGCGGGCGAGCACGGTGATGAGGCCGATGTAGCTGAAAGCGTTCACGGCGAAGGCCGCAGCAGCGCCCGCCGCCGACACGATCGCGCCGCCGATCGCGGGACCGAGACTGCGCGCGATATTGAAGTTCATCGAATTGAGCGCGACCGCTCCGGGAAGCGCGGCGCGCGGCACCATGTCACCGACGGAAGCCTGCCACGCGGGGCCATTCAGCGCCGTGCCGCAGCCGATGAGGAAGGTGAAGGCAAGCAGCAGCCACGGCGTGATGAGCCCCGCCCATGTGCACACGGCAAGCCCCACCGACACGGCGAGCATGAAGCCCTGCGCGGCCAGCATCACGAGCCTCCGGTCCCGGTTGTCGGCTATCGCGCCCGCCGCGAGCGACAGCAGCATGATCGGCAGCGTAACCGACGATTGCACGAGCGCAACGAGCGCGGGCGATGTGGTGAGCGTTGTCATCATCCACGACGCGCCGACCGACTGGATCATGCCGCCGAAGTTGGAAACAATGCTGGCGATCCACACCGTTCGATAGATCGGGATGGCAAAGGGGCGCGTGGCAGCGGGATCGTCGAGACTGTCGGGCATAATGCGGGGCGCGGCCACTATGGACGCGTAACGCCTGTACCGACAACGTTTAAGTGCTGGATCAGGCCGCTGTGCGGTGGGCGAGTTCGCGGCAGATGCGCCAGAGTTTTTCGGGGGTGGCGGGCATGTCGACTGGGGTGCCGTCCAGCGCGTCGACGATGGCGTTCATGATGGAGGGCATGGCGCCGATCGTACCGGCCTCGCCGCAGCCTTTGGCGCCGAGCGGGTTGTTGGGGTTCGGCACCGGGCGCGACGCGAAGGTGATGGCGCGCGGCATGTCGTCGGCGCGCGGGATGCCGTAGTCCATGAAGCTGCCGGAGAGGAGTTGGGCGCTTTCATCGTAGACGACGTCTTCGAGAAGCGCCTGCCCCAGCCCCTGTGCGATGCCGCCGTGCACCTGGCCTTCGACGAGCAGCGGGTTCACCAGCGTGCCGAAATCATCGACGACGTCGTAGCGCGCGACACGCACGCGG
Organism: Sphingosinicella microcystinivorans; assembly: GCF_003634215.1. Lineage (GTDB taxonomy): Bacteria > Pseudomonadota > Alphaproteobacteria > Sphingomonadales > Sphingomonadaceae > Sphingosinicella > Sphingosinicella microcystinivorans. The sequence continues at coordinate 484,388 of NZ_RBWX01000008.1, read as the reverse complement.
CCCGTCTCCGGATCGACCTCCACCTCCGCGACGTGACAGCCGTTGGGGAAGGTCGGCGTGGGTTTTTCTTTCGCATAGCGCGCGCGTGTGTCGAGCGTTCGCGGGTGGCGCGCGGCGAGTTCGGCGAGGCTCATCGTCGCGTTCGAGCCGCGCGCCCGCAAAACACCCGCGTCGAAATCGACATCCTCGCCGAGATCGGCGCGGGCGAGATCGCGCGCCTTCTCGATGATCGTGTCCGCCGCTTCTATGAGCGCGCCGCCGCCCCACACCATCGAGCGCGAGCCGCCGGTGCCGCGCCCGACCTCCAGCCGCGCGGTGTCCCCCTGTACGATGCGTACCTGATTCATCGGCACGCCGAGCCGTTCGGCGAGTACCTGTGCGTAGGACGTTTCGTGGCCCTGCCCGTTCGATTGCGTGCCGACCGCCGCCTCGATGGTGCCGTCTGCGAGAAAGCGCACGTCCGCGAATTCGTCGAGATCGCTGCCGCCCGCGATCTCGACATAATAAGCCGCGCCGCGTCCATAGCGCAGCCCGCGCGCTTCCGCTGCCGCGCGGCGGGCGGGAAAGCCGGTCCAGTCGGCCTTTTCGAGCGCGGCGTCGAGCAGCGCCGGGAAATTGCCGACATCGAAGGTGAGGCCGAGACCGTTGGCGTGGGGCAGCTCATCAGGGCGCAGAAGATTGCGGCGGCGCAGATCACCCGCATCGCGGCCCGTCTCCCGTGCCGCCGTTTCGATGAGACGCTCGACAAGATACGTCGCCTCGGGCCGCCCCGCGCCGCGATAGGCATCGACGGGCGCGGTGTTGGTGACGACGCCGTGGACGTGGTTGTGCATCACCGGAATGCGATAGACGCCGCCGATGATGCGCCCGCCCGCCATCGTCTGGATCGCCGGGCCGAACTGCGCCTGATAGGCGCCGAGATCGGACCAGCTTTCCACCGCGAGCGCGAGGAAATTGCCCTCGGCATCGAGCGCCAGCGCGGCCTCCGACAGAACGGCGCGGCCGTGCGAATCGGTCTGGAACGCATCGGAGCGCTCGCCGGTCCACTTCACCGGACGCTTCAGATGTTCGGCGGCATGGAGGACGAGGCCATATTCGGGGTAGAGGAACACCTTGAGCCCGAAGCCGCCGCCGACATCGCCGGTGATGACGCGCAGCCGCTCCGGCGCGCACTTCAGGATCTCGCGGCTGAGCGTCTTGTGCATGGCGGCGACGCCCTGACTGCCGACGGTGAGCGTGAGGCCGCTCTCGTCCGACCATTCGGCGAGCGCTGCGCGGACCTCCATCGAGGTGGGGGCGACGCGGTTCTGCACGATCCGCAGGCGCGTGACGTGGGCGGCAGACGCGATGGCTGCGCGCGCGCCGGGTTCATCCCCGACATGCCAGTCGAAAACGCGATTATCCGGGGCGTCTTCCCAGATCGCGGGCGCACCGGGTGCGAGCGCGGCGTCGATTGTCGCGGCGGCGGGCAGCTCCTCGTAATCGACGACGACGGCCTCGGCAGCAGCGCGCGCGGCCGCGCGCGTTTCGGCGACCACGAACGCGACGCCGTCGCCGACGAAGCGCACGATGTCCTTCGTCAGCAGCGCCCGGTGCGTTTCTATGCGGCCGGGGAGGGATACGAGGCAGGGGATCGGGCCATAGTGCGCGATGTCTTCCGCCGTGTAGATCGCGAGCACGCCGGGCATGGCGCGCGCGTCGGCGGTGTCGATGCCGAGGATGCGCGCATGGCCGTAGGGTGAGCGCACGGTGACGCCGTAGGCGGTGCCGTCTGGCTGGAAATCGTCGGTGTAGCGGCCGCGCCCGGTGAGCAGCCGTTCGTCTTCCACCCTGCGAGGCGATTGGCCGACGCCGAATTTCATGGACACTCCTCCCGAAGACAGGCGCGAAGGCCGGATCGATAATCAGGATAGCGAAGCCGGATGCCGAGGTCGCGCTTCATCTTGCCGTTCGCGATGCGGCGGCTCTCCGCATAGAAGGCGCGCGCCTGCGGCGAGAGCGCGGCCCCGGCGAGCGGCACGAGCGGCGGTAGCGGCGCGCCCGCGAGTGCGCAGGCGAACGCGGTGACGGCGTGGCCGGGCGCGGGTTCGTCGTCCGCGATGTTCCAGACGCCGGGCGGCGCAGCGAACGCGGCGATGACGCCGGCCACGATGTCGTCGACATGGATGCGGCTGAACACCTGCGTGCCCGCGTCGATGCGCTGTGCCTTCCCTTCGCGCACGCGGCCCAGCGCCGATCGGCCGGGGCCGTAGATGCCGGGCAGGCGCAGCACGCGTGCGCCGATCTTCTGCCACGCGAGATCGGCAGCGGTGCGCGCGCTGCGGCGGCCATGTCCGACGGGCGCCGTTTCATCCACCCACGCGCCGCCGGTGTCGCCGTAGACGCCGGTGGAGGACAGGTAGCCGCGCCACGCGCCGGAGGCGGCGAGCGCCGCGCCGTGCCGCGCGAGCACCGGGTCGTGATCGGCTTCGGGAGGCACGGAGGACAGGATGTGCGTTGCGGTGGCGATGGCGTCCGCCATGCCGGGATCGTCGGCTGGGAGGATGCCGGGCCGTGCGGTGCGCGCCGTGCCGGTCACGGCCCAGCCTTCGCGTTCCAGCGCCGCGCGCAGGCGCGATCCGGTGTAACCCTGGCCGAGGATCAGGAGGTGAGGCATGGCGCCTTCTTAGCGTGCACGGAAGCCGCTGGCGATTCGCCTTTCCGCTCACTATGTCGACTCCCATGGAAGCACGAAGCGAAACCCCCACGATCACTCGCCGCGAGGACTATGCGCCGCCCGCGTGGCGCATCCCCGACATCAGCCTTGCCTTCGATCTCGATGCGGATCGCACCCGCGTTCGCGCGGTGCTGAAGGTGGAGCGTGCGGGCGACGGTCCGCTCGTGCTCGATGGCGACGACCTCGATCTGAAATCCGTTGCCGTGGACGGGCGAGTGCTCGGCGAAGGTGACTACACGCTGGCGGACGGCAAGCTCGTGATTCCGATCCCGGGCGATGCCGCGACTGTGGAAACGCTCGTGGAAATCGCGCCTGCCGCGAACACCAAGCTGATGGGGCTCTATGCCTCGGGCGGCAATCTTTGCACGCAGTGTGAGGCCGAAGGCTTCCGGCGCATCACCTTCTTCCCGGACCGGCCCGACGTGCTCAGCCGCTATTCGGTGGAATTGAAGGCGGACAAGGCGCGCTATCCGGTGCTGCTTTCGAACGGCAATCCGGTCGCGTCGGGAGATCTTGCCGACGGCCGCCACTTCGCGCGGTGGGACGATCCGTTTCCGAAGCCTTGCTATCTGTTCGCGGTCGTCGCGGGCGATCTTCGCGCGCTCGAAGACAGCTTCGAGACGATGTCCGGACGTCACGTGAAGCTCGGCATCTGGGTGCGCCCCGGCGACGTCGAGAAGTGCCGCCACGCGATGCAGGCGCTGAAGGACTCGATGCGCTGGGACGAGGTGCACTACGGGCGCGAATATGATCTCGAGGTGTTCAACATCGTTGCCGTCGACGATTTCAATTTCGGCGCGATGGAGAACAAGGGCCTCAACGTCTTCAACTCCAAATACATCCTCGCCGATGCCGAAACCGCAACCGACGCGGATTTCGACGCCGTGGCGGCGGTGGTGGCGCACGAGTATTTCCACAACTGGACCGGCAACCGCGTCACCTGCCGCGACTGGTTTCAGCTGAGCCTGAAGGAAGGCCTCACCGTCTTCCGCGACCAGAGCTTCAGCGCCGACATGGGTAGCCCCGCGGTGAAGCGTATCGAGGATGTGCGCGCGCTGCGCGCGGCCCAGTTCCAGGAGGACGCCGGGCCGCTCGCGCATCCGGTGCGGCCCGAAAGCTACATCGAGATTTCGAACTTCTACACGGCGACCGTCTACAACAAGGGCGCCGAGGTGATCCGCATGGCGGCGACGCTGCTGGGGCCGGAGAATTATCGGAAAGGCACCGACCTTTACTTCGCGCGCCACGACGGCGAGGCGGCGACGGTCGAGGACTGGGTGAAGGCGCTGGAAGACGGCGGCGGCACCGATTTCGGGCAATTCCGCCTGTGGTATTCGCAGGCGGGGACGCCGAGCGTGACGGCGGACCTTGCTTATGATGCGGCGGCGAAATCCGCGACGCTGACGCTGGCGCAGGCGGTGCCCGATACACCCGGCCAGTCGAAGAAGGCGCCGATGCACATTCCGCTGAAGATTGCGCTGTTCGGGCGGGAGTCGGGGTCACTGCTCGGGCCGGAGCAGCTGTTCCAGCTTCGCTCGGCGAGCGCGACGATGACGTTCGAGAATGTCGGCGAGCCGCCGGTGCTCTCGATCAACCGGGGTTTTTCGGCGCCGGTGACGGTCGAGACGAAGCGCAGCGCTGCTGATTTCGCGTTCCTTTCCGCGCACGACGATGATCCGTTCGCGCGCTACGAGGCGATGCAGCAACTGATGATGGATCGGCTGGTCGACGCCGTGAAGACCGGCGGCACCGACGCCGCGCCGCTTGTCGAGGCGGTCGGCCGGACGATCAGGAACCAGGCGCTCGACCATGCCTTCATCGGCGAATCGATCCTGCTGCCGACCGAAACGATGGTCGCCGAGCGGCTCGGCGCGAACGTCGACCCGGACGCCGTGCACACCGCGCGCGAGGGACTGCGCCGTGCGCTTCTGGAAGGCGTTGGTCGCGAGACGTGGGCAGCGCTGCACGCCGGCCTTTCGGACGGCGTCTACGACCTGTCGGCCGACGGCAAGGGGCGGCGGCGCCTGAAGAATGTCGCGCTCGGATATTTGTTCGCGGATGCGGATGATGGCGCGGTCGCAGCGGCGGAAGCGCAATACCAGGCGGCGACGAACATGACCGACCGCATCGCTGCGCTCGGCCTGCTCGTCGATACGGACGCCCCGGCGCGTGAGCGCGTGCTGCAGGACTTCTACGAGCGCTTCAAGGGCGATGCGCTGGTGCTCGACAAGTGGTTCACGGCGCAGGCGTTGGCGACGGGGGAGGGCGCACTTGAAAAGGCGATTGCGCTATCCGCGCATCCGGACTTCACGATCCGCAACCCGAACCGTTTCCGGTCACTCGTCGGCGCGCTTGCGATGAATCAGTTCGTGTTTCACCGGAAGGATGGTGCCGGTTACCGCTTCGTGGCGGACAAATTGCTTGAGGTGGACGCGATCAATCCGCAGACGGCGGCGCGCTTCATCGCGCCGTTTGGACGCTGGCGGCGCATGGAAGACGCGCGCGCGGCGATGATGCGCGCCGAGCTCGAACGCATCGTCGCGGCGCCGGGCGTCTCGCGCGATACGTTCGAGATGGCGTCGAAGAGCCTCGCTTAAGAAGCGGGCTTCACGAACTTCAGCGTCATGCGGTCGGATTCGCCGATCGCGGCATATTTGGCGCGGGTCTCGTCGCCCTCGCGAAAATTGGGCGGCAGTGTCCACACGCCCTTCGGCCAGTCGGCGCTGTCCTTCGGGTTCGCATTCACATCGGATTCGCCGGCGAGTTTGAAGCCCGCCGCCTCGGCGAGCGCGACGATCGTCGAGCGCTTCATGTAGCCGGAGGACTTCATCGCCTCGTCGGGTCGGTCTTCCGGCAGGCGATGCTCGACGACGCCGAGCACGCCGCCGGGCTTCAGCGCCTTGTAGAAGGCCTTGAAGGCATCGCCCGCGAAATCGCCCATGTACCAGTTGTGGACGTTGCGGAAGGTGAGCACCATGTCGGCGCTGCCCGCGGGCGCGAGGCCGTCGTAGTGGCCCTTGCCGAACTTCGTGACGTCTACGACCTTGTAGATCGGATCCGACGCCAGCTTCGCCTGATATCCCGCCAGCGACTTCGCGGCGTATTCGCTCGCCTCGGGGATGCCATGCGCGGCGTAGAGCTTGCCGTGGCCCGAGAGGATCGGCGCCAGCACCTCCGTGTACCAGCCGCCGCCTGGTGCAACCTCGACCACCGTCATGCCGGGCGTGAGACCGAAGAACGCGAGCGTTTCGGCCGGGTGGCGATATTGGTCGCGCGCGCGGTTCGCTTCGCTGCGGTGCGCTGCGGCGAGCGCTGCGGCATAATCGGGCGCGGCAGGGGCGGCGTTGTGGCTGTGATCATGTTGCGCAGCGGCGGGAACAGCGGCCGCGGATACAAGCGCGGCGGCGAGAATAGTGCGGATCATGGAAAGTCTCCCTCGTTGGCCCACATGGGCCTGTTCTATACGCAGGCGACACATTATCTGCCCCGCATGACATTCGAGATCACGCTGAAGATGATGCTGGTCGCGCTCGCGTTCGGCCTCACCAGCCTCTGGCAAGTGCGGCGCAAACGCAAGCCCGGAGAGCTACCCTGGGTGCCCTGGCACGCTGTGATGTTTCTGGCGCTGCTCGCGCTCGTCGCAGGTGCAGCGCACCTGCCTGCCGTTTGGCCGGCTTAAAAGCTCAGTCTTCGAGCGGGCGGCAGGCGGCGATCTTCAGCTTGGCGACGATCAGCATCGTGCCGTCGGACTGAAGGAAGGGGAGGAACGGCCGCGCGTCGTTGAGGCATTCGAGCACGCGCTCGTCCGGCCCCACGAACATGTGGCCGGCAAGGCTGGTGCCGTCTTCCAGAACGAGCTCCACCGCCGCCTTGCGCTTGGTGCGCAGGCGCGATTTCACCAGCGGCGGCGTTACGGGAATGAGAGCTTCCACGGTCACAGGCAGGCCTCCAGCAGGGCCTGGTCGAAGCCGAAGGCCTTGGCTTTTTCGAACGTGTGCGGGCGCAGGCCCATCGAACGGTATTCACCGATGATGCGGCCGTCTTCGGCCTCGTCGAGATACTCGAACTTGAACAGTTCCTGCGTCACGATCACCGGGCCTTCCATGCCGACGACCTCGGTGATGTTCGTCACGCGGCGCGAACCGTCGCGCAGGCGCTTCACCTGCACGATCATATCGACTGAATCGGCGATCTGGCGGCTGATGGCTTCCTTGGGGATCTTGATGTCGCCCATCATCACCATGTTCTCCATACGCGCGAGGCATTCGCGCGGGGAGTTGGAGTGGAGCGTCGCCATCGATCCGTCGTGGCCGGTGTTCATGGCGGCGAGCAGGTCGAAACACTCCTGCCCGCGGATTTCGCCGAGGATGATGCGATCCGGCCGCATACGCAGCGCGTTGATGACAAGATCGCGAATGGTGACCGCGCCCTTGCCTTCAAGGTTCGCGGGGCGGGTTTCCAGCGTCAGAACGTGCGGCTGCTGGAGCTGAAGCTCGGCCGCGTCCTCGATGGTGATGACGCGCTCGCCGGGGTCGATCATCTTCGACATGGCGTTCAGCATCGTCGTCTTGCCCGAACCCGTACCGCCCGAGATGACGACGTTGAAGCGGCAGGCACCGGCGATCTTCAGCGCCGTTGCCATCTTCTCCGACATCGAATCGCCCTTTTGCATCATGTCGATGGTGATGGGCTTGGCGGAGAATTTACGAATCGAGATGGCCGTGCCGCGAAGCGAGAGCGGCGGTACGATCACGTTGACGCGGCTGCCATCGGGCAGGCGGGCGTCGGCGAGCGGCGTGGTCTGGTCGATGCGGCGGCCGACACGGTTCACGATGCGCTGCGCGATCTGGAACAGGTGCTCTTCGTCGCGGAACACGATGCTCGCGAGCTCGAGCTTGCCCTTGCGTTCGATGAAGGTCTGGTTGGGGCCGTTCACCATGATGTCCGAGACGGCCGGATCGGCGAGCAGCACTTCGAGCGGCCCGAGGCCGAGCAGCTCGTCGACAAGAACCTTTTCAAGCGCGATCTGCTCGCGGCGGTTAAGCGTCAGTTTCAGCTCGGCGAGCACCTCGCCGATGATCGGCCGGAATTCCTCGCTGAGTTCGTCCTTCGAAAGCGTCGCGGCGGCTTCCGGGTCGACACGTTCGAGCAGGCGCGGCAGCACCTGTTCCTTGATCTTGTGGATCGAGGCTTCGAAGCCTTCCTGCTGCGAATTTACCGAGCCGGCAGCGCCGCGCTCGCGTGCGCTGAGGCGCTGCATCGCATCCTGGACGCGATCGCCTGTGAGTTCGAGCGCGGGCTCGACGCGTTCAGGTGCCTCTTCAACTTCGGGAAGCAACTCCACCGCGGGGGCGCTGCGCGACCCGCGCATGGGCGCCGCATTGCCAAAGCCCCGACGCGGCGCGCTCAGTGCCGCTCCAATTCCAGCTTTTTTGCCGAATGCACTCATCATGGTCCCCTCGGCCGAAACCGTCGACCGCTGAGGGAAACTAGCGCGGCAAGCTTAGCAAACTCCTAACTATACCGACTTTTTCGGAACGAAAGGCGCAGTGAATTCCGCCGTAACCCGCATCGGACGGCGGCTTTCGCGATCGAGCAGCGCCCATGTGGTGAGCGCGCGCACGCGCACCTTGCCGTCTGGGCCGACGACTTCGACGAAGCGGTCGTAGCGCGCGCCCTTGGGCGCGTCGCCGACCCATGTCCGCAGTGTCAGCGTCTCGCCGAGGTGGCTCGGCGCGCGGTAATCGATCTCGTGGCGGACGACCACCCACACGACGTTTTGGGAGAGATCGGCGGGCGCGACGGAATACCAGTGCGCGACCGCGATATCCTGAATCCAGCGCACGTAGACGGCGTTGTTCACGTGGCCGAGCTCGTCGATGTCCTCGGCGACGGGGGCCTTCTGCTGCGTGAACACAGGAACCTGGGCCTCCTCGCTCATTGGCCGATCTGACTGATCAGGAACGCATATTCCTCCGCGTCTTCCTCCAGCGAGACATAGCGCCCCGATTTGCCGCCGTGGCCCGCACCCATGTTGGTCTTGAGGAGCAGGACATTGTCGTCGGTCTTGGCCGCGCGCAGCCTTGCCGCCCACTTCGCCGGTTCCCAATAGGTGACGCGGGGATCGTTGAGCCCGCCGGTGATGAGCAGGGCCGGATAGGCCTGCGCCTTCACATTGTCGTAGGGGCTGTAGCCGCGGATGAGATCGAACGCGGCCTTGTCCGCGATGGGGTTGCCCCATTCAGGCCATTCGCCGGGGGTGAGCGGCAGCGTGTCGTCGAGCATCGTGTTCAGCACATCGACGAACGGCACGTGCGCGGCGACTGCGCCGTAAAGCTCCGGCGCCTGGTTGACGATCGCGCCCATCAGCTCGCCGCCCGCCGAACCGCCGGACGCGGTGACGCGGCCGGGGGAGGCAAAGCCCTGATCGATCAGGAAGCGCGTGACGTCGACGAAATCGTTGAAGGTGTTGGCGCGTTTCTGCAGCTTGCCGTCGAGATACCACTGGTAGCCGAGATCGTCGCCGCCGCGGATATGCGCGATGGCGTAGGCGAAGCCGCGATCCAGCAGCGACAGGCGATTCGCCGAGAACCCGGGCGGGAAGGCGAAGCCATAGGCGCCGTAGGCATAGACGTGCAGCGGCCCGCGCCCGTCCTTCACGAAATCCCGGCGGTAGACGACGGAAACGGGAACCAGCGTGCCGTCGCGCGCGGGCGCCATCAGTCGTTCGGTCGCGTACTGCGAGGGGTCGTAACCGCTCGGAATTTCGCGCACCTTCAGGGATTCGAGGCGGTCGCCTTCGATGTGGTAGTCGAACACGGTGTTGGGCGTGACCATCGATTGGTAGTCGATACGCAGCCGGTCGACGCGGTATTCCGGGTTGGTGGACAGGTTCGCGACGAAGCTGGCTTCAGGGAAGGCGATGTAACGCTGACTGCCGCTTTCGTAGTTGTGCAGCCTGATCTGCGAGAGGCCATCGACGCGCTCCTCGATGGCGAGGAGGTTCTCGAAGCTCGTGACAGACTGGATATAGTGCCGGTCGCTGCCCGCGACGAGTTCGCTCCACGTGTCCGGCGCAGAAACCGGCGCGGTGACAATGCGGAAGTTCGGATGGGTGTCGTTGACACGGATGTAGAGCGTGCCTTCGCGCTCATCGACGTCGTATTGCCGGTCGGCCTTACGCGGCGACACCAGCATTGGCTCCGCTCCGAAATCGTCCGTGGGGAGCAGGCGCACCTCGCTCGTCGCGTGGTCGCCCGTCTGGAGCACGGCATATTGGCGTGATTGCGTGCGGCCGATCTGGACGCCGAACTCCTCGGCCTCTTCCGTGTAGACGGCGCGGTCGGCGGACTGCGCGTCACCGAGCCGGTGGTGCCAGATCACTTTGGAGCGCCAGTTCTCGTCGGCATCCGTGTAGAGGAAGCTCTGCGAATCGGCGGCCCAGACGAGGCCGTAGCGCCAGTTTTCGATCACGTCGGGAAGCTCCGCGCCGGTTTCGAGGTCGCGGATGCGCAGCACATAGCGTTCTGAGCCGTTCGTATCGACCGCATAGGCGAGCAGGCGGCCGTTCGGGCTGACGGCAAGGCCGCCGAGCCGGAAATAGGCGTGGCCTTCGGCGAGATTCGGCTCGGCGAGTATCACGGCATCGCTGCCGCCGGCGACTGGCCGGCGATACCAGGTGCGATACTCGGCGCCTACATCGAACGCATACCAGTAGAGGAAATCGCCGTCGCGCTGCGGGACGCTCGCGTCGTCGTCCTTCACGCGGCCCTTCATCTCGTTGAAGATCGTTTCGATGAGTCCCTTCTGCGGGGCCATCACCGCTTCGAAATAGGCATTCTCGGCATTGAGGTAGGCGAGGACGTCGGTATCCGTCACCTCCGGATAGCCGGGGTCGCGAAGCCACGCGTACGGGTCTTCGATCGTGACGCCGTGGTGCGTGAAACTGTGCGGCCTCAGGGCAGCAACGGGCGGCTTCGGAAACTCGGTCATGGCACTCCGGTCGATCTGGGCGAAGGTCCGGTGTGTTTGCGCGAGCGGCGCTGCCGCGGTCAACCGTTCAGGAGGCCTGCGCGATCTGGTCGTCCTCCAGGCCCGGCACGATGGGGCTCGACGGCGCGACAAGCCCGGCGTGCATGTCGATGTGCTCGGGGCGGCCGATCAGGAAGCCTTGCACCTGGTCGCAGCCTTCGCGGCGCAGGAATTCGAGCTGGGTTTCGGTCTCGACGCCCTCGGCGGTGATCGGCACGCCGAGGCTGTGGCCAAGGCTGACGATGGCGCGGACGATCTTTTCGGCCTGCGGCGAACGGCTGATCTCGTCGACGAAGCTGCGATCGATCTTGATGCGGTCGAACGGGAAGGCGTTCAGCGTGGAGAGCGACGAGTAGCCGGTGCCGAAGTCGTCCATCGCGATGCGAACGCCGAGCGCCTTCAGGCGGCGCAAATTCGAAAGCGCGCGCGCCTGATCGAGGAATAGCGCCGATTCGGTGATTTCGATTTCGAGCCGCGCCGGCGAAAGCCCGCTGTTCACGAGAATCTCGTGTACGCGGCTGACGAGCGAATTGTCCTGCAGGTGCAGCGCCGAGAGGTTCACGGCGACGCGGAACGGGCGTTCCCACTTCGCAGCCTCGAAACACGCTTGCTTCAGGACCCAGTTGCCGAGCGCGATGATGAGGCCGTTTTCCTCGGCGACGAGGATGAAATCGTCAGGTTGCAGGAGCCCGCGCACCGGGTGCTGCCAGCGCACGAGCGCTTCGAAGCCGACGATGCGGCCGTCTGCCATCGCGGCGAGCGGCTGGTAGCTGAGCCGAAGTTCGCCCGCGTCGATGCCTTTCTTGAGGTCGCGTGCGAGGCGGCGGCGGTCGCGGATCGCCTCGTCCATGTCGCGGCTGAAGAAGCAGGCGGCGTTGCGTCCGCCCCGCTTTGCCCGGTACAGCGCCATGTCGGCGAAGGCGACGAGATCGGAAGCGTTGCCCGCGTCCGCGGGATAAAGGCTGATGCCGACGCTGCCGGAAATCTCGACCTTGTGCTCGTCGCAAGAAACCGGTTCCAGCAGCTTTTCAAGCAGGCTGTGGGCGCACTGCGCGGCTTCGGTCGGCTGCGTGCCGCCGTAAAGCGCGATGACGAACTCGTCGCCGCCGATCCGGCCCAGCAGGCTCGATCCTTTGGCCATGCTCCGCAGGCGATTGGCGACTTCGGAGATGACGATATCCCCTGCGCGGTGGCCGTGCACGTCGTTGATATGCTTGAAGAGATCGAGGTCGATGAACAGCAGCGCTACCGGCTCGCCTTCCTGCGCGGCACGCTCGAGCAGCGCATCAAGGCGTGCCATGAAGGCGTTGCGGTTGAGAAGGCGCGTGGCGCTGTCATGTTGCGCGAGGTAGCGGATTTCCTCCTCGGCCTTGCGCTGCGCGCGGAGGTCTCGGATCGCATAGACCGCCTCGGCCTTGTCGTCGGAAAGGCTGCGTGTGCGCACCTCGACCGGGATCGCCTCGCCGTGATCGAAGGGACTGAGGAGCGCGTCGTCATTGCCGCTCTGGCTGTAGCCGCGCTCAAGCAGGTTCTTGTCGACTGCACGCCCAACGACATCGTCATGGTCTGCGCGGACGAGGTTGAGGAAGCTGGTGTTCGCGTCAACGATTTTGCCGTGCGCGGTGATCACGATGCCCTCGAACGCACCGTTCGCAAGCCGCCGCAGGCGCTCGACCGCGCGCTCGGCGCCCTTGGCATCGACAAGCGCTGCGCCGAGGCCGGTGGCGATGACGACCAGCGTCACAGCGGCAATGGCGCCCGCGATGGCGAATTCCGAAATGACGAGACCGCCCGCGTCACCCCGGCCCGGAACGATGGTGAGCGCGGCCATGGCGATGAAATGGAAGGCCGCGACCGCAAGACCAAGGACGATGCCGCCGATGGCTTGTCGCGGCACGGTGCGCGCCGGACCGATAATCGTAAAGCCCCCGCTCGCGAGAAGCGCGCAGGCGATGAAGGCCACGGCCACGAGATCGCGATCGACATGGAACATGCCGTCGACCCGGAAATCCTTGAGGCTGGAGAAGTGCATCACCGTGACCGCGAAGGTGAGGATGACACCGCCGAAGGCCGGGCGGACCCAGCCGTCGAGGTTCGCTGCGGCATAGAAGGCTGCGATCGCCATCGGCAGCACGAGGATCAGCGAGGTGAGCAGTCCGACCGGACCGTGCCCGGTCGGCACGCCCGGGTGGTACGCCAGCATGGCAAGGAAATGCATCGCCCAGGCGCCGAAGCCGGCGGAGATGCCTGCGAGCAGCAGCCACGTTGGGCGCGCCTCGCCGCGTGCCACGAAACCGCGCGAGAAAAGCCGCACGGCCGTGAGCATCGACATCACGCAGATGATGACGGCGAGTGCCGTGAAATTCGGGTCGAACTGGCCGCCAAGCGCCAGTATGCGGTCCATCATTGCGATTGTTCCAGTCTCGATCTCGCGCCATATTGGCACGCGAAATTTAACAAAGCCTTGGCGCAGCGGTGCAGAAGCAGCCGCAAGGACCGCCTTTTGAGGAGTTTTCGATGTCGACATACCGCGATCGGCTGGCTGCGCTGCGCCGCACGCTGGCAGAGAACCGCTACGACGGCTTCGTGGTGCCGCTCACCGACGAGCACATGAGCGAATATGTCGGCAGCTACGCGCAGCGGCTGGCGTGGCTCACGGGTTTCGAAGGCTCGGCCGGATCCGCCGTGGTGCTCAGCGGGGAAGCGGGCATTTTCGTGGATGGGCGCTACGCACTGCAGGTCCGCGATCAGGTGGATGGAACGCTTTACCAGTATTTCGGCGTGCCCAAGGTGCAGATCGCCGATTGGCTGGAGGAGAAGGTCGGTCCGGGGCAGCGCATTGGATTCGATCCTTGGCTGCACACGCGCGGATGGGCCGAGGCGACGGGCAAGCGGCTCACGGCGAAGGGCGCCGAACTCGTGCCGGTGACGGATAACCCCGTCGACCGTGTATGGACCGAACGGCCCGCCCCGTCGGCGGAGCGTTTCGAGGTGCATGGCGAGGAACTCGCCGGGCAGGCATCTGCGGAAAAGCGTGCCGAAATCGCCCGCTGGCTCGGCGACAAGAAAGCAGACTGCGTGGTGATCGCCGCGCTCGATTCGATCGCCTGGCTTTTCAACGTGCGCGGCCGGGACGTCTCGCGCACGCCCGTCGCGCTCGCCTTCGCGATCGTTTCGGCGGACGGCAAGGCGCAACTCTTCACCTCGCCCGCGAAGATTACGCCGGAAGTCGCTGCACATCTCGGGGCGGACGTGACGCTCCAGCCCCCGGAAGCCTTTGTGGATGCGCTCACGGCGCTCGGCAAAGCGGGCAAAACCGTTGCGGCCGATCCGGCAACGTGCGTGGCGGCGATCTTCAACGCGCTGGAAGCCGGCGGTGCGCGCATCGTCGAGGCCCGCGACCCCTGCATCCTTGCGAAGGCGATCAAAAATCCCGTGGAGATCGCAGGCACGAAGGCCGCGCACGTGCGCGACGGCGCCGCGCTTTCGCGCTTTCTCGGCTGGTTCGATCGCGAGGCGCCGAAGGGGATGCTCGACGAGATCAGCGTTGCTGAAAAGCTTGAGGATTTCCGCCGCGAATCCAATCTGCTCAAGGACCTTTCGTTCGATACGATTTCGGGGGCGGGACCGAACGGCGCCATCGTTCACTACCGCGTCTCGCCGGAAACCAACCGGAAGGTGGAGCAGGACAGCATCTTCCTGCTCGATTCGGGCGGCCAGTATCTCGACGGTACGACCGACGTGACGCGCACGATGATCGTCGGCACGCCGACCGCGGAGATGAAGGACCGATTCACGCGCGTTCTCAAGGGCCACATCGCACTTGCCACGGCGCGCTTCCCGGTCGGCACGCGCGGTAGCCAACTTGATGTGCTGGCGCGCCAGTTCCTCTGGCAGGCAGGGCTCGATTACGCGCACGGCACCGGTCACGGCGTCGGCAGCTTCCTCGCGGTGCACGAAGGTCCGCAGCGGATCGCCGCGTTCGGCGGCGGTGACGAGCCGCTTGCCGCAGGCATGATCCTTTCGAACGAGCCTGGCTACTACAAGACGGGCGAATACGGCATCCGCATTGAGAACCTCGTTCTCATCGTGCCGGTGGAGGTGGAGGGCGCCGAACAGCCGCTGCTCGGCTTCGAAACGCTGACGCTCGCGCCGATCGATATTCGGCTCGTCGACGTCGGGCTGCTGAGTGATGCGGAACGCGCTTGGCTGAACGCCTACCACGCGCGTGTGCGAGAGACCTTGACGCCTGTCGTGCCCGAGGACGTTCGTGGCTGGCTCGCCGAAGCGACGCGCGCGGTCTAGGCCGGATCCTGCCCCAGTTCTTGTACTGCAGCATCAGACGCCTGCTCAGTCGCGGCACGGGCGGCCGCCTTCCGGCGATGCAGATTCTGTCGCAGTGCCTCTGCGAGGCGGGCCTTGCGGTCATCGGCGGTCGGACGGGTCATGGCTCGGCGTTTAGCGGGTTTCGTGCGCTTTCGCCAAGCACCTTGCTTGACAAGGCGCCGCGTGCTCGCCCATAGGACGCCGCCCGCATGAATGGCAGGCTGCCGTAGCTCAGTGGTAGAGCGCATCCTTGGTAAGGCTGAGGTCGTGAGTTCAATCCTCACCGGCAGCACCATTCAGTTTTGGATTTCCTGTGCTGAGCGTGCGGCGATCTTCGCCATCGGCATCAACGGCTCGGGCTAAACTCGCCCACCGTGTAGGCATCGCCGCCCGACACCCACTGGCCGTCCTTTTTCGCGAAAACGAACAGCATGATGAAGGTGAAGGGTTTCTGAGTTTTGTCCTTCGGGAAAGCGCGGAAGTTGACCCATTCCCAACCGGCATCCTTGCCCACATGCGTGGCGACCGGTTCCACTTTCACGTTCGCGATCTTGACGATGTTGCGATAGTCCTCGCGAAAGGCGTCGCGTCCGATGACGGGCTTGCCTTCCGGTCCGAACGTGATCGCATCGCGCGTGTAGAAGCGGTCGACGATCGCATCCGCATCTTCTTTCGCGAAGGCCTCCTCCTTCATGCGGTACAGCGCATCGACCTGGCGTCGGAACTCGGCAAGATCGGCGGCCTCGGCCTGGGGCAGGTCGCCCACAGCCGGAGCCGGTCCGGCTGCGACCGCGGGCGCCGCCGCGAAGGTGGAAAGGCCCAGCGCCAGGAACGCCAGCAGAGCAGCAGGTTTGAACATCTTCTTCCTCTTTCGTTGGGGATCATTTGTAGAAATCGATCGGCGCCACCCGATTTCTTTGAATCGTTTCTCGAATTGAATCGAGTATCTAACGCCCTTCAACCCCTGTCAATCACGCGGAGCGGCGATTCTGGAGCGGCGCCCACCCATCATGAGTTTCGCCTATTGCCGGGCTGAACTGTCGAAAACGCTGCTGCCGACCGCATAAGCCACGCGAAAGCCAAGCGGAATAGATAGTCAATCAGAATCGAGAATCTCGATTGCCAGCCGCTCCAAGCTTTGGCACTGTGCCAGCGGTACCGGCGATGAGCCGGGCCGGGAGGAACGACCGAAAATGAGCGAAAATGGGGAAGGCAAGGCCGCACCATCAGTGACACGCCGTGATTTCGTCGGCGGGACGATGATCGGCTCGGGCGCGGCGTTGTTGACCATGGCCGCGCCAAGCATGACGTCGAGCGCCGGGGCGCAGACGGTTTCCAGCCCGCTCGCGGACCTCGGCCCCGACTGGACCGGCCCCGGCGGCGTGGGGGACTATGCCGGCAAGAACGGCAACACCCACGAGGTTGTTAACGCGGCCCATGGCCATATCCGCAACGGCGATCTCGACAAGCACGTTGCCAACGCCCCGCTTGTCGACGACCTCTATGATGTGATCATCGTCGGTGCCGGTATTTCCGGGCTCACGTCCGCCTTCGTCACCGCCCGCGACAATCCCTCCGCGAAAATCCTGATTCTCGACCAGCATGCCATCTTCGGCGGAGAGGCCAAGCAGAACGAGTTTGAAGTCGATGGCTATCGCCTCACAGCGCCTCAGGGATCGACCGGCATCGTGGTGCCCTTCGCCCCGGCAGAGAAGTTCGGGTTCGGCAGCCCCTTCCTCAAGGAACTCGGCTATCCTGAGGAGTTTGTCTATCAGGAGCCGAAGAACCTCTCCCAGCCGATCCTGGTGCCGCGCGATGCCTGGGGCCCCATGCACATCTCTTGGGAGATGGCCGACACCGCCTTCTTTTATGAGGGCAAGGGCATGGTGAAGAATCCGTGGCGAAACGGCTTCCGCGACGCCCCTATTCCGGAAAAGGTCAAGAAGGCGCTGGTAGACCTCGAGCTCTATCGCACCCCGCCGATCCGCGAGGACTGGGCCGAATGGCTCGACACAATGACCTACAAGGAATTCCTGCTCAACGTCTGCGAAGTGCCGACCGACTGCATCGACGGCGTGCTCGACGTGCTCAGCCCGGTGATGGCCAGCATGGGCTGCGGCCAGGGCGGCGACGTTATTTCCGCCTATTCTGCCTATAATTATCTCATGCCGGGCGTGATCGGCTATTATCGCTACCAGCATGGCGGCGCCGACCCGACCGACACCATCTATCTTGCGACTTTCCCCGGCGGCAACACGGTCGCGGCGAAGCGTTTCCTGAAGCTCGCCAAGCCGGAGGCGCTCGACGGTGACGCGAGCCTTTACGGGCTGATGGAAAGCAATGTCCTTTGGGAACAGCTCGACCTGCCGGGCCAGAAGGTGCGGTTACGCCTGTCGAGCACGGTTCTCTCGGTGGTCCATGAAGGTAAACCCGCCAGGGCGAAGGCGGTGCGCGTCACCTATGACAAGGACGGGCAGCTGGTGAGCGTGCGTGGCAAGGCTGTGATCTGCGCGGGGCAGCAGCACGCCAATCGCCGCATCTGCCACGATGTCGACGCCACCTATCGCGCCGCGATGCAGGAGTTCCACCACGCGCCGATGCTCGTCATCAACGTGGCGCTCAGGAACTGGAAGTTTCTGGACAAGCTCGGCGTGGCGGGCGTCCGCTGGTTCGAAGGGCTCGGCTGGTGGACGAGTCTTCGCCGCAACCTCGTCGTCGACGGCCATGACCCACAGCCGCTCGATCCGAACAAACCGGTGGTGCTCACCCAATATATCCCCTTCCTGTTGCCGGGCGTCGAATGGCCCGATCAATGCACGCAGGCGCGGATGATGCTCTTTTCCATGTCCTATGCCGATATCGAGGCGCAGGTCCGCGATCAGTTCACCAAGATGTTCGGCCCTTATGGCTTCGACGCCGACAAGGACATCGCTGGGATCATTACCAACCGGCAGGGCCACGCGTACATGGTCGCCCCGCCCGGTTTCCATTTTGGCCGCGAAGGCAAGAAGGCGGGCAAGGACGTGTTGCGCGATCCCTATCATCGCATCGCCTTCAGCCATTCCGAACTGTCGGGGGCGCAGATGTGGGAGACCGCGGTGCTGGAGGGGGAGCGCGCAGCGAAACAGATCCTGGCCATGAAGCTTTGAATCCGCTCGGCGATCGGGATCGTTGAACCCCCTTCTCGATCCCTGTCACCGGTCGAGGGCGCCGGTGCCGTGCTTTTCGAGGATCAAGAATCAGTGGCTCTGCTTGGACTGCAGCACGGGGGGCAGATAATTGCCGAGATAGGCGGTCGCCCCGCGAACCGCTTCATCCAGCATGTGGTGCGTGATCATGCCATCCTCCAGCACCGACAACGCGAAAAAAGCGTCGGCGATGACGATCGCGCGGTAAAAGATGGCGACCGGCTCGGCGAGCGGGGGCAGGTGGAAACGCTCGCTCAGCGCCGCGTGGAGCTGCACGCCGAAGCGGAAATCATCATGGCAACCGGCTTGCCGGATGTCGGGTGTCGTTCGCGGGCCCAGGATAAGTTGCCGGGCCGATGCGTCGGCGTTGAAATAGTCCGCCGAAGCGGAAAGGTAGGTGCCGATGATCGTCTGCCATGAGGCGTCGGCGTTGATGGTCGGCTCTCCGCTTGCCATCTCATTGGAGATCGTGCGCGCCAGTTCCTTGAGGAGCTCCCGCAGATCTGGAAAGAAATGATAGGTCGAGCTCGACGGAATGCCCGCAGCCTCCGACACCATCGGCAGGGTGATGTCGTCGATCTCTCGCTCCTGAAGCAACTCGCGCGCCGCCTGGAGCAGCGCCTCCCGCCGCGCACGGCCCCGCGCCTGCGTATAACGACGAGGTTCAGGGGTGAGTGTGATGGGTTGGGACTCGTTGATGCGGTCGTTCACTGAGATGAATTGTCCTGCTTGAACGGCTTGAGGCCAACATGGACGCTGATCGTTTCAGCTGTCGTGTTCGTTATAACAGCTTCTGACTGCGATGTCGTTTATGTTGCCGACCACTCTGGGCCACCTTTGTAATGGTGCGCTCATGCGAAAACATCCGCAATGTGCCGCGCGGCCTTCAAGAAGGATCGCGCTCAAGGCGGCAATGCGTTACGAGACCCGCCCCATGCAAACGGTCCGTCGCGTTTGTCGCCCGGGAGATCGGAGGGGGGCTTATCCGCGTGCGGCGGTAGCCCTAACTGACCTGAGCATCCATTGGGGGCCGTGTATGAGTTTCGAAGCGTTTGCCGATCAGATCAACGCCATGGTGCTGGCTGGAACGCTGCTCACCAGACGCGCTGACGTGATCCTGCAGGCGACGGCCCAAACGCACGTCACCGACCCGGATGCGTTCAATGCCATCGTGAAGGCCGTTTCGGACGGGCAGGTGTCGGAGGATCAGCTCCGCACCCTTACGGAGCGTGCGCCCGCCTTTGTCGATATGTTGCGCGCAGGGCTGCGCCCGCTGCTCGGCCCCGCGACCGAGGCGCGGCTCACCGGCCTTGCGCGTTACGGCCATATCACCACGTCCGTTCTCGATCGAGCCCTCTGCAACATGCTGCGAGCGAAAGCCGCGTAGGAAGGGGCTGCAAACACGCCGCACCCATTGTTGCTGTTCCGTGCTGACAGGGCGCCGCCGCATCGGTATCAATCGGCGCCATGTCAACTGCGGCTCTCGTTGCGATCGCATTGATGCTCGCGCCGACTGTGGCGACGGGCGAGCCTCCGGTCGTCCCCGAAGCCGTGCTCGATGGCGACCCGGAGACGCTGGAACCCCCCGTGCAGTCCGCTGGACCGGCTGCGGAAAACGCGCCCGACCCCAGCCTTCTTGCGCTGCAGCCAGCAACCACGCGGCTTTTCCACGCGCTGAAAAGCGGCGGCGGGGACGAGGAGCTTGAAAAACTCGTTTCCGCAGCGGTGATCGAGCTCGATGTGAACTGTCCGCGCGTTCGGGAATATCAGGTGTTCCGCTCCTCCGCGCGTGCCCGGACGCTCAAGGTCAAATGCACCGAGCGACCGCTTTATGCGATCACGGTGGGCGCGTCGGGCGAGGGTTTCGTTTCTGGTGGCGACGGTACGATCGATCAGATGCGCCTCGCGGACGGCCCGATCAAGGCGGTGATGGGGCTTCGTGTCGAAGAGTATCTGGCGCACGAACAGGCCGAAGCGCGCGAGGGGCAAAGCGCGGAGGGCGAAGCCCTGTCGGACAACACGGTTGTCACGCCGCGCGAGGTGGAAACGCACGTGGGACGCCGGTGGTTGGCGGGTCTCGCGTTGGCGGTTGGTCTAGCGGCGGCCGGAGCGGTTTTCTGGCTGATGTTGCGCGAGCGGCGGAGACAGCGCCGGGTTTATTCGCGCTGGCGCGGGCTCGATACGGCGGCGAAGGATCAGCTCGTGGAGGAAGCGGAGGAGGTTTACCCGAACCTCTACCGGCACCCCGAGGGGGTTTTCATCGCGCGCGGGCGACGGGGCAAGCGCCGCCTGTTCTCCTCGCTCGTGCTTGCCTATCTCTACGCGAGCCGGGGTATCAAACTGTTCGAGATTCGCTGAACGTGACGGACGCTTCCGCTGTGCAGGTGGATGCGCGCGGGATGCGTTGCCCGCTCCCCGTGTTGCGGCTCGCACGCGCGCTTCGCGAGCATCCCGAAGCAGCCGAGTTCGATCTTGTCGCCGATGATCCTGCTGCGGCAAGAGACATCCCCGCGTTCGCTGACGAGCAGGGCATCGCCGCCGAGGAAACGGGTCTGCTCACATGGCGCATCAGGCGGGTGGTGCCGGGCCAATCTGTTCCCACAGTTCGATCTTGATGCCGTTGGGGTCGATCACCCACGCGAACTTGCCATAGTCCTCGTCCTTGCGTTCGACGGGAACCCCGCCCGCCTCAAGCTGGGCGTGCAGGCCGTCGAGGTCGTCGACGCGCAGATTGATCATGATGCCGTGCGGCGAGGGATCGAGGTAGGTCGTTTCAGCCTTGAACGCGCTGAAGATGGAGAAGGCTTCCTTGCCTGCATCGGCGTAGCGGAACACTTTGCCGAAATCGCCCATGTCGATGCCGAGATGGTTGCGATACCAGGCCCGCGTCGCGGCGATGTCTGCTGCCTTGAAGAATACGCCGCCGATCCCTGTCACCTTCGCCATTTGCGCCTCCTCCTGATTCGTGCAGCATAACGCAAAACAGGGAGGATCGGGATGATGCGCCTTTGGATCGTGGCAGCGCTCGCGGCCGCGCAACCCGCGGCGGCGGAAGCGCCGAGCGCGGCGACGAAAGCTGCGAACAGTGCGGTGGCGGCGGCCTTGCCGTTCGGCGATACCGAGGACTTCGATTTCGCGCGGCGCGGCCTTCTCGCCCGGCCGGATACCGATGTGCTGGGGGCGGACGGCCGCGTGATCCGGTCTTTCGCCGACGACGCGAAGGTTGCCGGGGCGGTGCCCGACACGGTGAACCCGAGCCTGTGGCGGAACGCGCAGCTCGTGAGCGAATCCGGCCTTTTCGAGGTGGTGCCCGGCATCTGGCAGGTGCGCGGCTTCGACCTTGCGAACATGACGCTGATCCGGGGCAAGACCGGCCTGATCGTCGTCGACCCGCTGACGACCGTGGAGACCGCGCGCGCCGCGATCGCGCTTGCGCGCAGGCACATCGGCGACCTGCCGGTGACGGCGGTGATCTACACGCACAGCCACATCGACCACTTCGGCGGGGTGCGGGGCATCGTGGACGAGGCGGACGTGAGGGCGGGGAAGGTGCGGATTTATGCGCCTGACGGGTTCATGGAACATGCCATCTCGGAGAACGTGATCGCAGGGGCTGCGATGAGCCGGCGGGCGGCATTCATGTTCGGCAGCGCGCTGGAGCGGGGGACGGAAGGGATCGTTTCGGCGGGCCTCGGCCCGGTGGTGGCCGGGGGGACGTACAGCCTGATCGCGCCGACCGATACGGTGCGGGTGGGAGCTGAGACGACGGAGGTGGATGGGGTGCGGTTCGAATTCCAGCTGACGCCCGGCACCGAAGCGCCTGCCGAGATGAACTTCTACCTGCCGGACTTCCGCGCGCTCTGCCTTGCCGAGAACGCGAACGGCGCGATGCACAACGTGCTGACTCCGCGCGGCGCGCTGGTACGCGATGCGAAGGTGTGGGCGGATTACCTGACCGAAGCGCTCACGCGCTTCGGGCCGAAAAGCGATGTCCTGTTCACCTCGCACTTCTGGCCGCGCTGGGGCGGCGAGACGCTGCGGCGTACCATCGCGCTGCACCGCGACGCCTATAAATACCTGCACGACCAGAGCGTGCGCATGATGAACGCAGGGCTGAATGGCGACGAGATCGCCGAAGCGATCCAGCTTCCGCCGGAGCTTGGGCAGGCCTGGTTCAACCGGCCCCATTACGGCTCGCTGAAGTTCAACGCCCGCGCCGTCTATCAGCGCTACATGGGCCACTACGACGGCAACCCCGCGCACCTCGATCCGTTGCCCGATGTGGAGCGCGGCAAACGCATCGTCGCGGCGATGGGCGGCGCCAAAAAGGTGCTCGGCGAGGCCGCGAAGGCGCGAAATGCGGGCGATGAGCGCTGGGCGGCGGAACTCCTCTCCCACCTCGTGATGGCGGAACCCGAGAACGCCCGCGCACGCGACATGCTCGCCGCGAGCTTCGAGCAGATGGCATGGCAGACGGAAACCGCGCCGTGGCGCAACATCTACCTGTCCGGCGCGCGCGAGCTGCGCGGGCTCGCGACGAGCGGCGGCGGCGCGGACACGTCTGAAATCGCGATGTCGACGCCGCTTGCCGACCTGCTCGACCTGATGGCGGTGCGCCTGTCGCCCGAAAAGGCGGCGGGCGCCGAGCTTTCGATCGGTATTATCCTCCCCGACAGCGGCGAACGCCGCCTCGTGAGCGTGAAGAACCGCGTGCTGGTGCATCAGCCGTGGACGGAGGGTGCGGCCCCGTCGGTAACGCTCACCAGCCCGCGCCGCGTGTTCCTTGGCCTTGTCGGCGGGCAGGTGAAGGCGGCGGAGGCCGTGCAGAAAGGGATTCTGCGCATCGATGGGGATGCGGCGCAATTACAACGCTTTACCGGACTTTTCGAGCCGCCGCCGGCGAGCTTCGGCCTTGCCCTGCCATAGCGATCGTAACCCCTCGGCAAGCATCAGCGGAAACCAAAACTTTACCCCCGTGCCCGACAATCCTCGCGCAGAATAAGGTAAGGATCGCGCGCGTGGAAAAGCTGGACATCACCGACCCCGGTTTGCCGGTGGTCGACATCGAGGTCTTCGAGAAGACGCGTGCCACCATGGGTGCGGGATTCATCAAGATCATCACCTATTTCGGGGAAGACGGCGCCAAGGCCGTCGCCGAGATCGAGGCCGCGCAGCGCGAAGGCAATGCCGCGCGCATGGTGATGCCCGCGCACACGATGAAATCCGAAGCCCGCCAGTTCGGCGCGATGACGCTTGGCGACCTCACCGAGCGCATCGAAATGGGCGCGCGCCGCTGTGTGGAACATCAGGAAGCGCCCGACGAACTGCTCGTGCTCGTCGCAGGGCTGAAACCGCTGTTCCGCCGCACGATGGAGGTGCTTGAGCGCGAGACGAATCCGCTCGTGCAGCGCCGCGGCGAGATACGCAGCGCGGCGGGCAACCAGAGCTTCGGGCGCATCTGACCGCGAGACGCACCAACCCGTGCGTGTTAATCTGCAAGCGATGGGGGAACAGGGCATGATCCGGTCGACGCTGCTCTGCGCTGCGCTTTTGTTCGTGGCCACGCCTGCGATGGCCGAGGGGCCTTCGTGCGACACATCCGTCCGCGTGCGCGGCTGCCGGGCCGAGTTGCTGACCGAAGGCAGCACGCTTACCATCCGCACCGCGACCGAGCAGTGCGCGGTGGTGGACTGGACGCTGGACGGCGCACCGCGCTCCACAGTGGTGACGGACGGCGAGGTGAAGGTCGATCTCGGTGCGCCGGGAGGCACGGCCGTGCTCAAACAGTGCGGCATCGTGAAAGACCTGCGCGGCGTCGCGGCACGCGAGTTCGGCACCAGCGATGCAAGCGTGATCGGCAAGCCCCCCGAAGGCGCCCGCGAAACCATGGTCTGCAAGACCCTGCGTGAAGCGGCTGTGGCGGCGCAGCAGCGCACGGCGGCGGTCTCCAATTTCGATACGCGCAAGGCCTACCCGGACAAGCAAACCGCCTGCACGGAGATGCTGGCGAACTTCGACGCGCTGAATGCCGTGCTGCCCACGTTCATGGATGCGGCGCTGAACTACGCGCGCCAATGCCAGCCCCCCGGACGCGCCGACGCGCTGCGCACCGAATTCTCCCGCCGCGAGAGCGCCACGCGCGCGCAGCATGAGAAGGTGCGGCGGGCGTGCGTGAACGGCAGCTAGCCGCCAACAACCCTGACGGCCGGAGCCCAGGTTTCCTTCCGCGATCAAGGCGTTATGCTCTGCCCATATCGAGGGCAGGGGACGTGACATGCACTATCTGAAATTCCCGGCGATCATCGCGGGCATGCTTCTGGCGGGCGCGGCGAGTGCGGAGGGGCCGCGCGCGCGGGATCTCGGCGTGCCGTTTGCCGGGAAGCCGGGCGCGAACAATGCGATCACCGATGTTGCGGGGGTCGAGGTCGGTTACGTCAGCCTGATTTCGGGCGAGGGCAAGCTGGAACGCGGCAAGGGGCCGGTGCGCACGGGCGTGACCGCCGTGCTGCCGCGCGGCAAGGAGTCTCGCACGCCCGTGTACGCGGGCTGGGAAACCAGCAACGCCGCCGGGGAGATGACCGGCACGGTGTGGCTGGAGGAGCGCGGCTATTTCGACGGGCCGATGATGATCACCAACACGCACAGCGTCGGCGTGGTGCGCGATGCGGTGGTGGGGTGGCTTGCGGACGTGAAATGGCCGGGGGCGTGGTTCACGCCGGTGGTGGCCGAAACCTACGACGGTATGCTGAACGACATCAACGGCTTCCACGTGAAGCCCGAGCACGCGCTGCGCGCGATCCAGACCGCGGCATCCGGCCCGGTCGCCGAGGGCAATGTCGGCGGCGGCGTCGGGATGCAGTGCTTCGGCTTCAAGGGCGGCACGGGCACGGCCTCGCGCGTGGTCGAAATGGATGGCAAGAGCTACACGGTCGGCGTGCTCGTGCAGTGCAACTTCGGCATGCGGCCGTGGCTGCGCGTGGCGGGTGCGCCGGTGGGCGAGGAACTCGCGGGCAAGTACCTCCCCGAAACACGCGGGACGCAAACGGCGGCGGCGACGAATAACGGCGTCGCGCCGGGAGACGGCTCAATCATCGTGGTGATGGCAACGGATGCACCGATGCTGCCGCATCAGCTGAAGCGCCTCGCCAAGCGCGCGGCGGCGGGCATGGGCCGCATGGGCGACGCGGGCAGCAACGGCTCAGGCGACATCTTCGTCGCTTTCTCGACCGCGAACGCAAATGTGCAGAGCGTGGGCGGCAATGTCATCAGCGTCGAGACGATGCCCAACGACAAGCTGACGCTGATCTTCGAAGCGGCGACGCAGGCGACCGAAGAGGCGATCACCAACGTGCTGGTGGCAGCGGACACGCTGACCGGCGTCAACGGCTACACCATCCAGCGCCTGCCGCACGCGGAACTGCGGGCGATTTTGAAGAAGTACAGGCGGCTCGCTGCCGCGAAGTGAGGGGTCACGCAGACGCAGGCTTCACGGTGCGGCGATCGTGACGTCGGCGAACCAGATGGCTTTCCAGCGGTCGACCTTTTCCTCTCTGCCAAGGCGTTGAGGAGAGGCCGGCTGCGCGGCCGCGAACGTGGAGCCAGCGTCCAGAGCGCGGACGTTGGCCACGCCGAGCAACGTATCGCCTTCGCGATAGACAGCGCCGACGAGAACACCGCAGTTGCGGCAGACGAGCATTTCAGCCGCGCCGCTGCCTTGCCTGTACCGTCCTAGAAGCTGCGGATCGCGGACCTTGATCTCAAGCCTGCCGTCAGGATCCGAAACATAGGATGCGCCGTGCTTGCAGCAGAAATCGCAATCGCAAACGCGCGGCACGTAGTCTCCCGCCGAAGCGGTGAGCGCGACCGCAAGGCCCAGATTGCCGCAATGACAGCCACCGGCCAGCGTTTCCATCCTACGCCTCCTTTCGGGCGTGATGCGCTGTTTAGACGGCGCTATCCCGCCCCATCAGCGTCGGGAAGAAGCCCTCATAAGCGTCGCGGAGTGCGGCGAGGCTGACGGAGGCGCTGCCCACGGTGACGGCGTCGCCGCCGGTCGTGCCAATGCGCTTCACCGGCACTGCCGTGCCGTCCAGCGTGTCTTCGGGTGCCGTGACGACGTAGAGGCCTTGATCTTCGCCGAAGGCCTCGGCGGTGGTGAGGGCGTCGAGCGTCGCGCCGGTGCCGCCTGCGAGCGCCATTTCGGCGATGGTGACGAGGAGGCCGCCGTCGGAGATGTCGTGGACGGCGGTTGCCTTGCCCTCTGCGATGAGCTTGCGGACGTATTCGCCTGCCTTGCGCTCGGCAGCGAGATCGACCGGGGGCGGCGGGCCGTCTTCGCGGCCGTGGATTTCGCGGAGCCAGATCGACTGGCCGAGGTGGCCTTCAGCGCGCGTGCCGACGAGCCAGATCGGCTCGCCTGCGGCCTTGAAGGCGATGGTGGCACTTTTTGTGTAGTCCTTCAGCAGGCCGACGCCGCCGATGGCGGGGGTGGGGAGGATGCCGACGCCGTTCGTCTCGTTGTAGAGGCTGACGTTGCCCGAGACGACGGGGAAGTCGAGCGCCTTCGACGCCGCGCCCATGCCGGAGACGCAGCCGACGAACTGGCCCATGATCTCGGGGCGCTGCGGGTTGCCGAAGTTGAGGCAGTTGGTGATGGCGAGCGGCGTCGCGCCCACTGCCGAGAGGTTGCGGTAGGCTTCGGCGACCGCCTGCTTGCCGCCCTCGAACGGGTCCGCGAAGCAGTAACGCGGGGTGCAGTCCGTCGTGATGGCGAGGCCCTTCTGCGTGCCGTGGACGCGCACGACCGCCGAATCGCCGCCCGGGCGCTGCACGGTGTCGGCGCCGACCATGTGGTCGTACTGCTCCCACACCCAGCGGCGGCTGGCGATGTCCGGCGAGCCGACGAGCGTCATGAGATCGGCGGTGAGGTCGGCGCTTTCGGGCACGTCAGCGAGCGGTGCGCGCTTCGGCGTTTCGACGTGCGGGCGGTCGTAGAGCGGCGCCTTGTCCGCAAGGGGCGCGAGCGGGATGTCGGCGGCGGTTTCGCCCTTGAACGTGAGGACGAGGCGGCCGGTTTCCGTCACCGTGCCGATCACGGCGAAATCGAGCTCCCACTTGCGGAAGATCGCTTCGGCCTCGGCCTCGCGGCCCGGCTTCAGGATCATCAGCATGCGCTC
Organism: Sphingosinicella microcystinivorans; assembly: GCF_003634215.1. Classification (GTDB taxonomy): domain Bacteria; phylum Pseudomonadota; class Alphaproteobacteria; order Sphingomonadales; family Sphingomonadaceae; genus Sphingosinicella; species Sphingosinicella microcystinivorans. Next base: position 456,951 of record NZ_RBWX01000008.1, on the reverse strand, counting down.
CTGGCTTTCGGAGAGCATCATCTCATAGGGCACCATGCCGGTTTCGCGGCAGGGCACGGCGTCGAGGTTGAGCTCGAGGCCGACGCCGCCCTTCGAGGCCATCTCGACCGACGAGGAGGTGAGGCCCGCGGCGCCCATGTCCTGAATCGCGACGATCGCGTCCGACGCCATGAGTTCGAGGCAGGCTTCGATGAGGAGCTTTTCGGTGAAGGGGTCGCCGACCTGAACGGTGGGGCGCTTCTCTTCCGAATCGTCCGTGAATTCGGCCGACGCCATCGTGGCGCCGTGGATGCCGTCGCGGCCGGTCTTGGAGCCGACGTAGACCACCGGATTGCCGATGCCCGCGGCGGCCGAATAGAAGATCTTGTCGGTCTTCGCGACGCCCACCGTCATGGCGTTCACAAGGATGTTGCCGTTGTAGGCCGGGTGGAAGTTCACCTCGCCGCCCACGGTGGGCACGCCCACGCAGTTGCCGTAGCCGCCGATGCCGTGGACGACGCCCGCGACGAGGTGGCGCGTCTTCGCGTGATCGGGCGCGCCGAAGCGCAGCGCGTTCATGTTCGCCACAGGCCGCGCGCCCATCGTGAACACGTCGCGCAGGATGCCGCCGACGCCCGTCGCCGCGCCCTGATACGGCTCGATGAACGAGGGGTGGTTGTGGCTTTCCATCTTGAAGATGGCGGCGTCGCCGTCGCCGATGTCGATGATGCCCGCGTTCTCGCCAGGGCCGCAGATCACCCACGGCGCCTCGGTGGGCAGCGTCTTCAGGTGGATGCGGCTCGATTTGTAGGAGCAGTGCTCCGACCACATCACCGAGAAGATGCCAAGCTCGGTGCGGTTGGGCGTGCGGCCCATCGCAGCGAGGATGGTTTCGTACTCGTCTGGCGTCAGGCCGTGTTCGGCGACGATCTCGGGCGTGATGATATCGGTCATGGCCGCGCTCATAGCGAGGCGGCGCGCGCGGTTCCAGCGCCTATTCGTGGAACTCCGCCATGTCGGGGATGCGGTGGAAGGCGATCTTCGCGCCGACCTGGTCGATGCGGCCACCGATCAGCGGCCCGAGCGTGACGGCGTTGCGGCCGAACTTCGCGTTCGCCTTGTCCATCGCCTCGCTGAGGCGGAGGCCGCGCGCCTCGCGGGCGAGCGCGTGGTCGATATCGTCGCGATCGAAGAGGGCGCCCTGTTCGTGGCCGGCGGGCGCGATCTCTGCGAGCGTGACGCCGACCATGCGGATGCGCTGCTTCTGCGCCGCGAGGCGGGGCCAGAGCGCTTCGAGCGTGCGCAGGAAGCTGAAACTGTCCTGCGTCATCGGCAGGCGCTGGTGCGCGCCGAACTTGCCGTCGTCCTCGAGCCGGGCGTGGAGCAGCAGGCTGCGCGCGGCATAGCCTTCGCGGCGGAGGCGGCTCGCGGCCTTCAGGCACAGGCGGCGCGCCGTGGCGAGCGCGGCGACGGGGTCGCGCTTCGCGGGCGAGAGCACCTGGCTGTGGCCGATCGAGCGGTGCTGGGTCTCGACGTCGGGCACCTCGTGGCCGGTGAGTGTCCACCACAGCCGGTCGCCGTTCACCGCGCCCCATGCCTCTCCGGCGCGCTTCGGGCCGCGCGCGATGAGGTCGCGGATCGTGAGCACGCCCTTTATGGCGAGGCGCCGTTCCATCTTGCGGCCGATGCCGGGGATGTCGGTGAGTTTGAGGGCGTAGAGCCGCTCCGGCAGCTCGTGCGCCTCGATAACAGTAAGGCCGTCGGGCTTCTGCATGTCGCAGGCGATCTTGGCGACGAGGCGCGTCGGCGCGACGCCGATCGAGCATTTGAGATATTCGCCGACGTTCGCGGCGATGCCCGCCTTGATGCGCCGCGCGAGATCGCGGACGAACGCCGGGTCGTTCTCATTGTCCATCAGGCGGCAGGCGACCTCGTCGATCGAGCAGACCTTTGTGACGGGGATGTGCCGGTCCACCTCCGCGACGATGCGGTTATGGTATTCCACATAGGCGCTGTGGCGCGCGGGGGTGACGATGAGGTCGCGGCAAAGGCGCTTCGCTTCCCAGATCGGCGTGCCGGTGCGGATGCCGAAGGCCTTTGCTTCATAGCTCGCGGCGATGGCGCTTGTCGTGTCCGTATCCACCGGCGCGACGACGACGGGCTTACCGCGCAGTGCCGGCTGCAACTGCTGCTCGACACTGGCGAAATAGCTGTTCAGATCGAGAAACAGCCAGCGGAGCAGCGAATCGGGGCGCATGAGCGGGAGTGTAGCGCATGGAGAACAAACTGTGAACAGCGCGCATACGCCCCGCGCCGTGGAGGCGGAGTCGCTGCACGGGCGGCCGCTGCGCTACTTCGATTTCGTGATGGCGGCGTTCGTCACCATCCTTCTGCTGTCGAACGTGCTCGGCGCGGGGAAGGTGGCGGTGGTCGACCTCCCCGGCATCGGCGACTGGCCGTTCGGCGCGGGCATATTGTTCTTCCCCGTGGGCTACGTGCTCGGCGACGTGCTCACGGAGGTTTACGGCTACGCGCGGGCGCGGCGCTGCATCTGGGCGGGGTTCGCCGCGCTCATTTTCATGGCGTTCATGGCATGGGTGGTGGTGGCGCTGCCGCCCGCCGCCGATTGGACCGGACAGGCGAGCTATGAGGCGGTGTTCGGGCAGGTGCCGCGCATCGTCTTCGCCAGCATCGTCGCCTTCTGGGCGGGCGAGTTCACCAACTCCTACGTGATGGCAAAGATGAAGGTGTGGACGGGGGGCAAGCACCTGTGGACGCGCACGATCGGCAGCACTGTGGCGGGGCAGGGCGTCGACAGCCTGATCTTCTATCCGCTCGCTTTCCTCGGCGCGGCGGGCTGGACGAACGACCTTGTGCTGAAGGTGCTCATCACGCAGTGGGTGCTGAAAGTAAGCTGGGAAGCGATCCTGACGCCCGTAACCTATGCGGTGGTCGGCTTCCTGAAGCGGCGCGAAGGTCTCGACGTCTACGACCGCAAGACCGATTTCACGCCCTTCAAGGCGAGCGTGTAGCACCGGCACAGGGAGAGTTTTACGGTGTCGAAACCCAAGGTCACGCGTCAGCCCGCAGCGTATTACAGGCTGCCGGAGAACAGCATCGGCTATCTTTCGCGCGTGATGTTCCGCTCGTTTTCGCGCGCGCTCGAGCGGCGCACGCTGGAGCATGGCGTCTCCGCGGGGCAGTGGCGCTTCCTGCGCCAGCTCTGGCTTGAGGACGGCATTACGCAGCGCGAACTCAGCGCGCGCGTCGGGATGCGTGAGCCGACCACGGTGGTTGCGCTGAAAAGCCTTGAGGCGGCAGGGCTGGTGCGGCGCGAGAAGTGCAAGATCGATCGCCGCAAGATCTATATTCACCTCACGGACCATGCGAAGGCGCTTGAAGACGTTCTCGTGCCGATGAACGCGGAGGTGCATGATCTCGCGACGGCGGGGCTATCCGACGCGGAGGTGGATGCGCTGCAATCGCTGCTGCGCCGTGTGATCGCCAATCTGGCCGAGGAAGCGAAGGACGCGCCGACGTTGAGCGACGTGAGAGCTTAGCGCCGAAGCTTCGCGAAAACGTGTGAAAGGACGCCTCTGCGCCGTGCAAGACGAAACCGTTATCGAACACCTGCGCGCCTGCGGACTTGTCGCCCGCGGGGAGGTGCCCCGTATGACGCCGCTCTCGGGCGGCGTATCGTGCGACGTGTGGCGCGTCGATACCGCGGCGGGGCCGATCGCCGTGAAGCGTGCGCTGCCCAAACTGCGCGTGCAGGCGGACTGGTTCGCGCCCGTCGAGCGCGCCGAGAGCGAGGTGCGCTGGCTGCGGCGCGTCGGCGCGTTCGCACCCGGAATCGTCCCCACGATCGTCGCCGAAGTGCCCGAAGAGCATCTGTTCGCGATGCGCTTTCTGGAGCCGGCGCAGCACCCGGTCTGGAAGGACGAACTCATCGCCGGGCGTGTCGATCCGGGCTTCGCCGCGAAGGTCGGCGAAGCGCTCGTCGGCATTCATGCCGCGACCGCAAACGACCCCGCGATCGCGGCCGATTTCGATACGGGCGCGATGTTTCATGCGCTGCGCGTCGAGCCCTTCCTGCTCCATGTCGCACAGCACGATGCGGGGGTCGCGCCGCGTCTCAGGGCGCTCGCGGCCGATCTCGAAGCGCGGCATGTCGCGCTCGTCCACGGCGATGTCAGCCCTAAGAACATCCTCGCCGGTCCCGGTGGCCCCGTGTTTCTGGATGCCGAATGCGCGGTGTATGGCGATCCGGCATTCGACCTTGCGTTCTGCACCACGCATCTTCTGCTGAAGGCGGTGTGGCTGAGGCCGCACGCGGTGGCGCTGACGGCGTCCGCCACGCAAATGGCGCAGGCCTATCGTGCGGGCATCGCCTGGGAGGATGCTGATGCGCTGATGCGGCGCGCAGGGGCGCTCACGGCGGCGCTGCTGCTGGCGCGCGTCGACGGCAAGTCACCCGCGCCGTATCTGACGGACGAGCCGGACCGCACCGAGATTCGCACGCGCGCGAAGCGCCTGCTCACGGGGGCGGACGCAGATCTGTATGCAGGCTTGGAAACGCTGATCGCGGGTTGGCCGGGCAGCCGTCCGAGCGGCGTTCAGTAGCCGAAGAGCTTGCCGACGCTGGAACCCGCAACGATCGCACCGACGGTTTCCTGCGCCTCGGCGTTCAGTTCCTGCCGCCATTTCGCGGCGGACTTTGCCGGGTTCTGGTTGAGGCTGAAATAGCGGTCGCCGGTGCCATCGAAGCCGCGCAGACGATCGAAATAGGCCTGCACCTGCGTCGGGCGGTCCAGCCCCGCCCAGTCGAACATCGACGCGGCCTCGGGGTCGAGGTTCGCCGCGAGCCGGTCGTAGACGAGCGTGTAGACGTTGGGGAGCTCGGCGATCTCGCTGTGGACCCACTCATTCGTGATGAGCCAATCCCACGCCAGCTTCTCGATATCCGTCATCGCATCGGCGCGTGCCTTGTCGAGCCCGGCGGCGCGGGCGGGCGGCAGCGCCAGCACATCCGAATAGAGCGTCGCCGCGCCCATCTTGCCGAGCTCGGCGCCGCGCAGCTTCGAGGACACGACGCCGCAGGGGTGGCGCACGATGTAGATGAACTTCACGCCCGGGAGCGCGCGCGCGAACACGGGGAGGCGCGGGATCGAATCGACCGACTTCATGACGAGGTACGGCGTTTCGCCCGCGTTCGTGAGATCGGGCACCTGAAGGTTGCGGCTGCGGCCCACGGCGGGGAGCACGGCATCGACCGCGCGCAGTGCGCGGACGATCGCGGCGCGCGCCTGATCGGCGATGCCGCTGCGGTAGCTTTTGGGAAATAGCGTCGGCGTGTGGACGCTGCGCAGCGAGCGGTTGTGGGCCAGCCGCTCGAAGTAGTCACGTGTGATCCGGTCGATATCGGCCGGAAGATCGCCGTAGGGCACGAACGGAAGCCGCGGTTCCTTCTCGATGACGTCCGGCTCGTGAAGGTAGAGCGTCCGGGGATGCGAATCGAACAGCGAGCCGACCCAGGTCGTGCCCGATCGGGGGCTGCCGAAAATCATCAGCGGGCCTGCCATGTCGCCCGCCGTGTTCACGCGTCGACGAACGCCTGCACGAGGCCTTCGAACAGGCGGCGGCCGTCTGTGCCGCCCTGCGCTGCCTCGATGGCGCGTTCCGGGTGCGGCATCATGCCGAGCACGTTGCCGGATTCGTTGACGATGCCCGCGATGCGGCGCTGCGCCCCATTCACGTCCTCGGCGTAGCGGAAGACCACGCGGCCCTCGCCCTCGATCCGGTCGAGCGTGGCGCCATCGGCGAAATAATTTCCGTCGTGGTGCGCGACCGGAATGCGGATCGTCTCGCCCACCTTGTAGGCCGACGTGAACGCCGTCTGCGTGTTCTCGACCGTCAAAGGCACGTCGCGGCAGACGAAATCGAGCCCGGCGTTGCGCATCAGCGCGCCCGGCAGCAGCCCCGTTTCGGTAAGCACCTGGAAACCGTTGCAGACGCCGAGCACGAAGCGGCCCTGCTCGGCGGCACGCTTCACCGCGGCCATGATCGGCGACTGCGCCGAAATCGCGCCGGTGCGCAGATAGTCGCCGTAGGAAAAGCCGCCGGGAAGCGCGATCACGTCCACGTCGGGCAGCACGGTCTCGCGGTGCCAGACCATCGCGGGCGCCCGCCCCGTCACCTCGCGGAGCGCGACCGCCATGTCACGGTCGCAGTTGCTGCCGGGGAAGACGATGACCGCGCTCTTCATCTCAGGCGATCTCGATCCGGTAGTTCTCGATCACGGTGTTGGCGAGCAGCTTGCGGCACATCTCCTCGATGCGCGCCTCGCTTGTGCCATCTGCCAGTTCGAGCTCGATGAACTTGCCCTGCCGCACGTCCTGCGCCTCGTCGAACCCGAGGGATTCGAGTGCGTGGCAGATGGCCTTGCCCTGCGGATCGAGGACGCCGTTTTTCAGCGTGACATAGACTTTGGCTTTCATGGCGCGCCTTATGGCGTTCCCCGCGCCGCGCCGCAACGCCCAAATGGGCCTCGAAAGCGCGGACATGAGGGTTTTGTTAAGCCTGAGCGCCTATGGTTACGGCTGGGTCATTCTCAGTTCGGGGTCTGGGGCACGTGGACTATCTCGCCATTGCCTTGTTCGTGCTGCTGTTCGCGACCGCCGAGAAGTTTGTCGGCGGCTATATCTTTCCGTGGCTGACGCACGATCAGGAAGTACAGCTCGCGCTTGTCGCGTCGTTCCTGTTCGGCATCATTTCCGCCTGGCGAAAGGACGGCTGATGGGCCTTCTCGCCGCCGCCATGTTCGTGGCGCTGTTCGTCTATTACGAGGACATCCTCGGCCAGATGCGCGGCTCGAACCTGCACATCGCGCTGTTCTGCGCGTTCCTGTTCGGAATCATCTGCGGATATCAGGTCAAGAAGAAGCGCGCCAAACGCCGCTGAACGCCTGAACGGGCCGAGATGCCGCCCAAGCCGGGCTGCAAACGGCGGCTTTCCGCGCTTCCGGTGCTCACGGACACAAAGTCCGCTGCGCGCCGGTTCTCGAAATCCAACATTTTCGCCTCGCCCTGGACGGCATCTCGACCCGTTCAGGGATAGTCCGTCAGCCTTTGATTTTGCGCCGGCGCGTCAGGGCGAGACCGGCGAGGCCGAGGCCGAACAATGCAAGCGCCGCCGGTTCAGGAACGTCGACCGGCAGATCGAGCGAGCTCACGCGCAGTTGCATGCCGTTAAAGGGCGCTGTCCCTATGCCGTTGTAGTACCATGTGTCGCCGACGGTGCCGGAGGCGTCCTGCGCTCCGATCGTGAGGTTCGCGGGCAGTGCGCCAAGCGGACCATAGGTAAACGTAATGTCCTCTACGCCGTTGATGCCGATCCAGACCTGGAAGGAATAGGCTTCGGGGCTGCCGAACCCGTGCACGCCATCCCAATCGCTGACGAGCCAGGTGTCTACGCCGTCCGTCAGCGTTCCAATGCGGAAGGCGCCGCCCAGGCTAAAATCAAGATCGGTCCAAAAAGGAGCCAGGATATTCCTGGGAGCGGACGCGCCAGGCAGGGCGGTGTTGATAGAGGCACTGTCCGCCCCGGTAGCACCGCCCACCTTCAGATAGCCGTTGCTGGATATCCCCACGCTGCCCCATGTTTCTCCTCCAAAGACGAACGAGGAGGTCGTGAAATTGACGATGGTCTCGTCGCCCATGCCCGCGACGGGGGCGATGCCGAAAATTGAAAGAGGCAGATAGCCGCCAGCGGGGCTGTCGCCAGGTGCAATGGAAATGCTCGGTATGGCCAATGCCGGAGACGCGGACAGTAAGACAGACGCCACTGGTGCCAGAATTCTGGATGCGTTCATTTCGAGACCCCTTCCCTGTTACGGGAAGATCCATGCAAGAAAGAGGCCACTGGATTAAGTCAATGACTTAGCCGAAGCGCTGCCGAAAAGTGTAAAAAAACGGCAGACAGGCCGGAGGCCCCTCAGCTGTCTTTCTTGCCCCTCGCCTTGCGGTGCTCGTCGAGGTCGAGGACCGTTGAGACCGAGCCTTCGGGGAGCAGGCCGAAGCGGCGCGCGACCTCCTGATAGGCTTCCACTTCGCCGCCGAGATCGCGGCGGAAGCGGTCCTTGTCCAGCTTCTCGTTCGTGGTGCTGTCCCACAGGCGGCAGCCATCCGGGCTGATCTCGTCGGCAAGGATGATGCGGCTGTAATCGCCATCCCAGAGCCGGCCGAACTCCAGCTTGAAATCGATGAGGCGGATGCCGACGCCCGCGAACAGGCCGCACATGAAGTCGTTGATGCGGATCGCCATGTCGGCGACGTCGTGCATCTCTTCCTGCGTCGCCCAGCCGAAGCAGGCGATATGCTCGTCGGTGATCATCGGATCGCCGAGCGCATCGTCCTTGTAATAATATTCAAGGATCGTACGCGGCAGCGGCGTGCCTTCCTCAATGCCGAGGCGCTTCGAAATCGAGCCGGCAGCAACGTTGCGCACCACCACCTCGACCGGAATGATCTCCACCTGCCGCACGAGCTGCTCCCGCATGTTGAGGCGGCGGATGAAGTGCGTGGGGATGCCGATCTGTCCGAGCAGCGTGAAGATATGCTCGGAAATGCGGTTGTTGAGGACGCCCTTGCCGTTGATCGTGCCCTTCTTCTGGGCGTTGAAGGCGGTCGCGTCGTCCTTGAAATACTGGATGATGGTGCCGGGTTCCGGCCCTTCATAAAGGATCTTGGCCTTGCCTTCGTAGATCTGGCGGCGGCGGGACATCGGCGGACCTTCTCGATTCGGAGTTCTGAAAAAAGCACCGCCCCGGTTCGCACCGGTGCTGGCGCGCGCCCGAGGCGGAGAAACACACCACCCGCCATAGCGGAAGCCTGCGGGGCTGACAATGGAAGCGGTCGGGCGGCGTCCTCAGGCCGCGCCGAGCGCCATGACGACAAGCATGAACAGCACGAGGACCACGATCGCGAAGATCGACAGGAGAAGCGTCCGTGCGAGCGCGCCGCCGACGCTGAGGCCGTACGCCCCCTTCAGCTGCACGAATATGTGGATGGGCGGCACGAACATGCTGATCGCCATGGCATTCGGGAAGCTGATGAGGCCGATACGCGCCAGCAGCACCGCGAACACGAACAGAAGCGACATGAACGACAGCGAATAGAGCGTGAAGACGGCGTGATCGTAGAGATGTGTGTTTCGCCGGAACGGGAAGAGCAGCCACACGAAGGGCAGCGACAGCGGCACCAGCAGGAACGAGAACTTATACGCGGACTGCTGCATCTTGTAGAACAGCAGCTCGGGATTCTTGAGCGCCTTCCTGAGCTTCGCGTTGAGCCCGGGGTTGCCGGTATCGACTTTCATGTCCGTGTCGGCGGCCTTCGCGAGCGCTTCGCGCCAGTCCGGGGGCTGCGGCGCGTCGGGATTCTCCGGGTCTCGCGGCACGACACCCATCGTTCCAAGCGTCGCCTTCATGATGCCGATCTCGGTGCGCAGTTCGTTGATCTGGCCTTTGAGTTCAGCGGCTTCGCCGGGGACAGGCTCCGGCTTTGCCCTTGCCGCGGCCAGCTTCGCCTCGAGCGCTTTCAATCTTTCGGTTTCGGAGACGAGCTCCTGCTGCGCCGCCTCGACGCTCTTGGGATCGAGCTGCACCGCGTCCGCGAAATTGACATTGGGCCCGCCGACCATGGCGAAGGTGAAATACATCACGAACACGGTGAACAGGAACATGGAGAAGGGCGCGACATAGCGGGCGCGCTTCCCCTCCACATAGTCGCGGGTCAGCGTGCCGGGGCGCAGCGCCAGCATCGGCAGTGTCCGCCAGCCCTTGCTGTCGAAGTGCAGGACGCCGTGAATGATGTCGTGAAAAATGTGCCCGATCGAACGCGGCAGGTGGGCGCTTTGCCCGCATTCGTGGCAATAATGGCCGATGATGGCGGTTTCGCAGTTGGGGCAGATCGTCTGCACCTCGCCCGCTTTTGCGTCCTGTTTGTCCAGCGCCGCCGCCACCAAGCCGCCCGCCGCCAGCGTGCCCGCCGCATCGATCTCGCTGCTCATTGCGTCCCGCCCCGCCTGTCCGAATATCCGCCCGCCAAGTTTCGGCGCAAAAGCTGCGACGATCAAGCGTGCTGCTTGCAGTTGAACCGGGTGCGGTGCCTCTCTATCTAAGCCCCGATAACCGGCTTGCCAGCCAAGGAAGGACATACGCCCGTCATGACCAATTTCAACGACCGCGAAAAGGCTTTCGAGAATCGCTTCGCGCGCGATGCCGAGCTGCAGTTCAAGGTCACGGCGCGGCGCAACCGTCTGCTCGGCAACTGGGCTGCGGAAAAGCTCGGGCTGAACACCGCGGAGGCGGATGCCTATTCACGCGAGGTGGTGGCTGCCGACTTCGAGGAAGCCGGTGATGACGACGTGTTCCGCAAGGTCTACGGCGACCTGACTGCCAAGGGCGTAGAGGTCACCGAGCACGAAGTGCGCCGCGCGATGGAGGAAAAACTCGTCGAGGCGCGCCGCCAATTCATCGAGGAAGTCTGAGGGCCGCGCCATGCCGATGGACGCAGGCGCGATTGAAGACATGATCCGGGCGGCGCTGCCCGATGCGGTCGTGGAGATCACCGACCTTGCCGGCGACGGCGATCATTATGCGGCGCGCGTGGTTTCGGAGGCGTTCCGGGGCCTGCCGCGCGTCCGCCAACACCAGATGGTCTATGCGGCGCTTGGCGGCCGCATGGGCGGCGAACTGCACGCCTTGCAGCTGACCACCGAGGTTCCGGCCTGAGCCGGACGAGGAGCAAGACATGACCGATATCAACACCCGAATCGCCGAGAAGGTGAACGGCAGCGACGTCGTGCTGTTCATGAAGGGCACGCCGCTGTTCCCGCAGTGCGGCTTTTCGAGCCGCGCCGTTGCGATCCTCGAGCACCTTGGCGTCGAATACGACAGCGCGGACGTGCTGCAGGATGCCGAGCTTAGGCAGGGCATCAAGGCGTTCAGCGACTGGCCGACAATCCCGCAGCTCTATGTGAAGGGCGAGTTCGTGGGCGGCAGCGACATCATGATGGAAATGTTCGAATCGGGCGAGCTGCACGATCTGCTCGTCCAAAAGGGCGTTCCGCACGCCGCCTGAACCGGCGTTCGTTTTCAAAATTGGGGGAGTGACGCGTGGCGCTAGCGATCGGCAAGGCCTGGACCGACACGATCGCTGACGTGCAGCGCCGCTTCGGCGAATTCGCGCTGCCGGCCGCAGCCTTCGTATTCATGCCCTCCCTGCTGATCGCGCGCTTCGCCGACGAAAAGGCGCTCGGCGAGCAGAATGCGCAGCTCGCGCAGGCGGTGGGCGGGCTCATCGGCGTGATCGGGCAGGCAGCCATCGTGCTGCTCGTGCTGTTTCCCAATATCGATGCCGGATCGGCGATTCGCCGCGCCGTGGGGCTGACACCGCGCATCATCGTGGCGAGCCTTGCTGTCGTCGTCGTCTTCATGCCGGTCGGCGTCCTCTATCTGGCGGGCGCGCAGCAGGCATCGGTGGCCACGAGCACGCTTCTGCTGCTCCTCACGGCGATTGCCGTCTATTTCGCGCTCCGCCTGTCGCTGCTCGCAGCGATCATCGCGGCCGAGAATGCCCGTGCCGGCGAGGCGCTGCGCCGCAGCTGGGCGATGACGGCCGGGAGTGTCGGGCGTATTTTCGCGATCTTCGCGGTGTTCGTGCTGATCTTCGCGATCCTGAGCGGGCTCGTCGGCGCGATCGGGATGGCCGCCACGGGCGGTACGCCGGACGACCCGTCCTTCCTCACCGAGCTTCTGATCTCCATCGTTGGCGCCGTGTTCAGCGTCTTCGTCTCGGTGCTGTCCGCCAACATCTACCGCCAGCTGGCGGCCTAGCTCCAGGTTGCAACCGGCGGCAGGCTCATCAGGATCGCGTCGATGTTGCCGCCGGTCTTGAGCCCGAACAGCGTTCCCCGGTCGTAGACGAGGTTGAATTCCGTATAGAGGCCCCGGTAGGCGAGCTGGCGGGCGCGGTCTTCCGCCGTCCAGTCTTCATGCATGTGGCGGCGGACAAGCTCCGGGTAGATGCCGAGGAACGTTTCGCCGACGTCGCGGGTGAAGGCGAAGTCCGCGTCCCAGTCCCCGCTCGCGAGCTGGTCGTAGAAGATCCCGCCCTGCCCGCGCGCCACGTTCCGGTGCTTGATGAAGAAATACTCGTCGCACCACGCCTTGAAGCGCGCGAAATATTCGGGGTCGTGGCGGTCGCAGCTGGCCTTGAAGGCGGCGTGCCAGTCGGCGGTGTCCGCCTCCACGGGAATCGGCGGATTGAGGTCAGCGCCGCCGCCGAACCACGCTTTCGTCGTTACGAGATAGCGCGTGTTCATGTGAACGGCGGGCACATGCGGGTTCACCATGTGCGCGACGAGGCTGATGCCTGTGGCAAAAAAGCGCGGGTCTTCGGCAGCGCCGGGGATCGTTTTCGCGAACTCGGGATCGAACGCGCCGTGAACGGTGGAGATGTTGACCCCGACCTTCTCGAACACGCGACCCTTCATCACCGACATCGTGCCGCCGCCGCCGGGCGCGCCCGTATGATCGGCGCGGTCCCAGGTCCTGCGTTCGAATCGGCCGGGCGCGGCATCGCCGCCGAGATCGTCCTCAAGCGCTTCGAAAGCTGCGCAGATGCGGTCGCGAAGGGTTCGGAACCAGTCGGCGGCGGCAGTCTGGCGGGCGTCGAAAGTCGTCATTTGGGAGAGAATCCTGTCTGTCTGAGGGCCTCGCCCGCCACCATCGCGGCGGCAAGCGCGACGTTCAGCGAGCGGAGACCCGGCTTCATCGGGATACGGACACGAAGCGCGGCGGCATCATGCACGAAATCGGGGGCGCCGACCGATTCCTGCCCCACCACCAGCACATCGTCCGGCAAATAGGCGGCATCCGTGTAGGGCACCGAGGCCTTGGTGGTCAGCAGCACGCGTCGGCCGGGCACGCCATCCTGAAACGCGGCCCAATCGGCATGGATATGGATTTCCGCCTGCTCGAAATAGTCCATCGCACTGCGGCGAAGCGCCTCACGTCCGAGCGGAAAGCCACACGGACGGATGATATCCACAGCAAGGCCGAGACACGCGCCCATCCGCACCAGCGTGCCGACGTTGGGCGGCAGATCGGGCTGGAAAAGGGCGATGCGCATGGCGCCTTGCGCTAGCCCAGCCATGCCTCGACAGCAATGCGCCAATTTTGACCATTGCGGCCAAGGGCCATCGGCGGCTATCAGGCGCCCAAGCATCGAACCTAAGGGGGCGTTCGGGCGGAGCATGCCCGAATATCTCCCGCGCGCGGGGTTAGTGAATGACGACAGTCGAAGACACCACCGGTCATCCGATCACCGATGAAGGCGTGCGCCGCCGCGACTTCATCCATGTCGCAACCGGCGCCTTTGTGGGCGTCGGCGCAGCGGCGGCCGCCTGGCCGCTCGTGGACCAGATGAATCCGTCCGCCGACGTGCTGGCGCTCGCCTCGATCGAGGTCGATCTCGCACCGGTCGCGGCAGGGCAGGCGATCAAGCTCAACTGGCGCGGCAAGCCCGTGTTCGTGCGCAACCTGACGCCCGCCGAGATCGCCGAGGCGAACAAGGTGCCGATTTCGGACCTGCGCGATCCGCAGACGCTCGCGGAGCGTACCAAGGAAGGCAAAGCGAACTGGCTGATCACGCTCGGCGTCTGCACCCACCTCGGCTGCGTGCCGCTCGGCGCTGCGGAAGGCGAGAATCGCGGCGACTACGGCGGCTACTTCTGCCCCTGCCACGGTTCGCACTACGACACCGCGGCGCGCATCCGCAAAGGCCCGGCACCGAAGAATCTCGAAGTGCCTGAGTACGCCTTCACGTCCGACACGCGCGTTCAGATTGGATAACCAGCGATGAGCTTTCCCTGGGCAAACCACTATCAGCCGAAGCACCCGTTCATGCAGTGGCTGGATTCGCGCCTGCCGCTGCCGCGCCTCGTCTACAACAGCGTGGGCGCCGGCTATCCGGTTCCGCGCAACATCAACTACTGGTGGAACTTCGGCGTTCTCTCGGGCCTCGCGCTCTTGATCCAGATCGTCACTGGCATCGTGCTCGCCATGCATTTCGGCGCGAACACGCTCGTCGCTTTCGATTCGGTCGAGCACATCATGCGCGACGTGAACTACGGCTGGCTGCTCCGCTACGCGCACGCCAACGGGGCGAGCTTCTTCTTCATCGTGGTCTACATCCACATCTTCCGCGGGCTCTACTACGGCAGCTACAAGGCGCCGCGCGAGCTCGTGTGGATGCTTGGCGTCGTGATCCTGCTGCTCATGATGGCCACGGGTTTCATGGGCTACGTGCTGCCGTGGGGCCAGATGAGCTTCTGGGGCGCGACCGTGATCACCAACCTGTTCTCGGCCATTCCGGTGGTCGGCGACAAGATCGTGACGCTGCTGCTCGGCGGTTTCGCGGTCGATAACGCCACGCTCAACCGCTTCTTCAGCCTGCACTACCTGCTGCCGTTCGTGATCGCGGGTGTCGTCATCCTGAAGATCTGGTCGCTGCACATCCCGGGTTCGAACAACCCGACCGGCATCGACGTGAAGGGCCCGGCGGACACGCTGCCGTTCCACCCCTATTTCACGACGAAGGATCTGTTCGGCGCGGGCGTCTACCTGATCCTCTTCTCGGTGTTCGTGTTCTTCCTGCCGAACTATCTCGGCCACCCGGACAACTACATCCCGGCGAACCCGATCTCGACCCCGGCGCACATCGTTCCGGAATGGTACTTCTGGCCGTTCTACGCGATCCTGCGCGCCTTCACGGTGGACTTCATCCTGCCGGCGAAGCTGTGGGGCGTGCTCGCGATGTTCGCGGCGATCCTGCTGCTGTTCTTCCTGCCGTGGCTCGATGGTTCGAACGTGAAGTCGAATCGCTTCAAGCCGGTTTCGAAGCAGCTCTTCTGGGTGCTGATGCTCGATCTGTTCATTCTCGGCCTGTGCGGCGGCAAGCCTGCCGAAGAGCCGTGGGTGCGGATCAGCCAGATCGCTTCGATGTACTACTTCGCGCACTTCCTCATCATCCTGCCGATCGTCTCGCGCATCGAGCGGCCGCTCCCGCTGCCCAACTCGATCGCCGAAGCCGTGCTCGGCAAATCTGAACCCGCGCCCGCCACGGCGGCGGCGCAGCCGGCCGAATAAGGGACACGACGTCATGGTTCGTCTTTTCGGAATCGCCATCGGCGCCGTTTTCTGCGTGGTCCTGCTGTTCGCGGCGCTCTCGCCCCGCGAAGCGACGGAAGTCGATCCGACGCTTGCGTTCCACAAGCACCCCAAGCAGGTGCACTGGTCATGGGACGGCCCGATCGGGCTCGGCGTGTTCGGCGGCTACGACCGCGTTCAGCTGCAGCGCGGCTTCCAGGTCTACAAGGAGGTCTGCTCGGCCTGCCACAGCCTGAACCGCGTCGCGTTCCGCAACCTCACCGAGATCGGCTTCTCCGAAGCCGAAGTGAAGGCGATCGCCAAGAACTGGGTGCACGAGGTCCCGACGATCAATCAAGAGACCGGCGAAGCGGCGACCCGTCCAGCGATCCTGTCGGACAAGATGCCGCTCGTCTATGCGAACGAGATCGCCGCGCGCGCCGCGAACAACAATGCGCTGCCGCCCGATCTCTCGCTGATCACCAAGGCGCGTGCCGACGGCTCGAACTACGTCTACTCGCTGATCAGCGGTTTCGAGGATGCGCCGGCAGACTTCCCGGCGGACCGTCGCCCCGAAGCGCCGCTCCACTACAACCCGTATTTCCACAGCCTCGCAATCGCGATGGCACCGCCGCTCAGCGCGGGCCAGGTGACCTATGCGGAAGGCCAGCCGGAAGCGACCGTCGACCAGATGTCGCAGGACGTTGCGGCGTTCCTCACCTGGGCGGCCGAGCCGAAGATGGAATCGCGCAAGCGGGCGGGTCTTGGCGTCATCGTCTTCCTGCTGATCCTCACCAGCCTTGCCTACATGAGCAAGCGCAGGGTCTGGGCGGCGATCAAGCACTAGGCCCGGCACCGGGCGATGGGGGGCAAGCTCGGCATCATCGGCGGCAGCGGGCTCTATGCCCTGGGCTCGCTCACCGATGTCGTCTGGCGCGCGGTCGATACGCCCTTCGGCGCGCCGTCCGATGAATTGCTGTTCGGGCGGCTCGGGCAGGTGGATCTCGTCTTCCTGCCCCGCCACGGACGCGGCCACCGGCTGACGCCGTCGGAGGTTCCCTACCGCGCGAACATCGCCGCGCTGAAAGCGGCGGGTTGCACGCACGTGCTGTCGCTCTCGGCCTGTGGGTCGTTCAAGGAAGCGCTCAGCCCCGGCACCTTCGTGCTCGTCGACCAGTTCGTGGACCGGACGCGCGGCCGCGTGAAATCGTTCTTCGGAAACGGCATCGTCGCGCATGTCAGCCTCGCCGATCCCGTCTGCGGCCCGCTCGGGGCGCGCGTCGCGGAAGCCGCGAAGGCGCTCGGTATCCCGTTCGTTTCAGGTGGCACCTACCTCGCGATGGAAGGTCCGCAGTTCTCCACGCGCGCCGAATCGCGCGCTTACGTGGCGGCGGGTTTTGACGTGATCGGCATGACCAACATGCCCGAGGCCGCGCTCGCTCGCGAGGCGGAGCTTTGCTACGCGAGCGTCGCGATGGTGACGGATTACGACAGCTGGCGCCCGGCCGAGGAAGGCGCGAACGTCGCCGACATTCTCGACGTGATGCATGGCAACAGTGCCAACGCGCGCGCGCTCGTCGCGGCGGTTGCGGCAGCGTGGGTACCGTCTGCGGCCTGTCCGCAGGGCTGCGACCATGCGCTCGACCACGCCATCATCACCGATCCGGCGCTGTGGCCGCCGCCGGTCGTGGAGACGCTGCGCGGCGTGGCGGGGCGTGTGCTCAAATGAGCGACCGGAACGCCGACCTTCGCGCGCTCGTCCGCACGATTCCCGATCACCCCAAGCCAGGAATCCTGTTTCGCGACATCACCACGCTGCTGCTCGATCCAGTGGGCTTCGCGGCCACGATCGACCGGATGGCAGAGGCGGTGGCGGGACCTTTCGATCTCATCGCCGGTATCGAGGCGCGCGGCTTCGTGTTCGCCGCCGCGCTCGCGCCACGGCTAGGCGCGGGCGTGCTGCTCATCCGCAAGCGTAACAAGCTCCCCGGCACGGTGATCGGCGTCAATTACGCGCTCGAATACGGCGAGGACCGGGTGGAGATGCACGCAGATGCCTGCGCGCCCGGCGCGCGCGTGCTGCTCGTCGATGATCTGATCGCCACGGGCGGGACGGCCATCGCCGGCGCCGAACTCATCCGCCGCGCGGGAGGTGTCGTGACGCAGGCGGCGTTCGCGATCGATCTGCCCGACCTTGGCGGCGCGGATCGGCTACGCGCTGCGGGTGTGGAGCCCGTAACGCTGATGGCGTTCGAAGGGCACTAGGCCCTTACGCGGGCCGGCGCCGCACCAGGCCGATCGACTTCATCGTCATCACCGGCTCGTCGTTCTGATTAAATACCGTAATGTCGCTGTGCACCGATCCGATGTCAGGCTTGCTGCGCGAAGGGCGAACCTCGGTGACCACCGTTTCAACGCGCAGCGTGTCGCCGGGATAAACCGGCTTCAGCCAGCGGATCTGGTCGACGCCCGGCGAGCCGAGCCCGGCGTGACCGCCGACGGTGAGGTTTTCCACCATCATGCGCATCGTCATAGCGCAAGTATGCCAACCGCTTGCGGAGAGGCGGCCGAAGTAGGTTTTCGCGGCGGCCGCGTCGTCGAGATGGAAGGCTTGCGGATCGAACTTCGAGGCGAAGCCGATCACCTCCTCACGCGTTACCGGATAGTGACCGAAGGCTGCGTGATCACCGACATTCATGTCTTCGAGATACTTCACGGCATCGGTCATAACGCGCAGGTCCTTCAGGCAAATTCACATTTTTCGAGGGGGCGTCAGTTCGCCGCCCGAAGCAATGGGTTGAGCGTTTCGGCGCGGCCATCGACGTTCGAGACCGGCGCGATACCGACGAGGCGGGCGAGCAGCGGATAAACGTCGACATTGTCGAACACCGGAAGCGCGGCGCCGCTCGCGATCGCGGGGCCGGCCGCGATAAACACTGCCGCCATGTCGGGCTCCGCGGGATCGTAGCCGTGCATGCCCTTCAGAATATGTTCGCGGTCACGTGCCTGGATCGCCCAGCCGCGCGCCGCGAGGCAGAGGAATTCGGGGACGCGCGGGTTCTTGCCGTAGGCGAAGTGGGCGGGCAGCGCGCTCTTCCGCCAGCACTGCATATGCTCGTGCGGCGCGAGCAGGGTTGCGGCCACCTCGGCGTCCTTGCCGGGCAGGGCATTGACGCCGGAAAGCGGTCCCTCGGTAACGATCATTCCGACATCGGGCGCGATCATGCGGTCGATGCGGATGACGCGATCGTCGGCGGTGGCGCCCATGCCGTGATCGGAGACGAGGAGAATGTTCGCCGACTGCCCGATCACCTTCAGCCCAGAGATGAGTTCGCCGATCAGCCGGTCGACCTCGGCGAAGGCTGCGGTGGTTTCCGGCGCGTCGGGGCCGAGCTCGTGGCCCACGGTGTCCACCGTGTCGAAATAGAGCGTGACGAACCGCGGGCGTATCGCGGCGGGGCGGCGCATCCAGTCGAGCACGGTGTTGATGCGCTGCGTGCCGCTGACCGCCTTGTCGTAGCGCAGCCAGTCCTGCGGGCGCGCGCCGTGGATGGCGACTTCGGAGCCGGGCCAGAACATCGTACCTGTGCGGATGCCTGCCTTCTCGGCGGTCACCCAGATCGGCTCGGCCTCATCCCACCAGAACGGGTCGAGTGATTGCCGCGGATCGCCGAGTGTGAAGCGCACGTCGGGGCGGCGCGCGTCGATCATCGTGTTGTCGACGATGCCGTGGCGATCGGGGCGCAGCCCGGTGACGAGGCTGTGGTGGTTCGGGAAGGTGAGAGACGGGAACGAGGGGCGCATCGACGCTTTCACGCCGGATGCGGCAAGCGCGTTGATGTTGGGCGAAACACCACGGTCCAGATAATCGGGCCGCAGCCCGTCAATCGAGATGAGGATGGTGACGGGCGCGCGCGCTTCGGCGGCGACCTCCGCGACAGGGCGCGATGTGCCCGCGCAGGCGGACAGCGCGAGGATCGAAAGCGCGGCGAACAGGGTGCGGAGGTGATTGTACATCATGCCCATCTGCCTGCGTGATCCTCGTGACCGGCGGATGACTACACGTTGAAGCGGAAGTGGAGGACGTCTCCGTCCTTCACCAGATACTCCTTGCCTTCCAGGCGTAGTTTCCCGGCTTCCTTTGCGCCGTGCTCGCCGCCCAGGCTCACGAAGTCATCGTAGGCGATGGTTTCGGCGCGGATGAAGCCCTTTTCGAAATCGGTGTGGATGACCCCGGCGGCATTCGGGGCGGTGGCGCCTTTTTCCACCGTCCACGCCCGGGCCTCCTTGGGGCCGACCGTGAAGAAGGTGATGAGGTGCAGGAGGTCGTATCCGGCGCGGATCACGCGCGCGAGGCCGGTTTCGGTGAGGCCGAGGTCGGCGAGGAAGTCGGGACGGTCGGTCGGGTCCATCTGGCTGATTTCCGCCTCGATGGCCGCGGAAATGACGACGCTCGCGGCGCCTTCCGCTTTCGCCTTCGCGGCGACCTTTTCGGAGAGCGCGTTGCCGGTTGCGGCTTCGCCTTCGCCGACGTTGCAGACATAGAGCACGGGCTTCGCGGTGAGGAGCTGCGCCTGCGCGAGCACGCGGGCCTCTTCCTCGTCCTTCGCTTCGACCATGCGCGCGGGCTTGCCCTCTTTCAGAACATCGAGCGCGCGGCCGAGCACGGCGCCCGCGACCTTCGCTTCCTTGTCGCCGCCCTGCCCCTTCTTGACGAGCGCGGGCACGCGGCGCTCAAGGCTCTCGATGTCGGAGAGCATCAGCTCGGTCTCGACAGTCTCGGCGTCGGCGATCGGGTCGACGCGGCCATCGACGTGGGTGATGTCGCCGTTCTCGAAGCAGCGCAGCACGTGGACGATGGCGTCCACCTCGCGGATGTTGCCGAGGAACTGGTTGCCGAGGCCTTCGCCCTTCGAGGCGCCGCGCACGAGGCCCGCGATGTCGACGAAGGCGAGTTGCGTTTCGATGACCTTCTGCGAGCCGGCGATCTCGGCGAGCTTGTAAAGGCGGGGGTCGGGAACCGGAACCTGGCCCACGTTGGGCTCGATCGTGCAGAACGGGAAGTTCGCCGCGGCGGCGGCGGCCGTTTCGGTCAGCGCATTGAACAATGTCGATTTGCCGACGTTGGGCAGGCCCACGATACCGCACTTGAAACCCATCAGATCAGGCCTTTCCGTTCGTTTGCATGGCAAGCGCCACGTCGTTCATGAAGCGCGCGTCGTCGCCTTCCGCAAGCCACCTTGCCTCGCGCGCGATGGCGCCAAGGAGGTCGGCGAGCGGTTCCATTTCCGTCTTCGCATAGTTGCCGAGCACATGGCCCGTCACTCGCGCCTTTTCGCCCGGGTGGCCGATGCCGATACGGACGCGGCGAAAATCCTCGCCGATGTGCGCGGCGATCGAGCGGATGCCGTTGTGGCCCGCCGCACCGCCACCCGTTTTCACCTTCACCTTCATGGGCGCAAGATCGAGCTCGTCGTAGAACACCGTCACGTCGCCCGTGGACAGTTTGTAGAAGCGGAGCGCTTCGCCGACGCTGCGGCCGCTGTCGTTCATGAAGGTTTGCGGCTTCAGCAGCAGCACGCGCGCGTTGCCGATGCGGCCGTCCGCGATCAGCCCCTTGAACTTCTTCGTCCACGGGCCGAAGCGATGGACATCGGCGATGGTATCGGCAGCCATGAAGCCGACGTTGTGCCGGTGAAGCGCATACTCGCTCCCCGGATTGCCGAGGCCGACGAACAGCTGCATCGCGTTTAGAAACGCCCGGCGCGAAGGCCGGGCGTTCTAAGATCAGGCGGCTTCGCCTTCGCCCTCGGCGGCGGATTCGGCATCTTCGCTCGAGCGCAGCGCCGACGGCGCGACGATGGTGGCGACGGTGAAGTCGCGGTCGTCGATCACCGGCTTCAGCTTTGCCGAGAGATTGAAGGCGGAGATGTGCAGCGATTCGCCCACATCGAGACCCTTCAGCGACGCCACGATCTCGTCCGGGATCGCATCGGCCGGGCAGACCAGCTCGACTTCGTGGCGGACGATGTTGAGAACGCCGCCGCGCTTGATGCCGGGCGATTCTTCTTCGTCGGTGAAGCGCACCGGAACGGCGACCGTAACGCGCGCGTCTTTCGACAGGCGCAGGAAGTCGACGTGGATCGGACGATCCGTGACCGGGTGGAACTGTACGTCACGCGGCAGCGTGCGCTCCGTCTTGCCGCCGACTTCCAGCTCCACCACGGAGCTGAGGAAGTGACCGGTCTGGAGCAGCTTCACAAGGGCTTTCGCCTCGACGTGGACCTGCACGGGTTCCTTCTTGTTGCCGTAAATCACGGCGGGTACGCGGCCTTCGCGACGGATTGCACGGGAGGCTCCCTTGCCTGCCCGGTCGCGCGCTTCAGCCGCGAGCTTCAGCGCTTCACTCATGTGTATTTCTCCATTTTCTCGATCCCCGCGGCCGCCTCCAGGGATGACCAGCCGCTCGGGAAGCGGTGCCCCTACACGCCGAAGCGCGGAAATGCAAGGGATTCGGCTTAGTTCAGCCGCTCGACCTTGAGGCCCTTCGCCTCCAGCATCGATTGCACGCTGTCCTTGCCCGCAAGGTGCCCGCTGCCGACGGCGATGAATACGGTGCCCGGCGTGGTTTCGAGGCGCTTCTCGATCCAGTTTGCCCAGTTGAGATTGCGGTCGGTGAGCAGCCGCTTGGCGAGGCCGGGGGAATCGCGCGTGTCGTCCTCAAGCAGCGCGGCGACCGCGTCGACATCGCCCGCCTGCCAGCTCTTCACGGCGTTTTTGATGACGGTGTCGATCTCATCGATGTCGTCGAGGGAGTTGACGAGGAGCGCGCGCTGTTCGGCCTCCGGCAGCGTATCGAAGAAGCCGAGCTGCTCGGTCATCGTCTCCAGCGCCTCGATCCGCTTGCGCTGCGCAGTGGCGCGCGCGGACAGCTGATATTCGACGCCGCCCTCGATACCGTAGCCGAGCTTCTGGATGCGCGCGGTGGAGAGCGACATGCTGGCAAGCCAGGTTTCCATCGCATCAAGCGCCTGTGGCGGAACACCCGCGTGCGTGATGGCGGCGGCAAGCTCGTCGCGCTCGTCGGCCGGAACGCGCTCGGCGAGCGGCGGCAGGCCGGGCGTGTAGCCCATCTTGAGGATGATCGGTGTCGTTACCTTCGGATCGGTGGTGCCGAGCACCTCGAGTACGAGCGTATCGGCGGCATCGAACGCCTTCGCGATCGGCGGCACAAGCCACTCGGTGCCTTCGGGCAGCATGTGGATCGTGCCGAACAGATAGATCGTCGTGTCGGCGTCCTTCACCGCCCACAGCGCCGGACCTTTCGCGACAGAAGCGCCAGCGGATGCCGGCGGGGCTTCCTCCTGTGCTTTTCCTGGGGACTGCGCCGTGCAGGCGATGAGCATGAAGGCGCCGAGCGCCGCTTTCAATCGCGATATCATGAGGGGAACATAGTGATGCGGTCGGGGCTCTGCCAGAACCGTCGGAATTTCTTACAGAATCAAAATAATTTTCAAAAAGGATTATTATTTTCTCTTTGAAAATATAGGAAAGCCAGCCTTGGCATCGATCCTGCATTCACTGCCCAAAGAGGGCGCGTGCTGGTTCGCGTCCGCTGGAAGGGGACGAAAAATGCGCTTGAAATTATTGGCCTGTGCGTCGGCGCTGCTGACAACACCGGCAATCGCTGCCCCTGTCGACCTCACGGGGTGGCAGGCTGACGTACTCGACGATGTGGCCGGGAATGCAAACTGGGCTGTGCAGCCCGGAAACGATTCAGTGTTGCAGACCGTGAACGGGCTGCCGACGATCTTCTTCAAGGACGGTGCCAGCGCGCAGGGCCTTGCGCTCTCCGGCTCGATCAAGGTCACGACGACGGGTGACGACGATTATGTCGGCTTCGTGCTCGGCTACAGCGACGGCGAAATCAATTCGTTGAGTGCCAATTTCATCCTGATCGACTGGAAACAGGCGGATCAGTTCTCCGGCAATATGGCGTACGAGGGGCTGTCCATCTCCCACGTTTCCGGAAACGCGGCCGCAGCGTCCGAATACGATTTCTGGGGCCACGAAGGCGTCGTGAACGAACTGAAGCGGGGGACGACGCTCGGCTCCACCGGTTGGGACGACAATGCCGAATATACGTTCGATCTGATCTTCCTGCCGGACCTCATTCAGGTGAAGGTGGGCGGCGTTCTGGAGCTGAGCCTGACGGCTGCCGAAGCTGGGCTTGCCGCGTTCGACAACGGGTCGTTCGGATTCTACAATTACAGCCAGAGCTTCGTGCTTTATGCGGGCATCACGGAAGATGTCGCGCCGGATCCCGATCCCGAACCGCCGGTCGTCGATGTGCCGGAACCCGGAATGATGGGCCTGTTCGGGCTCGGCCTTCTCGGTGTGGGCCTGCGGCGCCGTCGTCGCGGCTGAGCATGGACTGAATGGCCTCGGGGGCGTCCGGTGCGGCGCCCCCGTTTCCTTTGCGCGTCATTGTTTCCGTGCGTAACGGTCCTTGAGCAGGCGCTTGTAGAGCTTGCCCGTGTCATGACGCGGCAGCTCAGCCTCGAAATCGACCGAGCGCGGGCATTTGACATGGCTGAGGTGCGCGCGGGTGAAGGCGATGAGCTCGGCTTCCAGGTCCGGCCCCGCATCTGCCCAGTCGCGCGGCTGCACGACTGCCTTCACCTCCTCGCCCATCTCCTCGTGGGGCACGCCGAATACGGCGACGTCCGACACCTTGGGATGCATGACGAGCACATTCTCGGCTTCCTGCGGATAGACGTTCACGCCGCCGGTGATGATCATGTAGGCGGCGCGGTCGGTAAGGAAGAGATAGCCGTCCTCGTCGAGATAGCCGATGTCGCCGAAGGTGGCGCCGTGTTCCTTGTGCTGGACGCTTTTCGTCTTCTCGGGATCGTTGTGATAGGCGAACTCGCCGCCGCCCGCGAAGTAGATGCGGCCCTCGCGCCCCGGCGGCAGCACATTGTCGTCCTCGTCGAGAATGCGAATCTCGCCGAGGAGCGAACGGCCCACCGTTCCCGGCTTCTTCAGCCATTCCTGCGGACCGACGGCGCAGAAGCCGGCGCTTTCGGTGGAGGCGTAATATTCGTAGATCGTCTCGCCCCACCAGTCGATCATGCGGCGTTTGACCTCCACGGGACAGGGCGCGGCTGCATGGATCGCGATCCTGAGGCTGGAGAGGTCGTAGCGCGCGCGGGTCTCATCAGGCAGCTTCAGCATCCGCACGAACATCGTCGGCACGAGCTGCGTGTGCGTGACGCGGTATTGTTCGACAAGCGCGAGATAGCGCTCCGGATCGAACTTCTTCATCACGACGAGCGTGCCGCCCGCGCGGTGCACCGACATTGAATAGCGCAGCGGTGCCGCGTGATAGAGGGGGGCGGGCGACAGATAGATCATGTTCTCGTCGAAACGGTAGATCATCTTCGTCAGCACGAAGAGCGGGCTCTCCTCGTCGATAGGGCCTTCGGAAAGCGGCCCGATTACGCCCTTGGGGCGGCCGGTGGTGCCCGAGGAATAGAGCATGTCGCGGCCCTGCGATTCGTCGGCGATGCGCGTATCCGGCATTGCGGCGACGGCAGCGCCGAAGTCTTCGAAGCCGGGAATCGCGCCGCCGACGGAAAAGCGCGGACCGGGCACTGCCAGCTGCGCCGCGATGTCGGCGAGGCCGGGGCTCGCAAGCAGCATCTTCGCTGCGGAATCTGCGAGGATATACTGTGCCTCATCCAGCGTGAGCTTGGTCGACATCGCTGTGAAGACGATGCCGGAGCGCTGCGCGCCCCAGCAGATCGGGATGAACTCCAGACAGTTTTCCATCATCAGCGCGATCACGTCGCCGCGCTTCAGACCGTGCGCGCGGATCAGCTGTGCGACCCGGTTCGAAAGCGCCTCGAGCGCTCTGTAGGTGAGCGTTTCGCCGGTTTCGGCGATGACGATCGCGGTCTTGTCTGGGGTCTTATCGGCAAAAACATACGGGTGCATTGTGGTTCCGGTCCTCCCACGCGGAGGCTATCAAAAGCTGTTGCATAAAGACACGCTGGCGGCTTCGTCAGGTATGGGGCGATTGACGACGGCAGGGCTTGGCCCTATCCGCCACAAGGCGTTTTGAAGCGCCAGGGAGGCGGTATCGTGCGGCGTTCCGATGGGCCCGAGTGGGGTGGGTTCCCGGTCATGCATGACGCTGCTGGCAGTATCTGAAAGGGCCCCATGAGCACGTTCCGCGTCACCTCGTCTTTCGCCGCCAACATCTGCGCCGGCGTTTCCCTGATTGCGCTCGCCGCCGGGCCGGCCGTCGCAGCGGACCTGACCGTTACAGGCACGCGCAACACGCCGATCACGACGTCCAACGCCAACAGCGGGCCGGGCAATGTCATCGTCGACGGCACCGTCGACGTTTCCAGCGGAACGGCGATCACGGTCGATTCCAGCAACAGCGTGACGGTGAACGCCTCGCGCACCGTGAAGACGACGACGCAGTCGAACGGCACCGGTGTCGCGGTCGTGGCACCTGCTGGCGGGCTTTCGGGCACGATCACCAACAACGGCACGATCCAGGTGACGGGCACCGGCGCGAGCAATGCGGTCGGCACCAACAACGTCGGCCTGTTGATCGGCGGCGCGGGCGCGTTCACGGGCAATGTGGTGAGCGGCGGCGGCAGCTCGATCACGGTGGGCGGCACGGACTCTTACGGCGTCTCGGTCACCTCGCGTCTCAATGGCAACCTCGGCGTGAATGGCGTTTCCGTGACGGGCGCGCGCTCCACTGCGGTTTCGGTGTCGGGCGAAGTCACCGGCAACGTGAAGGTCACCGGCGGTGTTTCCGCCACCGGCGCAGACGGCACCGCGCTTGCGGTGACCGGCACGGTCGGCGGCGGTATCGCGAACGCGGGCACCATTGGTACGGGCCAGGCGCAATCGACGACTTCGGACGGTACTGTCGTGCCCGCCGTGGCAGGCAAGGCGAGCGTCCTCATCTCCGGCACGGTCGGGGGCGGCTTCGTCAACGATCGCTATTATGTGGATTCCAACGGCAATCGTGTTGCGCCGGCCGACGTCGATACGACGAAGCACACGCTTGTTGCGGGTAACGTTGCGGCGCTCGGCGGCGCGCCGGCGATCCTGGTGTCGCCCGGTGCGACAGGTACGGCGAACACCGTTGTCGGCAATGTCGGCACGGGCGCTGACGCCTATGGCATCGTCAACCGCTCGGCGATCACGGCCAGCGGCAGCACCGCGGGCCGCGAGACCGATGCGATTCGCGTGGTGGGCGGCAATGGCTTCACGGCGAGTGTCGGCGGCGGCATCAACAACCAGTCGGGCTCCAGCGTCACCGCCTCCGCGATCGATGCGGCAGCGAGCGGGATTCGCGTGGGAAGCGGCGGCATCGCCCCCGATATCGTGAACGGCGGCCGCATCACCGTGCGCGGCAACCGCACCTCGAACAGCGACGGCACCTTCGGTGTGGGCGGCAACGCCTACGGCATCCGCGTCGATGCGGGCGCGACCGTGAATACCGTGACGAACAGCGGCACGATCGAGGTGACGGCGAACGGCAACAACCGGACCGCTTATGGTATCTATTCGGCCGGAAACGTCTCCACGATCACGAACAGCGGCACGATCGACGCGACGGGCTTCAGCGGCGAAAATGTCACTGCTTACGCGATCGACACGTCGGCGAACGGCACGGGTGTCACGCTCACCAACTCCGGCACGATCGATGGCGCGGTGCGCCTCGGCGTGGGCAGCGACACGATGAACGTCACGGGCGGGACGGTCACTGGCGCCATCAGCTTCGGCGGCGGCACCAACGCGCTCAATATCAGCGGCGGCACGGTTACCGGCGGCCTCTCCGCAACCGGCGGCACGCTTGCGCTCGGCATGACCGGCGGC
This sequence comes from Sphingosinicella microcystinivorans, assembly GCF_003634215.1. Taxonomy (GTDB): domain Bacteria; phylum Pseudomonadota; class Alphaproteobacteria; order Sphingomonadales; family Sphingomonadaceae; genus Sphingosinicella; species Sphingosinicella microcystinivorans. The sequence continues at coordinate 429,851 of NZ_RBWX01000008.1, read as the reverse complement.
ACGCTCGATCTCTCGGGACAGAACAGTCTCTCGCTCCAGACCCTGAACGCGTCCGGCGCCTCCAAGATCATCCTCGACGTCGGCACGGATTTCACCGGGATTAATGTCGCGGGTGCGGCAAATTTCACGGGCACGAGCACGATAGAGCTCAACATCACCGATCTGCTGGCAGGCGAGCGGACGATCGACGTCCTCACCGCGGGCGGCGGCCTCACGACCGATCACCCCGGAACGATCCTCACCGCCGACAGCGTGCCTTACATCTACGCCGTCGACGACGTGGCCGTGGACGCCGACTCGATCAGCATCGACCTTCGGCGCAAGGGCGGCAGCGAACTCGGCCTCAGCAGCGAATACAGCAAGATCTACGAAGCTTCGATCGGTGCGCTCAGCGAGGAGCAGGCGCTGACGAGCGCAGTGAATGCGCTTCGCGATGAAGCCTCGGTGCAGGCCGCCGTCCGCCAGATGACGCCGACGACGTTCGGCAGCGCCGCGGCGCGCGTGCTCATCGCCAATCAGGACGCCGGCTTCGGCGTGCTCGGCCACCGGATGCAGACGATCCGCCAATCGTTCCACGGCGGCGGCATCGACGCGGTGGAGCGCGCCCGCTTCGGTGTGTGGGTCCAGCAGACCGGCAACTTCTTCAGCAAGAAGGAGCGGGACAACGACCCGGCCTTCGACGGCAACTCCTACGGCCTCACCATCGGCGGCGATTATCTCGTCGGCGAGAAGGCTGCGGTCGGCGTCGGCCTCAGCTACATTTCGAGCGAGATCGATCCGGACGGGCTTTCGGACAGCCCGCTCGTCGTGAAGAACCTGCAGGGCGACATCTACACGACGGTCCGCTTCGGCCGCCTGTTCGTGGATGCGACCGCGGGCTATGCGATGAACGACTATCGCAGCCGCCGCGTTATCACCTTCGGCGGGCTGGACCGTGAGGCGGAGGCGAAGTTCTCAGGCTCGCAGCTTTCGGGCAACCTCACCGTCGGCTACGAAATGCCGCTCGGCAAGCGGCTGCGGTTCACGCCCAGCAACAACATCAATTTCCTGAAGGTGAAGCAGGACGGCTACACCGAGGACGGCGCGGACGCGCTCAACCTCGATATCGACAGCGTGTCGTTCGATCTCGTGCGCGGCACGTCGAAACTGGCGCTCGGCTACGGCATCCCGCTGGGCGACGGCGAGCTGTGGCTGGAGATGCGCGGCGCCTACATCTACCGCCTTGCGGGCGACACGATGATCGCCACCAAGGGCCAGTTCCTCGCCACCGGCGCGGCGTTCTACCTCGAATCGAAGTCCTCGCTCGACAGCGGCTGGCGCGCGGGCGCGAGCGCGAACTACGTCGGCGGCCGCACGGCGCTTGGCGTCAACTACGACCGCGAGGGCGGCTCGGGCTACGCGAACGACGCGCTCACGATGTCGCTGGCGATGCACTTCTGAGGACCGTGATGCTTGCGGGGACGGCCCGCGCCCGTTAGACGCGACCCGACTTTTTTGCACCTGCGAAGGGCGGACGCGCGTGGCACTCAGTTTTCAGGAGATCATCCTTACGCTTCAGCGTTTCTGGGGTGACCGGGGCTGTGTGATTCTGCAGCCTTACGACATGGAAATGGGCGCGGGCACGTTCCATCCGGCGACGACGCTTCGTGCGCTGGGGCCGAACCCGTGGAACGCAGCCTATGTGCAGCCCTCGCGCCGGCCGACCGACGGCCGCTACGGCGAGAATCCGAACCGGCTGCAGCATTACTACCAGTTCCAGGTGATCCTGAAGCCGAGCCCGGCGGATATCCAGGACGCGTACCTCGATAGCCTCCGCGCCATCGGCGTAGACCTCGCCAAGCACGACATCCGCTTCGTGGAGGACGACTGGGAATCGCCGACGCTCGGCGCGTGGGGCCTCGGCTGGGAGGTCTGGTGCGACGGCATGGAGGTGACGCAGTTCACCTATTTCCAGCAGGTCGGCGGCTACGACTGCAAGCCGGTGGCGGGCGAGATCACCTACGGGCTTGAGCGCCTCGCCATGTATATTCAGGGCGTCGACAACGTCTACGACCTCGATTTCAACGGGCGCGGTGTGACGTACGGCGACGTGTTCCTCGCGAACGAACAGCAGCAGAGCGCCTACAACTTCGAACACGCGGACACCGATGCGCTGCTCCGCCAGTTCAAGGACGCGCAGGCCATGTGCCGGACGCTGCTCGATAATGATCTGCCGCTCCCCGCCTATGAACAGGCGATCAAGGCGAGCCACATCTTCAATCTTCTGAACGCGCGCGGCGTCATCTCGGTTGCCGAGCGTCAGGCCTACATCGGCCGCGTGCGCGACCTTGCGAAGGGGGCGTGCGAAAGCTGGATGAAGGTCAACAACTGGCTGGAGACGGCATGATGGCCGACTTCCTGCTCGAACTGTTCAGCGAGGAAATCCCCGCGCGGATGCAGCGGCAGGCCGCAGCCGACCTCGCGCGCCTGCTCGCCGCCGAGATCGCGGGCGCGGGGCTGAAGGCGGAGGGCATCGAAACCTTCGTAACGCCGCGCCGCCTTGCGCTTATCGCGCGCGGCCTCCCCGCCGAAACGGAAGCCGTTTCCGAAGAGCTGAAAGGCCCGCGCACCTCCGCGCCGCCGCAGGCGCTCGAAGGCTTCTTGCGCAAGACCGGTCTGACGCAGGACCAGCTCGAAGAGCGCGACGGCGTTTACTTCGCCGTGATCGCCAAGCCCGGCCGCAAGACGGCGGACGTGCTCGCTGAGGCCGTGCCTGCCGTGGTGCGCGCCTTCCCGTGGCCGAAGTCGATGCGCTGGGGCGAGGCGAGCCTGTCGACGGAATCGCTGCGCTGGGTGCGGCCGCTGAAGGGCATTGTCGCGCTTTTGGGCGGCGAGGTGGTGCCGTTCGAGATCGCGGGTGTTGCTTCGGGCCGGACAACGCTCGGCCACCGCTTCATGTCCTCCGGCGCGATCGAGATCGCGGACGCGGACGATTACGCGCCGCGCCTGCGCGCTGCGCACGTGATCGTGTCGTCGGAAGAGCGCGCGGGCATTATCGCGGACACTGCCGAGCGTCTTGCGGCAGACGCGGGGCTTGATCTCGTGGCGGACGCGGCGCTTGCCGAGGAGAACGCGGGCCTCACCGAATGGCCGGTGCCGTTGCTCGGTCGCTTCGATCCGGCGTTCCTCGATGTGCCGCCGGAGGTGATCCAGCTCACCGCTGCGAAGAACCAGAAGTATTTCGTCTGCCGCGACAAGGCGGGCAAGCTCGCCCCGGCGTTCGTCTGCACTGCGAACATTGTGGCGAGCGACGGCGGCGCGTCGATCGTCGCAGGCAACCAGAAGGTGCTTGCAGCGCGGCTTTCAGACGCGCGCTTCTTCTGGGAGCAGGACAAGAAGAAGCCGCTCGCAAAGCACGCGGAGAAGCTCTCGGAGATCGTGTTCCACGAGAAGCTCGGTACGGTTGCGGACAAGGTGGAGCGCGTGGCGAAGCTCGCGCGCTGGCTGGTCGAAGAAGGCATCGTCAAAGGCGCCGATGCAGACCTGGCCGAACAGGCTGCGCGGCTCTGCAAGGCCGACCTCACCACCGGCATGGTCGGCGAATTTCCCGAACTCCAGGGCCTGATGGGCGGTTACTACGCCCACGCCGAGGGACAGGACCCGCAAGTCGCCGACGCGATCCGCGGCCATTACAAGCCGGTCGGGCAGGGCGACGACGTGCCGACTGCGCCGGTGACAGTGGCGGTGAGTCTGGCGGACAAGCTGGATACGATCGTCGGCTTCTTTGGAATCAAGGAAAAGCCTACGGGTTCTCGAGATCCCTTTGCCCTGCGTCGTGCTGCATTGGGAGTGATTCAGCTCATCCTGCGGAATGGGATACGCGCTGGTCTGGAAGTGCTCATAATGTCCACGGCGGGGGGCTTTGTATCCGAGCGCTTCTATGAGGGCATGACAGACGAGGAATACGAAGCGGCGTCGACATGGCTCGAAGATTTTAACGCTGGCCAACTCGCGGTTTTTGATATTCACGACTTCTTCGCCGAGCGCCTCAAGGTGCAGCAGCGCGAGGCTGGAATCCGCCACGATCTGATCGACGCCGTATTGATAGAGGACGATCTCGTCCGTCTGCTCGCACGCGTGAAAGCGTTGCAGGCGTTCATCGGTACTGATGACGGACTGAACCTACTGGCGGGCTATAAGCGCGCGGCGAACATCCTGAAGGCGGAAGCGAAAAAGGGCGCCCCTCCCGTCACCCCGGCGGAGGCCGGGGTCCATGGGGCCGTGGGTATGGATTCCGGCCTTCGCCGGAATGACGCAAAGGTGCAGGACGCGCCCTCTTACACGCCCGAGCCTGCGGAGGCGGCACTGATTGCGGCGCTTAGCGATGCGGCGCCGAAGGCGGAAAGCGCGGTTGCGGCGGAGAATTTCCAGGGCGCGATGGCGGCGCTCGCCAGCCTCCGCGCGCCGATCGACGCTTTCTTCGAGGATGTCACCGTTAACGACAGCGATCCCGGGAAGCGGGCCTTTCGCCTGTCTTTGCTGGTGCGTGTATGCAGCGCGGTGCACCGCGTTGCCGATTTCTCAAGAATTGAGGGGTAGCGGCGGGTGTCTCCCCTCCCGCCGACGAAAACAAAGGAAGCGAGCGACATGACGCAGTGGGTTTACAGGTTCGGTGGCGGCGTTTCCGATGGCGGAAAGGGCGACAAGAACCTGCTGGGCGGCAAGGGCGCAAATCTGGATGGCATGGCCTCGATCGGCCTGCCGGTGCCTCCCGGCTTCACGATCTCCACGGCGATGTGCACGCATTATTACGAGGCGGGCGAGAGCTTCCCGGATTCGCTGCGTGAGCAGGTCGCGAACGGGCTCGCGCATATCGAGGGCATCACCGGCAAGCGCTTCGGAGATAGCGCCGATCCGCTGCTTGTCTCGGTCCGCTCGGGCGCGCGCGTCTCGATGCCGGGCATGATGGATACAGTGCTCAACCTCGGCCTCAACGATGCGACCGTCGAGGGGCTGGCGGCGTCTTCGGGCGACGCGCGCTTCGCGTGGGACAGCTACCGCCGCTTCATCCAGATGTATTCGGACGTGGTGCTCGGCATCGATCACTACATCTTTGAAGACGTGCTGGAGATCGCCAAGGAAGACAAAGGCGTCAACCTCGACACCGAACTCAGCGCGGAGGACTGGCAGCGTCTCGTCGCCACCTACAAGACGAAGGTGGAAGAAGCGCTCGGCCGCCCGTTCCCGCAGGATCCGATGGACCAGCTGTGGGGCGCGATCTCGGCGGTGTTCGGCTCTTGGCAGTCGGAGCGCGCCAAGGTGTACCGGCGGCTCAACGACATTCCGGCCGATTGGGGCACGGCGGTGAACGTGCAGGCGATGGTGTTCGGCAACATGGGCGACACCTCGGCAACGGGCGTCGCCTTCACGCGCGATCCCGCCATCGGCACGCGCGCCTACTACGGCGAATACCTGATCAACGCGCAGGGTGAAGACGTCGTCGCGGGCATCCGCACGCCGCAGTACCTGACGAAGGCCGCGCGCGAAGCGGCGGGCGCGACGGCAGCCTCGATGGAAGAGGCGATGCCGGAGACGTACCAGGAATTGGCGCGCGTTTTCGATCTCCTCGAAACCCACTACCGCGACATGCAGGACATCGAGTTCACCGTCGAGCGCGGCAAGCTGTGGATGCTGCAGACGCGCAGCGGCAAGCGCACGGCGAAGGCGGCGCTCAAGATCGCGGTCGACATGGCCGAAGAGGGCCTCATCACGCAGGAAGAGGCGATCCTGCGCGTCGAGCCGGGCGCGCTCGATCAGCTTCTGCACCCGACGCTCGATCCCGCCGCCGCGCGCGACGTGGTGACGACGGGTCTTCCAGCGAGCCCCGGCGCGGCCTCCGGCATCATCGCGTTCGATGCGGACGAGGCGGAGCGGCTGGCCGCGCTCGGCGAGGACGTGATCCTCGTGCGCGTCGAAACCTCGCCTGAGGACATTCACGGCATGCACGCGGCGCGCGGCATCCTGACGGCGCGCGGCGGCATGACCAGCCATGCGGCGGTCGTCGCGCGCGGCATGGGGCGTCCCTGCGTTTCGGGCGCGGGCGCGCTCAGCATCGACATGGAAGCGCGCGTGATGCGCATCGGCGCGCGCAGCTTCAATGAAGGCGACACGCTCACCATCGACGGCGGCACCGGAGAGGTGATGGCGGGCAAGGTCGCCACGATCCAGCCGCAGCTTGCGGGCGATTTCGGCACGCTGATGGTGTGGGCGGACAAAGGCCGCCGCATGAAGGTGCGCACCAACGCCGAAACCCCGGCGGACTGTGCCGTGGCGCGCGAGTTCGGCGCGGAGGGCATCGGACTTTGCCGCACCGAGCACATGTTCTTCGATCCCGCGCGCATCACGGCGGTGCGCCAGATGATCCTGTCGGAAAACGAAAAGGGCCGCCGCGCCGCGCTTGAACGCCTGCTCCCCGAGCAGCGCAGCGACTTCGTGGAAATCTTCCGCATCATGTCCGGCCTGCCGGTCACGATCCGTCTGCTCGATCCGCCGCTCCACGAGTTCCTGCCGCACCGCGAGGAGGATTATCAGGAGGTGGCGCAGGCTTCCGGCGTATCGATCGACGTGCTGAAGCGGCGCGTGGGCGAGCTGCACGAGTTCAACCCGATGCTCGGCCATCGCGGTTGCCGCCTCGGCATCACCTACCCCGAAATCTATGAGATGCAGGCGCGCGCCATCATCGAGGCGGCGCTCGCCGTCGCCGACGAGACGGGCGAAGCGGTGGTGCCGGAAATCATGATTCCGCTCGTGATGACGACGCGCGAGTTCGAGCTGATGAAGGCCGTTGTCGACAAGGCTGCCGAGGCCGTGTTCGCCGCGAGCGGCAAGCGGCTCGATTATCTCGTCGGCACGATGATCGAGCTGCCGCGCGCGGCGCTGATGGCGGGCGAGATCGCGGAGCAGGCCGAGTTCTTCTCGTTCGGCACCAACGACCTCACGCAGACGACACTCGGCATCAGCCGCGACGACGCGGGCAAGTTCCTTTCGGCCTATGTCGACAAGGGCGTGCTGCCGAAAGACCCGTTCGTCAGCATCGACGTGGACGGCGTCGGCCAGCTCGTGAGCCTCGCGGCCGAGCGCGGCCGCGCAGCGCGCAGCGGCCTCAAGCTCGGCATCTGCGGCGAGCACGGCGGCGACCCGGCCTCGATCGCCTTCTGCGAGAAGACCGGGCTCGATTACGTCAGCTGTTCGCCTTACCGCGTGCCGATCGCGCGCCTCGCAGCGGCGCAGGCGGCGCTCCGGGCCAGCAAATAAGCGAGTTGGCATCGCCCCGCCGTGTGTCATGCTTCGCGGCATGATGCGGTGGGGCAAATGGCTGCTGGCAATCGTCGCGGGGCTCGCGGCGGGCCTTTGCGGCGCGTGGCTCTCCGTGCACGGCGGACTCGGCGCCGGGTCCGCGAAATCGGGGCCGTGGGTGACGTCCGCGACCACCGGTTCCGCCGACGCCGGCCTTCGCACGCGCGCGACCGTTGCCATTGCCGGGCTGCTCGCGCTCTCCGCGAAGGAAGCGATCTACTTCAATGCGGAGGAGGACAGCGCGGGCGCGCCGCTCGATGGCCGCTGCCGCTACCGCGTCACCGGCAGCGATCCGAAGGCGCGCTGGTGGAGCATCACGCTTTACGGCGCGGACCATTTCCTCGTCGCGAACCCGGCGCAGCGGTTCAGCTTTCACATGCGGAACGTGCCGCGCGCGGGCGATGGCGGCTTCGCCTTCGATGTCGCGCCGACGGGAGAAGGCGCCCGCTGGCTGCCGACCGGCGGGCAGGCGCGCTTCGCGCTCACGCTGCGCGCCTATAATCCCGATCCCGCGATCATCGGCCGCCCGGACCGCGCGCATCTGCCAAGGATCGAGAAGGTTTCGTGCGCATGAGGTGGCTCGGTCCCATCCTCCTCGCGGGCCTTGTCGCGGCGCTCACCTACGTGGCGGCGCTTTGGGCGATACCGCATGTGATCATGGCGAAGGCGATGGAAAAGCTCGGCGCGGGCCGCATCAATGTGATGCGGCATCAGGGGCTTCCGGATGCCGAAAGCCGCTTCGTCGTGCGTCCCAGCCCCGATCTTGCCTACAGCATCTGCGTGTTCGATCTGTCGAAGGGGCCGGTCGCGATCGACGCCTTCGTGCCGCCGCAGCGCTACTGGTCGCTCTCGGTCTTCGATGCGAACACCGACAACATCTTCTCGGTGAACGACCGCACCGTATCGGATCGCTACGCGCTCACGCTTTCGAAAGACGGCGCAGGCGGATCACTCGCCGTCCCCGGCGGCAAGGGCATCGCCCTGATCCGCATCCTCGTGACGGGTCCGCATGATCTCGGTCGTATCGATCCCCTCCGCCGCCGCAGCACCTGCGGTGTCAGGAAATGAAAAGCGCCGCGCCGGCTTCCTTCGCGATCGCGCGCTGATAGCCGTCCCGCGCCTGCATCCGCGCCCAGTACGCCGCGACGTTTTCCGGGAAGGCGCCCAGCTTCAGGATCTCTGCAAGCCGCAGCGCATAGGCGAAGCCGATGTCGGCGATCGTGAACCGACCCGCCGCGATATAGTCGCTATCGCCGAGCAGCTTCGCGGCGCCCTTCAGGCGCGAGAAGAACCAGCGCGTGTAATCCTCCACCGCCTGCGGCAGCCGCCGCTCCTCGGGCTCGAACACGCCGTAGCGCAGCACGAGCGTCTGCGGGAAGGTGAGCGTCGCATCCGACTGGTAGAGCCAGTTGAGATAGCGGCCGTAGTCCGGCTCGTCCGGCTGCACGGCAAGCGAGGTCGGGCCATAGCGCTCGGCAAGATAGTGGCAGATGCCGGTGGACTCGGTCATCAGCGTATCGCCGTCGGTGAAGGTCGGCACGGTGCCGAAGGGATTGATCTCCAGATAATCGGGCTCGGTGAAGCGCGGCGGGAACGCCATCACGCGAAGGTCGTAGTCGAGACCCAGCTCCTCCAGGCACCAGAGCGGCCGGAAGGAGCGCGCGCCCGCGCAGTGCCAAAGCTTCATGCGATCAACATTTCCTGAGGGTTATCGGGGCACCGCCATCGCGCGATATGGTCATCGTGTCTGCTGCCGGATAGGCGAGGGCCCATTCCTCGCGCGACCACTTGCCTTCCGACTGACAGACCATGCGGCGCTTCTCGTCCGTGCTCGCGACATCCGGCGGAAGAATGTCGCAGCGGAGACGGGCCTTGGTGAGCAGTTCGTCGTTCCAGAAACGCCACCAGCCGTCGGTGCACTGGTCGGCGCTTTCCGCCCAGCGACCCACGTAGCGCGGCGGCGGCGGGAGCTGCACGGCGGGCTCGGCCGGTGTCTGCGGTGTTTCCGTTGCCGCGACCGCCTTTTCAGCGGGCGCGGATTCGGGCGCGCTGCCGCACGCGGCGAGGGTGGTGAGAAATGCTACGAGCGCGGTGCGCATCAGTCGCTGCCAAGCTTGCCGAAGCGGGCTTCGTATTCGGTGAGACGACCGCTCGCGAGCAGCTTCGCCTGCTCGATCAGGTGGTCTTTTTCGATGCGGCCGCGGAAGTTGTCGAGCTTTGCGTCCACGAGTTTCACCTCCTCGGGACTCCAGTCCGCGATCTGCGCGAAATAGAAAATTCCGATCTCGCGAAGCCGCGCTGCGAGGCGCGGACCGACGCCCTTCAGCAGGGAGAGATCGTCGGTCGGGCCGATTGGCGCTTCGAGGAATGTCGGGAGCTTGCGGCCAGCTTTCCAGCCGATTCCGGGGAGCGGTGCCGCGCTCGGCGTGCTATCGGCGGGCGGCGGTGTCCCCGTGCTTTCCACCTTCCGCGCGGCCTTTTCGCGGCGCAGCCGGTCGACCTCGTCCGCAAGCGGTTTCACCTGATCGCGCGCGGAGGCAAGCTCCTTTTCCAGCCGCGCAACCTCGGCACTCGCCGTCGCCAGTCGCGAAGCCGCCTTGTCGTGTTCGGCCTGCATCGCTTCGAGCTTGGCCGTGCCGCGGAACAGCATCCAGCCGAGCGCAAGCCCGACGACAAGGCCGGGCAGACCGAATGTCAGCAGCGCGGTGATGTCGATGGCCATGATCCTATCCTTGCTTGGCGTCGCCCTTGCGAACTGATAGCGCGGTCGCCGCCGAATCCAAGGAGACAATCGCGATGGGCCCGCTTTCCGGCCTCAAGGTTCTCGATCTCTCACGCGTGCTCGCGGGTCCGTGGGCGACGCAGATCCTCGCCGATCTCGGCGCCGAGGTGGTGAAGGTGGAGCGGCCTGGCGCGGGCGATGACACGCGAAGCTGGGGGCCGCCGTTCATCAAGGGTGCGGACGGGACACAGGGCGATGCAGCCTATTATCTCGCGGCGAACCGCAACAAGAAGAGCCTCGCCATCGACATCGCCGATCCGCGCGGCGCGGCGCTCGTGCGCAGGCTTGCGGAAAGTGCGGACGTGGTCGTCGAGAACTTCAAGGCGGGCGGGCTCGCGCGCTACGGGCTCGACTATGCGGGGCTTGCCGCCGTGAAGCCGGACATCGTCTACTGCTCGATCACCGGGTTCGGGCAGGACGGGCCGAACGCAGAGAGGCCGGGCTACGACTTCGTCATCCAGGCGATGGCAGGGCTGATGAGCCTTACCGGCGCCGCCGGCGGCCAGCCGACCAAGGCGGGCGTCGCCATCGCCGACATCACCACCGGGCTTTACGCGACCATCGCCATCCTTGCCGCGATCCGCCACCGCGATACGACGGGCGAGGGACAGCACATCGACATGGCGCTGTTCGACACGACGCTCGGCTGGATGGCGAATCAGGCGATGAATTATCTCGTGTCGGGCAAGGTGCCGCGCCCGATGGGGAACGCACACCCCAATATCGTGCCCTATCAGGATTTCCCTACCGCGACGCGCCGGATTGCGGTCGCCGTGGGTAACAACGGGCAGTTCCGGGCCTTCGCCAAGGCGCTGGGGCGGCCTGAATGGGGCACTGATGAACGCTATGCTTCCTCATCGGCCCGCGTTGCCAATCGCGATGCGCTCGTCGGGGAGATCGAGGCGGAACTGCTGCGAGAGCCCGCCGAGCACTGGCTCGCCGCGTTTGATGCGGTGGGTGTTCCGGCCGGGCCGGTCAACGATCTCGCGCAGGCCTTCGCGGAGGAACAGACAAAGGCGAGGGGCCTCGTGATCGAGCAGCCGCACCCGCTTGCGGGCACGGTGCGGACGATGGCGCAGCCGATGCGCTTTTCGAAGACCCCGCCCGATTATGCGAACGCGCCGCCGCAGCTCGGCGCGGACAGCACGGATGTGCTGCGCGCTGCAGGTGTTTCCGATGCGGAGATAGAGGTGTTGATCGGCGCGGGCGTCGTCGAAACGAACGCCCGCGCCTGAAACCCGATCAGCTCGTGAAGTTGTCAGCGATCGCGCAGGCCGCCGGCCCGAGGATCACGACAAACAACACCGGCAGAATGAACAGGATGAGCGGCACGGTCATGATCGCCGGAAGCCGCGCGGCCTTTTCCTCTGCGCGCATCATGCGCTCGTTGCGGAATTCGGCCGAGAGCACGCGCAAGCTGGAGGCGAGCGGCGTACCGTATTTCTCGGTCTGGATCATGGTTGTCACGACGCCGCGCAGCGCTTCCAGATCGACACGGTTCGCGAGGTTCTCGAACGCCTGGCGGCGATCGGTGAGGAAGCCGAGCTCGATCGCGGTGAGCGCGAATTCGTCAGCGAGTTCGGGATAGCCATTGCCGAGCTCCTTCGCGACGCGGTTGAATGCCGCGTCGACCGTGAGGCCGGCCTCGGCGCAGATCACGAGGAGGTCGAGCGCATCGGGAAGGCCCTTGCGGATCGCATCCGAACGCTTCGTGATTAGATTCTTCACATAGATGTCAGGCGCCTTGTAGCCGAATAGCAACGCACCGCCGACGATCATCGCCTTCGTCGAGGAGGCGTAGTCCGGGAACATGCCGAGACCATAGATATAGAAAGCGGCGAGTGCGCCGAGCGCGAACGGCGCGATCAGGCGACCGAACATGAATACGACGACCGCATCCTTGGAGCGGATGCCGGCCTGAACGAGTTTCGATTCGGCGAGCTTGGTCTGCTCGTCCTGCATCACCGACATCTTCTTGAGGATGCCGCGCATGAAATCGGTGGCTTCGGTTTTCGCCGCAAGATTCGAGCGCCGCCGCGGAGCGACGATGCCGGCCTTCAGCTGTTCTCGGCGATCCTGAAGCGCTTTCACGCGGCCGCGCATGGGATCGCGGACGGTCGCCACCGACCAGATCGCGACCATCATGGCGAAGACACCGAGTGCTGCGAGCAGCGTGGCGAGATCGGTCCCGGTCATGCCGAGAAGGAGGGTTTTCTCTTCCATCAGATTTCGAAGCTCACCATCTTGGCCATGATAAAGGCGCCGATTGACATCCAGATAAGGCCGCCGACACCCGCCACCATCAGTCGCGGATCTGTGAAGAACGGCGCGAGGTAGGAGGGGTTCATCATGTACACCAGCGTGAACACGATGAACGGCAGGGCGCCGACGATGTAGGCCGATGCTTTCGATTCCGACGACATCGCCCGAATTTTCAGCTTCATTTGTGCGCGTTTGCGCAGCACCTCGGCGAGATTGTTCAGCGTTTCGGCAAGGTTGCCGCCGGTCTCGCGCTGAATCGACAGCGTGATGACGAAGAACTGGAATTCCGGCGTCGTCAGTCGGTTCGCGGTTTCCTGGAGCGCCTGCTCCATCGTCCGGCCAATGCGGATCTTGTCGGAAACCTGACGGAATTCGTACCCGACCGGGTCCATGATTTCCTTGCCGACGACGCCGATCGATTCAGAGATTGGAAGACCTGACCGGAGACCACGCACGAGCAGATCGATCGCATCTGGAAAGCGATCGTTGAAATCCTTGATGCGCTTCTTGATGAAGAAGCTGACCACCATGTGCGGCAGGAACAGGCCGAAGAACACGCCCGCGAGCGCTGCGAGCGCTATCGGCGCGCCGGCACCCGAAATGGCGATGAAAGTGACCGCGAGAATGCCGAGGCTCGCAACCGCATACTGACCGAGCGACCAGGATTTTCCCGTGCGCTCCAGCCGTTGGCGAAGCAGTGCACGGTTCGGGATCAGACCCTGGAACATGTTGTCGAGCCGACTCTCGCGCGAGGCAAGGATGCGGCGCATCTGCACTTGCGCAAGCACTTCGCGCGAGGACGAATGCCGCTCGCGGAGCTGTTCCAGCCGCTTCGCGCCGCGCTTGGCATTCCCGTCGCCGCTCATCATGATGATCAGCGCCAGCGCCACGAAGACGCAGCCGAAGATCACGGCGATCATCAGGTCACGGCTCATCCCATGCACTCCATCAAGGCGCGGCCAAGACCGAAATATTCCGCGCGTTCGTAGCAATTCGGGCGGAGGCCCGTGCTGATGTATTCGCCCTTCAGCTTTCCTGTCTCGTCCTCGCCGTTGTAGCGGTAAAGGAACAGGTCCTGCATGGTGATGACGTCGCCTTCCATGCCGACCACTTCCGAGATGTGTGTGATGCGGCGGCCGCCGTCACGCATACGGCTGATCTGCACAACGAGGTTCAGCGCATCGGAAATCTGCTGGCGAATGGCGTTCGGGCTGAGATTGAGCCCGGCCATGTTGATCATGTTTTCAAGGCGCGTCAGCGCTTCGCGTGGGCGGTTCGCGTGCAGTGTGCCGAACGAGCCGTCGTGGCCTGTGTTCATGGCGGCGAGCAGGTCGAACGCCTCAGGTCCGCGAACCTCGCCGAGGATGATGCGATCAGGACGCATACGCAGCGCGTTCTTCACGAGATCGCGCATCGTGACCTGGCCGTTGCCTTCGAGGTTCGCGGGGCGCGTTTCGAGACGCACGACGTGCGGCTGCTGTAATTGCAGCTCCGCCGCGTCTTCGATGGTGACGATGCGCTCGCCCGGATCGATGTTACGCGAAATCGCGTTCAGCATCGTCGTTTTACCCGAGCCTGTACCGCCTGAAATCAGGATGTTGAGGCGGCAGCGGCCCGCGATGTTCAGGAACTTGCACATGGCAGGCGACATCGACCCGCCTTCCATCATGCGTTCGAGCGTCAGTTTGATCTTCGAGAATTTACGAATCGAGATCGAGGTGCCGTCGATGGCGAGCGGCGGGATCACGACGTTGACGCGGCTGCCATCGAGAAGGCGCGCGTCGCAGATCGGGGAGGTTTCGTCGACGCGGCGGCCGACGGCGCTGACGATGCGCTGCGCTATGTTGAGCAGGTGCGCGTCGTCGCGGAACTTGACTTCGGTCTGCGCGAGCTTGCCCTTGCGCTCGGCGTAGACAACGTTCGGTCCGTTGACCATGATTTCGCTGACTTCGTCGTCGTTCAGCAGTGGTTCGAGCGGCCCAAGACCGAGCATGTCGTTCAGCAGCAACGTAACGAGATCGCGCTGCTCGCGCTGATTGAGCCCGATTTTTTCCTGGACGAGAATTTCGGAAATCACGTCGGAGATCTGCTCGGCGAGTTCGCCGCGCGAGAGATCGGCGATGACGCTCGCGTCGATCCGTTCCATGAGGATCGGGTGGACACGTTCCTTGGCGGCCAGCACGCTTTGGGTGCTTGCGCTGGCGGCACGCGCAGTCCGCTCGGCCGTCTCTGCGCCGGCGGATGGTTTCAGGCCGCCGACGAGATTGATCAACTCGTTGAGGAGGACCGTGACGGTATCGCGAACCTGCCCATCATCAATCGCCATGCCCTGAATGTCGGCGAGACGCTTGATGGTATCTTCCATCTCTGCGGCGAGTTCGCCGCGGCGGCGCGTGCGTGTTTTTGCAGGCGGGAACAATTCGGAGAGCTGCGGCGAGAGAATCGCATGTAGTTCCCACACGCAGTTTTCGGTGCTGCGGCCGCGCGGTGCTTCGACAGGTTTTGAAAGACCGAAATCCCCGGAATCGGCAACAAGCGGCCGTCTGCCGGTGTTGACGGCGGAGCCCTGTCCGAAGCTCTCGCCAACCACCTGCAGTCCTGCACCGCTTCGTTTTCCGAACCCTTTGGGCTGCATGCCTTACCCCGTTTTACGCAGTGCGTTCCGGCCGGTTGCCCGGCCGGGGGCGCGTTACTTTTTACCCGAAGCCTTGGCCGCGCCCTTGCTGGGCAGCAGGCTCCGAACCTTGCTCATCAGTGTCTTCGCTTCGACCTCTGCGGCGATTTCACCGGCGAGCTGGACTGCGAGCGCCTGGAGAGCGCTGCCGACCTTGCCGGTCGCGACCGCAGAAAGGGCGCGGCCCTGCTTCGCAGCGCCCACGGCCTGCTTGACGTCGAGCGGAATAACGATGTCGAGCTTGCGTTCGATCGAAGCCTCGAAATCCTTGCGCGCGACTTCCGGCGGCGGATTTGTACCGACGCGATTGGCGACCATCGTCACACGCGCGTGCGGCGCGTTTGCTTTCAGGAAGCCGAGCAGGCGGATCGCGTCGCGCGTCGAGGCCAGCGTCTGCTCGGTCACGACGACGACGTGGTTGACGTCGCTCAGGAGGTGCGGGTGCTGCACGGCAACGTTGCGCGGCAGGTCCACGATCACCGTTTCGAACGCGTTGCGCATCTCTTCCTGAAGCTGGAACAAGGCGCTGCCATCGGCGATGAGCGGCTGGCTGATCGGCGCTTCGGCGGAGAGCACGGCAAGCTTGTCACCCACGCGCACCATGGCGCGCTCGATGAAAAGACCGTCGATGCGGCTCGGGTTTTCGAGCGCATCCGTGAGACCGCGGCCCGGTTCGAGATCGAACGAAAGCGCACCCGTGCCGAACTGGACATCGAGATCGAGAAGCGCAGTCGAACGGCCCTGGCTGTCAGCAGAGAGCCATGCGAGCGAACTTGCCACGGTCGATGCGCCGACGCCGCCACGGGTGCCGATCACGGCGATTGTCGTGCGCGGGCGATCGCTGGTATCGACATCCACGTGCTTCGGCCCCTGAAGCGTGACCTGCGCGTGCATGAAGGCTTCGCGCATCGCGTCAGCAGACAGCGGCTTCAGCAGATAGTCCTGCAGGCCGCTCGCGACGAGATCGCGGTAGAGTTTCACGTCGTTGATCATGCCGACCGCGATCACGATCGTCCCCGGCTCGCAGACTTCGGCAAGCGCGTTGATGTCGTTCAGCGGATCCCCCGATTCCGACAGATCGACGAGCAGTACCATCGGGCTTGAAGAGACCGAGAGCGTTTGAACGGCGTTGCGAAGGCCGCCCTTGTTGACCTTCTCGACAGCCCAGCCGAGCTCGGCTGCCACGACCTTGACAGCGTCAGCGGTTTCGTCGTCGCAGACGAAGGCGTTGAAGGCGTCGCGTGCACCGACGCCGGTTTTCGGATTCCAAGGCGCGTTCATACCTGCATCCCCTCGTTTAATTGCTGCCGGCCTGGCCGACGGTGCTCTTCACCTTGTTGGTGCCTTCGCCCGCCTTGCCCCGGTAGGTTTCGATCGCCTTCACGGTGGTCAGCGCGTCGGTGCCGGTGTGGGGCTTGCCCGACACGAGGTCGTTCGCGTCGACGACCATCGCGGCAAGGTTGCTCTCGCTGGCGCAGCCGTAGTTGCTCATCGTCGAGGCCTCGAATTCGAGCTGAGACGGACGAGACCAATCCGGGCAGCCCGGGACGCTGGCAGTTGCGCGCATCACGACCACGCGCGCGCCGGCATTGCCTGCACCAGCCGTGACCGGCACCTGCTCGTTCAGAAGCAGCCCATATCCGGCGAGCACAGATGCAATCGCTGCACGGCGGGCGCCCGAGCCGCTGCCGCTGTCGTCAACGCTGACGCGGTCGCCATAGCGGATGCCGATGCCCTCGAACCATTCCGCAAGCGACTTGCGCTGATCGCTGGAAAGTCCGTCCGTGCCGGCGTAGCCGAGATCGTGGACAAGAATCGTCTGCGTGACGACCGGAGCCTTCGCCGACGCCATCCCCGGATTGGGTGAACTGCCGCCACACGCGCCGAGCGCGAATGACAAAGTGAGAAGGGTACCCGCCGCAAGGCGGCGCATGGTGATGGTCTTCATGGTCATTGTGCCCCTCTCCATCAATTGTTCGAGAAGCCGGGCGCGACGGAGCTGGCGACCGTGGGCGGTCCCGCTGTCTTTGCTTCGGCAACCGGCGCCTTGGCGCCCTTGAACGTTTTGCCCAGCAACCAGCGTTCCGCATCGTTCGGAACAGCAAGGCCATCCGTCGGCAGCGCAAGGCGGGTGTTGGTCGGCTTCACGAGATAGGGCGTCACGATAATGACGAGTTCCGATTCGTCGCGCGCGTAGCGGTCGGACTTGAACAAAGCGCCGAGGATCGGAAGATTGCCGAGCAGCGGAGTCTTGTCCTGCGTCGTGCCGACGCGGTTCCTGAGCAGGCCGGCGATCATGAAGCTCTGACCCGAGCCGAGCTCGACTGATGTTTCGGCCCTGCGCGTCGTAAGTGCCGGGATCGAGATGTTGTCGAGACGGATTGCACGGGCTTCGGAAAGCTCGGAGACTTCCGGGCGAACGCGCAGACTGATGCGGCTGCCGTCGAGCACGGTGGGGGTGAAGGCGATGCCGACACCATATTCCTTGAACTCGACGCTGATACCGCCGTTGCCGTCTGCCACCGCGATCGGGAATTCGCCGCCTGCGAGGAAGCTGGCGGTTTCACCTGAAAGGGCGGTGAGGTTCGGTTCGGCGAGCAGAGAAACAAGGCCATCCTGTTCCAGCGCGTCGATCATGCCGAACACGTCCATACCGAGGAAGCGTGCATCACCGAAGATGCTTGTCGCGTCGGGACGCGAGATCAGCACATTGCCGTTCGTACCTTGGGTGATGAAATCTCGACCGCGACCGAGGAAGAAGTTTATGCCTCCAGCATTGGTGCCGAATGCTTGGAGGTTGAGACCCAGTTCCTTCACCAGGCTGCGGCTTACTTCGGCGAATTTCACGCGGAGGTTTACCTGCGCCGGTGTCGCGGTCTGCAGCTTGTTGACGATGGCTTGGCCTTCTCCGACGAAGGTCTTGACGAGGCGTGTGGCCTCCTCGACCTCTTCGGGATTGGCGACAGTGCCCGTGAGCAGCGTCATGCCGTTCATCGAATTGACCGTGATCGCGGCGCCGGGCATCGCAAGACCCAGCATCGTGCGGATCTGATCGATGTTCTGTGCGACGCGAACGTTCGCGGAATAGACGATGCGCCCGGCACCGTCCGTCGCGTAGATCGTCGTTTCGCCGGCGCCCACGCCGTAGACGTAGAGCAGGCGGTCGGACCGGACCTGTACGTCCGCGATCTTCTGGTTGGCGACGAACACGTCGCTCATCGAGCGATCGAGCCGGATCAACGTGCCCTTGTTGACGCCGACGTTGAGCGAGGATGACGCCGACGTGATCGTCGTATCCTGCGCCTGTGTCGCCGGCGTAGCCACGGCGGCCAGCGACAGTGCGGCAGTGCAGCCGCACAGGATTGCCTTGAGCTTCATGTTATTCTGCCCCCACAGAAACTTCGGTCGTCTTGTTGCCGCGGAACACGCGAACGCTTGGACCCGCAGGTTTTCCGGACTTCACGGCCACGGGACGCGGATCGAGATTGGACGCGAAACGCGAGACCTCGCCGCCGGTGGTGAACGACGGATTGCGGTCGTTCGGCTGCATCTGGAGCGCAATCTGCATGTGCTTTTCCTGCGTGGCGCTCAGGTCGTCGCCGACCTCCACCTCGCCTGTCGCGATCATCTGTTCCAGCTCCTGCGTATTTTCCGCGAGCGGACGCAGGCTGAGCGAGATCTGGCCGAGCGTTTGTGCGACGGCGATCTTCTCGACGAATTTCGGAGGCACTTCGAACGTCACGGTGCGACCGGTTTTCGGACCAGACCCTTCGCCGCCAAGTTCGTTCGTGCGCTGGTCGATCGCAAGCACGCGAACGTTGCGCATCATGGTTTCGGAAACACGCAGGGCCGGAGCCGGCGTACCTTCCTCGGTGTCACCCTGATAGCTGACGCCGTGCGTGAGGATCATGTCCACGCGGTCGCCCGGGAACACGAAGCCGGCGACGCCGCTCTCCGCGTTGATCGAGACCGTGACGGCGCGCATCCCCGGCGTCAGTGCGGCGGCCAGGAACCCGCGCTCGCCCGGCCCGACGATCGAGCCCTTGGTGAGCGGCTGTCCGGCCGGAACCGAAACGCGCACGACCTTGCCGTTCAGGCTTTCGAGATTGGTCTCGCCTTCAAGGAAGTAGACGTTCTCGACGAGATCCTTGGGCCAAGGCTGCAGCTTGAACATTTCAGCATTGAGGATGGTGCCGAGCGGCAACGGCTTGGTGGCGACGAGCACCTTCGGGCCCTTGTGCTCGACCTCGCTGGCCTGCACCTGCTGTGTGCCGCTGTCGCTGACAAGCGCGCGCACAAAGAAGGCCGAGATGCCCGCTATGACGAGCGCGCCGACCAGCAATATGATCTTCTTTACGTCCATGACCCCTGTAGCCTCCAGGCGAAAACCCCTGCGTGCACTATCCAGCCAATTGCTTAACAATCGGTTCGCCAAGTGCGACGAAGGTCGCGAGGCAGATTGCGCACCCGTATGGAATCTCCGGATTGCCCGCTTTTCCGCGCTTGCGGTGCCAGACGAGATAGGCGAGCGTCAGGACGCCGCCGATGATCGACATGAGCACGAGCATACGCAGATACGGAATGGCGGGCAGCCAGAGCGCGAGCGCGGTAAGCAGCTTGACGTCACCGCCGCCCATAGCGCCCAATGCGAAGATTCCGGCGAAAACGGCGAACACGCCAACAGCCAGCAAAAGCTGCCAGCCGACGAGCGGCCAAAGCGCCTCTCCCGAGCCCAACCAGAAGGGAACGGCGAGCAGCGCGACAGCGGCGTTGACGATGTTCGGAATGATGCGCCGGGTTACGTCACTGTAAATGACGTAGGCGAGCAGTACGAAAAGTACTGCGACGCTGATGATCTGAAGAGCCCCGGCCATGTCGACCGGTCCTAGACGTCATGACTGAAAAAAACGTAACCATGCGCCGTGACGCCCGACCCGCTCTCCGACACTGCCTTGACCCGCCGCCGTTCGCTGCCCCCGGAGGCCAGCTGGGCGGAATGGATCGCCGCTGACGGTTGGCGCATCCGCACGGTGAGTTGGGCGCCGATGGCAGGCAAGCCGTCGATCCTGTTCCTGAACGGGCGCGCGGATTTCATCGAGAAGTATTCGGAGAGCTACTGGCACTGGCGGGACCAGGGCTATGGTCTCTTCACCTTCGACTGGCGAGGGCAGGGGGCTTCGGTACGCTTTCCGTCCGGTGAGGAGGGATATTTCGGCACGTGGCTCGCTGATCTGGATGGCCTCGCTGACCGTGCAGGGGTGCTGCTCGGTGGGCCGCTGGTGATCGCGGGGCACAGCATGGGCGGGCATCTCGCGCTTCGGCATCTCGCGGCGGGCGGTACATCCCGCTACCGCCGTGCCGTGATGTTCGCACCAATGGTGGGCATCGCAGCGCACGGTGTGCCGCCGCGCGTGCTGTCGTGGCTTGCACACACCCGCGTGCACGCGGGTGCGGGTGACACATATCCGCCGCTGCAGGGACCATACGGGGAGCGCTCGCGGGGCGTACACCGCCAGCGCATCTTGACCGGCGATCCGGAGCGGTTCGCAGACGAAGCCTGGTGGATCGACGCAAACGCTGCGCTCGCCTTTGGCGGGGCGAACTGGCGTTGGGTGTTCGAGGCATCGGCATCATGCCGCGCACTGGCTGCGCGCGGCGTGCCCGAGGCGATCCGGTTGCCGGTTGACGTGTTCATCGGCGACAACGAGCGGCTCGTGGACGGCGCCGCGGCGCGGCGGTTCGTTCAGCGGTTGCCGGATGGGCACCTGCACGTCATTGCGGGCGCCGCGCACGAATTGCTGCGTGAACGAAGCACGGTGCAGGATGCCGTGCTCACGGCGGTTGACGGGTTGGTGGCGTTATGACGGGTCGGTACGACATTGTTGTCGTGGGTGCGGGCATCGGCGGTGCGAGCCTCGCGTGGTTTTTGAGCGAACGGGCCTCCGTGCTGCTGATCGAGGCTGAAGAACAGCCGGGCCTGCACAGTACCGGCCGCTCGGCGGCGTTCTTCGCTGAGACGTATGGTGGGCCTGGCGTTCAGCCGCTGACCGCTGCGTCAAAGGCCTTCATGATACAGCCGCCGGAGGGTTTCGCGGACGGTCCGCTCGTGACGCCGCGTGGTGCCCTTCATATCGCTGGGCCGGATGCGCGCGATGCACTCGATCAGATGGAAGGCGCGTTCCGGGCTTTGGGCGTTGCTGTTGAACGCCTTGATGCCGATCGGACGGCTGCGCGAGCGCCGCTGCTCTCCCCTGCATGGCGGCAGTGCGGGCTCTGGGAGCCGGGGTGCAGCGACATCGAGGTGGCGCGCCTGCATCAGGGTTTCCTCGGCGGTGCACGGCGGCGCGGGGCTGCGCTTGTTACGGGCGCGCGTGTTCGAGGCCTTGAGCGTCGTGACGGGTGTTGGCGGATCGAAACCGGCGCGGGGCATTTCGAAGCGGATGTGGTGGTGAACGCGGCGGGGGCGTGGGCGGATGAGGTCGCCGTGCTGGCGGGTGCGCAGCCGCTGGGGGTGCAGCCGTTGCGGCGGACAATGGTCGTGGCGGATCTGGGCCAGGCTGTGGAGGCGGACCTGCCGGTTGTGCTGGATGTGGCAGGTGCCTTCTACTTCAAACCCGATGCCGGGATGATGTGGGTCAGTCCCCACGACGAAACGCCGGTGGCGGCGAGTGATGTGCAGCCTGAGGAGCTGGACATTGCGATTGCCGTGGACCGGTTCGAGACCGCGACGACCGCGACGGTGCGTCGGGTGGTGCGGTCGTGGGCGGGGCTGCGGAGCTTCGCGCCGGATCGGCTTCCGGTGTACGGTTTTGCGTCGGACGCACCCGGCTTCTTCTGGTGCGCGGGGCAGGGCGGATTTGGGGTGCAAACATCACCCGCAGCCGGCGCGATGGCGGCGGCGCTGATCACGGGAGCGGCTTGGAGCGCGCCTGGCGTTGATCCCGAGCGCTACGCGCCCAGGCGGTTCAGTTGACCTTGCGGCGGCGTGCGGCGCCGATGCCGATGAGGCCGAGGCCGAAAAGGCCGAGCATCGCCGGTTCCGGAACATCGCTCGTGTAGAAGTTCATCTGCGCGAGCTTGAACGAATCCGGATAATCCCGGTACGCGCCGGCGTAATAGAGATCGGCCGCGATGATGACGACGTTGCCGTAGTGCCCGCCGGCATCGAAACCGACATAGGGGCTGGACGGGCTCGTCTTGATCTGGATTTCGTGCAGATCGGTCGAGAGGTCCGGGAATGCAGCTTCGACATCGAGGAACTGGTTCCAGCCGGTGCTGACGGTGCCGATCAGGATCGTCGCGTCATTGTCCTTGGTCCAGTTGCCGCCGCTGTACATGTCGTAGGCATTGAGCACGACTGCAGAGGGCGAGACGAGCTGGTCGAACTGCAGGACGATATAGTCCTTGGAGCCCGCATTGTCCGTGGTGTGGCGCCCCTGCGCGCCGCCGGCCCAGTTGCCGGTGCCGTTGCCGTCGCCGCCGCTGCCGACCGAACCTGACGACGTAACGCCGAGACCGCCATCGTAAAAGCCGAGGAACGCCTGCTCGTGATCGCCGCTGTTCCAGGTGCCGCCCTTGATGGTCCACGCCGTGGCGCGAACGTTAACGATGCTGCCGTCCGATGCGGTGGTGGTGAAGTTGCGGACGTTGCCGTCAGGACCGTCGATGCCGCAGTTCACCGCGCAGCCGCCGCTGAGATCGAGGCTGCCGATGGCGGCGGCAAAGGCGGGCGATGCTGCCAGCGCCGCAGCGGTTAGCGCGAGCGCGCCCAGCACTGCGCGGCGTGAATTCGACCTGATCACAATCAATCCCCTGTACGAACGCCCTGCGCCGAAGCACATTTGCGTCCTCCCAAGCAATTTATGTACCAGACGAGAAAAAGGCTTTGGATTCAATGCAGGCCGCGATCGTTGCGGATGCGTATGTAAAGCCTGCCGACGTTATGCGCGCGGTGCGAGCTCGGTGATCGCAAGATTGGCGAGCTCGTCGGCCCGCTCGTTCTCGGCATGACCGTTGTGGCCCTTCACCCAATGCCATTCGACACGGTGGGGCGCGGCGGCGGCGATCAGGGCCTGCCACAGATCGGCGTTTTTCACCGGTTTCCGGTCCGCGGTACGCCAGCCGTTCCGCTGCCAGCCGTGCACCCATTTGGTGATGCCGTCGCGCACGTAGACCGAATCGGTGGTAAGCTGCACACTGCACGGGCGCTTCAGCGCCTTCAGCGCCTCGATCGCCGCGGTGAGTTCCATGCGGTTGTTGGTGGTGAGCGGCTCAGCGCCCTTCAGCTCCCGTTCCTTGCCCTTTGCACGCAGGATCGCACCCCAGCCGCCGGGCCCGGGGTTGCCCTTGCAGGCACCATCGGTGAACACCTCGACGTCGGGGACATCGGGGGACGCGGCGCTCATTCGGCCTCGCGGTAGTGGAGAAGCCGCCGTGCGAAGGCCATCGGGTCCTTGCGGGTGACAAGCGCGTCCGCCGGGGTGTTGAGCCAGTCCCACGCGCGCGTCAGCAGGAAGCGCAGCGCAGAGGCGCGACGCAGCACGGGCATTGCGGCTGCCTCCGCGTCCGAGATCGGGTGCGCGGCGCGGTAGCCCGCCTCCAGCGCTTCGGCACGTTCGGGATAGAAAACCGCGCCGTCGTTGCTGAAGCACCAGGCGCCGTGCATCACGGCAAGGTCGTAGGCGCGTGCATCGGTGCAGGCGAAATAGAAATCGATGATGCCGGTGACGGTGTCGCCGAGCGCGAGCATATTGTCCGGGAACAGATCGGCGTGGATCGTCGCCTGCGGCAGGTCGGCGCGCCAGTGCGCCTTCTGGAACGCCATCTCCGTCTCGATGAGCCCGGCAAGATCCGGATCGATTTCGCCCGCGCGCGGCAGGCACTTCGCGGCCAGCTCCAAGCGTCCTTCGTGCCCGAGCGCATTGGGGCGTGTGCCCTTGAAATCCGCAGTTGCCGCGTGCAGGCGCCCGAGCGCTTCACCGGCGGCATGGCACAGGGCGGGCGTGGGCTCGGTTACCGAAATGCCGGTGAGGAACTCGATCACGCACGCCGGCCGGCCCGCGAGATCCTGCAGGGCATCTCCGGCGCGGTCCTCGATCGGCTTCGGCACGGGCAGGCCGCGGTCCGCAGCGTGCCGCATCAGGGCCAGGAAATAGGGAAGATCGTCGACCGCAACGCGCTTTTCATAGAGCGTCAGGATGTAACGTCCCCGCGTCGTGTCGATCAGGTAATTCGAGTTCTCGACGCCCTCGGCAATGCCCTTCGCAGCGACAAGATCGCCAATGTCGTAGCGTGCGACGAACGCGGACAAATCCTCCGCGGGAACATGCGTATAAACAGCCACCGTCTACTCCGAGAGTACGCGCGGCAGCTTGAAGACGACGTCCTCGGTCGCGGTCGAGACCTGCTCAATGTTGAGCGTACGGCGCGCGGCGAGCGCGTCCAGCAGCTCCTGCACGAGCACTTCGGGCGCGGATGCGCCTGCCGTGATGCCGACAGTGTCCGCATCCTCAAGCCAGGCCCAGTCCAGCTCGGCGGCGCGCTGAACGAGGTAGGCCCGCGCACCGCAACGCTCGGCGACCTCGCGCAGGCGCAGAGAGTTCGAGGAATTGGGCGCGCCGATCACGAACACGACATCGCAATCGCCCGCGAGGGCCTTCACGGCATCCTGCCGGTTCGATGTCGCGTAGCAGATGTCCTCGCCGCGCGGCGCCTGAATCTCCGGGAAGCGGCGGCGCAGCGTTTCGACGATGTCGTGGGTGTCGTCCACGGACAGGGTTGTCTGCGTGAGGAAAGCGATGCACGAAGGGTCTGCGACGGCGATGGTTTCGGCGTCCTCGATCGTTTCCACCAGCGTCATCGCGCCCTGCGGCACCTGCCCGAACGTGCCGATCACCTCGGGATGCCCGGCATGGCCGACGAAGATGATGTGCCGCCCCTGCTCGATCAGCCGCTCGGCCTGCCGGTGTACCTTCGACACGAGCGGGCATGTGGCGTCGACATAGACCATCTTGCGCGCCTCGGCGGTCTTCGGCACGCTTTTCGGCACGCCGTGCGCCGAGAAGATCACCGGAACGTCTTCCGGAACCTCGTCCAGTTCCTCGACGAACACGGCGCCCTTGGCGCGCAGGCCATCGACGACGAAGCGGTTGTGGACGATTTCGTGGCGCACGTAGACCGGCGCGCCCCACTTTTCGATCGCAAGCTCGACGATGCGGATGGCGCGGTCGACGCCGGCGCAGAAGCCGAGCGGCGCGGCCACCTTCACACGGAGGGGGCGTTTCAGATCAGGATTGATGTCGGCCATGGCGGCGCCCCCTCTACGCGATTGCTTGCCGCTTCAAAAGCCGGTTCCTATAGAAGCGGACGACAGGGGGTGCCAAAGGGTGCTCTCAGCCCGATGCGGGAAGGATCGTCACTCGTGCGCCAGTTTTTCGTTGTTGTGCCTGCGCTCCTCATGCTGGCAGCTTGCGGTGGCGGCAATCCGCTGAAGATCACGCGCAGCCCCTGCCCTGCGGCCGGTACGCTCCAGTACGCGAGCGAGGTGACGTTGTTCTCGCCCGAGACAAGCCGCGATGCGAACGCCATCGATGTGACCGCGGCGATCACCAATGTTCGCGCCACCTGCGCCGAATCGGCGGAGCGGCTGAACAGCCAGCTTTCCTTCGACGTCGTCGCGCAGCGCGCGAACGCCAGCGGCGCGCGCGACGTGACACTGCCTTATTTCGCCGTTGTGCTGCGGGCGGGCGACCAGCTGCTCTCCAAGCAGCTCGGCAGCGTTACGCTGCGCTTCGATGACGGCCAGCTGCGTGCGCGCACGACCGGCTATGCGCGCAGCGACATCAGCCGCGCCGCCGCGGCGCTGCCTGAAAACATCGCGCGCGAGCTGACCCGCGAACGCAAGCCGGGCGACGCCGACGCCGCGATCGACCCGCTCGCCGCGCCGGAAGCGCGCAGCGCGCTGAAGAACGCCAGTTTCGAGCTGCTGGTCGGCTTCCAGCTCGACGATGCAGCGCTCGCTTACAACGTCGGGAAGTAGCGCCCGCGGGCTCTATCCCCCGTTGACAGAATCCCTGCCGCCCCGCATGGAGACCATGCCGTCGGTGCTCCGGCATCGGTGACGCGCGGGAGAGTCCGCATTCTTCGGGATGCGGCGCCGAAGGAGCAACCGCCCCCGGAATCTCTCAGGCCAATGGACCGCGCGGCCACCTTGTACGGCGCTCTGGAAAGCGGATGCGGCTTCGGGCGCATCCCACCGACGGGGTAAGCGCAGGCTCGGCCAGCGCGAAACTCTCAGGTTCCGTGACAGATGGGGGCGGCCCGGTGCGGCTTTGCATCGGGAGTCTGTGTCACGAACGGAGCCTTGATGTCCACAACCGATGAAACCGCGCTGACGCTGCCGCTCGATGCCCTGCATCGCGAACTCGGCGGGCGCATGGTGCCGTTCGCAGGCTATGCCATGCCCGTGCAGTTCGAAGGCATCATGGCCGAGCATAGCTGGACGCGCGAGAGCGCCGGCCTGTTCGACGTGAGCCACATGGGACAGCTGGAATTTCGCGGCCAGGACATTGCAGCCGCGCTCGAGAGCCTGATGCCCGGCGATTTTCTGGCGCTGCGCGAGAACCGGATGCGCTATTCGCTGCTGCTCGACGACAACGGCGGCATCATCGACGACCTGATGGTGACGAACCGCGGCGATCATTTCTATGTTGTCGTCAACGGTGCGACCAAGCACGGCGACATTGCGCACATTGCGGCGCGACTTGCGGACGGCGTATCGCTCGTTCACCGCACCGATCTCGCGCTGCTCGCGCTGCAGGGGCCGAAGGCGGTGGATGCGCTGGCGCGCGTCGCGGGCGAAGTTTCGACCCTGGTATTCATGAAGGCCGGGGCCTTCCGCATTGAGGACGTCGACGTGTGGGTGAGCCGTTCCGGCTACACGGGCGAGGACGGATTCGAGATTTCAGTGCCCGCAGAGCACGTCGAAGCCGTTGCCCGCGCGCTGCTGGCGCAGCCTGAAGTGAAGCCGATCGGCCTTGGCGCGCGCGATTCGCTGCGGCTGGAAGCGGGGCTGCCGCTTTATGGCCACGACCTTTCCACGGCCTCCACGCCGATCGAGGCCGATCTCGGCTTCGCGATTTCCAAGCGCCGCAAAGCAGAAGGCGGATTTCCGGGCGCGGAGCGTGTGCTCGGCCAGCTGCTGAACGGTGCACCGGTGAAGCGCATCGGGCTCCGCATCGAAGGCAAGCTGCCAGCGCGCGAAGGCGCCGAGATTTTCGCCGGGACCGAGAAGGTGGGGATCGTCACCTCGGGCGGGTTTGCGCCCACGGTGGGCGCGCCGATCGCGATGGGCTTCGTTTCGACGGGCCACACCGCGGACGGCACCGCGCTTGAAATTGATGTTCGCGGACGGCGGATCGCCGCCGTCGCCGCGCCCATGCCGTTCGTTCCGCACCGTTATGTCAGACAGGGAGGCCAGTGATGACCGTCTATTATTCGAAAGAGCACGAGTGGGTCCGCGTTGAAGGCGACACCGCCACCGTGGGCATCACCGATTATGCGCAGAGCCAGCTCGGCGACGTGGTGTTCGTGGAGCTTCCGGCCGTGGGCAAGGCGCTCGTGCAGGGCAAGGATGCCGCCGTCGTCGAATCGGTGAAGGCCGCGAGCGAGGTCTATGCGCCGATCTCCGGCAGCGTCCGCGAAGTGAACGACGCGCTTGAGGCCGACCCGTCGCTCGTAAACAGCGCGGCGGAAACCGATGGCTGGTTCTTCAAGATGAGCATCGGCAATTCTGCCGAGCTTTCCGGCCTGATGGATGCGGACGCCTACGCGGCGTTCTGCGCGGACCTCTAGGGGGGCTTCGATGACGCGGCAGCACAATTTCGATCCAGCCGAATACGCTGCCCATGCGGCGTTCGTGCCTGCGCTCGGAGCTGCCGTGCTTGGCCTGCTTGCGCCGAAGGCGGGCGAGCGGATTCTCGACCTTGGCTGCGGCGACGGCGTGCTGACGCTGAAGCTCGTCGAGGCGGGGGCGAGCGTGCTCGGCACCGATGCCGACCCGGCGATGGTGGAAGCCGCGCGCGCCAAGGGCCTCGACGCCGAGGTGATGGACGGGCAGCAGCTGAAGTTCGACGGCGGCTTCGATGCCGTGTTCTCGAACGCTGCGCTGCACTGGATGCCCGACACGGCGGCGGTGTTCGCGGGCGTCTACCGCGCCTTGAGGCCGGGCGGGCGCTTCGTCGCGGAGTGCGGCGGCTTCGGCAACATCGCCGCGATCCGCGCCGGGCTGCGCGGCCTGCTGAAGGCGCGCGGCTATGCCGTGCCTGGCCATGAGGACCAGATCTACATGACCGCGCCGCAGGCGCGAGGCGGGCTGGAGGCTGCGGGGTTCACGGTCGAGACTTGTGACATCATTCCGCGGCAGACGCCGCTCGCGAGCGGCATGGCGGCGTGGCTCACGACGTTTCGCACGGGCTTCCTCGATGCGCTGAAGGTCACGGACAGCGACCGGCAGGCGGTGATCGACGAGACCGTCGAACTTCTCCGTCCCATCCTCTGCGATGCGGACGGCAACTGGATGGCGGATTACGTGCGGCTGCGCTTCGCGGCCACAAAACCGGAGTAGCGAATGCGATACCTGCCCCTCACTGCCGACGACCGCGCCGCGATGCTTGGGCGCATCGGCGTTCGACACGTCGACGACCTGTTCCGCGACATGCCCGCCGATGCGCGGCTTTCCGGCCCGGTGGAGGGCCTGCCGCTCCACATGAGCGAGATGGAGGTGGAGCGCGCGCTTTCCGCGATGGCACGGAAGAATCTCACCGCCACGCACGTGCCCTTCTTCCTCGGCTGCGGGGCCTACAAGCACCATGTGCCGGCGAGTGTCGATCACCTGATCCAGCGTGGCGAGTTCCTGACGAGCTACACGCCCTATCAGCCGGAAATCGCGCAGGGGACGCTGCAGTACCTGTTCGAATTCCAGACGCAGGTCGCGCGCCTGACCGGCATGGATGTGGCGAACGCCTCGATGTACGACGGCTCCACGGCGTGCGTGGAAGCGATCTTCATGGCGCGGCGCGTGACCCGCAGGGCGAAGGCGTTGCTCTCGGCGGGGCTGCATCCGCACTATGTGTCGGTCGCGAAGACGCTGACGCACTTCACCGATGACGAGGTGATGACGGCGGTGCCGGTGCTGACGGACGGCGCGCCGGGCGATGATATCGCGGCACTGATCGCGGCGATCGACGACGAGACGAGCTGCGTCGTCGTGCAGAACCCAAACCTCTTCGGCCACGTCGCCGACCTTTCGGAGCTTGCCGCGCGCTGCCACGAGAAAGGCGCGCTGCTGATCGCGGTGGTGACGGAAGCCGTCGCTTTCGGCGCGGTCCGTTCACCGGGCGCGATGGGCGCGGACATTGTGGTGGGCGAGGGCCAGTCGATCGGCGGCGGGCTCAGCTTCGGCGGGCCGTATCTCGGCCTCTTCGCCTGCAACCACAAGCACGTCCGCCAGATGCCGGGCCGGCTCTGCGGCGAGACGGTGGATGCCGAAGGGCGGCGCGGCTTCGTGCTGACACTCTCGACGCGCGAGCAGCATATCCGCCGCGAGAAGGCGACCTCGAACATCTGCACCAACTCCGGGCTCATCAGCCTTGCGTTCACGATCCACATGAGCCTGCTCGGCGAGAAGGGCCTGCGCGACCTTGCGGCGCTCAACCACGCCCGCGCGGTGCAGGTGGCCGAGCGGCTGGCGGCGATTCCGGGGGTCGAGCTTCTGAACGGGCCGTTCTTCAACGAGTTCACGCTGCGGCTTTCCGTGGAGGCACGGCCTGCGATCCGCCGCATGGCGGATGCGGGCGTGCTTGGCGGTGTCGCGCTCGGGCGGCTCTATCCGGGGGAGGCGAGCCTTGCCAATGGTGTCGTTGTCGCTGTGACGGAAACGCAGACCGATGACGATGTAGACAATCTAGTCGCTGCGTATGAGGAGGCCGTGTCATGCTGAACCGTCAGGGACGTGAGACGGCGCCGGGGGCGGCGGAGGCGAAGGTGGATACTTTCACCGGAAACCGGGGCCTTGCGCTTGAAGAGCCGCTCATCTTCGAAATCGGCGACAACACGCGCACGGGTGTCGACCTGCCCGCGCCGCCGAAGGTCGCATCGCGCCTCGGCGGGCTGGAGCGGGAGCCGATCGGGCTTCCGGGACTGTCCGAGCCGGAAGCCGTGCGCCATTACACGCGCCTCAGCCGCCAGAACTTCGCGATCGACATGGGCCTGTTCCCGCTCGGCTCGTGCACGATGAAGCACAACCCGCGCCTCAACGAGAAGATGGCGCGCCTGCCGGGCTTTTCGGACATCCACCCGCTGCAGCCGGTGGACAGCGTGCAGGGCGCGCTGGAGCTGATCGACAGCCTGGCGCACTGGCTGAAAACGCTGACCGGCATGCCGGAAGTCGCCATGAGCCCGAAGGCGGGCGCACACGGCGAGCTGTGCGGAATGCTGGCGATCCGCGCGGCGCACGAGGCGCGCGGCGAAACGCGCAAGGTGGTTCTGGTCCCCGAATCGGCGCACGGCACCAATCCCGCCACGGCGGCCTTCTGCGGCTATGAGGTGGAGAACATCCCGGCGACCCCGGCGGGCCGTGTCGATCTCGCGGCGCTGACGGCCCGGCTTGGGCCCGACGTCGCGGCGGTGATGATCACCAACCCGAACACGTGCGGCCTGTTCGAGCCGGACATGAGCGCGATTTCCGAGGCCGTGCACGCGGCGGGCGCTTACGTTTACTGCGACGGCGCCAACTTCAACGCCATCGTCGGGCGCGTCCGCCCCGGCGATCTCGGCATCGATGCCATGCACATCAACCTCCACAAGACCTTCTCGACACCGCACGGCGGCGGCGGGCCGGGCGCGGGGCCGGTGGTGTTCTCGGCGGCGCTGGCGCCGTTCGCGCCGCTGCCGTTCGTACGCCACACGGGCACGCACTTCGAGCTGGTCGAGGAAGAGCAGGCGCACGGCAAGGGTGACGGACACGCGCGGAGCTTCGGCCGCATGGTCGCCTTCCACGGCCAGATGGGCATGTTCGTGCGCGCGCTCAGCTATATCATGAGCCACGGCGCGGACGGCCTGCGGCAGGTCGCGGAAGACGCGGTGCTGAACGCGAACTATATGCTGCGCAGCCTCGACGACGTGATGACCGCGCCGTTCGGCACGTCGGGGCCCTGTATGCACGAAGCGCTGTTCGACGATGGTTTCCTCGACGGCACGGGCGTGACCACGATCGACATCGCCAAGGCGCTGATCGACGAGGGCTATCACCCGATGACGATGTACTTCCCGCTCGTCGTCCACGGCGCGATGCTGATCGAGCCGACGGAAACCGAGAGCAAGGCAACGCTCGACCAGTTCATCGCCACGCTGCGGCATCTCGTGGCGCGCGCGAAGGCGGGTGAGGCGGAGTATTTCAAAGCCGCGCCGCACCTCGCACCGCGTCGCCGCCTCGACGAGACGCTGGCGGCCCGGAAGCCCGTGCTGAGCTGGGTGCCGGAAAGCATCGCGGCGGAGTAGACGCACGGCCTGTTAAGCACAGGCATGGCAAGACGGCGGCGATGGGAACGATCGCATATTATCTGATCGCGGTGAACCTCGCCGCCTTCGCCGCCTATGTCTGGGACAAGCATTTGGCCGAGACGGGCGGACGCCGGATTTCGGAAAGTACGCTGCTTGGCCTTGCCTGTCTCGGGGGTTCGCCCGGCGCGTGGGCGGCGATGCGGCTGGTGCGCCACAAGACGCGCAAGGCATCCTTTCAGACAAGCTTCCGCGTGCTTTTGGCTGTGCAGATCGTGCTTCTTGTCGCGGCGTCGACCGAGCGCGGACGCGCGTTCCTGATCTTGCTCGTCTAACCTTCGGGGTCGGCGGTAAATTCGCTGAACCGCCAGCCTTCGGCGCCCTTGCTGAAGTAGAAGACATAGGGGGCGCAGAACACGACGAAGCGGTCCTCCTCCGGCTGTGGCTGCGCGATGCCCATGCACTGGCGCACGGCGGGCGTGAACAGGCCCATCCAGATCGAATCGAAGCGGTCGGCGCTGAGCTCCCGGCCTTCGAACAGGAAGGGGAAGCGGGTCAGCGCCTTGACGGTCGCGGCGTCGCCTGTGGCGGCGGCGGTGGCGAAGCGCGTCCAGTCCGGCGCGAATGAGGCGACGGCGCCCGGGCTGCTCGTCGCGGCGGCCGGTCCCAGTTCGAGCTTCAGGATGCGCTTGTCGTCCCACTGTTCGTGGTAGGTGACGCGGGCGCGCATTCCGTTCTCGACGGGAATGGGCGGATCGCCCCGGTTCGTGAAGCTGGCGCCCGAAGGCTGGAAGCCGCGCCAGTAGCCGAACGTGACGCCGCCGACGGTGAAGCCTTCCCACGTGCGGTAACGATAGCCGATGTCGCCCCGGCTGCGGGCTTCACGGCGTTCCTGCGTCCAGGCATCGCTGACGACGCCTTCGGCGACCTTGATATCGCGGCCATCGGCCATCACGCGCTGCATGGCGTGATAATCCCACAGCGGGATGAGCATGATCACGAAGGTGGCCGCGGCGAACGCCACCAGCACCTTCGACCAGCGCTGCGTGTGGCTTCGCCAGCGCCCGATGGCCGCCAGCGCGAACAGCGCGAGCGGGACCGCGAAGAAAACCCATTCCTCGTAGCGCGTGTTCGCGATGTCGAAGACTGTCCGCATCAATGTGCCGTGCCCGCCCGTGCCCTGCCGCCGAATGCTGCGGCGTTTCACTGCGCTGTGCAAGCCATCAGCCCAAACCCCTGTTGACCGCCACGCATCGCCCGTCCAAAACGCGCTTCACTGAACGTGCATGGGGAGTGAGATGACCGGCGTGGACACGGCATCGCTGGAGGGGCTGAGCTTTGAAGCCGCGCTCGCGCGGCTTGAGAAGATCGTGCACCAGCTCGAAGCCGGTGAAGTCGATCTCGAAGCCTCGATCGGACTCTATGAACAGGGCCAGCAGTTGAAGGCCTTTTGCGAATCGAAGCTGAAGGCGGCGCAGGCGCGCATCGAGCTTATCCAGATCGGCCCCGACGGCGAACCGAAGGGCACGCGACCCTTCGATACCGAATAGGCGCCGCGGTGTACGCTTCGCTCAGCCTGAAGCCCGCGCTCGATGCCATCGGAACCGCGATCGACCAGCGTTTCGATAAATTGCTGCCGATCCCCGCCGATCCGCGTCGGCGCCTCGTGGAAGCGATGCGTTATGCGGCGATGGGCGGCGGCAAGCGGATGCGGCCGCTGCTCGTGGTCGCCTCGTGCGACCTGTTCCATGTCGACAAGGAACGCGCGCTGCGTACCGCGATCGCCACCGAATGCGTGCACGTCTACAGCCTCGTCCACGACGATCTGCCGTGCATGGACGACGACGACACGCGGCGCGGCAAGCCGACGCTGCACAAGGCATTCGACGAGGCAACGGCGGTGCTGGCGGGCGATGCGCTGCAGGCGCTCGCTTTCGAAGTGCTTGCCGACGAAGCCACGCACGAAGACCCCTATGTGCGGGCCGAGCTGGTGCTCGAACTCGCGCGTGCCAGCGGCCCCACCGGCATGGCGGGCGGGCAGATGATGGATCTCGTTGCCGAGGGCGAGACGTTCGATCTGCCCACGACGACACGGCTGCAGCAGCTGAAGACGGGCGCGCTCATCGGCTTCGCGATCGAGGCGGGCGCGATCATGGGCAAGGCGAGCGCGGACAACCGCGTGAAACTGCGCGGCTATGCGCGCGATCTCGGCCTTGCCTTCCAGATCGCCGACGATCTGCTCGACGTGGAGGGCGACAGCGGCCGCACGGGCAAGGCGGTGCGCAAGGACGCGGGCGCCGGCAAGGCGACCTTCGTGTCGCTGCTCGGCATCGAGCGCGCGCGCAAGCAGGCGGAAATGCTGATCGATCAGGCGATCGGGCATCTGCACGGCTTCGGCCAGTCCGCCGATCTGTTGCGCGCCATCGCGCGCTTCGCGATCGAACGCGACCGCTAGACCAACAAGCAGGGGACACGTCATGCGCATCGGCGTTTATCCGGGCACGTTCGATCCGATCACGCTCGGCCATATCGACATCATTCGACGCGGCGCCAAGCTTGTCGACAAGCTGATCATCGGCGTATCCACGAACCCTTCGAAGTCGCCGATGTTCACACTCGACGAACGGCTGGA
This sequence comes from Sphingosinicella microcystinivorans, assembly GCF_003634215.1. Lineage (GTDB taxonomy): Bacteria > Pseudomonadota > Alphaproteobacteria > Sphingomonadales > Sphingomonadaceae > Sphingosinicella > Sphingosinicella microcystinivorans. The sequence goes on along the minus strand of NZ_RBWX01000008.1, from coordinate 395,609 downwards.
CCAGGTGCGCCGCGAGACCGCGGGCATCGCGAACGGGACGATCGAGGTCGTTTCGTTCAATGCGCTGCTGATGGATTTCGCGGCGAGCCAGGGCGCGAGCATGATCGTGCGCGGGCTGCGGGCGGTCGCCGATTTCGAATACGAATATCAGATGGCGGGCATGAACCAGCAGCTGAACAGCGAGATCGAGACGGTGTTCCTGATGGCGGACGTCGCGCTGCAGCCGATCGCGTCTCGCCTGGTGAAGGAAATCGCCATATTCGGCGGCGAGATCGGCAAGTTCGTCACGCCTGCGGTGGCGGCGGCGGTGAAGACGAAAGTGGCCGCCGGCAAATCATGATATTCAGCACGCGTGCAGCCTTTCCGGGCTATGGCGTGCAGCAGTTTGGCAATCGAGGGTTCGGCATGAAACGAGTATGGACTGCGCTGTTTGCAATGCTGGCGATCGCGATGGCGTCCCCGGTGTCTGCGCAGGAAGCGAGCAAGATGTCGCCGGAACAGGCGATGAAGGTGCAGCAGGCGGCCTCTGCCGCGCCGGCTCCGGCGGTTGCTCCCGTCGCCAAGGACCCCGAGAACATCCTGTATCTTGACCTGTCGACGGGCGGGCGCGTTGCCATCCTGATGCGGCCGGACGTGGCGCCGAACCATGTCGAGCGCATCAAGACGCTGGTGCGGCGCGGCTTTTACGACGGCATCATCTTCCACCGCGTGATCGAAGGCTTCATGGCGCAGACCGGCGACCCGCAGGGCACCGGGCAGGGCGGCTCCGACCTTCCCGACCTCAAGGCGGAATTCAATGCGCTGCCGCACCTGCGCGGAACCGTCTCCATGGCGCGCACGCAGGAACCCGATAGCGCGAACAGCCAGTTCTTCATCATGTTCATGCCGATGACGGGCACGATGGACGGCAACTACACCGGCTGGGGCCGCGTGATCTCCGGCATGGAATTCGTGGACAAGATCGCGCGCGGAGAGCCGCCTGCGAATCCCTCCCGCATCCTCAAGGCCTCTATCGCCGCCGACAACGTACCGCCGCCGCCGCCCGCGATTGCCGCGCCGGAACCCGCGCCGGCAGAGCAGCAGGCCGCCGCACAAACCCCGGCGCCGCCGCAGAACTGACTTGCGCGTCGACGATTTCGATTTCGAACTCCCGCAGGACCTGATCGCGCTTCGCCCGGCCAGCCCGCGCGATGCCGCGCGGATGCTGGTCGTGCGTCCGGGCGGTCTCGACGACCGGGTGGTGCGCGATCTGCCGGGGCTGCTGGCACCGGGCGACGTGCTCGTCTTCAACGATACGCGCGTGATCCCCGCGCAGCTTTTCGGGCAGAAGGGCGATGCGAAGATCGGCGTGACGCTCCACAAGCGCGAGGGGCCGTATGAGTGGCGGGCGTTCGTCCGCAATGCGAAGCGGCTGAAGGCGGGCGACCGCGTCGATTTCGGCGCGGGGCTGGAGGGTGTTGTCACCGAAAAGTCGGCAGACGGCAGCATCCTGTGGCGCTTCGAATGCGAGGGGGCGCTGGAGGCCGCGCTGCACGCGGCGGGCACGATGCCGCTGCCGCCCTACATCGCGGGCAAGCGCCCGGCCGATGCGCGCGATGCGGAGGACTATCAGACGATGTTTGCCGCGCGCGAAGGCGCTGTCGCCGCGCCGACGGCGGCGCTGCACTTCTCGCCGGATCTGATCGCGGCGCTGGATGCGCGCGGCGTTGGGCGCGAGACGCTGACGCTGCATGTCGGTGCGGGGACGTTCCTGCCGGTGAAGGTGGACGACACGCGCGACCACAAGATGCACGCCGAATGGGGCGAGGTGAGCGCAGGGGCTGCGGCACGGCTGAACGCGGCGCGCGCGGCGGGCGGGCGGATCATCGCCGTCGGCACCACCTCGCTGCGCCTGCTTGAAAGCGCTGCGCGCGAGGACGGGCAAATCGCGGCGTTCAGCGGCGATACCGACATCTTCATCACGCCGGGCTATCGCTTTCGCGCGGTGCAAGGCCTGATGACCAACTTCCACCTGCCGCGCTCGACCCTCTTCATGCTGGTGAGCGCGCTGGTGGGGCTGCAGACGATGCGCGGCGCCTATGCGCACGCCATCGAAAACGGATACCGCTTCTACTCCTATGGCGATTCGAGCCTGCTCTTGCCGTGATCCGATCCTGGCTGTATTATGCATGTAATACGGTTAATGAGGTGATCATGAAGACGCTGATGATTCCGGCGCTCGCGCTGCTTGGCCTTGCCGCGTGCGATGAGCCTGCAGACCAGCCCGAGAAGGGCGCGGACGTCGCCATCGTGGCGGCGAACGAACAGGGCAAGCGGGTGTTCGAGGCCGCAGCGGACGGCAAGACGGGGGCGGTGACGGTGACGACGCCGGGCTTCGACCTCAACCTGAAGCTGCCCAAGGTGGCGCTCGGTGCGGACGATTTTGATATCGACGGCGTGAAGCTCTATCCCGGCTCGACGATCGGGGAGATTCGCGTTGATGCCGGCGCCAAGGACAAGAAGGGCGATAGCGCGGTGGATGTCGGCTTCACCGCGCCTGCCGGCGCGAAGACCGTGGCGGGCTGGTTCGCACGGCGCTTCACGCAGAAGGGGATCGCCTTCGAACGCGCGGGCGACACGCTGACCGGCGAGACCGCGGACGGCGATGCCTTCGTCATCGAACTCGCCGACGAGGTGGTGGACGGCGCGGCGGGCGCCAAGGGCAGCATCCACGTCGTCAGCGGATAGAGGTTTCCTGCGCGCGCGCTTCGCTCTATGCGGCGCGCCATGACGCGTTTCGACTTTTCCATCCACGCGCGCGACGGCAAGGCGCGCACCGGCACGATCCGCATGATGCGCGGCGACATCCGCACGCCCGCGTTCATGCCGGTGGGCACCGCGGCCACCGTGAAGGCGATGAAGCCCGCGGACGTGCGCGCGGGCGGAGCCGACATCATCCTCGGCAACACCTATCACCTGATGCTTCGCCCCGGCGACGAGCGCATGGCGCGCCTTGGCGGGCTGCACCGCTTCATGGGCTGGGACCGTCCGATCCTGACCGATTCGGGCGGCTATCAGGTGATGAGCCTGTCCGACCTCACCAAGGTGACGGAGGAGGGCGTTCGCTTCGCGTCCCACCTCGACGGCTCGCGGCACCTGCTGACGCCCGAACGCTCGATGGAGATCCAGCGCAACCTCGGCAGCGACATCGTGATGGCGTTCGACGAATGCACGGCGTTTCCCGCGCCGCACGCTGTGGCAGCGAAGTCGATGGAGATGTCGATGCGTTGGGCGAAACGCTCACGCGATGGCTTCGACGGGCACGAGCACGCGGGCCGCGCGGCGCTGTTCGGCATCCAGCAGGGTTCGATGTTCGAGGATTTGCGCCGCGCCTCCTCGCAGGCGCTGACGGAGATCGGCTTCGACGGGTACGCGATCGGCGGCCTCGCGGTGGGCGAAGGCCAGCCGCAGATGTTCGAGGTGCTCGACTATGCGCCGGGGCTGCTGCCGGAAGACCGGCCGCGCTACCTGATGGGCGTCGGCAAGCCCGACGACATCGTGGGGGCGGTGCAGCGGGGCATCGACATGTTCGACTGCGTGCTGCCGACGCGATCGGGCCGCAACGGGCAGGCCTTCACGCACGACGGGCCGATCAACCTTCGGAACGCGCGCTTCGCCGAGGACACGGGACCGCTCGATCCCGATTGCGCCTGCCCGGTCTGCCACGGCTGGAGCCGCGCCTATATCCATCACCTGATCCGTTCGGGTGAAATCCTGGGCGCGATGCTGATGACCGAGCACAACCTCTCCTTTTATCAGCAGTTGATGGCCGGGCTTCGGGAGGCCATCGGGGAGGGGCGGCTGGAGACGTTCGCGCGCGCATTCGTCGGTCGCTACCGAAAGGATGGCTGATGGCGGTTGTCGAGGTCGAGCGCTGCGGGGGCTATGCCGTCGTCACGATGAACCGCCCGGAGGCGATGAATGCGCTTTCGAAGGCACTTCGCACCGAACTCGCCCACACCATCGATGCGCTTGAAGCTGACGCCGACATTCGCGCCATCATCCTCACCGGCGCGGGCGACCGGGCGTTCACCGCAGGGCTCGACCTCAAGGAGCTGGGATCGGGCGCGTCGAGCCTCTCCGACGCTGTGGAAAAGGACGATCCGGCAAGCGCGCTTCGCCGCTTCTCGGGGCCGGTGATCGGCGCGATCAACGGCGTCGCCATCACGGGCGGCTTCGAACTGGCGCTCGCCTGCGATGTGCTGATCGCGTCTGAAACCGCGCGCTTTGCGGACACGCACGCGCGCATCGGCCTGATGCCCGGCTGGGGCCTCAGCCAGCGGCTGAGCCGCGCCATCGGCACCTATCGTGCCAAGGAAATATCACTGACCGGCAATTTCATCGACGCCGCGACGGCAGAGCGCTGGGGCCTCGTGAACCGGGTGGTCGCACCTGCCGACCTGATGCCCGCCGCGCGGCGGCTTGCCGAAGACATGGTCTCTGCCGACCCGGCGATGCTGAAGGCGCTGAAAGCGCTGATCGACGACGGCTTCGCGCTCCCCTTCGGTGAGGCGATGGCACTGGAGACGGAGCGGTCGGCGGGCAATAGCGCGATCGGTGCGGAAGCGGTCGAGGCGCGGCGAAAGGCCGTCCTCGAGCGAGGGCGTTCGCAGGCTTCCTAACGCCCTTTGAAGTTCGGCGGGCGCTTCTGCAGGAAGGCGGCGACGCCCTCCGCGAAATCTTCCGTGAGTCCCGCGAGCCGCTGGTTGCGGCGTTCCACCATCAGCCCTTCGCTGAGCGGCTTGTCGAGGCACTGGCGCAGGCCCTGACGGATGAGCGCGTAAGCCCGTGTCGGCCCCTTCGCGAGCCGCGCGGCAAGTGCGCCGGCTTCCGTCATCAGCGCATCGTCGTCCACGACCTTGTAGATCATGCCCCAGTCGAGCGCCTGCGCGGCGGGCACTTTCTCGCCGAGCATCATCATCGCCTGCGCCCGTGCGCGGCCCGCGAGGCGCGGCAGAATCCAGGTCGAGCCGACATCGGGCACGAGGCCGATGTTGACGAAGGCCTGCAGGAAATAGGCGGAGCGGGTGGCGATCACGATGTCGCCGGCCAGCGCGATCGACGCGCCTGCGCCGGCTGCGGGGCCGTTCACGGCGGTGACGAACGGGACGGGCAGATCCATCAGGCGTTCAAGCAGAGGGTTGAAATGGCTTTCGAGCACCTTGCCCGTATCCATCAGGCCCGCGGGGAGACCGCTGCTGTCAGGAACGGCGCCTGCATTACCGCCCGAAAGATCGGCGCCCGAGGAAAAGCCGCGGCCCGCACCCGTCATCAGAAGCACGCGCGCGGTGCCGTTATCGCGCACGGAATCGATCGCGTGGATCATCTCGCCCACCGTTTTCGTGCTGAGTCCGTTCAGCACCTGGGGCCGGTTGATCGTCAGCGTCGCGATGCCGTCCTGTTCTTCGAGCAGGATATGTTCGTAGGCCATCTGCATCTCCCCTTATGCTGTTCCGGGCGATGCTTAGCGGCATCGGGTGGCAAGGGAACCGGTCAATTGAAAGGGGGCATTCGCCTGACCGGTTCCCGCCCCGCGCCTAGTCGTCGAAGCGCCGGTCGAGCACTTCGCCGGTTCGGCGGTCGAGTAACAGCTCGACTTTGCGGTTCCGGTTGTCGCGGCCTTCAACCTTGATCGTGGAGCCCTTGATCTTGATCTCGTCCGCGCGGATGCCCTGCTTCGCGGCGCGCTTTTCAGCCGCACCGAATGACATCGGCTTCGCGGCGGGCGCCGCAGCGCATGCGGTGAACGGCGCGGCGATGGCGAGCGCGGCGACGGGGAGAACGAATCGGTTCATCTGCAATCTCCTTGGCTTGAGTGTTGCCGCCGAGTAGCGCACGCCGCCTGACGCATGCCCTTCTGCAGCCGTCAGGGAAGTGTCAGCCCCGATATGATATGCGGGACGAATGCAGATGGTCCTGAAATCCGGCCTGCGCCTGCTCTGTCTTGCGTTTGTCGTTCCGGCGATGGCGCTTGCGCTTGCCTCCGGCGCGCCCGCGAAAGACAAGAAAGCGAGAAAGGTAGAGGAGGCGAACTCCATTCGCGCGGCTGTCGAGCGCGGTGATCTTCTGCCGCTGCCCCATATCCTCGCGCTTGCACAGGCCCGCGTAAAAGGGGAAGTGCTGAAGATCGAATTGGAGCAGGACGACGGCGTGCTCAGCTATGAGGTCAAGATCCTGACGAAGAAGGGCCGCGTGCGCGAGGTGGAACTCGATGCCCGCACGGGGGCGCTGATCAAGATCGAGGACGATTGATGCGTCTGCTCGTGGTGGAGGACGATCCCGATGTCGGGGACGATCTCGTTCGCGCGCTCGGGGAGGCCGGTTTCGTCGTCGACCTCGCCGTGACAGGCGATGATGCGTGGTATCGGGGCGATACCGAGAATTATGCCGCCGTGATTCTGGACCTGGGCCTGCCGCGCCTCGATGGGCTGAGCGTCCTGCGGCGCTGGCGGAGCGCCGGGCGTAATTTCCCCGTGCTGATCCTGACCGCGCGCAGCGAATGGACCGAGAAGGTCGAAGGCATCGATGCGGGCGCTGACGACTATCTCGCCAAGCCCTTCGCAATGGGCGAACTCGTGGCGCGGGTGCGGGCGTTGCTGCGCCGTGCGGCCGGGCATGGGTCGCCGCTGATCCGTGTCGGCCGCATGACGCTCGATACCAGCCGCATGTCGGCGCACGTCGATGGACGCGCCATACGCCTGTCGCCGCTCGAATACCGTTTCCTGGAATTCCTCGCCCATCAGAAGGGCGGCGTCGCGGCGGCACACGATATTGCGGAGCATCTCTACGGCACCGCGGATTCGGGCGATACCAACGCTATTGAAGCGCTCGTCACCCGGCTGCGCCGCAAAACGGGACCTGGCATCGTCGAGACACGGCGCGGCTTTGGCTACGTGCTTTCGGAGGAGAGTTGATGGCGCTGCGTTCGCTGCGGCTTCGGCTGCTGGCGAGCGCCGCCGCCGCGATCTTTCTTGCGCTCGCGCTTGCGGGCCTCGGTCTCGGCCTCCTGTTCGAACGCCATATCGAGCGTCGCGAGGCGCATTCGATGGAGGCAAAAGCGCGCGAGTTGCTCGGCACGCTGCGGCTTGATGCGAACGGCAAGCCGGTTGTCGATACGCAACCTTCGGACAGCCGCTTCAGCGAGCCTGCGGGTGGACTTTACTGGCAGGTCACGACCCCGGCCGGACAGGAACACTCGCCCTCGCTCTGGGACCAGTCGCTTCCCACCGCGACGGGTGCACCGCGCGACCAGTGGCGCGTGCGGCGGATACCCGGGCCGTTCGAGCAGGGGCTGTTTCTGATCGAGCGTATGGTGCGGCCCGACGAGACCGGTCGCCCGGTGCTGGTGCAGGTGGCGACGGATGACAGCGCACTTAACGACGCACAGCGCGAATTCAGCCGGGAAATGGTCGGCTCGCTTGTGCTGTTGTGGCTGGTGCTGATCGGCGCGGCCTACGGCCAGGTGGTGCTGGGGTTGAGGCCGCTGGCGCGTATCCGCGCGGAACTCGACCGGATGCGGCGCAATCCGGGTGCGCGGCTATCGGCGGATCACTCGACCGAAATCGACCCGCTGGCGAACGCCATCAATTCGCTCGCCGATGCGCGCGCGGCGGATGTCGATCGTGCGCGCCGCCGCGCCGCCGATCTCGCGCACGGCCTGAAGACGCCGCTTGCCGCGCTCGCCGCGCAGAGCCGCCGGGCGCGCGAGGCGGGAGCGCATGAGGCGGCGGACGGCCTCGACCGCGCCATCGCGGCGGCCGGCGCAGCGCTGGAGGCTGAACTCGCGCGCTCGCGCTCCGCAGTGGCGCGCGAGGCGCAGGCATCTTCGCGCGCGAAGATGCTTGCCGCGGTGGAGGCGGTCGCCGCCGTGATCGAGCGCACCGAGGCGGGTGAGCGCATCGTATTCGAGATCGATGTGGCGGAGGATCTGGAATTGCCGTTCGCGGCTTCGGACCTTGCCGAAATTCTTGGCGCGCTGATGGAGAATGCCGCGCGCTTCGCCCGGCGGCGCGTGGCTGTGGCGGGCATGGCCGCAGATGGCGAGGTTTGGATCACGGTTTCGGACGACGGCCCCGGCATCGCCGATACGCGCGCGGCGACGGCGCTCGTGCGCGGCGGGCGCCTTGACGAAGCCGGGCCGGGACACGGCTTCGGGCTTGCCATCGTCAGCGACCTGGTGCGCGCGACGGACGGTACGCTTGCGCTTGGCACCGGCCCGCTCGGCGGTCTTGAAGTCCGCCTCGCGTGGCCGGCGGCGCGCGCATCCTAGAAGTTGACCAGGAAATTCAGACGCAGGCGGTTCTGCCAGTCGACGGGGCCGATAACGCCGTCCTTCTGCCGGTAGTGGTAGTAGGTGGCATTGAGCACGAGGTTGTGCTGCGGCACGAAATCGATCGCGAGCGTGTGCTGCATGTAGTTCGTGCCGATGTTTGTGTTGTCCTGGCTGAACGCCGCGAGCACGGCGTCGGTCTCCGCCTCGGCATAGCCGTAGGTGAAGCGCCAGTCTCCGGGCTTGCTGGCGCGGCCGACGAGAAGGTCGACGCCGAAGCCGGTGTCGGCATCGGTCGCCGCGCCATAGTTGTGAACATAGTCGCCGACGATACGCACCGGCCACTTCTCGCCGAGGCCGTTCCAGGTGAGCGCGGCGATCACATCGAGCAGGTTGAAGTCGGAGAGATAGCGCCCGCCCGCGAAGAGGTTTGAGCGGAAGTCGCCGGCGTCACCGCCTGCGACGCTGCGAAGCGAATAATCATAATATCCGACCGCGAATTCTGCCTGAATGGGCGCGGCGGGGGTCTGCACCGAGAGCTGACCGCCGATCATGCGGCTGTCCGGCCCGGCGACGGATTCGTCGACCATGAAATAGAGGCCGCTCGCCTTCACCTTCACGCCGCCGAGATCGGCGGTGTACGCCGCGGACGCGCCCTGCGGGGAGACGTCGCCGTCCCAGACGAGCTCGGTACGCATGAACGGCTGGGGGATCTTGCCGAGATGGACCTGAAGATCGCCGGGGGTGAGGCGGATATAGGCCTGATCGAGGCTGACCTGCAGATCGTCGTTGAAATTCGACAGCGTCATGTCGGTGGAGTTGGGATCGTCCGGGTCGCCCGTGGCGAGCTGGCCGCCGACGGTGAGCCAATCGTTCACCGAATAAGCGGCGCGCAGGCGCGCGCGGAGGACGCCGCGATCGCGATCGCGCGCGCCGGCGACGCCGAAATTGGACTCGTAGCGCACGCGCACGTCGCCCGAGAGGCTGAGGCGCGAGGGTTCGCTGCCGACGGGCGCTGCGGTCGTGACGATGGCGTTCGGTGCCGGGGCGGGCGCGGCTGCGACGGCGACGGGCGTTTCGCGCTGCTTCGCGAGTGCGCCTTCAAGCTCTGCGATGCGCGCCTGCGCGCGGGCCTGATCGGCGCGGAGCGCTTCGACCGCGGCTTTCAGCTCGGCGATGTCATCCGCAGGTGCGGCTGCCGCCGGTGTCAGCGACGATGCCAGCAGCACTGCCACGCAGAGCGGCAGGCGCGAACGGCGGAGAACGGAGAACGAAGTCATAAAACCCCCTTGCTGAAAACAAACGCGGCGCTGCCGATAGCAGCGCCGCGCTGTCACGTATCTGACAGGGGGTATCAGCGAAATGTCAGATTGAGCGGACGGCCTTCACCTTTGCGCGGAAGGCGTGGAGCAGCGGTTCGGTGTAGCCGCTCGGTTGGGCAACGCCTTCGAATACCAGCGCGCGCGCGGCCTGATACGCGAGGCTGGTGGCCTCGTTGCCGGACATCGGCCGGTAGAGCGGGTCGCCCGCGTTCTGCGCATCCACCTTCGCAGCCATGCGCGCGAAGGCGGCGTCGACGTCCGCTGGGGTGCAGACACCGTGCAGCAGCCAGTTCGCCATATGCTGTGAGGAAATGCGAAGCGTGGCGCGGTCCTCCATCAGACCGATGTCGTGAATGTCGGGCACCTTTGAGCAGCCGACGCCCTGATCGACCCAGCGCACCACGTAGCCGAGAATGCCCTGCGCGTTGTTATCAAGCTCCTCGCGGATCTCCTCGGGCGACCAGTTGTGCCCGGCGGCGAGCGGGATGGTGAGGAGTGCGCCGAGGCTGTCGATGCCCTCCGCGCGGCGTTCCTGCTGCCGCGCGAACACATCGACGGCGTGATAGTGCGTGGCGTGCAGCGTGGCGGCGGTGGGCGAAGGCACCCATGCGGTGTTCGCGCCGGTCTTCGGATGGCCGATCTTCTGGTCCAGCATGTCCGCCATCCGGTCCGGCGCGGCCCACATGCCCTTGCCGATCTGCGCGCGGCCCGAAAGCCCGCAGGCGAGGCCGATCTGCACGTTGCGGTTCTCGTAGGCGGTGATCCACGCGGAGGTCTTCATGTCGCCCTTGCGGATCATCGCGCCCGCGCGCATCGACGTGTGCATCTCGTCGCCCGTGCGATCGAGGAAGCCGGTGTTGATGAAGACGATACGATCCTTCACCGCCGCGATGCACGCCGCGAGATTGGCCGAGGTGCGGCGCTCTTCATCCATCACGCCGACCTTGATCGTGTGGCGCGCAAGGCCGAGCAGATCCTCGATCGCATCGAACAGACGGTTGGTGAACGCGGCCTCTTCGGGGCCGTGCATCTTGGGCTTCACGATGTAGATCGACCCCGCGCGGCTGTTCACGAAGCGGCCCTGACGCTTGAGGTCATGGACGCCGATGAGGCTGGTGACGATGCCGTCGAGGATGCCTTCGGGCGCTTCCGATCCATCGGGGAGGCGCACGGCGGGCGTCGTCATCAGGTGGCCGACGTTGCGGACGAAGAGGAGACTGCGGCCGGGCAGCATGAACGCGGCGCCGTCCGGCGCGGTATAGGCGCGGTCCGCGTTCAGGCGGCGCGTCATCGGCTTGCCGGTCTTCTCGAACGTGTCCTCAAGGTCGCCCTTCATCAGGCCGAGCCAGTTCGCATAGGCGGCGACCTTGTCTTCCGCGTCCACGGCGGCGACCGAGTCTTCGAGATCGACGATCGTGGAAAGCGCGGATTCGAGCACGACATCGGCGAGGCCCGCCGGGTCGTCCTTCCCGATCGGGTGCGCGCGATCGATGACGAGTTCGATGTGGAGGCCATTGTGGCGGAGCAGGATGTTGTCGCCCGCGCGGCCGACGAGCTGCGCGGGATCGGCGAGCGCGGGGGTGCCGCCCGCCCAGCCCGTCCACGATCCGCTGGCGAGGGGCACGGCGCGATCGAGGAACGCCTTCGCCCACGCGATCACCTCCGCGCCGCGCGCGGGGTCGTAGCCCTTGCCGGCGGCTGCGCCCGGAATCGCATCCGTACCGTAGAGCGCATCATACAGGCTGCCCCAGCGCGCATTGGCGGCGTTGAGCACGAACCGCACATTGAGCACGGGGACGACGAGCTGCGGCCCGGCGAGCGTCGCAAGCTCCGCATCGACATTCTGCGTGGTGACGGTGAAGGGCGCGGGCTCGGGCACGAGGTAGCCGATTTCGCGCAGGAACGCCTGATATTCGGCGGCGTCGATGGGCTTTCCGGCGCGCGCTGTGTGCCAGGCATCGATACGCGCCTGCAGATCGTCGCGCTTCGCGAGGAGCGCGGCGTTTTCGGGGGCGAAGCGGGCGTAGATGTCCGCAACGCCTGCCCAGAATGCGTCTGCGGCGACGCCCGTTCCGGGCAGCGCCTGTTCTTCGATGAAGCGGACGAGGCTGTCTGCGATCTGGAGGCCGTTCTTCGTCGTCATGGTCTGATCGTCCCGTATGGTTTCGCGCGTTCATAGACGAGCGCGAACTCGTGCGGTAGACGAACGAAAATTAAAGCAGCTTTTCACGACGGGAACAAATCGGATGGATGCCGATTACGTGCTGTTCGCCAAGATCATCGAAAGCGGCAGCCTTTCGGCGGCGGGGCGCGCGGTGGGGCTTTCGCCTGCGATGGTTTCGAAGCGGCTGGCGCGGCTGGAGGCGCGGCTGGGCGCGGCGCTCGTCAACCGCACGACGCGGCGCCTCGCGCTCACCGAAACGGGCGCGCGCTTTCACGCGGACGTGCTGGCGATCCTGAAGGCGGTGGCGGAGGCGGAAGCGCGCGTGGCCGGCGACAAGGACGGCCCGGCGGGGCTGCTGCGCGTGTCCGCGCCCACCTCGTTCGGGCGGCTGCACATCGCGCCGCACCTGAAGCGGTTTCTGGATGCGTATCCGCGCATCACGCTCGATCTCGATCTTTCGGACGGGTTCGTGGACCTGATGGCGGCGCGCATCGACGTCGCCGTGCGCATCACGCCCACGGTCGGCGGCGGCGTCTCCGCGCGGCGGCTGGCGACCAACCGCCGCATCCTCTGCGCGGCCCCCGCCTATATCGCGCAGCACGGCGCGCCGGAGGACACGGCGGCGCTCGGCGATACCCAGCGGCACCGGCTGCTCGCGGCGACCGGCCAGTTCCCGTGGCGACTGACGGGTGTGGGGGGAAGCGCAGGTGCGCGCACGGTGACCATCGACGGCACCAGCCGCGTGCGCACCAATTCGAGCGAGGTCGTCCGCGAGCTGTGCATCGCCGGGGTCGGCATCGCGCTCCGCTCGCTATGGGACGTGAGCGCCGACCTCGCCGCCGGGCGGCTGGTGCGCATCCTGCCGGACTGCGAGGGATCGGCAGACGTCGGCATCTACGCCGTCTCCCCCCGCCGCCCCGAAACTGCGCCTGCGGTGCGGGCGTTCACGGATTTTCTAGAGGGGCTTTATGGGCCTGTGCCACCTTGGGAGGGGTGATGGGGTACTGGAACAGACTAGCGGGTTACGGTTGCGCTTCACGAAAATCTATTATGTTTCATTATATTACGCTCAAGAAACAAATTTCTTGGCGCTTCTCTTGAATATTCGGGTTTCTCTTATATCTTGTCGTGAAGAAGCGGTGTCTGGATCAAGCCGCTCGGACGAATAACGGGAGGAATATTATGGCCACAAAGCTACGTATCGATATCTCGCAAGGAGTAATCGATATTGAAGGCGATCCCGATTTGGTCCGGGAAATATATACAGATTTCAAATCAAGACTTTTGGAGGCGTTAAAGTTCACTCCACCAGCAGCATCGACACCAGCGAGCGCAACGCATTCTGGCAACAACGAAGAGGCTGCTTCTTCTGCACCTAAGCAGAAGGTCAAGCGTCGTGGTGCAACCAAGAAGAAAACGAATGGCGATGAGAGTGGTAGCGGTGTGGCTGCCGACGCTCCCAAGCTCGACAAAAATTTGGATACATCTGGTCTTGGCGCATTTTATAGTCAATTCGCGCCGAAGAATAACGCTGAGAAGATTTTAATATTCCTGAAGTTTATGGCTGATTCATTGAATTTGGAAAACCCTAACACTGATCAGGTCTACACTTGCTTTAAGGCCACAGGAGACAAGATACCGAAGGCATTCGCGCAGGCCTTCTATGATACCAGCAGTAAATTCGGCTATATAGATTTTCGATCGCCCACAGACTTTCCTGTCACCATCGCGGGTGATAATCACTTTAATCATAAATTGAAGCGGAATCCGGCTGAATGAATGATGCGGTCAATCGCTTCTATAACTCCATCGAAGATGTGGCGAGCCAGAGCCAGAGTGGGCTCGTTGAGTTGTTTGTCTATTTTATAACGGTGGAATTGGGCCAAGAAACAGCAATCCCAAAACAGATCACTGACTGTTTTGAGGCGTGCGATCTAACGGTTCCTGCCAACGTGAGCGCTCGCTTATCAGAGGGACTGAAAGCCAAGCCGCCAAAGTACATCAAAGTCAAAGGTGCATACAAACTCCAGCGGCACATGCGGGAGGCGTTATCGAAGAAGCTCGGGGCCGAGACTGTGACTGCTCAAACCAGCGCTACCCTTCGCGGCCTTGAGCATAAGCTTCCTGCTGGAGCTGATAAGGAGTTTTTGAAAGAAGCGATCAACTGCTTTGAGATCGGAGCCAACCGAGCAGCGATTGTTATGACTTGGATATTGGCGATGGATCACCTGTTCGCCTACATCCTCGCGCACAAGCTAGCCGACTTCAATACAGCCCTCTCGAAAGATAAGGGCGTGAAAATCACCTCCGTTTCCAAACGGGACGACTTCACTGAAATCAAGGAAACAAAGTTCATTGAGCTTTGCCGCTCCGCAGGTATCGTCTCGAACGATGTGCGGAAAATTCTTGATCAGAAGCTTGGTACACGAAACTCGTGTGCCCACCCTTCCGGCGTGACAGTCAACAAGTCGAAGGTAATTGACTTCATTGAAGATCTTGTTGACAATGTTATTCTCAAATTCCCTGTTTAAACTTAACCACAAATGAGCTGACTTCCATCGCTCATTTCCAAGCATGTCCGGCATTCGAGTCGAAATATAGGAAATGACCTATATGAGGGCCCCCGCTTCTAACGGCTCGGACATACACAAGAGGGATCGTAGACAGCCACAGGTGATGATCATGTCGATCTATGCCGGTATGTGTTAGATCGTCCACAAACAGACTGAACCCCTCAAACCGGCACCGCCGTCTTGTAAACGATCGGCCGCAGCGCGAAGCTCGTCGTCACCTGCGCCACCCCCTCGATGCGCGTCAGTCGCCGCAGCACGTCCTCGAAATCGGAGAGTGAGGGGACGAGGACGCGGAGCTGGTAGTCGGCTTCGCCGGTCATCAGGTAGCATTCCATCACCTCCGGGAAGGCGGCGACGGCGGTTTCGAAGATGTCGAGGTGCTTTTCGTCCTGCTGGTTGAGCCGCACGCGCACGAAGGCGCTGATCGTGAGGCCGACCTGATCGGGGCTGACGAGGGCAACATAGCCGGTGATGATGCCCGCCGCCTCCAGCTGGCGCACGCGGCGCAGGCACGGGCTCGGCGACAGGCCGACCTTCTCCGAAAGCTCCTGATTGGTGATGCGGCCGTCTGCCTGCAGGCACTCAAGGATTTTGACATCGAGCGCGTCGAGCGGCTGGGTTGGCATAAAATTGCTTCCTGACGGTTTCCGGCAATCGTTTCTGCCAAAACACTTGGTCTGTCGACCCCATTTCGCAAGGACCGCGCGCGGGCAGGCGTAATATATGGTCCGCTCGCACAATCGCGGAGCAAGACAGATGGCAGTGACGGTTTCCAGCCCCGATACGGTGAGCACGCTCGAAGACCTGGAGACGCGGCTGCGCTGGCTGGCGGCGTGGACGATCCACAACGCGAACCACATCCGCGAGAACGTGGACGGCATCAAGGTGGGCGGGCATCAGGCGAGCTGCGCTTCGATGAGCGCGATCATGGCGGCGCTGTATTTCCATGCGCTGGGGCCGAACGACCGCGTGGCGGTGAAGCCGCACGCGGGGCCGCTGCTCCACGCGATCCACTACATGCTGGGGAACGAGGGCCTCGACAAGCTGAAGGCGTTCCGGGGGCTTGGCGGCGTGCAGTCCTACCCATCGCGTACCAAGGACGTGATCCCGGTGGATTTCTCGACCGGATCGGTGGGGCTCGGCGTCGCGATCACGGCGTTCGCGAGCCTTGTGCAGGACTATATGGTCGCGCACGGGCTGATGGCGGACGCGGATACCGGTCGCATGATCGCGCTGATGGGCGACGCGGAACTCGACGAGGGCAATATCTATGAATGCCTGATCGAGGCGTACAAGCACGATATCCGCAACTGCTGGTGGATCGTGGATTATAACCGGCAGTCGCTGGACGCGACGACCGCCGACCGGATGTTCCGCCGCTTCGACGACATCTTCGAAACCTGCGGCTGGCGCGTCGTGACGCTGAAGCACGGGCGGCACCAGCGCGCGGCGTTCAAGGAGCCGGGCGGGCAGGCGCTCGCGGACTGGATCGACAATTGCCCGAACGCCGAATATGCGGCGCTCACCTACCAGGGCGGCGCGGCGTGGCGCGCGCGGCTGGAGGCGGACATCGGCAGCGTGCGCGGCGTGAAGGCGCTGCTTGGCAAGCGCGACGATGCGGCGCTCGCGGAGCTGATGACGAACCTCGGCGGGCATTGCCTCGAATCGCTGAAAGACGCGTTCGACGGGGCGCAGGACGACCGGCCGACGCTGTTCATCGCCTATACGATCAAGGGCTATGGCCTGCCGCTCGCGGGGCACAAGGACAACCATTCCGGGCTGATGACGCCGGGGCAGATCGCGGAGCTGCGCGGGCGGCTCGGCATCGCCGAGGGCGAGGAGTGGGAGCCGTGGGCGGGGCTTGGCGGCAATGCTGCGGCGGCGGCGAAGGCGATGCTGGAGGCGGCGCCGATCCGCCAGCAGAAGGACGCGCGGCCGATCGATTCCGTGCCCGTGCCGACGCTGGAAGCGCCGCGCGAGGCGGAGCAATCGACGCAGGCGGCATTCGGGAAGATCCTGTTCGAGCTGGCGAAATCGGGCCATCCGCTCGCCGCGCGGATCGTGACGACGTCGCCCGACGTGACGGTCTCCACGAACCTCGGCGGCTGGGTGAACCAGCGCGGACTGTTCCGGCGGCAGGACCTTGCCGACGTGTTCCAGAAGGCGAAGATTCCATCGGCGCAGAAATGGTCCGGCGCGCCTGCCGGGCAGCACATCGAACTCGGCATTGCGGAGAACAACCTGTTCCTCGTGCTCGGCGCGCTCGGGCTGGCGGGCGACCTGTTCGGGGAACAGCTGATGCCGGTGGGGACGGTGTATGATCCCTTCATCGCGCGCGGGCTCGATGCGCTGAACTACGCCTGCTATCAGGACGCGCGCTTCATGCTGGTGGCGACGCCGTCGGGCGTGACGCTGGGGCCGGAAGGCGGCGCGCACCAATCGATCAACCCGCCGCTGATCGCGATGGGGCAGCCGGGGCTGACGCACTACGAGCCTGCATTCGCCGACGAACTCGCGCTGATGATGGAACACGGTTTCCGCCACATGCAAGCAGCGGACGGCGGATCGATCTATTTCCGCCTGACGACGCGCACCATCCTGCAGGCGCGGCGCGAGGACGACGCGTGGCAGGCAGATGCGCTGAAGGGCGCCTACTGGCTGCGGCAGCCGGCGGAAGGCAGCGAGGCGGCGGTCGTGGCGATGGGCGCGGTGATGCCCGATGCGATCGCGGCGTGGGAACTGCTGGAGGCGGACCTGCCGGGGCTCGGGCTGCTCGCGGTCACCTCGCCGACGCTGCTGCACCGCGACTGGAGCGCGGCGCGCGCGGCGCGCTGGCAGGGGCGCGGGCGGGAGGCGTCGCACATCGAAACGCTGCTCGGCACGCTCGCGCCGAACGCGGGGCTGGTGACGGTGCTCGACGGGTCTCCGGCGGCGCTGTCGTGGATCGGCGGCGTGCGCGGCCACCGCGTCAGCCCGCTCGGCGTCGATCGCTTCGGGCAGACCGGCAACCTTGCGGACACCTATCGCATCCACCGCCTGAACGCGGATGCGATCGTGGAGGCGGCGGCGGAGCTGTTCCTCTAGGCCGGATCGCTGATGCTGTGACGGCCGGTTTCGATGCGGCCCGCGAAGCGCTGCTCGAAGCCGGGGGCGGTGACGGTGAGATCGTACCAGCCTTGCGAGTCTTTCGCGGACCAGACGTGGGCGGCTTTCAGCGGCTGTGACACGGCTCCGTAGTGTTCGCTGCGCAGCGTGCCTTCGCCGCGTGACGTGAGTTTCAGCGCCGGGCCTTTGCGGTCGTAGCGTGCCGTCACGATGGGCGGCGCGGCGTTTTGCGCGAGCGAGCCTTTGATTGCGCGCACGAAGCCGTTCGGGCCGATCAGCCAGAGATCGAATGACCCGTCCGCTTCCACCGCCCAGTCGTCGGAAAGGCGCTTGCCGGCTTCCACGGTGTAGCGGCGCGGGATGCGGTCGAGGTTCAGCTTGTCGTAGACGTGGAACACGGCGCCCGCCGTGCCCGTGTTCGCGAAATCGACCGTGACGGCGCGGCGCTTCGCATCGACGCGCATGTCGGCGTGGAGTTCGTAGGGCAGCGCGCGCGAGGGGCGCGTGCCCGCCTCCTGCCAGAGCGGCTGCGGGGTTTCCGGCGGCATGATCTTCGGGCGCTGCATGTGCGCGAGGACGACGCCCGAGGCGCCCGTCACCGGCGGCAGCGGCGGGAAGCTCGTGTCCGTCGGCGCGGCGAAATCGAACGCCGAGGTCAGATCGCCGCTCACCGCGCGGTGCCACGGGCTGATGGCGGGGATCGTGATGTCGAAGCGCTTTTCGAGGAACTGGCCGATCGAGGTGTGGTCCATCACTTCGGACGTGACCCAGCCGCCCCGGCTCCACGGCGAGACGACGTACATCGGCACGCGCGGCCCCATCGCCCACGGGCGGACCTTGCCGCTGATGTCGTCGGTGGGGTCGGTATATTTGCCGGCGGTGTCGTTGAAATAATGTCCGGCGATCGGCATCGTCGTCTTGCCGCAGAGATTCCCCTCCACATCGTAGGACGGCGGCGCGGCGGGCGGCACGTGGTCGAACTGGCCGTCGTTCTCGTCGAAGGTGAGGAAGAAGGCCGTCTTCGCCCAGACTTCGGGGTTCGATGTCAGCGCATCGAGGACCATCGCGGTGAATTCGGCGCCCTGCAGCGGCGTCGAGGCGCTCGGATGCTCGGACCATTCCTTGGGCGGCAAGACCCACGAGACGGCGGGGAGTGTGCCGTTCTTCACATCGTCCGCGAGCTGGAGCAGCGTGTATTCGCTCATGCCGCGCTTGTAGAGTTCGGAGCCCGGCTTCGCGTCGCGGAAGCTCTGCGAACCGAGACAGCCGTGCATCGCGCCCGTCCAGTTGTCGTTCGGATCCTGATAGATGCGCCAATCGATGCCGGCATCCTGCAGCACGTCGGGGATCGTCGGCCAGGTGAGCGCATTGCCCTGATAGGTGTAGCCCGGCGACGGGAGCGCGCCCTTCACCCAGCAGCGGAGGTTGTTCGGCTCCGAATTCACATCGGTGCAATTCTCGCCCTTCGCGACCGCCTGCGGATCGAAGTTTGCGCCGGTCCAGAACACGATGCGGTTGGGATCGGTGCCGGATGTCACGGAGCAGTGATAGGCGTCGCAGATCGTGAAATTCTCGGCGAGCGCGAACTGGAAGGGAATGTCCTCGCGCCGGTAATAGCCCATCGAATAGGGGTTCTTGTAGCGCGGCCATTCGCCGAAACGGCCCTGGCTCCACGCGGCCTGCGCGTCAGAAAAGCTGTGCGGCGTGCCGGGCACCTTCAGCGCATCGGTGGTCTTCGTGTCGAGATGGTAGGGCGGAAGCTCGCGCTTGCCGTCCGACTGCTGCCAGACGGTGCGGTCGCCGCGCATCGGGATCGGATGACGATCGCCGAAGCCGCGCACGCCGCGCATCGTGCCGAAATAATGATCGAAGGAGCGGTTCTCCTGCATCAGGATGACGATGTGCTGCACGTCCTTGATCGTGCCCGTGACGCGCGCGGGGGCGATCGCCATGGCGCGCGCGATGCTGGCCGGAAGCGCGGAGAGCGCGGCGCCGGCTGCGGCGGTGCGGAGGAAATTGCGGCGGCTGGTGTCGGTCATCGTGCGCCTTTCATTTGAGGGGTCAGAGCGCCGCGCGGCGCAGGTGCGCGGCCGCCCGGTCGAGGAGGAAAACCACGAGGAAAATAACGACGAGGATCGTGCCGACATGGCCGTAGTCGTACATGTCGTAGCGGCCTTTCAGTTCCTGCCCGATGCCGCCCGCGCCGACGATGCCGATAACGGTCGCCATGCGCATGTTGCGATCGAGCACATAAAGCGCGGCGGCGATGAAGCGCGGCATCGCCTGCGGCAACACAGCCCAGCGAAGCTGCGCGAGCATGTTGGCGCCGCCGGCCGCGAGCGCTTCCTGCGGGCGCGGGTCCAGCCCTTCCATGTCTTCGGCGTAGACCTTGCCGAGATAACCCGCGCCGTAGAAGGCGAGCGCGAGGATGCCCGCGATCGGCCCGAAGCCGTAGGCGATGACGAGGAACAGCGCGCTGATCATCTCGGGGATCGAGCGCAGCAGGCTGATCGCCGCGCCCGCGACGCCGCGCAGCGCGGGCGAATGCGTGATGTTACGCGCTGCGCCGAGCGCGAGCGGAAAGCCGACGAGGATCGCGATCACGGTGCCCCACAGTGCGATCTCGAGCGTTTCCAGCATCTTCGCGGCGACGTGGACGAGATAGCCCACAGGCTCGACGAGAACCGTGGTGCGTTCGGTGTGCGGCTCCATCTCAAGCGTATCGGGATTGAGCGCCTGCGTCGTGGTTTCCGCAGTTTCGATGCGTGCGAAGGGGGGCAGATGCCGGGGATCGAAATTCTCGATCCGGCTCACTTCGGTGCGCGTGGAGATTTGCAGTGGAAACAGCTTACCCGCGACCGCGCCGAAACCGTCGGCGACTTCCGATTCCGGCACGATGCCGACCGCGGCAAGCGCGGCCTCGCCGGTCATCGAAATCATGCGTCCCATTTCGACGCGCTGGCCGGTGATCCAGAGCAATGCGAACGCCATGATGACGATGGCGACCGTGCGGGTTCCGAACGGGGCCGGATAATTCCAGGCGGCGCTGTTCATGCCGCGAGCCCTCCGCTGGCGATGGGGACCGGCCCCGCCTCTCCGTAGATCGCGCGGATCGCGTTGCGGTCGAGTTCGGCGGGGGTGCCGTCGAAGACGAGCCGCCCGTGGCGCAGTGCGACGATGCGGTCCGCGAAGGTGCGCGCGAGTTCGATCTGGTGGAGACTGCACAGCACGGTTGCGCCGCGCACGCGCGCCTGATCGCGGATGAGCGCGAGAATATCGCTGCTGATGCGCGGATCGAGGCTGGCGACGGGTTCGTCCGCAAGCACAATGGCGGGGTCCAGCATGAACGCGCGCGCGATGCCGACGCGTTGCTGCTGCCCGCCCGAAAGACTGTCCGCCCGGCGGCTCATGTGCGCGGGGTCGAGGCCGACGGAAGCCGCGAGCATACACGCCTTCGTCTTCAGCGCGTCCGGGAAGAGACCGGCGAGCACGCGCGCCGGGCCGAGCGCAGGGAGCGCGCCAGTCATGATGTTCGCCGCGACGCTGAGGCGGCCGACGAGATTGAAGCTCTGATGGATCATGCCGATGCGGCGACGGATGGGTTTCATCGTGCGCGGCGTGAGATCGCGGCCTTCGATGATGACGCGGCCCTCGGTCGGCTCGGCGAGGCGGTTCGCCATGCGCAGCAGCGTCGACTTGCCCGCGCCCGATGGGCCGAGCAGCACGCAGAACTGGCCGCGCGGAACATCGAGCGAGACATCATCGAGCGCGCGCGTGCCGTCCGGGTAGCGCTTGCCGATCTTGCGGAAGCTGATCGCGGGCGCGTCCATTTTCAGCGGTTCGCCGATTTGGTGAGGATACGGCTTTTGAGATCGTCGTTGACGAGCGCCATGCGCGATGCGGCGACGTTGAACTTCGATGCCGGGAATTTCACGTCGTAGCCGTCGATGCGTTTGCCGCCGTAGCCGCGGATCATCTCGGGTGTCATGCCGGGGGCGTGCGCGATGTCGGCGAACGCGGCGCGGAGTTTCGCCTGCAGCTTCGGCGCCAGGCGGCTGTTCACAGCGATCGGCGGATAGGGGATCGGGCTGCTCTTCGCGATCACCTTGAACTTCTTCGGATCGACCGCGCCCTGCCGCACCGCCTTCTCATAGGAATCGAATGAGAGCGCAGCGGCATCGACGCGGCCCTGCACCAGCGCGGCAAGGCTGTTCACGTGGCTGCCCGCCATGCGGATTTCGCCGAGATCGTGAACGGGATCGAGGCCCGCCTCGATGACCATCGCCATCGGGAAGACGAACGAGGACGCGGAATTGACGTCGCCGAATGCGACGCGCTTGCCGCGCAGATCCTTCACGCTTTTGAAGGGGGCATCCTTGCGCGCGAAGAAACCGGCGTAATAGACGGACTGGCCGTTTTCGACGCCGACCGCGAGCAGCTTCGCGCAGCCGCGCTTCCGCGCCTGGAGGTAAGTGACCGGCCCCATGAAGGCGACATCGGCGCGGCCGCCGCACATCGCCTCCACAACGGCGCCGTAGCTTTGCGCGACCTTGAGATCGAATTTGATGCCCGTGCTGCGCGATATGGCGTTGAACACCGGCTGATAGTCCGCGATCGTGCCGCTTTCGGTGCCGCCGTCAGCGGGGATGAGCACGACCGTGAGCGGCTTTGTCGCGGTTTGCGCAAGCGCGGGCGATGCGATGCCGACCAGTGTCGCCAATGCTGCCGTCAGCCAGTGTCTCATCCGAGTCTCCATCGGTGTGTTGAAAACGGAGTCCCTAGAATTCGCGTGTGACAGGTGCGTGATGCGGGCTCATCTCGCTGACCCGGGAAACGAGCCCGCACCCTCCCTCAGAACTTCGTGCTGTAGGAGACGTAGACGCTGCGCGGTTTGCCCTCGAACGGGTAGCCGTAGTAGTATTCGGGGCTGCTCGTCGTGATCTCGCCGCGGACGAAGGCTTCGCTGAAGCGCATGTTGCCGAAGCCGTAACGCTCCGCATAATATTTATCGAAGACGTTGACGACGCGGACCGTGAAGCGGTGGTCGCGCTCCTCGCCGAGCCATACGCCGAGCGAGGCGTTCATCACGAAGTAGTTGCCGAAGTTGTGGCGGAGCGCGCCGCCGACGCCGCCGGTCGCAAATTCCGGCCCCTGATAGCGCGGATAGAGCGTGACGTGGAAACGCTGGCCCGGGCTGTGCCAGGCGACGGTGCCCTGGATCATGTATTCGGGCGTTTCGTTGATCTGCAGCTTCGAGCCATCGAGACGCGCCTGCTGCTTGGTGTAACTGACGTTCGCCGACCAGCTCTCGCCGAGCGCCAGGTTGAGTTCGGCGGTGAGGCCGCGAATCTCGGTGATGCGATCGTTGTTGTAATAGGTGTTGGGCGTCAGGCCCGACGTTGTCTGGATACGGTTGGTGATGTCGGTGGTGAACCAGCCGAGTTCGGCGCTCACCTGGAAATTGCCGAAGGTGTGGGTGTAGCCGGCGGCGGCGTTATAGGTTTCGGTTTCCTCGGTCTTCAGGTCGGGGTTGCCGACGAGCGTGGGGCTTTCGTTGAAGAGCTCCGTATTGCGCGGCGTGCTGTAGGACGTGCCGCCGTTCGCACGGATGTAGAAATCCCCGAACGGCTGACGCACGCCGAATTTCCAGATCGTTTTCGAACCGAACGCCTTGGCGAAATCGATACGCGCGGCGAGCGAGATTTTCGTGTCGGGGCTGAACGGGATCGTCGGGCGCAGATCCGCATAAAGACCGGTGATCGTGGTGGAAGCGTCACCGACCGGGAACACCGGATCGGAGTCGTTCTTGTAGGACACGACCTGCACGCCGCCGACGACCTCGACCACGTCCTTCACCGTGAGCGTGTTGCGGAGATTGACGCCGAGTTCACGGAAGCCGCCGACTTTCGAATTCTTGCCGAAGCCCTTGTTGGGATAAGGGATCGAGCGGCCGGTCGCCTTGCCGAACGCGATCGCTGCGCCCGTTGCCGGATCGATACAGCCCATGGGCTGGCGGCAGATCTCGGCGTAGGTTTCGGTGTTGTTGAGCTTGGGATTGCTCCAGTAGCCGGAAAATTCGGTGTAGAGCGCGTCAGACCACCGGCGATCGAGCGAGAAATCGACGATCGGATAGCGGACACGGTTCGGCGAATAGGTTTCATTGTCCGGGAACGCATCCTGGAATTCGATCTGCGTGTATTGTGCGCCGACGCGGAATTCCGATTTGTCATCGACCTTCCAGAGATACTTGATGCCGATGTTGCTGCGGTTGAGCGGGTAATCCTGAATGGCGCCCGCGGCAGCGACGTTGTCGACGAACGAGTCCGGATTGAAGATGCGGGGACCGTCCGTCTGTACCGTGCCGCCGTAGACCATGATGCTGTGGCGGCCTTCGGAATCGATCGGGAACGAAGCGTTGCCCCAGATTTCGCGCGTGTTGAACGAGCCGTAATTGGCGCCGAGTTCGAATTTCTTGGTGCCGTCCGGGCGCTTGGTGACGAGGCTGATGACGCCGATGCCGCCGTTCGATCCGAAGAACAGGCTGTTGCCGCCGCGGAACACTTCGGCGCGCTCGATCATGTGCGGATCGATCGTGGTCGATCCCCAGATGTCTTCGAGCGCGGGGCCGCGATCGTAAAGCGGTACGCCGTCGAGAACGACCAGCGTGTCGCGGTCGCCGCCACCATCGAGGCGGATCGTGTATTCGCCTTCGTCCGGCGAATAGCCGATGTTGGCGCCCTTGATGAGGAACTGTGCGAGCTCTGCAAAGTTGGTGGCGCCGCTCATCGCGATCTGTTCGGAGGTGACGATCTGCACGGAGTTGCCGAATTCGATGACACCCGCCGCAAGTTCGCTCGGCTGTTCGAGCTGGCGGCCGGTGACGACGATCATCTCTGCATTGTCGGCAGCGTCGCCCGGATCGGCGGCGGCCATGTCGGCGGCGGCGAGCGCAGGCAGCGCGCAGCCGGTGAGGACGAAGCCAAGGAGGGCGGCACGGGTGATGGTGGGCGTCACGGAAGAATCCCCTTGTTGAAACGCATCGACGCGCGCCTTGGCCCGTGACCGGCGAGGCTTTCCCTCCATCCGATTCGCGAGGCCCCAGCGGCGCTCGCCACGGCCATAGGGCTCGCTCGTGACAGCTTTGTGAATAACACTCATTTCATTTCTGAATAAAATTGAGTGAAAGTGCTTCGCTTGACGCTGCCGCCCGGCTGAGCTTTGCTCAATCGCGGAATTGGAATCGGTAGAGTCGAAGGGTGCTTAATGACGCAGGGCGGCGCGCGGGATCAGATGCCGGTGGAAAACGCGCTGGCGCGAATCCGCGTCGCGCGGCCCACCATGCCCAAGGGGGCCGGGCGAATCGCCGACTTCGTGCTTGCCGAGCCGGAACGGGTCGTGCGCATGTCGGTGACGGAGCTTTCCGAAGCGACGGGCGCGAGCGAGGGCAGCGTCATCAATTTCTGCCGCAGCCTGGGCCTCACCGGGTTTCAGCACCTGAAGCTGAGCCTGGCGCAGGAGATCGTGCGGCCGGTGCAGTTCATCCACGAGGATCTGGAGAAGGACGACGACCTCGAAACCGTGTGCCGCAAGGTGTTCCATTCCGGCATTCAGGCGCTGCGCGACACGCATTCGGTGCTCGATCCGCAGGCGCTCGGGCAGGCGGTGGCGGCAATGCGCGCGGCGAAACGCATCGAGATCTACGGGATCGGCTCCTCCGCGCCGATCGCCGAGGATGCGCACTACCGGATGCTGCGCATCGGCCTTGATGCGCGCGCGATGACGGACAGCCACATCCAGGCGATCAGCGCATCGCGCACGGGGCCGGACGTGGCGGTGCTGACGATCTCGCACACCGGCGCGACGCACGAGACGCTTACGGCGACGCGGCTCGCGCACGAGGCGGGCGCGAAGACGGTGGTCATCACCAATTATGCGCGCTCCCCCATTCAGAGCCACGCGGATATCCTGCTCTACACGATGGCGCGCGAAACACGCTTCCGCACCGAGGCGATGGCAAGCCGTATCGCGCAGCTTTGCGTGATCGACGCGCTGATCGCAGCGCTCGCGCTCGCCGACTACGACCGGGCGACCGACACGCTGCGGCGGACCTTCGACATCCTCTCGATCAAGCGCTTCTGAGGCTGGCCGCCACCGATTCGAGCGTGCGCATCGCCGCGCCGCCGATCGTGACGCAGGGCATCCCCACGGCGGCTGCGCCGGCGACGTCGGTGTCCGGATTGTCGCCGATCATCAGCGCGTCTTCGGGCGGGATATCGAGAAGAGCGCACGCGCGCAGGAAGAGGCGCGGCGAGGGCTTGCCGACGAGCTGGTAATCGAGCGAGCGCTTGCCCGTCGCCGCGAGCAGCGCTGCGAGGAGGGCGCCGGTTTCAGGCACGACCTCGCCGCCGGGGCCGGGATGGTTGAGATCGGCGTTCGACACCAGCAGCGCCGCGCCGCGCAGGATCGCGTTCGCTGCGCGTTCAAGCTGGCGAAACGTGAAGCGCGTGTCGCGGAGCAGGACCACCGCATCGGGCGCGTCGCGCGCGACAGTGATCCCAAGCGCGCGGGCGGCGGCGCGCAGGCGCGGATCGCCAAGGATCATTGCCCGGCGCCACGTACTCTCTGCAGCAATACGGATCGCCTCGTACCCCGCCAGCAGGATGCGATCCGGCGGGACGGCAAGGCTTGCGTCTTCAAGAATGCGGGCGATCTGGTGCGGAAGATGCGTGCTGTTGTTCGAGACGATGACAACGCGTTCCTGCCACGAAGACAGAAGCGATACGGCGCCGGGCTGGAGACGATTGCCGATCGCAAGGCAGCCATCCCAGTCCACAAGCAACGCACGCGGACGTGCGTGTAATTCGCCGAAAGCGACATCGCGACTGACAGGGGCGCGGCGGACGCCCAGGCTTGCAACTGACACCCCGCCGGTCTCCCCGTGGATTCTTGTTCAATTTAGCTCAATATAGATTGCAAAAAAAATGAGCAAGTCTCATTTTAGATCAAGAGACGTGTTCCGACGCGGGCGCGCGAATGTCGCCGGGCTTCAGCGATTTGACGAGCGGCACGTAGGCACGGCAGGCAATGGTTTCCAGCCAGCCCATGCGATGCCGCCACGGCTTTTCATGGCCCGCGAACATCGTGGTGCCTTCGAGCGAGGCGGAGATGAATAGGGCGACCGTTTCGCGCTCGTCTTCAGGTAGAGACGGATTGAGTTCCGCGATCAGCTCGTTGAGGACGGCGCGGGCACGGCGATAGACCTCGTCGACGCGCTCGGAAACGAAGGCGTCGTGGTTGGCGAGCGCCCAGATTTCGGGAAAGAAACGCGTTGTTTTCTTGGTGGTGATGTCTTCGAGGATCAGCCTGATCAGGCTTTCGAAGCGTTCCTCCACGCTGGTGCCTTCGTCGTGGCTGATCGCGTCGAAGGCTTCTTCGTAGCTGCTGATGACGGCATCGAAGAGCGCGCGGACGAGTTCGTCGCGCGTCGGGAAATAATAGGTGATGTTGCCGAGCTTCATGTCGCAGGCCTTGGCGATCGCCCGCATCGTCACGGCGCGATAGCCCTGTTCGACAAGGATGGTGAGCGCTGCGCGCAGGATCTGTTCCACGCCATCCTGTCCGCGCGCATAGCCGCCCTCGCGCGGCACGACTTTCAGGTCCGGAACTATGAACTCAGCCAACACGGAACTCCTTCGACTCTCGCCCGGGCGTGTAGCGCGCTGATATTGAACCGACAAATTAGTACGCTTGACAAAAATTGGACGTAAGACCTAAATCATTTTCGCACTCTAGGGAAGTGCGACTCGTCGAAGGGCGATGCGAGGGAGGGGTTTCATGTCACGACGCGCCGGGCTTCTGGCCGCCACGCTGCTGCTTGCCTTGGGGAGCACCGCCACGAGCGGTGCTCAGGCTCAGCAGGCCTTTCCGCAGCCGCTTCCAGAGGAGCCGATTCCGTCGGTCGCGACGCTGCCCGAGCGCTATCCCGACAGC
This sequence comes from Sphingosinicella microcystinivorans, assembly GCF_003634215.1. Lineage (GTDB taxonomy): Bacteria > Pseudomonadota > Alphaproteobacteria > Sphingomonadales > Sphingomonadaceae > Sphingosinicella > Sphingosinicella microcystinivorans. The sequence goes on along the minus strand of NZ_RBWX01000008.1, from coordinate 368,147 downwards.
TACGTGTTCGTGCACGATCTGCACTTCAGCAGCATTCTCGACGGGCGCGCCGCCGTCGTCGACGTGTCGAGCCCTGTCTCCTCGGTGAAGGGGCACGTTCCGGTCGCGCAGTTCGGCACACTGCTGCCGTCGACGACCGGCAGCGAAATCTACACGGGCGAGACCTTCTTCTCGCGTCTGACGCGCGGCGAACGCACCGACGTGATCTCGATCTGGGACAAGGCGACGCTGGCGCCGAAGGGTGAGATCGTGCTGCCCGGCGGGAAGCGCGGCCAGTTCGTGACGCTAAAGAACGCCATGCAGTTCACGAACGGCGAGAAGTGGATGCTCGTGTTCAACTTCACGCCGGGCGCGTCCGTGACGGTCGTCGATCTCGAAGCGCGGACAATCCTTGGAGACATCGATCTGCCGGGCTGCTCGCTGATGTATCCCACCGGCGCGCGCGGGTTCACTTCGCTCTGCGCCGACGGCACGATGATGACCGTGCTGCTCGACGAAACAGGCAAGGCGAAATCGACGACCGCCACCAAGGCGATCAACGACATCGACAATGATCCCTGGTTCATGATGCCCGCGATGGTGGGCCGCACGGCGTGGTTCGTCAGCTTCAAGGGCAAGCTGCGCGGCTTCGATCTTTCGGGCGACAAGCTGCGCGATCTCGGCGGCTTCGCGATGGTGCCGGGCGATGCCGCCAAGGGCTATCGCCCCGGCGGCTGGCAGGTGACCTCCGCCGATGCGGCAGGGCGCGTTTATGTGCTGATGGACCCGAACGGCGAAGCGGGCAGCCACAAGAACGGCGGCACGGAAGTGTGGGTCGCGGACACGGCGAAGAAAGCCGTCGCGCGCAAGATCGCCATGAAGAACCACACGCTCTCCATCGAGGTGACGGCGGGCGCGAAGCCCTATCTCGTCGCATCGCGGCCTGACGGCAATCTCGACGTCTACGACGCGAACAGCGGCGCATTCCTGCACACGGTCGCCGAGGCCGTGCACGACCCGATGACCATGACGGCGGCGGGCAAATGAGCTTCGCGGGCGACAGCATCGCGCTGTTCCTCGCGCTCGTGCTGCTGTCGGCGGCCGCGCACAAGGCGTTCCAGGCCGATCGCCTGGCGGGCGCGGCGGCGCGGCTTGCGGGCGTGAACGCCGGTTTCGGCAGGGTGCTTGCGGTGACGGCGGGCGCCGTGGAATTTCTCGCAGCGATCGCATTGCTGTTTGCCGCGACGCGGCCGGCAGGGGCCGCCATCGCCGCAGGGCTCTGGCTCGTCTACGCCGTACTGCTGGTGCGGCGGCGCGGCGAGGCTTTCGATTGCGGTTGCACTTTTGGCGCGCATGCCGCGGCTCCCCGGGTCTTTGCTCCGGCGCGCGCCATCCTTTTCGCAGCCCTGGCGATCGCCGCGGCGCTTCTGCCGGCAGGCGCATGGTCGCCCGAGCCGCTGTTCGCGGCCCTCGCACTCTTCAGCCTGCAATCCGCCGCCGGTGAACTGGCGGCCATTCCTCACCCCCATTGGAGGCACGCATGAGCCTGATCGTCGTCTCGCAGGTGCTGCTCTGGATCACCGTTGCCGTGCTCGGCGTCCTCGTTGCGGCGCTCGCGCGGCAGGTTGGCGTGCTTCACGAACGGATCGCGCCGGCGGGCGCATTGACGCTCCATCAGGGCGTGAAGGTTGGCGACGCCGCACCGGAAATGCACGTGAAGTCGCTCGGCGGCGATGCTGTCGTGGTTGGCGGTGCGCGCGGCCGCAGCCAGCTGATCTTTTTCCTCTCGCCGGACTGCCCCATCTGCAAGACGCTGCTGCCGGTGTTCAAATCCGCTGCCGCTGCCGAGCGCGGCTGGCTGGACGCGATCCTTGCGAGCGACGGCGATGAGGCCGCGCACCGGCGCCTGATGATGGCTGAAGGGCTTGCGGGTTTTCCTTATGTCCTCTCCGAAGATCTCGGGCGCCGTTTCGGCGTGTCGAAGCTGCCCTATGCGGTGCTGATCGGCGAGGACGGAAAGATCGCCTCGCTCGGCCTCGTCAACACGCGCGAGCATCTGGAAAGCCTGTTCGAAGCCAAGGAGCGCGGCGTCGCGTCGCTCCAGGACTTTCTTGCGAAACGATAGGGGGACGCAGTCATGGCCATCGACAAGATCACCGAAGCGCTCACCCGCCGGGTAGCCAAAACCACGTCGCGACGCAGTCTGCTGACACTGATCGGCGGTGCGATCACCGGCGCGGCGGCATTCCCCGTGCTGCCCGTGTCGCGCGCCTACGCTTCGGCGAACCCCGTGCATGGCGGCGGTGGCGGCGTCGCGCCGCAGCCGACGGGCAATCCCCAGGACCCGGGCGACCAGGCGAGCTGTGATTACTGGCGCTACTGCGCGATCGACGGTTTCCTCTGTTCGTGCTGCGGCGGTACGGCGAGCACCTGCCCGCCCGGCACGGAGATGTCGCCGATCACGTGGATCGGCACCTGCCTCAATCCTGCGGACAACCGCTCCTACATCATCAGCTACAACGATTGCTGCGGCAAATCCTCGTGCGGACGATGCCTGTGCAACCGCAACGAGGGCGACCGGCCGATGGTGCGCCCGCAGGAGAACAACGACATCAACTGGTGCCTCGGCACATCGAGCGCGATCTACAATTGCTCGACCGCCGTCATCCTTGGCGTGGCGCTGGAGAAATGACGATGCTGCGTATCGGGGCCGCAATGGTGCTGATGGCGCTGCCCGCTGCTGCAGAGGCCGCAGACGGTCCGGCGCTCTACAAGCGCTGCGCTGCGTGCCACCTCGCGACCGGCGCGGGTGTGCCCGGCGCGTTTCCTTCGCTGAAGGCGGAGCCTGCAGCGCTTGCGGCAAAGCCGGACGGTCGACGTTTTCTCGTGCTGGCCGTCACGCGCGGCCTTGCCGGGCCGCTCGTGGTCGACGGCAAGACCTATCGCGGCGTGATGCCCGCGCAGCCGATGAAGGATGATGAGGTCGCGGCGGTTCTGAACCATGTGCTCGATACGATCGCTTCGGCCGACAAGAAGGTGACGCGGTTCAGCGCCGACGAGGTGGGCGACATCCGCAAGGCCGGCGCGGCGCTGACGCCGCGGCAGGTCGCCGAGCTTAAGGCCGCGATCAAATGATGCTGCGCGGTGCCCTCGCATTCGCAGCCCTCGCCGGAATTGCCGGGGCGGGGCTCGCTGCGCAGGGCGCCCTTCAAGACAGCGGCGTTTCCAATCCGGCGCTCGCGCGGCAGAACTGGATTCTGAAATGCCAGGGGTGCCACCGGCCGGACGCGACCGGTACGGCTGCGACGACACCCGCGATGGCGGGGGTGGTGGCGAAGTTCCTGCACGTGCCCGGCGGGCGCGAGTATCTGGGGCGCGTGCCGGGCGTCGCGACCGCGCCGATCAGCGACGCGGAACTCGCGGACCTTCTGAACTGGACACTTTACCGCTTCGACGGCGCGCACATGCCCGCCGGTTTCAAACCCTATTCGGCAAGCGAGATCGGCAAGCTGCGCAAGGCACCGCTCCGCACCGAAGCGCCTGCCGTGCGGGCGGAACTGATCGAGAAGATCAATGCTCTTGCGGAGGGCGGCGACACATAATTCGGGGAAACAAAAGGGGAAGGTTTATTATGAAGATTTCAGGACGCGCGGCACTGTCCGCCACCATCTTGCCGGTCCTGCTCGCGGGCACTGCCGGTATCGCGCAGGCACAGGAAAATACCGAAGCGGCGCCAGCCGATACGGAAATCGTCATTACCGCGACGAAGCGCGCCGAGCGGCTTCAGGACGTGCCGATTTCGGTCTCCGCGATCGGCGGTGATCAGCTTTCGAAATCGCGCGTGACGAACGCGGATGACCTCGTCACCAAGGTGGCGAACCTGCAGCTCACCAGCATCGTTGGCGACAACACGCCGATCTTCGCGCTGCGCGGCGTTTCGATGTCCGATTACAGCCTCAACCAGTCGAGCCCGGTCGCGACCTATTACGACGAAGTCTACAAGGGGAATTTCGCGTTCCTCGGCGTCGCGATGTACGACCTTGAACGTGTCGAAGTGCTGCGCGGCCCGCAGGGCACGCTGTACGGCAAGAACACCACGGGCGGCGCCGTGAACCTCATCAGCCGCGCACCGGAACTCGGCGAGACGAGCGGTTATCTCAATCTCGGCTATGGCAATTACAACCGCATGGATGCGAGCGGCGCCATCAATATGCCCATGGGCGAAAAGGCCGCGGCGCGCGTCGCCTTCACCTTCGCGCGCGCGGACGGCTGGTTCAAGAACCAGTTGCCGGGCGAGCCGGACCTTGCGAGCGTGCGCGAATATGCGGTGCGCGCTTCCGTGCTGCTGGAGCCTTCGGACGGGGTGCGGTTCGTGCTGCGCGGTTCGACGAGCTATCAGAACCCGCGCAACTATGGCATCTACGCGCAGCCTACGGAGGTGCATCGCGTCGGTCTCGGCAAGCGCGAGATCGAGGCGAACGTCACCGAACGCCGCCGCGCGCGCACCTATTCACTGGCGCTCACCGGCAACATCGACGTGTCGGATACGCTCACCGTCACCAGCATCACCTCGTGGGACAAGGGCAAGCTCTCGTTCTATGAAGATACCGACGGGACGGCGACCGAACTGCTGGAGATCCCGTATTACGACAAGGCGAACCAGTTCGCGCAGGATCTGCGGCTGACGAGCGACACGGGCGGTCCGTTCGATTTCATCCTCGTCGCCTATTACAACCGCGAGAAGGTGTTCAACAGCACCACCTTCGAAATCGGCAAAGATGTCGATTCGGATGGTGTCCCCGGCGTGACGGATGCGGACTGCGCGATCGGCCTTCCGCTCGGCTGCCTGTTCGCCAACAGCTTCAACCAGGTGAAGAAGAGCTTCGCGCTCTACACCGACATGAATTACGACATCACCGACTCGATCACGCTGCGCGGCGGCCTTCGCTACACGCACGACACGGGACGGCAGAGCGATTTCGAATCGAATGCGCTCGGCCCGAACGGTGTGCTGGTGGTAAACCTGATCCCGCCGTCGAGCCTGAAATACAGCACCGACAATATCTCCGGGAAGATCGGCTTCGATTACAAGCTCGCCGACGGCAATCTTCTGTATGCACATTACAGCCGGGGGTACCGCGCGAGCAGTTTCAACGCGCAGGCGTTCTTCGATCCATCCGAGCTTTCGATCGCGAAACCGGAAAAAGTGAACGCATACGAGATCGGTGCCAAAACGCAGTTCGCGGGCCGCTCGGTTACGCTCAATCTCGCGGCCTTCTATTATGATTATCGCAATCAGCAGTTCATCAACGTCGATCCTGGAACCGCAGCGCAGACGCTGCTGAACATCGATAAATCGCGGATCATGGGCGGCGAGGCCGAACTCAGCGTTCGCGCGAACGACATGCTCAGTCTCCGCGCCGGCGTCGGCCTTCTCGATTCCAAGATCAAGAAGGGCACGGTGAGCGGTGTCGACGTTTCGGGCAACGAACTGTCGAATGCACCTTCGCTGACCTTCAACGGAGGCGTTGATGTGACGGCCATGGATTCGGATAGCGGCAAGCTGAGCCTTCACGGCGATGTGAGCTATTCGTCGAGCCAGTATTTCGAAGTGCTGAATGTGCCGCGGTTGCAGCAGGGCAGCTACGCGATCCTCGGCGCGCACATCGATTATGAGACTGCGGACGGGCGCTGGAACGCATCGATCTGGGGCAAGAACCTTGGCAACAAGTTCTACTTTACCTCGCGCGTCGATCTCCTCGCAGGCTTCGGTTTCGATTATAATCACATCTCCGCGCCGCGCACTTACGGCGTGACGGTGGGTCACAAGTTCTAAAGACGAAGATACTGGGGAAGGATCGATTATGGACGACTATCGGCTGCTGATCGGCGGCACGCTGGTGCCGGGCGATATGACGATGGATGTCATCAACCCGGCGACGGAAGAGGTGCTCGCCGTCTGTCCGCGTGGATCGGAAGCTCAGCTCGACGCTGCTGTTGCGGCGGCGAAGGCGGCCTTCCCCGCATGGTCGCGGCGTTCCATGCAGGAACGCCGTGATCTCCTCCTGAAACTTGCCGACGCGATCGAGGCGAAGACGGACAGTCTTGCGCGGTTGCTGACGCAGGAACAGGGCAAGCCGCTCTCCGAATCGACGGCGGAAATCGCCTATACGGCGGCGTTCATGCGCTACCTCGCGACGCTGGAACTCAGCGATCGCATTCTTGAGGATAATGACAACCGCCGCGTCGAGATGCGGCGGAAGCCGCTGGGCGTGGTCGGTGCGATCATTCCGTGGAATTTCCCGGTGCTGATCGTGGCGTTCAAGATGCCGGTGGCGCTGCTCGCGGGCAACACGATCGTCATCAAGCCTGCGCCGACGACACCGTTGACGACACTGAAACTGGGTGAACTCTGCGCGGAGATTTTCCCGGCGGGCGTTATCAACATCGTCACCGACCAGAATGATCTCGGCGGCAAGCTGACGACGCATCCGGATATCGCCAAGATCTCGTTCACCGGCTCCACGGAGACCGGCAAGAAGGTGATGGCGAGCGCGGCGTCCACGATTAAACGCATCACGCTCGAACTCGGCGGCAACGACGCGGCGATCGTGCTGCCCGATGCCGATCCGAAGGCAATCGCGCCCGGCATCTTCGGCGCGGCGATGATGAACGCGGGGCAGGTGTGTCTCGCGGTGAAGCGCGTCTATGCGCATTCCTCGATCTACGAGGATCTGTGCGCGGAGCTTGCGAAGCTGGCGGACGCGGCGATCGTCGACGACGGCCTCGCGCAGGGCGCGCAGATCGGCCCGCTGCAGAACAAGATGCAGTATGAGAAGGTGAAGGGCTTCCTGGACGACGCGCGCGCCGCAGGTACGATCATCGCGGGCGGCGAGACCGTGGACCGGCCTGGATACTTCATCCGCCCGACCATCGTGCGCGACGTTTCGGACGGCTCGCGCATCGTTGACGAGGAACAGTTCGGTCCCGTGCTGCCGGTGATCCGCTACGACGATGCGGAAGAGGCGCTGGAACGCGCCAATGCCTCGCCGTGGGGGCTTGGTGGTTCGGTGTGGGGCAAGGACCGCGACACCGCCTACGACATCGCCACGCGCATGGATTCGGGTACGGTGTGGATCAACAAGCACCTCGATTTCGGGCCGAACATTCCCTTCGGCGGCGCCAAGCAATCCGGCATCGGCGTGGAGTTCGCCGAGGAAGGCCTGCATGAGTTCACGCAGGTGCAGATCATCAACGAAGCGCGATGACGGAGCAGTCTTTCGAGTGGAATCCGCCCGCGCGAACCAATTTCGCGCGGGATCGGATGCAGATGCTCGCGCGCGAACGCGGGCAGGATCGTGCCTTGCTGTGGGTCGATGCGGGCGGGCGTGTAGAGGACATCAGCTTCGCCGCGCTCGATGGACGGGCGGCGAAGGCTGCTGCCGTTCTGAAAGACGCAGGCGTGCAGCGCGGCGATACGGTGCTGATTCTGCTGGCGCGCGAACTCGAATGGTGGGAGCTGATGCTCGGTTGCCTGCGGCTCGGCGCGATTGCCTCGCCCGGCACCGTGCAGCTGATGCCCAAGGACATCGCCTATCGCCGCGCAGCGGCAAAGGCCGTCTGCGTGATCGCGGGCGCCGATATCGCTGACCGCGTGGATGCCGCGCTTGGTGACGACAAAATCGCGAAGCTGCATATCGGCGGGCCGCGTTCGGGCTGGGGCGATTATTCGGCGCTTGCGGCGAAGGCGGCGCCGCTTGCTGAGATCGCCGACACCGCGTTCGACGATCCGGCGCTCTGCTATTTCACCAGCGGCACCACCGGAAACCCGAAGATGACGATCCACGGCGCGGGCTATCCGCTCGCGCACGAGATCACCGCGCGCACCTGGCTCGATCTCGGCCCCGGCGATCTGATGTGGAACGTCTCCGACACGGGCTGGGCGAAGGCGGCGTGGTCCAGCCTGTTTGCGCCGTGGATGATGGGCGCGGGAATCTTTGCCTATCACGCGCCGGGCTTCGATGCGGAGGCAGTGCTTGGCCTCCTCGGCAAATATCCGGTGACGACGCTGTGCGCGCCGCCGACCGCATACCGCATGTTCGTGCGCTCCGATCTCGGCACGCGGCGCTTCGAGACGCTGCGGCGCTGCGTGAGCGCGGGCGAACCGCTTAACCCCGAGGTGATCGACCTGTGGCGCGCGGCGACGGGGCTTTCGATCCATGATGGCTACGGCCAGACCGAAACGGTGATGCTGTGCTGCAACCGCGAAGGCGCGGAGCGCCAAGGCGCGATGGGCAAGCCTGCGCCCGGCATCGACCTTGCCGTGATCGGCGAGGCGGGTGAACGCCTGCCTCCGGGTGAGGAAGGCGACATCGCGCTGCGCGTCGCGGAAGGGCGTCCGCCGGGGCTGTTTCTGGGTTACCGCGACGACGATGAGCGCACGGCGAGCGTGTTCCGCGACGGTTGGTATCTGACCGGAGACCGCGCCTTCGTGGACGAAGACGGCTTCTTCTGGTTCGTGGGCCGCGCCGACGATGTGATCCTTTCGGCCGGATACCGGATCGGGCCGTTCGAGGTGGAAAGCGCGCTGTTCGAGCACCCTGCGGTCGCCGAGAGCGCGGTTGTGGCCAGCCCCGACCCGACGCGCGGCGAGGTGGTGAAGGCGTTCGTGGTGCTCGCTGCCGGGCACGCCGCATCGGACGCGCTCGTCGAGGCTTTGCAAACGCATGTGAAATCCACGACGGCGCCCTATAAGTATCCGCGCAAGATCGAGTTCGTCGCATCGCTGCCGAAGACGGTGAGCGGCAAAATCCGGCGCAAGGAATTGAGGGAGCAGGAATGGTCCGGGGAGAATCTCAAGAGCTGAGCCATGTTGTCGGGGCGAGCGAACCGCCGCTGATCGAGAAGACGATCGGCGCGATGCTGGCCGAGGCGGCGGCGCGCGATCCAGACGGCGAGGCGCTCGTCGTTCGCCATCAGGGCGTGCGGCTGACGTGGGCGGAGCTGAAGCGCCGCAGCGACGCGGTGGCCTGCGGGCTGCTGGCGGCGGGCATCCGCCCCGGCGATCGCGTGGGCATCTGGGCGCCGAACTGTGCGGAATGGACAATCCTGCAATTCGCAACCGCGACGGCGGGCATGATCCTCGTGACGATTAATCCCGCATACCGGACGAGCGAGGTCGAATACGCGCTGAAGAAGGTGGGATGCCGCGCGCTGGTGACGGCGGTGCGGCACAAGACGAGCGACTATGTTGCCATGCTGCGCGAGGTGATGCCGGAGCTTGCAGCGGCGACGCCCGGCACGCTGCGCGCGCGGGCGCTGCCGGATTTGCGCCTCGTCGCCACGATCGGCGAGGAAGCGCACGCGGGCTGCCTTCGCTTCGGCGATCTGGAGGGCGCGGTGGACGCGGCGCAGCTCGCGGCGATCCCCATCGATGCGCACGATGCGGTGAACATCCAGTTCACCAGCGGCACCACGGGCTTCCCCAAGGGCGCGACGCTGACGCACAGGAACATCCTCAACAACGGCTATTTTGTCGGCGCGGGCATCGGGCTTTCGAAGGCCGACAAGGTTTGTATTCCCGTGCCGCTCTACCACTGCTTCGGCATGGTGATGGGGAACCTCGCCTGCCTGACGCACGGCGCCACGATGGTCTATCCTGCGGAGGCCTTCGATCCGCTCGCGGTGCTGGAAACGGTGGCGGCGGAGCGGTGCACGGCGCTGTACGGCGTGCCCACCATGTTCATCGCCGTGCTCGGACGGCCGGAGTTCGACAGCTTCGACGTGTCGTCGCTGCGCACCGGCATCATGGCGGGTTCACCGTGCCCGATCGCGACGATGCGCGAGGTGATCGACCGGCTGGGGATGCATCAGGTGACGATCGCCTACGGCATGACCGAAACGAGCCCGGTGAGCTTCCAGAGTGCGATGGACGATCCGATCGAGGAGCGTGTCTCCACGGTGGGCCGCGTGCAGCCGCACCTTGCGGTGAAGATCGTCGGGCCGGACGGTGAGACGCTGCCGCGCGGTGAGCCGGGCGAGCTTTGCACGCGCGGCTATTCGGTGATGCAGGGTTACTGGGACGATGCCGCGCGCACCGCCGAAGCGTTAGACGAAGACGACTGGATGCACACCGGCGACATCGCGACGATCGACGCCAAGGGCTATTGCCGGATCACCGGCCGTATCAAGGACCTGGTGATCCGCGGCGGCGAGAATATCTACCCGCGCGAGGTCGAGGAATTCCTGCTGACGCACCCGCACATCGCCGACGCGCAGGTGATCGGCGTGCCCGACGAGCGCTACGGCGAGGAGCTGTGCGCGTGGGTGATGACGCGCGGCGGCGCGGCGCTTTCCGAAGAGGAGGTGCGTGATCACTGCCGCGGCCGCATCGCGCACTACAAGGTACCGCGCTATGTGCGGATCGTCGAAACCTTCCCGATGACGGTGACGGGCAAGGTGCAGAAGTTCGTGATGCGCGAAACGATGATCGCCGAACTGAGGGGGTAAGTCTCAGCCGAACAGCTTCCGCGCCTTCGCCATGCGTTCGAGCGCGGCATCGATCGTCGCGTCGGTTTTGGCGAAGCAGAATCGGACCACCGATGTGACGGGCGCTTCCGCGTAGAACGCCGAGACGGGAATCGCGACGACATCGCCCTCGCGCGCCAGCCGGTCGCAGAATGCCACGTCATCGAGCGCGATGCCTGAGGCGGCGAGATCGACCGACAGGAAATACGTGCCCGCGCTTGGCAGCGTCTTCCAGCCCGCCGTTTCGAGGCCGCTTGCCAGACGGTCGCGCGAGCGGGCGAAATCGGCGCGCATCGTGGTGAAATAATCGTCGGTCTTGCCGAGGCCGTAAGCGATCGCCGCCTGCAGGTTCGGCGGTGTCGTGAACGTTAGGAACTGGTGCGCGCGGGCGAGTACCTGGTTGAGCCTGGGCGCGGCGCACATCCAGCCGACCTTCCAGCCGGTGAGCGAGAAGATCTTGCCGCCAGAGCCGATCTTCACGGTGCGTTCGCGCATTCCCGGCTGCGCCATGATGGGCGAATGGGCGCGGCCATCGAACACAACATGCTCCCACACCTCGTCGCTGATGACGACGGCGTCGTGCGCGACCACGAAACGCGCGAGGAGGGCGAGTTCTTCGTCCGAGAACATCGTCGCGGTGGGGTTGAGCGGGTTGTTGAGGAGGACGATGCGCGTGCGCGGGGTGAAGGCCTCCGCGAGTGCCGTTTCGGTCAGCCGCCATTCGGGCGGCTCCAGGCGAATCAGTTTCGGCACGCCGCCTGCCTGTTTCACCATCGGCAGATAGGCGTCGTACATCGGCTGGATCATCAGCACCTCGTCGCCCGGGCTGACGAGCGCCAAGATAGAGGCGGCAAGCGCCTCGGTCGCGCCGGAGGTGACGGTGATTTCGGTCTGCCAATCGAGATCGATGGCCTGATGGCGGCGGTAGTGATCGGCGATCGCCTGGCGCAGCTCCGGGATGCCGAGCATCGGCGGATACTGGTTGTAGCCTTCGGTGAGCGCGCGGGCGGCCGCTTCCAGCACGTCGCGCGGCCAGCCTGCGTCAGGGAAGCCCTGCCCAAGGTTGATCGCGCCCGTTTCACGGGCAAGCAACGACATCTTCTCGAAGATCGTGGTCGGGAGGTTGGCGTAGAGCGGATTCATGGAGATGTTTCATAGGTGAGCGGAAACCGCTTCGCCAGCACCGCCGTGATGGTTAAGAAAACATCATGGTTGCAAGCACATTCGCCGAGGCCGCTGAGGCCATCGTTGCCGTGGGGCGCGCATTCGACGCGCGCGGGTGGGCGCCCGCGACGAGCGGGAACTATTCGGTGCGGCTTGAGGACGGCAGCTTTGCGGTGACGGTTTCCGGCTGGCACAAGGGGCGGCTGACGCTGGACGGCGTGATGCGCGTGGACGGGGAGGGCGCATCGCTCGACGGCAAGCGGCCAAGCGCGGAGACGGCGCTCCATTTGTCGCTCTACCGCCGGTTTCCCGAAGCGGGCGCTGTGCTGCACAGCCATTCGCCGCAAGCGGTCGCGCTGTCGCGGTTGCTCGGCGGGAACTGGACGATCCGGGGTCATGAGTTGGCGAAGGCGTTTCCGGGTGTGACCACGCACGCGGTGGACGTCATGCTGCCGATCGTTGAAAACAGCCAGGACATGCGCGACATCGAGGCTGCGATTGCGCCGTTTCTCGCCGCGGACATGCCGCCGCCCGCTTACCTTATTCGCGGGCACGGGCTCTACGGCTGGGGCCGCGACATTGCGGAGGCCGAGCGGGTGATCGAAGCGGCGGAATGGCTCGCCGCGTGCGAGGTCGCCGAACGCAGCATGAGGAGGGACGCATGAGTCATCTTGCCGTTTATGCGGAGGACGCGCCCGAGCGCCCGCTTCTGGAAACCGCCGATCCCGACGAAATCGCGAAAACACTGGATGCGATCGGCGTGCGCTTCGAGCGCTGGCCGACGCGAGATGCCGGTGACGATACGCTCGCGGCCTATGCCGAGGAGATCGAGAGGCTGAAGGCGATCGGAGGCTATCAGGCCGTGGACGTGGCAAGCATGGTGCCCGACCATCCCGAACGCGCCGTGTTCCGGCAAAAATTCCTTTCGGAGCACCGCCACATGGAGGACGAGGTGCGCTTCTTCGTGGACGGTGAAGGCCTGTTCACGCTCCACGAGGACGGGCGCGTGTTCAACATGCTGTGCACGAAGGGCGACCTCATCGCCGTGCCTGCGGGGATGCGGCACTGGTTCGACATGGGGCCGAGCCCGCGCTTCACGGCGATCCGCCTGTTCATCAATCCCGAAGGCTGGGTGGCGCACTTCACCGGCGACGATATCGCCGACCGCTTCCCGCGCCACGAACCGGCGCTCGCCTGAATGGTCAAAGCGATCCTCACGGACATCGAAGGCACGACGAGCAGCATCGCCTTCGTGACCGACACGCTGTTCCCCTATGCGCGGGCGCGGCTGGCGGACTGGATCGCGGCGCACGCCCACGAGGCCGCACCGATCCTGAAGGATGTGCCGGGCGACCCCGTGGAGACGCTGACGCGCTGGATCGACGAGGATCGCAAGGAGACCGCGCTCAAGACGCTGCAGGGGCTGATCTGGGCGGAAGGCTATGCGGACGGTACGCTGAAGGGGCACGTCTATCCCGACGCCGCCGAGGCGCTGCGGCGCTGGCACGCTGAGGGGATCGGGCTCTATGTCTATTCGTCGGGTTCGGTGGCGGCGCAGAAGCTGATCTTCGGGTACAGCAATGCAGGCGACCTGACGCCGCTGTTTTCCGGCTATTTCGACACCACGACCGGGCCGAAGAAGGAGGCTGCGTCGTACCGGCGCATCGCTGCCGACATCGGTCTGCCGGTGCAGGAGATTCTGTTTCTCTCCGACAGCGTGCCCGAGATTGAGGCCGCGCGCGCGGCGGGCTTCAAGACCTACCTCGTCGACCGGGAAACAGGCGCTGGCGATGTGGCTTCGTTTGCGGAGATCGCGCTGTGAGGCTGGAGGGCGAACACCGCCGTTCGATCGCGCGCACCGCGGACGGCAAGGGTGCGCGCATCCTCGATCAGCGCCGCCTGCCGTGGGAGATCGTGTGGGTGGAGCTGCGCTCCGCCGCGGATGCCGAGCGCGCCATACGCGAGATGTGGACGCGTGGGGCACCGCTGATCGGGGCGACGTCTGCCTATGGTTTCGCGATGGCGCTTGCCGAGGACGGGTCTGATGCGGCGCTGGACGCGGCTTACCACTTGCTTGCTGAAGCGCGGCCGACGGCGGTGAATTTGCGCTGGGCGCTCGATGAGGTGGCGAAGGCGGTGCGTCCGCTTCCGGCGGCGATGCGCGGTGAGGCAGCGTTCGCGCGCGCCGACGCGATTTGCGACGAAGACGTGGCGCTCAACCGCGCGATCGGCGCGCACGGGCTCCAGTTGCTGCGCGATCTCCATGCGCGGAATCCCGGCCGGACGCTCAATATCCTGACGCACTGCAATCCGGGCTGGCTCGCCACCGTGGACTACGGCACCGCGACCGCGTCGATCTATCTGGCGCAGGATGAAGGGCTGCCGGTGCATGTGTGGGTGGACGAGACGCGGCCGCGCAACCAGGGCGCGCTGCTCACCGCGTTCGAACTTGCCGGGCACGGCGTGCCGCATACGGTGATCGCCGACAATACGGGCGGGCTCCTCATGCAGCGCGGCGAGGTTGATCTCGTCATCGTCGGCACCGACCGCGTCACCGCGAACGGCGACGTGTGCAACAAGATCGGCACCTACCTGAAGGCGCTTGCCGCGCACGACAACGGCGTGCCGTTTTACGTGGCGCTGCCTTACACGACGTTCGATCCTATGACGCCTACGGGGGCGGACGTGCCCATCGAGGAGCGTGATCCCGACGAGCTTGCCCTGCTTTCCGGACCCGGCGCGAACGGGCAGACCACCGTGCGGGTTACCGCTTCGCCTGCATACAACCCGGCTTTCGACGTGACGCCTGCACGCCTTGTCACAGGTTTTATCACAGAACGGGGGTTGATCGCTCCGGCCGCACTTTCGTCCTGACGCATCCGAGGGAACGCCTTCTGCGGGAGAGCGTTTTCACATCGAGCATCCGCGAATGGAGGACCAGTGCCATGTATGGGACAGCAGTGCGCGAAAATACGCGAAACAATGCAGGGCTGATCGGGATTGCCGCGGGCCTCGGCGCCGCCGCGGCCTTCGCCGGTTGGAAGTTGCTGCGCGGCAGGAAATCATCCGAGCACGCGCCCGCCTTTGCGAAGGGAGAGGCCGAACCGGAAAACATGAATCCGACACGTTCAGCCGGCCATGAGTCGATGCGCGACAAGCCCACAGACAAATGGGACAAGGTCGATCAGGCGGTCGACGAGTCTTTCCCCGCGAGTGACCCGCCCGCTTATTGATTGATCCGTAACGCTTTACGCGTTGTGCTCGCCATGCTCTATCGCCGGCGAGTGCAACGCGGGAGCGGCGAATGGTTTCAGGTTTCAATCGGCGTGAATTGCTCGCGCTCGGCAGTGCGGGCGCCGCATTGCTTGCTGCCCGCCCGGTCTTTGCAACCGAGAAGGGCGTGCGTTCCAGCACCATCGTGGTGAATGCGCTCGGCGGCCTTTACAATCCGAATATCGAATCCCCCGAGAAAACCGAAGCCTCCGGATGGACATCCACCGATGCCGTGATCGACCAGCGCGTAATAGACGATGCGCGCGCTTCCGGACTAACCGCTGTCAATCTCACCCTTGGGCATGTCTTCGGCCCGAAGGAGCCTTTCGAGCAGACCGTGCGCGAGATCGCGCACTGGGACGCGGTGGCGCGCCGCTATCCGAGCGATCTCTTGAAGATCGAACGCGCGGACGACATTTTGCGCGCGAAACGCGAAAACCGCATCGGGCTCATCTACGGTTTCCAGAACACGACGATGCTGGGCAGCGATGCGAGCCGCGTCGACGTGTTTGCCGATCTCGGCGTCCGGATCATCCAGCTTACCTATAATCCGGAAAATGCAGTGGGTGACGGGTCCATGGCGCCGGAAAACCGGGGGCTGACGCCATTCGGGCGTGAGGTTGTGGAGCGGTTGAATGCGAACCGCGTGATGGTCGATCTGTCGCACAGCGGCGAAAAAACCTGCCTTGAAGCCGCGCGTGTTTCGAAGCAGCCGATTTCGATCAACCACACGGGATGCCGCGCGCTCACCGACATGCCGCGCAACAAGACCGATGCGGAGCTTCGTCTGGTCGCGGAGCGGGGCGGGTTCGTCGGCATCTATTTCATGCCGTTCCTCAATCCGACGAGCAAGGCGACCGCCGATGACGTGGTGGCGCATATCGAGCATGCCGTGAACGTGTGCGGCGAGGATCATGTCGGCATCGGCACCGATGGCGGCATCACCACGATTGACGATCTGGGTGCCTACAAGGCGAAAATCGCGAAGGAAATCGCAGACCGGCGCGCGGCGGGCATCGGCGCGAAGGGAGAGAACCCCGACACGCTGCCCTTCGTGATCGACTTGCGCGGACCTTCGCAGTTCCACGATCTCGCGGACCGCCTGCGGCGGCGCGGGCATTCGGAAGCCCGCATCGAGAAAATCCTCGGCGCGAATTTCGTCGCCTATGCGAAGCGCGTGTGGGCGCATAGAGAGACGCCGGGGGAAATTCCATGTCTGACGCGATGATCGCTTTCATCAACACGACCTTCGTGCCCGTGGGTCTGATGCTCATCATGTTCAGCATGGGGCTGACCTTGCGGCTCGGCGATTTCGGGCAGGTGTTCCGGGATGGCCGCGCGCCGCTTGCCGGGCTCGCCGGTCAGCTTCTGGCAATGCCGCTGCTCGGCCTTGCCATCGGAATCCTGTTTGGCCTGCCGCCCGAACTGGCGCTCGGCGTTTTCATTCTCGGCATCTGCCCGGCGGGCACGACATCCAACGCGCTGACCTTCATCGCGCGCGGCAACGTGGCGCTGGCGGTCGTGCTGACGGCGTTGTCGAGCATCGTGACCGTGTTTTCGATTCCCGTGTTGCTGCAATGGGGGCTGCGCCACTTCGGGCTGGAGGGCACCGTGCCCGCGCTTTCCATGGCGGACACGATGCTGCAGCTGGCGCGGATCACGGTGCTGCCCGTGGCCGTCGGGATGCTCGTTTGCCGCTTTGCGCCGGACGCCGCGCGGAAGATGAGCGGCTGGCTGCGGCCTGTTTCGATGATTGTGCTGTTCGGCGTTATTGCCTTTGCCGTCGGTGTCAGCGCGGAGATGGTGCTCGCTAACCTGTTGAGCGCCGGCCCCGCCGTCTGGACGATGAACATCGCTGCGATGGCGGTGGGTCTTGGCATCGGCCGTGCTTGCGGCGTCGGTAGCCGGGATGCCATGACGCTGGCCATCGAGGTTGGCGTGCAGAACGTCACACTCGCTACCTTCCTCACCCTCACTGTGCTCGGCAGCCTGCCGCTTGCCGTTACCCAGAATATCTATGGAGTCGCCATGATCCTGAACGCCGTGCTTCTCGTCCGCTGGTTTCGCGCGCGTACCGCCGGAGAGTCCGCGTGAGCGCACCGCTGATGATCGTCGGGGCCGCCGACACCGAGCGCCTGCTCGGCTATGAAGACTGCATCCGGCTTGTGCGCGAGGCGATGGCGGCGCTTTCGCAGGGCGAAACGCGGCAGCCGCTCCGCAACATCGTCGACCTGAACGGCGGAAACGCTTTCGGCGTGATGCCGGGTGCAATGCTGGGCGGCACGTTCGGCGCCAAGATCGTCAGCGTCTATCCGGGCAATTTCGCGCTCGGCAAGCACTCGCACCAGGGCATTGTCGTGCTGTTCGAGCCGGAAGGCGGTGCGCCGGTCGCAATCATCGACGGCAGTATGGTCACGGCGATCCGCACGGCGGCTGCGTCTGCTGCCGCGACCGATGCGCTTGCGCGGCCGGGCCCGTCACGGCTCGCGATTCTCGGATACGGGGAGCAGGCATGGCGGCACGTCGCGGCGGTGTGCTGCGTGCGGCCAATCACCGGCGTCAGCGTGTGGGGGCGCTCCGCGGAGCAGGCGGATCGGTTCGCGCAGCGCGTGCGCGAGACGCTTGGTATTGATGCGGAAGCTGCGCCCGATGTGGCGAGCGCCGTTCGCGATGCGGACATCATCTGCACGACGACGGCAGCGGCGGAACCGATCCTCGCACGCGCCGACCTGAAGCCTGGCACGCACATCAACGTCGTCGGCTCGAGCCGCGCGGGGCCGGCGGAGATCGCGAACGACCTTGTCGCGGCGTCGCGCTTCATCGCCGACTACCGGCCCGGCGTGCTCGCGCAGGGCGCCGAGTTCCTGAACGCGAAGGCGGCGGGCATGGTGGACGACGCGCATGTCGTCGGCGAAATCGGCGAGGTGTTTGGCGGGACGCTCGCCGGGCGCACCAGCGATGACGAGATCACCATCTACAAATCGCTCGGCCACATCGTGCAGGACCTCGCGGCGGGCTGGTACGTCTTCGAGCAGGCGAAAAAGCTCGGCCTCGGGACGACGGTGGAGCTCTAGCGGGCGTCTGCGCGCTTGGTGCGGAGCGTCGGCGCGGCGGCGGCCGGGTCGTCCGGCCACGGGTGCCGGGGATAGCGTCCGCGCATTTCCTTGGCGACCGCCGCCCAGCTTCCAGACCAGAAGCCGGGCAGGTCTTTCGTCGTCTGGATCGGGCGGCCCGCAGGCGAGGTGAGGCGGAGGACGAGCGGAACGTCCCCTGCAATCACGGGATGCGCGGCGAGGCCGAAGAGCGCCTGCACGCGAAGCTCGACTGCCGGGCCACCTTCTGCCGCATAGTCGATGGCGTGGTGGCTGCCGAGCGGTGAGACGAAGGCTTCGGGGGCGAGGCGGTCTACGGCGGTCTTGCCGGCCCAGCCGAGGCGGGCCTCCAGCATCTGTGTGAGTGCGGACACGCTGACGGCGGCGAGTGCGCGTTTGCCTTCAAGGAGCGGCGGAAGCCAGTCGTCGATGTCCGCGGTGAGCGCGTCGTCGCTGATGCCCGCGATCGAAGGATCGACGCGGCGTGCGAACGTTGTACGTCGTTGCAGTGCGCGAGCATGGTCCGAAAAGGGCAATGCCGCGACGCCGGCCTTGCGCGCGGCGTCCAGAAGCGCGGCGGTGACGGCGGCGGGATCGGGGCTGTCGTCCTGCCCGGACGACAAAGCGAGGCTGCCGAGGCGGCGGTCGCGCGTCGCGAGGATACCGCCCGCGCCGTCGGCGCGGACGCGGCGGACGGTTTCGATGCGGTCCGCGAACAGCGATTCGATGAGATCGGGCGCAATGGCGGCGGCGGCGAGGATGCGCGCGCCGGAGGCGGCGCCCTGCACTTCGGCGACCGCGAGATACGTTTGTGCGGCGAGGGGCGAGGCAGGGTCGAGCCGGAAGCCGCGCCCGCCGGACGAGGCCCAGTCCTCGCCGCTGCTGCCGCGCCGCTTCGCGATGCGGTCGGGGAAGGCGAGCGCGATGCAGGCGGCAACGGGGCCTTCTCCCTCACCGCCGGCCATGCGCTGCCAGCGTCCGGCAAGGCCGCGCGCGGCGTCGGCGCGGGTGCCGCGCTCGCGGCGCCAGCGGGCGAGGCGGTTTTCGATATCCACATCGTTCCCGCCGAGACCGCGCTCCGACAGAAGCACCGCAACCTCGGCAGCGGTCTTGCCCCAGCCGCGCTGGGCGGCGGCGAGCATCATGTGTGCGAGGCGCGGGGGCAGCGGCAGTTCGGCGATGCGGCGGCCGTGCGGTGTCGGGCGGTTCTCCGTGTCGAGCGCGTCCAGCAGTCGCAGGCGTTCGCGGGCTTCGGCAACGGCTGCTGCGGGCGGAGGGTCGAGCCACCGCAGCGATGCCGGATCGGCGGCACCCCAGATCGCGCAGTCGAGAACGAGCGCGGAGAGATCGGCTTCGAGAATTTCGGGCGGATCGAACGGCGGCATTCCCGCCGTCGCAGCCTCTTCCCACAGACGGTAGCACACGCCCGGCGCCTGTCGCGCGGCGCGGCCCGCGCGCTGCGTGACGGCGGCTTGACTGGCGCGCTCGGTGACGAGGCGGGTCATGCCGCCGCCGCGATCGTAGCGGGCACGGCGGGCGAGCCCCGAATCGACGACGATGCGGACGCCGTCGATGGTGAGGCTGGTTTCGGCGATGCTGGTTGCGAGCACCACCTTGCGCGTACTGGGCGCGCCCTTGCGGATCGCGGCACGCTGCGCGGCGGGATCGAGGCTGCCGTGCAGGCGGTGGAGCGCGACGCCGGGGATTCCCTCCAAACGCTCGGCGGTGCGCTCGATCTCGGCGACGCCGGGCAGGAAGGCGAGGAGATCGCCTTCGGCCTCGACAAGTGCGCGGCGAATGGCCGGGGCCATCGCATCTTCGATGCGCTGCTCGGCGCTGCGGCCGAGATAGCGGATATCAAGCGGATGGCTGCGGCCTTCGCTCTCGATGACGGGGGCGCCGTCCAGCAGTTTCGAAAAGCGCGCGCCGTCGAGCGTTGCCGACATGGGCAGGATGCGAAGGTCGGGGCGAAGCGCGCCCTGTGCGTCGAGCGCGAGCGCGAGGCCGAAATCGCTATCGAGGCTGCGCTCGTGGATTTCGTCGAACAGCACGGCGGAGATGCCCACGAGTTCGGGGTCGGCCTGGATGCGGTTGCGAAAGATACCCTCGGTGAGAACGAGGATGCGCGTGTCCTTGCCGTGCTTGCTGTCGAGCCGGGTGGCGTAGCCGATCGTTCTGCCGACGGGTTCGCCCGCGATCTCCGCCATGCGTTCGGCGGCGGCGCGGGCGGCGAGACGGCGCGGGGAGAGCAGGAGAATCTGACCCGTGCACCACGGCTCGCCGATAAGCGCGGGCGCCACTGCCGTGGTCTTGCCCGCGCCCGGCGGCGCGACGAGCACGGCGGACGCACGCGCACGCAGTG
Source organism: Sphingosinicella microcystinivorans (assembly GCF_003634215.1). GTDB lineage: Bacteria > Pseudomonadota > Alphaproteobacteria > Sphingomonadales > Sphingomonadaceae > Sphingosinicella > Sphingosinicella microcystinivorans. The sequence continues at coordinate 347,750 of NZ_RBWX01000008.1, read as the reverse complement.
CCGCGAGCAGTGCGGGGAGAACGGCGTGGATGGGCAGGCTGTCGCTCACGCCTGCCCTTTAAGAGTCAGACGAGCGCCGCGTCGAGCGTGATCTCGGCGTTCATCAGTTTCGAGACCGGGCAGTTCGCCTTGGCCTTGGCGGCAAGCTCCTGAAACGCGGCGTCGTCCGTGCCGGGGATCTTCGCCTCCAGCTTCAGGTGAACGGCGGTGATCGTGAAGCCGCTGTCCAGCTTTTCGAGCGTCACCGTGGCTGTCGTGTCCATGCTCTCAGCCGTCAGCTCCGCCTCGCCGAGGATCAGCGACAGCGCCATTGTGAAGCAGCCCGCGTGCGCTGCCCCGATCAGCTCTTCAGGGTTCGTGCCGGGCACTCCTTCGAAGCGCATGGCGAAGCCGTAGGGGCGCTTGTCGAGTGCGCCGCTCTGTGTGGAGATGCTGCCGCGGCCATCCTTGAGGCCGCCTTCCCAGTGCGCGGAACCCTTGCGATCGATCTTCATGGCCTGCTCCTGCTGCCGGATGAGCGGCAAGGCTATGGAGATTCGGGGAGCGAGTCCATTGAGGCTAGTCGCGGAAAACCACCGTGGTGGCGCCGTTCAGCAACACGCGGTCCTGCAGATGGTAGCGGACCGCGCGGGCGAGCACGCGGCGCTCGATGTCGCGGCCCTTGCGGACGAGATCGTCGGGCGTGTCCGTATGGCTGATGTGCTCGACGTCCTGCGCGATGATCGGGCCTTCGTCGAGATCGGCGGTCACGTAATGCGCGGTCGCGCCGATGATCTTCACGCCCCGCGCATGCGCCTGATGATAGGGCTTGGCGCCCTTGAAGCCGGGCAGGAAGCTGTGGTGGATATTGATGCAGCGCCCCGTGAGGAACGCAGCGAAATCGTCCGACAGGATCTGCATGTAGCGGGCGAGCACGACGAGTTCGGCGCCGCTATCTGTGACGATGCGCTTGATCGCGGCTTCCTGCGCGGGCTTCGTGTCCTTCGTGATCGGCAGATGGTGGAAGGGAATGCCATTGTTGATCGGGGCGATCGCATCCTGCGGGTGGTTTGAGACGATGCCGACCACATCCATCTCCAGCTCGCCGATGCGCTGGCGATAGAGCAGATCGGTGAGGCAGTGATCGAACTTCGAGACGAGCAGTAGTACGCGCATCTTCTCGGCGGCGGCGCGCACACGCCAGTCCATGCTGTGCTGGTTCGCGAGCGCTGAGAAGCGCGCCTTGAAGCCCGGCTGCGCCGATGCGTCGAGATCGAAGACGACGCGCATGAAGAAGCGCTCGGTGAGCTGATCGTTGAACTGCTGCGCATCGAGGATGTTGCCGCCGCTCTCCGCGAGCAGCGTGGCGACTGCGGCGACGAGGCCGGGTTTGTCGGCGCACGACAGCGTCAGCGTGCAGATGTTGCTGGATTCCATCGACATATCCCCTGAGAACCAATCGCTACATGACGCGCAAGAGTGAATCTTCCCTTGCGAGCACATGAAGCGCGAGCCCGGCCGCCTTTGCGCGGTCGATGGCGAGCGTTGTCGGCGCGGAGATGGTAGCGAGCGCGCGGCCACCTGCTACGACCGTTTTCTCCACAAGCTCGTAGCTGCACCGGGCGGAGAGCAGGAAGACGCCGTCGCCCGCCGCGATGCCTGCGACCGCAAGCCCGCCGATCAGCTTGTCGAGCGCGTTGTGGCGGCCGACATCCTCGCGCACGGCAAGAATGGTGCCGCCGAGGTCACAGAAGGCAGCGGCGTGAACGGCGGCGGTGCGGCGGCCCAGATGCTGATGATCGCGGAGCGCGCCAAGTGCGGTGAAGATCGCCTGCGGCTCGACGGCGAGCGGCGCGGCGATGCGGGGCAGAGGGCGGGCGATCTGCTCTAGATTCTCGATGCCGCAGAGGCCGCAGCTACTTTCGGAAACGCGGCGGCGCGCGCGTTCCATCACGGGTGCGGCCGCCTCGGCGGGAAGCTGCACGCGGACGATCCAGCCCTTGTCCGTCTCCGCGATATCGACGTCGTCGATGTCCTGCGCGCGGGCGACGAGGCCTTCGGTGATCGCGAAGCCGGTGACGAAATCGGCAAGGTCGGCAGGCGTCGCCATCATCACCGCATAGGCGATGCCGTTGAATTCGAGCGCGACGGGGGTTTCGACTGGAATGTCGCGGGCGATTTCCGCCGCGCCGCCGCTTGCGAAGATTTCCGTGAACCGCGTTTCGCGCGCGGAGGCGTCAGGCATCGACGTTCGCGCGGACTTCGGCGATTGCGGCATGTGCGATTTCGGAAAGGCCCGTACCGCCTGCGTCGAGGTGATTCAGAATCATCTGCTTCATGCGCGGATCCCAGAAGGCGATGATGTGCTCCGCCGTCTGGCGCGCGGCATGGTCCCGACCCGCGGTTTCGAGGTTCCGCGCGATCTGGTTCGCCATGTAAACGAGCTTCTCCGCGGGACTCATTCGGCGGCGACCCCTTCGATGCGGCGGGCGCGTTCGCTGAGGCGCGAATAATCCTCCTGCCAGTCGGTGGGGCCGTTCGAGGCTGCGACCTGCACCGCAGTCACCTTGTATTCGGGGCAGTTGGTGGCCCAGTCCGAATAATCGGTGGTGACGACGTTCGCCTGCGTCATCGGATGGTGGAAGGTGGTGTAGACGACGCCCGGCGCCACGCGGTCCGTCACCAGCGCGCGCAGCGTCGTTTCACCCGAACGGCTGGCGAGCTTGACCCAGTCGCCGTCCTTGAGACCGCGATTTTCGGCATCCGTGGGGTGGATTTCGAGGAGGTCTTCGGGGTGCCACGCGACGTTCGCCGTGCGCCGCGTCTGCGCGCCGACGTTGTAGTGCGAGAGGATGCGGCCCGTGGTGAGCAGCAGCGGAAAACGCGGCCCCGTACGCTCGTCGGTCGGTACGTAGTCGGTGACGACGAACTTGCCGCGCCCGCGCACGAAACCGCCGATGTGCATGACCGGCGTGCCATCCGGTGCCGCTTCGTTCACCGGCCATTGCAGCGAACCTTCTGCATCCAGGCGCTCGAAGCTGACGCCCGTGAAGCTGGGGGTGAGGCGCGCGATCTCGTCCATGATCTCCGAAGGGTGCGTGTAGTGCCAGTCGAGGTCCATTGCCTGCGCGACGCGTTGCGTCACCTCCCAGTCGGCAAGTCCGTTCAGCGGCGACATTACCTTGCGCACGGGCTGGATGCGGCGTTCGGCGTTGGTGAAGGTGCCGTCCTTTTCGAGGAAGGTGGAGCCGGGCAGAAAGATGTGCGCGTAGTTCGCGGTTTCGTTCAAAAACAGATCGTGGACGATCACGCATTCCATCGCGGCGAGACCGGCGGCGACGTGCTTCGTATCCGGGTCGGACTGGAGAATGTCCTCTCCCTGAATGTAGAGCGCCTTGAATGTGCCGTCGACGGCGGCGTCCAGCATGTTGGGGATGCGAAGGCCAGGCTCCGGATCGAGGGTCACGCCCCAGTCATCCTCGAACAGTTTGCGCGCGGCGCCATCCGAGATGTGGCGGTAGCCGGAAAGCTCGTGCGGGAAGCTGCCCATGTCGCAGGCGCCCTGCACGTTGTTCTGCCCGCGCAGCGGGTTCACGCCGACGCCGGGCCGGCCGATGTTGCCCGTCACCATCGCGAGGTTGGCGATCGCCATGACGGTGGAGGAGCCCTGCGAATGCTCGGTGACGCCGAGGCCATAGTAAATCGCGGCGTTGCCGCCGGTCGCATAAAGGCGCGCGGCGGCGCGGAGTTCGGTTGGATCGACGCCGGTGACTGCGGCGAGCGTTTCGGGCGAATGCTTCGCCTCCGACACGAATGTCGCCCAGTCCTGATACTCGTCCCAGTCGCAGCGTTCGCGAATGAAGGCTTCGTTGGCGAGACCTTCTGTGACGATGACATGCGCCATCGCCGTCAGCACCGCGACGTTGGTGCCGGGTTTGAGCGGCAGGTGATGCTGCGCCTCTATATGCGGTGAGCGGACGAGATCGGTGCGGCGCGGATCGATGACGATCAGCTTCGCGCCCTGCCGCAGGCGGCGTTTCATGCGGCTGGCGAAAACCGGATGCCCGTCCGTGGGGTTCGCGCCGATGACGAGCATCACGTCGCTCTGTTCGACGCTGTCGAAATCCTGCGTGCCCGCCGATGTGCCGAACGTGGTCTTGAGGCCATAGCCTGTCGGCGAGTGGCAGACGCGCGCGCACGTATCGACATTGTTGTTGCCGAAGCCCGCGCGGACCAGCTTTTGGACGAGGAACGTCTCCTCGTTCGTGCAGCGCGACGAGGTGATGCCGCCGAGCGCGCCACGCCCGTATTTCGCGGCGATGCGCTTCAGTTCGGAAGCGGCGTAGGCGAAGGCTTCGTCCCATTCCACCTCGCGCCACGGGTCGGCGATGCTCGCGCGGATCATCGGCTTCAGGATGCGGTCCGCGTGCTGCGCGTAGCCCCATGCGAAGCGGCCCTTGACGCAGCTGTGGCCGCGATTGGCCTTGCCGTCCTTCCACGGCACCATGCGCACGAGTTGCTCACCGCGCATCTCGGCGCGGAAGGTGCAGCCGACGCCGCAATAGGCGCAGGTGGTGACGACGCTGCGGTCGGGGAGGCCGATTTCCTTCACCGCCTTTTCCTGCAGCGTCGCTGTGGGGCAGGCCTGCACGCAGGCACCGCACGAGACGCATTCGGAGCCGAGGAAGTCGTCGCTTGCGAGGCCCGCCGATATCTTGGAGGCGAAGCCGCGCCCGTCCATGGTGAGCGCGAACGTGCCCTGCACCTCGTCGCACGCGCGCACGCAGCGCGAGCAGGCGATGCACTTCGACGGGTCGAAATCGAAATAGGGGTTGGACGTGTCCGTCTCGAGCCCGAGATGGTTCTCGCCCTCGTAGCCGTAGCGCACGTCGCGCAGGCCCACGGCGGCGGCCTGATCCTGCAGCTCGCAATCGTTGTTGGCGCTGCAGGTGAGGCAGTCGAGCGGGTGATCGGAGATGTAAAGCTCCATCACGCCGCGCCGCAGCTTTTGCAGCCGGGGCGTTTCGGTGTGGACGACCATGCCGCTCGCAACCGGTGTGGTGCAGGAGGCGGGCGTGCCGCGCGCGCCGTCGATCTCGACGAGGCAGAGACGGCAGGAACCGAACTGCTTCAGGTTGTCTGTTGCGCAGAGCTTGGGGATCGCGGTGCCGATCTCGGCGGCGGCGCGCATCACCGTGGTGCCCTGCGGCACGGTCACGTCGCGCCCGTCGATGGTGAGCGTGACGGTCTCTTCGGCGGAGACGGCGGGCGTGCCGAAATCGTTCTGGCGAACGTAGGTCATGATGCGGACTCTACCACAAAATCCTCCGGGAAGTGATTGAGCGCCGAAAGCACGGGGTAGGGTGTGAAGCCACCGAGCGCGCAGAGTGAGCCGAACTTCATGGTTTCGCAGAGGTCGCGAAGCAGCGCGACCTCGTCCGCCGCGCTCCGCGCCTTGCGGTTTGCGTTGTGGATCTGCGGCAGATTTTCGATGGCGCCGCGCGCGCGTCCGCCCGCCATCAGGCGGTCGATCGTCTCCACGCCGCGCACTGCGCCGATACGGCACGGCGTGCACTTGCCGCAGCTTTCCACCGCGCAGAACTGCATCGCGAAGCGCGCCTGCCGCGCCATGTCCACGCTGTCGTCGAACACGACGATGCCGCCGTGGCCGATAAGGCCGTCCGCCGCCGCGAAAGCTTCGTAGTCGAACGGCAGATCGAACTGGGACACGGGGATGTAGGCACCGAGCGGTCCGCCTACCTGTACCGCGCGCACCGGGCGACCGGAGGCGGTGCCGCCGCCAATGTCGTTCACGAGCGCGCCGAGCGTGATGCCGAACGCGGTTTCATAGAGGCCGCCGTGCTTGATGTTACCGGCAAGCTGCACCGGCATCGTGCCGCGCGATCGGCCCATGCCGTAGTCGGCGTAGGCCTTCGCGCCCTCCGCGAGTACGAACGGCACCGCCGCGAGCGTGAGCACGTTGTTGATGACCGTGGGGCAGCCGAACAGGCCTTCGTGCGCGGGCAGCGGCGGCTTGGCGCGAACCTCGCCGCGCTTGCCTTCAAGGCTGTTCAGCAGGGAGGTTTCCTCGCCGCACACATAGGCGCCCGCGCCGGTACGAACCTCGACCTCGAACGGCGCGATGATCGGCGCGGCGAGTGCGGCGGCGGCCTCCATCTTCGCGATGGCGTGCGGATATTCGCTGCGGATGTAAACGTAAGCTTTGCCTGCGCCCACGGCGAGTCCGGCGATCGCCATGCCTTCGATCAGCATGAAGGGGTCGCCCTCCATCACCATGCGGTCGGCGAAGGTGCCGCTGTCGCCTTCGTCGGCGTTGCAGACGATGAATTTGCGCGGCGCCTTGGCGTACGCGACCGTGCGCCATTTGATGCCCGCCGGGAAGCCGGCACCGCCGCGTCCGCGCAGGCCCGAGGCGAGCACTTCGGCGATCGTGTCGTCCGGCCCGAGCGTGCGTGCACGCTCAAGGCCCTTCCAGCCGCCTGTCGCGGCATAATCTTCAAGGCTGAGCGGACGCGTCTTGCCGAAGCGCGCGAAGGTGAGGCGCTGTTGACCCTTGATGAAGGCGTGCTCGGCGACGGCGCCGATGCGGAGATCATCGGCGCTGCCGGCAAGAATGTCGGGCACGCGGTCCGGCGTCACCGGGCCGTAGCCGATGCCGCCCACCTCGACGAGCGGTTCGAGCCAGTGCATCCCCCAGCTCGATACACGCTCGGGCACCTGGCCTGCCTTCACGAAGGCGTCAGCGACGGCGTCCGCACCGCAGGCAAGCGCCGCCGCATCGTCGGAAATGCGAATCTGCATCGTTCAGAGCGCCTCGATCAGGGTGTTGAGGCGCTGCGCGTCCAGCCGGGCGTGCACATTGCCGTTCGCCATCGCTGCCGGGCCGACCGAGCACAGGCCCAGGCAATAAACGGTTTCGATGTGTACCCGCTCACCCGCCGTCGCTTGCGCATCGGCGACCAGCGCTTCGACGCCGCGCGCCTGACAGGCCTCGGCGCGGCAGAGCTTGAGGACGGGGCGCGGATCGGCCTTCGCCTTATAGTCGTGATAGAAGCTGATGACACCGTGCACCTCGGCGCGGCTGAGGTTGAGCGCGGCGGCAATGCTGCGCACCGCGTCCTCGTCCACGCAGCCGAATGCCGCCTGTACGTCGTTCAAAATGGGCAGCAGCGCGCCCTCGCGGTGTGTGTGCGCCGCGATGATCTCGGCCAGGCGATCGTCCCTCATGCCGGGCGGTGTAGCGCCGCGCGGCCTTATGAACAATTTCAATTCCACCTTGGCGCACGCTCCGCAACTTCAGTCGCTGCAATTGACCTGCGTCAATGAAGCCTGTTGCAAAAGCCGCGAAACGAGAACCATGTGGAGGTATCACCCCGAGCTGCTGAACAGCGCCGTGCCGCGCTACACGAGCTATCCGACCGCGGCGGAGTTTCGCTCGGTGGATGCCGGCTTCCATGCGGACGGGTTCGGCGGAATCTCAGCGGAAACCGCGCTCTCGCTCTATCTCCATATCCCTTATTGCGACGCCATTTGCTGGTATTGCGGCTGCAACACGGGCGCGGCGGGGCACCGGCAGCGGCTTGGTGCCTATATGCAGGCGCTGGACCGCGAAATCAGCACGGTGGCGCGGATGCTGCAGGGGCGCGGCCATGTGCGCAGCATTGCGTTTGGCGGCGGCAGCCCGAATGCGGTGCCGCCGATCGCGTTCGTGCGCCTGCTTGAGCGGCTGACATGGGCCTTCCGCGCGCTCGACGCCGACATGGCGATCGAGCTCGATCCACGCAGCTACACGCCGGAATGGGAGCGGATCGTCGCGATGGCGCCGTTTCGCCGTGTCAGCCTGGGCGTGCAGACGTTCGCCCCGCACGTGCAGGCGGCGATCGGCCGGTTGCAGCCGCTCGACGAGATAAAGCGTACCGTGGAATCGCTGCGCCGCGCGGGTGTCCGCTCACTGAACTTCGATTTGATGTACGGGCTTCCTGAACAGACCGACGAGGACCTCGCTGCGACGCTTGAGGATGCGATCCGGCTCGCGCCCGATCGCATCGCGCTCTTCGGCTACGCGCATTTGCCTTCGCGTATTCCGCGCCAGCGGCGCATTGATGGTACGCATCTGCCCGGCGCCGAGGCGCGCTTCCGCATGGCTGAGCGTGGGTATGAAATGCTCATCGCCGCCGGCTACCAGCCGATCGGTTTCGACCATTTCGCGCTGCCGGACGACAGCATGGCCCGTGCGGCCTCAAGCGGTCGTCTGCGTCGGAACTTTCAGGGCTTCACCGATGACGAAAGCGAGGTTCTGCTTGGCTTCGGCGCCACCGCAATCAGCAGCTTTCCCGATCGCTTCGTGCAGAACGAGAAGAATGTCGGTCGCTACCGGGGGCTAGCGGGTGACGGGAAGCTGACCGGCGCGCTCGGCGTGTTCCGTTCCGAGGACGACAGGCGGCGCGGCGCGATCATCGAGGCGATCCTGTGCAGCGGCTGGGCGTCCTTCGAAGGGTATCCGCCGGATGCCGAGACGCGCCAACGCCTGCAGCCTTTCGTTGCGCGGGGGCTGTGCAGCGTGGGTGAGAACGCGATTTCGCTGAAGGACGGTGCGCTGCCCTATGCGCGCGCCATCGCATCATGCTTCGATATTTATCGCCATCCGGACGCGCAGCGGTTCAGTAGCGCAATATAACCACATCGGTTCTACAAATCGGCAATGTTTGCGACAGATCAAAGTGATGGGTCGCAAGGGGCGTATCGCGGTGGGGTCAAACACGTTGAAGGGGATTTGTCATGACCCGTATCAAGGCCGCCATGCTGATGGGCATTGCCGCAGCGGCCACAGTTTCGCCGAATTTGGCTCACGCCGCGGCGGGTGATTTTCTGGTGCGCCTGCGCGGCATCGTCGTTGCGCCGAACGAGAAGAGCGGCAGCGTTCTGCCTGCCTTCCCGGGCGAGAAGGTCAGCCTCGATAACGCCATCGCGCCCGAGGTAGATTTCACCTATATGGCGACAAACAATATCGGCTTCGAATTGATCGCCGCCACGACCAAGCACACGGCGAGCGGCAGGACGGGCACGACCGGCACCATTGGCAAACTCGCCTCCACGTGGGTTCTGCCGCCGACGCTGACGGCGCAGTATCACTTCATGCCCGAAGGCAAGGTGCGGCCGTATGTCGGCGCGGGCGTCAACTACACGATGTTCTACAACGACAAAGCTTCCAGCGCGCTTGAAGCGGCGGTGGGCGACACGAAGGTGCGGCTGAAGGACAGCTTCGGCTGGGCCGTGCAGGCGGGTCTCGACATCGATCTCAACAAGAAGATGTTCCTGAACCTCGACGTTAAATACATCGACATGGATACCACCGCGCGTCTGGACACGACAGCGGCGGGAACCCAGCGCGTTAAGATCAACATCGATCCGATCGTGGTGGGTGCGGGCGTCGGCTTCCGCTTCTGATCCGTCCGACACGTACGAAAACCCCTTCCCGGCATCACGCCGGGGAGGGGTTTTGTTTTGGGTTCAGCGGCGAGCGAGCAGTCTATCGACGAAGACCATGATCTGTCCGGCGACAACGAAGCCCGCGCCGATCGCAGCCGCGTTGACTGCGGCCTGCATCCAGCCGATCGCGCCGACATCGATGAACGGATAGGCAAAGCGTTCTCCCGACAGTCCGCGCGCGAGCGCATAGCCGAGGTAGGCGATCGGGTAGAGCGCCCACAGCAGCGGATCGCGCCAAGACAGCACGCCTTTGCGCGTGAACAGCAGCCAGTAAAGCGGGACAGCCACGGGCGTGAACCTGTGCAGCAGGAAGTCCGACACGGCGACGGAGCCGCCGAGCGGCCGCATCCCTTCAAGCAGCAAAGCGAACACGACGCCCACGAGCGCAATTGCAGCGGCGATGCCGGCAACCGTTCGCGGTCTTTGCGTGCGGCCTGCGGCAGCGGCGATCATGCCGAACAGGACGGCCACGATCGCATTCGTCAGGATCGTGAAATACCCTGCGAGCGCCCAGGTTGCACCGACAAGCGACTGGCCCTTGCCGAGCAGGTTCTGAAATTCAATGCCGATGCCCACACAGGCGGCGAGGCAGATAACGAGTGCAAGCAGGCGTGCGACCGGCATTCGACCTCGCTGTCATGATGGATATGAACGGCAGCGGCACGATAGTGCGGGGAACTGCCGAGCGCCACCGGCAATCAGCGTTGGCCGAACAGCCTTCGCTGGCAGGCGGCGTGGCAGGCCTTGCGGTCGCAGTGGGGCGTATCCTGAGGCGCGGAGGGATCGCCTTCGACGACGATGACCTTGCGCTGTCCGTCGCTGCTGCAGATTTCCATCATCCGCTGCGAGCCGAGCGCCGCATCGGGAATGGCCATCGTGAACGCTGCCAGCAGCATGGGAACAAGGCCGCGCATCACTCTGATTCCTTGTCGTCGTCGTCGTCGAGCAGCACGCGCATGGCGGCGCCGTCCAGATCCTCGAACTGGCCGGAACGCACCGACCAGAAGAACGCGGCGAGTCCGGCAAGCCCGAGCCCGAGAGCGACCGGAATGAGGACGACGAGGCCGTTCATTCCGCTGCGTTCCGAAGCCTGAGCGCATTGGCGATGACGATGACCGACGAACCCGACATGGCGAGCGCGGCGATCAGCGGCGTGACGTGGCCCGTCACAGCCAGTGGCACCGCGATGACATTGTAACCGATCGCGAGCGCGAAATTCTGCCGAACGACCGCCATCGTCCGCCGCGCGGCCCGGATCGCGGCGGCGACGGGTGCGAGGCTGTCTCCCATGAACACGGCATCGGCAGCGTTCTGGCCAACATCGCTTGCCGAGCCGGGCGCCATGGAGACGTGACCGGCGGCGAGCGCAGGGCCGTCGTTAAGGCCGTCGCCGACCATCAGGACCTTGTCGCCTTCCGCCGCCATGGCTCGGATGAGGCCGAGCTTGCCTGCGGGTGTCAGCGCCGCCACGGCACCGATCCCGATCGCCGCTGCCGTATCCGCAACAGCCTCGGTCCGGTCGCCCGAAAGGATCGAGGAATCGATGCCGAGCGTTGCGAGTTCATGGATCGTGGAGCGTGCATCGGGCCGCAATGCATCCTCGAAGCGCAGCAGCACGTTCGTGCCGGCCCCCATGGCGAAACGGCTCGCCATACCGGTGTCGCTGGACGCCGAAGGGCGAACCAGCCGGACGTCATGCCCGCGATAGCGGCCGGTGACGCCTTCGCCGGGTGTTTCGGTGACATCGGTGAGAACGGCCGGCACGAGGCCGGTTCCCTCGAAGTGTCTGCGGACGGCGTCGGCGAGCGGATGACGACTGGCCGAAGCGAGCGCCAGCAGAACGGGCGCGTCGGTTTCGCGCACGACCTCCGGGTTGACCAGAACCGGGCGGCCGAGCGTAAGCGTGCCGGTCTTGTCGAAGGCGGCGGTTGTGACTTCGGACAGGCGCTCGAGCGCGCTGCCGTCCTTCACCAGCACGCCGCGGCGCATCAGCGCGCCGGATGCCACGATCTGCGCGGCGGGCACGGCAAGGCCGAGCGCGCAGGGGCAGGTGATGATGAGCACGGCAACCGCGATGACGAGCGAATGGTGCCAGCCTGCGCCCGCGAGCATCCAGCCCGCGAACGACAGCGCGGCGAGCGTGTGGACGGCGGGGGCGTACCAGCGGGCGGCCCGGTCTGCGACGCGAACGTAGCGCGACCGGGTCTGGCCCGCGCTTTCCATCAGCCGTGCGATATCTGCGATGGCGGTGTCGGCGCCCACGGCGCTCGCGCGGACCACGACGGGTGCGCCGAGATTGAGCGTGCCCGCGAGTACAGCGTCGCCTGCTCCGCGCGCCTGCGGAGCGCTTTCGCCCGTCAGCAGCGAAAGATCGAATGCGCTGGTGCCATCTTCGATGATGCCGTCCGCGGCGAGGCGTTCGCCGGCGGCGACGTGCATCCGCATTCCAGGCGCGAGCGACCGCGCTTCGCACCAGCGATGGCGGCCATCCTCGCCGATCACGTAAGCACCGCGCGCCGTCTGCCGGAGAAGCTGCGTAACACCGCCCCGCGCGCGGTCGCGCATGACGCTGTCGAGCCAGCGGCCGGTGAGCAGGAAGAACAGCAGCATCACCGCGCCGTCGAAATAGGCGTGGGGGCCGCTGATCGCGGTTTCGAACAGGCTGAGCCCCGTGGCGAGCAGAACGCCGATCGAGATCGGCACATCCATATTGGTGCGCCCGCGCCGGAGCGCGCCGAACGCGGAGCGGAAGAAGGGGCGTCCCGAATAGGCGATCGTGGGAATCGCGATCAGCGCCGACAGCCAGTGGAACATGTCGCGGGTCGGCCCCTCGGCGCCCGACCATACCGAAACCGACAGCAGCATGATGTTCATCGCCGCGAACCCGGCGACGGCCATCGCCCGCAGCAACATGCGGCTTTCGCCATCACCGATTTCAACGAGATCGTTGGGCAGCGGCTCGGCATCGAAACCGATCTTGCCGATCACGGCCTTCAGGGCCGGTTCGTCGAACGCCGGATCATGCGTGAGCGTGACGCGCTTGGCACCGAAATTGACGCGTGCGGCAGCGATGCCCTCGACGCCCGACAGGCCTTTTTCCAGCTTCGAGATGCAACCCGCGCAGCGCATGCCCGGTACCGCAAAGACCGAGGTCTTCGTCTGCATCGCCGTTCCGGCGGCGGCAACGGGCGTTTCGTGCTTCATGAAAGGTCGGCGATCCGGCGCAGGACAGCCCCATCACGCGCGGCTTCGATGTGGATGTTCCAGCGCCCGGCGGGCAGAGGCTGCACGGCGCGAAACGTGCCGGGTGCAATTTCCGCGAAGCTCAGTGCGATATCGGGGGCGCGGCCCACGGGGTGTTTCGCGGTTGCGGTGACGACGGCGCCGGAAAGGGGGGTCTCGCCTGCGGCGGCCACGATCACCGGATGACGATCACCGCCCAGCGTCAGCCCAAGCGACCAGCCAAGCGCATCCTGATCGCGCGCTTCCTTGAGCCAGCCGTTGAACTTTTGGCTGGCGACATAGGAGTTATCGACAACAGTGCCGCCGAAGGTGCGCGTCGCGAACATCGCCATCGTGATGTTGACTGCAATCACGGTGCCGAAGAACGCGACCATCACGATCAGCATGTGTCGGCCGGTGAAGCGGCGGGTCATGGACGAGCCTCCCGATCGAAGAAGACGTTGTCACGGTCCGCGCCGCCTGTTTTGTCGAGACCGCGCACGAGGAAGAAGATTTCCTGGCGCGGTTCGCCTTCTGCGGGCGCGGCGACGAAGATGCGGGTCTTGGCGACGGCATCGGCCGGAGTCTGAATCCTCACCGTGCGGCCGCCGGTGTTGCGCGCGCCTTCGGCGGTCCACATGATCGCGTCCGGCAGGCCCTCGATGCCGATCTCCACTTCGCGCGGACGGTTTTCCATGTTGCGGACCTTCACCGTGTAGCTGTTGCGGATGTGCCCGTCGGAAAGGCGCACGAACAGCGGGTTGCGATCCTGCAGCGCGCTGATATCGATGCGCGTGCGCTGGCCGAGCACGAACAGCATTGCAAGGCCGATGCTGCCCCACAGCATGAAATAGGCGATGGTGCGCGGGCGAAGCAGCGTACGGATCACGGGCTTCGGCGGCTGGCCGGCTTTCTCCAGATCGGCGCTTTCCTCGGTGACATAATCGATGAGGCCGCGCGGACGTCCGATCTGGGTCATCACCTTGTCGCACGCATCGATGCAGAGCGCGCAGGTGATGCAGCCGATCTGCGGCCCTTCGCGAATGTCGATGCCGGTGGGGCACACGGAAACGCACTGATCGCAATCGATGCAGTCGCCCACCTTGTCGAAATCGGCGATCTCGGCGTGCGCCTTCTTTATGCCGTGCGTACGCGGCTCGCCGCGCCAGTCCTTGTAGGTGACGGTGAGCGATTTCTCGTCCATCAGCGCGGTCTGGATGCGCGGCCACGGGCACATGTAGATGCACACCTGCTCGCGCATGAAGCCGCCGAAGATGAAGGTGGTGGCGGTAAGCACGCCGACGGTTGCATAGGCGACGAACGGCGCTTCGCCGGTGAAGAGTTCACGCAGCAGCGTCGGGGCGTCAGCGAAATAGAAGATCCACGCGCCGCCGGTCGCCATCGCGATCGCCAGCCAGATCGCGTATTTCGCGGTACGCTTGCCGAGCTTGGTTGCGCCCATCGGCGCCTTCTTCAGGCGGATCTGCGCGTTGCGATCACCGTCGATGAAGCGCTCGACGTGGAGGAAAAGATCGGTCCACACGGTCTGCGGGCAGGCATAGCCGCACCATGCGCGGCCGACCGTGGAGGTGACGAGGAACAGGCCGATGCCGGCCATGATGAGCAGGCCCGCGACGTAGTAGAATTCGTGCGGCCAGATCTCGATCGAGAACATGTAGAAGCGGCGGTGCGCGAGATCGACGAGGACCGCCTGATCGGGTGCAAACGGGCCCCGGTCCCAGCGGATCCACGGCGTCACGTAGTAGATCGTGAGCGTGATCGCCATGATCGCCCATTTGAGGCGCCGGAAGGTGCCGTCCACCGCTTTCGGGTAGACGCCCTTCCGGGCCTCGTAGAGCGAGGGCTTGAGGCTCTTCAGGTCTTCAGGGTGCGACATTTTCCGCTCCGCCCGCGACCGGCGCAGGTTCCGCTGCTGCGACCACGGTCGCTTCGCCGCCGCCGAGCGAGTGCACGTAGGTGGCAAGCATCTTCACGGTTGCCGGGTCGAGACGGTTGCCCCAGCGCGGCATGACGCCCTGGCGGCTGTTGGTGACGGTCGCGATCAGCGTGTCGCGGTCGCCGCCGTAGAGCCAGATCGCGTCGGTGAGATTCGGCGCGCCCTGCGCCCGATCGCCCTTGCCCTCGGTGCCGTGGCAGCTCACGCAGTTCTCGGCAAAAATCTGTGCGCCGCTTGCGGTCGCCTTCGATGCCTTGCCTTGCCCGGAGATGAGCTGGACGTAGCTGACGACATTGCTGATCTGCGCGGGCGTGAGGATGCCATCACGGCCGAATGCGGGCATCATCGACAGGCGCGTCGCGTCGTGGTCCGGATTCCGGATGCCATGCTCGATCGTGTAGTGGATGGCGTTGATGTCGCCGCCCCAAAGCCAATCGTCGTCGTTGAGGTTCGGATAGCCCTTGCCGCCCGCCGCGCCGGAGCCGTGGCACTGCACGCAGTAGACCTTGAAGGTCGATTGCCCGCCGGCGACGGCCGCTTGCAACAGCTTGGGGTCGTTCGGGATGTTTTCGACCGGCATACGGCCGATGGCTTCGCGGATCGGCAGCAGCTTCGCGTCCGCGGCGGCGAGCTCTTTGTTAAGCTCGCCGTGGCTCGACCAGCCGAGCACGCCCGCCGTGGCGCGTTCCACCATCGGCCAGGCCGGGAACAGGATCGTGTAGATCAGCGCCCACACGATCGTGATGTAGAAGGTCCACAGCCACCAACGGGGAAGCGGTGTATCGAGCTCCTCGATGCCGTCCCATTCATGGCCGACGGTTTCGGTGCCGGTCGGCTCGTCGATGCGCTTTTTTTCAGCCATTGTGGTCGTCCTGATCGAAAATCATGTTGGCGGCGCGCTTGTGATCGTCCCGCGCCTTGGGGCGGAAGGTCCAGCCGACGAGGGCCAGGAACGTCACGCCCATGAAGACGAGGCCCCAGCTGTCGGCCAGATGACGCAGCGTGTCGTAGCTCATCGCGGCTGCTCCTGCGGCGCGGCGGCCTGGAAGTCGACGAGCGTGCCGAGCATCTGGAGATAGGCAACGAGCGCATCCATCTCGGTGATCTGCTTGGGATTGCCGTCGAAATCGCGGACCTGCGCCTTGGGGTAGCGCTTGTTGAAGGCTTCGAGATCGCCGAACTCGTCCGTCTGGAGCTTGAGGTCGTCGTTCGCGACCTTGATCGCCTCTTCGCTGTAGGGAACGCCGACACGGCTGAGCGCGGTGAGGTGCTTCGTCATGTCGCCGGCCTTCAGCGGACGCTCCTTCAGGAACGCGTAGGGCGGCATGATCGATTCCGGCACCACCGAGCGCGGGTCAGTGAGGTGCTGGACGTGCCACTCGTCCGAATAGCGGCCGCCGACGCGCGCGAGATCGGGCCCCGTGCGCTTGGAGCCCCACTGGAACGGGTGGTCGTACATGCTTTCCGCCGCCAGGCTGTAGTGGCCGTAGCGCTCCACCTCGTCGCGGAACGGGCGCACCATCTGGCTGTGGCAGTTGTAGCAGCCCTCGCGCATGTAGATGTTGCGGCCCGCAAGCTCGAGCGGCGTGTAGGGACGCACGCCCTCCACCTTCTCGATCGTGGAGTCGATCCAGAAGAGCGGTGCGATCTCCACGATGCCGCCGATGGCTACGACGACGAGCGCGGCTGCGCCGAGCAGGGTGACGTTCTTTTCGAGACGTTTGTGATCGAAGAAACGGGATGCCATTGCGCGCGTCCTTACTCTGCGGGCTGCGGCGCGAGCGGACGGTCCGCCGCGGCGTCATACGGGGTTTCGGTCATCGGCTTCTCCTCGCGGAGCTTGCCGGCGATGGTCAGCCAGACGTTCCAGACCATCACAAGGGCACCGGCGAGGTAGAGGACGCCGCCGGCGGCGCGGATCAGGTACATCGGCAGCATCGCCGCGGTGACCTCGGAGAAGGCGTACACGAGGTAGCCGTCGTCTCCGTATTCGCGCCACATCAGGCCCTGCATGATGCCGGCGACCCACATGGACGAGGCGTAGAGCACGATGCCCACCGTCGCGAGCCAGAAGTGCCAGTTCACCATGCGCAGCGAGTAGAGCCGCTGACGGTTCCACAGGCGCGGCGTCAGGTAGTAGATCGCCGCGAAGGTGATCATGCCGTTCCAGCCCAAGGCGCCCGAGTGAACGTGTCCGATGGTCCAGTCGGTGTAGTGGGACAGGCTGTTCACGGCCTTGATGGAGAGCATCGGCCCTTCGAAGGTGCTCATGCCGTAGAAGGCGAGCGCCATCACCATCATGCGGATGATCGGGTCGGTGCGGATCTTGTCCCAGGCGCCGTTCAGCGTCATCAGGCCGTTGATCATGCCGCCCCAGCTCGGCATCCACAGCATGATCGAGAAGACCATGCCCAGCGTCTGCGCCCAGTCGGGCAGCGCCGTGTAGTGCAGGTGGTGCGGACCCGCCCAGATGTAGAGGAAGATCAGCGACCAGAAGTGGATGATCGACAACCGGTAGCTGTAGACCGGACGTTCGGCCTGCTTCGGCACGAAGTAGTACATCATCGCGAGGAAGCCCGCGGTGAGGAAGAAGCCCACGGCGTTGTGGCCGTACCACCATTGGGTCAGCGCATCCTGCACGCCGGCGAAGGCGCTGTAGCTCTTGGAACCGAGCAGGCTGACCGGCATCGACAGGTTGTTGACGATGTGCAGCATCGCGATCGTCAGGATGAACGACAGATAGAACCAGTTCGCCACGTAGATATGCGGTTCGCGGCGCTTCAGGATCGTTCCGACGAAGACCGCGAGATAGGCGACCCAGACGATGGTCAGCCACAGGTCGACGTACCATTCGGGCTCGGCATATTCACGCGCCTCGGTGATGCCCAGCACGTAGCCGGTGGCGGCGAGCACGATGAAGAGCTGATAGCCCCAGAAGACGAAGCGGGCGAGGCCCGGAAGCGCAAGGCGGGCGCGGCAGGTGCGCTGTACGACGTAGAAGCTCGTCGCAATGAGCGCGTTGCCGCCGAATGCGAAGATCACCGCCGATGTGTGCAGCGGCCGCAGCCGGCCGAACGTGGTGTATTCAAAGCCCAGGTTGAGAACCGGAAAGGCCAGCTGGAGCGCGATATAGAGGCCGGCGAGGAAGCCGACCACGCCCCAGAACACCGTCGCGATCACGCCCCAGCGGACGGGATCGTCGTCATATCGGCCGGTATCGACCGGCGCCTTCAGAATGCCGCGCGCAACGGACGCATAGTCCGCGCCCGAAAGCGTCGCCGCGAGCGCAAGCAGTGCTGCCGCCGCGACGATCGCCATGTGGATCGCAAATCCCTGATCGGCTGAAAGCGCGATTGCGATAATCGCGATGAGCGCTGCGCCCAGCCAGCCGAAGGCCTTGATTGTAAGTGATTCCATAACCGGTCCCCGCCGTTTTGTCGGCATGAATGCCACAGTTCTGAGGCTGAGATGGCCTTGTTGGAGCGGCAAGACCTTGACCTGCGTCAAATAACCGGAGACGCCCCCAAAATGACGAACGCCGCAAAGCGCCTGGGCAAGAATCGATCGGCTTTCGCCGTGCTCGGCTTCCTCGCGGGCGGGCCGCGCTCGGGCTATGACATCAAGAAGGCGATCGGGCGCAGCACCAGCTATTTCTGGAACGAGAGCTTCGGCCAGATCTACCCGATCCTGCAGAAGCTGGAGGCCGAGGGGCTCGTGGTCTGTGTGGCTGCGGAGGGGCGCGGGCGCCGGCAGAGCCGCAAGTATGCGATCACCGACACCGGCCAGGAAGCCTTGAGGGATTGGCTCGCCGCGCCTGTTTCAAGCGCGGGCATACGCAACGAATATCTGCTGAAGCTGTTCTTCGGCCGTCATGTGGCGCCCGAGGTGAGTATCGCCCACCTTTCCGACTACCGGCGTCAGCTCGCGCATGAATTGGCGACGTTCGAAGCATTTCGCGCGGGCTATGACGATGCGATCCGCGCCGGGCGGACGAGCAAGACACTGATCTACCTGCTCGCACCGCTCGATTTCGGCATTCGCGGCGCCCGCACGCAGATCGAATGGTGCGACGAGACTATTCGCGCGCTTGAGACTCTGCTGGAAAGCTGAGCGCGCTCAGCGCACCATGCGGCGCAGCGTCTCGATACGGTCGGCCTCGGCTGCGGGCTTGTCTGTCCGGATGCGGTTGATGCGCGGGAAGCGCATCGCGAGGCCGGATTTGTGCCGCTTCGAGGCATGGATGGAATCGAACGCAACCTCCAGAACCAGCGTCTTTTCCACCTCGCGCACGGGCCCAAACCGGGCCACCGTGTTGTTTCGCACGAAGCGGTCGAGCATCATCAGTTCCTCGTCGGTAAAGCCGGAATAGGCCTTGCCGACCGGAAGCAGCTCTCCGTTCTCTGTCCAGCACCCGAACGTATAGTCGGAATAATAGCTCGATCGCTTTCCGTGCCCGCGCTGGGCGTACATCATCACGCAGTCCGCGACGAGCGGATCACGCTTCCATTTGTACCAGAGCCCCACACGACGGCCGGAGATATAGGGGCTGTCGCGCCGCTTCAGCATCAGGCCCTCGATCGCGGCATCGCGCGCGCCGAGGCGCAGTTCCTCAAGCGCAGAAAAATCGGGGACGTCCACCAGCGGGGAGAGGTCGAAACGGTCGCGATCCAGCCGCGACATGAAGGTTTCCAGCCGTATTCGCCGTTCCGTCCATGGCTGCGGGCGCAGGTCTTCGGGGCCGTCGAAGAGGATGTCGTAGAGCCGGACGAAGGCGGGGAAGTCGCTGAGCATCGCGGATGAGACGGTCTTGCGTCCCAGTCTTTGCTGCAGCGCGTTGAAGCTCGCTGCCTCACCGCCCTGGACGTCTCCGCGCACGAGCAGTTCGCCGTCGACCACGCCCGGCGTCTGATAGCTCTCCGCCACATCGGGGAAGCTGCGCGTGATATCGTCGCCCGCCCGGCTGTAGAGCCGCGTTTCACCGCCGACGTGCACGAGCTGTACGCGGATGCCGTCCCACTTCCATTCGGCGGCATAGTCCGTGAGGTCGACGTCCCGGTCTTCGAGCGGGTGGGCAAGCATGAACGGGCGGAACACCGGCGCGTCTTCGGGCGAAGGGCGCGGGCCGGTGCCTTCCGCCCAGGCGAACAGCGCCGTGTAGGGCGGGGCAACGGCGTGCCACACCTCTTCCACATCGTCGGCATCGAGTGCGAAGGCTTCGGCAAACGCGGTTTTGGCAAGCCGAGCCGAGACGCCCACACGCATCCCGCCGGTCGCGAGCTTTAGGAGAGCGAAGCGTGCGTTCGCATCGAGACGATCGAGCAGCCGCGTCATCACTACGGGCGCCTGTGCGCGTGTCAGAAGCTGCAGTTCGTTCACCACCTCCGAAAGCCGCGGCGGTGCAGCGTCCGGCATGTCAGCGCCCGGCCAGATGAGCGCCGCGGTTTCGGCAAGATCACCGACGTAATCGTAGCTGAGCCCGAAGAGCACCGGATCGACGCGCTGGGAAACCAGCGCACGAATGATGCTTGGCTGCACGGCGGGAAGCGAAAGATCGCCCGTGAGCGCGGCGAGCGCCCAGCCGCGATCCGGGTCCGGTGCCGCCTTGAGGTAGGCGCCGATCAGATCGAGCTTGGCGTTGCGCGACCGCGTGTAGATCAGGCTGTCGAGGAGCTGCGAGAACGCCTGCATCAGTCGTCTTCATCCTCGCGGCCGACGAGCGTGAGTTCGCGCGCCGCGATTTGGTGTTGGTGGCACCAGTGGACCAGCGCATCTTCGCGGCCGTGGGTCACCCAAACCTCCCCGGGCGCGATTTCGCGGATCGTCGCGGTCAGTTCGTCCCAGTCGGCATGGTCGGAAATCACGAGCGGCATTTCGACCCCGCGCTGCCGTGCGCGCTGGCGCACGCGCATCCAGCCGCTCGCCATGGCCGTGATGGGATCGGGCAGCCGACGCGACCAGCGGTCGTTCAGCGCAGAGGGTGGCGCAAGAACGATCTCGCCGGCAAGCGCTGCGGGCTTCAGGTCGGAAATGGGAAGAAGCTCGCCGAGCGCGACCCCGAGCTCACGGTAGAGATCGCACAGGCGCTGGAGAGCGCCGTGGATGAAAAGCGGGCGCTCGTAGCCGTGGCGCCGCAGCTCGGCGATCACGCGCTGAGCCTTGCCCAGCGCATAGGCGCCGATCAGGATCGCCCGGTCCGGTTGCGCTTGCCGCGCCGCGAGCAGCCTGCCGATTTCGTCGCCGATCGGCGGATGCCGGAAGACGGGCAAGGCGAAGGTCGCCTCGGTAACGAACACATCGCAAGGCACCGGCTCGAACGGCGCGCACGTGGGGTCGGGGCGACGCTTGTAGTCGCCGGAGACCACCACGCGTTCCCCGCGGCATTCCAGCACCGCCTGCGCGGATCCGAGCACGTGTCCGGCAGGCACGAGCCGCAGGTCGACGTCGCCGATGCGAACGGCTTCACCATAGGCAAGCGCCTGGCCCGTTTGCGGGCCATAGCGGCATTCCATGATGGCGAGCGTTTCGCGTGTCGCGAGCACGGCGCGGTGGCCGCCGCGCGCATGATCCGAATGGCCGTGGGTTATGATCGCCCGATCGACCGGGGCGGCAGGATCGATCCAGGCATCCGCCGACGGCAGATAAATGCCCGTTGGGTGGGCTTCGATCCATGAAGAGCGGAATGCCATTCCCGCTATATGGGTGAAGGCGGCGGAAAGTTCCTTCGCGCCTCAGAGTTCGTGGATGCCGCCGGGTTCCTCGCCGTGCAGGCTCATCAGCGAATCCATGAGGTCGCCTTCTGCCGCCGAACAGACACCGATGGTCAGCGCTTCCTCGCAGCCTTCGCCGACGACGTACGCATGGCCCATGCTGGAATCGAGGTAGATGGACTCGCCCGCCTCGATCACGATCGGGTCGTAATATTCGGTGTGGACGACCATGCGGCCTTCGATGACGTAGACGAATTCTTCGCCCGGATGCCGCACCAGCTCGCCGAACTCCTTCACGGATTTGGCGCGGATGCGCGTTACCAGCGGGATCATCCGCTTCCGCCGGAGCTCGGTGCACAGGTAGAAATAGTCGTAGTTGTTCGTCTTCACGCGGATCGCGCGGTCCTGGCTGCCGATGCTGCGCCGACCGGTGACGGCGGCCGCCTCCTGCGGGTCCTCTTCGGCAAACAGCTCCGACATGCGGATGTTGAGGCGCTGGCTCAGCTGCAAAAGCTTGTCGTAGGTCAGCGTCAGGCGGTCGTGCTCGACCTTGGAGAGTGTGGAGACGGGGATGCCGCTCCGCTCGCTCATCTCTTTCAGCGTCCAGTCGTTGCGAGTGCGAAGCCCGCGCAGCAGTGTACCAAGGGTTGGTTTATCCGATTTCACGCCTGTCCCCCGGGGCTCTGCGGTTGTTCCTTTTGCATCATGCTGTTTGACAATTCTCTAAATAGGATCATTATTGTCTGCATGGGACAAAACAATGTGTTCACGCGCACGGTATCTCGTCCGCGTTGAACACGCAATCCAACATGCCGCTCTGCGGCAAGATGAGTTTTGGAGGGGGAATATGCGAGGTTCACTGAAATCTCTATTTGCGGGCGCGGTCGCCCTGATCGCCCAACCGGCGCTTGCGCAGCCCGCGCCTGCACCCGTACCTGTCAATCCTGCCCCGGTAACGACCGCTGCGTCCGCCGTTCCGATCCCAGTGCCGGCAGCACCGGCACTGACCAAGGCCGATGTCGACGCTTGGCTCGACGGCTACTTGCCCTATGCCCTGGCGCGCGGCGCCGTGGCGGGGGCCGTTGTCGTGGTCGTGAAGGACGGCCAGGTGCTCACGCAGCGCGGCTATGGCTATTCGGACGTCGAGAAGCGCACGCCGGTCGATCCTGAGAAAACGATGTTCCGGCCTGGCTCAGTGTCGAAGCTGTTCACGTGGACGGCGGTGATGCAGCTTGTTCAGGAGGGCAAGCTGGACCTCGACGCCGACGTCAACACCTATATCGATTTCAAGATTCCGCCGCGCGACGGCAAGCCGGTGACGCTGCGCAACATCATGACGCACACTGCGGGTTTCGAGGAGTCGATCCGCGGGCTAATCTCTTCGAAGGAAAGCGGCGCGCCCTTGGGCGAAACCCTGAAGCGCTGGGTGCCGCACCGCATTTTCGCGCCGGGCACCACGCCCGCCTACTCCAACTACGCGACGGCGCTCGCCGGCTACATCGTGGAGCGGACGTCCGGCATGTCGTTCGATGACTACATCGACCGGAACATCTTCGCCCGTCTCGGCATGGAGCATTCCAGCTTCCGTCAGCCGCTTCCCGAAAAGCTGAAGCCGCTGATGTCGAAAGGCTATGCGACCGCCGCGGGCGATCCGAAGCCTTACGAAGTTATCGATGCCGCGCCCGCCGGAAGCCTTGCTTCGACCGGCGCGGACATGGGCAAGTTCATGATTGCGCATCTTGCGAACGGCGGGCCGCTGCTCTCGCCCGAAACCACGAACATGATGCACACGACGACGCTCTCCATCCTGCCGCCGCTCAACCGCATGGCCCTCGGTTTCTATGAACAGCGGATCAACGGCCAAACGGCGATCGGTCATGGCGGCGATACGCAGTGGTTCCATTCCGATCTGATGCTGTTCCCCAAGGAGAACGTCGGCATCTACATTTCGATGAACAGCTCGGGCAAGGAAGGCGTGACGGGCGCAATCCGCAGTACGCTGGTCGAAAGTTTCGCCGATCGGTATTTCCCGATGGAGCGCATCATCAAGGCTGGCGTCGACGAAAAGACCACGGCCGAGCACGCCAGGATGCTGGCAGGGACCTACATCAGCTCGCGGCGGCCGGAATCGAGCTTCATGAAAGCGCTCGACCTCGCGGGTGGCATGAAGATCGCGGTCGACGACAAGGGGAATCTCGTCCTGCCGTTCAAGAACACCGGCGGCGAAGATTCCAAGTGGGTGGAAACTGCACCCTTCGTCTGGGAAGAGGTCGGTGGCCACGGTCGCCTCGCCGCCAAACTCAAGGACGGCAAGGTCGACTGGGTCAGCATCGATGCCATCTCGCCGATCATGATGCTTCAGCGTCCGGTGTGGTACGCCTCGCCCGGCTGGCTGACGCCCGGCGTCATCGCCGGCCTTGTGATCCTCGGCCTTACCGCGCTGTCTTGGCCGATCGGTGCCATTGCTCGCCGCCGCTACGGCGCGCAGCTTCCCTTCGCGGGCAAAGAGCTGAAGGCGTTCCGTCTCGTTCGCGGCTTCGCGGCGGTGGTGACGCTGGTGCTCATCGGCTGGGTCGCGACGCTCGCCTCGATGATGTCGGACTTCCACCTGCTCGGCGGCGCTATGGACTGGGCCGTCTATCTGCTGCAGATCGTCGGCACGATCGCCTTCATCGGCATGGTGGCCGTCGCGGCATGGAACCTGCTCCTCGTCTGGACGGGTCGTCGCGGCTGGTTCTCCAAGTTGTGGAGCATCCTCGTTCTTGTCGCGGCGGTCGTGATCCTGTGGGCCGCGTTCGCCTTCCATCTCATCAGCTTTGGAGTTCAGTTCTAATGTCGGTTGCCGGAAAGCTCTCTCTTGAAGTTGCTGTAGAATCCTTGCCCCTGGCGAAGCCGTTCAGGATTTCGGGGCACGTCTTCACCCACTCCGATCTGGTCGTCGTCACGCTTTCCGATGGCGTCCATTCGGGGCGGGGAGAGGCTTCCGGCGTCTACTATCTGGGTGACAATGTGCCTGAGATGCTGCAGGCCATCGAAGCCGTCCGTCCGGAGATCGAGCGCGGCATCGACCGCGCCGGTCTCCAGGCGCTCATGCCCGCAGGCGGCGCGCGCAATGCGCTCGATTGCGCGTTCTGGGAACTCGAAGCCAAGCAGACCGGGCGCAGCGTGTGGGACATCGCGGGCTTCGAAACCTCGCGTCCGCTGCTCACCACCATGACGCTGGGCGCGGATACGCCCGAAGTGATGGCGGAGGGTGCCAAGGTCGGATACGCGCAGGCACGCGCCCTGAAACTGAAGCTCACCGGCGATCTGGAAGACGATATCGCCCGTGTCCGCGCCGTGCGTGCGGCGCGGCCCGATTGCTGGATCGGCGTGGATGCCAATCAGGGCTACGGCATTGCCGATCTTCCGGCGCTCGTCGAGGTGCTCGTCGAAGCCGATGTGAAGCTGCTCGAACAGCCGCTCCGCCGCGGCGCCGAAGCCGATCTCGACGGCTTCTCGTGCCCGATCCCGATCGCCGCGGATGAAAGCGTGCTGACGCTCGCCGACGTTCCCGGGCTCGTTGGGCGCTTCAACGTCGTCAACATCAAGCTCGACAAGTGCGGCGGGCTTACCGAGGGGCTGGCGATGGCGCGCAAGGCCCGCGAACTCGGGCTCGGCGTCATGGTCGGCAACATGGTGAGCACCAGCCTCGCCATGGCGCCCGCCTACGTCGTCGGCCAGCTTTGCGATGTCGTCGATCTGGACGGGCCGATCTTCCTTGCGAAGGATCGCGAACCCAGCATCGTTTACGAGGATGGATATGTGCGCTGCCCGGACAATGTCTGGGGCCGGGACGCCTGAACGAAGCCGATTTGAGGGGGAAGATCATGAAGTCTGTTCTTTGCGGGCTGCTGCTTGCAGCCGCGACGGCGCCGGCGTTGGCCGCGGCCGATAGCCCAGCCACCTACATTCAGGCCGGGCGTCTGCTTGCCGATCCCGGCAACGGGCGGGTCGAGACGGCGAAAACCATTGTCGTCAAGGATGGCCGCATCGCCGAAATCCGCGACGGCTATGTGGGCGAGGGCAAGGTCGTAGACCTGCGCGACGCCTTCGTGATGCCGGGCTTCATCGACAGCCACGTCCACATCACGGGCGAATCCAACCCCAATGAACGCAGCGAGGCGCTTAGCAAATCGGCGACGGATTCGGCGTTCGACGGCGTCGTCTTCGCCGGGCGCACGCTGCGCGCGGGCTTCACAACCGTGATCGATCTCGGTGGCGAGCCGCAAGCGATATACGGCCTCCGCGACGCCATCGCGGCGGGCAAGGTCGAAGGGCCGCGCATCATCGCGGCGGGCGGCGTCGCGGCGCACGGCGGCCACGGCGACATCCACGGTTATCGCCAGGAAATCCTCGATCTCTACCGCTCGCCGACGTTGTGCTCGGGTGCGGATGATTGCGCGCGCGCTGTGCGTCAGGCCGTGCAGAGCGGCGCCGATATCATCAAGACGGCCTCCACGGGCGGCGTGATGTCCAACACCGCTGCAGGCCTCGGCCAGCAGATGAGCGATGCGGAACTCACCTCGATCGTGGAAACCGCGCACAGGCTCGGGCGCAAGGTGGCGTCGCACGCGCACGGCACGGATGGTGTCAACGCCGCGCTGCGTGCCGGTGTGGATTCGGTCGAGCACGGCACCTACCTCGATGCCGAATCGATCAAGCTCTTCAAGGCGAAAGGCAGCTATCTCGTACCGACGCTGCTTGCCGGCGATACGGTGAAGAAACGCGCCGAAACAGCGGATTGGATGCCGGCCCCGGTGCGTGCGAAGGCGCGTCAGGTCGGACCGCTGATGATCGATGCGCTGCGCCGTGCGCACAAGGCGGGCGTGAAGATCGCGTTCGGCACCGATTCCGGTGTTTCCGCCCACGGCGACAACGCGCAGGAGTTCGCGCTGATGGTGGAAGCGGGCCTCACCCCGCTCGAAGCGATCCGCTCGGCGACGGTTTCGGCTGCGGATCATGCGGGTCTCACCAGCGAGATCGGCACGCTCGCCCCCGGCAAAGCGGCGGATATCGTCGCCGTGAAAGGCGACCCGCTCACCAACATCCGGGCGCTGGAAACCACGGCGTTCGTGATGAAGGGCGGGGCCGTCGCCAAGCCCGTTCAGTGAAGGCCGTCTGATCCCTGATTGACAATTTTCCGATCAGGACTAGTAATCCTGATCAGGATGATCATCAGGTAGGGGAGAGAGGCGATGGCTACGTTGCCCGGGGTTTCACGGCGTCAGCTGATCGGCGGCGCGGTTGCAGCAGCCGCTGTGACCGGTTTTCCGATGATCAACACGGGCATGTTCCGTGCTCACGCCGCCGCGACGAAGGCCTATTCGAAGCGCGCTGTCGACCTCGTCAAGCAATCGCTCGTCATCGATATGCTTGCTCCGCTCAAGATCGATTTTCGGTCTGAATATTACGCCAATCCGCTCAGCGAGAAGGATGCTGCCGATTTCCGCGCCAGCGGCATCACCGGCTTCCACAATTCCGTCGGCATAGGCGGTCCGGATGCCTATGCCGATACGCTGGGCTGGTTCGCCGCGTGGCAGGGCTTTGCCGGCCGCAACGCGCATGTGTTCTCGCTCGTCGGCAAGGCCGAGGATCTCGATCGCGCCAAGCGCGATGGCAAGTGCGCCGTCATCATGGGCGTCCAGAACTCCGAGCACTTCCGCAAGGTGGAAGACGTGAAGGCGTTCTACGAGATCGGCCAGCGCTGCTCGCAGCTCACCTACAACAGCCAGAACCTCCTCGGCTCGGGCAGCACCGAGCGCGTCGACGGCGGCGTCACGGATTTCGGCGCTGCGATCATCGAAGCGATGAACAAGGTCGGGATGCTCGTCGACGTGTCGCACTGCGGCGACCGCACGACGCTCGACGCCATCGCCATTTCGCCAAAGCCGATCGCGATCACGCACAGCAATTGCCGCGCGCTCGTCAACCACCCGCGCGTCAAGACCGATGAAGCGATCAAGGCGCTCGGCGCGAAGGGCGGCGTGATGGGTATCACCGGCGTGCGCATGTTCGTCAGCGAGAAGGAACCGACGACAATCGCAAACATCGTCGATCACATCGATCATGCCGTGAAGCTGATCGGCGTCGATCACGTCGGCATCGGTTCGGATGCCGATCTCAACGGCTATGATGATATGCCTGCCGATCAGTACAAGATGCTGAAGGCCGGCTACAAATCGAGCTACGCATTCCGAGACAAGATCGATACGGATGGTTTCGATCATCCGATGAAGACTTACGACCTCGTTGAGGAACTTATTCGCCGCAAATATTCGAACGAGAACATCACGGCCATCCTGGGAGGGAATTTCAGGCGGCTGTTGGGTGCGACCTGGGCATAAAGCTCAGGCGATAAAACGGGGGGCAGGTTCGAAATGGTGGCAACTCATATTCACGGCGTACCGCAGGCGGTCGCACGCAATCTTTCATTCTAGCTAAGAGAACAGACTGGTCCCCATGCATATGTCGTCTTTCCCCGGTAATGCCCAGCTTCGGCTTCCGACCCCGTATTTGCTGTTTCTGGGGGACATTGTAGAAAGCGGTTACGCGAAAACGGCGTTTGGTCTTCGCGACTGGGCGGGCGACAAGTGCGTGGGGGAGTACCGGCTTGCGGCGGGAACGGTGACGGCGGGTTTGGCTGAGCTGACGCCTGCGGAAGGTTATGCGCGGGGTGCGCGATCGATGGTGATCGGCGTTGCACCTGGCGGCGGCGTGATTGCGCCGTCGTGGGTGCCTGCGCTCGTGGAAGCGCTTGAGGCCGGCCTTGATCTCATCAGCGGTATGCACGTTCGTCTCGGGGATGTGCCCGAGCTTGCCGAAGCGGCTGCGAAGCATGACCGGCGGCTTATTGACGTGCGCGTCCCGCCGACGGGTCTGCCCGTGGGGACCGGCCGCAAGCGGACCGGCAAGCGCCTGCTGACGGTGGGAACGGACTGCGCGCTCGGCAAGAAATACACGGCGCTTTCGCTGGCAAACGCCTTTGCAGAGCGCGGTGTCGACGCCGATTTCCGCGCCACGGGGCAGACCGGTATCATGATCGCGGGCGGCGGTATCCCGATGGATGCCGTAGTATCCGATTTCGAGGCCGGCGCCGCCGAGGTGCTGAGCCCCGATGCGGCACCCGACCATTGGGATGTGATCGAGGGGCAGGGTTCGCTGTTCCACCCGGCCTACGCAGCCGTATCTCTGGGCCTTCTGCACGGCAGTCAGCCCGATGTGATCGTGGTGTGCCATCAGCCCGGACGCACGGAGATCATCGGTGCGCCGGGGTATGCGATTCCGAGCCTTGAAGAGACGATCGAACTCAACCTTCTGCTCGGCCGCCGCACCAATCCGGCGATCCGCTGCGCGGGTGTCGCCTTCAACACCAGCGGCATGGATGCCGCCGAAGCGGACGCGCTCATGGAAGCCGAAAGCAAACGTCTTGGCCTCCCGGTTGCGGATCCGATCCGCGGCGGTGCGGCTTTCCAGAAACTCGTCGACAACTGCCTGGGATAATATTGATGACAGCCACGACAACCACACGATCGTCGTGGTTCCAGCGCTTCCTGTTACCGGGTCTCATCTTCAAGGGCGTCGTGATCGGCGGCGGCTATGCAACGGGCCGCGAGCTTGCCGAATTCTTTCTCGGCAGCGGGCCGTTCGGCGGGCTCATGGGCATCCTGCTCGCCATGCTCGTCTGGAGCGCGGTGTGCGCGGTGACATTCCTGTTTTCGTATCGATTTTCGCTCTACAACTACCGCGACTTCTTCAAGGGCTTGCTCGGGCCGGGCTGGGTGGTGTTCGAAATCGCCTACCTGGCATTGCTGGTGCTCATTCTGGCGGTCGTTGCGGCGGCCGCGGGCACGATCGGCGCGGAGGTGTTCGGCCTGCCGCAGATTGTCGGCACGCTCTTCCTCGTATTCGCGATCGCCGCGACGGCAAGTTTCGGCAATGCGGGCGTGGAGCACGTCTTCAAATATGCCTCGAGCTTCATCTATCTGACCTATGCGGTGTTCCTCGTGCTCGCGCTGTCGACGTTCGGAGACAGGATCGCGCCGTCTCTGGCGCTCGATGTTCCCACGACAGGCTGGGTCATGGGCGGCCTGACGTACGCCAGCTACAACGTGGTCGGCGCGATTGCCGTGCTTTCGTTCGTGACGAACTTCACACGGCCGCGCGATGCGGTGATCGCGGGGGTCGTCGCCGGTCCGCTCGCGATGATTCCGGCGATCGCCTTCTTCCTCTGCATGGTCGCGTTCTATCCGGAAATCGCGAATGTCGCGTTGCCGTCCGATTTCCTGCTGCGCCGGATGGAAGCGCCATGGCTTCAGATCGTTTTTCAGCTGATGATCTTCTGCGCGCTGCTTGAAACGGGCGTGGGCATCATCACCTCGCTCAACGAGCGCATTGCCGGTGTCGTGGAAACGCGCGGCAAGCGCTTTACGCCGCCTGCCCGTCTTGGGGTTTCGGCGGCGGTTCTGCTCGTCTGCGGCTTCGTCGCCGCACGGGTCGGCCTTATCGATCTCATCGCATCGGGCTACGGCGCATTCGGTTACATCATGCTCGCGGTGTTCGTCGTGCCGCTGCTCACGCTCGGCGTTGCAAAGGTTCTGAGGAGTCGAGCGGACGCCGCATAAATGCCATACTCAATCGCGATCGCCGAGAGCGATACCCGTCGCTGTCCCAGGGCCTCGGGGTTCGAAGTTCGGTGAGCGTGCGCCGGTCGATCCGGGACGATGTTCTCGGATCGACCGGCAAGCCGTTCGCGGTGACGAAAAAGGGAGATTTGAAATGAAGCGTGTTCTTGCCTCCGTCCTCCTTGCCGCCGCCTTTCCGGCTTCCGCAGAAACGCTGCACCAGCGCACGCTGACACTCGATACGCACCTCGATACGCCGATGCATTTCGCGCGTCAGGGCTGGAGCTTCGGCGACAAGCACAGCTACGACACCGATCTCGTTCAGGTCGACATGGGCCGCATGGACGAAGGCGATCTCGATGGCGGCTTCTTCGTGATTTACACGGAGCAGGGGCCGGTGACGCCCGAGGGCTTTGCGAAGGCGAAGGCGTTTGCGCTCGGTCGCGCCGATCTCATCCGCACGACGCTGGCGAAGTTCCCGGACCGCATCGCGCTCATCTCGACCGCGGCGGATGCAAAGCGCATGGACGCAGAGGGGAAGCGCTTCGGATGGCTCAGCATCGAAAATTCCTACCCGCTCGGTGAAGACCTTTCGCTCTTGAAGACCTTCTACGATCTCGGCGTGCGGCTGGCGGGGCCGGTGCACGGCAAGAACAACCAGTTCGCCGATTCCGCGACCGACACGCCGAAGTGGAACGGCCTCAGCCCGCTCGGGCGGCAGTGGGTCGCCGAGATGAACCGGCTTGGCATGGTGATCGACGGCAGCCACTCTTCTGACGCGGCGTTCGATCAGATGCTGGCGCTCTCGAAGACACCGCTGATCCTCTCGCACTCGGGTTCGAAGACGATCTCGGATCAGCCCCGGAATCTCGATGACGCGCGCATCCGCAAACTTGCCGAAGCAGGCGGCGTGATCTGCGTTACCACCGTGTTCCTCGCCCCGATGAACTTCACACCCGAACGCAACGCACTCTTCGCGCAGCTCGAAAACATCGGCACGATGACGCCCGAGGAACAGGCGAAGTTGACGCGTGAAACGCGCGCGCTCGATGCTGTTCTGCCGATCCAGAACACCGATTTCGAAGCCTTCATGAAAAGCCTGCTGCACATCATCAAGGTGGCGGGCGTTGATCATGTCGGCATCGGCGCGGACTGGGACGGTGGCGGCGGCGTCAAGGGCCTCGAGGATATCGGGGGCCTCCCCAAGGTCACGGAGCGCCTGCACGCCGAGGGCTTTTCGGACGCAGACATCGAGAAGATCTGGAGCGGCAACGTGCTTCGCGTCCTGCGCCTCGCCGAGGAAAACGCCGCGCAGCATTGATCCGCTTTTCTGTTATCAGTGAGCGATGTCGAACACGTCGCCACGCCGCTTTGCCCCTGCAACCGCCCGTAATCGGGATCCGATCCTGGGCGTTTTGGGGCCATTGCTCCCCGAATCGGGGGTCGTGCTCGAAATCGCGAGCGGAACCGGCGAGCATGTCGTGCACTTCGCGCGTGCGCGGCCTGACATCGTCTGGCAGCCGAGCGACCCGTCCTCCGACGCGCGCGAATCAATCGCGGCGTGGGTGGCGACCGAGGGCTTGTCGAATGTGCGGCCGCCGCTTGCGCTCGACGCGGCAGCGGAAGACTGGCCGGTGGCCCATGTCGATGCCGCGGTCTGCATCAACATGCTGCATATCAGTCCGTGGGCTGCCACGGAGGGCCTGATGAAGGGGGTCGGTCAGCGCCTTGCCCCCGGCGGCCTCCTCTACATCTACGGGCCGTTCCGACGCGCCGATACGCCAACGGCGCCAAGCAACGATGCGTTCGATGCCGATCTCAAAAGCCGCGACGCCCGCTGGGGGCTCAGGATGCTGGAGGACGTAAGCGCCGAAGCGGAGGTGAACGGCCTCGGCTTCGAAGGTTTCGTGGAAATGCCCGCGAACAACCTGTCGCTCATCTTCCGGAAGCGCTAACCCCCAAAATGGAAACGGCGCAGGTTGCCCCGCGCCGTTCCTTTTCATCACGAAACCTGATGTCAGGCGTTCGCTTCGCCTTCGGCCTCTTCGGCCTCGGCCTCAGCGGCGAATTCGCCCGGCTCAAGGTTGGGGTCGCGTTCTTCGGTGAAGCCGCTCACGTCCTTTTCGAACATGTCGGCCAGAACGTCGACGCCCTGTGCCTGCAGATCGGCTTCGTCAGCCGAGCGGGCGACGTTCGCCTCGATCTCGATGCTGACTTCCGGGTGGAGCGCCACACGAACCTTGTGCAGGCCCAGCGCCTTGATCGGCGTGTTCAGCACCACCTGGTTCTTGTGGACGGCGATGCCGTTCGCCTCGGTCAGCGCCTCGGCGATGTCGCGCGCGGCGACCGAGCCGTAGAGGTGGCCGGCATCCGAAGCAGCACGGATCAGCACGATCTTCGCGCCATTCAGCTTCTTGGAGTCGACTTCAGCACCGGAGCGCTTCTCGGCGTTTTCCTTCTCGATGCGCTCGCGATTCGCTTCGAACTTCGCCTTGTTGGCTTCGTTCGCGCGAAGCGCCTTGCCGCGCGGCAGCAGGAAGTTGCGGGCGTAGCCCGGCTTCACCGAAACCACGTCGCCGATGCCGCCGAGGTTCTCGACGCGCTCAAGCAGGATGATGTCCATAGCCATGGGTCTTATCCTTCCTTAGCGAACGAGGAACGGCAGCAGGCCGAGGTGGCGGGCGCGCTTGATCGCCTTGGCCAGCTCACGCTGCTTCTTGGCCGACACCGCGGTGATGCGGCTCGGCACGATCTTGCCGCGCTCGGAGACGAAGCCCTGCAGAAGGCGCACGTCCTTGTAATCGATCTTCGGCGCATCGGCCCGGCTGAACGGGCAGGTCTTGCGGCGGCGGAAAAACGGGCGTGCCATCGTTATTCTCCTTCACGCTCGCGGCGCGGGCCGCGGTCACGATCGCCACCGCGATCTCCGCGGTCGCCGCGCGGTCCGCGCGAATCGCGGTCGCCGCGATCGCTCTTGCGCATCATCGCCGAGGGCTCTTTTTCAAGCTCGTCGACGCGAATGGTCTGGTAGCGGATCACATCTTCGTTGATCGCAATGTTGCGCTCCAGCTCGTGCACTGCTGGGGCCGGAGCCTCGATGTTGAGCAGCACGTAGTGCGCCTTGCGATTCTTCTTGATGCGGTAGGCGAGGCTCTTCAGGCCCCAATATTCGGTCTTTGCAACCTTGCCTGCGCCGTCCTCGATGATCTTCGTGAACGTTTCGGCAAGGCTATCCACCTGCGCGGTGGACAGATCCTGGCGCGCCAGGAAAACATGCTCGTAAGAGGGCATGGTCCTATCTTCTCCTCAAATACCGATCGCTGACGACGGGCAATCCGCCGCCCCTCCGGCTGGCTACGGGATACAAAAACAAGCGGCGGGAAGGCTGGCTCCCCGCCGCTGGTGACGGCCCTATGGCGCAAAAGCGCCGGAAAGGCAAGCGCGGTTAGGCTGCGCTGGTCGAGGTGTAGAGCGCCCAGAGACCGGCGACGCCACTGTAGCCGCTTTTCTCCGGAATGCTCTTGAACGTGGTCGATGCGGCCGAGCGGTTGCCCGCGCGAAGCTGGCTGATACCCGCCAGGATCTTGGCCTGATCCGCCGAGGCGCCGCCCGCCTTGGCGGCTGCGCCGTAAAGCGCGGCAGCCTTGGCATAGTCGCCCGCGCCGAAGGCCACGTGACCGGCCTGCAGTTGGCCCGCACCGTCCTTCGGAAGCTTCGAAACGCCGGCGGAAGCCGCTGAAGCGCGCTTCGTGGCGGCTTCGAGAAGGCGGGCGTTCATCGCATCGCTCGCCGGAATGGTGCCGGCCTTCATGCCGCTTTCCAGCGTCCGCTTTGCGATCGCAGGCTGGTTCGCGACGATCGCGAGCTTGGCATATTCCTGATAGTCCTCGGGCTTCGTGATGTTGCCCGTCTGCTCCATCAGCTCGAAGAGCGCGAGCTTCGCTTCACGCGGCATCTGCCCGTTCTTCATGTCGATGAGCAGAGCACGCCAGCGCGCAGGCGACGGGTCGATCTTGATGAGCCGCTCGGTCGTGGCGAGGTAGCCCTTCTTGTCGTCCATCTTGAACTGGGCGTTGGCAAGGCTCTGCAGCCAGCCCTCGCGCGCGCCATGCTGCTTGATAAGGCTCTGGTAAACGTCTGCGGCGCCCTTGAAGTTGCCCTGACGGAAATAGGACTGCGCGACGATCGTCTGGCCCTGCACGCCGCCCGTCTTCTTGCCGAGCGTGATCGCCTTGTCGAGCTGACCGGCGCGGTAATAGAGCGGTGCGAGCTGCGAGGCGGGCGCCCCGATGCCCTCGAGCTCCTGCGCGGCAGCGGCCCAGCGGCCACCCTTGGTGTGCACGAAGGCAGCCATTTCGGCGACCTTGCGGCGTTCAGTTGCGGTGCTCGCTGCGCTGCGGGCGGCGTTTACACGCGCCGTTGCGGCGGCAAGGTTGCCGGCTTTCGCGAGGCTCGAGGCTTCCTGCAGCGGTTTACCGACGCTCGGCGAGAGCGCCTGTGCCACGGCGGGCGTCGAAAGGGCTGCGGGAACCGCGAGCGCCAACGCGGCAGCCATCGTCAAGCGGGAAACAAACGTCATCGTAATCCTTCCACTCCCAGTTTTGGGTCCAGTGTGCCGAACTCCCGGCACATAAACGCTCGAAGAGGCCCTCCGCTCCAAGCCTTTGACCATGCTTTATTACACGGCAATGATGGCCCGCAACTGAACGAGCCGTTCATCACGGCGAATGAAAACCGCGCGAACCTTAACGATTCGGAGCCGAATCGCAACATTCCTCTGTCGCTTGCGCGTGCGCACGGACATCACTAATCGCCTGCCGCAGGCATCATAATCAACGAAGAAGGGGCCGCCCTTATGGCACGCGCATTCATTTTCCCGGGGCAGGGCAGCCAGTCGGTCGGCATGGGGCAGGCCCTGAGCCAGGCGAGCGCAGCCGCGCGCGAGGTGTTTCAGGAGGTCGACGAGGCGCTCGGGCAGAACCTTTCGAAGCTGATGTTCGAAGGGCCGGAGGCCGATCTCACGCTCACGGAGAACGCTCAGCCCGCGATCATGGCGAACGCCATCGCGGCGCTCCGCGTGCTTGAAAAGGAAGGCGGATTGCTGCTCGCCGACAAGGCCGCCTACGTGGCGGGCCATAGCCTCGGTGAATACACGGCGCTGTGCGCGGCCGGCAGCCTTGGCCTTGCCGAGACGGCGCGGCTCCTGAAGCTGCGTGGGCAGGCGATGCAGGCGGCGGTGCCGGTGGGCGAAGGCGCGATGGCCGCGCTGCTCGGCCTTGATTTCGAAGCCGCCGTGAAGGCCGCGGCGGAAGGCGCGCAGGGTGAAGTCTGCCAGGCCGCCAACGACAACGCGCCGGGGCAGGTCGTCATTTCGGGCCACAAAGCCGCCGTCGAGCGCGCCATCGAGATCGCCAAGGGGCTCGGCGCGAAGCGCGGCATGTTGCTGCCGGTGTCCGCGCCCTTCCACTGTTCGCTGATGGCACCTGCCGCCGAAAAAATGGCCGAAGCGCTCGCGGGCGCAAATATTGCCGCGCCGTTCGTGCCGGTGGTCGCCAATGTCACCGCCGCGCCTGTCGCCGATCCGGTTGAAATCCGCCGGCTTCTCGTCGAACAGGTCACCGGCACCGTGCGCTGGCGCGAAAGCGTCCTTGCAATGGCCGGTCTCGGGGTCGACAGCTTCGTCGAGTTCGGCGGCAAGGTGCTCGGACCCATGATCAAGCGCATCGCGCCCGATGCGACAACGCTCAGCCTTGTTTCGATGGACGACATCGAAGCGGCGGCGAAGACACTTTAAGGGAGGGGCAAGGCATGTTCGATCTCACCGGGATGAAGGCGCTCGTCACGGGCGCCAGCGGCGGCATCGGTTCGGCGATCGCGAAAGCGCTTGCGGCGCAGGGCGCGACCGTTGCGCTGTCCGGCACCCGCGAGGACGCCCTGAAGGCTGTGGCGGCCGAAATCGGCGGCACCACGCACATCCTCCCCTGCAACCTTTCGGACAGCGCGGCGGTCGACGCGCTCGTCGGGCAGGCGGTCGAGGCGATGGGTGGCATAGACATCCTCGTCAACAATGCGGGCGTCACGCGCGACAACCTCGCGATGCGCATGAAGGATGATGAGTGGTCGGATGTGATCCGCATCAACCTCGAAGCTGCCTTCCGCCTGTCGCGCGCGGCGCTGAAGCCCATGATGAAGGCGCGTTTCGGGCGTATCATTTCGGTCACGTCGGTCGTCGGCGCCACCGGCAACCCCGGTCAGATGAACTACGCGGCCTCGAAAGCCGGCCTCGTCGGCATGTCGAAGGCGCTGGCGCAGGAAGTCGCCAGCCGCAACATCACCGTGAACTGCGTGGCGCCCGGCTTCATCGTCTCGGCGATGACGGATGCGCTGCCCGAAGCGCAAAAAGAGGCGCTTACGGGGCGGATTCCGGCCGGTCGCCTCGGTGAAGGGGGCGATGTGGCGGGGGCCGTCGTCTATCTCGCCAGCCGCGAGGCCGCATACGTCACCGGGCAGACTCTGCACGTAAATGGCGGAATGGCGATGATCTGAGCTACACGAGGACTTGCAAGGCTTCGGCCACACGGCTACTGCCAAATCAAACGTAATCCTGTTCTTCTGAGGGGACCATTATATGAGCGATGTCGCAGAACGTGTGAAGAAGATCGTCGTCGAACACCTCGGCGTCGAGCCGGACAAGGTGACCGAGGACGCGAGCTTCATCGACGATCTCGGCGCGGACAGCCTCGACACCGTCGAGCTGGTGATGGCGTTCGAGGAAGAGTTCGGGGTCGAAATCCCTGATGATGCTGCCGAGAAGATCCTCACCGTCAAGGACGCGATCGGCTACATCGAGGAAAACAGCGCCGCCTGACACGGGGACGCTTGCCGGATTTAACGGCACGGAATCGCGAGCGGCTCCCCGGAAAAGCCGGAGGGCCGCTCGCTTGTTATCAGGACACGGGAGAACCGAATGCGCCGCGTCGTCGTCACCGGACTGGGTCTTGTCACACCGCTTGGCGGAGACGTTGAATCCAGCTGGCGCAATATCCTTGCCTCGAAGTCGGGCGCTGCGCGCATCACCCGGTTCGATCCTTCGGATCAGGCGTGCACGATCGCGTGCGAAGTGAAGATGGATGGCCGCGCGGACGGCTGGGACGTCTCGAAGCGCGTCGATCACAAGGTTCAGCGCCAGGTCGATCTTTTCATTCAGTTCGGCATCGATGCTGCCGGTCAGGCGATCGAGGACGCGGGCCTCGCGAACCTCACCGACGAGCAGAAGCTGCGCGCGGGCTGCTCGATCGGCTCGGGTATCGGCGGCCTGCCGGGCATCGAATCCGAATCGATCGTGCTCCACGAAAAGGGCCCGCGCCGCGTCAGCCCGCACTTCGTGCACGGCCGCCTCATCAACCTCGTGTCGGGTCAGGTCTCGATCAAGTACGGCCTGATGGGCCCGAACCACGCCGTCGTCACCGCCTGCTCCACGGGCGCGCACTCGATCGGCGATGCGGCTCGCATGATCGCGCTCGATGATGCGGACATCATGCTCGCGGGCGGTGCGGAAAGCGCGATCTGCCCGCTCGGCATTGCCGGTTTCGCGCAGGCACGCGCGCTTTCCACCGCGTTCAACGACCAGCCGGAACGCGCCAGCCGCCCCTACGACAAGGACCGCGACGGTTTCGTCATGGGCGAAGGCGCGGGTGTCGTCGTGCTCGAAGAGTATGAGCACGCGAAGAAGCGCGGCGCAAAGATTTACGGCGAAGTCGTCGGCTACGGCCTCACGGGCGATGCCTACCACGTCACGGCGCCGCATCCGGAGGGCTTCGGCGGTTTCCGCTCGATGCAGATGGCGCTGAAGAAGGCGGGCCTCAATCCGGCCGACATCGATTACATCAACGCACACGGCACCTCGACGCCGCTTGGCGACGAGATCGAGCTCGGTGCGGTCCGCCGCCTGTTCGGCAGCGCGATGGAAACGGTGTCGATGTCGTCGACGAAGAGCGCGATCGGGCACCTTCTTGGCGGCGCGGGCGCGGTGGAGACGATCTTCTGCCTGCTCGCCATCCGCGATCAGATCGCCCCGCCGACGATCAACCTCGAAAACCCGAGCGACGGCTGCGCCGGTGTCGACCTCGTTCCGCTCGTCGCGCGCGAGCGGAAGATCAAGGCTGCACTCAACAACAGCTTCGGCTTCGGCGGCACCAACGCCTCGCTGATCGTCAAGGCGCTCTGACTCTATGAAAAAGCTGCTGGTCGCCATCGTCATCGCGGCGCTGGCGGCTGCTGCCGTGCTTGGCTTCCAGTGGACCGCCACCGGTCCGCTCACGAAGGACGCCGACATCATCGTGCCGCGCGGCGCGTCGCTCGCCGCCACCGCTGTTCAGCTTGAAGACGCGGGCGCGATCCGCTCGTCGGACGCGTTCCGATTGATGGCGCGGGTGCTCGGCACCGGCGCGCCGATCAAGGCCGGCGAGTTCCGCATCCCGGCGGGGAGCAGCGCGGCGGCAATCCTGCGCATCCTCCAGTACGGCGAGCCGCTCCAGCGGCTCATCGTCGTACCCGAGGGGCTGCCCTCGATTCTCGTCCATGAAAAGCTGATGGCCGAGGACCTGCTGACCGGCGAGGTCGATGTGCCCGCGGAAGGCTCGGTGCTGCCTGGAGGCTACAGCTTCGAACGCGGCGAGCCGCGAGCCGCCGTGCTCACGCGGATGCAGGAGGCGATGACGAAGACGCTCGCCGAACTCTGGGCCGCACGCAAACCCTCTTCGGTCGTCAAGACGCCCGAGGAGGCGGTGAACCTCGCCGCCATCGTCGAAAAGGAAACCGCGAAGGCGGAGGAACGACGGACGATCGCGGGCGTCTATTCGAACCGTCTGCGCATCGGCATGATGCTGCAGGCCGATCCCACGGTCATCTACCCGATCACCAAGGGCAAGCCGCTCGGCCGCCGCATCCGGCAGTCGGAGCTTCGTGCCGATAACGGCTACAACACCTATGCGAAGGCGGGACTTCCGACCGGTCCGATCGCCAATCCG
The DNA here is from genome assembly GCF_003634215.1 of Sphingosinicella microcystinivorans. GTDB lineage: Bacteria > Pseudomonadota > Alphaproteobacteria > Sphingomonadales > Sphingomonadaceae > Sphingosinicella > Sphingosinicella microcystinivorans. Next base: position 308,683 of record NZ_RBWX01000008.1, on the reverse strand, counting down.
GGGCGTGCTTCTATCGAAGCCGTTCTCGATCCGGAAACCACCGATGCGCTGTATTTCGTCGCGGACGGCACCGGCGGCCACGTGTTCGCGCGCACGCTCGACGAGCACAACGCCAATGTCGTGAAGTGGCGGGCGATCCGCCGCGAACGCGGCGAGCTATAGGCGGCGAACTGCCGTCACAGGCGCATCGTACTGCGGCAGCAGGCGGCCCACCACGTCGTCGAGCGGCTCGATCACCGTCGACATGAAGAAGGCGTTGGCGTGGAGCAGCCGCGTCTCGTCGAACATGAAGCCGACATGGCCGGGGAAGAACACGAGGTCGCCGCGCCGGTAGCGCCGGTCTTCAACCTCCTGCCCAAGCGCGGCCTGCATGTCGCTGTCGCGAGGACAATCGACGCCGCAGGCACCGAGCGCGATCTGCACGAGCCCCGAGCAGTCGAGCCCGCCGCGCGTGCGGCCACCCCACTTGTAGGGCGTGCCAAGGAACATCTCGGCGATCACGACCGGATCGGCGGCGTATTCATCGATCGCGGCGATGTGGCGCCTGTGAACATAGCCCCCGGCGGCCGCCACGAATTTCTCGTCATGTGCCGCAGCGGTGGTCAGCGCCCCCATGGGCAGCGCGCCGATAACGGTGGATTTGATGTCCGCCTTCGCGAAAACGAGCGCGGTGGGCGCGGAAATGCGGTGTGTCTGCGTGTCCACCGTCTCCGCCAGCAGCGCGGCATCGACATAGCCGACATAACGGTCGTGAACGCTGTAGCCCCAGGCAACGCCGCCTGACACGTCGAGCACATCGAAGGCTTCGCCCGAAAGCAGCTCGCTAACGGCGACAGCGTCCGCCTCCGGCGCCTTGCGGATAGGGGCCTGCGGCGCGCTCAGCCGATAGCGGACGGGACGTGCGAAGCGCGATGCGTCCACAACCCCTTCAAGCGCGGTATCGGCAAGGTCGTCCCGCCACGCGTTTATGCGCGGGTCGGGGCGTTCGGGGCTAGAGGTAAGCCCGATCTTCGCGGTTTTGGTTGCGGTCGGCATGGCCCTGCGTTGTCTCGATCATTCCTGCGAAGGTTTCGAGGAATTCGTGGCCCTGCGCCGTCCGCTCGACGAAGATGTTGCGCAGGTCACTCTCGTCCTTCTGGCGGCGGATATAGCCGAAGGCGCCGAGCGTGTTGAGTGCCCGCGTGATGACCGGTTTCGAAACCCTGAGCTTGGCAGCGAGGCCCCGCACCGTGTGCGGCCCTTGTGTCAGGTACACGACGAGCAGCAGCGCCATCTGCCGGTTGGTAAGATCCGGGCGGTTCGATTGCACATAGGCAATGACCGTCTGCATCCAGGGGCTGAGGAGCGCATCGATCCGGTCGTCTAGGCCTGAAAGGGACATGGCTGTTTTCACCCGTTATCTCATTTCGGGTCACCATATTTTAACGGGAGTTAATGATGTGTTGATATTTTAGGTTAACCCGTTGAACCGTTCATTCGGCACGATGGTTGCCGTAACGCTTCTCGATATACGCCCAAAAGGCCCTGAGACCTAGCGCTTCGCCGCCTTTCGGGCGCCCGGGTTTCGCTGTCGGCGTCCACGCGAACGTATCAAGATGAGCCCAAGGTGTTTTCGGATCGACAAATTTTTCGAGATAGAGCGCTGCCGTGATTGCTCCGGCAAATCCACCCGAAGCGTTGTTGTTGATGTCCGCCACGTCGGACTTCAGCATCTCCGCATAGGGCTTCCACAGCGGCATTCGCCACACCGGGTCGGCGGTCGTCTCGGCACCTTCCAGGAGCCCCTCGGCAAGCGAATCGTCGTTGGCGAAGAGCGCGGGGAGATCGGGGCCGAGCGCCACGCGCGCCGCGCCGGTCAATGTGGCGAAGTCGAGGATCATTTCGGGGCTGTCTTCGCCCGCGAGCGCAAGCGCATCGCACAGCACGAGCCGCCCTTCCGCGTCGGTGTTGCCGATTTCGACGGAAAGCCCCTTGCGTGTCCTGATGATGTCGCCGGGGCGGAATGCGCCCCCGTCGATCGCGTTCTCGACCGCCGGGATGAGGACGCGCAGCCGCACGCGCAGCTTCGCGCCCATCACGAGACCCGCGAGCGCAAGCGCGTGCGCCGCGCCGCCCATGTCCTTCTTCATCAGCAGCATGTTGCCCGCGGTCTTGATGTCGAGCCCGCCCGAATCGAAGCACACGCCCTTGCCGATCAGCGTCAGTTTCGGATCGCCCTTGCGGCCCCAGCCCATGTCGATCAGCCGGGGTTCGCGGCCGGGGCCGGCGGCGCGGCCCACGGCGTGGATCGTCGGGAAATTTTCTGCAAGCAGATCGTCGCCGACGGTGACCTTCACCTCGGCGCCGTGGTGGCGTGCAACGTCGCGCACGGCCGCCTCCAGTGCTTCCGGCCCCATGTCTTCGGCGGGCGTGTTCACGAGATCGCGCACCAGCACCTGCGCGTCCGCAAGCCGGCGGAGCGCCGCGATATCGACCGATTTCGGCACCAGCAGCGCGCGCGGTTCAACAGGCTTGGGGTCGGAGAGGTAACGGTTGAACGTGTAATGCGCCAGGATCCAGCCGAGCGCTGCCGCGCCCGGTTCACGGCCCGCGATCCTGTATCGCCCGGCTGGCAGGGCTTTCACGGCACCGGCAAGATCCCAGGGGCCGAGCGCGGCAGGCGCGCCGAACGCGGCGCTCCAGCTTTCGGCCTCGCTCCCCGGAAGGATCACCCGCGTGCCCGCCGCGCCCTTGAACTGCGCGGCTTCCACAGCGGCCCGCGCCCGCGCGGGCAGCGCGTCGCGCCACGCTTCGAAGCCGGCGGGATCGACAAGTGCGATCTCGCGGGCGTCCTGTCCGGTGTCGTGTTCGATAAGGCTGCCAGATTCCATCGTGTTCGCGCTTTTCCGTTCCTGCTCTTCGCTTGCCGCGAAGCGGCAGACCGCCTAAACGATCGGCCAATTTTCAACTCCGCACCTGCGCCTGAAGGAACACAATGGCCACCAATCCGCAAGCCGCCCAGTTGCCGCCGCTTTACAACGCGCTCGCACCGCTCTCCTCGTCTGTGCATCAGACGCTCGGCCTGAAGTCGCGTACTGGCGCGCCGTTCGCGCGCGGCCTGCACGCGATCCCGATCACCGTCGACGAGTTCCACCTTGTGCAGCGCCACTACCCGATCGTCTTTGCGGCGGGCCAGACGCCGGTGCCGCTCGCGCTCACCTCGCTCAGCGAAGGTCAGAACCTGTTCGTGGACGAAGATGGGAACTGGCGTGCCGGCACGTATGTGCCTGCCTATGTGCGCCGCTACCCATTCCTCCTCGCGCGCATCAACCCGCAGTCCGAGGAGCTGACGCTCTGCTTCGACGAGACCTCCGAGGATCTCGGCGCGGACGAAGGCGAACCGCTCTTCAAGGAAGGCGAAGCGACCGACGTCGTGAAGAACGTTCTCGAGTTCTGTGAGCAGTTCGAAAACTCGATGCGCAAGACGCAGGCGTTCGTGCAGGAGCTCGAAAAGGGCGAGTTCCTGATGGACGGCGAGGTTTCCATCCAGATGGACGGCATGGAGCAGCCCGCGATCTACCGCGGTTTCAAGATGATCTCGCAGGACAAGATCCGCGACCTGCGCGGTGATCAGGCGCGCAAGCTCATCCAGAACGGCATGTTGCCGCTGATGTACGCGCACCTCTTCTCGCTGTCCTACGTCACCGACCTGTTCTCGCAGGGCGCGGCGAAGGCCACGGCAGAAAAAGCAGACGCCTGACACCCCGTCCCGGCTCGTCTTGCCTTGCGGGGGATTCCGCATAGACTTCGCGACCTTGCGGAGCATGGGCAGGAGGGGCTCTTATGGCGGTGGGACGCAGCAGCTATTCGAAAACGGCGATCACGCTTCACTGGCTGATCGCCGTTCTCGTTCTCGGCAATATCGTGGGCGCGGTCTATGCCGAGGGGCTCCCGGATGCCGAGCGCGGGGCCATCATGGGCATCCACAAGTCGGTCGGCATCACTGTGCTTGCCCTCACGCTATGGCGTCTCGTGCTGCGTCTGAAAGCAGGCTTCCTCGTGCTGCCTACGCATATGAAAGGGTGGGAGATCGTGCTCGCCCGCGCCACCCACATCGGCTTTTATGTGCTGCTGCTGGCGATACCGCTGAGCGGTTGGGCGTTCGCCGCCAGCCCCGAGCGGCCGCTGATCTGGTTCGATCTCGTCCCGCTTCCCGATTCGCCGCTTGGGAAGGCAGGTCGCGGTTTCTTCCATGCGGTGCATGGTCCTGCGGCGTTCTTGGCGCTTGTACTTGTAATTCTGCACATTTTGGGCGCTTTGAAGCATCATTTTCTCGATCGCGACGATGTTCTGGCGAGAATGTTGCCTTTTTTGCGAAAAAATCGGGCAGACGCTTGAAAACTTAACAATTCCGGCCCATCTTGATTTCAGGCGGCGCTGCGTTCCCCCCCTTTTGCGCGGCACGCCCGCGTAGCATCATCTGACGAGGATGATGCCACGTCCTCCCTGAACCCTGGTCACTTCGACATTGTCGAAGTGACCTTTTTTCTTTCAGGCTGCTTTATTCGGCCGCGATGGCCTGCGGTTTTCCGAAGGTTTGCGGAAGCCAGCCCAGAAGCTCGGCCACCAGGTTTTTCAGTATTTCCGCGACATCATGGAAGCCGGCGTGCCGTTCCAGCGTATCCGGGTTCATGTAGAGCGTGCGGTCGATCTCGATCTGGATCGCGAATCGTCCGCGCGCGGGCGCGGCGTGGAAGCGCGTCGTATACCCGCCCGCGTAGGGCGTGTTGCGCGCGACGCGTAGGCCTGCCCGGCGGAAGTGGGCCTCCACATAACGCACGACTGATTCGGGGGCCGAGATGCCGCCCGCATCGCCGATCACGATCTCCGGCCGCTGCCGCGCGGGCAGCGAAAGCGGCGGCATCGAATGGCCATCGATCAGCAGCGCATAGCCGTGACACGCGGCGGCGTCTTCGATCAGCGAGGCGAGCCGCTGATGATAGGGGGCGTGCACCGCCGCGATTCGCTGCAGCACCGCCGCGCTGGTGATCCGATCGCGATAGATGTGAAGCCCCGGCCCGGTGAGCCGCGGCAGCACGCCGAGCCCGGACCGGACGCGTTCGGTGGTTTTCACCGGTCCCAGCGCCGCTGGATCGCTCAACATCGAAAGGTCGATCTCCAGCGGATCGCGGTTGAGATCGACGTAGGCACGCGCCCAGCGCGCGGTAATCAGCGGCGCTCCCGATTCGGCAGCGGGCGCCAACAGCTCATCGACATAGGCATCCTCGGCGCGGCGCAACCCATCCATGTCGAGCGCGGCGGCGGAGAGGAATCCCGGCGGCAGAGCGCGGCCGCTGTGCGGCGAGGCGATCACCAGCGGCGCGGGGGTGCCGCGCGGGCCGGAAACGAAGTGCCCGGGTGTCAGTGCGGAGACGGAGGGCTCGGCGCTCAACGGCGGGGATTATCCGAGTGTGGCATGGGACTAGCCTAGCGCGGGCGGAACGAAAGCAAAAGAGCGCCCTGTCCGGTTTCGGGCTGGCAAGCCCACGACAGGAAATGTTAAGTCCTCCGCCGTAAGAAGCGGCGGACAAGACCATGACGACACAACCCGAAGGCCGCATCACCGGCCGCATCCTGCTCGCCGAAGACGACGACTCGATGCGTCTTTTCCTGGAACGCGCGATTACGCGCGCGGGCTACGAAGTCGTCGCTGTCGATCGGGGCACGGCGGCGCTGCCGCACATCGCCACGGGAAGCTTCGGGCTGCTGCTCACCGATATCGTCATGCCGGAAATGGACGGCATCGAGCTTGCCCAGCGCGCCGCGCAGCTTGCGCCCACGATGCGCGTCATGTTCATCACCGGCTTCGCCGCGGTGGCGCTCAGCCGCGGCTCGGGCGCGCCGAGCGACGCGAAGGTACTCTCCAAGCCGTTCCACCTGCGCGATCTCGTCGCCGAAATCGACCGGATCTTCGAAGGCGAATAAGCCGCTTGCGCCGCGCCCGGCGCTCGCCTAGAAGGCACGCCGCGTGGGCGCGTAGCTCAGTGGTAGAGCACTGTGTTGACATCGCAGGGGTCGCAAGTTCAATCCTTGCCGCGCCCACCATCAAACCCCTCGATATCCCCTACTTCTCCTGCGTCTTCAGCAGAAACGCGCCGAGCTCAGGCTGCGTGAGGTAGCGGCCATAGCCGAATTTGCGGCCCTGCTTGTCGGTGTATTCGTCGATCTGATTGGCTTCGGCCTTCAGCTGTTCCGCGCCCTTGCCGCGCGCGAAGAAGGGGACGAGCTGGTTGGAGTGCGAGTTCGACGCCCATGAATAGCCCGGCAGCTTGCCCGCGCCGTTGTTGGTTACGCGCTGAAACGGCACGTCGAGATTCGGGCCATAGAGCAGATGGTCGTGGTCGGCGGTGACGATGAGCAGCGTATCGTCCCAGCTTGCGGCGCTTTCCGGGCTGTCGACCCACGCGACCACCGCGCGCACGGCATCGTCGAAGGCCATGTATTCTTCGATCATGCGCGGGAAATCGTTGGCGTGCATCGCCCAGTCGACCGCGCCGCCCTCGATCATCATGAAGAAACCGTCGGGGTCGGTGCCGACATGCTTCAGCGCAGCGATCGCCATTTCGTCGAGCTTCGCCATGCCGGGCGTGAGCGGCACCACGCCCGGGTCCGCGGTGCCGCGCGCGACGTTTGCCGGATAGCTACGCTGCGCCTGCAAGGTCGGGTTCACCGCCACGATCATCGCGAGGGGTTTCGCAGACGTTGTCTTGCCCTCGGCGAGATCGCGAATATCGCCGGCCGTCTCGACAAGGTTCCAGCGTGAATTCCCGCCTTTCAGTTTGGCCCAGAGTTCGGGCGGCATCCACTTGAAGCGGATTTCGGCGTGCTCGTCGGTGATCGGCTTGCCGTCCTGGTCGTAATCCGGGTTGCCGCCGCCGCCGATCACGTCGAGCGGGCCGGAAAGCAGCTCACGCGCGATGCCGGGATAGTCGTCGCGGTCCGGGTTGTGCGCGCCGCCGCCCGCTGCGGGGGTGGCGTGATTGAACGGCACGCTCGTGATGCTGCCGGTCATCTTGCCCGCGGCCTTCGCGGCCTCGGCGACAGACTGCACGGGCTTCTCCGCGCCGTCCACGTCGATGGCGCCGTCGAAGGTACGCACGCCCGTCATCATCGCGGACATGGTGTTGGCGCTGTCAGGCGCGACCCGGCGGTGCCACTGGTAGCCGGCGAACAGCGCGGGATACTTGCTGCCTTTTTCCGCCATGCCCTTCACGGGCCGCGTGTCCCAAGCCTTCGCGGGATCATAGACGGCGTCTGCGTCCTGCGCGTAGGGATCGCCGCCTTCCGGCACCTTGCGCTCCAGCCGCAGGCCGTAGGTCGCCATGGAGGCGCGCACCCACGGGCCCGTGTCCATGGTGAGCGGCCGCCCGGTCCAGAAACGCGTTGCCGCGAGTGTATTGTGGCCGGAGCCGTCGGCGATCATCACGATCACGTTTTTCGGCATGTCCGCAGCGATCGCGGGCGTGGCGGTGGCAAGCAACAAAGCGGTAATGAACGCGCGCATGGTATCCCCTCAAGATGTCGCGGGAACCATTGTCCCGCATATGTGACAGGGGAAAGTCAAGCAGCGCGATACGTCAGAACTGGCGGCGGGCGCGAACCATCCAGACGCGCGGCGTATTCAGCCACGAGAGGTTGCCGAGTGACGCATCCACGGTCGTTTCATTCAGGCAATTCTCGCACTCGAGGCTCACCCGCCAGAAATTGTCGTCGGTGCGCAGCGCGATCCCCGCATTCACGAGAAGCTGCGATTTGGATCGCGATCCGCTGAGGAAGCCGCCACCATAAAGGTTGGCGGGGTAGACCGTGGTGCTGAGGCCCGTCACGCTGCCGGTGTAAAGCGAGGCATTCGCGCCGCCCGTCTCCATCGCCGAACGGTAGGTCACGTCCACCGACGGCGTAACGATCGAACCCGAAACCGGCGGCAACCAGATGTCCCACGCCGCGCCCGCCGAGAAGGTCCATTTAGGCGCGCGGACCGGGTCGGCGATGTCTCCGGCGGCGGTGACGATGCCGGTGCCGCACGAAGGCGCGTTGTCCGCACCCGATGCGCCGGCGATCAACCCTGCCGTAAGTTCCGCACCGCAAGCCGCTTGCTGCGCACGAACCGCGCTGCCCGCCCTGTATTTCGCGTCCTGCCAGCCGGCGGCGGCGCGAACCGTGACATTGGTGAGCGGCACGGCCGCGATTTCCAGCTCGACGCCCTTGTTGCGGAAGCCTGCGGTGCCGACATAATCGAAACCGCCATCCACGATCTGCGCGTCGCTGCCGTCCGCGTAAAAGCCGGTGAGGTCGATGGCGAGGCGGCGCTCGAACCACGTGGATTTCAGGCCTGCCTCATAGCTCCAGATCGTTTCCGCAGCGTAGGGACGGACCGTGGCGGCGGTCGTCGCGCGATCGTTCCAGCCTGCCGAACGGTAGCCGCGCGTCGCGGACACGAAGAGCGTGGCGTTTTCGTTCGGCTTGAAGCTGGCGGCGAAGCGCGGCGACCAGAAGCTGTCGCTCGTCTTCGCTGGCACACCCGCCGTGACGAGCGCGTCGTCCAGACAGCCGCCAGGAAGCGCGGCACAACCGGCGCGATTGTCGGTCAGGCCGAATCGCAGATCCTCGTCGCTGTAGCGCAGCCCGCCGGTCAGCGTCAGCGCGTCGGTGACGTTCACGTCCACCTGCGCGTAGGCGGATTTCGATTTGGTTTCGGTCGTCACGCGCCGGTCGGCGAGCAGGCTTGCGATGCCGGTCGCCGGCGTCAGAATATCGGCAAGGTCGCTGTCGCCGTCTTCTTCCGCATAGGAAACGCCCGCGACGTAGTTCACGAAGCCGCCCGCGAGCGTGCCGCCGAGGCGCAGTTCCTGCGAGAATTGCTTGAAGTGCGTGTCGCCAAGCGTCGTGTAACCCCCGTACACATCGCCGCGCGCGGCAGGCACGGGGGCTGCGATCGTCGGCGCATCACGTCCGTCGCGCAGGTCGATGCCGTACTGCCGCTTGGTGTCGACATAGCCGGTGATCGCTTCAAAGGTGACGGCCTCGCTCGGCGCCCACGCGATGCGTGAGGTTGCGAGATAGGTTTTTGCGGAATTGCTGAAGCCGAAGCTCGCCTTGCGTCCGTTCACGCCAAGCGCGCCGAAATGGTTCGGGCCGACGGTTTCGGCATAGCCGGTCGAAGCGAAGCGGCCCTTGCAGTCGGCGAGTGCCGCGGGATCACATTCGAAATCGGGTGCGTAAAGCGCGTTGCTTTCCATGCGCGCGATGGAACCCGTCCACGTCAGCGTGTCGGAAAGCTTCGCGTGCGCGGCGGCGCGCAGGCCCCAGCCGTCGTCTTCGTTCAGCCGGTCGCCGGTGGTCGTGTTTCGCACATAGCCGTTCGATTTGCGCCAATAGCCGGAGAGGCCGAGCGAGAAACGCTCGCCGATCGGCACGTCGAGCCCGGCACGGAACTGGTAGGTGCCGAACCGCCCGTAGGCGCCGTCGAGATAGCCGCTCGTCCGGTCGCCCGGCGTGCGGTTCACGATGTGGAGCACGCCGCCGCTGGTGTCGCGACCGTAAAGCGGCCCCTGCGGTCCGCGCAGCAGCTCGATGCGATCGATATCGAAGAAGCCGTAGTTGGTCGCCGCGCCGCGCCCCACGTAAACGCCGTCGATCACCGTGGCGACGCCGCTGCGTCCACGGATTACATAGTCGTTGTCGCTGCCGAAGCCGGGCACGTGCGCCGCGATCGTATTCGGGATGCCGCGAAGGGCATCGAGCGGCTCGTCGATGCCGCGCGCCTCGATCTCGCCGGAAAGCAGCGCGGTAAGCGCGACGGGCACCGTTTCGATGGGCTGCGGGCGAAGCTGCGCGCTGACGATGATCTCTGGAAGCGCAGGGTTTACCGCCTCATCCTGGGCCATCGCAGGCAGGGCCGCCACGGCGATTGCGGCAACGGCACAGCTTCCGTGCAACAGCGAACGTGCGGACATACGCGACCTTTCCTGAAAACAAGCGCTTGCCTCTTGCCTTCCCGCGCGGCGGTTCGCAAGCGATGTGCGATGGGGTTTCGACGCTAGTCGATGATATCGACCGCCCGCAGGACTGTCTTGGCGGTGCCGACAAGGTCGATGCCCTTGGTGCAGCCGGTGAAGCCGCCCGGCCCCACGGTCGAGCAGCTCATGATGCCGCCGGCATCGACAGCGCGCCCGCGCAGCTTTTCCCGCTCGGCCGGAACGTTCGCGGCGCGTTCGGCGCGGCTGCCGGGTTCGGGCGCGCGAAACGGCAGGCGATAGACACTGCCGCGCCGCGCGCACACGATGATTTCGCCGCGCGCGGCGGCTTCGCGGCAGGGGCGGTCCACGCGTGTCGCGTCACGGTAAGCCGCCATCGCATCCGGCGTCTCCGCGGCGGCGGCGAGGAAGATGAGGGCCGCCAGCATCAGCGTTCGGGCCGATCGTCGGTAAGCAGTTCGGCTGTGCGCTTCTGGAAGACACCGGCGATCTTCTGACCGAACATGCCGAGCAGACCGGGGAGCGCGAGTTCGATGCTCACCTTGTCTTCGGCCACGTCGAGGTTCGCGGTCGTCACCTGTCCGAGCGCCGTCACTTCGATCACCAGCCGGTCGCCCTGCCAAGTCTTGCCGATGCGCGAGGCGAACGGCATCGCGCGGTCGAGATCGCCGAGGCCCTTGTCCATGCGGCGGCGGGCCTCGTCCCGGCCAAGGCGGTGCGGAATGTCGAAGCGAACGGGCTGTGCCATGGCGGAAGTCTAACGCACTGTCTTGATCGCGCAAGACAGTCAGGTGGTGCGGCGAATTCGGTAGACGCTTGCGGGCGGCAGATTACGCCACACGCGGCCCGCCGGTTCGGCGACAAGGCCGAGCGCGGCGAGGCTGCCACGGCCCAGCGGTGCCCGGGGACCGTAAGTGAACTGGTAAAGCGCGCCGTCCTCCACCAGCCGGGCGAAGATCGCTTCGAGAATGCGCCGCCTCAGCGCGGGTGGGAAATTCAGGAGCGGCAGGCCGCTCACGGCATCGGCATAGCGCCGCTCGGCAAGCAGACCGCCGTCGCCAAGCACATCCTCCGCGCGCCCCTCCACGATCTCGACCTCGGGAAACCGCGCCCGCAGCAATGCGGCGAATACCGGATCGGCCTCGACCGCGGTGAGCGCTTCAGGGGCCACCCCGCGCGCCAGCAGCGCAGCGGTGAAGACCCCGGTTCCCGCGCCGACCTCCAGCACCGCGCCGCGTGCCGGGTCGATGCCCGAAACGATGCGCCGCGCGAGCGCGGGTCCGCTCGGCGCGACTGCGCCCACCATGCGGGCATTGCGCAGGCGGCCGAGGAAACGCAGCGCGTCTTCCGAATCGTTCTGTATCCGGCGCCGGGACCGGCGGATGCGTTCGACGACCGAAGGTTCGGACTCCATCAGACGCCGCCGCCGACTTCGATCAGTTCGATCAGTTCGCCCGCAGCGCCGCGCGTGCAGGCGGTGCGGCGCCCGGCATAGAGCGGTCCGTGCAGCGTCTCCGGGGGCGCGATCAGCGGCGCGCGGATCGCGGCGAGCGAACGCACGGCGAAGCTCACCATGGCGTTTCCGGGCGGCAGATAGCCGAGCAGTTGTTTGCGCTCGGTCGTTCCCGGCGGGAACTGGTCGATCTCGCACACGGGCATCCGGCCAACGCTGATCACGGTCGCCTCGCTCTCCGTCTCGGGTGGAAGCCCGAAAGCGGTGTTGATGATCGGATAGGGTAGCCGGAACGTGCCGCTTTCCGAAAACCCCAATGCGTCGACATGAAAGCGTACCGCGGCGGCGCGGTCGGCGGCAGCGAGCATGGCGACCATGATGCGGTCGACATCGGCGACCGCACGCGGGAATTCAAGGTCGCGCAGCGTGTCGGTCACGGCGTTGAAGAACAACACCTCGCCCGCGCGTCCGGTCGCCTCGATCGGCGTCCAACCCGTGCCGTCCGGCGTGCGTTCGGGCGCCGTCAGGATGCGGATGTTGCTGCCGCGCAGCCGGTCGTGGAGCGAAGGCACGTCGCGCACGGTAAGTTCATAGCCTACCCAGCCGTAGGTCCGCATCGGAAGGTAGGCGAGCACGGCAGGCTGCTCGATCAGCCGGACGAATCCGGTGTCGCCGCCGCCGGGCGGGGCCAGCAGCGCTGTACGCGCGCCAAGCGTCTTGATTGCGCCCCAGCCGTTCGCCAACTCGATGGGCACCTTGCCCGTTTCGACACATTCATAGCCCAGAAGATTCGTCCAGTCCGTGAGCGAGCCCTGGAAATCAGGCACAGAAATCGTGCCGCATTTGATGCGACCGTGCGTGTCGAACATGGCACCCCGACGTTCGCCGGCCTGTTGCCGGCTTTTTTTCTGCTTTTGACCCCTGCACGTTCCCGTGCAAGCTTTGTTTTTACAACCATCTGGCTTGATTCGCGCGCGGCATGAACGCTTGCCCCCAATATGGATTTTTTCGCGATCCCATTCGCGGCCCGCTGGTCGCCGTATTCGCCCTGTTGTGGGGCTGGCTCGCCGTCGCGCCGAGCTACCGGGAGGATTGGCTGCTCGAAAACCTGCTGGTCGTCGCGGGCGTGCCGATCTTCGTGTGGCTCGACCGCCGTGTGGGCTTTTCGCGCCTCTCGACGCTGGCAGTCGTCCTGTTCCTCGCCGCGCATGTCTACGGCGCGCACTACACCTATTCCGAAGCGCCCTTCGGCTTCTGGTTGAAGGAGGTCGGCGGCACCGTCCGCAATCCTTATGACCGGCTCGTGCATTTCCTGTTCGGGCTGCTCCTCGCGCTGCCGATGCGCGAAACGCTGGCGCACTATGCGAAAGCGGGTCGGGGGTGGACGCACGTCTCCGCGTGGATCTGGATCGCGGCGCTTTCGACGTTCTACGAACTGCTCGAATGGGGAGCGATGCTCGTCGTCGCGCCGGATCTCGGCATCGCCTATCTCGGCACGCAGGGCGATATCTTCGATGCGCACAAGGACAGCGCGCTCGCCGTCGCGGGCGCCGCCGTCACGCTCACCGCGCACTTTCTTTTCGGGAGACGGACATGAGAAGGTTTGCAGCCCTGCTGCTTCTCGCCGCTACGCCGGCGTTTGCAGGTGTGGAGGGCGTCTACCGGCTCGAAGGCGTTCGCGAGGCCGCATCGGGCCTTGAACTCACCGCGGACGGGCATTTCCGCTACGGCCTCACCTATGGCGCGCTTGATGAGGTGGGCGAGGGGCGCTGGGTCCGAGACGGCAACCGCATCCTGCTCACCACCGAGCCAGCATGGACCGCGCCGGTGTTCGAGGCGGTTTCGGCGGCGCGCAGCGCGGAGTTTCCGCTGCGCGTGCAGGTGACGGGCCCGGATGGTTCACCGATGAGCTGGCCCGTGGACGTGATCCTGACGCTCGCGGAAGGCCACGAGGTTCAGGGCTACACGCAGTCCTACGGCTACAGGCCGAGCCTCGGCAAAGATATTCGCGTCACGTCGCTCCGGCTCGGGCTCGGTGTTTTCGATTTCCTGTCGGAGCCCTTCCCGGTCGATCTCGCGCGCGCCAACGATCTCACCTTCCGCCTCGTCCCGAACAGCCTCGGCCAGCCGCCGTTCAAGGGTCAGCCGCTCCTCATTGAAGGCGATGATCTCGTGATGCTGCGCGGCGGCGACCGCCTCACATACCGCAAACAGTCCGAATAGCGGCCTATTCGCTGTCCATGATGGCCTTGAGCGCGGCCGGCTTCAGGATGCGCAGGCCGCGGCGGCCTTCGGTGGCGATCACGCCTGCGTCCTTCAGCTTGCCGAGTTCGCGGCTCACCGTCTCGATGGTGAGGCCGAGCACGTCCGCCATCTCCGTGCGGGTCAGCGGCAGCTGGATGAGCTGGCCGACGCCGAGGTCCGCGCCGCAGCCCGTCTGCGCCATGCGCCTGTCGATATCGATCAGCAGCCCCGCGAGCCGCGCGCTCGCGCTCTTGCGGCCCAGGAACAGCAGCCAGCGGCGGCTGCGTTCCAGCTCGCTCAGCGTGCGTTCGAGCAGCTGACGCTCGAGCTGTATGTTCTCAGCCATCATGCGCTCGAACGGCGCGCGCGCGAAAATGCACACCTCGGCTTCGGTCAGCGCGGTGATGTCGTGGTCCACCGTGTCGGCATAAGGCCGTCCGATGAAGTCCGCCGGGTAGAGCAGCCCCACGGTCTGCGCGTCGCCCGAAGGGGTGAGCGAACTGAGCTTCAGCACGCCGCCCAGCACGTTCGCGCAGAGGATATTGTCGTCCCCCTCGAACTGCAGCGACTCGCCGGCGGCGAGCTTGCGCCTGCGCCCCAGGCGGGACATTTCGGTCAGTGCGTCATCGTCCAGCGTGCCGCAAAGCGACCTGTCGCGAACAACGCAATCTTCGCAAACTTTGGTCAACCGGCGCTCCATTTGACGGACTTGATTCTGGTCAAGGTCCGCTTCCGATTACATCTTTAGCATTATTTGCTCGCAGACTTCCACACTTGCGGATCGCCTGCGACCGATTGACCGAACGGACATGTTATTCTCGTAGGGCTCGCTCAGGGCCGGGCGCGTGCCCGCTGCGGGACGCGCACATTGCAGATATCGATGAATCCCGCCTCGTGCAGGAACCAGCCGTCACGCGTGCGGTGCGCGCGGGCGTCCACATAGTCGCGGAACGATGCGCTGTCGGTGCGCATGATCTCGATAGGCAGGCGCTGGTCCACAGGAACGTCGCTGCCCAGGCGGATGCGGGTGATCGGCACGCGCTCGGCTGCCGTTTCATAGAAGCCGAGCGTCCCGGTACCGCGTTTCAGGCTTGAAAGCGTCTCGGTGCCCGAAATCACACGGCCCGCGATCGTGACGTTGCGGTCGAGGTGGCGCGGTGCGTGGCCGATCACCACGTAAAGCTCGCTGCCGTTGCCGCTGTCCGCATCCTCCGCGCGCCCGACGCCGAGCGCGCCGTAGCAGTGCGTCGCCCACACCGCACCGTCTTTGCGCGTCGCTGCGAAGCCGTTCACGAATCCTGGCTCTCCGAACCCGTCCGGGCCGGGAATCGGCGTGAAGGCTGTGCCTGCCGCCGGGATGCCGAATTCAGGTGCAAGCGTGGCAGGGACACCTTGTTTGCGCATCTTCGCGGGGTCTTCCGCATCCGGGTCACCCCACTGCACGACGTAGTTGTCCTGCACGCGGTTGATGCTGAGCCCGTCGAAGAAGCCCTCGCGTACCAGCGTGCGGATGTTGCGGACGGTGTTCGGCGCCAGCGCGGGCGCCAGCTCGAACACCACCGTGCTCTCGCCCACATCCATGTAGAGCGTATTTTCCGGGAGGAGCGGCCGCCATGCCTCCGGCGGCGCCGCATCGATCACCCCCTGCGAGGAGAGCGGTGCGAAACCCGCGAGCAGGCAGGCGAGGGGGATGAGAGCCTTCACGTTCGTCCTTCCGGGTGCAGGGCGAGCAGCGCGAAGCTGCACAGCCAGTGGGATCCCATATAGTCGTCCTCAATGTGCGGCAGGCTCACGGCGAGGTGCCGCGCCGCCGCGTCGGCATCGCCGAGTTCGCGCCAGCCCCACGCGCGGGTGAAGTTGAAGCCGTCGAGGTGGACGAGCTTTCCGTCGCTGCGGTCGAGCACGGCGGCGGGGCGGCGCAGCGTCGCCGGTTCGCCCTTGCCGAGGCGCGGCAGGAAAGCCGCGAGCCAGCGTTCAAACGCGTCGCCGGGGAGCACGCGCTTCATGCACATCACCTCCACCATCGTCGAAGAGAGGAACTCGTCTCCGCCTGGCTCCCACGCCGGGCAATCGCGGTCCGCCCCGAAATAGGTCTCCGCCCGCTCACGGATCAGCGCCGCCATCGCCGCGTCGTGCGTATCCGCCCAGTCCAGCGAAAGGATGAAAGCGAACGCCGTGTTCGCGTGCGCGCCGCTGCGGATGGGATAGAGCTGCTTCGGGAAATAGCTCTTGAAACGTGATGCGAACGCCTCGGCGAGCGGCGCCAGCGCCGCGCCCCAGCGCCTGTCCGCATGGCGCGCGGCCTCGCCGTGCAGCGCGAACAGCCACGCCCAGCCGTACGGCCGCTCGAAGCCCGCCGACGACGGCCGCGCAAGATACGCGATCTCACCCGCGACGTTCGCCCCCGTTAGCACCGCGTCCGCGCGCGCGGCGATCTCGCGGCTCTCCGGCAGATCGGGGAACAGCCGCCGGATCGTCAGCAGCAGCCACCAGCTGTGCACGCAGCTATGCCAGTCGTAGCTGCCGTAGAAGATCGGGTGCAGCGCGCGCGGCCCCAGCGCGTCGGCAGGGCCATCCAGCACATGGTCCATCTTGTTCGGATATTCCTGCCCGACATGGCCGAGCGCGATGCGCGCGAAGCGGGCGGCGAGAGGAGGGTCAAGATTCATCGGAACGCGAACACATAGATGATGACGAGGTTCACTGCGAGCAGCGGCAGTGCCGTCGCGATCTGCGCGCGGATCACGCCGTTCCGGTTCTTGAGCTCCAGAAGCGCGGCGGGGACGATGTTGAAGTTCGCCGCCATCGGCGTCATCAGCGTGCCGCAGAACCCCGCGAGCATCCCCACCGCGCCGATCACCGCGGGGTTGCCGCCCATGCCGTGGATCAGCACCGGCACGCCGATCGCCGCCGCCATCACGGGGAAGGCGGCGAAGGCATTGCCCATGATCATCGTGAAGCCCGCCATGCCGAGCGTGAACACCGCGATCGCTGCAAACCGGCTGCCGTCCGGGATCAGCGCGCCCGCGATATCGCCCACCACCTCGCCGACGCCCGCGAGCGCGAATACCGCGCCGAGCGACGCGAGCATCTGCGGCAGCACCGCTGCCCAGCCGACCGAATCGATCAGGCGCCGTCCTTCCTCCAGCGGTGCGCGCGCAGGTGGCCGCAGCCACAGCATCGACACGGCAAGTGCAAGCACGACGCCGATGCCGAGCGATAGCAGCGTCACCTGCTTCGGGTCGAACAGCGGCGTGCCGCCGACGCTGATCGCCTTGAACGCCGCACTGCCGACAAGCGCGGTCACCGGAATGATAAGCGCGGGCAGGAACAGCCGGTTGCCGAGCCTTGCCGAAAGCTCGGTCCGCTCTTCCGGGCTCGTCGTCTTCGCCGAACCGCTGCCGAGCGCACCCGCGCCCGCCAGCGCGACGAGGCACAGCACCAATACGCCGTTGCCGAGATCGCCAAGCTGGTCCCCCGCAAGGAAGCTGAGCGCGAGCAGCCCCCAGAACGCGGCATTGCCCAGCCGCTTTGCATTGCTGCGGTCGCGGAGGCTGCCGATGGCGAAGGCGGCGAACACCAGCCCGGCAAACGTGTAGAGCGCGGGAAGCCCGATCATGTCCGCTCTCCCAGCCGCCGGTCGAGCAGCATCAGCCGCGCGCCGTGGATGAGCAGCGCCGCGATCGCGGTCGGGATTGCCCACACCGAAAGTTCGAGCGGCGCAAGGATGATGCCATAGGTTTCGAACGTGCCCTTGATGAGCAGGATCGAGGCGATCGCGATGAAGATGTCCTCGCCGAAGAAGAGCCCGACATTGTCGGTCGCCGCCGCCATCGCTTTTACCTCTTCGCGCGTCTCTTCATCGCCCCCGCCCTGCGCTTCGGCCGCCGCCTCTGCCATCGGCGCGACGAGCGGCCGCACGGTCTGCGCGTGCCCGGCGATCGAGGTGAGGCCGAGCGCGGCGGCGATCTGGCGAATGATCAGATAGATGATCAGCAGGCGGCCCACGGTCGCGCCCTTCAGGCCCGCGATCAGTGTCCGCGCGCGCTGTTGCAGTCCGTAGCGCTCGAGCAGCCCGATCACCGGCAGCACGATCCACACGACGCTCACATAGCGATTGTCGTTGAATGCCTTGCCGAACGCGGAAACCACCGCGACCGGATCGAGCCCGGCGGCGATGCCCGTCGCGAGCGCCGCGATCGTCACGACGAGCAGCGGATTGAGCCGGGCCATGAAGCCGAGCACGATGATGGCGATTCCAGACAGAACGAGCACGACGCAAGACCCCCACTCAAAGCGTCTTTACATCGTGCCTTGCGAGTCTAGCATCGGAAAAAACGACTGTGGGAAAGAGCTTAATGACGCTTCAGCTCGCGATCGTCGGTTCGGGTCCGGCGGGTTACTACACAGCGGAAGCCGCCCAGAAGCTGAACGGCGGCGATGTGCGCATCGACATCATCGACCGGCTGCCCACACCCTTCGGCCTCATCCGGGCGGGCGTCGCGCCCGATCACCAGTCGATCAAGGCGGTGTCGCGCCGTTACGAGAAGACGGCGCTGTCCGACAATGTCCGCTTCGTCGGCAATGTGCCGGTGGGCGATGGCGGCATCTCCGTCGATGAACTCCTCGGGCTCTACGATGCTGTGGTGCTGGCGACCGGCGCGCCCACCGATCGCCCGCTCGGCATCCCGGGCGAGGATCTGCCGGGCGTGCTCGGCTCAGCCGCATTCGTCGGCTGGTACAACGGGCACCCCGATTTCGTCGATCTCGCGCCGCCGCTCGGAAGCGATGCGGTCGTCGTCATCGGCAACGGCAATGTCGCGATCGATTGCGCGCGCATCCTCGCGAAGCTGCCGGAGGAATTTGAAGGCGCGGACATCGTCCAGCACGCCGTCGATGCGCTCGGCACGTCGCAGGTCAAGCTGATCCGCATCGTCGGCCGCCGCGGCCCGCATCAGGTGAGCTTCACGCCCAAGGAGGTCGGCGAGATGGGCGAGCTTGCCCGCGCCTCCCCGGTCGTCGATCCGGCAGCATTCCCGCCCGTCGAGGAAGACGAAGCGCTGGAACCCGGTCTCCGCAAAGTAGTCGCTACCCTGCGCGCCTTCGCCGCCACCGCCCCGGACCCGGACAAGCCCGTCCGCGTCTACTTCGACTACTTCCTCCGTCCGGTCGAGGTGCTGGGCGAGGGCAGGGTGGAAGCGCTCCGCCTCGAACGCACCCGCCTTGTCGAAGGCCGCGCCGAAGGCACCGGAGAGATGATCGACATCCCCTGCGGCATGGTGGTCAGCTGCATCGGCTACCGCACGTTGCCAATCTCGGGCGTGCCCTATGATGATCGCGGGGGCCGCTTCGTGAACCAGGATGGACGCATCGCACCGGGCTTATATTGTGTCGGGTGGGCGCGGCGCGGTCCCACGGGCACCATCGGCACGAACCGGCCGGATGGCTTCGCAATCGCCGATCTGATCGCCTCCGACATTACGCCGTCGGACAAGGCAGGCCGCACTGGTCTCGATGCGCTCGCCGCCGAAAAGGGCATCGATATCGTCACGTTCCGCGAGTGGCAGAAGATCGACGCCGCCGAGGTCGCAAGGGCGCGCGGCGGCGCCCCGCGCGAGAAGTTCGTGGTCGTTGACGATATGATGACGGCGGCGCGAAGCTGAGGCTTGCGGGGGCAGGGCCCCCTCGCTATAAGCCGCCGTCCGCTGTCCCGAGGGCTCCCGCCCACAGCGGCAAATCCTGCGCGTCGGGGAGTAGCTCAGCCTGGTAGAGCACTGTCTTCGGGAGGCAGGGGCCGGAGGTTCGAATCCTCTCTCCCCGACCAACGCGCAGTTCCTCGGATCAGACGATGGGTTGCCCGGTTGCAATCCTTGGAGCAGCCGGTAGCGTCCGCGCGCCGCTCGTGGCGCGGCGCGCTGGGAGAGTACGCATGGCCGATATCCGCATCACCGTCGGCGACCTTGTCTTCCTCGCCGTTCTCGAACACGAACGGGCGCCGGAGACATGTCGGTATTTCCTCTCCCTGCTGCCGTACAAAACGCAGTTCGTACATGTCCGCTGGAGCGGCGAAGGCTGCTGGGTGCCGCTCGGGGAGGCATCGGTTCCGTTCACCTTCGAGAACGCGACCAGCTATCCGGCGCCCGGTCAGATGATCTTTTACCCGGGCGGTTATAGCGAAACGGAAATCCTGCTGGCCTATGGCGCGGTGTGCTTCGCGAGCAAGCTCGGCCAGCTCGCGGGCAATCATTTCCTCACCATCGTCGAAGGGCTGGAACAACTGCCCGCACTCGGCAAGCGCGCGCTCTGGCACGGCGCGCAGGATGTTCTGATCGAGAGCTTTGCCTGAACGCTCAGGTGCCGCGCAGCGCCTTTGAAATGCCGTTCAGCCCGGCTTCCAGCTCCGGGCGCGTCGTCCAGCCATAGCCGAGGCGGAAGTGCGTGTCGGGCATCTCGAACCAGTGGCCCGGCCCCACGTAGGTTCCGTGTGCTTCAAGCAGGCGCTTGTAGAAGCCGTCCGTGCCGCTGTGCGGCACGTCGCGCATCCGGGGGAAGCACACGACGCCGCCTGAGGGCTTCACCCATTCCAGAAGCGGCTCCCCCGCCATCCAGTCGCTGACGAGGTCGAGTCGCGCCCGCATCTCGTCCAACGTCGGCGTCAGCAGCGCGGCGCGGCGGCTCAGCACCTGCTCGGCAATCCACTCGTCGACAACGCTTCCACAGATGCTGATCTGCTCCTTCGCAGCGAGGAACAGCTCCTGCAGTGCCGGGTCCGTGGTGATCAGCCAGCCGATGCGGATGCCGGGCACGCCGAAAGCCTTCGACAGCGACGACACGCTGATCACGTGCACGCCAAGCGATGCCGCGAGCGGCAGCATCCCGCCGTAGGAAAGCTCGCGGTACGTCTCGTCGACAAGCAGCTTGCAGCCGTTCTCGCGCGCAAGGTCCACGAGTTGGCGGAGTTCGGCCTCGCTCAGCATCGTGCCCGTCGGATTGTGCGGGCAGGTGACGCTGATGATCTTCGTGCGCGGCGTGATCGCGGCGGCGATGCGCCCTATGTCGATGCGGAAGCCATCTTCGAACTTCAGATCGATGAGGCTGATCGCGCAGCCGATCGCGCGCGGTGTTTCAAGGTTCGTCGCATAGTTGGGCCGGATCACGACGAGATGGTCGCCAGGCCCGAGCAGTGCGGTCGCTATGATGAACAGCGCCGTTGCCGCGCCGCCGCAGACGAGGACGTCGTCGGGTTTCAGGCTCGGCGCATCCGCCGCGATCAGCGTGCGCAGCCGTTCGCCGCCGCGATGTTCCCCGTAAAGCAGCGTCAGATCGGGGACGGAAAGGCCGAGGCTCGACAGCGTCTGGTCGGTGATCGAGCTTTCGGAAAGATTGTATCGGATGTTGCCGTAGCCGTACTCCTCAGGGGATTCGACCTCGATCGGCATTCTGACATAGCGCATGGAAACGACCTCGATGCTGCTGGGTTTAGTCGTCAGTGCTCCGTCGTGCCGTGCGGCAGCAATCCCTCCGAGGAGGGGGCTGCGCGCGCCCAGTGCCGTGCAATCAGTTCCGCGAACGAGCCGACGCCGAGCTTGCGGAAAATATGTTTGCGGTGGTCCTTCACCGTATGACGGCTGATGCCGAGCCGAAGCGCGACCGCCTCCGTCGAACAGCCGCGGACGATGAGGTCGTACACGTCGCGTTCGCGGGCGCTGAGCGCTGCCGGGCGGAATGCGCAAAGTGCTGCATGGCGCACGAACGCCGCTGCAAGCGGTTTGCTGATCATGCCCAGGCTGGCGAGCTGCCCATCGGATGCGCCCGTGCGCCCGCGCTCCCGGTAAAGGCTCAGCTCCAGGGTGCCGCCGCTTGCCGGAACGTAGAGACCGATCTCCTCTTGCCGCTCCGGCCAGCCTGGGGTGCGGAAGCCGAGCTCCTCGGTGTCCGTCCAGATCAGCGTTTCGGCGCTTGGCAGGCCCGCCGCATCGTGCACGGCAAAGTCGCGGGCACGGACTGCGCCTTCCGGCAACGCCTGCAGCATCGGGTTCGCCATATGGGTGACGGCGGCATAGGCTGCCATGCCGTGGGTGCAGCCGATGCGGTCAAAATCGTGGAAAAGCGGTTCTGCGTGTCCGCCCCGGTGGAAGATCAGCGCAGAGAGGTCGAAGCCGAGCGCATGGCAGACCGTCTGCGCTGCAACACCGTGGAAATAGGGCTCGCCGATGGCGCTGATGACACGGGGGAGGGCATCGTAGGTCATGGCCGGAGTCTAAGCGGAAGCACCTGACAGGACCATGACCTTGTCGCCCGGTAATCCGCAACGCGCGAAAAAAAGGGCGGCCCCTCGAGGAGCCGCCCGATGTTTTCGCCTGCTCGCCAAGGGTCAGCGGCGGCGGCGAAGTGCGCCCATGCCGACGAGGCCGAGGCCGAGCAGCCCGAGCATGCCCGGTTCCGGAACGGAGGTGTCCTCAAGCAGGATCGTCGTGTCGACCCGGAAGTTCGATTCAGTCGTGTGGCGCTCCGCGAAGAACAGCTTGAAAGCATAGTCTTCGCCTACCGTCAGGCCGAGCGAGTCGAGGCTGCACGAGCCGGACACCGCGCCGTGCACGCCACCAAGGTCCATGCAGAGCTGACCGTCGATGTAGACCCACAGGTCGTCGTCGCCCGTAAAGTTGAACACTTCGCCGCCCTGGTAGGTGAAGCTCGTCTCGAGCTCGAGCGTGAAGTGGTAGTTGTGAGGACGGCCTTCGGTGTCCGTCGCAACGCCGTCGATCGGGAAGAAGGCGGAGTTGGCGTAGCTGAAGATGCCCGAGCCCGGCGCAATTTCATTCAGCGTCAGGTTGATCGTGTAGGCCGTGTTCGTGCCCGGCACGTCTTTGTACCACTGGTCGAACGACGCTGCGCTCGAAATGGCGCCGGCACCGGGCGCGCCGATGAAGTCGGGATTGCCTTCAGCGTTCAGCGTGCTGCTGACGAGGCCCGGAACAAGGCCGCTGATACCGTCCTCGAAGTCCGGATGCGCGGCCGAGAAATCGCGCACCGTCGCCGAAAGCGAGATCGATGCGGCGTCTGCGGGCATGCTCGCGAGAAGTGCGACGGCCGTTGCGGCGCTGCCCAGAATGCGAATGTTCATGTCATCCTCCACTGTCCGGGCGCTTTTTCATCTTTCGGCGCCCCCCCGTAGAGGCTCCTTAAGCAACGCCTGTGCCAGTCGAGAGGAATCCACGGGAATCCGAGCGAGTCTCTCTGGAGTTTTCGAAAGCAAGTTTTCAGAATGTAAATTATACCGGCACCAGAACGATGCCGGGGCTCAGCCTTGCGGGAACTGTGTTTCCACCATCGACGAACGCGAAGCCCATTCGTCGTGGAGCTTGGTAAGCTCGGGCCGGGTCCGCTTCCAGTCAAGCACGGGGTGCCGGAAATCGATATACTCGAGCGCGATCACCGAAAGCATTTCGGCGTAGCGGCGATAGCTGGGGGCGGCATCCAGCATGGCGGGGAGCGCGTCGAGCGCGCGCTCGATCTTCCCGCGCCAGCGGCCCTGCCAGAAGATGGAGCGCTCGCCCGGCTGCCGCTGGGTTTCCATGCGCCACGCGACGGCGGCGTCGAGGATGGCGTCGATATGCGCGGCAAGCGTCATCGCGGCCCAGCGCTTCGGATCGCCCGGTGCCGGGTAAAGATCTCCCGGATCCTTGAGGCTCGCGAGATAGGCGAGGATGACGCGGCTGTCGTGCACCGACGTTCCGTCGTCGGTGATCAGCGCCGGTATCTTCGACACGGGGTTTACGGAGACCAGCTCGTCCGGATCCTCCAGCGGATTCACGGGCACCTCGTCGACGGCGTCCTCAAGGTCGAGCTCGCGAACGAACACACGCACCTTGCGCGCATAGGGCGAGGTGTAGGACATGTAGAGCTTCATGCATGATTCCCTGAAAAATTTCGCGCACGCTAGCGGTGCCGCGCCGGCAAGGAAAGTCGAACCATTGCGGGGTGCGCCATGAGTCGCGCCGATGATCTCGCCTTCGCGCACCGGCTCGCTGACGCTGCGGGCGAAGCGATCCGGCCTTGGTTCCGTGCCCGGGTGGAAGTGGAGACGAAGGGCGACGCCTCACCCGTTACCGTCGCCGATCGCGCGGCCGAAACCGCCATGCGCGCCCTTATCGATGCGGAGCGTCCCGCGGAGGGCATCGTCGGCGAGGAGTTCGGAATTTCAAATCCCGGTGCCTCGCGCGTCTGGGTCCTCGATCCCATCGACGGCACGCGCAGCTTCATCGCCGGGCGTCCCATTTTCGGCACGCTCATCGCGCTCCTCGAAGAGGGCCGCCCCGTGCTCGGCATCATCGATCAGCCGATTGGACGAGACCGCTGGACGGGAGCCGAGGGCGAGCCCACGACATTGAACGGTCGGATCGTCACCACGCGCCGCTGCCCTGCGCTCTCGATGGCGCTTATCGCCTCTACCGGCCCGCAGTATTTCCACGCGCCCGAACGCACGCGGTTCGAAGCGCTCGCCGCCGCGGCGGGCCAGCTTGTCTACGGCGGGGATTGCTACAACTACGGCCTCGTCGCGGCGGGCCACATCGACATCGTCGTCGAGGCGAACCTCAAGCTCCACGATTTCGCCGCGCTCGCCCCCATCGTCATCGGTGCGGGCGGTTCGATGACGGATTGGGAAGGCGGCCCCCTCGATCAGAACAGCAATGGCAGCGTCATCGCGCTCGGCGATGCCTCGCTGCTCCCCGAAGTCTCTCGGCGTCTGCTCGTTTAGCCGTCCGACCTCTTCTTTTCGGCGGCCTTGTCCGCCGCCCGCACCGCCGCGCCATTCGCCCCGGCGAGCACCGGCGCGCAGTTGGTGTCCTCTTCATCGCCGAGATCGATAAAGGCGACCAGCGCGGCAAGCGGCGAGATCAGCGCGCCCAGCACGCCGCCCGCAGCCGCACGACCGATCAACTCGCCGGAGATCGGATTCACAGTGGGCGCCGCGAACCATCCGCCGATGCCGATCGGCGACTGGCCGGAAAACAGGCTGGGGTTCTTCGCGTCCGCCTCCACGGCAAGATCGAGGCTCTCATCCTTGAAGCTGATGGTGCCGCCGCCCCGGATCACGTTCTTGCGGGTATCGATGAAGATGGGGTCCGCGCGACCTACGCCGTTCTTCACGGTAAAGGCGATCAGACCGCACCGGATGCGTGCGGGTTCCTTCAGCTTTTTGCCGAGCGCGGCTTCCACGAAATCGCCGATGTCGAGTTCCAGAAGCTCGGCATTGCGGAGCCAGAAATCGCCTTGGGGCAGGATCACGGCAATGCGCCCGTTCGCCGAGCCCAGCGACTCGCGCACGTCGTTGCCGTAGCCGGTGAGCGTCAAACGGCCTTTCAGAACGCCCTTGGTTCCGGTGCCGTCTATATCGAAGCCCCTTAACAGTTCAGAGATGCGGACCGGGCTCAGGTTCACATCATAGCGTGTCACCACTGGCGACCGGCGGGCGTTGAGATCGATGTTTCCGGTCAGCGTGCCACCCGCGAAGTCGAAGCGGACAGGCTTCAGCGTCAGCAGCCGGTTATCGAGCCCCAGCGTTAGCTGCAGGTTCTGAAGTGGGATCGTGCCGGTGCGAACCGCAGCGGCGCGGTAGGCGATCCGCGCATCGAACCGGCTCAGTCCGTCAGCGTTCAGCGGCGCGTTAGGCAGCACGCGCGGCCGCCCGCCTTCGCTGGTGATCGCGCCTTTGCCGCCCATGCGGTCCAGCCGTTCAGGCGGTATGCCGATCCAAGGCCCGGCATCCAGAATATCGAGCGCGCGACTGGCGAGGTCCGCCGCGATGAACAGGCGCTCGCCGCCGGTTCGCACGGTCATGCTGCCGGAAAGATCGCTGTCGCCGAACGTTCCGGCGATCTTGGTCATACGCCATTCGTTGCCCACCGGTCGGAGTTCGCCGCCGAGGTCGAAGCGCCGGGTTTCGGGTACGGCGACGCCCAGCAGCAGAAAGGGTGTCGCCAGATTACCGCCCTCGGCATGAAGATTGAGCAGCGCACCTTCGAGTTCGGTGACGCCGGGCAGGGTGCCGGCGACATCGATGCGACTGTCGCCGACCTCGATTCGGGCCGTCATATCGTTTCTGCCCCCGGCGGCGGTGGCGTTCGGGCTTTCCAGGCGGCCACTCACGCGGAAGGGCTCGCGCATGGATGTGCCGCGCCCTTGAAAGCCAATCGACTGGCCGAAGCGGTTGGAGCGCGCGGAAATCGGCGCGAAGCTGAGATCGGCGAAAAGCTGGCGCGGTGGATCGCGGTAGGCGAGCGAGGTTCCCGCGATCGCTGCCTCGCGGATTTTCGGCAGGCGGAAAGGCTCGCCGCCTGTCTCGCCGAAAGTCCAGCTGTTGCGAACGCCGGCCTCGTCCCACTCAAGGGCGAAATGCGTGTCTTTCAGCGTCGCGCGCCGGAACAGAACATCTCCGAAGATCAGGCGCAGAATGTCGATCCGAAGATCGATCAGCTCCGAATCGATGAACCGCTCGCCCTCGGCCCACGCGGGGTTGGCGACGACGAGCTTTTCGGCGCGAAATTTGATGTGCGGATTCGAATACAACTGGAAATCGCCGCCGACGCTCACCTCGCGGCCTACGATATTGGTCGCGATCCGCTCGAAGGGCCGCTCAAGAAAGCGTCCCTTGGTGATAAACAGGATCAGCCACAGCAAGAAAAGCACGCCTACCACCCAAAGCAAGGCCTTGAGCGCAAGCTTCGCCGGGTTCGGCAACCGATCCCAGGTGTCGCGGCCGGATTGGCCCCATTCCCGACCCCATTCGCGGATGGACGGCGTCTGCATGTGGGGATTAACGTGCAGAGATGCTTCAGCGTTCCCCCAAACACACGCTCGCCGCCGCGCGAATCGGTACGCCCACCGGCGACATGCTCTGTGTCTGGGGTGTGGACGGCCGCGTGCGGGCGCTCGAATGGGCCGACAAGGACGACCGATTCCATACGCTTCTCGCGCGGTACCAAGGGCCGGATACTGCGCTCGAAATGCAGGAAGCGGCGCCCGCTAATGTTTCCCGTGCGCTCGTAGCTTATTTTGAAGGCGATTTCGCCGCGACGGCGGCGATCGAGGTCGATCCCGGCGGCACTGCGTTCCAGAAAGAGGCGTGGGCGGCGCTACGGCGCATCCCGCCCGGCGAGACGCGGTCCTATGCGGAGCAGGCGGCCATCATCGGCCGCCCCGCCGCTGTCCGCGCCGTGGGCGCGGCGAACGGTGCGAATCCCGTGGCCATCATCGTGCCCTGCCACCGCGTGATCGGCGCGGACGGTTCGCTCACCGGCTTTGGCGGCGGTATCGAACGCAAGCGCTGGCTGCTCGCACACGAGCGTGCGCCCGTCGCTGCGGTCCAGCCGGGGCTTTTCGGCTAGTTCAGCCTCAGCCCTGCCGGGAAAGTGCGAGTTTCAGGCCGAACGCAATGAAGACGCCGCCGGTCAGCCGGTCCATCGTCTTCACGACGCGTGGCCGCGCAAGGAATCGTCCGAGCGGGATGGTCGCGGCGATCAGCACGGCGAACCACAACATGCCGAGCACGACATGCACCCCCGCAAGAACGAAGGAAAACCCGGCCGGATCGACCCCGGTGGGGATGAACTGCGGCAGGAACGTGATGTAGAACACGCCGACCTTCGGGTTGAGCAGGTTGGTCACGAGGCCCCCAGTGAAGGCCTCGCGCGCGCTGCCTCCCGTCGTCGCATTGCCCACGGCAAGCGCGGCACGCGGCCTCAGGAGCAGGCCGACGCCCAAATAAAGAAGATAGGCCGCGCCCGCCCATTTCACGATCGTGAAGGCCGTTTCCGAGGCCGCGAGCAGCGCCCCGAGCCCCAGCGAGACGGCACCGCCCCAGATCAGGCAGCCAAGCCCGATGCCGATCGCCGCGAAAACCGCGCTGCGCGGGCCGGTGGCAGCGTTCCGCAGCACCATCGCCGTATCGACGCCGGGTGTCAGCGTCAGCACGGTCGCGGCGGCGGTGAAGGCGATCAGGGATTGTGTGATGGTCATGATGCAGTGTCTAGAACGACTGGTGAAGCCAGTACAGCGCCATGCATGTGTGTTGTTGCACTTGCTCTCCACGCCCCGCCCCGCTATAGCGCGCCCTTCGAAAAACGTGACCGCCCGGCCAGTGTGGGCTGCCGAGGCGGTCTTATAGCGTTTCAAGGAGACGGAAATGCCCAAGCTCAAGACGAAGAGCGGCGTCAAGAAGCGGTTGAAAATCACCGCGACTGGCAAGCTCAAGCACGGCGTCGCTGGCAAGCGCCACCGGCTTATCAGCCACAATTCCAAGTACATCCGCCAAAACCGCGGCACCGACGTGCTGGCCGACTGCGAGACCAAGAAGGTCTTGAAGCAGTGGGCGCCTTACGGCCTGAAGTAGGAGGATAGTCCATGGCACGTGTCAAACGCGGCGTAACCACGCACGCCAAGCACAAGAAGCTTCTGAAGGCAGCCAAGGGCTATTATGGCCGCCGGAAGAACACGATCCGCATCGCGCGTCAGGCTGTCGAAAAGGCCGGTCAGTACGCTTATCGCGACCGGAAGGTTAAGAAGCGGAATTTCCGCGCACTCTGGATTCAGCGTATCAACGCCGCTGTCCGCGAAGAAGGCCTCACGTATGGCCGGTTCATGCACGGCCTGAAGCTGGCCGGTGTCGAGCTGGACCGCAAGGTGCTCGCCGATCTCGCCGTCCACGAGGGCGAAGCGTTTAAGGTCATCGTCAAGCAGGCAGAAGCTGCGCTCGCGAAGGCCGCGTAACAAACGCGAACCAAAGCAATGGTAAGGCGCGGCGCTGCTCACGGCAGCGGCCGCGCCTTTTTCTTTCATGGAACCGGGGTTCAACGATGTCCGACCTTTCCGCTGAGCAGAGCGAGTGGCTCGCCAAAATCGCCGCCGCGTCTGATGCCGCCGCTGTAGAGGCGCTGCGCGTCGCTGCGCTCGGCAAGTCCGGCGCGATCACGCAGAAGCTGAAGGCGCTCGGCCAGATGGACCCCGAGGCGCGCAAAGTCGCGGGTGCGGCGCTCAACGTGCTACGTGAAGCGGTGTCGGCTGCGCTGTCAGCGCGCAAGGATTCCCTTGAAGCGGCCGAACTCGACGCGAAGCTCGCGGCTGAAGCCGTGGATGTTACGCTTCCGGTTGAGCCCGCCCGGCTCGGCACCGTCCACCCGGTGTCGCAGGTGATGGACGAGCTTGCCGAAATCTTCGCCGACCTCGGCTTCGCCGTAGCGACTGGCCCGGAGATCGAGGACGACTGGCACAATTTCACCGCGCTCAACATCCCGGAATCGCACCCGGCGCGGGCTATGCACGACACCTTCTATTTCCCGGAGCAACTCGCGAAGGAAGGCCGCCGCTTTCTGCTGCGCACGCACACCTCGCCCGTGCAAATCCGTACGATGATGAGCCAGGAGCCGCCCATCCGGATCATCGCACCGGGCCGTGTCTATCGTTCGGATTCGGATGCGACACACACGCCGATGTTCCACCAGGTCGAAGGCCTCGTCATCGATCGGGGCATCCACATGGGGCACCTCAAGTGGACGTTGGAAACATTCATCAAGGCCTTCTTCGAGGTCGATGACGTGACGCTGCGTTTCCGCCCCAGCTACTTCCCCTTCACCGAACCCTCGGCCGAGGTCGATGTCGGCTGTTCGTGGGAGGGCGGCACGCTCAAGATCGGTGGCGAGTCCTCGTGGCTTGAAATTCTCGGCTCGGGCATGGTGCATCCGCGCGTCATCTCCGCCTGCGGGCTCGACCCCGAAGAGTGGCAGGGCTTCGCCTTCGGTGTCGGCATCGATCGCCTGGCGATGCTCAAATACGGCATGACCGACCTTCGCGCCTTCTTTGACGGCGATGTGCGCTGGCTGAAGCACTACGGCTTCTCGCCACTCGCCGTACCCACGCTTTCGGGAGGAGTCGGCGCATGAAGTTCACGCTTTCGTGGCTGAAGGACCACCTCGACACCGCCGCTTCGCTTGAAGAGATCGTGCTTGGCCTCACCCGTGTCGGGCTTGAGGTCGAGGGCGTCGATAACCCCGCCGATCGTCTCGCGCCGTTCCGCGTCGCGAAGATTCTGGAGGCTGCGCCGCATCCGCAGGCGGACAAGCTCCAGGTCTTGAAGGTGGATACCGGCACCGGCGAGCCCCTGCAGGTTGTCTGCGGCGCCCCCAATGCGCGCGCAGGCCTTTACGGCGTGTTCGCCGCCCCCGGCACCTATGTCCCCGGCATCGACGTGACCTTGAAAGTCGCGGCGATCCGCGGCGTCGAATCGCACGGTATGATGTGTTCGGAGCGCGAGCTTGAGCTGTCCGACGCGCACACCGGCATCATCGATCTTGCCGGCGAACCCGCCGTTGGCACGCCGTTCGCGGAAGTGCTCGGTCTCGACGATCCCGTCATCGAGGTTGCGGTGACACCGAACCGCCAGGATTGCATGGGCGTGCGCGGCATCGCGCGTGATCTCGCTGCGCTCGGCCTCGGCACCTTGAAGCCCGGCACGGTCGAAAGCGTCGACGGCGGCTACGATTGCCCGGTCGAGATCCGCACAGACGATCCCGAAGGCTGCCCGGCCTTCTTCGGTCGCGTCGTGCGCGGGGTAAAGAACGGTCCGTCGCCGGCGTGGCTCCAACGCCGCCTCACCGCGATCGGCCTGCGCCCGATCTCCGCGCTCGTCGACATCACGAACTTCATCACCTTCGATCGCGGTCGCCCCTTGCACGTCTACGACCTTGCGAAGCTCTCCGGCGCCGTCGTCGCCCGCCGCGCGGCGGAGGGCGAGAGCGTCGTGGCGCTCAACGGCAAGACCTACGCGCTTACACCGGAGATGACCGTCATCGCCGACGCGCGCGAGGTCCACGACATCGCCGGTATCATGGGCGGCGAGCATTCGGGCGTCGAGACCGAGACGACCGATATTCTCATCGAGTGCGCATACTTCGACCCGCAGCGTATCGGTCGTACGGGTCGTGCCCTCGGCCTCACCTCCGACGCCCGGACCCGCTTCGAACGCGGTGTCGACCCTGCCTTCCTGGAAGGCGGCCTCCAGCTCGCCACCCGCCTGGTCCTCGACCTGTGCGGCGGCGATCCCAGCCGCGAACTCCGCGCCGGCCAGCCCCCCGTGATCGCCCCGCAGGTCAACTACACGCCCGACCTCACCAAGCGTCTCACCGGCGTCACCGTCGATCCGGCGGAGCAGGCCGAAATACTCGCCGCACTCGGCTTCATGGTCGAGACGGGCGACACGTGGTGCATCACCGCCCCGTCGTGGCGCCGCGATGTCGATGGTGCTGCCGACATCGTCGAGGAGGTCGTCCGCATCTCCGGCTTCGACGCGATCCCCTCCACCCCGCTCGCCCGCGCCGAGGGAGTCGCGAAGCCCACCGCCACGCCCGCCCAACTCACCGAACGCACCCTGCGCCGCGCCGCCGCCGCACGCGGTCTGGATGAGGCCGTCACATGGAGCTTCATCGCGCCGCAGGATGCCGAGAGCTTCGGAGGCGGGGTGTTCGTGCTCGAAAACCCGATCTCCGCCGACCTCGCCGTCATGCGCCCGTCGCTCCTCCCTGGCCTCGTTGCTGCAGCGCGGCGCAACAGCGACCGCGGTGCAGCCTCGATCCGCCTGTTCGAACTCGGACGCCGCTATCTCGGCGAGGGCGAGCGGCTGACGCTAGGCCTCGTTCTTGCCGGAGCGCGTCAGGAAAAGGACTGGCGCGACGGCGCGGCCAAGGGCTTCGATGTGTTCGACGCGAAGGCCGAAGTTCTGGCGTTGCTCGCGGCTGCCGGTGCGCCCGTGGAGCGGGCGCAGGCTTTCACGGGTGCGAGCGCATGGTATCATCCAGGCCGTTCGGCAAAGCTCGGCCTGGGCCCCAAGACGATCCTCGCCGAGTTCGGCGAGCTTCACCCCCGCCTCGCGCGCGCATTCGATCTTCAGGGTCGGGTCGCGGTCGCAGAGATTTTCCTCGACGCGATTCCCGCGCCCCGCGGCAAGCGCGGTCGGGCCGTCTATTCGCCTCCGGCGCTACAGGCGGTGACGCGCGATTTCGCCTTCGTTGCGGACAAGGCGCTGGCGGCGGACACGCTGCTCCGCGCGGTGCAGAAAGCTGAGCCGAAGCGCATAACGGCGGTTCGCCTCTTCGACCTGTTCGAGGGCGCGGGCATCGAGCCGGGCAAGCGCTCGCTTGCTATACGCGCGACGCTACAGCCCGACGAGCGCAGCTTCACCGAAGAGGAACTCTCCGCGATTGCCGGAAAGATCGTCGAGGCGGCGCGTGCCGTCGGTGGAGAGCTGCGCGAATAGAGAATTTCGTTTCGTCGCAAGCACGGATTGTTAACCATCGGGGTCTGTTATAGCGTTTCGGCCTCGGCAGTTCCGCCGCCCGGAGTTCACCGTATGCCGCTTCTGCATTTTCTGGAAGGCGGCGGAAAGATGGGCGACGCTATCCGCGCATTCGATTGGTCGACAACACCTCTCGGGCCTGCGAAGGACTGGTCTCCTACGCTGAAGTCGGCTGTTGCTCTGGTGCTGAGTTCGCGTTTTCCAAAGTGCCTCGTCTGGGGCACCGAACTGATCTGTATCTACAACGACGCCTTCGAGCCCATTCTAGGCAGCAAGCCGGCGGCACTGGGGAGGCCGTTCAACGAGGTCTGGTCGGAAGTCTGGAGCGAGATCGGACCAATTGTGGAGCGCGCCTTCGAAGGCGAGGCCACGTTCATCGAGGATTTCGCTATCACGCTAAACCGCCACGGCTATCCTGAGCAGGCGTGGTTCACATTCTGCTACAGCCCGGTGCGAGATGAGTGGGGCAATGTTGTCGGCATGATAGATACGGTCATCGAGACGACTGCCATGATCGAAGCGCAGCGCCACGCCATGCTTCTCAATCAGGAACTCGCGCATCGCATGAAGAATATGTTCGCGGTCGTTTCTGCCGTGATCGATCAGACGTTTCGCACATCCTCCCCTGAAGATTCACGGAAGCTCATTGCACAACGTTTGCAGGCACTGGGACATGCGCACGACATATTGACCCGGTCCCGCTGGAGCGATGCGCCGCTCAAGGACATCGTGGAGCAAGCGCTCCGACCCCATGGGAACGCTGAGGCTATCCGTCTGAGTGGGCCGTCGATTTATCTCTCCGCCGACCAGTCGCTATCCATGGCGCTTGCTGTGCATGAACTTGCGACAAACGCCACAAAATATGGCGCACTTTCAGTGCCCTCCGGGAAAATTGACATTCGATGGCAAGCAGGCAGAGCTGGTACGGACGATCCATTTGCGTTTGAATGGATAGAGGTAGATGGCCCTCCCGTCGCTTTGCCGAAACGCCGGGGCTTCGGATCACGCCTTCTAAACCGGGCGCTCGCGCCGCAGTTTGGTGGAGCCGTCGGTGTGATGTACCGCCCCGAAGGCCTGCACTTTACGCTTCAAACGACCATGAAGCGGCTAAGGACGGAGACTTCTGCGGCCGCATAGTGGAAGGCGGATTTGTGGGGTTTTTCGTGCCTCGGCGGGCCGCCTGATAATTTTTCTTAAGGTTCGGTCGGTAACCATGTGACCATGCCTTTGTCCCGCGCTCTCGAGCCGCTCACGGTGCTTGCGCAAAAGCGCAAGCCTTTGCTGTGGTTGATGCTCGTGTCAGGGCTCATGGGGATTGCCGCGTTCATGGAGCCGGTGGACCTTGCGCTTCTCACCCTACGCAACAAGATCCGCGCCCAGCCGGTGAGCGGCGAGGTGGTCGTGGTTGGCGTTGACGATGAGGCGATCGCGACCACTGGCCCTTGGCCCTGGAACCGTGCGCGCCTCGCTGCGCTCACCGATCGGCTTTTTGAGTCCGGTGCCGACCGGGTATTCTTCGATCTCTATCTGCCACCACTCGAACCCAAGGGAGACCGCGCGTTTGCAGAGGTCATAGATCGGCATCCGGGTGCTGTGTTCCTGGCCAGCACGAACGATTACGCCGCCGATGGCAAGGCGCGCGTCCTTGAACCGTCCAGCCTCGGGGACACCGCCGAGGTGGTCTCGACGATGAAGTTCCTGCGGTACTGGAACGGTGTGCCGGATCTTGCGTATCGGCAGGTTATCGGAGACCGAGTGCGCAGGTCGATGGAGACGGCGATCGCCGGAATTGACGGTCGGCTCGGCGAGAAATTCCCTATCGACTATTCCTATACGCTGGCATCGATTCCCTATGCGAGTGCGGCCGATGTGATCACCGGGCGATCAGAACTCGACGTCAAGGGGCGTACGGTCGTGGTGGGGCTCAACTCGAAAACGCTTTCGACACGACTTGCTGTGCCCGGGCAGGGGCACGCGACGAGCGTTTTCGTTACTGTTCTTGGGGCGGAAACGCTGAAGGCGGGCCGACCTGCCGTGCTTGGCTGGTGGCCGCTTTGGATGTTGGCTGTCGCTGTATCCACGGCGCTGCTCTACGGCAGCAATCGGCTTAAATGGATGCTCGGTGTTCCCGGCCTCTCCATGCTTGTGGTGCTGCCGCTGGTCCTTGAACATGCCCATGTGTTCGTGGAAGTGGCACCCGCACTGCTTCTGGCTGTCGGCTCGCTCGTCGTATTTGCATGGCAGCAGGTGCTCGAACGCCGGCGAGAGCTTGGTCTCGTGCATCCCGTTTCGGGTCTCCCCACCGTCAACGCGATGCTTCGCCGCGAGGATCTCATCTCGTCAGAGCTCTTGATCGCCGCGCGTGTGCGCCGCTTTGCCGATATCGTCAGTACGCTGCCCCCTGATTTCGAGCACGAACTCACCAAGCTCATCGCGGCGCGCCTGTCGATCGGTACGACCGGCGCGCAGCTCTGGCACGGTGACGACGGCAATTTCGTCTGGCTGACCAACGCTGCGGAACTTGAACTAGTCGTGGACCAGTTCAAGGCTATGCAACTGATCTTCCGCAGCCCCATCAAGGTTGCCGAGCGCAGCTATGATGTGGACGTTGCCTTTGGGATTGATCGCGAAACCGCCCTGCCGATGTCGCACCGCCTGGCCAGCGCCCTTGCGGCCGCTCACGCAGCGAGCGAGGAAGGCGTCTGCTGGATGGTGCACGACCCAGCGACGGCGAAGGCCAAGGAATGGAAGCTGTCGCTGCTCGGTGAACTCGATGATGCGCTCGAAGCGGGTCACATCTGGGTTGCCTATCAGCCGCAGCTCGATCTCAGAACGGCGGTGATCAGCGGCGCAGAAGCGCTGGTGCGCTGGACGCATCCTGTGCGCGGCCCCATCAGTCCGATGGATTTCGTGGAGATCGCCGAGCGCAACGGCCGAATCGGGAAGGTCACCGCCTTCGTTCTCGATCGCGCCGGTGCAGTGACGCGCGATGTTCTTCGTCGCAATCCGGCATTCCGAATGTCGGTCAACCTATCGCCGAGCGAACTCTCGTCCAGCATGATCGTGGATGTCGTGAGGTCCGTACTCGCACGCTATCAAATCCCTCCGGATGCTCTCGTTCTGGAAATCACGGAGACGGCCGCGATCGCCGAGGGGCAAGCAGCGCTTGCGACCCTCAATGAGCTGCGTATGCTCGGCATCGGGATCGCCATTGATGATTATGGCACAGGCATGTCGACGCTGGAGTATCTGCGCAAAATCCCGGCGACAGAACTCAAGATCGATCGCCGTTTCACCAACGCACTTCTAGATGGGCCTGCAGACCGCGCAGTCATGGTGTCGACCATAGAGCTTGCGCATATCCTGGGGCTGGAGGTGGTTGCGGAAGGGATCGAAACGCCCGAGCAGCTGTTCGCGCTCGCGCAGATTCGCTGCGATCGCGGCCAAGGCTACCACATCGCGAGGCCTATGGAGGATTCCGACCTCAAGGAGATGATCGCCTATCCCGCCAAAGTTAAGGCAAATGGTTAACTTTGGCGGTTAATGCTTGTAAACCATATTCGTTAAGCATAAATACCAGCAAGGCAGCTTGCCATAACTGTGATGCTGGGGAACAAATATGCGTACGAATACGACTCGTAAGCCGGCTCAGCCCGCGAAGGGTTTTTGGGATTGGCTGTTTGGCGGCAGCTACCTCTAGGCGCTGCAGTTCAGGAGCGGCGTAGCTGCCGCTCCCAACAAGAAAAGCCCCCTCCGCGGGGGCTTTTTTATTGCCCTTGACCGGCCCGTCTCCGTTTTCGGGCGTATTCGTTGCAGACGAGCAGGCAGAGGGATAGGTTACGGGCATGACGGATGCAGAACCGCCGCCGCCGCCGCGCCGTCGCGCGATGAAGCCGCAGTCGCTGGAGCTTGGCGGGCGTACGCTCCATCCGTCTACGTTAATGATGGGATATGGCTATGATCCGGCCCTGTCCGAAGGCTCACTGAAGCCGCCGATCTTCCTTACCTCCACCTATGTTTTCGAAAGCGCGGCGGATGGTAAGCGGTTCTTCGAGGGCATTATCGGTCGGCGCCCGGGCGGCGCCGAGGGGCTCGTCTATGGCCGTTTCAATGGCCCCGATCAGGAAATTCTGGAAGACCGGCTGGCGCTGTGGGAAGGCGCGGAGGATGCGCTCGTATTCTCCACCGGTATGTCGGCCATCACCACGGCGCTGATAGCCTACGTACGGCCCGGCGATATCATCGTGCATTCCGCACCACTTTATGCGGCGACCGAGAAACTGATCGATGCCGTGATCGGCAAGTTTTCGGTGGGCTGGATGGATTTTCGCGCGTCGGCGAGTTGGGAGGCGATCGAGGCGACGTTACGCGCGGCGAAGGCCAAGGGGCGTGTTTCGGTGATCTACCTCGAAAGCCCGGCAAACCCGACGAACGACCTCGTCGACATCGAGGCGGTCGCTGCCGCGCGCGATGCGGTGTTCGCCGAAGACGAGACGCCGGTCATCATGTGTGACAACACATTTCTCGGCCCCGTCTTTCAGGCGCCGACGCGGCATGGTGCGGACATCTCGCTTTACTCGCTGACCAAATATGTGGGCGGACATTCCGATCTGGTCGGCGGGGCGTGCATCGGGACCAAGGCTGCGCTCGCGCCGATCCTGGCGCTGCGCAATACCATCGGGACGATCACGGATCCGCACACGTCGTGGATGCTGCTGCGCAGCCTGGAGACGGTGCAGCTTCGGATGGAGCGGGCGGAGGCGAATGCGCGGACGCTCTGTGGTTTCCTGCGGGACCATCCGAAGATCGAGCGTGTGGGGTATCTGGGGTTCCTGGAGCCGGGGAGTGCGCAGCGGGACATATACGACCGGCACTGTTCGGGGGCGGGTTCGACGTTTTCGGTGATCGTGAAGGGCGGGGAAGCGGAGGCGTTTCGGTTGCTGGACAACTTGAAGCTGGTGAAGCTTGCCGTCTCGCTCGGCGGGACGGAGAGCCTGGCGAGTCATCCGGCGGCGATGACGCATCTGTCGGTGCCGGATGCGCGGAAGGCGGAGCTGGGGATCAGCGACAATCTGGTTCGGGTGTCGATCGGGGTTGAGCATGTAGACGATCTAGTCGCGGACTTCAGGCAAGCGCTGGAGGCTGTTTGAGTAACCTAATACAGTATTCTGTTTTCGACATGGACAGGACAATCACACAGGGCGGATCCTATTCGCCCTGGCTGATCTACTGGGCGTGGCACGAGGCGCCGTGGCGGCTGGCCTTCCTGCCGCTGTCGCTGCTGGCGGGCGCGGCGTATGTCGGCAAGCTGGTGAGCCGGGGGCGGCTGAAGGAGATCAACCACCGGCTGCTGATGGGCCGGCGCGTGCCGATGGACCGGATCGCGCCGCGCGCGGAGGGCTTTGCGCGCTGGATGGTGCCGGGGCGCACGTTCCGGGGCGCGCAGGCGCGGATCGACGCGGAGACGGCGGAAGGGCGCACCGTGGTGATCGCGACGGCATCCTACACGTTCTATGTCCACGCCATCGCCGCGCGGCTGGGCGTGAAACACGTGATCGGCACGAAATCGCAGCGCGACGCATCGGGCGCGGTGCTGGCCCGGCTGGACGGCGAAAACTGCTACGACAGCGCGAAGCGCGACATGGTGGCCGAGGCGCTGCCGCCGCGCGAAACGCTGCACGTGCGCTTCTTTTCTGACCACCACAGCGACGCGCCGATGTTCGAATGGTCGGACGAAGGCTTCGCGATCAACCCGACGCCGAAGCTGCGCGCGCTCGCCGAAACGCGCGGCTGGCAGATCATCGACTGGGACTAAAGAAAAGGGCGGGCAACCTTTCGGCGCCCGCCCTTCCTTGACCGTTCGGCCCTGACCGAAGCCAGGCCTTAAGCGGCGAGGTTCCGCAGCACGTAGTGCAGAATGCCGCCGTTGCGGAAGTATTCCAGCTCGTTGTTCGTATCGATGCGGCAGCGCGCCACGAACGAACCCGTGCTGCCGTCGGCACGGGTGAAGTTCACCGTGACCTCCTGACGCGGCTGCAGGCTGGCGACGCCATCGATGCTGAACAGCTCGTTGCCCGTGAGGCCGAGCGTTTCAGCGCTGTCGCTGCCCTGGAACTGCAGCGGCAGAACGCCCATGCCGACGAGGTTCGAGCGGTGAATACGCTCGTAGCTTTCCGCGATCACGCAGCGCACGCCAAGGAGCGTCGTGCCCTTCGCGGCCCAGTCGCGCGAGGAGCCGGTGCCGTATTCCTTGCCCGCGAGAACGACGAGCGGCGTGCCCTCCGCCTTGTAGCGCATCGCCGCATCATAGATCGCAAGCTGTTCGCCCGAAGGGATGTGCTTCGTGACACCGCCCTCGACACCCGGAAGCATCTTGTTCTTGATGCGGATGTTCGCGAACGTGCCGCGCATCATCACTTCGTGGTTGCCGCGGCGCGAGCCGTAGGAGTTGAAGTCGGCGCGGCTCACCTGATGCTCGGTGAGATAGGTGCCGGCCGGGGAATCGGCCTTGATCGAACCCGCCGGCGAGATGTGATCGGTGGTGATCGAGTCGCCGAACACGGCGAGCGCGCGGGCGTTCACAATGTCTACAAGCGGCTTCGGCGTCATCGAGAGGCCTTCGAAGTACGGCGGGTTCTGCACGTAGGTGGAGACCGACGAGAAGCTGTAGGTGCGGCCGCCGGTCACGTCGATCGCTTGCCACTGCGCATCGCCCTTGAAGACGTGGGCGTAGCGGGCCTTGAACATGTCCGCATCGAGCGAGGACTCGACGGTGGAGCGAACCTCGTGGTTGGTCGGCCAGATATCCTTCAGGAACACCGGCTGCCCATCCGAACCCGTGCCGACCGGCTCCACGGCGAGGTTCTTGCGAACCGTGCCCGCGAGCGCATAGGCGACGACGAGCGGCGGCGAGGCGAGGTAGTTGGCGCGCACGTCCTGCGAGACGCGGCCTTCGAAGTTGCGGTTGCCCGAAAGGACGGACGCGGCGACGATGTCGCCGTCGTTCACGGCCTTCGAGATCGGCGCCGGGAGCGGCCCGGAGTTGCCGATGCAGGTGGTGCAGCCGTAGCCGACGAGATCGAAGCCGATCGCATCGAGATCGGACTGCAGGCCCGCCTTTTCGAGATAATCGGTGACGACCTGCGAGCCGGGCGCGAGCGAGGTCTTCACCCACGGCTGACGCGTCAGGCCCTTGGCGCGGGCCTTCTTCGCGACGAGACCGGCGGCGACGAGCACATCCGGGTTCGAAGTGTTGGTGCAGCTCGTGATCGCGGCGATCACCACGTCGCCGTGGCCGATATCGTGGTTCGCGCCTTCAACCTTCACGCGCTTCTTCGCGTCCGCGACCTTGAAGCTGTTCGCCAGCTCGGCTTCGAAACCGGCGGCGAGGTCTTCGAGGAGCACGCGGTCCTGCGGGCGGCGCGGACCGGCGAGGCTGGGGCGCACTTCCGAAAGATCGAGGCCGAGCGTGTCGGTGAACACAGGGTCCGGCGTGGAGGCATCGCGCCACATGCCCTGCGCCTTCGCATAGGCTTCCACCATTTCGCAGCGCCAGTCTTCACGGCCGGTGAAGCGCATGTAGCGGATCGTTTCCGCGTCGATCGGGAAGAAGCCGCAGGTGGCGCCGTATTCGGGCGCCATGTTGGCGATCGTGGCGCGGTCGGCGAGGCTCAGCGCATCGAGACCGGGGCCGTAGAACTCCACGAAACGGCCGACGACGCCCTTCGCGCGCAGCATCTGCGTGACGGTGAGCACGAGATCGGTGGCGGTGATGCCTTCCGGCAGCTTGCCGGTGAGCTTGAAGCCGACGACTTCGGGGATGAGCATGGAGACGGGCTGGCCGAGCATCGCGGCCTCAGCCTCGATACCGCCGACGCCCCAGCCGAGGACGCCGAGGCCGTTCACCATCGTGGTGTGCGAGTCGGTGCCCACCAGCGTATCGGGGTAAGCGACGGTGGCGCCGCTCGCGTCTTCCGAGGTCCACACCGCCTGCGCCAGATATTCCAGGTTCACCTGGTGGCAGATGCCCGTTCCCGGCGGCACGACGCGGAAGTTGCGGAACGCCTGCGCGCCCCACTTCAGGAACTTGTAGCGTTCCATGTTGCGCTCGTATTCCAGCGCGACGTTCTGCCCGAAGGCCTTGGGCGTGCCGAACTCGTCCACCATCACCGAGTGATCGATGACGAGATCGACGGGGACGAGCGGATTGATCTTTTCGGCGTCCGCGCCGAGCTTCGCCATCGCATCGCGCATCGCGGCGAGATCGACGACGGCCGGAACGCCGGTGAAATCCTGCATCAGCACGCGCGCGGGGCGATACTGGATCTCGCGCTCGCCAAGGTTGGCGTTCAGGAAGGAGCGGAAGGCTTCAACGTCGCCTTCGGTGACGGTGTCGCCGTCTTCGAAGCGCAGCATGTTTTCCAGCAGCACCTTCATGGAGAAGGGCAGCGCCGAGAAATCGCCGAAGCGCTCTGCGGCGGCGGGGATCGAATAATATGCGAATTCGCGGCCGCTGACATTCAGCGTGCGGCGGGTGTTCAGGCTGTCGCGTCCGGTGGCGGTCATCTTCACGATCCCCTTGTCTTGCCATTCAGGCCCGGCCGTACGCGCCTATTGCAGCGCAGCAACCGCCGGAGTCGGGGCTGCTTTAACGAAGGGGAGCCGGGTTGGGAAGGGGACGAAAGTCGCAGAGAGGCTTGTCAAAATGTTGACTGAAGTGAAAATCAGATAAATAAAACTTACGAGAAAATCCTTATCTATTAAATATATCCTCATCGAATCTAGATAAGTCTCACGTTGGGCGCGGTATTGTCGCTATCAATCTTTAACGCAGGCCAGAACGCTCGATTAATCTCAAAAATTTCGTCATCAAGATTTCGTTTTCCGCGCAATTGATCGATTACGTGGCTATTATACTCAACTTCATAAATAAACGTGGCCAATCCATTATCGTCAACAACTCCTAGAACTCCGTACCAAATCATTATTTCTATAATATCTGAATGCTCCTTCTCTATAAACCCCCTAGAGAGCAAAGATAATGATATGGATATCCTTGAAGTTCTGTGTTTCATTCCACGCATGCAAAATACAGCATCATAATATTCTGGCTTAACATCTCTGATTTCCAAATTTGTATTTACCAACGCGTCCAACGAGAATGCCTGGTACCCGGATTTGAAATCGTCTGGCTCAATTTGACTATGACTTCGTGATGATGCCGAACCAAGGCAGCGATTTATAAAATCTATCAAATACCTTGGTCTCATAAGGCATCGATCTATAATCCAATCTAAACTCCCTCGGTCATCGACATGGGATGCAGCAATTTTCCCCCAATTTGCATTTTCAACGTTTGACGAAGAAAGTCGGTTTTTAATTATTTGCTTTAGCAAATTTCTATCGGTCCAATCGATAGCAATTTTGCCTTCTTTGCCTCTATCAGGAGTATTATCAAGAAGAAGTTCATAAATATCATTTCTCAAAAATACTAAGCAAAATGAATCTATATTAGCTTTTGATAAATTTCTTTCTATCTTCCTTCCTACTTCAATTAATGTTCTGATCATCAATAAGTCGTTTCCACTGACACCATTGGATTCCCATCCTTTGTCCAAATTATCGATCAGAACTACAAGTTTATCTTTTGTTGAAAGATATTCAGTAACATCCTTGCGCAATTCATTTATATCATGACTATAGATAATTTCCGTAATTTCAGCTCTGGAAAGATAATTGTTGGATAAATTCTTTTTTTTCTTTAGAATTATACCTATTATTTATCTCTTCCAAAAGTAAAACGGTTCTTTCAGAAAAATCCCCTTCAATAATATATTCATCACGGCCATATTTTTCTCTAAGCGTTGGAAGCAATCGACTTATTGCAGGATCTCTTCCTAAATATTTTTCGTCATAAGTGATGCAACTGTGACAAACCTCAAGTAATAAAAGATACTCCCAAAACGCGGCTACCGTATGTTCTTTTGTTCCTTCACTAAGAAAGTTAATAAGGTTATCCTTGAACTTTCTTAATTGATATCCATCCGGTTTTAGAGAAAGTATAAGGCTTTTGCGGTTCTTTCCAAGTTGGGTTGCCATTTCCGTAAAAATCGCGGTTTTTCCTGAACCCTTTCTTCCTATGACAATCCGCCCTTCACCCTCAATTGCGGCACGAAAAGCTGGGGTTTCTACAAAGTATTCGGATAGCCTGCGGAATTCGTTCTCGGCCGCAGTGCCGCCCAAGCTAATTCGCTGAATTGACGGTCCTTTTAAGGCTGTGGGTTGAGGGGCGGCTCTTTGAAGGCGTGCTAATGACGTCAAGGCAAAGGATTGAACCAGCTTCTGGACATTTTCAGGTTCTCGACCTGATTTCGCATAATCTCTAACGTCTAGAGGAAGAGATTTACTACTCATGTTTAAGAGTAGGAGTTCTCTGTCCATTCCTCTTGCCAAGCCGCTTACGAAAGCCGCTCTTAGATTGTGATTCTCAGAATCCTGTATTTCTCGTGAAACAACCGCACATAATATACCGGTAGATTCTGCTACTTGTTGAACAATGTCTCTAAGAGCCATTCGTTGGTCTTCGGTGGGATCAAAACTACGGAATTGAGTGAATGTATCGGTGAGTGCGCCGATCGCTCTGGCCATTCCCTCAAAATTTGCCCGTGTTTTCAGCAGGAAAAGTGGTTGTGCAAAATTCGCCTCATAAGAGGCTGGCAGGATCGGGCGTGGCGGCACATCAGTAGAAAGGATATCCACCAAGTCGGCCGAATTTTCGTATCGACCTTGCCCGATTGTATCGAACAGTCCCAACTCATTAAGATACGCTCCGGAACCATCCAAAGATGTATTTATTAAGCATACCGTCGGCTTTCCTCGACCGATAGAGTATCCGGCCTCAAAGAAAACGTTGAAATTGGGTACGGAAATATCAAAATAAGCTAGCTCACTTCCGTCAATGGCGCCTAAAATATTCGAATCGATGAATTCGCCAAATCTGAATACCTGCGGCCATGTTTGTACGGAATATCGTGCTAAACGACTTGAAAAATTTTTTCTTGCCGCTTCTATGGTTTGTCCCAGAAGCGGTGGTTCGGATGGGTATCCAAAAAAGCGATTTCTGTTCATAGAAGCATTGATACAACGACCGGCACGATGTGCAAATCGCAACCTTGGGAGGTGCCCCAAGGGCCATCTGTTCCCGACATTGTAAATTAACCCAACATGCGCTATATAGGTCTCGCTGACGTTGCGCGCGAC
Organism: Sphingosinicella microcystinivorans; assembly: GCF_003634215.1. Lineage (GTDB taxonomy): Bacteria > Pseudomonadota > Alphaproteobacteria > Sphingomonadales > Sphingomonadaceae > Sphingosinicella > Sphingosinicella microcystinivorans. Next base: position 265,365 of record NZ_RBWX01000008.1, on the reverse strand, counting down.
GGATTGCGGCGCTCCGGCACCCCTTTTCAGAACACCGGCCTCTCGGCACCCGCCGCCATGTGGTGCGCGGGTACGATCATTATTTGAATACTGAGACATAATATGCCTATCGGCACCGTAAAATTCTTCAACGCCCAGAAGGGCTATGGCTTCATCGCGCCCGAAGACTCCGGCGAAGACGCGTTCGTCCACATCACCGCCGTCCAGATGGCGGGCATGGAGACGCTCGATAAGGACCAGCGCGTCAGCTATGAGCTGGAGCGCGATCAGCGCGGCCGCACGAGTGCGGTCAGCCTGAAAGCTGCCTGACCGGCGCTTTCACGGGCTCGGGAGGCCTGGCGATAGTCGCCGGGCCGCCCCACGACTGCGAAGCGAACACGCTTCACAAAATATGACGCCGCGATTGGTGCGGCCAAGACAAATGACAGATATGCAAACCTATATGAATAACGGACGCCGGAACCCGGCGCGCCGCACAGCTTCCTCTTTGCCGAAAACGGCGCCCCCCACGGGCGCGCGGCGCGAACCCTCCGGGCTGACGCGCCAGCAACTTCGGCAGATCGTTTATGACCTGATCGGCTGATCGCCGATCTTCCAGAGAAAGGCCCCCCGCGTGAAAGACCAGACAGAATTCTATCAGGAACGGATCGCGGCGGCCCAGCGGGCCATCACCGAAGCCGTGCTCATGAACGTACGTAAACAGGCCATTCTGGCCCGCGATCGCTGGATCGAGCTCGCTCGGCAGCACACGCATAACCTGCTGGAGGGAGAGAAGGTGCGCACCGCCAAGCTCGCCCGCGACGCGGAACGCGAGCTGGCGGCGGCTGCCTTCGGAAGTTGACCGCAACCGAACGCCGGACGCTGGCCTTCGCCAACGCCTTCACCATAGGCGGGGTCGACGGCCTGCTTCCCGCGGGCGAATATCAGGTGGAGGTCGACACGGATTCCATCTCCGACGACGGCAGTTCACCCAAAACGGTTTCCGCCTTCCTCTACGTACGCCGCGGGGGGAAGGCCTATGCCTTCGAAGTCGATGCGGAAGAGCTTGACCGCGTTCACGCGGCCGCCCGAAAGAAATCCGAAAATACACAGCTTTGACGACGCAGATCTGATTTGGCGTTCGCCGCCAACCGGAAAATATGCTATCCGTCTCCATCACTCGATTTTCGGCCGCAAGCATCTCGTGACTGAGAGACACCATGCTCCCGCTTGCACATTCGGGAGAAATCGTGTGCTTTCAATTGTAAAATGCGAAACGCATTCGCTGTCTTCATTCGCGGGGCTGGACCCGGCGCCGGTCTGCTATTTCGAGATGTATTGCGGGGACGAGAAAAGGCTGACGCCCGCCATACACCGCGGCGAGGATTGGTCCTGGCGCTTCTGCGCGCCGAACGGCGCGATCATGGCCAAAGCCTCCGGATATCGGAGCGAGGCGGAATGCCGCGCGGCCATCGACATGCTGCGCTCCAGCGCTGCCGGGGCCAAAATTCGCGAGGCCTTGCAATACGCCTGATCGGCGCACGACACCGCCAGCCTGAAGGGAAGCCCATGGACTTGAACCGACTCCTCCGCCAGGAACAGATCGCTATCATGCGGCGCGACGCCGCCATCGAGCCACGCCTGCTCGCGCAGTATGAGGCGGAAATTCACCGGCTGGGGCGCAGGCTCGACTCCCATGCCTACCCGCACCGCCACTTCCCGGACCGCCGCCAGCGTCCCAGCGCGGCGAAACTCTCGCTGATGCGCTGGGATGATGATGGCGGGGCGATCGTCGCGAAGCCTCGGAAGGCATTTGCCAATCAGGTGCGCTCGGATAAGATCGGGACATAAAGCGCCCGAAGGGAGAATAGCGCCGCTGGCGCACGCCCCTTCGTTCAGCAGGAGGGCTCCCGGTCATGCGCGTCTCGACTTTCGTTTCCCGTTTTTTGCTTGCCGGCGCGGCGCTGGCCGCAGCCTCTGCCGCTTCCGCCGCTGACGATACCGCCTTCCTCGCCTTCCCGATGGCAACCGAAATCAGCGCGGCGCGCGCGGGGGCTTTTGCGTGGACGGTACAGCAGGGCGACAAGACTCAGCTGCTCGCCGCGCGCGGCCCCGGCTTCAAGCGCACGGCGCTGTTCACGCAAAGCGATGTGGACGGCACGCCGATCACGGGCGTGCAGATCTCGCCCGACGGCGCATGGGTTGCCTTCACGACCGGCTTCGCGTCGGGCGGGTATAATCCGGCGAGCCTGCTGACGCCGCCGAAGGCGACGCTGTGGCTCGTTTCCAGCGCGGGCGGGGCGGCGCCGGTAAAGATCGGCGAGGGCGCCTCGCCGGAATTCACGCCGGACGGATCGCGGCTCGTTTACCGGAGCGGGGCGGACCTGTGGGCCGTGGCCGTGGGCTCTGCTGATGCGAAACCGGAGATGCTGGTGCGCGGCGGCGCGGCGTTCGCGCAGCGCGCGTGGGCGGCGGACGGGAAGAGCTTCTTCTTCGTGCAGGATCGCGGCGGCTGGTCCTTCCTCGGCCACCATACGCTCGGCAGAGACCGCGTGGAGTGGCTGGTGACGGGGGCGGATAGGCTCAGCCACCCGGTGCTTTCGCCGGACGGCAAGACGGTCGCCTATCTGCGCTGGCCGGGGCGCGAGCACACGGTGACTTACGACAATCTCGAAAACCAGCCGGTCGCCGTGGAGACGGTGGCGGTGAGCGGCGGGAAAGCAACGACGCTGTGGCAATCGGGGCCGCGCGGCGGTTCGTTCATCTCCGACGACGACGAGGGGCTGCTGCGCTGGTCCGACAGCAAGACCGTGGTGTTCCGCGCGGAAGAAGACGGCTGGGCGCGGCTCTACGCGGCGAGCGGCGGCAAGGTGCGCGCGCTGACAGGCGAAAAGTGCGAGGTCGCGGAGAGCGAGCTTGCCGCGCCCGATACGCTGTTCGTCATCCACAACTGCCGCGATCTCGATACGCGCCAGGCCTCGCTCATCACCGTTTCCAGCGGGCGCGAACGCGCGGTGGAGACGAAGGACGTCGTGCTGGCGCTGGCGAGCGCGGCGGGCGACGGGCGGCATGTCGCGCTGACGGGCGCAGGCGCGGACGCATCCGCCATGCTGCGCATCGTGGACAGCGCGACGGGCAAGGTAACGTACGCCGAAACGCCCGCGGATTACGGCTACCGCCACAGCTTCGCCGCGCCGCCGCCGCAGCAGGTGCGGCTTACGGCGTCGGACGGGGAAAGCGTGCCCGGGCAGCTGTTCCTGCCGAAAGGCAAGGGACCGCACCCGGCGCTCGTCTACGTGCACGGCGGGCCGACGCGCCAGATGTTCGCAGGCTTTCACTTCAGCGGATATTACGCGAACGACTATGCGATGAACCGGCGGCTCGCGGAGATGGGCTATGTGGTGCTCGCGCTCAACTATCGCTCGGGCGTGGGCTATGGGCGGGCGTTCCGCGAGGCGCCGGGGCGCGCGTGGCGCGCAGCTTCCGAATATGCCGACGTGCTGGGCGCGGGGCGCTGGCTCGCCGCGCGCGCGGATGTCGATCCCAAGCGCATCGGCATCTGGGGCGGCTCCTACGGCGGGCTGCTGACGGGCCAGGCGCTGGCGCGGAATTCGGATGTGTTCGCCGCCGGTGTCGCGATCCACGGCGTGTTCGACTGGAGCTGGCCCTCGCCGGTGCCGGGACACCTCAACCCCAGCGTCTTCTTCGGCGTGGCCGAGGCGGACCGGGCGACGGCGCTCGCGGCCTCGCCGCTCGGCGCGGTCGCGGGCTGGCGCTCGCCCGTGCTGCTGTTCAGCGGCGACAACGACATGAACGTCGACGTGCGCGAGACGGTGGACCTTGCCCAGAAGCTGCGGCGGCAAGGCGTCGACGTGCGCACCGTGCTCCTGCCGGGCGAATCCCACGGACTGATCCGCTTCTCGGCGTGGCAGGAGCTTTGGCACGATCAATCGGCGTTCTTTTCGGAAACGCTCGGCCAACGCTGAGTATTGTTACGAAGTCGTACTGTTAACTATAAGTGTTTTGAATTTATTCAGAAACATGAACGGCAAAACGTCGGCGTGATTTACAGGAGGAAGGTGCGTTAATCATCGGGATGGCGGAACTCCGCAACTGGCACGGTTCTTGAGTCTCAACCTTCGAGATCTGAGACGGGAGTACCATTGATGAAACGCGCTTTCTTCCTTTCCGCCGCCGCCATGCTGATCGCAGGCAGCGCGAACGCTGCGCCGCTGAGCTTCAATTTCGAGCAGGACTATGGCGCGGGCGCCAGCGTGAGCGGCAGTTTTTCGGGCGAAGACCTGAACCTCGACGGTATCCTGACCGCGAACGAACTCACCGATTTCTCGGCCTTCTGGAGCGGCGGCAGCGATGCCTGGAACCCGGAAAGCTTCGAACTCGGCGGCATCGACAGCTTCGTCTACGACTTCGGTGAATATCTGACCGAGGTCGTGGTGTTCGGCGCGGGCGGCGCGGACTGGGTGCTGAACGCGTATTACACCGGCGTCGAGGATCGCTTCTCCGGCGTTGCGGAAACCTGGAACGCGGTGCGCGTGTGGGCCGCGGCGATTCCCGAAGTCGCAGCGGTGCTGCCGACCATCGAAACCCCGACCGCGGACGTGCCGGAACCCGCCGCGCTCGCACTGTTTGGCCTCGGCCTCGCCGGGCTCTCGCTCGGTCGCAGGCGCCGCAAATAATCGATGCGGAATCGCAACGACACCTCCCGTGTGATACACTCCCGGAAAAGGGAAAACGGAGGGGTCGTAATGCGTAAGCGTTGTGTAGCGGCTGCGGTCTTTCTGGCGGCAGCCGGGTTCACCGGATCGGCGGCAGCGCGCTGCGTACTCCCGATCCTGGTGCAGCGGGATGCGGACGAAGCCGCGAAATACCTGCTGGCGAGCGAGGCGCTGGTGATTGACGGCATCGTTCGTGAACTGCCGCGCGGCGACGGCACGCTGTTCCAGCGCGTCGAGGTGATCCAGTACCTGAAAGGCAAAGGCGCGGAGTCGATCGACATCTGGCCCGGCCCCGGCAAGCCGACACGCCACGAAATCCTGAACACCGACGACTGGGGCCGCATCGACGCTCCGGCCGGTTCCCGCGTGGTGACGGCGCTCCGCCAGACACCTTATGGCTGGACCGTGGGTGAATGCGCCTATCAGGCGCTCGCCGTGCCGGGCGTGGAGAACGCGCTGCGCGAGACCGCGACCGTGCGCGCCAAGTCTGAGAAGTCCAAGAAGAAGTAGCGCGGGCGCAAGTGAGCGGCTAGGTCGGGGCGCATGGGGGACACGCTCATCCGCGCCGAAAACCTTGCCTGCGTGCGCGGTGGCCGGCTGCTGTTCGAAGGCCTGTCCCTGACCGTCGCGGCGGGGGAAGCGCTGCGTGTGACCGGGCCGAACGGCAGCGGCAAATCGAGTCTGTTGCGCTGTCTTGCCGGTCTGCTGCCGGCGGCGGCGGGGCGCATCGAACATCCGGCGAAAATAGCGTGGCTGGGGCATGAAAACGCATTGAAGCCGGGACGCACGCTTGCGCAGGAACTCGGCTGGTGGGCGCGGATGGATGGCACGCAGGCGCTGTTTGCGCTGGGGCTGGAAGCGCTCGGCGACGTGCCGGTCAGAATGCTCTCGGCAGGCCAGAAACGACGTGCAGCGCTGGCGCGTGTGATCGCCTCCGGCGCTGCGCTGTGGCTGCTCGACGAACCGGGCGCGGGGCTTGATGCGGCGAACGCCACGGCGCTTTCGGCAGCGATCGGCGCGCATATTTCGGCGGGCGGCGGCGCGATCGTCGTGACGCACGGCGAAACCGACGTGCCGGGTGCGCGGGAGCTCTCGCTGTGAGCTTCTGGCGTCTTGTCCTGCGCGGCGTGGACATCGGCGCGGGCGGGCTCATCCCGCTCGTGTTCTTCGTGATGGTGGCGAGCATGACCGCGTTTGCGATCGGGCCGGATGTGGCGCTGCTCGCGCGCGTGGGCGCCGGCAGCCTGTGGGTGGCGGCGCTGCTCGCGGCGTTGCTGCCGGTGGGGACGCTCGTCGCCGAAGACGTCGCTGACGGCACGATGGATCAACTCCGCGTGCGCGGCATCGCGCCTGAAACGATCATGGCAGCACGGCTCGCCGCGCACTGGCTGGGCTTCGTGCCAGCGCTTCTCGTCGCGGCGGTAATCGGCGGGGCGATGCTGAACGCCGATGTGCCTTCGCTCGTCATGGGCCTTGCGCTTGGCACGCCCGCGCTGGCCGGGCTGGGCCTCGTTGCCGCCGCGCTCGTCGCGGGCGCACGCGGGGGCCCTGCGCTTGCGGGGCTCATCGTGCTGCCGCTCGCGCTTCCCGTGCTGATTTTCGGCAGCGCCGGAGAGCTGCGCCTCCTCGCCGCATCGAGCCTTGTCGTCACCGCGTTCGCGCCGTTCGCGGCCGCCGCCGCGCTCCGCCAGGGCGACGGCTGAATCGGGCTTGCGCACGAGGCGCTTGCGGCTAGGCTGGCATCGTTCAACGGTCAGGGAGAACGAGCATGGCTCACGTTTTCGAAATCACGAAGGACAAGGCGGGCGAATACCGGGTCGCCTTCAAATATAATTCTGAAAAAATCTTCTGGACCGAAGGCTATTCAAGCAAGGCGAGCGCGCAGAACGCCATCGATTCCATCAAGAAGAACGGCCCCGGCGCCGAGGTGGTCGATAGCACCGCTGGCTAGGGCCTGTTGGCGTTGACCGGCCTATTTCAGGTTCCTGTCCAGAAAGGCCAGGAGAATGGGAAACGTCTCCGGTAGTGTACGGCCAAGGGTGTCATGATCAACGCCTTCGAGAATCCGTAGCTCGGCGTTTGCCCTGACAGCGCCATACATCGCCCGCGTTTCTTCGGGCGGCGTATTCGTATCTTTGCCGCCGCCCATCAGGAGGACCGGCGCCTTGACCTGCGCCAGAGCGCGGATGGGAGAGATCGAGGACGGCCAGACGCCGAATCTCGGCACGGACTGATAGCTGAGCAATGGCTCTATCGCTGAAGCCGGCCACTGGCCGAGCCGTATGGCGAGCCGATTGAAGATCGCGCGCCGGATATCCGGATAGACGCCCTGCAATACGAAAGCGTCGACGGGGAGCGGACCTTCGTCACCGAGCACGCTCGCCGCGCCGCCCAGCGAGAAACCGATAACGCCGACACGCGCCCACGGGTGCCTCTGGCGCAGCCATGCGAGAGCGGCCTCTGCATCCTCCGCTTCGAATAGGCCGAAGCTCTTGCCGGCCGGTGTGGAGTCGCCGTGTCCGCGAAAATCGATGGCGAGCACGGCATAGCCGTGGGTGTTCAGCCACGCAGCTGTTCCGTTCATGGCGCCGCGATTATTGCCGTTTCCGTGCAGCATAAGGATTGCGGGCGCACCTTTATCGGCGGCGGGCCAATAGGTCCCCGCGAGCCGCACACCGTCCGTGCTATCGATGTGTACGAGCTGCGCTGGCTTTTCCGGAACAGTGACATGCCGGTTGGTGGTCCGCGTCAGCAAGCTTCCAACGCCCCACACGCCGGCGCTTCCGATCAGAATGATCGCGAGCAGGGCGCAGACAAGCGGTTTCAGACCAATCTGCATTCGGCGGGCTTTCAGCGGTCATGAGTCGTTTCTGCAGTAGCTGCCGTGTCGAAGACTGGCCAGCGCGCGATGACGCGTGCGCGAAAGCGTTTTACCCATAGCGGCGACACGGCTAAATGCGCCGATGCTGAAACGCCTTTATCACTGGACGCTGGCGAAAGCGGCGCATCCGCTTGCCGAACGCTGGCTGGCCTTCATTGCTTTTGTCGAGAGCTCGCTCTTCCCGATCCCGCCTGACGTGGTGCTGGCGCCGATGTGCCTTGCCCGGCCGGATAGGGCGCTGCGCTACGCGGGCGTTTGTACCGTCGGCTCCACGCTGGGCGCCGGACTTGGCTGGATCATCGGAGCGGTGTTGTTCGAAAGCGTCGGGCGGTGGGTTCTGCACGTCTACGGGGTCGAAACCGAGTTTTACGAGATCGCTCAGCGCTTCAATGAACAGGGCTGGCTGATCGTGATGCTCGCCGGGTTTACCCCGATCCCGTTCAAGGTGGTGACGATCGCGAGCGGCGCGACCGGGCTTTCGCCTGTGGTCCTGCTGGCTGCAAGCATCGTCAGCCGGGGCGCGCGCTTTTATCTCGTGGCGGTGCTGCTTCGCATGTTCGGCGAGCCGATGAAGCGCTTGCTCGACCGCCACTTCGGCCTGATCACCTTTGCGTTTGCGGCGCTGCTGATCGGCGGTTTCATCGTCGTCAAATGGCTGGTCTGATGTTCAGGCGGTGATCGCGCAAGGCGGCAAGCCGTTTCGGTAAGCGTGATCGGAGCGGCGCTTGCGACGATGGGTCGACCCAATCCCGAAAGGCGCCATGATCGTCAGTGAAGTGTCAGCCTGAGCCTGATAACGGGCGGGAGGTGGGCAAATCGAACGGGTGAGATCATGACCAACGGATCGGTTACAACCGCACGCTATGGCAAGGCGACCATCGCGCTGCACTGGGTGATGCTGCTGTTGCTGGCGGCAGTGTTTGCGACGATCGAGATGCGCGTGCTCTTTGAACGCGGCAGCGAGACGCGCGAATTCGTGAAGTCGCTGCATTTCATGCTGGGGCTTTCGGTGCTGGCGTTTGTCGCGCTGCGCATCGCGGCGCGCATGTCGGGCGGCACGCCGCCGATCATGCCGCGTCCGCCGGTGTGGCAGACCGCCGCCGCGCACGCCATGCACGCAGCGCTCTATATTTTCATGATCGGGATGCCGATCGCGGGGTGGTTGATCCTGAGTGCTGAGGGCGAACCGATTCCTTTCTTCGGGCTCGAACTGCCCGCGCTTGTGGCACCGAACGAAGCGCTTGCCGAACAGGTCGAGGAAATCCACGAAACGGCCGGAGAGGTGGGCTATTACCTGATCGGCCTGCACGCCGCCGCGGCGCTTCTTCACCACTATGTGATGCGCGACAACACGCTTGTGAGGATGCTGCCCGGCCGGCGCTGAACGATCGGGCGCCGCCTGTTCAGACAACGGTTCCGAACAGGCGGCCGATCCCGGCGGTGACGACAAGTGCAAGGATGCCCCAGAAGGTGACGCGCGCCATTGCCTTCCAGACGTTCGCGCCGCCCGCCCGCGCGCCAACGGCGCCAAGCACGGCGAGGCACACGAGCGACGTGGCCGAGACGGCAGGAATGATGAGCGCCTGCGGCGCGGCGACCACAGCAAGCAGCGGCAGCGCTGCGCCGACCGAGAAGGTGGCGGCGGAGGTGAGCGCCGCCTGCACGGGGCGCGCCGCCGTGACCTCAGAAATGCCGAGCTCGTCGCGTGCGTGTGCGCCAAGCGCATCCTTTGCCATCAGCTGATCGGCGACCTGATGCGCGAGCCCGGTTTCGAGGCCGCGGTCCATATAGATGCGGGCGAGCTCCTCGCGTTCCAAGCCGGGCTGGGTGGCGAGCTCTCCCCGTTCGCGCGCGAGATCGGCGGCTTCCGTATCCGCCTGCGAACTGACCGAGACATATTCGCCCGCCGCCATCGACATCGCGCCGGCAACGAGCGCCGCCACCCCCGCGATCAGCACGTCGGATCCACTCGCCGCTGCCGCCGCCACGCCGACGATGAGGCTTGCGGTTGAAACGATGCCGTCGTTCGCGCCGAGCACGGCAGCGCGCAGCCAGCCGATACGCGCGACGAGGTGATTTTCCCTGTGCCCACGTGGCATCAGCGTCCTCCCAATGTTCCAGTGTTGCTGGTAGCATCTTGCGGAGCCTGAAGGCGAGAGAGGCACGCGAAATGGACATGGATGTGTCGGAACTGAATGGTGCCTGCCATTGCGGCCGCGTGCGCTTCCACGTGAAGCTGACGGACGGCCTGCGGACGGCGCGGCGCTGCAGCTGCTCCTATTGCCGGATGCGGGGCGCCGTGGCGGTCTCGGCCGATGTCGGCAGCCTTTATATCCTGTCCGGCGAGGATGTGCTTGCCACGTACCAGTTCAACACGGGCACGGCCGAGCATCATTTCTGCAGCGTGTGCGGAATCTATACGTTTCATCGGCGCCGTTCGAACACTGGACAGTACGGCGTCAATGCGGCCTGTCTTGAAGGCCTGAGCCCGTTCGACTTCGCCGAGGTGGCCGTGCTCGACGGGGAGAACCATCCTGCCGACACCGGCAGCAGCGTGCGGCTGGCGGGTATGCTTCGTTTCGAACGCGCGGGAGACTGACAGGAAGGGTGGCGGATCGTGCCGAGCGTTCCTATCTGCTGACTTCAAGCAGGAGATCAGCGATGAGCGAACCGTCGGATTACGTGCCCCCCGAAGTTTGGACCTGGGATCAGCAAAGCGGCGGGCGATTTGCTTCGATCAACCGGTCGGTAGCGGGGCCGACGCACGAGAAGACGCTGCCCGTGGGCAAGCATCCGCTGCAGCTTTATTCGCTCGGCACGCCCAACGGGCAGAAGGTGACGATCCTGCTCGAAGAGCTGCTCGCGGCTGGACACGCGGGGGCCGAATACGACGCCTGGCTGATCAACATCATGGAGGGCGACCAATTCGGATCGGGCTTCGTGGATGTGAACCCGAATTCGAAAATTCCAGCGCTCGTCGACCGCAGCGGCACGGCGCCGGTGCGCGTGTTCGAAAGCGGCGCGATCCTCGTTTATCTTGCGGAGAAATTCGGGGCGTTCCTGCCCAAAGAGGGCGCGGCGCGCGCGGAAGCACTGTCGTGGCTGTTCTGGCAGATGGGAAGCGCGCCTTTCCTGGGCGGCGGCTTCGGGCATTTCTATGCCTACGCGCCCGTAAAGATCCAATACGCGATCGACCGCTATGCGATGGAGGTGAAGCGGCAGCTCGATGTGCTCAACCGGCGGCTGGCGGAACACGAATATATCGCCGGCGCGGACTACACGATCGCCGACATGGCGATCTGGCCCTGGTACGGCGGCCTTGTGCGCGGTGAACTATACGGCGAGTCCGCGACGTTTCTTTCCGTGCGTGAATACGAGCACGTGCAGCGCTGGGCGAAGCAGCTTGGCGAGCGGCCGGGGGTACGGCGCGGGCGCATGGTGAACCGCCGCACCGGGCCGCTTGAGGAGCAACTCCACGAGCGGCACGATGCGAGCGACTTCGATACGAAGACGGCCGATAAACTGGCGGCGGAGTAGCCGCTAGCGGCCGAGCTGGCCGCGCAGTGCGCCCTTCGGGTGCGAGGCGTTGTGGACGTTGACGTAATAGTCGGCGGGCTTCGCGAGAAGCGCCGCGACGACATCCGCGTCAGCCTTCGCGCAGCCCTTTGATGCGCCCTCGGCGGGCGCATCGAGCGTCACCACCGGCGGGCCGGCGACGCCTTTCGCGCCTTTGTGAATATGCGCCATCGTTGCAGTGTCGATGCCGCTGACGTCGAGCGTGTAGCAGACCTCCGGCTTTGCGGCGTCGAGCGTCACGCTTGCTGTGCCTTTGCCATCGGCGTCGCCGGGGCCGGGAACCTCTTCGGCGCCCGTGAGATGAATCTGCATCGTGACCGGCGCGGCAGCGGCGGGCGTGATGACAAGTGCGGCACCCAGAAGGGCAAAAGCCGTTCGCATCGTGTTTCTCCTTGATTTTCGACCGCATGAAGGGCGGCGAATTCCTGTTCGCCGAACGCATCCGGGCGCTGCTTGTTCCTAGTGCATTGCGGCTTTGATGTGCGCGACGAGCTGATCGACGACGGTTCCCCAGCCGTCGTGGAAGCCCATTTCCTCGTGCTGCTTTCGTGTCTCTTCATTGCCGTGAATGGCGATCGCCGTGTAGCGCGTGCCGGTCGCGGTCGGCGCCAGAAGCAGCGCCGCGGTGAAGAACGGCTTGGGCGCAGGGCGGAAGCCGGGCAGCAGCGTATCGGTGAAGACAAGGCGCTGGTTCGGCACGACTTCGAGGTAGCAGCCGTGGTTCGGGAACTCATCCCCCTCGGGCGAGCGCATCACGGTGTTGAACCTGCCGCCGGGGCGCAGATCGATCTCGCACGAACTTACCGACCACGGCTTCGGGCAGAACCATTCCTTGATGCTCTCCGGGCTGGTCCACGCCTCCCATACGAGTTCGACGGGAACATCGATATCGCGTTCGAGCACGAGATCGAGCGCAGGGTCGGGCGTGAACGGGAACAGGTTGGATGTCATTCCGATCTCTCCTTCTTCATCTTCAGTAGATAGGCATCGAGCCGGTCCAGCCTGCGCTCCCACATGGTGCGCTGCCTTCCCAGCCAGTCTTCGGCGACCTGAAGCCGTTCGGGGGCGAGTTCATAGGTTCTGACCCGCCCTTCCTTTTTGGAGCGCACCAGCCCCGCGCCTTCGAGCACCCGGAGGTGCGCGACGAACGAGGGGAGCGCCATCCGATGATCCGCCGCGAGGTCGCTGACCGAGGCAGGCTTCGCGCTCAGCCGTTCGAGCACGCTGCGGCGTGTCGGGTCCGACAGGGCGCGAAAGATGCCGTCGATCACTGCGGGCGACGGTGGCGGCGAGGCGCTGTGCATTCCGGGAATCATCTGCGGCTCCTTTCGTTCGGCATGCATAGGCAGTGAAAATACTTAGGTCAATTCCTAAGTGTTTTACCCTGCGCTTGCACGGCTTAAAAAATCTGTCATCAGACCATCACAAAACTGTCGCAAAGCGCGCTGTCGCAGACGGGGGACGTTTCATTCGCCAAATTGCCGCCTTGCCCTATCGATCGGAGGGGGCCGCGATCGATGCGCCGGTGCGCATCCTCCTCGTCACTTCGAGGAGCAGCCGGCGCTGGGTGATCCCCAAGGGCAACGTCACCAAGGGCATGGCGCCGCACGCCGCCGCCGCCGACGAGGCGGAGGAAGAGGCGGGTGTACGCGGCGCGGTGTGCCCGACGCCGCTCGGCTCCTATCGTTACCGCAAGCGGCGCAGCAACGGCGCATCGCTGATGGTGGACGTCGACGTCTTCCCGCTCGCGGTGACGCGCGAGCTTGAGAACTGGAAGGAGCAGGACGAGCGCGAGCGGCGCTGGTTCACGCTCGCCGAAGCCGCGGAGGCGGTGGAGGAAAGCGACCTTCGCGATCTCATCCGCTCTTTCGGCGCGTCCGAATTCTATGCCGCCACACGCCGCACGGGAATGCTGACGGCCGTCGCCCATAAATCGAGGATCCCCCACATGTTCGCCTGGTTCCAGCGCTTGCTTCCCAAGACAGGCAACTTCTTCGAACTGTTCGAGGCGCACGCGATGACGGTGGTCGCCGCGGCGGACGCGCTCGCGCGGCTTCTGGAAAACGGCTCCTCCGCCGAGGATCATATCCGCGAGGTGATGGAACGCGAGCAGGACGCGGACGACATCATCCGCGAGGTGCTGCACACCGTGCGCCGCACCTTCCTGACGCCCTTCGACCGCGGCGCGATCACGAGCCTCATCGGCGCGATGGACGACGCCATCGACGAAATGCAGGCGACCGTCGCGGCGATCTCGCTCTACGAGGTGAGCGAGTTCGAGCAGGAAATGCGCGACATGACCGCGATCATCGTGGACGGTGCGCGGCTCGCCGCCGAAGCGATGCCGCTGCTGCGCGATGTGGGACGAAACGGCCAGCGCCTCCACGAACTCACCGAGCGGCTTGTACGCATGGAAGGCCATGCCGACGAGATTCACGCGATCGGCGTGAAGAAGGCGTTCAAGCAATATGGCGAGAGCGACACACTGCGCTTCATCGTCTCGCGCGAAGTTTACAAGCATCTCGAGCGGATCGTCGATGCGCTCGAGGATGTCGCGAACGAGATCGATGGCATCGTCATCGATCACGCCTGACGACACGATACAATGCACGAACTCGCGTTTCCGCTGCTGGTCGGCCTTATCATCATCGCGCTGGCGTTCGATTTCCTGAACGGGCTCCATGATGCGGCGAATTCGATCGCCACCGTGGTTGCGACACGCCTCCTCGGGCCGGTGCAGGCGGTCGCCTTCGCGGCGGTCTTCAACTTCGCCGCCTATTTCCTCAGCCTCGTCTTCCCCGAACTGCACAAGGTTGCCGAAACGATCGGCAAGGGCATCATCGACAAGGATCTGGTGACGCCTGCCGTCGTGTTCGGCGCTCTTATCGGCGCGATGTTCTGGAACGTGGTGACGTGGCTGAAGGGCATTCCGTCCTCATCGAGCCATGCGCTCGTGGGCGGCATCGTCGGTGCCGGCGTCGCGCACGCGGGGATGACCGGCATCGAATGGAGCGGGCTCAACAAGACGCTGATCGCCATCGTACTCTCGCCGCTGCTCGGCATGTTCCTTTCGATGCTGATCATGCTGCTCACGAGCTGGCTGATGAAGGGCGCGACCGCGCGCGGCGCGGAGCGCGGATTCCGCTACCTGCACCTCGCCTCGTCTGCCGCCTATTCGATCAGCCACGGCCTTAACGACGCGCAGAAGACGATGGGGATCATCACCGTGCTTCTCTATTCGACCGGCCGTCTGCAGGGTGAATTCCACGTACCGCACTGGGTGGCGATCAGCTGCTACATTGCGATCGCGCTCGGCACGCTTTCGGGCGGCTGGAAGATCATCGAGACGATGGGATCGCGGATCACCAAGCTTTCGCAGCACCAGGGTTTCAGTGCCTCGGCAGGCGGATCAGTGATGGTGTTCACCGCCTCGCTGCTCGGCATCCCGGTCTCGACGACGCACACGATCACAGGCTGCGTCGTCGGCGCCGGCACAGCCCGCCGCGCCTCCGCCGTGCGCTGGGGCGTCGCGCAGAACGTGGTAATGGCGTGGCTCATCACCATTCCCGCATCCGCGGCGGTGGGCGCGATCTTCTACATGATCACTCGGCTGTTCTAGGGAGCGGGGCGCCGGAGCCGGCGGGCGTGCCCGGGATGGTTGCGATGCCGTATCAATAAGAATTTGATCTCGCACTCCCGCTGTGCAACGCAGCCACCGCGCGAGTTTTTCCAGATCTCGCGTTGTTTACATCCTAGTTCGCCTGGCCCGACCTCTTCCCAGCGGTCGGGCCATTTTTCGCCTGGGTATCCGGCGAGCTAAGGCCTGAGCAACACCGCTTCCCGCTGCGCCGCCCACGTCGTGCGCAGATACGGCGCCACGTTCTCGCACAGTGCCGCCCATTCCTCATCGGTCACCGGAAGCGCTTTCCGCTCGGCGGCGAAATATTCGGCCGGGGGCGTGAGGGCGGGCCAGTCGCTGGCGAGGACGAAGCGGTCCATGCCGATCTTGCGCATCTGGGCGACGTAAGCGGCGCGCCATTCGTCGGGCGTGCGGGTTTCGAGGCCTTCTTTGGGAACGCCCGGGAGCTTCGAAAGATCGACCTGTGCGACGGCGGAGATATCAAGCACGAGGTTGGCGGTACCGGGGGCCTTGCGCTCCATGGCGTCGCCATAGAGGCGAAGGGCTTCCAGAGTTGCCGCATCGATGCCGCCGAAGCTGCCGCCATGCGCGATCTGCACGGGAAGATCACCCGCCTCGGAGAGCACCGTATCGATGAACGTGGTGAGGTTCGCGTTGGTGAACGGCGCCGCGCCGCGCAGGTGAACGACAAGCGGCATCCGCGCCTTTCTGGCGGACCCGAAGAACGCCGCCAGCATTTTGACCTGGTCAGGGTTGCCGAGATCAAAGCCGCTGTTGCCGAGGTGGAGCTTTACACCCGAAGCACCGGGCTGACGCGACCAGTATTCGAGTTCGCCGAGCGCGTTGTCGAGAAACGGATTGATGCCGACAAACGCGACGAGGCGGCCGTTCGAGGCGAGGGCCTGATCGACGTTGAAGCGATTCTCGGCGCGCATCCGCCGAGCGATCTCCTCCGGTGCGAGCGGGATGGCGGAAAAGCCGAACATGTAGCCGGCGGAGAGCAGCACGCCCCGCTGGATGCCCGCGCGATCGAGTTCATGCACGGCATCGCTGCCCGCGCGTACCTTGAGGATGTCGCCGGAGAGACCTTCAAAGGCAGCGGGCATCACCTTCTGTATTTCCTGCAGCCAATCGGTGACGAGCGCGCTCTGGATATGCATGTGGTGATCGGCGCGCGGGGCTGGCTCCGCATACGCCCCACCGCCGCTGAAAAGGACAGCGCCCGCCAGCGCGGAAAAACGCACGGCGCGCGCCCATTTTGACCAGATCATCGACTCCACCCCCCAATTAAATGAACCTCCATTCATCTTTTGTCATTTCAGGATGGCCGTCAAGAAAAAATGAATTTCTGTTCATCTTGTTGCAGGTGCCGTACAATCTTTCACGAACAGGGAGGAAACGAATGCCGAAGCGCGATTCCACCCATATGGCGGCACAGCGGGAGCGCATCCTGCGGGCGGCGCTGAGCTGCATTGCAGCCCATGGCGTTGAAGGCACGTCGATCGAACATATCCGCAAGGCCGCAGGGCTGAGCGCGGGAACGATTTATCGTTACTTCGCAAACAAGGAGGACCTCGTGGTCGCTGTGCTCGAGCATTTTTCGACGCACGAGGCTGCAGTGCCGGTTCCGAAAGACTGGACGGATTACCGGGCAGGGCTGATGAAGGAAAAGCGACCGAGCGGGCTCAGCTCCGCCGCGCTGGACAGGGCCATGCTGCAGCTGATGGCGGCGGCGCTTTCAGCGGATTATCTGCGCGCGGCGATCCGCCCCGTCATCGAACGCAATCTCGCCGAGCAGCGGCAGGTTTTGGAGGCGCTGGTGAAGAGCGGCGGCGCCGAAATTGCCGGGACGCCGGAAGAGACGGTGCGCGCCGTCTCCGCGGTGGGCATCGGCATGTCGTGGCTTGCGGCTCTTTCGGGCCAATCAACCGAAGCAGCGACTGAAGAGGCGGTCGCGATTATCGACCGCCTCGTGAAGCCGCGATAGGGGAGTCGAGGCTAATCCTGCTTCGGCGTGTCCGCATCGTCGAGTTCGGTGGCGCGCAGGTGCGCGGGGCGCGATTCCAGGCGCTTCCAATAGGCCTCGAACGCCGGGCGCTTGTCCATACTGCCGAACTGCAGGCCCCAGAAGATGTGCGAGCCGATGTAGACGTCTGCAGCGCTGAAGCTGTCGCCCGCGATATAGGGGCTGTCGCCGACCGCCTTTTCAAGAACGTCCATCACATGGGCGTAGCAGCCGTAACCTACCATCATCTGTTTGTCGGCGGGCACCTCGACGCCGAGCGTGCGGTCTGCGATCGCGGCTTCCAGCGGGCCCGCCGCGAAGAACAGCCAGCGATAGTAGCTGCCGCGATCCTTGAGCGCGGGCGCGAGATTCGCCTGGGGGAAGGCATCGGCAAGGTAAGCGCAGATCGCGGCGCATTCGGTGACGACCGTGCTTCCGTGGCGGATCGCGGGGACCTTGCCCATCGGGTTGATGGCGAGATATTCCGGCGCCTTCATCGTGGTCCCGTATTCCAGGATTTCGGTGCGGTATTCCGCGCCCACCTCCTCCAGCATCCAGCGCACGATACGGCCGCGCGACATCGGGTTCGTGTAAAGCACCAGGTCAGTCATCATCCATCCCTTTCGAATCGGAGGAATGGGAACATATCAGGAACATATGTGCCTGTCGATCAGCGCGTCATGGCGTTGGTGATGCTGGAGAAGACATCGACCAAGGAGAGGCCGAGCATCTGGAAGGCAATGATCGCGGCAAGCGAAATGAGCGCGGCGATGAGCGCGTATTCGATGGCGGTGGCGCCTCTGCGGCTGGCAAGAACGCGGCGGAAAATACGCATCGATCCGATTCCCTGCAGTGCTGCGGCATACGGTATCGGACGGGCAGGTTGCCGAAGCGTTACCGTCCCTTCATCGCGCTCGTCGCGGTTTCCAGGATGTCGACGACAAAATAGCCGAGCACGGCCGCGACGACGACGATGATCACGATGGTGACGACGAGACGGCGGGTCTTGTTCTGCTTCGGCGGTGCCGGGCGCCCATCGGGCTGCCTATAGTCCTGCATACCGGCTCCTCCCCCCAAAGACGCTTCGCGCGATCCTAGAGCCGAAGAGGCGGCGCTGACAACTATGGCTGCTGCGTCGCGTTCGATGCTGCTGCGTGTGGCGGCAGCGCATGGGCGAAGGCGCTGAGCGCCGCGTAGGTCGCGTCGCGCGCCTCGGCATCCAGCATTTCACGGCAGGCGGTGTCGAAGCGCGGTCGGTCGTTTGCCGCGGCCGCCGCCGTCATTGCCGAAAGCGCCATCTCGTCCGGTCCCAATCCCCGGCAGCAGGGCGGGCTGATCAGGAAACAATCCGGCCAGTGATCGCCGACGATCTGTACGGCGCTCAGCAGCCGCGTGGCAGCGAGCGGACTGCCCAGACGCTCAGCCAGCGCCTCGCGTGGATCGTGCCCGGCGCGCTGGCAGATGACCACCAGCCGTGTGCCCATCACCATGTGCATCGGCGTGCGCGCAAGATCGCGCAGGTCGGGCTTTCTCAGCAGGTCCTCAAGCGGGTTCGTCATTCGGGCTCCATAAATTGCACATGCGTCGCATTGACATCTATCGGAAGACGATTCTAATGAGAATCAGTTGCAGTAGCAACAGTGACATTTGGTTTGGGGGTAGCAGTGATTTCAATTTCGCGGGCCGCGCTGGCGGTCGCTCTTTGTTATGGAATGACGGTGGGTGCTGCAGAGGCGGCGGCGGATGCCGCGGCGCTCGACGACGGCACGATCACGGTGACGGCGACGCGCAGCCCGATCTCGATCGATGATGCGCCGGCGGTGGTGACGGTGATCGACGAGCAGCGCATCGCCGATGAGCTTGTTACCGACATCAAGGACCTCGTGCGCTTCGAGCCCGGCGTTTCGGTGCGCCGTGCGCCCGCGCGCTTCGGCGCAGCGCTCGGCACCACGGGCCGCGCGGGCAACGAGGGTTTCACGATTCGCGGCATCGGCGGCAACCGCGTGCTCATCCAGGTGGACGGCGTGCGCGTACCCGATGGGTTCAGTTTCGGCGCACAGGGCGTTGGCCGAGGCGACTATGTGGATGTCGGCCTTGTGAAATCGGTGGAAATTCTGCGCGGCCCCGCTTCGGCGCTGTATGGCAGCGACGGGCTTTCGGGCGCGGTGAGCTTCGTGACGAGCAATCCTTCCGACATATTGAAGGACGGCCAGAGCTTTGGTGGGCTGGTGCGCGGCGCCTACAGCTCGGCAGACGAGGAATATAGCGGGACGGCGATCCTCGCCGCGCGCGGCGGCACAGTCTCCGGAATGATCGCCTACACGCGGCGCGACTACAAGGAACTCGACAACAAGGGCACCGACGACCGCACGGGATCTCTGCGCACGACGCCGAACCCGCAGGACGGCGAATCCGACGCAGTGCTCGGCCGGCTGGTGTGGGAACCGGGTGGCGGGCACACGGTTCGCCTGACGGGCGAATATGTCGATACGTCGCTCTATTCGAACGTGCTTTCGGGGCGCAGCGCCACGGTCGATCGTCTGGAAGCGTGGGATACGGGCAAGCGTGCGCGCGCCGCTGCCGACTGGACGTGGGAAGGCGAGGGCGCGATCGATTACGCGCGCGTCGGCGCCTACTGGCAGGACGCGAAGGATCGGCAATATACCGAGGAGGATCGCACCCCGGCAGCGGACCGCAGCCGCCTCAACACCTTCGACAACCGCGTGATCGGCGCTTCGGCGGAATTCCGCGCGGGCTTCTCGACAGGCGCGGTTGATCACCGCGTCAGCTTCGGCGGCGACATCAGCGAGACCCGGCAGAAGGGCGTGCGCGACGGCACGGTCCCGCCGTTCGGCGAAACCTACCCTACACGAGCCTTCCCGGTGACCGACTACACGCTCGCAGGTCTGTATGTCGGCGACGAGATCAGCTTCGCGGGCGGCATGGTGACGCTGTTCCCCGCGCTGCGTTTCGATCACTACAAGCTCTCGCCCAAGGAAGGCCCCCTGCTGCCGGGGTTCGCAGGCGCGGGGCAGAGCGATTCCCGCGTCTCGCCGAAGTTCGGCGCGGTGGTGAAGCTGAGCGAGGCGGTACGGCTGTTCGGCAATTACGGGCGCGGTTTCAAGGCGCCTGAGCCGAGCCAGGTGAACCAGTTCTTCTCCAACCTCGCCTCGGGCTACACCTCGATCCCCAACCCGAACCTGGGGCCGGAAAAGAGCGAGAGCATCGAAGGCGGTTTCCGCGTGACCAGCGACGCCGTGCGCTTCGAGGCAACCGTGTTTCACGCGAAGTTCGACGACTTCATCCTGCAGAAGATGGTGAGCGGCAGCTTCACGCCCGCCGACCCCGCGATCTACCAGTTCGTCAACGTCAACGCCGCGAAGGTGGACGGCGCGGAGGCGCGGCTGGAGCTGAAGCAGGGCGGATTCACCGGCACGCTTTCCGTCAGCTACGCCGACGGCACGCTCACGGATGAGACCGGCGCGAAATCTGCGCTCGATACGATCCACCCGCTGAAGGTCGTCGCCGGGATCGGCTACCGCGAGCCGGAAGGCCGGTTCGGCGGACAACTGATCGCGACGTTCGGCGCGCAGAAATCGATCAAGGATGCCGTCGGCGCGTGCAGCAGCGCCTGCTGGCGGCCCGGCGATTTCCTGATCTTCGACGCGACCGCCTTCGTGCGGATCGGCGAAGCGGTTACGCTGCGCGCGGGCATCTTTAACATCACCGACAGGAAATACGCGTGGTGGAGCGACGTGCGCGGTGTCGCCGACAGCTCCGCGATCAAGGACGCCTACACGCAGCCGGGACGCAACGCGAGCGTCTCCGCGACGATCCGCTTCTAAGCCCAAGGATGAGCACTATGAAACCGATCTACCAGACACTTGGCGCGAGCCTGTTCGCGCTTGCCATCGCCGTTTCGCCCGCGCTTGCCGACAGGCCCGTGGCGGAGCGTACCACCGCAGCCGAAAAGGCCTCTTTCGATGCCGACCGCGCCGACATCCTTGCCATGGCGGGCAATTACCGCGTGCGCTTCAACATGCAGGAATCGACGCCGTGGACGGCGGACTACACGCCGATCGAACCCAAGCGCTCGGGCGGGCACGAAGTGGTGCGCGTGATCGAAGATACGGGGCGCCGCATCGTGCTGCAGCATCTGCTCGTCGTGGAGGACGATAACGACAAGCCCTATGTCATCAAGCACTGGCGGCAGGACTGGGATTACGAGCCCGCGAAGGTGCTGGTGTATGCCGGCGACGGCAATTGGGTTTGGGAAGACGTGCCCGAGCGGATGCGCGCGGGGCGCTGGTCGCAGACCGTGTGGCAGGTGGACGACAGCCCGCGCTATGCCGGTTGGGGACAGTGGGAAACGCAGGCGGGCATCCGCCGCTGGCGTTCGAACTGGACATGGCGGCCGCTTGCGCGTCGCGACGCCGTGCGGAACCCGGTTTACGACCGTTACTTCTCGATCAACCGCCACCAGCCGACGCCGACGGGCTGGATTCACTGGCAGGACAACACAAAGATGGCCGAAGAGAACGGCAAGCTGCGTCCGATCGTGCAGGAATATGTGCTGAACACCTACACGAAGTTCGACGGCTACAACGTGAAGGCCGCCGACGATTACTGGACGAAGACGAAGGCCTATTGGGCGGCGGTGCGCGGCATCTGGGACGAGGTCGCGGCAAAGCGCGGAGGCATTCACATCGCGGAGAAGGCCGACACCGGCACTATCATTTCCGGACGCCTGCTGGAGATCGGCGACGATGTGAACAGCGGCAAGCTGAAGGACGCGGCGGCGATCGGCGAGGCGCGCAAGCTCATCACCGAGGCGACGGCGGAGCCGCCACGGGTCGCTATCCGGCAATAACCAACGCTGCGAGGCCAATACCGCCTGCCGCGAAGCTGAACATCAGCGTCGCGGCAGCGGCCCAGCCCTTGCGCCAGCCGGCAAGGCCGATGCAGATCGCGGCCTTGAACGCCGTGTTGAGCAGGATCGGCACGCCGAGCACCGCACCCGCGGTGACGGGATCGAGGCTGCCCGCCGGCAGTGCGCCGAGCGTGACCGTGGCGGCATCGACATCGAAGGTGCCGGTGAGCGCGATGATGACGCCGAGCCCCGCTTCCCCATATTGCGCCTCCGCCCAGCGTGCGAACAGCGAGGCGCCCGCGATGAGCGCGGCAAAGCCGAGCGCGGGGAGAATGTCGAACGGGTTTGCGGAGGTCATCGGCGCGGCGCGCGAGGGCGCGTGCTGGTTGTGCCGCATTACGAACGCCGCGGCGGCGAGCGCGGCAAGCCCGCCTGGCACCACGATCCACGCAAGCGTCGGCACGACGAAGCCCGCGACGGCGGCGGCAAGGACAGCCGTGCGCGCCATCATCACCGCACCCGCGAGCGCGATACCTGCGATGGCGGGCGCGGGCGCGTCCTCGCCTTCGGCCAGGCGCCGCGCGAGCGCGGCAGTTGCGGCGGTCGATGAGACGAGCGCACCGGCCGCTGCCGTCGCGAGCGTGCCGCGCACCTCTCCGAATCGTTTCGCCGCGACATAGCCGACAAAGGAGAGCCCCGACACGAGCACGACGACGAACCAGATGTCGCGCGGGTTCCAGGCATCATAGGGACCATAAGCGGCATTGGGCAGCAGCGGCCACACGACGATCGAGATCAGCGCTAAACGTGCCACCGCCTTCACCTCGGCGGCAGTGAGGCCGCGAATCCAGGCGTGGAGTTCCTCGCGCATCGCGAGCAGCACGACCATGACCCCCGCGGAGACGGAGGCGACGAGCACCTGACCCGTCGTCGCGAGCAGCCCGAGCCCGAGCGTGATGAGCCCGGCGATGGTCGTCGTCGCGCTGACGCTCGCGTCGGGGTCCCGCGCCATGTCGCGGACATAGCCTGCGACGAGCGCGAGTGCAGCGGCGGCGATGAGCAGCACGGCCGGCAGCAGCGCATCGCCTGTCATCAGCCCCGCGAGCCCGCCAAGCAGGCCAAGGAGGCCGAAGGTGCGGAATCCGGCGACGCGCCCGCCCGCGGGCTCGCCGCGCGCGCTCCAGCCGCGTTCAACACCGATAAGCAGGCCGAGCGCGAGCGCGATCCCGAGATCAGCGAGCGGTGTGAGGTCGGTCACACGTGTCCGCCCTTGGCGCGGCCGTAGGGGATGCGGTCCCACACGCGCTCATGAAACACATAGAGAATCAGCTTCGTCGCCACCTCGCCGCCGCCGATGGTGAGCGCGGTGAGCGGGTGCCCGGTAAAGAGCAGCGCGAGCAGCGCGGTATCGAGGCTCGCGAGGATGCGCCAGCTTGCCGCCTTCGAGCCGCTGCGCCGCAACCCTTCGATCCGGCGCCCGCGCCGATCGGTCCACACCGCCCAGCGCAGCCGCGACCAGACGCGCTCGTGCAGGAAGAACAGCAGCGTTTTCGTGACGACCTCTGCCAGCGCTATGTAGCCCGCCGTGTGCAGGTTTTCGGACGGCGTCGCGGTTTCCCTCACGCCGAAATGCGGCGCGAGGAACGTGAGCACCAGATAGGACAGGATCAACGTATCGAGCGTGCCGACGAAGCGCCACGAGATCGCCTTCGCGAGACTGCGCGCACGGCTTTCGTGCGCGTAGGCGGCGTTTGCGCTGTTTTCCCTCACCATCGCATTCTCGTAACCGCCTGCCTCTCAACGGCCAACTAGCATAGCGCCATGATGCGGAAAGCATGAAAATCCTGACACGCGGTTTTCGCAAGGGGTGGATGCACCGTTACGGCCTTGTTATGTTTGGGAAACGACATGGCATTCGAGGGAGTGGGGGCATGGCGGATACACGCATCGGTATCGTCAAGCGGATCATCTGGCCGGCGAAGGCATCGCTGTTTGCGCTGATCGGCGGCGCAGTCGGCCTGTTCGGCGACCTCGTGAACTTCTTCGCGGAATTTCTGTCCGCCGATGTGCTCGTCCTTATTTTCGCGGTGGTGACGGCGGTTGCGGGGCTGCTTTGCTTCCAGCGCGCTTTCATGGTGAACGCGGCAGACGACAAAGCGGTTGATGAGGTGGTGCAGTGCACGCAGTGCGACGCCTTCCGCTTCGGGCTGTTCGCGACCGCGGCGTTCATCCTCCTCATGCTGGTGGGGCAGGGGCAGTCCGCGACCGAGGCGGTCGGGCGGCAGCTTGGACTCATCAAGGAAGACACCGCCGTGATCCGCGATCAGGTGGGCGACCTTCATGCGATGGCGCAGCCGCAGATGATCATCGACGATCCCGAATCGGCGGCGGACCATTTCAACAATGCCTGGATCTACCAGACGATGCAGCGCAACTCGGCAAAGGCCTTCGCCGAGATGCAGGCGCTCTATGCGAATTACGCTCCGAAAAAACTGGACGCGGCGCAGCTTTATTTCGACAGCGGCAATGCGGTGAAGGGGCGTGCGCAGCTGGTGGAGGAGATGCAGGCTCTTGCGCGGAAGACCGGCGATGCCACGCTGCTGGTGATCGCGGCACGTGCGGCGCCGAGCGCGGAGGCCGGCGATGAGATGGCGGCCGAGGCGCAGAAGCTGGACCCCGCACTGCCGTTTGCATGGTGGGACATCATGCGGCCGAAGCCGGTGAAGGTGGGCGACATGACGCAGCGCGGCGCGGCGGCACAGCGAGACCGGTTCATTGCCGAACGCGAAACCGTGGAGAAATTCCGCGCACTTTACGGTGCATACCCGGCCCAGCACTGGTTCTTCCTGCCGCAGTTCGCGGGCGACCTGGAAACGATCGCGCGCCAGCAATCAGAAGGCATGGCGAACAATATCGCGACGTATGACGACATTGCGAGCGGAAGGCTCGCAGACCGCGTGCGCGAGGAATATCGCCAGAAGAACCGGTAGTTCTCCCCGCGTGGACTCGGGTCTGAAAAGCGCGTAAATTTTAGGATTGCGGGAGGGAGAGGGACCATGCCGCAGTTCGTTATCGAAAGAGATATGCCCGGCGTCGGCAAGCTCGGTCCGGCCGAGCTGAAGGCCGCGTCGCAAGGATCGTGCAACGTGCTCCGCACGCTTGGACCCGAGATCCAGTGGGTTCACAGCTATGTGACCGACGACAAGATCTATTGCGTCTATCGCGCGCCGAGCGCGGATATTATCCGGCAGCACGCGGAAACGGCGGGCTTCCCGGCAAACAGTGTCGCCGAGGTGCGCGCGACGATCGATCCGACGACGGCGGAATAGGCATCCGGACACCGCCCGGATGCCGGTTTCGCGTTATCGGCCCTGGCGGCGCTGACCACCGCCGGGATTGCCCCGGCTACCGCTGTTGCCGCCGCCGTGCGTGGGCTTGGCCGAATATTTCGGCTTGGGCGCACCGAAATGACGGCGCTGGCCTTCGCGATCGCCTTCCCGGCGCTCGCCGCCGCCGGAACGCTCGCCGCGATGGCCACCGGGTCCGCCACGATGGCCGCCGTCGCGGCGGCCGTCACGACGCTCACCGTGCGAGAAGCCGCGCTGGTCGCCGCTTTTGCCGTCGGTGCGTGCGACCGGCTTCGCGAGCGCGGCGGCGCGGGTGAGGAAGTTTTCCGGAAGCGGCATGGGTTCCAGCTTCTGGCGGATCAGCCGCTCGATATCGCGCAGGTACGTGCGTTCGTCACCGTCGGACACCAGTGCGATGGCGATGCCCTCGCGGCCGGCGCGCGCGGTGCGGCCGATGCGGTGGACGTATTGCTCCGGCACGTTCGGCAGCTCGAAGTTGAACACGTGGCTGACGCCCGGCACGTCGATGCCGCGCGCCGCGATGTCGGTGGCGACGAGAATCTTGACTTCACCCGAGCGGAACAGACCGAGCGCGCGCTCGCGCTGCGGCTGCGACTTGTTGCCGTGGATCGCTTCGGCGGCGATGCCCGCACCCTTCAGGTGGCGGACGACGCGGTCGGCGCCGTGCTTGGTGCGCGAGAAGACGAGGCCGCGGTCCATCTCCGCACCCAGATCCTGAAGCATGATCGTGAGCAGCGCCTGCTTTTCGGACGCGTTCACGTGGATGACATGCTGTGCGACGCGCTCGGCGGTGGTCGCCTGCGGCTTCACTTCCACCTTCTGCGGATCGGTGAGAAACTGGCCGGCAAGCTCCGCGATGGCCGGCGGCATGGTTGCCGAGAAGAACAGCGACTGGCGCTTCTTCGGCAGGATGCGGACGATGCGGCGCAGCGCGTGGATGAAGCCGAGGTCGAGCATCTGGTCGGCCTCGTCGAGCACGAACAGCTCGACCTGCGAAAGATCGAGCGCGCTCTGGTCGACAAGATCGATCAGGCGGCCGGGGGTGGCGACGAGGATGTCCACGCCCCGCTGCAGCGCGCGAATCTGCCGTCCGATCGGCACGCCGCCGAACGCCGTGGAGATGGTGAGGCGCAGATACTTGCCGTAGGTGCGAAAGGATTCGGCGATCTGGCTGGCAAGCTCACGCGTCGGCGCCAGCACCAGCATACGCGACGTGCGGCCCTTCAGCGGCTTGTAGGTCTGCGACAGGTAATCGAGCGAGGGCAGCGCGAAGGCGGCGGTCTTGCCCGTGCCCGTCTGCGCGATGCCGAGCAGATCATGGCCCTTCATCAGGATCGGGATCGCCTGCCGCTGGATCGGCGTGGGGACAGTGTAGTTCGCGTCGGTAAGCGCCTTTTCGATGCGCTCGCCAAGGCCGAACTGGAGAAAATCGGTCATTATGATCTTTCAATAAACAGACCCATGCCGCGCTGCCGGAATTGGCGCGCGGACGCGGGTGCGGTGTCGTGACGACCCGCGTGACGAGGGGAAGCCGGTGGGCCGAACCGTCTGAAGACGCGCGCTCAATTCCCAAAGGAAGCGATCACGCCGGGCGCGTCAGGGCCTTATCGGCCGACGTTCGGTCACGGCGGCATGTGGGGGAAAAATGTGGCGGCGTCAAGGCACTGCGCCAAAACGAAGACGGGCGCCCGTTTCCGGACGCCCGTTTTGCGTGACGAAATCCGTCTGATTAGCCGCGGCGGCGACGCGCCATGCCGAGGCCCATCAGGCCGAGGCCGAAGAGGCCGAGCATCGCGGGCTCGGGAACGTCGACCGGCGGCGGCGTTTCGGGGTTGTAACGCTTCACGATCGAATAGTGCGAAACGTCATGCGACTTGCTTTTGCCGGGCAGGTCGAACGGCGGATCGGTGAACGGGGTGGACCAGCCGCCCGACGAGAACTCTTCGTTGAAGGTGAACGCGGTCAGGTGCGTACCGTTGCCGTTCTTGAACACGATCATGTAATCATAGGCGGCGAAATCGACGCCGTTGATCGTCCACGTGCCCGAACCGCCCGCGCCTTCGGCGAGGTTGATCTGCGTCTGGCCATTGTCCGCCCAGTCGCTGAAACCATAGAAGGCCGAAGCGTTGATGTTGGTCAGATTGGCGACCGTGCTGGTGCCGGTGGCGTTGTCGTACTGGCAGGCCGAAACGGCGCTGTTGCTGCCGTTGAACACCTTGGACGTGCCATCCGCGATGTGCGCGGCCGGACACGTGATCAGCGCAGCGTTCGCCGGAGCGCTGAACGCCGCGACAGCGCCAAGGGCGGCAGCGGAAAGAAGGACCTTTTTCATAACTCGTCTCCTCGCCGGGGGCACTTGACCGATGCCATCCCGGTACACAGGCGAAATAAAGCAATTCCCGTGCCAGACGCGGAGTCGCGCTGAAATCTGCCGTTTGCGAGTGACTTTCAATAACTCTTGTCAGATTCTCCGACAGTTTCGGCGCCGTACTCAATCGGTCGGAAAGCCGCGGTTCTTCAGGAGTGCCTCGACCTGGGGGTCGCGGCCACGGAACATGCGGTAAGCCTCCGCGCGGTCAATCGCGTCGCCTGTTGCAAGGATGATGTCCTTGAATTTTTTGGCTGTCGCGGCGTCCCACGGGCTACCGGCTTCCTCGAACGCCGCCCAAGCGTCGGCGGCCATCACGTCCGACCAGAGGTAAGAGTAATAGCCGGCGGAATAGCCGTCCGAAGAAAAGATGTGACCGAACTGCGGCAGCCGGTGCCGCATGACGATCTCCTTCGGCATCCCGATCTCCCCAAGAATGGTCTTTTCGGCGGTGGCCGGGTCGATTTCACCCGACGGGTCCATGTGAATCTTCATGTCGGCAATGGCGGAACCGAGGAACTCGACCGTCTCGAAGCCCTGATTGAAGGTTTCGGCGGCTTTCAGCTTGTCGATGAGCGCCTGCGGCATCTTCGCGCCGGTCTTGTAGTGGCGCGCGTAGGTATCGAGGATTTCTGGGGTGAGCACCCAATTCTCATGCACCTGGCTCGGGAACTCCACGAAGTCGCGCGGCGTGCCGGTGAGCGAGGGATAGGTCGTGTCGTTGCTGAGCGCATGCAGCGCGTGGCCGAACTCGTGGAACAGCGTGCGCGCGTCGTCGAGGCTGATGAGAACGGGTTCGCCCGGTGCGCCCTTCGTGAAATTGTTGTTGTTCGAAACGATCGCGTCCCGCTGGCGTCCGCCGAGCTTG
Source organism: Sphingosinicella microcystinivorans (assembly GCF_003634215.1). Classification (GTDB taxonomy): domain Bacteria; phylum Pseudomonadota; class Alphaproteobacteria; order Sphingomonadales; family Sphingomonadaceae; genus Sphingosinicella; species Sphingosinicella microcystinivorans. The sequence goes on along the minus strand of NZ_RBWX01000008.1, from coordinate 237,074 downwards.
TCCTGCCCGCGATAGGTGCTCTGCCAGGCGCCTGAACGCTTGTACTGGCGGGCGAAGTCGTCGCGGTACAGATAGCCGACATGCGTGCCGTCCGCCGTGTTCGTGACGTGATACACGCGGACGTCCGGGTGGAACGTGGGCAGCGTGCCGGTGATTTCCTTGAAACTGTAGCCGTAGAGCTTGCCCGCCATGTGGTAGGAGGCGGCGATCATGTTCTCGAGCTCGAAGTAGTTCTTGAACTCGTTCTGATCGAGGTCGTAGCGCGCCTTGCGCACCTTCTCCATGTAGTAGCGGTAGTCCCACGGTTCGATGGTGATGTTCGCGCCCTCGCTGTCCGCGAGTTTCTGCATGTCGGCGACTTCTTCGGCAACGCGCGCGCGGGCCGCGGGCCAGACACGCATCAGGAGGTCCAGGCCCTTTTGCGGGTCTTTCGCCATCGTGTCCGACATGCGCCAGTGCGCGTGGCTGGGGTAGCCGAGCAGCCGCGCGCGGTCGGCGCGCAGCTTCACGATCTTCCGGATGTCCTCGTGCGTGTTATTGGCGTTCGCATTGTCGCCGCGCATGATGAAGGCGCGCCAGACCTTCTCGCGAAGCGCGCGATTGCTGGAGAAGGTCAGGAACGGATCGACCGCCGAACGCGTGTTGACGACCGCATAGCCCGGTAGCTTGCGCTCCGCAGCCGCCGCCTTGTAGCCGGCGATCAGCGCAGGCGGCAGGCCGCCGAGATCGCCTTCGCCAAGTGTGACCCACGTATCTTCGTCCGCCTGAACCTTGTTGCCGAAATCGTTGAAGAGCGCTGCGAGCTGCTGATTGAGTTTGCCGAGTTCAGCCTGCTTTTCGGGCGGCTGACTGGCGCCGCTGCGCACGAAATTCTCGTAGCTCTTTTCGACGAGGCGCTTCTGTTCGGCGTTGAGGCCGCTCGTTTCGCGCGCATCGTAAACGGCCTTTACGCGCTCGAAGAGCTTGCGGTTGAAGTTCACCTTGTCTTCCACCTCGGAAAACCGGGGCAGAAGCTCCGCCGAGATGGCCTGATGCGCCGGATCGTTCTTGCTCCAGCTCATCACGAAGAACAGTGTGCCGAGCCGGTTCAGGGCTTCACCGCTTTTTTCGAGGGCTTCGAGCGTGTTCGCGAAGGTGGGTTTGGCCGGGTTATTCGCGATGGCATCCACCTCGGCGAGCATTTCTGCCGAAGCCTTGTCGAACGCCGGTTTGAACAAGGGCGTCTGCACCTTGTCCCACGGCGGAACCCCGCCGTTCGGCCCCGTCCATTCAGCAAGTAGCGCATCGACGGCCGCGTCGGAAGCAGCGGCAGGCGTGGAGGTTTCGGCGGAAGCGGGGATGGCGAAGGTCACGGCAAGTGCGGCGGCGCCGGCGAGAAGGCAGGAACGAAGCATGGAAATCTCCAATCGGGGATTGCCGCGGCACCCATGCGCGTCATTCGGATTTGACCTGTGACAATGCGCTCGCTTGGCCGGACGGCAGACATGCCCTCATAATTGCCGTCTGCATCCGCCGAGCGCAAGCGCTGGCGGCGGCGACAAACAGTGCGTATGAGACAGGTTGATGCATCGGTTCGCCAATCCCGCCCGGTTTCTGCAGCTCGCCCGCCCGTTGACGGCGGCGACACTCCTGCTTGGTCTTGCGCTGACTGCGGCGGGACTCTGGTGGGGCGCGTTTCACGCGCCGCCCGACTATCTGCAGGGCGAAAGCGTGCGCATCATGTACCTGCACGTGCCGACCGCATGGATCTCCATGGGCAGTTACCTCGGGCTCGGCATCACCGGGATCGTCATTCTTGTCTGGAAGCATCCGCTCGCCGAGGTGGCGCTGGAGGCGCTGGCGCCGGTGGGCGCGGTGTTTGCCGGCGTATGCCTGCTCACCGGATCGATCTGGGGCCGCCCGACGTGGGGCACATGGTGGGTGTGGGACGGCCGGCTGACCTCCATGCTTGTGCTGTTCTTCCTCTTCCTGGGCGTCGTGGCGCTTGCGGGTGCGTTCGACGAGCGCAGCCGGGGGGCGCGTGCGGCGGCGGTGCTCGCGATCGTCGGGCTTATCAACCTGCCGATCATCAAGTTCTCGGTGGAATGGTGGAACACGCTGCACCAATCGGCCTCGATCACGCTCCGGGGCTCCAGTATTCACCCCGATATGCTTCATCCCTTGCTGACAAGCGCCGTCGGACTCGGCCTGCTGATGGCGGCGGCAGTGCTGATGCGGATGCGTGCGATCATCGCCGAACAGCGCATCGCCGCAAGGCGGGCGCGGCTGGCGGGAGACGCAGCATGAACGCACTTCCCTTCGTGATCGCGGCCTATGCCGCCGCCGCAATCGGTATCGGCGGCGTGCTCGCGTGGAGCTGGCTGTCCATGCGACGTGCCGAAAAGGCGGCGGACGCGCTGCGGGGAGAGCGACGATGAAACCCAAGCACCAGAGGCTCGCGCTTGCTGGCGCGGCAGTGGCGGCGCTGGGCATCGCGGCGGCGCTTGCGCTTCCCGCGCTGCAGGATCAGGCGGCGTATTTCTACGCGCCCGCAGACGTGGTGGCGAAAGGTGTGGCGCCAGGGCAGGCCATCCGGCTCGGTGGGCTGGTCGAAAAGGGCTCGCTGACGCGCAGCGCCGACGGGCTTACGATCCATTTCCGCGTCACCGATCGCCTTGAAACGGTGCCGGTGGACTACACAGGTATTGTGCCCGACCTGTTCCGCGAAGGGCAGGGCATGATCGCCGACGGCCGCTTCGATGCGAACGGGACGTTCAAGGCCGAAACGCTGCTTGCCAAGCACGACGAGAAATACATGCCGCCCGAAGTGGCGAAAGCTGTTGAAAGGGCCGAGGCAGCCGCGAAGGCGCGGCCTGAAAAGCCGGCGCCTTAGAGGTTTCTTCACCTTGCCGCTGCATCGTTTGCGCGGTGACGGTCCAGATCATTTCGAACCCGGTTTCGGGCGGTTTTTCGCCGCAGCGCTTCCTTGCGCTCGAAACGGCGTTCCGAAAGCGCAGCCATGCTCTCGCCTACGGGCACAGCGCGCCGGGGACCGCGATCGCGCTTGCCGACGATCTCAGCCTCGTCTGCGTCGTTGGCGGCGACGGAACGCTGCGGCATGTGGTTTCGGCACTGCGGCAGGCCAAGGCCGACGTGCCGGTGTGCGCCTATCCCGCAGGGACTGTGAATCTCCTGGCGCGCGAGGCGGAGTATCCGATCGATCCCGACGCCTTCGTCGAGCGCGTATCGTGCGCGGATCGCAGGCGCAGGGGCTTTGCGGGGGTTGTGGGCGAGCAGCTGTTCCTCGTTTGCGCAAGCGCGGGGCCGGACAGTTACGCGGTGGCGGGCGTGTCCTCGCGGCTGAAGCGCTGGATCGGGCGCGCGGCCTATGGCGCAGCGTTCCTCGGCGTGCTCTGGCGCTGGCCGCGTCCAAGGATCACGCTGGATGTCGACGGGCAGCGCATCGCCTGCGAGGCGTTCTATGTCGCGAAGGGACGGTTCTTTGCTGGGCCGTGGAGCTTCGCGCGGGGCGCCTCGATCAACGACGAGACGCTGCACCTCGTGGCGTTGACCCGCGCACGGCGGCGCGACTATTTGCGGTTCATGTGGGCGCTGCTGCGCGGCAGGCCGGTGGACACCGTGCCGGGCGTGGTGGCGCAGCCGTTCCGCACGCTGAGCGCATCGAGCGACGCCGAGGTTCCGGTGCAGGCGGACGGGGACACCGTTACCGTGCTCCCAACGACCTTCGGCATTCACGACGGCGTGATTTTCTACGCATAAGGGCCTTGTGCCGCTGCAGGCGTGACGAAAGCGCGCAAGCGGGCTGCATTGCGCGCGCGCCGGTGCTAAGGCGCTGACAATGAAAATTCCGGGGTGGCGCCAACAGTGATTCCCGAGATCGGCCATGCAGCCTTGTGGCTGGCCGCAGGCCTTGCGCTTGCGCAGGCGCTTGCGGGTTTCCGCGCCGATGGCGGGCGTATCGCCGTACCCGCCGCACTGCTGCAGGGTTTGCTCTGTGCCGTCGCTTTCGCGGCGCTGACCTGGGCGTTCGTGAAATCCGATTTCTCGGTCGCGCTCGTCGCCGGCAACAGCCACACCGCGAAGCCCGAGCTTTACAAGTGGACGGGCGTTTGGGCGAACCACGAAGGCTCGATGCTGCTGTGGGTTGCGGTCCTCGCCGTGTTCGGCGCGATTGCCGCGATCCGCGCGAAGGGCCTAGGCGAACGCTTCCGCACGGTGATGCTCTCCGCACAAGGCTTCATCGCACTCGGCTTCTACGCCTATCTGCTGATCGCCTCGAACCCGTTCGCGCGGATCGTGCCCGCGCCGATCGAGGGTTCGGGTATGAATCCGCTGCTGCAGGACCCTGGCCTCGCGTTCCACCCACCGCTGCTTTACATCGGCTATGTCGGGCTTTCGGTGACCTTCTCGTTCGCCGTGGCCGCGCTGCTGCTGAACCGGGTGACCCCGGAATGGGCGCGCGCGGTGAAGCCCTGGGTGCTAGGCGCGTGGAGCTTCCTGACGGCGGGCATCACGCTCGGCAGCTTCTGGGCCTATTACGAACTCGGCTGGGGCGGCTGGTGGTTCTGGGACCCGGTGGAGAACGCCTCGCTGATGCCGTGGCTCGCGGCGACGGCGCTGTTCCATTCGGTGGGCGTGCTCGCGGCGCGCGGCGCGCTCAAGAACTGGACGCTGCTGCTCGCGGTCGTCGCCTTCTCGCTCAGCATGGTCGGCACGTTCATCGTGCGCTCGGGGCTCCTCACATCGGTGCACGCCTTCGCGGTAGACCCGGAGCGGGGCGTGTTCCTGCTGATCCTGCTGGCGATCTACGTGGGCGGTGCGCTGACGCTCTATGCCTTGCGTGCGGGCACGGTGACGGCGGGTGCGCCGTTCCGGCCGGTGAGCCGCGAAGGCAGTCTCGTCGTCAACAACCTCATCCTCTCGGCAGTGCTCGGCGTCGTGTTCCTCGGCACGCTCTATCCGCTGCTGCTTGAAGCTGCGACGGGCGAGCAGGTTTCGGTCGGCCCGCCCTATTTCCAGACGGCGCTGCTGCCGCTGCTGCTGCCCCTTGTCGCGTTGATGGCGGCTGGTCCGCTGATGCGCTGGCAGGCGATGGACTGGGCCGGGCTCGGACGGCGGCTTGTGCCCGCGCTGGTTCTTGGCGTTGCGGCGATCGGGATTGCGCTGGCGCTCGGGATGCGCAGCCCGCTCGCGCTGGCGGGCGTCGCGCTTTCGGCCTGGCTCACGGCGGCGAGCGTGATGATCTTCCGTGGACGCAAGCTGAAGCGCATCCGGCGGATTCCGGCGAGCGTTTGGGGCACGGCGCTCGCGCACCTCGGCATTGCCGTCACGACGCTCGGCATTGCGGTGAGCGGCGCGGGGACCATCGAGACGCTGGCGAACCTCGCGCCGGGCGGGCGGCTGAGCGCCGGGCCGTATACGGCGCAGGTGGATGACATCACGCCAGCGGCGGGGCCGAACTACACGGCGATCCGTGCCGTCATCAGCGTGAGCGGGCCGGGCGCGACCACGGTGCTGATGCCGGAACGGCGCACGTTCGTGAACCCCGGCAACGAGACGACGGAAACCGATATCTGGCCGCGTCTCACTGGAAACCTCTATGCCGTGCTCGGTCCCGGTGACGGCAGCGGACGCTGGCAGGTGCGGCTGGTGTGGCAGCCGATGATTGCGCTCATCTGGATCGGCGGCATGATGGCCGCGTTCGGCGGGCTCATTTCGATGAAGCAGGGCCGCAGGCGGCGGGAGGACACGGAATGACCGCGAGACGCATTGCGCTGATCGTGCCGCTTGTCATGTTCCTCGGCTTCGTCGCGCTTGCCGTTTACCGCATGGGCGCGCCGCAGCAGCGCGTGATCGTCTCGAAGATGGTCGGCAAGGCTGTGCCGGCGATGGACCTCGTCGGCATGGACGAACTGCACCCCGGCCTTAACGACGGTGACCTTCGGCAAGGGACGGTGACGCTGGTGAACCTGTTCGCGAGCTGGTGCGCGCCGTGCCGTGTGGAGGCGCCGCAGTTGAAGGCGCTCGCCGACAAGGGCGTGGTGATCCACGGCATCGCAGTGCGCGACACGCCGGAAAACATCACGGCGTTCCTGAAGGACCACGGCGATCCGTTCCGCCGCATCGGCATGGACCCGAACAGCAAGGCGGTGCTGAACCTCGGCGCTTCGGGCCTGCCTGAGACATTCCTGGTGGACGGCAAGGGTATCATCCGCAAGCAGTACATCGGCCAGATCCGGCCCGAGCAGGTGACCGAGATCCTGAAGGATATCGAGGAGGCGAAGGGCTCATGAGGGCGTTGCTGCCGCTTGCGTTTCTGGCGCTTACAGCTGCTGCCGAAGGGCCGACGCTGCCGCCCGCGCAGGAAGAGGCGGCGCGCGCGCTGATGCACGAACTGCGCTGTCTCGTCTGCCAGCACCAGTCGATCGCCGACAGCGATGCCGACATGGCGGCGGACATGCGCGCGGTCGTCCGCGAACGCATCGCGGCGGGCGAGAAGCCCGAGCAGGTGAAATCCTACCTTGTCAGCCGCTACGGGGATTACGTGACGTTCGATCCGCCGAAGACCGGCGCGAACCTGGTGCTGTGGGCGGCACCGCTGCTGTTCCTTGCGATCGGCGGCGTCGCCGTCTGGCGGCTCTACCGGAGGAAGGGCGCATGAGCGGCTGGATCGCCATCGCGGTGCTGACGCTGCTGACCGGCGTGGTGCTCTGGCGCATGAAAATGCCGCTGCTGCCGGTGGGCTTCGCACTTGCCGTGGGCTTGGTGGGCTACCTGCTGACGAGCAACCCGGCGCTGCCGAGCAAGCCAGCGCCGCCGCGTGCGATCGATGCGAATGCCGCACCGCAACTCGAAGCCGCGCACAAGCGGCTGTTGCAGAACACGGGCGATGTCGGCGCGTGGCTGCTGTTCGCTGATATCCTCAGCCACCAAGGCAAGACCGAGCAAGCCATCGAGGGCCTTAGCCTTGCGGCGAAGGCGATGCCCGATGTGCCGGACCTGTGGGTGGGGCTCGGCAACGCGCTGACACGCCATGCCGACGGTTTCATCACGCCGGCAGCGCGGCTTGCATTCGGACGAGCATCCGCGATCGCTCCCGATCATCCGGGCCCGCCCTACTTCCTCGGCCTTGCATGGCTGCAGGCCGGCGAGCCGGACGAGGCGCTCAAGGTATGGCAAGACCTGTATGCGCGCAGCCCGAAGGATGCGCCTTATCGGCCCGAACTTGAGCGGCTCATGCGCGGCGCGCGCGCCATGATTGCGGCGGGCATCGACGGTGGCCGCTTTCCGGGCGCGGACGACAATGCGCCCGCGCTCGAACAGCGTTGAACCGCGTCAGCGGATGCCGGAGATGACCTCCTTGAGCCTCAGCTTTTCTTTCTTCCACTGTGCGATGAGGGTTTCGTCGGGCAACGGTCGGTGGACTTCCTGATCAATCTGGCTTTCAAGATTTGCGTGTTTTTCCGAAAGCGCAGCCAGGTGTGCGTCGACCATAGTCCGTTCTCCTCTGCTCTGAAGTGCATCAGGATGAGTGAGTGGACCACATTTCGAAGCGCTTGTCAGCGGGGAAGCGGTGAAGCGTACATTTACCACAATCTGTGGTGAGCGAGGGCGGCCCATATGCAGAATCTGGGCGATATGCCGTCCGCACATCAAAACGACTCGCAGCCGCCGCGCGCACGCTTATGGTAGCGGCATGACCAGACGACTCGCGAACCGGCGACCGGAGTGCAGCCAACGTGGATGAAAGCGACGTGAGGGACCGCCTCGAGTCGCTGCTCGAGGAACACCGCGATCTTGATGCTGCCATCGATGCCATCCGCGCCCTGCCGGGCAGCGATCAGCTCCAGCTCGCCCGCATGAAGAAGCGCAAGCTGCGGCTGAAGGACGAAATCGAGAGTCTGCGCGATCAATTGCTGCCGGATATCATCGCCTAGGATCGAAGGCTTTTCGGGTGTAGACTGCGCCGCATCGTTTCCCTGACGGGGAGGTGGTGCCATGATGAAAAGACTTCGGTTCGCGGCCGTTCTGACCGTGCTGACCGCCGCTGGGGCCGCTGATGCGGCTGTGACCATCCTCGGCGACGGCTATGCCCGCAAATGCTATGAGGCGGCCGAATTCAACAGGGCCGGACGCGCGGCGTTTGCAGACTGCGACTCCGCGCTGAAATTCGACAAGCTCTCCAGTTCCGAGCGGGCAGCGACGCATGTGAACCGCGGTATCCTGTTCATGCAGGGCCGCGACTATGCGAATGCGATTGCTGACTACGACACGGCGCTCGGCATCGATGACGATCTGGCCGAAGCCTATGTGAACAAGGGGATCGCGGTGCTGCATCGTGGCGGCAGCGAGACGCTTGCGGTCGATCTCCTGTCGCAGGGTATCGCGCTGACGCCCAGCCGGCCCGAGATCGCACTGTATGCGCGCGGTGTCGCACATGAAAAGCTTGGCCGGGTACGCGAAGCCTACGATGATTATCGGCAGGCGGCGGCATTGAAACCCGATTGGGCGCAGCCGGCGCATGAACTGACCCGGTTCAAGGTGATCGAGCAATAACGCAAGCGGCCCGCCCGGCATGAATCCGGATGGGCCGCCCGCAGGGTCAAACCCGTTTAGAACGTGAACTTGATCGTGCCGCCCCAGGTTTTCGGGTCGCCGAGTTGCGCGGAGATCAGGCCCGTGTTGCCGGGCGTGACTGCCAGCGATTCAAAATAATTCTGATCGAAGGCGTTGCGCACCCAGCCGAAGATATCGAAGCGCTCGGTGCGGAAACCGGCACGGAAATTGTGGAGCGAGTAGCCGCTGATATCCGTGTAGATCGACCGCGAGGCGTTCGACGAAAACTTGGAGCGGTAGCTGGCATCGTATCCGAGGTAGGCTTCTCCCTCTCGCCCGAGGATGGTCGCCGGAACATTATATTCCGCCCCCCACGAGAACGCCCATTTCGATACCCCGGGCAGCCATTGGCCGGAGACGTCGCAATTCGCGGGGCTGATGCCGCCCGGTGTGCCGGACGCGCTCGGTGTCTGACCAGGCGCGGCGGTGGTGCCGCCGGCCAACTCGGGCGGGCAGGGTGCATCGACGAACTTCCTGAATTCGTGGTCGGTGAAGGCGCCGCTAATGTAAGCGTTGAGGCGTTCCGACGGCCGGACCGAGAAATCCGCCTCGATGCCGCGCACGCGCACCTGGTCTGCATTTGCAAGGTAGCCGCGCAGAACGTTGCTGCCGCTGACGTTGCTGATGACGCTGGCCTGGAAGTCCTTGATCTCTGTCCAGAAGCCGGTGACGTTCAGCGTCGCTGCGCGGTCCCAGAACTGCGTTTTCAGCCCGATTTCGAAATGATCGACCGTTTCAGGCTTGATCTGTGCGACCTCGAGAGCCGGTGTGCCGTCGGGCCGGTTGGGAACACCGTTCAGGTTGATGCCGCCGGTTTTGAACGAGCGCGCATAGGTGGCGTAAGCGAGGATGTCGTCCGTGACCTTGTAGGCGATGTTGAGATCGTAGGAGCGATTCCAGTCGCTGAAGTTCGGCTCGAAGAACTGTGATGCCTGCGTGCCGCGCTGCGCCGCCGTCCATGGATCGGTGTAGTAGGGATGTGCTGGATCGTTGGTGATGAGTTGTCGCGTGTCGTCTGACGCTGTGCCGATCACGACGGAATTATAAAGGCCTTCCTTCTTGTCGTAGTTGATGCGGATGCCCGGCGAGATCGTGAGCGCGTCTGTGACATGCCAATTCACCTTGCCGAACGCGGCGAGGCTGAGATTATCGAGGCGAATGTCGTTTTCCGCGACGATGCCATTCAGCACCGCCGGATTGCGCGACAATGCATTTGTGGGATTGAGCAGCCAGGCGCTCGCCGCTGGACCCGTCTCCTGAATTCCGCTGGTGCGGATCTCCTGATAGAAGGCGAAGGCGCCCAGGACGAAATCCAGTTTTTCCGCCTCATGGGCGTAGCGCAACTCCTGCGTATACTGGTTCTGCACCGTCGGGTTGTTCACCTTCGTGTAGACGGGCAGACCCGTAAAATCGCGATCGTTCTTCGGTCCCCAGTGCCAGTAGCGCCAGGCAGTGACCGAGGTGAGCGTCCCCGCCCCGAGATCCCACTCGGCACGCAGCGACAGTCCGCCCAGTTCGTTGCGGGCAGCGAGATCGGCATCGAGATCGGTCAGTCGGTCAAAGGGATTCGTGCTTGGCACCTGATAACCGGGGAACAGCGCGGTAAGCGCCGCATACTGGCGATTGAGCGCGCGCTGCGTGGTGCCGACACGTGCGTAGGGCTGGCCGCAGCAGATCGGATTCTGGAGATTGAAATCACCGGCGAAGGTGATGCTGAGATCGTCGCTCGGTTCCCAAAGCAGCGCGCCGCGGATGCCGATATTGTCCTGTGCGTTGATCCACGTGTCGGTGGCGACATTGTAGATTGTGCCGCGGCGATCCGTACTCGACAGGCTGAGACGCGCGGCGAGATTTTCGGTGAGCGGTCCGGAGATTGATGCCTTGGCCTGCTTGAAATTGTAATTGCCGAGCGAGACTTCCGCCTTGCCTTCGAATTCGAAGCTGGGCGCGCGCGTAGTGATGTTGATCGCACCGGCTGTGGTGTTCTTGCCGTAGAGCGTGCCCTGCGGTCCGCGCAGCACTTCGATCTGCTCCACGTCGACAAAGTCCAGCGTCGCCGAGGCGATACGGTTGTAATAGACCTGATCGATGTAGACGCCGACGCCCTGTTCGAAGCCGTCGTTGGTGAGGCCGAACGGCGCGCCGATGCCGCGGATGTTGATGAAGGTGTTGCGCGGATTGGTGGAGAAGAATTGCAGCGTCGGCTGAAGCTGTGTCAGCTTGCTGATGTTGTACGTACCCTGCGCATCGAGCGCTTCGCCGCCGACGACGGCGACCGCGACTGGAATGTCCTGCAGGTTTTCCGCGCGGCGGCGCGCCGTGACGACGATGGCGTCGCCGGGATCGGCTGCCTCGTAGGCATCGGCGGCCTCTTCGGCAAAGGCGGGTGCGGAATGGATGAGCCATGGCGTAACCGCCGCAGCAGTGAATAGAAGACGCGCGATCATTTAAACGAACTCCCTGTGTGATGGATCGCGGCGCCTCCGGTGGTCCGGTCGGGCCTATGGTTTTGAAAAAGATTCAGGCCGGGAAGCGGCGCTTCTCGGTGATATCGAGCTGGACGATCCGCGCATCGTGAACGGTAAGCGTGATCGTGCCGTAGCGAAGGCGTCCGAGCGCTTCGCGGATGGTTTGCAAGGCCTCCGTCGATGTGACAGGCGGCGGCGTGGCTTCAGTCATATGGTTCCCCCGGGATGATGGATCAGAGTGCGGCGTAGCGCCGATGCGGCTCGGCATGCGGGCGTTCGCGGCCCTTTGCTGCGAAGATGAGGCGATCGAACAGGCGCGCGCCGAACGGCCAGTCGCCGATGCCGGAATCGGCGTTGATGTGGCCGCAGTCACCCGCATCGACGAGAAAGCTTCCCCAACTGCGGGCGAGGAAACTTGCCCACGAGAATTCGGCATAGGGATCGTTGCGGCTGGCGACGACGATTGACGGGAAAGGCAGGAACACGTTCGGCAGGCCGCGGAAGGTATCGAAGCTGCCACCTTCCTCGCGCTCGCAATCGGGTGGCGCGACGAGGAGCGCGCCCGCGATGGGCCAGCCGTAATCCTGGCCATGTTCTGCAACCCACCATGCAGCCGCAATGCAGCCGAGGCTGTGGGCGACGAGGATGACGGGGACGGGAGATGCGCTGATGGCCGCGTCGAGGCGAACGACCCATCCGGCGCGTCTCGGCCGGTCCCAGTTACCGAGCTCGACACGGACGGCATCGGGGCGTGCCTGCTCCCAGAGCGTTTGCCAGTGCCGGGCGCCTGAATTGCCATAGCCCGGCACGATCAGCACGCGGGGCGTCGCAATGTGGCTCATCGTATATCTCCACTTAATAAGTAGAGAATATATACAATCTAATGAGTAGACAATTCAAAAAAGAAAACATTTCGGCACGCATAGAAAACGGCTCAGCGTCTGCCTCTCCGGTGCGTTCCTGAAAGCGGCGGGCTTGCGTTGAACGCTGCGCAGAGTAAGAGGTTTGGAATGAAAATCGTGGATAGCCTTAAAGCGTGAAACTCGATTCCAAAGACCGGACGATCCTTGAAATCCTGCAACGGGACGCTTCCCTCTCGATCCAGGAGATCGGAGACCGGGTCGCGCTGTCGGCGAACCCGTGCTGGCGCCGGATCCGGCAGATGGAAGAGGCCGGGATCATCGAGCGCCGCGTCGCCGTGGTGAACGCGCCCGCGCTCGGCCTTTCGATGACGGTGTTCGTGTCGATCCGTATCTCCGCACACGACAAGGCGTGGCTCGAACGGTTTGGCGCGGCGATCCGCGCGATTCCCGAGATCGTGGAATGCCACCGGATGAGCGGCGATGTCGATTATCTGCTCAAGATGCTGGTGCGCGACATCCAGCACTACGACGGCGTCTATCAGCGGCTGATCAGCGAGGTGCCGGGGCTGTCGGACGTCAGCTCCACCTTCTCGATGGAGCAGATGAAGTCGACGCCCGTTCCGGTGAGCGCAGTACCTGTTTAGGTCGCCGCGTCGGTTTCCCCGGCGCGTGCGAGCCGGGTCGGCAGGTAAGAGCGCAGGTACGAGGTCATCGCGAGCTTCGCCTCGGCAACCGCTTCGTCGGTGACGTAATCGCGATCGGCGACCGAGAGCGAGAAGAACACGTCGGAAATCAGCAGCGCCTTGAAGAACAGCTCGCGTGAATCGGCGAGGCCGGGGAGGACAAACTGCCGGCGCACCGCCGTCCAGAGCGCGGTGCCGAACCGAAAATCCTCCTTGCAGCCGGCATTCTTGATTTCCGGCGGGGTGTGAGGCCCGAGCATCAGCTGGCGCGCAGCGCGGTTACTGTTGAAGGCTTTCTGGTGATGCACGAGCGAAAGTTCGATGAGCGTTTCCCACTCATCGACCTCGGGAAGCATCAGGTCTTCCGCTGCCTGCACTATGGCAAGCGTGCGTACGAGTTCTTTCCAGAGATCGCCGATCTCGGGAAAGAAATGATAGGCCGATGAGGCGGGTATGCCCGCAACCTCGGCAACCGCGATCATGCCGATCTGATCAATGTTCTGCGTATCGAGCATGACGCGTGCGGCTTCGAGAAGCTCGGCGCGCCGGGCCCGGCCGCGCGCCTGTGTCGCCTTTCGCGCCGTCGGCCTGCTTTTCACATTGGTGATCATCTGCCCCGTTTCCATCGTTTTCGGGCTGTTGACAACCCCCCTGTTTTCATCAATAGTCGAAGAAATTCGATTTAAGTGCAAACGAGAGACGGGGATGGGTGCACAGCGGGCAGGGCGCGCGTAACATCGTATTTTTCCTGATTAATTGAGCAGCGCGCAAGCAGAGAGAAGCAGTTTCCGTCTGCGGCGTATGAGACAAATGAAAAATTAACTCGAAGATATACGGGTTAATGTTCGAGTTCGTGAACCGGCCCATTGCACGGCGCCGATCGTGGACGCGCGCATCCCGTATCCAAGTGTCCGGGAACATCTAAAATGCCTCAAAACTATAATTTCGTGATTGATGGTCGCTCGGTTGAGGCTGGTCGCCATTTTGATGTGATCAACCCGGCGGACGGGACGGCGTTTGCGCGGTGCCCCGCCGCGACCACAGGCGATCTGGATGCGGCCGTCGCCGCCGCGCGGCGCGCGTTTCCGGCATGGGCGGCGACACCGGACGCGGAGCGCAAGGCCGCGGTGAACGCGATGGCGGACATTATCGAAGCGAACGCGGCGGAGCTTGCCGAGCTTGTCACGCTGGAGCAGGGCAAGCCGCTCGGCGGCATGGGCTCGCAGTGGGAAGTTGGCGGCGCGGCGGCATGGACGCGCTACACCGCGAGCCTCGACCTTCCCGTGGAGACGATTCAGGACGACAGTGCCGGCAAGGTGACGCTGCACCGCAAGCCGATCGGCGTCGTCGGGTCGATCACGCCGTGGAACTTCCCGGTGATGATCGCGATCTGGCACATCATGCCGGCGATCCGCGCGGGCAATACCGTGGTGCTGAAGCCTTCACCCTATACGCCGATCGCAACGCTGCGGCTCGCCGAGCTATTGCAGGCGGCGCTGCCGCCCGGCGTGCTGAACGCGGTCGCGGGCGAAGATGAGATCGGGCAGGCGATGTCCGTGCACTCCGGGATCGACAAGATCGTGTTCACCGGATCGACGCGCACGGGCAAGCGCGTGATGGCGAGCGCGGCGGATACGCTGAAACGCCTGACACTGGAGCTTGGCGGTAACGACGCGGCCATCGTGCTGCCGGACACCGATCTTGATGCAGCGACCGAGAAACTGTTCTGGGGTGCGTTCATCAACAACGGCCAGACCTGCGCGGCGATCAAGCGGCTGTACGTGCACGATTCGATCTATGACGAGGTGTGCAAGCGGCTCGTCGCTTATGCGGCGAACGTGAAGGTCGGCGACGGGCGCAATGCGGACAGCGTGCTTGGCACGGTGCAGAACCGGATGCAGTTCGACCGTGTGCGGATGCTCGTCGATGCGGCGGTTGCGGACGGCGCGCAGGCGCTGTGCGGCGGCGCACCGATGGAAGGCGAGGGCCTGTTCTATCCCGTGACGATCCTGGCCGAGGCGAAGGACGGCATGGCCATCGTCGACGAGGAACAGTTCGGCCCGGCGCTACCGGTGATCCGCTACAGCGATGTCGAGGATGCATTGGTGCGTGCGAACGACAACCCGAGCGGTCTTGGCGGTTCGGTGTGGTCGGGCGACATGGAGACGGCAGCGGCGCTCGCGAGCCGGCTCGAATGCGGCAGCGCCTGGATCAACAGCCACAGCATGGTCCGTCCGGACGCGCCCTTCGGCGGGGTGAAGCAATCGGGCATCGGCGTCGAATTCGGTGCGCTCGGCCTTGCCGAGTTCACGACTGTGCAGGTTATCCATCAGTGAGTGGAATCGGCCTTAATCCGATTGAGACGGCGAGCCGTGACGAGATATCGGCGTTGCAGCTGGAGCGCCTGTGCGCGAGCCTTGCCCATGCGTATGCGGGGAACCCTGCGTACCGGGCGAAGTTCGATGCGGCGGGTGTGCACCCGGATGATCTGACGTCGCTCGGCGACCTTGCGAAGTTCCCGTTCACGACGAAGGCGGATTTGCGCGATGCGTACCCGTTCGGCTTCTTCGCGGTGCCGCAGGAGAAACTGGCGCGTATCCACGCCTCGTCGGGAACGACGGGGAAGGCGACGGTCGTGGGCTACACCAAGGCGGACATCGCGACATGGTCCGGCCTCGTCGCGCGCTCGATTTACGCTGCCGGTGGACGCCCGGGAATGAAGGTGCACGTTGCCTATGGCTACGGGCTCTTCACCGGCGGGCTTGGCGCGCACTACGGGGCGGAGGCGCTGGGCTGCACGGTGATCCCGATGTCGGGCGGGCAGACCGAGAAGCAGGTGCAGCTGATCACGGACTTTGCGCCTGAGATCATCATGGTGACGCCGAGCTACATGCTGGCGATCCTCGACGAGTTCCGGCGGCAGGGCCTCGACCCGGCGACGAGCTCGCTGAAGACGGGCATCTTCGGCGCCGAGCCGTGGACCGAAGCGATGCGCAGCGAGATCGAGAGCGCCTTCGCGATCGATGCGGTGGATATCTACGGCCTTTCCGAGGTGATGGGGCCGGGCGTGGCGCAGGAGTGCGTGGAGACCAAGGACGGCCTCACCATCTGGGAGGATCATTTCTACCCCGAGGTGATCGACCCGGAGACGGGCGACGTGCTTCCCGACGGCGAAGAGGGCGAGCTCGTGTTCACCTCGCTCACCAAGGAGGCGATGCCGATCGTGCGCTACCGCACGCGCGACCTGACGCGGCTGCTGCCGGGCACGGCGCGCGCCATGCGGCGCATGGCGAAGATCACGGGCCGGTCGGACGACATGATGATCATCCGGGGCGTGAACGTGTTCCCGAGCCAGATCGAGGAGCACATCCTGTCGGTCCCCGCGCTCGCGCCGCACTTCATGATCGAGCTGACCCGCCCGGACCGGATGGACATGGTGCGCCTCTCGGTCGAGGCCCGTGAGGACACCGACGCCTCCAGCCACACCGAGCACGCCTACACGCTCGCCCACCGCATCAAGACCATGGTCGGCATCAGCGTGAAGATCGACATCCAACCCGCAGGATCACTCCCAAGATCCCAGGGCAAGGCAAGCAGAGTCATCGACAAGAGAACATTAAGTTCCTGAGCAAGCGCAATTCGTCATCCAGCAAAACAGACAGAAGGGGGTAATGATGAAACGAGAAACGATCCGCACTCTGGCGAAATCATCTGTCGCAATCGCGGCATTG
The DNA here is from genome assembly GCF_003634215.1 of Sphingosinicella microcystinivorans. GTDB lineage: Bacteria > Pseudomonadota > Alphaproteobacteria > Sphingomonadales > Sphingomonadaceae > Sphingosinicella > Sphingosinicella microcystinivorans. The sequence goes on along the minus strand of NZ_RBWX01000008.1, from coordinate 220,713 downwards.
ATTCTGCCCGCCGCTGCATTCGCGCAGACCGGTGAACAGGCCGCAACCGATAACACCGAAGTCGTCGGCGGTTTTGAAGACATCGTCGTCACCGCGACGCGCCAGTCGCAGGCGATCAGCAAGGTGCCGCTCAGCGTCAGCGCCTTTTCTCAGGAAACGCTCGATAGCCGCGGCGTGCGCGAATTCGCGGACGTGATCCGGCAGACGCCGGGTGTCGTTTTCGAAGCGACGAACACGACGACGAATATCTCGATCCGCGGCATCAATTCGACCGCAGGTGCAGCGACGACGGGCGTCTATATCGATGACACGCCCATCCAGATCCGCTCGCTCGGGTACAGCGGCGGCAACGCCTACCCAGTGATCTTCGATCTGGAACGTGTCGAGGTGCTGCGCGGTCCGCAGGGAACGCTGTTCGGCGCGGGTTCGCAAGGCGGCACGATCCGCTTCATCTCGCCGCAGCCGAGCCTGACGCGCGCATCCGGATATGTGCGCGCGGAAGCCGCGCTCACGGAAAACGGAGCGCCCAGCTATGAGGTCGGCGTCGCCTACGGCGTGCCGCTTGTGGAAGACAAGCTCGGGATGCGCGTGAGCGGCTATTACCGCCGCGACGGCGGCTTCATCGACCGTGTCCGCTTCGAAGATAAGGGCGTGGTCGACGACGACGCGAACTACCAGAATTCCTATGTCGGCCGCGTCGCCTTCACTTGGTCTCCGGTACCGGAACTCCGCATCACGCCGTCGATCACGTATCAGAAGATCTATACCAACGACAGCCCGGAGTCGTGGGACAATGTCCGCGCCGATTTCACCGTGCCGGACGCGCAGTTTTCCGACTATGACAACGGCGTGTTCCTGAACGGCAACCGCGTGCAGGAATCGGGCCGCGACCGCTTCTATCTGCCGACGCTGAACGTGCAGTACTCATTCGGCGCTGTCGATCTCACCGCGATCGGATCGTATTTCGATCGCAAGCAGACGTTCCGTTCGGATTACACGTTGTTCGACCAGAGCCTGTTCACGGGCATCACTCTGCCGATCTTCCCGGATCAGGAGGGCTTCAGCGATTTCGTGAACACGCAGAAGATCACCACGGGCGAAGTTCGCCTGCAGTCCGCGAACACGGATTCGGCGCTTACCTGGGTGATCGGCGGCTTCTACCAGAAAGCAAAGCAGCTATCGATCCAGCAGGTGGAAGATCGCTTCCTGTTCGAATACGCGCCGTTCCTGATTCCGTTCTTCCCGCCGCTCGTCGACGGTCGTCTCATCTACGATCAGTCTACGACTTCGAAGGACACGCAGATCGCGGCGTTCGGTCAGGTGAACTTCAAGCCGATGGATCAACTGACGCTGACTGTGGGCCTGCGCTACGGCCAGACCAAGTTCAACATCAATTCGTTCGCGCAGGGGCCTGTTGTGGGGCCGCCGGTGACCGACATCGGTACGCAGAAGGAGAAGCCGTTCACGCCGAAATTCGGTGTCGAATTCCAGATCGATCCCGCCAACATGATCTACGCCTCTGCATCAAAGGGTTTCCGCCCCGGCGGTTACAATCCGCAGGTCGGCGTGCCGTGCCAGGCGAGCGATCTCGATCCGCTCGGCTATCCGGACGGACGCCCCGAGACGTACAAGTCGGACTCCGTGTGGAGCTACGAGGCGGGCGTGAAGAGCCGCACGCTCGGCGGGCGTCTCAGCGTGCAGGGCAGCGTCTACCAGATCGACTGGAAGAACATCCAGCAGGTCGTCGGTCTCGGCGGTTGCGGCTTCCAGTTCACGGCGAACCTCGGTTCGGCGCGAAGCCGCGGTTTCGACATGCAGCTCGATTACCGTGTGACCGACGATTTCACGCTGCAGGCGGAAGTCGGCTACACAAACGCCAAGTTCCTGGACACGTTCTTCGGCGGTCCGCTCGCCACGGTGCCGCTGGTAACGGAAGGCAACCATGTCACCACGCCGCCATGGACGGTTTCGGTGCATGCGCAGCACGAGTTCTCGCTGCGTGAGGAAGACGATGCATATCTGCGCGCAGACTTCGACTATCGCGCGCACCAGTCGAGCCTGACCCCGGGCCTCGATCCGCGCAACGGCGGTGTCGATCCGACGCTCAGCAACGCTCCGGCGATCCGGGCGCTGTCGCTGCGCGCAGGCTACCGCCTGAACGGCATCGACCTTTCGATGTTCGCGAACAACGTGCTCGATCAGGCCGTGTGGTCCAGCCGCCGGGCGCGCGACAACAACAACGCGACGGTCTATCGTTCGAACATCGTGCGGCCGCGTACGTTCGGCGTGACCGCCGCGTATCGGTTCTAGGGAAGCGAAGGGCCGCAGTTGCAGGTGCAGCTGCGGCCTCCATCCTATTTGAAAATCGGAGGTGGGAGAGCGATGGTGTCGGTTCACAGGCGGAATGCGAGAATTCTGGTTGCAGCTTGCCTTGCCGGCTTTGCATCGACGGCATTCGCCGCATCGCCCGCAACGGTTTACTACAACGCGCAGGTCTATACTCCGAGCGGTTGGCAAACGGCCTTCGCGGTGCGTGACGGTCGTATTATCGCCGTGGGCAGCGATGCGGAGATCCGCAAGACGGGAGGCGCGGCGCGCTCGATCGATCTCGGTAACCGCACGGTTCTACCGGGCCTCTACGACATGCACGTGCATCCGGTGCTGCAGGCAAAGGGCGGCGAGGGCCGGTGCAGCATCTCACCGGATGTTCCCGCTGCTGAACTCCTCGCCGGGGTGGGCGCCTGCGTGAAGGCCGCCGCAGCGAACGAATGGGTTGCGGGCGGCCAGTGGCAGGCCTCCGTGCTTGCGGGCACGCCGATCACTGCGGCAACGCTCGATACGGTCTCGCCCGACAATCCCGTGATGCTGTTCGACGTGAGCGGCCACAGCCTGTGGGTGAATTCGAAGGCGCTGGCGATCGCCGGCATCACGAAGGACACGCCCAATCCCGAGGGCGGTATCATCGAGCGCGATGCAGCAGGTCTGCCGACAGGCGTGCTGCGTGAGACGGCGCGTGATCTCGTTCTGCGCCACCTGCCGCCACAGCCTGCCGAAATGACGCAGGCCGAGCTGAAGAAGAATCTCGATTACCTGCTTTCTTTCGGGATCACCGGATACGTCGAGGCGATGGCGTTCCGCGACGACCTTGAATCCTATGCGGCGCTTGCCGACAAGGGCGAGCTGAAACAGCATGTGCAGGCGTGCATCGCGTACAGCCACGCCGGTCATCCCAACCCCGATCTTGACGCGACGATTGCCGCGATCCCCACCTATACGCGCGAACGCTTCAAGCCGACGTGCATCAAGGTGTTCGCGGACGGTGTGCCGACCGAGAGCCATACCGGCGCGATGCTGGAGGATTATGAGGCGGGACAGCCCAATGCGCCCGCGCGCGGGCTGTTGCTCTTCGATCCCGCGAAGCTGCATCCGCTGATGGCGAAGTGGGACAAGCTCGGTCTCAACGTGCTGTTCCACGCGGCGGGTGATGCCGCCGTGCGTGCGTCGCTGGATGCCATTGCCTATGCGCGGCAGCAGAACGGCAACGGGGGACCGATCCACCAGGTCGGGCACTCGACCTTCGTCGATCCCGCCGATCTGCCGCGCCCGAAGGCGCTGAACAGCGCGATCGAATATTCGCCCTATCTGTGGGATCCGCAGCCGATCAACGACGACATCACCGCGGCGGTCGGCGCGCGGCGTATCGAACGCGTCTGGCCGATCAAGGATGGATTCGAAGCGGGCGCGCTGGTGATCGCGGGGTCGGACTGGGCCGTTGTACCCGCACCCGATCCCTGGCTCGGCATCGAGACGGCGATCACGCGGCAAAATCCCGGTGGTAGCGCGCGGACGTTCGGCGCCGGACAAGCGATCACGCTGGAACAGGCGATCCGCATGTTCACGATCAATGCGGCGACGCGCCTCGGCCTCGAAAAGGAGCTCGGCACGATCGAGGCGGGCAAGCGCGCCGATTTCATTGTGATCGACAAGAATCCGTTCCGGATTCCGGCAACCGAAATCCACACGATCAAGGTGCAGAAAACCTACATCGATGGAGAGGTCGTGTTCGATCGCGCAACGGCCGCCAGCCGATGAAGGCGACGTTCGCTTTCGCACTGCTCGTCGCTTTCGCGGTATCACCCGCCCATGCCGAGCGTGTGGAGGCGGTCTCAGTCTACAAGGGTGATTTCGCGACGGTGAATTCGTTCGTGTTCTCGAACGGAAGATCGCTTGTTGTGATGGACGTGCAGCGCAAGGCGAATGAGGCGCGCAAGCTCGCCGCCATGATCAAGGCGATGAAGCTGCCGCTGACGCATATCCTGATCAGTCACGGCCATACCGACCACTTCACCGGCATGGCGGTGTTCCGCGACGAATTCCCGGACGCGAAGATCGTCGTGGCGAACGAGGACATCAAGGCCGACATCAAGCGCTACGCGATTTACATGGATACGGGCGGCGAAACCGGTGCGGAGCCGCCGCTCGACCCGGCACTGAAGCCGAAAACGCCGGAGCATCCGGGCGGCTTCGATTATGAACGCAACATCGAGGTGCTGAATACGCCGACGCTGGAGATGGTCGGTGGCGGCACACTTGAACTCACCACCGATTATATGCGCGCGGAAACGCCGTATATCACCACTGTCTACAGCCCCGATCTCAATGCGCTGTTCCTTTCCGATTTCGGATACAACGGCGTCCATTTCTGGGTGGGCGACGATATCAGCCACGAAGATCTGAAGAACTGGCGGGCCGAACTCGTTGCACTGAAGGCGCGCTACGCGAAGCAGCAGCCAAAAATCTATCCCGGTCACGGCGATCCCACCGACATGCGCATCTTCGATCCGTCGGTGCGCTATATCGACGATTTCCTCGCCGTGACCGCAGACTCAAAATCGCCAGAAGAAGCGATGCGGAAGATGATCGCGCTTTACCCGGGTTACAAACAGGCCGACTTCTTCCTGAAATACAGCGCCATGGAGCATGTGCCCGGCCGCCCTTCGAGCGTGGGGCACCGGGCAGACGCGGCATGGCGGACGAAGGTACGTGAACTTTCCGCAAAGGAATTCCGCAATCCGGCGTGGGGCTATTCGCACAGCGTGCGCGATTACGTGTTGGCGCAGCAGCTTGCGCGTGCGGACGGCGTTCGGCTGGATGACGACGTAATGTTCGCAGCGGCGTATCTCCACGACATGGCGGCGTTTCCGAAATGGGAGGCGCAGGGCACGGACCATGCCGACCGCGCCGCCGCGATCGTCGATACGATCCTAAAGGACAGCGGCTTTCCGATGCGCAAGCTGGAGGCTGTGCGGGAGGCGATCCGCACACACATGTACGACCGCGAACCGAAAACGCCGGAGGCGCTCTATCTGCACGATGCGGATGCGCTCGACTGGCTCGGCGCCGTGGGCGTCGCGCGCGTCATGGCGCTCGTCGATGCGCAGGGCGGAAAGCCCGACGGACCTGATATGGCGAAGTTTCTGGAAGCCAATCTCGCGAACGTGCCAGCGCGCGTGCTTACACCGGCGGGCAAGGCGATGATGCCGGAACGCAAGGCGGAGCTTGAAGCTTTCCTTCGCGATCTGCGCACGCAGACGGAAGAGTTCTCAACACTTTGATGAGCAAGCAGGGGAGACAGGGAATGCTGAAAACAATTGCGGGGGGTGTACTGGCCCTATCGGTGATCGGCAGCGCGGCCGCAGCGGAAGCACCGGCGGATACAATCCTGCTGAACGGCGACGTGCGCACACCGGCGGGCTGGGCGCAGGCGCTCGCGATCCGGGACGGCGTAATCATCGCGGTGGGTGATGCGAAGGCCACGGACGCTTTTCGTGGGCCAAATTCGGTCGTCGTCGATCTGAAAGGCGCGGCGGTTCTCCCCGGCCTCCATGACATGCACGTGCATAGCCATTTCGCGGGGCTTGAGCAGTTTTCATGCAGCTTCGGTTATGGCGCGAAGCCTGCCGCCATCGCGGCGCGCGTGAAAGAATGCGCAAAAGCCGCGAAGCCCGGTGACTGGATCGTCGGCGGCAACTGGGTGGGTGCGGCGTTCAAGAAGGGCGAGCAGACGCGCGCCTTCCTCGACAAGGTCGCTCCCAACAATCCCGTGGTGCTTTCGGATGAATCGCATCACAGCATCTGGGCAAATTCGAAGGCGCTCGAACTCGCAGGCGTGACGCGCGACACGAAGGATCCGACGGGCGGCATCATTGATCGCGACGCGAAAGGCAATCCGACGGGCGTGTTCCGCGAATTGGCGACGGATCTCATCGAGAAGATCATGCCTCCGCCCACTGAGGAGATGAACCGCAAGGCGCTGATACTCTCGACGACGCAGATGCTCTCTTACGGTATCACATCCTACACCGAGGCGACGGTCCGCGACAGCAACATGAAGACTCTCTCCGATCTTTCGGGGGAGGGTCTTGTCAAACAGCGCATTCGCGGATGTATCGTGTGGGCGCCGGGCGACGCCATGGGCGAGCGCCTGATCGAAACGCGCGCGACCTATGCGAAGCCACGCTTCAAGACGGATTGCGTGAAGCTGTTCATGGACGGCGTGCCGCTGGAAAGCCACACCGCCGCAATGCTCGAACCCTATAAGGGCGTTTCGAACACCGACCCGACCAACAAGGGCATATTGCTGATCCCGCAACCGGCACTCAACGAGGCGGTGGCGAAGTTCGATCGCATGGGGCTGCACGTGAAGTTCCATGCCGTGGGCGACGGTGCGGTCCGCTCGGCGATCTCCGCCGCCGAATATGCGCGCAAGGTGAACGGCTGGGGCGGTTCCGCGCACGATGTCGGCCACACGACTTTTGCCGATCCGGCCGATATCCCGCGCGTACGCGACCTGCATCTGACGTGGGAATTCTCGCCCTACATCTGGTATCCGACACCTATCACCGACGTCGATATGCGCCGCGCCGTTGGCGATGAGATGATGAAGCGCGTGATCCCGATCAAGGAAGCTCTCGACACCGGCGCAAATGTCGTCGCGGGGTCCGACTGGTCGGTGGTGCCGTCGGTCAATCCGTGGCTCGCGATCGAGACGATGGTGACGCGGCAGGCGCCGGGCGGCGGCGGCACGATGGTCGCGCCGGACGAGCGCGTGTCGCTCGACGATGCAATCCGTATCTTCACGGAGAATGGGGCCGCGCTGATGGGCACGCGCGATATCGTCGGGTCGATCGAACCGGGGATGCGCGCCGACATCATCGTCACGGAAAAGAACCCGTGGAAGGTGCCGGTCACCGAAGTTCATGCGACCAAGGTGCGGATGACGTTCATCGACGGCGAGAAGGTGTATGATGCGGCGAATCCGCCCAAGCTGACCGCGAACTGAGAGGAAAAGCCATGCCGCGCACCGGGTTCTACACCGACGAACGCACCTTCTGGCACGCAACCGGAATGCAGGCGCTTTTCCTGCCGGTCGGCGACTGGGTGCAGCCGCCGGGCGGGACGGCGGGCGCGGACACGCCCGATTCCAAGCGGCGCCTGCTCAACCTCGCAAACGCTTCGGGGCTTACCCGGAAGCTGGTGATGGCGGAGTCGACGCCGGCCACGGTGGAGGATGCGTGCCGCGTGCATCCACGCGATTACATCGATCGTTTCAGGGCGACGAGTGACGCGGGCGGCGGCGATATCGGGCACCTTGCGCCGTTCAGCAAGGGCGGCTTCGAGATCGCGATGATCTCGTCCGGGCTTGCCATCTCGGCGGTCGACGACGTGCTCTCCGGCAAGGTCGATAACGCCTATGCGCTCTGCCGCCCGGCGGGTCACCACTGCCTCGCCGACATGTCCATGGGTTTCTGCCTGCTCGCCAATATCCCGATCGCCATCGAGGCGGCGAAGGCGCGCCACGGCATCTCGCGTGTCGCGGTGGTGGACTGGGACGTCCACCACGGAAATGGCACGCAGTCGATCTTTTACGACCGTGACGATGTGCTGACGATCTCGGTGCATCAGGACCGCTGCTTCCCGCCCGGATACAGTGGCGCGGAGGACCGCGGTGAGGGCAAGGGGCTCGGCTACAACCTCAACATTCCTCTGCCGGCGGGCGGCGGCCACGACATCTATGTGCACGCGTTCGAGGCGCTGGTGCTTCCGGCGCTCGAAAAATTCCAGCCAGAACTGATCATCGTTGCGTGCGGGCTCGATGCGAACAGCGTCGATCCGCTGGCGCGTATGCTGCTGCATAGCGAAAGTTACCGCACGCTCACGCAGATGATGGTGGATGCCGCGAGCCGCTTGTGCGGTGGTCGCCTCGTTGTCGTACATGAGGGCGGCTATGCCGAAGCCTACGTGCCGTTCTGCGGCCACGCGGTGCTGGAAACGCTGAGCGGCGAGCGGACGGAAGTGGTCGACCCGGTCCTCGAAATGGCGCTCGGCTGGCAGCCGGGCCCCGAGGCAACGGAATTCCACCGGCAATGGGTCGAACGGCTGGTCGCGGACCTCAAATGACCGTGCTGCGCGCAGCCGTTGCGGCGGCGCTGCTCTCGCTGCCGTCCGCAGCGATCGGCAGTGAGTGGCTGATGATGGTGAAGTCGCAGAATACCGACCCGGCGCGCGCGGCCGAGTTCGAGCACTGGTACAACGAGATCGATATTCCTGACGTGCTCGCCGTACCGGGATACGATCGCGCGCGGCGCGGGCACGCCGTGGGCGGCGAGCCGAGGCCGTATGTCGCGCTCTACACGATTGCATCGTCCGACATGGACAAGACGATCATCGCGATGCTGATGGCGAGCTGGCGCATGGATCAGCTTGGGCGCGGCACAGAGCTTATCAAGGTGACCGAACGTATCTACTACAAGCGTGAAGGCAATGCTGCGCGGAGTGAGCGCGCGGGAAAGCCGACGCACCTCTACCTGCACCGTTCGAAGGGCATGACCGAAAAGGCGTTGCGGGCGATCGTGAACGATGGGCTGGCGATGGGTGCGACGCCGTACCGGGTCTACAACGTGCTCATGCATGAGCCGGTCGCGGTGCCGGACGAACTCGTGGTGTTCGAGCTTTCAGCGGCGTCGGATGCAGAGGCGAAAGCGGCGGTGCAGCGGATCGAGGCGCGGACCGGCGCCAGCGGATGCGGCGCCGATTGTGCGGCGCTTTATCAGTTGACGCTCGACGTTTCCGGCTGATCGAACTTCGCGACGAGCGCCGCGCGCGTTCCCGTGACATCGACGAGGCGCTGCGACCGATACGTCGCGATCTCCTCAGGCGTGTACGGCTGGAAGCCGTCCGCCGCCGTACCGCCCATCTTCGGGATCAGCCAGTTGAGCAGGGCGGCGAGATCGGCGTCGCTGAGCTTTGAATTCGCCGAGCCCGGAACCTGCACGAGAAATTCGCGGCCGCCCTCCACCGTCAGAAACCGGTGAAGCTCGGCCTTCATCGAGGGCACGCTGCCCTTCTGGCCGCTGCCATCCGGCAAGTGGCACCCCTGGCACTCGGTCATGTAATTGACGTGCGCAGAGCGGCCGTTGCGGGAGAGATTGGGCGCAACGCCGCCGGCGTGCGCCGCCACGGCGGCGACGCACAGCAGCACGGGGAGGGCAACCAGACGCATCGCTAGTCGGCGGCGCCGAGTACGACGGCGGTCGAACAATTGTAGACGACGCCCACCTCGGTGCCGAGACACCAGTTGATGTCGTTCGAACCCGCAGGCTGGTGGACGGGCGTGTCGCCTTCGTTGCGGTTGCACATGCAGCGGCCGCACGCGGATTTGCCGCAGCAGTCGTTGTAGGAGATCACATAATCCTTGCCGTCCACGGGATTGCGGCAGGTGCCGACCCAGGTGATCGGCGAGGGTTCGGTGCCCGGCGGACACGATGAGGTGCTGCCGCCGCAGCAGGAGCAAAGGAAGCCATCGATCGCGCAGTAGCGCCAGTAATCGCATGACTGTGGATCGCCGCTCTCACCCGGCTGCTGCGCGGCGTTCGCGCGCGAGACGGGGAGGAGGGGCATCGCCGCGGCGGTGATGCCGAAGGCGCTGGCGCGGCCAAAGAAGCTGCGCCGCGACATGCCGCGCGCGGCCGTGCGGCTCAGCCGCTCCATGATCCTGTCGAGCCTGTTGGTCATTGGGCAGCTCCTGTGGTTGCAGCGCTCGCCTCGCGGCGCGCCATATAGTCTTGAATCGAGGCGATGCCCGTCCGCTCGGCCTCGAACAGACTTTCGACATGCTCGCGGTTGTTGACGAGCCCCTTCGAGGCAACGCGCCCGTCTGGGCCGAGCAGCACCGCATAGGGCAGCTTGCCGACGCCGTGCGCGCGCCCGAGATCGGTGGAAAGGACGAACGGATAATCACCCAGCTTCTGCTGGAGGATCATCTTCATTTGCGCGGCTTCGTCGCCGTCGCTGGCGAAGACGAGACGCGTGGTGTCGGCGTTCTCGCGCGAGACCGACAGCAGCACCGGCAGCATCGATTTGCACACGGGGCACGTGGGCGAGAGGAAGAAGACGAGCGTCGAACGCCCGTCAGCAGCAATGCCGCCAACGCGCACATCGCCGCCGGTGATGCTTGGTAGCTCGAACGCAGGCGCTATCTCACCGACCTTGGCGCCGCCCGAAAGCGTCAGCGCACCGACCGGTCCCAGCCGTTCGTGGAGCATGCCGACCTGGCGCAAAAGGCCAACCATCATTAACGCGAGGGCCGCGACGGCCACCCATTGCAGCGCGAACGCCGCCAGAAAAACCTCGTTCATCTCACCACCGCCTTTCCGCGCAGCCGCACCGCGCTGAACTGTCCGAACCCGATATAGAGCAGCGCGAACGCCGCGATTGCGCCGATGCCCGAAATCCAGTCGATCGCGCCGAGCGGGCGGATGCTGACGGGAAGCGCGAACACTGCGAAGGCGATCGTGCCAAGCGCGATATTGCGGGAAACGAGTTCCCAGCCGAGCGTTGCCTGCGCCGCGCCGAAGCCAAGGCAGCCGCAATCGATATGATCACGCCCGCGCGCGATGTTGATGCCCATTGCGGCGGCATAGGCGAAGAGCAGCGCGGCGATGCCGAGCATCGCAATCTGGCTGCCGAGAGGAATGGCGATGATCGCCGCTGCACCAAGGGCGAGTTCGGCGAGGGCGATCATCGCACCTGCCGGGCGGACAAGTGCCGCCGGCAGAAGCTGATAGTTGCCGAGCGTTCCGATAAAGTTCGGCAAATCCCGGAGCTTGGCGCCTCCCGAAAGCAGGAACATGCCGCCCAGAAGCACGTCCGCCACCAGAACAGGGAGGATATCTATTCCTGTCACTGGCCGCTCACCGGCGAGGGCTGGATGATCGTCATGAAATCGCCGAGCCCTTCGATCTTGCGGATGAATTCGCCGGTCATGGCGTCGCGCACCTTGAAATCGGTTTCGCCGGGCATGGTGGTGTAAAGCAGCGGCTTTGCATCCTGGCTGACGGCGACGGAGAGCGCCATGCCATCCAGCGGAATGCGCTGAACGCGCTTTTGCTTCGCGGCGTCATACACCCAGATCTCGGTGCCGGGGTCCTTATGCGTGTTGGCTCCGCCCTCGTGCATCAGCACGTAAAGGCGCCCCGTGGCGCTGTGGTACGCCGCCGTCTGCAGCGCGCCCGGACGCCAGCCCGCTTCGGCGGGGGTCGTCAGCGACCAGGTCTTCGCGAGCGTGGGCACATCCTTCGTGTGGTCGATGACATGCACCTTGCCGGTGGGCGTGAAGAACAGCCACTGCTTGCCAGTCCATACGCCCTTCTCGGTGACGGGATCGTCATCCGCGAAGAGCTTCTTCGAGGTCTTGCCGAGCGTAACCTTGCCTTCGGCATCAAGCGTTGCGGCCTGCAGCGCGCCGTCGCCGCAGATCAGGAAGAACTTCGACGGCCCCGTCGGGAAGATAAGGCCGCACCCAGACGTCATGAATTCGCCGACGGTCTTCTGCGCCTGCATATCGACGACCGTGACGGACTGTTCGGGCGTGAAATTGTAAAGCACCGCGAACCGACCGCCCGGCATCACCGGCGCTGACGATATGAAGGGAATGCCGCTGAAACGCTTCGGCGGAATGATGGCTTCGGGTCCAGCCTTGAGGTCCGAGGTTTTGTAGAACGTCACGACATCGGTGCGCTCGCCGCGCACACCGCGCGACAGATGGATCGAAGGCACGCCGAACGTCTTGCCGTCCTCGGCGAGGAGAAGCGAGCCGTGACCGTAGCCGCCGCTGATCATGCCGAGCATCTGGCCGCTGTCTGCATCCAGCAGATAGGCGCGGCCGTCGAGCATACGGTCGAACGAGACGTCGTTCACCCACACCCAGTGCGGCTGCATCACCTCGGCAAGTGTTTCCTGCGTCAACTCTTCGGGCTGGAGCTGCGCGGCTGCGGGCGCAGTAACGGTGGCGAGGCAGAGCGCGGTGAAGGCGGTGAGTGTTTTCATGTCGGTCCTCCGGCGGGGCAGGCTATTTCCGCGTGGCGAGATAGGCGATGACGTTGGCGCGATCATTCGGCTGCGGCAGGCCCGCGAAGGCCATGCGCGTGCCCTTGACGGTCGCGGCGGGTTTCAGAAGGAAGGCATCGAGTTTTTCGGACGTCCAGACGATGCCGGAGTCTTTCATGGCGGGCGAATAATTGAATTCGCCCGTACCGGCTTTGCGACCGACGACACCTGACAGGTTCGGGCCCATGGCCGTCTTCTTGCCGGGGTCTACCGAATGGCAGATCGCACAACGCTTGAACACGGCGGCACCGGCGGCGGCATCGCCTCCGGCATATGCCGGAAGCGATACGAACACGGAAAGCGCGACCAGTGCTGTCCCGGCCGACCTCATACTTGAACGCATCAATGTCGTGTCCCTCCCACGGGATATCAGAAGTTGTAAGTGACGCTGCCGCCGATCCAGCGCGGACGCGCATAGGTCTGGTTCGAAAGGCCGAGCACTGCGCCGAGATCCAGATTGTAGATGCGGTACTCCTTGTCCGTCACGTTGTTGGCGAACGCTGCGATAACCCAGCGATCATCCTCCGTCGTGAAGGACACGCGGACGTTTCCGACAAGGTGCGAATCTTCAAGATCGATGGGCGCGTTGAACGTCGAGAAATACTGTTTGCTATCGTATTTCCAGTCCGTCTGGAATGCCAGCGAACCCGGGCCGACGGGGACGGCGTAGCGCAGCATGCCGCCGACGCTCCATTCCGGGGCCTGCGGCATCTCTCGGTCTGTGACGCGGCCGGCGGGGAGCCTGATGTTCTTCACCTTGGTATCGAGGTGCGCAAAGAACGCCGACAGCATCAGGCCGGTTGCGGGCCGCAAGATCAGCTCGCCTTCGAAGCCTGTGACCTTCGCCGGGCGATTGGTGACGAACTGCGAGAGCCCATCAAGCGAGAAGGCCTGATAGTCCTTGTAATCGTAATGGAAGACGGAGCCGTTCAGCGTGACCATGCGGTCTGCGAACTCCGCCTTGAAGCCGCCCTCGTAATTGGTGAGCACTTCCTGGTCGTAGGGCAGCGTCGTGGGGTCGATCGGCGCGAACGCCTGGATGCCGAAGCCGCCGCTCTTGGTGCCGCGATTGGCGCTCACATAGAGCAGGACATCGTCGACCGGGTGATAGTCGAGCTCGATCTTGCCTGACCAGTTCTTGAACGTCTGTTTCGCAAGATCGGGGTTCGTGGACGAATTGAACACAAAATCGGTGACGCCGCTTTCAGCGTGCGCATAATCGTATTTCTTCCAATCCCAGCTGTAGCGGCCGCCGATGATGAGGCTGATCTGATCGCTCGCTTTGTATTCGGCCTGACCGAACACCGCCACGGAGTCGGTTTTCTGCGTACCGCCGTAATTCTCGATAAAGCCGAGGATTGCGCTGCCATCGATCTGATAGGCATTTTCAGTCTTGATCTTCAGGCCGTAGATACCGGCGAGCCAGGTCAGGCGGTCACTGTCACCCGCAAGCCGCAATTCCTGCGACAACTGATAGAGATCCTGAGCGGTATCATAATGGAAGATTGGCAGCGGAGACATGTCGCTGTCTTCCGCATACCGCTTTTTCAGATCCTGATAATCCGTGATTGAGGTGAGTTGCATGCCGCCGAAATCATGCTCGTAGCGGGCAGTCACGCTCCAGAACTTGCGGTCGAAATAGCCGGTGCGATCGAAATCGGCGGTAAAGGGGTCATCGTCGGAATCGCGATAACCGAAGGCATCACACCCGCCGCAGGTTCCCCAGAAATCCTCGTTCGGGCCGAGCGCATAGCCGAGTCTATCTTCATTGAAGCCCGCACCGACATGTGTGTAGGGACCGCCGCTCGTCTCATCTTTGTTGCGCAGGCCCTGCAGCTTCACGAGCAGCGTCCCGTTGGTGCCGACATCGGCCTCCACCTGCAAGCGTCCGCCGAAGAAGCGGGAGTTGCCGATATCCCTGCCGATGCGGTTCTCGATATAGCCGCCGTGATGGTTCGTGGTGAGCGCGAGGCGCGCGCGGACGGTGTCGGAGAGCGGGCCGCTCACCGCGCCTTCGGTTGCGATCTGTCCATAGCTGCCGACGGTGAGCGTGCCGAAACCTTCGAATGTGCTCGTCGGTTTCTTGGTGATTGCCTGCACAAGGCCGCCGGTGGCGTTGCGGCCGAAGAGCGTCCCCTGCGGACCGCGCAGAATCTCGACGCGCTCCAGATCGAACATCTGTCCGCTGATCGCGCCGAGCGCGCTCACATACACCTCGTCGTTGTAGAAGGCGATCGGCGCTTCCTGCGAATCGGCGAAGTCGTTCTGCGAAACGCCGCGGATGTTGAACACCGTGATCGTCGGGCTGTACTGCGAGACCTGAAGGCTCGGCACCTGTCCGGCGAGCGCGGTCACGTCCTGTCGGCCCATCGCATCAAGCGCCGCGCCGCCGACGGCGGAAACCGAGAGGCCAATGTCCTGCAGCTTCTGCTCGCGCTTCTGCGCGGTGACGACGATCGCATCGTCAACGACGGTGGCTTCCTGCGCCGCGGCCAGGGCAGGCGCAAATGCGGCACCTGCAAGCAAAACGAGCCTCACCGATGGCCGAATAAACGGTTTCCTGCGCATGTGGTTTCCCCTCCCTGAAACGCAATTCACGTCGTTTCGGGCACTATATTTCGAATCAATTCGATTTGTAAAGTTGCGAAACGTGCATGTTGGTGGGCAAAAAGGGGGCAATGTTGGAATGTTAACCGGATTAAATTCGAATTGACTTGACGCTGTGGATCAATGAGTGAACGCAGGCTCAGGGCAATGGGCCGAGGTGGCAATACAGACAGGCAGCGCGTGAACGGATCGGCGAGACGGACACAGGAGCGGGGACGCGCACGCCGGGCGATTCTGGTCGAGGCGAGCCGGAAGCTGCTGCGCGAACGTGAGATCGACGAGATCTCGCTGACAGACGTGGCAGACGCGGCCGGAATCCCCAAAAGCTCCGCCTACCATTTCTTCTCCCACGTGCTCGACGTTTTCGAGGCGGCGGCGAGCGAGATGGAAACCGAAATCCTGAAGGATCTCGATAGCGTTTCGGCAGCGGACTGCGCGGACTGGCGACAGGCGGTCAACCGCTTCGTGGGCCGTGGCGCGGCATTCTTCAACGCGAACCGGGATGCCATGCAACTGCTGATCGGCCCCAAGACCCCCTCCGCGATCAAGCTTAAGGACCGGCAGAACGACTTCGCCATCGCCGGGCTGCTGAAAGACCAGATCTCCCGGAGTTTCGAGCTTCCCGAGCTTGCAGACACGCCGGAAATATTCTTTCGCGCCATCGAGATCGCCGATCTGTTCTTCGGGCTTTCGGTGATCCGGCACGGCTTCATCACCGAGGCGTTCACCGACGAGGCCGGGCGCGCCACCTGCGCCTATTTGTCGCTCTACCTTCCCGTCGTGCTGCCGCGCGCACAGCCTGCCTGAGCGAACGCATTAAGCGGATCGCAACGTGTCTCACGGATGCTGCGCCGCGAAAAAGGCAGGCGCATGGATACACGGACGCTTCGAAAGCAGCACGATGAGATCGGGGAAACCTCCGAGACGTTGATCAACGCCGTGATCGCGCGTGATCGCCTTGAGGTCGCGCGCTGTCGCTGGCGGCTCGCGCGCGTGCTGATCGCGCACCTCGCGATCGAGGATAAATGGCTTTACCCGGCCCTGATTCGGGATGGCGCGGCGCAGGTCTCCGCGCTTGCGCAAACCTTCCAGCGCGACATGGGCGGGCTCGCCGCTGCCTTCAACGCCTACATGCTCGAATGGACAGAAGACCGCATAACGAACGAATGGGAAGCCTTCCAGACCGCCACGTGGGCGCTCATAGAAGCCCTCGATCTACGTATCCGCCGCGAGAACGAGGAACTCTATCCGCTGGCGGAAGGGGAGATGGCGCTGTCGTGAGGCTGGAGCGGGTGAAGGGAATCGAACCCTCGTCGTAAGCTTGGAAGGCTTCTGCTCTACCATTGAGCTACACCCGCGCCCCGAGGCTGCGCTCGCTTGCCACAAGGCAGCGGTGGAGGTCAACGCCGCGCGATAGCCGGAAACGCGAAAGGGCCCTGCCGGGGTGCCGGCAAGACCCTTTCATCGAAACACGGCTCGTTAATCGAAATCGCGCTGGGCGAGCAGCTGCGGTGCGTCCTTGCCGCCGACCCAGCGGTCGATCGCGGCGCCTTCCCACATGCCGGTGATGTGACCCTTGCGCGAAACGCGGAGGTCGAACGTCTTGCCCGTGTCGGGGTTTTCGCCCTTCAGCAAAAGCACGCCGCCGGCGGTGCTGCGACCGGTCACCTCGTAGCCCGTCGGGGCATGGGTGAAATCGATGCGCGACTTATAAAAGCCATACGGTGCGGCGGCGGCCGGCGCGGACACGCCGGCAATCATGCTCGCGGCGGCCAGACCGAGAATGATCTTCATGATGGGTCTCCCTGCTCTGCAAACGATCAAAACCGTTCGTTTGTGCGGCGCAGCATATGAAACAGGCCCCCTTCGACCATCGCGACCTTGGCAACGTGGGTTTCCGTTTTTGCAACGATACGCCTAAGCCTATGGAATGTCTCAGGCGCGGCAGCGGAAAAATACTGAACGCAGTTTCAACTCTTGCCAAATTTATGCTGCGTTGCAACAATGCAACCACGATCACCGCTCGCAAAGGTGTGGAGCGGGTGGAAGCCAGAGAGGCCATGATGCGTATCCGGTGCCTCGCCGGACCGGTCGCGGCGGTGTAACATGCGCCGCCTGCCGCCGATGGGTTCACTTGAAGCGTTCGTCGCGGCCTACCGCGGCGGAACCCTGCGCGCGGCTTCAAACGAGCTCAACCTTTCGGTTTCGGCGCTCAGCCGGCGGCTCCAGTCGCTGGAGGCGCACGTCGGGCGGCCGCTGTTCGAGCGGCGGCATCACGAATTGAAGCCGACACCGGAGGGCGCCCGCCTGTTCACGCAGATCGCACCGCATTTCGACGCCATCGGCCGCATCCTGGGCGAGGTGCGCTCGGGCGGCGAACGCAGCCTGGCGATCGGTGTGCCGCCCTCTTACGCGAGTGCGTGGCTGCTGCCGCGCCTCGCGCGTTTCCGTGCGCGCTATCCCGATATCACGCTGCGTTTCGATTCGTCGGGAGCGCCGTTCGAGAAGCTTGGCGCCAGCCTTGATGCCATCATCGTGTTTGCGGAAACCGTGCCCGAGGGCGCCGATTCCTGTGAACTGAAGCCGCAGGCGGGCTTCGCGGTCTGCGCGCCGGGTCTCGTGGCGCGGGGAACGCCGGTCCGCGAGGCGCTGCGCGATCATGCGCTGCTGCTGCACGGCGGGCTTTCGAAGGTGCTGCCGCTCTGGCTGCAGGCGATGGGCCTCGACGAGCGCGCAATCACGCGCACCGAACAGTATGACAGCGGCCCGATGCTGATCGCGGCGGCGGAGGCGGGGCTCGGTATCGCGCTGACGCTTGAGGATTCGGTGCGCTTCTACGAAGGCGACGCCCGGCTCGAGCGGCCGTTCGGCGAAAGCGTCGCGACGCCGTACAGCTATTGGTGGGTATCACGGAAGCCGGGTGCTTCCGACATTGCCTTGCGGCGCTTCCGAGACTGGCTTCAGGCCGAATCCGCTGCACGGCCCGACGTCGGCGCGCTTTCCGCAACAGCCTGAAATTTCTGTAACGCCTTGGCAAAGAAAAGGGCCGACCCGAAGGTCGGCCCTAATAGTAAATCCTTGGGGAGGATCGCCATTTCTGGCAGGCCCTTTGTTGCACCTGCGAAGGGAGCTGACCACCGCAAAGTCTGCATCGCTCGTTGCAGGAATTGCAACATTGGCCTGGAATCAACTTCTGCGGGCATCCGTTAAGATTTTCTTTACACTTTGAGCGCACACCAGCGCTGCGGGGGATCACGGGCTTCGACAAGGGGCGGCTCAGATGATCCAGTTTTTTGCAAGGTTGCAGGGCGTACTTCCCACATGGCGCGGCGACGGCGGCAAGGCGCTCGCGGGCGGACCGGAGCGGCGCGGTGCCACGCGGTCTCTGTCACTGTTCTGGTCGGCCCGGATGCGGACACGGGGATGGGCAGGTCCGGCGACCGTTGTGGAGATTTCCGCGCGCGGGATGCGGCTGCGCAGCCCTTACTACCCCGAAGTCGGCGCGCGCGTGGTGGTGGACCTGCCGGGCAATGCCCCGCTTGCCGGTGTCGTGCGCTGGGCTGAGCACGGCCGGTTCGGGATGCAGTTCGACCGCGAGGCGGATGTCGTGACGATCCTGCGGGCACACAAGCGGGCGACCGGCCGCCATTTGGGCGTTGACGATCCCGCCTGAAGGTTCAGCGCAGCCAGGCTTTCAGCAGCATCGCGACGACGCCGAGCACCGCGACGCTCGCCGCCCAGATCGCCGCCATCCAGAGGAAGCGCTTCCAGAGCGGCGCGCCCGTCTCAGTGGTAGCCATGGCTGCCGACCTTCCCGCGGAACACCCAGTAAGCCCACGCGGTGTAGGCGAGGATGAGCGGCATGACGAGGACCACGCCGACGAGCATGAACACCTGGCTGCTTTCCGGCGCAGCGGCGTCCCAGATCGTGACGCTGTCCGGCACGACGTAGGGAAACATGCTGATGCCGAGACCGATGGTGCCGAGCAGGAACAGGCCCAGCGACAGCAGAAACGGTGACCATGTCGCGCGCTTTTTCAGCGTGCGGAACAGGAAATAGGTGGCGATGACGACGAGCAGCGGCACCTGGCTGGTGAAGAGCATGTTCGGCATTTCGAACCAGCGCTCCCAATAGTGGTGCTCGAGGAAGGGTGTCGCGAGGCTGACGGCGACCATCAGCGCCAGGGTTGCGAGCGCTGCGCGGCCCGCGAGGCGGTAGGCGTGGTCGAGTGCACCGCCTTCCACCTTCACGATCAGCCACGTCGCGCCGAGCAGCGCATAGCCAGCGACGACGCCCGCGCCGGTGAGCAGGCTGTATGGGCTGAGCCAGTCGAGCCAGCCGCCTGCGTAGGCGCGGCCGTCGACCGCGATTCCCTGCAGGATCGCGCCGAGGATCATGCCCTGCGAAAAGGCCGCGATAATCGAGCCGCCGGTGAACGCCATGTCCCAGAAGGCACGGTGAGCGGGATCGCGCCACCGGAACTCGAAGGCGACGCCGCGGAACACGAGCCCGAGCAGCATCGCGATAATGAGCGGATAGGTCGCGGGCAGGATGATCGCGTAAGCGAGCGGAAAGGCAGCGAACAGCCCGCCGCCGCCAAGCACGAGCCACGTCTCGTTGCCGTCCCACACCGGCGCGATCGCGTTCATCGCCTGATCGCGCTCTTCGCCCTTGAAGACCGGGAACAGGATGCCGATCCCGAGATCGAACCCATCCATCACCACATAGGCGAAGATGCCGAAGGCGATGATGAACGCCCAGACGGTGGTGAGATCGATGTTGACGCTCATTGTTCGGCCTCCATGGCGGGGGCGGGGGTGATGCCGGCTGTTCGGGTCGGGCCGGGTTCGGCCTCGACGCCTTTTTCACCGGCTTTCGGCCGGTGCGACATCAGCTTCAGAATGTACCAGGTGCCCGCGCCGAACACCGCGAAGTAGATGACGACGAAGGCCAGCAGTGAGGCGCCGACGGCGGGGGCAGCAAGCGGGGAGGCGCTGTCTGCGGTCCGCAGCAGGCCGTAGACTGTATAGGGCTGACGCCCGACCTCCGTCGTCACCCAGCCCGCGATGACGGCGACGAAGCCCGACGGCCCCATCACCATCGCCGCGCGGTGCAGCAGCGGCCAATCGTAGAGGCGGCCTTTGACGCGGGCGACGAGGCTCCACATGCCGATTCCCAGCATCAGCATTCCGATGCCGACCATGATGCGGAACGCCCAGAACACGATGCCCACAGGCGGCTGCTCATCGCGCGGCACGGTATCGAGTCCCGCGAGCGGTGCGTTCGGATCGTGTTTGAGGATCAGCGACGACGCCTTGGGGATCGCAATGGCGTAGTCGATGCGCTGCTCTTTGCTGTTCGGGATACCGAAGAGGTAGAAGGGCGCGCCGTCCGGGTGGCTCTGATAGTGCCCCTCCATCGCCATCACCTTCACCGGCTGGTGCTCGAGCGTGTTCAGCCCATGCATGTCGCCCGCGAAGATCTGCACGGGCGCGACGAGCGCGGCCATCCACATCGCCATCGAGAACATGATGCGTGCGTGCGGGTTTGCGCGATCTTTCAGCAGGTGCCACGCGCCGACCGCGCCCACCACGAACGCCGTGGTGAGATAGGCGGCGATCACGGTGTGGACGAGGCGGTAGGGGAAGCTGGGGTTGAAGATGATCGCCCACCAGCTTTCGCCGGGGAGAAACTGGCCGTTCTCGCCCATGATGTGACCGACCGGGGTCTGCATCCAGGAATTGACGCTGAGAATCCAGAAGGCCGAGATGAACGTGCCGATCGCGACCATCAGCGTGGCGGTGAAGTGAAGTTTCTTCCCAACCTTGTTCATGCCGAACAGCATCACGCCGAGGAAACCCGCTTCAAGGAAGAAGGCGGTGAGCACTTCATAGGCCATGAGCGGGCCGATCACCGGACCGGCCTTGTCCGAAAACACCGACCAGTTGGTGCCGAACTGATACGACATGACGATGCCCGAGACGACGCCCATCGCGAAGGCGACCGCAAAGATCTTCAGCCAGTAGCGGAAGAGATCGAGATAGTGATCCCGCCCGGTCTTCAGCCAAAGGCCTTCCAGCACGGCGAGGTAGCTCGCCAGCCCGATCGAGAAGGCGGGAAAGATGAAGTGGAAGCTGACCGTGAACGCGAACTGGATACGCGCCAGCAGCACGGCATCCACGGAACCGAACATTGATTCGAACACAGCGGCGACTCCTTGTCGTCAGCCTATCTGTTTGACCTGGCTAGCACATTTCGGCCGGCGGTACGACCGGTGCAATGCGACGCAATGTTCCGCGACGTTCTGTCTCGCTGGCATGGGCAAGGGATGAAGATTTGCAAATCATTCTCAATAGCGTAAAAGAACTCGCGATTCGCCAGCTTGAGATGAAAGACGATCCATGAGCGACCGCGCAGCGGCAGCCCGCATCCTCGCGCCGTCCGATGCGCTGACCGTGGAAACCGTGCGTGCCGTGCGGCACTGGAACGACCACCTGTTCAGCTTCACCATCACGCGCCCTTCCAGCTTCCGCTTCCGTTCGGGCGAATTCGTGATGATCGGCCTGCCCGGTGAGCGGCGGCCACTGCTGCGCGCATACTCGATCGCAAGTCCCGCATGGGCCGAGGAACTGGAATTGCTGTCGATCAAGGTGCCGGACGGGCCGCTCACCGCGCAGCTTCAGCGGATCGAGCCCGGCGATCAGCTTTTCCTGGGCCGCAAGCCTACAGGAACGCTGGTTGCCGATGCGCTGCTACCCGGGCGGCGGCTGTTCCTGCTCTCGACCGGCACGGGCCTCGCGCCGTTCATGAGCCTCGTGCGGGATCCCGACATTTACGAGCGGTTCAACCAGATCGTGCTCGTCCATTCGGTGCGGCAGGTCAGCGACCTTGCCTATCGTACCGAGCTTGAAAGCCATCTTGCCGGCGATCCCTTGGTACAGGATCAGGCGTTACTGCAGCTTTCCTATCTGCCGACGGTAACGCGCGAACGATTCCGCACGACCGGACGCATCGACGCGCTGATCGAGGACGGAACGCTTTTCGGCCCGCCGCTGCGAGGACCGAAGGCATTCGATCCCGAAATCGACCGTGTGATGATGTGCGGGAGCATGACGATGATCCGGTCGCTCGCCGCGCGGTTCGAATCCAGCGGTTTTGCCGAAGGATCGAACGCGGCGCCGGGCCAGTATGTGATCGAACGCGCGTTCGTTGGTTGAAGGGAAGCGGTTTTGCGATTCCGCCGGACGGCAAGCCGCACTAACCTTAGCGCCATGATTCGACTCACAGCCCTTTGCACCGCGCTGCTTGCCGTTGCCGTCGCCATGCCTTCGCTCGCGCAGACCGAGCAGCAGATCCCCGCAACGCCTGCCGAAGCGCCGCCCGCGCCGCCGCCTGTGCCGGAGAAGGTTTACGAGACCGTGCGTGTCGCGATCACAACCAGCGAGGGGCCGATCGTGCTGGCGCTGGAAAAGGAACGCGCGCCGATCACGACGGCGAATTTCCTGCGCTACGTCGATCAGAAGCGGCTGGACGGCACGGCCTTCTATCGTGCGATGAAACTTTCGGACGACGGCAGCTACGGGCTCATCCAGGGCGGCACGCAGGGCAACCCGAAGAAGGTGCTGCCCAAGATAGCGCACGAACCGACGACGAAGACCGGCCTTTCGCACACCGACGGCGCGATCTCTATGGCGCGCGGTGCGCCGGGCAGCGCGGACGGCGATTTCTTCATCACCATCGGCGCGCTCGATTCGCTGAACGCGGACCCTTCGAAGCCCGGCGACAATCTCGGCTTCGCTGTGTTCGGCCGGGTCGTGGAGGGCATGGACACGGTGCGCAAGATCATGAACGCGCCGACCTCGCCGACGCTGGGCGTAGGCGTGATGAAGGGGCAGATGATTGCCGCCCCCGTGCGCATCCTCACCGCGCGCCGGGCGCAGTAAACTCAGCGCGCCAGCAGCAGCGTCGGGGACTCGAGAAGTGCCTTCACCTCGCCGATGAAGCGCGCTGCGTCGTATCCGTCCACCACGCGGTGGTCGAACGATGAGGACACATTCATCATCTTGCGGATTTCGATGCTGCCGTTCCGTACGACCGGGCGTTCGACGAGGCGGTTGGGGCCGATGATCGCGACCTCCGGATGATTGATGACCGGCGTTGTCGCGATGCCGCCGAGCGTACCAAGGCTGGTGATCGTGATCGTGGAGCCTGAGAGTTCGTCGCGCTTCGCTGTGCCATCGCGCGCGGCGGCGGCGAGGCGGGCAATCTCTGCGGCGAGATCCCAGAGGCCAAGGCTTTGTGCGTTCCGAACCACCGGCACGATCAGACCGTTGTCGGTCTGCGTCGCGATCCCGGCATGGACAGGCGTGTAGCGGCGGACGACGCCGGCATCGTCGTCGTAGGTCGCGTTGATCTGCGGGTACTGCGGCAGCACGCGGACGAGCGCCTGGATGAAGAACGGCAATAACGTGAGCTTCGGCCGTTCGTTTCCATAGCGCGCATTGAGCTGCGCGCGCGCGGCTTCGAGCGCGGTGAGATCGACCTCCTCAACGTAAGCGAAATGCGGGATGCGCCGCGCGGAGATTTCCATCTTCTCGGCGATCTTGCGGCGCAGGCCGACGAGTTTCGTCTCGGTGAATTCCCCAGCGGCGGGCGCAGCCGGTTTCTGCGCCGCTGCGAGGTGGGCTTCGAAATCGGGGCGGCGAATGCGGCCATAAGGACCGGAGCCTTTTACGTCCTCCAGCTGCACACCAGCCTGCTTCGCAAGGCGGCGCACCAGCGGCGAGGCCTTGGGGCGCTGCGCGGCCGGTGCCTGTGTGGGGGGCGGCGTTTCGACCGGGGCTGGAGCGGGCGCGGCTTCTTCCGCGGGTTCGGCGGGCGCTTCGCCTTCGAGTGCGAATTCAACAAGCGCCGAGCCGATCTGCCGAAGCTGCCCCTCTTCACCGTGGATCGCGACGACGGTGCCGGAGACCGGCGACGTGAGTTCCACGGTCGCCTTGTCGGTCATCACGTCGGCGAGCGGTTGATCCTCGGCGACCGCATCGCCGGGTTTCACGTACCACTGGACGAGTTCGGCCTCGGCGATACCTTCGCCGATGTCGGGCAGTTTGAAGACGTAGTTCGCCATCGCGCCTCAGGCCTCCATCGTGCGCCGGAGCGCATCGCCGACGCGCTTCGGACCGGGGAAATATTCCCATTCGAAAGCGTGGGGGTAGGGCGTGTCCCAGCCGGTCACGCGTTCGATCGGGGCTTCAAGATCGAAGAAGCAATGCTCCTGCACCAGCGCGGCGAGTTCGGCGCCGAAGCCGCACGTGCGCGTCGCCTCGTGGACGACGACGCAGCGGCCGGTCTTGTTCACTGACTGCGTGATGGTTTCGAGATCGAGCGGGACGAGCGTGCGCAGGTCGATGACCTCTGCATCAATGCCGGTTTCATTCGCTGCCGCGAGCGCGACATGTACCATCGTCCCGTAGGCGAGCACGGTGACGGCACTTCCGGCGCGCACGATGTTCGCCTTGCCGAGCGGCACGACATAATGGCCGTCCGGCACCTCGCTTGCGGGGTGCTTCGACCAAGGCTCGACGGGCTTGTCGTGATGCCCGTCGAAGGGGCCGTTGTAGAGGCGCTTGGGCTCGAAGAAGAGCACGGGGTCGTCGTCCTCGATCGCGGCGATCAGCAGGCCCTTGGCGTCGTAAGGGTTGGATGGGATCACCGTCTTCAGGCCTGCGACGTGCGTGAAGATACCTTCCGGGCTCTGGCTGTGCGTCTGGCCGCCGTAGATGCCGCCGCCGTAGGGGCTGCGCACGGTGATCGGCGACCACCATTCGCCGCCTGTGCGATACCGCATCCGCGC
Source organism: Sphingosinicella microcystinivorans (assembly GCF_003634215.1). Lineage (GTDB taxonomy): Bacteria > Pseudomonadota > Alphaproteobacteria > Sphingomonadales > Sphingomonadaceae > Sphingosinicella > Sphingosinicella microcystinivorans. The sequence continues at coordinate 195,805 of NZ_RBWX01000008.1, read as the reverse complement.
GGCTTCGGAGATGAGCTGGTCGGTGGCGGGGTAGATGTAGTCCGCGAACTGGATTTCGACGACTGGTCGCTTGCCATAGGCACCCATGCCGACCGCGACGGCGACGATGCCGCCTTCGGAAATCGGCGCATCGAAAACGCGGGTTAAACCGTGCTTGCGTTGCAGGCCATCTGTCGCGCGGAATACGCCGCCGAAATAGCCCACGTCCTGTCCGAAGATCGTGACCGCGGGATCGCGCGTCAGTGCCACGTCCATCGCGCTGTTGAGCGCCTCGATCATGTTCATCGTCGCCACGGCGTTATACCCCCGCCTGCTTGCGCTGTTCGACAAGATGCGGCGGCATCTCCTTGTAGACGTCGTCGAACATCGAAGAGGCCGGAATGCGCGCGCCTTCCTTCAGCGTGCCGTAGCTCTCGGATTCCTTGCCCGCCGCGCGAACCACGTCCTCAAGTTCCTTTTCAAGTGCCGCGTGCTGATCTTCGCTCCAAAGGCCCGCGCCGTTCATGTGCGTCTTCAGCCTTTCGATGGGATCGCCGAGCGGCCAGACGGCGGCTTCCGCTCCAGGGCGATACTTGCTCGGATCGTCGGAGGTGGAGTGGCCTTCGGCGCGGTACGTGAACAGCTCGATCACCGTGGGGCCGAGACCGCCGCGTGCGCGGTTCGCCGCCCAGCGCGTGACGGCGTAGACGGCGAGGAAATCGTTGCCGTCGACGCGCAGCGAGGGAATGCCGTAGCCGAGTCCGCGCGACGCAAACGTTGTGCGCTCGCCGCCGGCGATGCCCGAGAAGGACGAGATCGCCCACTGGTTGTTGACGATGTTGAGGACGACCGGCGCCTGATAGACGCTGGCGAAGGTCAGCGCGTGGTGGAAGTCGCCTTCCGCCGTTGCGCCTTCGCCAATCCACGCGGCGGCGATGCGGCTGTCGTTGTCGGCGGCGGATGCCATCGCCCAGCCGACCGCCTGGCTGTATTGCGTTCCGAGATTTCCCGAAATCGAGAAGAACCCCGCTTCGCGGCTTGAATAGAACACCGGCATCTGCCGCCCTTTCAGGCGGTCGCGGCTGTTCGAATAGACCTGGTTCATCATGTCGACGAGCGGCCAGTCGCGCGCCACGAGCAGGCCCTGCTGGCGGTAGGTGGGGAAGCACATGTCGCCGTATTCGAGCGCGAGCGCCGCCGCGACGGCGACAGCCTCCTCGCCCGTCGATTTCATGTAGAAACTCGTCTTGCCCTGCCGCTGCACGCGGACCATGCGCGCGTCGTAGGCGCGCGTCAGCATCATTGCGCGCAGGCCCTTTTCCAGCACGTCGGCGGAGAGTTCCGGGTTCCAGTCGCCGACCGGATTGCCGTCGTCATCCAGCACGCGGATCAGCGCCCAGGCGAGATCGCGGATCTCGGCGGGATCGACATCTTCGGCCGGCCGGCGAACCTCGCCCGCTGGCGGCACCTTGATGTGCGACATGTCCGGCGTTTCGCCGGGGCGGCAGCCGGGCTCTGGAATGTGCAGGCGCGAACTGTTCTTCAGCATGGCGGTTCTCTTGTGCTTCAGGCGGCCGCACGGCGCCCGCGCGCGATGATGCGGCGGGCAAGCGTGTCGGCGACGATGTGCGGCGGCGTGTTGTCGCTTGTGGCAGCTTCGAGGATGCGGGTGAGCCGCGGCGCGATCTCGCCGACGCGCTGCTCAACCTCTTCGGGCGCCTCGCCGAGATATTCGGCGGAGACGTTGATGATGCCGCCCGCGTTCACGACGTAATCGGGCGCATAGACGATGCCTCGTGCGGCCAGCGCTTCGCCGTCCGCTTCGGTTGCAAGCTGGTTGTTCGCCGCGCCGCAGATGAGGCGCGCTTTCAGTGCGGGAATCGTCCGGGCGTTCAGCACGCCGCCGAGCGCGCAGGGAGCGAAGATGTCCGCTTCGGCGGCAACGATTTCATCAATGCCCACAGCCCGCGCGCCGAGTTCCGCGACGAGCGCATCGACGCGGCGCCGATCGATATCCGCGATCACGAGCCGTGCGCCCGCACCGCGCAGCATCCGGCACAGCGCTGCGCCGACGTTGCCCGTGCCCTGCACCGCGACGGTCAGGCCTTCAAGGTCGCTGCCCAGTGCAAAGCGCGCCGCCGCGCGCATCGATTCAAACACGCCGCGCGCGGTCCAGGGCGAAGGGTCGCCGCCGCTCTTGCCCGGCTCTGCATGGAGGCCCGCGACATAGCGTGTGCGCTCGCGAACCCGCTCCATGTCGGCAACGCCGGTGCCGACGTCTTCGGCTGTGACATAGGCACCGCCCAGGCTTTCCACGGCATCGCCGAAGGCGCGGAACAGCGCGGCACGGTCGAAGCTGCCGGCCGGGCGCTGCAGCACCGCCTTGCCGCCGCCGAGCGGCAGTCCTGCGACTGCATTCTTGTAGCTCATGCCGCGCGCGAGCCGGATCGCGTCGGCTGTGAGGTGGGCGTGGCTGTCGTAGTGCCAGAAACGGCACCCGCCCGCCGCCGGTCCGAGCGCGGTCGAATGAATGGCGATCACGCCGATGGCCTCGCCGTCCGCATCGCTGACGACGTGAATATCTTCCTGGAAATCGCTTACTTCGTGCGGCCGGTGGACCATCGAAACTCCCTTTCGCGCAAAGCCTACCACGCATCCGACTGATAAAAATTGCTCGTATGTTTGTATGCGGCGATCTATGGAATGAGTTATTCGCGGAAGATATAATTGCGGAATAAATCATGCTGGAAGAGTTGGACGCGTTCGAGCGCAAGATTCTCGCGATCCTTCAGAGGGATTCGTCGCGCCCCACCACGGAGATCGCGGAAGAGGTCGGGCTGTCGCAGGCGCCGTGCTGGCGGCGCATCCAGCGGCTGAAGGAGGCGGGCTATATCAAGGGGCAGGTGAGCCTGCTCGATCGGCGCAAAATGGGCCTCAACACGCAGGTCTTCGCACAGGTGAAACTCACCCGCCACGGCCGCTCCAACCTCCACGAGTTCTCGGATGCGATCCGCGAGTTTCCCGAGGTGCTCGATTGCTTCGTGCTGCTTGGGCCTGTTGATTTCATGCTGCGCATCGTGACGCGCGACATCGAGACCTACGAACGCTTCTTCTTCGAAAAGCTGTCGCAACTTCCCGGCGTGCAGGAGGTGCATTCGATGGTGGCACTCTCAGAGATCAAATCGACGACGGAGTTGCCGATTCTGGAGAGCGAGGCGGCGGCGTGATCGCGGGTCGGGCCGGGATCGTCGGTACGGGCCGGGTCGCCCGCGCGCTGGCGCTGGGGCTCGGCGACCGGTCTTCGTCGGTACCCATGATGTGGGGACGGACGCCGGGGCATGTCCCTGAAGGGGGCGGCGTTCTCGCCGCGCGCTCTCTGGAGGAGCTTGCGGAGCAATGCGACCTGATCGCCATCGCGGTATCGGACGATGCGCTGCCGCAGGTGGTGGATGCGCTCGCACAAGCCGAGCATCTACGGCCGGATACGCTGGTTTTTCATGTTAGCGGCGGCTGCGGCGCAGCCATTCTCGAACCGCTCCGCAACCGGGGTACGCGGACGTCGGCGATTCATCCGGTGATGACCTTCACGGGCAATCCCGAACTTGAAGTCGAGCGCATGGCGGGCGCGCGTTTCGCTGTCACAGGGTCTGACGGCGAAGCGGCGCGGCAATCGCGAGCGATCGTGGAAGCGCTGGGCGGTGTCGCAGTGCAGATCGCCGAGGAGCGGCGCACGCTTTATCATGCCGCGCTCTCTCATGCCGCCAACCACCTCGTGACGCTCTTTGCGGGGGCGACGCGCGCGCTCCATGCGGCGGGTGTTGAACACCCCGAAGCCCTGGTCGCGCCGCTTGTGCGGGCTTCGCTCGAAAACAGCATCGCGAAGGGGTTCGATGCGCTTTCCGGGCCGTTGATGCGCGGGGACCTGAACATGGTCCGCGGGCACCTATTGACACTGGAAAGCGATTGCCCCGAGGTGCTTCCCGCCTATCGCGCCATGGCGCTCGCCACGGTCGATGAACTGGAGCGCCGCGGCAAAGCCCCGGCGCCGTCGCCGCTGCGCGTGGCTCTTAGCGCGTCCTAGGCACGAACTGTCCTGCTGTAACACCCGTCGGTTTGCCGTTTTCGAAGGCAACCTTGCCGTTCACGATCACGGTGACGATGCCGGTGGAAAAGGCGCCCGGGTCCGCATAAGTGGCGCGCGCGGCCACGGTGGCGGGATCGAACATCACGACGTCCGCCGCGAGTCCCGGCATCAGACGGCCACGATCGGCCAGGCCGAGATGCGCGGCGGGAAAGCCGGTCATCTTGCGGATCGCCTCTTCGAGCGGGAAGAGCTTGAGGTCGCGGCTGTAGTGGCCGAGCACGCGCGTGAAGCTGCCGCTGGCGCGCGGGTGGGCATAGCCGCGCGCCAAGGATTGCGCGTCGATGTAGGCGCCGTCGCTCGCAACCATCACCCACGGCTTCACGATGAGTTCGCGGATGTCCGCCTCGTCGATCGTGCCGAGCGTGACGCGGACGGATTTGAGGGCGGCGAGATCGGCGAGAAGATCGAACGGCGCGATGCCGCGTTTCTTCGCGAGCAGTTCGATATTCTCGTCCACAAGATCGGGATTTTCCGGCGCGTCGACGATCCGGACGTTGCCGTAGCCGACCGCCTTGATCCAGGAGAAGCCCTTGTCGACACCGTTCTCGGTCGCCTCGCGCACGGCGCCGCGGCGGGCGGGGTCGACGAGCGCCGCGCGCACTTCTGCCTCCGTCACCTGCCGGTCGCCGCGCCCGTCGGGCAGGACGAAAAGATCGTAGACCGCGCGCACCGTGGCGCCGTCGAACGGGTATTGGTCGGCAACGATGTCAAAGCCCTGCGCGCGCGCCGCCTCGACCATCGCGATGACCTTGCCGATATGGCCCTTGTTGATCAGGCCCGTCGCCTTCAGGTGTGCGAGCTTCGCGGGGATGCCCACGGCCTTGCCGAGTTCGATCGCTTCGCGCTCTGATTCCACCATGTGAAAGCCGGGGTCGCGCGTATGGGAATCGTAGGTGCCGCCGTAGGGCTTCACGGCGGCGGCGAGCGCCTGTACCTCGGCCTCGGTCGCGAACATGCCGGGATCGTACATCAGCCCTGTGGAAAGGCCGACGCAGCCCATCTCCATGCCCTCGCGCACCATCGCCGCCATGCGTTCGATCTCCTCGGGCGTGGCAGCGCGGCGCTGGCCGGGCATCGCCTCTTCGCGGATGCCGTTATGGCCGACGTAGCAGCTGTAATTGACCCCCATGCCCTTAGCGGCGAGCGCTGCCTTCAGCTGCTGCATTATGCGCGGTGAAAGCCCGCCGTCCGGGCTCGCCAGGATCGTGGTGACGCCCTGCGACAGGTCCTGGGCGTCGATGAATGGACCCTCAATGCGCTCGACGGCTTCGGGGACGTGGCTGTGCGCGTCGATGAAGCCCGGCGCGACGGCGAGGCCGCTCGCGTCGATCGTGCGCGCGGCGATGACGCGCGGTGCCTTCTTCACGAACTGGATCTGGCCATTTGTGATCCCGACATCGGCCGGGCGCGGCGGTGATCCCGTACCGTCGTAAACGAGCCCGCCGCGAAGGAGCAGGTCAACGCGCTCGGGCTGGCCGGCACAGGCGGCGAGGGTGATTGCGGCGAGCGACACGGTGAACCCACGGGCGGACACGCGACAGGCCTTGAGGATGGTGAAGTCGGCGATCTTCAAGCGAGCAACCTCTTGTAGAAGTTAAATTCAAATTTAGCGTAAAGGAAACGCTTTCCGCGAGCAAGGTCGGGCATATGCCCGCAGTCCTAGTGCTTTATTCCGGCCTTTGCGGTGGTTGCTGATCAACCGCGTTCACGGCGTCGATCAGTTCGCTTTGATTACCCGAACACACCGCGATCACGCGGCACGGCGCGTCGCCGTGCGCGACATAGGCGTGGCCCATCTGGCTATCCATCCACATCGATTCGCCGGCCTGCAGGATCACCGGCGTGTAGTACTCGGAATGCACCTCGATCGCGCCTTCGAGGACGTAGACAAACTCCTCGCCGCCGTGGCGCACGTAGTCGGGAAAGTCCGAAAAGGAACGCGACTGCGGCGAGACAACGAGTGGCACGAATGCTTTGCCCGACACATCGGTGCTGAGATAGCAGTGATCATAATGTTCGGTGCGCACGAAGACGCCTTCGCCGATGCGGTTGATGCTGCGTCGCCCCTTTGCCGAGGAGTCGCCCTGCGCCGGAGATGAACCGCCGAGCAGATCGGCGAAATCCACGCCGAGACCTTGGCAGAGCTGGGTGAGCTTGTCGTATGTGAGTGACATCTTGCCGGATTCGACCTTCGACAGCGTCGAAATGGCGATGCCCGTGCGGCGGCTGACTTCCGACATGGTGAGCCCCATGCGGCGGCGCAGTGCGCGCAGCGCTTCAGCGAGTTTTGTGGGCGGCCGGCCCATCCATGCGCTCCCGGCAAGTTTCAACGAACAGGCACCCGCAATAGGTCAAAAGGATAGAAAGCGGAACACTCGCCAATCATCGCGGGGTGAGTGTCAGCGTACCCACGGATACCTTGCGGAGTTCCGCCGTGCTGCCCGTGAGCGGGAAGTAGCGGCCTGTCGCCCAGTCTTCTGCCAGATGCCCGAACCAGGGCGACAGCACGTTGCCCGACATGCCCGGCGCGATCATGTAGAGGCTCTGCGCGGGATCGGCGAGATCGACGATCTGGCGATAGCGGGCGCCATAGACATCCGCGTAGGGATCGTCGCCCCAGAGATTGCTGAGCCCGGCGTTCACCGTCGTCGCATCCCCCGACGCGGCGGGGGAGGCGACAAGGTGCGTCCCGATGAGCGGCAGGTGCGAGAAGATGTCGTGCTTGAAGCGCACGCGGTGCACGTCGCCCCAGCGCCATCCTGCCATGTCGCCATATTGCCCGCGCAGGTCCTTCACCGCCGTGTCGAGTGCGCGGGCGGCGAGCGCCGGGCAGACCTCGCGTGCGCACCAGCCGCCTTCCCCGGAAAGGAGGCGTTCAAGGCGCGGCCGTGTTGAGCCGAGATAATCCTTGGCGAGCGCGCCGAGCTTTGGTTCCAGAAGCGCCGAGACAGCTGCCCTGTACCACGCCGACCAGATTAGCGGCTCTGCCCTGCCAGTCGCCATGTCGCCGTTCCATCGCAGCAGCTTGTCGCGCGCGGCGCGGCCGTCCGTTGTGGCGGGCGCCATCGCCGCGAGAATGGGTTTCATCGCAGCGACCTGTGCGGAGACGGTATCGAGCTGCAGCCGTCGCATCGCTTCCCGATCGGCGCGCTTCGCCGTGCCGAGCTGCTGAACGATGCGCGCGGCGCGCCAGCCCGGCTCGAACGCGGTGCTGTCGTACAGGCGGTTTCCGATCAAGGTGCGGTTGTTGGCGTTGGCGACGAAGCCCGACGCAGGGTTCACTGTTCGCGGCGTCTCTTGCGGGTAGGCGTAGCCCGTCCAGGCGAAGCGCGCGTCCCAGCCGGGCGCTGGCAGGAAGCCGTCGCCGCCGCGGCGCGGGATGCGCGCGGCGGTCGCCATCGCGATTGTGCCCGAACGATCGGCGAACGCGAAATTGTGCTGGAAGTGGAAGCTCGCGATTCCGCGTTCGAATTCCGGCCAATCGCGTGCCGTCGCGATGCTCGCGAAGGCTTCCATGATCGGTTGGCCTCTCGGGAAATCCACACCGGCGAGCGCGACCACATGGCCCGGCGGCAATTGCTCGCGCATCAACCGGGCGGCTTCGTCGTCGATGTCCGAAAGCACCGGGCCATGCGCGGTGTAGCGTAGCACGATACGCTCCGCAGCTTTGTCCTTAACTGGGATCGTCACCGTGCGCGTCACGAACTTTTGCGGGCCGGTAGGCGTCATGTATTGCGTCGGATCGGCTGGATCGACGCGCTCGATGAAGAGGTCGGTCTGGTCCGCCATCACGTCGGTGATGCCCCACGCGATGTCGCGGTTACGCCCTGTGGCGAAACCCGGCACGCCGGGGCGGGAGGCACCGACCAGCTCGAAATCCGTGCCGACGATGCGGACGGGATAATAGTCGGCGGGCGCGGTGAGCGGCCCGTGCGGATCGTTGGCGAGCAGGGGCTTTCCGCTCGCTGTGCGAGTGCCCGCGACTGCCCAGCTGTTCGACGCGGGGAGCGCGCGGCCGAAGGGAAGCAGTTCGGTCGACGCCGTCTTCACGGGCTTCAGCGCCACCGCGCCGCACGTATCCGCCGCAGACGCACCGGGCGCTTGCGACGCCTCCGGATGCGTCACCGGGCTGCTGTCCGCCGGGGATGCGAACAGCGAGCGCAGTGCGTCGCAATTGATTGCGGGAAGCAGGCGCGCGCGCAGCAATTCGTCGCGCCAGTCTCCGAAGCCGAGTGTCAGCAGTCCCGCAACGCGGCTGACGTCGCGATCCTCCCAGCGTTCGGGCGTGACGCCGGTGAGCAGGAATTCAGGCGGCAGCGCCCCGCTCCGTGCATCGAGCGCCGCGTTGATGCCCGCGACATAGGCGTGGATGGCGCTGCGCGTTGCGGGCGAATAGGCGCGCTCGGTGCGATCGGCTATGGCCTCGATATCGAGCGCGGCAACGAGCTTGTCCGTGCCGAGCCCGTCGCTGCCGATCGCTTCCGCAAGGCGGCCGTGTGCGGCGCGGCGTGTCATTTCGAGATTCCACAGCCGGTCCTGGCCGTGCACGAATCCAAGACCGAAATAGCCGTCGTCACGTGTCGCGGCAAAGATATGCGGCACGGCCCGCGCATCACGCACGATCTCCAGCGTGTCGCTGATCCCGGCGACCTGCCGCGTGCCGGAATAATCCGGCAACGATGTACGCAGCCAGCCGTATGTGCCCGCCGCGAGCGCCAGCACCACGAACGCGGTGCCTGCAAGCGGCCACTTTACCTTACCGAATCTCTTCATTCTCTCGGTCGCCCTGTCGGAAATGTCGATGCGTCGGAGCGTTGTTCGGGATCTGACCAAGTTTTCATATACACTAAAATGTTAGGCGTTCCAGGCATCGTTTGGGCGACGTGCTGTGTGACCCGAATTCAAATTTTCTAAAAAATATAGATATATAATAATGTATTACGAAGAATTCTGACTGCCTGCATGTTGTATCGGCCACCGTCGCGGAAGTGTTACTATAGGAAAATTCGTTCGCGCCTCGGGCACGGCGCGGACGATGTTTCCATTCCGTCGGCGGGCTCCCCCTGTCTATAGACGTCCCTCGGGAGTGCGGGGAGGACTGGGTTTGATCAGACGATTTCGGGTATTCGCGGCGCTTGCCGTATCGCTGTCGGCGACCATCGCATATGCCGAACCTGCCACTGAGACCGCGACGGTGCGCGGGCTCAAGGCGCCGGCGGAAATCATCGTCGATCGCTGGGGATTGGCGCATATCTACGCAGCGAACACGCACGACGCCTATTTCCTGCAAGGCTACAACGTCGCGCGCGACCGGCTTTGGCAGATCGATCTGTGGCGCAAACGGGGCCTTGGTCTTCTGTCCGAAAGCTTCGGTGACGCCTATGTGAAGCAGGATCGCGCCGCGCGCCTGTTTCTGTATCGCGGGGACATGGCGAGCGAATGGCGCCGCTACGGCCCCGGCGCCGAGGGCAATTACGAAGCATTCGTTGCGGGCATCAACGCCTATGTCGACGAAGTACGCGCAGGCTCGAAGCCGCTGCCACGCGAATTCGCGATGACCGACAGCAGCCCTGCGCACTGGCGCGCCGAGGATGTCGTACGTATCCGCACCCACGCGCTGGTGATGAACGCGGCCTCCGAGGTTCAGCGCGCGCGGCTCGTGTGCAAGGGCGGGCTTGATGCGGCGCGTGCGACGCGGCGCCTCTATCCCGATCACACGCCGCAGGTGCCGGAAGGACTTGATCCCTGCACGATCGATGCAGACGTCATGGACGATTACGCACTCGCCACCGGCCCCGTGAATTTCGACGCGCTGACGAAAACGGCGGATGCGCTTCCCGACGATGTGAAGGACGGCTCCAACAACTGGGTCATCGCAGGATCGCGCACCACGACCGGTCGTCCCATTCTGGCGAACGATCCGCACCGCGCGCTCACGGTGCCGAGCCTGCGTTACGTCGTGCATATCGAAGCGCCGGGATTGTCGCTGATCGGTGCGGGCGAGCCTGGCGTGCCCGGCATTTCCTTCGGCCACAACGGCAAGGGCGCGTTCGGGCTCACCATTTTCAGCACGGACCAGGAAGACGTTTACGTTTACGAGACGCAGCCGGGCCGGGCGGACAAATATCGCTATCGCGGGCGCTGGGAGAATATGCGCGTCGTTCGGGAGATGATCCCCGTGAAAGGCGGGAAACCGGTCGCGGTGGAGCTGGCGTTCACGCGGCACGGCCCCGTCATCCATCGGAGCGCGGAGCGCAATCAGGCCTATGCGGTTCGCTCGGTCTGGTCCGAGCCCGGCACGTCGGCCTATGCGGCGGCATCGTGGCTTGCGAACGCGGCGAGCTGGGAGGATTTCAGAAAGGCTGCGGATCACTGGGGCACGCCGCCGCTCAACCTCATCTGGGCTGGCCCGGACGGCACCATCGGCTGGACCGCGGCAGGCCTCGCGCCCGTGCGCCCGAACTGGGACGGGTTGATGCCGGTTCCGGGCGATGGGCGCTACGAATGGAAGGGGTTCCACGCGCCGCGCAGCCTTCCCAGCGTGAAGGATCCCGCCGAAGGCTGGATCGCCACCGCGAACGAGCGGAACGTGCCGAAAGACTATCCGGCCGACGTTCCCCTCGGGTACGAATTCACCGATCGCAGCCGCTACGATCGGCTCGCGCAGTTGCTTTCCGGCAAGGAACGCTTTTCCGTCGCTGATGCGGCGGCGATGCAGATGGACATAAGAGACATCTCGGCGCTGCGCCTTCTGGCGCTGCTGAAAGAGATGAAGGGCGTGGATGCGGAGAGCAAGGCGCTTGCCCTGTTGCAAGACTGGAACGGCGACATGCGGGCCGACAGCGCAGCGGCGGCGATCGCTGGCACGTGGCTCGCGTCGCACCTCGGCGCCGCGCTTGTCGCCCATGTCGTCGCACCCGATGCGCAGCCGCTCGCACCGCGCGTGTCGGCGGATGCCGCACTCCACATCCTCGAAACGCGCGATGCCGTATTGGGGCCGGATGCTGCGGCCACGACGCAAACCGTGCTGCGGGAAAGCCTGTCCGCCGCGCTTGGCGAACTGCGTCGGCGGCTTGGGCCGGAGATGGAAAGCTGGACGTGGGGCGCCGTGCACAAACTCAAACTGAAGCCCTCGTTCGGCACGCGCCTCAGTGCCGATGCGCTCGAGGCAATGACGATCGGGCCGCGCCCCGTGGGCGGCTCTGCAGCGACGGTCGCGCTGGCAGCGCCGAACGCCGATCTTGCAGCCGTGCACGGGCCGTCCGTTCGCATCGTCATGGATGTCGGCGATTGGGACAAATCGGTCTTCATGAACATGCCCGGCCAGTCGGCGGATGCATCAAGCCCGCACTATGGAGACTTCCTGCCCGGATGGCTCGCGGGTGAATTCGCGCCGATGACGTACACGCGCCCGGCGGTCGAAAACGTTGCCGAGCGCGTGATCAGCCTCACCCCCGGTCGCTGACCGGGGGCGCTTCCTCATCCGCTATTTTTTGGACCGCGCCGATCCGCGCGCAACGAAACGGCCGGGCGTTGCGCCTGTTGCCTTGCCCCCTTCCAGCGCGGTTTCGCCGTTGACGATAACGGTGACCATACCTTCGGCCCGGAGCGCCGGCCGCGCGTAGGTCGAACGATCGGTGATCTTCGCCGGATCGAAGATGGCAATGTCCGCGACGAGGCCGGGCTTCAGCAAACCGCGATCCGTCAGGTTCAAATGCTTGGCGGGCAGGCCCGACATCTTGCGCACGGCCTCGGCCAGGGGGAGCAGTTTCAGATCCCGGCTGTAGTGGCCGAGCACCCGGGCGAAGCTGCCCGTCGAACGCGGGTGATAGCCCATGGGGTCGATTTCAGCGCCCTCGGGCGCACTGTAGCCGCCGTCGCTCGCGATCATCACCCATGGCTGGACCATGAGCTTCCGCACGTCGCCTTCGTCGATCGTGCCGAGCGTGATGAGCAGCGAGTCGGGGTGGTCCTGAACGAGCCGGGCGACAAGATCGAACGGCTCCATTCCCCACGCCTTTGCCAGCAGTTCGATGTTCTGATCGACAAGTTCGGGCGCACCCGGCGCATCGACGATGCGCATGTTCCCATAGCCGACGGCCTTTACCCACGAGAAACCACCTGCCTCGCCGTGCTCGGTCAGTTCGCGGACGACAGCGCGCGATTTCGGATCCTTGAGCGCCGCGCGCACATCGGCGGCAGCCGGCATGTCCTTGAGGCCCGGCAGCACGAAGATGCCGCTTAGCGGTCCGGTCGCGGCCCCGTCGTAGGGATACTGGTCGGCGACCACTTGCTGCCCCGCGGCGCGCGCCTCCTCGACCGCGGCGATCACGTCGCCGATGCGGCCCCTGTTGATCAGACCCGTCGCCTTGAGATGCCCGAGCTTCGCGGGGATTCCGGCGCGCTTTCCGATCTCGATGGCTTCCTTTTCGGATTTCAGCATCTCCAGAGACGGATTGCGCGTGTGCGAATCGTAGGTGCCGCCGAACGGCTTCACGACTTCCGCCAGCGCGACGACCTCGTTCGTGTCGCTGAACATACCGCCTTCATACATCAGGCCGGTCGACAGGCCGACGCAGCCCATTTCCATGCCCTCGCGGACCAGCGCGGCCATGGCGGCGGTTTCTTCGGCATTCGCCGGGCGCTGGATGCCAGGCATGATCTGCTCGCGGATGCCGTTGTGCCCCACATAGCAGCTGTAATTGACGCCCGATCCGCGCGTTTTCAGCTGCGCCATGCGTTGCCGGATGTTTTCCGGCGAGTAATAGCCGTCAGGCCCCATCAGGATCGTCGTCACGCCCTGGAGGAGGTCCTGCTCGTCGAGCATCGGCCCGGTGCGCTCTTCCAGGCCGAAATCGACGTGGCTGTGCGCATCGATGAATCCGGGAGTGACGGCCAGACCCTGCGCTTCGATCACCTTTGCCGCGCTGCCGCGTACGCGCTTGCCTACGGCGGCGATTTTTCCGCCGCTGACGGCGACATCGCCAACATAGCCGGGGCTTCCCGAACCGTCATAGATCGTGCCGCCGCGGATAATAATGTCGTAATTGCTCGCGGTTGCGGGTGTGGACGCGGCCATCATTCCCAGAAGCAGAAGTGCGGCTTTCGACATGCTTTTTCCTCCCCGGATTGAATTTCCCATGCTTTCCGATATGGAAACATTGCCTCCTTGGCAAGCAGTTGCGATAAGTCCCTCTCAGTAGTCGAAACGGTGAGTAAGATGATCGAGCAGGGTGGCCTGGGCAAGAAGATCAAGGCGTTGCGGACGGCCCGCGGCATTCCCCTCAGTGTCATGAGTGAGCGGACGGGCTATTCCGTGTCGGCGCTGTCGAAGATGGAAAACGATCGCCTCGGCCTTACTTACGACAAGCTCACGAAGCTGACGGGGGCTCTTGGCGTCGATATCGGCAGCCTGTTCACCGAGACCGCGCAAACCGCAGTGCACGCAGGCGGTCGCCGCAGCGTTGCGCGGAAGGGCGAGGGGCGCAACATCCAGACAGGCAGCTATGATTATCTGTATGTCTCGCCCGAACTTAGCCGCAAACGGATCGTGCCGATCAAGGGGCGCGTCCATGCCGCGACACTTGAGGAATTCGGCCCGCTGATCCGTCATGACGGAGAGGAGTGGATTTACGTCCTCGACGGCGTGCTCGAAGTGCACAGCGAGTTCTACGAACCGGAAACCCTGGAACCTGGCGACAGCATCTACATCGACAGCCGCATGGGTCACGCCTACCTCTCCAAGACGCCCGGCGGCACGGAGATCATCGCCGTGTGTACCGAGCAGACCGACAATTTCGTTTTCGGCGACCAGGCTGCCGCCGAACCGTCTTCTAGGGACGCTGCGCGCAAGCCGCGCGCCAGAAAGCCCAAGGCGGGCTGACCCCTTTTCCAAAGTGACTGTAAGTTCCGAACGGTCGCAGACCGTGCGGAGCGGCGCGTTTCTGAACAATTATGCGGCTCAGCGCGCGATCTCTTCACGTGTTCGCGATGTTTCCATATTTCCAAAATAGAAATATAATTGACATGGAGTGGAAGCCTGATAATTTCAGGATGGGACTGACCCGAATGGGCTTAAAGCGCGGGGGCGCTGCACGGCGATCCATTCGCAAATGTGGGGGGATGACAAATGTTTCTACGTCAGACTGGATATCTTTCGGCAACGGTTTCCGCGCTCGCCTTGCTGATCAGCGCACCCGCAATCGCGCAAAGCGGCGGCGGCGAGGCCGAGGAACTGACAGGCAACGAAATCATCGTCACTGCGACGAAGCGCGAATTACGGCTCGTCGATGTGCCGCTCAGCATCAGCGCGATCAGCGGTTCAGACATGGAGCGGCGTAACCTTACGCAGATCGCCGATTTCGCATCGCAGGTTCCCGGCTTTTCGATCCAGGCGACCGGAAACGGCGGCACGCGTCTCGTGCTGCGCGGCCAGAACGCGGGCGGCTCGGGCGCGTCGGTTGCCACGATGGTGGACGACATCGTTGTTTCGTCGGCCTCGTCCCTGTTCAACGGCTCATTGCTCACGGCCGATTTGCTCGCGTTCGATCTCGACCGCGTCGAAGTGCTGCGCGGACCGCAGGGCACGCTTTATGGCGCCACGGCGCAGGGCGGCCTCCTGCATTACATCACCAACAAGCCCAAGCTCGGCGTCTTCGAAGCGCGCGGTCAGGCGGGCTTTGATTCCGTGCGACACGGCGAAACCGGCTGGATCGCGCAAGGTGCCGTGAATGTGCCGCTCGGCGAAATCGCAGCGCTGCGCGTCACCGGCACTTATCAGGATGTGGCCGGCTATATCGATAACCCCACTCGCGGGGAAACGGACGTCAACGGTGGCGAGCAATACAGCCTCCGTGGGCAGCTCCAGATCGAACCGACGGAAGCCCTCAGCGTGCGTCTGACGGCGGCTTTGCAGCGCGGGGAGTTCGATGGCAGCGGCGCGCTTGAACTTGTGGGAGGATTGAATGCCCAGCCCTCCGTTGCAGCGAAGGTGGCCAACGGCGGCGAACCCATTTTGAACACCTATGCGCCGGAAAGTTCACTCCGCCGATTCGAATATTACAATGGCGTCATCAATTATGATCTGGGTTCGGTGAGCCTGTTTTCGTCCACCAGCTACAGCAAATACAAATCCTTTTACCGCAGCGACATTTCGCATCTCCAGCTTGCGCCCGGCCTGACGGCGGCGGATTTGTTCGGCGGTGTTTACGGCGAGCCGATCGCAATCTGGGGACGCCAGGAAGACAGCTTCACGAAATTCAACGAGGAGATCCGGCTCGCGTCGAACACGGACGTCGATGCCGGCTTCATGCAGTTCGATTGGCAGATCGGCGGATTCTACACCAACGAAGATATTACGTTCGATCAATACTACGACGCCGTGCAGCAAGGTGACGAATCGGTCATACTGGATTCGCCGCTCCCGTTCGGCGGCAGCTCGCTTCCGGCACGGTACAAGGAATATGCCGGTTTCGGCGAAGCCACACTCAAGTTCGGCGAAAGCTTCGAAGTTTCGATCGGCGGCCGCTATTCGCACAACAAGCAGTGGTCGCAGGTTACGAGCGCCCCTGGCCTGATCGGCAGCGGCGGTCCCGATCCGCTCGTGAATCCGGAGATCCGGACGAGCGAGAACAAGTTCACGTACTCGATCGCGCCCCGTTTCCTGCTGAACAAGGATATTTCGGTCTATGCGCGTCTGGCGACGGGCTACCGTCCCGGCGGTCCCGTTCTCGTCGTTCCGGGTGCGCCCGCCGATTTCCCGACGTTCTACAAGTCCGACAACACGACCAACTACGAACTCGGCGTAAAGGGTTCCACCGTCGACCGCGTGTTCAATTTCGATGTCGCGATTTACCGCATCGACTGGACGGACGTGCAGCTCATCACGGACTTCGTTTCCGAAACAAACGGGCAGACATTCTCGGTTCAGGGCAACGGCGGCAAGGCGCGCAGCGAAGGTCTTGAATACACACTGAGCGTGAACCCGGTGAAGCCGCTCACGTTTGCGGTGACGGGCGGTTACACGCATGCGCGTCTTACTGACGATGCGCCTGCCTTCGGTGGTCTGGCAGGCCAGCGCCTGCCCTACGTGCCGGAATTCCAGAACGCGGTTTCGGTCGATTACGTCCACGAGCTTGCCGGCGGATCGATCCTATCTGGCGGCGTCACGTGGACCTATGTCGGCTCGCGATACGCCGATTTCTCGACATCGCCTGCTACGACCAACCATGCGCGGATTCCGGATTACAACACGCTCGATCTGCGGCTTGGCGCGCGGTTCGGGCAAATCTCAGTCGAGGCGTTCGCCCGTAATCTCACCGACTCGCAGGGGATCACCAACTATTCGAGCGGAGGCGGAGCGGGTCTCCTCGGCAGGGGCACGATCATCCAGCCGCGGACGCTCGGGATGCGGCTCGGCTTCAAATACTGACGCCGTTCGTGGCCGATATTGCGAAGCCTTACCTGGTGTTTCTGGCGGACGCCGAAAGTTCGACGCTCGCCAAGACAGCGCTCGGGGTGCGGGATTGGGCGCGCGAGGATTGCGTCGGCCAGTTGCGGCTGACACCGGCGACAATCGATATCGGTCTCCCCGATCTCTCCCCATCGGAGGCGGCCGCGCGCGGTGCGCGGTCGTTTCTGATCGGGGTTGCGCCGGTCGGCGGCCAATTGCCCGCCGCATGGCAGGGCGTTCTGCTCGACGCGCTTGAAGCAGGGCTCGATATCGTCAGCGGGCTTCACGTTCGGCTGGAGATGTTTCCGGCCATCGCCGAAGTCGCGACCCGGCTCGGGCGCACGCTGCACAACGTACGTCACAGCAAAACCGCGTTTCCAATCGCGACCGGCCGCAAGCGCACCGGCAAGCGCGCGCTCATGGTCGGAACGGACTGTGCCCTGGGCAAGAAATACACGGCGCTGGCGTTGACGCAGGCGATGCGCGTGCGGGGCATCGACGCGACGTTCCGCGCAACGGGCCAGACCGGTATCATGATCTCCGGCGAGGGTATCGCGATCGATGCCGTCGTCGCGGATTTCATCGCCGGCGCTGCGGAAACCCTCTCCCCCGACGCCGCGCCCGATCACTGGGATGTGATCGAGGGGCAAGGCGCGCTTTTCCATCCGGCCTATGCGGGCGTAACGCTTGGGCTGTTGCACGGCAGCCAGCCGGATGCGCTGGTCCTGTGTCACGATCCGGTGCGCACCGTGACGAGCTTCTTTCCGGCCTATCCACTGCCCACGGTCGAGGCTGCGATCAACGCCTATCTGCCGCACGCCCAGCGCACGAATCCCGCCGCGCGCTTCGTCGGCATCAGCCTCAATACGTCGGCGCTGGATGTGGACGCGGCGCAGCGCGCGCTCGAAAACGCGGCCGCGCGGACCGGCCTTCCCGCGTTCGATCCGCTGCGTTTCGGGATCGAGGTGGTTGTTGATGAAATGCTTTCTGGGACACCTGAGGCCGCATTCGCGGCAGTATGAAAGAGGTATGATATGACTCTATCCAGGCGAACGCTTGTAGCCGGTACAGCGATCAGCGTGCTGTTTTCCGCGAGTGCATTTGCAGCCGATACCAGCGCCGTCGCGGCGGCCATCGACAAGGCGGTGCAGGACGCGATCGCGGCGGGCGAAAGCCCCGGCCTTCAAGTCGCGGTTTACAAGGACGGCGCGCCGGTTCTGGTGAAGGGCTACGGCTCGGCCAATCTGGAGCTGAACGTGCCGGTGAACAACGACAGCATTTTCCGTATCGGATCGGTCACCAAGCAATTCACGGCAGCAGCGCTCCTGAAGCTCGAGGAAGAGGGCAAGCTCTCGCTCGACGACAAGCTTTCGAAATATTATCCGGATTTCCCGCGCGCTGCGGACGTGACGCTGAAGCAGATGCTGCATCACACCTCCGGCATCCACAGCTACACCGATGATCCGAGCTTTCTTCAGGAAGCCGGGCTGAAGCGCACGACGGACGAATGGGTCGCGCATTTCGCGAAGATGCCGAAGACGCAGGATTTCGAGCCGGGCACCGGCTGGACCTACAGCAACACCGCCTATTTCATCCTCGGCGGCGTTATCGAGAAGGCGGAAAAGAAGCCGCTTGCAACTGTCCTGCAGGATCGTTTCTTCGGCCCGCTCGGCCTCACGCATACCGCGCTTGATGATGAAAGCGTCATCCTGCCGGGCCGTGTCGCGGGTTATGACGGAACCGGCCCGCATCAGTTCAAGAATGCGGCCTTCATTTCCATGACGGTGCCGGGCGCCGCGGGTGCCATGCGGTCGTCGGCGAATGATCTTGCGCGCTGGAACGCCGCGCTGTTCGGCGGCAAGGTTCTGAAGCCCGCGTCGTTCAAGGCGATGATCACGCCGGGTAAGCTGAACAATGGGCAGAACAGCACGACCGCGGTCAAGGATCGTCCGGCCGACATGCCGCCGTTCGAATACGGCTATGCGCTGTTCATGGGGGATGTCGACGGGCACCAGCGTATCGGTCACGGTGGCGGTATCTTCGGATTCAATACATCGCTGAACGAATTCCCGAAGGACCGCCTCACCGTTTCCGTCATCGCGAACGGCATCGGCAAGGATGTCGGCGCGGGCAAGATCGCTGATCGGATCGAACGCATCGCGCTCGGGCTGCCGCCCAAGGAATAACCGCGCCGCGCGGCAACGTGCGACGAACCGACGGGCCGAAACGGATTCCAGCCCGTCGGTCTCTTTTTCAGTGCGGGTTACGAATAGTCGCGGTCAGGGTCGTGTGTGCCTCGGGCGCGTAGGGAACATCGAGACCAAGTGCGCGCTCGAATTCCGTAATCGCGGCAAGATCCGCGCGGGTATCGCCGTCGATGCTGATTGCCGCGTGCGCAAGTACACCGAGCCAACCGCCACGCTTTCGAACGAGGCAGGCCGTCCCCGCGATCTTTTGCCCGGCGGAGACGATGTTGAAGCGTCCGTCGCAATAGCTGCCCGCCACCCAGCCTGTTTCGGCGGCAACGCCGATGGCGGCGAACCCGGCGGTCAGGCGGCGTGTGAAACGCTCGAAGTGCGTGTTGATGTCTACCGTGCCGTTGGGCGCGATATCGTACAGGCTGAAATTCAATATGCCGGGCCTGTGAACCACTGTTGTGCCGCCGCTTGCGCGAACGAACACGGGCCAGCCGCGCGCGCTGCTGGCCGCAGCGGCCTCCGCGAAGCGATCCATGCGCGCGAACCGCCGCGTCGTCACAAGACAGCGGTTGTTCGTCCACAGCCGTGCGTGTTCCGCAGTGCGCTGGTCGCCGAGCAGCGCATCGAGCCGCCGCTCATCCTCCACGATCGCCGCCTCGCCGTTCCCGTGCGCGATGGGCGCATCGGGCGCGAGGGCACGGGCAAGGGCGCCGAGCAAGGCGGTCAGCCGATACGGCCCACCACCTCCCCCGCTGTAACGGCGGTTTCGGCGGGAATGTCGATATGAAGCGTGCCAGACGCTGGTGCCGTCAGTTCGAAACTCGTTTTCTCCACCATGATCTCGGCGATCACGGCACCCTCGGCAACCGCGTCTCCATCGGCGTAGAGCCACGCCGAAATGGCGGCTTCGTCGCCATCGTTCCAAAGGCCGGCGGGAACGGTGATATCGGTCATCGGATCATGACTCCAGAAGGGTAAGCGCCGCCGCCGTTACCTTGTCGGCGTCGGGCAATACGAAATGTTCCATCACCGGCGTGAACGGCACGGGGATGTCGGGGTGGGCGATGCGATGCGGTGCGGCGCGAAGCGGGATTCCAGCCTCGCAGACGCTGGCGATGATCTCCGCGCCGACGCCGTAGCTCATGTAATCGTCATCGACCACGAGCAGACGCCCGGTCTTCCGCACGGAGGCCCGCACCGTTTCGCGGTCGAGCGGCGCGATGCTGCGCAGGTCGATCACCTCTGCGGAATGCCCCTGCTTTTCGAGCCGCGCGGCAGCATCGAGCGCGTGATGCACGCTGAGCCCGAGCCCGACGAGCGTAATGTCGCTGCCCTCGCGCACGATTGCCGCCTTGCCGAGCGGCACGATGTAATCACCCTCGGGCGCGTCGGTGATCGAACGCTGCACGGTGCCGAGCCAGCCCAT
The DNA here is from genome assembly GCF_003634215.1 of Sphingosinicella microcystinivorans. GTDB lineage: Bacteria > Pseudomonadota > Alphaproteobacteria > Sphingomonadales > Sphingomonadaceae > Sphingosinicella > Sphingosinicella microcystinivorans. Next base: position 175,607 of record NZ_RBWX01000008.1, on the reverse strand, counting down.
GCCCTGCAGCGATTTGTGATACATGAAGATCACCGGGTTCGGATCGCGGATCGCCGCGAGCATCAGCCCCTTCGCGTCGTGCGCGTTCGATGGGATGACGACCTTGAGGCCGGGCAGGTGGCCGAAGGTGGCGTAAAGCGTCTGGCTGTGCTGCCCGGCGTCGCCGTATCCGCCACCAACGCTTGTCATAAGCACCATCGGGCAGGTGACTTGCCCGCCCGAGAAATAGCTCTGCTTCGCCGCGAGATTGTAGATCGCATCCATGCAGACGCCGAAGAAATCGACGAACATCAATTCGACGATCGGCCGCATACCTGAAGCCGCGAGACCGACCGCCGCACCGATGAACGCGGTTTCCGAGATCGGCGTGTCGCGCACGCGCTCCGCGCCGAATTTATCGAAAAGGCCCGTCGTCGTGCCGAACACGCCACCGAGCTTGCGGATATCCTCGCCCATCACGAGGACGGAGGGGTCGCGCTCCATCTCCTGGCCGATGGCTTCGGAAATCGCGCGTGCGATGGTGAGGCGCCGCGCGGGGCGGGGCGCCGTGATGGTTTCAGGCGAAGACATGGGCGAACGCTTCCTCCGGCTGGGGATAGGCTGCGGTGCGCGCGGCGGCGAACGCAGCGTCGACAGCGGCGCGCGCATCGGCTTCCGCTCTGTCGAGATCGGAGGCATCGAAGCCGTCGGCGATCAAGCGTTCGCGGTACGCGGGGATCGGGTCGGCGGCTTTCAGGCGCTCGACCTCGCCCGCCGGGCGGTAGCCTTCGGCATCGCCCATGAAATGCCCTTCCAGGCGGCAGGTCTCGATCTCGATCAGCGACGGGCCTTCGCCGCGCCGGGCGCGAGCGATCGCTTCCCCGGCGACGGCATGCACCGCATCGGGATCGTTGCCGGGGATGAAGTGCCCCGGCATCGCATAGGCGGCGGCGCGGTCGGCATTGCGCGCGACCGCCGTGCAGTCGCGCTTCGCGACCGAGATGCCATAGGCATTGTCCTCGATCACGAAGATGGCGGGCACCTTCCAGACCGATGCGAGATTGAGCGCTTCGTGGAACGCGCCTTGGTTGGCCGCGCCTTCGCCGAGGTAGGCGACCGCGACATGATCCTCGCCGCGCAGCTTGCTTGCGAGCGCGGCACCCACGGCGGGGCCGAGGCCCTGCGCGATGATGCCCGAGCAGGCGAAGTTCACGCGCGCGTCGAACAGGTGCATGTGGCCGCCGCGCCCGCCGGAAAGGCCGGTCGCCTTGCCGAAGATCTCCGCCGCCATCGCATCAAGGTTTACGCCCTTGGCGATGGCGACATGGTGCGGGCGGTGCGTCGCGGTCACCGTATCGCCGGGTCGCAGGTGGGCGCAGACGCCCACAGCGCACGGTTCCTGCCCGTCGGACAGGTGCATCTCGCCGGGAAGCGGCCCCTTCGCCATGTTGAACACGGGCGTTTTGCCTTCGAAATAGGCGGGCTTGATGAGCGCTTCGAAATGGCGGCTCTTCACCATCGCTCCGTACATCCAGAGCCGGTCGCTGCGGTTGCTCATCGCGCGACCCAGCCACCGTCGATGACGAGCTCGATGCCGGTGACGAAGCGCGCCTCGTCGCTGGCGAGATATACCGCGCCCATCGCAATGTCCTCGGGCAGTCCCACGGCGTTCAGCGGGCAGAGCGCAGCGACCGCAGCCCATGGATCGTCCGCCGGGATCGAACCTTCGCGCACCCAGCCTTCCACCGCCATTTCCAGCATCGGCGTGCGGATGCAGCCGGGGTGGACCGAATTGCAGCGAATCGGCAGCCTGTGCGCGGCCCATTCGATGGCGAGGCTTTTCGTCATGTGCCGCACCGCACCTTTGGAGGTGTTGTAGGCGAGCTGATCGGGGTAGCCGACGAGACCGGCGATCGAGGACACGTTGATGACGCTCGCAGGATGGCCCGCGCTGCCGCCCATCGCGAGCAGGGCCTGAAAGGTACGGCAGCCGAGGAAGATGCCATCGACGTTCACCGCCATCAACCCGCGCCAGTCGGCGAGACTGTGCTCGGTCATCGGTTTCACGAGCTCGACGCCCGCGTTGTTGACCAGGATGGAGAGCTTGCCGTGAGCGGCCTCGATATGCGCGGCGGCCTTCGTCCACTCGGCTTCGCTTGTCACGTCGAGCGCAAGCGGCGCCGCGCCGATTTCCGCGGCGAGCGCCTCGATGCCCGCGACATTGCGATCGGCGGCGATCACGGCGGCACCTTCGCGCGCCATCGCACGTGCTACACCTGCGCCGATTCCCTGCGCCGCGCCCGTCACCAGCGCGATCTTGCCTTGCAACCTGCCCATAAGCCTCCCCTCAGCACGTCTTTTGAGAGAAAGACCTACGGGAGCGGGACTGTCATGGCTTGCGCCAGAACGGCGGCTTACTTGGACAGGAGGGAACTCCGTTCGTCGTCCGCCGCGCGCGACGCGGTTTGCCGGTAGTCGCGCGGCGAAAGGCCGAAGGCATCGCGGAAGGCATGGCTGAAGTGCGAGGCATCGGCGAAGCCGTGCCGCATTGCGATCTGCGTGATGCTGTAGCCCGCCATCGTGCGGCTCGCGAGGTCGCTGCGCGCCGCCATCAGCCGCCGCTCGCGAATCCAGGTGCCAACCGTGACGCCGAATTCCTCGAACAGGCGGTGGAGATAGCGCGGGCTGAATCGGAATGCCGCCGCGATCGTTGCGGCGGAGAGCGCGGGATCGCCGAGATGGGCCAGGATGTGTTCCTGCACACGGCCGAGCAGCGCGCGCCGGAAGGCGCTGCCCGCGATGCGGTCCGGCTCCGGGCGGAACGCAGCGGCGAGCAGTTCGACCGTCGCGCGCAGCACGGCGGTTCGGTCCTGCGGGTCCACGGTCTCGACCGTTTTGTGGATCTGGCGCAGGTGCGAAAGCAGGATGGAACCGAGCCCGACGCTGCCGTCCACGGAGAGGCCGCACATGTCCTCGATGCCCGGAACGATGGTCGTCGCCATGCGATGCGGGATCAGGATCGAAAGCTGGTGTAGCGCGCGTGTGTTTTCAAACATCGCAGGGCGGGTGCTATCCCACACTGAAATGATATCGGGGCGCACCACCGATTCGTTTCGTCCCTGCTGCAGCAGGCATTCGCCTTCCTCGAAATAGAGAAGGCAGAAATAATCGTCCTCGCCGCGCTTCACGTCGTCGATCGTGCGGAAACCGGCGATGGGGTCGCAGACGACCTGCGTGAACACGAAATCGTTGATCGCGCGGCGGCGGACCTTCGCGCCGTAACGTTCCTTGTCCGCACCCGCGAGGCTCCAGTGGAAATGCGTTCGGTCCAGCACCTCCTGAAAGCCAGGGAGCTGCCGTGGCGGCGGCAGCGACGCAGAACTCCACCGCTCTTCGCTCAGAAGCATATGTCCGACCCTCCCCGACTTGGCAGGCTATGCCTGTCCGTTGCGCGATGCAATCGGCATGGTACGCGGGTTCGCGCTCACCCAAGAGTTGCTTCCTTCCCGCGCAAGTCGCTTGCGGGCTTTCCGGGAATCCGCCGCTTTCCCGCGTGCAATCCGGTTCACAGCCAGCCAAATTTTGCGGCACTCAGGTGCATGATCGAAGCGCGGTACGCCGCCTAAAAGAAAGGTATGAACATGGCGCTCCCATGCAGGGCGCCCGCATAACCTTGAGGGGGAGTTTTTATGAAAAGCCGTTTCCGTTCGTCGCTTCATGCCGCCGTTGCCGTCTCCGCGCTTGCGGCGAGCGCTCCGGCGCTGGGGCAGGAGACAGATGCGGCCACCCCGACCGGCGGCATCGAAGAGATCGTCGTCACCGCCCAGAAACGCGCGCAGAACCTTCAGGACGTGCCGGTTTCGGTGACGGCGTTCAATGACACGGCGATCCGCGAGGCGGGTTTCACCAATAGCCTTTCGATCGGCGATCAGGTGCCCAACCTCGAAATCAAGACGTTCGGCGGCGTGCCGAACATCTTCATCCGCGGCGTCGGCAACAACGATTTCAACGCCTCCTCGATCGGCCCGATCAGCATCTACCGCGACGATGTGGTCGTGGCGTCCACGGGCAGTCAGATCTTCTCGCTGTTCGATCTCGAACGCATCGAGGTTGTGCGCGGTCCGCAGGGGACGCTGTTCGGCAAGAACACGACAGGCGGCGCGATCCAGTTCTTCTCGAAGCTGCCGGGCGACGAATTCGAAGGCAACGCCCGCTTCGGCTATGGGCGCTTCGATCTGTTCGAAGCCGAAGCCGCCGCCAGCCTCCCGCTCGGCGAAGGCCTGTCGCTGCGCGTCGCGGGCGTCGTCCGCCGCCGCGACGGGGAGAAGACGAACCTCTACACCGGCGACGCCACGATCAACGTCGATGAAGCCGCCGCGCGCGCGATTCTGCGCTGGCACCCAAGTGCCGACACTGACGTGCGTCTCTCCATCGGCGGTGGTCGCGATCGCAGCGACTATCTTGAAAACAAGCCCCTCGGCACGATCAACGGCGCGGATCTTTTCGGCTATACCGACCCCTATGCGGATGACGCCAACTTATTGAATTTCAATGGGCAGTCACGCAATCACAGCGACAACCTGTTCATCAATCTCAACATCACGCAGAGTATCGGTGATCTCACTTTCAAATCGATCACCGGCTACGACAAGAGTGACGTCGACAACCGAGTCGACGTCGACGGCGGCCCGTTCCGCATCGATGAGATCACCTTCCTCACCGACGCCAAGCAGTTTACCCAGGAATTCCAGCTCGCCTACGACAGCGGGCCCCTCAACGCGATCGGTGGGCTCTTCTACTTCCAGGAAAATCTGGATGCCGACAGCAATGCCGACCTCCTCGGCGAACTCAGCTTCGCCGACGGCGCACTCCCGCTCATCACGCGCGCAACGCGCAAGAACAAGGCGTACGCGATCTTCGGCCAGGCGACGTATGAGGTCGCTCCCGCGTTCCGCGTTACGCTCGGTGGGCGCTACACGATCGACAAGGTTCGCGTGACGCATCAGGCCGACCTCGTGCCAGGCTTCTTCGACGCAGACATCCCGGACGGCGCGCCCGTGCCGCTGGTGCCGTTCGCGCGGTTGAAGGATACGTTCAAATCGTTCTCATGGCGCGTTTCCGCCGACTATAACGTCACCGATGACGTGCTCGCCTACGCGAGCATCGACAAGGGTTTCAAGGCGGGTGGGTTCAACATCGGCATCATCACCAGCGTCGCCGAACGCACGCAGGTCGATCCCGAATATCTGACCTCCTACGAGATCGGCATCAAGAGCACGCTGTTCGACCGCCGCCTGCGGCTCAACCTGTCGGCGTTCTACTATGATTACACCGATCTGCAGGTGCTCTCGGTGAACCGGCAGGCGGGTAGCACGGTGCCGACGCTCGGGCTCGACAACGCGGCGGACGCGGAGATCAAGGGCATCGAGCTGGAAGCGACGGCGCTGCCGACCGACTGGCTCGATCTTGGTCTCAACCTCGGTATCCTTGATGCGAAGTATAAGAACTATCTGTCCGGGGCGATTGATCCGGAGACGGGGGAGCCGCGGGATTTCTCGGGCAATCGGCTTCCCGGCGCGCCGAAGTTAACGCTTTCCACCTTTGCGCAGATAACGATCCCGGTGGGTGATTTCGAAACGCGCTGGCGCGCCGAATACAACTACACGGGCAAGAAATATTACAACAACGCGCAGAGCGATCTCATCAGCTCGGGCGAGGGCTACGGCCTGCTCAACCTCCGCGCCACGCTCGCCGATCGGGCGAAAGGGTGGGAGCTTGCGGCCTGGGCCAAGAACGTGACCGGCAAGGCCTATATCGTCGACGCAACGGATACGAGCGGCTTCGGTTTCGTGCCGCGCTACTACGGCGAGCGCGCCACCTACGGCGTCGAACTGTCCCTCCGCTTCTGACAACCGGGAAAGGGTAATCCAAAGCCATGATCGACGAACACCTGATCACGCCCTCCGAAATGAAGTGGGCGCCGATGACCGAGGGGATCGATGTCTGCCTCCTCTATTCGAGCGCTGAAACTGGCCGCTGGACCGTGCTGTTCCGTGCCCAGCCGGGCAGCTTCTTCGGGCCGCATCGGCACCTCGGCGCTGGCGAATACTACGTGATCAAGGGGCGTATGTGCTACCGGATGGGTGAAGCCGCGGCCGGGACATACGGCTACGAACCGCTCGATGTGGTGCATGATTACACCAACTTCCCGGAGTACACCGAGCTGCTGTTCACCAACTTTGGTCCAATTGCTTTTCTGGACGATAAGGGTGATGTGGCATCCATTCTCGATCACAAACTGCTCGAGGACATGACCGCAACAGCCGTTTGAGACCATGAGCCGAACTTACAGCGACGCCTACGCCCAAAGTGTCTCCGATCCCGAAGCCTTCTGGCTGAAGGCCGCAGAAGCGCTGGATTGGGACACGCCGCCACCGCAGGGCTGGACGGGGCAGGGCTGGTTCGCGGGCGGGCGGCTCAACACGTGCCACAACGCGGTCGATCGCCACGTGGCGGCGGGGCGCGGCGACGATGTCGCGGTCATCTACGAAAGCCCGGTGACGGGTACGCGCCGCAGCACAAGCTATGCCGAGCTTCAGGATTCGGTCGCGCGCACGGCGGGTATGCTTGCCGCGCACGGCGTGGCGAAGGGCGACCGCGTCGTCATCTACATGCCGATGATCCCCGAAACGCTGTTTGCCATGCTGGCGTGCGCGCGGATCGGCGCGGTGCATTCGGTGGTGTTCGGCGGCTTCGCGGCGCCAGAGCTTGCCAAGCGCATCGACGATGCGAAGCCGAAGCTGCTGCTGACGGCCTCGTGCGGCATCGAAGGGCAGAAGGTCGTTCCCTACAAGCCGCTTGTTGACCACGCGCTCGAACTTGCCGCGCACGATGTGGAGCATGTCGTGCTCCTGCAGCGCCCGCAGGTTGAGGCGCCTATGCAGGCTGGGCGCGATCTCGACTGGTCGAGTGAATATGCCAAGGCGGCGCCGGTTGCCTGCGTTTCCGTGGATGCGGCGGACCCGCTCTATATTCTTTACACCTCGGGCACGACGGGCGTTCCCAAGGGCGTCGTACGCCAGAACGGCGGCCATGCCGTCGCGCTCGCATGGAGCATGGTGAACATCTACGGGATGAAGCCGGGCGAGGTGTTCTGGGCGGCGTCGGACGTAGGCTGGGTCGTCGGACACAGTTACATTGTTTACGGGCCGCTGATCGCCGGCTGCACGACGGTTCTGTTCGAAGGCAAGCCCGTGGGCACGCCCGACGCGGGCACGTTCTGGCGGACGATCGAGGCGCACGGGGTCGACGTGTTCTTCACAGCGCCGACAGCGATCCGCGCGATCCGCAAGGAAGACCCCGAAGGCCGCTTCATCCGCGAAACCGGCACCGGCCGCCTGCGCGCGCTGTTCCTGGCCGGTGAACGCGCCGATCCCGATACGGTGCATTGGGCGGAGACGCAGCTTGCGATGCCGGTGATCGATCACTGGTGGCAAACCGAACTCGGCTGGCCCGCTGCTGCGACCTGCCTTGGCCTAGGCGACACGCGGCGGCAGGCGGGCAGCGCCGGTTTTCCGGTGCCCGGCTTCACTTTCGCGGTGCTCGACGATCACGGCGATCCGGTAGCGCCCGGCGGTACGGGTCATGTCGTGATCGCCGCGCCGCTGCCGCCCGGTTGCTATTCGACGCTGTGGAACAACGAGACCGGTTTCCGGCGCGCATTCGAAACCTTTGCGGGCTATTATGAAACGGGCGATGCCGGGCACATCGACGAAGGCGGTTTCGTCAACATCATGGGCCGCACGGACGACCTGATCAACGTCGCCGGGCACCGGCTTTCCACCGGGCAGATCGAACAGATCATCGCCACGCATCCTGCCGTGGCCGAATGTGCCGTCATCGGCGCCGATGACGCCGTAAAGGGCATGGTGCCGGTCGCCTTCGCGGTTCTGAAAGCCGGACGGCAGGACGACGGCAATCTCGCGCACGAGATCATCACGCTGGTACGCGAGGAACTCGGTCCGGTCGCGGCGTTGAAGAATGTCCACATCGTCGCCGCGCTGCCCAAGACACGGTCCGGCAAGATCCTGCGCGCCGTGATCCGCCGCCTTGCAAACGGCGAGGACGTCCCCGTGCCGCCGACGATCGAAAACCCGGACACGATCGAGATCATCAAGCGCGAACTTCGCGGAGAATAACAACAAGGACCACGATCAGTCGCCGGACGTTTCGGCAGGCGGTGCGTCAACTTTATGCCTGCGCGCCGCCCGCCGACGGACGTTCATATGGCGTGTCAGCCGGCCCGGTTGACGAGTGGAAACGCAACGTGTCTCAGCAGCCAGTTGGCGGCACTGCTCGCCGGTAGCGGCTTTGCATCCTCCACCCGAAAATTTATCGCATCCTTACCCACGCCGAGCGCAAGTTTCGCGAGCTCGCGCGCAGCGGAAATGCCGAGGGTGTGGCCGAGGCCGTTGCAGCCGGTCGCGGCAAAGGCATTGTCGGCAAGGCGCAGAAGTCGCGGGGCACCGTCCGGTGTGATCGTAAATTTGCCCGCCCATATTCGCTTGAATTCCGGCGGGGATAACTGAGGAAACGCCTTTGCGATCCGGGGCGCGCATATCTTCAAGGCCTTGCGCATTTCAAGATCGCCGGGCCCGATCAGGAAGCTGATGGCGAGGCATCCTTCCGCATCGATCGCGGGGCTGAACACGGCCTTGTCGTCCAGGTCCGCGACCGGAACGCGGCCCGGCAGGGTCGACGTCCCCTTGTCGGGCAGGGGATCGGTGGCGATGACGCCGCAATGTACAGTGTAGGCGGCTTTGCGGAGTACGGGAAACAGTGCATCGGCATAGCCGCCGGCGGCGACAAGAAGTGTTCGGCTCCTCACGGCGCCCTGTGTGGTTTGGATGCGCCACACTTCGCCGTCCTTCACGGCACTGACCGCGCGTGAATTTCCGAACACTTGCACCCCTTCGCGCACGGCTGCCGCGGCAAGGCCGCGAGACAGAGCGAGCGGATTGACGAGGCCGCCGTTCGGGAGCCACACGCCGCCCGCATAGTTCGGCGAGGTCACATGGCGTGCGAGTTCGGTGCAGTCGATTGCTTCGAAGACACCGCCGAACTCGCTCCACTCTTCAAAGGTTTCGCGATGTTTCGCCAGTGAGGCTTCGGTTCGGGCCAAATAAAGATAGCCCCGGCGCGCGTCGCACGCGATGCCATGCCTGTCGATCAGGTCGAACAGCCACCGCCCCGAATCCGCGACCATCCTGTTCATGCGCGCGCCCATGTCGTCGCCGTAGGCGGCAACGATCTGACGCGGCGTTTTCTTTGCGCCCCAGAACAGAGGTGCGACATGCCCGGCGTTGCGCCCGGACGCGGCCCAGCCGGGGGCTTCGGCATCAAGAACCACGACGCTGCGCCCCGCGGCGGCAAGCTCCAGTGCCATGATGAGCCCGGAATAGCCCGCGCCGATGATCGTGCAGTCGACCGCTATCGTGCCTTCGAGGGCAGGGCAGGGCGGTGCTGCCGGTGCAGTGCGGCTCCAGTGGCTCGTGGAGATGGGTTCGTGGCCGAGGGGCGTTTGTATACTGTTCACGCCGCGAACCCGTCTGCGAGTGAACCCTGCATGGTCGCCCTCCCTTGGCCTCTACAGGCTTGCCGTTTGGCGCATCGACCGTCGAGCAGGTCTTCTGGAGCAGATAAACGTTCAGCGCCGCCGGAAACTGGAAGTCCTGGAAGGACTGCCAGCCCTGCGCATTGAAATCGACGCGCGCTTTTTCAGTCAACCTGTCCGAAAGATCGTGTGCGTACTGCGCGCCCAGGTTCAGCGAGCGCGGAGGCCTGGACGGCTATCTTGCGCGCGTCACCACCGCACAAGCCGTGGAACCAACACCCTGCCGAGCAGGGCGCTGATGATAACGGGCGCGCTGTGCCATAGCCCGACATGATAGATCGTGTTCGACGAACAATGAAATGCGAACGCGAAAATCCCGATACACCCCGACGCAACTCCCACGAGAAGTCCCGCGCGTTCGGGTGAGGTCGGCGCACCCCGCCGCAACCAGAATACCAGAACTACGGCTGTGAGCAGCCCGAGGCCGACACCCGCAAAGATACAATCCATCTCGTGAACGGATATCAGTGAGCCGGGAGGGGCTTCGGTCCCCGACACGAGGATGATGATCGCGGACAGAGGCAGCAAACAGGTGGCTGCGGCCACCCAACGCCATCCGAAGTGCCGGCTCCCGACCTGCGGATTCCCCATCGCGATCACCGTTGCCGCGCAGGCGACACCCAGGATCAGGAACAGGCCGTTGGCGATCAGGAACAGGGTTTCGAAGTGCCCTGCGGAAATGTCTCCCCGGAACCCGAAAATGACCGCGACGATGGCCAGCGTGGCGGCCGCCGCTGCTGCTGTCAGGCCCAGCCCATAGCGTCGGCGCAGGACGCGTGCCGGACGCAGGTCATCCACCAGCGAAGCGATGAGCGTGTCGGTATCAGGATCCATGGTTATTCCGCTTCCTCGATCAGGGCGCTGAGTTTCCTGAGACCCCTGTGTACATTGACCTTGACGAGCGCCTCGCTCTGGCCTGACCGCGAAGCGGCTTCCGCCACGGAGAGCCCCTCGATCCTGACCAGCTCTATCACCTGCGCCTGGGAAGGTGGCAGACAGGCCAGCAGGCCGTCGAGGCTGAGCCTTGCCGCGACACTCTCCTGACCGCCGGCGACGGACACGTCTTCATCGAGTCCGACTTCGGCGGCGCGATATACCCTCCGAAGATGATCGACCCAGCGATATCGTGCGATCGCTGCAAGCCAGGGCAGGAACGGACGCGAGGGATCGTAACTTGCCAGCTTGCCGTGCATCGACATCAGCGTTTCCTGCACGAGATCGTCAAGATGGCAAGGCGCGGTGCGCCGCGCGAAATAGCGGCCGAGCCAGGCCGAGCAAGCCTTCAGGAGCGCAGCGTAAGCCGGGCGATCACCCCGCTGCGCCAGCGCCATCAGGCGCGACAGGCTGGCGTCGTCCGCCTTCACCGCGCGCGTCGGCTGAAAAGCGCGTCAAGCGACAGCACGCCGCCGCCCCTCGCGATGAGGACGAGCGCGAGCGCGGCCCACAGGGAATGCACCGGCCACCAAGCTTCCGGGTAGACGAACAGCTGGATCACCATCGTCATGCCGAGCAGCCCGAGCGCGGACAGGCGAACACCGAGGCCGACAACGAGCAGCACGGGAAAGATATGCTCGGCCGATGCCGCCGCAATGGCCGCAAGATCGGATGGCAGCGGGACGCGGGTATATTCCTCACGAAACAGATAATAGGTCGCATCGCTGATCGAAAACCAGCTTCCGTCTTCAATTTTCGCGCGCCCGGATCGCCAGAATACGCCGGCAAGCGCGAAACGCGCGAGCAGCAGCGGCGCCGCTTCCGCCGCGCGGCTGGAGAGCAGGGCCGTGACCCGCTCCCAGCCTGTGTGAAGCGCGACCATGGGTTTACGCCTTGGGCGTCAGCGAGCCGCTGCCCTTTGGTGTCTTGATCGTCAGGCACGTTCCCGCCTTCACCAGCTTCCATGCATTTCCCTGATAATCGACGCTCGACGTGCCTGCGCAGCTCGTGCCGGGTCCGGCGGCGCAATCGTTCTGGCCGGCTTTCGCGACGCCATAGCACTTTTCCATCGCGGGCTTCTTCGTTTCCGCCTGCGCAGCATTCGTCATTCCGGCCGTCACGGCTGCTGCAAGCAAGGTTGCGAGCAGGGGGGTAAGGGTTTCGCGTGCCATCAACTTGTCTCCCATAAGGGTTGAAATCAGCGCCGCCTTCCATGTGGCGGTCTGACTGCAAGTTCGGGCAAAGCGCGCCGAGCGTTACACCCGACCAAAAATAAAAAATTGGCGGGCGCCACTGTAACCTTTCGGAGCGGGCGCGCGAATGAACGATAGCCAATCCGGCGCACCTCATTGGGAGATTTGTCTGATGTCCATCGCACTGAAGGGGGCCGGCATCGCATCGGCTGCCGCCCTGTTCGCTCTTTCAACGCTGGCCTCCGCCGCGACCGCGCCTACCGGCAGCAGCGGCGCGGCCGTCTCGGGCGCCGACATGGTGCACTGCTACGGTGTCAACAGCTGCAAAGGCAGCGCTGACTGCAAAACCACAGTGCACGAATGCAAGGGCCACAACAGCTGCAAGGGCCAGGGCTTCAAGGCAATGAAGGCCGACCAGTGCCTGAGCAAGGGCGGCACGATCGGCGATATCGGCTGACGCGCCCTCCGGGGCGATCCGGCGCACGCCCCCCGCGACCGGATCGCCCCATCCTCTTTGTTTCAGGACGCCCATCGTGACGACAATCCAACCCTTCAATGGCTTTGGCCTCGGTCTTCGCAGGGATCACTACGCGGATTATATGGCCGGGGCCGTTCCGGTCGATTTCGTCGAGATCATTTCCGAGAACTTCATGGTGGACGGCGGCCGCCCGCTCTTCACGCTCGATGCCATTCGCGAGCGCTATCCGGTGGCGATGCACGGCGTATCGATGTCGATCGGGTCGACCGAAGGCCTCGACGCTGAATATCTTGCGCGCCTCAAACGGTTGGCCGACCGGGTGAAGCCCCTCTGGGTGTCCGATCACCTGTGCTGGACTGGCGTGAACGGCCGCAACACGCACGACCTGTTGCCGCTGCCCTACACTGAAGAGGCGCTGGACGTCGTGTGCCGCAACATTCTGCATGCGCAGGACGTGCTTGAACGTCCACTGCTGTTCGAAAACCCGTCCAGCTATGTCGCCTTCGACGCCGGTATGACGGAGTGGCAGTTTCTCGATGCGATGTACGAACGCACCGGCTGCTTCCTGCTGCTCGACGTCAACAATATCTACGTCAGCAGCGTCAATCACGGATTCGATCCGATCGCGTATCTCGAAGGGATTCCCGCCGCCACGGTACGCCAGATCCATCTTGCGGGTCATAGCGAGGGCCAGGACATACTGATCGACACGCACGACACGCCGGTGTGCGCCGACGTGTGGGCGCTCTATCAGCTTGCCTGCGCACGCTTCCCCTCGCTTGCCACCATGATCGAGCGCGATGATGCGATACCGCCGATAGACGTGCTGCTGAGCGAACTCGATATCGCGCGCCGGCTTTCAGGGCACGACGCGCGGTACGCCGCGTGACTCTGATCGATCTCCAACGGCGTTTCTACGCCGCCGTGACGGGCGCCGGGGAGGTGACGTTCGAGGATTGGGATCCGGCCCAGCGAGCGGGTCTTGCGGTCTACCGGAATGCTTATCGGTCGCGGCTGATCGAGTGCCTGCGCACGAGTTTTGAAAAGACGTGGACGTGGATCGGAGACGAGAGTTTCGATGCCGCCGCGGCGCATCACCTCATTGTAAAGCCGCCGCGAAGCTGGACGCTCGATGACGCCGGCGCGGGTTTCGATGAAACACTGGAACAGCTCTTTCCCAACGACCCCGAGGTCGCGGAGCTGGCCTGGCTCGAATGGCAAATGCAGCAGGTCTTCACCGCCGCTGACGAGCCGGTCCTCGATGCGGCAGGCTTTGCCGCGCTCTCGAACGACTTCACGGAGGAGGCATGGACCTCACTCCGCCTTTCATTTGTGAGCGGAATGCGTTCAAGGCGGATACAGACCGATTGCGGGGCGATCTGGGCCGCAATCACCGCCGAGGAGAACCTGTCAGCCGATGTTCTGTTGAATGAACCGCGGACCCTCCTTGTCTGGCGACAGGGAATTGCTCCACGGTTTCGACTACTGACGGCTGAGGAGGCCGCCGGTTTTCAGCTGATGGGGAACGGCGGCACTTTCGGCGATATGTGCGAGGCGTTCGTCCAGCGGCTTGGTGCTCGCGGCATCGAGGAGGCCGGACGTACACTCGGCTTTTGGATCGCACAGGGGATCGTCAGTCGCATGCCCGCAGCTCCTGCACCCCAGCCACCTCTCTGATCGCGCCACTTCCGCACGCGGCCCGATGGCTATAGCCCGTGGCTATGGTGAATAGCGGATTTTGAGGAAGCCAGCATCTGTCCGGGCTCTAGAATGTTCTGGCGAATGTCCGGGGCAGGGGAAATGGGACAGCGATGAACATGGGCGGAAACAAACAGCGGCTGCGCGTCTTGGGCGCGATCCTTTCGGTGGTCCTGGTCGGCGCGTTGCCCGCGTCGTCGCTCGTTGCAAACCCTGCATACGATGTCGTTATCCGCGGCGGGCGGGTCATCGATCCCGAAAGTGGCCTCGATGCGGTTCGGAACGTGGCGATTGCCGATGGGCGTGTTGTGGCCGTGTCAGCGGAAAAGCTTGCAGGCCGTATCACGATCAACGCTGACGGGCTGGTCGTGGCGCCTGGCTTCATCGACGTCCACTCGCACGGCATGACCATTCCGAACGGGTGGCTTCAAGCCTTCGATGGTGTCACGACCGCGCTGGAACTCGAAACCGGCGCGTGGCCGGTCGCGAACGCTTATCGTACTGCTGCACACGAGGGGCGACCGATCAATTACGGGTATTCGGTTGCATGGTCGGGAATCCGGCAGGAGCTGATGGGCGCCCGTGCGAAGGATCTTGCGACGGATGCGGAAATCGGAACGATTCTGCATCGGGTATCCGAAGGTCTCGATGCCGGTGGCCTCGGCGTCGGGACGCCGGTTGGCTATTCCACCCAAACCAATAGAACCGAATACTGGGAGGTTGCGTCCCTTGCGGCAAAGCGCGGCGTGCCGGTATTCACCCATGTTCGCACCAAGAACGGGCGCGACCCGGACAGTGCGCTCGAAGCGTTCGGGGAAGTGATCGCCACGGCCGCCACGACCGGCGCGCACATGCATCTTTGCCATATCAACAGCTCGGGCCTGCGCGACATTCCGCGTCTCACCGGCATGATTGCCAAGGCGCGCGCCTATGGCATTCCCGTGACAAGCGAGGCCTACCCCTGGGGCGCGGGCTCGACGTCCATCGGCGCCCCATTTCTTGCACCTGAAAATCTGCCTCTGCTCGATATTGGGCCGCAAAACATAGAGGTCATCGCCACCGGCGAGCGCCCCGCAACGAACGCGCGTCTTGCGGAACTGCGCAAAGCAAATCCACAGGAACGGATCATCGTCCATTATCTGAACGAGGCAATCGATGCGGAGCGAAAGCTGATCGAGCAGGCGCTTGTTCCCGAAGACGGGATCATCGCAAGTGACGCGGTCCGCTATTCCGTGAAGGATCGGATTCTGACCGAAGCGGTCTGGCCGCTGCCGGCGGGTGTTGCGGGTCATCCCCGTTCTGCCGCGACGTTCACGAAGGTTCTTGGCGAATATGTTCGTGACCGGCATCTGCTCAGCCTTGCCGATGCAATCCGCCGTTCGACGCTTCTCCCAGCGCAGCTTCTGGAGCCCGTTGCGCCCGGCATGAAACGCAAGGGGCGTATCGGTGTCGGCATGGATGCGGATATCGTTGTCTTTGACCCCGCGACGGTGGGCGCGGCCGCGACCTATGAAAAGCCTGCTGAACCTGCAAAGGGAATGCGCCAGGTTCTGGTGGGCGGAACATTCGTTATCCGGGACGGCAAGCTGATCGCGTCGGCCCGTCCCGGCCAGGCAATTCGCGGAGGAACAGCCCAATGAAGACAATAGCCGCCGTGCTTTCGGTTTCGATGACAGCCGTTCCAGCGCTGGCGCGGCCGAGCGACAGTATCGATGCGATCTTCGCACGCTACTCCGGGGAGACTGTTCCGGGATGCGCGGTCAGCGCAGAGAAGGACGGCAAGACCGTTCTGGAGCGCGCCTACGGTATGGCGAATATCGAGGATCGCGTTCGCGCGCAGCCCGGCAGCATTTACGAGGCCGGGTCGGTCTCCAAACAGTTCACGGCAGCGGCGATCGTTCTGTTGGCGCGGGACGGCAAGCTGGCGCTTTCGGATGATATCCGCAAATACCTGCCGGAGATGCCCGATTATGGCACGCCGATTACGATAGAGCACCTGATCCAGCACACGAGCGGCCTCAGGGACTGGGGATCGATCGGCGCCATCGAAGGCTGGCCGCGCAACAGTCGCAGCGCCAACAACGATGATGTGCTGGCCACGGCTATGCGTCAAAAAGGGCTGAATTATGCGCCCGGCACCCATTACAGCTATTCCAACACCAACTTCAATCTGGCCGCGATCATCGTGACCCGCGTGAGCGGCCAGAGTTTTGCCGCGTTCACCAAGGCGCGTATCTTCGATCCTCTGGGGATGACGAGCACGCAGTGGCGCGAACGCTATCGGACTCTGGTTCCGGGTCGGGCCACGGCCTATGCGCGCGAAGGCGATTCCTATGTAATCGATCAGCCGATAGAGGATGCGCACGGCAATGGCGGCCTGCTGACAACGGTGAAGGATCTGCTCGCCTGGAATGCCGCGCTGGATACGGATCGGCTGGGAGCGGGCTTCCGCACGGCGATGGAGCGCACGGGCGTTCTTACGGACGGCACGCGGATCGTCTATGCATCGGGGCTGCGTGTCACGAAGCATCGCGGGGTCAGGGAGGTCGCCCATTCGGGAGCGACAGGTGGCTACCGGGCATGGCTCGCGCGCTATCCGGCCCAGCACCTCTCAATTGCCCTTTTGTGCAACGCCGGCGATGTCGATTCAGTCGCGATCGGCCAGAGCGTTGCCGAACATTATCTCTCTGACTTGACTCCCGTTCCCGTCCATAAACCCTCGGGCAAGCTACCTGAAGGCCTGTACGTAAGTGAGGTCACTGGCGCACCGATCACGATTGCCGCGCGTGCGGACAGAACTTTGTGGGTTGATGATACTGCACTCGATCCCGTCGGACCTGGCCGTTGGAGCCTGTCCGGCACGGATTTCGTGTTCGGGCGGGACAACGATCTCGTGGTTGAGGCCAATGGTGAAAAGCTGCGCTACCGGCGTGCGGAGCCGATCGAGACCGTCGATCCCGCACCCTTTGTTGGCGAATACTGCGGCGACGACAATCCATTCTGCATGGTGGTTCGCCGTACGACAGAAGGCGGGCTGGCGATTGCGACAACGGGACGGCCCGGCCTTGCAGCGCAGCCGTTGAAGCCGGTGTCCACAGACCTCTTCACCAGCAAGTATGCGACCATCCGCTTCCTGCGCGATGCGTCTGGAAAGGTGAGCGGCCTGACTTATGGTGATAGCCGTGCGTGGGCCGTGGAATTCACGCGCGCACCATGAACGGGAGTGGCTGCTATTGCTGTTGTAGCGGCGCTTCTGCCCAGCCAAGCGGGTGCGCGCGCGTATAGAGCCTGAGGTACAGGCGGCCGGCGGCGATGTCGGCACGGGCGCGAGTGTCGAGTTGCAGATCACCGCTCGCCTTTCGCTGGCCGGGCCGCAGCAGGTTGGCGATGATGGCGCCGGGCTTCCCGTCTTCGGTGCGTTGCAGCGTAAGCGCGACAGGCTCGTCGCTTCCGAGACGATCTAGACGGGCGGTATAGCGCAGCGTGGCGTTTAGCGGGTCGTAGATGAAGGCAACATCGGCGCGCGGTCCCTCTGCCGGAGTTTGCACCTTGAAACGCGATGGTGCCGGTGCCTTTCCATTCGCAAGCGGAGGCGTGCTGAACGGCGGCGTGCGCGGGTGGGCAGCCTGTTCCCAGCCATAGGCGAGGTTCAGCAGTTTCGCCTCCTCAAACGGCTTGCCCAGCAAGTCGAGCCCAACGGGAAGCGCATTGATGCTGAGCCCGAGCGGAACCGAGAGAGCCGGGAGACCGGTGACTGCGCTTATCGTGCAGGTGCCCACGCCGAACATCTCGGCGCCCCGAAGCGGCGGCGGCTGCAGGGATGTGGGATAGGCAAGCGCATCGACACCCGCCGCCGCCATCGCATCCAGAATCACGCGTCGCGCAACGGCCCGTTTGGCCAGAGCCTCGGCGTAGGCCTTTTCGTCTTGTGTCGCGGCTGCGCTGCGCTGTTTTACCCTTGCATCCACGGCTTCGTGAACGAGGCCCTTGCCAGCGATGTCCGAGGCCGAGGTGATCGGTGCGCCCGGGTGCCGCGCAAGATAGGCGGCAAAGTCGCGCGCGAATTCATACGCAATCACGCTCGCCGCCCTCATCGTGGGCTCGAAATCCGGAATCGTGACATCGATGATCTCGGCGCCTTCCGCCTTCATGGCTTCAAGCGCTGCGAGCGTCTTGTCGCGCATGGCCGCGTCCATCTTCTCGGGTGCTAACAGGGTCTGTAGAACCCCGATGCGTGCGCCCTTCAATCCTCCCGGCTTTAGCCCCTCCCGATAGGCGGGAGCGGGCCTTTCAGCCATCGCCTTCGTGATGGGATCATCCGGATCGGCGCCGACGGTGGCATCGAGCATGATCGCGAGATCGGTGACCGTTCGCGCGAGCGGCCCGGCTTCATCCTGTGTCGATGAAAGGGGGACGACGCCTGATCGGCTCGAAAGCCCGGCCGTTCCACGTATCCCGAACAGGCTCTGATAGGCCGCCGGGATGCGGATCGACCCGCAGGTATCGCTTCCCATGCCCGCTGCCGCAAAACTCGCGCCGATGCTTGCACCCGTGCCACCGCTCGATCCCCCGGGGGTGCGGCGGGGATCATAGGGGTTGCGGGTTTCGCCGCTCAGCGAAGAGACGGTGATCACGCTCATGGCAAGTTCGTGCATCGTCGTTTTGCCGAGAATGATCGCGCCCGCATCGCGCAGGCGGCGCACCTGAAAGGCGTCGGCGGTGGCTTTGTAGGTGGCGAGCGCCAGCGTGCCATCCGATGTAGGAAGGCCGGCGACGGCGAAATTGTCCTTGATCAGTACGGGTATGCCGTGAAGGGGACCGCGGGGACCTTTTTCGGTGCGTTCGCGATCCAGGCGGGAAGCGTCTTCCAGTGCGTCAGGGTTGAGCGTGATCACCGCATTCAGCCGGGGGCCTTGCTGATCATAGGCCGCAATGCGTGCAAGGTAGGCCTCTACGAGTTGCCGGGACGTGACCTTGCCCGTGGTCATGGCCTCCTGCAATTCCGGGATCGACTTTTCGAAAACGAAGCGATCCGTTACTGCCTCGGCAGGCAGCGTCGTCCCCAGCAGCAAAAGACCGGCGCAGGTAAGCGCCTTCAGATTGGCGATCGTCAAGTTGCAGGTCCCCCTTTTGGTGACGCCCGAAAGGCGCTTGACGATACCGCGCCCCGCCCGCTTGTCACGCCCCGACGCCCATGCTTATTGGCCAGGTGGATCGACGATCGCGGATTTCATCAGGCGGCTGAATTCATCGAATGGTTCCAGATCCGATGGCTGCGGATTGCCGAGAAACAGGGCGCGCCACCAGAAGATTGCCAGAAACCGGGCGACCTCGTCTTCCGACTTGAAAGTTTGAGCCAGCGACGGTTTCCTGATCACATAAATATCCGTCAGAAACGACTTCACGCATCCGTTCAGGAGCTCCGCAAGGGCGCGGGCGAATTCAGGTTGCATCTTGTTCGCGGAAAAACGCAGGAGAATGTCCTCGGCGATCAGTTCCGTCCACATCTGGTCGCGCTTGTAGAGAATCTCGGCAAGGCCCGGCTCGTCGTCCGCGAGTTGTGCGATGCTGCGC
This sequence comes from Sphingosinicella microcystinivorans, assembly GCF_003634215.1. GTDB lineage: Bacteria > Pseudomonadota > Alphaproteobacteria > Sphingomonadales > Sphingomonadaceae > Sphingosinicella > Sphingosinicella microcystinivorans. The sequence goes on along the minus strand of NZ_RBWX01000008.1, from coordinate 156,079 downwards.
ATAAGCCCCGGGTGCTGCGAATAGGCCATTGTCTGGCCCTTTGTGGTTTCGAAGATGATCCCGAAGAGCTCGTCGATCGCAACGCTCTTACTGCGATATTCGGCAACAAGCGAATCGTGGGGGAAGAGATCCTGGATGACCTCGCGGACGATGCTCTGCTTGTCTTTGAAATAGTAATAGAAGGTCGCAATGTTGAACTTCGCGGCACGGACGATGTCCGCGAGCGTCAGATCGCGGTAGCTCTTGCTTTCAAGGAGTTTTGCGGTCGCCTTCTTGAACTTCTCGCGCGCGATCTTGCCGCGCTCCGTGCTGGGAGGTTCGGGGTGCGTCTTGCGTGCGTTTTTGCGCTTCTTGCGCTGGGCGAGGGGCGGTGTTGCCGTCGTGGTGCCCGTTTTTCCCATAATCGCCTGTTCTGCCTTAAAGCTCGTGATCGCCGGGCGTGGCCCGTTCCGGCGCCTGCCTCAATACGCAACGTGCCGCCAAAATCAAAATAAGCGCGTAGCGGCCGGGGGCCGTCCTTTCGGCTCTAGTATGGCTTGTTTTATGACGTCGCTCTTAGCGTGTGCGGTGGTATTTTCCATATAATATATTGAAAAATCATGAAAAATTCATGTCTTTGATTGATTCAAAAAATCAAGTATAAACTTGAAATCAAGTATAAACTTGATTCGATAGATGATGGTACGCGATCCACAGAGATCGCAGCGAAAGGGGGGTTAAACGTATGCAGAAGCTGAAAATGGGTGTGTGCGGGACGCTGCTGGCAACGAGTATGCTAGGTATGCCTGTCGTATCGGCGTATGCTGCGGAAGCAGCGGCCAATCAGGACGACGTGCTGATTGTCACCGCCCGCAAGCGCGAGGAAACGCTGCTCGAGGTGCCGATGTCCATCGCGGCATTTTCCGAAAAGTTTCTCGAAGATTTGCGCGTCAACAGTCTTGAGGATGCCCTGCAGTATGCGGCGAACGTCGATTTCGACGATTTCCAGAACGATTCCTTCTCGGGCAGCATCGCCATTCGCGGCGTCGTGCGTCTTACCGACGTGGAAGAGCCGGGATACGGCCTCTATAAGGATGGCGTCTATATCGGGTCGTCCGTCGTCGGCCTCGACGAATTCACCGATCTCGCACGTCTCGAAATCCTGAAGGGGCCGCAGGGCGGTCTTTATGGCCGAAACGCGATCGGCGGGGCGATCAACGTCATCACCAATCAACCGGTGAACAAGATCGAAGGGCGCTTCGCGGTTACCGCGGCGAACTTCGATCGGCAGGAATATCGCGGCACGATCAACGTGCCGATCATCGCGGACAAGTTCTTCGTCCGGATCAACGGATTCCTTATCGATCAGGACGGTGGCAAGGCCGTCTCGTCGGTGACTGGCGACCAGCTCGATGCCGTGCATTCAGCGGGGCTGCGCGGTCAGGCCAAGCTGCTGATAAACGATGATGTCGACGTGACGTGGACGGCCGAATGGCTCGATGCGGATCAGCCTGCGGCGATCATCCTCAGCTCCCGAACGACGCCTCCCGGCGAAAATGAAGGCGCGCTCGTCTATTCAAGCGAGCACGGCGTCAAGCGTGATGTCCTTCATCTCTATCAGACGCTTAACTGGCGTGTTGGGGAGGGGACATTCACCAATATTGTCAGCTTCCGGTCGATGGACGTCGATTCACGCACCGGGTTTGCGCCCTTCGTGGGAACCGGCGGTGCTGTTCGCCAGAGCGAGCAGGACAACTGGTTCGTTGAAGCGCGGTACGTATCCGACCGCGGCGAAGATTTCGACTATGTGGTCGGCCTCAATTACATAAATGAGTCCAACGATTTCTATCGTATCCTCAACCTCCCCATCGGTGTGGTGCCCGACAACCCTCCGGCGCTGCCGCCGAACTTCATCAATCTCGGCACACTGTCTCCGATCACCTCGGCGACCACCGATACGCGGTCGTGGGCGGGCTTTGTCGAAGCGACATGGCATGTGTCGGACAAGATCGATCTCACCGGCTCCGCACGCTACACGAACGAGCGCAAGACCTACGATTTCTTCGTGGAGACACCGAGCGCGATACCGTTCTTTGGAACCGGCGCGGATATCGGCGTTGGGGCACCCATCTTCTTCCCGGGCTTCCAGCTTCAGGGCGCGCCCTGGTTCATGGATCGCAACGTGAAGAAGAGCTGGAACAACTTCTCGCCGCAGGGAACGCTTTCCTATCGTCCGGACGACAAGAACAACATTTATGCCCGCATCGCCACGGGCTTCAAGGCGGGCGGCTTCAACAACGAGGCGAGCCGGGCGGAGGATATTCCGTTCGATCCGGAAAAGTCGCTGACCTACGAGCTCGGCTACAAGGGGCTGTGGCTGGATGATCTGCTGCAGGTGAATCTTTCGGCCTTCGTGACGAAGCGCAAGGACGCTGCGATTCTGGTTGCCGACCCGGCTCCGATCTTCCAGTTCCTCGGCGTCTCGATTGTCGCGAACGGCGGCAAGACGATCACCAAGGGCGTGGAATTCGATTTCCTCGCGAAGCCGATCAAGGGCCTCGAGCTCTATGGCGCGCTCGGTTATCTGAATGCCAAGTTCGATGGTTCGCAGCTGATCAGCGGTGTGAACGTGGACGGGAATTTCGTACCGCAGACCGCGAAATGGTCGTACAGCACGGTCGCGACCTATCGTACGCCCGTGTCCGATGCACTCGGGCTCTTCACGCAGGCTTCGTATTCGTCGAAATCGGGCGGGTACGAGCGGCCAGACAACGCGCTTCGGCTTGAACATGCGGATCTCGTCAATTTCCGGCTTGGTATCGAAGCGGATGCGTGGCGGATCACGGGGTATGTCGACAACGTATTCGACGACCGTGTGAAGCTCTCCCAGCGCACGAACGGCATGTACATCCTGAGCGCGCCGCGGCGCTTCGGCGTGCAGCTTGAGTACAGCTGGTAAAGCCGTCGGCGCTCTTGCCTCAAGAAAGGTGGGAGCGCCGCGCTTTCTCTACACGTGGTCATTGTCCAGGGATTGTAATCCAGTGTCTAAAGTAGCGGCGCCGCCTCGATCGCCGAGGTCCGAACAACTGTATCGCGAAGCGATCGAAGTCATGCCGGGTGGGTCGAGCCGGGCAACGATCTTCTACGCACCCTATCCGCTATATGCGGCTTCGGCACAGGGATGCAGGGTCACGGATGTCGACGGCGTGGAACGCATCGACTTCGTCAACAACATGTCTTCGCTCATTCATGGTCACAACCATCCGGTCGTGAACGCGGCAGTAAAGGCGCAGCTCGATCGACTGACGGCCGTTGCGATGCCGACGGAGAGCGAGATCGCGCTGGCGCAGGAGCTTTGCCAACGGCTTGCCTCGGTCGATCGAGTCGTCTTCACGAATTCCGGAACGGAAGCCGTGATGATGGCGATCCGTGCCGCGAGGGCCTATTCGGGACGCAGCGCCGTCGCCAAGGCGGAGGGGGCCTATCATGGCGCCTATGATTTCGCCGAAGTGAGCGTCAATTCCTCTCCCGAGACGTGGGGACGCGCCGAGGCCCCAAGCGCAGTGAGCGCGACGGAAGGCATTCCCGGCTATGTGAACGAAGACGTGATCGTCATTCCCTATAACGATCTGGAGGCGACCGAGGCGCTGATCGAGGCAAACAGGGATCGCCTTGCCTGCATCGTCATCGATCCCGTCGTCTCGCGCGCAGGGCTGATCCGTGGCCGTCCGGAATATCTGGCGCGGCTGCGGGAGCTGTGCGACGCCTACGGCATCGTCCTTATCTTTGACGAGGTGCTGAGCTTCCGCCTCGGTTACAACGGTGCGCAGGGCCAGTCCGGCATCCGCCCGGATCTTACGGCGCTCGGCAAGATCATCGGCGGCGGTTTCCCTGTCGGCGCGGTCGCGGGCAGCGCCAAAGTGATGTCTGTCTTCGATGTGCGGATGCCGCATGTGAAGATCCATCATGGCGGCACCTACAATGCCAATCCGATCACCATGACGGCGGGCCTAAAGACGCTCGAGTTGCTTCCTCCCGCTGCCTATGCGCGCCTGGACGCGCTTGGGTGCCGCACGAAGACGGTGCTGACGGAAGCGCTCGCCGAGGCCAAGCTACATGGCTTCGTTCGTGCGGATGGGTCACTCCTCAGCATCTTTTTCGGCGGGCAGGACTCCGACCGATTCCGTGAGCTGCCCCGGAGTGATCGTCAGACCGCGATGCAGCGATACCTGCACAGTGCGCTTCTTGATGAAGGCATCATTTCGACGCCATTTTCGGCCTTCATTCTGTCCACGGCGATGACCGAAGCAGATATCGACAGCCTCGGCGAGGCCGCGGCGCGTTGCTTCGGGGCGCTGAAGCGCCAGTTTGGTTGAACCGGAACAGACAGGAGAGACACGTGCTCATCGCAAGAATTCTCGCCGTATCCCTGCTGATTTCGACAGCCGCGGCTGCCGAGCCCAGTGCGCTTGATGAGGCTACGATCGGAGAGGTGCAGGCGCGTCTCGACAAAGCGATCACTGAGCATGCACTTCCCGGCGCGACCGCCGCGATTGTCACGGATGATGGGCAGCGTGTCTCGTTCTCGACCGGATTCGCAGACAAAGAGATCGACCGCGCGATGACGCCTGAGACGCGGATGATGTCGGGAAGCATCGGGAAGATGTTCGCCGCGGCAGTGGCCGTCAGCCTCGTCAAGGACGGCGTTCTCGAACTCGATGCGCCCATTTCGAAATGGCTTGGCGAGACGTCTGAATATTCGGCGCTGCCGAATTACCGGAAAATCACTGTCAGGATGCTGCTCAATCACTCGTCCGGGCTTGTCGACCATGTGTATATCGATGGCTTCTGGGATGCTGCCAAGGCGCGCATAAAGGAACCCGATTTCGCATTCACGCCGCCTGAAATGATCGCGTTCGGCTATGGGTCGAAGCCTTTTTTCGAACCGGGCAAAGGGTTTCACTACACAGATCTTGGATATCTTCTGCTGGGCCTGGTGATCGAAAAGGCGGGCGGGAAAAGCTATTACACGCTTCTTCAGGAGCGGTTTCTTTATCCGCTCGGGCTGGAATTTACCGGCCCGTCCGATGGACGCATCTTCAATGGGCTGGCACAGGGCTATCTGGCCGGCACGAATCCGCTTCTTGGTGACGTGGGCACGACGCTTTCCGATGGTGTCTTCCGGATCAACACACGTTCGGAATGGACCGGCGGCGGGCTTGTCACCAACGCAGGCGATCTTGCCGAATGGGCCTGGGATGTTTTCGAGGGGCGTACGCGCCTCGGCAGCGAATATGCCCGTGCGATGGTTTCCAATCCGGTCGAAGCCGGCAAGCGCGGCAGGTACGGCTTCGGCGTTTATGTGTTCGATACGGAATTCGGTCCACTGTACGCGCACGGCGGTTGGTTCATGGGTTACAAGTCATATGTCGGCTATTTCCCGAACTGTCATGTTTCCGCGTCGATCCAGATCAATTCGGAAGAGATCGGCGGCAAGACCGGCGTTGTCTTCCGGGATGTCTTTATGCCTGCGCTCAAGGCCAAGGGTTGCGCGCCAAAGAACGAGAAGAAGTGAATGCTTGCCCATTGTGAACACTGGGACAGGCATTCGCGGCGGTGCCCTTCATGGTAGCGCGCACGGCCCGAAAACCGCCGAAATTTCATCCTTATCTCGGCAAGGACATTTGCTGGCTGCTCGATATGCAGGCGCAGGAGCGCGGCGATCGCACGTTCCTGATCTGGCAACCGCCGGAAGACGACGCCGTTCGCTGGACCTATCGGGAATTTGCCGAGCGCGTCGACGCGGTTACGCGAAGCCTGATAATGCGGGGTGTACGCGAGGCTGATCCCGTCCTCATACACCTCGACAATTGTCCGGAATTTCTGTTCGCGTGGTTCGCCTGCGCAAAGATCGGCGCTGTTGCCGTCACCACAAACACGCGTTCATCAGCCGATGAGCTTTCGTATTTCATTGACCACGCGCGCGTGCGCTTCGCAGTGACGCAGCAGTCGCTCTTGCCGCTCGTCGAGGGGTGCGGCCCCGAGCTGGGATGGATCGCGTGTGTCGGACTGGATGCGGCCCAGCACGGCGCGTTTCCCTTCGAAGATCTGTATGCGCCGGAAGTGGGAGTTCTGCTACCTTACCATGATCCGCTGACCCCGGTCAGCGTGCAATATACATCGGGGACGACTTCGCGTCCCAAGGGTGTTGTGTGGACGCACGCCAACGCGCTGTGGGCTGCGCAGATCAACGCCCGGCACTGTGAACTCCGCGAAACCGATGTCGGCCTCATCATCCTGCCGCTCTTCCACACCAACGCGCTCGGCTATTCGGTACTCGGCACGCTCTGGGCGGGTGGATCGGTTGTGTTGACGCCGAAGTTTTCGCGACGCCGCTTCTGGGATATCAGCACACGGAACGGGTGTACCTGGGCATCTCTGTTCCCCTTCGTTGCAACTGCGCTTCAAGATGTGGAAACGCCCGAACATTGTTTCCGCTTCTGGGCGATCGGTCTTGCCGATGTGCCGGCGTTCGAAGAGAAATTCCGGCTGAAAATCGCCGGATGGTGGGGGATGACCGAAACCGTCAGCCATCCCATTCAGTCCTACCTGCATTTGCGGGGTATGCCCGGCGCCATGGGCGTTCCGGCACCCGAATATGAAATCGACGTTCGCGGCGAGGATGGCAATTCCGTCGAGCCGACGGAGGACGGTGCAGCGGGCCGCCTCTTCATTCGCGGTGTGCCGGGTATCTCCTTGTTTCTCGAATATCTGAACGATCCCGAGGCGACCGACGGCTGTTTCGATGCAAACGGCTGGATGGACACCGGCGACATCGTGAACGTGAGAAGCGATGGTCAGCTCATTTTCGGTGATCGTGCAAAGGATATGCTGAAGGTCGGCGGCGAGAATGTCGCCGCTTCCGAAATCGAGCGCGTGGTCGTTGCCATGGACGAGGTGGCCGAAGCCGCGGTGGTCGGTAAGGCGCATGATTTCCTTGGCGAGGTTCCGGTGGTGTTCGTCATCCCTTCCGGTTCCGTCGTTTCAGGGCTCGAGGAGAAGGTTCGCGCACGCTGCGAGAGCTTGCTCGCGGATTTCAAGGTCCCCCGCGAGGTGATCCTGACCGACGCGCTGCCGCGCTCGCTGATGAACAAGGTCGCGAAAAAGGAACTGCGCGAACGCCTCGAAGGGCTGTGATTTTCGAACTTTTGAAGAAAAGGCAATGAGTATGAGTGGAAATGCACAAATCGTCGGTGTGGCGATTACACCGTTCAGCAAGCCGAGTGCAGGTGAGATTTATTTCGATATCGGTGCGCGCGCGGCGCAGGCTGCGCTGAAGGATGCGGGCCTCGACTACGCTGACGTTCAGCAGGCCTATGTCGGCTACATGTACGGCGATACCTGCTCTGGCCAGCGCGCGCTCTATGAGCTGGCGCTGAGCGGCATTCCCATCATCAATGTGAACAATGCCTGCGCCACCGGGTCCACGGCGCTCTATCTTGCAAGGCAGGCGGTCGAGACAGGTGTGGCCGATTGCGTGCTTGCGCTGGGTTTCGAACAGATGGTGCCAGGTGCCCTGGGCGCAGTGTTCAACGACCGTCCCTCGGCCATGGAGAAGTTTCTGGAAACCGTCACGGCACTCCAGGGCCATGAGGTGTCGGGTGTCCCGACGGCGGCGCTCTTCGGGTCTGCTGCCCACGACCACATGGCGAAGTACGGAACGAAGCCGGAGGCCTTCGGGCAGATCGCCGTGAAGGCACGACGCCACGCGCACCGCAATCCCAATGCCGTGTTTCGGGACGAGCTCAGCCTCGAACAGGTGATGGAGTCGCCGATGGTCTATGCGCCGCTCACGCGCTACCAGTGCTGTCCGCCCACGACGGGCGCTGCCGCGGCCGTTGTCTGTTCTGAACGCTTTGCCCGCAAGCACGGGCTTGCCGGGGTGGAAATCCTCGCACAGTCGATGACCACCGATTTGCCGGGCGTTTTCGACGCGAAGAGCGGTATGAGCCTTGTCGGCTATGAGATGGCAGCGAAGGCAGCGCGAAACGTCTATGAAGCATCCGGCGTCGATGTTGCCGATATCGATGTCGTCGAACTCCACGACTGTTTCACGGCGAATGAACTGGTGGCATATGAAGCGCTTGGCCTCACCGCTCCGGGGACTGCGGAAAAGTTCATCGCGGACGGGGACAACACGTACGGCGGCAAATATGTCACCAACCCGTCCGGTGGTCTCCTTTCGAAAGGGCATCCGATCGGAGCGACGGGCCTTGCCCAATGCGCCGAACTGGTCTGGCAGCTTCGCGGCAATGCCGGCGCCCGGCAGGTGGAAAGCGCCCGGCTTGCGCTGCAGCACAATCTCGGCATTGGCGGAGCATGTGTCGTCACGCTTTATGGGAAAGCCTGACCGGGCATGAATGGGCGTGCATCCTGCCGATCATCGGCGGGATGAGACCGAGGGGGAGGGCACGCGGTGCGATTATCGTATCCACGTCTCATGGGGTATGCGCTCGGAGCTTTCGGCACCGGGGTCTTTGCGACCGTGCCGACAGTGCTCCTCCTCTATTTCTGCACGGAAAATCTCAAGATGGCGCCCGCTCTGGGGGCAACCGTCGTGTTGCTGCCGAAGCTGTGGGCGCTGGTCTGGGATCCGGCAGTCGGTCTCTGGTCGGACCGCGCGCAGACGGCGATCGGCCGCCGCCGTCCCTTCCTGCTTGCCGGAAGCGTCGGCGTGCCGCTCACCTTCCTGGCCTTGTTCGCATGGCCTTATCCGCTGGGGAACGCGGCATTTCCCTGGGTGGCGCTCATCTATTTCCTTCTGACGAACGCCTATTCGCTGTTCGCGGTGCCGTTTACAGCTGTTCCCGCCGAGATCAGCGAGGACGCGGCCGAGCGGGAGCGTGTCGCGGCATGGCGCATTGGCTGTGCGATGATCGGGACGCTCATCGGCGCCGGTCTTGCGCCGATACTGGTACGAGCCGGCGGCAGTGGCCGCGAGGGGTATCTCTTCATGGCCGTGGTGGTCTCCCTGATCTGCTGCGCCGGGATGTTCGCGGCGTTCTTCGCGACCCCCTCGGCAACAGGCACCAGAACCGCACAGGCCTCAACTTTGCGTCAGGTGATCCCGATCCTCCGCGCCGAGCGGCCTTTCCGCAAGCTGGCCATGGCCTATGTTCTTCAGCTCACGGGTGTCGGGATCGTATCGGCACTCACGCCCTACTGGATCGTGCAAGTGGCCGGGCGGACGGAGGACGGTGTCGGCACCGCGCTTGGTGTCATGCTCAGCGTGACGATTATCTCGACCCCGTTGTGGGCGCTGGTCGTCCGCCGTTTTGGCGCGCGCAGGGGCATCTCCGCTGCGGCGCTTCTCTTCGGCGCCGCAACGCTTGGCTTCCTTGCCGTGCCGCCGGTTCCGGTTCTGCCGAGCCTGCTGCTCTATGCGCTGATCGGCTTTCCATTCGCGGGCCTGCAGGTCGGTCCGTTTGCGCTTGCAGCGCATCTGACACACGCCGCGGGAGAGGCGCGGGGCGGCAATCGTGCCGGCCTTTTTACCGGGGTCTGGACAGCGAGCGAAAAACTCGGACTGGCGCTGGGGCCAGGTGTCGCCGGCCTTGGGCTCGCGGTGGTTGGCTTCCAGTCGGGATTGCCCGTACAGTCCCAGGAGGCGCTGCGGGGGCTCTCGGTGCTGCTTGCGGCAGCGCCGAGCGTGTTCGTCTGGGCCAGCCTTGCGCTTGTCAGAAAATGAAGACTGAAGGCAGAACGATGAACGACACGCCCGTAACCCTGATTGCAGCTTTCACGATCCACGATACGGAGACTTACGCACTGTATGCGAAGGGCTTCTTCCCGCTGCTCAAGAAGCACGGCGGCAGCTTCATTACTTTCGATGATGCGGCGGTTACGCTGGAAGGAACGCATCCCGGCGCACGCCTGGTGATGTTCCGCTTCCCCAGCGAGACGGCGGCGCGGCGTTGGTACAATGATCCGGAATACCAGAAGCTCTCCGAACATCGCCGCGCATCCACGGATGCGAATTTCCTCACCATGGTGCACGAAACCTTGCCGCAACCCTGACTATACGGCGGAAACCCTGGCGCAAGCCTCTCCGCCTCCATCGCCGGCGCCCAATGAATTGATCGATTGGCCCCGAAGCGCTTATAAAGCATCGGCTGGACTGCGGAGGCAGCGGCGAGGTGGAGATGCTGTATCCAGTCGCTGCTCAGAAAGGCGACGGATAAGGGGAGGTATCCGATGGCAAGCTTGGCCAGAGAAACGGACGCGCTGCTGTCCATTCAGGAAGGCATTCTGTCCTGCAAGGACTTTTCCACGCTTGAGCGCGATGTTCTTGCGCCCGCAGCCGCTTTTCTGGACGCCTTGACGAGCTGCTTCATGCAATTCTGGGTCAGCCCTGCCGGGGAAATTCGCTTCGGGCGAACGGCAGCCCACAATGTGCCCGAACGTGCGCATGAAGGCTATCTCGCGCATCATTTTCGCGAAGACCCTGCGATGAAAGCCGCCAGCCGGAGTTTGCGCAGTACGCCGCATGTGTTCTGCACTTCGGAAATATCGGATTACGCGCAGCTTACCAACAGCACCTTCTATAACGATTTTTTCCGGCCGAACTGCATTCACCATGTCATGGTCATGGCGCAGAAGCCGCAGAGCGGCGAGGGTGATACGCTGATCTTCGGTTTTCATCGGCCCAGAGGAGACCGCCCGTTCACGGATATTGAAAAGCGCCGCCTGCAGAAGCTGGCCTCTGCTCTTGGTTGCTCGGCGCGGCTTCTATGTCTGCAGGATGGCTTCGTCATTCGCGAGCGCGCCATCGCCGAATATGACTCGGCCTTTCCGGGGCACGGCCTTGTGTTCCTCGACGAGCACATGACCGTGACATACGGAAACCGGACCGGGCTCGCCCACATGGCGATGCAGGATGTCGGCGGGCGGATACGGCTGGACGCACTCTCCCGCGCTTGCCTGAGAACGCTGCGGATCGGCAATTATGCCGATGCCGTTTCCGTTGATATCTCCAAAGCGGATGGCATTGTCGCGTCCGTCCGCACCCGCCGCAGCCCCGACGGTCGCCCATTCTTTATCGTGCACACCAATCGGCGGAACGACGAGGCCATGTTCGCGATCCGCTGCCGCGAATACCAGCTCAGCCCGCGCGAAGTGGATATCACGCGGGCGCTTGCCGCGGGGCTTTCCAACACCGAGATCGCGGAGCGGCTGTTCATCAGCCCCCGCACGGTGGAGAACCATCTGCGTTCGATTTACGCCAAGGCGGGCGTGAACCGCCGAACCCAGCTGCTCAGTCAGCTGAACGAGCTGGAATAGCGCAGAGCCAGTCGATCGTTCGTGCCAGCGCATCGCGGCCGGAAGCGAGGGCGCCGGCAAACGACAGGAAACCATGGATCGCGCCCCCGAAATGGAGGTTGCGTGAGGGTACGCCGGCTTCCGAAAGTCTGCGGTGATAGGCCTGAGCCTCGCCGCACAGCAGATCATGACCTGCCGTCACGATCAGGGCCTGCGGCAGACCTCCAAGGCTCTCCGCGAGCATCGGTGAGACAAACGGGTTGCGCGTTTCCGCGGCGTCCGTGAGATACATGCCGCGAAGCCAGTCGAGATCCTGCTGGCCGAGAAAATACTCGCCGCCGCCATACTGCTTGCGGGAGACATAAGGGGCGGACGTGGTGAAATCCACGCAAGGATAGATCAGGATCTGTGCATCGATGCGCGGTCCATGATTGTCGCGCACGTGAAGCGTGAGCGCCGCAGCGAGATTGGCGCCGGCACTGTCGCCCATCACGACAAGGGATTGGCCGGAAAGGCACTGCGCCTCACACCACGCCAGCGCGGCAATGCAGTCGTTGAAACCCGCCGGAAACGGGTGCTCGGGTGCGAGCCGATATTCGACCGAAACGACCGTGGCATCCGCGCCCGATGCGATTGTCCGCGCGATTGCATCATGCGTCTCGATGCTGCCCATGGCCCAGCCGCCACCGTGGATCAGCAGCACCATCGGCCCCTTGACGTTCCGGTCGGGACGGTAAATTCGGATCGCTACCTCCGCGCCGCCTCCGGCAATCGTCAGGTCCTCGCTTGCGACGAGCGGTGCCTCGGGAGAGAGCTGGGCGGTGGCTGCTGCAAGTTGCTGACGTGCGTCGGCAATCGAAAGGCTCCACAGCGGCGGCGCCCCTGATGCTTGCATCGAATCCAGAAGCGCCGCCACATCGGAATCGAGTCCGGTCATCGTGCGCTCCCCCTAGAAGCGCTTCTTCGCCGAAAGTCCCCATTCGCGCGGCCGCCCGTAATAGCCTTCAGTATGGCCGAAACTGGATTCTGCCGAAATGCCGCCGCCCAGATATGTCTTGTTGGTCAAGTTGGTGACGAAGGCCGCGATCTCCAGTCCAAGATCGTCGTTTGAATAGGTGATCCGCGTATTGATCAGCGCGAAGCCGTCCTGCACGAGCGTTTCCACATTGGTGGGATCGAGATAGGTGCGGCTCTTGTATGTCAGGTCGCCACGGAACGCGATGCTGCTGCTGGTGCTCACCGGCACCGTGTAAACGATGCTGGCATTGCCCGTCCATTTCGGGACGAACGGCTGATGCGTATCGAGTGTGATATCGCTCACCCCCGCTGCGAGGCTGGTGTACTTGAAATCCGTATAGCCAAGCCCCGCGGAAAGCTGAAGGGCGGGGACCGGCTGCGCCTGCAATTCCAGCTCGAACCCCTTCACCTCCGCGTCGCCGGCATTCCCAAGGTCGAGCACGAGAACGCCGGCCTCGTTGGCCTTGACACGTGAAAGCTGGATGTCGGTGTAATCGTTCCAATACGCAGCGGCGTTGAAGCGCAGCATGCGTCCCAGAAGATCGGATTTGAAGCCGACTTCGTAGGCGGTCACCTCTTCGGGATTGAACGGCACCGGCGGGGTATTGTCCACTGTCGGGCGGCCGTTGAAGCCGCCGCTCTTGAACCCGCGCGATACCGATGCGTACGCCATGAACTGCGGCGAGAAGCGATAGTCGATCGATGCCATCGGCGTGAAAGAATCCCAGCTCTTTCCAACTGTCGTCAGCGGGATGATCGGCACGCCCGAAGCAACGCGGACGTGTCGCAGCGTATAGTCCTTGCTTTCATGCGTATAACGCGCGCCGACCGTGAGATTCAGGTTATCGGCAAGTGTGTAGGTCGCCTGCCCGAAAGCGGCGTAGCTTTTGATGCGAATCTTGTTGAAAATATCGAAATCGAGATCGAGCGCGACGTTCACAGGATTGCCCGCGCCGCCGGGCGCTGTTGGCGCTTCCGGAGGAGATCCGTCAATCGGTCCCGGAAGCGATTCGAATACATTGAAAAATCCGGATGCGAGGATGACGTTGTTGGTATCGCGCCCGTATTCGTTGAAATAGAAGCCGCCAACGACCCATTTCAAACGCTCGTCCGCCGATGTGCCGACAAGCTGGAGTTCCTGGCTGAACTGGTGCTGCCGTTGCCGATTGTCGGTGGCGACGTAGTCCATGGGTCCGCCGTCGCCGTCGCGGCCGAAATGCGCTTTCATGCGGCGGTAAGCGGTAACCGATTTGAGAGCGATCGTATCGCTCATATCCCAATTGAGCGTTCCCGAAAGGCCCCACATGTCGAGATCGTTGCGGTTGGGCCCCGTTCCATACGTGGTGAATGGATCTGGCGAGATCAAATCCGTCGACATCGGTATCGGCGATGCCACGAAGATGTTCCACAAGGTCGCGACGACGGAGAGGTCCTGATCGAACGAAAGCAGCTTTTCGGGCACGGCTTGCTGCCGCCAGCGCGAATAGTCCGCTGCGATATCGACCGTAACGTCGCTCGAAGGCGTGAACCGCAGGTCGAGCCTTGCGGCCGTCTGCCCGATATCGCCGGGGTGCGAAACTGTCTCGCCGGTGAAATAGTCCACACGCTTGCCGTAACCGTCGCGGTTCTGCGACGAGGCGGAGAGCTTCATCGCCACCTGATCGGGGACGAGCGCGGTTTCAAATGATCCGCGCAGGTCGATGCGGTTGAAGCGGCCTGTCGTCACCTCGATGAAACCGCGCGTCTCACCGGTGGGCTTGGCCGAGGTGACGTTGACAGCGCCGCCGATCGTATTCTTGCCGAACAATGTGCCCTGGGGTCCGCGAAGCACCTCGACACGCTCGACATCGAGAAGGTCGAATGTGCTGCCCACGGAGCGGGGATAGTAGATGCCGTCCACGTAGACGCCGACGCCGGGGTCCACGGTGAACAGGAATTCGCTCTGCCCGACGCCGCGGATGAACACGGAAAGGTTTGCCCCGCCACCGCTGCCCCCGGCGGCCGTGTACATGGAAACATTGGGGACGAAGCCCGCCACGTCGGCAAGCGCGTTCGCGCCGCGCGCCGTCAAATCTTCACCGCCGAGTGCGGTTATGGCGATCGGCGTGTCCTGCAGCCGCTCCTCGCGCTTGCGCGCCACCACGACGATTTCGGCGAGACCGGCTGATTCATCGGCTTCCGGCCCGGTTTGTGCCAAGGCAATCGATGGCGCTGTCAGCCCGCCGAGAATGGAGGCTCCAAGGCAAAGCGAAAATATGCGGCGAGCAGCGAAAGAGCGTGCAGTCATCGAACAATATCCTCCCCCAAAACGTCCTTGCCGGGCCTATGCTCTGCTGGCGATTGTCGGCTTCGGACACACTCAGCTTCATGAAGCCGGGCCATCCGAGGAACAATGACGAGAGACACTCAATTTTCCGGCCGGGCGATATGGCTGAAAGCACGCGCGCGACCACGCTGCCCGCGTCCGGATCGGGGAGGGGAAATGGAGTGAATGCTGCTATGGTGGCGGGAAGCCGCAACCTATGCGAATGGACGCTAGGCAGCGGTCAAACGGCGCAAGGCAATCGTGAAGCTGGTGATCCGATAGCCCAATCCTGTCTCTTCGCCCAAGCCAGTCGTAAATTCAGCAGCCCGGAAATGCGCTGTTTTCCGGGTGTCAGAGAGAGGGGTGTCGATCGGCCCTAGCTCTGACCCCGTCTCGCGGCCTCGATCTTCGCGATGTCGATCTTCTGCATCGTCATCATGGCTTCGAACACACGCCGTGCAGCCTCCCTGTCCGGGCCGGTGAACGCCTCGTTGAGCACGCGCGGCGTGATCTGCCAGGAAAAGCCCCAGCGGTCCTTGCACCAGCCGCAAGCGCTTTCCGCGCCGCCGTTGCCGACGATCGCGTTCCAGTAACGATCGGTCTCTTCCTGATCTTCCGTTTCGATCATGAACGAAACGGCCTCGTCCGGCTTGAACGCAGGACCGCCATTGAGCCCGATAAATGCTTGCCCAAGGAGCGTGAACTCCACTGTCAGTTCATCGCCTTCCTTGCCCGAGGGGAAATCGGCAGGCGCGGCGGCCGATTTGTCGACATGGCTGTCAGGGAAGATGCTCGCGTAGAACTCTGCAGCCTTGCGGGCTTCGCCGTGATCGAACCACAGGCAGTTGATGATCTTGCTCGCCATATAAGTCTCCGGCTGTTCTTATCTCTCTGCGAGGAACGGTTGGGGCAGGCTCAGCGTCGACCGCCGACCAGGCCGAAAGGCGCTCCCTGGGGATCGATGCAGTTCATCGAGAACTCGCCGCCGGGGATCTCGTCCGGGCCGCTTACGATCCGACCGCCGCCATCCTCGACTGCGGCCTTTGCGGCGTCAATATCCCCGACGCGGAAGTACTGGTTCCAGCGTGGCGGTCCCATTTCCGCGCTGCCCGGCATAATCGCGCCGATCACCGTGCCGTGACGGATGAACTGGTATTTGCCCATCGGGCCCATATCCAGCTCCCCATCCTGCTTCCAGGCGAACAGATCACCATAGAACGCCCACGCGGCGGCCGGGTTCGAAGTCTGAAGCTCGTTCCACGCGCAGTGCCCAACCCGCGGAACATCGTCAGCGAAGGCTAGGCTTTTGCCGGTCCCTTGCGCCTTCATGATATAGAACGGCGCGCCCTGCGGGTCAGCGACCATCGCGATCCGTCCGACCATCGGAACGTCCATCGCGGGCATCAGCGTCCGCCCGCCCTGTGCTGCGAGCCTGGCAGCCGTGGCATCGACATCGTCGACCGCGATGTAGCCAAGCCACGTCGGCGTAGCGCCGTGGTCCGCCATCTCCTTGGTGATCTCCATCAGCCCTCCGACGCTGTTCGCGCCGGCGTTGATGATCCGGTAGTCCATGTCGGATTGGCCGCTATCGACGAAGTTCCAGCCGAGGACGCCCGCGTAGAACGTCTGCGCAGCCGGCACGTCGCTGGTCAGCAGTTCGTACCATATGTAGTCGCCCGGTTTGTTGGTGGCGGGCGTCTCCAGCGCCATGATCGGAGCGAACCCGCCGAAGATCATTCTTTTGCCGTCGAAGGGCATGGGGTTCTTTTCCGGGTTCATCCGGTCGTCTGTTTTCATCAGCGTGTCCATTTGGGCGTAGGCGGCGTCGCGCGTGGCTTTGTCGGGCCATTCGATCCACGAGAACACGACCGTCTCGTCCTCCTTCGCCTGAACGGCGCGGCGAAAATCCGTCAGCTTGCCGTCGGGAACGTCGTCGCCCCAGCATTCAAGGATTCGAAGCGCGCCCAGGTCCATGAAGGCGCTGTCACCCCGCCTGGCATGGTCGATAAATTTCCGCTTGTCCGCAGTGGGCACCGCGAGCACGAAACCGTCTACATAGGTCATGCCTCTATCCTTCCCTCGTGCAATTCCGACTCGATGTTGACAACATGCCCAACAAATTAAATAAAACAACTGTGAAGTTAGCAAATATAACTCAATTGCCCAAAAGTGCCAAAAAACGCGCCTATCGCGACGCCTGCGGCATGGCGCACGGCCTGGAACTGCTCGGCGATCGCTGGGCTTTGTTCGTGGTGCGCGAGCTTATGCTCGGTCCGCGACGCTTCGGTGACTTGCGCGCCGACCTGCCCGGAATCAGCGCCAATGTGCTTACCCAGCGCCTCTCTGAGCTGGAAACGAGTGGGGTCGTCGTGCGGAGCAAGCTGCCTCCGCCGGCCAGCGTACAGGTCTATGGTCTCACGGAATGGGGCTATGAGGCGGAGCCGATCGTGCAGGAACTCGGTCGTTGGGCAACGCGCTCGCCTGCGCACGACCCGACACTCCCGATCAGCGGCGTTTCGATCCTCCTGTCGTTCCGCACGATGATCGACAGGCATCGCATCGGGAGCCTGGAGCTTACGATCGGTTTCCGGTTCGGCGAGGACGAATATAGCGCCAGCGTCGATCGTAGCGGCATTCATGTCGAACGGTGCGCCGCGGCAGGCGACATCATTTTCAGCGGTCGGCCCTCCGCGCTGGCCGCGTTCGTTTATGGCGGTGCATCGCTGGACGCGCTCGCCGATGAAGGCGTACTCGTTCTTCACGGCGATTCGGCGCTTGCCGCCCGATTTGCGGACCTTTTCGTCCTGCCGCCCAAGTTCGATCCCGTGGCGATAAGGCCCTAGACCCGCTCCACTGAGTGGGCAGGGGTCGGGTGCGAGTGCAGCCAGGTGCGTTCGCTCAGATGCCTCGAGCCCCTTTCAAGCCAATTCGAAAACAAAAAAGCTCTGGCAGCGGGCAGCAATCCGCTTCCAATCGGCCCGGCTTATAAAGCGGGCCATTTGCCTACTCCTGCCAAAGCCGCGGCCCCGGCCGGAGGGCGGGGGTGGGCGGCAGGAACGGGAAGACGCGGGCCCCATGAGGCGGCCTGCACCCGAAGGGCTGGAACGAAGAGGAAGACCTGCCGCAGGCGGGTTGCAGGCCGGCGCGGCCCGCCCAAGTCCTGTGACGCCCGCTCCCGATCCTCAGGACGACACAAACGACATCACCCCGCCCGCGAGGGCGGGGTGGCTATCCGCTTCAACAAAGTCCGTATCAACATACATCCGCGCCGCCGGAAAGGGCGGCGCGGGCATAAAGCTTCAGGCCTTCTTCTTGCCCCGGCCCGACGCGGTGCGCTTGGTGCCGAGACCGATCTTCTTCGCCAGTTCCTGGCGCTGCAGCGCATAGTTCGGCGCGACCATCGGATAGTCGGCGGGAAGGCCCCACTTCGCGCGGTATTCGTCGGGGGTCAGGTTGTAGTGCGTCATCAGATGGCGCTTCAGCATCTTCAGCTTCTTGCCGTCTTCAAGACAGGTGATGAAGTCAGGCTTCACTGAGACGCGGATGGAAACGGCCGGTTCCTGCTTCGGCTTTTCCGGCCCCATGGCGCCGCCCACGTTGGCGAGCGCAGCGTAGACGTTCTGGATGAGCGTCGGCAGGTCGGAGACCGCGACCGTATTGTTCGCGACATGCGAAGAGACGATGTCGGCGGTAAGCGCCAGGACATCCTGATGCGTGTTCTGTTCCGTCATGAAGTAAGACCCCGTTGGTTTTGCGTCCTGCTTCATTGCCGGACTTGCGCGCTGCCCTACACGAACGCGCATGAACGCGAAATTGCTGAAACGACATCCGGTTCCATGCTTTTATACTTTTGACGCAAAGTGATTCGTATCCACCTTTGCTCTGTGGAACCTCCTGAGACGGTAAATCGCGGCCAGCTTCAAAAATATCTTTGCGTCAATAAGCGTCAATTGGTGTTCACCAGCGTCCGTGTGTTTCCAGAACGTACTATTCGCCCGTCTGGCGCCGTTTTGGCACTCTTGACGCACGCGCCAATTCTGGACTTCCTGATCTTGGTTAGGGGGAAGCTGACAACCGCTTAAGGAAGGACCAGCCATGTCCCATGACCATATCCTGCGCTTGCACACTGTCCTCGACCGCACTGGGCTCAGCCGCTCGACGCTCTACCGGAAAATGCAAAGCGGCACGTTCCCGCGCCAGGTCCGGATCTCCACGCGCTGCACCGGCTGGCGCGAGTCCGCCGTCAGCGCATGGATGAAGAACCCGATGTTCTTCCATGTCGACGATCTGCCGGCGGAGTAGGCCGAAGCCTTGCTGGACAACATGGGGGCGTGCCCGCTATCGCCGCGGCATGGCAATCATCGCAACGATCATGAACACGGCCACAGGCCAGCCCATTCAGAAGATGACCTTCGGCCGCATGCCCAAGCCGTGGGCGACATTCAACCTCGAAACCGGAGAGCGGGTCACGGCAGACCGCGTGCATGTCGGCAAGCCTGCGCCGGGCAAGTTCATCGCACCCGTTGAAGTGTGGGTCACGCCGAAATCAGACTGAGCGAAATACTCAGCCCACGCTTTTGAGCTTGTGAATGGGGATCACCGCTCCGCCGACCTTCAGGCGGTCAAGGTAGTCACTCCACCATTGAGCCATTTCGACGCGCTCGTCCCAGTGTTGGCCTCTTGCGTAGGTTCCGCGCACGGCATTGCTGTGTCCGTGGGCCAATGCGCGTTCGATGGCGTCAGGATGCCATTTCCCGCTCTCGTTTAGCAGGGTGCTTGCAGTCGCCCTGAAGCCATGGGCGGTTACAACGTCCTTTGGAAATCCCATACGCCGGAAGGCGAGGTTGATGGCGTTCTCGCACATCGGCTTGAGATGGCTGCGTTCACCGGGAAACAACCAGTCCATCCAACCCGTGTGACGGCGCAGCTCCTGCAAAAGCGTAATGGACTGCCACGACAGCGGAACGCTGTGCGGTCGCCGGAGCTTGGTGCGGTCTGCTGGAATTCGCCATACAGCCTCTTCCCAATCGACCTCATCCCATTTCGCATATCTGAGTTCGCCCGGTCGGACGAAAACATGAGGGAGAAGCTGCATTGCGATTTTGACGATGGGGCCGCCGCCGTATTCGTCGATCGCTCTTAGAAGTTCCCCAAGGCCTGCGGGATCGAGAATGGCCGCACGATGCTTCACGATCGGCGACATCAAGGCATCGCCTATAAGCGCCGCAGGATCTGTCTTGCACAGGGACATGGCAACGCCATGCCGGAAAACGCGGCTCGCAAAGGCCCGCGTCCTCATGGCGGTTTCTCTTTTCCCGGCCCTCTCGATCGTCTTGAGCGCGGCCAGCAATTCCGCAGGCTCGATATCGGCAATTGGGCGGGCACCGATTGCGCCTGTCAGATGCGAGAGAAACCAACGCGCCTTCTCGATGGTGGCTTCCGCCTTGCGGTTGCCGACGAACTTCACCTCAATGAAATCCTCGGCCACTGATTGGAAACTGTTGCCGGCACTAAGCTTGGCTGTAATTTTCTTCTTCTTTCGTTCCTGAAGCGGATCTTTCCCGCTCCGAACGGCACGTCGCGCCTGATCCCTCAGATCGCGGGCCTGAGCCAAACTGACCTCGGGCCAAGGGCCGAACGACAGCCGCTTTTCGGTCCCGTGCACGCGATACTTGAAGAACCAGAGCTTTCCGCCGCTCGGGCGGACCTCCAGATACAGGCCTTTTTCGTCCGATTTTCGATAGAGGGTATCGAGTGTCGGAAACGCACGGATTTCTGCGGCTCTCAAGCACATTTGGGGGCAACGCCTTTTCAGCAATCGCGTTGCCCCCAAAATTGCCCCCGGATTTCTGCGATCCAGTGGAATTTCGTGGAACAAAGCGAGACCGCTCAAAGGAGAAGATTCCTTCGTAGCCCGCAGAAAATCAAGGTTTTAGAACGTTTTGGGAAGAAGGGGTGGTGCCGCTTAGGTGACTCGAACACCTGACCCCATCATTACGAATGATGTGCTCTACCGGCTGAGCTAAAGCGGCTAATCCCGGAAACGGCGGACCCCTTAACAGTGCGCGCGAGTCAAGACAAGCACCAAGCTGCATGCCGCTTCACGCGGCGATGCCGGTGGTGAAGCTGTGCACGGCCTGTTGGAGGGCTGCGAGCTCGTCGTCAACGCTGCGGAACGAGGTTTCCACCATGTCCATTTCGGAGGCCATCGCCTCGGTTGTTTGACGGATGCGAGCAATGGCATGGGACATGGCGTCGGCCGAAAGCGCGGTTTCGTCGACCGAACCGCTGATCGTGGTGACGGTGGCGGCCTGGCTGTCCATCGCGGTGCGGATGCTATCGGCGGAGACGCGAACACCATCCACGGTGCGCCGGATGGCGCCGTTGGCGTTCACGGTGTTGCGCGTCGCTTCCTGAATAGCGGCGATCTTGGCCGCGATCTCGTCGGTGGCGCGGGCGGTCTGGCCCGCCAGCGATTTCACTTCGGAGGCGACGACGGCAAATCCGCGGCCGCTTTCGCCTGCGCGCGCCGCCTCGATCGTAGCGTTGAGCGCGAGGAGGTTGGTTTGCCCGGCGATGTCTCGGATCAGGCTGACGATGGATTCGATGGCCTGCCCGTGGCTTTCGAGCATGGAAACGGTGGTCGCGGCTGCGTCGGCCTGCGCCGTCGCCTCGTTG
The DNA here is from genome assembly GCF_003634215.1 of Sphingosinicella microcystinivorans. Lineage (GTDB taxonomy): Bacteria > Pseudomonadota > Alphaproteobacteria > Sphingomonadales > Sphingomonadaceae > Sphingosinicella > Sphingosinicella microcystinivorans. Next base: position 134,781 of record NZ_RBWX01000008.1, on the reverse strand, counting down.
GCGATGCCGGTGGTGGCATCGACATCGCGGCGGGTTTCCTCGATGACGCGAATGAGACTTGCGGCGGTCTCGGCGGCTTGACGCATCGCGATGGCGGACTGCTCGGCGGCGGACGAAACCTCGGCGGCGCTGCCCAGCATTTCACGCGAGCGCCGCGCCGCGGCCTGCGAACGCTCGCGCAGCGCGCGGCTTTGCGCGCCGGCGCGCTCGACGACGGCGGCGATATCCTGACGGAAGCGATTGGCCTGCTCGCGCAGCAGCGTATCGATCCGTGTACGCTCGATGTCGTGAAGCGCCGCAGTCAGCACGCTCGCTTCATAAGAGGCGAGGCGCATCAGGGCTGTCGTAGCGCGCAGGAGCTGGGCGGGGTCGGGCGCAAGTGTGCTGGTCAGGTACCTCAGCACAGCCTCGTCGCTCGCCTGATAGCTTGCCAGCACGACATGGTAGGGAATGCCGTGTCGATCCATGGCGCGCGCGGCGGCGACCAGCCGCTCTCCGAATGCCGGACCAAAAGGGTCACACCATTTCTCGCGTGCATAAGCCACGCCTTCGGCGAACTTGCGGCCTTCGGTGTCCGCATGTGCATGGCCGGGGGCGAGCCGGGCAAAATGATCGAGATAGGTGCGAACGAAAGCTTCGATCTGAGGCTCCACATGCGGCCAGAACTCGGCGAGCGTTGCAACAAGTGTCCCATCGGGATCAACGGCCTGTCGCCGGTCCGCAACGTTGAGATGCGGTGTCGACGGTGCCGATACGATCACGCCGGCCCCGCCCGATTTCGCCCAGTCCTGTATAGCCCGTGTCACCCGTTGTGCCCCTGATTCACGTGATGGGCGGACGCTAGCGGAGATTTCTTAACGAGGCTTTGACCATGCAGCCGATGGGGTCGGCGAAACAGGCTGTTAACCATTATTCAACGGCTTTGCGGGCATGGTCCGCACCATTCGGCACAGCGGGGCGAATTGGGTTCGAAAATGAGCGACATGAGCGAAGACTTTCTCGATCTTTCCGAACCGGATTTCGAGGCACCGCCGATTTTCTCCGATCAGGACGAACGGCGGATGCACGTGCGCGCCTACAACTACTGGGCGTCGCTGCTGCGTGGTCGCGAGTTTCCGAGCGTTACCGATCTTGATCCTGCGAGCCTTGACGATTTCGGTCCGCACTCGATCCTGCTCGATTTCACGGAAGACCGCGAGAACCCGCGCCTTCGCTACATCGGCACGCTGCTGCGCGAGGAATGTGGGCTTTCGAGCGCCGATATCGCGCTCGACCATGTGCCGAGCCGCTCGCTCGTATCGCGGCTTACCGACCATTTTTTCGAGATCATCGCCAATCGCGCGCCGATCGGCTTCGAGGCCGAGTTCGTTTCGCAGCGCGGTAACAACACGCTGTATCGCGGCATTCTGATGCCGCTCTCGTCGGACGATGACAGCATCGATTTCATTTACGGCGTGATCAACTGGAAGGAACTGGCGGGGGCCGAGTTCGAGGCGCAGCTGGCGTTCGAGGCGCACGAAGCCGAGGGCGAAGAGCCGGTCGTCGCGTCGAAGGTTGAAGCCGGGGTTGTCGAACTGGAGCCGGGCGACCTTGCGGGACGCCTTGCGGTTGCGCGCGCCAATGCGGCTGCGGTGCATACAGCGGATCAGCGTTCGCGGGCGGCGCTCTATCGGGCGCTTGGCAATGCTTATGATTTCCACCTGGCATCCGAGGAGGATCCTGCAGGGTTCACGGCTCTGCTCGCGGAGGCTGGGCTGAAGGTTCAGGCGCGGGCGCCGTTGACGGCGGTGGCGAAGCTGGTGTTCGGTGCGGATTACGACAAGACCCGGCTTACCGAATTCGCCTCCGCGCTGGGCGCGGCGGTGCGGGCCGGGATTCCGGCAGGCGGATTTATTGCTTTTGTTGTCAGTGCCGAGGGCGGGCTCAAGGGGCTGGTGCAGCGGGAGCGGGCGGCGAAGGCGAAGTCGGCTGCGGTGACGAAAACAACCGAGACGGTGCGTACCCGGTTGCGCGCGACCGAGCCGCTTGCGCATATCGACATGCAGTCTGACGAAGAGTTCGTGCTGCTTGTGGCAAAAAAGAGCGAATCAGGCGGAATCGATGTGCTGGAAGCCGTTCCGCACACCCAAAATCTACTCGAAGTGGCCCTGAAACGTCTCGCCGCGCGCTAAACTTGCCTCGAAGGAGGCAAAATCGCATAAGGTCATTTCATTCTCTATCCGGAGTGTTGAGATGGCGACCGCCGCGGCGACCAATGAAGCGCCGAAACCTAAAGTTTCCCGTACCCTTCTGAAATCACTGGAAAAAGCTCTCTTCGACCACGCGCTTCCGGGCGAAACCGAAGATTTGGGCAAGGAGGCCGCGAGCGCCATCGTCGATTTCGCGGCGGGGCTGTTCGACGCCCGGACCCCGGGCACGCCAGTTATCGAGATCGCCTCGTCCGACGGCGAACCGGGCCGCCGCCGCACCTGGATCGGCATCCTGAACGACGACATGCCGTTCCTCGTCGACTCCGTTTCCGCAGCGCTGACCCGCAGCGGCATCACCATCCACCGGCTGCTGCACCCGATTCTGGCTGTCGAGCGCGACAAGGCCGGCAAGCTGAAAGCCCTCGCGCCCGCACGCGGCGAGGCCGACGGCGGGCTTCGCGAATCCTTCATCTACGTCGAGGCCGACCGCGTCGGCGCGCGCGGCCGCACGGCGCTTGCCGAAGATCTGACGCGCGTGCTCGCCGAGGTGCGCGTCGCGGTCGAGGACTGGCGTGAAATGCTCACACGGCTCGGCGATGCCCGCGCTGAACTCGGCCGGTCTTCGATCCCGGTGCCCGCCGACGACGTGATGGAGGCGAAAGCCTTCCTCGACTGGCTGGGACAGGACAATTTTACGCTGCTCGGCGCTTGCGACTATGAATTCGGCCGCGCGCTCACGGATGCGAAGGCCGAGCCGAAGGCGGGCGAAGGGCTTGGGCTGCTGCGCGACCCTGGGTTCCCGCTATGGCGCGGGGCCGAAGGCTTCGAAGTGCTGCCGCCGGCGCTACGCACCTACATGGCGACGCCCGATCCGCTGCTCGTGACCAAGGCGAACACGGTGTCCTCGGTACACCGGAGCGCGTTCTACGACGTCGTCAGCGTCAAGCGGTACAACGACAAGGGCAAGGTGATCGGCGAACGCCGCTTCGCGGGCCTGTTCACCTCTTCCGCGCTTGCGGCCTCGCCGAAATCAATTCCGATCGTGCGCCGCAAGCTGGAGCGCGTGGAGGCGGCGCTTGGCTTCGATCCGCGCAGCCACACCGGCAAGGCGCTCGCGCACATCATCGATACGTTCCCGCGCGAAGACCTGTTCCTCGTCGACGCCGAACGCCTGACCGGCATGGCGCTCGGGATGCTGTCGCTGCTCGAACGCCCGCGCCCGAAGCTGTTCTCGCGGCTCGATCCGTTCGGCCGCTTCGTGTCGGTGATCGTCTACGTGCCGCGCGACGCCTATCACAGCGGCATCCGCGAGCGTGTCGGCGCGATGCTGGAGGATGCCTTCCAGGCCCGGCTTTCGCGCTATGACGTGGAACTGCGCGCTGAAGGCCTGGCGCGCGTCCAATATTATCTCGGCACGACGCCGGGGCAGGTGCCCGATGTGGATGAGGCTGCGCTCGACGCGCGGCTGACCTCTCTCGTGCGCGGCTGGGAAGAGGCGCTGGAAACGGCGCTTTCCGAACGCGTGGGTGCGACCCGCGCAGCGCGCCTCGCGCTCAGCCACGGACGCAGCTTCACGGCATCGTACCGGGAGCAGTTCAGCGCTGACGAAGCCGCTGAGGACGTGATGCGCCTCACCACGCTCGAAACCGGCGACGACCGCGACGTGTTCATCTATCGCCGCCCCGGCGACGCGGAAAACCGGCTGCGCATCAAGATCTACAGGCTCGGCGAGATCATCCCGCTTTCGGAGGTGGTCCCGGCGCTCGAGAACTTCGGCTTCCGCGTGATCGAGGAATATCCCTTCGACCTCGCGGGCGGACGGCTTGGCTGGATCCATGATTTCATGGTGGAAAGCGGCCGCGGCGAAGCCATCGACATGGCGTTCGTGAAGGAGCGCGCAGAGCCTGCGCTGCGTTCAGTGCTGAAGAGCGAGCAGGAAAACGACGTGTTCAACGCGCTCGTCGTCGGCGCGGCGCTGCCGATCGGCAACGTTGTGTGGCTCCGCGCCTATTTCCGCTACATGCGGCAGACAGGCGTCTCTTACAGCCAGCAGACGGTGGTGGACGCGCTGCGCGCGCACGGCGCGATTACGGCGGCGCTCGTCGATCTGTTCCGCGCACGTTTCACGCCCGGCGTGAAGGCGCGTGAGGCGGCGATGAACGAAGCCCGAGCGCGCATCGACGGCGGCCTTGCCGATGTGTCCGCCATCGACGAGGACCGCATCATCAGCCTGTACCGCGACATCATCACGGCAACGCTCAGGACCAATGCGTTCGTGGACGGCGGCCCGGAAGCGCTGGCGTTCAAGCTCGATTCCCATGCGGTGCCGGGCCTGCCGCCGCCCGTTCCTTACCGTGAGATCTGGGTCTATTCCCCCCGCGTTGAAGGCATCCACCTGCGCGGCGGCCGCATCGCGCGCGGCGGCCTGCGCTGGTCCGACCGCCGCGACGATTTCCGCACCGAGGTGCTGGGCCTCGTAAAGGCGCAGATGGTGAAGAACGCGGTGATCGTTCCCACCGGCTCCAAGGGCGGATTCTATCCTAAGCAGCTGCCGCCCGCATCGAACCGCGAGGCGTGGCTTGCCGAAGGGCAGGAGGCGTACCGCATCTATATTCGTGCGTTGCTTTCGGTGACGGACAATATCGTGGAGGGCAAGGACGTGCCCCCTGCCGGCATCGTCTGCCACGACGCGCCCGATCCCTATCTCGTCGTCGCCGCCGACAAGGGAACGGCGACCTTTTCCGACATCGCCAATGCAATCAGCGTCGATCACGGCTTCTGGCTAGGGGATGCGTTCGCGAGCGGCGGCGCCAACGGCTATGACCACAAGGCGATGGGCATCACCGCCAAGGGCGCGTGGATTTCAGTACAGCGGCATTTCCGCGAACTGGGCACCGATGTACAGAAAGACCCGATCCGCGTGATCGGTGTCGGCGACATGTCCGGCGACGTGTTCGGCAATGGCATGTTGCTTTCAAAGACGCTGAAGGTGGTCGCGGCGTTCGACCACCGACACATCTTCCTCGATCCCGAACCCGATCCGGCGAAAAGCTGGAAGGAACGCGACCGGCTGTTCAAGCTGCCGCGCTCGTCGTGGGACGACTATGACAAGAAACTGATTTCAAAGGGCGGCGGGGTTTTCCCGCGCAGCCAGAAATCCATCGCGCTCTCCCCCGAGATGCAGGTGATGCTGGATGTGGACGCGAAGACGCTTTCGCCCGGCGAACTGATCCACGCGATCCTGAAGAGCCGTGCCGATCTCTGCTGGTTCGGCGGCATCGGCACATACGTGAAGGCGGCGACGGAATCGAATGCAGACGTCGGCGACCGCGCCAATGATCCGGTGCGGGTGAATGCCGAGGAGATGCGCGTGCGCGTGATCGGCGAGGGCGCGAACCTCGGCGTTACGCAGGAAGGCCGTATCGCGTTCGCGCGGGCCCACGGCCGCATCAACACCGACTTCATCGACAATTCGGCGGGTGTCGATTGTTCGGACAACGAGGTGAACATCAAGATCGCGCTGCAGCCTGCGCTCGCTTCGGGCAAGATGAGCATGGCCGCGCGCAACACGCTGCTGGAATCGATGACCGACGATGTTTCGCAGCTCGTGCTGCGCGACAACGTGATGCAGACGCAGGCGATTTCGGTCGCCGAGAGCGGCGGCAGCGGTGCGCTGCCTGCCTTTCAGCGCGTCATCCAGCTTCTTGAAGCGAGCGGGCGGCTGGACCGCGTGGTCGAGAACCTGCCGAGCGACGAGCAGCTGACACAGCGCGCGCTTGCCGGGGGCGGGCTCGAACGGCCGGAACTCGCCGTGCTGCTCGCCTATGCGAAGATGGCGCTGTACGACACGATCGTCGAAAGCCCGCTGCCCGACGATCCACTGCTCGTGCAGGATCTTGAAATGGCGTTCCCGCCTGCAGTCCTGAAGGCGTTCAAGGCGGGCGTGACCGGCCATCGGCTGCGCCGCGAGATCATCGCCACGAAGATTGCGAACCAGATCGTCAATCGCGGTGGCATTACCCTCGCGTTCGAGCTTTCGGAAGAGCAGGGCACCAGCCTTGCGCATGTCGCTTCGGCGTTCGTGATGGCGCGCGAGCTGTTCGACCTCCGAGATCTGTGGCGAACGATCGATGCGGCGGCTGTGGATGCGCGCACGCACATCGTGCTGCACGCGAAATCGATCCGCGGTCTTCGCGCCCAGATGGCCGATGCGCTGCGCGCTTCCGCACCGGGGGATCAGCCCTCCGCCTGCATCGCGGCGTGGAAATCGGGTATCCAGCGGCTTGCGAAGCAGCTCGACAAGCTGCTGCGGCCAGAACCGCGCGCGCAGGTTGAGCGGTTGCGGCAGGAGCTGCTGCGCGACGGCGCGCCGCCGGACATCACCGAGCGTCTCGTCGAACTCGAAGGTCTGGATGGATCTATCGGCAATGCCCGGCTCGCATCAGAGCTCGGCGTCACCGAACGCGCCATTGCCGAAGCCTATACGCGCGTCGGCGAGATGCTCGGCCTCGATTGGGCGAAGGGCGTCACCGCGCAGCTTTCGCCGTCCGACCCGTGGGAGCGTCTGCTCGTCGCAGGCCTGCTGCGCGATTTCGAGCAGCTGCGCATCGATCTCATCAAGCGCCAGACCAAGAAGGGCGGCGACCCCGTGAAGGCGATCGAGGCGTGGAGCGCGGCCAATCCGCTGGTGATCCAGCGCATGGCGGATGCGACGGCGCGGGCGCGCAAGTCCGGTGTCGTCACCACTGCGATGCTCGCGCATCTGGGCAGCCAGGCACGTGCGCTCCTGATGAGCTGAGCCAAAAGTTCAGGCACTGTTCACGCCGCGCGGGGTTGGGTAAGGGGAAGGACGTCGCTCAACAGCGGGCGACGGCGGAAAGGAACGTGATGATTCGTCTGGCACTGGTTGCAGCGATTGGAATGGCGAGCGCCGTGTCCGGTACGGCGCTGGCGCAGGCCGCCCAGCCGAACAGCAAGCCGCCTGTCACCGACAGCGGTGTTCTGAAGCGCGTACCTCTCGACCAGTGGATGCCGGAAAGCTGCCCGAACCCCGAACGCCGTGGTGAGATCGTGGTCTGCGGCCGGCCCGATGAGGAACCGACGGTGGAAACGCCGCCAGAGCCGGGCGAGCCGGGCACCGACGTGCCGAGCGAGCGGCTGAAGCTCACCGAGCCGGGCAATGTGGCGCCGAGCAGCGCATGCAGCGCGGTCGGCCCTGCCGGCGATGTCGGATGCAGCCGGAACGAATACGATCAGTGGCGTCGTGAGCGCGAGCTGCAGAAGGCGCGCGATAAGGTTCCGAAGCCGAAGTAAGGCAGCCTCTAAAAATCCAGCTTGTCGTAGTGTGCGGGCGGTGCGAGGCCGTCCATGCGCTCTGAAAGCAGCGCGCGGAATGTCGGGCGGGATTTGATCGCCGAGTACCACTGCTTCGCGGTTGCGTGGCCGTGCCAATCGAGCGCTGAGAGATAATCGATCACCGAAAGATGTGCCGCGGCTGCGATATCGGCGAGGCCGAAGGTTGTGCCGGAAAGCCAGCGGCGGTGATCGAGCAAGTATTCGATGTAGCCAAGGTGGTGTTCGAGATTTCGGCCTGCGGTGCGGAGTGCGCCGCCGTCGGGCGCGGCGCGCTGAACTATACGCTTGAACATGCGCTCGGCGAGCAGGATGTGGCCGACTTCCGCATAGAATTTCTGATCGAACCACACGCACAGGCGGCGTACTTCGGCGCGGTCGGCGGCGCTTGCGCCGAGCAGGGGCATCCGCTCGATGGTTTCTTCGAAATATTCGCAGATCGCCGTGCTGTCGATGAGCGCGGCACCGCGATCGCCGACGAGAACCGGGGTCTGCCCGGCCGGATTCAGATCGACGAATTCATCGCGCCGCGCCCACGGCAGTTCGGGGACGAGTTCGACTTCGACGCCCTTCTCGGCAAGCGCAAGGCGGACCTTCCGGGAGAACGGGCAGAGCGGATATTGGTAGAGGCGCCACATGGTTAAACCCGGTGTAGGCAGAACCCTGCGACGCTGCAACCTTACTCCGCGGCGACCACGCTTTCGGCATCCTCCAGCGGGTGCTTGAGGCGGCTCACCATCTCTTTCGGACAGACCTGCACGAAGCGGGGGAGCGTACTTTCCCAGTCCTCGAGGATCGACAGCGCCCATGCGGAATCGGTCTCGCGGTGGTGGGCCTCGATCGCGGCGCGGAGTATGCCTTCCCAATAGGCCGCGCGCACCGGCTGCCACGTCACGCTGTCCGGATTGACGCGCGTGTCGAAGTCTCCCGCCGTGTCGTAGACGAACGCCATGCCGCCGGTCATCCCTGCGCCGAAATTGTCGCCTACGGGACCAAGGATCACCGCCATGCCGCCGGTCATGTATTCGCAGCCGTTGGCGCCGCAGCCCTCGACGACGACCTCCGCGCCCGAATTTCGGACGGCGAAGCGCTCGCCCGCCTGACCGGCCGCGTAAAGGCGTCCTGAGGTGGCGCCGTAGAGCACGGTGTTGCCGATGATCGTGTTCTCGTTCGACTTGAGCGGCGAGGAGACGAGCGGGCGGACGACGATCGTGGCACCCGAAAGCCCCTTGCCGACATAGTCGTTCGCGTCGCCGAACACTTCGAGCTTCAGGCCCTGCACCGCGAACGCGCCGAGCGACTGGCCCGCCGCGCCGCGCAGGCGGACGTGGACGTGGCCGGGCGCGAGGCCGTTCATGCCGTATTTCCGCGTGATCGCCGAGGAGAAGCGCGTGCCGACGGCACGGTGCGTGTTTCGCACGCTGTAGGTCAGCTGCATCTTCTCGCCGCGATCGAACACGGCCTTCGCATCGACGAGCATCTGCGCGTCGAGGCTGTCGGGCACCTCGTTGCGGCGCGTCTTCAGGTTGAAGCGGCGCTCGCTGTCGGGCGCATCCACCTTGGCGAGAATGGGGTTGAGATCGAGGTCGTCGAGATGCTCGGCGCCGCGGCTGACCTGGCGGAGCAGCTCGGTGCGGCCGACGACCTCGTCGAGGCTGCGGAAGCCGAGGCCGGCGAGGATGTCGCGGACCTCCTCGGCGATGAAGCTCATCAGGTTGATGACCTTCTCGGGGCTTCCGGCGAATTTCTGCCGCAGCTTGTCATCCTGCGTGCAGACGCCGACGGGGCAGGTGTTCGAATGGCACTGGCGCACCATGATGCAGCCCATCGCGACGAGGCTCAAAGTGCCGATGCCGAACTCCTCGGCGCCGAGGATGGCGGCGATGACGACGTCGCGGCCGGTCTTGAGGCCGCCGTCGGTGCGGAGCTTCACGCGGCCTCGCAAGCTGTTGAGCGTCAGCACCTGATTGACCTCTGTAAGGCCCATTTCCCACGGCGTGCCCGCGTATTTGATCGAGGTCTGCGGAGACGCGCCGGTGCCCCCGACGTTGCCCGAGACGAGGATCACGTCCGCGTGTGCCTTCGCGACGCCCGCCGCGATCGTGCCGATGCCCGCTTCGGAGACGAGCTTCACGCAGACGCGCGCATCGGGGTTGATCTGCTTCAGGTCGTAGATGAGCTGCGCGAGATCCTCGATCGAGTAGATGTCGTGGTGCGGCGGGGGGGAGATGAGCATGACGCCGGGCGTCGAGTGCCGGAGGCGCGCGATCATCTCTGTGACCTTGAAGCCGGGGAGCTGCCCGCCCTCGCCGGGCTTGGCACCCTGCGCGACCTTGATCTCGATCTCTTCGCAGGCGTTCAGATATTCGGCGGTGACACCGAAACGGCCGGACGCAATCTGCTTGATGACCGAGTTCGCATTGTCGCCGTTGGGATAGGGTTTGTAGCGCGAGCGATCCTCGCCGCCTTCGCCCGAAACCGCCTTGGCGCCGATGCGGTTCATCGCGATCGACAGCGTCTCGTGCGCCTCCGGCGAGAGCGCACCCAAGGACATGCCGGGCGTGACGAAGCGCTTCCGGATCTCGGCGATCGACTGCACCTCTTCCACCGGCACCGGCGGATTGACGTGATTGAATTCCAGCAGATCGCGCAGATAGATCGGCGGCAGATCGCGCACGCCGCGGCTGAACTGCAGATAGGTGGAATAGGAGTCGCTGGCGACCGCCTGCTGCAGCAGGTGGATGAGGTTCGCCTGATAGGCGTGCGGCTCGCCGTTCGCGCGGTAGCGATAGAGACCGCCGACGGGAAGCGCGGTCACCTCTTCGTCGTATGCAAGCGCGTGCCGATCGCCCGCGCTCACATGCAGCGACGAGAAACCCTCGCCCGAGATCTTCGCGGGCATACCGGGGAAGAAATCGGCGACGAGCGCGCGCGACAGGCCGACGGCTTCGAAATTATAGCCGCCGCGATAGGACGAGATGACGCTGATGCCCATCTTGCCCATGATCTTCAGAAGACCATCCTCGATCGCCTTGCGGAACCGGTTCACGCACGTGGTGAGGTCCAGATCGCCGAACAGGCCCTTGGCATGGCGCGCCGCGATCGATTCCTGCGCGAGCCACGCGTTCACCGTGGTGGCGCCGACGCCGATGAGCACCGCGAAATAATGCGTGTCCATGCACTCGGCGGAGCGCACGTTGATGCTGGCGAACGAACGCAGGCCCTTGCGGACGAGATGCGTGTGCACGCCCGCCGCCGCGAGGATCATGGTGATCCCGGTGCGGGTCTTCGAAACATTCTCGTCGGTCAGGAAAAGCTGGCTCTTGCCGGACCGCACGAGATGTTCGGCCTCTGCGCGTACGCGCGCAATCGCTTCGCGGAGCGCGGTGGCGCCGCCCGTTACGTCGTACGTGCAATCGATGATCGCCGCTTGGTCGCCGAAGTGCGCGAGGAGTCGCGCCCAATCCCGGTTCGAAAGCACGGGCGATTCCATCACCATCACGCCCTGCTGCTTTGCATCCTTGTCGAGGATGTTCGCATAGTTCGAGAAGCGCGTCTTCAGGCTCATCACGCGCGTCTCGCGAAGCGAGTCGATCGGCGGGTTCGTGACCTGACTGAAATTCTGCCGGAAGAAATGCGACAGGCAGCGCGGGTTTTCGGAAATGACGGCGAGCGGAGTGTCGTCGCCCATCGAGCCGATGGCTTCCTTCGCATCCTCCACCATGGGGGCGAGGATGAGCTCCATGTCTTCCATGGTGAGGCCTGCCGCGACCTGGCGGCGACGAAGCTCGTCGGCATCGAGCGTCTGCCCCGGCTCCGGCGCGTCCGCGCCCGGCACATCGGCGAAGTCGCGGAAGCCCTTCACCAGCGCAGCGTAATCCGCCTCGCCCGCGATGCGGTCCTTGATCCCCTTGTCGTCGTAGTAGCGCGCCTCATCGAGATCGACGGCGATCATCTGGCCCGGCCCGAGCCGGCCCTTCTCGACCACGGTCGCCTCGGGCACCACGACCATGCCGGTCTCCGATCCGACGATCAGCAGATTGTCGCTGGTGCGCGTGAAACGCATCGGACGCAGCGCGTTGCGATCGACGGCGGCGGCGACCCAGCGCCCATCCGTCATGGCGAGCGCGGCGGGGCCGTCCCACGGCTCCATCACGCTTGCGAAGAAGGCGTACATGTCGCGGTGCGCCTGCGCGAGCGTGGTATCCTTGTTCCAGGCCTCCGGCACCAGCATCAACTTCGCTGTCGGCGCGTCGCGACCCGAACGCACCATCACCTCGAACGTCGCGTCGAGCGCGGCAGTGTCTGATGCGCCTGCCGGGATCACCGGTTTGATGTCGCCCGACAGATCGCCGAACGCCTGCGCGGCCATCTTGATCTCGTGGCTCTTCATCAGGTTCTTGTTGCCGCGAACCGTGTTGATCTCACCGTTGTGCGCAAGGCAGCGGAACGGCTGCGCGAGCCACCAGGTGGGGAACGTGTTCGTCGAATAGCGCTGGTGATAGATCGCGAAGCGGCTGACGAACTTTTCGTCCTGCAGATCGGGATAGAAGACGGAGAGCGCTTCCGCGAGGAACAGCCCCTTGTAGATGATCGAGCGCGATGACAGCGAGCAGATGTAGAAATCGCGGATCTGCGCTTCGATGATCTTCTTTTCGATGCGGCGGCGGATCAGATACAGATCCTTTTCGAACGCATCCTGATTTTCATAATGCTCGCCGGGCTGCGGACCCTTGATCATGATCTGCTCGATCTCGGGACGCGTCAGTTTCGCCTTGTCGCCGATCACCGACGTGTCGACGGGCACCTGCCGCCAGCCATAGATCTCGTAACCGAAATCGATGATTTCGGATTCCACGATGCTGCGGCAGGTTTCCTGCTCGGCAAGGTTGGTGCGCGGCAGGAACACCTGCCCCACGGCGAGCAGGCGATCGATCCGGTGCCTGTGGCCCGCATGCTCGATGTGCTTCGAGAAGAAGGCGATGGGCAGCTCGACATGGATGCCCGCGCCGTCACCGGTCTTGCCGTCCGCATCCACAGCGCCGCGATGCCAGACCGCCTTCAGCGCATCAATGCCAAGCGCCACGACGCGCCGCGACGGCTTGCCATCGGTCGCCGCGATGAGCCCGACGCCGCAGGCATCGGATTCCATATCCGGGCGATACATACCCTCGCGGGCGATGCGTTCACGTTCGGCGGAGTTGGTCATTTCATTTCATCCAGCATTTCGCGCTGCGCGCGGGCAAATCCGTTCGAGACTGCTGCCATTCCAGCAGTCATTCCGGCGCGTTCGCCGATGGCTTTCATGCTCGCTTGAGTCTGTTTCTCGGCGGCGACGAATTTCTGTCCCGCCGGGCTTTTCAGGAAGGTGATTGCGGCGTCGAGTTCGCCGGGCGACAGCGCGTTCCGATAGGCGGATGTGAAATCGGCGATCATCGCGGGATAGGTCTTGCGCAGTTCGGCGAGGAATTCCTCGGACAATATCTTCTGCAGTCGATCCCGTCCGCCGCGCCCGTTTTCGATGAGATTGCGAACGGTGCCGCTGGTGCCCTGGTCGGTCTCGAGCTGCGCGACGACCTGCGTGCCGAACATCGGCGCGAGCGTACTGAAAACCTCGTCGAGTTTGGCCTCCACACCCATCAGCGTGACGAGCTGTGCCGCGCGGTCGGGCTCTGCCGCGTGGGCAGGGGGCGCGGCGAGCATCAACGCCGTCGCGAGTGCGAAGAGGCGCGTCTTCATGCGGCGGCTTTCTTGGCGGATGCGCCCGCGCGCGCGGCGAGATACGTGTGCATCGTCTTCGCGACGTCGCGACCGTCGCGGATCGCCCAGACGACGAGGCTGGCGCCGCGCACGATGTCTCCGGCGGCGAACACGCCGTCCACGCTCGTCATCATCGTCTTGTGGTCGGTGCGCAGCGTGCCCCAGCGCGTGACGGTGAGATCAGGCGCGCCGAACATCTGGGGAAGGTCTTCGGGATCGAAGCCGAGCGCCTTGATGACGAGATCGGCCTCGACACGGAAATCGCCGCCTTCGATCACTTCTGGGGCGCGGCGGCCCGAGCCATCCGGCGCGCCGAGGCGCATCTGCTGCGCACGCACGCCCGCGACCGCGCCGCCCTTGTCGTCGAACGCCTGCGGCGCCGAGAGCCAGACGAACTCGACGCCTTCTTCTTCAGCGTTCGCGACCTCGCGCTGCGAGCCCGGCATGTTGGCGCGGTCCCGCCGGTAGAGGCACTTCACCGAAGCCGCGCCCTGGCGGACGGCGGTGCGTACGCAGTCCATCGCCGTGTCGCCGCCGCCGATGACGACGACGTGCTTGCCTTCCGCGTTCAGCGCGCCGCTTTCGAAGGCGGGCACGCTGTCGCCGAAGCTCTTGCGGTTCGACGCGATCAGATAATCGAGCGCGGGGATGACGCCGCCCGCGCCGACGCCGGGCGCCTTGATGTCGCGCGCCTTGTAGACGCCGGTGGCGACGAGCAGCGCATCGTGCTTCGCGCGGAGCGCGGCGAGCGTCATGTCGCGGCCGACCTCGAAATTGTAGTGGAAGACGATGCCGCCTTCTTCGAGCCGCGCGAGGCGGCGCATCACGACTTCCTTTTCCAGCTTGAAGCCGGGGATGCCGTAGGTGAGGAGCCCGCCGCCGCGATCGTGGCGATCGTAGACGTGCACCGTGTAGCCGCGGCGGCGCAGATATTCGGCGGCAGTGACGCCCGCAGGCCCTGCGCCGATGATGCCGACGGATTGGCCCGAACGGTCGCTGAGCGGACGCAGCGGGCGGACCCAGCCTTCCTTCCACGCGGTGTCCGTGATGAACTTTTCAACCGAGCCGATGGTGACGGCGCCGTGGCCCGACTGCTCGATCACGCAATTGCCCTCGCACAGGCGATCCTGCGGGCAGATGCGGCCGCACACTTCGGGCATGGTCGAGGTGGCTTCGGAAAGCTCGTACGCTTCCTGAAGCCGGCCTTCCGCGGTGAGGCGAAGCCAGTCCGGGATGTTGTTGTGGAGCGGGCAGTGGACCTGACAGAAGGGCACGCCGCACTGAGAGCAGCGCGAAGCCTGCTCCTCGGCCTTGGCAAGGATGTAGGTGCGGTTGATTTCGAGGAAGTCGTCGTCGCGCTCGGCTGCGGAGCGCTTTTCCGGGAACGCCTGCGCGAGCCCGACGAACTTCAGCATATCCTTTTCGGCCACCCGATTTCCCCTTGCGGTTCCGGCGCGGCTTTTACGGTCGCAAACGGCGCTTGTCACGCAATTTTCGACATATGGGTAAGTAGTATTGACATAAATAAAGGTGAAAATGTCCTCAGTGTGCTGTATAGGCGGATTTTGGTGGTTTTAAAATGACCGTATCGGCCCTAACTCATGTGGGGACGGCGCGAATCGGCTGTGCTATCCACCCCGCGACCTTGTCGCCGGAGAGCCCATGTCGTTTCTGCAACTGCTCATCATCGCCATCGTTCAGGGCGTTACCGAATTCCTGCCCATCTCGTCGTCCGGGCATTTGATTCTCATCCCCAAGCTCACCGATTTCCCGGACCAGGGGCCGATGATCGACGTTGCGGTGCATGTCGGTACGCTCGCCGCGATCATCGTTTACTTCTGGCGCGATGCGCTGGGGCTGGTGCGCGGCGGACTCTCCAACGTCGGCATCGGGCAGGCACCGGCGGAGCGGAAACTCTTCTGGTGGATCGTGATCGGCACGATCCCGGCGGTGGCGGTCGGCTTCTTTCTGAAGAGCGGCGGCTATCTTGAAGGCTTTCGTTCCACGCACCTCGTGGCGATCAATCTCATCGTCTACGGCCTGCTGTTGTGGGCGGCGGACCGCTGGGGCAAGCAGGTGAAGGCCTATGAAGACCTGACGCTGAAGGACGCGGTGCTGGTCGGCCTCGCGCAGGCGCTCGCGCTCATTCCGGGCACCAGCCGCTCCGGTGTCACCATGACGATGGCGCGCCTCCTCGGCTATGCGCGGCCCGAAGCGGCGCGGTTCTCGTTCCTGCTTTCGATGCCCGCGATCGCCGGGGCGGGGCTGCTCGCCGCGCTCGACCTCGCCGATGCATCGGCCGGGATGCAGCGCGATGCCTTGATTGCGGGCGTGCTCACCTTCTTCGCGGCGGTGGCGACTATGGCGTTCCTGATGCGCTTCCTGCGCCGCGGATCGATGCTGGTGTTCGTCGTTTACCGCGTGGCGCTGGGCGTCGTGCTGCTCGCGTTCTTCTAGGACTCAGGCGACGCTGAAACGCCCGTGCGGGCGAAACCGCACGAGCCAGCCGGGGGCAACCGCCGCCATCGGCGTCGCGTCCACGCCGAGCGCGGAGAGGCCGGGGGCGCCTTCAGGCACCACGTTGTCGCTCTGCAGCATCGTCCACTGGTCGCTGGTGAGCGGCGCGCCGGGCAGCCAGCCGGTAAGGCGCGCGAGCAGGCCCGCGGCGGCATCCGGCACGTCCACGAACGTCGGGTTGCGACCGGTGGTTTCGGCAAGCCATTCGAGAAGCGCGCGCATCGTCAGCACGTCCGGCCCGCCGAGCGAAACCGTCTTGCCCGCATGCAGGGCGGGCTCACACACAGCCGCCGCGATGGCGCGCGCCACATCGACGACATAGACCGGCTGGAACTTCGTCTTCGGCGCCACAACCGGCACCACGGGCAGGCCGAGCATTCCGGCAAAGCGGTTCAGGAAGGCGTCCTCAGGGCCGAAGATCACCGACGGACGCAGGATTGTCGCCTTCGGGAAGGCATCGCGCACGGCGGCCTCTCCAAGCGCTTTGCTGCGGCCGTAACCGGACTCGCTCTCCGCATCCGCGCCAAGCGCAGAGACATGCACCAGCGCGGTAACGCCCGCGTCCGCCGCTGCCTTCGCAATCGCGCCGGCGCCTTTCACGTGCACCGCTTCGAAGCCGCCGTGCGAATCGGAAAGCGTGCCGATGAGATTGACGACCGCATCCGCGCCCTCAACCGCGCGGGCAAGCGAGGCTGCGTTCCCAAGGTCCGTGCGGACGAAATCGAGCTGGCCGAGCGCCGCAAGCGGACGCACGTGCAAGGCAAGGTGCGGATCGCGCGTCGCCACCCGCAGCCGCGCGCCCGTCTTCGCCAGCGCCTGCACCACATAGCGCCCCACGAAGCCCGAACCGCCGAAGATCGTAATCAGCTTCGCCACACCCATTATCCTTCCGGCCACTCAATCGTTCCCGCGCCGCATATTCCATACGGAGGCCCATTGACAAGCACGGGGACGGACCGTAACCCGCATCGCCTCGCGAAGGCGAGAGTATCCGACCCTGTGCCCAGGTGGCGGAATTGGTAGACGCGCTAGCTTCAGGTGCTAGTGCCGGTAACGGCGTGAAGGTTCGAGTCCTTTCCTGGGCACCAAAATCCGTCGATGGACGTTCATTTTCGTCCGCCAAGCGACTGGATTTTATCAACTATTTTTGCTATATTGTCCGCAGGCAATCTGGCAAATTCACCCGATACGACGACGATACCATGGCATTATTCGTGGTATCGAGTTGCCCTCCGGAAGGAGGTGCCATGCGACTCTCAGTGCTGGCGATCCGCACGTGAAAACCCGCGAGAGAGCGTACAGGCTTGGCGACGGGTACGGTCTCTATCTGCTCGTAAAGCCGAGCGGTACGCGGCTCTAGTCGACGGACTACACGCACAGGGGGCGGCAGAAGGCGCTCTCGTTCGGCGAATGGCCTTTGCTCGGCCTCGCCGAGGCGCGGGAGAAGCGAGACGAAGCGTGTCGCTGCCTTGCGGCCGGGCTGGACCCGTCCGAGGAGCGCAAGCTTGAACAGATGCGTGCCGAGGTTGTGGCCAGCAACACGTTCCGGGCCATTGCTGAAGAATGGTACGTCAAGAACGAGCGCGAGGGGCTATTCGCCGTCACGCTCGCGAAGCTCTGCGTCACAGATCTACTAATTGTAGAGGAAGAGGAGCATGCCGAGCAGCACGAGCACGATGAACCCCGTGCCGTACTTCATCATCGCAAGAAAACCCGTGTAGGTTTTCGCGTGATCCTTCATCGCCTTGTCGGTGTACGTGCTGTTCTGCGCCATCTCAAACGTCCCCCAATCCGGACCCAATTCCGCTCGTTCATACCAACACACAGCCAAGTGTGAAGCGAAACGTATCCTAAAGTGCAATTTTATATTTGGCTTTTCGGAATGGTCACAAGCAGGCCGTTCAGCGCCCCGGTGATTTTGATTTGGCACGACAGACGGCTGCTCTCACGCACGTCGATGGCGAATTCGAGGGTGGGGACCGAATGGAAGGGTTAAGTCCCTGAATGTATTCAGCCGATTTAGTTGTCACTCACCAAAATACCACGTTTCGTACCACGTCTATATTTTCCTATTAATCAAATACTTATTTGTTTCGATCGTGCGCGCGAGGATATCAGTATTAACACCGTTTATCAAGGTTTTGGAAACCGAACCCACGTGCTCGTTCCAGTGCTAGGCGGCGTGGACGAATTGGTTGACGCGGTCCGTCGGTATTGGTTCATGGCTGCCATTTGGAGGCGGGTTTGAGCCGGGGCGCTCTAAGCGAAGCTGAATGGCATGTTCTGAAGGATTTGCTGCCGATTGATGCGGCCAACCGGGGACGCGGACAGCAGCCATTACAGCATCGATAGCACCACGGTTCGCGCCCATGTCTCGGTAGCGGGCGGAAAAGGGGGACTCATCGACGCGCTCTTGGCCGCTCGCGGGGCGGGTTCACCAGTAAGCTTCACTGGCTGGCTGACGCCCGAGGACGACCGCTCGCGTTCCACCTAACGGTCGGCGAAGCGGCGGACTGCAAGGCTTATGGCGCGCTAATCGCCCTGCCGGAGCAGTCGCCGAAGGCACTTCTCGCCGCCAAGGGCTACGATGCCGAGGCCATCTGCGCTGATTCGCTGAGCCGCAACATCCAGGCTGTAATCCCGGGCCGATCAAACCGCCGGGGAAAGATCGAACATGACCTGGCGCTCTACAAACAGCACAAACGCATCGAGCGCATGTTCGGACGCCTGAAAATCAACCGCGCTATCGCAACTCGGTACGATCAGCTCGCCGAAAGCTTGATGAGCATGGTCCATATTGCCACCGCCAGGTACTGGCTCAAATTCGTCCACGCCGCCTAAATGGAGCATCGCCAATGAGGGCGTGCAAGGTTCGCGGTAAGGCGCATTCTGGCAGCGAACGTCAGATTGTGTTGAAAATCGATTCAAAGCCTATTGCCGCGTGCAACCCTTGCGCGTTCCCTTCGGACACTCAGCTGGGGCAGATCACGCTGTGGGCGGAGCATCGACGAAATACGCTTGATTGCGCGCCGAGAGAATTTCCTCCCGCGCAATGTGGATGAAGCCTCGCACCGCAATATCACGCTCCGCCCCCCGGTTACCTGAGTGAGCTACCGCGATTGCTGCTCCTGTGCCCATGGCGTCGAGCGGGATGCAACGTATCGGTCTACCAATCGGCGACAAATCGCCAGGTGGTCGAATGTGAAGAATTGAAAACGCATCTGAACTCGACACGAGAGAGCGGATGACGTTGCTTGAGCGGCTCCGCATCGCCACCTCCGGTAGCGGCTGAGCGGCGTCGAAGTAACCTAGGATGCGGTCAGATGCATAACGGCTATCGAACAGCACAAACGGAAAGGCCGCCAGATCGGCCTGGCGCACGACCACCTTGCCAGCCAGCGGGTGGCCTGCTCGCACGACGGCGTATGGGTGGACTGCACGGAGCGATACCGCTGTGCCGGTCGTGCCATGTGGGTCGAGGGCAAAGGTGAGCACTGCATGTACCTCACGGCTTGCCAGCAACTCACGCGTTTCATGTATGTCACATTCTCGCAGCGACACACGGAGGTACGGATAATCTCGGCTCAGGCGATCGAGGATCGCTGGGAGGAAATAAGAGGCGAGTGCTTCGTGGCAGCCAATGCGAAGTTGCCCTCTCAGTCCCCCCATATTGCGGAAAAAACTCCTTAGCTCCTCCATTTCGTCGAGAATTTCTAAGATCTTCGGAAGCAGTAGCCTACCTTCGACGGTAAGCTCTACGCCGACTGCGCGCTTGCGGACGAGAAGTGGGGTGCCGATTTCATCTTCGAGGAGCGCAACGCCCCGCTCGAGGGATGTGCGCGCGATATTGAGCTTGGTAGCCGCCTGCGCAAATCCGCCGAACTGAGCGACCGCTGCAAAGTAGCGAAGTTGGTGAGTTTTCATGCATATCAAAATACAGCCCAATTTGTGCGTTGTCATGCACAAATGCTGTATTTTTCGCTCATTATTGGCTCGTTACGGCTTCCTGTAGTGAGAACGGGGAGGACAACAATGTCAGATATCGCGCTTAGTCTCGTTGCAGCTTTCGCGGTTACGGCCGGTGCCACGGCGCATGCACAGACCACAGATCCATCCGAGGCTGGGGAGATCCTTGTCGTCGCACAAAAGCGCGGATCGGCCGAGTCCATTCAGGACGTGCCGATCGCGATGTCGGTCTTTGGGGGCGACCAGCTGGTTGATCGTGGAATCCGCGACCTTGGCGGACTAAATTTTAGCGTCCCGAATGTGAACCTAGCAAGTGGTGGTACTACGCCGGGCGTTCAAAACTTCTCGATCCGTGGCCTCGGCCTCAATAGTACCATCCCGTCGATCGACCCAACGGTCGGCGTGTTCCAGGACGGTGTTTATCTCGGCGTCACCTATGGCGCACTTGTCGATCTGTCCGATGTTGAGGCTGTGGAGGTGCTCCGCGGGCCGGTTGGCGTACTCTTTGGAAAGAACGTAACCGGCGGTGCGGTGCTTGTTCGAACGCGCGAGCCTAAGCCCGAGTTTTCTGTTCGGACGCGCGCGTCTGTTGCAACCGGACTGGACCGACTTATATATGCGAGCGTCGAAGGTCCACTCGGCGAGGCGGGAGTTGCGGCCCGCTTGTCCGGTTACTATCGTAACGACGGGGGCTGGTTTCGCAACCGCTTCAATGGAAACAACGACCTTGGACGAGCCGAAACGTTCATTGTGCGCCCTGCGCTTGCATATCGAGCTGATAACGGATTCAAGGCCGTCGTTCGTCTAGAGCGTGGCAGGACGACTGGGGATGGAGGTCTGTTCCAGAACGCCGGCGGCGGAACGACCTTGTCAGGCCACGACCTCAACATCGACACTGAGGGTAATTCGCGCCTTACTTGGCTTCAGGCAACTGGCCAGATCGACACGGATCTCTTCGGTGGGGTCGTGACGGCAATCGCCGGTTACCGGGAGATTGATCATTTTGGGCTCACCGATATCGACGGTACGCCAGTCCGGCTTCTCAACGCCGAGTTCCGAACGAAGCAGGACCAGCTCAGCGTCGAACTACGCTTTTTCCGCAGCTTCTCCGATTGGGTGGATCTGACAACCGGTCTATATTACTTTAATCAAGATATCCTCTACCGCGAACGCCGACTTTCTTCGGTGATCGGCGGCGGTCTCGATGCCACGATGGGCGGTAACCAAGCCCAAGATAGCTTTGGCGCGTTTGCGAACGGCCGGATTGCGCTCGGGCGCACCTTCGCAATTGATGCAGGGCTTCGCTATACGCGTGAGGAAAAGGATGCCAAGATTGCGACCTTCGTGCCAGCCGCCTCGCTGTGTGACCCAGTTGGACTCCAGTGCGCTTTCGACTTTTCGGGTTCTCATAGTTGGACCAATTGGACACCTCGCTTGTCGCTCCAGTGGCAGCCTAGCACTGATGTCCTTGCCTATCTCACCTGGGGCAAAGGCTTCCGAAGCGGCGGCTACAACTTTCGCAACACGGTGCTCGGCTTCCGGCCGGCCCCGACCGGCGATGAGAAACAAGACTCCTTTGAGCTGGGAGTTAAGAGCGACTGGTTTGCGCGCGCGTTGCGCGTGAACGTCGCGATATTCTCCAATCGCCTCTTGGACGTGCAGCGCGAGATTCAATACTCTGATCCAACAGTGGGATCGGTGCAAGTGATCGCCAACGTGGGCGATGTGCGCATCCGCGGAGCCGAGGCCGAGATCCAAGCTCGTGTCGCGTCCGGGCTCACGCTGTCCACTGTAGTGGGCTACGTACATGGCCGGTATACCGCTGTAGCTTTCGACCTTAATCGGGACGGTCGCGTCGACGCGACCGATAAAGGCCTCGAGTTGCCGCGTCTCGCGCCGTGGACCCTAACGTTGGCTGCCGACTATGAAGTGCAGATGAGCGATCGAACGGATTTGTCCGCCCGCGTCAGCTATTCATTCCAGGATCGTAATTTCCACAATGATGGAAATTTGCCTGGCACGCGTTTCTCGCGCGCCAATATTCTCAATGCGTCGCTGTCGGTAGAACTCGACCGGCGTTGGACATTTGCGGTTACGGGGCAAAACCTCCTTAACGACGAAATCCGCTCAGTACGAGCGCCGATACTCGGTAACGTGGGGGCAATTGAGAAGGGTCGGGTGGTCGGCGGCGAGATCCGTTGGTCGTTTTAGGGAGATGGAGCAGTGAAATGCGGACCCAAAACTCCAACGCCTGCCGTCATCCACGGTCTGGAGATGCGAACTTCGGACGCACTCGATATGCGGGCGCGCTGCGCGGCGCGAGGCCTCCAAGCCCTTGGCGTCGAAGAGGGCGCGACCATCGCAATGGTTTTGCGCAATTGCATTGTTTCGTTGGAGATGATGCGCGCAGCAGATCTCTGTGGGGCGTACCTTGTCCCCGTTAACTGGCACCTGACCGACCGTGAACTCGAGCACATTCTTGTCGACAGCGGCGCCATCGTGATCGTTTGTGGCGCGGAGTTTCTCGAGCGCATAACTGCCCTCCGGCCCGGCGTCCGTTGCATCGTTGCGGGCGCTAGAGCGGGACCCGGAGACAGTTGGGAGAACCTCGCTCTTACTGGTCCGCCCGTTACAGGAGATCCGGTAATGCACCGGTCGAATATTGTCTACACATCAGGAACTACGGGCACGCCGAAGGGTGTTGTGCGTGCCCCTGTCACCGCCGCACAGCGTCAGGGACAGCTAACCATTGCGCGTCAGGTCTATGGCATCGGCGACGGCGCGCTTCGAACTATAATCTGCGGCCCGCTCTACCACGGCGCACCTAACTTCATCGCCACGAGTGCGCTCGCCGTGGGCGGCTTGATTGTGCTCGTCGATCGATTCGACCCTGAAGAGCTCTTGCAACTGATTGAACGTCACCACATCACGCACCTACACCTCGTGCCGACGATGATGGTGCGCCTTCTCAATCTCTCAGCTGACGTCCGCCAACGCCACGACCTGTCGTCACTCAAATTCGTCTGTCATGCGGCGGCCCCCTGTCCACCAGCGATCAAGCAAGCGATGATCGCATGGTTCGGCTTGATCGTCCACGAATACTATGGAGGTACAGAAACCGGTCCGGCTGTCTTCTGTCGCGCCGAGGAAGCGCTCCGTCACCCGGGCAGCGTAGGTCGGCCGCTTCCCGGCGTCGAACTCGCGATCCTCGACTCAGAGGGAGCCTTGTTGCCGCCAGGAGTAGCTGGTGAAATCTTTATCGCCAATTCCCTGTTTCCGGACTTCACGTACCGCAACCGTCCCGATGAGAGACGCGCGATCGAACGGGATGGCAAGGTGACTGTTGGCGACATCGGTTATGTTGATGACGACGGGTTTCTTTATCTCTGCGATCGTACGCGAGATATGTACATCTCGGGCGGTGTCAACATCTACTCCGTCGAAATCGAAAACGAGATTTTGAGTTTGGATGGCGTGCGGGACTGTGCAGTTTTCGGCATTCCAGACAAGGAGATGGGGGAAGTCGGCTGCGCGCTTGTCGTCCTAGAGGACGGCGCTAGCCTAAATCCCAGCGCAATCCAAGTCGAACTACAGCGGACGCTTGCGCGCTACAAGATCCCGCGTCGAATTGAAATTCGCCCATCGCTGCCTCGCGAGGACTCGGGGAAGCTCTTCAAGCGACAGCTACGCGAACCCTTTTGGCGCAGCGCCGGTCGCCAGATATAGGAAGCTTTGTATGGACTTAGCGACAATTCCGCCTATCGTGGACCTTGAAAGTATTGCCAATATCGAGCGCACCGCAATCGAGGATCGACTGGTCGCGGACTCGGCCTTTGCACTTCTGCGCCACCAGGCGAACATCCGCGCTGATGAGACAGCAATCGTCTTTTTACCGAGCGGGTCGTTAAGCGACACACCGGAGGTGTACAGCTACGCTCAGCTATTTGACATTGTGTCGCGCTCTGCGCATGTCCTCCATGGCACAGTGGGGGGAAGCGGGCGCACAGTGGCTCTCCTCTTGCCTAACCTTCCAGAGACGCTGGCGCTCATTATCGCGGGGGGGCAGGGTGGTGTTGCCTGCCCAATCAATCCCCTATTGGATCCGCGCGACATCGCCGCGCTGCTTGACGCAAGCGACGCGCATGTTCTTGTCACCACCGCGCCGTCCTATGATCCTGCGCTGTTTGCTCGCGCGCAGCTGGCCACTTCGCTTGCCGCTCGCTCGATCCGTATGCTCGTCGTCCGCGGTGAAGCGCCGTGTGGTATCGCCCGACTTGAGGACGAACTCGCCTGCGCTCCGTCGGCCCCCGCCATGACGCCAAGCGGCCAACAGGTAGCAGCATATTTCCACACGGGTGGTACGACAGGGCGGCCGAAGCTGGCCTGCCACACACACAGAATGCAGATGGTTCAGACGGAGATCTCCTCCCTCGCCTTTGCATATCGTTCGACTGATACGGTGCTTACGGGCCTTCCGTTCTTTCACGCAAACGCGCTGTTTCTTGGAGGTCTCTGCTGTCTGCGCGCTGGCGCCCGAACGGTCATCGCTGGCCCCCATGGCTACCGTAGCGATGCCCTCAACCGCGACTTCTGGAGAATGATAGAACATTTTGGTGTCAACTTTTTCTCGGCAGTGCCGACTGTTCTTGCTCGGCTCGCGAGCATTGACCGCGCGGGCGCTGACCTGCGCTCACTACGCTTCGCGACCTGCGGAGGCGCGCCGATCCCACCGAGTCTTCTTTCGCGATTGCAGCGCGATTTTGGTTTCCGCGTGCTTGAGGGCTACGGGTTGACCGAAGCGACGTGTCTCGCTTCCGTCAACCCGCGCGACGGTGAGCAGCGCGTCGGCTCGGTCGGGATCCGTGCGCCGTACATGCGAGTGCGAGTGACGGTTACAGACGCGGACAACTCTGCACGAGACGCGCGCCCCGGCGAGGTGGGTCACCTCCTTCTATCGGGACCGAGCGTGATGCCGGGTTACCACGACGCGAACTCCAATGTTGGAACATGGCTTGAACCAGGATGGCTCGACTCCGGCGATCTCGCGAGCCTTGATGAGCAAGGTTACATATGGCTCCACGGGCGCGCGAAAGACCTAATCATCCGGGGGGGGCATAATATCGACCCAGCGACCGTAGAGAACGCCATCGCTGATCATCCCGGCGTCGCATTCGCTGCAGCAGTCGCCTACCCCGATCCCGACCTGGGCGAGAAGCCGGTGCTGTTTGTCGAGTTGCATCCTGACATAGATGTGTCAGAGCCGGACCTTATCGCCTTTGCCCGCAGTCGTTCGGCCGAGCCGGCTGCGGCGCCTGTGCGCGTCATTCCGATTGCGAATCTGCCGCGGACAGCTGTCGGCAAGGTAGCAAAGGCAGAGCTGCGCGCGATGGCTGCAGTCGAGGCGTATCGACTTCTCCTTGCGTCCAGTCTGCCGGCCGATGCTGAGCTTGAGGCAAATTACGATGCGCGAGGGTTGCAGGTCGTGGTGAGGACCTCCGACCCCGCCGCCGATCTTTGTGCACGACTTCAAGAGCGGCTGCGCGTCTGTAGTGTGCCTCTTGTGGTTAGTCAGCCCAGTGGCTAAATGGCAACACGGCAGCGCTTAAGCTTGATATACTATCAGAAAGTTGGTCAGAGCTACATCTGCCTTGTCTGGTCTTGCTGGTTCTTCGTTTTATTTTAAGACGAAGCGCTTTGGTCTTGTAGCCCGAGATGGTTTACGGATTGTCCGATGCCGATCGGGCCCGGTAAGATGGAAACAATTTAACAAGTGAGCCCCTTTCTTCTGATTCCCTCAACAACTAAGTGCATTTTAGGTGGCGCCAATAATTCCTTCTATGGGTCCAGGATCTAAAAGATGTTTATCACAAAGACCCCGCAATATTAGTCTGATCGCCATGTCAGTCAGTTCGTCAGCGTCTAACTTTCCCTCAGGTTCAAACCACGTGTAGGTCCAATTTATTGTCCCATAGACGAGCAGCGTCAACGGACGTCGTCGGGAGCGGGCCTTGGCAAGTTCAGGGCGCAGTGCCAGGAGGATCGCCTCCAGTTCGGAAACGGGTCGCCTTTCAATGGAGCGAAGTTCTGCCTGCTGCTTCTGGGGAAGGTAACGCATTTCGTTGAACAAAAATGGGTAGTTTATTCGATAGTCATCGTATATTTGTAGACATTCGCGTATAAAGGCGCGTAACCGATCAGCTGGCTGCTCTGATTGGGTTTTCTTACCCCGGCTTACGGCGGCGATGCGGTCGCTAACTTCAACCAAAAAGTCGCGTAGCAATGTGAATAATATGTCCTCCTTAGTCGAGAAGTAATGATAGACCCAAGCTTTTGAGGCATTGCAACTGCGCGAAATTTCCGCAACCGATGTTTTGTTGAAGCCCTGCAATGCGAACAGTCCCGCTGCATTGTCCAGTATAAGCTGTCGTTTGTCCCCGTGATCCTTTGACCTAACGCCGACCATAATTTCTCCTTTTCGCAACGGCTTGCAGATGGCACGCATCCGTTGACTATACCTGTCGCCACTTAGGATGCTCACATGTGCTTCGTAAAGGGGCGATGTCACACGGGCGGTGTCTGACCTAATCTGCGGCAGGTCACGGACGCAGGGCAATGAGCGATCCTCCGTGACCGCCGAATCAGAGAGCAGAGACTTTCCCCCACTTCATCACGTTTGGGCCGACAGCCGAGGCTGCATCATATTACTCCTATACCGATCCCTACAAGCTGCGTGAGTCTTTGCTCGACTTCATCAGTTGGGCATTCTCTTCTGGCGTGATCGCCGACACCATGGTTCCGATGCCGCTCCAACAGCAGATTTCAACTTGTGGAAGGTAGGGGAGCTGATACGTTGGCGGCGGCCAACCTCAGCCGTCGCTTGCCCAGCCTTCTGCTACTTCACTATCGTAATGGTCTGGTCCTTACTGAACGTACTTCGTTCATTCCACCGTCACCTAGCTGCCAAGCCAGTCCCGAATAATGGCTTCGCAATCGGCATTAGTAGCCGGTGGATCACTACCGACACAAAGCGGCGTTGCCGAGAAACGGGGTGCGGGCGCTGTCCGCGCGTTGGACGTAAATGTACCACGTGCTCGATTATGCGGATGCTGCGGGGCTTCACTCAGCGATAGAACGGGAGCAAAGCAAGCATCGCTACCCTCAAGCAATTCACACCAATGCACACGTGTACGTGTGAGAAAGATTTTTTCCAAGGCGGCGGATATCTCAGGCCACGAAGCTGGATCGTCTCGCCGGTCGAAGAGCGGATCGACAAGACCCAGCTTTTCACGCAACTCACCCCAAAATGGAGGTTCTATCGCAGCTATGGACACCCAAGTGCCGTCAGCACAGCTATAGCAACGATAGAAGGGCGCAGCTCCGTCGAGAAAGTTGGCGGAGCGAGCATCTGTCCACTCGTCGCGAGCTTTGAGTTCGTAGAACAACCCCATAAGCGAACTCGCTCCATCGCTCATCGCTGCATCGACTACCTGGCCGTGGCCATTGGCTCGCGCGTAGCTTAACGCTGCGAGTACGCCCATGACGAGATAGAGGGATCCTCCGCCGAAATCGCCAACAAGGTTTAAGGGTGGAATCGGAGGGCCATCGGCCGGGCCGATCGCATGAAGCGCGCCCGAGAGAGAAATGTAGTTGAGGTCATGGCCTGCAGCCTGGGCCAAGGGTCCGTTTTGTCCCCAGCCGGTCATGCGTCCATAAACCAGCTTGGGATTGATTGCGAGCATTGGCTCCGGGCCAAGTCCGAGGCGTTCCATCACGCCTGGTCGGAATCCTTCGATCAGAATCTCGGCGCGCTTGATCAAGTCAATGGCTATGTCTCGGTCCGCTGTCTGCTTCACGTTAAGCGCGATCGAGCGCTTGCCCCGTGCCAGAACATATTCCATCGGCGCGTTCGGCCGATCTATTCTGACAACATCAGCCCCCATGTCCGCCAGCAGCATTGCGGCGAATGGTGCAGGACCAATTCCGGAAAACTCGACTACGCGAAGGCCTTTGAGCGGTCCATCAGATGTCATGAATGCACACTCCCTTTATGCTGTCACAGGTTCTGACGTGGTCACATAAACGCCAACCGGACACGCGAACTGGGTTCGTCTCGCCGAAGCCGGCATAGGTCGGTTATCGGCCGGACGGCGGAGAGCTGCCAGACCGTCGACGGTCCAATCGTCATGCAGAGGCGCTACTGGTCGATTGATCGGGGCTACCTTTGGGGCCAGTCTTGCAAGCATGGTGGATCTGCGCTTGGCTGTTGCCTGCAACTGCGAGACTGTCCCTGAAACTGCGGTGAAAGCGCAGTTCGCAAGGATCAGATCGTCCTTCCGGTCCCGGCCCAGTGTGGCTCCTTGAGCAAGCGGCGGAGGATCTTGCCCGAGTCTTCACGAGGCAGGGAAAAGTGGAACTCGACGTGCCGAGGAGCCTTGAAAGCCGCCAGCTTGTTGCGGACAAAGGCCGTCACTTCTGCTGCATCAGGTGCGCCAACGTCAGCAGGTTGTATGGCGGCGCAGACAGCTTCTCCGAATTCCGCGTCGGGTACGCCGAAGACAGCCGCATCGGCGATTCCCGGATGCGAAAGCAGAACGGCTTCGATCTCAGCTGGGTAGATGTTGACGCCGCCTGAGATGATCATGTCGTTTGCCCGATCGCAAAGGAACAGATAGCCATCCTCATCGAGAAATCCGATATCGCCGATCGTGACGAAGCCTTCGCGCTCGATTGCATGACGGTCGGCGTCGCGACCATGGTAGGTAAAGTCCGGGAAAATGGTTGAACGAATATACACATGGCCAGGGATCCCCGAGGGAACCTCTTTGCCCTCGTCGTCCAGAATACGGATTGCACAGCCATCCATCGCACGGCCAACAGTTCCGGGCTTGCGCAAGGCTTCATCGGAATTGTGATAAACGGCGCCACCAGTCTCGCTGCCGCCATAGTATTCGTGAATGATTGGCCCCCACCATCGGATCATGGCTTGTTTGATTTCCGGCGGACAGGGCGCTGCGCCATGGGCTACAAACCGAAGCGATGACAGGTCATATTTCGAGCGCACTTCCTCGGAAAGCTTCAGGAGGCGCACGAACATAGTTGGCACCAAGTGGATATGAGTAAGCCGGTGTTGCTCAATGAGCGCAAGGAGTCCCTCGGCATCAAAGCGCGGCTGCATTACCACCAGTTCACCCATGCGCCCCGCTACCAGCGCATAAGTGTTAGGGGCGGCATGATAGATCGGTCCAGTTATGACGGTGCGGATTGTCTGACCCGGCACAAGACCGAGCGCCGTTGCCATCAGCGTGGCCATGCGTTTGGCCATCTCTGCATCCGCCGGCTCACGTTTCACGCCCTTTGGCTTGCCCGTGGTGCCCGAGGTGTAGATCATTCCGAAGCGCGTGATTTGCGGTTCACCTCGCCATTGTTCGTGCCGCTCACGCCAGTTCGTCCAATCATCCGTGGTCGAGACCGGACTGCCATAGGCCTCAGCGACTTCTTGCGGGACTGGACAGACCAGGATTGGCAGTGACAGTGCGGCGCGGTCGCCGAGGATTGGGAGAAGATCCTCGTGAGCGACAACGAGCTTGGCTCCGCTGTCGGCAATTACGAACAGGGCCTCGTCACTGCGGAAGTGCCAGTTTACCGGCACGACATTCGCCCCAAGCAGGTTTGCTCCAAACGAAATTTCGAAGAAAACCGGATCGTTGCGCAGCAGGATTGCAACGGTGTCACCAGCTCCAATGCCAATCTCAGCCAATCCAGTCGCCACCTTGGCGGCGCGCTGCTCGATGGTACTAGCGGTGATCAGGTTTGACCCACTGATGACGGTTGCAGTCATGGAAGCGCTACCTCCGCTTCGCCGGCCAGGGTTTGTATGTCGCCGTCGATCGCTGCCTGGATCTTCAGGCGGGCTCGTCGTTCGCCATCCGCTTCGAAAAGCTCGACGACGTCACCGTTGCAGGAAACGACCGCGCCAACAGGGGTAATGGAAACAAACCGGGCCTTCCATGAACGCAATTGCGACTGGGGCAGCCAACTGGTGAGCAGTTGTGCAAGATAGGCCATCGACAACATGCCGTGTGCGAAGACGTCTGGCATGCCGGCGGACTTGGCGAAGTCTATGTCGACATGGATTGGATTGTGATCGCCCGACGCACCCGCGAACAACGCAAGGGTGGTGCGGGAGATTGGCGGCAGCACGTGCTCCGGCAAGCGGGTGCCGACTGAGATCGCTTCGGTTCCGTCAGCCATGTCGCACCACCAGGGTTGTCTTGAGCAGCGCACATTCGTCTCCCTTGGCATCGGTGATGGTCATGTCGCGCACGATGAACTCAAGGAGACCGCCCTTTCTGTCATAGGCGTCGCTGATCCTTGTTTCGATAGTCAGCTTTTCGCCAGCATAGGTCATGCGGCGATATTCGAAGCTTTGTTCTGCATGGAGCACTTTTGCGAGAGGAACCTTAAGGTCATCGAGCCAGAAGGTTTCAGACGGCGCAAGCAAATCAAGCGAGAACAGATAGGTTGGCGGCAGCGGGAGCGTAGGGTGTCCCGCTGCCTTGGCAGCTGCCACGTCGCTGTAGACCGGATTGGTCTCGCCGGTGGCTTGCGCGAAAAACCGCAGTGCCCCTTCCTCGGGAACAATAGTTCGCTTCGGCCACGTTTTACCGATTACCGACAGGTCAACCATTTCACGCTGCCTTGTAAAGTGTAACGACGCAGGCGCCGCCCAGACCGAGATTATGTTGCAGCGCAACTTTTGCTCCTGCAACCTGACGCTTGTCGGCGTCGCCCCGCAACTGCCAGACGAGTTCGCTACACTGGGCAAGACCAGTGGCACCAAGCGGGTGGCCCTTGGAAAGTAGTCCACCGGAGGGGTTGGTTACAGTCCGCCCGCCATAAGTGTTGTCGCCGTCGCGGATGAACTTTTCTGCTTCTCCTGGTGCGGCCAGCCCAAGAGCTTCGTAAGTGAGTACCTCATTGGTCGTGAAGCAATCGTGCAATTCGACTACGGGCACATCTTGGGGGTCGATCCCTGCTTTCTCGTAGACCTGAAGGGCAGCGGCACGAGCCATGTTGAAGCCGACCGCATCGATCAGGCTGCCATTACTGAACGATTGCTCCGGATCAGTGGTCATGGCCTGCGCGGCAATTTCAACATAGCGCCCCGGATTGGCGCGCTTGAATTTCTCAGAGACTATGATTGCTGCGGCCGCTCCGCAAGTTGGCGGGCAGCACTGCAGCCGGGTGAGGGGGCCAAAAATCGTCGGTGAGGCCATGATCTCATCGGCGGTAAGCGGATCGCGGAAGATCGCTAGCGGGTTATTGGAAGCATGGCGGCGGGCCTTTTCTGCGACGAGTGCAAAGCTTCGGCTTTCAAAACCGGTGCGTCGCTGATACTCCGCACCAGCCCCCCCAAACAACCGAGCGGCTGGGGGCCTAGTGTTGTCGTCGCCTGGCGCCTGCTCTGCAATCCTGACGTAGTTATCGAGGATCGAAGGCCGGTCCGTAAACATCACATCCAGCGCACCGGGCATCATTTGTTCAAATCCGACGGCCAAAGCAACATCAACTGCGCCGCTTTCAACTGCTTGGCGCGCAAGGAACAGGGCAGTGGAGCCGGTTGCGCAAGCATTGTTGACATTGATGATAGGAATGCCGGTCAAGCC
Source organism: Sphingosinicella microcystinivorans (assembly GCF_003634215.1). Classification (GTDB taxonomy): domain Bacteria; phylum Pseudomonadota; class Alphaproteobacteria; order Sphingomonadales; family Sphingomonadaceae; genus Sphingosinicella; species Sphingosinicella microcystinivorans. The sequence goes on along the minus strand of NZ_RBWX01000008.1, from coordinate 103,331 downwards.
GACCGAATAAAGCGCCTTCTGGCCGGACGTCGAATCGCCATAAACAAACCCGGCATAGGCCTGTTCTACTTTCGAATAGGCAATTCCTGCGTCAGCAAGCGCTGCGCGTGCGGCCTCAGCGCCCATGAGATCATATGTTTCGCTTCGCCCAGGCTTGGTGAACGGGACCATGGCGACACCGGCAACGTAAATCTTCGACACGAGAACTCTCCTCTGCTCAATCGATTCATTTATTGACCGACCGGTCGCCAAATGCAAGCGCCTTTTGTCGATGGAGCTTGGTGCCCTGTAACACCGGAAATTGGTGAAGGCCGGACACGAGGCAAGCCGCGGGCGGCGCTTCTGCTCATTCCAAGCATAGCGTTGGCTACCCGCTCTTGGGCAGGCAAGAGTAGCCGAACGAATAGCCAGACGTTCCGCGCGAATTGTCGGCGGTTTCAGTTTCTGGTTTGACGCCGCGAGATTAGAGGATATCTGCTCTTGAGCCCTCTAAAGGATCCGGGCTCCTCATAATCGCGACTAACGTTGGGCTAGGCGCCCTACAATCCGCAAAAGAGGGCTAGCGTAACTTGGGCGAGAATTTGTACCCGAGGCGCTCCCACCCAAGCAAGGGGCGCTGCTCGCCAACACCCTGCCAAGGCGCCATTGACAACATTCGTGACGCTGGCCACAGCAAAGATTTGCACCTCTCGGCCTAGCACTACTTTGGCAGATTTGGTTTGGCGGGAGGTCGGAGGCTGCATCCGCAGTTGGGGCAATGGCGCGGCGGAGGTCGTGAGAGGCGATCAAGGATGGCTTGCCTGACTGCTGGCAAGCTGGGCTGTGGCGGCGGACCGCCGATTCTTTTTTTCCGTCCCGCTGCTGCGAGGCGACGGGATTGGAGGAAGGCATAGGCGATCATGGTCATGAGCGCATGTCGGTGCAGGCCGGTCCATGATCGACCTTCGAAGTGGTCGAGGCCAAGCTCTTCCTTGAGTTGCTGATGGGCCTGCTCACAGATCCAGCGGGCCTTGATGGCACCGGCCAGCTTCTTGATCGGCGTATCGGCGGGCAGATTCGAGAGATAGTATTTGCGCTCCCCATTCGAGCGATGCTCGCCGACCAGCCAGGCCTCATCGCCGGGCATATGCTGCGATCCCATGCTGCCGATACGTTGCGGCGCCCCGTCAGCGATCCTGACCCGCATCGCCGCAAAGTGGGCGATGAGTCGTCCCTTGGTGCCCCGTCGCCAACTGACCTGCCGCCATTTGGCACCTTCCAATATCATATGGGCAGCGATCGACTTGCAGTCGGGAACATGGCGTTGACGCGGCCGCCCCCCGGCCAGCGACAGGGAAGATCAGTTCCACACCGGTCGGATAGACTTTCTGGTGCTTGGGAATGCCCACCGCCCAGCACAGCCCTCGCGTGCTCAGGGCCTGCCGGAATGATGCTGACAGACCATAACCGGCATCGGCAAGAACGCAGCCAAAGCGCACACTGGCCGCGATGATCCGGTCGATCTCCTCGATCGCAATTTCCGGCTTGGTCCTGGGCTGGCGATGATCTTGTGGCACGCCCGCTTTCGCCATCCGCGCGTCGTCACTCGTCCAGCTCTCGGGCAGAAAGAGCCTCAAGCTCAGCATGACGGGCACTTCACCGCTCGCGAGCGTCGTGGAAACCAGTGTCTGACAGTTGGCCCTCTTGCCCAGCGCCGACGCATATTGGGGAGCGACGCCGACCGAACTCTGCCCTTTCTTTGGCAACGCTGTATCGTCGATGATCAGCCAGGCATCCCGACCGCCAACCAGACTATCGGCATGCTGCCACAGCGCTGCCTCAAGCGGCCTGCTGTCCCACAGTCCGGCCCCAATGAAATGATGCAGCCGGTCGTAGCTGATCGCGTCGGCGCGCGCCGCTATCGGCTGGATACTCTTGCGGTCGCCCGGACCGATCAACCCGGCGATATAAGCCGGGCACATCCGACGCCGCGTCTTGTGCTCCAGTCCGTCGAGAAATGGCTCAAGCCAGCGCTCGAGATCGTCGGTCCAGTCCGTGTCCATCGCCAGCCCTTCCAATAAGCTGGCTCCCTATGAATCACCGAAACCCCAACAAGGGAATCCCAAAAATCAACAATCTGCCAAAGTAGTGCTAGGCAACCGCTTGTCCAGGCGACTAACGTGACGCCAGCCCAATCCAGCACAGGCCTTCTCAGTCGATCATAAGGTGAGCGTGCCACGCGGGCAGGTCTAGAGCCGCAACGATTGCAGCGTCAGCGACAGCTGCGTCGGGCAGTTCGCCTGAATCGATCATATGCTGCGCCATGCGACGAAGTGCATCCCGATCATCACCCACCTCATTTAGTCGCACAACGATACTGTCGCGTGCGGCGAGTCGAGTAAATGTCCTGTTGGCAAAGAAGTGGCGACGCAATATGTAGGATTGCCACGAGGCGCGGAGCGCTTCGAATAATTTAGCTTCATGCGCGAGCCCTGCTTCAAGCCCGCTTTCTACCCCAACACGAGCGGCTGTAAGTGTCGCCTGCGGGGCCTGCCATTCGGGATCGACACTGGCTTCAAGGCGAAGAATTTCTCTGAGAGCGGTTTGAGCTGGTTCGGGTGCGATGCCGCGAACAGGGCGCTTGGGGATTCCGGAAGCTTTCACCATTGCCGTGTTAATGTCGCCCACGGCATCCACGAAACCGATTGCCCGAGCTTGTTCGAGGTCGATAGGCTCAGCCCCTATCAAAAGTTCAAGTGCGGCTTTCATACCGACCAGCCTCGGCAACAACTGGGTGCCCCCGAAGGTTGCCAACAATCCCAGCTTGACTTCCGGCATACCAAACTGGGTGCCAGGCGCAGCAATTCGAAAATCAGCACAATAGGCAACCACCATCCCGCCCCCCAGCACCATGCCGTGCATCACAGCAATCACTGGCTGCGAGGCCAGGCGACACGCTTCCTCGAGTTCGAGCAATCCGGGCGCTAACACGGGATGATCGAGCTCGGCGATGTCCGCCCCCGAAATAAAGCTACGCCCTCTACCCATGATCACAATAGCTTTTACATCGCTCCGTGCAGCTTCATTGACGGCGTCGATCATCTGGCTGCGCACTGCGTGCGACAGGGCATTGACTGGCGGATTATCGATTTCGATACAAGCAAATGTTCCGCGACGGCTAAGCAATATAGGGGTCATTATTCCTCCGCACGCCAATATGAAACCATCATCTGGAAATGGGAAACACAATGTGCCTGAAGCCCGGCCAATGCTAGCTGATGCGTTCGTCAGAAACGTAAGAGAGGGCGAATTGTCCCTAAGCCCAATCACTTGCCCGTCGAAAACGAGATGCACTGACCAACCACATCAGCGCCATGGACATCCGGCCATGAACTTGCCCGGTGTCCGCAGCCAAGCTGCAGCGGAAACGACCTTTCGCTAGGTCTTGGATTTGGTTAATTTCGCGGATGTTGAAAGCTAGGTGAGCCCGGTCCCGATGGACGAGATCGGAAGAGGCGGGCGGCTTGAATAGACAAAGTCACCGCGCCGCCTCTAGGTCAATTCGATTCCGGAAGTACGAGCCCAGTATCTGAGCCTACTAAAACTTCATGCTCCCTCGCACATTCCACATTCGCGGCAGAGACAATTGTAGGTTTTGATTTGCCCCGACACCCGGAAAGCCGAATCCGCCCGGGCCAACAAAGACCGGCACCTGATTGTTGAACACGTTGCTGACATTAAACGCTAAGCGAAATTTCTCATCAAGCTCGGCTTCGATGGACATGTCGACAGTGTCACGAGAAGGAATGCGTAACGCCGCGCTGTTATCGCGATCTTGAAAATAGCCATCAACGTAACTGTATTGCACACGTCCGCCCAGGGAAAGTCTCTCATCCACAGGCACGCGAAGAATTCCTGTTAGGCTTGCAGTGAGCTCCGGCGAATTCGGGATGCGATTACCGTCATAAACCAATGGTGTGCCACCTGCGGTAGCATCGCGGTAGTCCTTGAACCTCGCGTCAGCGTATCCGAGTGTTCCGACAACTGTGAATGGCCTGAATGGGCGAACACTTACCTCTCCTTCAAAGCCACGGATTCTAGCACTGGCAGCGTTTGAAACGATTGCGACGAGTGCACCGCCGCCGCCCAGAACGGGTACCAGCTTCGCAGTCTGGATATCGCCATAGTTCTGCTGAAACGCGGAGAATGCAAACCCCAAGCCGCCATTTAGAACGTCACCCTTAAGGCCAACTTCGTAGTTGGTTAGCTGCTCGCGATTGAACCGCAGCTGTTTGAAAGAGGTAATCGAAAAGCTTGTGACATTGTCGAGGTTCCAGCCACCACTTTTATAGCCGCGCGAAGCTGTCGCATAAACTGATACGCTTGGCGCGAGTTTATAGCGCAACGTGACCAGAGGTGAGAAATCCGTGTCCGATCCTGCATCGGTTTCGCGTGGAAGGCTTGGTGCGACGAACGGGAAGCCCTGCTGAAGGAAGTCGAGGGTTTGCCGCTCGTACGTCAGGCGCGCGCCAAGCGTAAGCGTAAGTCGAGGAAGCGCTTCCCAGTCCGCATTGAGAAAGCCGGCAAACGATTCTGAGCCGACAGTCCCGCTCGTGAAACCGTTGAGACCTCTCAGGAAAGCTGGGACATTGGAAATGTTACCAAAGGTGCTGGCTGCGTAGCCGTCCACTTCCTGTTTGAAATAGTAAAGACCGCTTACAAACGAAAGCTCTGGATTCAAATTTCCTGCTAGGCGCAGTTCCTGCGAGAATTGCCACTGGTCCTGCTTTTTTTGACTGTCTACGACCTGTAGTGGTCCAAGATCGGGATCGTTGTTCCGTAACGACGACGCCGTCCGGAAGGCCGTAATCGAGGTAAGGGTTAGATCGGCTGATGTCGTCCAGTCAATTTGACCGGATACACCAAACAACTCTCTCTTGGCGATGGGGGCGAGGTTGGTATTGGTCTTATACCTACCAGTTACTGCGCCATATCCACTGATCGGCTGTGGCGCGGGAGACAGTTGGTCTTCGTAAGTATAGTCCGCAGACAGCAAGACCGATACATTGCCGTTTGGCCGCCAAAGCGCCTTTATCCTGCCGCCAACCGAATCGATATTGCCAATATCCCGCCCGTCAAATACATTGGTGATATAGCCGCGTCGAGTGGTACGGAAACCGCCGATGCTGACGGCGAGCTTTTCGTTTACAACTGGTCCCGTCAAAAATCCTGAAATGCGGCGCTCATCATAGCTGCCGAGTTGCGCCGTAGCGTCGCCACCGAACTCGAACTGCGGCTTACGCGTAGTGATACTGATCGCTCCAGCGATAGAATTTCGTCCAAACAGAGTGCCTTGCGGCCCCCTCAGGAACTCAACCCGCTCGGTATCGAATAATTCCTGATTGAAACTGTAAAGCTTTCCTTGAACTACACCGTCGACATACACGCCAACCCCAGAATCGAATCCGGCATTTACGCGCGATTGGCTCGCCACGCCGCGGACAACGATTAAAGACAGAGAATCATTGCCGTTGCTGATGTTGACAAGATTTGGAACTGAATTGGCCAAGTCAAGAAGTCGCAGCGACGCTTTCTCCTCGATGTCGCTCGCACCTAACGCACTGATAGACAGCGGAACATCGACAATTCGTTCGTTCCGCTTACGGGCCGTCACAACGATAGCGTCGTCGTTGGCTTCTAGCTCACTGGAATTCGAACCGAATTCCTGAGCGAAAGAAGGCGTACTGATTAAGATGGCACCGAGAAAAAACGGGAACTTATGCATCGATCCTTCTCCCCCTGCATACATCATGCGGCGGGTTGAGTATCATCAAGCGACCGGTCGGTCAATGAATAATATGCCGACCAGTCTCAGGTTATCCCCGCGAATTCGGCGCTGAGTTGGCGATCGTTAACGATTTTGACCCAGGATTATGAAACCGATCGAGTCTTAGCGGGGTTGCGACAGTCGAGAGTTGGGCGCTACGCAGGTGCGCGGCGGGGCGGATCTCCGTCTTTAGGATGGGCGACCCGCGCTCTGCGTACCTTTCTTGAAGTTGCGACAAGCACGAATGTGAAGCGCACGAGGTGCTGCTGGCGGCGAACTAAAGGCGTTCGAGCCGTGAGCCGTGATTGCGAGAGAACATTGGCTACGATTTAAGCTGGGAAAATCGATTGAATTAGCCGGACGGACGGTTAATAGATCGCCGAGTGCATGATCTGATGGTTGGTTGGGGATGGATGGTAATCCGAATGACTAAATGTAGATATCGCGACCTGGCGCTGACAATCGGCCAACTGCCGACAGGGCCTTTGAACGCAATCACGGATGTCGCTGGGGTCCGGGTCGGCCACGTGACGCGGATCGAAGAATCGCCGCGAATCTTGCGGACAGGTGTCACCGCCATCCAGCCGCTGGGTGTCCCCTACTGGCAGGAAACGGTGTTTGCAGGCTTCCACTCGTATAATGGCTTTGGTGAAGTTACTGGCAGCCATTGGATTGCCGAGACGGGCATTCTCACCTCACCGATCTGCATGAGCTCCGCATTTTCGGTGGGAGTCCTACGCGACACGCTGTTGGCTCATCCCAAGCAGAACGGAATTGATGACCGATGGCACCAGCCGATGGCCGGCGAGACTTTTGACGGCGTACTCAATGATGGCTGGGACGGGCCGGTTACCCGGGCAGATGTCATTGCGGCGCTCGATGCGGCTGCTGGCGGGCCGGTTGCCGAAGGTTCAATTGGTGGCGGCACCGGCATGATGAGTTTCGAATTCAAGAGCGGGATCGGGACCTCATCAAGAGTTACCGCTACGACATGCGGAAGTTTCACCGTGGGGGCTCTTGTCCAATCCAATTTTGGCAACCGGTCCGAGCTTACAGTCGATGGTGTCCCGGTCGGTCGACATCTTGGCTATGAAGTCGTGGACAGTCCCCAACGACGCGACCAAGGTTCAATCGTGATCGTGCTGGCAACAGACGCGCCGCTGTTGCCACCGCAATGCGCGAGATTGGCGCGGCGCGGCGGCATCGGTCTGGCGCGCGTCGGTGGATTTGGTTCAAACAGGTCGGGCGATTTTATCGTTGCCTTTTCGACAGGGAATCGCGTGCCGTTCAATGAGGCGGTGATCGCAGAAGGCCTTCGCATGCTTCCCAATGAGGCCATGAACCCGCTCTTTCGCGCTGCCTCAGAAGCGGTCGAAGAGGCAATCATCAATTCCATGACCATGTCGGACTCGATGACCGGCGTCGATGGAACAACTGTGCATGCACTGCCGAACGACAAGCTTGTCGAAGTGATGCAACGGTATGGCCGCGGGCCTGCGAGTGCGACATGAACTGTGCTGATGTGCTAGTAATCGGGGGCGGGATCGCCGGCATGTCAGCTGCCGCTGCATTGGCAGGTCACGCCCGCGTGTTGGTGCTCGAAGCTGAACAGGCCGTCGGCTATCATTCTTCCGGGCGCAGCGCGACCTACTACCATTTTGGCATTGGCAACCGTGCAGTGCGCGCGATGACCGCATTTAGCCGGGAGTTTTTCGAGCAGCCGCCAGTCGACTTTGCGGACCAACCATTTTGCAGGCCGACACCAGCCCTGTTCGTAGCTCGCCCGTCCATGGTGGAGGCGTTGGCCGCGCTTGAGGCCGAGATGCAGCTGTTCACCGACACGATCGAGCGGATCGACGAAAAAGGCATGCTGGCAATGGTGCCAGTGCTGAAGACCGGCGGAGACGACATAGTCAAAGGTGTGGTCGATTACGGCGGTCGCCGGCTCGATGCCGATCGATTGCTGCAAGCCTATGCCCGAAGGGTCAAGCATGGCAAAGGAGACACCGTTATCGGAGCCCGTGTCGCGGGCATCGATTACAAGGCAGGGCTGTGGCAAGTGACCACCGAACGCGGTCAGCAATTCGCTGCGCCGGTGCTGATTAATGCGGCCGGAGCTTGGGCGGATCATGTGGCCGGACTGGCAGGCGTGCGGTCCCTTGGTCTTGAGCCAAAGCGGCGGACGGTGATTATGTTCGACCCCCCCAAAGGGATCGACGCCAGCGAGTGGCCATTCGTCAAGGCCACAGTCGACGACTTCTACATGATCCCGGAATCCGGGCGAATTCTGGCGTCGCCAGTAGACGAAGTCGATAGTCCTCCCACCGACGCTCAGCCTGAGGAATATGACCTGGCGCTGGCAGCGTGGAAGGTCGAGGAATATACGACGATGACAGTGCCGCGGATCCAGCATCGCTGGGCAGGGCTGCGCTCTTTCGTCTCTGATCGTGTCCCAACGGCCGGGTTCGCGCCCGACGCCGATGGGTTCTTCTGGCTGGCGGGGCAAGGCGGATACGGCTTGCAGACAGCGCCGGCAATGGCAGCGATTGTGTCTGCGCTCGTCACGGGAGGGTCATGGCCGGAAGGCCTTGCAGCTTTTGGTTTGACACCGGATCAGGTCCTGCCGGATCGACTGGTGGGTAGGGAGGTCTCGGTATGACCAATGTAATGCGCCGACTGCTTGGCCGTGAATACCCTGTCGCCGTTGGGGGTGATGGGCCCTATGTCATCGATGCTGCCGGCCGGCGCTATCTCGATGCCGCGTCGGGGGCTGGGGTCTCGTGCCTAGGCCACAGCGCCACCCGGGTTGCGGATGCTATCGCCGCCCAGGCGCATACCATGCCCTATCTCTATAACGCCTACTTCACGACGGATGCGGTCGAACGTTTCGCCGAAGCGTTGGTTGCCGCGACGCCGGCCGGGCTCGACTGGGTATATCCCGGTTCAGGCGGATCAGAATCGATGGATGGCGCGCTCAAGCTTGCGCTGCAGTTTCATAATGAAAACGGTGAGCCTGGTCGGACACGCTTCATCTCTCGCCGCCAGAGCTATCACGGATGCACGATCGGAGCTCTGGGCGTCAGCGGGAACCTGATCCGCCGATCGCTCTTCGAGGGGTTCCTGCCTCCACATCATTTTGTCTCTCCTTGCTATGCGTACCGCGAGCAGGGCGATGGCGAGAGCGAAGCAGATTATGTCCGCAGGCTCGTAAACGAGCTCGAACAAGCCATCATTGAGCTTGGTCCGGAGAACGTCGCGGGGTTCGTAGCGGAAACTGTAGTCGGCGCGACTGCGGGGTGCATTCCTCCGGTGCCGGGCTATTTTCAGGCAATCCAGGCGGTCTGTCAAAAGTATGGTGTCCTTCTCATCCTTGATGAGATCCTGGCAGGTGCCGGACGCTGCGGAACGTACCTCGCATGCGAACAGGATGGGATAATTCCGGACATCGCCGTTGTCGCGAAAGGTCTTGGTGCTGGCTATCAGCCGCTCAGCGCGATCTTGGTCAGCGACCGGATCGTGGCAACTTTGGCTGGTGGAAGAGGGTTTTTCTTCCATGGCCATACCTATAACGGTCACGCGACGGCCGCCGCAGCAGGCCTCGCCGTGCTTCAGGAAATCACCGAGCAGGACCTTCTCGCCAACGTTCGCCGCCAAGGTGAGCTTCTGCGGGAAGCTCTGACCGACAAGTTCAACCAGCATCCCCATATTGGCGATGTCCGTGGGCGTGGTCTGCTCGTCGGAATTGAACTGGTCGCCGATCGGGAGAGCAAACAAACATTCGCGCCTGAGCGCATGGTCTGGAACGCCATCCAAGGCACCGCGATGGACAACGGGCTGCTGTGCTATCCGGGTTTCGGAACAGTGGATGGCACTCGCGGTGACCACATCTTGCTTGCTCCCCCGTTCATTATCACCGAGGCGCAAGTGGGCGAGATCGTTGACAAGCTGGCGTCGGCGATCGATCGGGCAATTGCGGGTACGGCCTGATGCACAGACCACTCATTGGTGTCACGGCGGATGTCGAATTGCGGAGCGATGCGCGTCATCTTCATTACTTCGCCAACCAGGCCATGATGACGGCCTTGTCCAGTGCTGGTGCCTTACCCGTGATGCTCCCACATGAGCTGGCGCTCATCGATGATTATCTCAGCGTATTGGACGGCGTTCTGATCTCCGGCGGCGGGTACCAATTCCCCCACGCGCAGCTCATTGATCCAGCAACTGTCGATCAGGAACCAGTGGAGAAGGTGGCGCGGACGCGTTTTGAGTTGGCTCTGGTGCGGCGCGTGACGGAATGCGATCTACCCCTGCTTGGTATCTGCGGTGGCTTTCAGGTCATGAATGTCGCAGCGGGTGGGACAATCGTTCCTTCACTCAAGTCGGTGCGTCCCGAATGGCACATGCATCGCGACGCGGCGCCCTATGAGGAGGCGGCGCATGAAGTTATCGTCACGCCGGGGAGCCGGTTTCGCGAAATCGTTGGTCGCGACCGTCTGCCGGTCAACAGTCTGCATTCGCAGGGGGTTATCGAGGCAGGGGTCGAAGCGAGTGCAGCCGCAGTTGCTCCTGACGGCATTGTCGAAGCGATCGAGCGCCGGGATCGACATTTCTGGATGGCTACCCAGTGGCACCCGGAGTTTCACATTTCGGAAGCTGATCGCTGCCTGTTTAACGCTTTCGTCGCTGCAGCGGCTGCCCGATAGATTGCAGCACCGAGCTCAGGAGCCCCTGAGGAGGGCGAGTGCCGAGGTCAGAGCTGCTTGGGTGATCGGATCGCGCATCCTGTCAGCTTGAGCCTGGGCCTCGGCTATTAATCCTGCTTCCGCCTCGCTGGAAGCCAGCAAGGCTCTGATGGTGCCATGCGTTCCGCGCGGAACTCCCGCCAGCTTGATCGCCAGACTCCTTACTGCATCGGCAAGCTCTTCCTCGGGTACGACAGTTTGCGCCAGGCCCAAGTCGAGGCATTGCTCAGCAGACAGCGAGCCCCCAGTCATGAGCAGCGCGCGCGCGCGCGCCGAACCCACTGCAGCGATCAGGCTGTGGTTGATGCCGGTATCAGGAACCAGACCCAGGCGAGCGAACGGGAACAGCAGCCGTGCGCTCGAAGACATAACCATGATATCCGCGAGTAAGGCGATCCCAGCGCCCGAGCCCGCAGCAGCACCATCGACTGCAGCGACGATGGCGACCGGAGATCCGGCAATTGCCGCCGCTAGCCGCCGGGTTTGGTCTGCGACGATCGCGGCCAGTTCATCGGCAGGGCTGTCGGCCAGAACATCCAGCGCAGCTCCAGCCGAAAAGATTCCATCCCGCCCTGTCAGAATAATGACTCCGACGTCGTCAGTTGTAGCCAGATCGTTGATCACGCTGGCGATGCGACCTAGGTCGGCTGGCCCAAGCGCATTTCCCCGTCCGGGCGATGCTAGGGTTACGATCGCGATCGGGCTGTCGTGCTCGACCTCGATCGCGATCGCGTAACCTTTGTTCATGCGCCTTCCATGATCTTCTGGAAGGGCGCCATTCCCGCGGCGAAGTCAGCGGGAGCCTCGGCCCCTTCGAAATCAACAATCGCCGGCCATGCATCGCGCACCTGTTCCGGAGCGAAATCCTTGCCATCGCCGATCCGTTCGCCACGTGTGCGCTGCCAACGCAGTTTGCTTACCCAGCCGCCCCCGACTTCGAACAAGCTTCCAGTCTCGGCGCATGTCTCGTGGGTCAACCACCCGACGAGCGGACTGACAAGTTCTGCGCGCATCGGAGCGAGCTGTTCGGGCGTCATGACTGTTCGGGTCAGGCGCGAATCCGCCGCCGGTGCGATCGAGTTGACATGAATGTTGCGTGCACGTCCTTCAACCGCGAGTGCCTGCGAGAAGCCATGGAGCGCAAGCTTGAAAGTGCCATAATTAACCTGGCCGAAGTTGCCATAGATCCCAGCGGCCGAAGAAGTATTGATGATCCGGCCGTAGCTCTGGTCGCGCAGCCGCGGCCAGGCGGCATGAACGATCCGGAATGCTCCGAGCAGATGGACGTCATAGAGATCGCTCCAGTCCTGTTCGGTCATCTTGTGAAAGCCGACGTCACGCAGGAACCCGGCGTTGTTGACGATGATGTCGATCTGCCCGAAATGATCGAGCGCTGCTTCGACCAGCTTGGAACCATCGATGACCGAGTCCGTGTTGGCTACCGCTTCGCCTCCGGCCGCGCGGATCTCCTCGACAACCTTAGCCGCTGGGCCAGTGTCAGTCCCGGCGCCGGCCGCCGACGATCCGAGGTCGTTGACAAGGACGCGCGCGCCTCTGCTGGCGAGCATTAGGGCATGTGCCCGCCCCAAGCCGCCGCCAGCACCAGTGACAATGGCAACCCGTCCATCATAGCGAAGTGTATCAGTCATCAGTCTTCCCTTCGGATAAAGAATTTTTAGCCACCGTGGCGATCTTGAAAGGCCGCTCCTTTGCCCCGCTGCAAGACGTGGCTGCGACCGGCAATTGCGAGAGGTTTGGGATGGGATCTGTGCCGGGGTGCGGAATGGCTGGCTGCCGGTGCGCCATAGCAATCGGCCGGTCGGGTTTGTGTCCCTTTGGTGTGCGTGATCACGCCGGATTCTCATTGAACGGGCGAGTGGCATCGTCGCGCTTGGCCGCCGGCAGACCTAGAACCCGCTCTGCAATCACGTTACGGAGAATTTCGTCCGTACCGCCCGCAATCCGCATCGCCGCGCCAAAACTCCAGGACCTCTCAACAGCCTCCCAACCTTCGCCGAGGGCACTGCCGGCGAGCGCTCCCTCCTTTCCGCGAAGGTCAAGCAGCAAATTGGCAATCAGTTGCGCCTGGCTGGCTATCACGAGCTTGGTGATCGATTGTTCTGGACCCGGCAGCTGGCCGCGACCCAGCTTCGTCAAGGTCCGGTAAGTGAGCAGTTTCAACCCGCGATCATTCAAGTACGCCTGGGCAATCATGTCGCGAACAAGGGGGTCGTCGCTTGCGCGTCCGGTTGATGTTTCGAGGCGCCCGCTGAAATCGATCAATGTCGATGAATCGATCAGCCCGATGTTCGCACCGACATTGAGCCGCTCGAACATGAGCGTCGTCATTGCTCCCGCCCAACCGCCGCCTGGCGCGGTCAAACGAAACTCGTCCGGGATTACAACACTGGACAGGAAAACTTCGTTGAACTCGGCGCCACCATCGAGCTGCCGGATCGGTCGCACCTCGACGCCGGGCGCGCGCATGTCGACAATGAAGAGCGTCAGCCCGGCATGTTTGGTCGCGCTAGGATCGGTCCTTGCAAGCAAAAGGCCATAGTCCGAGAACTGTGCTCCGGTGGTCCAGACCTTCTGACCGTCGACAACCCAGTTGTCTCCAGCCTTCACGGCCTTCGTTCGCAAGGCAGCAAGGTCAGAGCCGGCTGCTGGTTCCGAGAATAGCTGACACCAAATCTCTTCACCATTGATCGCGCGGGCAAGGAACCGCTCTTTGACCTGATCGCTACCAAGTGCGAGCAAGGTCGGCACGCACATACCGAGTCCAATTTCGTAGACGCCAAATGGAACGTCGTATCGCTCTTCTTCCTGGCGGAAGATCACCTGCTGAGTGGTTGTCCCGCCACCTCCGCCATACTCGCGTGGCAGTGCGACAGCGGCGTAACCGGCAGCGGCCTTCTTGCTTTGCCATTCCCGGGCTGCAGCAACGAGTGTTGCGTCATCAGACCAGGAAACCCGCCCCCGACCGCGCGTTACCGGTGCATGTACGGCAAGCCACTCCCGCGCATGAGCGCGGAACTGGGCATCGGCTGGAGAATCTGCGAAGTCCATCTGCTGGCCTTTCAATGCAGCGCGGTCTCGCCGGCGATCAGCCTAGCGGCCAAACGCGACCGCCACTCGATTGCAGGTCCGAAGCTGGCCGCAAGCGCTCGGGCCCGACGGTAGAATAGGTGTGAGTCTGCTTCGAAAGTGAAGCCGTAGCCGCCATGGACCTGTAATGTTTCTTGCGCGGCAAACAGATAGGCTTCGGTCGCAGCAGCGCGAGCCGCGGCAGCAGCCAGCGGCAAGTCGCTTGCCCGGGTATCGAGCGACGACGCAGCATACATCGCATGCGCCCGCGCAATCTCAATCCTTGTCCAAATGTCGGTCAGCTTGTGCTTGATGGCCTGGTATGAACCAATGCTGTGGCCGAAAGCCTGGCGTTCGCGCGCATAAGCAATCGCCCCATCGAGAGCTCGGGAGGCTCCACCAATCTGTTCGAAGGCAACGCAGACAACTGCGTGGTTGAGCGCGAAATCCGAAGTGTCGCTGACCATTGGAGTGGCCGGAGTGCCGCGAAATGCGATGCGGCAGAGAGGTCGGCCTGGGTCTAATGTGGCAAGCTGCTCCCGCTCAATGTCACTTGCTGTCAGATCGACGAGCCACAATCTGTTGTCTGCTCGGACAATCGCCACTGACGCCTCGTGTCCCCCCGAAACGGGCGAAACTGCGCCAGTGAGACGATCGTTATGGATCGCCAGGACTGCGCCTGTAGCCACACATCCAGTCGCTTCACCACTAGCCAGTGCTGGTAACCAGTGAGTCCGCTGATCAGCTGATCCGCACGACTGGATCAGGGGTGTAGCATGATACAATGACTCGGTCGGCACCGCAGCCACCGACCAACCAATTGCTTCTGAAGCCAGGCAAACCGGGATCGACCCGAGATCGTTGCCGCCAAAGTCAGCGGAAATGCCGCTGGCTAGGATCCCCATTTCACTTAGCAGACCCCAAGCCGAGCGGTTGAGCTGTCCGCTGTCGACAGTTTTTCGTGCCGCATCGAGCGGCGCTGCTACCTCGAGAGCCCGCCGTAATTGATCCGCGAGGAGCCGATACTCCTCGGTGAAATCGAACTCCACCTAGCGGCCCCCGTTGCGGTCAAGCGCTGAAGCAACATTCTTTATCATGGCCGCCGCTATCGCATTAAATGAACGGTCGGTCAATAGATGATAAGCTGCAGTCTTCGCTGACAAGTCCACTCATAACCGGCACTGATGCTGTTCATTAGCGCGATGACAGATTGTCATGATGGTTGGAGACGCGAGAAAATGTCAGCGATACCGAAGAAGCATAGTTGCTCCGCCATTTCACTGACATGGATTAGGCCCTAAGAGATGATACCGGCCGATCCTTTTGGAGCCGCGTCTGTAGCCCTCTAAGAATGCAGCCTGGGCGCGCGCCGGTGGCCGTCCCGTCGCGATAGACGGGTGTCCCAGCGACATATACACTCTCGACCCCTGTGCTAGGCTGGATCGGATTTTCGAAATCAGCCGCATCGCCAACGGTGGCCGGATCGAGCACCACCAGATCCGCAATTGCGCCAGGGGCAATCACACCGCGCCTGGCCAGGCGAAACCGCCGCGCTGGCAAGCTTGTCATCCGACGGATCGCTTCCTCGAAGGGAAATAGACCTTCATCGCGCGCGTACCGGCCAAGAACTCGCGTAAATGTCCCCCACAGGCGAGGGTGAGGGCGGATACTGGTGGTCGTCCCGTCCGAACCGATCATCGCATCAGGGCAGGCAAGGATGTGGCGCAGATCATTCTCGTCCATGCAGAAGTAAACCGCGCCGCCAGGCGCCAGCGCTGTCAGTGCCGCCTCGCCGCTCAGGCCTAATTCGGCTGCAACCTCGTCAAGCTCTCGACCTGCAGCATCAGGCTTGACTGCACTCCAGGTGATCAGGACACGCTTCGAAAGGCGGTAAAGGTCCAGGTTGAACGAACTCGCAGCCGCGACATAAGGGTAGACATCAAAGCCAACCTCCTGCCGAGCTGAAGCCTGGACAATCCTGCGCAGAGTTTCAGGTGCGCGGCCGAAATTGGCTTCGCCCATAAGCTTGTGATGCGAAATGATCAGCGGCATTCCCGCACGTTCGGCGATAAGGAGCGCCTCATCGATTGCAGCATCGATGGCGCTCCCTTCGTCGCGCAGATGGGTCGCATAAATACCGCCGTACTCGGAGACAACTTCCGCAATTGCGATCACTTCTTCCATCGGCGCTGCCCTCGCTGGCGGATAGAAGAGCCCAGAGGACATACCAATCGCCCCGGCAGTCATGGCCTCAGCGGCCAGCGAGCGCATCTCCATTCGCTCGCTGGCGGTCGCGGGACGATCAAGCCTGTCCATTGTCGCGGCGCGAAGCGTGGTATGACCGACAAGCGCGGCGACGTTGACGGCGGGTGGTGTGGCTTCGAGCGCGTCCAAGTAATCGCGAAAGCGTGAGAAGCGGAAATCAACCTTGGCGGCGACCTCTGCAAAGGGGGGAGGGAGTTCTCCGGAGGCGACGAAGGGGGCGAGACTCACGCCGCAATTCCCCACGACAACCGTGGTCACCCCTTGGCTGACACGGGGAAACGCGGAAGGATCGGCGAACACGAAGTGATCGTCATGCGTATGAACGTCAATAAAGCCAGGACAAAGCGCTCGGCCCGCTATGTCGATTGTCTCGCGCGAACGCCATCGAGAAAGATCTCCGGTCGCAACGATTGTGCCGTTTTCGACTGCCACGTCCTGGATCACGCCGCGCGTTCCGGTACCGTCGATTACAAGCCCGCCGCGGAACAGCAGGCTGCACTCAGGCGATCGCATCATTGCGGTCCAGCGACTGCAGACGGCTCGGCCCGAGCCTGCGCTTCGCGCAGGACGCGCAAAACGTTTCCTCCCCAGAACTTGCGGAGGTCTTCAGCGGTGAAGCCGACCGCCAGCAAGCGCTGGGTGACCTTTGGATAGTCGTTCGCTTCGTCGAAGCCATCGATACCGCCACCACCATCGAAATCACCCGACAAACCGACATGATCGATACCAACAAGGGCCACTGCGTAGCGAATCTGAGCGACCAGAAGATCCAGGTTGGCACGTGGGGCCGGATTTTCACGTTCGATCTTGAGCACTGCCGCGCGCTGCGCCTGAAGCTCGGCGATGTTGGCGACCGGTTGCCCGAGCAAAGCGCGGGCCGGTGCGCGGCCCCGACTGTTGGGTACCCCGAGATGGCTCGACACGGCGTTGATCTGAATGACACCGCCCTTGGCTGCAAGCGCCCGCAGCCTCGCATCATCAATGTTGCGGGGATTGTCCGCAAGGCTCTTGAGGCTGCTATGGGACAAGATGACCGGTGCGGTGGACAGGGCAAGAATATCATCCAGCGCTTCCGGAGAAGCGTGTGAAGCGTCGATCAAGATACCGAGTCGATTGGCCTCGGCTACCCACTGACGCCCAAGCGGAGACAGGCCGTACCATTCCGGCCCGTTGTCGGGATTTGAGCTGTCCGCCAGATCATTGTTGCCGACGTGGACCGGGCCCATCATTGTCACACCGAGCGCACGGAAGGTGCGCATTAACGACAAGTCCCGGCCGATTGGATAACCGTTCTCCATACTCATGAAGACGACCCGCTTGCCCGATTTGACGATCGTTTCGGCGTCGTCTGCCCGTGTCGCAAGTTCAAAGTCCTTGTTGTGTCGCGCGACCATGTCCCGAATTTCAAGGGCGCGGATCAATGCTGCGTCGCGCGCCATGGCGAAGCCAGCCGGGGTTCTGGGGCCCTGCTCGGTGAAGACGACGAAGAAGCCACCATCAAGCCCGCCATCTTGCATTCGCGGAAGGTCAACCTGTGTTCCGTCAACCGAAAGCGAGTGGCGATCCATTATCGACCAACCGGCAACGTGCAGCAATGCAGGGGTGTCGATATGGGTATCGAGCACGATTGCGGCCCGGTGTGCCGGTGACATCAGCGCTCCATTGCGAGCGAATACGATAGAGGATCCCATCAGCGCAGCTGCGCCAAGGATGATTGAACGCTTTAGCATCAGGAAATGCCTCTCTTTGATTGACCGACCGGGCGGAATATGGAACATCGCTTTGCCATTAAATGCGCTGGAAATCCAGCGGTTCGATTGGCTGATTGAGCGAGGCAAGATCTGATGACTGCAACAAAGCTTTTCCTGGCGCTGACGGCCGCAATCCCAATGGCGACGCCCCATGTCGAGCCGAAGGACCTCGATGCGGTATTTGCTGATATCAAGCCGGACCAACCGGGTTGCGCCTATGCCGTGAACATGCGCGGCAAAGTTCTCTATCAGGGTGGCTTCGGTCTTGCGGACCTGGCCACACGGGAACCGATTACACCCGCAACACGCTTCGAACTGGCGTCAACATCGAAGCAGTTCACGGCCGCTCTCATCCTGATGTTGGCACAGGAACGCCGACTAAAATTGGCGGCATCGATCCGCACCTATCTGCCTGAGCTCCCTAAGGTATACGATCCGGTCACGGTCGCGGATTTGTTGCACCACACCAGCGGCATCCGGGAATATTTCGATGCATTCAGGGCACGCGGAGACGATGAGAGCAAACCCCATTCCCGCGAGGAAGTGCTGGCATTTGTGATGGCGCAACGGGGACTCGACGGCCCACCTGGCCGTCGTTTTTCTTACGTTAACACCAATTACTTCCTGCTCGCAGAAATCGTGGAGCGCCTAACCGGAAAACCATTTCCGGATGTTGCGCGCGAGCGGCTCTTCATGCCGGCGGGCATGAAGGAAACGCGCGCAACGCTTGATACAACCCGTTTGATTGCAGGGGATGCACGCGGCTACCAAATCGCCAAGAATGGTAGCTTTGTCGCCGCAGCCTGGACCTGGCAAGGCTATGGCGACCGCGGTGTGCGCACCACTGTTGGCGACCTTGCTCTTTGGCATGGCGCTTCGCTCGCTGCTACAACCGGCGGCAAGGCACTCGAAGTGGCCCGCCTCGTGAACGGAAAACTGCGCTCTGGCAGACCTGTCGATTATGCCGGTGGGTTGTTCGTGGATAATCGGCAAGGCGAGCGTGTTGTGTCGCATTCGGGCTTGGTTGTGGGCAACCGGGCCATGGACGTGCTCTATCCGGACAGCGGGATGGGTATCAGCGTGATGTGCAATCGTGATGATATCGCGCCGGCTGAACGTGCGCGCAAAATTGCTTTGCTCGTGAAGCCCGGGGCACCTGATCCGGGGTTTGATCGCGCAATTGATCCTGCCGAGATGAAGCGCCTGGGACAAATTGGTGACCTCCGCGCCGCGCCTGATGGCTACTATCGCGATCCCTTGTACGGACAGTATCTCATCGTCGCTCACCGTGACGGTGAACCGATTGTCAGCTACAACATGCGAGCTGAGAAAGTGACGCGCCGCCAGGATGGGATCTACCGCGCGCGCCGGGGTGTCCTGCTAAGCTATGCAATCGCACGCGGCGGGCGCGCACGTGTTGTCCAGTGGACCGAAAGCGGGCCAATCTTATACAACTACGTCGGAACTGGCGCACCTGGAGCCAAGCAGTTCAGGCCCGGTCGATATCGGAGCGATGAGCTCGGTGTCACTGTAACCCTGTCAAGGGATTCGAATGGATGGACGCTGAATACTCCAGCGGGTGCGGTTCCGCTCGTTGCTGCGCTGGCGGATGACCTGGTGGCCCCGAACGCCGCATTTTCATTGCATGCAACTGGTCCTCAGAGTTTTACATTTCACACCGTCAATCTGAACAGACTTATGTTCCGGTGGCTTCCATAATGCGCCGAGGACGCCGGCTTATTGCGACGAAGATCGCTGCAGCAAGCAAAGGAAAGGCTGCGCAAAGCAGGAAGAAGTTGCCATAGCCGAGTGCAGGTTCGGCGCGGCCCATCAGGCCAGCTAAAAAATTGCCTGCTGCACGAGCGCTATACCAGAACGCGATGGTGATTGCGCCTCGCCCGGCGGGCGCCAAGCGGGCAAATAGACTGAGGCCTACTGGGAGCACCCACAGTTCGCCGAAAGTTACCATCAGGAAGAAGGCCGCAAGGACTGGCCAGGGGATCTGACCAGGTTGCCCCAGTTGGATGACCAGTGCGAGGCCAACGAAGGCGGCGGCCATAATGCTGCTACCGATAGCCATTCTGAAATAATCGTCCTGTGGACCGCCTCTTGAGGCGGACTTGCGCCATCCCCAGACGAGCAGGGGGGTGAACAGAATGACCCCCAGCGGATTGAGTGACTGAAACCAGGTATAGGGGATGGTGATATCTCCATCCAATGAACGATCGACCTGACTGGCGGCGAAGAGCGCAACAGTGTTGCCGAGCTGCTCATAAGCGACCCGCAAGATGATGACTGCCATCAGGACACAGGCCAGAAGCGGGATGACGGACCGACCCGTCGCACCGATCGGGGCTTCGTAGATCGGTTGGGAAGCTGCTGCCGCTCGATCGGGTGGCAGCAGATGACGTCCGGCCAAAAAGATGACGATGGCGGCCGCAAGCCCTGTTGCGGAAGCCAGGAAGCTATAGCGCCAGCCGAAATTCTCGCCAAGCGTGCCGCAAATCAGCGGTGCAAGCAGCGCTCCGGCGCTGACTGCCAGATAATAGAAGCTGAAACTGCGTTGGCGATCAGGGTCGTTCGGAGAAAAAAGAGCGCCCAGAGTAGCGGGAAGGGTAGGCAGAAACAGGCCGTTGCCAATGACAATTGCGGCGAGACAGACCGTAACGTTGGCGCCAAACAAAAGGCCGATGTACCCGGCCATCTTCAGCAATGCGCCACCGACAATTGCCGCCGATCGGCCAATAAACCTATCGGCGATCCACCCACCCAGGATTGGCGTTACATAGGCTACGCCGAGGAACGTCCCATAGATAAGTGAGGCGTCCTCGGTCGAATAGCCCAAGTCCTGCGTAAGGTAGTAGACCAGTACGGTTCTGAGCCCGACATAGGAGAAGGCCTCCCACATTTCCGTCGCGGCCAGCAGTAAGACCGCTGGGTGATCCCGAAATGTTTTCGGAAGCCACCGGGACATGACGCTCACGCGTTCGCGCCGGACTTGTCAGTCGCTCCGCCCGGCAGCTTTGGCGGCACGTTGCCCCAGGCCAATCGCGCATTGTCAGGAGATGCGGCACCAAGGCTCCTTCCACAAATCAGGACGAGCCCAATGGCCACGGCGAATTCGATGAAATCCCAAGGGCGCCACCCGAGTCCTGCAGCCGCGGGCGACCATTCGGCCATTACGTTTACGCCCAGCTCGTTATGGATCGCGTGAGTAAGCAATCCGCCCCACAGCGATCCACCCAGTTTGTTGCAAACAAAGACAGCGATGATCGTACTGGCGATCATTCCGGGCGCGATAACGAACTGCTTGACGATAACCCCCCAGAGGGCACCAGGCTCGCCGGAGAACATTGCCGGCAAGTCGCGTGGCAAATGCCAGGCCCACCACATGGTGCCGAGGATGACCGCCGCCGTCAGGGGGTCAAACTTCTTGAGCAGCTGGGGCAGTGCGAACCCGCGCCAGCCAAGCTCCTCGAGCAGCGGGCCCGGGCTGATAAGAAGCGATGCTGCCAGCATCGCGTAAATGGAGAGCGGATCTGACCCATAGCGCAGGAATGCGCGATCGAGCGTACCTGACGGAGCGTATAGGTAGGTCTGAACCCACATCATCCCGGTGAGCGCGAAGAAGACAAGGAAGCACACCGCAATGACAGTGACGCCCTGCCGCCACGAAACAGGATCTCGCCAAGGGGCGCAGCGGCTTAGCAGCTCACGAAATCCTGCGCGACCGTAGCCTATTCCGGTCACAATCAGGGCCGCAAGCATTGGTGCAGCCGGGAACAACAGGAACGTATAGGCTGTTGGATAATCGAACGTGGACCTGATGGCCGTCACAATGTTGAGGTGAGCGTGCGTCTCTTGCAACATCTTGAACATGGGGCCTAGGGGGGTCGGGTCCATCGCGCGCAGCACATTGGCTGCGAGAGCGATCAGGATCGCCAGCACATAAAAGCTTACTAAAGGCCGCTGCCTGACAAACTCCCGCATTGTTCGATTCTCCCATACCCTCAGCCGAACATTCCAGATGACTCTGAAAGGGTCAACAAGAATTGACTGTCCGGCCGGATGATTTATGACGGGGTGGCTGCCGCCAGTTGGCGCGAACAACAGCAAACCGAAGATTCGTGTTATGTTTGATCGTCGAACGTTGATGGGAGTCATGTTGTCGATGGCTGGATCGAAAGCGGCTGGTGCGGCGCTGCTGGGCCGAAGGTTGCGCGTATTTGTGGCGACTTTTGGTACCGAGACGAATTCATTCTCGCCACTGCCGACTGGCCTCGATGCATTCAGGGCAACGATGCTCTGGCGCCCCGGGGAGCACCCGGATTTTGCAACCGAGGCGACCGGACCACTCTGGGCTGCGCGAGAGCGAGCCCGAGACGGACGATACGAGGTCATCGAGGGAACCTGTGCCTTCGCCATGCCGGGCGGGCCGGTCACCGCGCAGGCCTACCAGATGCTGCGCGACGAGATTCTTGACCAGCTGCAACGTGCCATGCCTGTCGACATCGTCGCCTTCGGTTTGCATGGTGCGATGCTTGCCTTCAGTGAGGACGAATGCGAGGCCGATCTTCTCGAGCGTGCCCGAGCTATTGTCGGCCAAGATGTTGCGCTTGGAGCCGAGCTTGATCTTCACGCTCACCTGTCGCAGCGCATGGTTAGCGCTGCCGACGTCCTTGTTGCGTTCAAGTACTATCCGCACATCGACTACGTCGAGCGCGCGCGTGACCTTTTCGATTTGCTCGAGAGAATTCGCGAGGGCGAGATCAGGCCGACGGCAAGCCTGTTTGACTGCCGGATGGTCGGCGGATTGACGACGCAATCTTCACCAATGAAGGAACTGGTCGCGGACCTCATCGAGCGCGAGCGGCAAGGGCAAGTCCTCTCCGGCTCACTGATCCACGGTTTCCGTGCTGGCGATGTCGCTCGCATGGGCTCAAAAGTGCTGATCTATACCGACAATGACCAGCCAGCTGCCGCTTCGATCGCGCAAGATTTCGGTCGCCGCTATCAAGCCATGGCCGGGGTCATGAAAGGCAACGGGACAGGGCGAACCTTTGCGGATGACATCGAGCTTGCCAAGGCTGCGACCGCATTTCCCGTAATTTTGGTCGATAGTTCCGACAACCCCGGCGGAGGGGCTTCCGGTGACAATATGGCATTGGCCCGTGCAATGCTGGACAATGGACTTACCCCAGCATGCATTGGCCCGATATGGGATCCCTTGGCAGTACGCTTGGGCTTTGAAGCTGGTCTTGGTGCAGATTTTTCCCTGCGCGTTGGCGGCAAGGTCGGCGAGGCATCCGGGCCGCCCCTCGACGTTCGCGGCAAAATCACAGGGCTTGCCGAAAACGTCACGCAAAACCTTCTAGGCTCTCGGCCGCCTCTGGGGCGCGTCGTTTGCATCAATGCTGCCGGACTCGACATCATCGTTAGCGAAATTCGCGACCAGTGCTACGGCCCCGAGATGTTCCGGGCGGTCGGTGTCGAACCTGCCGAAAAGCGCTATGTTGCCGTAAAGTCGTCCGAGCAGTGGAGGATTGGTTTCGGGAAAATGGGGAGCAGTGTGATTTACGTCGTTTCGAGCCAGCAGCCGTCCAACCGACAATATCACAAGCGCTCCCGGCCGATGTGGCCCTTCGAGGCTGTCGATTTTCCAACCTAACGGATGAACCAGACCCGATCGATGCAATCGCCTGCGACACGATAGGCAACTATGGTTTCGAAGCGACCATCTGGACCACGCGTCGAATCACCTTCACCAAGTTCATGATCAACGACATAGTTGTCGCGGATCATCCGCCCGATGAGCTCCATCCTTAGATTGGGGACCCTGGCAAACAACTGAGTATAGACCTGCACAATCTCGGTACGGCCCACGGCCACCGGGGGGCCGGTCAATTGTTCGAAACGCGCGTCGCTTGTGAAACAGGAAGCAAAGCCCTCGGCATCATGGGCGTTGAATCGCTCCAGCTGGCGAATGACGGGGTCCAGAAGCGCGATCGACTTTTGGTGTGACATGTGCGGATCCATTAAGAGGTCGGTTTGGCGGTTGTGACCGGGAGGCGGACCAAAAGCATTGCAAACAGTGCCACCGCAAGCATGCCGGCGATTGCCATTGCCATGAGTAGTGCGGAGGCCATTGTCATGCCGGTGTCCTTGAAGATAGGAACCAGGATTGGGCCTATACTGAGCCCCAGCATGATATTGAACACACCGCCTAGGGATGAGCCAATTCCGCGCACCTCGTCGATGAGGCGTTCCTGAAACAAAGGCAATGAAACTGTTTGTGCAAAGGCGCTCGAGAAACCCCAGACAGAGATTGCGCAAATGACGCCGTAAGCGCTTGGAACAAGTAACAAGCCCGTACCAGCCAATCCTGTGACAGTTGCAGCGATAATCGCAGCAGGTCGGCGGTCTCCCTTAGCTGTGACTCTGAGCCGGCTGGCGGCAGCTCCGCCGGCAAGCGCACTCAGCGATCCGGCGACGATGGCAAGCATGCCAAAGATGAATCCGGTAGAAGAGGTCGAGACGCCATAGCTGCGGATCATCAGCGAGGGTGCCCAGCTGACCAACGCGAAATCGCCGAGCGAGAGGGCCGCGCATCCGAGATAGATGGGGGCCAGCTGTCTGCGGTGCCGCCAAAGCCATGCCAGTGGCTCTGCCAGCGAGTTCGGCGGTCGGCTTACAGCGCGCAGAGGTTCTCGGATGGAAACCATCGCTGCGGCAAGGAAGATTCCGGGCGTGCCAGCAATCACCATGACGACGCGCCACCCAGAAAGGTCACCAAGCACAGGCAGTCCGCTGAAGGCCTGGTGACTGACCAGTTCTACCAGTGCTCCACCTAACAGGAAGGCAAAACCATTGCCGGCGATCATGCCCAGCATTAGCAGAGCCAGCGGCATGCTCCGTCGCTCCGGCGGGAACATATCGGCGAGCATCGACACCGCGGCCGGCATAAGCATTGCCTCGCCTGTGCCGACAGCAATGCGCAATATGACCATTGTGTTGAAATCTTGGGCGAAACCAGTTGCAATCGTGGCAACACTCCAGATCAGTACTCCGACAATGATCATGCGTTTGCGGTTGTGGCGGTCTGCCAGCCAACCCGCGGCAACACCCATGGCCGTATAAAAGACTGCGAACGCTGCACCCACAATGATGCTGAACTGAGCATCGCTAATGCCAAGTTCGCGTTCGATCGGATCAACGAGCAGCGAAAGTATGAAGCGGTCAGTGTAGGAGACCATTGCGGCGACGGTGAACAGCGCCGCCGCCCACCAGCCTGCTCGGGTGGAGACGGTTATCCCGGCTTTGGTCGAGGTCGTCACGAATGCCCCTCTACGGCTGCCAGAGGCAATTGCCGCAGCACCTTTTTGTCGATTTTCCCGATTGGCGTGACGGGCAGGGCAGCTATGAATTCAATTCGCTTGGGAACGGCGGCTGGACCTCGGCGCTCCCTGACAACCCGCATGATCTGGACTGGATCAGGCGGATTGGCGGGGTCATTAGGGACAATGAATGCTGTAACGGCCTCGCCCCAACGCGGATCGTCGATGCCTACCACGCCGCAGGCCAGAACACCCGGGATAATGGCGATGACCTGCTCAATCTCGTTCGGATAGACATTGAAGCCGCCGGTGATGATCATGTCCTTGGTGCGATCGACGATGCTTAGGTAGCCGTCTTCATCAAAACGTCCTACGTCGCCGGTTCGAAGCCAGCCGTCACGTATCGCTTCCACAGTGGCTGCTTCACGCCGCCAATAACCCTGCATGACAAAGGCACCGCGGACGCATATCTCGCCGCATTCGCCTGTGGGAACAGGCGCGCCATCGGTATCAACGAGTTGGATATCCACGCTAGCCAGCGGCACTCCACAAGAGCCCAAGCGATCGGGCCGATCCAGCATATGCTGGTCCCGTGCGAGATAAGCGATGCAGGTTGGCGCCTCAGTCTGACCGTATAGCTGCATGAACAACGGGCCGAAAAGCTCGATGGCTTCAACAAGACGCGGAATGGCAATTGGTGCGCCACCATATATGATCGTCTCGAGCGGCCCAAGATCGAGCTCAGTTTCCTTTGCATGGTCGATGAGCCGGTAGATCATCGTCGGGACGAGGAACGTAGCGGTGACGTTGTGCTTACGCGCATAGTCCGCCAAGCCCGCTGGATCGAATGAAGGAAGCAGGTGAAAAGTTCCACCTTTCAACCAGGCGGGGTAACATAGCATTCCCGCTGCATGCGAAACCGGAGTGACAGCGACGACGTTCGTGGGGCTCGGCCATTCCCATTCACTCGCAGCCATCAAAACCGTTGCCAGGGTCGAATTGTGGGTATGGACGACGCCTTTTGGTCGACCAGTGGTCCCTCCAGTGTAGGCAATCACCGCGATATCGCCGCATTGAGCAACTGACTCCAGTGTTGACGGGGCGGCTGAATCAGCCCGCGCCACAAGATCGATGCCTTGTTGGGCTGCACCGAGAGTCGCGACCTGGATACTGCGGCCCAGGTTCATCACCAGCAATGCTACTCGTTCAGCCTGCTCAGGTGCGACCAGGATGACGTCAATCTCGGCATCGCCAAGGATATAGGCCAGATCCTCGTCGGGCATGAACAGCGAAACCGGCGTCACGCGGATAGCGGCAACCATGGCAGCAGCATTGGCAATAGCTGTCTCGGGAAGGTTAGGTGCCATGATTGCCAGCGCCCCGCCACGGGCGAGCCCGAGCGAGCCATAGGCCGCGATGAACTGAGAAATGCGATTGCCTAGATCGGCGTAAGTGAACGCGCCTCCGGGCCACTGAAGCGCAATGCGACCATGCCAGCGTTGACATGCTCTCACGATCAGGGATCCCAGCGACCCGCCCAAATCGATCCCCATTCTTGCTTCTCCACCGCACCGGACACGTGCCCCTGCTTATATCCCGCCGAAGCCAGGTTACAATCATATATTGACCGTCTGGCCGGTTAATGACAATTTCCCTGAACCAATATGGGGGGAACGAAATGATTCGTCGATCGATTGCTTGTGCGACCTTAGTCACTCTGATGGCCTCAGCTGCGCCTGCTGCGTTCGCGCAGACCGCGCCCGCAGCAGCGGACGATGCGCAAGGCGACAAGGTACCTGGAGAGATCGTGGTCACGGCTCGGAAGATCACCGAGCGCCTCCAGGACGTGCCGATCGCGATCTCCGCAGTTTCGGCCGATAAGATTGCGGAACGCGACAATGTCCGGGTCTCGGAATTGGCTTCTGCTGTTCCGAACGTCACATTTAGCGGTGGTCCACTGGCCGCTATCACCGTCCGCGGCGTCTCGAGCCAGTCACGATACAATCCAGGCTTTGACAGCGGGATTGGGGTTTACATCGACGGTGTTGTGCAGGGAAAAAGTTACACGTTTGACTCCCCGCTCTATGACGTCGAGAGGGTCGAGTTCCTCCGCGGACCGCAAGGTACACTCTTCGGCAAGAATGCGATTGGCGGCGCGATCAGTATCGTTACGCGCAACCCGAGCTTTACGCCGACAGGTCAATTCGAACTTTCAACCGGCAGCTTCAACCGTTTTGAAGCGCAGGGGTTTGTTTCAGCGCCGCTGTCCAGCGCCCTTGCGGTGAGTGTCGGTGGATTTCGGGTCAAGCGGGATGGTTACGTTCGTAACCTGCTCGACAATCGGCGCTTCGCGAATGACGATAGCTACGGTGGCCGAGCAAAGATTCTCTGGAAGCCCTCGGATTTCGTCAAGCTGGTCTTCTCGGCCGACTACCTGAATGAGGACAATTACGGTTACGTGGATGAGATTTCGGCCGGGTACGGCGGGCCGACCGGACGCTATGAAAGCAATGTCAACACCCCAACGCTCGCCCGGCGCAAGTCCAAGGGGGTTTCACTGACGGCCGATATTGAGACCGGCTTTGGCGCGACCCTGACGTCGATTACCGCTTACCGATGGGCCGAAAACCAGAGAACCAACGATTCCGACGTCGGGCCACTCTCGATCGTCGTAAGCGAGTCTGCGTCCAAGCAGACCCAGTTTTCGCAAGAGTTGCGTTTGTCCGGTAAGCTAGGGGATAGGATCAACTACTTGATCGGTGGATACCTCTTCCGCCAGGACACCGATAACTTCGCGCAAAGCACGTTTGGCCCTGACAGCAGATTTGCGCCACTCCGAGGGCAGGTTGGCAATACCTTTGGCGAGGCCGACACTGAAGCAGTGGCTGCGTTCGCAAGTGTAGATTGGGAGTTTGTCGACAAGCTGACTGCGACCGTCGGCATTCGCTACACCGACGAAGCCAAGCGCCTCAATTACCAGCAGAAAGGCTTCCCGCTGATCGGCGCCCCGAATCTCCCGCAGGAGTTTGACCGGATCAGCGCGACGGATGTCTCGCCGACATTTACCCTTCGATACCAGCCGTCACGCGCCATCATGGTTTACGGCACGGCTTCAAAGGGCTTTAAGTCGGGCGGCTGGAACGTGGACAATATCACGTCGCCGCGCATTACGACTTTTAAAGCCCTGCGTTTTGATGACGAGAGCCTGTGGAACTATGAACTGGGTATCAAGGCGCAGTTCCTCGATAATCGCATCACGTTCAACGCCGACGTCTTCCGGCAGGATTACTCTGACATTCAGACGCCGCAGCTCACCCAGGTCCTCGGCGGAGGTGGTGCTGTCGTAGCAATCGTCACGAACGCGGCGTCGGCCCGGTTGCAAGGGCTTGAAGCCGAATTGACTGTGCGGCCGACCGGGATTCTGACTTTGAACGGCGTTTTGGGCTATACCGACGCAAAATATAGCAAGTACACTGACGGGGCCTTGAACTTTTCAGGAAACCGCCTGCCTGGGGCGCCCAAGTGGACTGGCAACCTCTCGGCCACCTTGCGGGTGCCGGTGAGTGATGACTGGTCGCTGGGTGCACGCGGTGAATATCTCTATCGCTCAAGCACGTTCGACGATCGCGAGAATTCGGCTGCCCGAACGAGGCCCGCGTATTCTTCGGTCAATGTCTCGGCAGGCATTTATGGTAAGCATTTCGACTTGGTCGGGTTCGTCAACAACCTCGCCGATAATCAGGACGTGATCTTGGTCGCCAATGGTGGCTTCCCTGCGCCAATTGGTCTGGGACTGAATACGCTTGTAACCCGGCAACTGGGACGTACCTGGGGCCTGCGACTTGCTGGGCGTTTCTGATCTTCAAAGGCGCGGATCCCCCCCCCCCCCCGTACCGGGGATAAGGCTGGGATCCGCGCTTGATCTCCGATCGACCGAGTTTAAGGTCCAGTGGACTAGGGGCGGAGATAGCATTCTATGGTCGGGGTGCGGGCAAAAGACCATGAGGACAAGAAGAGACTGATCCTCGATACTGCCTCGGGGCTCTTTGCGCGCCAAGGCTTTGCCAAAACCTCCATTTCTGAGCTCTCTTCAGCATGTAGCGCCTCCAAGGCTTGGATATATCATTATTTTCCGACCAAAGAGGACATTCTCTTCACGCTGCTTCGTGACTTTCTAGTGGTTGTACGTGCTCGTCTAGAAGCGATCGATATCGAGGGGCTCGCTCCTGAGGTTTCGTTGCACAAGTTCATCCTCGAATGCCTGCGGATCTATGACGATTACCGCATAAACTATCCAATCTTGTTCAACGAGATGACTGTTCTGACAAGCGAGCAGCAAGAACAGTTGCGCGCGATCGAGGACGCTCCGGTCAAGCTGCTGACGGCAATTGTGGCGAAGATCAGACCTGAGATCGCGCAAGCTGCAGCCATTGGGACACCCATAACCTTTCTCATCTACGGGGCCATCAACTGGACCTACACCTGGTATAATCCAGACGGAAAATTGAAGCTCGAGCGACTTGCCGATCTCGTGCGCGATTTCGTCCTTGGGGGTATCCAAACCGTCGATGTCGGATGAGGGCCATACGGCGGACCGTTTATCGGCTCTTCGTGCATCGGTTTGATGAACTGAGCCAAATTTACGGCTCTCGGGAATGGCGGCTTAGGGCCAGCCCGCCTGCACTTCCATCGCGCCGGTGAGCGGTTACGTCACCCGAATGTCTGATGTCGAGTAATCATCTTAGGTTGTGATCGCCCAGGGATTTTATAGTGCGTTTTCGCCGTCATCACGGATTTCGCGGACCTTGTTAAGGAGCCTCTGGAATAGGCGGCTGAAGAGACCGGAGCCGAGACGGTTGGCAGTTAGAATGAGCACAGCGTCCTATGCTTGATAGGCAAGTCGGGACTGCTCACGAGTCTGACGACGTCTCGTGTGTTCCGACAAGCTGCCGGCGGACAGCTGAGTGATGACTTGGCGACCTTTGCGGTCGTCACGCCCTATCCATCATCCTACTGCGCGGGGGCAATCTCTGCGAGAAATGCCGCTACTTCTGGCTCGGATCGTCAGGCCGCATTCATCGTAAGCAGATCGTATGCGGCCACCAACTCATTGTCTTGGTTGGTTACGGACACCGCCCAGCGGACCTCTCCCATTTTTGGACTCCGCAAGGACTTTGCCTTCGCTGCAAGGGCAACCTTGATGCTCTCTCCCAGTTTGACCGACTTAATAAAGCGAAGATTTTCAAGTCCGAAGTTAGCGAGGACCGGACCCGGTGCCGGGTCGACAAACAAGCCTGCAGCGAAAGACAGGATGAGTAGCCGTGGGCCACCCGTCCTCCTAAATCGGACTTGCGGCGGCCGCTACCTCGTCCACGTGGGCATAAAAGGTGTCGCCCGTGAAGTGCGCGAAATGCTTGACATCATCAAGGGTGATCGTCCGAGATCCTGTCCTCAGGGTATACCCGAGTTCGAGCTCGCCGAAACGCTTCCTAAATGGATGCGCAATTGCTTCGGGTTGCGGAGCTCCAGGCAGCCATTGCCGCACCACATTGCTCAGGCTCCGTGGGCTTCCCTGCAGGGCGCTTCGCTGCATGTAATGTTTGACGGCGCGATTTCCACCCATTTCCTCGCCGCCGCCAACTCGCCCCCGGCCGCCGTGGACCAGCATGGGCAGCGGTGACCCGTGCCCGGTCGATTCTTTCGCGCAATCACGATCAATGAAGGCGATCCGGCCATGAAAGGCCCCGAGCCCAATGCAAATGAGCGAACCACGTCTGGAGAATAGGAGAAGGCTAAAAGGGCTAGCGATCCGTTGCCACGATTGGCGAGGGCACCCGTCTGTAGGGCGGCGCTTTCCACGTCATAAAGCAGAACCCGTCCGCCTGACGGTTGCTCAAAGATGGTAAGCGGCGCGTAGGCGTGCGGCGACGTCCTCGCACGTCATGTTCACCTTGAATTGCCTGGGGCCGAAGTCGTCTTCGATCGCTGCATTCTCGACAAAGGCGAGCATATCGTCGGCAACGGGGCCGGGCAGCTCATATCGGGCCTCTTGGCTCAACAGTTGCAACAGCCGCGCGACGTCGTTGCGGTGCTTGCGGATGTTCTTTTCATCGACATGGCTCCCTTCAGCGCGTTGGCGGGTAAGATCTAGCCAGGCACGTGCCTTGAACGGGATGATTGCTGCCTCATCAAGGACCGGGATGCCGCCGGCCTCACGCACCATCGATTTCAGAAACTCATAGTAGCGCTCGTCGAGGAGGATGGCGGACAGGCTGCCCGCGGCCTCATCGATGGGCAGCGGCGTCAGTTGGGCGTTGCCGCCAAGCTTCAGGCCTTCGGGCGCGCGAGAGAAGAGCTCGAGCATGACGGGATAGCCTTCAGCCTTCGGTTTCTGAAAGCGGTAAAGGACCTTCGCACCCTTGCTACTCTGCCTGATTTCGTAGTCGCCCGCCTCGACAAAAGCCCAGAAGCGCGTCGCGAAGGCGCTGTCCAGCGCTTCGACCACCAGGACGATATCGAGCCTTTGTGGCGCGGAAATCGAGCCCAACCTCGTCCATGATCAATTCGCAGGCCGCCCCACCGATCAGCACATATTGATGCTCGTGGCCCGCGAAATGCGCCCTAAAGCGATCGACCCCGATCACCATTCAATGGTCACCAATAGTTCTTCTGCCGCTTGCGCAACGCGTTCGTCCGGGCTGCCCCGGACGCTGAGGTAAAGCGAGAGGCGATCGACAACGCCATTGTTGGCGAGAATTCTGGGATCGTAGGTCCATGTCTGGACTTCGACGCGCTCGTCATCGAAGGCTGTGGCAGTCCTCAAGGACCATGCCGCCTGCAGGTTCTTCCAACTGGCAGCCAGAACGGCTCTCGTCTCGACCCGCGGCGGAGCCAGCATGGTGTAGCGAGCAAGCGCGGTTGTCCCGGCAAGAGGACCAATGACCTCGCCATCCAGGGTACAGACCTCCCGAACCTTGCGCACCGGCGATCGGAGCTGTGCCTGGACAGTATCCCAAAGCTCCCGGCCCCCAAGAGCCATGTGCAGACGGCGCTGCCGACCGACATGGTGTGCCTTCGCCAGTTGGAGCGCCTCGAGCTCATCCAGAGTGCGGCTGATGCTCATGATCGAGACACGCAGCTCGTCCGATAGTTCGGTGAGGTTCAGGCCATCCAGAGTGCGGCCTTGCATGACCGCCAGCAGCAGTAATTGCGAGGTCGGGCTGATCTGCTCGGCTTGAACGAGCGCGAATGCTGGTGCGCGCTCGCGCAGGTCGAGGAACACTTCGGGGACATAGAGCTGCGCGCCAGGTGCGATGAACCCGATCTTGCGCTCCATCATCTGGCGGCGGATTGCGCCCGGCACGCGGCTCAGCAGCAGGAGGACCAGGTCAGCCCCGAGTTGGTGGCGAACCATTTCTCGATGCTTCAGGTATTGGGCCGTCGCGCCTGACCCTGGCGGCAGGTTTTCTCTGGCGACCATGAGTAGCAGCGCACGGCCGTCCAGCCAGCCTTGCCAGATCGCGTAGCGATCGAGGATGAAGTGCGGCAGGTTGGTGGGCGCTACCGGCACGAGGGCAAAGCGCTGTCCGAACGCGTCCTCTACATACGCTTCAGCAGCTTCCGCCAGCGCTTCCAACCGCGCGTCAGGGACTCTTTCTAACATCACCTTTCTCATCTAACATCACTACTGTTAAATGTCCATTGAGATGTTATACGAGTTGCAAGCGGTGTCCATGCTGCCTCTCCATGAGGCATAAATCCGACATTTATGCCTCATGGGGCCGAGCGGGCCGCCTTGCGAAGCGCGGGATTGCGCCCGGGCTGATCGCCACGCGGCGGCCGACCTGCACGTCTCGATCCCGCAGTCCGCCGGCATCGATCCACTCCTGAACCGCGATATGCGCCCTGGCTGCAAGCTGAAGGTTTCGCTGCTCGGGATCAGCGCTTAAGTCATTATTGAGAGCGCGCTCGATGTCGATCGGGTGCGTGTTGTGCCCTTTGATCAGGTTGCTGCAGTAGCAGTTCACTGCCCGCACGAGCTGCGCGAGGGAGGTTTGAATGCCTCCAGGCAGACCGCTTCAGAAGGAAGCGGCCCTTGCGGCTAGGTCGATGGCGAGATCGCGCAGTTCGGCCACGCGGCGATCCTTCACCGATCTTCATCGGCTGCATAAGATGGACTGTTTTGCCATGAACGGTCATCGAAATATCCGCTTTAAAGTCAGCGATGACCTACCTGATCGATTGTCCGCTAGAAATAGTTCGTCTGGTTATTGATCCACGAAGACCGCACCAAGGCCCCGACCCAATTACCCAAAATCGCGCAAACCGCTGACCCGCGAGAGGTGAATATCGGCGGCAAGCACCGGAGCCAAGCTATCTCGCCAAAGCCGGACGGTCTCACCGCGCAGGGCGATGCCCCGCTTGAGCAACAGTTCCTCGATGGTCCGCAATGACAAGAGACACGCACATACATGGGCACAAGCGGGCCGATGTTCTCAGGTGATGAGTGGAATCCCTTGAACGGGCTGTGCGGTTTGGCTCAGGACTTACATGGCATGGACCGGATTAGCCCGTTCGCGAGGGAGGCTATCTGTGACCTGTCGATTTGACATTGCCCCCGCGCGTCGTGCCTTCTTCAAGCTTTGGCGCCTTCGCTCGCTGATCCGTTGCTTCTTCCGCAATTGCTTTGGCGGCAAGAAAACCGAAAGTCAGAGCCGGCCCCAACATTGCGCCTGCCCCGGGATATGTTCCGCCCATTATGCTCGATGTGGCAGTGCCGACTGCGAACAAGCCGGGGATTTCGGCTCCCCCATCCGTCAGGACATGCCCCTTTGCATCCACGCGGATCCCTGTGAACGTGCCGATGTCGCCGGGTATCATTCGGATGGCGTAGTAGGGCCCCTTCCCAAGGGGGGCAACGCAGGGATTCGGCTCGTTGGCTGCGTCACCGCCTGCTCGCTCGTATGCCGTTGCGCCCTTATTGAACAGGGGGTCATCACCTCGAATGGCATGCCTGTCATGGGCTGCTACGGTTTTGACGAGGCCCTCGGCATTGATCCCAAGTTTTCCGGCAAGGGCCGATAATGTCTGGCCTTTCAGCAGATACCCATTGCCCAGAAATGGCGAAATCCGACCAGGCGATGCCGGAACACGTCCGAGACCATAAGCCCGAAGGTGACGATGACTGGTGACGAGGTAGTATTCAGCGCTGACCTTGCCGGCACTATGCCGGAGCATCTGCCCTACGAAATCGTGATAGTTGGTCGCCTCGTTGGCAATCCTGTTCCCGCTGCCGTCGACCACGATCACCCCGGGCTTGGCCCTGTCGCCGAAGTGGGGGGTTAGCCAGTCTGCGCCGTCCGGCCTGGGAATAATGGATACCGGCGTGAAGGCTGCGGGCTGGGCAAGAGTGTTGTCGATGCTTCCGCCAAGCTTGCGAATAAGGTCCAGGCCGGAGCCGTCATTGGTGTCTGGCAAGTGTGAGCGATGCTGCTGGCCAGCCCTGACGTGTGGCAGGAATTCGATTTGCTTCTGACGATTTCCCGAAAAGCTGCCGGTAGCGATGACGACGGCACGGCGCGCATTCACCTGCCGCCGACCTGATGGATGCGCGACGAGGGCTCCGAGCACCCTGTCATGTTTGCGGACCAGTTCCAGGGTCGACGTATTGGTCCAGAGCGCAACCTTCCGTTCGATGAGTGTCAAAGTCAGCCTGCCCACCAATGCGTTGCCCATGACCATCCGGGTTCCACGATGGTGGCCCAGCAGGCGATCGCGCGCGTGTTTGGCAAGCATTCCGCAGACATGCAGCAGGGACGGCAATGAACGTGTGAAGCGTGAGAAATGAGGAATGTCGAGCCGACCGAGGGACATCCCGCCAAAGATCATCGATGCCGGCATGGGCGAGCGGATTGTCTTGAAGTGTCTGCCCAGTCGGCGGCCATCGAACGGCACGGCGCCCAATGACCTGAGGCCCTTGGTGGCGCCTTCCAGGTCAGTGAAGTAATCGACAACCGTTTGGAGCAGTTCATACTTGAGATGACTGTTGTCTTCGAGGAACGCCAGGGCCGTGGCAGCGTTCTTGACATAGGTTTCAACCCTGTCCCGATCGAAATTGTCGCCAATCACGCGTGCGAGATACCCGATCGCTGCTTCTTCGCTGTCATTGGCAGATCCACCTGCCTGGCGGCTGAGCGGTACCCAGACCTCGCCACCGGAAATCGCACTGGGACCACCAATATGCGCTGCATGTTCCGTCACAATGACTTTGAGACCAAGAACAGCGGCAGTGACCGCCGTAGCAAGGCCAGCAGCACCTGAGCCGATAACCAGGACGTCACAATCGAAAACCTCATCCCGCATATCGAACTTCCAAATTTCCGTAGCCGTATTTGAATTGACCAGGAGGCAAGGTCCATTTAAGAGCATTGTATGCAGCATGTCGACAATGTGTCAATGTGGATGCAGCTCTTCGGGGTGCATTGATGGAGTGACAAATGGTCAAGGTGATGTGGTTCCTTCGCAAGGCGGGACACTTGTCGATGGAGGAATTTCGTCAGTGGTGGCTTGAAGGGCACGCGCCGATGATTGCTACCCGGCAGGGCCATCTTATCTCGCGCTATGTCGTGAACGTTAGCCTAGCCGACGATCTCCCTGGTGGGACTGGCGTCGAGGCTGGCTGGGATGGAGTCGCGGAGGAGTGGTTCGAGACCATGGAAGAGGCGAGACAGGCCTTCTCGCTTCCTTCGGCGCCTGAAACGCGCGCGGACGTGATGGCGCATGTTAGCGCTATGGCCCGCTTGGTCGTCTCGGAAGACTGCATACTCGACTGGCCTTCCAATCGTTAATCGGCCAGTTCGATCAGGTCGGAATCAATTCGAGATCTGCAGGACTTTGCGGGCCAGCAACAGATTGCCGGATGGTGCTTCACCTTCAAGCGCACAGCCCGCTCCCAACATGAAATTACGCGGGCCAACCTCTTCTATGATTGCGCGAACTTCAGCTTCGATCGCTTCCGGTGTGCCCGAAACCAGCGTTCCAGCCTGATCCATCCCGCCCACGAGAGTTTGGCTGAAGAGTCTTCGGCCATCAGCAAGGCTGGGGTTGTTCGCTTGCGGTGCCCAGTTGACTGCATGAGCTGGGTAGTCGCGATAGGCCTCCATTCTCAAATCGCCGCCGCACATGTGAAGGAGGTTGAACTCGGAGCCGGAATCGAGAGCGGCCTGGAGTATCATTCGGTCATGGACCGAGACATATTCGCTGAACTGCTCCGCCGTGAACCGGCCGCGCTCTCCGCCATTTGCAGACAGGAACAAACCAGACACGCCCAGTTCCAGACAGTCCTGGGTGAATTCGCACAGACTTTCGGTGATCACGCCGAGGCCTGCCAACGTCGATTGGGGATCTTCGCGAAGATGCGCCGTAATCCTGTCAAACCCGACATCACTGAAATCAAGTTGGCCTAGCATGTTGTCATTGGCCGTAGCGAAGGGATTGAACATCGTGACAATGATCATGCATTCGTCGCCGATTGCGTCGAGAATCCGCCTGCGCCCATCGAGGTATTCGACCCGGACCGCGTCGTGCCGCGAAGTGGGTTTCAGCCGCCGCCAATCGCTGGGGCTAGATATCCGCTCAACGCCAGAAAACACAAAGGGATCGTCATTCATTACCTTCAGGTAGTCGGGGTCGGTCGCTTGATAGAATGCGATATGAGCTTCCGCCATGCCGCGCCCGTTCGCTTGATCTTGCCCGAAGTGCCGCCAGAAGCTTGCAGGCACTCGGTCAACCTGCTGACCTGCAAGCGCTGCGCGTACCCGCTCGACTTTGTTCACGAGGCGAGCCCCTTCAACTCTTCCATCGTGCCCCACATCGCTTCCGCAACTGCCGGTTCGCTTGAGGAATGACCGGCACCCTTCAGGAGTAGGAGCCGTGAACCGGGCCAAGCGCGGTGCAGCCTGACTGCCGACCACGGCGGACAGACCCAATCGCATGTCCCCTGGACGATGTATCCCGGAATGCCATGAACCTTGCCGATTTCGCGGATCAGTTGGTCCGGATCGATGAAGAAATCGTTCATAACATAGTGGCAGACGATCTGGGAGTATTGGAGCGAGAATTCGGGAGTCAGCTCAGCTTCGATCTCTTTCAGGTCCGGGTTCACCGTTGCAGCTATCCACTCGAACTTTGCCAGTGCGATGGCGGCCCGGACCGCCGCTTCTCGGTCTTGTCCGGACAGGCGCGCACGGATAGTCGAGTGAAGGTGATCCTGTTCTGCCTCGCTCATCCCCTCGACACATTCCAGCCACTCAAGAGGAAATAACTTGCGCATACCCTGGTTGACCCAGTGCATTTCGTCGCGTGTACCCAAGAAGACGCCGCGCAGTACAAGGTTTGAGCAGCGGGCAGGGTGTGCCTCGGCATAGGCCAGTGCGAGCGTAGAACCCCAAGAGCCGCCCGACACAATCCATTGCTCGATCCCGAGGTGATTGCGCAGCTGTTCGATGTCTTCGATCAGCAGTGAGGTGTCATTGAGTGCGATGCCCGCGTAGGGCTTCGACAGTCCGGCACCGCGCTGATCATACATGATGAGATTGTAGGTAGAGGGATCGTGGAAGCGCCGCGCAGAAGCATCCATGCCTGCACCCGGTCCGCCATGCAGGTAGAGCACAGGCAACCCTTCCGGATTGCCGCTTTCCTCGAAGTAGAGGTCATAGCTTTGTCCGAGGTCGATTCGGCCCCTGTTGCGGACTGGCTGTCCATCATAGAAAGTCATGGCTGAATCTGGCTCCGCTGCTTCACTAGGCGTCCGAAGAGGGCGCGCATGATGCAGAGATAAACCACTCGGGGTTGGCATGCAATCTTTGTCGACAAAGAGTATGCATAATGCCTAGTGCATCGGGAACGCAGCCATTCTAGCTCTCCAGGCCTGCGCGAGAAACTGGACATTCCCGAAGCTGCACAATCCCGGGTATCGGCGAGGCTTACTCCGCGCCGTCGATCGAACTTGAAGCATACTGCAGTGCTTCGAGGACCGACAAGGCGAGTTCCTTCATCTCTTCAGGGATGAAAACATTGTCGTGATGGTAAGCCGCGATCATGTTGCATGGGATGCCCAATTCCGCCAGCGCGGTTGCAACACCTGCGGTAAGGCCAACACCGTCTAGGGCGGAATAGACACCGAGGACAATTCGAGACATCGGCATCGAGGCGTCGAAGCCGAGTTCTACCGCAACGTCCTTTGCAAGCACGAATGAGACCCCTTCCTGTTCGTGGAAAACCGCAAGAGCCCGTTCTCTTGCGGCAACGATGACTTCCTGGTCTGTCGTCGAGCAAAAGACGTAGCTTCCGGTGCATGGGGCAGGCTTCATACCCGCCAACATGGCCCTGCGCTCGCGAACCGGCTTGTTCTGTTTCATCATCCCGTCATCGCTGCGACTTGAGCGGACACCGCTGAGCTCCTTTCATGTCTGTGACAACAGTTGCGGATTGTCGTCATGTATGCAAAATGTATACAAGAGAGTTGGGCGATCGGGATGCTCACCACTTGGTGAAACAATCCGCCGATAGCGGTTGGAAGGGGTAGTCAGTGATCAAAGTGATATGGTTTCTCAAGCGGGCGGAAGGTCTGTCGCTGTCAGAGTTTCGTCAATGGTGGCTGGGGCATGCTCAAGATGTGCTCAACAGCCAACAGGCTCATCTCTCCGGCTATGTCGTCAACATCCGGGCAGACGATGATGATAGTGCACCGGGCGCGACCAGTGATAGCTGTGAGTGGGATGGCATTGCAGAGCAGTGGTTTGCCGATCGCGCCGCGTTCGATGCAGCCTACAGCAATCCTTCTAGCGCTACCCGTGCCGATACCTTGGCCCATACCAGCCGGTTCTCGCGCATGATCGTCGATGAGACGAGATTTCGCTGATTCCCTTAGCCTTGCAGGCGGGCGGTCTGGAGGAGATGCTCGGGGAGAGTTTGCACGGGACTTGTCAGGAGAACGCACGTGGCGCGTAAGGGAATCGTGGTCGGAGGGGCCGGTGGCATTGGACAGGCGATTGTCGAAGCCGCCATCCAGGGTGGAGATGAGGTGATTGTCCTCGATCGCGGACCTGGCAGTTGCGGGCACTTTGTCGCCTGCGATCAGAGCGATCCGGCAAGCGTCGAGAAGGCCTTCGCCGCAATCGATGAAGCCTTTGCCGGGGCCTCTCCCGACTGGATGGTCGCGACCGCGTCTATCAGTCGCCGTCACGGCGTACTGGATGCCGATCCTGCGACGATCCTCGAACTGCTCAAGGTGAATGTGCTGGGCACTGCCCTCGTCGCTCAGGCCGCCGGGCGCCGGATGCGCGATGCCAGGGGCGGCACCATCGTCGTCATAACATCGATTGCGGCCGCCCAGGCTTGGCAGAATGAGTCATTTTATTGTGTCACGAAGGCGGCGCAGGCAGCGCTCGTGCAGGCACTCGCCGTGGAACTCGGGCCTTATGGCGTCCGTGTGAATGCCGTTGGTCCGGGACCGGTGGACGTAACCTCACGCGATATGGTCTCGACGCGAAATGACGGGCAGGTCATGTCTGACATCATCCGCAGGACACCGGGACGGCGCCTCGCTGCGCCTCATGAGATTGCGGACGTCGCCCTGTTTCTGACCAGGACAACCTGGGTCAATGGCCAGACGCTTTATGTCGATGGCGGCTATCTGGCTTCGGGAATGCTTGAATAGGGCTGCAAGGCTCATGACAGGGAAGGGCTGACACGTGCGTCTTTACAGTCACCGGGACCGCCCGGTCCACCTGGGTCCCTACCCTCTCGAGCATCTGCGCCGGATTGCAGAGCCGGTTTCGGTCCCGAACGGTTCGACAGCGCAACAACCATCGGATAACCGGCTTGCCTCCAGCGCTTCGGCATTGCCAGCGATATGCGAGTATCTGGAGCTGTTCAAAGGGCTCCTCGACGGCCCTGTTGCTCCGCAAGTTGCCCCAGTGCCGTCGGATCGGTCGGCAAGGGCGCACAATCTCAAGGCCTCGGCATACTTTCTCGATGCCTCGCTTGCCGGCGTATGCCGCATCACGCCGAAGGACGGTACTGACCTTCCGCGGCACCATACCCATGCCCTGGTATTCCTGGTCGAGTTCGGTCGCGAACCATGGGCAGGCGATCCCGGCGAGAGCTGGATTGCCGGAACCAACGCAACTCGTACGGATATGCGCGCGGCGGAAATCGCTTCCGTTCTCGCCGGCTATGTCCGGTGGATGGGGTTCGCTGCGCGTGGGCACGTGCATGGGGCGTCGGCGATTTCGCTTGAAGAGCTTGCGGTGCGAGCTGGTCTGGCGCGGGTTGAACAGGAGCGGCTTGTGGCCCCCTTTGTGCGGCGCGGTTTCCGGATCGGCGCGGTGACTTGTGATTACGAGATGGCCGAAGACCTGCCGCTGGCCGTCGACTGCGCACTTGAGCCTGACGATCCATCTGTCGTTCTCGGCAGGAATGGAACCCGACCAAGCTGGTGGTCGAACGATCACGACAAACGACCGCTGCACCTAGGCTACTACCCCATGGAACGGATTCAGCGGGTTAGTGAACCAACCACCCTGGTCCTGCGAGATCGCATTCAGCGTGTTCCGAAGCGCGGCGACTTTTTCTATCGCGCCGCCGCCGGTGACCTCGGAGCCAAGGCCAAGGAGGAAATGTCCAGGTTTCCGATGAAGCATCCTTATGCACTGGCTATGGCGCCTCTGATTAGAAGCATGGTGCCGCTACAGGGCACAAGAGAGCCGGTCCTCAAAGAGAAGCCCGCTGAAGAGGTGCCCGAGGCGCAGTTCAACGCGGATTCAATAAAGGCGCTAGGGTACTATCTGGGAGCTGATTTCGTCGGTATCTGCGAAGCCGAACCGTGGATGTATTACTCTCATGATGCCGTGAATGGCAGCCCAATCGCCGCTTATCACAAATATGCGGTATGCATGCTGATCGATCAGGGCTTTGAGACTATGGAAGGCGCATCCGGAGATGATTGGATTTCCGCCTCCCAGTCCATGCGCGCTTATATGCGCGGAGCCGAGATTGCCGGTGTCATCGCGGCGCATTGTCGAGCCTTGGGCTACTCCGCAAGAACCCACACGAATGCCGATTCAGAAATCATCCACAACCCGGTAATCGTCATGTCAGGGCTGGGTGAAGTAAGCAGGATTGGCGACACATTGATCAATCCGTTCATTGGCCCGCGTTCGAAGTCTGTGGTTTTGACCACCAATCTCCCGATGACTGTCGACCAGCCGATTGATTTCAATCTGCAGTCATTTTGTGAAAGCTGCCGGAAATGTGCGCGGGAATGTCCTTGTAACGCGATCAGTTTCGGACCGAAGATTCTCTTCAACGGATACGAGGTCTGGAAAGCGGACGTTGAGAAGTGCGCCAAGTACCGCATCACGCAACAGAAGGGCTCCGCTTGCGGTCGGTGTATGAAGACATGCCCTTGGAACCGGGAGGACACGATCACGGCCCGGGAACTGATTTGGCGATCCATCGAGCACCCGGAACTGGCGAGGGCGATTGCCCTTGACGATGACCTTCAAGGCAATGGCTCACGCAATCCGGTGAAGAAGTGGTGGTTCGATCTCGAGGTAGTAGACGGCATTGCCCAGCGCCCACGAGTTGGTACCAACGAGCGAGACCTCAATCTCGGGCGGGAGGACAAGCTGGCAGGATTGCAGAAGCTGGCCATTTTCCCACCGGAGCTACAGCCGGTTGGCGGCACTACGCTGGATCAGGTCGTCCCTGTTGATCGCGAAGCTGGTCAAGCGCTTTATGGAAAGGCACGTGCTGACCTGGCCGCACTTAGCAGCGCTTCCGAGGATTCCACCAGTTTCCAAGGCCGGGAAGGGGACGTGCTCGCCTGCGAAGCCAGTTTTTACCCTGAAGGGGCGAAGGGACATGGTCCTTGAGTCGACGGACCCGACCGTGACAGCGAGTTGGCCGGAAAGAATTGTCTGGCCCCCGGATTGCTTTGTGCATACATTGTGTCGGCAAGATTCAGGGACTTGACGGAGATGCTTCGCGTTATGCTTTTCCCGAATGACTATGTCGATGCTCGTGAGCGCTTCCGCACGCTCGCCAGCCGCCGCGGTTTTGCGCTCGAAAGTTATGAACATCCAGCAGAGAATGGGCCGCAGGGCGAAACTCTGTCGTGCGATGTGGCGCGATTGGGGCCAAGCGATGCCGAACGGGTTATCCTGATCAGTTCGGGTGCTCACGG
This sequence comes from Sphingosinicella microcystinivorans, assembly GCF_003634215.1. Classification (GTDB taxonomy): domain Bacteria; phylum Pseudomonadota; class Alphaproteobacteria; order Sphingomonadales; family Sphingomonadaceae; genus Sphingosinicella; species Sphingosinicella microcystinivorans. Next base: position 61,098 of record NZ_RBWX01000008.1, on the reverse strand, counting down.
GGTCGAGGGCTTTTGCGGCTCGGGATGTCAAGCTGAACTGCTGGCATCAGGTCTGCTCGACGGATTGCCTGGCGATACTGCGGTCGTACTGGTCCACGCGGTGAACCCCTATGGCTTTGCATGGCTCCGCAGGACTAACGAGGACAATATCGACCTCAACCGGAACTTCGTCGATCACTCCGTCGCCCTTGCCAATCCGGGTTATGACGAAATCCACAACTGGCTCGTGCCTCGGGACTGGGATGGCCCGGCACGGGCCGAGGCGGACGCCGCAATCGATGCCTATATCACTGAACGCGGACTCAGGGCCTTTCAGGTCGCGATGACCAGTGGGCAATATACTCACCCCGATGGCCTGTTCTATGGTGGCAAGGCTCCTGCCTGGTCGAACGAGACTTGGCGAAGCCTGCTTCGAAAGCACTGCGCGAATGCCAGTCAAGTTATTGCAATCGACATTCACACCGGGCTTGGTCCGCGCGGCGTTGGCGAGGTCATCTGCGTCACTTCCGAAGCTGAGTATCTCAAGGCCAAGGCGATTTTCGGAGAAGACGTCACCTGGACCGGCGGCGGCGAGGCCGTGTCTGCACAAGTTGGCGGCTCGCTGGCTCATGCTGCGCATCACGAGATCGGCTCCGAAAAACTGGTGATGGTTGCGCTTGAGTTCGGCACCTACCCCATACCTGAGACGCTGGAGGCCTTGCGAGCCGAAACTTGGCTCGTTGCGAGGGGAAACCTGAAAGGCGAGCAGGCGGACAGTCTCAAGAAGGCGCTCAAAGATGCCTTCTATATCGATGAACCCGACTGGCAGATGGCAGTGACTGATCGGTTTCTGGGTCTGTTTCGCAGAATGAAGGAATGCCGCCCGTGACTGACACCCCCTTTAGTAAGTTGCGCCCGGTCAGCATGCCTCGCGATGCCCGACCGATCATGAAGTTCACGGGTGAACTCGCCAATGCGATCGAGCAGCATCTAAGCGCCGCTTCGGACGGCCGATGGGACGTTCCTGTCGATGTGAAACTTGACCCGCGCAATCCGGAGTCCCTGGCGCACTGGCTTTACAAGTCAATCAATCCGGTCGCGAAAGGGGGGGGCAGGGCTGGTGTCGACATCGAGGCATTGCTGAAGCCATTCAGGAAGACCCGCTTCGACCTGCTTCCGGCGGATTTTGCAGTCGAAGCCGAAATTTCCATGAGTGCCTCAGGTGACCTGATGTGCACCCCAGGTCTCGACGGTGCGAAGGACCGCCTGTTCCAGTCTGTGGATGATCTGATCTTCGGGGCGGACATTTCCTATGCCAACCTTGAATCGACCCTGACCACGGAGGAGGTCGAGCCCACCGAATTTACGGCGGAGAGCACGCCCAAGATCAATCTCACACCCATGCAGTACGAGACGGTTGTTTCCCACAAGGGCCGCCGGTTCGACGTTGTGCATCTCGCCAACAATCACATCCTGGATTGTGGCGAGGAAGGTATCCTGACCACCCTGGCCAGGCTGGATCAGGATGGGATCTCGCAGGTAGGCGTCAATCGGACCAAGGAGGATGCCGAAAGGCCACGGGTTATCGAGATCAAAGGTCTGAGGATCGGCTGGGTGGCCCACACCTTCAGCGTTAACTTCAAGCCGTTCCCACAGGACAAACCGTGGATCGTCAACATGACACCGTTCCACCTGGAGCCCGATCCAGACATCAGCCCGATCGAACTGCAGATCCAGGCCTGTCGTGATGCTGGTTGCGATCTTGTAGTCGTTGCCCTTCACTGGGGACTGGAGTTTGAGCTTCACCCCCACCCCCAGCAGGTTGAATGGGCCCATCGCTTTGCCGAGGCTGGTGCCGATCTTGTTATCGGACATCATCCGCACGTGCCTCAGCCAGCGGAGATCTACCGACCCGCAGTCTACCCGGATCGCGCCGTCCCCATCCTGTACAGCCTGGGCAATCTGTCGACCCTGTTGTCACATCCGGCAATGGCATTGAGCCTCATTGCGCGCATCGGCATTGCTAAAGGCAACTACCGTGGCGAACCGGTCACACGAATTGCAAGTCTTGAGCTAGTGCCCGTGGGCCTGGTCGCAGAGGATGACGGGGGCAGGGAGATCACTAGGCTTGTTCCATTGACGCAGTTGGACAGCGGCGTCAGCGATGGGCCGATGCGGGGCTATGTTGACGAAATGGCTTACTATGCCGGGGTTGTTGTCGGCGACGACTGGAGAGTCGATGGCCCAGTCTGACCAATCCAGACCCTGTCAACTGGAACGGGCGAATGAGGCTGGCCTGCAAAATGCACGGCGAACGAGCCCGCAGCCCTCCCGTCGCAACTTTCTCTTGTCGTTCGCGGCAATCGCAGGCGGAGCTTCGATGATGACAGCAGCTTCTGAGGCCCAGGCGGACGATCGAAGCGGCACAGGTCGGCAGGCAGATGCAAGGGTGCCGACTCTCCTGGCTTTCGGCGACTCCAATACCTGGGGTTACATGCCGCAAATCGATCCAGGGCCTACACGGTATTCCCGCTATGGTCCCTCAATCCGTTGGCCCATGGTTCTCGAGCGGTCCGGCCGGGGTCGCTTTCGCGTTGTCGAACACGGGATCTGCGGCCTTGTCGGTGGTCTGGCGAGTGGCGAGGCCAGATTTGAAGACGGAACCTCGCGGGCGGCAATTGATCATGTCCGCGGCGTGATCCTGGCCAACTGGCCTGTCGACGAACTGGTCGTGATGCTCGGCACCAACGATCTGGCATATCCTTCACTGTCGCAACCCGAGGTCATTGCACCGAAAATTGCAGCGACTGTGCTCGCGGCGCTCGAAACCCACAGGTGGCTTGGTGGTAAATCACCGGGCATCACCCTTGTAAGCCCGATTCCCCTGGGGCGCCGGGTGATGGAACTTGGTATTGAAGAAGATGCATTGGCGCGCTCACGCCTACTTGCGCCTGCGCTTGCTGACCAGGCGCGCCTCCATGGTTGGCGTTTCCTCGACGCAGCCGCTGTCGGCGAATTGGATACAGTGGATGGCATCCACTGGGATGCCACGCATCACTACCGCTTCGCCGGCATGCTTGCCCCCACTTTTGGGGAACTGGGCAGACCCCGGTGAATGCAGCTCAATATGATAACAGCCCACCATCCACTGGCAGGATCGTGCCTGTCACATAGCTGGAGAGCTTCGAGCAAAGAAACACGACCGGCCCGACCAGTTCATCCGGGTGCCCCATCCGCTGCAACGGCGCGCGTGCAAGAAAGCGGGCCAAGCGCTCGGGATCGCTTCGCGTTCCCTCGGTCATGGCAGTCTCGAAAAAGCCGGGAGCGACCGCATTCACGCGAATGCCGTCTTCCGCGAGGTCAGCAGCCAGCGATCTGGTGAACTGGGCCAAGGCGGCCTTGGAAGTTGCGTAGGCGCTGGTGCCCGCCTGGTAGGAAATGAACGACTGGATGGAGGCGACATTGACAATGTTTCCGCGACTTGTTCGCAAATCAGGCAGGAGAGCCGTGATCGCCCGCAAGGTCCCGGCCAGATTGACGTCCATGACCTTGGACCACGATGCTTCGAAGCCTTCATCACCGATCCTGCCGCCAGCCTCGACACCAGCGTTGTTGACGAGGATGGTCGTCGCGCCAAAGGACCGGCGAATTCGATCGGCGGCTTCCTCTCCCTCGGACGGGTCGACAATGTTCCAGCCAATCGCGATTGCCCGTTCGCCCGCTGGATCTATTTCGTGCGCTATCTGCTCGGCCGCGTCGCGGTCGATATCGGCGACACAGACCCGTGCCCCCGCAAGTGCCATGCCCCTGGCAATGGCAGCACCATTACCGCGGCCTGCTCCGGTTATGACTGCGACCTCTCCTTTGAGCAAATTGGCCAGTGAACTGCCTGGAGACTGAGGGTGCATTGCCGATGACATGATGGGGTTCTCCTGCTTTCTCCGAAGGACCGGAGGCGAAACACGATTGAAAGGAAGTTAGCTTGACCGTTCCGATTATGACTACCCAAATCCGGCGATGGCCGCTCAAACGTCCGTTCGCGATCTCCCGTCACGTGTTTACGGACAATCTTGTCCTTGAGGTCACGATCGAGTCCGACGGCGTTAAGGGGCGCGGGGAATGTGAGCCTCACGAGTTTGACGAAGAGGTGACCCGATCCGCAGCAGCGTCGGTGCTGTCGCTCGACCAGGCCGCCTGGTCCCATCTCGATCCGATTGCCTTGAACGCCCGCCTGCCCCGCTCGCCTTGGCGCAATGCCATCGACTGCGCTCTTTGGGATCTCAAGGCGAAGCGAGAAGGGCGCCGAATCTGGGATGTTCTCGAACTCGACATCATGGCCGATGACACCTTTGCCGTCTTTGAAACTATCGCACTGGATACGCCCGAGCGTATGGCCAGTTTTGCGCGCCAAGCGGAAAACGCGCCGGGATTGAAGCTTAAGCTCGGGAGTGCGGATGGGCTGGATTGCGAACGACTTGAAGCCGTCAGATCCGCGGCCCCCGAACACGAGCTGACCATCGACGCGAACGAAGGCTGGTCCATTTGGCAGTTGTCGGAAATCCTCCCTGTGGCTCGCAGGCTTGATGTAACATGCATCGAACAGCCGGTCCCTGCAGCCTTGGAAGAAGGCCTCTCGACTCTCCCGAGGCTCGTTCCGCTTTGCGCCGATGAGACATGCCTTGACCGTTCTTCGCTCCCGCGACTTGCCGGACTGTACGATATGATCAACATCAAGCTAGACAAGACCGGCGGTCTTACCGAAGCCTTGGCGCTTCAACATGACGCGGCCGCATTGGGCTTCAAGACCATGATCGGCTGCAACGGTGGTTCGTCGCTTGCTCTGGCCCCAGCCACACTCCTTGCACCCGGCGCCGCGCTGGTGGATCTGGGTAGTCACTGGCTTGCAGCAGACCATCAGTCCGGATTTGAAACAAGCGACTACCGGATTGGCCTTCCCAAGGCGGAGCTTTGGGGCTGAGCGACGAGGCTCCTCCCGGACAGTTATCGACATTTGCGGATTCTGCCGCCCGTCGGGTCAGAAGCGGTCGAGATCATTTGCGACAACGACGCGACCAGTGAAGGTGCGCCGCACGCCTCTCGCATAGACTTCTGGATCGGTTTCGTCGTCCCAGCCAGGTACGAGATGATTGAGAACAACCATTTCAACCTTGGCTGAAGAAGCCATCTTGCCCACATCTTCAGGCGTGAGGTGATCTTGACGCAGGTGGGCAATCAGTGCGTCCACCTGCGCTGGGTCAGAGCCATCACGCGAGCGCCACTGCTGCTCTATCCTCGGCAGGTCAATGACTTCCGCGACAAGCATATCTGCGCCCTTGGCCAGTGCCTCGACGCGGGGTGACGGCCCGGTGTCACCCGTGAAGACGATCGACCGGTCGGCGGTGTCGAACCGAAAGGCGTAGGAGCGGGCATTGCGCGCGGCGGCGCTTCCCTCTTGATAGTGGTAGTGGTTGTTGAGAACCGCCGTGACTGTAACCTTGTCATCCCGATAGATGACTTTGGGCTCGAGCAGATCTCCCGGGAGATCTTGCGCGCTTACCGTAAGCGCAATGGGTCCCGGCTCTGTGCCGCCGATTGTGATCGGAGCAAGTTCTGTTGGTCGGAAGGCTGCAGCAAGATGCTGAACGAACCCGACAGTCATCGGAGGCCCGATAACTGGAAGGGGGTGGCCTGGTTCACCAAGAAGGTCGTTGGCCAACCATCGAAATGTCAGCAGCGCCCCAAGATCCGCGTTGTGGTCGAAATGATGGTGGGTGATAAACACACCCTTGACCTGCCCGACATCCAAACCGGCAGATGCAAGTCGATTCATAAGGCCGTCGCCTGTGTCGACAAGATAGACATCTTTGCCGACAACAACGGCGTTCGATGACATTGCTCTCTTGTCGCGATAGGCCGGTCCGCCTCCTGTGCCGAGGGTAATGACTTGTGTGGCAGGCTGTTTCTTGTCGCTGCCTTCATCCTTTGCGTGGACGGTTGCCGAAACCGGCAGCATGGTAGCGGCAGCAATTATTAGCAGGGCTCTGGTCGATATCATTTCGCAACCTCCGGGCTCGTAGGAAGTCTGAGAAGCGAGGGATGCTCCAGATCATGCAGAACCTGGATGTTGGCGATCCGCTCCTCGCCTGGCTGTTGCTCCGGTACCGGCGTGGCGGAGTTCAGGTTCTTCTGCATGAAGGAACAGGCCGTCGCTCGCACGACAAGGCGCAGGCGAGAGTTGCGGGCAATGCGTCGGGCGACAAAGCGGAAGCGCGGGAACTTGAGCAGTACCGGCTCGTTCGCTGGCATTGTTTGGTCGCCGCCGTCGCGATGCCGAAGTCGTAGTTGGCTCGAAGAAAGGAAGATGACCGATCCGTCTTCAAGCACCTCGTAGATTAGCACTGCGAGATCGGCGTCTGGTGCATCGCAGGTGACCCAAAGGTCCAGTTCCGGTTCGCCGACGACTTGGGCAGGCTCGTCCAGCGGCGGTGTGTGATAGATTACGCCCTGACCATAGGTATTGTGACAAAAGACCGCATTGGTCGGATCTTCACCCCCTAGAATGAAGAAGAGACTATTGTAGGAACGCGGGAATACGGCACCGCCCCCGGACGAAAGCTCGGGTGAGTTGCTGAGACTGGTTTCCGTTTCTAGCGGACGAAGGTCCGTCGGATCACTCACGAAGCTATCGGGCGGACTATCGCCGGCTTCGGCGGTCAGCCATCCGGAATGGAAGATGTCATCGGCCTTGCCGTTGGAGGCAAGGTATAGCGGCTTGCTCTTCGAGCACAGGTCTTCAAGGGTATCGGCGCTCCGCCATTCCTCATTTCCGGTCAGGTAATACTTGATCCGAGCGTCTAGGAAGGCTGGCTTTTCTCCGCGACCGAATATCCATCGGTACCAGTCGAACTTCAGTTTCGGAATGTCTAGCAAGGCAGCAGGTCCGAACTTCAATCCGTATACCTGGTCGCAACCGTCCATGCCTCGGTGATCCCATGGTCCGATCACCAGATAATTGTTGCTCCTTGCTGCGTCGCTGCCATGCCGTTCCAGGCGTCTGTGATGTTCTAGCGTGCCGATCAGGCAAGTGTCGTAAAGGCCTGTCAGCGAAAGTACCGGGATCTTTAGTTCTGCGAGCGCCTGTTGCGACGGGCGCCGCGCCTCCCAAACGCTCCCCCAAGACGTGCTATGGAGGTCGTCTTCCCATCCTTTCGCGTGGAAGCCCAGCTCATCTTGTACTCCAAGATAGGAGTGGTTGCGCGCGTAGAGATCGCCTTGGATGCGGTTGAAGAGCAAGGTATCGGCAGCAAGGTTCCAGGAAATCGAATGCCCCTTAAGCGTGACTCTCCAGCGGTAGATATAGGGTGAACCAATGCCGCCACGCGGAATGTCATACCCTGGCATGAAGGCGGCTGATGGCACGATTGTTTTAAGGGAGGGGGGCAGGGTCCCCGCGATGATCCACTGGTTCCAGCCCGTGTATGAACCACCGGTCAGGCCGACCTGCCCATCGCTCCAGGGCTGTGCAGCAATCCATTCTACGGTGTCGTATCCATCTGGGGCGTCGTTGATCCATTGCTGGAACTCTGACCCTGATCCGCCTCGGCCTCGACAGTCGACCGCCAGGAACGCCATGCCTTCACGGGTGAAGGAAATCGCTTCGCGGTGCAAATTGTCGGCCAAGTAGGGAGTCATTTCCATCACCGCCGGCAGCGGACCTGGCCGGTTGAGCGGCAGATACAGAATTGCACCAAGCTCCACTCCATCGCGCATCGGAATGCGGACAAAGCGTGCGGAGTAGTCGGCGCAACCCCGGCTGTCCGGTGCATTGTCGCTAAGAATGGTCATGACTTCTCACTCACTTCATTCGAATGGTTGCGGCCCAAACATACAACGTGTATTGTTTGTGTCGACAAAAAATCCACGCAGCTCGCGCATGGCCTTTGCCAGGGAGGAAATTGCAATGATAAATCGCGTCAGGAAAGGCATCTGGCTTACTGCCGCCCTAGTCGCGGTAAGTGGCTGTGCCGGGCGTGCCGAGGTGCGCGCAGGTCCTCCGGGTGCAGGGTGCACGGATCCGGTATACCGGCAACTTGATTTCAAGATCGGCGAGTTCAAGGTAACCGGCATTGGTGGCGCGCCGGCCGGCGAAAGCAAGGTTGAAGCAGTCCTGGGCGGCTGCATGCTTTTGGAGAAATGGCGGGGGGCGATTAGTGGTTACGGGCGTGCTCACATGTTCTACGACAAGTCCGACCGCCTCTGGAGATTGATTTTCGTCACTGACGATGGCGAAACGATGTACCTATCGGGGCAGTTTGAGGGCTCTACCTTAGTCCTGACTGGCGAGAACGACATGGACTCATTTGTCGGGCTTCATCGCATGAGCTTTTCCCCACTGGCTGATGGTGGAAATCGTCAGCTCTGGGAGCTCTCGATCGACAAGGGCGCCACTTGGAAAGTCATACACGACGGGACCTACCGGCGAGTAGTTGGTCGTTGAGATGGCAAGTCCTGTTGAGACCCTGCCATATGGTGGTGACTACGACTACATCATAGTCGGGGCGGGTTCGGCAGGTTGCGTGATCGCTTCGCGCTTGAGCGAAGACCCCAAGGTCTCGGTCTTATTGATCGAATCTGGCGGTTCCGAACGCAACTGGAAGTTTCGCATTCCGGGTGGTCAGTCGTTCGTCAAGGATTGGGAGCCCTATGCCTGGCTTTACCAGACCAAGAGCGATCCCAGCCGTTTCGATCGGGCCGAGACTTGGCGACGGGGACGCATTCTTGGCGGCAGCAGCACGATCAATGGCGTAATTTATGCGATAGGTCTGCCGCGAGATTATGACCTCTGGGCCGAAATGGGCGCTTCGGGTTGGTCGTGGAGACATGTCGAGCCGTTCTTTCGGCGAGCAGAGCATTGCCCCGGGCTGGCCGGCAGAGGGAAGTTTGGTCCTGTCCATGTCGAGGTTCTTCGTTCACCTCATGCGAGCACCGATGATTTGATCGAATCAGCTGCCGCAGTCGGAATCCCGAAAGTGGCAGACATCAACCTGGCGAAGGGGGCGGCCATTGGTGTTGCGCAGACCAACCAGCTTCGCGGACTTCGTCAGGATAGCGCTACTGCCTATCTACGTCCGGCATGGCGGCGCCCTAACCTTAGGGTGCTTACCCATGCTCGGGTCGAACGGATTGTGTTCGATCAAGGGCAAGCAACAGGTCTTCAGATCTCAGCAAATGATAAGCTATTCGAGGTCAGGGCGCGTCGCGAGATTGTATTGAGCGCGGGAGCCTTCGGTTCTCCGCACCTACTGATGGTCTCGGGCATAGGGCCGGCACAGCAGCTTCGGACGCACGGCATTTCTGTTGTGGCTGACAGCCAGTCGGTCGGGGGCAATCTTCATGACCATCCTGAACTTTACATCGAGTACGAGGTCCGGGACCGGACATACAGCTCTGCCATGCAATGGCACCAACTCGCTCTGTCAGGTCTACAATTCGCCCTGGCCAGGCGAGGCCAGGCAATTTCCTGTGCCAGTCATATCCTGGCCTATGCGCAAAGCAGGCCCGAGGAAGTGTCTCCGGATCTGTTGCTGTTCTCCGGGCCTTGGGGTTATCTTGAAGACAACTTCACATTCACCTCCGGAGTGAACACTTATTCCCTCTCTCCGTCACTGTGCCACCCGAAGTCACGTGGGCGGATCGAGTTAAGGTCTGCCGACCCCCGCGAAGCGCCGATGATCGTGCCTAACCTGTTGGGCGACCGTGACGACGTTTTGCGTTTGATGCGAGGAGTACGACTGGTCGACCGGATCGCCCGCGCAAAGCCCTTCTCAGATCGGGTCATCAGACGGCTTTCTCCCGGCATTGCTCTCTCCAACGACGAGGCACTCGAAGCTTATGTCCGCGAGAACGCGGGGATCTGCTACCATGCTTGCGGCACCTGCCGGATGGGCGACGACCCGTCTGCGGTTGTCGACTCACAGTTGCGTGTAAGAGGCGTCGGTCGTCTGACGGTTGCGGATGCCTCGGTCATTCCTCTGGTAACTTCCGGAAACCTTCACGCTCCAACGGTCATGATCGGGGAACGTGCTGCCGAACTGCTCCGCGAACCCGGCAGGCTCAAGACAATAGGATAATGGAGACAAATTCAATGAACTCTCTCGAAGTCGCGCCAGTGAACTGGACGGTCAAGGCTCAGGAAATCAGCTTTGATGTACGGCCATGGATCAATGGCCGCCGGATTGAGGCTAGTGCCAAGGGGCACTTCGCAACTCTCAATCCGGCGAATGGAGACCGTCTTGCCGACCTTCCGGCGTGCGGTGCAGCTGAGATCGATGCCGCTGTTTCCGCCGCGCGTGTCGCGTTTGAACGGGGCAGCTGGGCCAATCTGTCCCCGCGGGCGCGTGCACGGATCCTCATGAATTTTGCAGATGCCATTGAGCGCAATGCGGACGAGTTGGCGCTGCTCGATACGCTTGAAATGGGCATGCCAATCGGCGCTGCGGCACCTGATATGCGGGCCGCTGCTGATGCCGTCCGGGCCGTCGCCGAAGCCTCAGACAAGCTGATCGATCAGGTCATCCCGAATGATCCTTCGACGCTGCTGCTCAATCTGCGGGAGCCGGTTGGCGTTGTCGGCGCGATCACGCCCTGGAACTTCCCGGCCTACATCGGAATCACTAAGATCGCGCCTGCGCTCGCCGTAGGCAATTCGGTCGTCCTCAAGCCATCCGAAATTGCCTCCTTGAGCTGTCTGCGGCTGGGCGAACTTGCGGCCGAAGCGGGTGTTCCCGATGGGGTACTGAACATCGTGCCGGGCCTGGGTTCAGGTGCCGGCGCCGCTCTTGCCTCCCACATGGATGTCGACCTCCTGACATTCACGGGCTCCACGGCGACCGGCAAGCGACTGATCGAACTGTCCGCCCAGTCGAACATGAAACGCTTGATCCTCGAATGCGGCGGCAAGTCTCCGCAGATTGTGTTTGACGACATCGACGATCTCGACGCGATTGCCGACGCCGTCGTTGGCAGCATTACGTTTAATTCCGGGCAGGTCTGCGTGGCAGGGTCGCGACTCCTTGTGGAGCGCTCGATTCATGATGCGCTAGTTGAACGCGTACTGGCCCGCGCGCAACAGATTGAAGCGGGAGACCCGCTCAACGAAGCCACCAGCTTTGGCCCGCTCGCCAGCAAGGATCAGCACGCCAGAGTGCGTCGCTATTACGAAGCCGGCCAAGAAGAAGGCGCTGTGGCCGCCCTGCCGCGCGGCTACTCCGGGCGCAACGACGGATGCTACTGGATGCCTACCGTTTTCACCGATGTCCGCAGTGACATGCGGATCGCCCAGGAGGAGATCTTCGGCCCGGTATTGTCAGTCTTCGCATTTGAAGACGAGCTCGAAGCTGTCAGACTTGCAAACAGCACCATCTACGGCCTCGCCGCCAGCGTCTGGACGCGCGACCTGGCGCGCGCGCTCCGTCTCGCCCGAGCCGTCAAGGCCGGCTCGGTGACCATCACGGGCAAGCCTGGGGCAACAGCTGTGGACGCCACGGCGGGCGCCTTCGAACCTCACGGCCAATCGGGCGTGGGTGTTGAAGGCGGGCTGGACGGCATGCGGGCATTCACGCGATTGAAGTCTGTCTCCTTCGCAGGGTAGCGACTTCGAGTGGCGCGTGAGATCGTGTTGTTCGGGCGCCGATTTCGATTATCGGCGATACGCCGCGTCTTCAAAACGTACTGGCAGGGGTGCCTGTCCTTCTGTGGCAATCAATCGGTGATGCTCATTTGCAACGCCAGAGAGAGCTTCTTCGCAAGGGCTTGCAATCATCAAATGTGATGAATACTACATGTCGACATATTGTCGACCAAAAGCTTCTTGGGGCGAGGCTCATAACCAATGGGAGGAAGAGACATGTCCAGTCCTGACCGGATCAATAGGTGCACTGAGGTCCGGGTGTCGTTTCGCAAGCACTTAGCGGCGATGCCCTCACTGATGGCGGTCGCCACTGCGCTGATGCTGGCTCCGCAGATCGCAAAGGCAGAAGGGGCGGCGAAAGCTGAAGACGCTAGCGGTGCAGAGATCATCGTCACTGCTCGCAAGCGTGAAGAGGATATTCAATCCGTCCCTGCATCTATTCAGGTTCTGAGTGGGTCGGACCTGCAGGAGTTCGGTAAGGTCACTTTTGAGGATCTCCAGTTCGAGACTCCTGGACTCTACATGGAGAATTACGAAACTCGGGCGACGATTACGATGCGTGGCATCGGTACGCAGGTGCCTGGCAGTGGTGCAGCAGTTGCGGCTCACATAAATGGCATCTACATGCCTTCGACCGCGTCCTCGCTGGGCTGGATGTTCGACGTTGGTCAGATTGAAGTTCTGAAAGGGCCGCAGGGCACCCTCTACGGACGGAACGCGACGGGCGGCGCCATCAACATCAACACGCGGCGTCCTGGTAATGAGTTCGATTTTGGCGCCAAGCTCGAGTATGGAAGTGAGAACACGGTGCGCGCCTATGCGGGTCTCGATGCACCACTCGGTGGGGACTGGGCGGTTCGCATTGCAGGCACACTTACTCGTGCTGATGGTCGTATCATTAACGTCGCGACCAGTAAGCGCATCGCTGGCAATGAGTTTACCGGCGTGCGCCTCACACTGACCGGAAAGGCGGGCCCAATCGATGTCGACTTGTTTGCGCAATACACGAACGAAACGGGTGGTGTCGGTGAACTTATTGCTCTGAGTTCCGCCGGTAAGCCGCTCTATGGTTGGAACAAGGGATATTACGATAACCCCAGTACGCCGGTGGGGGAGCGCGACCATTACCTTGTTGGCCTGACGCTATCGGGTGAACTGGGGGAGGGTTATTCTTGGCGGTCGGTGACAGGGTATACTGATTACAATGAGCCGCGCTCTCAGCTTGACGTGAACCCGCTGCCGCAGCCGGTTCAGGTCGTCATCTCGCTCCCCCAATATGCCGAGCAGTTGAGCCAGGAATTGCAACTTGCATATGAAGGTGACAAGGCGAACTGGGTGTTCGGCGGCCTATACATGGATGCAAAGGAAGGCGAGACGCGTCGAGTCGATATCGTGCCTGTCGTTAACGGATTGCTCGACAGCGCTACGGACAACACTGTTAAGACTTTTGCCGTGTTTGGGGATCTCAATTATAACCTGACCGACCAGCTCCGAGCGAACGTGGGTCTGCGCTACAACCGTGATCGCGTCCGCAATCGATTCGCAGGCAGTGGTCCCGCAGATTCGCAATCGTTTGATCTGAGCAGCACACAAAGCCAGCTTACTGGTCGAGTTGGTTTGGACTATACCACTGCTGGCGGAACGATGATTTATGCATCCGCTTCCAAGGGCTTCCAGTCTGGCTACAATACGACAGGTTTTGCCGTTGATGGGACGCCGCAGCCGGCCACGGTCAAGCCGGAGACTCTGTACGCTTATGAAGTCGGTGTGAAGTCGACTTTGCCAGATAGCAACGGCTTTCTGAACGTCGCTGGTTACTATTACGACTACCGTGACATGCAGGTTCAAGTCGGCGGCATTCCGCTGCTTCCTGATGGTTCTCCCGACCCTGCTGGCGTTCCCTTCTATACGGTACTCAACGCCGGTAAGGCAACGATCTGGGGGTTTGAGGCTTCGCTGAGCAATTTCCGCTTGAGTGATAACTTGCGTCTTGATCTCAGTGCCGGATATTTGAACACGAGTTTTGACGAGTACATCACTCTGGACGACACAACAGCTCAGCCGGTCGACTATTCTGGTAATACGCTGCCTCGTGCTCCGAAGTTCCAGGGAACCGCCGCACTGACCGTGGATAAAGTCGAGGTTGGTCCGGGCGAGGCCAGCATGAGGGTTGAATACCAGTATCGCAGTAAGGCGTTCGACAAAGCTGACAACATTTTCATTTTACAGTCTACCGGCCTCGTCAACGCCCTAGTCAAATACGATATAGGAGACTGGTCGCTGCAGGCCAGCGCCCGGAACCTGACCAACCAGCGTTATTTCGCTTTTTATGACGGGCGTAATTTTGCTCCTCCGGGTCAGTTCCGGACATGGAGCCTAGGCCTCAGTTATCGCTACTGAGGCGGATCGGCAGGCCGGACCTTCTCCAAGGCCCGGCCTGTTCTCTTTGCCGCACTGGGGGCAAGCCTGAGCCCCCTAGGTCTTCTGACACTGACCGGAATATTCGTGACAGCCTTCCGTGACTTGATGTAGGACCGCGCTAGCGGCAATTGCTACTATTGCCTGCTTCGGAGATTCAGGATGGCTCAATCAGAACGGTCTGGTCGCAACGCCAAGGGAGGCGTGGCCAAGCCCGAACGCAAGCCAGTTCGCGGCTCGGGTGCGGATACGGTTTACGAGACCCTTCGGGCAGAGATTCTCACTCTGAAGATGGAGCCCGGCACACTTCTGGATGAAACTGATCTTGCCGAACGTTTCGGGTTGTCACGATCTCCGATCCGTGAGGCTTTGATCAGGCTCGCCGCGGAAGGTCTGGTGAAGACCCTGCGCAATCGAAGCTCGATCGTCGCACCGTTTGACATGATTGCCATCCCCAGCTTTCTTGATGCCTCCGAGCTGCTCTACCGCCTGACAGCAAGGCTCGCTGCGACCAACCGGACGCAGGTCCAGCTTGGGCGCATCAAGCACATTCATGAGCAACACAGCGTGGCGACGCGCGAGCGCGACATGGCCCTCATGATCCGTCTGAACCGGGAGTTTCATCTGGCGATTGCTGACGCGTCTGGTAACGCATTCTACGCGAACTGGATGCGGCAGTTGCTTGACCAGGGGCAGCGCATCCTGGGCTCCTATCTTCTCGATGTTTCTGAGCTTGGCGACCACGACCTCGAAGGTCACTGGATCAATGCGCATCTGGCCATAGTTGAAGCAATAGAGGCGCGCGATGCTGACGCTGCGGAAGCGGCGGGGAGGCGCGATTTCGAAACGATTGCTGTCAGAATGCATGAACGCCTGACCGAGCGTCCTTCGAAGCGCTTGGCATTGACCTGACGCCCGTCCGCTCACTCGCCGTCGGGAAAGAGCCTCTAAGCCATTCTGACCACCGCAATCGGCCGCCTTGGGGATGAGGCGACTTGTCCACCCGTCAACTGCGGACAGGCGTCAGGAAGCAGGCCAAGCCTGTACCGAAGTAGCCAGCGCCCAAATACCAGCAGGGCGACGACAGAGATCCCACTGCCCAGCCCGACCCAGATACCCAATCCCTCCCAGTCGCGTGCGAATGCCAGCCAGGCTGCAATCCGATCCCGACCACGGAGTAGCCGGTCACGGCGAAAATCATCAGCCATCGCGTATCGTGCCAGCCGCGCAGCATCCCGGTGCAGACGACTTGAACGCGATCGGCAACCTCGATCAGCGCGGCGACCTCGAGGAAGGAAAGTGCAAGTTCCGCGATTTCCGAATTGACTGGAAGATCGGCACTCATGAAATGCGAGACCAACAGGTCGCGCTGCGTTGCTATGAGCAAAGCCATGCCGACCATAAACGCAGTCGTTAGGAAGAAGGCGGTCGAACCGGCTCGTTTGATCAAGCCCTGGTCCTGCCTTCTGAACCCGTTGACAATACACACCGTGGCAGCCTGGGCCAAGCCTAGTGGCACGTGAAGGCGATGCTGCCGATTTGAAGCGCAATCGCATGCGCAGCCAAAGCATTTGGACCGAACCAGCCCATCATCACCACTGCGAAGATGAATATCGTGTCTTCCAGCGCCATCGCCACTCCAATCGGAACGCCAAATTTCCAGAGCGAGCGAAAGCGCGCCCAATCGCTCCGCCACTATCGGCAAAACAGCGAATATCGCCGAAATCGCGGGTGTTTTCTGAGGATTGTCATCATGGCCAGTAGCATTAAGGACATAAGTACCCGCAAGAGCTGCCAGATCGTCGTTCTGGCCGAGCAGTCGAAGAATAGGAGCCGTGTTCCAAAGCACGAGCCAGACAACGATCGAGATCACCACGGACGCCCAGAGGCCTTGCCGGAAGGTGCCGCGAAGGTCCCAGACGCTATGGGCCATCCGGCCGCGCTCGCTTGCCATCATTGGCGCCGTTGCAGTGATCATGCCCATGCAGAAAATGACTGTGGTCATGATCAGACTGGAGCCGAGAGGGGCGGCGGTGAGCTCGGTGGCCCCGAGCCAGCCAATCATCACGATATCCGTCGCCCTCAATTAGCGTCAAGGATCGATTTGTCAGGATCAGTGGCAAGACAAGACGCTGGGTGGCGCGGAGCTCCTCGCACCACTGAGGGGCAAATCTCACAGCAATCAACAGCTGGTTCGAAGAGATCTTTGCTCCAGCCGACGCCGGATGATCTGGTGCCGGGCCTTGGTGATGGGGAACATGGCGGCCAGGAACACCGCTGCGATCAGGAATATGGCAGGGAGGTAGCCGTTGGCTGCCTTCAGTCCGAAGATGGCTAGATCGGATTGGGAGTCAGCGGATGGATCAAACCCAAACAGGCCAGCGATGAGAAACGCGAATGCGGGAGCTGTGGCGTAGGCAATCTTGCGGAGGACCATCCAGGCGGAGGAGTAAAGTCCTGCTCTGCTGCCATTTGACTTCCAAATATCATAGTCGATAATGTCGCCGAAAATGGCATAGAGTGCAACATCGCGCGCGACGCTGAAAGTATAGAACAAAGCCATATACCCGATGAAAAAGGCCAGGGCGTTCGGTCCGGGGGCGAGAGCGGCAATAAGTGCTCCGACGATGGCTCCGCCACCTAGGCCTACGAGGAGCACCCCGGTCTTCGATGTTCGCTTCAGCAGATGTTGCCACAGCTTGAGTGACAGCGTGGACACGACAATGGCGGTAAGGAAAATGGCCGTGAAGGAGGCCCCCACACCGAGATAGATGTCGAAGAACAGGAAGAAGAGAGCCGTCATGCATCCGACAGCAAAGTCGGAAAGGAACGCGACAGAGAGGAATAGCTGGAAAGGGCGGTTCGCCCGAATCGCGGCGACCGTATCACGAATACTGAATTGCTCCGCTTCCTCGACGGCGCCGCCGTTCGGAAGCCGGAAAATCGCGTAAAGCACTCCAAGCGGGTACGTGATCGCTATAAGCCAGAACATGGCGTGCAGGGTGACAAAGTTCATTTCCGTTGAAGGCAGAAACGGAAGCAACGGCACCAAACTGAGCAGGATCAGCCCAGCATTCTGCCCCAGCCCTCTCCAAACCGCCAGGCGCGATCTGTCCTCATATCGATGAGCCAGTTCAGTCGACCATGCTGTGTAGGGTATTTCGAACATTGTCCAAGCGAGGAAAAAGAAGAAGTAACAGATCGTGAACGACCAGATCGTTGGAGTATCGCTCGGTACATAGAGGCCATAGGCTGCGGGAATGGCCACGAAGATGCTCGCAAGAAGCCAGGGCTTACGGCGACCCCAAGCGCTTCTTGTTTTGTCGGAGAGAAGCCCGACGGCCAGGTCGGTGGCGCCGTCCGTGAGACGGAGAAAAAGCATCGCGATGGAAATTGTCGCCAACGCAAAACCAAACTCCTTGGCGTAAAGTCCCGGGAGGATAGCCAGGGCAGGCGCCCTTAACATTTCATAGGGTGCCGCAACCGCGCCATAGCCGACGAACAACTTTGTGGGCAGCGACCCGACAGTCTGTCCCCCAGGCGCTGATGAAGCCACACGGGCTTCGCTGCTGCCTGCTTGACCTGAACCGCCCATTTATACCTCCCCAGATACACGCAGTTTAGCGCTATGTAAGAGCTGCCGCCAACATGCCGCTTTGCTTTTTGGTATCGACCTGCTCTACTCGTGTCGACAATGAGTCGGCAATATCTATCTGGGAGCGGGATTCGACGCATGGAGGAAGGCAACACAGGTTTGCTGCAGGCACTGTCATCAGCGCTCGGGCCATGTGGCTTCCTGACGAAAGATGCACTGGCTAGCAGGCCGACAAGTCTGTGGAACTCGCAACGCATGTCGGCACTGGCAATGGCGCGTCCAAAGACGACATCCGAAGTCAGTACTGTCCTGCGTCTGTGCCATGAGGCTTCGCAAGAAGTTGTCATAATCGGCGGCGGAACCGGGCCCTTAGCTGGAGCCGAACCAACCTCGCACCGGATTGCCATCTCTCTTGAGCGAATGAACCAGATCGAGAGCATTGATCCTGTAAATGCCGGTTGCGTTGTCCAGGCCGGTGCTTGCCTGCAGACCGTTCAGGAAGCGGTGGCCAGCCACCATTTGCTGTTTCCGCTTGATTTAGGCGCTCGCGGATCTTGCACCATCGGTGGCAACATTTCGACCAACGCCGGCGGGATCAATGTCTTGCGCTATGGATCCATGCGGAGCTTGGTTCTGGGGCTTGAAGCGGTCCTCTCGGACGGCACCGTTGTCTCGTCGATGAACAAGCTGCTCAAGAACAATGCCGGTTTCGACCTCAAGCAGCTGTTCATTGGCACGGAAGGTACCTTGGGAATTGTAACGCGTGCTGTGTTGCGGCTGTTTCCTCAGCAGCCAGACCGACGGACCGCAATGATCGCGCTGCGTGGCTTCGATGAAGTGGCTCAGCTGCTGCAATTGGCGAAACTGAAGTTTGGCTCAATGCTCTCGGCCTACTAGGTGATGTGGCAATCCTATCTGGAAGAACAACTGCGTTTCACCGGGCGCCGCAGCCCCTTCGAAGGACGGCATGCCTTTTACGTGATCATCGAGACCGAAGGGGCAGACTCACAACTAAATGAAGCGGTTCTGACCGAAACGCTCGAAACCGCTCTCGGCGATGATATCATTGCCGATGCCGTGATAGCCAAGTCAGAGCAGGAACGGCGAAGCCTTTGGGACCTCCGCGAGAATCTTGAGCCATTCCTCATCGACAAGCCGTCCTTTGGCTATGATGTAGGTGTTCCAATCGGCGACATGCCGGACTACGTGAAGCTCGTAGAGAGCAATCTGAAGTGCCGGTGGCCTGACAGCATCTGTTATACGATGGGTCACATTGCTGACGGCAATCTTCATTTCTTTATCAAGCCCGGTCGTAAAGATGCTCGCAGGGAAGACTGCGATGAAGACGTCTATGGAGCCCTGGAATCGTTTGGAGGTACGATTTCTGCGGAACACGGGATTGGCTACGAGAAGCGGGCCTGGCTCCTTCGCACACGTTCGGCTGAAGAAGTTGCCATGATGCGCTCACTTAAGAACGCTTTGGACCCTAAGGGAATTCTGAATCCCGGCTGCGTCTTTGAGTGATCGTCCGCTTACTGGATGGAGTGCAATGTGGCTTGGGTCTACCTGCTGTTAGCTGGTCTCCTGGAAATCGTCTGGGCGACTGCCATGAAATTGTCGGATGGCTTCAGTCGTCCAGGTGCCAGCGCTGTGACACTCGTTGCATCGATGGGGAGTTTCGTCTTGCTAGCCCTCGCGATGAGGTCCCTGCCCTTGGGCACAGCCTACACGCTCTGGACCGGTATCGGCGCAATCGGGGCCTTTGTCGTAGGTATCTTCTTCCTTGGTGAGAGTGCGACTGCCATTCGGGTCGTTGCCGCAATCTTGATACTGGCCGGCATCGTTTTGATGAAATCGACGAGCGCAGGCTAGTTTCGAGGCTGTCCATTGCAGGACCAAGGCTACCACGAAACCTGGCCAAAACGTAAAGACCTAGGAGGGGATATTGCAACCGTCATCATCAGGTTCTTCCGGGTCGGAGAAATCGGCGTGGTTCGGCGTAGCCGTGCTCATGTTTATTTCCGTAGTTGCGATCCTCGACAGGCAGATTCTGAACCTGCTTGTCGATCCGATAAGAGCCGAACTCGCTCTCACCGATATCCAGATTGGGGTCCTGCAAGGTCCAGCTTTCATGGTGTTCTATACGCTGTTCGGCTTCCCATTGGGCTGGATGGTGGATCGAATGCATCGTCTCCGGCTGCTCGCTGCTGGCATTGCTTTCTGGACCGCAGGAACGATCGCCTGCGGTCTTGCAGACAGTTATGAAGCCTTGATTGTCGCGCGGGCTGTAGTGGGGATGGGCGAGGCTGTGGCGAGCCCGGCTTCAATTTCACTGATCGCCGACTATTTTCGTCCCGAGAGACGGGCAGTGGCAACCAGCGTTTACGGAACCGCCGCCATGTTCGGAACTGGCCTGGCTCTGGTTGGCGGGGGGCTGCTGCTCTCCCTTTCCGAAATCATAGGGCCGCTCCAGATCGCCAGCCTGCCAGCCATAGAGGGCTGGCGGTTTGCCTTTGTTGCATGTGGCCTGCCCGGCATTCTTGGCGTTTTGCTGGCTCTATCTGCGCGTGAGCCGGCGCGCCGCATCGAAACCTATGCCCTTGATGACAAGCCAGGGTTGGCAAATTTCCTTTTTTCAGCCCGCAAGTGGATCCTGTCGCACTTTTCGGCAGTCTGCCTCGTGGCAATCATGTCATTTGCCTTCATGAACTGGCTGCCCTCCTACCTGATCAGGGGATATGGCTGGCAGCCTGCCAATGTGGGCCTTCTTACAGGCATCCAGTTTTTGCTGCTGGGTCCGCTGGGCATCCTCGCCGGGGGCTTCATCGTGCGCCGGATGCAGCAGAAGGGCGTTTCGGATGCGGTAGCTCGCGTCCTGCGACTTGGCGCAATCCTGATCGCCTTGTCGCTTGCCAGCATGGCGGCCCCTTGGTCCAGCGATACTGTTCTGCTGCCCTTGAGCCTCGCCGTGCTGTTCGTTTCGATGCTTCCAACGATATCACTGCTCGCGATCCAGCAAGCGACACCAGGTGAGTTGCGAGGCCGGATGGCGGCCATATACTTCATTACGACGAACCTTGTCGGTTACTCACTCGGACCAATCATCACGGCTGCGTTGAATGAGCGATTGTTCACCCAAAGTAGTGAGCTAGGCTATTCGCTCGGGCTGATCGGAATTTTTCTCGGGCCCTTGGCTGCCCTGCTGTTTTCGGTGTCCCTCACACACTTCAGGAAAATCGTTGCGCCAGACCGCGACGAAGGTCTGCGTCGATGGTCTACTTCCGAATGAAGTAAGCACATGCCATGTTTGGTTTGATGTTTCTGCAAGACCGAACACGGTCCTTGGCTCGCATTGAGCAGCATTTACGAAAAGGAGCTTGGATGATGCGCTTTTTATTTGGCCCGATAGCTGCCGCAATCGCTTTCGTTGGACCGGCTCGTGCGGAATTGCCGCGCCATCCTGATGCTCCAGCCCGCGAAAGTCAGATTGGCGAAGGTGCGCAGAGTGTCTCGATACCTCTCAATGATGGGACTACTCTTGCAGCCGACCTCTACTTGCCTGACAGCGCAGGGCCGCATCCCGTCATTCTTGAAGTAACGCCTTACGGACGGCGCAGCACCTTCAGTTTTTCGGGCGAACACGCTTTTTGGACAGGGCATGGTTACGCGTTTATGGTGGTTGATGCCCGCGGCACCGGGGCTAGCGGAGGAACGCACACTTTTATGGCAGATGCCCGGCACGACGGGCCTCAGATCGTCGAATGGGTTGCGGGCCAGCCCTGGTCGAGCGGGAATGTCGGTATGCGCGGCAGTTCCTACAGTGGCACATACCCAATCCAGACCGCAATTGGCAGGCCCCGGGGGCTTGCCTGTATTAGCCCCAATGCAAACTTCCAGAGTGGATTTGACGGCCCCCCTTTCCTTGGCGGCGCCTTCATGCAAGGCTGGGCATTGGGTTGGACGCTGCGCGTAACTCCTGCCCTTGCGGGCAAAGCTGGTCCAGTGGACTATGACAAGCTAATCTCGCATCGCCCACTCCTAACGGCTGACCTTGCGGCCCACGGCGTCGAAGTCCCGGTCTACCGTCAGTTTCTCGAACACCAGACTTCAGACAACATGTGGGCCGACGTTCACCTCAGTCTCGAAGATTACCGCCGCATCAATGTACCGGCGCTGACTTTCACTGGCTGGTACGACACAACATTGTCAGGTAGCATTGCTAATTATCGAGCGATGCGCGGACTTGCGGCATCTGCAGATGACCAGTGGATCATCGTTGGCCCTTGGGACCATTCCGGAGCGTCGGAAGGCGGCTATTCCCGTGACACCGGGCAACCAATCGACAGGATCGGCGCACTTGCAGTCGAATCCAGGGGCTACAAGCCCGGCCAGCGGATGGCCCGTGAATTCTTCGACTGGTGCCTAAAGGGAACCGCCCGCCGTCCCGCATGGCCGTCCGTTCAGATGTTCGTTCCGGGCCAGAACCGTTGGATCGAGGCGGAGCGCCTTCCCAGTCCCCTTGTGAAGTCCAGAAAATTGTTTCTCGGCGGATCGGGGCGAGCCAATGCAATCTCCAGTAAGGGGCTCCTTGAGGCCGGTCCAGGCCAAAACGCGCTCGACGAGTACACGCACGATCCCGCAAACCCTGTTCGCAGTGACCTTCCGGCGAATGGCCACAGGGGCCAGGCCGGGGGTTTACTCGGGCCGGTTGACATCTCTCACCAACTGGCGCGCCCAGACGTCCTTACTTATGCTACACCGCCTCTCACGACTCCCCTCACTCTTCTGGGAAATGCCAGGCTCTCGATCTATGTTCGGGCTGACGTGCCGGACTTTGACATAGTCGCCTTGCTTGAAGATGTAGCACCCAATGGTACTGCCATTCGTCTTGATTCCGGATGGGCCGGCGTTCTGCGCGCCCGCTATCGTGGCGGTTCTGGTGGTCTTGCGCTCTTGAAGCCAGGCGAAACCGTGAAGTTCGAAGTTAATCTGGGCGAGAAGGGGCATACACTGCGCGTCGGCCATCGCTTGCGTTTATCCGTCTTCAGCAGCGCTTACCCGTTTATCAGCGTCAATCCAGGCACCGGCAACGATATCGCCACCGACAACGCATCACCCCGTTCGGCTCGAATAACGATCCTGCGGGGTTCTTCGTATCCTTCGGCACTGAGCTTGGAGGTTCTTGAACCAAGGGCACAACCATCCAAATGAGCACCTAAGTAGGTCAGGTTCGGGGGGTGGGCGAGCTGCTGTTCTTGTTCGCCCAACCCCGCTGGCACTAGCGATAATCAGCAATCTCTTCGAAAGGCTTTTTGACCTTGGCATGGACGGGAACCGTCGCACCATCGGCCGGATAGCCGCACACCAGAAGCAGATAAGGCTTCTCGGAAGCGGGGCGACCGCACAGATCATTCAAGAAGGTCATCGGCTTTGGTGTGTGGGTCAGCGTCGCTACACCGGCATGGTGCAAGGCTGAAATCAAAAAGCCCATGGCAATGCCGACCGACTCCGGAACGTAGTAGTTCTGGCGCTCGATGCCCTTGCGAATGCCCCCCTTGCG
Organism: Sphingosinicella microcystinivorans; assembly: GCF_003634215.1. GTDB lineage: Bacteria > Pseudomonadota > Alphaproteobacteria > Sphingomonadales > Sphingomonadaceae > Sphingosinicella > Sphingosinicella microcystinivorans. The sequence continues at coordinate 37,857 of NZ_RBWX01000008.1, read as the reverse complement.
TTGCCCGAAGATGGCAATGATCCAGGGTGCCGTTTCAAGGTACGGCTTCTGGTCGTCTGTGCCCAACGGCGTGAGTGCGTCGAGCCACTCCTCACCAGCCTTTCCACTGTAGAAAGCGCATTCCTCCGCTTCTGCACGCTCACGCAGTTCTTTTTTGAGTTCTGCCGATCCGATGATGGAGAAGTACCAGGGCTGGTGATTTGCCCCGCTGGGAGCGGTGCCAGCAGCTTTTACGGCGTACTCGATGACTTCACGTGGCACCGGCCGGTCGGAAAACTCGCGCACGGTGTGGCGTTTCCGCATTTCCTCGTAAAACGCTTCCGCGCGCTCGATCATCTCCGGATGAGGATAATCCATCCGGTCGGGAAGAGGTATCGCATCATGCTCTTTCATGGCCCATCACTCCTTGCTGAACAGTGGCAGTGGCAAATTCTGCCGACTCTGTGTCGACAAGATAGAATGAAACGTGCTCGACGGCAATTGTGAAGTTCGGAATTTCAGGAGGATGCCTTGTTCACAGAGCAACACTAAACAGCATCAAAACTGCTCGCATCAATTCTCCAGAAACCGAGAGGTCGCTTCCACAAAGTGAGCAAGATTTGCCTCACTCAAGCCCGCAATGTTAATGCGACCGTCCGGCGCCATGTAGATAGCGCTCTCCTCCCGGAGCAGTCGTACCGCATCTGTTGAGATGGGCAGAAGCGAGAAAAGTCCGCGCTGATTGGCAACTGCGGACAGTCGCGGCAGTGAATTCGCAACAGCCTGCCGGAGCCCGTTTATCCTTTCCCGCATCGTATCTAGTTCCTCCTGCCAAACGGACCGAAGTTCCGGACTGGAAAGGATGATCCGGCATGCCGCCGCACCATGGTCCGGCGGCATGGACCACATTGCGCGCGCGGTGCCGAATAGCTGCGAGCGCACCGCATCAGCCTGAGCGAGCGTCGCCGCCTTCACAAATAGGGATCCAACACGGTCCCTGTACATCCCGAAGTTTTTGTCGCAGCTGTAGGCGACAATGGCTTCAGGCAAGTTCTCGACAAACATCCTTACGGGTGCTGCATCGGCCTCAAGACCATCCCCAAGTCCATGATAGGCAAAATCGATGAGGGGAAGCAGGCCCTGCCGTTCGCACAGCGCGATAATCTCAGCCCATTCGGCACTGCTGAAAGTCGCACCGGTCGGATTGTGGCAGCATCCGTGAAGTAGGAGGACATCCCCTGGCTTGGCGGATGCGAGATCAGACATCATGCCATCGAAATCGATCCGCAAGGTCGCTGGATCGTAGAAACGATGGTGGCGGCTCTCAAGGCCTGTCGAGGCAATTAAAGGAAAATGGTTCATCCAAGTCGGGCTGCCCACCCAAACCGCTGAATCCTTCGAGGCCTCTGCGAGCAATTCGAATGCAAGGCGAAGTGCGCCATTGCCCCCCGGGGTTTGCAAGCCGACTAGGCTTGGCGAAGTCGCTAGATCATCGCCCAGCGCGAGACGTGCCGTAAGATCGACGAAGCCGGAATCACCAACCGGGCCAAGGTAGGACTTGCTCTCCTGCTGCTCGACCAGGATACGTTCGGCCGCCTTGATGGCACCCAATACCGGCGTAAGACCTTGATCATCTCGGAAGATCCCCACGCCAAGGTCGATCTTGTGTGGCCGTTGGTCCTCCTGGAACAGGCGGATAAGGCCGAGCAAGGAATCGGGCGCTTGTTGGGCTAGTGATCCAAACTGACTTTGATGCATAATGCTTCTCCACGTTCGCCTGGTTCTTTGCGCCAGACAGCACGATCTTGGCCGGCCATGGCCTCGTTTCGGTAGTCATGCTCTCTTAGGGATTGATGGCGGACTTCAGCCCGACCCAGCCTGCCGTTCCGGGGCCGCATCTTCAAAAGCCGCCAGAGACCTTGCACGAAGTCGAGCGTCCCCCCGATGCCGGCGAGCGTGTTCACGCCGGTCCAGGCGAAAGCCAGCGTCCACCCGCCGATAACGCAGTAGAACGAGACGACCAGGAAACTTGCCGTCACCCCAAAATAGCCGATCGCGCCCCACCACGGCGATCGGCCCTCAGCCGTGGCGACCTGTCGCCACGCCCGTGCCGGATCGGCCCCGCCCTTCCGCCCGATTGCGAGTTCGGCGATCACGAGCGGAAGGCCAATGACGAACACCGCGCCGACGTAAAGCAAGATGAATGCACCGCCGCCATTCTGGCCTGCCAGATAGGGAAAGCGCCACAAGTTGCCGAGGCCGACCGCGAATCCGATCGCAGCGATGACGAATATCAGCCGCGATGACCAGCGCCGTCCTCCCTGACTGTCGGTATCGCTCATTCCGGCCTCTCCTTCGCCGCATTGACTGGACGATACACATCTGTATTCATGTCTGACGATACATGAGCAATGATTTTCTCGCGCCCGTTTTGGGGAGACTCGCCGATGACACTTCGTAAAATCGTGATGGGGCTGAGCCTCGTTCCTGCCGCGCTGCTCGTTGCCGCATGGCCCGCGATAGCGGATGACACGGCGCCAGCCGTCGCTCCGACGCAGGATGCAGAAACCATTCTCGCACCCTTTTCCGACCACTACGAGATGCGGATCGAAAAGCCGGCGGATGTGGTGTGGCGCCACATCAAGCGGCTCTATGTCGATGGGGAACGGATGCGCCAGCAGGGATTTGCCGTATCCTCGGTGACCAACGATCCGACGGCGTGGCTCGGCGCGGTTCGCGGCGTGCAGGACGCCAACACCAGCCGCCCCAACGTAACCATCATGGTCAGCGGCATCGATGAGGAGGCTCGGCTGTTGACGCTGATGATCGTGCTGGAGAACCCGGCGCCAGCCTACGTGATCCATCAGGTGCGGCCCGATGGGGCCCACGCTTCGATTTACCAGACCATTATCCAGACACGCTGGCCGGTAAGGAAGCCCGAAGACGGCGATCTAACGCCCAATTACATCCGCCAGAAAATGCAGGCCGATGTTGCCTTCCACAACCGGGAAGTCGCGGCGATCATGCAGCGCGAAAAGGCTGTCATCGAAGCGCTGGATTGACATGAACGGCGGCATGCCTAATCCACGGAGTATGCCGGGCCATGCGCAAGCCACCAGCGAAAGGGACACGCCAGTCGAAAAAGACTGGATCGCCGCCGCGCGCGAAATGTTGATCGAGGGCGGGATCGCGGCGGTGGAGATCAACCCGCTGGCCGCACGCCTCGGGGTCACCCGCGGCGGGTTTTATTGGCGGTTCAAGAACCGGCAGGATTTGCTCGATCATCTGCTGCTCGATTGGGAAAACTCCAACGCCCGTCACTTCCTCGACCGGCTGGCCGAGCCCGGCGCCCTGGCCGAGCGCATGCAGCGGCTGATCGATCTGTGGATTGAGGAACGCCAGTTCGATCCCAGGCTCGAAGCCGCGATCCGCCAATGGGCGCGGATCGACCCGGCGGTTCACAAGCGGGTGCGCAGCGTCGATCTTGGCCGGATCAAGGCGATTGCGGATTTGTACCTGGAGGACGGCTACGACACCTACGATGCCGAAGCCCGCGCGCGCATCACGTATTTCCACCAGATCGGCTACTACACGCTCGAACTGGGCGAAAGCACCGAGGAACGCCGGGCGATGCTGCCCCACTACTCCCGCGTTCTGTTTGGCACCGGCTGACGCATGGCTTGCATGTCAGTAACACCGTGATTGCACGATACATGTATGTATTGTACGCCTGTCCCAGGACGAACATGTAGGGGGGTGAAGCGTGATGCACGGGTTCCTGAGCAATGACTGGGCCGGCCTGGCCATGGCCGCAGGTGTTGCGGCGATCGCCGGCGCGCTGTTCCTTGCCACCCGCCGCGGGTGGGTGGCGACTCCGGTGCTGCTGCTCGCCGCAGCGATGGCTGTAGGCAGCGGTATCCACCTTTACCGCGTAGCCGAGATGGAGCGACTCTACCCGGCACCCGGCACCTTCGTGGAGGTCGATGGGCAAAAAATCCACGTGCTTGCCGAAGGGCCGGACAACACGGGACCGGCCATCGTGCTGTTCGGAGGCGGGCATGCCCCGGGAACCTCGATGCGCTTCATCCACGATGCGCTAAAGACCCAATACCGCAGCGTGCTGATCGACCGCCCTGGTATGGGCTGGAGCGGACCGGCGCGCTTTCCCGTCTCGACCGCCAGCGAGGCGAAGCAGATGTGGGAGGTGCTCGACAAGGTCGGGGCGAAAGGGCCGGTGATGCTTGCCGGGCACTCCTTCGGCGGGCTACTTGCGGCCAACATGGCGCGGCTGCGGCCCGAGCGGGTGCACGCGCTTGTGGTGATGGATGCGACCCCGCCCGACGTGATCCTTTACGGGCCGCGGCTTGAGGAACTTTCGTCTCTGTCCTCCGATCCGTGGTGGAATGGCTTCTTTTCCCTGTTCGCGCTCGACTATCAGGCTTTGAAGGGCCAACCCGAAGCCGCGCCCGCATACGCCGATCTCGAACGCAAGATCGCCGCGACCATGGGGAAGTCCAACGCCATCCAAAAGGCCTATGCTACCCGGCCGCGCGCGCAGATGGCGGCTCATTCGATTTTCCGCGAATTGACCCCTCAAGGGATGGCGGCGGTCGGCTATGAAACCGGTTTCTTCGAGGGGGAGCTCGGCAAGGTCCCGCTTTACCTGTTCGCCCCCCAGAACGCGGTCGGCCTGTCCGATGTCTCGACCATTCGCAATGCCGAGCAACGCGAAGCGCAGCGCCTCCAGGACTTCTATACCGTCGCGCGCGAGCGTTATCTGGATTACTCTAAGAACTCGACGCGGATCATCGCGCCCGCGGATTCGAGCCACAATTTCCTCTATGAGCATCCCGTCGAGACCATCGATGTCCTGCGACAAATCGCGGCGGGCACCTATGCGCCGCCCGCGCCAGCGCCGCAGGAGCCGGGCAAGTGAGCATCCGGCTGGCCTTCGCGCTGGCGGCATCGGTATCAGTTTTGGCGCACGCGCTGCCGCTCGCTGCGGCCGAGCAGGTTCCCGCAAGCGACCTGTCGCGATGGACGGGCGAATGGCAGCTGCCACCCGTCGACCGCGCGACTCCGGAAGCGCTCGCCGAGCAGATCCCTGCCGCAGTCGAGGCCTATCGCCGCGATCTCGCTGCTCTCGCCGCCGATCCCGCGCCGCCGAGTTTTGCGAACACGATCGCGTCGCTCGACCGGGCCGGCCGGCCGCTGCGGCGCTTGATGGCGCTGCTGCGCATCTACCTGTCGTCCCATTCCGACGAAGGCTGGCGCGCGGTCGGCCCTGGTCTGGTGGCGATGAACGAAGCGGTACTGGCCGAGGCCCTGAGCGATCCGGCCCTGTTTTCGCGGGTTTCGGCGGTCTATCGCGCTCTTCCGGCGGGGATTTCCGATCCTGAAGAAGCGCGCCTGACCGAGCTTACCCATGCCGCGATGGCACGCGCGGGGGCGGGCCTGGGGGCTGCCGAGCGGGCGCGGCTTGCCGAGATCGACGGAGAGCTTGCTCGCCTGCAGCTCCTGGTCAACCAGAACCTTAATCGCGAGGCTGCAGGGCAGTTCGTCTTCTTCGATGATGCCGCCCGGCTCGATGGCTTGCCGCCCGCGCAGATCGCCGCCGCTGCCGACCTCGCCAGAAGCCAAGGGCGCGAGGGGTCTTTTGCCATCCCAAACCAGCGCCCACAGGTCTTCGCGTTGCAGACCTTCGTGCGAAATCGGGAAACCCGGCGCATCGTGTGGCAGCAGTGGATGAACCGCGGCGGCACCGCTGGCGAGTTCGACAACCGCCCGGTCGCTGCCGAGATCCTCGCATTGCGCAAGGCCAAAGCACAGCTGCTCGGCTATCCGCGCTTTGCCGACTTTGTTCTTGCCTCGCGAATGGTCGGCACGCCCGAACGCGCACTGGGCATCATCGATGCCAATTGGACCGCCGTCATGGCAGCCGATGCCCGCCGCGTGACCGAGCTCGCAGCGCTGGCGCGCAAGGACGGTATCCCTACGATCGAACCCTGGGACCGCATTTATTACCTCGGCCGGTTCAACCGCGAGCGCTTCGGCATCGATGCGCAGGAGATTGCGGGCTATTTTCCCCTGCCGCGCCTACGTGATGCGATCTTTGCCGCCGCGGGCGATACTTTCGGCTACAGTTTCGAACGTCTGAGCGGCGTGCCTACCGTCAGTCCGGATATCGAAGTCTATCTCGCGCGCCGCGAAGGCGCGCCTGCGGGGATCGTCTATCTCGACATTCTTCCGCGGCTGCAAAAGCCGCAAGGGTCGTGGGCAGCGCAGTATCGCCCTGCAGGCGATCTCGCCCTCGGCGAATTGCCGGTTATCGTGCTCCATTCGAGCCCGCCGCCAGCAGCAGCCGGCGAGGAGATACTTCTCCCCTTCGAATATGCCAACGTGCTGTTTCACGAATTCGGCCACGTGCTGCACATGCTGGCCAGCACGGCGCACTACAACGGGACAGCATCGCTCACCGTCCCGTGGGATTTCGTCGAGGTGCCTTCACTGCTCAACGAGCGATGGCTGCTGACCGACCGCACGCTCGACCGCTTGCCGCATTATCGTACCGGAGCGGCGATGCCTGCGGACCTGCGCGAGCGGCTGCGCGCGGCGCGGCAGTATGAAAGGGTGTTCAGCGTCAATCCCGAATACATGGCGATGGCGCTGGTCGATCAGAAGCTGCATCAGGCCGACGGTCCGGTGCCCGACGTCAACGCCTTCGAGGCAGCCCTGCTGGCCGAACGGGGCTTTCCAGCCTCGGCCGATCCGATCATGCAGGCCTCGGCTGCCTACCACACCTGGTCGCGCGAATATGCGGCGAATGTCTACACCTACCTGTGGTCCGACATCCTCGCGGCCGATCTTGCCGAGGTGTTCCTGCGCGCTCCCGATGGTCTGCATGACAGAGAGGCGGGAGAGCGTTACTTCGACTTGGTTCTTTCCCGCGCTAATCGCGTGCCGATCGAGCAGGCCTATCGCGAATACCATGGCCGTGCGCCGGACGAGGCCGCGCTGATCCGCCGGTTCGGGCTGGATAGGGATGGTGGCGCGAAGTGAACACCCGGTTTAATGTCGGGCCGGCTCACCCACCGGGTCCTTCCGCTCGCGCTCGGGAGGAAGAGGCTGCTTTCGCCGCGCTCTACCGGCTATCGGCAATCGAGATCTGGGAGCGGCTCAGCTACTATCTGCTGATGACGCTGCTGGTGCTGGCACTCACCGCGCCGGTCACCGGTGGCGGGTTCGGGTGGAGTGCCGCGGCAGCGCTAGGGCTCTATGGCGGTTTGGTGGCGGCGGTGCAGGCGCTGCCGGTAGCAGGCGGGGCCCTTTCAGACAGCCTCCTCGGGCCTGCGCGCGCTTTGCGCATCGGCGCGATCTTGATGCTGCTGGGCCATATGACCCTTGCCGTCCCGCACATGGTACCGATCATGTGGGAGAGGATCGACCCCGAATTTGACCGCAGCCGCTTTCTGGCAACCCAGATCGATCTGCAATTCTGTGACGGCAGCCTGCCCGAACGGTTGATCGTCGGGTCGCTCTATGCGGGGCTGGCGCTGGTCGCGCTCGGCAATGCGCTGTTCAAGCCCAACATTTCCGCAATCATCGGGCGACTGGGGTTCGGGTCCCATGCAGCACGTGATGCCGGGTTTTCGCTGTTCCACATGTTCGTCAACCTCGGCGGACTGATCGCCATCCTGCTGGGCGGCTGGGTGGCAGAGCGGTTCGGATATGGGCCGGCCTTCACGCTTGCCGGGTTCGGCATGGTCGCGGCGCTTGGACTGATGCACGTGTTCCGGGCCATCATCGCTTCGCCAGTGGACGGGATCGCTCACCCCGCACAGACTGCACCCGCCACCAATCGGGAGGCACCTTTACCGGCGAAGTGGATTCTGCCGGTGAGCGTGGTGCTGGTGGCAGTCACGCTGTTCGGTGTCACCCTGTTCCAGGTCCTCGGCACGCTCAATCTCTATGCCGCCAGCCGCGTTGAGGCATCGCTGTGGGGCGTGGATTTCCCGCCCGTGTGGATCCTGTCGGCCAATCCGATCGTGATGCTTCTGGTGATGCCGCCGCTGGCAAAGCGCTGGCGCGAGGGGCGCGGGCCAGGAGCCAAGGCGGCCATCAGCGGCAAGGCGGCGGTCGGTTTCGCGTTTCTCGCGCTTGCCTTCGGCAGTCTTGCCGCGGCGGAGTTTCTGGCGAGGGAAGCTGTCGTACCCACCTTGGTCCTTGCCGCGGCCATTGCCCTCATCACGATCGCCGAACTGCTGGTCGGCCCTTCGGCGCTTTCGGCGATCACTAGGATTATCCCGGCAAACCGCGGGGCGCTGGGGGCAGGGATGTTCTACGCCGCACTGGGGCTCGGCGGATTTCTTTCAGGACAGATCGGGGCGAGCGCCCAAGACGTAGGGTTCCTGGCCATATTCAACGTGATTGCCGGGTGCTGCGGGGCGATCGCGGCTGGCCTGTTTCTGTCGCGCCGGGCGGCGGCGCGGATTGGTTTGTGACGGTAAGCATCGCAAAGAACTGGAGAGCGGAATGAAGGAACATGAAGCGGTCCCCTTGATGGACCATGTCGAGCTGCCGCCTGACCGGATGCTGGACGAGGCGCAGGAATTCCTCGCCCGGATGAAGAAGCGCCACACCGTGCGCGAATTCTCCGACCGTCCGGTCGAGCGTGCCGTGATCGAGGCCGCGATCGCCGCTGCCGGCCTCGCCCCGAGCGGGGCGAACCACCAGCCATGGCATTTCTGCGCGATCGGTACGCCCGAGGCCAAGGCGACATTGCGTGAGCTGGCCGAAAAGGAAGAGCGCGAATTCTATGCCGGCAAGGCGGGAGAGGCCTGGCTCGATGCGCTCGCGCCGCTCGGGACCGACGCGCACAAGCCCTATCTCGAGCACGCACCCTGGATTATCGCGATCTTCGGCCAGCGCAAGGGCGGCATCCGCGAGGACGGCGAACAGCAGAACTACTACGTCCCGGAATCCGTTGGGATCGCGATGGGTTTCCTGATCGCTGCGCTGCATCATGCCGGGCTGTGCATGCTGACCCACACGCCCAAGCCCATGACCTTCCTTAACGACTTGTGCAGCCGCCCCACGAGTGAGAAGCCCTATCTTTTGCTGGTCGTCGGCTATCCTGGGAAAGACGCGACCGTGCCGCTTCATGCGCTAAAGAAGAAGCCGCTGGATCAGATCGCTTCGTTCATCTGAGCTGCCAGTAGGTGGGGCAAGGAAGCGGGTGGCTATTCTCCGCCCGCTTCTCTCCAACGCTGGAGGTGCGCGTCGAGCAATGACATCGGCACGGCCCCCGGCGTCAGCACCGCGGCATGGAACGCAGGCCAGCTGAACCTGTCGCCGAGAGCCGCGCGCGCCTCGGCGCGCATCCGCAGCAATTCGCGCTGGCCCATCGCATAGGACAAGGCCTGACCGGGAATGTCGGTGGAATAGCGCAGCAGCTCGCTCTCGATCTCGGCATCCGAAGCGAAGGTGTTTTCCTGCATGAAGCGGCGCGCTTCCTCATGAGTCCAACCCTTCGCATTGAGCCCGGTGTCGACCACCAGGCGATTGGCGAGAAACATCTTGGAATAGAGCCGCCCGAAGCGTTCATAGGGCGTTGCATACATTCCCATTTCGTCCGCCAGATCGGCAGCATACTCCGCCCATCCTTCGACAAAGGCGTTGAGGAACAGAAAGCCGTTGGCGCGCCGCAGGAGGGGTAGAGCCTTGTTCTCCTGTTGCAGGGCGATCTGGAAATGGTGGCCGGGCAACAGCTCGTGATAGATCAGCGCAGCGGCATTGGCATAGGAGGTGGTCTCGGGCGAGGCACCGTTATAGACATAAGCTCCGACCGGCTGCTCGGGCGTCGGCGAACGGTAGAAGCCGAAAGTCATCCCTTCCTCGATATGCCGCGGGGCGCGTTCGATGCCGTACGGCGCATTGGGCAGCAGCGAGAAATAGCGTGGCAGGACGGGTTCGATCCGCTCCATTGCGCGCCGGAAATGGGCTGCGACTTCCTCCGCCGTTGTGGCCGAAAAGCGCGGGTCGGCATCGACCATTGCCGCGAATGCGCGGTCGCTGCCGGTGAAGCCGACGCTCTGCTTGATCGAGGCCAGTTCGGCCCGCGCATCGCGCAGGATTTCAACGCCGATCGCATGGATTTCGTCCGCAGACAGATCCGTCCCGGTGTGCAACCGGGCCAGACGCCCATAGTGATCGGCGCCGCCTGCCTGCCACATCAATCCCGGGCGTTCGGGGGCAGCGGCGACATAGGCGTCATCAAGCATCGCTCCAAGCGCCGTGAAGGCTGGGGCCAATTCACCTTCGACCAGTGCAGCCACCTCGGCGTGGAAGAACGCTGCTTCTTCGGGGGGCGCCGAGGAGAGACGTTCGGTTGCGGGTACAAAGGCTGCGGAAGCCTGCGCGAGGTTGGCGGCGGTCCGGCGGGCCCCGGGTATTGCCGGGCGAGCGATGCGGATGCCGCGGTCGGCTTGCAGGGCCAGCTTGCCTGCCTGTGAGCGGACGTGCGCCGCATAGGCCTTGAGTGCGGCGATATAGTAGGCTCGCTGCTCCGCCGTCTCCAGCGGCGTGCCGAGCGCCGATTGCCGAATGGTGTTGTGCCGCCATCCGCCCGCATAGGGGGTGATCGGAAAGGCATAGAGCCAGAAGCGCGGATAGTCATCGATCCCGTGGGTGAGCGCGATCAAATAGTCCCGCGTCAACCGATCCTGTTCATCTAGCCCCGCAGCGGGAATGGCCTCGAGCTTTGCGCGAAAGCCGGCTCCTTTGGCCGCAACCGTCTCCCAATGCTCCAGCGTGTCGGGCGGCAAGACCGCGATGGGATCGCCAACCAAGGCGCGCAGGGGCAGATCGAAGGGGCGCAGCATTTCGACCATCTCGTCATGCACCGCTGCAAGCTGGGCCTGGCTGGCAGGGGAGGGCGCTATGATCGCTTCACCTCCAGATGAAACGGGTTGCGCCGATGTCGAGGCCGCGCCAAGTGCTACCGGCACGGCAATGGCAGACCAAACCGAGTGTCGGAGGGCATGTCTGAAGGTTCGTGTCATAGCGTCAGATTCCTTGATGGATCAGAGGATAATTCGGCCCGGCATAGGGCTTGCCATGCTCCAGCCCGGCATCGTCGCCGGGGAACGCACGTTCGCCTGGTTTTTCGGCGAAGATCGCATCGTCGCCCAGCCACCTCGTCGACCATGCGCGCCGCCGAGCCGCTTCGCCTGCGGGCGGTGCGCCGTGCACAGTCGCGGCCTGAAAGATCAGTGCATCGCCCGGAGCCAGGTCGAAAGCCGCGATATCATAGTGCGTGCGAGCTGCCTCGATCTCGGGCAGGGCAGCAAGGCCGGTGCCCTCATAGGATGAGGCGTCCATGAAGTGCTGGGGGTTATGCTCCTCCCAGACGTGCGAGCCACGCACGAATTCGAGCGCCGCGCTGCCGGGGATCGGGTCGAGTGCGAACCAGATCGAACAGACCTGCCGGCCCGAGACCTTCCAATAGGGAATGTCCTGATGCCACGGGGTCCGGCGCGTCGATCCCGGTTCCTTGACCAGCAACTGATCATACAAGAATCGGGCGCTGGAAGATGACATGGCCTCTGCCGCGAGGCGGGCGAGGCTGCCCTCGAAGATCGCCTCGCGGAAGGGGCTGAGGCGTTCCCACACCTGTAGCTCGCCATAAGAAAGTGGCGTTGCCCGCGAGCCTTCGTAGATTTCCGTATCATCCGGCGCGCTCGCCAGGGCGGCGTCGGTCGCTGCGGTAAGACGTTCGATCCACTGCGGCGATAGCACCTGGGGCACGCAGGTCACGCCATGCGCTTGGTAGTCGGCAAGGATGGTCTTACTGATCATGGCATCTCCCTCGTGGGCTTGAACGATACATGTGTGTATCGTAGGTATCAATGCGCTGCGTTGCGGTTTGCTGTCGCTTGGCCGGGGAGAGAGTCATGGCACGAATGACCGATGCCGAGAACTTGGTGCGCGATGCGCTGGTATGGGATAATCACACCTGCCTGCCGCTGCGGCCGGACGATCATGACTTCTTTGCCCGCTTGCGCGCCATTGCCGCGGCCGGAGTCGACGTTATCAGCGTCAACATCGGCTTCGGCCCTGTCTCGCTCGCGCAGCACGAGGCAATGATCGCCGGACTGACGCGTTGGCTGGCGCGTGAGGGTGATTGGTGCCGCCTCGTCAGGTCCGTCGCCGATATCGAGGCCGCGCGCGGGGCAGGCAAACTGGCAGTGTTCTTCGATGCCGAGGGCATGGCACCGCTCGATGCGGGCGGCGAGGCGCTGGTCGAACCGTGGCGCAAGGCCGGGGTCGGCTGGATGCTGGTCGCTTATAATGCCGCCAATTGTGCCGGATCGGGCTGCACCGACGAGGTCGATGGAGGCCTGACCGACCATGGCAAGCGCATCCTTGCCGAAATGCGCCGGGTCGGCATGATCGCCTGCTGCTCGCACACCGGCCACCGCACGGCGATGGCGGTGATGGAGCATGCAGGGGCCCCGGTGATCTTCTCGCACTCCAATGCCGCCGGGGTCTTCGCGCATTGCCGCAACATCCCCGATGACTTGATCCGCGCCTGTGCCGAGACCGGCGGCGTTGTCGGGATCAACGGCCTCGCCGGCTTTCTGGGCGAGGGGCCTGCCAGCGTCAGCCGCCTTGTCGATCACATCGAGCATGTCGCGGGGCTGGTCGGAACCGATCATGTCGGGCTGGGGCTCGACTACGTCTTCGACAAGCAGGAGCTCGTTGATTACCTCGCCTCCAAGCCCGAACTGTTCCCCGATGCGGCCAGCATGACCCACGCCACATCGATGATCGGTCCCGGGCAGGTGGGCGCGATTGCCACCGAGCTGCTGGCACGCGGCGCCGACGTACCGAGCGTCCGCAAGATCCTCGGCGAAAACTGGATGCGGGTCGCACGCGCCGTATGGCGCTGATCTACTGCGGCGATCCGCCGGCCGCGCTGGCCCGGTAGAGCGCTTCGACCCGCTGTGCCTCGGCCGCCCACATTGTGACCAATTGATCATAATGGAAGCTGGTCAGCGCTTCGGCCTCGCGCCGTACGGCCTCAGCATCGGGCAGCGCGGCAGTCTCGGGCATGGGCTGCTGGGCGTGGACGATCAGCTGTACCAGCGATCCGCCCGGTGCCTCCCGGACGTCATAACTGACGTAAGCTGTGATCCCTGTGCTGTAAACCACCCGCAGCGAAAGGAATCGGTTGGTCTCGTCGATGGTGGTGAACTGCGCCGTGCGGCGATCGACATCCTTGCCCTCGCGACGCGAGGCAATGGTGCCGCCGAGCGGCGCTTCGGGCGTAGGTGCGAGCAGCTCGATGGCAAAGCCCAGTTCGCGGTATTTGCTGCCATCCAGATACATCCGCTTGAGCTCCGCCCAAAGGAACGCGGGCGGAACGGCGAAGGTCTGGGTGAAGTTGTCGACAAAGTGGATCGGCACCGGGGCATGCGCTGCGGCCTGCGCCGCCGCACTGTCCTTGGCAGCCAGACAGGAGTATGGAAGAGGGACAAGCGCCAGCGCGACCACCCCCGTCGCCGCGCGAAGCATGCCTGCCCCCCAAGCCATCAAAAGTTTGCCTTCACGCCGATGCCGATGGTACGCGGCTGGGTGAAGATCGGTTCGACGAAAGCGCCGAAATCCGGGTTCACTTCCTTCAGCTCGTTGAACAGGTTGGTAGCGAAAACATAGGCCTCGAATGCCCCGAAATCCGCGCCGATCCGGCTGTTGACCAGCACGCGAGAATCGTTCGGGGCGATCGTGTCAAAGCCGAGCGCGCCGATCTGGCGCAAAACGATTGCGGCTTCGTCCACGTAGTTGAGGTCGGCGTGGACAAGCAGGTCGAAGCTGTCGGAAATGCGCGGCGTCCAGTCGGCGGCCACCGAAATGTTGTAGGGCGGAACCAGATCAAGCGGGTCTCCGGCGAACTTGTCGACAGCATTCGTTGTGAAGGTCACGTCATTGTGGCCAAGGCTGGCGCTGAACTGGAAGGCGTCGCTCGGCTTCAGCACCAGCGCGAGATCGAACCCGAAGCCGTCGGCCGCACCAGAGTTGAACACCGCCGTACCGCCCAGAGGCGTGACGTTCGTCGATTGGATGCCAGTATAGTCCTGATAATACAGGGCCGCCTCGATATAGGCTGCGCCTCCGAGGAACGTCAGCTTGGTACCCGCTTCATAGGTCCACAGGCTTTCCGGATCGAAAGTTGGATTGGGGGCGGCGGGGTGGAGGTTGAAGCCGCCCGACCGGAAGCCCTTGGCTGCCGAGGCGTAGATGATGGAACCATCGAAATTGGCGGTAATCGCAATGCGCGGGTTGAAGGTGTCGAAGGTCGCCTCACGTCCGCGCGTGGTGACTGAATTCGCTCCAGGACCCGCAGCATCGAACAGCGTGGTCACCGCGCGCTGATCCAGCTTCTCGCGGAAATAGCGGCCGCCCGCTTCGACCGTCAGCCAATCGAGCAAATCGAGTTCAAGGTTGCCATACACGGCGATCGACTCGCTTTGGGCGCGGCTGGCGACGCTGTCGTTGAAGATACCGAAGGCCGGTATTGGCCCCGGCCGATAGGTCGACAGCGCCAGCCCGGTGCCCTTGCCTTCGGCATAGATGCCGCCGATCAGATAGCGGAAGCTGCCGCTGCTGTCCGACGTCAGGCGCAGTTCCTGCGAGAAGCGCTCGAAATTGCCGTCCGCATCGGAGAACACCTGCGTGAAAGCGGGGAACCCGAACAGCGTGTTGAAGAACGGCGCGATGTCGCGACGCGCGAAGCTGGACTGGTCGATGTAACCAGTGACACTCAGCAGCTCTACTGCACCGAAATCATAGCTCGCCTCGAGATAGCCGAGCAGGTAGTCCTGCGAAGAAGGCGTCAGCGTGGTCTGAGCGGTATTGAGACCATCGAGCGAGAAGCTGACGCTGTCCTGCTTTGACTCGTTGTAGAGGATGGTGGCATTTACCGAGAATTGGGGGCTCGGTTCGACCAGCAGCTTGCCGCGCACCGTAGTGATCTGACGGTCGTTGTAGTCATCAGCCGTGGGACTATCGATCCAGCCACCGACTTCGCGGTGCTGAGCGGAAATGCGTAGGGCTGCCACGCCCGGCGCGATCGGCACGTTGACGAAGCCTTCGGCGCGGTAGCCTTGCTCGCCGCTCTTGATGGTGCTGACTTCGCCCGTCACCGAGCCCATGAACTCATCGAGATCGGGCTTCGCGGTGATGTACCGGATCGTGCCGCCCATCGAACTTTCCCCGTAGAGCGTGGGTTGCGGGCCACGCAGTACTTCGACCCGCTCAAGGTCGAGCAACTGAACTTCCGCAACGCCCTGCGGGCCAAGGTTGGTGACCGAAAATTCGTCGATATAATTGCCGGCGGTCGCCTGACCGAGATATTGCGAGACGCCGCGCAATTGAATGCGCTGCGAACCAGGGCCGATGTCGACAAGTCGCAGGCCCGGGACCGCCGCCTGGAGATCGTCGAGGCTGAGCGCATTGCGGCGCTCGAAGTCCTCCGCAGTGATCGCCGAAATCGCGATCGGCACCTCGGAGATCACTTCGCTTCGACGGTTGGCCGTAACGACAATCGTCGAAGCGCTGGTTGCGTCCTCCTTGGCCGCCTCGTCAGCGGATGCCCCCGCGTCCTGAGCGAGAGCTGGCGATACCGCAGTTGTGCTCGCCAGCAGCAGCGCGGCGAGGGAGAAGATGCATCGAGATGCAATAGTCTTGGCCATGTCGAACCCCCTTGTTGGGCACACTGGGTGCCGAAAAGCAGTCGTGAGCACGGGAGGAGCGCCTTTGCCCCAAGGCCCGATACACATCTGTATCGCGACGCTGCCTTCAATTTTTGCAACAGTCAATACACGAGTGTCTTGTAGTTGACATGTGGCGTGCTGTGTGTGGTTTGTACCACGGTTATGGCCGACGAAAGCGGGGCTGCGCCATTAGCGCTCTAGGAGCGCATGACCTGTGGCAACGTAGGTCCGGCGTTCGGGCATAGCCAAAACCCGCACTGCGTTGCAGCGCATTCCAGGCCCCCGCTTCCAAATAGAGTGCGGGCGCGTTGATAACGATCCGTCGGTGATCGACTTCCAGGCCGCATGGAAACGAAGCGCCATACCCGCGGGCCGATATGCGCTGATCAATGTTGTTCGAACGGTCATCGTCGGCGAAAGGCGGCAGGTTTTCGGTGACGCCAAGCTGACCACGGCGCTCGACCGGCTCACCCACCACTGACATCGGCGAAACCGGCGACGGGGGCTGGCGGTTCAAGCGCCGCGAAGCCGCATAAACCCCTTCCTTCAGACGCCCAACCTCCCGGGCTGTCCCGGTGGGTCCACAGGCAACTCCCACAGACGCCGCCGCCCGCGCCCCCCTGACGGCGCGCGGCGTCATCCGCGGGTCCCTCTTATGGACCCACCGGGGCAACCCGAAATCACTTACCACACAGAGGATCACTTTTGGGCGCCGATCGGTGGCACGACCCCGCGCCGGTTGACACATAGCGGCTTATGAAAATGATGCCGCTTATGATCCGTCGGTCATCGTTTCGCGGAACCCCGCACGAAAGTGAAAATAAGCCTTCATCCGGCGTAGCCGTGCCTCCGACAACCAGATCAGGTCAGTGACGGCAACGCTCCTCGCGCTGCCAATGATCAACCGATTATCGTCGCCCCAACACTTTATCATGCGCTTTGTCTCACAAGACATAGTGTCCCCAAAATGTTCATTGTTGACGATCAGTCGACCTCGTACGCCGGCCGGGAAGGGAGAAAAATCTTGCTCGCAGTAGCCCCGGGGAGGAACTCTATACCTTCCCCGGCTTCAGTCGCTCCGGAATTAAAGCTCCGTCCACGCGGGCAGCCTTCTCCTGGAGCCAAGTTTCGGCAAAGACGTCGCGGCTCCGCACGTGTGTGACAAGGTCGCGGACGAGACGGTCGAATGCGCCGATGAGCGTTCGCGCCTCGAGCATTTCGAGCTCGTCTTCGAGCTGCAGTTCGAGATCACGCAGGCTCGCCATGGCGATCGTCATCAGCTTGTTGTCAGCGCAGCGAACGGCGAGTTCCGGGGAGCGTAGAGGCACGCTGGCGAGAATGGCAAGCGGATCGCTGTTCGTCGCCCTCGCGAAGCTGGCGATCCGTTCATAGGATACGCGGCCGCTTCCGGCTTCGAAATGCTCGTAAGTCCGGATTGGCAGGCCCATGGCGGCGGCGACCTCCGATGGTCGGAGCCGGCGATGAAGGCGCACCGCGCGCAGCGCCTTCGACAATATCATGTCCTGGGCAGTTTCATCTGCGGACTTGCGGCTCATTATTATGCCCTGCCTTGCACCGGATAACAGCGGTCTGAGATTTTTATGGTCCTGATCTATGACAAGAGCACTTGTGTTCTGGCAAGCCGGGATCGCCTATTTGAAGCAAGGGTCGGCATTTTTATGGCTGTGTTCGGCGAACCTTGGCGACAATGACGCAGAGTGCTGCGTGGTCGGCGTTTCCATTTGGCAGAAGCTGCGCAGAATCAGGCGGACGTCCGGAAGATGGCGCCTTCGCTGAAGGCATTTCGGTACTGAGCTGGTAGTCGTTGCCCTGCCGAGCGATCGGGAGGCAGGCATGCAGGACAGGTCGAGGCATCTCGTTTACAGCCGCATTCGCGCGGGCCTCGAAGCCGGCATGCTTGCTGCAGGGAGCACGCTGCGTGTTCCCGAGCTCGCAGGGCATTTTCGGGTCAGCCACACACCGGTGCGGGAGGCTCTCGCGGGTCTCCACGGCGAGCGTCTCCTCACGCTCGAACATCGCCAAGGATATCGCGTGCCGTGGCCGCGCCCTGCCGAACTGAGTGCGCTTTATCAGTGCAGCGGACTCCTTGTCACGGGCGCGATCAGTCGCGGCGACACCGAGGACGTCCGGCAGGCGCTGCTGTTATTACCAGAACCGCAGGACGTAAGACTCGTCATGCGAGCCTGCATTGCGCCCCTCGAAAACGAAGTGCTGCTGGCAATGTTTGATACGGTTTGCGCGCGCCTTGCGCTTGCACGCCGCGCAGAAGCCGCGCTTTTCGACATCGCCGCCGAGGCGGCGGCGCTGGCCGCAGCCTGCGCTGCGGGTAGGCCAGCTCTATTGCGCGCCATGCGCGCTCACCATGACAAGCGCATCCACAGCGCCGGCACGCTATCCCGACCTGATCGGACGGCAGACGCCACAGCCGATCACGCAATTATAAGTCCAATATCGTACCGATATCGTTTGTCTGTCGGCGGCGCGTCGGGCGTCATGGTGCCCGCCATCTCATCCTGATGGCGAAGCACAGGAAAGGACCGATCGATGAAAACGATGACACGGAAGATCGTGCGTATCGGCAGCGCCCGGCGCGAAACCCGGGCAACGACGCTGCCCGGACGCGCGGAGTTCGAGGGCTCGCCGTTCAACTTCGTCTTCTGAAACGAGAGGCGGGCGGCGTCGCTGCCGACGCCGCCCGCTTTCTTCAAGTCTGATGTTTGCGGTTTTAGCCGATGACGTCCGGCTCGCATGGTGCGACGGGGACGCCGTCTTCCTGAAGGCCGGCGACTATATTTGCGTTCCGCGCCGGCACGCGGTTGCGCTCGCAGACGCGATCAACGGTAAGCCGATCGCCGAGACCGGGGCCGTGCTTACCGAACTCCGCGAACAGGGGCTTCTCGCATGGCGCGACGAACGTCTGCCCCCACGCGCAGCCGTTATCGTCGCCGCGTCAGACCTCGGCGATGTCGCACGTCGTGAACCGGCGGGCCTTCGCGACTATGCCCATCTCCTGATCGCCGCGCTTTACGTGCCGTTGCAGCTGATACGCCGAAGACCCGAGGCATGGCTGCGATACCTGCCGCCGCAGGCGCTCACACCCCGCGGCACACCCGAACAGCTGGCGCGCCGGTTCCTGCGGCTGCGCGGTCTCATTCCGGCAAGCGGGCGCTGTCTTCCGGCGTCGCTGCTGCTGATCAATTTTCTGCGGCTCGGCGGTATCGCCGCCGACCTCGTGATCGGTGTGCGCACGCACCCGTTCGAGGCGCACTGCTGGGTGGAGACGGGCGGAAAGGTGCTCAATGATGAAATCTGCTACTGCCGCAGCTTTTCCCCGATCTTCGTTTGGCGCGGCGCCGCCCGCATGGATCCTGATCCGGCGGCTTGAGGACCATGACGCCGCGCGCCGCCGCGAGGCCGCGCTGCGCCTCATCGTCCGGGAGGCCGGTCTTGCGGAGCAGGTCGCGCAGGACGGGCTGCTGATCGCATCGTCGCACGAACGTGTGAGCGTCGCGGACGACGTCGTTCTGATCGGCGATGTTTTCGGGCGGAGGGGCGGGGTCGACATGTCGCCGCCGCGCGGCGACCCCGCCGATCACGCCGCCTGGCTCGTCGAGAATCGCTGGGGCCGCTACGCGGCGGTTTTTCTCGGCGGCACGGGACCGTCGCTGATGCGTGATCCCATGGGCATGATGCCGCTCCATGGCCTCGAGATCGACGGCGTTCTTGTCGCCGCGCCCGACGTGCCGCCGTGGCTTCGCACGATGGGGACGGCGCTGCGCGTCGATCAGACCGCGCTTGCGCATGCGCTCGCGCATCCGCCCTTGCTGACCTGGGCTCCGGTGCTCACCGGCGTTCGGACCCTGACGCCCGGCGTGCTTCATTCGCGGCACGCAAAGGGCTGGAACGAGACGGTGATCTGGCACCCGGCGCGGTTTGTTTCCAACGCGGGGGAGGACGCTGAAACGCTCAAGCGCCGGCTCGCCGACCGCGTCGACATGTGCGTCGCCGCCTGGGCCGCGCGCTACCCCGCGCCGCATCTCGAACTCTCGGGCGGGCTCGATTCGGCGATCGTGCTGTCGAGCCTTGCCCGCGCCGGACTGACGCCAAGCGCGACCAACTTCACGACGGGCTATGAAGGCGGCGACGAACGGCGGTTCGCACGCCCGCTCGCGGAGCGCTACGGCATCCGGCTTCAAGCGCACGATGCGCGCGCGGCCGCGATCGACTATGCGCGGCTCGCAGGCGACGTGCCCGGCGCCGCGCCGCAGCTGCACGGGCTCGACCCCGTTCATGAACAAGTGATCGCGGACCATGCTGGGGCGGCGGGCGCGTCGGCGATCCTCACCGGGCAGGGCGGTGACGCGGTCTTTTTCCAGATGCCGAGCCTCGGCATCGCCGCCGACCTCGCCGTCGCAAACGGTCTCGCCGCCTTTCGCGACCCGCTTGTCCTCGACCTCGCCGCGCGCACCGCCAGATCCGCCGGGCGCGTGCTCGGCGTCATGCTGCGCGAGCGGCTCATCGGCACGCCCGTCGGGCGCGACACGTTCGACCGGCGCTTGCTCGGGAGTGCGGTGCTGGATGTGCTCGAGCCTGAACGTCTGCGGCACCCCTGGCTTGCCGGTCTCGGGGCGCTGCCGCCCGGCAAGCGCGTGCAGCTCGAGGCGATCGCCAATTGTCAGCTGTTCTTCACTCCCGTCCGGCGGGGCATCGACCGGCCGCTCATCCACCCGCTGCTCTCGCAGCCGATCGTCGAGCTCTGCCTCTCGATCCCGACCTGGCAGCTCGCGCCCGACATCCGCGACCGCGGCCTCGCGCGCGATGCGTTCCGTGCGCGCCTGCCCGAAGCGCTGCTCGCGCGGCGCCGCAAGGGCGAGGCGTCGACCTATTACAACCGGGCGATCGCGGAGAATTTGCCCTTCCTCCGGGACTATCTGCTCGGCGGGCGGCTCGCGGAAATGGGTCTTCTCGACAAGACGCGTCTCGAGACCGCGCTCGACGCGGACCGCATGATGCATGTCGACGAGACGCGGCCCGTACCGCTCTACGTCAGTTTCGAGGCGTGGCTTCGCCGTCAGGGCTGATTGCGCGCATCGCCGAGATGCCGCTCGAGCCAGTCGAACACGCGCGTCCATTGATCGCGGATGTTCGCGGGGCTTGTCGGTGCGTGCGCCTCGCCGCGGTAGCGCACGAGCACGGCGTCGCGGCCGAGCCGGTAGAGCGCGGTGAACATGCGCTCGGCGTGCGCGACGGGGACGAAATCGACGTCGCCGTGGATGAGGAGGAGCGGTGTCGTCATCCTGGGCGCGGCATAGAGCGGGCTGTTGCGGATATAGCGCTCCGGGTTCTCCCAGAGCGGCACGCCCATGCGGCCCTGGCCCGCCTCGAACCAGCCGGCGCCCGGCGTCAGCATCATGCCGCGGTCAAGATCGGTACGCGGGTCCATCGAACCGTAGCCGCCGGCAAGATCGCTGATCGCCGCCGACGCGATGATTGCCTGGAAGCGCGCCGTGCCTGCTGCGGCGGCAAGCGCCGCGTAGCCGCCGTAGCTGTGCCCCCAGAGCGCGGCGCGGTCTGTGTCGACGAGGCCGGTACCGCCCGCCGCATCGAGCGCGGCGACGATCTCGGCGGCGAGCGCCTGCATCGGCTCGCCGGGCGTCTCGGCAAGCGGCAGCCCCGGGTAGAGCACCCCGTAGCCGCGGCCCGCGAGAAGTTCGCCGTTGACGACGGGCTGCAGGCGGTTGATCGCCGGGGTCGGCGGCGCGTCGCCAAATGTCGCGCCGGGGTAGGGGATGACAACGACGGGCATCTTGCCGCGCGCGCCATTGGGGCGCAGCAGCCAGTGCCGCACGCGCGCGCCGGCGCGCGTCACGCTGTCGATCGGGATCGCGTCCGCCGTATCGACATCGGCGAGATGCGCGTTGATCCGGTCGATCGTCGCGCGCGTCCCCGCGCGCCGCAGCGTCTCGGCCGCGGCGCTGCGGTCAAGGACGATCGCCGTGCCGTCCGACCCGAGCGCGACGAGCGCGTCATCGCGCCCGAGCGGAATACGCCGGTCGCCGACATGGACGACGCGCGCATCGCCCCGGCGCACCGTGACGATCGCGCGTTCGGGCGGCGTCGTCAGCCGGCGCGGACCGAGGCTGTAGATGTCGAGCGGCGTGAGGCCTGTGGCCTCGACGCCCTCGAGGCGCGCGTGCACGCGGCCGTTTTTGTCGATCGCGAGGAGTGTGCCGTTCGCGACGAGCTGCAGTCCATGCGCCGAGAGCGCGGCGAGCGGTCCCGGCGGCGGCGCGAGCGCGTGCGTGAGGTTTTTGGGCGCGCGTCCGGGCGCGAGCGCGTACCAGTCGGCGCGGCCGCCGGGCGGCTTCGCGAGCACGAGCGGAACCGCGCCCATCCAGCCCGCGCGCAGCACGAGCGAGCTCCCGAATTCGCGCGCGATCACGGGCGCCGCCGTGCCGGTATCGAGCGTCCCGAGCCGCTGCGTCCGGGCGTCGTAAACGCGGAGCCGCCCGCCCGACCAGTCGCCGCGCGTCCGCGCATAAAAGAGCAGGCGTGTATCCGGCGCCGACCAGGCGAGGAGGTTCGGAAGCACGTCGCACGAAGGGCAGGGCGCGCTGACCGCGCCGGTTTCAAGATCGACGACGGCAAGCCGGCGGCGGCGGACCTGGAACGCGGGGTCGATCGGCGCGTCGCCCTCGGGCTGGAGGCTTTCCCCAAAATGCACCACCGCGACATGGCGGCGGTCGGCCGACAGCGCGACGTCGGCAATGTCGGCGGTCATGAGGACGTCCGCGCGGCCGGTCGCGGCATCGACGCGGCGCAGCGTCTTGGCCGCGATGACATGCGTCAGGAAGCGGCCGCTGCCGCGCACGTCGACCGACGCCGCGCGGCCGGCTTCGGCCATCGCCCAGCCCGCGCGCGCAAGCCGCTGCGCGAGCCCCCCGAAATCGAGGCTCGCTGGGAGCTGCGCGCCCGGCATCGCGACCTGGAGGAACTGCGCGTCGCTGGTCCAGAGTACGCCCGGCGCCTGCACGGGTATGTCGGGGGCGTAGTCGAGCCAGCGTACCTCGCGCCGGTCAATATCGACGACGCCCGACGAAAGCCTGCCCGCCTTGAGGCGGAAGACCGCGAGGCGTCTGCCGCCCGGCGAAAGCCCCGCCGCCCAGTAACCCGCGTCCGCCGCCTGCGCGAACAGCGGCTCGGCCCGCCGGCCGGGCGCCGCGACCAGCAGCTTCGAGAGCTGCCGGTCCATATGGCTGTCGTAGCGGTAGTCGGACGCGCTGTCGTAGCGCGCCTGGCGGGTGATGATGACGCCGCCCGGCGCGGCGAGCACCTGCCCGTAGCCCTCGAGCCGCAGCATGTCATCGACCGTATAGGGCCGCGCGAGGGCGGGCATGGCGACGAGCGCCAGCACGAGGCCGGTCAGGAACCGCATCGCGGAAACTCCCGCGCTACCAGCGGCGCGAGAGCTGCAGCGAGACCTGGCGGCCCGAGGGGTCGGCGTTCGCCGGATCATAGCCGACGCCGAAGCTGTTGTTCACGAACGGTGGGTCGTTCGCGAACAGGTTCTGTACGCTGAGCGCGAGCGTCAGCCCTTCGGCCCACGTCACGTCTTGCGGACTGTAGCGCAGCTGCGCGTCGAACGTCGTCCCGGCGTCGACCTTGCGCGCCGGCGTGCTCAGCGGGTCGGCGTAGCCATCGACATAATTCATTGTCAGCGTCAGCCCGACGTCGCTGCGGTTCCAGCCCGCGCTCGTTCGCACGCGAAGGTCGCTCGGGAAACCCACGGTCGCCACCTTGTCGCTCATCGGCGCGGCGGTGGTGATGCGGCGCTTGTAATCGGTGAGCCAGGTGCCGCTGAGTGCCAGCGAGGCCTCGCCCGAACCCAGTGTCCAGCGCTGCGCGAGCTGGACGTCGAGCCCGCGCACGACGACGCGCGCGGTGTTCGCATAGCGGCCGTCGACGACGACCTGGAACGCGCTTACCGGTAGCGACCCGCTCACCATCGAGCCCGGATGCGCGATGAGCGCTTCGACATAGGCGACGTCGTCCGGGTTCGCCGCGTCGATGAAGCGCAGGAACGGTGCAAAATCGGGATCGAGAAGCACGCGCGACAGATCCTCGTACGCCGGGCGCCCGATCCGGCCGCGAAACCGCGTCTCGAAGAGATTGACCTCGGCGCTGAACCCCGCGCGCGCCGGTGCGAACCGCGCGCCGAGCGACAGCGAATGCGCGCGTTCGGGGTCGAGATCGGGATTGCCGCCGCCGAGCGAGATCGCGGTCATGCGCCCGCCCGCGGGTGTCGCCAGCTGCGTCGCGCTGACGTTCAGCGGATCGCCGATCTCGCGAAGCCCAGGCGCGCGGAACGACGTGCCCCAGCTGCCGCGAAGATCGAGGCCCTGGAGGGGACTCCAGACGAGCCCGAGCTTGGGGTTGGTCGTGTGCCCGAAGTCGCTGTAGCGCTCGTGGCGCACCGCGGCCGACAGGTCGAGGCGCTGGAGCCCCGCGCGCGCGTTTCCCGCGCCGACGATCGGCACCGACAGTTCGGCGAAGACCGCGCGCACGCTGCGGTCGGCATCGACCGGCTGCAGCGTTGCGGGGGTCGTTCCCGAATAGAAGGACGAACCGCGGCGATCGAGGAACTCGCGGCGGACGCCCGCGCCGAGCGCAAGCCGGATATCGCCGTCCGCGTGCGAGACGAGCGTCCCGTCGGCCTTGACGTCGGCGGTCGCGAGCCGGCTTTTCACATATTCGCGCGAAAAGCCCTCGGCGATGAAATCGAGCACGTCCGCGCCGTTGAACGGCACCGCGCTGTAGGGATTGAAGTAGCCGTCGCGTGCCGTGCTCCACGCCGTTGCCGGATCGTCGGGGATCGTGCCGAGCGCCTCGAACGCGTGCGTCTGGTTGACGAGATTTTCGTAGACGTTGCGCGTGCGCTCCTGCGCATAGCCGCCCGAGACCTCGATGTCCCAGTCGCCGCCCGGCGACCAGACGGCGCCGCCGACCGTAGACCAGCTCTCGACGCGCCCCGTGCTCCGCGCCGGACCGATCTCGGGGCCGAAGGCGTAGCCGATATAGTCGAACGCCGACCCCGTCGGGCTCACGAACCAGGGATTGGCGGCGGTGACCGGCAACAGCGCGACCGAGGCCGGGCTGAGGAACGCGAACCGCCGGTGGCTGTAGCGGCCCTCGGCGAACAGGCGGATGTCCCCGACGCGCTGCTCGGCCGATACCCAGCCGCTGTGCCGCGTCTGCTCAGGCAATATGTCGGCGCCCTCGCGGAAATTATAATAGTTCGCGCCCGACGTGAAGTCGCCCGGGGCGAGCGCGGTGCCGTCCTGGCCCGCGGGGATCGCGAACGCCGGGAGCAGGCTGCCGCTCGGCCCATCGAGCCTGAGGATCGTGCCCGGATAGGCATAGGTCGTGCGGAAGTCGTCGCCGCCCAGAGGGCGAAGATCGAACGAGGCGGCATAGGGCCGCGCCGACGCGGCGAGCGCGTCGCGGTGCTGATACTCGTACGCCGCGACGAGCTGTCCGCCGCTCCACGCGGCGCCGCCCGTCTGCGCGAGCAGATAGTCCTGCGCGCCGCCCTTCGTCACCGTGCCGATCCGCGCGCGCGTCTCCCAATGCGTGGGGTCGCGCTTCAGGATTATGTTGACGACGCCGCCGACCGCGTCCGAGCCGTAGAGCGCCGAGGCGCCGTCGGGGAGCACCTCGATGCGGTCGATCGCGATCAGCGGCACCGACGAGATGTCCGAGAAGTCGGCGTTGCTTCCCGATCCCGCGAGGCGGCGGCCGTTCACCAGCGTCAGCGTTGCGTCGCTGCCGAGCCCGCGCAGGTTGGCGCTCGACCCGAACCCTGAATTGACGATCGAGCGGTCGATGCCGGTGATGCTCGTGTCCTCGCTTCCCGTGCCGCCGAACGACTGCGGCAGTGCGGCGAGCACCTCGGCGACGCTCGCATAGCCCGACCGGTCGATGTCGGTGCGGTCGATGCGAATGACGGGCGCCGCCGGGCGCGCGCCCCGGATGTTGCTGCCGGTGACGACGATCGTCTCGGGGTCGTTCGCCGGCGTCCCGGCGCGCGCCGCGCTGCCGTCGGCGCGGGGCTTCGCAGGTCGCGGCGGCGCGGATGGTTTGGCGCGCGGCGCCGGCGTCTTCGCCTCGAGCACGAACACCGAGGGCGACACCGCGCGCACCGCGATCGGCGCGTCGCCGAGCAGGCGTGCGAGCGCCGCCTCGGGCGTAAAGCGGCCACCCAGCGCCGGCGCCGTGCGGCCGGCGACGAGCGCGCTCGTGTAGAGAAGCTGGCGCCCGGTCTGGTTCGCCAGCGCCTTCAGCGCGCCGTCGAGCGGTCCGGCCGGAATGTGAACGCTGTAGTCCGTCTCCGCCGCCTGGACCGCGGCGGGCATCGCGGGCACCGCGGCCGCGCCGAGGAGCAGCACCGCGCGCATCAGACCCGTTTCGATCGTCATCAAATCCCCCTGTTCCCTCGCCCGGCTTTCGGGCCGTCATGCGCGGCGCGCGCTATCGCGCCGTCACAAACAGGAACGTCAGGAGCGTGCCCCGACCCTGAACGCGGAATCAAATAATTCTGCGGGGCTATTCGCTGAGGCGGATCGTCCCATTGGGGAGGGTTTCGGCGCGGAGCGCGAAGAGCGCGCCGACCGCGCTCACGAACGCCGCGCGGTCGCCCGTTTCGAAGACGCCGTTCACCGCGCGCGCGCCGTACCCCTCGGCGGCGAGCACGACGGGGTCGCGGCTGTAGCGGTTGACCTCGGCGATCGCAGTAATGAGCGGCGTCTCCTCGAACACGAGGCGGCCCGAGAGCCAGCCGGTCAGCGCCGCGATGTCGGCGGGCGCGGGATCGCCGATCTTGCCCTTCGTGACGCGCACCGCCTCGCCCGGCTCGAGCATTCGCGTCGCGCCGCCCGCGGACACCGAGACGCGGCCCTCGGCGAGCGCGACGTGGACGCCGCCTTCGCGCCTGACGAGGAATCGCGTGCCGAGCGCGCGCACGTCGGCGTCTCCCGCCGCGACGACGAACGCGCGCGCTGGATCAGGCGCGACCTCGAAAAAGGCCTCGCCGTCCTCGAGAATGACGCGGCGCGTGTCGCCGTCAAAGGCGATGCGCACGCTGCTCGCGGTGTTCACATGGACGCGGCTGCCGTCGTCGAGCCGGACGATGCGCTGCTCGCCGACTGCGGTGCGGATGCGCTCGGGGAGTGTGAAATAAACACCGCCGACCGCGGCGGCCGCGAGCGCCGCGAGCACGCCGCGGCGGCGCCAGCGCTGCACCTCGGCAGGGCGCGCGAGCGCATCGGCGACCGCGCGCGCGATTTCGGGATCGCGTTCGAGCGTGCCCGCCGTCTCCCACGCGGCCTGCGCCTTTGCGAACGCCGCGGCGTTCGCGGGCGCTTGCCGCCACGCGTAGAACGCCTCGAGATCGGCGGTCGAGACGACGCGCGCATTCAGTCGCGCGAGCCACGCCGCAGCCTCGTCGATGCTATCGTCTCCCGTCATCGCCGTTCGTCCGTCCCCTCGTCCCCGAGCGCGGCGGCGCAGTAGGCCAGCGCCTTTCCCATCCGCCATTCCACGGTCTTCACCGCGATGCCGAGATGGTCCGCAATCTCCTCGTAGGTCATAGCGGAGAATCGCGAGAGCACGAAAACATCGCGGCAGACGGGCGGCAGCGACAGGATGGTCTCCTTGAGCACGAGGACGGCGACCTGGTCGGGCATCGCGGCCGGGGTCTCCGCGTCGCCGAGCCGGTCGATCGCGATCGTATCGCCGCGCCGCGCGCGCCGCCGCGCGTCGTCGCGCACGAGATTGCCGGCGATGCTGAGGAGGAGCGCGCGCGGGTGCCGCGCCGCCGCCTCGGGCGCGTAGCGCGCGAGCCTGAGCCACGCCTCCTGGACGACGTCGTCGGTGTCGTGCGGCGCCGTGCCGAACCGGCGCATGAGCGCGGCCCTCAGCCAGGCGCCGTAGCGTCGGTAGAGCGTCTCGATCCCCGGCAATCCGGCCTGCGCCGCCGCGTTCCCTCGTTCCCTCGCCATCGCCGCCTCCCGCCGTCGTGCGGGGCGCGGGCGCGCGATCGCGGTCACTGGCCTGGCAGCGGGAACGCCCGCCGCGTGCCCCGCGGTTGCAGGGGACGGGCAGGGGCGCGGCACGCGCCGGTCGCGGCGTGTCGCGGGTCGAATCCGTGCACAGGGGTTTCCACGCCCCTGCCGCCGGCCGGCGCCGGCGACAGGTGGAATCTTCGCGCAGGCACGCGGCGCGCGCAAGGAAAAGGGGGGTCGGGTGTTGGAACCCCTGTGCAAGAGGCCCGCTATCTGAACCGGCGGCGTATCGCCGATGCGGCTGGGCCGCATCCCCCGGCGCGTTCACCGGTCCTGCGTCACGGCACCCGACCGAAAACCACTCTATCGCGCGCCTGTCATAAGCGGCAACGCGCGGCGTGCCCGGCGCCTCGGCGTGCTGCGCGCGCGCGGCCTCTCGGGGGGCGTCCGGCGCCGCGCCGACATGGGGCGAAATTGTCCATTCGGCGTGGGGACTCGGCGGCGATCAGGCCGGGATTCGGCGGGGTTTGCGGGTTTTCCGCCAAAGTTTGCCGATTCCGCCCCAGAAAAATGCAGGATCGGGTGATTCGCGGACGGCGCGGCGCCGGCTTGCTCGCCACCGCCGCCCCCGCGTGGTTCGCTCGTGCTCGCCGTATCGCACAGCAGCGAAGGGGGACCCATGATCACCGTGCCGCCCGCCGATGGCTTGCCGTTTCACCACGATGCCGCCGGATTCGCCTGGGAATTCCTGCGCCGCAATCCCGCCTACCGCGCCGCGGTCGCCGATGCGCGCTTCCGGCCTGCCGTGGCGGGCGATGTCCGCGACGCGGGGCTCGAGATCGTCACGGCGGGGATGGCGGACGCCGCCGCCCGCGTCTGGGGGCTCGACTTTCGCGGAACACCCCGATGTCCCCGCCGCTGACGCGCGCCTGTTCTGGTCGGCCGGCCTCGACCCCGCGGCGCTCGCCGCCGAGGCCGCGCCGTCGCCCCGCGGCATCGACCTTGCCGCCTTGCCGTTCCGCGCCGTGTTGCTGCGCGGCGGTGCGGAGGACCGGCTGATGCTCGCGCGCGGCGGCCGGCGCGTCACGCTCGGCGTTCGGGGGTGCGTCCACGCGTGCCGCATCGATCTCGTCTTCGCCGTGCCGCTCGCGGGGCTTCGCGCGCAGGCGCTCGGGCTTCGCCGTCTTGCCGCGCTCATCGCCGGGCGCGAGGCGCGCGCGCTCTGGCCGCCGCTCCCGAAGGCCGCGCGCTACGCCGCGATGCTCAGCGCGCTCGACGCGCGCGCTGCGGGGGCAAGCCTGCGCGACATTGCCGAGTTTCTCTACGGCGCGCGCGCCGTCGCCGCCGGCTGGTCGGGGCGCTCGGATCACCTGAAGAGCCGCGTGCGCCGCCTCGTGCGCGATGCCGCGGCGATGCAGCGCGGCGGCTACCGCGCGCTCGTCGCGCGAGGCGGGGGGAGCAGCAAGGGCGGCGGAGGCGGCGGCGCGCATCATGCAGAATAATCTTGTGAATAGAGACGTTTCGGGCGAGTCTCGGTATCATGCGCACCGACCTTGATCATCTGCCCGAGCGCAAGCGCCGCGAGCTCGAGCGTGCCGTCCGCATCCTCTTCGAGGAGTTCGACGATGCGCTCGCCGGGCGCAACGCGCCGCACCGCAAGGCCGGGCGTATCCTCAAAGTCATTCTCTACGGCTCGCACGCGCGCGGCGACTGGGTCGAGGATCCCGTCGGCGGCTATGTCTCCGACTACGACCTCCTCGTCGTCGTCAATCATGAGGAGCTCGCCGACCCGATCGAATACTGGGCGAAGGCCGACGACCACCTGATGCGCGAGGTGACGCTGACGCGCGCGATCGGCGTTCCCGTCAACTTTATTGTCCACAGCCTCGCCGACGTGAACGGACAGCTCCGGAAAGGCCGCCCGTTTTTCGTCGACATCGTGCGCGACGGCATCCTCCTCTATGAAGCGCCCGACCATCCGTTCGACCGGCCCGGCAAGCTCGCGCCCGAGGAGGCGCGCGCCGAGGCGAGGGCGAGCTATGATGAATGGTTCCCGAGCGCGACGGAATTTCTTGAGCTTGGCTTGATCGCAAGGCGCGAAGGGATGGAGAACAAGGCTGCATTCTTGTTCCATCAGGCTGCCGAGCAATATTATCACTGCGTTTTGCTCGTGCTGACTTTGTACTCACCCAAGTCGCACAAGCTGAACTTTCTGCGTTCGCGCTGCGAGGCTTTGGACGATCGGCTGATTGCCGCATGGCCAAGGGACACGAAGGTCGCGCAGCGCTGCTTCGAGCTGCTGCGGCAGGCCTATGTGAATGCGCGCTACTCGCCGCATTACAAGATCACGCCTGAGGAGCTGGCATTCCTTTCCGAGCGTATCGCCGTGCTCCAGGGCCTTGTCGAGACGATCTGCAAGGAACGCCTCGACGGGTGAGGGGCGGGCGCCCCGCGCCCCCTCCGGGGCGCGGCCGCGCTCTGCGCCGCCGGCCGTGCCGGCTCTGCCGGGTCGCGGTCCCGCGTCCCGGCCTTCTCAGGCGACGATCGCTGGCGCGGAGCAGGATGGAGGAACGGCGGGGATGTTGGACACCGCGTAATTGATTTAGCCACCCTCCTGGATGGTACGAAGTCGCCTTGGCGCTTCAATGCAGGAGGGTGACCGATGTCGATCTTTGCCGGTTTGGATGTGAGTGACAAGACCACCCACGTGTGCGTGGTCGATACGGATGGCGTGGTCTTGAAGCGCGATGTCGTAGCCAGCGATCCTGATGTTCTTGCCAAGTGGCTCGGCAAGCACTGCTCTGGCCTGGCCCGTGTTGTTTTGGAGACCGGCCCTCTATCGACGTTCTTGTACCATGGTCTCACCGAGCGGAGCATCCCGGTCGAGTGTATTTGCGCCCGTCATGCGAAGGGCGTGTTGGCGGCCCGCGTGAACAAGAGTGACGTACATGATGCCGAGGGGCTGGCGCAGCTTGCTCGGACAGGCTGGTTCAAGCGCGTGCATATGAAGGCGTCAGCAACGCACATCGACCGCGCTGCCCTGCGCATTCGCGCCCAACTGATCACAACACGCGTGGCCATGGGTAACCAGCTGCGCGGACTCCTCAAGTTGTTCGGCCTGCGCCTCGGCGCTGCGCGCACGCCGGGGAAGCGACGCGAGCGACTAATCGCATTGTATCAGCAGCGGCCAGATCTCGAGCCGCTGTTCGCGCCTTTGGTGACTTCCATGGAGATAATCGAAGAGCAGCTGCGTGCTTCCAATCGGCTGCTGGAAAGCCGGGCGACTGAGGATGTCGTTTGCAGCCGGCTAATGACCGTTCCCGGCGTTGGCCCGATCACTGCGCTGACATTCACCGCCAGTGTTGAAGATCCGCACCGCTTCGCCCGTAGCGAGGATGTCGGCGCCTACGCTGGGTTGGTTCCACGACGTAGCCAGTCAGGCGAACGCGATGTCAACGGCAACATATCCAAGGCTGGCGATCCAATGCTGCGCCGATCGCTCTATGAGGCGGCCAATATCATGCTGTGCCGTGTGCAGCGGCCATTTGCCCTCCAGCAATGGGGACAGAGGATCGCAGAATCTAAGGGCAACAAACGCGCCAGGATTGCAGTTGCCCGCAAGCTAGCCGTGCTGCTCCATTCGCTATGGGTGAACGAGACGGAGTTCCGTTGGGCATGACCCCAGCGCCCTTCTTCCCGGTCAGCCATGCCAGGGTGATCTCGCCCGGACTGTAGAGGCCACAACCTCGAGTTGGACCCAGAGACGCCCACCCCTTTTCGCCCGGCCGCGATCATGAAGGCTCGGACACAACGCAACCATACGCTGTCCGATGACCTCGAAGACAACCATTGGCACCGGGAAAAGGAATGCCCATGAGAAAATCAATTAGACAACTGACCGGAACGGCAGGTTATGGGGCGTGAGTCGCGGATAGCTGCCGCGAGCTGGCGCTATGTCCTACGACAGCTACGTGCCTCAGTTTCTGTTGTAGCGGTCTAAATTTCGTCAGCCCGAGAGTGGTCGCTCGCCAAGTCCTGCATCGGGATGTTCGCCAGCAGATGGCCAAACCGGATGTATTCGGACCACCATTCCCAAGCGCTTCAAGGCAATCTTGCACTAACAAACCACACGGACCACTCGGTGGGGGCCGGTCATCCGGACCTCAGGTCCGCACAAGGTTGTATGGCCTTCTGCCGGTTCGGCCAACACCGAGGTGGGCTTATTCATGCTGCACCGGCATCGCGTTCGAAGTTGATGAGCGCTTTGCAACCGATTGTCGAGTGTACAGTGCCCAATTATATGAGCCATTCAATTCAGACAAACACGTCGGTCATGGCTCACCACATGAACATCCGCACGCCGTTGATGCGCACGAACAATTTATCGAGATGCCAGACGCTATCGGCACGCCAGCACTTGCAGTGAATGTTGGCGTCGATTGCAGGACCGAATTTGTTGGTCTAACGGCTAACCGTCTAGGAACTGAGGTCTATTGCACGCTCGGCCAGCAGATCTTCGTCGCCACGCAGGCTCGTAGTGAAACGGAAATAGAGCCAAGCCGCCAAGCAGATGGTGTCAGGCGACAAGCGTTGACGCTTGTGGGAAATGGGTTTCATTGTCGCCTCTCTATGCGACGGATGGCTGCACGGGGAATCAAATTACCGTTTGCCTGACAGCTCCAACAAGATCGACTTGCGGTTAGAATACAGTTATGTATGTTAATGAATTGTATCGTGATTCAACGAGCAGTATCGGCTTTGTCTGCGACCCATTGGCCCGCGTGCCGCAGGCATTGTCAGGCTCGCTGAATGCACGGTCAACATAGCAACGGGCCGCTGAAGGCTAGATCAAGAGCTTCCGCTACGCGCGGGAACCCTTTTGCCTCCAAAGCGGCAATCAAATCGGGGGAAGATCGATGGAAATAGACCGCCGCAATGCGACAACTCTGATCGCTGGATCGATAGCCGCGTTGGCTGTTCCAAAGCCCGCATATGCGGCTCCCTCGCTAGCTCGGACCAATCTGTCTCCGGCATTGTGGCCTGCGAATGAATACAAGCGGTTCATGCGTGCTCAGCTTCACGATCGCACCGCTGCCGGTTCTGCAATGGGAACCGGGGGTGCCGTTACTGTTGCATATAACGGCTTGGCCGCCCGCGCTGGGCTTGAGGCGCTCAAGCAAGGAGGATCGGCAGTCGATGCGGCCATGACGACTGCGCTCACGCAGATTGCGTTGACCGCTGGAGCGCCGGTCAGTTACTTTGGTATTCAGTCGCTGGTCTATTACG
Organism: Sphingosinicella microcystinivorans; assembly: GCF_003634215.1. Taxonomy (GTDB): domain Bacteria; phylum Pseudomonadota; class Alphaproteobacteria; order Sphingomonadales; family Sphingomonadaceae; genus Sphingosinicella; species Sphingosinicella microcystinivorans. The sequence goes on along the minus strand of NZ_RBWX01000008.1, from coordinate 4,739 downwards.
AAGCGAAGACTGAAAAAATTTACACAATGAACGCTGAGTGGAACACGGTTGCTAACGAACGCGATCCACTCTCGATTCCTGGAGGGCTCGATCTTTCCAGCGAGGCAGGCCGCCGGGGAAGTGGGGCGCCAAGCGGGCGTACGGCGCTTGTAGGCGGCTTCATGAAAGGTGTCGAGGCCGCGCACCGGCGATTCGGCAGATTACCTTTTGCCAGTTTGTTCGACCCAGCAATCTTTATAGCCGAAGACGGAATGCCGGTTTCGCGTGAACTGGCCGACCAGTTCAGATTTCGGCACGATGACCTGGCGCGCCTACCTGATACACGCGCGACGTTCCTGAAGCCAGACGGCTCCGCTTATCAAGCAGGCGAGATTTTCAAGCAGCCAGCGCTCGCTGAAACGCTCCGCCGGGTCGCATCGGTGGGCAGCGACTATATGTATGGGGGTCCTTGGGGACGCAAGCTGGTCCGTGCGGTTCGTGCTAATGGCGGCAAAATGACGCTGGAAGATCTCCAGCGTTACGAAGCGATCTGGGCCGATCCGATTTCGGCATCTTTAGCGGGCGGATATAGCGTATTCACCAATCCTTGGCCGAATTCGGGCGGTACGGCACTGATCGAAGCGCAGAATCTTGCCGTTGTCTCCGGTCTGGCCGATGGGCCGCACTGGACCAGCGACGGAGATGCGCTCCGCAAGGTGCTTGACATTTGCAACATGGGCTATGTGAGCGAGCTTCCGGCTGCTGTGGTCGCCGCGGCTTTTCCCGGACTCGACATGTCGCCTGACGCGCGCATTACGATGAAACACGCCGAAGCGCTCTGGGCCCGCATCAAATCGGGCACCCAACTCGTGCCTTTCGCGAAAAATACCGTGCGCCATTCAGACGATGTCGTGGCGATCGACAAGGACGGTAACATTGCGGCTATCACTCTCTCGATCAATTCGGTGATCTGGGGCAAAACGTGCATCGTGATCGACGGGATTACAATCGGGGATCCCGGCTCGTTCCAGCAGCAAGCGATCGCAGCGACCGGGCCAGGCAAGCGTTTGCCGGCGATCACCGAAACGGGGATACTCATGAAAGGTGGACACCCGGTGATCGGATTTGCCTCGATGGGTGCCGGTCTTCATCTCCGCACCTTTCAATGTCTTCAAAATGTTACGGCTTTTGGCATGAACGTCGAGCAAGCCATCAACACGGCCGACCTCTTTGCGCCAGGGCTCGATCTAAAGACGATGCAACAGACCGTCCATGTTCCTCAGGGCCGCTTTAATCCGCTGGTGCTCGATGCAACCGGCTACTCATGGAAGGAATTGCCGATGAGCGAGGCGAGGCCGGGCGGCGAAGGCAAATGGGTTGCAATAAGTCGCAACCCCGACACCGGCTTGTTGCATGCCGCATCGCATAACCGCAGCAACAGCGACGCGGTTGCCTTCTGAAACTGAAAATGTGCCAGACACGAGGTGAAGTAACATGACAGTCCTTATAAACGCACAAATCTTCAATGGACTGGAACCAAGCCTTGTCGCAGGCAGGAACATATCCGCCGCCCATGGCAAGATTGTGGAGATTTAGGATCGCACCAAGACAGGCTGCAGCACAAACTGCCATTACTTGGAGAATAAAAGAATGAGATTTCGTAGTCTTATTGCTGCAACGGCTTTAGCTAGCCTAGCCATTATGCTGGCAGGCCCAACTTTTGCCGCGAAACCCGCGCCTATTGCGGCCGAAACCGCTGCGGCAACATTCAATCGGATTGACCTGCAGATCGACGCGCCCTGCGAGATTGTGTGGTCTTATGTGATTGATCGTTCAAAATGGAAGGATAACTTCGTCAGCCGCACCATCCTGGAGCCCGGCCCGGTTGGGGAGCTCGCGGAATATAAGGCTCGGCTCGGGGGTCAGGTGATGGCGCGCATGGAACGGACAGTCGCCTATGCGCCAAACCGACGTCTTGTCTATCTGATTGCCGCTGATGAAACCTATACCTTTGCAGCTTACGAACTGACGCCAAATTCGCGAGGATGTACCCTACAATTGTCGATCAGTCTTGTTTCCCCAACCCATCTCTTTTCCGAAAAATCGTTGCGTGAAGCGGTTGCTCGCGAAACGCAGGGCCTTATCGAAAGTGACCATAGCAAAGTGAAGGCATTGGCCGAGCAAGACACATCGAGGAAAAGTCGTACCAGTAAGTAAGGCAGTTGCGGCGCGCCGCTGAACTGGCTCAGTTGTCAATGTGCTCAGGCCAAAATTGTGACGGTCGAGCAGGCCGGCCTACACCACGGGTTAGGACACTATCCCAAGATGGACTGTTTAGGTCGACGATATGTTGGCTGAATTTCTTGAGGGAGCTTGATAGTGCCAAAGGATGAGCAAAACAGATGACGCAGTTTTTTGTTTAGGGCAAACGCTCGACTGATCCTGAGGCGCTGGGCGGCGATATGGACATCGGGCGGATTGTCGCCGGATCGCTGATGAATCGGGAGGTCAACCGATCCGCCGCCTACCGCGGCTATGCGGCCCCGCTCGTTGGATACGAATCGAAGGCAGGCGCACAGCGCTTCCCTCAGATGTTGCCATTCCTCGGGGGTGCCGACGGGGATCCCGAGGGCCAGGAAGAATGCTTCCGGCTATTGCCAAGGCTAAAGAAACCAACCCATTTCTTCTGGGGCGACAGCGACAGCATTTTCCCAGCAGAGCAGGGCCGGGAATGGGCTGCGACTGTGCCAGGTTCAACATTCGATCTCATGCCCAACGCTGGACACTTCATTCAGGAAGACGCCGGCAGGGCTATCATCGAACGCGTTGCGGCCTATGTTGGTTGACCAGCAGAACTCGCATTATTTCAGATGCGTAAGCATTTCAGATACGTAAGCAACCATGGCGTTGGTACTAAAAAGGAGAGAGCCGCAATGACCGCTGCCAACCTGATTGAATCCTCCCTTGTCTGGGACAATCATGGCTGCATGCCCCTGCGCCCTTTCGATGAGGAGTTCCTGCCGCAGCTGAAGCGCTACCGCGACGCGGGTGTCAACGTCGCGATACTGAACATCGGGTGTGGTGAGCAAGGCATCGAAGACCATGTCCGCGTGCTTGCTGCCTTTCGCCGCTGGCTCAAAGACCATCCGGCGGACTATGTCATCGTCGAGACGGTTTCCGACATCGAACAGTCGCGTGCCGACGGCAAGCTGGCGGTGGCGTTCGACATCGAGGGTGCGAACGGGATTGCCGACCAACCTAGCTTGCTCGGTCTCTACTACGATCTCGGCGTCCGCTGGATGCTGATGGCCTACAACCGCAACAATCGGGTCGGCGGCGGATGCCATGATGAAGATGGGGGGCTGACCGATTTTGGACGCGAGGTACTCGACGAGATGGCGAAAGTGGGCATGGTCGCCTGCTGCACTCACACCGGCTACCGCACTGCGATGGACGTGATGTCCTACTCTTCCAGACCGGTGATCTTCAGCCATTCCAATGCTCGCGCAGTACACGATCATCCGCGCAACATCACCGACGAACAGATGAAGGCCTGCGCAGCTACGGGTGGGGTCGTGGGCATCAATGGCATCGGAATCTTCTTAGGCGCGAATGACAACTCGCCGGAGGCTTATGTGCGGCACCTTGACCATGCTGTGCAGCTTATTGGCCCCGACCATGTTGGCATCGGCTTGGATTACGTCTTCGATCAGCAAGAACTCGACGATTACGTAAGGACGATGGCTCACACATTCCCCAAAGGTATGGGCTACGAAGCCGGTGTCCGCATGGTCGCTCCGGAGGCGATCGAGCCAATCGTCGAGCGGCTTGTCAAGCTCGGCTATTCAGACGCTGTGCTGCGCGCCGTCCTCGGCGAGAACTTCCTGCGGGTAGCGCGAGAAGTGTGGCGGTGATTCGTTTTAGGTTTTGACGCCTCCACGCATCTTTGAGATCTTTCTCACTTCAACATGCGCTAATGTATGTTGAAGTGAGAAGTTGGATCGGTTAGCCATCCGGGAATGCGCGTTTTGCGTCACGCCAGGGAGTATCCATGGCCAGCAAACATCAACCGTCTTGTGTTTTCGCGCACCGGTAAGAGCCGGAATAATCGCCGCGGTAACGGCGCTGATCGCAAGTCAAGGGGGAGATATCCGGGAAGCCCAAGTCTTTGGCGATCCGGAAACGGGCGGATTCTTTCAACGTATGGCGATCGCAAGTCCAATCGACCGGGAATCATTATCCGCAGCTTTTGACCGGCCCCCAGTGAGTGGCCGCGTTGTTTGTTAGTTTAAAATTGCCTCCGGCGCCATGGCTGGCCGTAGGTGAAGCGTAGCGGAACCGTAGGGCAGCCATGGCGGAGTTGCCGCTTCGGCGGCTGGAGGCCGATAGCCCAGCGAGCTGTGCGGCCTCTCGGTGTTGTAATGTCGCCGCCAGGCTTCGATCAGGATCTGAGCTTCGGCCAGGGTGTAGAAGATTTCTCCGTTCAAGAGCTCGTCACGCATCGAGCCGTTGAAGCTCTCGCAGCAGCCATTTTCCCATGGGCTGCCCGGCGTGATGTAGAGCGTTTTCACGCTGATCTTGGCAAGCCATTGCTGGACGGCATTGGCGATAAATTCGGCGCCGTAGCGCATTGGGAAACGGCCTATTGAAGGGCCGGATTGCCTGGATGGAGACAAGGGCGCGTAGCGCCCGCCGGCTTCATCAAGGCAGTCATGACCGGCCAGCAGGTCTCTAAAGTGAAGTTGTCGACACAACCCTTT